>JBGAGD010000006.1:0-354841 GCA_044226875.1 Bacteroidia bacterium
GGTTACTGAGCCAGTTGGGGTGCCATCCACACTAAAACTATACGCCGGGGTGCCCCCAGTTACTCCCGTTATACCTATCACACCGGTATTACCTACACATGCCGTTGGACTCGTAGTAAACGTAATATTGGTGGGGGGAGTTGCTCCGGTAACGGTGATCGTTTTTGTAAACGGACAGCCGGTTGCATCATGAACACCAATTGTATATGTTCCCGGTGCTAAGTTTGGAAATGATGTAGGCGAACCAAAAGGACCGCCATTAATATTGTATTGGTATGGGCCTGTACCGCCGGTTATAGCTCCAACGTTAATAGAACCATTATTACCTACACAAGAAGCACTGTTAGATGTTAATGCCATGTTAGTAATGCCCGGTGAGTTAGGAAGCACGGTGGTCATTGAAAAAGTACATCCAAAATTATTTACAAGATTAATAACATACGAGCCCGCCGGCAAGCCGGTTGAAAGCTGCGATGGAACCGAAACGGAGTTTATGGAATATCCAACAACTGTTTGTACGGGGGGTGATGTGTTGTTTATCTGGATAGCGCCATTGCTTTGAGAACAGGTAGGATTGGTGTTTGTAGTAGTAGCCAACGGGTTAGGGTTTACTGTGACCATAACGGTTTTGGATGTGACGCATCCGGGACCATTAGTGCCGCTAACGGTATAAATCGTTGTTGCCGAAGGGCTAACATTTATGGAAGTAGCATTTGAGTTACCGGGTTGCCATGTATAAGTAGTAGCTCCGCTTACAGTTAAATTTGCAGTAGAGCCCTGGCAAATAGTTGCAGAGTTTGCAGTTAAAGTAGGAGAGGGTACCACCACTACCTGAACGGTGCTGGTAAAAGTTGTTACCGGCCCGGTGCAGGCGGCCACATTCATAGTAGAGGTATAATTAGTTGTTGCCAAAGGACAAACAACTGCCGAAAGACCAGTAGCAACGGGTCCTGACGGGCCAGTCCAGTTAACGGTATAAGTCTGTGCGCCGGTTGGTACAAAGCGCCACCCTTCGTTATTCGCTGTCCATCCGCCCATATTACGGCCAGGAGGCGCGTAGCCCAGAGTGGCCGCAGCATTTTGAATTCCGATTATACCACGGTTTGAATTCCAGGCACAAGAACCCGAGCTGTTTTGAACAAAAACATCAATGTAATTGGTTGTTTCGTGTAATACCAATTGAAAAGTAGAGTGCGGTGTGTTGCAACTGAATAAGGCAATATTATTCCAATAAATAACCAAAGAGCGGCAAGGCGCCGTACCTGTAAAATAATATTTCATGTTACCGCTAACAGAAGGGTCAATATCCCTGAAAGCAGCACAAATTGTATTACCAGGCATATCTGCTGTACTGGGAATAGGTGAAGAGATAGACCAGTTGTCGTAACCGCTCGCATTTGCAAGGTTGAAAGAGAGCTGCCCATTAGAGCCAAGGATACACTGTGTGTATACGTTTCCAAAATAACAGAAGTTAAACGGAAGCGTTACCACCGGGCTCCAAACGTCGTCTGTATTTGCCGATACGGCAGTACCACCGGTAAATGCAAAGGGCGCATACGGAATAGATTGAACCGAATAAGTTGTGGTTAAATTAATTGGCACCACTGATGATGTAAGTGTTGCACATTGCCCCTGGCAAATGGTTGTAGAAGGGCCTGTTCCAAATTGCGCGTTAATAGACGGGCAATAAGGTGCCGATTGAGATCTCGCATCTAAACAAATTGCGAATAAAGCGATCAAAAAAAGTAAATTTTTCCTTTTCATACTAGTTAATATTAGGAATTACGGAATAAACGGCTTGTGGGTTTTTAAGATCTAAAAGAGACATTTCTTTTACTTGTTCTTGTGTAAGAGCGTCGGTGTTTTTTACGGATTTTATATCAAGGCCTTTGGTGATCTTTTTTTCAGCATCCGTTTCAATATAAAAACTGTAATTGGCAACGTTCAGTTTAGCAAAAAGCTCTATACATTTATTACGGCTTGCTGCAGAACTTAATAAAGACCGGTTAAGATCATTTTTAGAATATAAGGCCTTTGCGTTTACCTGCGAAAGTATAATATCCCTTAACTCACTATCAAGATCAGGATTTGGTTTACTAAGCAATTCTTTTTGGCATTTGTATATTGCTATGTTAGTACGGTTAAAATAACCTTTCACTTCATCAGAAGTTTGACTTATTGCCACAGTGCTATATACCAGCAGTGCAATAAAAAGATTAAGAGCTCTCATATAAAAAAGGGTTTTTATAAATTTAATCTTAAATAATTATTAAAGAATATCTTTTACTCATTATTAAACAAGGCTCACTCAATAATTGGTAACCTAAAAGGGATTTAAACAAGATTTAAACAACTAAAAATTTTAGTAGAAACAAATAAACTTCTTTGGCATAAATTATTAAATAAAAAACCCCGCATTTAATTGCGGGGTTTTTTTAATAAAAAGAAAGTTTAAAAGATTAAGCTAACTTAACGTTAACAGCATTTAAGCCTTTTTTACCTTCCTGGATCTCAAATACTACATTATCGTTTTCACGAATATCTTCTTTTAATCCTGATGCGTGAACAAAGATCTCTTGTCCGCCGTCTTCTTTAATAAATCCAAAGCCTTTTGTTTCGTTAAAGAATTTTACTACTCCTGTTTTCATTTTGTTGTTTTTTTTGTTCTGCTATTATACAGAACTGGTTTATTATTTGTTTATTTCTGTACCTGGTTAATTAAATGGATGAGTAGATACAACCTCAATATTTTTCTTTATTAATTTATTTATGTCTTTTAAATACCCCATTTCGTCCTGTGTGCAAAACGACATAGCAACACCACTTTCTCCGGCCCTGCCTGTTCTACCAATCCGGTGCACATAGGTTTCGGCCTGTTCAGGAATTTCGTAATTAATTACATGCGATAATTTATCCACATCAATTCCTCTCGATGCAATGTCTGTAGCCACCAATATACGAATAGTTCTGTTCTTAAAGCCTTTTAACGCCCTTTCGCGTGCGCCTTGTGATTTATTTCCATGAATAGCTTCGGCAGTAACACCCATAGCATTAAGATCTTTGGCTACTTTATCAGCGCCGCGCTTGGTGCGTGTAAAAACCAAAGCATGTTCAATTTTATTAGTACTTAGCACATGTTTTAATAAACCCCGTTTATTTTCCTTTTTTACATAATAAACGGTTTGTGTAACAAGGCTTGCTGTTGATGAAACGGGTGTAACGGCAACACTTACGGGGTTTTTAAGAATAGTGTTGGCCAGTTTCATAATATCAGGCGCGGCTGTGGCCGAGAAAAATAACGTTTGGCGCTTTGCCGGAATTTTCACGATGATCTTTTTGATATCGTTAATAAAACCCATGTCCAGCATGCGGTCGGCTTCGTCCAGTACAAAAAACTCGAGATTGTTTAATTTTATATAACCCTGGTTCATAAGATCTAAAAGTCTTCCGGGGGTTGCAACCAAAACATCAACGCCTCTTTTTAAAGCGTTTACCTGTGGCACCTGCGATACCCCACCAAAAATCGTGCAATGCGAAATACCAAGGTTGTAACCATAGGCCAGAAAATTTTCGCTGATCTGCGAAGCCAGTTCACGGGTTGGTGCTAAAATAAGCGCTTTGATAGTGCGTGGATGTTGATTCGTTTTTCTTTCTGATAATAATTGTAAGATAGGTAAGGCAAATGCAGCTGTTTTGCCTGTACCGGTTTGTGCGCAACCAAAAATATCTTTTCCTTCTAAAATATGTGGGATAGATTGTTCTTGAATGGGTGTGGGTTGTGTATAACCCTTTTTGTCTAATGCCAGGACCAGTGGCTTAATAAGTCTTAAATTTGAAAATGTCATTAATTATTTTTTCGTTCATAAATTTCGCGCATGAAAATTTCATCACGCAAATTGGTTTAATCTAAGAAAAGTGTAAAATTTACCGGATTGCAATTAAGGTGTTACAAACGAGATTGAGATACAATCTTCCAAAGAAGTGTACAAATATACACAATTTATTAACAGGCCTGATTTTTATTTTGGGTTTTAACGATAAATGGCTGAATATGAGCAGTTAATAGCCAAGAGTTAATAGGGAATAGTGATTAGTTAATAGGGATAATAACTTCTAATCCCTATTAACTATCCGCAAATAACTATTTCTTAACTCCCTTCATTAACTCTTCTACCGCTTTTTCTAATTGCTGATCGTGGCCTTTGAGTGCTTGTTTAGGATCCAATTCCTGTTTAATATCAGGTTGCAATTCTGCATTCTCATAATATTTTCCACTTGTATCCATTACACCAACTTCAGGAATACCAAAGGTTAATTCTTTATCCTGTAAATTTTCCCACCAAACGGCAGTGCCTGTGCCGGCAACAGGCATACCAATTAATTTACCTATACCAAGCGTTCTGTACACCACCGGAAACATATGCGCATCTGAATAGTTACCCTCGCTCATTAAGACGCAGGATGGTTTACGCCATTTATTTACAGGCTCATCGCCGATCTTACGTTCGCGCGGCACAAATTCAATATATTTTTTACCGGATAGAAAAGTAGCAAGATCATCATGTAACCAGCCGCCACCATTAAAGCGAGTATCTACAATCAACGCTTCTTTATTTGGATATTTACCTAATACCTGTTCGTAAAAAGCCCTGAAACTTTCATTATCCATGCCTCTTACGTGCATAAAGCCCAATTTACCGT
Organism: Bacteroidia bacterium; assembly: GCA_044226875.1. Taxonomy (GTDB): domain Bacteria; phylum Bacteroidota; class Bacteroidia; order B-17B0; family Aurantibacillaceae; genus Aurantibacillus. The sequence goes on from JBGAGD010000006.1 coordinate 4,702, forward strand.
TAGATAATTTTTCTGTCTCTTCCTGTCTTTTTTTGATCCAGCGCTGATATAATAATTCGTTTTGTTCGCCCAAAGTGATTGGCTTAACGGTTTCTTCCCAACGTTTGCTGGTTGCCGGATCGAATAAACTTAATAAAATAGTTTTGTGCGCATCACGATTAAGCAAGGCCCAATAATTTATTTTTTTATTATCGATGGTAACGCCATCAATTTTTTCGATCACAACACCTGCTTTAATAGGCGTTTCTGTACTCAATAAAGGACTCTTATCCATTACTTCGATTATTTTCATACCATTACCGGCATAACTTTCGTCGTAAAACACGCCCAGGGCAGCTGTTTCATCTGCATTCTCAAATTTAGGATTGGCGCGACAACCCGTGTGCGAAGCATTTAGCTCACCTAAAAATTCGCTAAGCAGTTCTGCAAAATCGCGGTTGTTATTTATGTAAGGTAAAAATTTAGCGTATTGTTTTTTATAATAACTCCAATCGGTACCTTGCAGGTTGCTTACATAAAATTTAGTATTTACCTGGCGGTATACGTGCTCAAAAAAATACGCTCTCTCTTCGGCAGTTTTTAATTCCATTTCAGCTTTAAAAGAAATATCTTTTCTTTCTTTACTGCCAACTGTAACTTTTACGAGTTTACCGTCTGCTAATAAATACAGGTTCTTGCCATCCTTATCCATCGATAAATTTCCTGCAGCATTGGCACCTAATTTTAAAAACAATTTTGTTTCGCTGTCTTTAATATTGTTTACCCAAAGATCATATCCTTTTTCGAACTTGCACAAATAATACAACTGATCGCCGTTCTCTGTCATTACTGCATCTGCCAGATCTGAAGAGTGAATAGTTAAACGCTCTTTACGATCCCACAAACCATCCATATCAATTTTAATATCGGTTGATTTGGTTTCTGTAACAATAGCAGTAGCGGTTTTTAATGATTTTAATTCGTTGGCCTTATCTACTTCTTTTTTCTTTTCATCTACTTCCTTTATCAGGGCGTATTCATCGCCGCTTAATTTAAAACGCTCATAAAATTCTTTGCTAAAGAACTGGCCATATACGTCAGATTGCGATCCGTGACTGGCGTGATTTTTCATACCATGGCGGTTAGAGAACCAGATCATCATTTTACCGTTACACATCCATCTTGGATTTGAATTTTCGTAACCGCTTTGCGAAAGATTGATCAGCTTACCTTTTCCGGTAACATCAATTAACCCAATTTGCGTTAGCCAGTTATTATCTTCTAAATAATTTACCAATAAATATTTTCCATCGGGCGACCAGTCAAACCATTGATCGCCATCAGAGTATGAATAATTTTTATTGAAAGGAAGGATCTCGCGCACCATTTTGGTTTTTAAGTTTATGATTTTAATGGCGGTCCGGTCTTCTAAAAAAGCCACTTCATCGCCACCTGGCGAATATTTTGGCTGGAAAGATTCTTTTGAAGACTTAATAATGGTTTCTTCTTTTAAAACAGTTGAGTTAAAAAAATATGTTTCTTCTTTACGCGTTAAACTGGTTTGATAAATGCCCCAGATATTATCTTTTTCAGAAGCATAAACAATAGAGCGGCCATCTGAGCTAAAATCTACCGAACGTTCCTGCTCAGGCGTATTGGTAATACGTTTGGTAGTTCCGCCTTCAACAGAGGTAACAAAAACCTCGCCGCGTAAAATAAAAGCAACTTCTTTGCCATTAGGCGAAACACTCATTTCTGTAGCACCATTATTTTTTACATAGGTTTGTTGTTTATTAAAACGCTCATCGCTAATGATCGAAACCGCTACTTTCTTTGCTTCGCCGTTTGGCTGCATGGTATAGATCTCGCCATCAAAACCGTAACACAAAACGCCATCATTTGACGAGCTTAAAAAACGCACCGGATCTTTTTCGTATCTGGTAACCTGCGTTTTAAAAGTAGGATCTTTTAAATTGAATTTCCAGATATTGAACGAACCACTTTTTTCCGATAAAAAATAAACATCATCATTTTTTTGAAAAACAGGATTCCTGTCTTCGCCGGCAAAATCGCTGAGTTTGGTATAAGTATCCGCTTTTTTATCATACATCCATATATCGCGCGCCACCGATGAAACGTGGTGTTTACGCCACTGATCTTCGTAACCTTTTTTATCGTGATATAAAAATTTATTGCCGCTCATATCTACTTTTACAGATTCCATTGGCCACGAAACCACCATGCTTTCTTTGCCGCCACTAACAGGAACAGAGTATAATTCGGGCAAACCACCGCTCGGAAAAACAATACTGGTGTTTATATCAACCCGCGAAGAACCGAAATATACCTGCGATCCATCGGGTGAAAAACAATACGGATAATCTCCGGCAGAATAAAAGGTCAAGCGTTTTGCATCGCCACCTTCGGCCGGCATCAGATACACGTCATAATTACCAAAACGGTCGGATGCAAACGCGATCCATTTTCCGTCGGGCGACCAAACCGGCATAAAATCGTGGCCTTCGCTCATAGTTAAAACTGTAGCGGGGCCGCCGTTGGCATCTACTTTATAAAGATCGCCTTTGTAGCTAAAAGCAATTTGTTTTCCATCCGGTGAAATGGAAGGATAACGCATCCACAGCGGAGATTCTGCTTTTTGAGAAAATGCAAAACACGTTAAAAAAACTAACGTAAAAATAAAACGGTTCATGTTGGAGATTTTTTTAAAATTTTTGATGATATGAAAATACTGTTTTTTGATTTATCACCAAAAATTATATCATCCCCCAAAAGGGGTGAATTGTCTGAATGGTCAAAATTAACGGTTTTCCGGTGTTTTGATCATTCTCTCATACGATTCATCATTACCCGCGCGAAGTTTAAGATAAATATTGAATCTGTTCCTGAATTTATCTTCCATATTGCAAAAGAAAGACAATTTTGGGAGATCGGGTTTTATAAAAATATTGGAATTGTTGTTTTGTAAATAGGGTGTAATTACAGAATACCGATCGTATGAAAAACTGAATTTATTTTTTGAAGAAGAAGGATCAAATGCAGGAAAATTTATTCTATGATCGATCTTATTTTGTGCTTTAAAAAGCGTGAAAGAAAGACAGAAAATAAATATGATAATATTACTTCTCATTTAGGATTCTCAAAAACTGTCATTTCGAGTAGCATTAGCGTATCGAGAAGGTTTAAGTGTTCTCGATAGGCTGCTAAAGCGCAGCTACTCGAACTGACATTACTTTTATTTTTTACATTGCCCTCTCTTTATCCAGATACGATTGCACTACTTCAATGGCATTATCGATCACATCGCTTAATGCAATAATATAGGTGCCCGGTTTAGCTAATGAAAATGCATGTTTCAGAGCCTCTACTTCTTTTGGCACATATTCGTAAGATTTTTCCGGGTCGGATTGTTTAATACCTTCCACCAGCAGATCTACAATTTCCTGAGCTTCGCGGCCCCGTAAAAATTTATCCTGCCTGATGATAATGTGATCGAACATTTCGGCAGAAATTTTCCCCATCTTACGGATATCATCATCGCGCCGATCGCCCGTTCCGGTAATGATACCGATCTTTTTAGTTGATTCAACGGAGGATAAATATTCTTTGATGCCAGAAAAGCCATCGGGGTTATGTGCAAAATCAATGAGTACTTTATAATCTTTAAAGTCAAACACATTCATACGGCCGGGTGTTTGCGAGGCCGACGGAATAAATGTTTCGAGATTTGTTTTTATATCTTCAATAGTAAAGCCGTAAACATACGAAGCTAAAGTGGCTGCCAGAACATTGGCGATCATAAAGCTTACCTTACCGTTAAACGTTAGCGGTACATTGGCTCCCTTACAAACCCTGAATTTCCATTCGCCTTTTTTAATGGTAATAAAACCATTTTCATAAATGGCGGCAATGCCGCCTTTTTTGCAATGCTCAATAATTACAGGGTTATTTTCGTTCATGCTAAAATAAGCAATATTGCAATCTACGTCTTTTGAAATGCCAACACAATATTCATTATCAGCATTTAACACCACATAGCCGGTGCGTTTTACGCTTTTGGCAACAACGCCTTTTACATTGGCCATATCTTTAAGCGTATTGATATCCGAAAGGCCCATATGATCTTCCTGGATATTTGTAATAACGGCCACATCACACCTTCCAAAACCTAATCCCGATCTAAGAATACCGCCACGCGCAGTTTCAAGAACAGCAAATTCAACAGTTGGATCTTTTAAAATAAATTCAGCACTTATTGGCCCGGTGGTATCACCTTTGGTGAGCATTGAATTTTGAACATAAATACCGTCGGAGGTAGTAAAGCCAACGCGGTAACCATTATTTTTTACAATGTGCGCGATCAAACGTGTTGTGGTGGTTTTTCCGTTTGTGCCTGTAATGGCAATGATGGGAATGCGGCAATCTTTTCCGGGAGGATAAAGCATATCAATAACCGGGGCAGCCACGTTTCTGGGCAAACCTTTTGCTGGTGCCAAATGCATCCTAAAACCGGGCGCAGCATTTACTTCCAAAACCACGCCGCCTGAGGTTTCCAGAGGCTCACTTAAATTTTGCGCCATGATATCAATCCCACAAATATCCAAACCAATAACACGCGAAATGCGCTCGCAGATAAAAATATTAGTTGGGTGCATGATATCCGTTACATCAGTAGAAGTGCCGCCGGTGCTGAGATTAGCGGTGCCTTTTAAATAACATTGCTCATCTTTTTTAAGAACGGTTTCCAGTGTGTAATTGTATTTTGCAAGCTGGTCGTGCGTTTCTTTATCAACACTGATCTCGGTTAAAACATTTTCGTGCCCGTAACCGCGGCGGGGATCTTTGTTTTCTTTATCAATTAACTGCAGGATGGTGGATTTGCCGTCGCCAATAACGTGCGCAGGTTCGCGTAACGCCGCGGCAATAAAGCGGTGGTTGATCACTAGAACCCTGAAATCAAAACCGGCAATAAATTTCTCCACAATTATCCTGCGCGAATATTTTTTGGCATGATGAAACGCTTCAATAGCCTCCGCTTCTGTTTTTACGTTGATGGACGCACCTTTACCGTGGTTGCCATCCAGTGGTTTAAATACCAAAGGAAATTTTACTTTTTCAATGACCTCCTTTACCTCTTCCAAAGTAGAAATACACATGCCCTTGGCAACAGGTATAGCAGCTTCTGCCAACATGCGTTTTGTTTCATCTTTATTGCTGGCAAGATCTACTGCAATGGAACTTGTTCTATCTGTCATGGTAGCCCTGAAACGAACCTGGTTTTTACCATATCCCAACTGAACCAGGGACTCTCCGTTTAAGCGTATAAAAGGAATGTCGCGAGATACCGCTTCATCCACAATAGAGCCAGTGCTTGGCCCCAACCGTTCACGTTCGCGCATTTCGCGCATGGTCTTTATGTCCGAATTTATATCATAATCTGTACCTGCAATAACTGCCTCTGCAATAGCAACAGAAGCTCTGGCAGCAAAGAGCCCCACTTTTTCTTCCATGTATGAAAAAACCACATTGTAAACGCCTTCTTTGCCGGTACTACGTGTACGGCCATAACCACACTCCATGCCGGCAAGTGTTTGCACTTCTAAAGCAATATGTTCAATTACGTGGCCCATCCAGGTACCCTCTTTTACACGTTCAAAAAAACCACCTTCGTGATTATATGAGCAACGATGGGAGTGCAGGGAAGGGATCATTTTTTGTAACCTTTCCAAAAAACCGGGAAGTTTATTGGTTGGTAATTGCTCCAACTCTTCCAGGTCAAGTTTCATCACGATTAATTTTTTTCTGTAATTTGACCAGTAATTGGGGCCTCTCAGAGCCCTTGTTTCAATAATCTTCATGTGTATGATTTGCTATTTCCTGAAAATACTATTTGTTTTTTGTTTAAACAACTATGTGTTTAAAATAAGGTAATAAATGAAACATTAAAGCCATTAGATTGTTTTATAAAAAGCTAGTTTTGTAGATATATCAAAATCATGAGTGTACCTAAAGGTAAATTAATTATAATTGGTGGTTCGGTAGATAAGGGAAGTCATTTTGTGGCGCAGGCAGATGTACCTTTAAATCTTAAATTTTTTGAACGCGGGATCTTAAAAAGGATCAGTAATGAAGCCGCAAAACAAAATATGTCGAGGATAGAAATTATCACAACGGCCAGCAGCATACCGCAGGAAGTTGGTACCGAATATGTAAAAGCCTTTCAATCTTTAAACATACAGGATGTAGCCATTTTAGACATCAGAACACGCGAAGAAGCGAACGCACCTGAAAACCTGGACCGTTTAAAAAAAGCAGATGTAGTTATTTTTACCGGTGGCGATCAATTAAAACTTACATCCATTTATGGCGGCACCGCTTTTCATCATATGTTATTAGACAGGTACGAGAACGAAAATTTTATTATTTCAGGAACTTCTGCCGGCGCTGCGGCCAGCTCTAATAATATGATATACCAGGGTAGCAGCAGCGAAGCATTGTTAAAGGGAGAAGTAAAAATTACCGGAGGCCTGGGCTTTATTAATAATGTAGTTATTGATACACATTTTGTGCAACGAGGGCGTATAGGCCGTTTGTTATATGCCTGCGCCAGTAACCCAATTAATTTGGGGATTGGCTTGGGAGAAGATACAGGATTATTGATCAAAGACGGGAACGATATGGAAGCCATTGGCTCGGGACTTGTGATACTTGTTGATGGAACAAACATGCGCCGTACCAATATTTTTGAAGTAGAAATGGGAGAGCCGGTATCTATTGAAAACCTAACGGTTCATGTTATGTCATTTGGCGACCATTTTGATCTGAAAACAAAAAAACTAGCATTGCATGACAGGCCTGTGAAAATAAGTGATTAATTAATCCTTATAAATTCCAACAAACAATTTTTCACCTTCCTTTATGGAAGCACGATACATACCATCTGAATTAAAGGGTAATTCAATATTCCCATTTGCATCAATGGCTATTAAACCACCCTCGCCGCCAAGCTTTACCAACTTATCCATTACCACAATATCGCAGGCTTTTTTTAACGACAGACCTTTGTACTCCATCAAACACGAAACATCGTAAGCAACAACCGAGCGGATAAAAAACTCGCCATGGCCGGTACACGAAACCGCGCATGTTTTGTTATTGGCATAAGTGCCTGCGCCAATAACGGGTGTATCGCCAACACGGCCATGCTTTTTATTGGTCATGCCACCGGTGCTGGTGCCGGCAGCTAAATTGCCATGCTGGTCTATTGCCACAGCACCCACAGTGCCAAATTTTTTTTCCTTATCTGTATGATCCAGGATCATCTTATCTTCCTTTTTTGCTTCCTGTAGCTGATCAAACCGCTGTTGCGTAAAAAAATAATCATCGGGCATAAATTCAGCGCCTACTTTTTTTGCGAATTCCTGAGCACCTAAACCTGCCATAAACACATGTTCTGATCTTTCCATAACAGCGCGCGCAAGGCTAATAGGATTTTTAATATTTTGAATGCCCGCAACAGCACCCGCCGTCAGGTCTTTACCATTCATTAATGATGCGTCCATTTCATTCTTGCCATCATTGGTAAATACAGATCCTTTGCCGGCGTTAAATAAAAGGTTGTCTTCTAAAGAGCGGATAGCAGCTTCCACGGCGTCGATACTTCTTCCACCTTTTGTCAAAATAGTTTCTCCGGCAACAATAGCATTTTCCAACGCTTTTTTATAAGCCAATTCTTTTTCAGGCGTCATGATCGAACGTAATATTGTACCCGCGCCGCCGTGTATAGCAATTGCAAATTTTCTCATCACAATAAAGATATATATATTAAACATTTAAACAGCAATAAAGTTTAAAGCTTTTTTAAAAATTAAAAAACGCTAAATCAAAAATTATTTCCCGTAATTATAAAATAGCCTTAGTAACTTTATAGCTTTATAAATAATGCGCTTTCAACCCATAAAACAAATAAACAGTATTGTAACGCAGGAATATTTTGAGCCCACAATTAGTTGGGCGCTTAGGGTTGTATTGGCGTTAAATGTACCATTAATTGTTATTCCTATTTACAAAGGCTTTTCGTTTGAAGTAATTTGGGCGGCCTTTGGTGCTTACATGCTTGCCTTGATTGATTACCGCGGACCATATTATAAAAAAATAATTATTCAATCGGTTGAGGCCCTTTTAATGTTTAACGCGGCGCTGTTGGGTATGGGCGTTGCCGACTCTATTACACTATCAATTATAATGATGTTTTTGATTGGTATGTTTGCTGCATTGATCCGCAACTGGAGCGATTATGGATCGAGTATTGGCGTAGCAGTCGGGTTCTTCTTTTTATTTGGATTAGCCTATCCGCTACCGTTTGCAGAATCGATCGATTGCGGGTTGTATTTATTAATAGGCGCCGGCTGGTCTATTTTAATTACCATTGTTTCTTTTCCGCTTCGGCCGTCTAATCCTGTGCGGCGTTCTGTAGCACGCATCTGGCAGGCAAATACCGATCTTTTGGATACCATTATTCTTGATCAGTCTTCAGAAACAAGATCGGATATTGCAAGGATCACCGAAAAAGAAATGGCGGTAAGAAAAGCTATCAATCATTCTATTGATCTTTTTTCGAGAAGAAAAAAAACCCGGTTAAAAGCGCAGCATTATGATATGATGATGGAGTTAAGAAGAACTTCTACTTTATTTGGCGCCACGTTAAATGTAATGTACGAAGAACTGGAGATCCTGCACCCGGTGTTTAAAGACGTAAGAGATTCAATATTGTACAAAACCCTGTCTTCTCTTGGTCAGGCGAGTGCCCGCATGGCTATTGTTATCTTTACCTTTAGGGCAGATGACCTTACAATGGCAAAGGTAAGGGTAAAGCGTTTTAGTGTGGCCATAGAAGTTTTTAAAGAAAGTTGTAAAGAATTAAGGTTATCAGAAAAAGAAAATCGCTCGTTACAACATTTTATTGAAACGCTTCATAAAGCCGAGAGTTATTTACAACAAAGTTTATTGCAGATAGAAGAAAAATTGAATTTTAAGAAAAGTGATTATTTAGAGAACTATAAACTCTCTATCAATAATTTTTTGGCTGGCTTAAAACCAAGGGCAGTTATAGATCTTGTAAAAGAGTTAACAAATATCAGTTCCGAACAATTTAAATATGCTTTGCGTGTTGCATTTGTTCTATCTATTGGCGTTTTTATTTTTAAATTCTTTAAGATCGATCATGGGCAATGGATTGCCTTAACTATTTTAATTGTGATACAACCTTATTACGGTGCTACGCGAAAAAAAGGTATTGAAAGGGTAATTGGAACAGTTTTAGGAATTATTGCCGGTGGTGTAATTATGTTATTGCCTTTACCGCATGAGGCCTTTGTGGTAATGTTGGTGATAGTTTCTTTTTTTGTAGCCTATTTTTTACGTAACAATTATAAAGTGGGAGTTTTTTTTGTAACCATTATGATGGTAATATTAATGCAGCTTTCGCAACAACCATCGTTGCAACTAATAGGCTGGCGTGTACTTTCTACTTTAATTGGCTCTGTGCTGGCATTGTTGGCAGGTTATGTTTTTTGGCCTATGTGGGAAAAAGAACGTTTTCCGAATTTATTATCGGAAGCTTTGATACAGAATAAAAATTATTTAGCGCAGGTAATAGGATTTTTTAATAAAGAAACAACAGACGCATGGTTTAAATACCGTAACCGGGCAGAGGAAGCCAATACCAATTTGTTTGCATGCGTACAGCGCATGTTTGAAGAACCGGAATCGGTGCAAAGTACGGTTGATGTGAATTTTGCTATTGTGGGCGTAAATATTCGTATGGCGCGTGAGATCACCTCTGTAGCATTGGCAATGGATCAAAAAGATGTTGCGTTGCCATCAAAAGAACTAAACGATTTTAAAAAAGAGATCATTGTGTTATTTGATTGGATCGCGGTAAATGCACTCATAAAAGAAAAAGCACCTACGCTTCCGGATTTTGATGTTGTAAAGGGAACTTTAAAAGCCAGGGTGTTTGATGAAAATAAACAGCTTCAGTTTATTAAAACCGAGCTTGAAAAAATTATTTTTGAGCTTGAGGCGCTTTGTTTAATGGCCGAAGGAAGAGCCGTAGCCCTTGCCGGCACCTGATTTTGCGATTTTTAGATTTTTTTAGTTAATACTACAAATCGTAGCAAAACACAACTATTTTATGTAGTAATTTCGTATTATAAAAATAAATAATATGAAAACACCAAAAAAACTAGAGAGGTATTTTAATATGATAGAAAATATTAAATACGAGAATGAGAATGGCGGCGCTTATGCTTACATTCAGTTTATGGCTTATTCAAGGGAGCTTTTAAAAGCATTGCGTCCGCTTAAAAATATGGAAAGGCAATTAGAGACCATTGAAGCTACCAATTGGTTACTGAATGAATACCTCGCCGTTAGATTTACTTACAGGCATAAAACTATTTTTGAAAATAAATTGAACGAAACAAAACAGATCTTTAATTCGATCAGGGAATCGTTTAGTGAAATGCCGGTAAGAACACCGTATGGTTATAAGGTGCATTACGCAAAAGCAGCTTAATTAAAATTGTTTACCAGTAAAGGTATACCAGGTTGTTATTGGTATTTGTGTTGTTAGATGGCAAAGCAAAACCTGGTTTTATATTTTTGGTAGATTTAGAATTAATCGTTTCAGTTGAAACTTTTCCTTCTTTTGTTTTCTGAACAGGCTTTTGATCTTTTGGATTTTGCTTTATCATAAATGGAGATTTTTAATATTAATAAAGCTAAAACACCAAATGGGCTTTTCGAAGTTTTGAGACAACAATTATTAACATTTTATCAGTGGAAAACCTATTCCCTGTAATAAAGGCCTTTTAAGGTCAAAAAAATAAACCCCATACAAAAGTACAGGGTTTATAATAAAATTGAAGAGCAGATATTTATGAAAAATGCGCTTCGGAAGTAATGGGCACACTCAGTGCTCTTGATATCACGCAATTTTTTTCTGCTTCTTTTGTTACAGCCGTAAACTCATCGGCCGTTAAATCGGCAACTACGCCTTTAATTATTAAATGAATACCGGTAACGGTTAAATTCTCCATGGTTAAAACAGCCTCAGTATCCAGCGATGTGGGATTTTTTCCTTTTTGGGTTAAAGCCGCGCTTACCGCCATTGTAAAACAACCGGCATGCGCTGCAGCCAATAGCTCTTCTGGATTGGTTCCCGGATCGCCCTCGAAGCGGGTTTTAAAACTGTAATTGGTTTTGTTTAAAATGCCGCTTTGTGATGTTAAATTGCCTTTACCATCTTTAAGGTTGCCCTCCCAATGTGCCTGTGCTGTACGTTTCATAGTTTTATTTTTTTTGGTTTATAATTTGTTGCTTTTTAATGTAACAAAAATTGTTCTGTTTGGTTCACCGATTTTTTTTTCTCGCTGTAAAAATCAGCATTTAATTTAAAGAACAATCAAAAGTAATGTTAAGGTTTTGCAGAACAAAATTGGCATTATGCAGACAAACTTATGTAAATAGCATAACACAGTTTGCCCATTCTTTAAAAAACAGCAATTTTGAATGCCGATCAAACAATTTTTATATAAATAATGGCAAATAGCCCAAATAAAAAAAACATATTAAATAAGTCGCAATCCGTACTTTATGCAGAGGTTATTTTGTTTGTGGCAGTTTATATTAGTATTGGTTATTTTTTTAAGCTTAAACCCGGCGCTTATGTTCTTGCGGGTATTCCGCTTACATTATTTTTTCAGTTGGTTATCAGAAAACAGCCGGTATATAAATTGTGGGTAAGGGATGAGGAGAGGTTTTATTTAAATAAATACGGATGGATCATTACTCTATGCTTTATTATTTTTCCGCTTTATAAGATCGTTACCGGAGTTAGTGATAACAAGCTAACCCCTGTGTTATTCGGAATTAATCTTGCTACCATTGCCGGTGCCTTTTGTGCCGGGTATAGCTATAGCAGGCTAACCAAAAAAACAACAAACAACCTTTTGTTTTGCTTTGCAAGCGCTGCGGTAATAAGATCTGCCATGTACCTGGTTCCGTTATTAATTGGTAAAAAAGAAATACAGGTTGATTATTTACTTGGCATTCAGTCTTTACTTGTTTACATACCTATAGCTTTTGTTGTGGAAGAGGTTGTCTTTCGCGGCATGTTGGATACACATATTTATTCCGGTAAAAATAAAAATGGTTTTTGGTCGGCTGTTTTTATTTCTTCATTATGGGGTTTATGGCATTTACCAATTACGCCTGCAGAAGGTAATCCGCTTTGGTTTATAATCATTGCCCGTATTGTTATTAGCACATGGGGCATCCTTCTGTCAATATTCTGGCGAAGAAGCGGCAATTTAACTGTACCGGGTTTTTCGCATGCTTTTGCAGATGCGGTAAGAGATATGCTGACACATTAAAATAACTAAAAAAATTAAAGTAATTAAAAATTAATGTATTGTTTAGAAACCAATAATTTAACACACAAATTTTCTGAAAAAGAAATTGTATTAAATGATATTAACATAAAAGTTGAGGCGGGAAGTATTTATGGCTTGCTTGGCCCTAACGGAGCCGGTAAAACCACAACGCTCAGATTAATATTGGGGCTTTTAAAAAAACAGGAAGGTAGTATTTCTGTTTTCGGAAAACCATTTGATAAAAACAGGGTAGAGCTGTTAAATAAAATTGGTTCTATCATCGAAACACCTTCTGTTTACGGTCATTTAACCGCCGTAGAAAATTTACAAGTGCTGCAAAAAATTTATCAATGCCCTGAATCCCGCATACCCGAAATTTTGAATTTAGTTGGCCTTAAAAACACAGGTAATAAAAAAGCAAGCCAGTTTTCTTTAGGTATGAAGCAACGCTTGGGTATTGCCATTGCTTTATTGAATTCGCCCGGGCTGCTTATTCTTGATGAGCCTACAAATGGCCTTGATCCTAATGGTATGCTAGAGATGAGAGAACTTTTAAAAAAGTTAAATAAAGAACAAGGTATAACCATTGTTATTTCGAGTCATTTGTTATCAGAGATCGAAAAACTGGTTAGTCATATTGGTATCATTAACAAAGGTTGTTTAATATTTCAGGGGCCACTGGAAGAGCTGATGAATAAACAAAAAGAAGCCTCGGTAATTATTTTAGATACAAATGATATTGAAAGAACAACCCGCATCATTGCTGAGTGCGGCTTAAACTGGCGTATTGAGAAAGATAAAATAATTATTCCACTCATCCCAAAAGAAAAAATCGCGCAGCTCAATATTTTATTCATTCAACATCGAATAGATGTTTATGAAATAAGCAGGGTTAAAAAAGATCTTGAGGCAATTTTTATGGATATGATAAGCAGTTAAAACCAGAACAATGATAATTACTTTTTTGAATAGTTTTCAAAGCGAATGGCTTAAGAAAAAAGGCAGTGCCGCGTCGTGGCTTACAGTAGCAGGGGCATTTATTATACCGGTAATTATTTTAACGGCAAGGATGTTGAATTTTGATATGCTTTACCAGCAAACAACTTCGGCACATTTTTGGGAAAATATGTTTAAGAATGCCTGGCAGGTAATGGCTATTTTTTTATTGCCAATGGGTGTTATATTAGCTACAAGCCTGATAACCCAATTAGAGTTTAAAAACAATGCCTGGAAACAATTACATACGTTGCCTCAGCATTTAACAGTGGTTTTTTTAGTAAAACTGTTGGTGATAGTGATCATGCTTTTACAATTTTTTATATTATTTAATGCTGGTATTTATTTAGCGGGTATTATTCCATCTTTTGTTTTTCGCGGCATTCCATATCCAAAAGAAAAATTTGATTTCATTTTCTTTTTAAAAGAGAACGGTAAATATTTTATAGATTGTTTACCCATCGTAGCCTTGCAGTATTTGTTAAGCCTTCGTTTCAGAAACTTTTTGCTGCCACTTGGTATTGGTATTGGCTTGCTGGTAACATCCATGCTAGCCTTATCGTGGAAGTTCGCATATGTTTTTCCGTACAGTTATTGCTCTCTTACTTTTATGAGCTCGCAAAGCGGGATCGATCCTAAAATAAATTTACAGGCATGGGCAATTTTTTATTTTATAATTACGCTGCTTATTGGTTACTATTTATACATCAGTAAAAAAGAAAAAGGTTGAATTTATAAAACGTTACTATGAAAAAATTATTGATCATTATTGTTTTTTTTCACGCGTCGATATTAGCCGCTCAAATTAAGTATGCCCCCGAAGTTGAAGAAAAGATCAAAGAGGTTGAAAATACACTCTCTTTATCTAAATTCAGAATTGAAGGTATGCAAAACCCTACCATACAGGATAGAATGAAATTTTATAATATTAAAGGCCTTAGTGTTGCTGTGGTTCATAATTATAAAATAGAATGGGCAAAAGGCTACGGCTGGGCCGACTCAGCAGAACAACGACCCGTTACAACTGAAACACTTTTTGAGCCCGGCTCTATTAGTAAATCGTTAAATGCAGTAGGAGTATTAAAATTGGTTCAGGATAAAAAACTTAATTTAGAAACGGATATAAATACATTTTTAACCTCCTGGCAATTTCCGTACGATTCGCTTTCTAAAAATAAAAAAATTACAATTGCTCACCTGTTAAGTCATACCGGCGGGTTAAGTGTACATGGTTTTCCGGGTTATTTTATGGGTGATACTTTTCCGTCATTGCTCCAGATATTAGATGGTAAACCGCCTGCAAACACAGCGGCGGTAAGATCTGAGTTTGAACCCGGTTTAAGATTAATGTATTCGGGCGGTGGTACCATGATCACGCAGCTTATTGAGATGGATGTTACAAAAGAACCGTACGATGCGTATATGTTTGAAAACGTTTTTAAACCAATTGGAATGACCGCCAGTTTTTTTTCACAACCCCCACCAAAGGATAGACAAAAATTATTGGCAACCGGCTATTCTGCAGATGGAAAAGAGATAAAAGGAAAATATCCCATTTTGATAGAACAGGCAGCAGGTGGTTTATGGACAACACCAACCGATTTGTGTAAATTTATTATTGAACTGCAGTTATCTTTAAAAGGCCAATCAAACAAGGTTCTCTCAAAAGAAATAACAAAAAAAATGATGACCCCTTATATCGACGCTTCCTCAGCATTAGGCGTTTTTATTGAAAACAGGGGAGGGACAAAGTATTTTCAGCATAGCGCCGGTAACCAGGGTTTTAGCGGCAGGTATTACGGTAGTTTAAAAGACGGTAACGGTTTGGCAATAGTTGTTAATACCGATAATGGCGAAGGGATCATAGAAGAGCTGGTTACCGCAATTGCCAATGCCTATAAATGGAAAGGATTTTATAAGGAAGAAAGACCGGTTACAAAAAAAGTAATAGCCGTTAAAGATTCCATAGAAAAAGAATATGAAGGAGTGTATAAACAAAAAAACGCCGTGATTACTATTGTCAAAAAAAATAATGAACTTTATTACCAGGCCGGCAATATGTTATGGAAAATGTACTTTACTTCTGAGCAGGATTTTTTTAACTTAGAGTCGCGTTCAGAAAAAACATTTTTAAAAAATGCTAATGGAGAAATTACAGGCCTTAGCCGGAAAGCGGATGGTAGAGATCTGGGCGTTGCCGAAAAAATAAGATTAGTGGAGTTAAAAAATGATCTTGAAAAATATACCGGGTTGTATATGGATGGAACAACAGCTATAAACGTCATTCAAAAGAACCATGCGTTATATATTGACCCCGGATATAACCAGGTTCAGATGAAAATAAATTTTATCTCCGAAACGGAATTTTTTCTTGCCGAAGAGTTTGGTGTAGAATACAGCATCGTTTTTGATGTTACTGGTAATATTAAAGAGATCATAGCAAAAGCCGGCGATGACAAAAAAATAATTAAAAAAATTAAATGAAACGCTCCGTTATCATCATATTACATTTTGCGTATTGGCTGTTGTATTTTCTTTTTTTGGCAATGCTAACGCTTGTATTTTCTTTAAAAGATATTGAAAGCGGGCACAGGGTAAATGTTTTGGGATATGCTGTTTTTTGGTTAAGTTTTGCAATCATGCCCGGGGCTGTTTGTTTTTATTCATTTTATACATTCTTATTCTCAACTTTTTTAAAACAAAAAAAAATAGCATTGTTCTTTTTATCCGGTATTTTAACCGCATTATTGTGTGGGATTTTAGGGGCAATATTTATTTCTATATTACACATGTTCGGTATTAGTCCTGGCTTGTTTGTAAATGGGTTTAACTCAGCCATCCCCATTACTTTATTTATTTCGTTCAACGCTTTATTAAATGGGATATTGGGTTTAGGCATTAAAGGATTTATAAGCTGGTACAACGATATTAAATTGAAGGAAGAGCTTAATAAAAAAAATTATGAAGCAGAACTTGCATTAATAAAAGCTCAGATAAATCCTCACTTTTTATTCAATACAATAAATAATATTGATATACTTATAACCAAAGACGCGGCAAAAGCTTCGGATTATTTGAATAAATTATCGGATATAATGAGATTTACATTATATGAAACAGGGAACGAAAAAATTCAGTTGGAAAAAGAACTGGAGTACATTCAAAAATATATCGAGTTGCAAAAAATACGAACACAAAATCCGGATTATGTAAGATATGGTGTAACAGGAGATTTCAGAAATTTACAGATAGCACCAATGCTTTTTATACCTTTTATTGAAAATGCATTTAAACATTCCGAAAATAAAAAATCAGACAGTACAGTGAACATCAGCTTTACAATAGAAAAGAATAAAATTATATTTGAGTGTGAGAATTGTTATGGTAAAACTTCTGTTTTAAAAGAAGATAGTGGTTTAGGGAATGAACTCATTAAAAGACGATTAAAACTTTTATATCACGAAAAACATAGCCTGGAGATAACCGATGAAAATAGTAACTACAAAGTAAGATTGACAGTAAATGATAATTAACTGCATTATAATAGAAGATGAGCCATTGGCAATGGAAAGAACAAAAGATTATGTTCTGAAAATGCCATTTCTAAACCTGGTGTCAACTTTTGAAAGTGGCCTTTTGGCTTTGGATTTTATACGTTCAAACAAAATTGACCTTATACTTTTAGATATAAATATGGGAGAGCTGTCGGGCATTCAGTTACTGGAGAGCACAAAATTTTCGGGACAAGTAATTATTACAACAGCATATCCCGAATATGCCTTAAAAGGTTATGAATTAAGTGTGACTGATTATTTATTGAAGCCATTTACATTTG
The DNA here is from genome assembly GCA_044226875.1 of Bacteroidia bacterium. Lineage (GTDB taxonomy): Bacteria > Bacteroidota > Bacteroidia > B-17B0 > Aurantibacillaceae > Aurantibacillus. Next base: position 21,967 of record JBGAGD010000006.1, read on the forward strand.
AGCGTTTTGTTCAGGCGATAAATAAAGCGCATGCCAATCTATTAAAAACGGAAACGAATAATGATAAAAGATCTGTTTTTATTAAAACCGAGTACCGTTTAGAGCACGTAGCTTTATCTGATATCTTATATATTGAAGGGATGCGCGATTACCGTAGAGTGCACACCATTCACAAAAAAATAATGACACTGCAAACTTTTAAAGAGTTTGAAAAAGAGATCCCAAATGATATTTTATGCAGGGTGCACAAATCATTTATGGTAGCCCTTGATAAAATAGAATCAGTGGAGCGTGATAGGATCAAAATAAAAGAAAAGATAATCCCGATCTCTGAAACATATAAACAACTGTTTTTTCAGAAAATAAATCACGCAAAAAAATAACAAAAAATTATTTTGGCGCTTGAAGTTTTGAGATCTGTTCTAATTTACTTTTAGAATAAGCATCATCCGGCTGCAACTGTATAGCTTCTTCATAAGCAGTTTTAGCCTCTTCGTAACGTTTCATTTTAAAATAGCCATCTGCTTTTACTACAGCTTCTTTATGAAAATCTTTGCCAATTGCACCGGGAATAGAGTGTTTTGCGTTTCCTGTTTTTACGCCAGAAGATTCATTTCCCGGAGTTTCGTTTTCCTTGGTCTGTAGCGCTTTTTTATTCTCTGCTTCTTTTTCTTTGGCCAGTTGCTCGGCCTTATCTCTTTCGGCAGCTTCTTTTTCCTTTTGCGCTTTTAGTTTGGCTTTATCTTCCGCTTCTTTTTCTTTAGCTAATTGCTCGGCTTTATCTTTATCAGCGGCTTCTTTTTCTTTTTGTGCTTTCAATTTTGCTTTATCTTCTGCTGCTTTTTCTTTTGCTAATTGTTCAGCTTTATCTTTTTCGGCAGCGGCCTTTTCGGCTGCAGCTTTTTGTTTTGCTTTTTCTTCGGCGGCTTTCTCTTTCGCTAATTGTTCAGCTTTATCTTTTTCTGTTGCAGCTTTTTCCGCTGCTAATTTATCTGCGGCAGCTTTATCTTTTGCCGCTTTATCGGCGGCGAGTTTATCGGCATCTGCTTTCGCCTTAGCAGCAGCATCTGCAGCTTCTTTATCCTTTGCAGCCTTGTCGGCAGCTAATTTATCCGCGGCGGCTTTTTCTTTTGCTGCTTTGTCGGCAGCCTCTTTATCCGCTTTTGCTTTTGCAGTAGCTTCAGCATCAGCCTTCTCTTTTGCCACTTTGTCAGCGGCAGCTTTTTCTGCTGCTAATTTATCGGCTTCTGCTTTTTCTTTTGCTGCTTTGTCGGCAGCGATCTTATCTGCAGCTTCTTTATCCTTCGCTGCTTTATCGGCAGCCTCTTTATCCGCTTTTGCTTTCGCAGCAGCTTCTGCATCGGCTTTCTCTTTTGTCGCTTTGTCAGCGGCAGCTTTCTCTGCTGCTAATTTATCAGCAGCTTCTTTATCCTTTGCCGCTTTATCGGCTGCTTCTTTTTCTGCTTTCGCTTTTGCAGCGGCTTCATCCGCTGCTTTTTTCGCTGCGGCTTCTGCATCGGCTTTTGTTTTTGCTTCCGCTTCTGCTTTTTCTTTCGCTGCTTTATCGGCCGCTTCTTTTTCAGCTTTTGCTTTTGCAGCAGCTTCCGCATCAGCTTTCTCTTTTGCCGCTTTGTCGGTTGCATCCTTCTCTGCTTTCGCTTTTGCAGCCGCTTCATCCGCTGCTTTTTTTGCTGCGGCTTCTGCATCGGCTTTAGCTTTTGCCTCTGCTTCTGCTTTTTCTTTCGCTGCTTTATCGGCGGCTTCTTTTTCTGCTTTTGCTTTTACAGCAGCTTCATCCGCTGCTTTTTTCGCTGCGGCTTCTGCATCGGCTTTAGCTTTTGCCTCTGCTTCTGCTTTTTCTTTCGCTGCTTTATCGGCGGCTTCTTTTTCCGCTTTTGCTTTTGCGGCAGCTTCATCAGCTGCTTTTTTCGCTGCGGCTTCTGCATCGGCTTTTGCTTTTGCTTCCGCTTCTGCTTTTTCTTTCGCGGCTTTATCGGCGGCTTCTTTTTCTGCTTTTGCTTTTGCAGCAGCTTCATCGGCTGCTTTTTTCGCTGCGGCTTCTGCATCGGCTTTTGCTTTTGCTTCCGCTTCTGCTTTTTCTTTCGCGGCTTTATCGGCGGCTTCTTTTTCTGCTTTTGCTTTTGCAGCAGCTTCATCAGCTGCTTTTTTTGCCGCTGCTTCTGCTTCAGCCCTCGCTTTTGCCTCGGCTATAACTCTTTCTTTCGCAGCTTTATCTGCTGCTTCTTGTTCTGCTTTTGCTTTTGCGGCAGCTTCATCAGCTGCTTTTTTTGCAGCGGCTTCTGCTTCGGCTTTTGCTTTTGCTTCCGCTTCTGCTTTTTCTTTCGCAGCTTTGTCGGCAGCCTCCTTTTCAGCTTTAGCTTTTGCAGCGGCTTCTTCAGCTGCTTTTTTTGCCGCTGCTTCTGCTTCGGCTCTTGCTTTTGCTTCGGCCATAACTCTTTCTTTCGCGGCTTTATCCGCTGCTTCTTGTTCTGCTTTTGCTTTTTCTGCTGCCAGTTTGTCGGCGGCTGCTTTCTCAGCAGCCAGTTTATCTGCCGCTGCTTTATCTGCCGCAGCTTTTGTTGCGGCTTCTTCTTCTTTAAGTATGGTTTGTATCAGTGCTAATTTCTCTTTCGGATATTTTTTTGCCGGAAATACAGTAAGCGCCAATTCATAATTTGTTTTTGCTGTTGTCCAGTCTTGTTTGGTAAAAGCTGCATCTGCAACAGAAACAGCGGCGTCGTATTTTTTTATTATAGCCTTTTCTTGTTCCTTTATACGATCCAATGCTCCAAGCATTTGTTCTGTATAAGCTTTATCGTCTGTAAATTCTTTTTTTACAGGGTTATACGCAATATTTAACAGTGGCTGGTTTAGTGCAGAGTAATCAACGCCCGGGAGTGGCTCAAATAAAGAGAAGGATTCGATCTTAAGTGAAAATTTTTTTCCTTTATCCGCGGGCACATCCATTGTTGATGCTACGAGTTTTTTTGTAACATGCCCTGGCATACTTATCACAATATTGTAATTTCCATTTGGGGGAATATCCAATTTAAAATCGCCACCTCCATCTGATGAAGTTTCTTTTACCAATGAAGAGCCATTGTATAATTTGATGCTGGCACCGCCAATGCCTTTGCCATCTTTTACAATAGTACTACTAAATACAAAAACGCCATCCTGCGAAAATAATTTCGAGCAAAAAAGCAATGCAACAACTATAAGTTTAACCGAATTTCTCATCTTTTTTAATGTGGATTTTAAAAATAGGCAAAATTGGGTTTTCGCCCAAAATTAATTATGAGCTTTGTTCAAATAACCTTAATGTTATTATTTTAATACCGGAATGCAAATAATTTAGAGGCTTATAACATTAAATTGATTTAGCTCCTTTTACTAAAACTAAAATATGCATTTTAGTAAATACTGGTGTTGGATATTAGTATATCTTTAGCATCTAAAATTTAAAACGCTTATGAAAAGAATTTTATACTTTCTTATCTTAAATGCAATTTCCGTTTGCATGTTTTCACAAAACGTTGGTATTGGTAATAATAGTCCGCAATCAAAGCTCCACGTAAGTGGCGCTATAAGGTCAGATACTTTAATTTATACGGGGCCAACTGTTAGAAATTTATTCGCTGCCCCTAATGGCCGTATTTATGATAGTTTAGTTGCACCCGCTGCTGCCGATTGGTTAATAAATGGTAATGGTAATATTGGCGCTACAAATTTTTTAGGTACCACCAACGCCAACGACCTGATATTTAAAACCAACAATGTGGAAGCTGCGCGTTTTACAGCTGCCAGCAGGTTTGGTATTGGTACATCTGCGCCAAATGTTTCGGCGCTGGTAGAAATGGTATCAACAACAGGCGGTTTATTAATACCCAGGATGACAACCGCGCAACGTACGGCCATTGCAACGCCTGCAAACGGACTGTTGGTATATGATATTACTATTAATTGTTTGTTTTATTATAACTCTGCTTTAACTTCATGGCAATCGCTTTGCACTCCGCCATTGCCTCCCGGAACCAATGATGTTAGCGGCACCTATCCCGCACTTACCGTAACGGGGTTGCAAACTACACCGGTAGCTGCAACCACACCAACCGCCGGCCAGATATTACAATTTAACGGAACATCCTGGACGCCAACAAATGGTACCTTTTGGAATTTATTAGGAAATGCCGGCACCGTGCCAACAACAAATTTTGTTGGAACCACAGATAACGTTGATCTTGTTTTTCGTACCAATAATACCGAGAAGGCGCGTATTTTAGCAAATGGCAACGTGGGCATTAATACAAGCATTCCCCGCGGAAAATTTGACGTTTTAAATGGTGATGCTTATGTAGCCGATAACGTTTTTCCTGCTGGTAACTTTGCCGTTGGACGTTCTGCAACGCTTATTTTTGCCGATAACTTAAAACCATATACAGATAATAGTTTAAGGATTTATGATAACAATTCAAACTCGCATATTACCTTTGATGCCAACTCAAATGGTGTTATTCAATTTTATACACCAGCGGGGAGCGCACCAGCTGCTTTGGAAAATGCTGCTACTACCGGGGTTTTGGCAATTAATCCTTACGGTGGTTTTGTTGGAGTGGGGACAACAGCTCCACAGGCATATTTAGATGTAGTAAGTACAGTTAATGGTTTTGCAATGCCCCGCATGACAAGTGCCCAAAGAAAGGCCATTGTTTCGCCGGTGCCCGGTGTGCAGGTTTACGACACCAACCTTATGGGTTATTATTACTGGGATGGTACCAAATGGGATTGTGCAAATAATCCTGCAGGTACGGTACAATATTTTGCAAACACAACGCCTCCAAATGGTTATTTAGAATGCAATGGCGCAGCGGTTAACAGAACAACTTATGCTGAACTGTTTGCGGCTATTGGTATTACTTACGGCCCGGGTAATGGCAGTACAACATTTAATTTACCGGATCTCAGGGGTGAGTTTATCAGAGGTTATGATAACGGAAAAGGAGCTGATCCAAGCCGTGTAATTGGCACATGGCAAAGCCCGTCGCCATTGGTGCACGATGATACCCCGGGTGTTGCGGCACAGGATACCGATTTTTCGATGGATAATGCCGCTACTTCTCTTTCTGATGCCTGGCCAACTGCAACTGTAGGCTCCATTCCTAATGCTTATTGGGGAAGAGGAAATTCTGTATCGCCGGTTGCCAACTGGGTGGTATACTCGGGTGCGCCTGCCCAAGGTATGATCAGCGCTTCAAGACCAAGAAACGTGGCACTAATGCCTTGTATTAAATATTAATTGATGTAACTATCAATGAGAAATTTTTTTAAAATAATATTTTGCTTTTTATCATTTCATCTTTCGTCGCAAAACGAATTTTTTAATGATGGATCGGCAGTTACCCTGCAAAACGGCGCGTTACTATTTGTGCAGGGTGAAGTGATAAATACCGATAACGGCGCTAATATAGGTTTGATAAGTAACTCAGGTACCATTGCACTTTCGGGCGATTGGACAAATAATTCTGTTTCATCGGCACTTACACCTACCAATGGTTCGGTTGAATTAAACGGCGCTTTGCAATTAATTACCGGAACCACATCTACTACTTTTAATAATTTAACCTTGTTAGGCACAAATATCAAAAGATTAAATATCAATACTTATGTTGGCGGAATAAACGGGCTTTTGAATTTAACAGCAAGGGTACTTGATCTTAATAGTAATACATTGTTTGTTACTAACGCTTTGCCCTCTGCCGTAATACGCACAAGCGGTTATATTTTAAGCGAAACGCCTTCAACACCGGGTTATGGTATTATACAATGGAACTTAACCAACAATACCGGCAATTATGAGTTTGCTTTTGGAACAAATAGTGGAACGTATATTCCTTTCTTCTATAATGTTTTAACTGCAGGCACACAAAGTGGCGTAGGAAGTATAAGCGCTTCAACATACCCAACCACTACAAGTGTTACAATTAATAATCGTCCGTTGCCAACAGGCGTGAACGATCTTTTAAATAATTGCAATACAGAGCACGCAAAAAAAATGATAGACCGTTTTTGGGTAATAAGTGCAAATAATTATGCTACAACACCGGTTGTTACAAAAAAATACAGCTATGATGAAAGCGAATGGGATAATACTGCAGGTAGTACCAATACTATTGCTGAGCCGCTTTTAAAAACCTGGTTTTATGCACCTTCGGGTTGGACAAATTTAAACGGAAGTAATAATTCAACCTCCAACCAGGAAACGCTTTCGGGGAATAACGATTACGGTGTATTTACTTTGGGCGAATACAGGCAATTAAGCATATCCTTATTAAATGTAGATAGTGTAAAATGTTTCGGGCAAAGCAACGGGGTTATTCAATTCTCGTCAACACCAGGTTATGATAATAACACATATAACTGGAACTCAAACCTATCTACCGACACCATAAAAACAAATTTAACTGCCGGTAATTATACCATCATTGCAACGGATGGCATGGGTTGTGCCGATACTATCAATAATATTACGGTTTTTGAACCTGCTCTTTTATCTCAAAGTTTAACTACGAACGATTATTCGATTTGCAGGAACCAGTCTGTACAATTAAATGCCAATTATACCGGCGGCACAAAGCCATATACGCTTAGCTGGAGTACAGGTTTAACAAGTTCAAGCCTATCCAATAATTCATCCGCTATTGTATTAACTCCAACCGCCAGTTTGCAATATACAACTACCCTTGTTGATAGAAACAATTGTTTAGCAGGCGATACAATTTACATAAACGTAAATCAATTACCGGTTGTAGATTTTGGCGCCGGTACTAAAGAAGGTTGCCAGCCGTTGTTGGTAAATTTTACAAACCTCTCATCAAACAATCCAAAAATAAATTTTTATCAGTGGGATTTTTCGAACGGAAATTATTCCACGACAGGAAGCCCAAATTGCGTCTTTAATAATCCCGGAACTTATAGTATTTCTCTTATGGCTACATCGGACAGCGGATGTGTAAATTCTGTCAAAAAAAATAATTTCATTACTGTTTACCAAAAGCCAACAGCCGATTTTATTTTTTCAAAAACAGATGCTGACCTTTTAAGCCCTTTTATAGATTTTCAAAACGCCTCTTCAGGAAATTATGTGAACTCGCTATGGCATTTTGGAGATGGTGCTACGCTTGCGCAAACAAATGCATCACACACCTATTTTGATACCGGTTTGTTTAACGTAACGCTTGTTGTTTCAACTATTCATAACTGCATTGATTCTGTTACCAAACAAATTTTAATAGACGATATACCGGTTGTTTTTATACCTAATGCCTTTACACCTTTGGATGCCGACGGATTGAACGATATCTTTAATGTGAAAGGGATTAATTTTAGCGATTTTAATATGATGATATTTGACAGATGGGGGGAAAAAATATTTGAAACAGCAGATCCTATGCAGGGTTGGGATGGTAAATACCACGGCAAAGAGTGCCAGTTAGGAACATATACTTATAAGGTTTCTCTAAAGTTTATTAATGGTAAGGAAAGAGGTGTTGCCAAATTTTACAATGGCCACATTACCATAGTGAATTAGCAAACTCGTTATGGCAGTATAAAAACGCAAAAAGGAGCACATTTCTGTAACTCCTTTTTGCTCCTGCATGAAAAAACTCCTTAATCGGGAAATCACAACTAACCCTAGTAAGAGAATATTTAATTAAACTCTTCAAAGTTAATAAGGAAAAGTTTCAAAATCGTAAGAATGAGGTAAAAGGGTAAATTTTGTAGGTAAACTCTTTATAACGGCGGTTAATTTGGCTTAAAACGTAGGTTATTACTCATTATTCTACAACCAGTTTTTTATGATAAGCTGTTGCCCCGCTCGCACGGTAATAAAATATACACAGATTATTTATGCGCAACGCCATCAGGCTTTTTTTAAGAAAGAAAAAACGATCTCCATCCTTCTTCTTGCAATTGGCAGCACTTTATTGTCTGATAACACAATTTCTTTATTGCTAATGGTATTATTTTTTACAAAATTCTTATTAATGATATATGATTTGTGGATCCGGATAAAGATGTTTGCGGGAAGCATTTTTTCTACTTCGGCACTGTTTTTAGAATATATTATTTTTTTTTGGTTAACGCAGTAAAATGTGCAGTAAGATGAATCTGCTTCGATATATATTATTTCGGAGTATTTAAGTACGTCAAACCCACTTTGATGTTTTAAAATTATTTTGTTCGTATAATTTAATCCGGCTTCAGCTATTTTTCTTTTTACTTCATCGTAGTAAGATTCAAAATTGATCTTATCGGCCAGCGAGATCCTGCATTTTTCGATTGCCAGTGTCAGCTCGTTCATATCAATAGGCTTTAAAATATAATCTAATGCAAAAAATTTAAAAGCCTTAATTGCATATTCACTAAATGCCGTAACAAATACCGTTCTAAAGCCAATAGACTCTATTTTTTCAAAGATCTCAAAACCATTACCATCTTTTAGTTCGATATCCAAAAACAATAGATCGATCTTAAGCGAGTTTATCACCCTGGCCGCAGAATCAATGTTTTGAGAAACGCCAACAATTTCTATATCCGGGTAATTTTGCGTGATGATCGTTTTTAAATTTTCAATCGCTAAAATCTCATCGTCAATTATGTATGCTCTTATCAAGTTTTTTTTGAGGTATAAGTGTAAAGACCAATATTATCAAATAATTACTTTTGTTACTGTTTGAGGTATTTTTATAATGCAAACAGTGCCCTGGGTTTTATCGAACTCGAGCCTGTTAACGATATCAAAAAAATACTCTCTATTCTGTATTTTTTTTAAGTTGTTTAATCTTTTGGTTATTAAACTTAAAGCTAATGATTTTTTTTCTTCAAACGATTTTCTGCTTAACGAACTGTTTAAACCAATGCCATTATCCAGAACAGTTATTTCAATAAGTTCTGTATCACATTTACGAATTATAATCATTATTTCGCCACCCCCTTTTGGCACCAGGCCGTGCAGGATGGAGTTTTCTACAAGTGGCTGCAAGGTAAAGGCCGGAATCATCAGGCTGCTTAAAGGAAGTTGATCAAGATTAGTTACCGCTAAATGGATAGAATTATTGAATCTAAGATTTTCCATTTGAACATAAAGTTTTAAACGGCTTAATTCTTCTTCAATAGTACAAAAACCATCCAGGCTATCAAGTAAATTTTTTCGCACCAACGCGCTAAAGAAAGAAATATTTTTATTTGCCTCAATGGGTCTGTTTGTGTTGATCAACGCCTGGATAGAGTTTAAGCTGTTAAAGATAAAATGAGGGTTCATTAAAGATTTAAACAGCTGCTGTTCTAACTGTAATATTTTGTATTCGTTGTCGTGTTTTTCGCCCTGTATCTTTACTTTATTCCTGTAATATTTTATAACTATAACGGTTATAAGGGCAATTGATAAAAACAATATAGCCAGTATAAAGGTAAAGGTTTGCCAAAAAGGTGTTTTTACGCTAAACCTGTAAGTGATAGTGTTTGAAATGGAAGCATCATCAGTAGTATCGCTGTTTATTGTTGCGCAATAGATCTCAATGGCGTAGTTGCCCGATTCCAGCGCGTTTAATGTAAGCAAATTTCCTTCCAATAATTTAAAGTTGCCTTTGTCGTTATCTGAAATTAATTTGTAGTAGATCTTCTTTTTAAGGTTATCAAAGCTAATGATCCCAATTCTTATTGACAGGTTATTCTTTGAAAATGGTAATATGAGGGCCTGGTTTTTGTTGGTCGATCCATTATGATTGAGTTCATCAATATAGATCCTGGGTTTAAACGTTTTTGCCGGCTCGTTAATATTATACTGATATAATTCGGTTTTATTTTTTAAAAGATAGCAGGTATCGCCTATAAAGATAAAATCATCGATAGTAAGATCTGCAAGGAATGGGTATTGATTAAACACTACTTTATTTTCTTCCACGTACAGGGATTGAAAATAATTATTTGCATTCATCCAGAGTTTTGAGCGATACCAGGTTATTTTATTGATGGAGTTCCCTATTAAGTTGCTGTTTTGGGTGTTCAGCTTTATTTCACTATTGTCTTTAATGATGTTTAGTCCTTTGTTACTATTACCAATAATGGCAAAATTTTTGTACATAGCAAAGGTGTTGATGGCGAGTGAACTTTTTATAGTATCAATTATTTTTTCTCTTTTCAACGAATACTTAAAAATAAACTTGTCTTTACTTAAAAATAAATTGGTGTCTTTAGAGAATATAATTTTCATTGCGCCTTTTAAAGTTCTGTCAAGTGTGATCGATATTTCGTCAGTCTTTAGTTCCAGTTTATTTAAGCCGCTCCAGGTGGTAAGGTAAAATAGAGAGTCGCTGATCTTAAGGCAGCCTTTCATTGACGCATTAAATTCGTAAAAGTACAGCCCTTCATTTTTTGATTCGGAAAATTTACCGCGATAATTTTTTTTATTCTTACTGATCACGAATAAATGTGTATCGTCAACTATAATGTAGCCGGTTTTGGTTTCAAAGGTATTTAGGATAACGTGGTTTTTAAGTGCTAAACCGTTCAAGTTGGCCAGTTTAAAAAAGCTGCGCCCTTTTTTTTCATAAAGTATATCGTTGTCGGATATGAATAATAACCTGTTTTCTCCCGAAATAGAGCGCACTTTAAACGGCAGATTGGTTTTTTTGTAATTTTCATTGAGCGGCACGCGCAAAATGCCGGTATTTTTAGTTGCAAAGTAAAAGCATCTGTTCTTCTTACTGCTTATTCCATTTATAATATTTTCGTTTTCAAGATAATGTGAGTAACGTTCTGTACTATCAAAAACAAAAGCGCCTTTTCGTGTTAGCAAAAAAATATTTTTAAACTCATCTGTCCTTATGTCGTTAATCAGGTCTACCGGTAATTCTTTTAATTCGCAAATATTTTTTGTTACACCGGTTAACAGATCGATCTTTTTTAACCAGTAATTTTGATAAAAATAAAAGTTAGGAGAACTGTAATATGTATGGATCTTGCTAATGAATTTTTTGTCTTCCGAAAACTTATATATTGTATCAAGACTGGTAGGTGTTTTTTTTACTATCACCCAGTTAATAATATACCATTGCGTTTTTTTGGTCAGGTAAACTGGCGTTAAAACAGGTTTGTTTAAAATTTTTTCGTTGGTTAAGGAATCATTTGTCAAACACAACAGGTCGCGTTTTTTTTCATCTACTTTAAACAAGTAGCTCGTATCATTTTTAAGAATGATGCTGCGGTAAAATCCATCAGAAGGTTTGGAATGCGAAAGCTTGCTAATGGTAATTGCTCCAATATTAAGCGAATCGTTTTTAATGGCGTAAATTTCGCCGTAGTAATTCACGCAAACAATTCTTTTCTTTTTTTGATCGGCATAAATTGCTACAAAGCTATCGTCCACTTCGTCAGGAAAGGGAATGCTTTTTAAACTAAAACCATCAAATCGTTTTAATCCTTTTGCGGTAGAGATCCAGATAAAACCATTGTGATCTTCTGTCATATTATAAACCCCGTCTAATGGCAGGTACATGTCATCGGTGGGTTGAGACCTGCATACACTGAGGCAAAAACAAATAAGCAGGATGGTAAGTTTGCTTTTCACTATTTTCTTTTAAATGCTATACTAAGTTATGCTTTTATGCCAGGGCATAAAATGAGTTGTAAAATTTACTTTAAGAAAAACGATTTGAGAGTTAAGGTAACAAATCCATTGCTTTTAATAAAATGTATTTGCTCCCGATAAGAAAAAAAAACTGCCGATAAAAAAAGACGGACCGCTCGGTTTTTGTTATATCGTAGTTTTGATACGGAAATTAAAAAAATGTTGTTTGTTTTTTTGCATTACCAGGCTATTGTTGATGTTGTTGCTTTCAAAAATTTATATAAACAAAACCAAATATAGAATATGAAAAAACTAATCTTTATCCTTATCATTTGTGTGCATCATTTAACCTGCATTCACGCAACAACGTATTATGTTGCAACTAATGGCAGTAATGCAAATTCGGGTTTATCTCCTTCCAGCCCCTGGAAGACGCTGACGTTTGCTGCAGGTAACTCGAGCCCGGTTATTGCAGGCGATACCGTTTTTGTTAAGTCCGGTAATTATGGAAACGAAAACGTTGTTTTTCAGAAAAGCGGTATTACGGGTAATCCGATAGTTTTTCAGGGATACAAAAATACACCCGGAGATATACCGCCCGTATTAGTAAATAACTCTAACCCCTATGCCGTTTTTCTTACCGCCGATATGCCTACCTTTGATGGCGCCAACAGGGGAGCGGGTATTGGTTTTGATTGTACTAATCAAAAATATTTAACGCTTAACAATTTCCAGATTAGGAATTATGCGTATGGTTTTATTGCAGGTGGCGCCAATCAAACTTCGGGTAATCTGGTACTTAATAACATAAACGTTATGTTTGTTGGCGATGTCAATTCTTCTTACCAGGGTGAAGGAATATTGTTTGGCAGCATGAGCACAAAATTTTCAAATGGTAATACAATTAAAAATTGTTTAGTGGTTAACGCCGCCGCCGAAGGTTTTGGAATAAACGGAAATAATAATACACTCACGGGCTGCAAAGTATACTGTAATGAAAATACCGCAAATGCTCCTACAGATTATTATGTTATTGTTACCGGAGATTATAACACGTTTAATAACTGCTACATAGAGCGGCTGCCAGGCATATCGCATAGCGGGCATGGCTATACCTGTAAAACAAATGCAGAGCAGGTAGTAGATCAGCAGCTTTCTTACCCGGCAATTGCTTCGCAGCATAACAAATTTTATTATTGCGTGGCCAGAAACATGGGAGAATCTTTTTGTGTGCGTCACCGTACTGCTCAGTTTAATCTTTTTTATCATTGCAAGGCGTATGGAACACATACCGGTGCAAATAACTCACCATCGGGCGAAGGAAATTGCGTGGTAACACGTGATGGCGCAAGCGATAATATTTTTGACGGATGCGTTGCAGACAGTTGCTCTTCGGGATTTGTTTTTGAGGATACTGTTGAAGACGGTGATACCGGGCCTAATCCGCCCGGGCATCCTGGAAATAATAATAAATATATCAATTGCGTGATCTATAATTGTTACGCCGGTGTAGAATTCTCTAACTATTCCGTAGCTTCTGATGCGGGTGATAATACGATCGCTAATTGTACTTTTTATAAAACACGTTACCTGCATTATGCTGCGCGGGCATGCGCTAATATGAAATACATCGGAAACATCTACTACGGATGTTTACCTAATACGCCGGGAGGTTATTTTAAAGGCTCTACGTATAGTTCAAACATCATCCCTAACGGAACAAATACCTATTTTAAATATTGCGATTTCATAAACATAGAAGGAGGCATGCCTGCAAATTTTGTTTCAAATTCCGCTGGCAGCATTTCTTCCAACCCACTTTTTAATAACGCGGCAACGTTGGATTTTCATCTCACGAGTTCAAGCCCTTGTTTAAATGCTTATACAACGCCAACTTTTGTAGTTACCGATTTTGACAGCATTCCGCGCCCGCAAGGTTCGGGATACGACATGGGCGCTTATGAATATTCGTCGTGCGGTGTGCTGGCAGGTGGTACAATTTCGCTGGCATCAGCAACGATCTGCAGTAATCAATCCGTTACCTTTAATAACACCGGTGCTTCCATCGGTTCAGGAATTTTAAGTGCATGGCAAGTGTCGGGTTCTGCTACTGGTCCGTTTGCCAATGTTACGGTAGGAACCGGCTCAAATACGGCAACTTATAATACCGGTACGTTAACTGCAGGAACATATTATTTTATAGAGAAAACAACCTGCTCATCTACTTCTTTAAGCGTTAACTCAAACACAATAAGTTTATTGGTAAAACCAAATCCTACTTTGTCGGTAACAGGCAATTCGGTAATTTGCAGCGGTAAGTCCACAACGTTAACGGCTGGTGGCGCAAATACCTATACATGGAGCAACAGCGCAACGCAGGCAACTATAAATGTTAGCCCAACTGCGGTAACGGTTTATACGGTGGCTGGCACCTCTGCCGTTACAGGCTGTAGTGCTTCAGCACAATATTCAGTATCCGTTAATCCAAACCCTACCGTTAATATAACAGCATCTTCCGCAACCGTTTGCTCTGGAAATAGCGTTACCCTTACGGCCTCGGGCGCATCAAACTATACATGGACTCCCGGTAATTTTGTTGGCTTAAGCTATTCTGTTAATCCAACTGCTAACACTACATATACAGTAACTGGCATTAATGCTAATAACTGCAGCGCTACAAAAACACAAAGTATATATGTTGCTGCGGTACCAACCATAAGTGTTTTAACAACGCAAACTTTAATTTGTATTGGTCAAGCGGCCACGCTAACAGCAAGCGGCGCCAATACTTTTAGTTGGAGTACCGGAGCAACGGCTTCAGTTATAGCCGTAAGCCCAAGTGTTAATACAATTTATACCGTTACCGGTTACAGTGCAACATGCTTTTCATCAGTAAGTATGACTCAAAGCGTTTCTTTGTGTACGGATGTAAATGAACGAATAAATTTTAATAAGGAAATGATATTTCCAAATCCAACAACGGGTATGCTAAATATTGTAACCGATGGCTGGATAAATTTTTGTGCTATTTATAATCTTCTTGGTCAACAGATATACCAGGAGAAAACAGATGCTGCAAAAGTACAGATCGATCTCAGCGGATATTTGAACGGAGTTTATATATTAAGGATCAAAAACAGTAAAATGGACAAAACCTTTAAGGTCATAAAGGAATGATAGTGTATGATAAAAAAATATTTTATACTTTTTGTATCCTTTGCGTTTTTAATAAATTGTAGTTCCAAACCAAGTATAACAGGGGGCGCCAGTTCTAAAGAAAAAACAGCAGATCAGTTGCACGAAGAATTAAAGCAACAGGAACAAGCTGCACCCATGGAATATTTATCGGCTGATGGAACTTATAAGGAAAACATTTGGGGTAGCAAATTAAAAATTAAATGTAACCTGCATAACAAAGCAACATTAACGTCATATAAAGATATTGGTGTGCAGATCACGTTTTTTACTAAAGCAAATGCAGAGTTGGGATCAAAAGAATATACGATCTACGAAGTGGTGGCTGCCAATTCAGATAAAGAGGTAGAGATGAAAATAGACACCTACGAAGATGTAGCTAAAATAGAATGGAAAGTAATTTCAGCAACTGCATCAACAGACTAATCAGCGACAAGAGAACTGTTTTGCTTTTTGTAAAAGATCTGCAAATAAAAAATTTTCAATAAAAATAAGTATGAACAGTGAAGTTATTTCAAAAACAGTTGGGCCCCTTAAACAGCATGATTATTTTTCAGATTGGTGGATCAGTAATAGTATCGAAATTCCTTTTTTTGATAATAAAAAATTGTCGGTAACATTTATGAGTTTTGAACCCGAAACCGACCTGGCTTATATGCACGAAGCGGATGAAGCACTCGCATGCTTTATAAGCCTTACCGGTAATGACAGAGCATTAATATCTGATCATGTTTACAGAAATTTTTCTGAAGTTATGGAGTGGGTAGGAGAAGAAAGTGTAGACGCCGGGCTGGTTAATATCAAAGAAAAAGGCACCATCTGGAATTTTGTAGATCCAACAGCAATTTATATATCACGACGACCGTATAATGATAAAGATCTATATGTTGTTGTTGCCTGCGAGTGCGCATGGGAAAAGGAGCATGGCTTACAGCTGGTGTTTAGGCGGGGCAAAAAACTTACAAGAGTAAGCGATCAGGACGGGCATTTAACCGACGCGGATGCAAAAGGCAAAGCGGACGATGAAGATGTAATGCTGGCAGGTTTTAATAATTAGCTTCGGTCATGGAACGTTCACAACAGATTCAGAGGAAGCGCGATCAAATAAATTCTTAAGTTTATGCAGCAATTTTTTTTGACAGTAAACTTAATTATTTGTCAACGTCCTTAACAATAACATCGTGAGCACCGCCTTCAATTATGCTTGTTGAAGAAACCAGTGTGATGCGGGCTTTAGACTGTAGTTCCTTTAAAGTTAAGGCGCCACAACTGCACATGGTAGATTTTATTTTGCCTAACGTTTGATCCAGGTTATCTTTTAGCTTGCCGGCATAAGGAACGTAACTATCAACCCCTTCCTCAAACTTAAGACTGTTGTTACCCCCAACATCATATCGTTGCCAGTTTCTGGCCCTGTTAGAACCTTCGCCCCAATATTCTTTTACGTAATTTCCGCCAACTAAAAGTTTACGGGTAGGGCTTTCGTCAAACCGCGCAAAATATCTGCCCATCATTAAAAAATCTGCACCCATTGCCAAAGCAAGAGTCATGTGGTAATCCTGTACGATCCCTCCGTCTGAACATAAAGGTACATACTCTCCTGTTTTTTGAAAATATTCATCTCTTGCCTCAGCTACATCAATTAGTGCCGACGCCTGGCCGCGGCCAATTCCTTTTTGTTCGCGTGTAATGCAGATCGAGCCTCCGCCAATTCCTACTTTAATAAAATCGGCACCGGCTGTTGCCAGGTAATTAAAACCGGCCTTATCAACCACGTTGCCGGCTCCGATCAAAACTTTGTTGCCATAATTTTTTCTTACATATTCAATGGTTTCTTTTTGCCATTCCGAAAAGCCATCAGAGGAATCGATGCAAAGCACATCTACACCCGCAGCAATTAACGCAGGAATCCTTTGTTCGTAATCTTTAGTATTTATGCCGGCGCCAATAACGAGTCGTTTTTCCGAATCAGAAAGTTCACTCCGGTATTCAACATAATTATCATAATCCTTTCTGAAAACAAAATATTTTAAATGTTGCTTGTCGTCAACTATTGGTAAGGCATTTAACTTGTATTCCCAAATAATATTATTTGCTTCGCTAAGCGATAATCCATCTTTTGCTGTTACCAGTTTTTCAAAAGGAGTCATAAACTCTTGCACTTTTTTGTGATGATCGTCTTTACTTACACGATAATCGCGGCTGGTTACAATGCCCAGCAGCCTGCCAGATGGTGTTCCATCGTGCGTGATGCCCACTGTAGAAAATCCTGTTTTTTCTTTTAAAGCAAGAACATCGCTAAGGGTGCTTTGTGGAGTAAGATTGGCGCGGCTTTCAACAAAACCTGCTTTGTGTTTTTTAACCTCCATAACCATTTCAACCTGGTTCTCGATAGACTGTGATCCAAAAATAAACGCCAAGCCGCCTTCTTTTGCCAATGCAATGCCCATGCTACTGCCCGAAACAGACTGCATAATAGCAGAAACAAATGGAATTTTTAAGCTGATCTTAGGTTCTTCGTTTTTTTTATAACGCACTAATGGCGAATGTAGGTTTACACGGTCTGGCGTGTTTTGTTTAGTAGTTAAACCCGGTATAAATAAATACTCATTAAACGTTCTTGAAACCTCGTCAATTATCTGCGCCATAGTTTTGAATTAAAAAATTTTGTAAATATACGCTGTTCGTGCAGCAAGTGCAAATTAATGGTGTGGCTCGCAGAGCCTGTTTGCAGCTGGTTATCAATGATAATAGCAGGCGGTTGATAACGTTTTGAAACTACTTTAAACGGTAAAAAGCTAAAACATGTAAGTGGATTTTTCGTGAGGTATGTTGTATCATAAACATTAAGCCTCCGATAAAAAAGAAATATTGCCGTTAAAAAGAAGCAAACCCTCCTGCTTTTGTTATGTTGTAGTTTTGAATTCAAAAAATAAAGCAAATCTCATTGTGTCTTGTCAATGCTGCAAAAAGAAAGAGATGAAAAGAATGATAAACAAGGTTGCCGGTAAATATTTTTCAATAATTATTTTATTGACTTGTTTAGCTTATCCTAAACTGAAAGCTCAGGAACCAGCTGTTGAGAGAATTGATGTTAACCGTATCGCCAAAAAAATTAATGATTCTTTGCCCAACGGGTGGATATTATTTCAACCCGCGGGTAATAGTTCTGAATTTAAGGTACGCTCGCCTAAAATGAGTGTAAAAGGTAACCCAAAGAGTAACGACGAAGCGCAGTTTTTTGACCAATGCATTATATCTATCCTTGTGGTAAAGCGAGTTTCGCCCGACTCCATTGCCGTGTTAAGAAAACAAAACCAGGTTTTAAGAGAAAGCATATGTCCGCAATCTGCAAAGGGCGATTTTTCGGAATGGTATATAAAGAACAGAACTATTATTACCAAAATAGAATCGGAGCCAACGAACTACGACGATAAATACAGCTATAGAATTGAGTGCCGCATGATGCCTGGCCAGGCAGCCAATATTAAAGTGTGCGCACAAGTGATCGGATTTTTAAACAGGATGTTTATTCGTTACAAAGGCTGACATTCTTTTGATTCTTTAAAGTTATTTATCCGGCAGGTTAAGCGCCAGGCATTGCCTGTTAACGGTAATTGTTGTAATTTAGACGGACTCCTTTATCCGGCTATTTTATTCATGCAGATAAAAGCAACATATCTCTTCATATTAATAATTTGTTTAACCGGCGGGCCTTTGTTTGCGCAAAGAAATTGTTCACCACCCCACGTCTTATTACGTATAATTAACGTTGATGGGGGCTCAATAATTTTAGATAGTGCATTTATAAAAATAAAAGCCGTCTACACACAACAGGCTACTAAAAAAAGAAAGTTGTTTGATATTTTATTTAACAGGCCCAGGTAATCAGCTTTATTAAAAAAGACAGTACTGTTAAGCTCGCCTTTGATACTATTGGAACAGGAAGCGAAATTTTATGTCATTCGCCTTCGGGAAAACTGACTTATTATGTGCTTTTAAAAAAACAGTTGACTTATTTAAATACCTGCTTAATTGAGATGTGGTACCAAAAACAAAAAATGGAAATTGGCTTTGATTTTGATGGAAAAGAGGGAAGAAATGCCGGAGAAGCCTGTTTAGATTGTTTTATTTACTACGAAGCCGACTATAAAAAAATAATGAATATAGGTAACGATGACGAACTTGTTTTTAAGCCAGGAAAAAAATACAATTACCGCTATCAAAAGGGTAACTGGAATATGACAGAGCAAAATATGGATTAGCTGCAAGGAAAAAAGCATCCCTTTGTGCCTAACGGACGCTGTCACGTAATAAAGATATTCTCAACGATGCCAGATCAAAGGATAGGGCACAAAAAGTTAAGATTCAAATTTTTTAAAAATTGAACTGGCAATATGCCCGCCAAAGCCAAAGGTATTACTCATTGCCAAACGCACCACCCGATGTTTAGCCTGGCCTAAAGGCAAATCCAATTTATCTTTAAATTCAGGCATGATATTAACCGTATTAATAGTGGGCGGAATAATGTTGTGTTTAACGGCTTTTATGCAGGCTATTGCTTCTATGGCCCCTGCTGCGCCTAACAGGTGGCCCGTCATGGATTTTGTAGCGCTTATGGTTGCATTGGCATTAGCGCCAAAAACAGATTCTATTGCTTTCAATTCGCTTAGATCGCCGGGCGGGGTAGAGGTGGCGTGTGCATTAATATAATCAATTTCGCCAGGCTGTAAATTTGCGTCTTCCAGGGCCAACCGCATACCTAAGGCCGCCCCGGCTCCTTCAGGATGCGTGCCGGTGATATGATAAGCGTCGGCAGCAAGACCGCCGCCAACAATTTCTGCAAGTATTGGGGCGTTACGCTTTAGCGCATGTTCGTAGCTTTCCAATATAATTGCTCCGGAACCTTCGCCCAACACAAATCCGTCTCGCTCTACATCAAATGGCCTTGAGGCCTTTAAAAGAATATCGTTGCGGGTAGACATGGCTTTAGCTGCATTAAACCCACCAATAGAACTTTCTGTAATAGACGCTTCGGAACCTCCGGTAATAATCATGTCGGCCTTGCCCCATTTTATGTAATTAAAAGCGTCGATAATTGCAGTGTTGCTGGCCGAGCAGGCTGAAGCAGTAGTATAATTAACACCCCGTAAACCATATTTAATGGAAATAATGCCCGAAGCGATATTAATAATCCGCTTGGGAATAAAATAAGGGTTGAAGCGTGGCTGGCCGTTCCCATTTTTATATTCAGCAAATTGCTCTTCAAATGTAGATACGCCGCCGTCGCCTGAAGCCCAGATAACGCCGATTCTATCCTTATTTAATTCATTAAAATCTATCCCGGCATTTGTAACGGCCTCGGCTGTTGCAACCAACGCATATTGTGTAAAGAGATCGTATTTTCGGATGTCGGATTTTTCAATGACCAGTAATGGATCAAAGTTAACCACTTCGCAGGCAAACTTTGTTTTAAAATTTGAAGCGTTGAATTTGCTAATGAGCTTTGCCCCGCTGTAGCCATTTATCAGCGAATGCCAATATTCTTCCACGTTATTGCCAATAGGTGTTATGGCACCTAAACCTGTAATTACTACTCGTTTCATTTTTTAATAAGATCTTGTTTTATTTTTTCTGTTACCAATTTAAAATCCCTGCCGTTGGTCAATCTTGAAAGTTGAACAATCGCCAGCAGGCTGCTAATGATCATTATCGCCTGCGTTCTGGGCAATCCACGAAATGTAAACAAATTTTTATTTCTCCCTTCTTCCAGCCATTCGCTCACCCAGCCAAGCATTGTACCTGAAAATGTTTCAAGCTTCTTTCTGACTTTTTTATCAAGTGTTTTATAATCTGTTGCCAGTGAACCAACCAGGCAAACCTTATCTTCTTTTCTTATATCTGCATAAATGGCGAACAATCTTTCGAGCTTGGCCAACGGAGAGGCATTTGCGTATTTCTCTTTTATCTGGTTGAAGTTATCGAGGTGGAATTGAATTACCGCTACCGCCAGATCTGTTTTAGACGGAAAATGATAATGGATGGAAGCCGTTTTAATGCCGATCTCGGCTGAGATATCATAAAAGCTGAAGGCGTTAAACCCTCTGTTCCTGATATATGCATCGGCAAGCTGTATGATCTTTTGTCTGGTTTCCATTCATTAATAATTTACACAAATATACTAACCTATTAGTAGGTAGGCAAATTATTTTAGTAATTTTTTATGTATTGGACTTCTGGTTATTGATAACGATCACACGTAGTTGCCTGTTACCGGTTAAACCTGAACAACACTATTTTAAAAACAATAAGAGTTGGGAGTTAAAGCCGGAGAGGGGGTTTCTCTTAATCAAAATCAAAATTTTTTTACATCCAGGAGAAATTATTCCTTATCAAGTAGTTGCGCAATAGTGTCATCAATGGCTTTTTGAGGATCATCATTAATAATTATACCATAACCCAGATGTGATAACCGGTGAGCATTCCACTCCTGTTCAAAATGGTTGGTGAGAAACAGCATTCGGTTTTTGTGTTTTAGTCCCTCATAAATTGTACCATTGCCACCATGGCAGATCATGAGAGCACATAACGGAAGCACTTCATTAAGGTTAACAAAATCCTTATGAAAGAGGTGTGCCGCTTTTAACTCCTTTTTTGTGTCACCTGCCACGATCCAATTAACGGCATTATATTTATCCTGAGATAAAAACGTTAATGACCGCCAATTTCCGCTACTACCTAAGCATACACAAATGGTTTTTTTGGTTAAATCAAGTCTGCTTATTAATTCAGATTCTTTATAGGTTTGGTTATATAATAACGGACCAATAGTTTTATAATTGAAAGGCGGCTTTTTGAGGGCAAAAATAGTTTCATCGTCACAAATCAAATTTTCATCTCCCTCTAATTCATCCAGGTAACTTTTTACTTTGCCAAGTCCTTCATGTTTTCTTAACTCTCTAAAGGGTTCATGTACTTTTTTGAAAGCTGCCTTTTCCGCCAACTTTGTTATATATACTGAAACAGGCAATGGCAACTTTTGCAGATAATTATAACTATAATGAGTTCTTGAAACATTTCTTACACCATCGTAATACTTAGACATATAAGCATTCATTAAAGCCACATATTTTACATTTGCCTTTTCGGCAGCCATTTTCAGAGTGGGAGAGGTGTCTGAGATAACGAAATAGGGTTTTAATCTTTCAATTGTTTTAACCTGAGAAGAGTATATGCGTTCAATGTCGGAAAGGTTTAACCACGAAAAATCGAATTTTTCGGCTTTTGCCATAACTTCATCTGAGGTAAATTGTTCTACATGAAAAGAATTAAAACCGGCTTTTTTAACGAACGCATTGTACTTTTCAGAATAAGCGAACAATACCTCATAATCACTATAACTTAATGCCAACTTAATACACCTAAGGTAATGCGACATCAGGTCAAATGGAAATATCAGGATTCGTTTCTTTGACATTTTTTAGTTTAAAAATTTCAAAAGTGTAAACATTTAACAGCAATAACAACATGCCATAAAAAAAGTCCTCGATGGGGATGGTCAATATCCTTATTCCTAAATTTTCTGAATTATCGTACCATACCACGGGTTCTGATAATCCCGTACCGGTCAATAATCCATTTACTATAAAAAAAGGGAAAAGGATTATCAAATACATAAAGAAGAATGTACGCATCCACCGGATTCTCTTGATATAAATATCTAACAATAATAAGCCGAGTAAAATAAAAGTTACACTTGTGTATATTTTTGAATAGTTAAAAATTCCAGTTACAAAAAGGAGTAGAATCAGAAAAAAATCAAAAACGGAAAATCGAAAAAAATTTATTTTGGGAATAAATAATTTAAAACAGTGATAGGTGAAAACACTGGCGTAAGGAATACAGATAAAAAACAAAACTTCTTCTAGGGGAAGATTCAATATTTTAAATCCGGTAACATAGCGTTCGTTAAAACCCCAAACACCCATGTGTGTATACCAGCTATCCCATATTAAAAATAAAACTGTTATAATGCCATTTGCTTTCCAAAAAGCCTGCCACTTGTTATGAAATTTAATTTTAGGATGAAAACTAAAAAGAAACGGAACAATAAAAGCTCCTATGTCGATAATCAGATAGGTTAGTTTATCATACATTTTTTTTAGCTTCTTTAAAATATTTTAACGGCGCCCATAACATACCAAAACATTCGCCATCTTCTTTTCCTAAGTGTTTATGGTGCATTTTGTGTGCTCTTCGAATAGCTTTAAAATAAAGTGAATTTGCATTGCGTAGCAGTTTAATTCGTTGATGAATGAATACATCGTGAATAAAAAAATAGGCAACTCCATAAAGCGTTATACCTATTGCGATCCAAAAAGGAAAAGAAAAATCATCAAATCCCAGGTAAAAACACATAATGGCAGGGATGGCAAAAATTATAAAAAAAGAATCATTACGTTCAATAACCTGACTATGCCCGGGTTGATGATGGTCTTTGTGCAGTTTCCATAACAGGCCGTGCATAATGTATTTATGTGCCAGCCAGGCAACGAGCTCCATGGAAATAAAGGCAGCTAAAACGATTAAACTATTTATGAGAAGGTTGTGCATTTTAAAAGATCAGGCAAATATTTTTTTTTCGGCTTCGGTACAATATTTTGAGCTGAGCATATATTCTTTTATTCTTTTTTTAAGGTCGGTGTCGTTTATTGTAGGATAATGGATCATGATCACACTTTTATCTGA
The DNA here is from genome assembly GCA_044226875.1 of Bacteroidia bacterium. Taxonomy (GTDB): domain Bacteria; phylum Bacteroidota; class Bacteroidia; order B-17B0; family Aurantibacillaceae; genus Aurantibacillus. The sequence continues at coordinate 45,539 of JBGAGD010000006.1, forward strand.
GGTAATATTGCCACTGTAGGCTAAAAAAGCGGGAGCATTGGTTTGAACGCAGTACCTGAGAAAACGTAATTCAACATTTTTAGGATCTGACGTAATGGCACAGTTTAAAAGATCTTTTCCCTTAAAAAAATAAGCGAGTTTATTGTATGGATTAAATGCATGGTTGGCTTTTATCATCCACGACATGCCGCAATAGCCTGCCAGGGTATACTTGTCTATATCTGAGGTGCTACTGGTGGCTGTTGCAAATTTTTCTGAGGCCTTTTTATCTGTAGACGCCTGGTAATAAAGATCGCGCAATTTAATAATATCCATACCTGAAACGTTTTGTAAAAAGGGTACAACAATAAAAAACAATAACAAGATCGGCTTTTTCATTTTAAGTAATTTTAATTTATAAAATATTTAATTGGTGCCTGATCATGCACTGAAACATTAACCCAAATTTTTGCGCATTTGGAATGCGAATACGCTCGGTCAATATCCTGTGTGGCGGCACTGATTTTATCTTCTTAAATAAACACCTATAATAATAGTATGCCAGGTAAACTCCCATTCGCGACTGGGGCGGTAATTGCTTTATCCCTGAAAGTGCGTGAACAAAATCTTTTTCAATATCCAGTTCTATATTTTTTTTACCCGCGCTGTCAAAACTGTTTAGGTCGATATTGGGGAAATAGATGCGCCCCAATAATTCAAAATCAGCCTTAGCATCTCTAAGAAAATTAACTTTTTGAAAAGCTGCGCCTAAGCTCATTGCAAAAGGCTTTAGGTTTTCATAAAGTGTGTTATTACCATTAACAAATACGCGTAGGCACATTAATCCCACCACTTCTGCGGAGCCTAGTATATAATTCTTATAGTTATCTGCGTCGTAGTTTTTTTTGTCAAGATCCATTTCCATACTTTTTAAGAAAGTATCTATCAGCGGCCATTCAATATCATAGTCGTGAACAACTTTTTGGAATGAATTAAGCACAGGATTTAAACTGATCTTTTCTTCAATGGCCAGCACTGTGTCTTGCCTAAACCTTGCCAATAGTTTAACTTTATCGTAATCGTGAAAAGAATCTACGATCTCGTCGGCAAAACGCACAAAACCATAAATACCATATATAGGATCATGAATATCTTTACTCAGGAATTTGATGCCCAAAGAAAAACTGGTACTATATTTTTTAGTAACCATTTTACTACATTCGGCAGAGGCTATATCAAACAACTGTTTCATTTGAGTATTTTAAATTTTTGATAAGTTCGGCGGCTGCCACCTGGCCAGATATAATTGCAGGAGGTACGCCCGGGCCAGGTACAGTTAGCTGCCCGGCGTAGTAAAAATTTTTGATGGTCTTATTATACATTTTGGGCTTAAAGTTGGCTGTTTGCATTAATGTATTGGCCAGGCCGTAAGCATTACCTTTGTATGAATTATAATCTTTTTCAAAATCCTGCACGCAATAACTCTTCTGAAAAACAATGTTTGGTTCTATAGTCTCATTGGTAAATTTCTCTAACCTTTGTAAAAGTTTTTTACCGTACTCATACCTTAAAGTTCCGTTATCTTCAAGGCCTGCAGCAATGGGCATTAAGATAAACAGGTTTTCACTGCCGGGTGGAGAAACCGTAGGGTCGGTCTTAGAAGGACAACACACATAAAAGAGCGGACTAGAAGGCCATTTGGGGGTGGTATAAATATCGTTGGCGTGACTTTCAAAGTCTTCATCAAAGAAAAGATTATGATGCTGAAGCTTTGCCAACTTTTTATTTACGCCGATATATAATATTAAACAGGATGGTGCGAAGGTTTTGGTTTTCCAATAAGATTCATCATAATTATTAAAACCTGGTTGAAGCAACTGCGAATCCACATGATGATAATCTGCAGAAGCGATCAGCCCATGGGTGCTAAGTTTACGTTTGGTGGTTTGAATGTCTATTTGTTCAGTATATTCTATAGATGTAACTGCTTCCGAAGTAAAATACTGTGCGCCATTTTCTTTGCCAATTTGTACCATGGCATCAATAATTTTACTAAAGCCTCCCATTGGATAAAAAGTACCTTGTTTAAGCCCGGAATAATTCATAAGACTGTAGAGGGCGGGAGTATCGGCAGGCTTTGCGCCGAGGAACAAAACCGGAAACTCCATTAAAGCAATTAATCTAGGATCTTTAAAATATTTTCGCACATGTGAACTAAAAGAAGAAAATAACTGTAACTTAAAAAAACCTTTGAGTGTTTGGGATGTTATTAATTCGCCGAAAGAGCGCCCTGGTTTATATACCAGGTCGTTTATGCCAACGTGGTATTTGTATTCGGCACCTAACATAAATTTTTTAAGGTTATCGGCGGCACCAGCTTCAATGTTTTCGAATAGTTCTAACAGCTCCTGCCAGCTAGCAGGAATCTGTATTGCCTCACTGTTTTCATATATTACCTGGAAACCCGGATCAAGCTTAACTAATTTGTAAAAGTCGGCAGTGCTATGGTTGAACTTATTATAGAATTTTTCAAAAACGTCGGGCATCCAGTACCAGCTTGGGCCCATATCAAAGCTAAAGCCTTGTGCGTGAAACTGGCGAAGCCTGCCTCCCAGCTGGTCGTTTTTTTCGAGAACCGACACGGCGTAACCTTTGCCGGCTAAAGTAGCAGCGGCGCTTAAGCCACTCACGCCAGAACCGATTACACCTATATGTTTTTCTTTGTGCATGTAAGCCGTTTATAAGCTAAACACACAAATTTATGAATTGTTTTTTATTTTGTTTATCTTTTTTATTAAAAAAGTGAACAAAATAATTTCACGGCAATCAAATGCAATTTAATAGGTCTACCGGCGATTGTAATATCCTGGTATTTTTTTGTTTATGAAGCAGTTGCGTTATCTCTGGGTTACCTGCTATCAATAACTCCACCTCTGGAGGAATTCCAAGGTTCTTTCTAAGGTGAGAAAGGTCCTCTTCCGGGCGTCTTGTAATTAAAAAGGTTAACAAATGGGTGATTTTGGTTTTAGAGAAGACAGATCTGATATTCTCGTAAGGAACATTTGCGCCTAAATAGAGTGTTTGTATGCCTTTTGAACGAAGTATATATTCTGAGAATAACAGGCCTATCTCGTGCCACTCATTGGGAGGAAGCATGAGCAGGAATTTTTTATTCTTTTTTGTAGGAGGCAATTGACCATCAATTGCCGCTATTAGTTTTTTACGAACAATAACCGAGGCAAAATGTTCCTGCACAGGCATTGCATCACCGGTAGCCCACATAAAACCTATCTTTTGCATCAAGGGATAAAAAACACGGATCATGGCTTCAAACATACCATAACGCGTTACCACAGCAGAAAATGTTTTTTCAAAAGCAGACTCGTCAAAATTGATCATCGAGGCAGCAAAGTCGTTGATATATGAAGCGGCTATTACATCTGTACTTTCTTTGCCCGACTGTATTTCATTGATCTTCTTAGTTATGTCTTCGTTGTTAAGACTGGCGATCTTTGAAATCTTATAACCATTTGCCAAAAGTGTAGATACATTTAATAGCTTGCGTACCTGGTTATCATCATACATACGAATATTGGTTTCAGTACGATCGGGCTCAATAAGATTATAACGGCGCTCCCACACCCTTATTGTATGTGCCTTAATACCCGAAAGCTGCTCTAACTCGGAAATATGATATGATTTCATTGATAAACGTTAAATGACTTAGCGTAAAATTAAAAATTTGTTTTTTTTCAGGGCCAGTTACGTTGGTTTTATAATAACATAGTTTCAACCGGGTAGCTATTTAAGCTTTACGGCTCTGCAAAGATATGTTTTTTTGTTTAGTTATTTGCTATATTTGTTAAACATGATTTATACCTTAAAAAAGACCCAATTTATAACAGCCGATATAGAAAGTGTATGGGCGTTTATGAATGATCCTTCTAATCTTAGTCGTATTACTCCTCCACATATGCAATTTGAAGTGTTGGATAAAGAGGATGTTTTGCCAATGTACCCTGGTCAGATCATAATGTACTATGTGCGACCTGTATTAAATATAAAACTGAAATGGGTAACAGAAATTACGCACGTAAAAGAAAAAGAATTTTTTGTTGACGAACAGCGTTTTGGACCCTACGCATTCTGGCATCATCAACATTTATTTAAGGCCATACCAGGTGGTGTAGAAATGAGCGACATAATACACTATAAATTGCCCGTGGGTATTTTTGGCAGGCTGGCTAACGCGCTGTTTGTTAAAAAGGACTTAGACATGATTTTTGAGTACCGGCGTAAAAAAGTAAAAGAGGTTTTTAAAAACATCTATAGTAACCGAAAAACTTAAATTTAAAATGAAAATAATTATTGTACAAATAGTTGCAGGTACCTTATTTTACCTGGCTTTTGGATGGATACTTTTTGATTTGTTTTTAGGCAGCTACACTGACAGAAATACAACGCATATTGAAGGATTTAAAAGATCTCCTGGTGAAATGTACTTTTCTTTTTTAGTGATTTCGTGTTTTGCATACGCTTGCCTTATAACTTTTATCTTATATTTTACTAAAACAACCAGTGTTAAAAAAGGGTTCCTTATTTCTTGTATTGTTGGTATTCTTATTGCCATTATGACCGATAGTTATTGGTACGCTACAAGCAATTTTTATAATAATATTTACGTAATGCTACTTGATATAATTGCAGCTGGCGTGAGTGTTGGCTCTTTAGGAGCTATCATAACCATAATATCTAACAGATTTACATCCCATTATTTTAACAAACACAGTTAGAATTAAAATTTACTGCGATAAGTTCTCCATGCAATCGGATCCACGAGTTCTTTTTATCTGTTATCTATTGATCCATCAAACGCATTCAAGTGTGGCCCGTAATGAGATTTATGAAACTATCAATTCGTTTATTAATATGTTTACATGAAGGAACTATTTTCAGAATTACTTTGCAAGAGATTACAAACCTACTCTCTTATCAGTCTGAGTGCCCCTGTTTCTCCTTTTGCATTGCTCACAGTCAACAGGTAAATGCCTCTTCGTTCTTCAGTTAAGTTCAGCGAAAGTTCTGTATCTGTTGTATGTATGGTTTTTAGCAACTGGCCGGTAGAATTGTAAACCTGAAGTGTAGCCTCTGACTGCAGTCCGGAAATAGTATAAACACCTGAAGACGGATTCGGGAACACGGCAAATGCGGCAGTTTTGCCTATATTGCGGAGTCCAAGGCTTGTAATGTTGACACAGGCACTGGTGTCCGAACAATTATTTACGGTAACAATTACTGCATAATTGCCATTTGCCATTGCCGTAAAACTCTGGTTTGTTTGGCCAGCAATAGCCGTGTTTCCATTTGTACAGTCGATCCATTGGTATGCAGCTCCTGTTGTTGACGCAGTAATTGTTGCGCCGCTTGTTGATGTGGAAATATCGATCATGTTTTCTACGCCCAGCTGCGTTGTTACCGTGCTATCGCAGCCGTTTGCCGCAGTAAGTATGTTCGTATATGTGCCTGAAGCGGTGTAAGTGTTGGGGCCAACCGTTACAGATCCTCCAGCACATACTGTTAAGGATTGTGTTGTGCTGATGACTGCGGGCTGGTTGATTGTTACCGTCTGTGTTTTCTGGCAGTTGTGGGCATCCGTAATGGTGCAGGTATAACTTCCCTGGCTTAGCCCACTTGCAGTTGCAGTTGTTCCTCCAGAAGGAGCCCATGAATAAGTGTAGCCGGGTGTTCCACCACTGGTTGTTACTGTAGCACTTCCATTGTTTCCGCCGTTGCAGCTAACATTGGTTAAAGAAACAACAGAAGTAATAGCTGTTGGTTGATTAATGGTTACTGTCTGGGTTTTCTGGCAGCTGTTGGCATCCGTAACGGTGCAGGTATAAGTTCCCTGGCTTAGACCGCTTGCCGTTGCACTTGTTCCGCCTGAGGGGGCCCATGAATAAGTATAGCCCGGTGTTCCACCACTGGCGGTTACTGAAGCACTTCCATTGCTTCCGCCATTACAACTTACGCTGGCGCTTACGGCTGTCGCAGTTGGTGCGCTGCTTGAAGTTACTGTTACAATTGCAGTGTATGCAGGCGAGCAGGATAATCCGTCATTTATGGTAAGAGTATAAGGGGTTGCCGGGGTAAGCCCCGAAACAGTAGCTGTATTTTGTCCTGATCCGGGTGCAGGAGCCCAACTGTAAGTAAAAGGTCCTGTTCCATTGCTCACAGTGGCAGTAGCAGATCCGTTGCTCAATCCACAGGTAGCGCTTATAGTGTTTACGGTGGCGCTAAGGGCATTGTTACACTGAAAAAAGTTGATCAGCACGCCTGAATCATAGTAACAGTCGCCTGCATCTGCAATTACAATTTTGAAATGATAAGTTTGGCATGCGCATACCGAAAGTGACCTGGTAAGCACTGTAGTAAAACCATCATATTGAATAGTTGATCCGATCATATTGTTCACGTAGAAGGCGCTGTTTAAGCCTGAATTTACATTGTCAATAGTTACAGGCGTTGTGTTGTTGGGTAAGGTGGCTACGTTGGTATTGGAGTAATAACCGGCCTGGCAGGTGGGCCCGGGGCCTGTAACAAAAATGGCAAAAGCATCATTATAGGAGGCGGAAACAAACTCGGGATATTCTTCTGATCCGAACACGAAGCGGATGCCCAGCTGATTGCACTGAGGAATCAAATCAAATTCAAGTGTGCAGTTGTCTTCAGTAGCATAAGGATTGATTGCTAACAGATTCGGATCGCCGCCACTCGTTCCGTTACAAACACCAAAGCTTCCGCTCGAATTAGGGCCGGCAACACCTGAAGCATTTCCTGTTGTAAGGATCACACCATTCGTTAGTCCTATATTAGTGGTGTTACCATTGCTGAAAATACCATACGCGTTAGTGGGACAGTTCAATGAGACATTGCTTATAGTTATGCCTGTGCCGGCAAAACTGTTCACCAGCGCTGTCGCTGAAACTCCGGGCGTTATCTGGATCTGTGCAGGAAGGATATATACTCCGGCAAAAAGGCAAATGGAATAAAAGATCTTTTTCATTAATATTGATTAAAGTGATGTAAAAATAATTAAAAAAAGCATTTTTTTTACTTTAATTTATTCTCGAAAACGTTGTAAAGATCACCTGAGCGTTTGCCATTTTTTGTAATAGGTAGGTTGCTTTTTCTTTGATCTTAAGATAAAATTGTTTCCTGAAATTTCCGTAAAAATAACATCTAACTTTTTTTAAACGAGTTATCGCTAATGTCAATTCTACGTAGTTTTTTATGAGTTAACCGGGTCGTAGAAATAATCTTAGTCAATGTGATGTTTGAATGAAGGTTATCAAAGATTAAAATTATAGTCATAAACCTGTTTATCGCGCGCAATATACATGCGCGAATTTTGCAAAGAAACATGGCGACGTAAAGGTGGAAAAAGTATCAAAAGAAAAAACCCTAAACTATTACTAGTAAAGGGTTTGCAATTATTTCTGTGGTACCGTAGGGAGTCGAACCCCAAACCTTCTCATCCGTAGTGAGATGCTCTATCCAGTTGAGCTACGGAACCATTTAAATTGGATTGCAAAAATATGCATTTTTTTAATACCTTGCAAAGGATTTTAACAAGAACTATGCAAAACATTGTAGAAGCCGCATGGCTAAACAGGGAGCTGCTTAAAGAAAAAGCAACTTTAGATACTATTAATACCGTTATTGAACAACTGGATAAAGGAAAATTACGGGTAGCTGAGCCAAAAACAGACGGAACCTGGCAAATTAACGAGTGGGTTAAAAAAGCGGTGATCATGTATTTTCCTACCCGCAAAATGGAGGTAATTGAAGTAGGTCCATTCGAATTTCACGATAAAATGGCCTTAAAAACAAATTATGAAAAATTAGGTGTAAGGGTTGTGCCGCCGGCTGTGGCGCGCTATGGCTCATTTCTGGCAAGCGGTGTAATTATGATGCCTTCTTATGTAAATATTGGCGCTTATGTAGATTCTGGCACCATGGTAGATACCTGGGCCACAGTTGGCAGTTGCGCGCAAATCGGTAAAAATGTGCATTTAAGCGGCGGGGTTGGTATTGGTGGTGTGTTAGAGCCCGTGCAGGCAGCCCCCGTAATTATTGAAGATAATTGTTTTGTTGGTTCGCGCTGTATTGTGGTGGAAGGCGTAAGAGTTGGTAAAGAAGCGGTATTGGGAGCCAATGTGGTGTTAACCATGTCTACCAAAATAATTGATGTTACCGGTAAAGAACCTGTAGAAATGAAAGGCTATGTGCCCGAACGATCTGTGGTAATACCGGGAAGTTATACAAAAAAATTTCCGGCCGGAGAATACCAGGTGCCTTGCGCACTTATAATTGGTAAACGTAAAGAAAGTACTGATCTTAAAACCTCGCTGAACGATGCGTTGAGAGATAATAATGTTGCGGTTTAAAACAAGGACGAAAGATAAATGATAAAAGATTGAAGAATGCGATTCTGTCTTTTATCTTGAGTCTTTCATCTTTAATCAAACTAATGCTGCGACTGCTCTTCGCGGGAAATAAATTGAAGATCGGCAATTAATTTTAAAACAAACTCTAATTGCTCTTCTCTTGTAAGATCGCTGTTATCCAATACAACAGCGTCTTCTGCCTGTGTAAGCGGACTTTCTTCACGGCTTATATCCGCCATATCACGTTTTAAAAGGCTCATCTCTACTTCTTCTAAAGTAAAATACTGACCCTTACTGCTAAATTCATCCTGCCTTCTTTTTGCGCGCACTTCCGGATCCGCGATCATGAATAATTTTAATTCCGCCTTCGGAAAAACATGCGTGCCAACATCGCGCCCATCTAAAACAACCGCTTTCTTTTTGCCCATTTGCCTTTGTAATGCCACCATTTTTTCGCGTACCGCTTTAATGGCGCTTACTTTACTAACCAGGCTACTCACTTCCATGGTTCTGATCTCGCGTTCAACGTCAACAGAGTTTAGCACTACATCCGAATGGTGTGTTTTTGTATTCAACTCAAATTCTACATTTATTTCTGGAAGCGAAGTTATTAAGGCATCTACATTTACAACATCGCCATCGATCATATCGTTCTGCAGCGCGTATAACGTTACCGCACGATACATGGCACCTGTATCAATATAATTGTAATTTAATTTTTGGGCAAGGGCTCTGGCCAAAGTGCTTTTGCCGCAACTGCTGTAACCGTCTATAGCTATGGTGATCTTTTGCACTGCTTAAATTTACAAAAATCTTATTTCAAAAAAATAGAAAGATTTTAACTTTCTATAATTTATAGCAAAGAGATCAATATCAGCAGACTAAATTTGATTAGTTAATTAATGCAAATAAAAAAGTAAGATGGATTTTGGAAGAGTAAAAGATATTGAAAAAATTAACTACACCTTACCGGCCGATCATAAAAGTATTGGTAAAATATTGGGGGGTAATAAAAGTACTTCGCCAAAAGTATATGTTGGCGGTGTTTTATGGGCCGATGAAAATTTTGTTGGCAACCTTTACCCGGCAACAGCCAAACCAAAAGATTTTTTAAAACATTATACCAGGCAACTTAATACTATTGAGTTGAATTTAACGCATTACCGCTTGCCCGAATATGAGAAACTTAAACGCTGGTATAATACAGCGCCTGATAATTTTAAATTTTGTCCAAAAGTACATCAAAGCATCAGTCATGCTAATGATCTTTTACAAAAAATAGGGTCGCATAATGAATGCTGCGAGCTTTTTACTTTGTTGGGAGATAAACTCGGAACCTGCTTTATGCAATTGCCACCGCAATTCTCTCCGCAACGTTTAAACGAACTTCTGGAGTTTTTAGATAATAATAACCTTCGTAACCTGGCCGTAGAACTGCGCCATCCGGATTGGTTCAAAACAGATGCTGAATTAAAAACACTCTGCAATTATCTTTATAAAAACAATTTGTCATTGGTGTTAACCGATACACCGGGAAGGCGCGATGTGTTGCATATGCGCTTAACGAACAAAACCGCCTTTATCCGTTTTAATGCTAACAACAACCATTATACCGACAGGCAAAGAATAGATGAATGGATGAACCGTTTTAAAATTTGGTTTGACAACGGGTTGGAAACGCTTTACTTTTTTGTGCATACACCTCACCAGGTTATTATGCCGCAATTGGTAAATTATTTTATAAACCAGCTCAGGCAGGTATGCGAAATTAAATTATCCCCGCCCGTAATAAATAACGATTCGGTTTCTGAAAACTCTCTGTTTTAGATAGTTAAGTTGTTTTTTATACTTTTAAAAAGTTATTAAAAAGAAGCGTTCACTTTTGCTTTTCGATTAAATTTGCCGTTTAATGTTTACATACTTATGAAAGCAGATGTACTTTTAGGATTACAATGGGGCGATGAAGGAAAAGGAAAGATCGTTGATGTATTAACCCCTGATTATGATATTATTGCCCGTTTCCAGGGTGGCCCAAATGCCGGCCATACGTTAGAGTTTAATGGCATTAAGCACGTTTTACATACTATCCCAAGTGGTATCTTCCATCCAACGGCTATTAATATTGTTGGTAATGGCGTGGTTATCGATCCGGTTATTTTTAAAAAAGAAATTGATGCTTTATCAAAATTAGGTGTTGATGTAAGGGCAAAATTATTGATAAGCAAACGTGCACATTTGATCTTACCAACACACCGTTTAATTGATGCAGCCAGCGAAGCAGCCAAAGGAAAAAATAAAATAGGTTCTACTTTAAAAGGTATTGGTCCTACTTATATGGATAAGACCGGAAGAAACGGGTTGCGTATTGGAGATATTGAAACAAATGAGTTCAAAGAAAAATATAACGTGTTGGTTGAGAAACATAAACAGTTATTATCTTTTTATCATTTTGAATATAATTTACAGGAGCTTGAGCCAGCATGGTTTGAAGCGATAGAATCATTAAAGGAATTACAGTTTGTAGAAACCGAACATTATTTAAACACTGCTATGTCTGCCGGTAAACGTGTGTTGGCAGAGGGTGCGCAGGGAAGTTTACTGGATATTGATTTTGGATCTTACCCTTTTGTTACCAGCAGCAATACTATTTGTGCCGGCGCCTGCAATGGTTTGGGCATTGCCCCAAATAAGATCGGTAATGTAATTGGTATCTTTAAAGCATATTGCACGCGCGTTGGCAGTGGTCCTTTTCCAACCGAATTAGATAACGAAGTGGGCGAAAAGATTCGTGCCGTTGGGCGTGAATTCGGTGCAACAACCGGAAGGCCGCGCCGTACGGGCTGGTTAGATATTCCAGCATTAAAATACGCCGTAATGGTAAATGGTGTTACCGAATTAATGATGATGAAGGCAGATATCTTAAGCGAGTTTGAGAATATTGAAGTTTGCACCCATTACAACTATAATGGCCAGGTAATAGATTATTTGCCATACAATATCGATCCTAATTATTTAAAACCAATTACTACAACAGTAAAAGGCTGGAATAAAGATCTTACAGCAATAGATAGCAAAGAAAAACTTCCAAAAGAGTTACTGGAGTATGTTCAGTTCATCGAAAAAGCTGTAAACACTAAGATCACTATTGTTTCGGTAGGCCCGGATAGAAAACAAACTATCAGAATGTAATTTATAAACTAACTCGGCAGAGTTTAGTTTATATGATATCTCTTTAATCTTCTTTCCACAGTTGCGGTTGTACCAATAAAAATATCCTGTGTTTCGCTTATCATTCCAATATTTTTTGCGTAGCGCGTATTTTTATAACGTACAGTATTTGAACTGTAATTTGGTGATATATTGTATTTTGTTTGATAGCTGGATGTGATGAAATTTCCTGCCGGTGTATTGATCTGAAGATCTTTATCTGCCATTTTACAGAACGCTTTATATAGTGTATCGCCGGGGCTGTTCACCTGCCAGTAATTACTGAAAATCGTCGAAAAATCCTGCGAAGAGAACGCAATAGCGCCGCCTGAATAAACTATATAATGAAGGGAATCTCTCAGGTAACTATGATCTGAAAAATAAGATTTATTATGGTATTTAAAATACGTTTGCCCGCGAATAACTGTGTCTTTGGAAATATAACAACTATCAAACAAATTTTGAGAAGTGGCGTTTCCTTGCGGATCTATATTAAAACGTTCGTATATCCAATAGTTGCCGATCTTTAATTGCGAGTAATTATCGTATATTACAGGCGTTGGCGGTTGCTGAGGTTCATTTGGCGTTTCGGTTGTTTCTTTCTTCTTTTTACAGGCCTGCGTTATGGCAAAAGCAAGCACCAGCATACAATAAAGTAGGTTCTTCATGGTTAAATAAGTTTTATGGATTTTAATTAAAAACGAAGAACCGTTTAAATTATTGCTTCAGGAAATTTTAATAAAAAAAACTTAACATTAAAAATAAAACATCAGTTTCGAATTTCTTCAACTGTATTTTCCTTTAAATAAGAATTTGGTTTTATTTTAAAAGAGCGCCAGATCATAAATGCGCCAACTAAAATAAATGGTATACTTAATAACTGGCCATTATTTAAAAGATGCCCATTCTCAAAATCTACCTGGTTCTCTTTTAAGAACTCGTCAAAAAAGCGTTCGGTAAAAAGCAGTACACACATAATGCCAAACATAAAACCCGGACCAACTTTATCGCGTTTATTTTTCCATAACCAATACATTAAAATAAATAAGAACAAACAAAAAACGGCCTCGTATAATTGTGCCGGATGGCGCGGCGGTACAGGTGTTCCAAATTTTAATAAATTATATTGATCATCATCGTTATGGCTAAAAATAAATGCCCAGGGCACAGTTGTTATTTTGCCAACAATTTCGCTGTTTATTAAATTACCAAGGCGTATACACATAGCTGCTAAAGGCACTACAACTACCAGCCTGTCAAACAACCACAGCCAGCTTTCTTTTTGTTTACGGCAATAAAGTATCATTGCTATTAAAATGCCCAGTGCGCCGCCATGACTTGCCAAACCTCCTTCGTATACTTTTAGCATATTTAGCGGATGCGATAAATAACCTTCAATAACGGTTCCGTTGGCAAGCGTTTCGTCAAACCATGGCCCGTAAAACAAACAATGTCCAAGGCGCGCACCAATAACAGTTCCCAAAATGATATAAAGCGTTAAAGAATCTAATGCTTTATCCGAACGTTTTTCGGCCTTAAAGATACGGTTCATAAAAAAATGACTGGCAATAAAGGCGAGTGCCCACATTAAGCCATACCAACGTACCGGCCAATCAATTCCCGGAATGGTGAAGATCTCCGGCGAAGGATCCCAATGTATATAATTTAAGGTCATAAAAAGTAAAAGTAACAAATATAAAGATCAATTACCGACAATTTTTAAAATTACAATTTACAATTGTAAATCATCCGTTTTTAAATCGTAAATGTTTGTTAATTTTACCGCCATGATCAATGCAGCCATATTTGCAAGTGGAGAAGGTACCAATGCCGAAAATCTATTTAATTATTTTGCTAACGACCCGCGTATAAAAATAAAACTGGTAGTTACCAATAAAGATAATGCCGGTATAGTTGAAAGGGCCGAAAAACATAAAAAAAATGTTCAGATCATCAGTAAATCTGCTTTAGAAAATTATACAGATAAATTTATCGAGTTTTTAAAGGTTGAAAAAATTGATCTTATCATCTTGGCCGGTTTTTTAATTAAAATACCCGAAGCGTTTATAAAAGCATTTCCAAATAAGATCATTAATCTTCATCCTGCCTTGTTACCAAATTATGGAGGCAAGGGTATGTATGGCATGAATGTGCACAAAGCGGTTATAGCCAATAAGGATAAAGAAAGTGGTATCACTATTCATTTTGCCAACGAAGAATACGATAAAGGCGAGATAATTTTGCAGGCAAAGTGTTTAATAGATGAAAATGATACACCCGAAAGCCTCGCCAAAAAAATCCAGAAACTGGAATTTGAGTTCTTGCCAAAGGCAATAGAAAAATTTTTATAAAATAATTACCTTTTTTCTAAACTATTTTGCCCGTTTAACTGTATTAGTTAAATATACTCTGTTGTAGTGTTACTCATTCTTTAATTGCAGGTAAATAATATAACTAATATAAGATGTTGCTTAAATTTAGTTTATTTAGGAAGAAGATTGTTGCGGCATTTATTGTAGTGTTACCGGGCTTTTTATTTAGCCAGGCCGATGGATTAGTAGCAAAATATTCTTTTAATTACGGTAAACCGAACGACGAAAGAGGAACTAACCATGCAAAAGCGTATAACGTTAAATTAGCCGAAGATCGGTTTGGCAATTCCAACTCTGCGTATTTTTTTCAGGGCAATAAAGATTCTTATTTGAATTTAGGAACCAGTTCGGTTTTAAAACCAAAAAGTGGTTCTATTTCTCTTTGGGTTAAAATTGATGAGCCGGTATACAGGGGCAGAGGGGTACCATCAAACGATTTTATTTATACACGATCGCACGATGGTGATCCCGATTTTAATGAAGCGTATATAATAGGCTACGATTTTGATGTAAAAAAAATAAGCGCCGCAAACTCCAACTCGCAATATGAGCAAATAAGTTTAAGGCCTGCAACTAATAGTTATTTGAGAGTATGGTATCATATTGTTTTTACATTTGATAATAATTATGCCTGTTTTTATCTGAACGGCGCACTCGAAGCCAAAACCGCTAAAAACTTCGAAACGCACTATCTTAATGGCGATTCAGTTATAGTGGGGTTTCATCCGGGTATAAAAAACATCCGTTTCTTTCATGGCATAATTGATGATGTTGAAATATACAACCGCGTTATTTCGCCGGCCGAGGTGCTTAAATTATACAATGCGCCTAATCCAAATAAAACAGCAATTATTTTGCATTGGATTTTACTGGCACTGTGTGTTGTTATAGTAATAACAGTAACCGTGTTGTTAATTAGGAAACGTATTGCAAATGTTATTAATACCGAGAAAGAAAAGAACCAGATAAACGCCAGGTTAATTGAGTTAGAAACAAAAGCAATAAGAGCGCAAATGAATCCGCATTTTATCTTTAATTCGCTAAATACACTTCAACGCTTTATTCTGGAAGATGATAAAACAAAATCCTATACCTATCTTATCGAGTTCTCTAAGCTTTTAAGAAAATTGCTTGAAAGCAGCGAGTCTGATACCATATCACTTAAAGATGAAATAGAAATATTAACAGCCTACCTGGATATTGAAAAATTACGTTTTGATAATTCGTTTGAGTATAAAATAACTTCAGGAATAAGTAACCCGGATGAAGTGTACATACCTTTTATGCTGGTGCAGCCTTTTGCCGAAAATGCGATCTGGCATGGCCTGTTAAATAAAGAGGGTATACGCAGTTTGCATATTAATTTTAACGATATTGATGATAAACGGATACTTTGCGAAGTGGATGATAATGGCGTAGGACGAGAGCACAAAAAGAAGGAAGAAGATCAGATCAAAAAAAAATCGCTGGCCCTTGATTTTATTAAACACCGTTTAGAGTTAATAGAAAAATCTACCGGCATTAAAGGTTCTTTAGAGATCATTGACAAAAAAGATGCCGGGCAAAACAGCCTTGGCACTACTATCAAAATAATAATCCCAAAATCCAAATAGCCATGATACACGCAATTATTGTAGATGATGAAATAAACGGCTTAAGAAGCCTGCAACTTTTATTAGAAGAGTTTAGTAACGAAATTAAGATCGTTAACCTAACCAACAATGCTTATGAAGCGGTTGATATGATTAATAACTTTCGGCCTGATGTTGTTTTTATGGATATATCCATGCCCCAGTTAAACGGCTTCGAGGTTTTAGAAAGATTGGAATTTAAAAATTTTTATCTTGTTTTTACTACTGCCCATAAAAAATTTGCTTTAACCGCTATTAAGTATGGCGCAACAGATTATATTTTAAAGCCAATTGATAAAAAAGAGTTGGAGGCGTGTATCAAAAAAATACAACACAAGATCCAGGAACAGGGCGTAAGGCCCGATGTTTTTGAAATGCTGAAATTCATCAATGAAAAGAATAATTTTAAAGTTCATCTTCCAACAAAAAAAGGAATAGAATATGTAATTCCCCGCAATATTATTTACATCGAGGCAAATTCAAATTATTCGATCGTTTCTTTAACCAATGGCCAAAATGTGCAGGTAACCAACGCTCTAAAAGATTTTGAATTACAATTGTGTAAAAAAGATTTTAATTTTATAAGGGTGCACCACTCTTATATAATTAATATCGATTATGTAACACGGTATATTAAAGATGATGGGGGTCTCGCTGTGTTAAAAGGAATTAAAAAAATACCCATCTCGCGGCAAAAAAAAGACGAGTTCTTAACGCTTATAAATTTTCCATCTTAAAAAAACACCAAATGTAATTGGCATAAAAAACCTCGCCACTTATAAAACCGTTCTATGAAAATACCCAAGTTTAGTTTTTTGGTTTGGGCACAAAGTAATTTTGTAGCTCATTTTAAAACTAAACGCCATGAAAACAAAAACATTAATTATTGTTGCCTGCATCTTATATGCAGTCGCCGGGTTTGCGCAAGTAAACCAAAGTGTGCCGCAGTCATTTAATACCGCCATTTCAACAGGGTACGGTGGTGTGGTCGGGTTGTTTAACCCCGATGTTAGTTGGAGAGTTGCAAGGGGTTTTATTAATAACACGTATAATCCGGCAATACAGGTTACGCCGGGCGGGGGTTCTCCGGTTGCATGGGGCGCCGGTAATTCTATTTCTCAATGGATAAGTACTAATTATGGTTGCTCCGGCTCCGGGCCCGCAAATCATGGTTGCCTGCCTGGGGTACAGGACCTTTATTTCAGAATAAATTTTACGCTTACAACCCCGGTGTTTACTACCAAGTGGAAGATATTTAGCGACAATACTGTAGAAGAAATTTTTGTTAATAGTATGTCTTCTCCGGTATTAACGCCACAAACAGGCAATTGGACAAGTGGCATTGATTTTAACTGGTGCTCTAATTGGGTAACAGGCCCAAATTATATCATCATACATGTGCGCTCAGGGCCATCATCTCCACCAAATCCCGATTGGGCCGGGATGATGGTTCAATCTACGGCTGTTACCCCGATTAATATCAGTGGCCCTACAACTATTTGCCCAAATACAACTAATGGTTATTCTATTCCCACAGTGCCGGGCGCATGGAGTTATGCATGGACAGTGCCAACCGGATGGACCACGCCATCTTCATCTAACGTAATAAGTACAACTTCGAGTACCAACTCAGGTTTAATTACGGTAAATGTAAATGGTCCAACAGGATGCATGGGATCGGCGTCTTTGCCTGTAACTGTATTGCCAACACCAACAATAAATGTAACACCTGCTTCTGCCACAGTATGCCCTAATACACCTGTTATACTAACCGCGAGTGGTGCAAATTCGTATACATGGGCTGCCCCGGTAAATTCAAATAACAGCCAGGTAACGGTAAGCCCGGGTTCAACAACGGTTTACACTGTTACGGGCACCGGTTCAAACGGATGTATTGGTAAAAAAACTGTAACTATAACGGTTTTGCCTTTGCCGCCAATAACCATAAACGCAGTACCGCCGTTCATATGCCCCGGGGTTTCAAATACCTTAACCGCTTCGGGAGGTACCAGTTATACCTGGATGCCGTCTGGCATACAATCTACAAGTATTGTTGTTAGCCCTGTTACTACTACAACTTACGGTGTAGTTGGTACAGGCACCAATGGTTGTGTAAAAACAACAACCATTACACTTAGTCCGGGGCAATCTATACCGATCACGGCACCTAACGTAACGTTGTGTACCAATGCATCTTTATGTGCGACACTTACAGCAAGCTCAACAATAAGCCCGGTGAGTTTTACCTGGGTAACAGTTGGCACGGGCCCAACGGTTAATGTTTGCCCTACCGTAAATACCATTTATACGGTAAGTGCTACGTCTTCGGGTGGTTGTGCAAGCTCAACAACAATGGCTGTAACCATTACAACAAACTGCTGTTCTCAATCAACAGTTGGTTTAACACCTCTGAGCGGTGTTTTGGGCGGTACTTATTCTAACCAATCTTATTTTTTAGAAAATAGTATAACTGTAACAAGCTCTACTACTTTTCAGGATGCTGAAGTAAGGATAATGCCTGGCGTTCAGATAACTGTGGCGCCAAATAATTTTCTTGCGTTGGCGCACGCACACTTTTATGCCTGTGGTATAAATATGTGGCAGGGTATTTCTATTGATGATATGTCGCAATTTTTTGCGTATGATCCCGGATCGGGCTCTACCTTTATTGAAGATGCTGTTATTGGCGTTGATATTTCAAACATTACCGTAAATCATGCTTCAACTGTGCTAAGCGTGCAGGATGCGATCTTTAACAAAAATTATATAGATATACAATTCAGTAATTCTCAACCGGCGGTAACATCTTTACCTGTATATATATACCGTTCTGTATTTACCAGTCGCGATATTCCATTCAGCAATGCCAATCCGTTTAATTCGCTTAGCTGGCCAAGCACATCTTCTACTGCTTCAAACGGTTTAAGGGTGCCTTATTCAGCTACTGCAACACAAGGGTTGCCATCGCCGTATAATTTAATGAACTGGCCATTCATTAATTTAAAAGCGCCTTATAATACACAACAAGGTGAAATTGGAATTAAGATAAACAATATTGGTAATCAATCAACCATTTTACCAACGCAGGGTGTTGAGATAAATCCACCAAATGCTTTTTACACAAACGGCACTGCCGATTATAATTTGTTTGATGGCATTCGTACCGGTATTGATGTTACCGATGCAAGTTTAGTTACACACAATAACGTGTTTCAAAATATAAATGCTTACCAGGTTGGAAGTTCGTGGTTTGGTGGTACTGGTGTTTATCAACGGATCACAGGTATGATGAATGCGCAGTTGGATCTTGGCCCTGATCCTAATTTCACATCAGGTAATAAATTCTGGAATTGCTGGGGCGGTGTTCAAACTCAAAATGTTTTCGCTGTTAATATTCAAAACGCCGTATTCAGAAGTGATCGTAACGTGGGTACTGGCTATGGACGTGGTTCTGATGGAGTATTATTATTCTCTAACCGTTTTACGTATAATATTTTAAACAACGAGTTTAATAATATTGATTACAGTATTTACATTGATAATCAAAACGGGCCATATGATATTGGCGGCAATACCGGCAATGGTACCTATGCAGATAAAATAAATATCAATCAAAATTATATCGGTCCCGAAGTTAACAGTTCAACGTTTATACTTCCGGGAACAGAATACAGCAACCGTGCCATTACCTTAAAGGGTATTAATGCGGGCGCCTGGCAATTGGCCGGTAACTGTAACATTTTTAGTAATAAGATCAATCGCGCCTACCGGGCAATAAGAATTCAAAATATGGATGCTTACAGGATAGAAGTTGGAGGAAATGAGATCTTACTGAAAGATGATTATGTGGTTGAGCCTTCTGCAGATCAGTGGGGCATTTATGCCAACGATAGCAAAGATAATTTGGTTGTTAGTCAGAACACCGTTACCGGCGAAGGAAATGCAAGTGGTTGGAATGGACGCATGCGATTGATCAGATCCATAAATAACCAGTCGGCTGCGGGAAGCCAGTTTCCACAATTCATTTGCAATGTTGTAACCGACGGCTTTATAGGATTTGAATTTGATGGACCACAATTAAACACCGTTTGGAACAATAATAATATTAATCAAAAAATGTTTAAAGGTTTATCATTGGTAAATGGCGGAGCTATTGGAGTACAAGGTTCGCCAATGCTGAGCAGCGGTAATATGTGGAGTGATAATTTTAACACGGCGCCCAATATTTGGGCAAGCAACTGGCAAACATATGTAGATGCAAGCAGCCCGGCAGCTCCTAATTCTTTTATCTGGGGAACAAGCCCTCCGGTTGGTTTACCTTCAACAAACGGTACAGCAGGCCCGCCACCATTTACCATGGGGCCATCCTTGGGTAAAGCGCAAATGGGTGCAGAATGTACTTCGCCAACAAATTATCCAACACCGCCAAGCCAACGATTAATGAGCCAGGATATAGGCATAACAGGGCAAACCATGGCAGGCGATTGGAATGTAGATCTGTATCCAAACCCTTCAAGCGATAATATCACTATTAAAGCGCTTAATAACGATGTGGTAGCTGTAAAAATTATTGATGTTACCGGTAAAATTATTTATTCTAAAAACATAACCGGCGATAATAATAACACTATTAATATTTCTGAATTAAAATCGGCAATTTATCTTGTAGAAATACAAAATAAAAATAATGAGGTTGTTCGCAAAAAACTAGTGAAAGTTGATTGAGGGCAATTTTAAAGCGTAATAAAAATGGTTCTTCAAATTTTTGAAGAACCATTTTTATTTACAACAACAAAATTTTTGATAAAAATTAGTTGCTGTTATAAAGTTTTTCATTTTATAACCCAATGTAATTGGCATAAAAAAGTTTACCACTTATAAAACCCTTCTCCGAATATACATAAGGTTAAAAAATATGCCTCAGGTATAAACTAGGTTTGTTTAAATTTTAAAACCTAAAAATCATGAATAGATTTAAATTAACATTCGCCTGTGTAACTTTATCTCTGCTTGGCTTTGGCCAGCAACCGTGGAATACGAACATGAACGATTTTACGCCCGACGAAAATCCAAGGCTTGGTACAAAAAGTAATTTTCCATTAATATTTAGTACAAATAGCCAGGATAGGATAATACTCGATCCCGATGGAAATATTAAAATTACCTCTTTGGCCGGCTCCGGATCATCTGCAGTAATTGTAGACGATAATGGAAATCTACAAAGAATACCACCGCCGGCTTTAAACAGTTGCGGCGGAACGCTTCCATGGGTAATGGGTGGAAACACACCTCCTTTTGGTGTGCCATACACGGCCAACCAAATAGGAACATGTAATAACACACCCTTTATTTTAAAAGCAAACAATTTAAATTCTGTTTTCATACAACCAACAGGTGATATTGGTATAAACACTTCTACACCGGGTTCAGTGTTGGATATTACAAGCAGAACCATAGGTAACCAATCTAATTTTAAAATTTTTGGAGATCTTAACGGTGATGTAGAATCCTCAACCGATATGAGATTGCATTACAATACAAATTTCCGTTTTGAAATCAACCAGGGTACTTCAACATCCCCGGTTCCGCGTTTATCAATTGATGCAACAGGCGTAGCCATGATATACAACAAATTGGATGTTGGTGCAAATATGGTTCCGGGTACAGGTGCACGCCTTGGTGTAGATGGAAAAACATCTACCGGTGTTTTAGTAGTTGCAGATGCCGGTAATAGCGGTAACGGCAACATGGCGTTAGCAGTTGCGAATAGCGCCGGTGCAGCAAGGCTTAGATTATGGGTAAATTCGGGTGGTGGTGATGATACAAAAATGCACATTGCAGGCTGCACTCAAATTGGATTTTATCAGTCGCCCGGAAATTTATTGGATAACGCTACCCGTTTAAATATAGACGGACTCGGCGGCATGAATGGTGTAAAAGTATCTACCAATAATGATGGTATTAAAGCGTTTTATATAGATAATAATAATTACCCAACAACATCTCCATTTATAGTTTATGGTAACGGCAGAACACAGATCGGCCCGAATTATCCCGATCCGTCGGGTGTAGCTGCAAATGCCATGCTTTCGGTAAACGGTATGATCCTTGCAAAGGATATTCGCGTGGCAATTGCACAAACTACGCACTGGAAATTTCCTGATTATGTTTTTGAAAAAAACTACAAACTAATGCCGCTTAAGGAGGTTGAAGAATATGTTGTAAAAAACAAACATCTGCCAGGCGTGCCAAGCGAGGCGGAAGTATTAAAAGACGGATTAAGCCTTACCGAAATAAATATTAAGTTATTACAAAAGGTTGAAGAACTTTATTTACACAGTATTGAATTAAAAAAACAGAATGATAAACTTGAAGCCAGGATCGAAAAATTAAGCAGCGAAATTAAAGCAGGCTCTAAATAAGTATTAACCTTTTAAAAATAGTTTCATGAGAGCTTTTAAAATAAAAATAACGATACTGTGTTGTTTGTTTTTTCTTTTGCGAGAAAATACTTACGCGCAGTTTTTTATCACTCCGGGGCAACACCAAACTGTTACAGATGGGTGCTGGGGTTTTCCAAGCGATTATAGCTGGTCGTGGGATTGCAGCGAAATAACCAATACAGTTGATAATGAGAATGCTCAGACTTTTTTTATTCCACTAAATGTAAGTTGTTGTACGGTTAAATTTACTGCACACGGAAAGTGTAATGGCTTCGGGCAAAATTTTCAGCAAACATTTAATATTTTACCCGTTATGAATCCCGGGCCAAGTGTTGTTTATCCCGGCGATTTTTTTTACATAACTACAAGCGCTGGTGGTTTAACCAGCGTTACCAGTACAATATCCAATTATCCGTATTGTGGCGGGGTAGGCGGTCTAAATTGTGCCAGTGATCACGGTTGCCCAAATGCAAATATTACCTGGCAGGTAAGCGGCGCAAGTGGCAGCCCAAGCCCTAGTGGTGGCAGCTGTAATATGGTCACTGTTCCAACAAATCCTGCAAGTGTTACAAGTCCAATTGTTATCAATGCAAATTATAATTGCAACACTGCGCATGCGCTTGGGCCCGTGAGTGTAAACGTAGCTTTACACAACCCTGTTATCACAGGTAGCCAGTCTATTGGCTGCACACCGCAATACTATAATACCACCGGCGCCAATACGATCATATATAGCGCTTCCAATGTTACCGGTGCGGGTTATTGGAACTGGCAATGGCCGTCAGGCATGACTCCTACAAACCCTGGTAATATACATGGTCAATCTATTTCTTTAGATGTAATTAGCGGCAGCGGCGCAGGGTTTATTAAAGTTCAGGCCTTTAGTACAGATGGTACCGTGTCTTCAGGTCTTGTAAGTTATCCTGTTAATATTTGTTGTGTACCGGTTGTTAACGAAGCTATTACTTTAAATTCAGGAAATGCAGGTTATCAGAAAGAAGCTGGCTCTACCATAAATAGTACAGATAATATACAAAGTTCAGGCACCGCTACTTTGCATGCTGGCGCCGAGGTTCATCTGTTTCCTGGATTTAATGCGGTGCAGGGCTCGCAGGTACACCTATATAACGCGTCCTGTAATACAGGTTATATGCGTTTAATGTCTACAGAAACTACAGTAGATAATACTGTATCAAGTGGTTATGTTCCTGTAAAAAATACCGGTGCCGCTGAAACGCAAAATTCGGCTTTAAGCGCAAACAATAGCAAGATACAAAAAAAGAGCAATGTTGGTTTTAATGTCATGCCAAATCCCAGTAACGGAAAATTTATTCTAACTATTAAGGATAATAACGAATTACCATCCGAGATCTCCATAATTGATGGCTTTGGAAGTATCATTCAAAAAGTAGAAATGAATCAAAAAAACTCGTGCACACTTGATCTGAGCAATTATGCCGATGGTGTTTACACTATCCGGGCCAGTTATTACGGTAAGGTGGAAAGTAAATTGGTGATCAAGAATTCAAACTGATCTTGATCATTAACTACAAAGAGCCGGATAGTTTTCCGCGTTCTTTGTAGTTAATATTATTTTGTAACCGTAATATAAACCTGCTCCTGCAAATTATCGGGATGATAATTACAATAAATGCTGTAAGAACCGGTATCACTAAAAGTATACTGATATTGATCGCCCGATTTTATTTTGCCACTGGCAAAGTGATTATTTACTTCGGTAACAGTATGGTTAGCATTATCTTTATTTTTAAAGGTAATGGTGGTTCCTTTTTTTAAACTTTTTAAGGTTGGATTAAATCGTTTGTACAGAAGCCAGATCTCATCATCGCCCTGCGGAGTGTTATCTTTTTTCTTGCAGGCAAAAATAATAATGAAAAGAAGTAGTATTGTGTAAAGGACTTTCATCTGTTTTGTAGTACTAGTTAAAGATACAAATTAATTGCTTTGCATTTGATAGAGCTGGAAATAATTTTTGTTAAGCGCCATAAGCTCTTCGTGTGTTCCCATTTCAACTATTTCTCCATCTTTTAAATAAAGTATCAGGTCGGCATTTTTTAAACTCGATATCCGGTGGCTAACAATAATGGCGGTTTTATTTTCTGTTTCCTGTTTCAGGTTAGTTAAAATGCGGTCTTCGGTCTCTGTATCTACAGCACTTAAACAATCATCAAAGATCAATAGCTGAGGTTTATTGATCAACGCTCTTGCAATAGAAATACGCTGCTTTTGGCCGCCGCTTAAGGTAACGCCGCGTTCGCCAACAACCGTTTCGTAATTGGCCGGAAAGGTCATGATGTTGTCATGCACCTGAGCCTGCCTGGCTGCCAGCTGTATTTTTTCTTTGCTTGTGTTTTTATCCGAGCTTCCAAATAAAATATTATTGGCAATAGTATCGCTAAATAAAAAAACTTCCTGCGGCACTACGCCCATATTTTTTCGGAGCAGGTGTAAATTATGTTGTTTAATGTTTTTTTGATCTATTAAAATTTCTCCCCCCGTAACATCGTATTGCCTTGTAATTAAATTTAAGATGCTCGATTTACCACTTCCAACTTTGCCTGTTATACCAAGCGTTTGGCCTTGTTTTAATTTAAACGAAATATTTTTTATGGCCTGGATATTATTTTCGGGATACACAAAATCAACATTCTTAAATTCTATATCCCCGTTAATTAAATAAGTATCGGTATTTGAATTTGTAATGGATGATCTGGTATCTAAAAATTCGTTTATCCTCTCCTGTGAAGCTGCAGCCCTTTGTACCAAAGATGTTACCCAGCCCAACGAGGCAAACGGCCAGGTTAATTTAAAAACGTATAAAATAAACTCGGTAATATTGCCTTGTTCTATTTTGCCAGTAATGGCCAGTTTACCACCATACCAAACGGTTAACAAAACGCTTAGCCCTATCATTAAAACCATAACGGGGCCAAAAAAAGCTTCAATGGTGGCAAGTTTAAGTGCAGTTTTTTTATACACTTCGTTTTTTTCGTTCATTTTGCCAACAAAAAAAGTTTCTCTTGCATAAGCTTTTATAACACGTATGGCACTAAAGGTTTCCTGGGCCTGCGTAGTTAAATTGCCTAATTCTTTTTGCACTTTACCGCTTTGTTTATTGATCATATCCGAAACGCGATAGATGAGGTAAGATAATATTGGCAACGGTAAAAATACAATAAGTGTTAGCTGAAAGTTTACGCTCAACATAAATATCAATACGGTAATTGTGGTAACAATGGTATTTGCCAGGTACATTATGGCCGGACCGCTGTACATCCTTACTTTTCCAACATCTTCACTTATGCGGTTCATAAGGTCACCGGTAGTATTTTGCTTAAAAAAACTGGCGTCCAGTCTTTGATAATGCTCGTAGATCTGGTTTTTTTGATCGTACTCAATATGGCGGCTCATAACAATAATGGTTTGCCGCATTAAAAACAAGAATAAGCCGCTGGTTAATGCTAAAACTATAATTGTTAAACCAAAACTGATAAAAATACCTGCTTCTGCCGTTTGTTTATTTTTAAAGATCTCAATTATTTTATTGGTGCCATTTCTAACGATAACGCCCTGGTACGTGCTAAAAATAGTAGAAAGGGCAACAAATAATAACCCTCCTAAAAAGTGCCATTTGTATTTAAAAAAATAAGTATTTAGTACTTTAAGATGTTTCACCCCGGTAAAGGTAATTTTAAAATCAGAGTAAATTTAAATTTATGATACAAATTTGTATTAATAACAAATTGTAACAAATTGCTCTTAACATTTGTCTGAATTTTTACGGATAAATTGCCTTTTAAACTCTATTAATTTTGCCTTTTTCCGTATAAAATTGTACAATAATAAAATTTATGATGTAGGCTGTTTGTTTTGCTTGAAATACCAAAAAATACTATAACTTTGCCCCACTTCAACCCCTAAATTGTATGGAAGTCACAACTTTAAAAAACTCTGATCTTGCTAAAGATCCCGTTATTGCTCAAATGAGCCTTCATAATCATGAACAAATTTTGTTTTGTAATGATAACGCCACCGGCCTTAAAGCCATTATCGCTATTCATAACACTGTACTTGGGCCTTCGTTAGGCGGCACACGTATGTGGAATTACAATAACGAAATGGAAGCCTTGCATGATGTATTACGTTTATCGCGCGGTATGACCTATAAGTCGTCTGTTGCAGGTTTAAACCTTGGTGGTGGTAAAGCCGTAATTATTGGCGATGCAAAAAAGATAAAGAATGAAGCACTATTACGTCGTTTTGGAAAATTTGTAAATAGTTTAGGTGGAAAATACATTACCGCCGAAGACGTTGCGATGACCAGCCGCGATATGGAGATCATTAAAATGGAAACGGATTATGTTAGTGGCTTGCCCGAAAATATGGGTGGTAGCGGAGATCCGAGCCCGGTTACTGCTTATGGTGTTTATGTAAGTATGAAAGCCAGCGCAAAAGAAACCTGGGGAAGCGATAGTTTAAGCGGCAAAAAAGTTTTGGTACAAGGCATTGGCCATGTTGGTGAAGTATTGGTAAGCCACTTAACCAAAGAAGGTGCTAAAGTATATATAAATGATATTAGCGAAGAGCGTTTAAAAGCCGCTGCAGATAAATATAAAGCAGAAGTTGTAGCTGCTGATAAAATGTTTGATCTTGATATCGATATCTATGCGCCATGTGCATTGGGTGCAACTGTAAATGATGATACATTGAACAGGTTAAAATGCAAAATTATTTGCGGCGCTGCTAATAACCAGCTAGCTGATGAAAAAGTGCACGGCGCACTTGTTGCGAAAAAAGGAATTTTATATGCGCCTGATTTTGTTGTTAACGCCGGTGGCATCATTAACGTGTTTTATGAATTGGAAGGATATAACCGCGAGAGAGCACTTTCGCACGCCGAAAAAATTTACGACACTACTTTTAATTTATTTCAGTTAGCCAAAAAAGAGAATATTTTAACTTACCAGGCTGCTAATAAATTAGGCGAACAACGTATTGAAGCTATTGCCCGTATTAATGCGGTATTGTAATTTAAAATTTATGAATTTAGATCTTAGATTGCATTTAAAATCTTCAATCTAAGATCTAAAATATAAAATATAAAAATGTTAAACAGAAGGTTCTTAAGAATAAAAGTAATGCAGGCGCTGTATTCGTTCTTTCAGCACGAAAAAGCAGATGTAGCGCAATTTGAGAAGGAGATGTTCAAGAGCCTTGATAAGATCTTTGAATTGTACCTGTCTATTTTAGGTTTGGTTTCCGATATCCATCATGTTGCCCTGGTAATTATAGATGAGAATAAGAACAAACGTTTGCCAACCAAAGAAGATCTTGATCCGAATTTAAAATTTGTAAATAATTCTTTGTTGTTAGGTATTTCTGAAAATAAAGAGTTAAAAGCGCAACTGGAAAAACGCAAAATTTCGTGGCAAAACGATTTTGATGTGGTTCGTAAATTATTTGTAGAGATCCGCGAAGGTGAGGCATATAAAAAATATATGGCTTCAAAAGATAGCTCTGCAGCCGAAGACCGGGATTTTATTATTTCCATTATTACCCAGCATTTAAGCGAGAATGAAGTGTTAATCTCTTTATTTGAGGATAAAAATATTCATTGGGCTGATGATACCTTTGTTGCTTTTAATTCAGTGATCAGGAATTTTGAAGAATTTACCGGCGAGTTTAAATTAAGCCCGTTGTTAAAAGACGAAAAGGATGATATGGAATTTATGAGCCAGCTTTTCAAAAAAACAATTATCTATCGCGAACAGTTTTCTGAATTAATTGGCCGTCACACGCAAAACTGGGAAGTAGAACGTATTGCCAATATGGATATGCTGTTAATGGAAATGGCTTTGGCCGAGATCCTGTATATTCCAAACGTTCCGGTTAAAGCGTCGTTAAACGAATATATTGATATAAGCAAAGAATATAGCACGCCAAACTCAAAAGTGTTTGTAAATGGCGTACTCGATAAAATTATTGCCGAATTAAAACGCGATAACAAGATCAATAAAACGGGTAGGGGATTAAAGGAGAATTAATTTTTAATTGCTTTCAAAAATCTTTGCTTGCCACTCATGTCTTTTACAAGTTCGGCCTGTTTAAATATTTTGCTTTCATTTGCATAAGCTAAAACATGTTCTGCTGTTAAAGGGTTTAATTCAAAATACAATTTTCCTTCAGGCTTTAGTTTTTGTTTACAAAGATCAATGATCTTTTTGTAAAAGATAATATCATCAGTGCCGTCAACAAATAAAGCAAGATGAGGTTCATTGTCCAAAACAGGCTTTGTCATTGATTTTTTTTCGGAAGATCTTATATAAGGTGGATTACTAACGATCACATCAAAATCATTCTCAATTTTTTTAAGTGATACTTCGGTATTTAAGATATCCGTTTCAATAAAATTAATTTCCGCTTTGTTTTTCTCTGCATTTTTCCGTGCAACGATCAAAGTATCTTTGCTAATGTCACAGGCGTAAACTTTGAATTCGCTGCTTTTACTTTTAATAGAAACCGGTATGCAACCGCTGCCTGTGCCAATATCTAAAAATGTTTTTGCGCCGTTATTTTCTTTTAAAATCAGATCTACCAGTTCTTCTGTTTCGGGGCGTGGAATCAAAACATAACCGTCTACATAAAATTTAAGGCCGTAAAACCAGGCTTCTTTTAAAATATACTGTACCGGAATGTTTTTTTTAAGATCCTTACAACAAAAATATAATTTCAGCAGGTCGCTTTGGTTAAGGTTGTCGCTCTTTTTTGTAAGTATATCCGTTTTTGAAAAACCTAAATAATGCTCTAACACCAAATTAACGATCGCATCGATCTCAGAACTTTCATAGATCGTATTTAATTCAGAATGATAAAAAGCTATAAGATCTTTTAACGAATTGGTTGGTACACGCATTATTAATTTTCTTTGATCAGCTTAAAGGCCATATTTTCGGTTGGCGTAATTATTCTTACAAATAATAAACCGTTTGTTTTTACATTTAATTTGGCCGAAGATAAGCTATAACTCTCTCCATTTATAACATCTTCATAAAGTAATTTACCATCTATGGCGTAAACAAAGATCTTACCGGTTAAAACCTTTTTAAAATCAATGGTTACTTTATCCGTAAAAGGATTTGGAGAATACTGTACGTTGCCGGTAATTTTTTGCTCAGGCACATTGGTCAGTAAACAGGTCATGGCCGCAAAGGCATCCAGTTTGCCATAACCCCAACGGTAATTTGGCAGGCTTGTGCCGGTAAACGAGTCAGCATAATGCCCGCAGGTGGTAATAGCATTCAAAACATTTAAGCCTGTTGCGGTAGGGTATTTTTGTAAATAAAGCGCGGCAAATCCAGCAACAACGGGCGATGCAGCAGATGTACCCCCGCCTTGTACATGAAAACTGCCCTGTGCTACAACCTGCGGGGCGTTAGCAATTAAATTGGCCTGCATCCCCAATGCCATGGTGCTAAAAACACCGGCGCCGGTTGCCGTAATATCCGGTTTTTGTTTATTATCACGGGTTGGGCCCCAACTGCTGCTGGCGGCTATATCGTTCACATTCTCTCCGGGGTTTAAGGCTGCCCAGCTCTGCAGGGTTCCATTTACATCGTAGTATGCATCTATATTTGTATAATTAGCTACCGTTATCACATCGGTTAAACATTGAAAGCTGGTAACCATGGTGCTGTTAACATCAGGCATTACATATTTTGAAATGAACGGGTAGGCGCTCACTGATGGCAAGCCGGAAGAGATAAAATCAAAACTCCAGGCATCGTGTAAACCAACACCTTTACTTTCTATACGCCATTTTAAATTTAATGTATCGGCCATGATCTTTAAATACAATTCATATACACCATCGGCATTGATACTTGCCGAGGTCTTTATAATGCCAATGCGGTTTCCGTTAAATTTTAAAGTATCTGTTTGCAACGTGGTTAAGCCATAATTGTATGGTTTAAATCCAATACGGCCTAAATTAAAATTATTGTTTCTGTTAGCGCCAACACTTATTTGTACATTCTTTATATTGTTCGTATCCGCATAGCACCAATACTCTACCGTGGCGCTACTGTTCTTTATCCAGGTAAAACTTGTGTCATTTAATGGTGGTTGTGTTTTAACATGATGTTTAATGTTTCCGGCATTTCCGGCAGCAGCCACCATAACCCTGCCTGGCACGTTATGGATCATGTTATAGATTAATTTTGCTTCAAGATCTGTACCGTCGTGGCTGCCCTGGTAGCCGCCAACGCTTGCATTAATAACACAGGGTTTGCCCAATGCTGTTGCTTTACTGAATATGTATTGAACCGCATCTGCAATGGTTGGCCCGGTTTTATTAAAATCAAGCGCCACTACAACAATATCGGCGTTCGAGGCAACGCCCTGGTGTGTGCCGTTTGCTAAACCGTTGCCGGTTGCAATACCGCAAACATGTGTGCCATGGCCATAATGCGGCAAATCGTTATGGGTACACTGATTGGCATTTATTTGTGCATCGGTCCACTCAATGCCGTAATTATATGGTTGCGGAATGCTTGATCCGGAAACCGGCACCTGGTCCCACAAAAATTTTATTCTCGAATTACCGGCATTATCTTTAAAATCAGGATGATTAAAATCGGTACCGCTATCAATGATGCCAACAACAATTCCCGTTCCGTCGTATGGCATGGTTAATGGTGTTGTACCAAGTTTTATAGGTTTTATCTTGTTCTTCACAACCATGGTATCATTCATGGTTGTTTTGCCGGGTTCAATAAATTCAGCGTAAGAAATTAACTTGTTTTCAATAAGTTTAGAAACAGTAATAAGGTCGCAGGAAATAGAAGCAATATTTCCGGCAGAATAATTAAAAGTATAATTAAATTGTTTTTGCGCCGAAATAAGTTTTGTTACATTACCCTGCACCAAAACGGTGTACCGCATAAACTGGTGGCCGGCATCCAGCCGTAACCTGAGGGCATTGTTTAAGCCCGTGTTTTGCGAAAAAAAATAAAAAGATAAAAGAAATAAAGCGATGAATAGTTTTAATCTCATTTTAATGCTATTTTGATTAAAATTAAGTAAAAAACCCGACATTTGTTAATATGAAATTTAATTTCCTGCTGTTAGTATTTATAATTTTTTTAAAAAATGCTTTGGCTGCGCAAACAGACAGTGTGCAGGTTCCGGCAGATCTGAATATTGCCGACGGGATCTTTTTAAGTTATTCTGATTTCAGGTATAATAAAGCAGTTTTAAAAGAACAGATCATCTCGCCCGGTAATAAAGAGCAATTGGATTTTCTTGGAAAAACGTTGGAAAAAGAAACATTTAGTTTTCAGGACTCTCAAAAAACCACGGTAGCCAATTCAAAATCGATCTGGGGTTTTGTTCAAAATAAAACATTGTATATTAACTACAAAGGAGTTTTTTACAGGGTACCTGTTTTTGGCTCGGTATGTTATTTAGTGGCCACGGTAGAGGTAGTTGGAGTAGGTTTTTACGACCCTATGTATGGCTATGGCACTGGTGTTGGTACCGGTAGCAGAAGACAAGAGATAAGGGAATTTTTAATAAATTTTTATGATGGGATCGTGGCAGAGTTTAAAATGGATGATGCTGAATTGCTTTTGAGCAGGGACCAATTGTTATATGCCGAGTTTAAAAAATTAAGCAGAAGAAAACAAAAGGAACAAATTTTCAGATACATTCGTAAATACAACGAGGCACATCCTGTTTACTTTCTAAAGTAAAATAATTACTAAATATTTAGCCAAAGTTTTAAACTATTTGTTAATTTCATTAACTTTCTAAAACAATTCAGTTAAAGTTTTGTTATCTTTGTGGTAAAATGCAATTTCTGATTATTTAACAGCCCAAAAAATCAAAAAACAATGAGGAAAATTTACAAATCAATTTTAGGCTTATCATTGCTCTTTATGGGAGTAAAGAGTAACGCCCAGGTTGCTCCGTATTCGTTTATACAAACTTCAGGTGCGTATACTGCAATAACGGGAGGAACCGTTTACGGTACAACAACTACCGATGACGATGTTTTTATAGATCCGTCAGTTCCGGTTGGAAATCCATCTGGTAGCCAGGGTGTTGGTTTGCCCATCGGCTTCAATTTTACCTATAACGGTACTGTATACGATGTATTTGGTATTGATAATAATGGCTGGATCTCGTTCGGTCAGTCTTCTTCCTCTCCGGGAGTAGATATGAATACTAACTCTTATGCTGCAGTTATATCAAATGCTTCATCTGCATTACCTGTTTTGCAAAACAGGGTTGCGGGTTTTAACCGCGATTTACAAGGGCAAACAGGTTCTGAAGTAAGGGTTCAAAACCTTGGTATATCACCAAATCAAACATTGGTTATTCAATGGAGCGGTTACCGTCAATACAACGCAACCGGAGATAATTTTAATTTCCAGATCCGTTTAATGCAAACAACCAATGTGGTTGAAGTAATGTACGGAGCTTTCTCAACTTCGGGTTCTAGCTCGTGCCAGGTAGGTTTACGTGGAATGACCAATACAGATTTTAACAACAGGGATGTTGCTGCATCAGGTTCTTGGGCAGCGTCAGTTGCAGGTGCTGCAAATTCGGCAGTATGTAATTACAATTCAACTTTACTGCCTACGAGTGGTCAAATTTATCGCTGGACTCCAGCTGCAGGTTGCTCTGGTGTGCCTAGCGCAGGTTCTGTTAGTGCTTCGCAAACCATTTGCCCAAATACAACTGCAGTAGTAAGTAATACCAGCACAAACTTATCTACCGGTATAACTTACCAGTGGATGCAAGCTCCGGCAGCGTCTGGTCCATGGACAAACGTTACAACCGGTTCTGGTTTTAATACACAGGTATTAACTACTACTTCATTAACTTCGTTAACTTTTTACCAATTAGTAATTACTTGTACCAATACATCGCAAAGTGCTACAACTGCGGTTACTTCGGTAAACCCTAACAACCCTGTTACTTTGTGCTATTGCAATCAAAATTTAGGTGGTAGTGGTTGTACAGGTGATAACATTACGAATGTTACTATTATTGGTACGCCGTTAAATAACAACTCTACCTGTAACTCAAATGCTACTAACGGTACCTATACTTATTTCTCTCCAAGTGCCTCAACTACTGCTACATTAAACATAGGTATTACCTATTCAATCAGTGTAAATACTACTGCTAATAATATCGAGTCTCTTTGGATAGATTATAACCAAAGCGGAACTTTTGATGTTAGCGAACATACTCAGATCTGTACATCATCAACTCCAAATACACCAACCATAATGACGTTTACCGTTCCGGGAACTGCCATGTTAGGCCAAACCGGTATGCGTGTGCGTTCAAGAGGTACCGGAAATCAAAACGGACCTGGTGATGCCTGTTTAGGTTTTGGTTCTGGTGAAACAGAAGATTATTTGGTAACTATTGCTGCTGCTACAGGTTGTTCTGGTACGCCAGGTGCTAACTCTGCTGTTGCCAGCTTAACAACTATCTGTCCAAGCAGTTCAGTAACCTTAGGTTTAGCTAACTCATACACTGTTGGTGGTTTAACTTACCAATGGTATAGCTCTTCTTCAGTATCTGGTCCGTATACTTTAATTTCAGGTGCTACAAGTGCAGCTTATACTGCAACTAACGTAGCGTCGTCATTATACTACCAGGCTGTTATTACTTGTACTAACGGTCCTGCAAGTACTACTTCTACTCCGGTTCAGGTTATAGTAAGTGGTAACCCTTGCCAATGTGGTACTTATTGTACTTCGAACGCTACAAGCGCAAACGACGAAGAATTATTTAACGTATCTGTTGGTACATTAAACAATACTACAGCTTGCGGTCAAACAGGTGGTCCAACTTCTACAGTTAGTTTATATTCTAACTACACCGGTATGATTGCTGCGCCAAACCTTGCTGCAGGTAATAACTATACTTTAAGTATTACTGCCGGCGAGTGTAATGGTAACTCATACTCTGCAGTTGTTGTAGCGTATATGGATTTTAACCAAAACGGTTCGTTCACCGATCCGGGTGAATTTGTTTACCAGTCAACTTATGGCCCGATCGCTGTAGCGGGAACTACATTTACAAGTGTTATTTCAGTGCCGGCTAATGCAACATTAGGTATTACTCGTATGAGGGTTATCGTTGGCGAAGGTTCAACTATCTGGACTCCTTGCGCTACACCAACATGGGGTGAAACTGAAGATTATTGTATCAATATTACTGCTGCTACTCCTTGTGCAGGTGCTCCGGGTGCCAATACCGCACTTTCAACTGCTACAAACGTTTGTCCTGGTGGAAATGCTAATTTATCTTTAGCTAACTCATATACAGTAGGCGGTCTTACTTACCAATGGTTCTCATCGCCAAGTGTAAGCGGTCCTTATACTTCAATATCTGGTGCTAACGCAAGCGCGTATTCAGCTACAAACATTACTACTTCTGCATATTACCAATGTGTTATTACATGTACTAACGGTCCTGCAAGCACTACATCTACACCAGTTCAGATCCTGGTTGGTGGAAGCCCTTGCCAATGTTTATCATATTGCGCTTCAGCTGCTACAAGTATTAACGATGAAGAGATCTTTAATGTAACAATTGGTACTTTAAATAATACTTCAGCTTGTGGTCAAACAGGTGGTCCTACATCTACAGTAAGTTTATATTCTAACTATGCTGGTATGCTTGCTTCACCAAATCTTGCTGCAGGTAATAACTATTCATTAAGTATCACCGCGGGCGAGTGTAATGGTAACTCATACTCAGCTGTAGTTGTTGCTTATATCGACTTTAACCAAAATGGATCGTTCTCTGATCCGGGTGAGTTTGTTTATCAATCAACTTACGGCCCTATTGCTGTTGCCGGAACTACTTTCACAACTACAGTACCAATTCCTGCTAACGCTACCACCGGAACTACCCGTATGAGGGTTATTGTTGGCGAAGGTTCAACTATCTGGGGCGAATG
Organism: Bacteroidia bacterium; assembly: GCA_044226875.1. Lineage (GTDB taxonomy): Bacteria > Bacteroidota > Bacteroidia > B-17B0 > Aurantibacillaceae > Aurantibacillus. The sequence continues at coordinate 80,624 of JBGAGD010000006.1, forward strand.
TTCAACTCCAACATGGGGAGAAACTGAAGATTATTGTATTACTATTACTCCTGCTACTCCTTGTGCAGGTGCTCCGGGTGCTAACTTGGCAATTGCTTCTGCTACTCAGGTTTGTACTGGCGGTTCTTCTACCTTAAATCTTGCTAACTCTTATACTGTTGGTGGTTTAACTTACCAATGGTTCTCTGCTCCAAGCTTAAGCGGACCATACACAGCTATTTCAGGTGCTACAATGACACCATTTACAGCAACTAACATTACAGCATCTGCTTATTACCAATGTGTTATTACTTGTACTAATGGTCCTGCAAGCACTACAGCTACACCAGTACAGGTTGCTATATTAGGTTCGCCTGTTTATGCTACCGTTCCTTTCTTAGAGAACTTTGATAATGCATGGCAAAACCGTTGCGATATCGACAACGTGCCGGTAGCTGCAAATTGGGATAGTAACCCAACTACAGGAAATCAATCGTGGAGAAGACAAGATGATGGCGCAAGCGCTTTATGGACTGCTGCTACTACTGCTACTGTAGCTCCTTTAACCGGTGCAGGTTGCGCTGATTTCCACAGCTATTATGCTCCATCTGGTTCTACTGGTGATTTAATGTTATACGTGAATTTAAATTCAACCAGCACTTACTCTTTATCATTCTACCATACAAATTTAGATGGTGATGATTCGTTGGAAGTATTCTTATCTACTGATGGCGGTGCTACTTACAATAAACAAGGTGGTTATGTTTCTGGCGATTACAGTCCAATTGATGTAAGCTGGAACAAGAAAACGATCTTATTAACTTCGGTAAACTCACCAACCTGTGTGCTTAAATTTACAGGTAACTCTGATTTTGGCGGAAGTGACATTGCTATTGACAGTTTACAGATCCAAAGCTCTTGTGCAGTACCAAACATAACAATTACTGCATCAACAGCTACTGTTTGTAATGGAAGCCCTGTAACTTTAACAGCATCAGGCGCTACAACTTATACATGGAGCACAAGTGCAAATACCGCATCTATATCGGTAACGCCTACTGTTAATACCACATATACTGTAACAGGCGCTAACGCTCCTGCCTGCCCTGGTACAAAAACAATTGCTCTTACTGTAAACCCGGTTCCTGCAATGAGTGTCAGCGTTTCTCCTTCGGCTACACTTTGCCCTGGTATGTCAACAACGTTAACCGCAAACTCTAACGCCGGAACTTATACCTGGTCGCCTGGTGGACAAACCACTTCAGCTATTAGCGTAACTCCTGGTATCTCTACTGTATACAACGTTGTTACAACAAACAGTTTAGGTTGCTCAACCAACTCTAACGTAACTGTGTTTGTGGTAGTATGTACAGGTTTAGCTAAGAATACGATCATTGATAAGGATACATTTATCTATCCAAACCCTAATAATGGTAACATCAATGTATTGATACAGGATGCAAACGGAAGCTATGCATTTGAAATTAATGACCTTTCGGGCAGATTAGTTTACAAAACTACATTAACCACTGCTGAAAGTGCTTTAAATATTAAAGAATTGGCTAACGGTATGTATACTTATAAAATAACTTCTTTAACCACTAAAACGGCAATTAAAGAAGGTAAATTAATAAAAGAATAAATTTAAATAACTCCAAAAAAAGGCGTTCCGGTACCTCGGGGCGCCTTTTTTGTTTTTATGGCAATTGTTTACGGTTAAAAAATAGTATCTTTAAGGCGCAAAATTTATGAGCGTTTACGATAAATACGAATCAGTTATTGGATTAGAATGTCATATTCAGTTACTTACAAAAACTAAAATGTATAGTAGCGATGTGGCAGAATATGGTGCTTTACCAAATACAAATGTTAGTGTAGTTACTTTAGGACACCCGGGTACGTTGCCGGTAGTTAATGCCAAAGCCATTGAGTTTGCCGTAAAATTAGGCATTGCAGTAAATGCAAACATCCGGGAAGAGAACCAGTTTGCCCGGAAAAACTATTTTTATGCCGATCTTCCTAAAGGATACCAAATAACACAAGATAAAACACCCATATGTAATGGCGGGTTTATTATGGCCAAATTAAAAGATGGCGCCGAAAAAAAAATAAACCTTACCCGTATTCATATGGAAGAAGATGCAGGAAAAAGCCTGCATGATATTGACCCTTTTGAAACACTTATAGATCTTAACCGGGCAGGTACACCTTTATTAGAAATAGTTACCGAGCCCGATTTTAGAAGCGGCGAAGAAGCTTATGCTTATTTAACTGAAGTAAGAAAACTGGTTCGTTACCTCGATATCTGCGACGGAAATATGGAAGAAGGATCGTTGCGTTGTGATGCAAATATTTCTGTGATGCTAAAAGGATCAAAAGAATTTGGAAAAAAAGTGGAAGTAAAGAACATGAACTCATTCAGAAATGTTCAACGCGCCATTGATTTTGAAATTAAAAGACAAATAGATCTTATAGAGGCTGGAGAAAAAATTGCAGGAGAAACAAGAAGTTTTGACGCTGTAAAAGGCAGCACGTTTGCGCTCAGAAGCAAAGAGAACGCAAACGATTACCGTTATTTTCCTGAGCCGGATCTTCAACCGGTTTTTGTATCGCAGGAATATATCAATAAAGTAAAAAGCAACATGCCAACCTTACCGGATGAGCTTTTTAATACCTACACCAAAACATATAAGCTTACAGAATATGATGCGCTGCAATTAATTGATCTTAAAGAAGTGGCTGCTTATTATAATAAACTGGTAACCTATACCACTAATTACAAAAGCGCCGCTAATTGGGTAATGGGACCAATTAAGGCTTATTTAAATGAAAGAGCTTTAACCATTTCTGAATTTACGTTAGATGCAAAAAAAATAGCAGAGATCATTGCTTTGATCGATTCAGGAAAAGTAAGCAATGCGGCTGCATCGCAAAGCATCTTTCCTGAGTTAATGAATAACCACGATAAAACAGCCGAGCAAATTGCCAAGGAATTAGACCTGTTACAGAACAGTAACAGCGATGAATTGCAAGGGCTTATTGATACTGCTTTATCAAAATTTCCGGAAAAGATCGCAGAATACAAAAGCGGAAAAGTTGGCTTGCTTGGCATGTTTGTTGGCGAAGCAATGAAATTAAGCAAAGGAAAAGCCGATCCTAAATTATTAAATCAATTAGTAAAAGAAACACTCGAAAAATAACAACATGTTAAGAATAATTACCGCCATTACTGTAGTAGCAATTTTAGCAGGCTGCTCTGAGCCTAAAAAGAATGGCAATTTTGAATTGAAGGGAACCTTTAGCAACACCAACGGTGAAACTATTTATTTAGAAAAATTAATTAATCCGCAGCCGGTTATTGTTGATAGCGCTGTGATCGATGAAAAAGGCAATTTTCAGTTCACAAATTATATGCCGCGTATTGGTTTTTACCGCATAAAATCCAGTCAGCAGAATTTTGCAATGCTGGTGTTGGATAGTAACGATAAAGTTACTGTTACAGGTAACTTTAAAGACCTTGGTAACACATACAAAGCAGAAGGCTCTCCCGAAACAAATTTATTTATAGAATATAATGTTCTTACAAATAAAAAAAATATCAGGATGGATTCACTTAACCAGGCATTTCAGCAGATAACGCAAACTATAAAAATGGATTCGTTAAGAATGGATTCGTTAAGCGCTATTTTTGAAAAACCATTTAATGCGATCATGAGTTCGTATAATGCACTTATGGCCGAAAAAATAATAAAAAATACCGACAAGTATGCTTCAATAATGGCCGTACAGGGTATGGAACCCGACAAATTTGTAGATGTTTATAAAGCTTTGGATGCGGGCCTGATAAAAAAATTTCCTGAGGATAATAACGTAAAAATGTTTCACGAGGTAATAAGTAAAATGCTGGCAACAACTATTGGCCAGCCGGCTCCCGAAATTGTTTTACCAGATCCGGATGGGAAAGAAATAGCCTTATCCTCTTTAAAAGGAAAAATTGTATTGGTAGATTTCTGGGCAAGCTGGTGCGGGCCCTGCAGAAAAGAGATGCCTAATGTTGTAAAAGCGTATGCAAAGTATAAAGATAAAGGCTTTGAGATCTATGGCGTATCTTTAGATAAAGACAAAGATCGTTGGTTAGAGGCCATTCAAAAAGACGGCATAACCTGGCCGCAGGTAAGCGATCTTAAATATTGGGGCAGCGAAGCGGCAAAGTTGTATGCCGTTGAAGGAATTCCATACACTGTTCTGGTAGATAAAGAAGGAAAGATCATCGCAAAAAATTTAAGAGGTACTGCCCTTGAAAAAGCTATAGAAGAAGCAATAGCAGCAAAATAATTATTGATCAATTTTAAAGATATAAAAAACTCAAATCGCTACAATTGGCTTGTGGCGATTTTTGTTATTACAACACATCTGTTTTCCCAGCAAACTTATTTTCAGCAAGAGGTAAATTACAAGATCGATGTAAAATTAAATGACGCCGCCCACACGTTATCTGCTAACGAAGAGATTCAATATATTAATAATTCCAGCCAGTCATTAACCTACATTTACTTTCACCTTTGGCCAAACGCCTATAAGGATCAAAGCACAGCACTTTCAAAACAACTTCTTCAATTAAAAAAAACCGATCTCTATTTTTCAAAACCCGAAGAAAGAGGCTTTATTGACAGTTTAAATTTTAAAGTGAATGGTAAAGAAATAAAATGGGAATTTGATAAAGATAATATTGATATCTGCAAATTGATACTCAACGATCCAATAAGATCTTTAGATACGATCGTTATTACAACGCCCTTTTATGTAAAGATACCGGATGCTAAATTCTCAAGATTAGGACATACCGGACAGGCCTATTTTATTACGCAATGGTATCCAAAGCCTGCGGTGTTTGATAATGATGGCTGGCATCCAATGCCATATTTAGACCAGGGTGAATTTTACAGCGAATTTGGCAGCTTTGACGTGAAAATAACATTACCAAAAAATTATTTATTATCTGCCACGGGCGATAGAATTGATTCAGATGATGAAGATTATTTTTTAAATGAAAAAGTAAAAGAAACTATGCAACGCCTGGATAAAAGCGATTTTCAACCAGAGGATATGGCTTTTCCCGAATCTGCAAAACAAACAAAAACAATTCGCTTTAAACAATTCAGGGTGCACGATTTTGCATGGTTTGCCGATAAACGCTTTAATGTTCTGCACGATCAGATCGAGCTGCCTGCAACTAAAAGAACAATAGATACCTGGATATTTTTTACCAATAAGAATTTTAACCTCTGGAAGAATGCCATTAATTATGTGAACGAATCAACCATTTTTTATTCTTACCTCAATGGCGATTATCCGTACAACCATGTAACTGCGGTAGACGGAACCATAATGGCCGGAGGTGGTATGGAATATCCAAACATCACCGTAATTGGCGATATGAGCAATGAATTTGATCTGGATGTTACCATTGCGCACGAAGTTGGCCATAATTGGTTTTATGGTATTTTAGGCAGCAATGAGCGCGATCATCCTTTTATGGATGAAGGTATAAATTCGTTTTACGAGATGCGTTATATTCGGGCAAAATATCCCGATAAAAAATTGTCAGATCTTCTTGGTATCAACCCAAAAATTAATTTATTTGGCGTAAATAAAATTGATTACTGGCGCGAAAAAGAAATAGCTTATTTTATTGCGGCCAAATCAAGAACCGATCAGACTTTGGATATACCCGCGCAAGACTTTACAGAATTTAATTACGGAAGTATTGTATACAGTAAAACCCCCGCAATTTTTGATTACCTGATGGATTATGTTGGTGAAGGTAATTTGGATAATGCCATGAAATTTTATTACGATCAATTTAAATTTAAACACCCTGCACCAAAAGATCTTGCAAAAACATTAAGCTTTTTTAGTGGCCTCGATCTTTCGTGGTTCTCGTCGCATTTTATTTCTTCCACAGATAAGATCGACTATAAAATAAAAAGCGTTAAAAAAAATAAAGACGGAAGTTTCAGGATTAAGATCAAAAATAAAACAGGTGTTCCTGCACCGCTAAATATCTACGGGTTTAAAAAAGATAAACAAGTAGGTTTGATCTGGTATAACGGTTTCGAAAAAAATAAAACCATCGAATTTCCTCCTACAGATGTTGATTATTTTAAAATAGACGGTATGGATCGAATGCCTGATATTAACCGAAAAAATAATTATAGCAGAGCCAAAGGCATATTCAGAAAAGCAAAACCTTTGCAGTTTAACTTTTTAACCAAATTCGAAAATCCTACAAAAACACAAATAAACTATTTGCCATTAATTGGTGCAAATTATTACAATGGCTTTATGGCCGGCGCCTCTATTCATAATTACGGCCTGTACCGGAAAAAGTTTGAGTATGCTATATCGCCAATGTATGCCTTTAAAACAAATAGTGCGGTTGGTTTTGCAGAAATTAATTACAATCTGTTTCCTCAAAAATGTTTTCAGCAAATTACCTTTGGTGCAAAAGCAAAATCTTTCTCTTACGATTATTATGATACAAAAGCAGGCAACCAGGCCAATGGCACTAATTATAAAAACCTGGTTTTTAATTATTATAAAATTGCCCCATTCCTACAATTCGAAATAAAGAGAAAAGCAGCTACCAGCCCTGTTCATCAATTTATAACTTATACAAATAATAATTTGTTTACCGATAGCTTAAATCTCTCAAACAACCCGTCAATAATAGCATCTGGCCCAACAAAAAAAAATACGTATTCGTTTGTGAACCAGTTAAATTATAATTTAAGTAACAAAAGAACTATTAACCCTTTTAATTTAAATATAGATCTGCAACATACTGCTACAATGGCTAAAGTGTTTGCTACGTTCGAATACCAGGTTACTACACGCCATAAACAGTATTTCGACATTCGACTATTTGCCGGCGCTTTTTTAGCAGGCTCTTATGCCGAAAGAAGTTATTATGCTTTCAGGGCAAGTGGTTATAACGGCTATCAGGATTATTTATTTGAGACTAATTTTATTGCGCGTAACCAATATAGCGGTTTTGGTTTTAGCCAGTTTGCCGATAAAGACGGTGCTTTAAAAGTATGGACACCTTTGGGGCAATCTCCCGAATGGTTAGCGGCCATCAATTTAAAATCACCGCAGATCTTTATTTTTCCGATAAAGATATTTGCCGACGTTGCTTTTTGCGACGGCCGCGCCCTTAATGTAGATCCTTTCTTGTGGGATCTTGGCATAAACACTACACTTATTAAAGATCTTGTTGACGTGTATGTGCCTATAGTTTATAATAGCGATATTAAAAAAGACCTGGCATTAAATAATATACACGGTTTTAATACCATTAGATTTACAATTAATATTCATAAATTAGTTCCGAAAAACTTAATAAGAGATAATTTATTTTAGTGAGTAATAAAAAAATATATTTTGCTTCTGATTTTCATTTAGGCGTACCAACTCTGGAAATTAGCCTTGAACGTGAAAAAAGTGTTTGTCGCTGGTTAGATTCGATCAAAGCGGATGCCAGCGAGATCTATTTGGTTGGCGACCTTTTTGATTTTTGGTTCGAACATAAATACACCATTCCCAAAGGGTTTACAAGGTTACTGGGAAAAATTGCAGAGCTCACAGATGCCGGTATAAAAGTTGTTTTTTTTACCGGTAACCACGATCTGTGGATGCAGGATTATTTTATTAAAGAATTAAATGTAACCATACAGCATCAACCCATTACAAAAGTTTATAATAATAAAACATTTTATATTGGTCATGGTGATGGATTAGGCCCCGGCGATAAAGGATATAAATTATTAAAACTTATTTTTACAAGTAAAGTATGTCATTGGCTGTATTCACGTTTGCATCCGAATTTTTCTTTTTGGTTTGCGCGTTTTACCAGCCGCAGAAGCCGTATAACTACCGGCGATTCTGACGAAAAATTTTTAGGTAATGAAAATGAATGGTTATTTCTTTATAGCAGAGAATATCTGAAACAACACAAGGTAGATTACTTTATTTTTGGTCATCGTCACTTACCTTTAGATCTTGATGTTGATGGAAAAGCCAGGTATATTAATTTGGGCGAGTGGATAAATTACCGCACTTATGCAGTGTTTGACGGCGACACATTGACCCTCAGAAAATTTGAAAAATAGCCGCTTTTAGGTGTATGCACCTAAATTCAAGCCCGCTCCATTCAAAATATCGACCAAAACCCCTTAATTTATTGATGAAACTATTTGCAAATTCAAAAATTTTGTAGTTATTTGTTATATAACATTATAATTTATGATAAGTACAGCCGATATTCGCATCAATAAAATTGCGAAAAGCAGAGTTACAGATTACGACGTGAACAATGTACCTTTTGGTAAATGTTTTAGCGATCATATGTTTGTTGCCGAATATGCCGATGGCAAATGGCAAAATGCAACCATTAGTCCTTACGCCGATATTCCTATGAGTTATTCAATGAGTGCTTTGCATTATGGGCAAGCTATTTTTGAAGGCATGAAAGCATATAAGAACGACAAAGGAGAGGTTTCTTTATTTCGTCCGCTCGAAAATTTTAAACGCTTAAATAAAAGTGCATTGCGTATGTGCATGCCTGAGGTTCCTGAAGAACTTTTTATGAACGGCCTGATTGAATTGTTGCGTTTGGATTCTGCCTGGGTGCCATCGGGCGAAACAGGAAGCTTATATATCCGCCCGTTTTTGATCGCAACAGATGAAGCGATCGGTGTTAAGGCAAGCGAAACATATAAATTTGTAATTATTACTTGTCCGGCAGGTAAATATTATAGCGATCCTATCAAAGTTATTGTAGAAACAGATTACTTCCGTTCTGTACATGGTGGTGTTGGTTTTGTGAAAGCCGCAGGTAACTATGGCCGCAGTTTATATCCAACAAAATTAGCACAACAAAAAGGATATCAGCAGGTGATCTGGACAGACAGCGCCACGCATCATTATGTTGAAGAAAGCGGAACAATGAATTTAATGTTTGTGATCGGTGATACATTATTAACGCCTGCATTAAGCGATACAATTTTAGCAGGTATTACCCGCGACAGCGTTATTGCTTTGGCCAAACAATGGGGTATGAAGGTGGAAGAAAGAAAAGTTAGCCTTAAAGAAGTTGCAGAAGCTTACGAAAAAGGAACTTTAAAAGAGGCATTTGGTTGCGGTACCGCAGCTACGATTGCTCACATTGTTGGAATTGGTTTTGAAGGGAAAGATTTTGTTTTACCTGCAGTAGAAGATAGGAAATTCTCTACTAAGGTAGATGAAACCTTACGATTGATACGCAAAGGAAAAGCAGAAGATAAATTAAACTGGATGTTTAAAATATAAAAACAGATCTTCTAAAGAACATAAAGCCGGAGTTAATATCCGGCTTTGTTTTTTTTATTAATATTGCGCAATAAAAATTAATTTTAAGAAGTGGAACAAAAGCAAAAAGCCATAAAAGCAACTTACTTAAGTATTGCGGGAAATTCTGGTCTTGCTTTACTAAAAGGCCTTACGGGTTATTTTGGCAATTCATATGCTTTAATTGCCGATGCTATAGAGTCAACGTCAGATATCTTTTCTTCCATCATCGTTTTATTCGGGATAAAATATTCTACTCGCCCAAAAGATAAGAATCATCCTTATGGTCATGGCAGGGCAGAGCCTTTGGTAACTTTTATGGTAGTTGGGTTTTTAGTGGCCTCGGCCGTTATTATTGCTTATGAAAGTATTGAGAACATACAAACCCCCCACGAATTGCCAAAGCCTTATACTTTAATTGTTTTAGGAATTATTATTGCAATTAAAGAAACTTTTTACCGCATTGTAAAAAAAAAGGGCAACGAAACAAACAGCTCATCTTTAAAGGCTGATGCCTGGCATCACAGAAGCGATGCCATTACTTCTGTAACAGCATTTATTGGAATTTCAATTGCCCTTATATTTGGTAAAGGCTATGAAACAGCAGACGACTGGGCCGCGTTGTTTGCAGCTGCGATTATTTTATACAACAGTTATTTAATTTTCAGGCCGGCCCTTGGCGAGATAATGGATGAACAGGTGTATGATGAATTGATACTCGAGATCAGAAAATATTCGAAAGAAGTTGCAGGTGTGATCGATACCGAAAAATGCCACGTTCGTAAAACCGGTATGAGTTATCATATAGATCTTCATGTGATCGTAAACGCGAAAATAACAGTTAGTGAAGGCCATAAGATCTCTCACGACCTTAAAGATCATTTACAATATAAAATGCCAAATATTGCCGATGTGCTGGTTCATATTGAACCGGATGAGTAAGATCGTTCTATCAGGCGAAGTTAAAATGTCGAAGTTTAAAAGAGAATGTCACTTCGAGTAATTCTGACGACAGGAAGGATGTATAGAGAAGCGTTCTCGATACGTTCCATTTCGTTCCGCTACTCGAACTGACAAATTTTATTATCATGTCGAGCGCAGTCGAGACACATTTGCTGATTTGTTTCTGCTTCTCGCCCTCGCCCGAAGTGATATTGTTTCTTTATCACAGCTCCTTCTCCATTAAATAATGCTGAATGATGCCCCACAATAAAAAAGATTTTTCTTTGATCGAATAACCACAATTTTTATAAAATTCAAGGGCGTTTTCGCGGGCCTGCAATTCTATTTTTTTTAGGCCAAGTGTTTTTCCTTCAAGTTCTAAAAAATCAACGATCTTTTTTCCTAAACCTTTTCCTTGCTGCGAACCATCAACTGCCATAAAACGGATCTGGCCGATCTTATTTTCATTTTCCTGCAATCTTCCACAGGCAACCACCGTTCCGCCTGTATCTTTTATAAATGCATTAATGCTGCTTTCTTCTATGTTATCCGTTCCGGTATCGCGCGGCTGATCCCAGGGCTGACGTAATATTTTATAACGAAGATCAATGATCGCCTCTATTTCTTGTTTTGTTTTAGCCTGTTCTACTTTCATTTACTTAAAAATTTAAAAGCAATAGATGAAACATTTTTTAATTCTTTTTTCAGAAACGAAAAATCATTGAGCATGGCCTTTGCTTCGGGTAATTCAAACACTTCTTTAAGGTCACGTATCTTGCCAATCGGAATTTCTTTTTGAAGACACAAATTATAAATATCTTTAAAATTATACTGTTTAATGTAATTGTAAATTAAATGATATAACTGTATCCTGTTTTGAACGCGTAATTGATTAGTGGCATATTTTGGATCTGTTGCCAGAGTGGGGTATTGCATTAACTCACATAAATTTTTAAACTGGGCATTGCTGCCAATAGCAAATGTGATCTGCTGACCGTCTTTAGTATCAAACAGTTCGCCGTAAGGGGCAATATTTGGGTGAAGGCTGCCCATGGCCTTTGGTAATTCTTTTGCAATAAGCCAATTGGTTGCCTGGTTGGCAAGCGATGCAATAGCGCTATCAAATAACGACACGGAAACGTGACAGCCTTTTTTTGTTTTATAACGGTTAAGTAACGAAATTAAAATCGCTTCTTTTAACTGGTGCCCGGCTAAAATATCAATTAAAGCAACCGGCATTTTAACCGGTTTGCTATTAGGCTCGCCGTTCATGAACATAAAACCGCTCTCTGCCTGTAAAATAAGATCGTAAGCAGTACGCGGATTACTGTTGCCAAAACCGTTAATAGAGGCGTAAATTAATCCCGGATTTAATTTTGAAAGGATAGGGTAATCTACTTTTAATTTCACATCATCACCTGCTTTAAAATTGGTGATTAAAATATCGGCATCTTTTATAAGATCATACAATTTTTGCAATTGCGTTGGTATAGAAAGATCGAGTGACAAAAATTCTTTGCCTGAATTCACGCTCCAGAAATAAGCAGAAGTATCTTCTTTAGGATTTTCTGTTTTTAATTTCCAGCTTCGGGTAACATCGCCTTTCGTTTTAGGATTTTCGACCTTAATTACGGTAGCGCCCAACTCTGAAAAAAAATAACCAACACTTGGCCCGGCAAGCACACCTGCTAATTCTATAATTTTCAGATCTTTGAATGTGTCTTTCACATTAATGGATTATAATTTTTGAAGTGGTTGAATGGAGTGAGTTTTGTGCTTCCACAAAATAAATTCCCGTTTTATTATTAAGTAGTTGTATGGTTATTTTTTCCTTTTCTGTTGAAATACGAAACGGTATTTCCTGTCCAATAACATTTGTTACTTTAAAATCTTTTTCGGAATATAAATTATCTTTATTGCTGATAATAAAAAATCCATTATTTGGATTAGGAAAAATATTCAGGTGGGTGTTTTTTAAATATTCGTGAATGCCAACATAATTAGAATTTGTTTTTCCGATAAAAAATGCCTGCGAGTATTCAGTTGGGTCAGAATTTACAAGTGTATCCTGGTCAAGTATTATTTTTTTTGCAGAATAGCTTCCTGTAACATAAACATCACCGTTTGGCTTTTGATTAACATTAATAGGTATTGCACAGCTTGCCATGGATGTGATCATTTTTATTCCTTTACCCCAAACCGCATTGCCATTATGATCATACTTGGCAATGTAGAAGCATGTGTTTTTTACTTTATCACTTCCAAACAAAATTGAATCTCTTAACAAACCACTTACAAATAAGTTTCCGGCAGCATCTACGCCCATAGCTTTTAAGCTTGATCCGTCTTCATTCTTTGCCCATAATGCGTTACCATTATTATCATATTTTGCTATAAATAAGTCGTCATCATACCAATTAACATTGGTGTTTGTAAGGGTATATGATCCAAAAATTAATGTTGGACTTGTAAAATCGCCACCGAGATATAAATTATTTTGATTATCGATACCAATTTTTCGTGCCTCTCCATCACCAGTGCCTACAGCGTTTTTTGCCCAAATAAAATTTCCGTTGCTATCCATCTTTGCAATAAACAGGTCCAAATTTCCTGTTTTAGTTAAAGTTGTGGCACCAAAAACCAAGGTTGAATAATCAAACCAACCGCTTAAATAAAGATTTCCTGAATTGTCATTTGTAATATCTGTTGGAATGCTCTCACTATAATTTGGATTGCTATTATTATTACCAATAATATTTTTTGCCCACAAAACGTTACCAGATGGATCGTATTTGGCAATAAAAGCAGTAATATGCGAGCCTGGTTGTGTAGAGTTATTAATTGTAGTAGCATTAAAAGTAACGTAGCTCCCGGCAAAATTTCCAATTATAATTACATTTCCTAAGTTATCAATTGTAAGTGATGTTGAGTTAGTATAATAATTGCCTCCAATGCATTTCGACCATAATTCATTTCCGTTGGGATCAAATTTATACAATGAAACCACATCTGTTCCGTTATTTGGATAAGGCCCGCCGGTTCCTCCCATATTGTCTCCCAAGATATAAATATTGTTATTACCATCTAATGCAATCGCCCTGCTGGCTCCTCCATATGCACTTACATCTTTGCACCAGAGTACGTTTCCTGAAGGATCCAACTTTGCAAAAAAAGACATGCCTCCTGTTGAAAGCTGGTTAGTAAGAGTATAAGTCCCTAAATTAAAGGTAGTCACATATGAACCGGTTAGATATACATTACCTACATTGTCAGTTGTAACAGCGTTTCCGTAGCTTATTGCTTTTGAGGTTTTTGCCCATTGCCAATTTGGTGTTTGAGTAAAAAAAACAAGCGAGTTAAATAAAAATGTAATCAGGATCGGAAAATGTCTCATGACTTTGGATTTTAATTACTATCTCAATTCAGCCCCCAATTTCTCTTTGTAATTAGAAATTAATTTTTCCATTACACCTTCAATCTGCTTATCGGTTAAAGTTGCTTCATTATTTAATAAAGTAAAACTTACTGCGTACGATTTTTTATTGCCTAATTTTTCGCCTTCGTAAATATCAAACAGGTTTACTTCTTTTAATAATTTTCTTTCGGTAGTATAAGCCAATTCTTCTATTTGCTGGTATTTAACCGATTTATCCATTAACAAAGCAAGATCTCTTCTAACCGAAGGAAATTTGCTGATCTCTTCAAATTCAATTTTTTGTTTAGAGAATGCTTTTACTAAAACCTCCCAGTTAAATGTAGCATAAAAAACAGGTTGTCCAATGTCGAAAGCTTTTAACTGTGTTTTTGAAACCGCGCCCAATTCCACCAATGATTTATTATTTAACTGGTAGCTTAAACCAAAATCAAAATTTTTATATGTGCTTTCAGAACTTTTATAGTTTGTAATGCCACATTTCTGTAACAAATTGGTTACTGCGCCTTTTAAAAATGCAAAATCCGCTTTTTGATTTAAGTGAAAAGGATTTTCACTAAAAGCGTTTCCTGTTACAAATAAAGTAAGTTGTTTTTGTTCAGAATATTTTTGATTCTCTTTATCCGTTAAACTATAAGTTCTGCCAAATTCAAAAAATTTAAGATCTGCGTTCTTGCGATTAATGTTATAAGCAATGGCTTCCAAGCCGCTAAATAACATATCGCCACGCAACACATTAAGATCATTGCTTAAAGGGTTAACCACTTTTACAATAGTATCCTGTTGCGGATAATATGCTTCTTTTGTTAAAGATAAACCCATGATCTCGTTAAAACCAAATCCTTCTAATAAGGAGGCAGCTTTATTTTCGAGGGCCACTTCGTTATTTTTTGCTTCGTTAAATGCAGTATAAGAAATGGCTTTACTTACTTCCACATTGTTATAACCATAGATACGCATTACTTCCTCTATTACATCGGCTTCACGGGTAACGTCTGTTTTAAATCTTGGTACTAACAATAATAAACCATCCGATCCTTCTGAATCAATTGAGATCCCTAAATTGAGAATGATATTCTTAATAATGCTTCTGTCTATTTCTTTTCCAATTAACGCTGTACAGTTGTTGTATGAAAAAGCAACTCTGTACGGTTCTAATATCTCCGGGTAAACATCTGCAACTTCCATGCTTAACGAGCCACCGGCCAGCTCAAAAATCAAATTTGCAGCACGTGTTAAGGCGGTAACCGTTATATCCGGGTCCGTTCCTCTTTCAAATCTGAAAGAAGCATCTGTTTTTAAGCTGTGCTGCTTGGCTGTTTTGCGAACAAAACCCGGATCGAAATAGGCGCTTTCAAGAAATACAGAAGTTGTTTTTTCTGATACGCCACTTTCTAAACCGCCAAATACGCCGGCAATGCACATAGGCTCTGCTTCATTGCAGATCATCAGGTCGTCTACATTTAAAGTACGTTCAACACCATCCAGTGTTTTAAATTTCTCGCCTTGTTTGGCCGTTCGTACAATAACTTTGTTGCCGTTTATTTTTTCAAGATCAAAAGCATGTAAGGGCTGACCTAATTCATGCAATACAAAATTGGTAATGTCTACAATATTATTAATGGGTCGCAGGCCAATTGCTTTTAAACGGTTTTGTAACCAGTCAGGACTATCTTTTACGGTTATACCGCTAATTACTAATCCTGAATAACGCTTGCAGGCCTCTTTGTTTTCGATGCTGATAGATACTGTATGTTTATTGTTTGCTTCAGGTAAAATATCAAGGCCTTTTAACTGCATTTCATAATGTGCGCCTTCTTTATTTGAATTTAATATCGCAATAAGATCTCTTGCCACGCCTAAATGTGATGCGGCATCGCTTCGGTTTGGTGTTAAACCAATTTCAAGAACGGTATCGTTTTCAATTTTAAAATAATCTGCAGCAGGCAAACCGATTTTTGTATCGGCCGGTAAAATTAAAATGCCATCATGACTTTTTCCTAAACCAAACTCATCTTCCGCACAGATCATACCTTCGCTTACAGCGCCTCTTATTTTTGATTTTTTAATTTCAAAAGGCTCGCCTTCTGTTGGAAATAATTTTGTGCCAATAGTTGCAACAATTACTTTTTGCCCGGCTGCTACATTTGGTGCGCCGCAAACAATAGATAAAGGCTCTGCGGTACCAATATCCACTTTGGTTAATTTTAGTTTATCAGCGTCAGGGTGTTTAACACATTCTAAAACATGGCCAACCACCAAACCTTTTAAACCACCTTTTAAGCTCTCAAAATTTTCAAGGCCTTCTACTTCTAATCCGGATGCCGTTAAAAGATCTGCTGTTTCTTGTGCAGAAATATCAATATTTATGAGGGTTTTAAGCCAGTTGAATGAGATTTTCATTTTCTAAAAATAAGAGATAAAGATACGGAAAATTGGGTTAAGAAACGATAGAATTTTATTGCGTTTATAATTGTCACATCGGGTAGAAAATTCTGTAGCTTTTGAATTTTCGTATAGAGATGTTGCCGCGTTCTTGATACGATTTTTGTAAGAGACAAAAGAAAAATCTACCAGAACTGACTATTAAAAATGAAAACTAAGAAAGTTTGCTTAAAGCATTTTTTAAATTTGCCAATACACCATTTACATCTTCTACTTTGCAAGTACCAACTGATAAGCGGTACCAGCTTGAATCGGCAGAAGCTCCAAAGGCAGAAAAAGGAACAATGGCTAATTTTGCTTCGTCCAATAAGTATTTTGTTATTTCAGATGTGGTTGTAAGTGTTTTGCCATCTGCCGTTTTTTGGCCGTGTAAAGCAAACTGTACGGTTAAATATATTGCCGCCTGTGGCGTAACGGCGTCCACCCTGTAACCCGCTGTTTTCAGTTCCTGGAAACCTTTATAAAAGCCTTGTAAACGTTTGTCTACTTTTTCTTTTTGGTGACTTAAAAATGCATCGTATTTATCAAGTTCGGATAAATATTTTGCGCTGGCCATTTGTTCTGCCTTAGGTGCCCAGGCACCCACATGCGTTAAAATAGCTTTCATTTTATCGATAATAAATTTTGGTCCCATGCTCCAGCCAACCCTAACGCCAGTAGCAGCAAGTGATTTAGAAATGCCATCCACAAATACCGTATAGTTTTTCATTTCAGGACGAAGGCTAACCGGATCGTAATGTTTGGTATTACCAAAGGTTAAGGCCCAGTATATCTGATCGTACATTAGGTAAACCGGCTTTTGCGAAGCGCTGCGTTTTTTGTTTTCTTCTAAGATCATATCGCAGATATCTTCAAGACCTTCTTTTGTAAATACAGTGCCGGTAGGGTTTTGTGGCGAGCATAAAGCAACAAGCGTAGCTTTTGAGATGTGGGGTTTTATATCTTTAGCGCGCGGCATAAAGTTTTGTTCGGCCGTAGCCTCTATTACCACAGGTTTTGCGTTGTTAAGGTAAGTATAGTGATTGTTGTTCCAGGATGGAACTGCAAATATCACAGTGTCATCAGGGTCTACCAAAGCCTTAAAAATACTGTAAATAACGGGTCTTGCGCCACCCGCAATTAGTATTTCATCAGGTTTATAATCAAGGTTGCCACGCAGTTTAAGCAGGTTGCTTACTGCTACGCGCAACTCAAGCATACCATCGGCGGCAGGGTAATTGGTTTGGTTGGCAATGTATTCATCAATAATGTATTGTTTAAGGTCTGCAGGAATAGGAAATTCGTGAGGATTAAAGTCGCCAATAGTTAAATTATAGATCTTTTCGCCTTGTTTGATCTTTTCATTCACCTCTGCGGCCAGTTTTATAATTTCAGACCCTATAATGTTCTCTGCTAGCTTAGATACCTTCATTTTACTGTGTTTTTACCCTGTTTTTTAAATTTAAGGTTACAAACCTAGATTTATTTTAGTAGTATTCAAATAAATGTTCATATGTTAATTATTAATTCTTAACTTTAAATTACCCTTAATGGTCTATTTCTTTCAAAGCCCCGTCTAAATCCTTTTAAATAGACTAAAATTTGTTTAGATTTGTATAAACAAAGTCATTTTAACTAAAATTAACCCATTATGAAACGTTTACAACTAGAAGATTTATCGAAGCAGTTGGGCTTTTCGAAAACTCTTATTTCGATGGTATTGAATGGAAAGGGAAATCAATACGGCATTAGTAAAAAAACGCAGGCCGAAGTATTGGATGCGGTTGCAAAACTAGACTATACACCGAATAAATTTGCCAAAGCGCTTCGAACGGGGAAAAGTAATTTTATTGGATTAATTGTGGCTGATATTGCTAATCCTTTTTATTCTAAAATAGCTAAAAATATTGAGAATGTATTGTTTGAGAAGAACTATAATTTAATGGTTTGCAGTACAGACGAGAATGAAGAAAAAGAAAAACGCCTGGTAGAAATGATGATCAACCAGCAAGGTGTAGACGGATTAATTATTGCATCTACATTTAAAGATTCTTCTTTTTACGATCAGCCAAGATACGCTGCTATACCAACAGTGTTTATTGACCGTGTATTGCCGCTGTTTAATACTAATTATGTAGTAATTGATAATTATGGCGGTGCTCTTGAAATAGTAAACCATCTGATAAACAGTAATTGTAAAAAAATTGCCTGCTTTTCAATTACACCCTCTTATATCAGTACCATCGAAGATCGTGTTAACGGGTATAAAGATGCTTTATCGAAAAGCAAATTAAAGTTCGATCCTACTCTTTTAAAACCTATCAATTTTGAGAAGGTGGAAAACGATGTCGAAAATGCAATAACAGATCTTTTAAAAACACATCCAGACCTGGATGCCATCTTTGCTTTGAATAATAATATTGCTACAACTATTTTAAATGTTTTAAGAAAAAAACAATTTGCAGAAAAAGGCAATAAGATAAAAATCGCCTGCTTTGATGACATTGAATTGTTTAATATTATTGATAAGCCCGTTATTTCTGTGTCGCAGCCGGTTGAAGAGATCGGCAAAAACGCATCACTACTTATTTTAGATATTATGGAAGGTAAGCAAACCAATAAATCAAATATGGTATTGGCTACTAAACTAATTGAGAGGTAGTTGTAGAATCGAATAATTCTACTTCGGTAAGTGGATTGAACAAATACACTGTACCACTTTTTATTTCAACACACTTATATCTTTTTCGGATACGTTCGCCTTTTTTGAAAATACGCGAACCGTTAAATAAAAAAACCGTGTTTATTGGGAGATGTTCTAAAAAAACAGTGCCGGTATTTTCATCGTGCAATTTTAATGTTCTTAATAATTGAACATCGCTGCAGCTTGATGCGGCCGGGTTTTGAAGGTATTTTCGTAATGCAGCAAATACTTCAAGCGGAAAAATATCTGTATTCAAAAAAGGTTGCATCAATTTTTGAAAATTCGTTTTCCATTCAACGCCATGAGGGTTAACTGAATTTTTATATTCGTTATAGGTTACCAAATGGGCCACCTCGTGCACCAACGTAATTAAAAAGGCATATTTGTTAAGATTATGATTTATGGTAATAGTATGGTTTAACCCACCGTGTGGCGACATATAATCACCCAAACGGGTTTTACGCTCTTTGGTTATTTTTAATTTAAAATCAAGATCAATGATCCATTCGGCAATTATGCCAACGGTTTCTTCAGGCAAATACTTTTTTAATATTTCCGAATTGCGTTGATACTGAATAGCCCGTAAATCCACACCGTAAATTTAATTATCTTTAGGATAAATAATTTACTCAAAAGTGTAACTTTACCAACATATTTTAGTTAATCTGATGAAGGCAAAACAAATTACAGATCATATTGTTAACTGGTTAAAAGAATATTCCAATATATCAAAAACCGAAGGTTTTGTAATTGGCATATCCGGCGGCATTGATAGCGCAGTTACTTCAACGCTCTGTGCTTTAACCGGCAAACGTGTTATTGTTCTTAACCTCCCCATCATGCAATTCAAAAATGAGTTTGACCGCAGCGCCGAACATATTAAATGGCTGATGGGCAATTATAAAAATGTGGAAACCTATACCGTTGAATTGACCGGCGCATTAGATAGCCTTGAGACTATCTATCCAAAAGAGATCCAGGATTTTTTAACGATGGGTAATACACGTGCGCGTTTACGTATGACAACACTTTATGCTTTTGCAGGTCATCATAAAATGCTTGTTGCCGGTACCGGAAATAAAGTAGAGGATTTTGGAATTGGATTTTTTACAAAATACGGCGATGGAGGGGTAGATGTGAGCCCGATCGCAGACCTGTATAAAACAGAAGTGTATGAGCTGGCTAAAGCCCTGGGCGTTGTAAATAGCATACAACAGGCAAAACCAACCGACGGTTTATTTGCCGATGGAAGAACGGACGAAGACCAGATAGGTGCTACATACCCCGAGTTGGAATGGGCAATGGAATATATTGCAAAAAAAGAAACATCGGCGTTAAATGAGAGACAGAAAGAAGTATTAAAGATCTATAATAGCAGGCATAATGCAAATAAACATAAAATAGATCCTGTTCCTGTTTGCATGATCCCGGTTGAATTTAAAAAATAAGAATATGTTTGGAAAAATGGGCGATATGCTTGGCAAGCTCCAGGAAATGAAGCAAAAAGCAGATGAAATAAAAAATAAATTAGATCACACTACCCTAAATACTGAAGGCGCCGGAGGTGATATTAAAATTGAAATTACCGGTAACCGTAAAATAAAGAATATAAAAATAGCTCCCGCATTGCAACACGGCAGTACCGAAGAGTTGGAAGAACAATTAACGGTTGCTTTAAATAAAGCCATTGAAGCCGCTGATAAATTGAATGAGGAAGAAATGAAAAAAGCGGCTGGTGGATTATTACCGGGAATGTGATGATCCGTTTCGAAAAATATTCTGAAAGATTTTTGCCGGCTGTTATTTCCATTTTTAGAAGTAATATTCCAAAATATTTTTTTGAGTTTGAAGAAAAAGATCTTGTTGAGGATCTTCCTGAAATTCATCGTACATTTTACGTAATGTACCTTAACGAAAAAATTGTTGGCACCGGTGGCTATGCATTAAACGAGGATGATACGGTATCTTTATGCTGGGGCATGATTCATAAAGATCATCTTAAACAGAATTTAGGAAAAGCATTACTGGAATTTCGTTTAAATGAAATTCAAAACATATACCCGGGTAAAACAATTACTAATGTTACTTCGCAACACACCACCGGTTTTTTTGAAAAATACGGATTTAAAATTTTAAGTATTGAGAAAGACGGTTTTGGTCCCGGCTTGGATAATTGTAAAATGGAATTAAAAAAATAGAATTATGGCTGTTATTTTACCCGTAAATGGAATTGCTCCTCAACTTGGAGAAAATTGTTTTGTTGCACCAAACGCAACCATTGTTGGCGATGTGGTAATGGGCAATGATTGCAGTATCTGGTTTAATGCGGTTGTTCGCGGTGATGTAAACAGTATTCGTATTGGTAATAAAGTAAATATACAGGATGGAGCTGTACTGCATTGCACCTATCAAAAAACAAAAGTAAACCTGGGCAATAATGTTTCAATAGGGCATAACGCTATTGTGCACGGCTGCACGGTGCACGATAATGTATTGATAGGAATGGGGGCAATTGTTATGGATAACTGCGAAATAGGAAGTAATACCATTATTGCCGCAGGTGCCGTAGTAACTGAAGGAACAAAAGTGCCAAGCGGTTGTATATTTGCCGGTGTGCCCGCAAAAAAAGTAAAAGATATTTCGCAGGAATTAATAAATGGCGAAATAGATCGTATAGCCAACAATTATTTAATGTACAGCAGTTGGTTCAAATAAAATGTAAAAGGGAAAATGGCAGATGGAAAATGGAGCAAATAAGATACCAGTTTTCATATTACCTGTTACATTTTCCATTCTTACTATTCTCCTTTAAATTCAGGCTTGCGTTTTTCTAAGAAAGCTTTAACGCCTTCGTTATAATCATAACTGTTGGCGGCTTCAATCTGAATATCTCTTTCAAAGGCTAATTGCTGAGGTAAAGAATTGCTATACGACTGGTTTAATAAACGTTTGGTCAATCCAATAGCTTTTGTTGGCATTGCGGCAACGTGCTGGGCGTTAATTACAGCTTGTTCCAATAAACGATTGTCGTCAAAGATCTTATAAACCATGCCATATTGTACCGCTTCATCAGAGGTAACTTTATCGCCGGTTATCATTAAGGCGCTGGCCATATTAAAACCAACCAAACGCGGTAAAGTAAATGTTCCGCCGCTATCGGGTATTAAGCCTATTTTACTAAAGGCTTGTATAAAGCTGGCAGATTTTGCTGCAAAAACAATATCGCATGCCAAAGCAATATTTGCGCCGGCACCGGCCGCCACGCCATTAACAGCAGCAATAATTGGTTTTTCAATATTTCTTATCCTTAAAATAATAGGATTATAATGTTCGTCAACTATCCGTTTTATTCCAGGTCCGTTTGGGTCAATGGCTTCGCCAAGATCCTGGCCTGCACAAAACGCTTTGCCGCTTCCGGTTAATACAATAGCGCGAATGTTTTTATCCTGTTCGGCTTTATCTAAAACATCAATTAACTGCAAAGCCATTTCGCGGTTAAAGCTGTTAAATTTGTCAGGACGGTTTAAGGTGATAATTAATGTAGTATTTTTTTGTTCGGTTAAAATAAAGCTCATAGTAAATAATTTTGATTAAAATAATTAAACACCAAATTGTTGTAAATGATGATCCAGATGTTTTGATTGCATATGGTCCCAATCAGCCGGGCTTAAACCACCAAAGAAAGGATGGTCTTTTTTAGTGATACCATTTGGTCCTTTTTGATGAAACGAATTGATAAGCTCTATCAATTTTTTCTGCTCCACCTCAAAATTACGGTCGTCTTTTATTTTTGCCTCGGCAAGTGTTGGTAAACCTCTTTTAAATGGTTCTTTGCTTAATAACGATTTTTTTGCGCTTTTGCCAAATAAGAATTTTATAACAGGGTTAACTTTTGGTGCCAACTGGTCGGTAGCAATTTGAAGCGGTATCTGGCAGTGATGAAGCATTTGTCCTACATTCATGGTTCCCCAAACCGCTTTTGATTGCGGGCTTAAGAGATTGATCCTGTCAACATAGCTTTGAGCGCCTTCTTGTTTAAATAAGCTTTCCATAATAATTGTTCTTTATCCAAATTAAGTAACAATTACGCTTAAAAACAAAATATATTATTAAACGGTATTAAACTTCTTTATATTTAATTAGTCAAATTTGTATGAAAAAAATTTACGCTTCTTTATTTTTAATTGTATTTACTATTTGTGTAAAAGGGCAAAGCCTTTATTTTCCTCCAACCAGCGGAAATACCTGGGATACTATTTCGCCGCAAAGCCTTACCTGGTGCCAGGCAAGAATAGACTCGCTGTATAATTACCTGCAGGTAAAACATACCAAATCATTTATACTTTTAAAGAACGGTAAAATTGTTCTCGAAAAATATTTCGGCTCTTACACGCAGGATTCTATTCATTACTGGGCGTCGGCCAGCAAAAGCCTTACAGGTTTTTTAGCCGGCGTGGCGCAACAAAAAGGCCTTATTAATATAAATAACAAGGTATCGCAATATATTGGCACCGGCTGGACCAGTGCGCCTTTAGGAAAAGAAAACCTGATCACCGTAAAGCACCTTTTAACCATGACCAGTGGCCTGAATGATAACCCGCCACCAACTTGCACCAACGAAGATACCGCCAAAGCCTGTTTAACCTATTCGGTTGATGCCGGCACCCGCTGGGCCTATCATACCGGGGCTTATAAAAAAGTGCAGGATGTAATTAGTGTGCCGGCCGCAATGAATTATAACTTGGTTACAAATAACTGGATAGAAACACAAACGGGTATGAGTGGTTTTTGGTTTCAGCAGGTTTATTATAGTAAGGCAAGGGATATGGCGCGTTTTGGTTTGTTGAATTTAAATAAAGGCATATGGAGTACAGATACAATTATGAAAGATTCGCTTTACTTTAAAGCTATGACCAATACCTCGCAAAATTTTAATTTATCTTATGGTCACTTATGGTGGTTAAATGGTAAGCCAACGTTTATGAATCCGGGCATTCAGCTGGTTTTAAACGGGCCGCTTATTCCAAATTGCCCGGCAGATATGTTTGCAGCTTTAGGTAAGAACGATCAAAAAATTTATGTAGTGCCAAGCACCAGCATGGTAGTAATACGTCAGGGCGATTCTGCCGACGGCGTCACATTTGCGCTTTCTACATTCGATAATACATTGTGGGATTATATCAATAAATTAACCTGCAACACTGCAGGAATCAAAGAAAATGAGCTATCACAACACCTTTCAGTTTATCCTAATCCTGCAAAAGATGAGATCATGATAAAATCAGACGTAGCTTTAAGATCTGTAATACTCACCAATTGCGTTGGACAGGCTTTTGATCTGAAAATGGAAAACAATAAAATAGATGTTTCTCAATTGCAAAAAGGCCTGTATTTTTTAACGATCACCTCGCAAAATAATACAAGCCTTGTAAAGAAAATGGTGATCGATTAAAAATCGTTACTTAACTGGTTAGTTGTTTTTTGAAGGATCTCAAAAGCATTTTCAGCCATTAGGTTCTCCTTATCCAATGTAGGGTTGATCTCAACCATTTCAAAACAAACAATTTTTTTGCTTCTCATAATATAATAGATCAGGTTACCCGCTTCTTTTTCGGTAATACCATTTGGAACAGGGGTGCCCGTACCACTCGATATACGTGAATCCATACTATCCACATCAAAGCTTACATATATAAGGTCGCAATGATCAAGGTAGTTCAAAGATTCAATAGCTACCCTTTCAACTGCTTTTTTGCGGATCTCCTGTAAGTTAAATACACGCACCTTATTTTTCTTAATCAAATAATCTTCTGCCGGTTCAAAATCACGTAAAGCAATAAAAACAAGGTCAGAATAATGGATTTTAGGGCAAATTCCGCCAATATTCTTTAGTTTTTCCCAATATTCAATAGTCTCATCATCGGGTTTATTTTGTTGCCTTTCGCGGTTATCTTCGTTTAAAACGCAGCAAAGCGGCATACCGTGCATATTACCACTTGGGGTAGTGTAAGGGCTGTGAAGGTCGGCATGGGCATCAATCCATATTACTCCAAGTTTCTTATCGGGGTAGGCCATGCGTATCCCGCTTATGGTTCCAAGGGCCGAACTATGATCGCCGGCCAATACAATAGGTACCTGATCGCCCTTTAGTGTTTTTTGAATTTCTTTAGCAATGCGCTCATTCAGGTTGTAAACACCTTTAATACGCTTTGCATAGTCATGTACCACAGGTTCAAGCAGTAAGTTATTCTCGTTAGGGATCTCTACCGACTTGTAACGTTTAAAAAAGGCACTACCAAAGTCTAAAGCAGCTATCTTAATAGCATCTACACCCATACTCGAACCCCTGGTTCCGGCACCGATCTCGCTTTTAACTTCAATAATTTTGATAGGTTTTATCATAAAATTTAAATTTTCTTAATAATTAGCTTTATTTTTGTTTAAAGTAAACTACTTACTTTATGCGCTGTTTAACCAAAGTAACTTACTTAGATCATAAAAAATGAATAATCAATACTCAAACCTGATTAACCAAACCTTCAACTTCCCGCAGGAAGGCTTTGATGTAGTGGATGACGAACTATATTTTAACGATATCCCCTTAATGGATATTATCAAACAATACGGTACTCCATTGCGTATCAGCTACTTACCAAAAATCAGTTCCCAGATACAAAAAGCCAAGCGTTTGTTTAACGTGGCCATGGCAAAGGTAGATTATAAAGGCAAATACGTGTATTGTTATTGCACCAAAAGCTCTCATTTTAGCTTCGTACTAGATGAGGTCCTTAAAAACGATGTTCATATAGAAACATCGTCGGCATTTGATCTAAACATTATCAAAGAGCAATTCCAAAAAAAAGCGTTGAGCAAAGATACATATATTATTTGTAATGGGTATAAGCGCCAAAACTACAAACAGAATATTACTGAGTTAATAAATGATGGTTTTAATGTTATCCCGGTTTTAGATCATTTGGATGAGATCGATTATTACAAAAAATATTCAAAAGCAGATAATTTAAACCTTGGTATAAGAATAAGCACCGAAGAAGAACCCTCATTTACATTTTATACTTCACGCCTTGGTATTCGCAGCAGCGAGATCATGGGCCTGTATAACGAGAAAATAAAAACAAACCCAAAATTCAGCTTAAAATTACTGCACTTCTTTATCAATACCGGTATTAAGGATACTATTTATTACTGGACAGAATTAAATAAATGCCTGCAGATCTATAAAGATCTTCGCGCGGTTTGCCCAACACTCGACTCGTTGAATATTGGCGGCGGTATGCCTATTCGCACATCGTTAGGTTTTGAATACGATTATGAATATATGATCGAAGAAATTGTAGCGCAAATAAAAATGTTCTGCGTTCAAAATGATATACCCGAACCGAATATTTTTACCGAATTTGGATCTTATACTGTTGGAGAAAGTGGCGCCACCTTGTATTCGGTAGTTGATCAGAAACGCCAGAACGACCGCGAAACCTGGTATTTTATTGATAGCAGTTTTATTACCACATTGCCCGATACCTGGGGCATTAACCAGCGCTTTATTTTGCTGGCCATTAATAATTGGGACAAACCATACGGGCCGGTAAATTTGGGAGGCATGACCTGCGATAGCATGGATTATTATAATACCGAGGCACATACCAACCAGGTTTTTTTACCCTTAATTGATAAGCAACAAAAAGAGCCCCAGTACATCGGTTTCTTTCATACAGGCGCCTACCAGGAGGCACTGAGCGGTTATGGCGGTACGCAGCATTGTTTGATCCCTGCTCCAAAACATGTGTTGATAGACAGGGATGAAGATGGCGAAATTACCACACGTTTGTTTGCAAAAGAGCAAAGTTATAAGAGCATGCTTAAGATTCTTGGTTACTAGTTTCTTGTTTAAAGTTTCTGGTTTGAAAACTAGAAACCAGTAACAAGAAACTTGGAACATTAAGGTGTTAACTTCTTCTTTAAATCTTTCTTAAAAAGGCTTGCTTTCTATTAGTAACTGGCTGTGTTATTTTATAACTTTACGGCTTATACTTTAAAAATTTTATGGCTGTATTTGACTTTTTGACCCAGGATATTGCAATTGACTTAGGAACTGCAAACACAATTATTATTCATAACGATAAGGTTGTAGTTGACGAGCCCAGTATAGTTGCGGTAGACAGAACTACGGGCAGAGTGATAGCCGTTGGACGCCAGGCGCAAATGATGCATGGTAAAACACACGAAAATATAAAAACAATTCGCCCGTTAAAAGATGGGGTTATTGCCGATTTCCAGGCTGCAGAAGAAATGATAAAGGGTATGATCAAAATGATCAATCCCGGAAACCGTTTTTTTAAACCATCATTGCGTATGGTGATCTGTATTCCGAGTGGTATTACAGAGGTAGAAAAACGTGCGGTTCGCGATAGCGCTGAGCACGCGGGAGCAAAAGAAGTATACATGATCCACGAACCTATGGCTGCCGCCATTGGTATGGGTATTGATGTTGAAGAGCCAATGGGCAATATGATCATTGATATTGGTGGTGGTACTTCCGAGATTGCTGTAATTGCATTGGGTGGTATTGTTTGCGATAAATCAACCCGTATTGCAGGCGACGATTTTAATGCCAACATTGAAGAGTATATGCGCCGCCAGCATAACATTTTAATTGGTGAGCGTAGTGCAGAGCGTGTGAAAATTGAAGTTGGTGCTGCTATGACAGAGATCGATAATCCACCTGCAGATTTTGCTGTACAGGGGCGCGATCTAATGAGCGGTATCCCTAAAGAAGTTTATATCAGTTACGTGGAGATCGCACATTGTTTGGATAAATCCATTTCTAAGATTGAAGAAGCGATCTTAAATGCATTAGAGATGACACCACCCGAACTGGCTGCAGATATTTACCGCAAAGGAATTTTTATGGCAGGCGGTGGCTCTTTGTTAAGAGGGCTTGATAAACGTATCTCCATGAAAACAAAATTACCGGTTCACGTTTGCGAAGACCCTCTTCGCGCAGTAGCCCGTGGTACAGGAATTGCACTTAAAAATGTTCATAAATTCCCTTTCCTGATCAAGTAAACCGCTCGGGCACATCGTAGCTTTATAGAGAAACAAAATTGTTTCACTCGCTAATAATTTAACACGTGAGAAACCTACTTGCATTTGTATTAAAACATCACTTTATATTTATTTTTTTGTTTCTGCAAACAATAAGTATTTGGTTTATGGTACACAATAACGGTTACCAGGGCTCACAGGTTTTAAATTCTTCTAATACAGTTGTTGCAGGTATTTACACAGCAGCAGCAAATACAAAAGATTATTTTGCGTTAAAACAGGAAAACGATAAACTGGCTTTGGAAAATTCGGTATTGAGAAATTTTCTAAAATCAAATTATTCTATTTTGCCTTTACGCGAATTTGAAAAGAACGATACGCTTTACAAACAACAATATTCTTTTATGAGTGCAAAAGTAGTTAACTCTTCAGTTAACAAGCGCCGTAACTTTTTAACGCTTAATGTGGGCACCGACCAGGGCATTGGGCAGGATATGGCGGTGATGAGCGGCGAAGGAATTGTGGGTATTGTTACAAATGCCTCTGCCAATTTTGCAAGTGTGATGAGCGTGTTGCATAAAGATGTGCGTGTAAACTGCCAGTTAAAAAAGGATGGTAGTTATGGGCCATTGATCTGGGATGGAAAAGATTATCGCTACTGTTTGCTAACGGATATACCAACGCATGCAAAAATAAAACCAGGCGATACGGTAATAACCAGCGAGCTATCAGGTATTTTTCCTGAGGGTATTATGGTTGGTACCGTAGATAGTTATGAAAAACGCCAGAACGAAGGCTTTTACACCGCCAAAATAAAATTAAGCGCCGATCTTAAAAAAGTAAATCATGTGTATGTGATCAAAAATAAATTTAAAAAAGAACGCGATTCGTTAGAAAACACAACACAAAAGCAAATTGACGACTGAGATAGCAAAAAATATTTTCCGGTTCATAGTATTGATCCTGGTGCAGGTTTTAATTATTCAAAACATCAACCTGTCCAGCTACATTATTTTGTTGCCATATGTTTTGGTAATTATTTTATTGCCGTTCGAGTTGTCGCGTTTAACTGTTTTATTTATTTCTTTTTTTCTTGGTATCTGTATCGATTATTTTTTCGATTCATCAGGCCTTCATACCTCTGCATGTACTTTAATGGGTTTTAGCCGGTATTATGTGCTAAAATTTATTTCGCCACGCGATGGCTACGACGCCGGTGTGCAGCCAACTGTAAATGATATGGGACTTGCCTGGTTTTTAAGTTATGCAGGCACTTTAATAATCATCCATCATTTTTTCTTTTTTTATTTAGAGGTATTTCGTTTCTCAGAATTTTTCAGAACATTTTTCAGGGCTGTGTTAAGCAGTATCGGAACATTTGTATTGGTATATCTTATCCAGTTTTTATTTTTTACAAACCGTAAAAGATCATGAGCACCAATTCGCAACTCGCAAATAGAAAGTTGATCATTGGCGGATTTTTTTGTTTGGTCGTGATCATTTACCTGTGCCGTTTGTTTTACATCCAGGTAATTGATGATCAATACAAATTAGATGCGGAAAAAAATGCTTTCCGTTACATGACCGAATATCCTGTGCGCGGTTATATTTTTGACCGTAAAGGAAAATTGCTGGTGTTCAATGCGCCTTCCTATGATCTAATGGTAATTCCCCGCGAAACCAAAGGCTGCGATACAATGGGATTATGCGATGTATTACAGATCACCAAACAAGAGTACCTCAAGCGAATGAAGCGCGCCTGCCAGGCGCCAAACTCTCCACGCAAAGAAAGCATCTTCGAAAAACAAATGTCGGCGCAAACCTATGCAGCCCTGCAGGAAAAATTATACCGCTTTAAAGGATTTTTTGTTCAGAAACGTACCGTAAGAAAATATCCAAAACCAATTGCGGCTCATCTTTTAGGTTATGTTGGTGAGATCAGTAAAGACGATGCCGAAAAAAACAGCTATTATAAAGAGGGTGATTATGTTGGTATCACCGGCCTTGAAAAAAGTTACGAAGATGTACTGAGAGGAAAAAAAGGAACACAAATTGCCATCACCGATGTACACAATAAGATCATTGGCCGCTATATGGATGGAAAATTTGATACCCTGGCCATTGCAGGCAAACCCTTGTATTGTAGTATTGATAGGGATCTGCAGGAGTACGGCGAAAAATTAATGAAAGGTAAAAAAGGCGCAATCGTTGCTATAGAACCTTCTACCGGCGAAATTTTATGTTTGGTGTCGGGCCCCTCTTACGACCCCAATTTATTGGTGGGCGGAAAAGAACGTTCCAAGAATTTTACAAAACTGTATTATGATAGTTTAAACCGTCCTCTGTTTAACCGCGCATTAACAGCGATGTATCCACCAGGGTCTATCTTTAAATTAATTGATGCTTTGATCGCGCAAAACGATGGCCTGATAAACCGTAATACAGTATATCCATGTGCGATGGGATATCCGCCCATGGGTGGTAAACCAAAATGCCACTCGCACGGAGGCGGTAAAAATTTAACAGGATCAATTGCAGCTTCCTGCAACTCTTATTATAGTTATGTTTTCAGAGATATTGTTGACCAAAGAAAGTACCCAAAATTTATTGATGGTTATAACCACTGGCGCGATGTGGTAAAAACATTTGGCCCGGGAACGAGGTTAGGGACCGATCTTCCCTACGACAAACCCGGAAACGTACCCTCTGTTGAATATTACAATAAAGTATTTGGTAAGAACGGCTGGCGTAGCAATACCATTGTCTCTCTTGGTATTGGCCAGGCAGAGTTAACCTTAGTGCCTTTGCAAATGGCCAACGTAGTGGCAACAATTGCTAACCGTGGTTATTATTATATACCGCACAGTGTAAAAGGCGTTGGTATCGATAAAAAACTGGATGATAAATTCAAACAAAAACACTACGTAGGTGTGCAGGATCAAACGGCGTATTTAAATGTGATAGATGGTATGCAGGGCGCTTTGGAACCCGGAGGTACAGCCTTTACCAACCGTTTAAAGGATATTGTTGTGTGTGGTAAAACAGGTACTGCACAAAACCCGCATGGTGATGATCATGCTGTGTTTTTGGCTTTTGCACCGCGCGAGAATCCAAAAATTGCCATTGCCTGTATTGTTGAAAATGCCGGCTTTGGAAATACCTGGAGCGCACCTATTGTTACATTAATGATAGAAAAATATTTAAAAGGAAAGACCGACAGGCCGGAGACAGAAAAGCGAATGCTTGAGGGCGATCTCATCACAAAAAATAATTTAAAAGAAGCAATTAAAATAAAACATCATTAATTAAAATGAGTTTTTAAGTAACAAATGGCACGTAACGAAAATAGTATATTTTATGGTGTTGATCGCGTGGCGCTGATCGTATATGTACTATTGGTATTTATGGGCTGGCTAAATATTTATGCGGCAGTGTATAACGAGGAGCACCAGAATATTTTTGATACTACGCAAAAATATGGCAAACAACTTATTTGGATAGGGGGTGCTGCAGTAATTGCTTTTAGTATTTTATTAATCGATGCCAATTTTTACACGGCCTTTGCTTATGGGTTCTACGGCGTTTTAATTGTTGCCAATATCCTGGTCGTATTTTTGGGCCGCGAAATCAAAGGAAGTAAATCGTGGTTTGGTATTGGTGGCTTTGGCGTGCAGCCTGCCGAGTTTATGAAGTTTGCTACTACACTCGCGCTTTCAAAATTTTTAAGTAACCAAAATATTATTGTGAATCAGCAATTTCGTTTGCGTTTAAAAGATCTTGTCAAAAATTATAAGAACACCTTTATTGCCCTTCTTTTTATTTTACTGCCATTAGTGATCATTAAAAAACTGCAGGACGAAACAGGACTTGCTATTGTATTTATTGCATTGATAATTGTGCTTTACCGCGAAGGTTTAAGTGTAGGCTTTTTGATTTTTGGATTACTGGCGGCCATACTTTTTGTAATGGCATTGGTAGTTACAAATCTTAGCGGGCTATTAATTACAATGGCGGTAATAGCTGCTTCTTCTTTTTTATTTATTAAACGCAGTAAAAAAAGCCTGATCTTTGTAGCGCTTGTATATACATTGGCGGCAGGCGTTGTGTTGGGCACAAATTATGTTTACAATCACCTCGAAGAACATCAGAAAGTAAGAATTGACGTACTATTAGGAAGAGGTACTGTGGATCTTAAAAAAGAAGGATATAATGTGAACCAGGCAAAGATAGCCATTGGTAGTGGTGGTTTTTTTGGTAAAGGTTATTTACAGGGCACGCAAACAAAATATGATTTTGTACCCGAACAGGATACTGATTTTATTTTTTGCACGGTGGGCGAAGAGTGGGGCTTTATGGGCAGCACAGTGGTTATTTTTTTAGAACTGTTCTTAATTCTTCGTATTATTTTTTTAGCAGAGCGGCAACGTTCTGATTTTAGCAGGATCTATGGTTATGGTGTAGCTGCCGTTCTGTTTTTTCACCTGGCGGTAAATATTGGCATGACCATTGGTTTAATGCCGGTGATCGGTATACCCTTGCCTTTCTTCAGTTATGGAGGTTCTTCGTTATGGTCGTTCACCATTTTGCTGTTCATTTTTATAAAATTAGACTCTAACCGCCTTTTAATTCTTCGTTAATTTGCTGAGATTGTTTTTTAAAAAAAGATAACGTAACTTATTTTATTAATTTCAGTATAAACCTTTAAACCCAATAGCCATGAAAAAATCTACTTTATTTTTGGCGTTACTCGTCATTTCATGTTTGTGCGGATCAAAAAAAATATATGCCTCTCATGGCAACACCAACGATTTAGTAAATGCTGTTGTTACTTGTTCAATACCGGCGCAACCATCTGTAATTGCAGGAAATTATACCATTTGCAATGGAACAGCGCAAACATACAGTGTTGTTAACGATCCTTTAGCAACATCTTATATATGGACATTGCCTAGTGGCTGGACGGGAACAAGCACTACAAATAGTATTACCGCCACTGTTGGCGGTGGCGGAGTTATTTCTGTAGTTGCTTCTAACACTTGTGGCGCAAGTCCCGCGCAAACTGTGGCTATAACTTCAATGGTAATTTCTACCAGTACCATAACGGCAAATTGTAACCAGTCTAATGGATCAGCTACTGTAACGCCCATTGGCGGTATTGGTCCTTATACTTATACTTGGACCACAGGTTTTAACGGTCCGGTTCTATCAAATGTTGTTGCAGGAACTTATACTATTACCGTTAAAGATGCATCAGGATGTGTGATGGTTTCAACAGCTACTATACCAAACGCATCAGGCCCAACTGTTGGTATTTCGTCATTTACAAATGTAAGTTGTTTTGGAGGCAGCAATGGAATTGCTACAACTACTACAAGCGGTGGGCAACCCGGCCCCGGCTTTCCTACTTATATTTGGAGCAATGGCCAGAATACGCCAACAGCAACTAATTTATTAAATGGTGTATATACGGTCACTCTTACCGATGCGGCAGGCTGCAAAGCGTCAGCAAGTGTCACAATTTTTCAACCGGCACCCTTATCTCTAAACATTACAGGTATTAACCCAAAATGTTTTAATGCTACTAACGGAAGTGCTAATGTTGGCGTTTTGGGTGGAACCCCGGCTTATACTTACTCATGGTCGCCAACTCCAGGAGTAGGAGGAAATACATCAAGCCCAAGCGGTATGGCCCCAGGTAATTATAATGTAACTGTAACAGATAGTAAGGGATGTGTTGCACAGGGCTCAGTTGCGTTGGCCAATCCGGCACAAATGTTATCATCGTTAACTTCTACAAGTGTAAGTTGTTTTAATTTATGCAATGGGCAGGCTATACCTTCATTTACAAATGCAATTGGAACATTATCTTATACCTGGTTTCCAACTGCATTGACAACACCAACGGTCAATACCTTATGTGCCGGAACTTACACCATGCTTGCAATGGATCAGAATTCATGTACGTCCACAACGGTTTTTAACATTACGCAACCACCGGCTTTAATTATAGGTATTAGCGCTGTTGGTTCTGTAAGTTGCAGTGGTGGTAGTAATGGTTTTGCTACTGCCTTCGCCAATGGTGGAACGCCCGCTTATACATATAGTTGGAGTTCAAGTCAGGCAGCTCCAACAGCGAGTAATTTAGTTGCTGGTAATTATACTGTAACGGTAACCGATTCTAAATCATGTATAGCCAGCACGGTTGTTACAATTACGCAGGCAACCGGTCTTACAGGTAGTTCTTCGTCTACCAATGTCACTTGTTTTAGTTTGAATAATGGAATTGGCGCTATTACTTACACGGGAGGTACAAGCCCCTATAATATATTGTGGACGCCAAGTTTAAACACTAATCAAAACACCGGAGCAAATTTAGCTCCCGGTATGCACACGGTAACAATTACCGATGCTAACGGTTGTATACTGACAAAAACAATTTCAATTACCCAGCCCCCG
This sequence comes from Bacteroidia bacterium, assembly GCA_044226875.1. GTDB lineage: Bacteria > Bacteroidota > Bacteroidia > B-17B0 > Aurantibacillaceae > Aurantibacillus. Next base: position 115,015 of record JBGAGD010000006.1, read on the forward strand.
CCAATAACAATTACAACTACTGCAGGCATTACCAATTGTGGCCAGGCAAATGGAAGCGCTACTGTTGTGGCAAATGGCGGTGTGGGTGGATATACTTACCTTTGGAGTGCCGGACCCACTTATACCAATGCAGTGATGTCGAATGTGGTTCAGGGCGCGTATACAATAACTGTGAAAGATGCAAATAACTGCATTCAACAAGGTATTGCAGTTATAAGCGATATCGCAGGTCCTTCCATATCTGTCATTAATACAGCATCTGCAAACTGTTATAATGGAGCACCGGGAGGCGCCACAGTATCGGCAAGTGGAGGATACGGTACACTTAGTTATCAGTGGTCATATTTAGCACAAACAACACAAAATGTAAATAATTTACCTGCGGGCTCATATACAGTTACCGTTACCGACCAGGCCAATTGTTCTGCATCGGCTACGGTAGTTATTACGCAACCATCTTCTCCTATGTCTGCTTCGTTCATTGCGTTTAATGGCGTAAGCTGTAATGGCGGAAATAACGGAAGCGCGTCTATTTTAGCATCGGGCGGTAATCCGGGCTATACTTATTTGTGGACACCCGGCGCGCAAACAACCTCGGTATTGACCAACGCCAGTGGCGGAAATTATACCTGTACGGTTACGGACGCCAACGGTTGTTACGTGAATAATATCATCAATATTTTTCAGCCATCGGCGTTAATTGCTTCCATTGGGTCAGTAACAAATGTAGCCTGTGCCGGGCAACTTAATGGTGCAGCGCAAATACTCGCTTCGGGAGGCACGCCGGGGTATAACTATTTTTGGTTACCTACAGCGCAAACCAATTCTGTTTTAACCGGAGTAGGAAGTGGTGTTTATACCTGTTCTGTTACAGATGTTAATGGATGCGTCAATACCAAAACCGTTAGTATCACACAGCCAAACCCACTTGTTATAACCACTAATACCGTTACAAACCCAACCTGCAACGGTTTTGCTAACGGTCAAATTGCAACAAGTGTGTCCGGCGGTAATCCAACCTATACTTTAAACTGGAGCCCTGTAACATCAACTAACTACACAATTAATAATTTAACCGCCGGTAGCTATTCCCTTGCTGTGTTCGATGCCAAAGGCTGTGTTACATTTAGTGTTTATACGATCACTCAACCTCCTGTATTGGCAGTGGTTGCAACAACAACGCTGGCATCCTGCGATAATGTAAGTGGTTCTGCTGTTATTGGAATAGCCGGTGGTACATTGCCGTATTCATATAATTGGAACCCTTCGGCCCAAACAACAAGCACAGCTTCAAATTTAGCGGCAGGAAATTATACTGTATCTATTACCGATGCCAATAGTTGCCCTTTAACGCATACTATCACTATTCCTTTCCTTTCAAGCCCAACTGTTTCTGCAATTTCAAATGCAAGTTTAATTTGTACAGGCCAAACAGCAACATTAACTGCAAGTGGTGCAAACACATATACATGGAACACAACTGCTACTGGCCCGGTGATTGCGGTCAGCCCTACAATTACATCAACTTATACGGTTAGCGGTACGGCGCTTAATGGCTGCAGTTCTGCATATGTTGTTTCTCAGGCAGTTTCGCCCTGTACAGCAATAGAAAATAAAACGTTTGAAGAGAGTTTTGTGAAAGCATTTCCTAATCCTTTTTCTGCAGAAGTAACTTTTGTGGTGGAAGGTTTTAGCGAAAATACAACTATAACGATCATGAATGCAGTTGGGCAAAGTGTACACCAGGCAAGGCTTTTACAGAATATTTCTTTGATAAACCTGTCTGATTTGCCAGCGGGTATTTATATTGCCGAAGTAGCTACCAATACACAGAAAAAGTTGTTTAAGCTTATCAAAGACTAAACAGTCTTGATTTAAGCGAAAATAACGCTGTTTAAAGCAAAATATTGTTACAATTTTAGAAATATTTCACTTCTCGGATTGAGGGTTTTTGCTATTTTTACCCTTTCAAAATGGCACAAAAATCAAGCAAATACGTTAAGTGGCTATGGATCATCTTTCTTAGCCCGGTTCTATTCATTTTTACCCTTGTAATTCTTATCGGAATGGGCGTATTTGGCGCCCTGCCTAATGTTGAGGAACTCGTTAATCCTAAAAACAACCTGGCTACCATTGTATACAGCGGCGATATGAAGATCTTAGGAAAGTACTATAGTGAGAATCGCGTTAATGTAAATTATAACCAATTGGATAAAGATCTTGTAAACGCACTTGTGGCTACTGAAGATGCACGTTTTTACGAGCATAGCGGTGTAGATATAAAAGCCCTGGGTCGTGCATTTGCCGGCGCTTTTGCCGGTGGCAGTAAAGGTGGTGGCAGTACCATTACACAACAGTTGGCCAAGATGATGTTTCCACGCGAAAAACTAAGTAAGCCCGAATTAGCCATTCGTAAAATGAAAGAATGGATCATTGCCACTCGTTTGGAGAAGTATTATACCAAAGATGAGATCATGGCATTGTATCTTAATAAATTTGATTTTTTGAACTTAGCGGTTGGTGTAAAATCGGCAGCACAAATTTATTTTAACCGTTCGCAGGATAGTTTAAAAATAGAACAGGCGGCTATGTTAATTGGGATGGCAAAAAACCCATCGCTTTTTAATCCCATCCGTCATCCCGATACAACCATGCAACGCCGTAACGTGGTACTAAACCAAATGGTAAAGTACGGTTATCTATCCAAACAAAAATACGACAGTTTAAAAGTATTGCCTTTAGATCTGAGCTTTCATCCCGAAGATCATAATGATGGTTTGGCCCCGTATCTTCGCGAATATATACGCGATAATTTTTTAAAGGGCTGGTGCGAAAAACATATCAATCCTGAAACCGGTAAACCTTACAATGTTTATAAAGATGGTTTAAGGATCTTTACAACCATCGATTCGCGCATGCAGAAATATGCCGAAGAAGCGGTAAATGAGCATATGCATGCCTTGCAGAAAATATTCGATAAAGATCTTCACACAAAAAAAAATGCGCCCTTTGCATGGAATGTAAATAAACAGGAAATTGAGAATATCATGAACGCTTCTATGAAACGCAGCGACAGGTTTCGTTCTGCTAAAAAGGCAGGTATGAGTGATGAAGAAGCTATTGCCACTTTTTATAAACCTGCGCAAATGTCGGTTTATAGTTTACGTGGTGAGATCGATACGGTAATGACACCGTTTGACAGTATTAAATATTACAAAGGCTTTTTACAAACAGGATTTATGGCTATGGAGCCGCAAACGGGTTATGTAAAAGCCTGGGTGGGCGGCATCAATCACAAACATTTTAAATACGATCACGTAAAAGTTAGTAAACGCCAGGTAGGTTCAACCTTTAAACCATTTGTTTATGCATTGGCCATTGAGAACGGTTATTCGCCATGCCACCAGGTGCCAAATGTAAAAACCTGTATCACTTTGCCTGAGGGCAAAGAATGGTGTCCTGAAAATTCGGATGGGCCAAACGATAAAAATAATGGCAAGATGATCACGCTGAAAAAAGCGTTAGCTAATTCTATAAACTACATAACGGCCTGGGTTATGAAGCAATATACACCACATGCATTGGTTACATTGGTAAAACGCCTTGGTGTAACCGCAGATATTCCGGAAGTACCGTCTATTTGTTTGGGCACTGCAGATATAAGTGTGTTTGAAATGGTGGCTGCCAATTCAACCTTTGCAAATAAAGGCACCTACATTCAACCAACGTTTATTACGCGTATAGAAGATAAGAATGGTAAAGTACTGGAAGAATTCATTCCTACCACCGATGAGGTGTTTAGCGAAGAAAAAGCCTATACCATGATCCAGTTAATGCGCGGAGTGGTTGATGGAGGTACAGGTTCGCGGTTAAGATCACGCCATCATTTAATGAACCAGATAGCCGGTAAAACAGGCACTACGCAAAAAAATGCAGATGGATGGTTTATGGGAATTACACCTGAGCTGGTGGCAGGCGCCTGGGTTGGCGGAGAAGACAGGAGTATACATTTTAATTCGATGGTAGAAGGGCAGGGGGCAACTATGGCCTTACCAATTTGGGGTATATTTTTTAGTAAAGTATATGCTGATCCAAAATTAAAAGTCAGCAAAGGCGAATTTCCCCGGCCAAAAAATATGGATCCGAATTTAGAGCTGGATTGCAGCAAATACGATGCTACTGATAACGATGGGTCTAGCGATTTTAATGAATTTGATAATTATTAATAGAACAATTTATGATAAACAGAGTTGTAAAAAACGTAGAAGAAGCTTTAAAAGATGTAAAAGATGGCCAAACATTAATGGTTGGGGGCTTTGGCCTTTGTGGTATTCCTGAAAACAGCATTGCCCAATTGGTAAAAATGGGAGTAAAAAATTTAACCTGCATTAGTAACAATGCTGGTGTAGATGATTTTGGCCTGGGATTATTGTTGCAAACAAAACAGATCAAAAAAATGATCTCGAGTTATGTTGGCGAGAACGATGAATTTGAACGCCAGATGTTAAGCGGTGAGCTGGAGGTTGAGTTAGTGCCACAAGGTACGCTTGCTACACGCTGCATGGCTGCAGGTTATGGCATGCCCGTTATATATACACCCGCGGGCGTTGGTACCGAAGTAGCTATTGGTAAAGAAACAAGAAAATTCAATTACAACGGCGAAGAAAAAGAATATCTGATGGAGAAAGCCTTTGAAGCAGATTTTGCTATTGTAAAAGCATGGAAAGGGGATACCGCCGGAAATTTAATTTATAAAAGTACAGCGCGTAATTTTAATCCAATGATGGCAATGGCCGGAAAAATTACCGTTGCCGAAGTAGAAGAATTAGTACCTGCCGGAGAGCTAGACCCCGATCATATTCACACACCGGGAATTTATGTTCACCGAATTTTCCAGGGACAGAAATACGAAAAGCGAATTGAACAAAGAACAGTAAGAAAGAAATAGTAAAAGCATGCTATTTAACTCGCTACACTTTTTAATTTTTCTTCCAATAGTTGTTGGTTTGTATTACCTGATCGCTCAAAAGTACAGGTGGATGCTGATCTTTGTAGCGAGCTGTTATTTTTACATGGTATTCGTACCAAAATATATTATTATTCTCTTTTTAATTATTGGAATAGATTACATTGCCGCATTAACGATCGAACGGATAAATGGAAAACGGCTTAAGCTCTTTTACCTTATTGCCAGCTTAACGGCTAACATCGGGTTATTGGCATTCTTTAAATATTTTAATTTTTTAAACGAGAACCTGGCCACAGTTTTTTCGCTGTTTGGGAAAGAATTTCATCCCTCTAATCTGGACGTTATCTTACCGATCGGACTTTCTTTCCACACCTTTCAATCTATGAGTTATACTATAGAGGTGTATAAAGGCCGGCAAAAAGCAGAAACGCATTTAGGTTATTTTGCAAATTATGTTTTATTTTTTCCGCAAATGGTGGCAGGCCCTATTGAAAGATATGCAACGTTAGGGTCTGAATTAAAGGAAACGCATAAACCTCTTTATAATAATTTTGCTGATGGCTTCAGGCTTATTTTATTTGGTTTGTTTATTAAAATGGCCGTTGCAGATAATATTGCGCCCTATGTTAACCAGGTTTATGCAGAGCCCGTAAAATTTAATTCGTTACGTATTTTATCTGCCATGTTTTTATTCTCCTTTCAGATATATGCCGATTTTTTTGGATACTCAACAATTGCACTGGGAAGCGCAAGATTATTAGGCATAAATATTATGGATAATTTTAAAACACCTTACCTGGCAAAAAGTGTTTCTGAATTTTGGACGCGCTGGCATATTTCGCTTAGTACCTGGTTCAGGGATTATTTATATATACCACTAGGGGGTAACAGGGTTACAATAGCCAGGTGGAGCCTAAACATAATGATCGTTTTTTTAATAAGCGGTTTGTGGCATGGTGCCAGCTGGACCTTTGTTGCCTGGGGCGCATTGCACGGTATAATGCTTTTACTGGAACGTTTTTTTTCTAAGATATTTAAGTTTGAGGTAAAAGAAGAGTGGAGTTTTATAAACGTACTCCTGGTATTAAAAACATTTATTATTACCTCTTTTATTTGGGTGTTTTTCAGGGCCGAAAATTTTGCAAAGGCCAAAGAGATTTTTACAGCGCTAATAAAAAACAATCACGCTTCCGAAAAGATCAATGTTTCTTTACCCTTAACTTTTGTGGGTGTAATGATCTTTTTTGATCTGCTATTATATAATTCACGATTTGATAAAAAATTGGCAGAATTTAAAGCCCCTTATCGTTGGGCGTTTTATACGGCAATATTGTTTTGTTTAATGGCATTATCGGGTACTCAAAAATTCACTTTTATTTATTTTCAGTTTTAATGGTAAAAAAAATAGTGATAAGGATCTTGTTATTGGTTTTAATAGTATTTGCATTAAACGAAGTGTATAATGCAACATTCTATCAAGACGATCTTAACGAAAAATGCGAACAAATTGCAGAATTAAAAAGAACGCAATCAAAAACAGATATATTCTATTTTGCCGAATCGTCTAATTTTAATACCAGAGAGAACGATTCAATACAAAGCACAATATCAGATATGGTTAACTTTTTTTATCCAACATTAAAAGTAACGGCCATTAATAAACCGGCAACACATGCCGGTATTTACAAACACTGGTTAAAACAAATAAACACAAAATTAAAAAAACCAAAAGCAATTATTGTAACGCTAAATATGCGCTCTTTTGATGCTATGTGGATAAATTCAGTTTTGGAAACACAGTTACAAGAATCTGTTGTTTTAGCAGAACCACGGCCAAATATAATTAATCGCTTTTTTCTTTCGTTACAGGCTTTTGATAATAAAACCCTTAAGCAACGCGAACAAACAATGCTGGATGATTGGGAGAAGACAAAACTTGTTTTTCCTTTTGAATTCAAATATACAACTGTGCGTGAATGGGATTACGGTACAAATTATGATCATTTTTATAAAAACGCAGATGGAACCAAAGATGAGGCTAAAACGATCATGGCCTGTCATTACATTAAAGCATATGCCGTTAATATCAACGAAAAAAACCAGCGTATAAAGGATTTTGATGAGATTGCCGAGTGGTGCAATAAAAACAGGATCAACCTGTATTTAAATTTGATGGCCGAAAATATTCAATATGCAGACAGTTTAGTAGGGAAAGAATTAGTATTTTTAATGAAACAAAACAGGGATTACCTGATCAAACGTTATCAAAAGAATAACTGCGTGGTTATTGATAATTTAGAAAAGGTTGCAGGCATAGAATTTACTGACCAAACTTGGACCACCGAACATTATGGATATAAAGGCCGGATGATCATAGCCAAAAATGTAGCTCAAACTTTAAAAAAACAATTTGAAAAAGAATATAAAAACGCCTATTAGTTATGTTAGATAAAAACGGTATCGCAAAAAGAATTGCCCGCGAGGTTAAAAACGGCATGTATGTAAATCTTGGAATTGGAATCCCAACGTTGGTTGCCAATTATATTCCCGATGGGATCGACGTTGTTCTTCAATCCGAAAATGGTATCCTTGGCATGGGTCCTTTTCCCTACGAAGGCGAAGAAGATGCAGATCTTATCAATGCAGGAAAACAAACCATTACCTTATTAAAAGGTTCGAGCATTTTTGACAGCGCCATGAGCTTTGGTATGATCCGCTCGCAAAAAGTAAATCTTACCATACTTGGTGCTATGGAAGTAAGTGAAAATGGCGACATTGCCAATTGGAAGATACCCGGTAAGATGGTGAAGGGTATGGGTGGAGCTATGGACCTTGTTGCCAGTGCAAAAAATATCATTGTTGCAATGCAGCAGGTTAATAAAGCGGGCCAATCCAAATTGCTTCCAAAATGCGATCTTCCTTTAACCGGCGTTAAATGTGTGAAAAAAATAGTTACCGAGCTGGGTGTATACGAAATTGTGCCGCAAGGTGGTTTTAAATTATTAGAACGCGCACCTGGTATTAGCGTTGACGAAATTAAAAATGCTACGGCAGGTAAATTAATTATTGAAGGCGATATAAAGGAAATGGATATTTAATTTTACTTACATGATAAACAATTTTATAAATGTTTATGCAAATAATAACTTACAAATGCCGTTAAAGATAAAATGAAACAACCTCTTAATATAAGCGCTATAACCAAACCCTCGGGCTTGTTTCTTCTTTTTTGTTTTTGTTTTTCGTTTTTTACGATGGATATGTGGAGAACATGGCATTTTGAAGAAAACAATTTTAAATGGGATATAGCAAATTATTACAGTTATTTACCTGCAAAATTTTGTAACAATAATTCTTTTGAATTTCCCGACACTTTAAATACAAAAAACGTAAATAATTATTTGGGAACATCTCCATCCACAAATAAACACATGTCAAGGGGTACTTATGGTGTAGCTTTTTTTTATGCACCGGCTTTTGCGTTGGGTTATAAAATAGCTATTAACTCTAACAGCGCTTTGGATGGTTTTAGCGAGCCGTTTGCCACCTGTGTGCATTGGATAAGTATTTTGTATGGCCTTATAGGTTTAATTCTTTTACGGAATTTTTTAATTAAGTTTTTTTCCGAAGCCGTAACAACCATCACTTTAATGATCGTTTTTTTTGGAACCCAACTTTTTTATTATGTATTATCCTGGAGTGAAATGCCTCATAGTTATTTGTTTTTCTTAATTAGCGCATTTTTATTACTTACCTATAAATGGCACGAAAAAGTAACCTACGGCCGAACAATTTTAATAGGAGCGGTGATTGGATTTATTAGTTTAATAAGGCCGCCCGAAGTTCTGGTGGTTTTAATATTTATTTTTTGGAACGTAAGAAGCAAACAGGATATAAAGACCGAAGCTTTAAAATTCTATAAAAACCTCCCTCATTTGCTCATCATTTTTATTATCGGTGTAATAATCTGGATTCCGCAATTTATTTATTGGAAAGACATGACCGGAATTTATTTCTACTCTCCATACGCAAAAAACGGCGAACAGTTTTTTTGGGGAGATCCCCAGATCATAAATATATTATTTAGTTATCGTAAAGGATGGATAACCTATACGCCATTGATCATCCTGGCTTTTATAGGGTTTTTCTTTATGAAAGGAGAAGTGAAAAGATTGCGGCCCGTTTTGATTTTTTTATTGTGTTTAAATATATATATGCTTAGCTGCTGGTGGGATTGGTTTTTTGGTGGTTGTTTTGGCGCACGCGGATTTTGCCAGCATATTGCATACCTGGCAATACCAATAGCCGCCTTTACAGATTATTTTTTACGGGATAATGTAAAAAGTTTTGTTTTTCAATTATTAAAAATTGTTTTTTTTGCTTTTATTTTTTCCGGGATAAGTTTAAATATCGGACAATCCTATCAGGCCAATAAAGGCTATATTCACTACAATTCTATGACGAAAAAAGCTTACTGGCATGTTTTCGGAATATATGAAATGGGCGGTAGCGATTCTTATAGCGGCGCATATAATGGTAAATATTGGAATTCATTAAAAGCGCCAGATTATGGCAAATTAAGAAGTGGCGAAGACCGCGATCAATAATATGGTAAAAGTGCTTATTATAATACCTTGCTACAATGAAGAAGGAAATATTGCAAAAGTTCTGGGGCAATTATCTCAATTATCATTTCCGGGTATTACCATTCATCCACTACCTGTAAATGATTGCTCTAAAGACAACACACTTATTGAAATTAAAAAACACGCTCAAAGATATATTGATCTGCCAATTAACCTTGGTATAGGCGGGGCTGTACAGGCGGGTTATAAATACGCGCAAAAATATAATTACGATATAGCAGTGCAATTTGATGGAGACGGCCAACATCCTGCAGAATTTATCCATAAACTTATTACCCCTATTATTGATAACAATGCCCACGTCGTTATTGGTTCAAGATTTTTAAATAAAGAAGGCTTTCAATCGTCTTCTATGCGAAGGTTTGGTATTAACTATTTTAAATATCTTATAAGGTCCTTACTGGGAATTACGATCACAGACAGCACTTCGGGCTTTAGGGCCATTAACAGGTCTGTTATAGATATTGTTTGTAATTACTATCCTGATACCTATCCCGAACCCGAAGCCATAGTGCTTTATAAATTAAATAAACTAAAGATCGAAGAGATACCTGTTATTATGAAAGAAAGAGAATCGGGCACTTCATCTATCGGAACTTTTTCGAGTATATATTATATGATAAAAGTAACGCTTGGCATATTTTTTATTTACTTAAGATTAAAAACAAATGGAAAACGTAATACCGTATAAAATTCAGATTTTGAGCATTATTGGCTCTTTACTGTTTATGTTCTTTATTTTTCGTTTAATTGTAAAAGGTAGATTAAGAGAAGAATATTCAATTATCTGGATCATTTGTACATTAATATTATTGGTATTTGCTTTTTGGAGAAATGGCCTGGATCTGATCGCTAAAATGCTTGGCGTATACTATGCACCGGCCCTTATTTTTTTGGGAGCCATCTTCGCTATTATTCTTTTTTTGGTGCACTTATCGGTAGTAAATTCAAAATTGCAAAAACAAATAAAAGACCTGGCCCAGGAGCATGCCATTTTAAAAGCCAAGATTGAAGATGAAAAAAAATAAAAAGATATTTTTATTCAGCATAGATCTTGAAGACGCCAGGGAGGAAGTGCTTAACGGGCATTTGTATAAAGACAGTGTGGTAAGCAATACACTTTTATACCTGCAATGGTTAAGATCAAATTCTTTCAAGTGCACTTTTTTTGTGGTTGGCACAATTGCCGCCAGGTATCCCGATCTTATAAAAGAAATAATAGCTCAGGGCCACGAAATTGCCTGCCATTCATACAATCATACAACCCTAAACAAACATAGCCCCGAATCTTTTAAAAAGGATATAGAACAAAATATAAATGAACTTTTAAAAGCCGGCGCAACTTCGGTAAAAGGCTTTCGGGCTCCGGTATTTTCTTTAACCCAAAAAACGTCATGGGCGCATCAGATCTTATTTGATGCAGGCATTGTATATTCAAGCTCTGTTTTACCCGCTAAAAATCCGTTGTTTGGCTGGCAGGAATTTGGCCCCGAGCCAAAAAAAATTAATAATGGGTTACTCGAAATTCCTATGTCAACCAACCGCTTTGGTCCTTTAACTATACCATTTGCAGGCGGTGTGTATTTCAGATGCCTGCCCTTTATGTTTATAAAAAGATCTTTTGCAAAAAAGTTTGAAAACAATTTGCCAGTGCTAAGTTATTTTCATCCTTACGATATTGACTTTAACCAGGAAAGATATATGCACGCCGGGATCAATAACAGTTCTTTTTACAATTTTTTAATGTATTATAACCGGAAAAATATGTTAAAGCGATTGGATAAGATCTTAACTATGGATGTTGATATTACTACCTATGAAGAGTATTCTAAAATAATTTTAAATAATGGAGTATAAATTAGTACAGGTAAAACGCGAAAATCTGCCGGCATATTCAAAATTGCTTTCTGAGGTATTTACAGATACTAAAAAATATACCGAGCAGTTTCTAAATTGGCAATACTTCGAAAACCCTGCAGGAGCCGTTGTTGGTTTTGATGTTTTTTATGGAGACCAGCTTGTTGCGCATTATGTTACAATACCCGTAATATATACGATCAATAATACATCTGTTAAAGGATTGTTATCTTTAAATACGGCAACAAAAAAAGAGCACCAGGGCAAAGGTTTGTTTTTAAAGCTTGCAAATGCCACTTATGAATTGGCAAAACAATTAGAATATAAATTTGTTGTTGGCGTGGCCAATCAAAATAGCAGCCACGGTTTTATAAATAAACTCGGTTTTGATCTTATATCCAAGTTGGATGTGAAGATCTATATAGGTAAAGTAAAACACAAAACAACGCAGCCAAATTATTTCAGGGCTCTTTGGAATGAAGAGCTGATTAAATGGAGATTAAATAATCCGGAAGGCAACTATTTTTATTCGGCAAATTCTGTTTTTTCGGGCACGCATCTTCCATTCTTTAAAAGTCTTATTACAACAAATAACATTTATAATATTAAATTAGATAAACTAAAAATAAATCTTCTTAAGATCGCTATTGGCCTAAATTTAAATAAGCCTTCGTTTGCTATAAATTTACCCGACAAATTTAAACCTTCACCTTTAAATCTTATCTTTAAAAACTTATCAGGCGAAGATCTTAAAATTACTAGCGAGAATTTTTATTTTGAAACCATTGATTTTGACGCCTACTAAAAAAACAGGATGAAAAAAGTAATAGAAAATATCAATACTTATTTGGATAAACCTGCCCGGGCACTGGCGTTATTACTAACCCTTAGCATTGGTGTACTTATAGCTTGTCTTTCATATTATAACGAAGCCAGTGAAGGCGGGCCGGATGGACACTGGCATTATTATTTTTCGAAATACTCTTATCAATACCCTAAATTTTTTCTGCATCATTGGGGCAAACCTATTTTCATTTTTTTAAGCGCCCCGTTCTCCCAGTTAGGCTTTTACGCTTTAAATATCTTTAATATTATCTGTGGTCTGTTAAGCGCGTATATTACTTATAAATGGTGTAAAAAATTAAATTTTGGTTTTAGTTATATTGCCATCATCCTGGTTCTTTTTACTCCTTTATATTTTTTAGTTATCCAAAGCGCTTTAACAGAGCCTTTGTTTAGCTTGTTATTGGTTTTAACCGCCTTTCTTTTATTTTCTGAAAAATATGTACTTGGCGCGGTTATTGCTTCTTTTTTAATGTATTCAAGAACCGAAGGTACTTTTCTTATTGTAATTTTTATGTCTTATTCGGTTATTATGCGTCAATGGAAAAGCTTGCCATTTTATGCTACGGCGTTTATTATTTATTCTTTTGTAGGTTTGTTTTCGGGCCACGATTTTTTTTGGTTCTTTACCGAAAATCCTTACCACGCCGAAAGCCCTTATGGTAAAGGCACCTGGACACATTTTTTTGATCAGTATCAGATCATTTTTGGAAGACCTTTTGTGAAATTATTATCCGTAGGCACACTTCTGATGATCCTTGGTATAATAAATAATCGTGAATATTTATTTTTTAAAAAAGCAGGAAATAATTTTAAGATCTTTTACCTGGCTTTTATTCCATCGGTTGTTTATTTTATGTTTCACGTATATGCATGGGCAACCGGTAAGTTTGCATCTGCAGGTCTTGAAAGGGTAATTGCAGCTATTGTACCTTTATGCGTAATTGTATGCATGTATGTAATTGATCTTATTTACTCGGTTAAATTTCCGTTGATACGATATTTTTTGCTGGTATTTATTCTTGTTAGTTTTATTAAAGCAACCTTTAAAGAATTTAGTTATCCGATCAAAGCGCATAACGGAGAAAAAGCTGAGCTCGAAGCTTCAAAATGGTTCAAGAATTACCGAAAAGAAAATTCAACAATTTATTACGCGCATCCCGCTATTGTTTTTTACTCCAATTACGATCCATTCGATGCCAGGAATAAGGAGTGTTTTAATTTTCCCGGTCCTTGTGGCCCTACCGATGGTAGCGTTGGAAAGTTTTATTATTTCTGGGATTCACAATTCACTCAATTTGGCTGCGGTAAAACGCTTGAAGACATAGAGAAATGCCCAACCATGGTAAAAATAAAAGAGTTCAGCGATATGAATTTTAAAGTGGTGGTGTTTGAATCAAAATGATCTAACGGAACATGCCGTATTTTATAATGCAGTAAATAGCTCTAAAGCCATCTTTCCAGCCTATTTTTTTTCCGTCTTCATAAGTACGGCCGTAATAAGAGATGCCTACTTCATAAATCCGTAAATTTTTTATACGCGCTATTTTCGCAGTAACTTCGGGCTCAAAACCAAAACGTTTTTCTTCAAGAGGAATATTTTTAATAACCCCGGCTCTAAATAATTTGTAACAGGTTTCCATATCGCTAAGGTTTAAATTATTGAACATGTTACTTAAGAATGTCAAAAATTTATTTCCTATGCTATGCCAGAAAAATAAAATACGGTGTGGCTTTCCTCCAATAAATCTCGATCCGTAAACAACATCGGCCACATCATCCAGTATTGGTTTTAGCAAAATAATGTATTCATTCGGATCATACTCCAGGTCGGCATCCTGCACAATTAAAAAATCGCCGGTAGCAATTTCGATGGCTTTGTGAATAGCTGCGCCTTTACCCATATTAACAGGCTGGTTAAATAAATTATAGTTTACGTTTGGCTTATTGCTAAAATAAGTTTCAATGGCTTCTTTTGTTCCGTCTTTAGAACAATCATTTACGATAACAATTTCTTTTTGTAGCCCTTCGGGAAGATTAACGGCAAGAATTTTATCAAGGATCAGGTGAATAGTTCTTGCTTCGTTATAAGCCGGAATTAAAATGGAAAGCACTTTTGCCATACATTATTTAATTTAAGCAAGTACTTTTTCTAAAATGCTTTCAAATAGAAGCCTTCCGTCTTCGTTACCAAGTTCTTTATCGGCAGCACGCTCAGGATGAGGCATCATACCAAATACATTTCTTTTTTCGTTGCAAATTCCGGCAATATTATCAGTAGCGCCGTTAGGATTGGCAGCCTCAGTAATGTTTCCGTTCTCATCGCAATATCTGAAAAGAACTTGCCCGTTGGCATTTAATTTTTTTATTGTGTCGGCATCTGCAAAATATTTTCCCTCGCCGTGTGCAATAGGAATTTTAAGTGCTTTATTTGCCGGAACCTGCGAGGTAATTAACGAGTTATTTGTTTCTGCCTTTATATAAACATTCTTACAAATAAATTTGCGGCTGTTATTGTGTAATAAAGCGCCCGGTAGCAAACCGCTTTCACATAATATCTGAAAACCGTTGCAAACGCCAAATAAGAACCCGCCATTATTGGCATGTTTTGTAACACTTTCCATTATTGGAGAAAATCTGGCAATGGCGCCGCTTCTTAAATAATCACCATAAGAGAAACCGCCCGGTAAAATTATATGCGTACATCCTTCAAGATCTGTATTTTTATGCCAAAGCTTTACGGTTTCCTGTTTTAAGATGTTCTTTAAAACGTAAACCATATCTTCATCGCAATTAGAACCGGGAAATACTACTACACCAAATTTCATTTTCGTTTATTTTTTGAGATACAAAGGTATCAAATCAATTAAATAAAAGGCTAATGTTTTTTAACATACTATCAAAAAAAAGCCCTACCGCTGGGGGTAAGGCTTTTAAAGGCTTTTTATTTTATTTATTTCATTAACGTAACATGGCCTGTTTTATTGTGAATCTTGCCATCAACATCTTTAAATTTCAGTTTCCATACATAAACGTCTTCTTTTAATGGTTCTGTACCGCCATTTTTTACGGTTCCGTTCCAACCGATCGTATAATCTTTAGTATGGAATAATGAATGGCCCCAACGATCGAACACTTCCATTTCGTAGGTTTTAAGATCTAAACCATACGGCGAGAATATAGGAATGAAGATATCGTTAAGATCATCAAAATTTGGAGTGAACGAACTCGGAACATAAATACCAAAATCGTTTTTCACCTGTATCAGTTTACTTACCTGGTCTTTACAGCCGTGTATGGTTGTTGCAGTTAAAGTAATTTCATAATCGCCGGCCTGCGGAAAAGTTACCTTAGGGCTTAGGTCATTTAACTGGTAAAGGTTTCCTATTTGCCATTGATAGGTATTTGTTTCTAAAACATGGCTTAAATTGGTGAACTGAACATCCGGTGTGGCAATTGTAATTTCGTCCGGATCGTTACTGAATGCAGCTTTTGGTGTTTCATATACATCTATTGGATTTGCCAGAACCGCTTTGGTTGAGCAACCTATCTCATCCTGGTAAGTAAATGTTACGGTGTATGAACCCGGTATAGGGTAAATATGTGTAACGCTTAATCCGGTTTGTGGTTCGCTTCCGTCACCCAATATCCATAAGCCATTTCCACTGTTGGCATTAGGCGTGTTAAAGGTTACTTCAACCGGCGCGCAACCTTTATCCATATTGCTTACAATTGATATGGCAGGTACATCGTTTACCTGGATACGAAGTGATGAGGTATCAGGGCATAAGCTGGCAGTAGGCATAGAATGGGTTACGTAAGTGATAACGTTATTATTACCAATATTTGCATTTGCCGGTGTAAATATACTTCCCGAAACGCCAGGGCCGCTCCAGTTGCCATTAGGGTTTTGGGCAATGCTGTTCAAATTTATCGGTGCATCGTTTTTACAATATGGTCCTGCATATTGGGCAAAATCAGCTGAAATAAATTTCTCAACCGTAATAGTGGTTTGACCATAGGCTATACAAGGTCCTGCGGTTACACTATAATTTATAACGTTATCGCCAATGATCGCAAACGCCGGGCTAAAGCCACCAACTGGCGAAGTTGCGCCATTGTTGGCACCACTAAAGACGCCACCTAACGGCGATACCTGTAATTGTATAGGTGCCCCTACATTACAAAAAGGTCCTGCTTTAACAATAGATGGAGTTGCCAATGAGAATACATTTACGGCAAGTGTTGCCTGCGCCGGGCAAAGGCCGCTTGGCGACGATGCGGTATTGTAACTGATAACAATACTTCCAACACCTGACGTTGCAGGATTGAATGAAGTAGCTACAACGCCCGAGCCGGCCCAGGTTCCAAGATTATTGGTGGTAAGTGGGATCAAACTAACCGGTGGCGATGTAACACAAAGATCAGGTACGCTACCGGTAATTACTGCAGGCACAAATGCTTCAATAGAAATTATTTTTGTATCCTGAACATTGCAGGTTGGTGTTCCTATAACATATTGAACGGTATTGTTGCCGATCGCAGCAAGGGCAGGAGTGAACATGCCTGATGTATTGTTGTAAGCTGTTGGTGTCCATGTTCCGGTAGCCGGTGTAACCGATAATTGTATCGGTAACGCGGTATTACAGTAGGGTCCAACCTGTGTAATAGTTGGCTGTGGCGGGTTTAATACTGAAACTGTGATCGTTCTCGAATCAGGGCATAATGTGGCATTAGGTGATGACACGGTATTGTACGTTAACGTATAAACTCCGGTTGGTAAATTAGGGTTAAACGCGTTTCCGGCAACACCGGTACCGCTCCAGGCGCCAGCAACCGTGCTTTGAACAATGGTCATTAAATTTACAGGCGTAAATGTGTTACACTGGTTTGCCAACAAACCGGTTAATGCAGCAGTATTAAATTGAGATACATTGATAGCGGTAGTATTTGTTACCACGCACGGGCCCACATTAACTGTGTAATTAACCACCGACGTACCATTTGGCGCTAACGAAGGTGTAAGCACACCTACTGAAGAAACACCAGTGTTACCAAACCAGCCTCCACCCGAAGGTAAAGCGCTTAACGTAACCGGGGCCGCATTGGTACAAATAGGGTTTACCGGTGTTATGGTTGGTATTAACGTATTAGTTACCGATACCGCTAAAGTACTTGAACTTGGGCAAACAGTAGGATTAGGGCTGGATGTGGTATTATAGGTTAGTGTAAATAAGCCACCTCCTGCTACGGCAGGGTCAAATACGTTAGATATAACGCCAATGCCGCTCCAAACACCATTAACAGTGCTCTGCACAAGGCTCATTAAATTTTGAGTAGGACTGGTAACGCACAATGGCATAATGGTTGAAGTGATGTTAGAGGTGTTGAATTGTGATACGCTTATAGCGGCAGTATTTGTTGCAATACAGGAACCTACACCTACCGTATATAATACAGTGCTGGTTCCGATAGAGGCAAGAGAAGGAGTAATAACCCCCGTTGCACTAATGGCCGGATTGGTTGTCCAGTTACCTCCACCGGGTGTTACGGTCATGTTTACCGGCCCTGATGTATTACAAAGCGGTGGTACCGGCGTAATGGTTGGTGATAATGGATTTACAATTGTAACGGTTAGTGTTTGAACCGTTGGGCAGTTAAATACAGTAGGTGTAACTGCACAGCTATATACTACAGTAGCTAGGGTGCCTGTAATAGGTTGGGTCGTAATTGCGGTACTTGAAGCGGTAGGCGCCGCAATACCGGGGCCGGGGCTCCAAGAAAAAGTAAAATTAGCCGGATTTACACTTGTACAATTTCCAAATCTTGTATTAGGTCGGTTAGCAGAAGTACCTTGAGATGCCGTAGTACCACATGTTGAGCCTGCCCCGATCGCAAAATTATAGATACATGACGTAAACGGAGTAACCGTATAAGGCGATGACATGTTTACCGAAAAAGGTCCGTTGGTAAAACATACGTCAACTAAAATATTCGACACACCGTCCCAGTAGTACGGAGTTGTAAAAGTGTGTGTGTTCCATCCTGCAACAGGGTTTACAGCTGCACTGAATACCGTGGTTAAACCGGTCATATCAAAAGATGTTGCCTGTGTATTGGCTGTACATTTTAATTTGATCGTATAACCCGGTAAACTTCCGGCGCCGTTCGTATTACCAACATTAAAGGCAATATTGGTGAGATATCCCATACCAAGGCCCGCCGCTGTTAATTCAGAGGCGCGGTATAAAAATTGTTGATGTGCATCGTTCCACCATTTTGCATAAGGTGCCGGGTAAGTAGCTATGCCATTAGTAGCAGCACCGGTGCCAACTGTTTGTACAACGGGTGTAGCACAGGCAGGACCAACGCCTACGTTAGAGCATGGGGTTCCTGGCAGAACCGTGCCCATACTTGCTGTTGGCGTTATTATACCACCCTGGCATACCGTGGCCGTTAATGGTGTTAATGTAAACTGCGGGTAATTAACTACGGTAACGTTTACCGAAGAGGTGGCAGGACAAGAGCCTGGCGAAACTGTAACACTGTATACACCGCTCATTGAGGCGGTAGCATTAGGCAATGTAGGATTTTGTGTGGTAGTTGAATAATTGTTAGGCCCGGTCCAAGTGTAAGTTAAAGCCACTGTTGGATTGGCAGAGCTCGCAACGCTTAAGCTTACTGTTTGACCAGAGCATATCGTTGCATTTGCAACAGAGGCAGTAGCAGTGATAATACCCGAAGGCACGGAGCCTATGTACACATTATATTCTTCTGTTTCACCAAAACCATATAAAGCACATGGGTCAATGGTTGGGCCGTTTGTAAAGTAAGCGCATCTTACACGCATTCTGTAAACGCCGTTTGGTTGTGCAGCGGGCACTGTAAAGCTGGCACTGTTAAAGCTGGCCGCAGCAGGTACACCAGGAATAGAACAAACCCTTTCGTTAGTTAAGTTATATACGCCATCCTGGTTCCAGTCAATAAAGCAGGTAAAGCCCTGGCTAAATGTAATGCCCGATTGAAAGGTGCAATTAATAACCTGGCCCGGGGTGCAAACCATGTATTGTGAGCAGCCAAAGAAAAAATAATTGAAAGTACCTGAAGGAAAATTTTGTGCATTGCACCCGCTGTTATTGTTGGTAATGTTTACTAACGCGCCGGTTGTGCTAAAGCTATTGATAAAATCATTAATGAAATTACCTGCAGAGTTTGACGGGCCGGGTTGGTTACAGGGTAATTGTGAATATTGCGGGAAGCAGTATGGCGTAGGTGGCACTAATGCCTGCGCCGAAATCTTGCTTTGCGAAAACAGCATTCCTAAAATAAACAGGAAGCTGATTTTATTTATAATATTTTTCATTTAAGATTAATTTACGGTTTGTAAATAAGTTTGTTGGCGGGTAATAATACGATCGCATCCTTAAAGCCCGGAATAGTTACAATGGCTTCTTCAGTTTGTTTTCTGTTGTTTTCAAAACGACTGATATCTATTAGCGCTTCATTCATTGTTTCGCCGCTGGCAGATACATTACGTTTAATGTAAAAAGACTCTGTCAGGTACCACATTTCTTTTATGTATTGGAATTTGTTATTGGCTTTCCAGGTTTGGTAATCGCCTCTTTCATTATGCCTGATCTCCATGTATGGCTGAAACAGCTTTTCTTTAACGGGATCTAATTTTATCTTACTCCAATCTGTTGGATCTTGAGAAAATGAAAAGAAAGACATAGTGATAAAAATGCCCAGAAATAATAACTTAATATTTGCTTTCATTTGTAGTAAAGTATTGGTACAACAAAATTAAACCAAAATGAAACAAATCGTTAAGTTTTTAATAGGCGAAACCTCACATTTACTCAACGAAACCTACAGTAAAATGAGGTAAATGGTTGGGTGATTTTTCTAATTAATTTAGTTTTTTTAAAATACCTGCAATATAAACAGGTTATAAACACTAAAAAGTGCTATTTTTTACGATTAAACATTTGATAATTAAGCTATTACGGGAGGCGGCTCCATAACGGTTCCGCATTTTTTGCAGGTGCGTAATTCTTTGCTTTCGTAAAAACGTTTAAATTCTGTTTGAAACTGGGAAGTAATGTCTGTTAACATAAAATAGGCAGCATGTAAAGGATGATTGCATTTTTCGCAAAACCATAACAAGCCGTCTTTCTCACCTTCTCTTCTTTTTCTTTCCATTACCAGGCCAATAGTATTTGCAAAACGTTTTGGATTATGCGGTACCTTGGCAGGCAATAAAAATATATCCCCTTCTTTAATATCTACTTCAACAGCTTTGCCATCTTCCTGTATCTGCACTTTTATATCACCTTCAAGCTGATAGAAAAACTCTTCGCTCTCGTTATAATGATAATCTTTACGTGAGTTTGGTCCACCAACCACCATTACAATAAATTCTGCATCCTTATAAACAACTTTGTTATTTACCGGTGGTTTTAGTAAGTGACGATTTTCTTCGATCCACTTTTTAAAATTAAACGGGCGTGTTACCATACAATAAATTTAAAATTAAAAATTAAAGATTCAAAATTAACTATGCTAAAACTTTATCGCCAACAATTAATTTTGTTTTAATTAAATGTTCGGCAATTTGAACAGCATTGGTGGCAGCACCTTTGCGAAGGTTATCTGAAACGATCCACATATTTACAGTTTTAGGTTGCGATTCGTCTCTGCGGATCCTTCCAACAAAAACTTCATCTTTGTTATGAGCGTTCATTGGCATTGGGTAGATCTGATTTTTAATATCATCCTGCACAATAATCCCCGCAGTATTTTTCATGATCTCAAAAATATCTTTTACCTCAAACTCATTTTCAAATTCAATGTTCACGCTTTCGCTATGCCCGCCCATAACCGGGATCCTAACGGTTGTGGCAGTTAACGAAATCGAATTATCGCCCATAATTTTTTTTGTTTCGTTCACCATTTTCATTTCTTCTTTGGTGTAACCATTATCCATAAACACATCAATTTGCGGAATGGCGTTCATGTCAATTTTATATTTATAGGCCATCTCATCGCTTTTTCCATCTTTACGCTCGTTCATTAATTGCGAAACAGCTTTAACGCCTGTACCGGTAACACTCTGGTAAGTAGAAACCACAACACGTTTTATTTTATATTTTTTATGTAAAGGATTTAAGGCCACTACCATTTGTATGGTTGAACAATTGGGATTGGCAATTATTTTATCTTCTGCAGTTAGTACGTGCGCATTTACTTCGGGTACAACCAGTTTTTTCGATTCATCCATTCGCCATGCCGATGAATTATCAATTACCGTAATTCCATTCTCTGCAAATTTTGGCGCCCATAATTTTGAAGTATCGCCACCCGCCGAAAATAAAGCTATTTGCGGTTTTGCGGCAATGGCCTGCTCCATAGAATGTACTTTGTATTTCTTTCCCTTAAAAATAATTTCTTTACCTACCGATCTTTCTGAAGCAACCGGAATTAATTCTGTAACCGGGAAGTTTCTTTCCGCTAATACTTCCAACATTTTTGTGCCCACCAAACCGGTGGCACCAACTACTGCAATTTTCATTTTTAAGGATTTGTTTTTGTAAAAATAATATAATTTCTAGTTATTACTTTCTTCTTTTTCTGTTTCTTTTTCAACCAGGTAAATACCTTCGGGTTTTATTAAAATTTTGCGGTGACGATACAAGATTCCAATAGCTTTTTTAAAAGTAGCCTTGCTCATACTTAAACGGATAGAGATCTCTTCGGGCGTACTTTTATCATGAAGATTTACGAAGCCTTTATTTTTTTGAAGGTATTCCATTACAACCTCGGTAGAATCAAGAACATTTTTAAAACCGCTTTTCTGGAAACTAAGATCGATCAGTTTATCCTCGCGGATGTTCTTTACAAAGCCTTTTAATTCATCACCTATCTCAACTTCTTTATAAATATCGTTATGGTAGATGAGGCCTTGATGTTGCCCGTTAATAATGGCACTAAAGCCCAATGGCGATTCTTCGTACACAATAAGGTCAACTTCTTCGCCCTCTTTTACCGTTAACTCTTCGTTGCTTAAGAACTTATCAATTTTGGTAGAAGCAACAATTCTGTTAGTTACTTCATCCAGGTATACAAACACTACGTAAAAGTGATCTTCCGTCAATTTATATTTTTGTTCGCTGAAAGGCACCAGCAGATCTTTTTCTATACCCCAGTCTAGGAACGCCCCAACATCGTTAGCCGACACCACCCGTAAATAGGCAAATTCATTGATTTGTATATACGGTTTTAGCGTGGTTGCAATTGCTTTTCCATCTGCATCAGGATATACAAATACTTCTAAATATTTTCCGTTCTTATATTTTTCTTTGGCGTACGAAATAGGTAATAAAACCTCGTTTTTGTCTTCATCGCCCAAATAAAAACCCACTTCAGTCTCTCTTAAAACCTTTAGTGTGTTTATTTTTCCAATTTCTATCATTCACTTTCTTTTTGCAAAGATAGGGTTAAAAAATAATAATCTTAGAAAGCCTGAAAGGCTTCAATACAAATAAAATCGTATGCTTTACTTTTCTTTAACCCTAAACGGGTTAAATGTAACATGGTATTCAACCACTTTGTGGTTGTATTTTAGGTACAAGGTGGGCTTTTGGGATTTATTAATATTTAATCCTTTCAGGATTTTAGTTTAGCAACACATAATATCATATTTAACTTATACCTTCGCCGTATGCAAAACAAAAAGCTGGCCTGGACATTGCTCATCATCTTATCGCTGGTGTGGGGAAGCTCTTTTATTTTAATGAAGCGTGGGTTGGATGCCTTTAGCAGCGATGAAGTGGCGGCTTTACGCATTTCTATTGCTTTTTTATTTTTATCGCCCCTTTTAATAAAACACTATAAGATAGATCTTAAAAAATATTTGCCGGGCATTACCTTAATGGGTGTTTTTGGTAATTTATTACCCGCTTTTTTATTTACCAAAGCCGAAACCCAAATAAGCAGTAGCTTAACGGGGATGTTAAATGCTTTAACGCCCTTATTTACCGTGCTGGTTGGCCTTTTTTGGCTTAAAATAAAACCCAAGGCGCTGCAAATTGCGGGTATCATCATTGGATTTATTGGGGCTGCCTGTTTAATGGTATTTGATGCCGGAAGCGACGATTCAAAAAACACAGTATATGGTCTTTTGGTTGTTTTGGCTACTTTTTTTTATGCTATTAGCGTTTGCGGCATTAAAAAATACCTGGGCGATATTAACTCGGTAACAGCTACTGTATGGGCTTTTTGTATAACCGGGCCAATAGCACTTATGTATTTGTTTGGTTTTTCTGATTTTACTGCGCATCTAACTAATTCGCCAATAGCCTTACCATCATTAGGTTATGTTAGTATTTTGGCTATTGTGGGTTCGGCCTTATCGGTAATAGCATATAATATTCTTATTAAGAATTCAGGAACCGTTTTTGCGGCCAGTTGCACCTATTTAATACCGGTTGTGGCCATTGGCTGGGGCGTTTTTGATGGCGAGACTGTTAATTTTTACCAGGTTTTTAGCATAATCGTTATAATTTTAAGCGTTTATTTGATAAACCGCGATTAAATTTTTGCCGGTTAATAAGAATTGACTATATTTGCGTCCCCTTTTTAGGGATATTATTAACAATTTAAACCAATTTAAATGTACGCAATTGTAGAAATAGCCGGGCAACAATTTAAAGTGGAACGTGGAAATAAAGTATACGTTCACCGCCTAGAGGCTAACGAAGGTGCTAAAGTTGAGTTTGACAAAGTTTTCTTATTAGATAACGGCGGCAAGATCTCAGTTGGAAACCCTACCGTAGAAGGCGCTAAAGTAGCAGCCACAGTGATCTCTCACTTAAAAGGAGATAAAGTGATCGTTTTCAAAAAGAAACGCCGTAAAGGTTACCAAAAATGGAACAATCACCGTCAATCTTTAACTCAGATCCTTATCCAGGGTGTGTTAGCTAAAGGTGATAAATTAGAATCAGAATTAACGGCAACACGTGTAGTTCGTACACATAACGCTTCTAAAAAAGCTGAGGTTGTAGCAAAAACTGAAACTGTTGAGAAAAAAGCACCTGCAAAAAAGGCAGCAGCAAAAAAAGCAGCGCCGGCAAAAAAAGCAGCAGCTAAAAAAACAACCAAGAAAAAAGAAGATTAAAAGAAATGCTAAATGACAAATGCTAAATTTTAAATTGGCATCTCATTCAACATTCAACATTTAAAATTTAAAATTAATAAGAAATGGCACACAAGAAAGGCGCGGGTTCATCAGATAATGGTCGCGATTCGCATAGTAAACGTTTAGGCGTTAAAATTTTTGGCGGGCAAACCTGCGTTGCAGGAAACATTATTGTTCGTCAGCGTGGAACTAAGCATAACCCTTCAGTTGGTGTAGGTATGGGTAAAGATCATACATTATATGCATTAATTGATGGTACTGTAGTGTTTAAAAAGAAAAGAGACGATCGTTCGTACGTTTCGGTAATTCCTACTACAGCAGGGTAATATTACTTTATATAGAATTAAAGCCCTCCTGTCCGGTGGGCTTTTTTTGTTTGTAAAGGTTCCCAAACATTTCTTTCAAAATCATTTAAAAAATTAAATTTGTATTATAAAAATTGAACTATGTTGCAATTAACTTACATCAGGGAAAACAAAGAAGACGTTTTAAAACGTTTGGCTATTAAGAATTTTAAAGATGCTGAAAATATTATTAATTCTGTTTTAACCAAAGATGCGCAACGTCGTTCACTTCAACAGGAAGGTGATAATACAAAAGCAGAGGCCAACCAGCTTGCCAAACAAATTGGCGAGTTAATGAAAGGAGGCAAGAAAGATGAAGCTGAAAAAGTGAAATTAAAAACTGCAGAATTAAAACAAAAAGAAAAAGAGCTCGATGAGCAGCTGAAAAAAGCAGAAGATGAGATCCATGCTTTGTTAGTGCAGGTACCAAACATACCTAATTTAACTGTACCCGTTGGTAAAACGCCCGAAGATAATGCTGTTGTTTTTGAACACGGGCAAAAACCTGTTTTACCAAAAGGTTTTGTACCTCATTGGGATCTTACAACAAAATATAATTTAATTGATTTTGAACTGGGCGTAAAAATTGCAGGTGCAGGCTTTCCCGTGTATAAAGGTAAAGGCGCACGCTTGCAACGCGCTTTAATAAATTTCTTTTTAGATCGCGCCACGGCAAAAGGTTATTTAGAGGTTCAGCCGCCGATTGTGGTGAACGAAGATAGCGGTTATGGTACAGGACAATTGCCGGATAAAGAAGGACAGATGTACCATGTTGGTATTGATAATTTATATCTGATCCCAACGGCCGAAGTACCGGTTACAAATATTTACCGCGATGTTATTTTAAAAGAAAGCGAGTTGCCGGTTAAAAATACAGGCTACACCCCTTGTTTTAGAAGAGAAGCAGGAAGTTACGGCAAAGATGTTCGCGGTTTAAATCGTTTGCATCAGTTTGATAAAGTAGAAATTGTACAAATTACGCATCCGGATAAAAGTTACGAAACATTAGAAGAAATGCGTGAGTATGTGGCAAGTCTTTTAAAAGAATTAGAATTACCATTTCGTACTTTAAAATTATGTGGTGGCGATATGAGTTTTGCCAGCGCACTTACATATGATATGGAGGTATGGAGCGCAGCACAGGAACGTTGGTTAGAAGTAAGCAGTGTAAGTAATTTTGAAACCTTTCAAACCAACCGTTTAAAATGCAGGTTTAAAGATGCAAATGGGAAAACGCAATTAGCACATAGTTTAAATGGCAGTGCGCTGGCTTTACCACGCATAGTTGCAGCCTTATTGGAAAATAACCAAACGCCTGAGGGAATTAAAATTCCAAAAGTATTGGTGCCGTATTGTGGTTTTGATGTGATCAACTAAAATGATACAAACTGCTAAGAATAGTTTTATAATTTTATTTTTTGCAGGATTATTTTTTCAATCGTGTAACAGCAATGATGTTTACGCTGAAAAGATAAAGGCACTGGATAGTTTAAGTGGTGCGGTAAATGCGCTTGTAAAAGAAGCCGATAAAATGGATACTGTTATTTTAGCAAAGGCAATTTCAAGGTTTATACAATATAAGCAGTTTGTTCAGCAAAATGTTAAAGATACACTTGCAAAAACAGAGGCAGATTTTTTGCAGCAGTTTTATAAAAGTGGAAATGATCTTGAGAACTTTAATGTGAACCGCAGATCGGTTAAAGCACGTATAGCCCTGGTAAATTCGCAACTCGAAAAATTAAAAAAAGACGCAGGTAACAGATCTGTTACCGGGGAAAAATTAATCGAATTTACCAACCAGGAAAAAAAAGAAGCCGGTAATTTAATTGACGCCGGCCACAACCAGCAACAATTATTTTATACAAGCCTGCAGGAATTCAAAACGGCTTTAAAAGGTGTAGAGGAGCTTATAAAGGCCAGGAACAACGGGCAATTACCAACAGTTATAAAAGATACACTTTCGTTATAAAATGGCAATTTCATTTCAAAATCAAAATATTGAATTTAAATTATCTGAAAAAGGAAAGATCAAATCGTGGATAAAAGCCATTATTGGATCCGAAAAAAAACAATTGGGCGAGATCAATTTTGTTTTTACCACCGATGAGGAGCTTTTAAAAACAAACATTCAATTTTTGAAACATAATACTTATACCGATATTATTACGTTTGACTCTTGCGAAGGTGAAAAGATAAACGGCGATATTATTATAAGTGTGGAGCGTGTAAACGAAAATGCCCGAAAATTTAAAACAGATTTTGAAACAGAAATAAAACGTGTGATCATACACGGTGTTTTACATTTATGTGGCTATAAAGATAAAAGCGCTAAAGATGCAGAATTAATGCGTAAAAAAGAGAACAACGCCCTAAAGCGGTTTTAAATTACTGCCCCATCTGCGAATTTGAATTATCCTTTGTAATATTTCGTAAACTAAAGGTAATTGGGTAAGTAGTTCTGTATCTCACAAATTTATTATTTATAGCTGCGGGTTGCCACCTGGTTTCTTTTATTAATCTCAATGCTTCCTCGGTACAACCGGCATTTATGGGTTGTTTTACAGTTAAACCGCTTACATAACCATTTGTTTCAACCACAAATTCAATTACAACAGTGCCTTCTATAGATTTTTCTACAGCTATTTTTGGGTACTCGATATTCGATAAAATATAGTCGGCAAGTCCTTCATCGCCATTCTTATAATATTCGGGCGATCTGTCGGCTTTTGAATAAATGACAAAGCTGCTATCGGCAGGTAAAGGTTTTTTGAGATTTAATTTATTTTTTTGCTTAAAATACTTGTTATATTTTTCGGTAGATAGTTTAAAGATCAAAAAATAAGGCCGGCTTTCATTTGGAAGATGAAGCGTTCTGTAAAATTTCCAGAAACTGAAAATACGTGTAAGTTCGCTTTTTAAAACATTGTTATTATTATTCTTTAACCCTTCAAACTTAATATTTACAGCTTTTCCGGCTGTATCAATATCAAAAAAAGTAGTTATTTCAACGTCAAAATTAGAGGTTAATAATATTTTTGGCAGGGTTAACTGGGTTTGTAAAACCTGGTCTATCTGTTCTTTTCCGCCAATTACTTTAGCCTCATATTCAGGACTGGTTGGCGATGTTTGGGCAAAAAGAAAAGAAGCAGAAAATAATGATAGTATAAATATGTATGTTTTAAGCATACATAAAGATAATTTAAAAAAGTAAGAATAAAAAAAATCGCCGCCAAACTTTACAAGTGGTAAGTTTGACGGCGAAAGTGGAGAAAGAGATAATTAATCTTTAACGATCTTAGAGGTTTTGCTGAAACCTGTACCAGAGATCTTTACAAAATAAATTCCTGTATTGAAGTTTTGTGTATTGATATTTTTAGTATTCGATCCGGTAAAAATAACTTTTCCATAAAGATCCGAAACTGTAACGTTATAATCTGCTTTTTCGGTTTCAATAGTTAAAATATCTTTAACCGGGTTTGGAAATAAACGGATCTCTGCAGTAGTTACTGCATTTTTATTGATTCCGGTAACCAAACTGTTTATAACATTTACGGTTGCCATTTGCATTGAATTACTTGTTCTGAAGATGTTCTGATTAATGCAGGTTGTTGTTGATGAACCACAAGATACGCTTACAGTTAAACAAATATTATAAAAACCGGTTGCAGAATAAGTGTGAGATGGATATAAACCAGTGCTTGTAGAGTTATCGCCCCAGTTCCATGATACGGCGCTTACATTTGATGGGTAGCTTGGATAGGCATTCCAAACAATAGAAGAAGTTACGGTAGTATCTTTAAACATTGCAAAGTTAGCACTTGCAAGGCAGTTTGCGTTTGTTAAGGTAATAGTTTGTGTTTGAGAGCTTATACAGCTTGAACTACTTACAGAGTCGCTTACATGTAAATACACCTGATATTGTCCGTTTGACGGGTAAGTTTGTGCTGGCGGATTAACACCATAATATGCATTTGAGTTACCAAATGTCCAGTAATAAGTAGCAGATGGCGAAGCACCAGTAGTTATGTTTGTAAAGTTTACCGTATTATTATTTACTGTATATGTAAACCCGGCTGATAAATTACATGGTTGAACTGTAACCGTTATGTTTGCCGTATAAGATGAATAACAACTTACTGAATTATTGAATGCTGTTAGTGTTGCATTATAGGTGCCTGAAGTGGTATAAGTATGGTTATTTGAGGTGAAGCTGTTGTTTGGGAAACTAGTCGATGTGTTATCGCCATATTGCAGGTAATACATAGTTTGCGGAATAGTACCTGTTGAAGTGTTAACGAAAGTTACCAAGCCGTTTGAATTAACATTAAAGGTAAAACCCGGGTTAACATTGCAAGCTACGTTAGTAACGGTTATTTGCGCACTGTAAGTAGCGTTACATGTTTGCAAACTATCCGATCTTTGTAAAATTACAAGGTAAACACCGTTTGCGCCGTAAATATGTGTAGGGTTGGTTTGCGAAGAGTATTGGCTGTCGCCAAAGTTCCACGAGTAATTTACACTTGCGCTAACAGGCATTGAGTTGTTTGTGAAAGCTACGCTTCCATTTGCGCCAACCGTATAGGTAAAATTGGCACTACATTGGCTTTTTGCCTGAATGTTGAATAAAAGCACAAATAGAAGTGCTATGAATTTGAAGGGTAAGTGATTTTTCATGATTTTAATTTTTAGTAGTTTATTGTCCTTTACTCACTAATACAACTTGTTTTTAAAAAGGGTTGGTTTGCCCCGAAAATATTTTACAGCCGGGTATTTATGCCAATGATAAAACCATTAATTACTTTGTTATTAAGGCCATAGCCCAAAACATAATCAAAACGCAGTATGTTAAAAATATTCTCTAAACCAAAGTTTATTTCGTAATACTGGTTTAATTTATTGTTTAAAAGCAAATGTCCGCCAATTACCTCCTGTACGTTTAGTTTTTTAAGCAGTGGTATCTTATTTATGATAAACCCGTTAAAGTGGTGTTCGGCATGCGCTTCGGTAAACCATTTATCGGCGCTGTATGTATAATAAGGTAACAAACGGTAACTGCTTAGATAATCGCCGGTATTAAAAAAGGTTTGGTTTCCTAAAAAATGCTTGTAATCCATAAAATACAATTGGTTTGTGTTTAAAAAATAACCGCCTCTTAGCCTGTAACCCAGGCGGCCAAATAAACCCAGGCTTATATCGTCATAGATCATGGCACTTGCGAGGTCGTAATCTGCCCTGGCATTTAACACCGGTATGGCCTTTTTATAACTTACATTTAAACGCGGGTATTTACTGCCGGTAATTATCTTTTGATCTGGTTTAGTAATATATTTTTGTTTAAACCTGAATGAGAAAGAAAGCTCTGCTGTAAGCGCATTATTGGTTTTAAATAAAAAATTCTCGGTGTTTTCGTTCACCGGATCGTTGCTGGTAAACAGTTTTGTTTTATTATCTATCAATAACTGATCGGTACTGTTCTTTAACGGATCGCGTTCGGCATATTTAATAACCGAGTTAATAAAAATACCATTGGTTAACTCCGAAAAAAAACTGGTTTCAAAAGCAGTTTCTTTATACAATTTCATGTAATTTTCGTTACCTAATAAAGTATAAGCAGAGTTTATCAAAGGCAAGATAGGGTCTGCCTGGTTGTATTGTTCTACAATAGATTTAAGGTTAAGACCAAAGCGCGAGAATTTTTTCGGATTATAAAAATAATTGTAACCAGCTTCGCCGCCCCACAAATAATTACTAAAACCATAGCGTAACCTGCCGTTAAAACGGTGCGCCTTAAAGTTCTCATATTCTTTATTTAACGAAAAATTGTAACTTAAATTAAGGCCTTCAACGGTATTATATTGCACACCGTTGGTAATAATACCGGGTATAGAAGCGGTTATGCCTCTTTTTGTTTTGATGTAGCGGTAACCCAATAACAATTCTGCAAAACGAAATTTGTTACGCCGCCTGTCTACCGAATCTTTATAACGATCGGTGTCTTCTATTTTTTCGGTACTGTCTTTTTTTCTATAATCCTTGTTCTCTTCGGTAGTTAAAGGCACAGGCCGGTTGGCACTCCAGTAAACCGAATCTTTTTTATTAGCGCCTTCCTCAATTACAAAAACTTCGTTACTAAAAAGATCAGCTTTTAATGCCGGTGTTAAATTGTAGTTTTTTACAACCGCGTTAAAATAACCATTGGCAGCAATACCCATAAACTCAAAATAAAAACTCATGTTGTAATTCACAGGCAACCAAATGCTGTCGGTAATTACCGGTGCAAATAGTTGTTTAATGCAAAGAGTATCCAGAAATTTAATTTTATTGGCTTTAGTCAGTTTTACGTCTACACCGGTTAAACGCCATGAATTATCCTGTATATAAATTACACCGGTAAAGCATGGATCTGTTTTACGTTTGGGTTTAAATTCTATTTTATTAAAAAGCCTGCCATCTTCGTTGATAGTGCCAAGTAATTTAAATTTATAGTATAAAAAGGCGTTGCTGTTAAGTGGTGATACAAAAGGCCTGTCGCTAATGTTACGAAAGGAGATGAGGTTGTCGTAAAAATTAAATTTCATCTGGCTTAACCGGTTAAAGCTAAAATTTTTGCTTTCGCCGCTTATGCGACTGCTAAACATGATCTCTTTTTCTTTATCGGGTTGCGCAAAATAATAATTGCTTTCGCTTTCACTTAAGTAAATAACACCATAGTTGGTAGAATCTATTTTTTCGCCACTGGTAATTTTTATTAATTTTTTAAATTTATCAGGAATGCTGATGAGGCGTTGTAAACCTTTTATATAAGACTGGCAACTATATTCGTTTACCTGGCCGGCATAAAATTTTCTTTTTTTTATGGCTTTGCGCATAATGGGATAGGCGGGGTCTTCGCCGGCCTTTACGGTTATTTCCTGCAAGGCAATGCCGTCAGAATGTAAACTGATATTAACGGTTTTATTCTCGTTAAGATCAATTTCCACTTCCTGTTTAGAGAAACCAATGTATTGAAATACCAGCGTGTATATTCCTTTATCCAGTTTAAAGGCGTACTTACCATCATCATTACTGGTAACGCCTTTGGTAGTACCCTTTAAATAAATAGTAGCAAAAGGCAAAGGTTCGCCGTTGCCGCTTATTTTACCCGAAACAATAAACTGTTGCGCAAAAGTGTTTTGAAGAAAGAGGAATAAACTGAGGACTAAAAATAATTTGTGCTTTTTATATTGGCGCATGAATTATTTTTTGTCGAAACCTGTAAATGCGTATGAAATTAAATTGGCCCCCATTTTTAAAGCCTTTACTCTTGCTTCTTCACTATCATGATGTATCTCGGCGCTTTCCCAGCCATCGCCAAGATCGCACTCGTAATCGTAAAAACAAACCAACCGGCCTTTATAAATTAAGCCATAACCTTTTGGTGCACCATTATCATGTTCATGAATTTTAGGTAAACCATTTGCAAAATCAAATTTTTGGTGATATACAGGGTGGTCAAAGGGTAATTCAACAAGATCCAGCTCCGGGAAAACCTTTTTTAGTTGTGTCCTTATGAATTTATCCATGCCATAATTATCGCTTACGTGCAAAAAGCCTCCAGCCATTAAATAATTACGTAAGTTCTCGGCTTCCTGGTTTGAGAATATAACGTTACCATGCCCGGTCATGTGCACAAAAGGGTAATTGTAAATTTCAATGCTACCTGCGTCAACAATCGCTTGCTCGGGATTGATACTTGTTTTCATATTATCGTTACAAAATTTTATAAGGTTCGGTACCGAGGTTTCTAAATTGGCGTACCAATCGCCGCCGCCATTATATTTTAAAACGGCAATCTGAAAAGCGTAAGGAGGAAATGCGTAATAATCATTTATAGTTGGCACCGATTTACCTTTTATAAACAGCAACACAAAACAGAATAAGATTATTTTTTTAAACCCTTTCATATAGTAGAGCAAATTAGCAAAAAACCCCGAGTAACAAGTAATAAAATATCTTAAAATTTGGGCATGTGCTTTTGGGTTTGCCTTTCGCCACTAAATTAAACGCCTTTATAAAACTCTACCAGCTCAATGGCCTGTTTTGCTTCGGTTACATCGTGTACGCGCAAGATAGATGCGCCGTTTAAAAGCGCAATGGTATTTAACACGGTAGTACCATTTAAAGAGGTTACCGGGTTGGTACCAATTACTTTATTGATCATGCTTTTTCTTGAAAAACCCGCCAAAATGGGGTATTTATTAAAACGCTGTAAATTTTTAAGCAGCAGGTAATTGTGCTCTTGTGTTTTACCAAAACCAAAACCAACATCAACTATTATTTTTTTAAAATCAAGTGCCAGTAGTTTTTCTGTTTTTTGCGAAAGTTCATCATGCACATTTTTTACAACATCAGCATAAACCGGGTTTTGTTGCATGGTTTGCGGCGTGCCCTGCATATGCATTAAAACGTAAGGCAGATCTAATTTAGCTACAGTACTGAACATTTTTGTATCCATACTTCCGCCGCTAATATCATTAATAATGTCGGCGCCGGCATCGGCACTTTTTTGCGCTATAGCCGCGCTAAAGGTGTCAACACTTAAAAAAATATCCGGAAATTTTTTTCTTATCTCCGGTAAATACTGCTCTAAGCGCTGCCATTCTTCGTGTTCGGTTATTAGTTTGGCATTTGGGCGCGAAGAGGCTGCCCCAATATCAATAATATGGGCGCCCTGGTTAATTTTCTCTTCTATATCGCGCAAAACATCGTTCACATTGCTGTATTTTCCACCATCATAAAAGCTATCGGGGGTAATGTTTATAATGGCCATTACCAATGGTTTAATAAATGTTAATGTTTTGCCGTTACAGGTGTATTCCATTGGGTAAATTTCGTTATTTTTAGTGAGTTATTTCTATATGCAAACCACATCTCAACAATACGACGCAGCCATTTCACAATGCAAAGATATCTTTTTAAAGAAAATGAAAGATTATGGTACCGCGTGGCGAAATTTAAGGCCAACTTCTTTAACCGACCAGATCTTTATTAAAGCCCAAAGGGTTAAAAGCATTGAAGAAAAAGGTTCTCAAAAAATAGCCGACGATATTAAAGGCGAATATATTGGTATTATTAATTATTGTATCATTGCCCTGATACAACTGGAGCTGGCAAATGACACGCGTATAGACCTGCCTTACGATGAAGTGGCCAATCTTTATACCAAATATGCCGGCCTAACCAAACAATTAATGGAAGATAAGAACCATGATTATGGCGAAGCATGGCGCGATATGCGTTTAAGTTCGTTAACTGATCTTATTTTAATGAAAGTGTTTAGGGTAAAGCAAATAGAGGATAATAAAGGTAAAACTATTATTAGCGAAGGTGTTGATGCCAATTATATGGATATGATCAATTACTCTGTTTTTGCTTTGATAAAACTGAGCAAATAAATAGTTAAAAAAAATTAATTTAACTTTTGTAGAGCCAATAACTCGATAACTTTAAAAAAATAACGTCTTAAATATGAAAAAATTTTTAGCCTCTAATGCATTTCGTTTTATCTGGTCGGCCGGTTTAGCACTTATAATTTATTTTATAATGCCTCCTTGTTTTAGCAAAACAACCACGGTTATTTTATTAGCTATAGAAATGATCCTGATCAACGGCGCTGGTTACATTGCCAGGATACCGATGATCACCCATATTGCAAGAATACTGGTGGGGGGCTTATTTATTTTTTCGGGTTTTATTAAAGCTAACGATCCACTGGGGTTTTCATACAAACTAAAAGAGTATTTTGAAGTATTTCAGAACGACACGGGTATGGCCTTTTTTGAATGGTTTGCACACATTGCTTTGCCGTTGGCCATTATTATTTGCGCCAGCGAAATTATTTTAGGCGTTATGTTATTGATCGGCTTCAGAACAAAGCTAACTTTATGGTTATTGTTTGCGCAAATTGCTTTCTTTACCTTCTTAACATTCTATTCTGCCTGCTATAATAAAGTAACACACTGCGGTTGTTTTGGCGATTTCTTAAAATTAAAACCGTGGGAAAGTTTTTGGAAAGACGTTGCTTTAATGATCTTAATTACAGTTTTATTTGCAGGTAAGGATAATATTACCGAACTGTTTGCGCCAATGATAATAAGCGCTGTGTTTTTAATTGGTGTTATTTTTTCTTTTGGATTTCCTATTTATGCATATCGCAATTTACCCCCGTTGGATTTTAGGGCCTACGCGCCGGGTATGAACATTAAAGACAATATGAAGCCTGGTGAAGGCTACCAGCCTGCCAAATACGAAACGCGTTTTAAGTATGAGAATTTAAAAGATCACACAGTAAAAGAATTTGATCTGAAATCATATCCATGGCAGGATACCGTTAACTGGAAATGGGTTGCTACAGAAAACGCTGAGATCCAGGCTGCTGTTAATCCTCCAAAAATAACCGATTTTACGGTGAATAATTTAGAAGGCGTTGCAATTACCGATTCTATTTTAAATGATAAGAACTATAGCTTTTGGTTAATTGAATACGACCTTAAAGAAACAGATACAGACCCAACTTTAATGGCTAAAATTGCCGATTTTTATAAATTAGCAGAGCTGAATAAAAACAAATTTATTGCCTTTACCGCCAGTGGCCCGGCAGATATTGATAAATTTAAACATGAGCACAATGCGTTATATGATTTTGCAATGGTAGATGGGATCGTTCTAAAAACAATGATCCGCAGTAACCCGGGCCTGATACTTGTGAAAGACGGAACGGTGATCATGAACTGGCACCACAATAATTTTCCAACTTTTAGCGATGTAAAACAAAAATATATGAAGTAAGCAGGAGTTAAAAATTAAAAGGTTTAGAAAGTTTTGAAAGAATAAAAATTTATTAAACCCTTTCTATTTAATGGAAAGGGTTTTTTGTTAACGCAATGAAGGCAGCAGGAATAAGCGAGATAAAAAAAGAACTGGAACATCTTCAGCAAAAAGACCTGTTGGAGCTGTGTATCTCGTTGGCAAAATATAAAAAGGATAATAAAGAATACCTTGGCTTTTTATTATTTGATGCGCATGATAAACAACAATTTATTAAAGAAGTAAAAGAAGAGATAGATGCGCATTTTGAAGCTTTAAAGCAACAATCAAATTTATACTATGTAAAAAAAAGCCTGCGAAAAGTATTGCGCATTCTTTCTAAATACTCCAAGTATGCCGATAACAAAGCGCTTTCGGCAGAGATGTATATTTATTTTTGTTTAAAATTAAAACGCTCAGGCATTCCCTATCATAAAAGTCAGTTGCTTGTTAATTTAATGGAACAACAGGTAAAAAAAATAAATACGCTGATCAATACACTACATCCCGATCTTCAAAACGATTTTATGCCCGATCTCGAAGAGATCACTCATTAAGATATGAACGAACAGTTAGATCCGCAATTATTAATTGAACTGGTAAAAATGCCAATGCCTTTTGGTAAATATAAAGGTGTTATCCTGTATAAATTACCTGTATCTTATTTAGAATGGTTTGTGCGTAAAGGTGGTTTTCCGCCCGGTAAATTAGGTATGTTGTTATCTACGCTTTACGAGATAAAACTAAACGGGTTGGATTTTTTATTAGAAGGGATTAAAAAAGAGACCGGTATTAAATAATATTGGTAAATTAGCATTAGCCCTTATAAATCAACCTTCAAATAAATAAATATGAAAAACAGTTTACTATTATTTTTTGCGTGTTTAATATGCACGCAAATTAACGCACAAGATAAAAAACCTGTTTACGATTCGGTGCTTGCAAAAAAAGTTGGAGCCGATGATTATGGGATGAAAAGCTATGTGTTTGCAATCTTAAAAAAAGGCAGCTATGCCGCTAAAGATAAAAAAGAAAGTGATTCGCTTTTTCGCGGGCATATGGCCAATATTGGAAGACTGGCCGATGAAGGTAAACTTGTTGTTGCAGGCCCTTTAGGGAAAAATGATAAAGATTACAGCGGCATTTTTATATTCAATGTAAAAACCACCGAAGAAGCAAAAAAATTATGTGAAACAGATCCCGCTATTAAATCAGGAATATTTATAGTTGAATTTTACCCATGGTATTGCAGCGGCGCTTTAATGGAAATAAATAAGATCCACAAGGCCATCCAGAAAAAATCTTTTTAGCATTCATGCAAATGAAAAAGTATTTGATCATCCTTATTTGTGTTTTGTCGGCTATTACTTATGGTCAAAGCCCACAATTGGATTCATTGAATAACGAACTAAAAAATGCCAAACCCGATTCTTTAAAACTTCGCCTTCTTTGTAAAATAGGACAAATAACCCCGGTATTGCGTATCCCCTATTGGGATAGCATCATTGACGCTTCTAAAAAATTAAAACTCAAACATATTGAAGCCATGGCTTTAAATGGAAAAGGTTCTGCTTATGATGAACAGGATGGCGCTTCAGACCAATCAATAGAATGTTTTGAAAAAAGTCTTAAACTATATGAAGAGATTGGAGATAAAATAGAGGTCGGGAAGGCACTTCACATTATAGGGTACATTTATTTTGATCATGGCGACATTGATAAAGCGCTGGAGTATTATCAAAAAAGTTTAAAGGTGCGTGAAGAAATTAATTTTAAAGAAGGCATTGGCGAGTCGCTTAATAATATTGGATTTATATACCAGTCGCTGGGAAATATAAGCCAGGCTCTTGATTATTTTCATAAAGCCATAAAGATATTTGAAGATACAGGTGATAAAAAGAACACCGCTTACCTTTTAAATAACATTGCTTTCTTATACCAGGGGCAAGGCGATACAGCCAAAGCATTAAGTAATTATATAAAATGTATCGGTATTTTAGAAAAACTGGAAGATAAGCGCGCCATGGCCGGCAGTTATAATAATATGGCGCTTATCTATCAAAACCAAGGCGATATTGCAAAAGCACTGGAGTATTCAAAAAAAGGGCTTGCTATAAGGGAAGAGATTGGGGATAAAAAAGGAATGGCAGCATCCCTTACGGCAATTGGTGCTATATACGAGATCATAGATGATAAACGGGCAGGTACATACGATACCGCACTTAATTATTTTTTACAAGCATTTGAGATCCGGAAATTGCAGGGAGAGAAAGGCGGAATAGCAAGATCAAATAATAATTTGGGCGACGTGTATTTAAAAAGAAAAGAATATGCAAAAGCTTTGGAGTACGGACAAAACGCTTTTCGTTTATCTAAAGAACTCGGTTTTCCTAACCAGTTAAGCAACGCCGCAAAATTATTGTACAAGATCTATAAGATCCAAAATAAGCCTGCGCAGGCACTTGAGATGCATGAATTGTTTATACATATGCGCGATAGCACCAATAATGAAGAGACCCGAAAATCGAGCGTAAAAAAACAATTTCAATATGAGTATGATAGGAAGGTAACTGCAGACAGTGTAAGAACCGTTGAAGAAAAAAAGGTAATTGCCATTAAGCTAAAGCAGGAAAAAACCCAGCGGTATGCATTATATAGCGGCCTGTTGCTTGTATTGATCTTTGCCTTCTTTATGTTCAATCGTTTCAGGATCACACAAAAACAAAAAATTGTAATTGAACAGCAGAAAAATATAGTTGAAGAAAAACAAAAAGAAGTTCTGGACTCTATTAATTATGCAAAACGCCTGCAGGATGCTATTTTGCCTGCCGAACTCTTATGGCGCGAAAATTTTGCGAATGTATTTGTGTTTTATAAACCAAAAGATATTGTGGCCGGAGATTTTTATTGGCTTGAAAAAATAAATGATAAAGTATTATTTGCGGTAGCAGATTGTACCGGGCATGGGGTTCCCGGGGCTTTGGTAAGTGTAGTATGCAGCAACGCCCTAAATAGAACAGTTTTAGAATTTGGGATAACTGACCCCGGTAAAATTTTAGACAAGGCCCGTGAGCTTGTAATTGCCACTTTCGAAAAAAGCGGAGAGCACGTTAAAGATGGCATGGATATCAGTTTATGTTGTTTAGATCTTACAACAAAAGAATTGTTATGGGCTGGCGCTAACAATCCATTATGGTATGTTTCTAACGCGTTTTCTCCCGAAAGTAGGAGCCTTGATGAAAGTACGGTCATCAATGAAATAAAAGCCGACAAACAACCTATTGGAAAATATGCCCTTCAAAAACCTTTTACCACCCATAAAGTGCAATTAAAAGAAGGTGATATTATCTACCTGTTTACCGATGGTATTGCCGATCAGTTCGGCGGGCCAAAAGGCAAAAAATTCAAGTATAAAAAATTAAAAGAAACGCTTTTATCAAATATTTCTTACCAAATGAATGATCAGCATAATGCCCTTCAAATGGCTTTTGCCGATTGGAAAGGCGATCTGGAACAGATCGATGATGTTTGTGTTATAGGCGTTATAGTATAGCCGGGTTTATTTGGTAAAAATCCCCTTTTCTCCCTGTTTTATCTTGCAAAATCCCTTCCCGGTGATCCTGAATTTGCAAAAAATGCAAAAAAAGCACCCCCTCTTTTTAAAATTCATACCGTTTTACGAAAACCGCAGCTTTTTTAAAAAGCCAGCTATTTATCCGTAAGTTTTAGAGCTGCAGTAAGCCGACTTTTGTTTTATAAATTATTTAATAATAACAATTAAAACAAGAAACAAAAATGAAAACACACTTACTGGTATTAGGTTTTATGCTTACGGGCATGTTTATGAAAGCTCAAACATGGGTATCTTACAATGTAACAAATGGTTTGGCAAATAACGATGTTAGGGCCATTGCAACAGATGCGGCAGGCAATAAATGGTTTGGCACATACGGAGGCGGCCTCTCTAAATTTGATGGTACCAACTGGACAACCTATTCTGTAAATGAAGGCCTGGTTTGCGACTTTGTAAGATGCATCAAAGTAGACGATAACGGTAATCTTTGGATAGGGACCGATGGTGGGGTGTCTAAATTTAATGGCACAGGTTGGGATAATTATACAACCTTTAACGGTTTGTCCAACAACCTGGTTTACGACATCGAGATCGATTCTGCAGGAAATAAGTGGTTTGCTACAAATATGGGTGTTTCTAAATTTGATGGTAGCAACTGGACTGTTTTTACAACTGCCAATGGCCTTGCAAATAATATCGTTTCATCTATGGTAATAGACCAGGCAAACAATTTTTGGTTTGGTACCTGGGGTGGTGGTGTTTCTAAATATGATGGAACAAATTGGATAACGTATTCACAGGCTAACTATGTTCATACTATTAAACCTGATGCAAACGGAAATATTTGGTTTGGTACAATAACCGGCCTGAAAAAATTTAATGGAATAAACTGGACAAACTATACAACATCAAATGGCCTTGCTGCTAACGAGGTTTTTGCGATAGCAATTGATCAAACGGGTAATAAATGGTTGGGTACAAGCTCGGCAGGTATTTCAAAATTTAATGGTAACGCATTCACTACTTATAATACAAGCAATGGATTGATAGGCGACGTAGTAAATATTTCACTTATAGATAATGACGGTAATATATGGGTTGGCACTGAAGATGGCGTTTCAGTATATCAGGCAAATGTTACCGCAATTAAAGTAAACAGCTATGATGAAGAACAGATTTCAGTATATCCTAATCCGGCACAGGATATAATAAAAGTAACCTATGCAAAAGCGCAACCAAATACATCGTTTAGTATTACCGATAATAGCGGTAAACAAGTGAAAGGTGGCGAGCTCCGGTTTCAATCAGAGATCGAGATAAATGATTTACCAAATGGTTCATATATATTACAGGTTTATGGTAGCAGAACGTATCGCAAAATTATTATCAAACATTAATTAATACATGGGGTATAATAAAAATAAAAGGCCAACATTGTTGGCCTTTTATTTATTGTGAGCTGATTTTAAAGACAGGAAAGAAAAGTACCCACTACAGTTCCATTGTCAAAATTTTCGTTGATGCTTGTTACTGCCGCATTCAAATCAGATGCGGTGTATAGTGTTGAACAACCACCTAAAAATTTATTTGCTTCCGCTAATACCTGTGCAACAGTCCAACCTTGAAATGGCCCCGAAGTAACTATCAAACCACTTAGCGGATTAGGTGAGCTGCAAAAGTTAGGGTCACTCACATCAAACATCAAAGTAAGACTTAAAGCAACCACCTGGCCGGCTAATACATTATTTAAACCTGAAGGATCAGTATAAGATTGCGTTAATGCTGCAGGTGTGCCTCCTTGCGGTAAGAAATTAGTTACAGCTTGGGCAGAAGACAAGGTTAAATTAAGACCATTAGGACAACCAACTATTAATCCATTTGGATAACAAGTAGTAAAGTGTGATTGCATGTAAACTCCCGGATTGTTGCCTTGCGGAACAGCACCCCAGCCGCCCTGGGTTTGTGTGCGATAATCACCAACATGTAACGAACAAGTGGAACAACTTTGTGTACAATAATTCATTACCATTGCCCAGCTATTTCCTCCAAAAGGATTGCCCTGGCCCCAACCCGTTTCGGTTTGAACGATAGTTCCGTTTGCATCTTTTAATACCACCTCGCAATGCGCAGCAACACAATAGCAGGCACTAAGCCCCGTAAGCGGTATCGTGTAGGTGAAAGCGGTAACAGCAGGTGAGTGGGTTGTTTGATAGGGAAATAATCCAATTTGCGGGTTACCGCCACGCGAAGTTGGTATTAGCGAACATGTACCAACATATAGATGTGTTTTTTGAATTTGCCAACCGCCCGACGTGGAATAGCTGACATATACGTTCGTTTGATCGTTTGAGATCGAAACAGTTCCGGCGTGTATTGTTTGCCCGGCAAGAAGGGTTTGTGTTTGCGTTTGCCCACATGTAGTCTGTGCCGTTGCAACAGGTGGGCTCGTGGATACGCTGCGTTGCGTTGATTTTTGATCGTCGCCTAGCTTTTTGCAACTTGCAACGATCATCCACAAGGACATGAAAATAAATGTTAGTTTTTTCATAAGCTTTTTGTTTTATATGTTAATTGCGTTAACATCACTACAATTGAACCAAATATTTAAATCTTTGTTTTACAGTGATTTGAGCTTTGTATGTAAGGGTTTGTGTTCCATAATCTGGAAGAATTGTCCAAATTAAAGAACACTTGGGCATGCCGGTAATAGTTGCTTTTGTAGTATAAATCAAAAACCACAATAATTCCTCATCCATTATTTGCGTGTAATGGCTGGCATCAAATTTTCCTGTAATTAAAGAGTAACTTTTAAAACGATACGAAAATGAAAAAAGCAATTTTAATACTACTGGCTGCATTTTGGATGAATGCCGGGGTAGCTCAAACAAATACAGGGATGGATGTACAAACAATTAATACA
Source organism: Bacteroidia bacterium (assembly GCA_044226875.1). GTDB lineage: Bacteria > Bacteroidota > Bacteroidia > B-17B0 > Aurantibacillaceae > Aurantibacillus. The sequence continues at coordinate 157,209 of JBGAGD010000006.1, forward strand.
CCTGCAACTGTTACAAATAAATTTAAGGCCGATAATCCCAATGTAAATGCAACCTGGACAATGGATGGTGAAAATTATTCTGCAGCTTACCGAGATCCGCTTACTAATTTAGACAGGGTAATTGTTTACGATAGAAATGGTAATCTTGTTCATTCAGATTATGAATTGGATTACGCTTCTTATCCAAAAGCAATAAGCGATTATTATGTAACCAATCATCCTAAAGATAAAGACTATAAAGTATGGTCTAGCTCAGATGAGAACGGAGACCTTATTTATTTTTCGAAACGTAGTTCAGGCAAAACAGAATGGTTTGATAAAGATGGAAATTATTCCAGTACAAAACCGGTAAAAATAGCCCATAAATCGGGCGGTACAAAAAAATCTGCCGGCTCAAAATAAAAATTTAGAAAAAAGGAAATCAAACAGGTTTCCTTTTTTTGATTAAAATATTTGAATCATGAAAAAAATAATTTTGATAATGGCTATTGCAGGAAATGTGTTTTTAATGAACGCGCAAAATGCCGTTTCCGACAAGGATAAAAAATTTGCCGTTTGCGCTTCAGAAGGAAATATGATAGAAGTGAAGCTGGGTGAGCTGGCACAAGCAAATGCCTCATCGGCAAAAGTTAAAGAGCTTGGTAATCATATGATCAACGATCACGCAAAGGCCAACGATGAATTAAGATCGCTTGCTGCAACAAAGGGTATTGTACTTCCGGCCACCATGAATAAAAAGGGGCAAAAAATGTATGATAAACTTTCTAAAAAACAAGGCCTCGAATTTGATAAAGCTTATACTAAGTGTATGGTTAAAGATCATAAAAGCGACATAAAAAAATTTAAAAAAGAAGAAAAGAACGGAAGCGATCCTGAATTAAAAGCATGGGCTTCTAAAACAATTCCAACGCTAGAGCAGCATGAACAAATGTCGGAGGAAGCCTGCAGATCAGTAAAAAATAAAATGTGATTGCTGCTACTAAAATTGCTTTAGGCTATTTATTTGGTCGTAAAAAACGCCAAATGTTAAAAAATACTGGTGAAATGATTGACATTTGAGTTTAAAATCAGTAAATTAGTATAACCAATCGCAAACAATGGAAGCAAAAACAAAAAAGCTGCTAATTTCAAAAGCAAATGAAATCAAAGGCATTGATTCCTTATCTGGTTTGCAAAAGGAAATAGAGCCATTAATGAATAATATCTCTAAAGACGAATGCCCTAACGAACTTAGACGATTGGAAATTATCATTGAACAGATAAACGGATTATTGAACGATAATTCAACCAAAGATTCCGATAAAAATTTAACCCACGCAAAAAAAGAAGTGTCGGATATTTTATGCGATCTTTTGTGTGTTTAAACTTTCCGTTAATTGTCTTTTGTTAGCACCCCTCCGGTAAATGATTTATTTTTTTCATCGCAACAGATAAATACAACCTGTAATTATTTAAATATTTTAAACTTCAGGGTTAGTTTCCTTTTTTGAATAAGGCTACGCCAATCTATAAACAGAAGCGCAAAAAGTAAAAGCAGGCTTCCGGTAAGGCCAACTATTGATTGCCACGAAAAAAGATCCGATTTTATCTTATCAATATTTTCGGAAGCATATTTACCCATTGATAATGCAATAGTATCACTTGTAAATTTGCCAATAAAAAAAGCCGGGATGATGTATAGAGGTTTAACCTTTGCCATGCCGCCTGCTACAAACAATGGCGTTGTGGGAAGTGGTAATAACGAATAAGAAGTTATAACCAACTGGCTTTTCCAGCCTTTTTCTTTCATTTTTTTTCCAAGAAACTGAATATCTTCATTCTTTGCAGGCTTAAAATACTTATCAGATAATTTTGGAATATATAAGGTAAGAATATAACGCCCTAAGATCGATCCAAACACACCAATTATTATAACAGCCCACAAGTTAAGGTGATACACCACCTGTAGAAATATCATGATCGTAAACGCCGGTAAAAAAGGGAAAGGCACAACGTCAAATAAAAATGCACCAAAGAAAACCAAAATATATTGCCACCACATAATAATTAATAACACCAACACCTTGTTTTTGTTTACATAAAATGTAAATAATTCTTATATTCATAATTTTAATACATGGTAAAATTTAAAATTAACTGGAAAAAAACAAGCACCAAGGTGGTGTTTGTAGTGTTTATCGCGTTACTTATTCTTTCGGGTTATTTTATAATTAATTCGTATAAAGGCTATATTAAAAATGCTGAAGATGTGACGCTCGAAAAATTAAAAGCCATTTCAAATACCATTTCATTAACACTTACTTTTAGAGATGAAGATTATTTAAATACAAAATTTAAAAATAGAACAACAAAAGAAGAGATCGTTAAAGATTCTGTTTATATACGTGTTCATGAGTATTTGAAAAAAGTTTATGAGATCAATCACCTGGATGCACATATCTCTACTTTATACCGCATAGAAAACAAAGACGAGTTTCATTACATAAGCACTTCCGATGATTCGCTTTATTTTGGTGATCCTTATATTGAATACAATAGTACTTTTTTGGATAATTACGAGAAAGGGGACGTAATAGAACAGTATACCGATGAGTTTGGAACCTGGCTAACTGCTTTTACGCCTATTACAGATGGCAAAGGCAATACTGCGGGCATCATTGAAGTAGATATGCGTTTTGATGTTTTTTTGCAGGAAGCAAATCTTCAGCTTTACCGAAATCTTATTATTTCAATAATAATTTTTATTGCCACTACTTTTTTTCTTTTACGATATGTAAGGGTTGTTTTGGTAATAGAAGAAGATTCAAAATCCAAACTTGAAGAACTCTATAAAGTTATTAACGAAAAAAATAAAGAGATCACAGACAGTATTAATTATGCTCAGCGTATTCAAAGATCTTTATTGGCAAGTGATAAATTATTGAATGACAACCTTCAGAATTATTTTGTGTTCTTTAAACCAAAAGATATTGTGAGCGGTGATTTTTATTGGGCTGCTAATTTAAATAACGGGCAGTTTGCTATGGTTACTGCCGATTCTACCGGCCATGGTGTGCCTGGTGCTATTATGAGCATGTTAAATATATCTTGCTTAAAAGAAGCAGTAAAAGGGCAAAAATTAACTGCACCTAACGAGATCTTAAATTACACGCGCTCGCAGGTAATTGAGCATTTATCAAATGATGGTAGCGCAACGGGCGGAAAAGACGGAATGGATTGCGCCATCACAAGTTTTGATCTAAAGAATAATAAAATAACATATGCTGCCGCAAATAATCCCGTGTGGATTGTTAGAAAAAAACAAGATAACAGTGAATTCGAGCTCATAGAATTTGTAGCCGACAAAATGCCGGTTGGTAAGCACGACAGAGATTCGGTTTCTTTTAACCAACAAACAATTGATGTGCAAAAGGACGATGTCGTATATACATTAACCGACGGGTATGCTGATCAGTTTGGCGGCACCACCGGCAAAAAATTCAAATACAAACAATTAAAAGAACTATTGCTATCTATTGCCGGTAAACCAATGGCTGAACAAAAAGAAATTCTTTTAAAGCGTTTTGATGACTGGAAGGGCAGGCAGGAGCAAGTGGATGATGTGTTAGTGATCGGTGTAAGAATATAGAACTAAAATTTCTTCTTTGCGTTTAAGGAAAGTGTTTAATACCCGGTTTATCTTTCGCAACTAGCATTAACTTTCCTTGTCTTATAACCTGAATAATACTGCAAAAATTATCCTGCTTTCTGATCTGACAAGGTCAGGTGTCCACTGCGGCGTTAGCGGCGTTGTTGCATACCTGTTGGCGAAGTAACACCGCCATGGCCCGCAAAATAAGGCACGCTCGATTCGCGGTGCAAATACTCTACTCTAAACAGCACGTGTTCGTTAGGCATCCAATCTATGTTGGTTGAATAATCAAAACCTTTGAACTGATCTCCGGGGGTTAGCGCTATATGGATGAGAACCTGCAGTAGTTGTTGGATTTGCAGGATTGGGCAAAGGACTGGCATCGCCCGTTGGATAAAGAACAAGATATCTGCCCGGGTTTTCCATATAACCACCGCCAAGTGTCCAAGAAAATGGCGATAGCTGATATTGTAAATAAAAGTACGAGCGCAACTATCTTATAACTTACAAAATCGGGAAGTAGATAACAAGCCAGTGAAACAAAAACAACAGAGCTCGTAGCTATAATATATTGTTTTGGTTTTGAAAGTTTATTTAACAGAAGACTTTGCATTTGCTTTACAAAGGTAAACTTATGTTTACAAAAGCGGTGTTAAACTTGTGCCTCTATTTATAAAGATTTTGTAAAGATTTGAGCTTGTTCTTTTATAGTAACTGCTTTAAAATGGGTATATTTGATAAGAACCCATTTACACTATGAAGAAAATAAGTACCTTTTTTATACTACTGGCTGTTTACTGCCCATTGTTAACCATTAGATCCTTTGCACAGTCATGCAACGCCGGCGGTTGCCCGGCCACCGCAACAAATTCAACCGGCCAATACCCGGCTACTACTTTTTCTACTAATTATTCTTCGTGGTCAACCATAAGTGCCTTTATGAATGCTGGTAATTATACCTTGTTTCATGTGGTTAGCGGCGATGTATATGAGTGGAGTTATTGCAGCGATTTTGGCGGCGGTCAGGGCTGGAATGCGGAGCTTACGTTGTTTAATAACGCAACCGGCGCAACCTTATGTTACCAGGATAATTGTGGCAGAACAGGTTGTCCGACGGCTCCATACATCAGGTGGACAGCCACCTTTACCGGTACTGTAAAATTGCTAACAACTGTTTCCGGTTGTGGGATAAATACGGGATCTCCTTATTCTACTTTGGTTTGGCGCGATACCAGCGGCACGCCATTGGTACAAATATTAGGTGTTGATGTATACAGCGGCTATGGCTCTATTAACTGGTCGCAGGTTGCCGGCGCCGGTTATAAATTTAATTATGCCAAAGCTACCGAAGGTGTTGGTTATACCGATAGCTGGTATTTAAATTATGCGGTAAATAGTCCGGCCGCAGGAATAAAAACCGGCGCCTACCACTTTGCAAGGCCCGATCTAAATCCAACACTGGCCGGTGCTGTTAACGAGGCCAATTACTTTTTAAGCGTGGCGCAACCGTATATAACGGCTTGCCAATTGCCACCTGCCTTAGATCTTGAGGGCTCGTACCTGCAAAGTAGTTTTACAAGTACACAGTTAACGGCATGGGTGCAAACCTGGATGAATACGGTACAAACTGCCACGGGTATAAAGCCAGTACTTTATATCGGCGCATCTACAGCCAATTATTTAAACAGTTCGGTAAATACCTATAGTCTCTGGATCGATTATGTAAGCGGCAGTTCTACTACGCCGCCGCCAAATATCGGCGTGTGGAATACCTGGACCTTTAACCAGTATTCGTGGACAGCCACTGTGCCAGGCATTTCAGGAGCAATGGATGTAAATGTGTTTAATGGCAATCAACAGGCTTTTGATAACATGATGGGTTGTTTAACAACAGGCTTTGAACAAACGCGTTTAAATAACAGTTTTCATGTGTACCCTAATCCATCTTCAACAGAATTTTATGTCGACTACGATGGCATAAATGGCGGCGCCACTATAAATCTTTACGATGTAAATGGCAGGTTGGTATTAAGCCGAGATATGCAGGAAAAAACAATAATTAATACCGCTTCTTTAAGCGAAGGTGTATACAATTTAAATATTGTAACCAGCGAAGGTATGGTGAATAAACGCGTGATCGTGAAGCATTAAAACATGTATCTTTTGAGGAGCTATGTATTATACTGCAGGAGAAAATAATTTATGATAAAAAACTACAACCTGTGTTTGATAATGTGCTTGACGGCAACAACAGCTTTTGCCCAGTTAAGTATTGATACCACGCTTTCTGCCGAAGATATGGTAAAAACCGTTTTCGCGGGCAAAGACAATAATTCTAAAATTGAGAACGTTACCTACAGGGGTTATAAAAAATCGGTTGGCATTTTTAATTGTTCAATGAATTACAATAAGATCATTCCTAAAGGTATTATTTTATCTACAGGTAACGTGTTTGATGCAATTGGACCAAACGATACACCCGACAGGAGCTCGAAGACACTTAACAATACAGACCCTTCGCTAAGCGCGATTGCCAAAGGACCCTCTTACGACGCGGCCATTCTTGAATTTGATTTTACGCCTTCAGATGATAGCGTTGCCTTTAATTACTTTTTTGCATCGGAAGAATATCCCGAGTACGTAAGCAAAAATGTAAACGATATTTTTGGTTTTTTTCTCAGTAATGAAGAACTTAAGTTTAAAAAAAATTTAGCCTTGCTCGAAAAGCATATTCCTATAACGGTAGATAATATCAATTCAATAGCCAATAAAAAATATTTTATCAGGAATTATTTGTGGGATCCTGAGAATCCTCATAAATACGAAAACAATAAACAAGGTAGCGAGTTGTCTTCTACTTTTCAGTTTGATGGCTTTACCGTAGTATTACATGCGGGTGCAAGAGTGGTGCCTGGCAAAAAGTATCATATTAAAATGGCCATTGCTGATGTTGGTGATAGACTGTACGACTCGGCCATATTTTTAGAAGCCGGGTCATTTAAAAGTTTATCCTCAAAAACAATTTCGTTTGAACAATGGGCAAAAAAAGAATTTGGCGATAAGGTTATGAACGATCTTGGCAATTCTGTTTCTATTAACCTAAGCATCAACTTTGAAACAGGGTCTTATAAAATTGAAGGTGATGAATCCTTCATACAATTAAACAAAGTGTTGAACCTTTTAAATAAAGACGCTAAAATAAAAGTAGAAGTAAATGGCCATACCGATAATAATGGTGACAAAGAACAGAATCAGGTACTTTCTGAGAACCGCGCTGAAGCTGTAATGAACTATTTAGTTGCAAAAGGTGTTAAAGCCGGCAGAATTGTTTACAATGGTTTTGGCGATACAAAACCCATCAGCGACAACAAAGCGCTTAACAGGAGAGTGGAGTTTGTGTTTGTGAAATGAAAAATGATAAAACCGGAAAACAACAAAACACTTTCTTTGCGATTCAATAGTGATTTATTTCATTATTTATTCTCGCCGCTATATCTTGTGATCTCCAGGTCATCAAAATAAACAGGTTCTTTTTCGGGGTTATATAAATATATTGTCAATTCTTTATAGAGCATATCTCCCGATATAAAGATCTTTTTGCAGATCTTTTGCCATCCGTTTGCATCCCTTTCACTTACCTGGTCTTCGCAATTATAATAATTTTTTGCAGAAACAATTAATTGGCCTTTTGCCTTAGTGCTTGTTTTTTTCCAAACCGAAATAGAAATACTTTCTCCATATCTTAAGTCTTTACACCTTATGGTCATGCCATATGGTTTATCTTTTTCCAGTTTGCAAGCGTACTTACCGCTGTGCGCGGTGGTATCGGTTTGTGTTGTTCCAAATTCAAATAAGGTATTATCACTTTTATTAATAAAATACTGCCTGTCTTGCGTAACAGTTTCTGCATCGCAGGTAAATTTATTTTTTATTTGCCCAAGCGGGTAATTTAGCATTTCGGGTTTTAACCTGAAGATGGAGATATTACGATAACGGCCAATCAAAACTTTACAAAAACTTTGCAGGTATGGTTTTGAATACAATTGTCCGTCACCATATAAGATCAGGTATTTTGCACCTTTATTAATAGATCTTTGTATGCCTATGCTATCGTGGTTGTATGGGGTAGGAGTGCCTATATTAAAATGGCTGTCAAGATATTCCGTCCAGCCTTTTTGATTCATTAAATAAAGAGAAACATGGCTCACATCCGGAATAGATATAACCGTATCGTTAGGAGTTATACCTATTTGCCTTAAATAGGGGGTAACGGTATATAGATCTTTTGTTTGATCATAATCGCTCATCCAGCCATTGTATCGTTCGTCTGTTTTTGATTGTGCATAATAAATATTATAAAGCAAAAAGCCCGAAAACGCTAGTTTGGAAATAAGCGAAGTAGTTATTTTAGGATAATATTTTTTTAATATACCAAAGGTACTTATCAAAATAAGTATTGGCAAAATGTACATTTCTATGGTATAATAATCGTGATCTGAAAGTGCCCAAAATTCGAAAAGAACATAAACGATCTCTTCAATAAAAATAATAACTATGCAATAAAATAAGAACTTGTGGTTTCTTTTAAAACAAATAACAAGAAATATAAAACAGCAGGCTGTAAAGAGTAAAACCGAAAAATGAAAATACTGGTTTAACTTGGTATCACGGATATTAATGGCTACCTCTTTTATTTCGTTTGCCTTTAAACTCCATATCGGGAAAACAGTAGTTGAGAAATAGGCGCAGTCGTGCCTTTTATTATAACTGCTTGCGTAAAGTATCCACGCACCAATTAATATAAATACGCAAATAATGGGTATAATAAAACGTTTCTCAGGCGTCACTATTCTTTTTGAGTCTTCATTGAACTTACCGGTTTTTAAGATCTCCAGTATATAGATCACAAGTATGGCAACAAGGCTAAATAAGGCGGTAACCTTAAACGCCCCTGCTATAAAAAAACAAATTATGGCTAGATAAAACCATTTTTGTTTGCTTTCAAAAATATATCTTATAAAGTAATACCAGGCAATAATAGAAAAAGCAAGGGCGGATGAATTTGTGAGAAAATTATTTCCATAATATACCAGCACCGGCGATGTAAAGAATAAAAGGGTCAGCGCAATGGCCCAAAAAGTATCTTTTAAAACATATTGAAAAAGACGGTATAAAAAAATAAGTCCGCATAAAAATATGAGCGTATTAAAGGTCCGGTAGATATGATCTTCGTGCCCAAATAATTTATACAAACAAGCAACTGTGTAATATAAAATGGGCACTTCGCTGGTGCAGCACTTGCCGGACGTTCCACCGTCGGAGGTAAGGTTGTTTGTTTCGGGACTAAAAAAATGCATCCCGTTTTGGTAATAATTTAATGCAATAGAAGCGCAATCTGATTGCCGCCACTTATGAATAGACTGAGGTTTTTTAAAAACTATTTCGTGGTACTTATAAAAAAAGCAAACAGTTAAAAGAAGTATAACGAACAGAATGGATGTATGTATCTTTTTCATTATAGATTGAGTGCTCCATTTAAACGTTCGGCGTTTAAACAGTAGTATAGGTCAAATATAATATAAATTGTTGTATAGAAGGAAAAACTGCAACTATGTTAATTGACCTATTCAATTTGTTGACATTAAGGAAAATATAAAAGACAATAAATCTGTTAAAGCTTACCCAAAACCAGATAGCGGATCGTTTTATTTTGACAATACTGATTTGAACAATAAATTAGTGTGTTATCACGTTAGTAATATGATTGGTCAAGTTGTTAAGGAAGGAACTATAGAAAGGGATGAGGTAAAAAGGATTGATGTGCGACAATTTCCCTATGACGCATATATCATAAATTTTGATACAAAAAAACAGCAATTATTACGTTAAATTTGTGAAAGTGAAATAGTAATTAGAAAACTGTTACAAATATTCTTTATTGCATTTATTATTAAGCAAGGTACTGCTCAAAACTGGACAGCAGTACCTTGCTTTAATTCTAACTGGAATGTTCAGGCATTATTTAAAGATTCGTTAAATAATAAATTAATATTAGGTTTTAGCAATGTTAATAATATTTGCAGTACTTCTTTCAGAGGTATTACTTCATTTGATGGTTCAAACTTTGATGATTTAGACGTTGGAGTGCAAACACACATGATGGGGAATCCGGGATCATGTTTTGCTCAACTCTGTATTCCATATAACAATAAATCTTTGTTCGGTGGTTTTTTTCAAAGCGTTGGATCAAATACGATTTTATCACCTGGGCTTAGTTATTGGAACGGTGCAAATTGGGATACCTTGGCAAAAAAGCCTTTTAAATTCTATTTAAGTAAAGCCCCAACAGTTTCTACACTGTTTAAAGACAACAATAATCTTTGGATTGGTGGCCTTTTTGATACAATTTATAATATGTCGGTGACAAATCTTTGCTATTTTGATGGCGTAAATTATATTCCAGCGAACATGACTTCTAAAAAAAATGCAGGTGTAAGGGAAGTAATCAAATATAAAAATGAAATTTATTTATCCGGACTTTTCCAGGATATACCTTTAACTACGTATTCAAAAATTGTAAGGTATAATAGTGGGCAAGCCTACCCCGTTGGCAATGGCATACAAGGTGGGAGCGCTAGTGTTCAGGATATGATAGTTTTCAATGATACTTTGTTCGTGGCTGGTGCTTTTAGTACAACAGATGGAAATGTTGGTAATCAAATTATGAAATGGGACGGAGCTCAGTTTTATGATGGTGGATTTGGAAGCCTCTTCATTGACGGGGCAATCTTTAAATTATTAATTTTCAAAAACAGGTTATATGCATTTGGATCTTTTACTCATGCAGCGGATAAAAAGGCCTTTGGCGCTGCCTATTATGAAAATGGTAAATGGGTTCAAAATAAGGATAGCATGAATGTCGGCATTGTGGGTGCGGAAATATTAAATAATAATATCTACGTCGGGGGGACTCTTAATAATGTTAACTCTGATCCTAACCTGAAATTTTTTTTAAAGTTAAAATGCCCTGATTTTGATGGTTGCGTTGATAGTACCAGTGAATTTATAAATTTAAATATTTTTCCAAATCCAGTCATTGATAAAATGACAATTGAAACATCTTACTTTGAAGATTTAACAGTTGCACTTACAAATACTTTAGGTCAAAAATTAAGGGAGTATAGACTTAATGAAGAAAAATCTGTAATTGATTTAAGTTTTTTAGCGAGTGGGGTTTATTATTTAAAAACTCAAAGCAACCATGGACAGAAGGTTTTTAAGATCATAAAGTCATAGTGGAAATGTTTATAATACTGTGTACTTAGGAACAGGAGGAGGAGTTAGAAGTTTAACTAGATGGTTCGATGTAGAATCAGGAAACGACAAAGCTTCTTTAAATCAGTATATTTTATGTGGAAGGCACAATCCAATAACTAAGAAATAATTAAATGTAAGTATGTTGGAATTAAAACAATATTTAAACGAACTCGATAATTCTTCAATTGATTACAAAGACCATTCACAAATAAAGGAACGGTTCAGTAAAATTGCTGAAGAGTTAAAAGATAAAGATGATGACAATCTTGAAAAACAACAAACTAGATGGGAGTATGAAGTGTTAAACGTTAATGCTTCAATTCAAAGAGGGCTGGAACCTGTTTTTGAACGTGAAGGAAAAAACGAAGCTGGGGATATAGTTAAAGTTGAGTGGCCAGATTTAAAACTATATGGAGAAAAGGAATTTACATATTTAAAGAATAGGTATTCTCAAACTAAAAACATATATCTCAAAAGCAAATATGGCCTTGTTTTGTTGCTTACAAAACAAAAGGCCGATAACCAATTTGTTTTAGAATTAATTGATACACTTTTGAAATTATCTGAAGTTTATCTTGGAAAGAAAAGTGAACATAATCATTATATTTTATATTTCGCATATAGTCTTAAAGATGCATTTTATTTAGCCCAAAAGAGAAAGTCAGCCAATGAAATTGGTGAAAAATATAAACTCATATTAAAATTTATTTACGAAACACTCTTAAAGCTTGGAGCAGATGAAAAGGAAGGTAAGTTTATAATTAGTTCTCTTACTAACTTAGTTATTCATAACTACAATGACTTTAGTACGGGATTCAACATTTCTGCGATTAGTGAAATGAACTGGAAAATTGCTAATGAGACTCAAAAAGAAGATAAACATGGTGCGATAGATATATCAAGCATAAATTTGAAATTAGACAATCTTTTAAAAGCAGATATTACTAAGTGGCACAGATTAATAGCTGAAAGTTATGTTAAACTAGCAGAAGAAAGAGGCGGAATGTCAGCCCCAGAGTTTTATATCTCTGCAATTCGACACTATAAGATTATTCAGGATACTGCAAAAATGAACGAGCTTCACTTATTACTATCTGAAGCTAAAACAAAAATGGATTTTGGGAAATTTGAATACACCCTTCCTTCTGAAGATGTAAAAAAGCTGAATGATGAGATTCAAAAAGAAATTGAATTAAACAACTCAGAGTTTATTCTTGCTAGACTAGCTCATAGTGTTTATCTTCCTCGATTCTCTCATGTAAAAGAACAGACTAAGAAAAATGGCTTCACTACTGCACAAATAATTTCTACTGCCTTTTATGATAAACATGGAAATAAAACTCTAGCTGTTAATCCGCAAAACAGCGATGAAGATGTTTCTTTTTATTCTTCGTATGATTTGCATTTCCAAATCCCATCTCAAATTTATGCCAAGTATTTCTTTGATGCTATTAAAGCAAATAAAATTAGTTTTGACCTTTTGAATAATTGGTTAAATGAGAAAACATGGTATGGAGAAAAAATATTGAGAGTTTATAATGGATACACAAATGAAATATCTATTTTGGAATTACTTACTCCAGTATTAAAGTTACTTTTTGAGGATTTTACTAAAGCATTAACTGTTGAAAATTACACGCCAAACTATGTTTGTATCCTTGATTCAATTACACTTAAGGTAGAGTATATTATCCGAATGTTGTGTGATGAAAAGCTTAATATTTCTACTGCATACGTAAATTCTGATGGAACAGTTGATGAAAAAACATTTACAGCCCTTGTTTTCGATTTGAAAAAATTTGTAAAAGACCATCCTTCAATTAAACCAGACATGAAGCAAGTATTATTGGACGATATTATTTTTATTGACTTTATATTGAACAGTAAAGCGGGGAAGAACATTCGAAACAGAGTAGCTCATGCACATTTAGATGTAAATGAATATACGTCTATGAAAATAGTATTGGTTCTGGCGGTAATTTTAAAGCTTTCGCTCTTTAAAACGGAAACGCCCCTCTTGCTACCGTTTAATAAATAGTTCCTTTAAAAGGTGTTTGTTAAATCCTAAAAGTAATCTACTAAGTAATTGGGGTGCGTAAAAGGGTGCGTAAAGGTGCGTATCTGTGAACTTTTTTGAACCTGCTTGAACCTTCCTTTTTTGAACCTTTAAACCTTGAAATGCCAGTAAAATAAACGATTTTGAGCTAAAATGCCCTAAAATAAAAAGGGGTTCAACATTTTTGTTAAACCCCTCGGGTGGGAACTACTGGGTTCGAACCAGTGACCCCCTGCTTGTAAGGCAGGTGCTCTGAACCAGCTGAGCTAAGCTCCCTTTTTTAGAATTTTACTTCTAAATTTTTTGGTGTGCAAATGTAACAGATTATAATTAATTATTCAAAAAAAAAATTAATTATTTTTTTGCTTCTTCAACTCCTGCATCAGGAATTAGCATACCATCAACCAATACACGGCCGCAATGCTCGCACACAATAATTTTTTTGTTCAAACGAATATCTAACTGGCGTTGAGGCGGGATCTTATTATAACATCCACCGCAGGCATCACGCTCTACTGCTACAACTGCTAAACCGTTGCGTGAATTGGCACGGATACGCTTATAAGCATTCAATAAACGATCTTCAATTTGTGCAGAAGCTGCTTCGCTTTCTTTTATTAATTCTTTTTCTTCTTTTTCAGTTTCAGCAATGATCTCATCCAGCTCACCTTTCTTGGCTTTAAGGTCTTTGCTTCTTTCTTCAAATTCTATTTTACTTTTTTCAAGTAATTCACTTTTAATAGTAATGCTTGCTTTAGCTTCTTTGGTACGTTTTTCTGCTAACTGGATCTCTAAATTTTGAAATTCAATTTCTTTAGTAATTGCATCGTACTCACGGTTATTACGAACTTTGCCTTGTTGTTGTTCGTACTTTTTAATGTTTGCCTGAAAATCTTTAATAGATTGTTTCTTTTCATTTAAAGTAGTTTCAAGTTCTGCAACTTCTTCTTCTACATTTTTTAAACGGGTCTCTAAGCCTAAAACTGTATCTTCAAGATCACTTACCTCTAATGGTAATTCCCCTCTAACTGTTCTTAAACGGTCGATCTTACTGTCAATTAATTGTAATTGGTAAAGCGACTTTAATTTTCCTTCAACCGAAGCGTCAATTTTTTCTTTAATTTTTGCAGCCATGTTCTAAAAATAGTTTACCGGATTTGTGTTTGTTTTTGATAAACGGATTGCAAATGTAGGAAATTTATTCTGAATTATCTCATAAAAAATTTCGGGGGTAAATTGCTCTGTTTCAAAGTGCCCGGCGTCTACCAGTAAAAGTTTATTTTCCGCGTCAAAAAACTCGTGGTACTTAAAATCTGAGGTTATATAGGCGTCGGCACCGCTATTTATTGCATTTTTAAGTAAAAAACGACCACTTCCGCCACAAATTGCTACTTTTTTGATGTTTTTTCCGATTTTTTTGGTGTGTTTTAAACAGCCGCTCATTAAACTTTTTTTAACATGTGCCAAAAAAATTTCTTCCGCCATTTCTGATTCCAGCTCGCCAACCATGCCGCTGCCAATTTGGGGGTGTTTATTACTAATGGCGTATACATCATACGCCACTTCCTCGTATGGATGGGCTTTTAATAAGGCAGAAATGACGCGGGCTTCTTTATCAAATTCAAACACGGTCTCGATCCTCGTTTCTTTTTCGGTGCTTAGCTCGTTTGGCTTGCCAATAAAGGGTTTGCTGTCGGTATTGCCTTTAAAAGTACCGGTTCCTTCCAAATTAAAACTACAGTTGGCGTAGTTGCCAATATGGCCGGCGCCTTCGGCAAATAAGGCCTGCAATACCGCCTGGTGGTGACTGGCGGGCACAAAAGTAACCAGTTTTTTTAAGAGGTTGTTTTTTGGGGCAAGAATGTGCAGGTTTTTAAGGCCCAGTTTATCGGCCATTTTTTTATTTACGCCTTGTTTTACATTATCAAGATTAGTGTGGCAGGCATAAATGGCAATATTATTTTGAATGGCTTTGATAATTGTACGCTCAACATAATTATTGCCGTTTATTTTTTTTAAACCGCTAAATAAAATGGGGTGGTGGGCAATAATTAAATTACAATTATTTTTTATGGCCTCATCAATTACTTCTTCGGTGCAATCAAGGGTTAAAAGAGCGCCTGTAACTGCCTGCGTTTTATGCCCGGTTATAAGCCCGCAATTATCATAATCTTCCTGGTAGGCAAGGGGTGCAAAATGTTCAATTTCGGTAATTATTTCCTGGATTATCATAAGGCAATTAAAATAAAATGTCTTTAAATAAAAAATCCCCTCTGTGTGTGAGGGGATCTTTAAAACCTTTTAATCTACTCTCGATTTGTGATCTTCGATATTGGCATTTTCTTTTAAAGCATTAAATACTTCGTAATCCGATCTGCCACCAATTGCCTGATCCATTTGCATTTTTTGCATTTTGTAATCCTGTGGTAATTTACCTTCGGTTAAAGCAGTTACGTTTAACATAAATACACCGTTATCACCTGCAATGGTTTTGCTGGTTGCACCTGCTTTTGTTCCAAGAGCTGTACCAAGTAAAATATCATCGTGGCCTAAACCTTCAATGTTATGGCTTGCTAATACAAGGTTCTCTTGTTTTTTAGCTTCTAATCCTAATTTTGCAGCGATCTCTTCTATATTTTTAGATCCACCGGCTTTTGTATTGAATTCAGCTTTAAAATTCTCAGCTTTTTTATCTTTAATAGCAAGTGTTCTAACTTCATCCTTTACATCCTCTAAAGGTAAAACACCCTTTGATTTAATACCTGCTACTTTAACTACAACATGTTTATCTGCAAAAGTAAAGATGCTTACATCACCTTTTTTTGCAGCATAAACCCATTTAATAAGATCTTTTGCATTTTCTAAAGCTGGTAATTGACGATCGCCTTCTTTAATATTATCGGCAATACGTTTGGTTAATTTTTGCTTATCAACTGCTTTGTCAAATAACTCGCCGGTATTATTTTCGCCGGCAAACTGGTTTGCTTTTGCAAAAATATTCTGATTGGTTTCGTCGCTCGGCGCAATTAATTTAAAGATCTGGGCTACTTTATAAGTATTATGACGGGTTTTGCTTACATCCAACACCTCAATAATATGGTAACCAAATTGCGTAGGTACAACAGAAATGTTTCCTTTAATGCCCATTAAACCGGCATCTTTAAATGGCTGAACAAAACCTTTGTTCTCATCAAACCAACCGTAGTCTCCGCCATTGGTCTTGCTGCCGCCATCTTCGCTAACCGTTTTTACAAGCGTATCAAAATTTACTTTTTTCTCTTTTAACAGAACCAATAAACTATCGGCAGTTTTTTTAGCTTGTTCCGGGCTGCGTTTTGGTTGTTGTGTTTGAGGATCAATAGTGCCAATTAAGATATGACGAACGCGTGCGCTATCGGCAATAGAGTTAATGGCTTCCAATTTATAGATTTTAAAATAAGCGCCTTCGTTATACGGGCCAAAAACTGTACCTGCCGCAGAGGTAAAAATAGCCGAATCACGAACGATCATTGTTTTTTTGTTCATGTCCTGGATATTTACCTGGCCATTTTCGCTTTCCTGTGCTATAAAAGAACTGTCTTCTTTTAATGTTTTGCCCTTAAAATCAGAGGCAGCTCTTTGAGCATCGCGCGCAACCGAATCAACATCGGTAGGGCTTGGCAATACGTCAAAAGAAACGTATTCTATCTTACGGCTGGTTTCTCTGTTCAGGAATAAATAGCTATGATCGTTGTAGTATTTTTGAAGATCAGCGTCAGTTACTTTAACAGTGCTATCGCTAACTGAATCGTAACGTTTGATCACATAATTAAAACTGATCTTATCGTTTTGAGTTTTAAAGGCTTCTTTTGCTTCTGCATTGGTAGTATATAACCCTTTGCGGATAAGGCCTGCGTATTTTTCTGCGTAACGCATGTTCTTAATATCTTCTTCCATTTGTTTAATGAACATTTCTTCGTTACCGGTTGCATTTTGAACGAACTGGCGGAATTTATTAGGATCAAGGCCTCCATCAGGAGTTGCCAATTGCTCATAAACTTTACCTGTTTTTTGATCTGTTAAACGTTGAATAACCGATGGAACAGGATGGGCTACAACACGCTCATACACTTCATCTTCGCCAACAGAAATACCAACTTTTGCGTACTGAGGTTTAATTACCATGTCAGAGATGTATTGTTGCCAAACATAATCCAATACCTGGCCACGGGTAGCATCATCAATATCATTGGTTTGTTTTTGCTGACGGATAATATTCAATTGGTTTTCCACCCTGGTCAAAAATTCGTTCCTGTCTATTTTTTTGCCATGAATTGAGCCAACGCTCATCATTTCATTGTCTCCAAATATGCTGGCACCAGAGCCTAAAAGACTTTCTAAAATAAAAATAACAAGGGCTAGTCCCACAATACCAACAAGCAATCCGGTTCTTCTCCTGATCTTTTCTAAAACACTTGTGTGCTCTTTTTTCTTTTCCGCATCAACTTGTTGTTGAATGTTTTTTTCTTTACTCATTTTGTTCAAAATTTTTATGACTGGCAAAGATAGCAGTTTTAATGAAACAGAAAAATGAAATTTTATAAATTGCCGCAAAATTAACTAAACCCGCTTTTTTTAGCTTTTAAAAGGGTTACAGGGCGAAATTGCAAGAAACTTTATGGTTAAATAGACGTTGATTTTTAACCACATAGAAACATGGTTTTTTTACTAAACAGACCTATTTTTAAAAACAGTAAAACATAGGAAATTGAAGCTTAGTTTCAATTTATGTGCGCTTTATTGGCAACCAGTTTGGCCTATGAAATCTCTGTGTCTATGTGGTTAAATTTTATAGGGTATTTTTCAACAACCAAAAATAAAGGCCTTTAAAATCGTAAATTTATAGTCCTCAATTTCATATAAATTTAACTAAATACCAGCATATTTAATACATGTTTTTAATTTTTGATACAGAAACAACAGGCCTTCCGCGCAATTATAACGCCCCGGTGACCGATTTCGACAACTGGCCGCGTATGGTACAGATTGCCTGGCAATTGCACGATGCAACCGGTAATTTATTACAGCACGATACGGTTATTATTAAACCCGAAGGTTACAGTATACCCTTTGCCACTATTCAAATTCATGGTATTACCAACGAGCGGGCCAATGAAGAAGGGCAGGACCTTAAAAACACGTTACAAAGATTTATTGATGTAGTTGGCAAAACAAACTATTTAGCCGGCCATAATATTGAATTTGATATCAATATTATTGGGGCAGAGTTACTACGCTGCGGTTTGCCAAATGTATTAGAGAATAAAGCTTTTATTGATACAAAAAACGATCAAACCACCGAGTATTGTGCTTTACCAGGCGGGCGTGGCGGCAAATTCAAATGGCCTACCTTAACCGAGTTATACCAAAAATTATTTAATACGGGTTTTGATGAGGCTCACAATGCCGCGTTTGACGTGGCGGCTACTACAAAAGTATTTTTTGAGATCATAAAACGCGGTATTACAAAAGTAAGCGAGATCTCGGCAGAGATGCTGCCCGTTATTAATTATGTAGCACCCGATTTTAGCGAACTTATCAAGCACGAACAGTATTGGAAAGAGCGTAAAGCTAAAGAGGCAAAAGAAAAAGAAGAGGCTGCAAAGCAAGCTACTGTTGAAACTGTTATTACCGAAGTAGATGTTAACCTTAAATTCAGCCATCTTCATAACCACACGCAATTTTCTGTATTGCAGTCTACCAGCGATGTGGCGGCTATCGTCAATAAAGCCATTGAATTTAAAAGCCCGGGTGTTGCATTAACCGATCATGGCAATATGTACGGCGCATTTTTATTCTGGCGTGAAATAGATGGGCAGAATAAAAAAATTAAAGAACACAATGCCGCGCTTGAAAAGGGAGAAATTACCGGCGAGAAAAAAACAGAACTTAAATGCATTATTGGCTGCGAAGTAAATATTTGTGCCGATCATAAAGATAAGACCAAAAAAGATAATGGCTTTACGCAGGTGCTGATAGCTAAGAACCGCAAAGGATACGAAAATCTTTGCCGCCTTAGCTCTATTGGTTTAATCGATGGGGCTTATTATGTGCCCCGCATCGATAAGGATCTTCTTGTAAAATATAAGGAAGGTTTGATAGCAACAACGGGTTCGTTAAGTTCTGAGGTGCCTTACAACATTATTAATTTAGGTGAGGCGCAGGGCGAAGCGGCTTTTAAATGGTATTTAGAGCAATTTGGTGAGGATTTTTATGTGGAGATCAACCGTCAGTATAAAACGCAGGATGAAGATTATGCCAACGAAAAATTAATAGCTTTCGCAAAAAAATATAACGTACCGTACTTTGCCGCAAACAGCAATTATTACATTGATAAAAAAGGCTCTAAATCTCACGATATATTATTATGCGTAAAAGATAACGAAAAGCTGGAGACCCCAAAGGGCAAAGGCCGCGGCTTTAGATATGGCATGCCAAACGAAGAATTCTATTTTAAATCGCCGGCAGAAATGGTAGCCCTTTTTAAAGATCTTCCGGAGGCACTCAGCAATACAAACCTGATCGTTGATAAGATCGAGCAATTTAAATTAGGTCGCGAAGTATTATTACCAAAATTTGAAATTGCTCCTGAGTTCATCGAAAGCAAATCTTCCGAAATAGAAGAATCGTTTAAACGCATTTGTGCATTAAAGGAAAAAGACTGGGCCGCAAAAAATTTAAGCGAAGAACAACTTAACCACAATAAAGAAGAGGTAAGAACAATTGCAGAGCAATTTGTTTACATGACCGAGCTTACTTATGAGGGTGCTGCCAGGCGCTACCCCGATATGACTCCGGCTATCAAAGAACGCATTGATTTTGAGCTGGCCACTATTGAGAGAATGGGGTATCCCGGATATTTTTTGATTGTTGCCGATTTTATCAGCGAAGCAAGAAGGCTTGGTGTATCGGTTGGTCCGGGCCGTGGATCTGCAGCGGGTTCTGCCATTGCCTATTGTTTGGGAATTACCAATGTTGATCCTATCAAGTTCGATCTCCTCTTTGAGCGTTTCTTAAATCCTGATCGTATCTCTATGCCCGATATTGATATTGATTTTGATGATGAAGGCCGTGGATTGGTGATTGATTATGTAATTAATAAATACGGTGCCAACCAGGTAGCGCAAATCATTACCTATGGTACCATGGGTGGTAAGTCTGCTATCAAAGATACAGCAAGGGTTTTAGACCTTCCTTTAGATAATGCCAATCGCTTAACAAAACTATTTCCCGATAGTTTGGATGCAAAATTAAAAGCATTATTAAAACCGGGTGGTATCGATCCAAAATATTTGGGTAAGATAGAAGGCAAACGTGAAGTAATAGATCAGTCTTACGCTTTCAGAAAATTGGCCGAAGAAAAAGGACCCGAGGCTGATGTATTGAACCAGGCCTACGAACTGGAAGGGTGTTTGCGTAATACCGGTATTCATGCCTGTGGTGTAATTATCACACCTGGCGAAATGATGAAATATGTACCTGTAACAAAAGGTAAAGACAGCGATATGCTCGTAACGCAGTTCGATAACTCTGTTGCAGAGAGCGCCGGTCTCTTAAAAATGGACTTTCTTGGGTTACGTACCTTAACAATTATTAAAGATGCAGTGGCCCTTATCAAACAAAATCACGGTATCGATCTTGATATTGATGCCATCTCGCTTGAGGATCAAAAAACATACGAGCTCTTTCAACGTGGCGAAACAAACGGCATTTTTCAGTATGAGAGTGCCGGTATGCAAAAATCTTTAAAAGAATTAAAACCCGATAGTTTTACCGATTTGATTGCGATGAACGCCTTGTACCGGCCAGGGCCGCTTGCATACATCCCTAATTACATTGCGCGTAAACATGGCCGGGAAAAGATCACTTACGATCTTGAGGGCATGGATGAATTTTTGCAGGAGACATACGGTATTACAGTATACCAGGAGCAGGTAATGCGTTTAAGCCAGAAGCTTGCAAGTTTTACCAAGGGTGATGCCGATGTATTGCGTAAAGCAATGGGTAAAAAAGATAAAAAAACATTGGATAAATTAAAGCCATTGTTTGTTGAGAATGCAACCAAGAACGGACACGATGCAAAAATATTAGAAAAGGTTTGGAAAGATTGGGAAGCATTTGCAAGTTATGCATTCAATAAATCACACTCAACTTGCTATGCTTATGTTGCGTTTCAAACTGCTTATTTAAAAGCGCATTACCCAAGCGAATATATGGCCTCTACGTTAAATCACGCTGGTAGCATCGAATCTATTGCGTTTTTTATGGAAGAGTGTAAACGCGCCGGATTAAAGGTTCTTGGGCCGGATGTAAACGAAGGTTTTGGAAAATTCTCGGTTATGCCAAATGGTGATATTCGCTTTGGAATGGCCAGTATTAAAGGTGTTGGTGAAAATGTAGTGAACGCCATTGTTGAAGAAAGAAACGCAAATGGCCCATACAAAAACGTATTTGATCTTGCCGCAAGATTGGATAGTAAAGCGGTAAATAAAAAGAGCATTGAAGGTCTGGCTTTATCCGGCGCCTTTGATAGTTTTGAGGGGGTGACACGCTCTATGTTCTTTGTTGCCGATTTGGATGGAAATACCTTAACCGATCGCATGATCCGTTATGGCAATCAAAAAAATTTAGGTAACGATACATCGCAGGCAAGTTTGTTTGGCGAAGAGAACGAAGTGGAAGTGAGCGAGCCGCAATTGCCAAAAGCAGAGCCATGGAATGCCCTGGAGCAACTAAGCCGCGAAAAAGAAGTGGTTGGGTTTTTTATCAGTGGTCACCCTTTAGATCCTTTTAAATTAATTATCGAGTATAAATGCAATGCTAATTGCGCGCAATTAAAAGCAGGCTTAGAACCCTTTAAAAATCGTGAAGTTGTTTTTGGCGGTATTATTACCGGCTTTGAGAACCGCACCAGTAAAACCGGCAATGCTTTTGGTAAGTTGATCGTAGAAGATTATCACGGCTCAACAGAATTAATGCTGTTTGGTAAAGATTTTGTAGAATATAATAAATATATGGTGCAGGGGTTGTTTGTATTTGTAAAAGCTAAAGTTCAGGAGCGCTACAACCAACCCGGAAGTCTTGAGATCAAGATCAATAAGATAGAATTGCTTAACGATGTAAAAACAAACGCTTTCAATCTTATTCGTATGAAAGTAAAGCTGGGTAATGTTAACGAAGATCTTATCAATAAACTGGATCAGTTAATGACCAATAATACCGGTAAAAGCAGTGTTGAGTTTTATGTGGAAGATGAAGAACAACATCAAAATGTAAAGCTGTTCTCCAAAAAAAGCAAGATAGAGATAAACGATACGTTTCTTTCAGAAATAGATAAACTGGTAGAGATCAATTACGAACTTAGTTAACCTCAGGGGATGGAGCACTGATGACGCGGATTTAGCAGATTCTCGCTGATCGAATTTTAATCTGTGTTTAATCTGTTTAATCAGTCCGATCTGTGTTCTATTACGGGCCATTATTTCACATTTTATTGCATATTATCCTTTAAAAATTGCCTATCTTTGCGGCTTAATAATTTTTTGCAATGATTTCGGTTAACAGCGTTACAGTAAGTTTTGGAGGGTTCAATCTTTTCGATAATATTTCTTTTTTAATAAATCAAAAAGACAGGATCGGTCTTGCCGGAAAAAACGGGGCAGGTAAATCTACATTGCTTAAAATTTTATCGGGTAACCAAAACCCAACTAAAGGTGATATTGCAATGCCTAAGAATTGTAAGATCGGGTACCTGCCGCAGGATATGATCCATCAACATGGCCGCACTGTGTTTGAAGAAACAGAAACCGCTTACGAAGAAATTCAAAAAATGGAAGCGCGTATCAACGACATTAATCATCAGTTAGAAACGCGCACCGACTACGAAAGCGATTCGTATTCAAAATTAATAGAAGAGCAATCAGAGATCTATTCGCGTTTAGATGTGCTGGGTGCCGGAAACAGGAATGAAGAAATAGAAAAGATCTTAAAAGGTTTAGGTTTTGAAAGAAAGGATTTTGACCGCCAAACGGCTGAATTTAGCGGGGGGTGGAGAATGCGTATTGAGCTGGCAAAATTATTATTGCAACGCCCTGATATTTTATTGCTGGATGAGCCAACCAACCATTTGGATATTGAAGCTATCATGTGGCTGGAAGAATTTATGGAAACTTTTCCGGGAGCTGTAATGCTTATCAGCCACGATAAAACATTTTTGGATAGTGTTACCAACCGTACCATCGAAATTTCCAATCAAAAAATTTACGATTACAAAACAAATTACTCTCATTACCTGGTACTTCGTGCAGAAAGAAGAGAACAACAGGAGAATGCCGCAAAGAACCAGCAAAAAATTATTGACCAATACGAAACATTGATCGATAAGAACCGCGCTAAAGCAAGTAAAGCGGCCTTTGCACAATCATTGATCAAGAAGCTTGATAAAATGGAACGTATTGAGGTAGATGAAGAAGATACCGCAAGCATGAATTTTCGTTTTCCGGCACCGGCGCATAGCGGTAAAATTGTGTTAACGGTTGAAAATGCGGGAAAATATTATGGTCCAAAACACATTTTTTCGGGAGCTGAATTTATTATTACCAAAGGCGAGAAGATAGGCCTGGTTGGAAGAAACGGTGAAGGTAAATCTACCATGATGAAAATGATCGCTAAAAAGGTAGAGCATGATGGAAAAGTGATTTTAGGTCATAGCGTAATGATGGGCTATTTTGAGCAGGACCAGGAAGAAAAACTTGATCCTAAGAAAACAGTATTCGAAACTATTGATGAAGCGGCTGTTGGCGAAGTGCGTAAACAGGTACGCGGATTATTAGGTTCATTTTTATTCAGAGGGGAAGATATTGATAAAAAAGTGCAGGTACTGAGTGGAGGAGAGCGCGGGCGTTTGGCGTTATGTAAATTATTGCTGGAGCCATATAATTTGTTATTAATGGATGAGCCAACCAATCACCTGGATTTGCGTTCTAAAGATATATTAAAAAAAGCGCTGATAGATTACGAAGGAACTGTGGTAATGGTGAGTCACGACAGGGATTTTATGAAAGGGATCTGTGATCGTTTATTTGAATTCCGCGATGGAAAAGTAAAAGAACACTTGTGCGATATAGAGGAATTTATGCAATTGCGTAAAGTTGAACGTTTGAATGAATTGGATCTTGAGAAAAAAGAAATAGCTGCAGTTAAAGAAGAAAAAAGAGACAAGACTCAAGAGACAGCAGGAAACAAGACAAATGCAAATGACGCGGAGCAAAAACAAATCAAAAGCCAGATAAAAAAGGCAGAAGAAAATATTGCTAATTTAGAACTAAAGATAAAAGAATGTGATGATAAATTAAGTGATGCTTCTCAGTACGATAAATTGGTGAACGATAAAACCTTTTTTGATAATTATAATCAATTAAAAAGTAATTTAGAGAAAGAGATGGAAAAGTGGGAGGAGTTGAGTGGAAAACTTATATAATGTACCTTGTAAGTTGTATCTTGTATTCAGTCTAAACACCGATTGGCAGTTAGACTTAATACAAAATACATTATACAACATACAATCATGATAAAAAAGAACATACCCAATGCTATTACCTGCGGTAACCTGTTATGTGGTTGTTTGGCCATTGTAAAGGCATTTGAAGGCGATTTGGTTTGGGCGGCTTATTTGGTGGGCATTGCTTTGGTGCTTGATTTTTTTGACGGTTTTACAGCGCGTTTATTAAAAGTAACATCACCAATTGGTAAAGACCTGGATAGCTTAGCCGATATGGTAACATTTGGCGTAGTGCCGGGTATTGTTATGTTTAAGATGATATTTCTTGCCATTGCAACCAATGAAGAGATTTATTCAGACAGAAGCTGGATCTCCGACAATCTCACAAAGTTAACCTATGTGGCATTTATCATCCCGATTTTTTCTGCTATCCGTTTGGCAAAATTCAATAATGATACGCGCCAGTCTGATTCTTTTATCGGCCTGCCAACGCCGGCCAACGCCATGTTCATTTGTTCTATCCCGTTGATCTATGATTTGAACGGTTCGTCAACACAATTTTTTAATGAAAATCCATACGTTCTGTGCCTTGTATCTTGCATCCTGAGCCTGCTACTCGTAGCGCCACTACCTTTATTAGCCCTTAAATTCAAGAACTTTGGCTGGGCCGATAATAAAATGCGTTTTATCCTTATTGCTCTTTCGGTGGCTTGCCTTGCAATATTCCAGTTTGTGGGCATTCCGCTGGTTATTATTCTTTATATTTTGTTAAGTATTGTGAATAACATATTTTTCAAAAAGAAAGTTTAATCCTACTTTTGTTACTCTAAAATTAAATCATAAAATGGCAAAATTTATTGCAGATATTGATGTAATGCCACTTCGCGCATTACTAGACCCACAAGGCAAAGCTGTTACCGGCTCTATGAAAAACCTTAACCTGGCCGAGATCGAAAATGTTCGCATTGGCAAACATATTACATTAGAGATTACCGCGGCCGACGAAAACGCAGCAAAAGCGAAGGTTGATGATGCCTGCAAAAAGCTTTTATGCAACCAAATTATGGAGTTTTACGAGTTTAAATTAACTCCGGCTAAATAGTGTTTGTTTATTCCAAGCATTCCTCTATATTTGAAAACTTATAAATCTTAATTCATAAATCATAATTTAAAAATCCATTATGGGATATTTATTTACATCAGAATCAGTGTCAGAAGGACACCCGGATAAAGTAGCCGATCAAATCTCGGATGCGTTAATTGATAACTTTTTAGCGTTTGACCCAAACAGTAAAGTAGCTTGTGAAACTTTGGTAACTACTGGTCAGGTGGTACTTGCCGGAGAGGTAAAATCAAAAGCATATTTAGATGTTCAGGATATTGCCCGCGAGGTAATTCGCAAAATCGGTTACACCAAATCAGAATATATGTTCGAGGCCAACTCTTGCGGTATCTTATCTGCCATTCACGAACAATCTGCAGATATTAACCAGGGTGTTGATCGTAAGAAAAAAGAAGAACAAGGTGCCGGCGACCAGGGTATGATGTTTGGTTACGCAACCAACGAAACTGCAAATTATATGCCTTTAGCATTGGATCTTGCCCATGGTATTTTATTAGAGCTTGCCGCTTTACGCCGCGAGAATAAAGAAATTAAATACTTACGCCCGGATGCAAAATCGCAGGTTACTTTAGAGTACAGTGATGATAACGTGCCTGTGCGTATTGATGCTATTGTTGTTTCTACCCAGCACGATGATTTTGACAGCGAGCCAAAAATGCTTGCAAAAATTAAAAAAGATATTATCGAGATCTTAATTCCACGCGTTAAAAAGAAATATCCAAAATACGCTCATTTATTCAATAACAAGATCAGCTACCATATTAACCCAACCGGTAAATTCGTAATTGGCGGTCCGCATGGCGATACAGGATTAACAGGTCGTAAGATCATTGTTGATACATACGGTGGAAAAGGTGCTCACGGTGGTGGTGCATTCTCTGGTAAAGATCCAAGTAAGGTTGACCGTTCTGCGGCTTATGCAACACGTCACATTGCAAAAAATTTAGTTGCTGCAGGTGTTTGCAATGAGGTACTTGTTCAGGTATCTTATGCAATTGGTGTTGCACAGCCAATGGGTATTTTTATTGATACTTATGGTACATCAAAAGTAAAAATGACGGATGGCCAGATCGCTAAGATCGTAGAAAAAGTATTTGATATGCGTCCGTACTTTATCGAACAACGTTTTAAATTACGTACCCCGATGTACAGCGAAACTGCTGCATACGGACATATGGGTCGTAAGAACGAGATCGTAACAAAATCTTTTAAAGGGCCGGATGGTAAAATAAAAACTATGAAAGTAGAATTGTTTACCTGGGAAAAATTAGATTACGTTGCTAAAGTAAAAGCAGCATTTAAAATAAAATAATAATCAGGAATTCAAAAAAAAGGCTATCAGAAATGATGGCCTTTTTTGTTTACATGGGTTTCATGTAAAAGAAAGCAATAAATGGCCGGGCAACTTGTTTTCCTTCTTCGTTAAGCGATTGGTCGATCTTCTTAAAAAGCTTTTCATATAAACTTGTATCCTGCGGACTATTGAAAATAGCGTTTAAAAGTGCCGGCAGGTCTTTCTCAAAACCAAACATTATGTCGCCTTTGGCTACCAGGCGTTTATAAGATGCCAGTTTTGAGAATAGAACATCTGTATTGCCTAAAAAAAAGTGAAGGGCAATTTCGTTCATTAAAGAAATGTGATAAATATCCTTGCGTATTTTTCCGGCAATGGTTAACGCTTCGATAGTGTGTTTTAAAGCTACCCTGAATTTTTTTAAATAAATGTTTAAAACAGTAAAATTCAAATGCGAACTTGCTTTCTCATCATCTTTTAAAATATCTACATTTAATTGAAACTCTGCCTCAAAGAATTTGATCTTGTTAATGCTATCTTTTATTGTATTGTTTGAAATTATAATATTTGTTCGTATTAAAACAAACAAGGTAAATAATTCGGTCCTTATATCAGAATTTGTACTTTTTTTATAAGTTGAAAGTGTGATTTCTGTTTCGTTTAAAATATCTTCGGCATCACTAAATCTTTTTTGATAAAAAAGAACAAGGCATAGATTGCGGATGGATTTTAAATAGGTAATGATATTCTTGGTTTTTATTTCGGGATAGGCTTCAAATAATTCAATAGTTCTTTTTGCGAAGGTGTAAGCTTTATCGGGCTGCCCGCTTTTCATGGCAAGAAAAGCATTGGCTTTGTTATAGTAGATCTTTGCCAGGGGATGAAAAGCATTTTCTTCGCTGGCTAAAAGCTGTTGGTATGCTTTGGCTATATAATGATCATCGCCATAAAAATAGAGCGTAGATGCTTCCAATTTGATAAGCGCTTCCATGCTTTCAAATTCCATTAAATTATAATATTCTTTATGAAATTTTGAAAAAAGCTCTTTGTCACCGGGATAATCTTTGGTTAGATAATCAACATCAACCGCTTCAATGGCGCTGTTAAGTTTTAGCTCCAGCGCTTCCATTTTTACGAGGTAATCATATTTTGTTGGATGATAAATGATCTTGTCGAGCAACTTAACGCCTTCTTTATATTGCCCTTTAAAAATAATAACCTTTGCGCGCCTTAAATTTTTAAGTGAATTATCTGAATTTGGCAATTCATCTTCGTGAAATTGATAAAGAATATCAATGATCTTATAATATAAGCGCGTTGAATTTCCTGAAATAATAAGATCGTTGTTTTTCTTTTTCAGGCCAAGTTGTTTTTCAATTTTATTAAAATCAGATAAAAGGCCATTTGAATCTTCATCAAAAGAAAAAGCCTTTAAATTAAGGTTGATATATCTCTTTTCGTTGCGTGTTAAAGCGCCAATTATGTTAATAAGCTGTTGAGACATGGAATAATACAGATTTAACACGAAGTTAATTATTAATTTTAAAAGGTAAAGTTTTAAATAGTTAAAATATTGATTATTAAATATTTATGATAATATTTTAGTATTTTAAAAAGAAATATTAATAAGAGATTAATATAAATAAAGCAGTTGTTTTAAGAACTTTACACTGTAATAATTGTTATGAATCAAAGCGTAGGTTTTTATACGTAGAGGATAAGACCGAGGCTCATAACAATAACATTAACAAACAATAATAATTAAAAAACAAAAAGAATGAAGAAAATTTACTTGATGACATGTGGTTTGTTGTTATCTGTGATCACAATTTCGCGTGCGCAGATCTCAGGAGTTTTTACAGTACCGGGTTCTTATACTTCTGTTGCAGCAGCAATAGTCGATCTGAATACGCAAGGTGTAAACGGTCCGGTTACAATTAATGTAGCGGCGGGATATACAGAAACAGCCCCGGTAGGTGGTTTTACATTAACAGCTACAGGAACTTCAGCTAACCCTATCGTTTTTCAAAAAAGCGGGGCAGGAACAAATCCTTTGATCACCGCATATACAGGCGGTGTTGGTACACCCGGAACAGCAAGCCAGGATGGGGTTTGGAGATTAGTGGGTTCAGATTATATCACTATTGACGGGATAGATATTACGGATCCAAACACGATCAACCCTTCAACAATGGAGTTTGGCTATGGATTATTTAAGGCAAGTGTAACAGATGGTTGCCAGAATAACACCATAAAAAATTGTGTGATCACTTTAAATAAAGATAACAATGCAGCCGGCACCAGCCCGGCCGTTGACGGATCGAGAGGGATAGATGTAGTGAATGCTTTAACCGGCGCGCATACTTCTGTTTTAACAATTACATCAGCAGCAGGATCGAACTCAAATAATAAATTTTACGGTAATACAATACAGAATTGTAATATTGGTATTGCTATAATTGGTTTTGCAGACGTAACACCTTTTACTTTTGCCGATACAGGAAATGACATTGGAGGTGCTTCGATGGCTACCGGAAATACAATTATCAACTACGGTGGTGCTGCTGCGGCAACAAACCCGGCTGCTGCTATTCGTACATTGGCTCAATATAATATTAATGTTTCTTATAATGCAATTAATAACAATAACGGCGCAGGGGTTAACCATACAAGCACATTGCGCGGTATCTATTTAAATACTGCAGTAAGTGCAAACGCAACCATCAATAATAATACTTTAACGGTTAGCGGCGGTACAACAACATCACAGGTATCCGTAATTGAGAATGCTTCAGGTTCTACAGCGGCAAATAACACAATTACGATCAATAATAATTTAATTACCAATTGCACCAACACCATGGTAACCACCGGAACTTTTTACGGTGTTTATAATTCTGCTTCATGCGCTTATGTAAATTTAAATAACAACACATTTACCAATAACAGTTCGTATGCTACATCAGGGGCAACTTACCTGGTGTATAATTCAGGTGCTGTTACTTTGCAGGTTAATATGTCAAATAATAACCTTGGTTTTTCTTTCAACGGACCATCGGCATACACCGGAACAATGTATAACGTTTATAACAGCAGCGGCACAACCGGCACAAGTGTAAATATTACCAACAATATTTTTTCTTCATATAATCACGCAGTTACCGGTACAGGTGCTATTTATTTTGTTTACAATACCAATAGCAGTGCAAATCTTACAATTGGCAATAATCTTATTAATAACCTTACCTTAAACCACAGTGGTACCGAGTATTGTTTTTATAATGGTTCAAGTACGCAAAATTCATTGGCCGTAGTGAGTAACTCCATTACTAATTTTACACGTAACGCTTCTGCAGGAACTATGTACTGTTATTACGCAGGAAGTTCATCGTTAGGAACCAGCTTTCAAACATTTTCAAACAACTTATTCTCTAATATAACAGCTACAACTTCGGGCAGCGGAACTTTTTACGGTTTCTATAATTCAGATGGAGCAAGTTCTCCATATCCTAAAAAAACGCTTTTTAATAACGTTCTTTCAAACATTAATTATAATACTACCGGTACGTTTTATTGTATGTACACTTCCTACCTCGGAGATGGATCTACAACATCGGGTACAACTATTTACAATAACCTTATTGACAACATCACCTCTTCGGGTACTATCTATGGTTTGTATATGGGTGGTACAGCATCGCCTACCTATACCTGCAGTTTGTATACCAACACAGTTAGTAATGTTACATCTAACGGTTCTTCTTCTACCATTTACGCAAACTATATTAGCGGCGGCGCTCCGGGAGTAAATTTCTTTAAGAACAGAACTTATAACATTACACACAATGGGGCAACGGGTACTTTATACGGCATGTATATTACTTCAACCCTTGCAAATATTTATAACAACCTTGTAGGAAATTTATTTGCGCCAAATACAACAGGTGCTAATAAATTAAATGGTATGTATGTTTCGAGCGGAACAACTGATAATATTTATTATAACACTGTTTATTTAAACGCTACCAGTATTGGCGCTAACTTCGGTTCTAATGCCATTTATGCGGCTACCGGACCAAATGTAAATTTAAGGAACAATATTTTTGTAAATAATTCTACACCTACCGGCACAGAATATGCAGCAGCGTACAGAAGAAGCTCAACAACGTTAACAACATATTCATCTACATCTAATAACAATTTATTTTATGCCGGAACTCCGGGTCCGAATAATGTAATTTATTATGATGGAACTACAGCACAACAAACTTTAGGTGCTTTTAAAACAGTTGTGGCGCCGCGTGATGCCGTTTCAGTTACAGAAAACCCGACTTTTGTTTCAACAGTTGGTAATAACCCAAACTTTTTAAACATCAGCACATCTGTTCCAACGCAAATAGAATCAGGCGCTGCAGCTATTGCAGGTATTACTGATGATTATGCGGGTACCATAAGAAACGTATCTACGCCGGATATTGGCGCCTGGGAAGGTACTTATGTTTCAAGCGGCGATATCTTACCTCCGGCATTTTTAGCAAGCGGTTTTACAAGCCCTGCTTGTAATTTAACATCGCGTACTTATACCATGAATATTACTGACGTTTCCGGGGTTGCCGGAGCCGGTTTATCTCCAAGAGTTTATTATAATGTAAATAACGGTCCTTATACAAGTACGCAAGGCACCTTAACGTCGGGTACGCCCGTAAACGGGGTATGGACATTCAGTATGTCTTACGCCGGTAATTTAAATGATGTTATTTATTACTACACAGTAGCCCAGGATATTGCCACTACGCCAAACCTTGGCGCAACACCTGGTACAGGTTTTTCCGGAACAAGTGTAAACAGCATTACAACTCCGCCAACAACGCCAAATACATTTACATTAGTTGGAACATTAACCGGAACTTATACAATTGGTGCAACCGGTAATTTCACCACATTAACGCAAGCAGCCATTGCATATAACAACAGTTGCTTGGCCGGGCCAATTACTTATGTGTTAATAGATCCAAACTATTCAACTGCCGAAACTTTCCCGATCGTATTTAATAATAGTCCGTATGCGAGCGCTACCAATTCTTTATTGATCATTCCAGCAAATGCGATGAATGTTTCGATTACAGCAACATCAACGGCTAATTCAGCTATTAAATTTTTAAACGCAAGGTACATTACCATTGATGGTTTAAATACAGGTGGAAGTTCGATCTCAATTACAAATCCAAATACCTCTTCAGAAGCGGTAATTTGGCTGGCAAGTACAACAGTTACTGGTCCGGGTAATAATACAATCGGTATTAAGAACCTTACTTTAACGGGTGGCGCGCAAACTTCAGGTAACTATGGTATTCTTGCAGGTGTTGATGGCGCAAATCCTTCAACAACTGCCGGTATGGATAACGATAATATTTCAATTACCGGTAACGCCATATATAATGCATATCACGGTATTTATGCAACGGGTTCTGCGTCTGCTTCGGCAGGAGCAATGGATAATTTGGTGATCAATAACAATCATATTGGTCCAAACACTTCTGGTCCGCTTAATATTGCCAATACCGGTATTTATTTAGGAAACGCCAATCTGGTTTCTGTTACCAATAATACTATCAGTAACGTTCAGGGTTCGTTTACTACTTACGAATGGGGTGTTAACCTTACTGCGGGTGTAAGAAATGCAACTGTTAGTTTAAATACGATCAATTCAATTAAATATTTAGGAACAAGTGGTTACGGTGGATTAGGAATTGATGTGAATGTTAGCAATACTGCGGCAAATATCACTATTCAAAATAATATGATCTCTGATATTACCGGTGATGGCTGGAGCGGCTTTACTGCCGGTGCTTTTGCAGGTATACGTGTAGCATCGGGAAGCGCGTCGGGTGGTTTGAATATCTATAACAACTCGGTTGCGATGAATCAATTTACAACGGTTGCAGGTTACAATACATCTTGTAATACAGCTGCCATTTATTTTGGTTCTACAGCTACCAATATTGATGTGAGGGATAATATCTTTTATTCAGATATACAATACAGTACAAATGCAGGTTCAAAAACTTACGCTATTTATTCAGCTGCTTCTGCAACAGCGTTTACCAACATCAATTATAATGATTATTATACAGGTGCCAGTTCGCAGGGTAATTTAGCTTATATGGCTGCCGCCAGTCAAACAAATCTTGCTATGATCGTAAGTAGTTTTGGACAGAACGCCAACTCGCAAAACGTTGCCCCGCAATTTACCGGTTTAACCGATCTGCACCTGGTTCCGGCAACCAACGCATTTCTCGATAATACAGGTACACCAATTGCAGGTGTAACGATCGATATCGATAACCAAACAAGAAATGTAACTACACCGGATGTAGGAGCTGATGAATTTACTGCACCAACTTGTACCAATGCAAGCGCTGGTGTTTTAACAACAAATTCGTATAGTATTTGTAACGGGCAATTAATTACTTTAGCATCCAACAGTGTGAGCACAGGTGCCGGTACGGTTTATCAATGGCAAGTAGCTACAGCTGCAGCAGGGCCATTTACAAATGTAACCGGAGGCACTGGTGCCAATACTCCATCGTTTATTACAAGTACGTTAACTACAGGCACATTATACTATCAGTTACAAACTACCTGTACGTCGTTATCATTAACGTCGGTTTCCAATATGGCTACTGTTGCAATCAATCCAATTCCAACAGCGTCCGTATCGCCAATGGCACCAATATGCGCAGGACAAAATTTAACGTTTACCAGTACCACTAATATTGGAAATACATTTACATGGACAGGCCCGGCTGGATTTACTTCATCTGCTCAAAATCCTGTTATTGCAAATGCAACGTCAAGTGCAACGGGTGTTTATACTTTAGTAGTATCTGCAGCAGGTTGTTCTGCAACAGCTGTTACAACCACAGCTACAGTTAATTCAACCAATCTTTCTATCCAGGCTTCACCAATTACTTTGTGTTCAAGCGGTTCAAGTACTTTAGTTGCTGTAGGTAATGCAACTTCTGTTACCTGGAGCTCAGGCCCAACTACAAATACTATAGTTGTTTCTCCATCGGCAACAACTATGTATACAGTTGTAGGAACCGGAACATCTAATTGTGTTGCCACTGCAGTTGCCACAATAACAGTTATCAATCCAACTATTACAGGTGTTGGTGCAGTGATCTGTAACACTACTGCTATTGCTACACTATCGGCAACATCATTCGGTCCAATTTCATGGTACGGTAGCCCAACGTCAACAACTGTTTTAGGAACTGGTAATACATTTACTGCAACAGCCGCTACTACCACTACATATTATGCGCAGGCAAATTCATTTTCGAGTGATTCGTTATTTACTACGTTAGCAGCGGGTAATGGTTTTGCAGGGAATATGTTTGATATAGTTGCCCTGAACAGCATTAATGTGAATGCATTTGATATGCACTTTTCAAGTACCGGAACTGCAACTATGGAAGTTTGGTACAGGGTTGGTTCTTTTGTTGGTTTTGAATCTTCAAATACAGGATGGACAATGGCTTATACAACAACGCTTACTGCAATGGGTACTGGTGTGTTAACACAAATGCCTGGTTCATTTACCGTTAACGTTCCGGCAGGTCAAACCTACGGCTTTTATGTAACAGCAGCCAGCACAGGACCGCAGGTTAATTATACCAATGGTACGGCATTAAACAATATTTATGTACAAAACTCTGATCTTAAAGTACTGGAAGGTAAAGGCGGTGGTTATTTTTCTGTGACCAACAGCCCAAGGGTATTTAACGGACAGGTAAATTATTCTAAAGCCGGTTGCATGAGTCCTATTATACCTGTTACACTTACAGTAAGTTCACAGCCTACGATTACAATTGGCGCAAGTCAAACGACAGTGTGCCCGGGAACACCAGTAAACATTGGCGTTACAGGTGCAAATACGTATACATGGAGTACAAGTGCCAACGGTGCGCTAATTTCGCCTACTGTTACCGCAACAACCAACTATAGTGTGATCGGTGAAAATGCCCCGGGTTGTTCTTCAACCGTAAGCATCACCATTTCAACATACACAATTCCTGCAGTAGGGGTAACAAGCTCAAACAGTATTATATGTGTTGGTCAAACAGCGAGTTTAACGGCAAATGGTGCTTCAACCTATTCATGGAGCACTTCTTCAACAAACTCAGCTATTGCAGTTTCGCCTACTGTTAATACAACGTATACTGTTACCGGTATAGCTGCAAATACCTGTTCTGCTTCTGTTGCATTTACACAATCTGTATCAACATGTACAGGTATTGATTCTAAAGCGCAACAGTTCAGTAATTCTATAAATGTATATCCAAATCCATCAAATGGTTTGATCACAGCAGAGTTTGGTTTTGACGGTGAAAAAGAGATCACTGTTACAAACTCAATGGGACAAATAATTATGGTGGTTAAAACAAAAAATTATTCTGAAGTACTTGATCTGAAAGAATATGCCAAAGGAGTTTATTTTGTGAAAGTAATGAGCAAAGAAAACTCGGCAAATTACAGGATGATCACTGAATAATATAGTTTATTTAAAGGTTATAAAAAAGGCTGTCAGCAATGACGGCCTTTTTTATTGTATTCTGTCACGTCGAATAGAAAATTCTGTCCCCTTGAAATTTTGTATCGAGACGAATTTGGAAAGTCGTTCTTGATACGCTTCACTTCGCTGCGCTACTCGAACTCACAAAATATAGTGTTAGATCTAGCGCAGTTGAGATCAATTTACAACACTTAATTAAATAATTTGTACTTTTTTAAAGTAACGGTTTTTTTAGCAGTAACCTCTACCCGGATAGAATCGCTGGCGGGAATATTGGCGTTGATACCGGAAATCAGATCTTCAGAAAATTCTTTCGAATTATTAATACTCACAATTATATCACCACTTTTTAGCCCCGCTTTTTCTGCATCTGAGCCTTTATAGATCTCTAAAACACGTAGCCCATTATTATATTTAGTACAGGAAAATCCATAAGTATAAATGTTCTTTTTAAAATTTATTTCTTGTATTGGCTTTAAATAAATTTGATGATGTATCCAGTCGATAGTAACTATGAATTTTTTCAGGAACGAAAGGCCAACGAGGTTTCTGCCATAATAATCCGGGTATTGTAATAGCAAAACGGAATCTTGTTTTAAACCTAAAAGATTAAAATGATGTACCCGATAATGTGTTCGTGTAAAAATATGATCTTTGTTTGGCCCGCCAAAATATCTTCCATTACTTACTGATTCTTTTTTAGTTGCCTCGTAGGAAGAAATTTTTGTCCTTTGACTAAGCTTTATAAAACCGTCAAAACCACTATCTATAAAGGCATCCATGGTATCTTTTCCTATTGCAATCTTTACAATTGGCGTTGCCTGACCTTCTAAAGGTTTAAAACTACCCGTATAACCATCTTTAATATTTGTAAAGTTCTTAAGGTCATTTGAAATTTTAAGTGTTGAATCGGAAAAATTTAGCTCACAAATAGAATTTTGAAATAATGAGGAGCCAACAAGGCCATCAATAGTATATTCTTCCAAAACATCGTCGGCTACAATAAATCCTGCATTGTTAAATTTTATATTGCCAAGAGCAATGGCACCTGATCCATAATCTATTTTATGTGAGCCTGCCCTAAAATATCTTTTTGAGTGAATATTAAAGCTATCTTTTGTTTTGAAAGAATAGGTGAGCGGGGCACCCGTATCAAACATAAAGTTTTGATCAGTTGAAGTACCGCCTACGCGCGCTTTCAGATAAATGGTATTGTTAACGATGTTGCATTTTAAAGTAACACAAAAATTTTGCGGCTGTGTTTCAACATGTTTAAGTCGTTTTACAGCATCTTTTTTTCTTAAAGCAATACATGAAACAAAAAATAATAATAAGAATAGCGAAAATATTTTTATTGATCTTATTTTTTTCAAAAGAAAATAATTAAGCCGTCAGATCAAAACCTTCCTATTGATAAAGCCACCGCCAACAAGGTCGTCGCCTTCATAAATAACGGCGCTTTGGCCTGGCGCCACACCATTTACAGGCTGATGGAAAATAACATCGAGTTTGTTATCAATAGTATTTATCGTTGCCAATGTTCCGGGATCTTTATACCTTATCTTGGTAAGACCAACAAAATCATGCGGCAATGTTTCGTATTTAATAAGATTAAAGTCGCGAACCGTTAGATGGTTTTCTTCAAGGTCGTCTTTATCACCAAGCACAACTGTATTTGTTTCAGGAATTATTTCTTTTACAAAAACAGGCACGCCCATTGCAATTTCCAATCCTTTGCGTTGCCCAACAGTAAAGTAGGGGTAGCCTTTGTGTTTACCAACTTTTTTATTTTTATAAATAAAATCGCCACCAGCTACCTTTGCTTCCAATTCAGGAATGCGGTGATTTAAAAAAGCGCGGTAATCGTTATCAGGCACAAAACAAATATCATAGCTCTCGCTTTTGTTTGCAAGATCGTAGAATCCTGCATCTTTAGCCATTTGTTTTATCTCTGTTTTTTTAAATCCACCTAAAGGGAACATGGTACGGTTCAAACAATCCTGGTCCAATCCCCACAAAACATAGGTTTGATCTTTTGTAAGATCAACGCCTTTATAAATAAGAGTTCGGTTGTTTTCCTTCCGTAAACGCGCGTAATGGCCAGTTGCAATAAATTCGCAATCCAGCATATCGGCGCGTTTTAAAAGCGCATCCCATTTAATGTGCGTGTTGCAAAGCACGCAGGGGTTTGGTGTGCGGCCGGCTAAATATTCTTCTACAAAATTATCTATGATCTGTTTACCAAACTCACCGCGGATATCTAAAATATAATGAGGGAAACCAAATTGCACGGCCATGGTACGTGCATCGTTAATGCTATCCAGGCTGCAACAGCCGGTTTCGCGTTTACTTGAGCCCGAACTTTCGTAATCCCATGTTTTCATGGTGATGCCAATCACCTCATAACCTTGTTCATGCAGCATCATAGCAGTAACGCTGCTATCAATACCGCCACTCATGGCTACTAAAACTTTTCCGTGCTTGCTCATTATTTTTAATGGAATACAAAGTTAAGCCTTTTTTGTAAGACAAAGGTTAAAGTGCTTGTTTTTAGCTATTTTTAAAGCTTTTCCGGAATATTATTTGCCTGGTTTTGGAGTTGCTTTCTTTGGCTCCGGCTTTTTTGGCTCAGAAGGCGTTGTTTCTTTAGGCTTATTTTTATTAAAGAACTCTTCCGTTTCTTTTTTGTTTGCCAGTTTTCCTTCTTTATACAACTCTTTTTCTTTTATTTTTCCGTTCTCTTCCTTGTAGATCCAAGGGCCGTTTTTACGATCTTTTACGTAATAGCCGCTCGCTACTTCAATGCCATTAGGATAAAAATAACTTACCTTTCCTTCCAGCAAACCATTGGTATAAGTGCCCTGGCCTTTTAATTTTACACCGTCAAAATATTGTTTGAATGGTCCGTTTAAAACGTCCATTTTGTAAGTTTTTTCTTCAGCCAGTTTTCCATCGGGTAAATACACATAACAAACTCCATCTTTTTTTCCGTTGATGTATTTATCTTTTGAAATTAAGGTACCCGCTTCATCATAAAATAACCAAACACTGTCGCGGTTCAGTGAACTTAAAACCTCGCTGTTGTATTTTCCTTCGCCCATACGCTTACCGGTGTAATGAAATAATTTTGCGTAGGCAACTTTACCGCTTTTTTTAAAATCAATGATCGCTCTTACAGAATCGTTTGGATAATAGTATTTAAATTTTCCGATGGGCCTGTCATCTTTAAATTCACCCTCATACATCAGCTTCCCGGTCTTATCATCTTTTTGTTTCCAATAGCCTTGTTTTTTCCCATTCACATCGGTTGTTTGCGCTGCGATAAAAATACTGTTTAAAATAAGTAGAAGAGGTATTATTTGTTTCATAAAAACTATAAGTAATTTGAGGAATAAAGATACAGGATTTTTAAAATTTTAGTAAGTTGTTTTTTTAACAAGTTATATAGGGTTTCAAAAGCTAAAGCAGTTTAACTTTATATTTAGCAGCCATTTTTTGAATTTGCTCATCACTAATACAATGGCTGTTCTTATTATTATGATAATTTTCAACCGTAACAATAAAGATGGAATAATTATAAGTTGATGCAAGTTTAAAATAAGGCTCCATTTCCCAATCTATGCTAAAAACATTATCAACAAAGATCTTTTTGGTGTTTGTTTCCATTGCCAGCCTGGTTTGCTCTTCACAATTTTTATAGGCCAGGTGATTTTTGTCGAATTGAAAATTATATTCTTTTGTCACCGGGTCTGTAAAATAACTGTCAATCGAAAATACCGGCCATTTGTTTTCACTCAGCACATTAGCTAATGTTGTTTTACCTGCACCTGGCAGGCCTCTTAAAATGATCAATGAATTCATTCAGCACTCTATATTTTTACACCTACCACGCAAACATCGTCTACCTGTTCAAGATTTCCCTGCCAGTTAAGAAGCGCATCCGCCAGTATTTTTTTCTGTTCTTCCAGTGGTTGCGATGCCATAGAAAGTATGTGGCCGGTTAATTGTTTGTATTTGAATTTTTTTCCTTTTGGTCCGCCAAACTGATCGTAATATCCGTCAGAGAACATATACAATACATCTTCTGAGGCAATAGTTATTTCCTGTTGTTTGAATATTTTCGCCGTGCTGTCCTGTATCCCGCCAATAGCGTGTTTGGTAGGTTTAAGTTCTATCAATTCTGTGCCTCTTCTAATTACTAACGGACGATTGGCTCCTGCATACTGCAATGTTCCTTTAATTTTATCTACAACACAAATTACCATATCCATCCCGTCATTATAACTTTCCTTGCTATCTCTTTTATTTAAAGCGTTAGTAACGCGTTTATCCAAAATGGTCAGTATTTTTTCAGGAGAAGTTACCTTATCCTCGAGAATGATCTGGTTTAACAGATTGTGACCGAGAATAGACATAAAAGCACCGGGAACACCGTGTCCCGTGCAATCACCAACAACAATGATCGTCTTATTATCCACT
Source organism: Bacteroidia bacterium (assembly GCA_044226875.1). Taxonomy (GTDB): domain Bacteria; phylum Bacteroidota; class Bacteroidia; order B-17B0; family Aurantibacillaceae; genus Aurantibacillus. The sequence goes on from JBGAGD010000006.1 coordinate 197,226, forward strand.
TCTTCAAACCAATAAAAATCGCCGCTTACAATATCTTTTGGCCTGAAAAGCACAAACGATTCTGCAAAGTAGGTATTTAAAACATCTGCCTCAGGAAAAACAGCTTCCTGCAAACGTTTGGCATACTGAATACTATCGGTAATATCCTTATTTTTTTCTTTGATAACAGCGTTTTGGTAATTTATTTCGCTTACCTGTTTTGATAACAGCCTGCTTGTTTTGCGTTTATTAATAAATGCAACTATTGAAATACCTGCAACCAGCAACACCAAAATACAACCGCCAATTAATGCATTGCGTTGTGTTTCGTGCTGTTTAACTACTGCATTGGTTTTGTCGATCTCAACTTTTTGTAAAGCAATTTCTTTTTCTTTTTTTTCGGTATCATATTGTTTTTCCAGTGTGTGTAGATATTCTGCGTTTCCGGCATTGGTTAAACTATCGCTAAGCATCTGGTGTTCGAGCAAAAGGTCAAAAGCCTGTTTATAATTTCCAAGATCAGAATAGGCAAAGGCCATAGACTGTGTGATCTCAGATTTGTTCAGCATCTGTTTTGTTTCCACTTTCATGGCCGCATCCATTGCTTTTTTAAAGAACTCAAGCGCTTTTTTGGGTTCGCCGGTTTTTGAATACATTTCGCCCAGTGTGCGTAACGTGGCAGCAGCGCTTTCATCCTCGCCTATCTGTTTATACATCTCCAATGCTTTTTCGCAACTGGCAATGGCTTTCTTATAATCTTTTTTATCCGAATAATTGGCCGATAAATTACTGTGCATTAAGGCCACCATGCGCCAGTTCTTTTCTTCTTCAAAAAGTTTTAGCGCGTTATTCATATAAATAAGTTCTTTATCAAGATCGCCTTTAGTACCATACATAGCGGCACACAGGTAAAGGGCCTCCGCTTCAAGGTGCGTGTTTTGGATATCACGCGCCAGCTTTAATTCCTGTTCGTAGTACTCCAGGGCTTTGTCAAAAAAATTCTGTTGTTTAAAAACCGAACCAATAAAATGAAGCAAGTGCCCGTATTCAACATTTTGCCATTTGTTTTTTTCGAATAAACGCTGAGCCTGGATATAATGATCCATGGCTGTTTTATACTCTCCAATATCATAATGGCCACGACCTTTTTTCATGAGTATATCGCTCAGTAATTTTTCATCACCTTTTTTTGCAATGGTTAAAGCGCTGTCGTAATAAGCAATACATTGTTTTGAAAAATCTTCCTGCTGCAAAAGGTCAGCAATACGGCAATAGAATTTTGCCTGGTATTCAATGTTTTTTTCGGTTTTTGCTTTAGAAAGCCCTGTGTTCCAGTATTCGCGGGCTTTGTATAACATACCATTAGCGTAACAGATCCTGCCCATCTTTTCGTAGGCCCTTAAAATAAAATTTACGTTGCTTATAGTGTTTAACGCATACTGCGCTTTTTTAACTTCGTGTAGGCCCTTTACCGAATCATCTTTCATTAACATATTGGCGATCTTTAATTGCGCGTTAACTTTAACGGTATCGATCTTAGAGGTTTTTACGATCGTGTAAAGAGAATCTATTTTTTTGTTATCGCCGGCGTAAAGATCAAAACCAAATAACAAGGCAATGCCAACGGCCATAAATATCCGCAGGAGATTGATTTGTAAAAAGCGTTGAAGCATTTTGGTTTTAGCTTAACGAAGATATTAATTTTTTTGGTTTTTTACAGCTATTTTTCGGTTGCTTTTAGCTGTTTAGATTTAGCCGAATCCTTTGCTGCCTTATCTTTTTGGCCCAGAGCCTCATAAGCCAGGGCCCTTGCTTCATAACCATTGGCAGCCTTGGGCGCAAGCGCTATATATCTTGTGTAATTATCTACCGCTTTTTGGTAGATACCGGCGTCATAATAGGTATTGGCCAGGTTAAAAAGGCCTTCTTCAAAATTTGGAACCAGTTTGTTGGTCATTTCGTAATCGGCAATGGCATTTTCATAGCTTTTTAACTGGTGGTAGGCATTACCCCTGCCAAAATAATTCTGAAAAGCTTTGGGTGCAAGCCTTATGGCAAGGTTATAATCTTCAACCGCTTTTGCAAAATCTTTTTTATGGATCAAATAAAGATTGGCGCGATTACAATAAGCTTGATACATTTCAGGATCTAAGACCAATGCTTTATTGTAATCTTCAATCGCTTTATCGATCTCATTCTGTCCTTCATAAACATCGGCCCTGTTATAATAACCACGGGCATCTTGTGGCTTTTGTTTAATAAATTCATTCAGGTCAGAAAGGGCGTTATCGTACTTTTTTAATTGTGTATAGGCAATACACCTGTCCAATAATATTTCTAATTGATCGGGACTTAAACCAAGCGCTTTCGAAAAATCCGGAACGGCTTTTTCATACGATTCAATTTCGCAAAATATTAAACCGCGGTAATAATAATTGCTTGGCTCGTTTGGTAAAAATTCAATAGCTTTAGAATAATCTTCAATAGCCGCTTTAAAACTGCCTACTTTTTCTTCGTAAAAAGCCCTTTTAGAGTAAGCAAGGGCATTATCAGGACTAAGTTTTATGAGCCTGGTCTGATCTTTGATCCTGTTTTTATAATCAATAAATTTCAGCGAATCGATCTGCGAAAATAAATGTGAGTTTATTACAAGAAATAAAAATAAACTTCCTTTGATTAAAACGCCCGGTTTATTTTTAATGTGTTGCATGTATTTAAGTGTAAAAGAAAAACGGAAAATTAATTGTTTTTATTGTTTAAGGATAATTTTGTTGTTTTAATATATGTTAAAGATCTTTTTTTAAGCGGTTCATTGCTTTGGTAATATAGTTTTCCTTAGGTAAATGGGCGTTTTGAATGCGTTGAGCATACTTGATCGAATCAATAATTTCTTTTTGTTTACGCTCAATAATTAAATTCTTGGCTTCTACTTCGAGTTTTTGCGCGGCAATAAGATCGCTTGTTTTTCGTTTTCGGATATAGCTGTAAATAACAATTATCAATGATATAAAAGATACGATCACAACTGCAATTAAAAGTATATTTATTTTTTTTTGATTTTTTTTGTCGTTGTTGAGGAGCGATATTTCCTGGTCTTTTTTCTCGGTATTATGTATGGCGTTCACTTCCGCTAATTTTTCTTCCAGGTTCTTTGTATATAGCGAGTCTTTTAGCTCGTTTGCTTTTGTAAGACTTTCAATCGCTCTTTTGTAATTATTTTCTTTTAATAACGATTGACTTAGTTGCATGTGAATTTCAATTTGTTTCGGCAGGTCGTTATCTTCTTTAGAATAGGCAAGGGCAGAATCAAGGTAGCGAATGGCTTCTTTATAATTACCTTCGTTTTGAAGGATAATACCGTGATTGCCAAAAGCCGAGATCTTAAAATAATTACTCAACTCGTATTTTTGTATTAAGGAAATTGCTTCTTCATCGTATTTTTTTGCTGAAATGAGATTGTTCATGGTTAGATACTGTTGGCAAATACTATTACAAATTACAGCCAGGTCAGAAAAATTGTTTCGGCGTTTTGCAATGGTATAACTTGTCATATACATAAAAAGCGCTTCCTTGTTTTTGTGCTGGTAACTTAAGGTATTGGCAAAATTGGTTGCAATGGCATAATACAAGGCCTCATCTTTTAATTCACGTGCTATTTTTAAACCACTGGCATAATATTTTGTAGCGTTATTAAAATCTTTCATATTATAAAATAAAATACCAAGGCTGTTATAGGTCTTGGCTAAGCCAAGTTGGTAGTTGATGTCAATTAATTTTTTTTCTGCCAGCAAAAAATATTGGATCGCTTTTTCGTTCAATCCTTTTTCAGAATAGGTACTGCCAAGGTTGGCGTATGAACGTCCTAAGCCTTCAAGGTCATTGATCTCCAACTGAATTTCAAGCGCTTTTGAATTGTAAACTTCTGCCGAATCGTTATCGCCTAAAAAATAATAAGCAGAACCCATTATGTTATATGCTTTACCAATAGAACGTTTATTCTCACTTCTTAAAGCAAGGTCTTTTGCCTTTATAGCAAATTTTAATCCTTCGGCCGGATTTTTGGAGAATTGCTCCCGGGCAAGATCTATATTTTGAATAACTGCAAGTGTGTCGGATTGGGAATAAAAGCATAAACCAAAAAATAAAAAAGTGCTTAACAGAAGCACTTTTTTAAAATATAGTTTATGAAGCGAGATAAAATCCATTTACATATTCCTTCTGTATTGCCCGCCTACTTCGAACAGCGCATTGGTAATTTGTCCGAGAGAACAATACTTAACAGCTTCCATCAAGCCTTCAAATAAATTTTCGTTTTGAATGGCTTTGTGTTGAAGGTCTTTTAAAACAGCGGCGCTCTTATCTTTATTGGTGGCCCATAAATTATTGCGAGTATTAATTTGATCTTCTTTTTCTTCGGTTGTTGAGCGAATTACTTCACGTGGTAAAACCGTTGGACTACCTTTTGAACTCAGGAAGGTATTTACTCCAATTAAAGGATATTCACCATTATGTTTTAATGTTTCGTAATATAAACTTTCTTCCTGGATCTTGCTGCGTTGGTACATGGTTTCCATTGCGCCTAATACACCGCCACGTTCTGTAATACGGTCAAATTCGCTTAATACAGCTTCTTCTACAAGGTCAGTCAATTCTTCAATAATAAACGCGCCTTGCAAAGGATTTTCGTTCTTCGCTAAACCTAATTCGCGGTTAATAATTAATTGTATTGCCATGGCACGGCGAACAGATTCTTCTGTTGGAGTGGTAATGGCTTCATCATAAGCGTTTGTATGAAGAGAGTTACAGTTATCATAAATAGCATACAAAGCTTGTAATGTTGTACGGATATCATTAAAATCAATTTCCTGTGCGTGTAACGATCGGCCGGAAGTTTGAATATGATATTTCAACATCTGGCTTCTTTCATTTGCTCCATATTTTTGTTTCATGGCCTTGGCCCATATTCTGCGGCTTACACGGCCAATTACCGAATATTCAGGATCGATACCATTACTGAAGAAGAACGATAAGTTTGGCGCAAAATCATTAATATTCATGCCGCGACTTAAATAATATTCTACAAACGTAAAGCCGTTTGATAAAGTAAATGCCAATTGTGAAATAGGATTGGCACCCGCTTCTGCAATGTGGTAACCGCTTATAGAAACAGAGTAGAAGTTACGCACGTTCTTATCAATAAAATACTGTTGCACATCACCCATCACGCGCAAACTGAATTCTGTACTAAAAATACAGGTGTTCTGTGCCTGGTCTTCTTTTAAAATATCTGCCTGAACAGTACCGCGTACTTGCGATAACGTGTGCGCTTTTATTTTTTCATAAACATCTTTTGGCAATACCATATCGCCGGTAACGCCCAATAACATTAAGCCTAAGCCATTGTTGCCTTCTGGTAATTGCGCCGCGTTATATTTAGGACGTTTTGTTCCTTTTGCTTTATAGATCTCTTCGATCTTTTTATCGATCTCTTTTTCTAATTTATTTTCTTTGATGTATAACTCGCATTGCTGATCAATAGCGGCATTCATAAAAAAAGCGGCAATAGTAGCAGCCGGACCATTAATGGTCATTGATACAGACGTTTTTGGATCTGCTAAATTAAAACCGGAGTATAATTTTTTTGCATCATCCAAACAGCAAACGCTAACACCCGAGTTGCCTATCTTTCCGTAAATATCCGGGCGGTGATCAGGATCGTTACCGTAAAGCGTAACACTGTCAAACGCTGTGCTTAAGCGGTGTGCCGGCATCCCTAAACTTACATAGTGAAAACGTTTGTTTGTTCTCTCTGGTCCGCCCTCGCCGGCAAACATACGCGTAGGGTCTTCGCCTTCGCGTTTAAAAGGGTAGATGCCCGCAGTGTATGGAAATTCGCCCGGGAAGTTTTCACGCAAACTCCATTTCAAAACATCGCCCCAGCCGGTATATTTTGGAACAGATACTTTTGGAATTTGTGAATGCGATAAACTTTCGTAATGCGTTTTAATTTTTATTTCCTTATCACGTACTTTAAAGATATAGTATTCGTTTTGGTAATTTTTCTTTTTCTCGTCAAAGGTTTCAAGCGTTTTTAAATTTTTAGGATCAAGCTCTAGCTGTATTGTAGCCGCTTGTTCTTCCAGCGCTTTTACGATCCTGTCCTTGTCTGCAATTTTAGAATTTTTTAAATTAGAAATCGTGTTGCGGATACTTTGTAATTGAAGAGCGATATCGCTTTGGTCCACAGCCCATTTATCATAGTTACGCGATGCTTCAGAAATTTCACTCAAATAACGTGTGCGGTTTGGCGGAATGATATAGATCTTCTCGCTCATTTCGTTGGTTATTTTAAAGCCCGATTTTAAATTTGCGCCGGTCTTTTCTACCAACTTATCCATTAAGGCTTTGTATAATGTGTTTGTTCCCGGATCGTTAAATTGAGAAGCGATGGTGCCGTAAACAGGAAGCTCTTCGTCTTTCGCTTCCCACAAATTATGATTACGTTTATATTGTTTTTTTACATCACGCAAGGCATCCAACGCACCGCGTTTATCAAATTTATTGATAGCAACAATATCGGCAAATTCCAACATGTCGATTTTTTCTAATTGAGAAGCTGCACCAAACTCAGGTGTCATAATATACAGGCTCATGTTGCTGTGCTCAATGATCTCTGTATCGCTTTGTCCAATACCTGCTGTTTCTATGATCACAAGATCAAAACCCGAAACCTTTAAAATATCGATGGCATCCTGCACATATTTGCTTAACGCTAAATTACTTTGGCGTGTTGCCAGCGAACGCATGTAAACTCTTGGGTTCTTAATAGAGTTCATACGGATGCGATCTCCCAATAATGCGCCGCCAGTTTTACGTTTACTAGGATCTACAGAAACAATGCCAATTCTTTTTTCGGGAAAGTCAAGTAAAAAACGACGAACCAGTTCGTCCACTAAAGAAGATTTTCCTGCACCACCGGTTCCTGTAATACCAATTACCGGCGTTTTAGAATCTTTTGCTTCTTTACGGATCGGATCCAGAACAGATTTACTTTCTTCATTGAAATTTTCTGCCGCCGAAATTAATTTGGCAATAGATTTATAATCTTTTTCTTTTAAATGTTTTGCTTCACCGTTTAAATTTTGGCCACTGGCATAATCACTTTGTTTTAGCACATCATTTATCATGCCTTGTAAACCTAACGAACGACCGTCATCAGGATGATAAATGCGGGTGATGCCATAGTTATGAAGATCCTCGATCTCTGACGGTAAAATGGTGCCGCCGCCGCCGCCAAAAATTTTAATATGGCCACAGCCACGTTCTTTTAAAAGATCGTACATGTACTTAAAATACTCGTTGTGCCCACCCTGGTAGCTGGTAATAGCAATAGCGTTTGCATCTTCCTGAATGGCGCAATCAACAATTTCCTGTACGCTGCGGTCGTGTCCTAAATGTATAATTTCTGCACCGGTACTTTGCATCACGCGGCGCATAATATTAATAGCAGCATCGTGGCCGTCAAAAAGGGCTGCAGCCGTTACAATGCGTATCTTATTCTTGGTTTGATATGGTATGGTTTCGATCATGATAAAAAGTAAATTGAGCCATAAAGCTAGCATTTTTAGGCTATTTTTTCAATTTTTTTAGCTAAAAGGCGCTATAGGGCAGGATGTGGTTGTAAATTAATGGTATTAAGTATTGGCGGTCTTTTTACGCAGGGTTTTCCAATAAAAAATACCCACAAAAATAAAGCCCAATGCAAAGGGAATGGTGGCAAAATAACGGTATTCGTTATCGTTAAAAAACTCCATCATCATCCAAAAACTGTTGGCCATTATCCAGAATAAAATAGCCGTATTTATATAAAAATCTAAAGTTCCTTTTGTTTTGTATATAATATAAACAGCTAAAAACAAGGTAGGCACCATCATAATAGCGCCCAGCCATTTTAGTTCAAGCATCCAGCAGGTATCTTTCACCAGCCAGAAAACCACGTGCATACTTTCGTATTTGCGTATTTTATCTAAAAGCTCCATAAAAATTTCACCCAAAATTAAACTTTTAGTTTATTTTTACATCTAAATCTAAATTATTTGTGGCTCAAGTTGACGATAAAACCATTTTAGACCTTTTTCGGGATGAAAAGACCCGAAATACGGCGTTAAGTCACCTCATAGCCAAATACCAGCAGCGTTTATACTGGCACATCCGTAAAATTGTGATCGATCACGATGATAGTGATGATGTGCTGCAAAACACCTATATAAAGGTTTGGAAAGGGTTGGAGAATTTTAAGGAAGAAAGTCAGCTGTATACCTGGATGTACCGCATTGCCACCAACGAGGCCTTAACACATTTAAAACAAAAACAGAAGAAAAACACCGAATCGCTGCACCCGATAGAATACCAACTAAGCAAGAGCCTGGAGAGCGATGTGTATTTTGAAGGAGATGAGATCCAGTTAAAGCTGCAACAGGCTATTTTAACATTACCCGAAAAACAAAGGGTTGTTTTTAACATGCGGTATTACGACGAAATGCCATATGAAGAGATGTCGGAGATCCTCGAAACATCGGTGGGAGCTTTAAAAGCAAGTTATCATATAGCGGCAAAAAAAATAGAAGAATTTTTAGTTGGCAGTTAAACCTTTGGCAGGAAAAGAAGTCTATAGAGTGTATAATGTTTGAGAATAACGAAAATAACGAGTTAAGCAGGGAGCCAGGCAAATTTGGCATGCCTGAAGGCTATTTTCAAAAATCGGCCAATTCTATCGTTCAAAAAATTGAATGGCTGGAAGAGCATAAGGCCTATCCGAATTTAAGTGCATTAAAAAAACAAAGTGGTTTTGTTATTCCGAACAACTATTTTAATGAAAAGGAAACTCAATTAGAACTGATAGACTTTCCAACATTATTTTCGATAGATAAAACAAATGCGTTTAAAACACCGGTTAATTATTTTGAAGAGCTTAAAACTGTTCATCAATTTAACCTGCGGAATGATGCTAATGTTGGGAGCGAATTGCAGAGTTTTAAAAAATTAAGCGCTATATCAAAACAAAATAATTTTAAAGTAAACCAAAATTATTTTAACGCGTTTGAAGAAAAGCTAACCGGCAAATTACAAACTGAAAAAGAAGCCAGGGTTATTAGATTATTCTCTGCAAAAACATGGTATGCCGCCGCCGCTATACTAACCATTACATTGGGTTTGTGGTTTTATAACCAGTATTTTAAAGTGGCAGAGGTTAAAGATTGCGGTACGCTGGCTTGTGTAGATAAAACAGATCTTGTTAAAGCAAAGAACCTTGAGAATTTAGATAACGACCAGTTATATGAATTGGTAGATACCAAAAAACTGGAAGAAAAATTAGACAATAAAACAAAAGAGAAAACAGAAAGTAAAAAAGATAGTAGTAATAAAAAAGAGGCCGATACAAGTTTAAAAAATGTATCTACCGAAGATCTTTTGGATGAAATTTAATGAAACACCTTGCTAAAATAATTATCTTCATTTGCCTTGTCCTTTGGTCGGGTCGCTCATTAGCGCAAACACCAAAAGATAAAGTAGAAGCTTTGCGAGTTTCATTTATTTCGCAACGGTTGGAACTGACCAATTCTGAGTCTGAAAAGTTTTGGCCGGTATATAATGAGTATAATGATAAAGTAAAAGCCATTAAAAAGAATTTAAGACAGAGCTATAAAAAAGGCGTTGATAATTTAAGTGAGAAAGAGGCCGAAGAATTGTATCAGCTCGATATAAAATCAAAACAGGCCGAAACCGAGGTGCATACGCAATACGCGCAAAAAATAAAAGATATTATTGGTGTGAAAAAATTCGTGAAGCTGCGGGTAGCAGAAGAAGAATTTAAACTGGAAATAATTAAGAACATTAAAGATAAAAGCGATTAGTTGAAAACTAAAGGCGATATAGCTAAGGTGCTGATCTTTATTAGCACCATTTTTTTATTTAGCGAACAAATAAAAGCACAGGCTAAATTGGATAGCCTGAAAATCAAACTGCCCAAACATTATTTTAAAACCGTAATTAATATTGACGGATACCGTAAAGCCAATCAAAACTTTACAGATACAAACGATTTTCTTGCAAAAAAATTAAAGAGTTACGGCCTTGGGCAATTCTCTTTATCTTTTTACACGCCGCTAATTACCGATACCGAAACGGATACGGTTAAGCACATTACAAAAAACACACATATTTTATTAACCGGAAATTATGTGCGCCTTCGCCCTGTGTTTGATGGCATTAAGCAACACGACCTTGTAAAAATGGGCGCTGGGCTACGTTTTATTTTTAACACCGGTAAAAAAGCCGTATGGTTCATTGATGTATCGCCGTTTGTTACCAGGGATGTTACTTACCCGTCGCAGGGCTATTTTCGTATGGCCAGCACCTTTGTTTACAGTTATAACGTAAGCGAAAAATTTAACTGGCGTATTGGTGCCACAAAATCATTTATGTGGGGGAATAAAAATTACTGGCCTTTTATTGGCTTGCGTTTTGGTAGGCTGGATAAAGTAAATTTAAGTATCCAGTTTCCGCGCAGCATAAATTTAAATGTGCCGGTTGGGCCAAAGCTAACGTTAAGTGCTTATACAAAACCACAGGGCGGTATGTATAATTTCTCAAATCACGATTCGCTTTATTACATCAATAACGCAAAAACATTTAGCTATACGCGTTATGAATTAAATTCTGGTTTTAGGGCCGATGTAAGAGCAAGCAACCTGTTTAGTTTTTATCTGGCAGCGGGAATCAGTTCTAAAAACAACATTACTTTTTATTCTGAAAACGCAAATAAAGCAAGACCAAGGCTGCCATATAAAACATATTTTTTTACAGAAAATTTGGGACCAACTTTATTTTTAAATGCAGGCCTTGTACTTAAATTCGGTAAAACGCGCGCGTTCTATAAAGACAGGAATATGTATGATGTAATGGATCTTAATAACACTATTGGTGTTGGCGATAATAATAACGGTGTTGGTAATCCGCAAATACCAGTTACGCCAAAAGTGAAGAAGGATGTAAATCTCAATTCCATTCAGGATCTTATTGATTATAACGATTACTAGTTTATAAGATTTTTGATTCACCTGTCAGTTCGGGTCATTTTTTTCTGCTTTTTGTAATCCCGATAGCTATCGGGAGTATTGAGAACTTCTCGATACATTCTTCGCTAGCGCTTCGGATCACCCGAAGTGACATTAGTAATTCGTATAAGTCAATTTACTATCTTTGTTTTAATGCAAAAGCGATTCTTACTTATTGTTTTTTCTTTACTTATCCTCACAAAAGTTTCTTTTGCGCAAAACGATTCTTTAAATGCAGTAAATTATAAGAGCCGGAAAATAATACTTGCCGCTTCGTCTGCAGCCTTAACCACCGGTTCGCTTTTTTATCTGAACCAGGCCTGGTATGCGCAATACAACACCGGTAAATTTCATTTTTTTAATGATAATAATGAGTGGCTGCAAATGGATAAAGCAGGACACACCTTTACTAATTATCAAATGTCGCGTTTAATGATGGGTGCCTTTGATTGGGCCGGTTTTAAACGCAAACAACAATTATTTATTGGCGGCACCATTGGTTTGGCATATATGACAGCTATTGAATGTATGGATGGTTTTAGTAATGGCTGGGGTTTTTCATACGGTGATGAGATCGCCAATGTGCTTGGCACTTCGCTGGCAATTGGCCAGCAGGCTTTTTGGAAAGAACAGCGTATCCAGCTTAAATTTTCGTATTCGCAAAGCGGCCTGGCAAAATACAATCCGGAGTTGTTGGGTAAAAATTTTGGCACACAGATCTTAAAAGATTATAATGCCCAAACATTATGGGTAAGTGTCAATCCCGGCAGTTTTATTAAAAAAGAAAATAAATTCCCAAAATGGTTAAACGTAGCTTTTGGTTATGGGGCTTATGGCATGTTGGGTGGCACTTACAATAATTTTGTGGTGCAGGATGAAAATGGTAACGTTTTAAAATTTGATAGAGAAAGGCGATATTATTTTAGCCTGGATGTAGATCTTACGCGCATAAAAACACGATCAAAGACTCTTAAAAAAATATTTTCAGTTGTCAATATCCTTAAATTTCCTGCCCCTGCCATTCAATTCAGTAAAAACAAAACAAGATTCTATTATTTGTATTATTAACCGATTCCGTCTATCTGTTGAAAACTATTGATTTGTTTTCGGGTCAATTTAATGTATTTTTAATCTATGCCAGTTAACGAAAAAGAAGAAACAGAAAAGCTATATTATTCAATTAGCGAAGTTTCAGAGTTATTTGATCTAAATGCAAGTACCATACGTTTTTGGGAGAAAGAATTTGAAATGCTAAGCCCTGCCAAAAATAAAAAAGGGAACCGTTTATTTACAAAAAAGGATATTGAATACCTTGCGCAAATAGTTGAATTAGTAAAACAAAAAGGCTTTACCATTCAGGGCGCTAAAGAGCAGCTTAAAACTATGCCGGCTATTAAAAAAGGCAGCACCAACGAGGAAGTAATTGCCAGGCTTAAAGAGATCAAAGCAAAACTGATAGAACTGCGCAATAGCCAGGATTAATTTTTTACAAATGGAAAACGCAAACAATAATGCATCTGCCGATCAGGGTAAAACCATAGCCATTGTATCTTATATTACCATTATTGGCTGGATAATTGCGCTAATTATGCACAGCACCAACAAAACGTCTATTGGGGCATATCACTTAAGACAATCGCTTGGGTTAATTTTATTGGCCATAGCTACTTTTATTATCCGTATCCCGCTAATGTTCATTCCTTTTATTGGCTGGGGCGTAAATACACTCATTTCGGTTTGCCTGCTTATTTTATGGATCCTGGGCCTTGTGGCGGCTGCCAATAACGAAGAGAAACCTTTGCCTTTTATTGGTGAGCCTTTTCAGCAATGGTTTGCCAACATAGGTAAATAATAATTTTAACCCTTAATAATAATTAAGCCTCTTTACACTGTAAAGGGGCTTTTTTATTAGCGCCTCACTAGAACTGCCAAAAGAAATACTTATTTTTGGCTTCGCTATAAAAGCTATTATGAAAAATTTTGCGGTTTTAAGTTTAAGTTTGGTTTTAGTGGTTGGATGTAATTCATCCGACTCTGCAAAAGAACAAACTACAATAAAAAAAGATTCTGTTAAAGCAGAAGTTAAAAAAGATACAGTAGTTGAAGCTGCTGCAACGCCAACATTTAATACCGATAATACTTTTAATAATATTACCGCTGTGCTTTCGGGTTACAAAGGCAAAGCAGGCAGTTTAAATTATCTATTCGATTCTTCTGCATGGGATAATCATTCAAAATTTATTGATAGCAGCTGGAGCCGTTTAGAGCGTAAACGTTTAAAGGCTATGAAAGATTGGGGCAGAGAAGAGTTTAAAGATGCCGGCGCAAAAACAAAGACCATATTCTATCCTTTTAGCGGGCCTGATTATTTAACGGCAAATGCCTTTTTTCCAAACGCTGATAAATATATTATGCTTGGCTTAGAACCGGTGGGTAAATTACCCGAGCTGGATAAATTTAAAAAAGGCGAACCTTCTGAATATTCAAACGATTTTAAAAAATCATTAGGCGATATTTTTGATAAGAGTTATTTTATCACACGCAAAATGCAAAGCGATTTCCAGGCGCAAAAAGTAAATGGATTATTGCCTATTCTATCTTTTTTTATAAAACGCAGCGGTAACGAAATTTTAGACATAAAATATTTGGTGCGTTATGAGCAGGATAGTATTGCAGAAGTTGCATATGATTTTAAAAGTGCAGATAAAAAACCTTTTGGTGTAAGGGTGGATTTTTTACAGGAAGGGAAACAAAAATCGGTGTATTATTTTAAATACGATGTAAGCAATAAAAACTTTAACGATACCACTGTTTTCAGGAAATATATTGATGATAATACAAAAGGCGCCATTACATACATTAAAAGCGCTTCTTACTTATTACATGCGGGTTTTATGAGTAACATGCGTACACTTATCTTAAACAATTCAAGCTCGGTGATACAGGATGATACCGGTATACCATATAAATTCTTTGAAGAGGATGGTAAATTCACAACCAAACTATACGGGCAATATACCAGGCCGGTAGAAGACTTTCCTTACCTGAGTTTACAAAAGCCCTTACAGGAAGCTTTTCATAAAGATAGTTTAAATGTAAAAAAATTGCCTTTTCATTTAGGTTACCATTGGGGAAGCAAAAAAGATGTGATCATTTACGCTACAAAAAAATAGTATACACTTTGTCATTTCGGGCGCAGTCGAGAAACGTAAGCGTCTCGACTACGCTCGACGTGACAGAATAAATAAAATAAGTTATGTTTACAATCGACACTCATACCCACATCATTCCAAAGAACATCCCCGACTTTAATAAAAAATTTGGTTATGGAGATTTTATAATGCTCGATCATCACGAAAAAGGAAAAGCCTGGATGATGCAGGGTAATAAACGCTTTAGAGAGATACTTGAGAATTGCTGGGATGCTGAGACCCGTATTAAAGAAATGGCGCAACACAAAGCCGATATGCAGGTTATTTGCACCATTCCGGTTATGTTTAGTTATTGGGCAAAAGCAAATGATTGTTTGGAAGTGAGTAAATTTTTAAACGATGATATTGCTACTACAATAAATAAATATCCCGATAAATTTATAGGCCTTGCTACTTTGCCTATGCAGGATACAAAACTGGCTGTTCAGGAATTAGAGCGTTGCATGAAGAATGGATTTAGGGGTGTGCAAATTGGCAGTAACGTAAACAATTTAAACTTACACGAACCGCAGTTCGATGAATTCTTTGCAGCCTGCGAAAGTTTAAATGCTTCTATATTAATTCACCCATGGCAAATGATGGGGCAGGAGCACATGACCAAATATTGGTTACCGTGGTTAGTTGGCATGCCGGCAGAAATAAGCCGCGCTATTTGCAGCATGATCTTTGGCGGCGTTTTTGAAAGGTATAAAAAACTAAAAGTATGCTTTGCTCATGGCGGCGGTTCTTTTTTGCCAACTATAAGCCGTATAGAGCATGGTTGGGATTGCAGGCCTGATCTTGTAGCAATAGATAATCCCATTAACCCAAAAGAGTATTTAGGTAAATTCTGGGTAGATAGCCATGTGTGCGATCATAAAATGCTTCAGTATATTATAGACCTTGTAGGGGCCGATAAAGTGATACAGGGTAGCGATTATCCTTTTCCTTTAGGTGAGGCCGTGCCGGGTGATTTAGTGCGTTCAGCGCCACTTTCTGACAAAGAAAAAGAAATTATTTTAGGAACAGGGGCTAAGGCCTGGCTGGGGATCTGAACAATGTAAAATGAAATACGGGAAAATGTAAGATGTAGTTTTACATCTTTGTTACCAAAGCAAAATTGCCTTCAATTTTAAAGTGCCAGTCTTTTTCAAAGATCTTTGGCAAAAAACGCCTGTAAAGCACCATACGGCCATTTTCAACCGAATCTTCTTCGTTATCGCGGCCAACAGCATTAAACTCGTAAACGTTTACTTTAGGATGTTCTTTCATGTAATTTTTTACGATCTCAACGATAGTATTCATTACCTGGTAAACTTCGCCTTTGTTGGTAGCTACATATTCTTCGCCTTCAAATTCATCGTTTACAACGCCAAATACTATGTTAGAGTGCAGGATATTATCCTGCAGGCGCCCAAACCTAACTTCGTACCTAAGAGCGCTTTTTGTATTAAAATAATACACGCCCGCACTTGGTATGTTTGGGTACTCAATAGGAAGAATATTTTTATAAGGTGCTGCCACTTATTTTTAGTTTAAACCAGTTCAGCTACTTTTTTTTTAAACCTGTCGGCCAATACAAGATCTTTTGTACCGCCGCTATAATCGTAAAAGCCTTTTCCAGATTTAACACCAAGATGTCCGGCAGTAACCATATTTACCAATAAAGGGCAAGGCGCATATTTAGGATTTCCAAAACCATCCTGCAATACGCGTAAAATATTTAAACACACGTCAAGGCCAATAAAATCTGCTAATTGCAATGGCCCCATGGGGTGTGCCATTCCTAATTTCATAACGGTATCAATTTCTTCAACACCTGCAACACCTTCATTTAAAGTAATGATGGCTTCGTTGATCATTGGCATTAAGATCTTGTTAGCTACAAAGCCCGGAAAATCGTTTACTTCAACAGGTATCTTGTTTAATTTTTTAGAGGTGGCCATGATGGTCTCGGTCACTTCATCAGAAGTACTGTAACCGCGTATGATCTCTACCAGTTTCATAATTGGCACCGGGTTCATAAAGTGCATGCCAATTACTTTATCTGCACGCTTGGTAGCAGCGGCAATTTGTGTGATAGAGATAGAAGAAGTATTACTTGCTAAAATAGTGTTAGGTGAACAGATCTCATCCAGTTGTTTAAAGATCTTTAATTTAATATCCAGGTTCTCGCTGGCAGCCTCAACAACCAGATCTGCATTTTTAGCGGCACTTGCAAGATCGGTGGAGGTTGTAATATTTTTTAAAGTTGCATTTTTTGCCTCTTCGGTAATGGTTCCCTTTTGCACCTGGCGATCGAGGTTTTTTGTAATGGTTGCTATGGCTTTATTTAATGCAGCCTCGTTAATATCTACTAAGTTTACTGTATAATTACATTGAGCAAAAGCGTGTGCTATGCCGTTTCCCATTGTTCCGCTTCCTATTACAGTTATATTTTTCATGTTAATGTTTTTGTTTTAAAATGATGACTAAATCTAGTTTAGAATTTCGGTTTAACCAAAGAAAATTGTAAACATGTGCTTTATAAATAAAAACCTCAAATTTAGGATTTGAGGTTTTTAATTTTTATAATTAATTGCTAATGCTTATTTTCTTTTCAAGCTCTTCGATGTAAGCTTTAAAACGTTTATCGGTATCCATTAAATTGTTTACCGTGCGGCAGGCATGTAAAACTGTAGCATGGTCTTTTCCTCCACAGTGCATACCAATTGTAGCTAAAGATGACTTGGTCATACTTTTCGCAAAATACATAGCTATCTGGCGGGCCTGAACCACTTCACGCTTACGCGTTTTTGATTTCATGGTTTCAATAGCAAGATCAAAATAATCGCAAACCACTTTTTGGATGTAATCAATAGATACTTCGCGTGCAGTGCTCTTCACAAATTTATCGATCATGGTCTTAGCCAATTCTAATGTGATCGTTTTTTTGTTTAAGCTTGATTGCGCCAATAATGAAATTAAAGCGCCCTCTAATTCACGAACGTTTGAAGTGATGCTGTAAGCTAAATATTCAATTACTTCTTTTGGTAATTGTATACCTTCGTTATATACTTTTTTCTCTAAGATGGCAATTCTTGTTTCAAGGCCCGGAGCCTGTAAATCTGCACTAAGGCCCCATTTGAAACGTGATAATAAACGTTGCTCTATGCCCTGAATATCAACCGGCGGACGATCTGACGTTAATACAATTTGTTTTCCTAACTGGTGTAAGTGGTTAAAGATATGGAAGAATACATCCTGAGTTTTTTCTTTGCCGGCAAAATATTGAACATCATCAATGATCAACACATCTATCATCTGATAAAAATGTACGAAATCATTTTGATTATTATTTCTGATCGATTCTACAAATTGAGTGATGAATTTTTCTGACTGAACGTATAATACTGTTTTGTTAGGGAAATTCTTTTTTACTTCAATACCAATGGCTTGTGCCAGGTGAGTTTTACCTAAACCAACTCCTCCATATAATAATAAAGGGTTAAAAGCATTACCACCCGGTTTTTGTGCAACTGCAAAACCTGCGCTGCGGGCTAAGCGGTTACAATCACCTTCTACTGAATTCTCAAAACTATAGTTAGGATTTAATTGCGATTCTACCTGTACTTTTTTTAATCCCGGAATTACAAACGGATTTTTAATAGGATTAGAACCGATATCAATTGGCATTGATACCGATGGGTTTTTTAAGTTAGTGCTAATGTTGGGTAATTTAAAGGTGATTGGTGTTTCAGTTTTACCTGAAGCATTATCCATAATGATATTATATTCTAATCTCCCTTCGGCACCTAATTCTTTTTTAATTACTTTTTTAATTAAGGTAATATAGTGTTCTTCTATCCATTCATAAAAAAACTGTGACGGAACTTGAATGGTTAAAACGTTATTGTTTAATTTAATCGGTTTAATTGGGTCAAACCAGGTTTTAAAATTTTGAGGGCTAACATTGTCTTTTATTATTTCAAGACATCCATTCCAAATCTGTTCTGCAGTTTTCTCCTTCATCATCTAACTAAGTTTAAATATTATATATGTTGTGTAAAAAGTAATTAACTAATTCGTGTTTGTAAATATAATGGGATTATTTGTCTTTGCAACAAAAAAACCAAAAAAAAAATTTAAGAAAATTTTCGCCTAAAACTTGCAGGATTAGATTTTTTTTACATGCCCTCTTAAATCTTAAGATTTTTGTTGTTTTGTAAGGTTTTTTTGTTATATGAAGAGAAGAAAACCTCTATTTTGCCCAGCCAGATGCCTGCCCAGCCCACCTGGGTAATTTGTACATCTTTTGCTTCGCTGTTTTTTACAACTGTTGGTGTTTCTAAAAAGGTATGTGTATGGCCACCAATTATGAGGTCGATGTTTTTAGTTTTTTCTGCTAAAACAACATCCGAAACTTTATTTGTATCGTATTTATAACCCAGGTGTGATAAGCATATCACGTAATCGCACCGTTCATCATTTTTTAAAATGGCAGCTATTTTATTTGCATTTTCAATAGGATCGTTATAAACAATTCCTTTTGTATATTTTATATCAACCAAATTTTTAAGATCGATCCCAACGCCTAAAACGCCAATTTTTAAATGGCCTTTTTTAAATATTTTGTAAGGGGTAATCTTTTTATTTTTTGCAAGCGCGGTATCGGTAAAATCATAATTACAATTAATAAAATCAAACGTTGCAAAGGGCATTTGTTGCAGGATATTTTCACAACCAAGATCAAAATCGTGATTGCCAAAAGTGGTGGCATCGTAACCCATTAAACTCATTAATTTATATTCTATTTCACCATGATAATAATTAAAATACGGCGTACCCTGAAAGATATCTCCGGCATCTAAAACCAAAACATTTTTGTCTTCGTTCTTAACACTTTCTATAAATGCAGCGCGTTTTGAAAAACCCCCTTCGCCAGGATATTTGGCGTCGTTTTCCGGAAAAGGTTCGATCCTGCTGTGTTGATCGTTGGTATATAAAATGGTTAATTTGGTAAAGCCTTTTTCGTTTATAAGAATAGTTTGCGCATCGCTGTTTAAACCATAAACGGCCGCTGCAGTACCAAGGGTAAATTTTAAAAAATCCCTTCTATTTTGAAATTTGAAGCCGTCCATCGGTGTATGGAATAATTTGTTTTTTATTTTGCGTTAAAAATTCACAATAATTAATAATGGCCTCTCTTATTTTTACATTACTTTTTTCAAGCGCTATAGGTTCTTTTAAAAAAACAAAATTATCGCCGCCGTTGGCAAGATAATCACTTGTAAGGATGTTGTAAACTTTTGTGGTATCCACAGCGCTACCATTAACGGTAGTTTCGGTAAGTTCTGTATTATTTGCCTTTAGTTGTAAACCAAGAAAAGGGTGTTTTTTTTCAAAAATTGTTGAAATGCCTTCAGCTAATTTTTTACCCGAAATTTTCACCAGCACAAGTTCGTTTTCAAAAGGCATTAACTCAAAAATATTAATGATCTTAATATCTCCTTTTGGTAAATTTACGCGCAGGCCTCCGCGGTTAAGCAAAACAATATCTGTTGGTGTATCCTTAAATGCCTTATTACCATTATATTTTAACGCGTCGCAAACAAAATCTCCAAGTGTAGATTCGTCACCATCTTTAATTAAAACATCCGAGCTGGTGGCAATAACTTTCTCTGTCTCTCCATCTACTTTTACCTTGTATTCTGCAATTGTGATCTTTGCGTTCTCGCTTTCTTTATTTTGTTTTAGCGAGTAATGGGCAAAATCTTCTTTTTGTTTTACCAAATGTTTTGAACAGGAAACAAAAACTAAAAGGGCTAAAAAAAGATATAGGATCCTGTTCTTCATTAAAAAACTTATTTTTGTAAAAATAACATTTTCAGTACTGCCTTTGTTTATTATATTTAATGCAAATAAAAATTTAACATTGATATTACTTTCAGAAAAATTCCTTAATACAAATGATAAAAGCAGAAACTAAAATACGTGTACGATATGGCGAAACCGATCAAATGGGCTATGTTTATTATGGCGTTTATGCGCAATATTATGAAGTGGGTAGGGTAGAGGCCATGCGTAAATTAGGTTTTAGTTACAGGCAGGTAGAAGAAAGAGGTATTTTAATGCCGGTAATAGATTATACTATTTCCTATAAAAAACCTGCCTTTTACGACGATGAAATTACTGTAGTAACCTACATGCGTGAGCGCCCCACCGGCTTACGTCTTGTTTTTGAATACGAGTGTTATAACGAGGCAAAAGACCTTTTAAATACAGGTAAAGTAACCCTGGTGCTGATCGATAAAAAAACCAATAAAATGTGCAAAATACCCGATTGGTTTCAAAAAGGCTTCGATCCATTTTTTTGAGCATTTTATAGCTAAAATTGCGTATTTTCGCCTATCTAAATTAAAGCATGATCTCTACAAAAAAAATCCAGATGGTTGACCTTAAAGGTCAATACGAAAAAATCAAGGCCGAAGTTGATAAAGGTATCCAGGAAGTGATAAATAATACTGCTTTTATAAATGGCCCGGCAGTAAAAGAGTTTCAGGCCGACCTGGAAACTTATCTTAAGGTTAAGCATGTAATACCATGCGCAAACGGAACCGATGCTTTACAAATTGCTATGATGGCGCTTGGCTTAAAGCCGGGCGATGAAGTTATTACCGCAAGCTTTACATATGTTGCTACTGCGGAGGTGATAGGGCTTTTGGGTTTAACGCCGGTTTTAGTAGATGTTTATCCAGATACCTTTGATATTGATGTAGAAGCTATAGAAAAAAATATTACATCAAAAACAAAAGCAATTGTGCCGGTGCATTTATTTGGCCAGTGCGCCGATATGGAACGCATTATGGCGCTTGCAAAAAAACACAATTTATATGTGATAGAAGATGTAGCACAGGCAATTGGCGCTGATTATAAATTTTCAAACGGAACAACGGCAAAAGCCGGAACCATTGGTACTATTGGCTGTACATCATTTTTTCCAAGCAAGAATTTAGGTTGCTATGGTGATGGGGGGGCTATGTACACCAATGACGATGAACTTGCAAAGAAAATGAAAATGATCTCGCACCATGGTCAGAGTGTTTTATATACACACGATGTTGTGGGTGTTAATTCGCGTTTGGATACTATACAGGCTGCTGTGTTAAAAGTAAAATTAAAACATTTGGATGAATATGCCGCAGCAAGAAATGCTGTTGCAAATTATTATGATAAGGCTTTTGCTAATCATCCAAAATTAAAAACACCTGTTCGTTCAAAAAATTCTAATCACGTATTTCATCAATACACGTTGCAGCTAAATGGTATTGATAGGACAAAATTACGCGAACAGCTTGCAGAGAAAGGCATTCCGGCCATGATCTATTATCCTATCCCTTTACATTTTCAAAATGCATTTAAAAGCGACAGGTTTAAAAAAGGCGATTTCCCGGTAACAGAAAAATTATGCGCTTGTGTTCTTTCATTACCAATGCATACTGAATTAGATACAGATACTTTGAAATTTATTGCAGATACAGTTCTTCAATTAGTTAATTAGATAATTAGTTAATTGGACAAATTATATTAAAGCCAAAATGGACCAAAAGGAAAATGCCATATTAAATTTAACAATAGAGTTTTCTATTGAAGCTATTTCCTTTGGCGAAAAATTAGAAACACAAAGAAAATTTGTAGTTTCAAACCAATTGATAAAGTCAGCAACTTCGATTGGAGCTAATGTGCACGAAGCGCAAAATGCGGAAAGTAAAGCAGATTTAATACATAAATTAAAAATAGCGCATAAAGAAGCAGACGAAACTATGTATTGGTTAACAATTTGTGAGAAAGCTGAATCTTATCCTACAAATAGTGAATTAAAGGATAAGCTTCATATTATAACAAAAATTCCATCAAAAATAATTTCATCTACAAAACAAAAAATGAAGATAAATGCAATTGGCTAATTGCCAAATTGCGAAATTAACTAATTAATTAAATTATGAAAATTGCGGTTATTGGTACAGGTTACGTTGGCTTAGTTACGGGAACCTGTTTTGCAGAAGTTGGTGTTGATGTTACTTGCATTGATATTGACCAAAAGAAGATTGAGAATTTAAACAAAGGTATTTTACCTATTTACGAACCGGGTTTAGAAGAAATGGTTTTACGCAATACACAAAAACAGCGTTTGCATTTTTCTACTTCTCTCAACCAAATTATTAAGCAGGCCGAAGTGGCATTTATCGCGGTTGGTACGCCGCCCGATGAAGATGGCTCTGCCGATCTTAAATATGTTTTGGCCGTGGCTTCTTCTATTGGCCAGCAAATGGAAAAACCTTTGGTAGTAGTTACAAAATCTACCGTGCCGGTTACTACCGCCGAAAAAGTTAGAAAAGCGGTTCAGGCAGAATTGGACAAACGTGGTTTAAAAATAGATTTTTATGTGGCATCCAATCCTGAATTTTTAAAAGAAGGAGCGGCCATTGAGGATTTTATGAAACCCGACAGGATCGTTGTAGGTACCGACAGGCCCGAGGCAGAAGAGATCATGCGTAAATTATATAAACCGTTTTTAATGAATGGCCATCCAATTATTTTTATGGATATCCCTTCTGCAGAAATGACCAAATACGCTGCAAATGCTATGCTCGCTACAAAGATCAGCTTTATGAACGATGTGGCTAATCTTTGCGAAATAATGGGCGCCGACGTAAATATGGTGCGTAAAGGTATAGGTAGTGATGCGCGTATTGGTACTAAATTTATATACCCCGGTGTAGGTTATGGCGGAAGCTGCTTTCCTAAGGATGTGAAAGCACTGATCAAAACAGCCAAAGAAAAAAATTACAACATGCGTATATTAAACGCAGTTGAAGAGGTA
The DNA here is from genome assembly GCA_044226875.1 of Bacteroidia bacterium. GTDB lineage: Bacteria > Bacteroidota > Bacteroidia > B-17B0 > Aurantibacillaceae > Aurantibacillus. The sequence continues at coordinate 220,376 of JBGAGD010000006.1, forward strand.
AATGAAAATCAAAAAGAGGTTTTGTTTACCAAAGTAAAAACACATTTTAAAGGCGACCTTAAAGGGAAGAAATTTGCTTTGTGGGGTTTATCATTTAAACCAAAAACAGACGATATGCGCGAAGCCCCTTCGCTGGTAATTATCGATAAATTATTGAATGAAGGCGCCAGTATAATTGCCTACGATCCGGTGGCAATGCATGAAGCAGAGCGTATGATCGGCAAAAAAATCGCATATGCTACAGATATGTATGAGGCATTGGATGGTGCTGATGCGTTGTTGATAGTTACAGAGTGGCCCGAATTCAGGGTACCTGATTTTGACCAGATAACAAAGCGCTTAAAAAATAAAGCTTTATTTGACGGAAGGAATATTTTCGATCCGCAGGATATGAAAAAATTAGGTTACAGTTATTATTGTATTGGAATAAAAACCAATTAGCCAATAAGGCAATTAATTAATGCGACAATTAAATAAAATATATTTGAAATTAGCTAATCGTCTAATTATCAAATTAACTAATTAAATAATATGCAAAAAAGAATTTTAATAACAGGGGCAGCAGGCTTTTTAGGTTCACACCTTTGTGACCGTTTTATAAAAGAAGGCATGAATGTGGTTGCCATGGATAACCTGATAACAGGTGATCTTAAGAACATTGAACACTTATTTAAATTGCCGCAGTTTGAATTTTATCATCACGATGTTTCAAAATTCATTCACGTACCGGGCAATATTGATTATATTTTGCATTTTGCATCGCCGGCAAGCCCCATCGATTATTTAAAAATTCCTATTCAAACCTTAAAGGTTTCTTCGTTAGGAACACATAATGTTTTGGGATTGGCGCGTGTAAAAAATGCACGTGTGCTGGTTGCTTCTACCAGCGAAGTATATGGAGATCCGCACGTGCACCCGCAAACCGAGGAGTATTGGGGTAATGTAAACCCCGTTGGCCCGCGCGGTTGTTATGATGAAGCTAAACGTTTTATGGAAGCTCTTACCATGGCATATCACGATACGCATGGTTTGGAAACGCGCATCATCCGTATATTTAACACCTATGGCCCACGTATGCGCCTTAATGATGGCCGTGTATTACCTGCATTTATTGGCCAGGCCTTAAGAGGCGAAGATCTTACCATGTTTGGTGATGGCAGCCAAACACGTAGTTTTTGTTTTGTGGATGATCTTGTAGAAGGGATTTACCGTTTATTGATGAGTAATTATCACATGCCGGTAAACATTGGTAATCCAAGCGAAATAACCATTAAAGAATTTGGCGAAGAGATCTTGAAATTAACTGGTGCCAAACAAAAATTAATTTCGTTGCCGTTGCCAAAAGACGATCCAAAACAACGTCGCCCGGATATTACAAAAGCAAAAGAAATTTTAGGCTGGGAGCCAAAAGTGAACAGGGCCGAAGGTTTGAAAATTACTTACGATTATTTTAAATCTTTAAGTAAAGACGAATTAAATAAGACCGAACACCGTAACCTGGAAACGCTTAACAAGTAATTTTATCGCAACCAAATGTTGTGACATCACCCTGAATATGTTAGTTCGAGTAGCGAAACGGAATGGAATGTATCGAGAACGCATCTCTATACATTCCTCCTTTCGTTCGAATTACTCGAAGTGACATTTCTGTTTGAACTTCGACATTTTAATCTTTCGCCGAACAGTATAAAATTTGCTATGAATTATTCTGGTTCTTATTCAGATACATCTTTAAAACAATTCCTGCAATTGAAGCCACTATCAAAATGCTTCCCATAATATAACTCTGCGCTACGATCATTATAACGCCCCCTAAAAGCGTTAAAAAAGAACCTAAATAACCTAACCAGGAATTTTTCATAATAACGTATTTAAATAAAAAAACCTCCGTTTATAAGCGGAGGTTTTTTGTAATGTTCAATCCTTATTTCTTTTTATCAAAATCTACAACTATTGGTGTAGATATACATAATGATGAGTAAGTACCGATGATACGACCGATCAATAACGCGAAGATGAATCCGCGGATACTGTCGCCACCAAAGATAAAGATCACTAATAACACGAAGAATACGGTTAACGAGGTTAAGATAGTACGGCTTAATGTACTGTTCAATGCAAAGTTAATAAGCTTGTTGCGTTCTTCGCCATATACGTCGGATTTACCGCTGTCAGCAAGTCTTTCACGGATCCTGTCAAACACAACCACAGTTTCTGTCATTGTGTAACCCATAACCGTTAAAATAGCGGCAATAAAATCCTGGCCTATCTCTAAGTTTAATAACGACGGTGCTATACCATGGAAAATGGTGTAGCATGATAATACGATCAGTACGTCGTGGAATAAAGCCACAACCGAACCTAAACCATATTGCCATTTACGGAAGCGGATAACAATGTAAAAGAACATCATTAAACAAGAGAACAATACAGCACCATATGCACCATAAACAATGTCAGTGGCAATGGTTGGACCAACTTTTTGTTGCGACACAATGCTTTCGTTGGTTGCGCCAAATTGTTTTAATCCGCTTAATAATTTTTCTTCTACCTGCTGGTCTGCTTTTGGATCATTATCACTTACACGGTAAGTAGTAGTGATCTTTAACCTGTCAGAATTTCCACCAATGGTTTTAACCTCAGGAGCACCCTCAAATAATGGGGCTAAAGATTTTTTTACATCCTCGGTATTCACTTCTTTGGCAAACTCTACCTGGTAAGTACGTCCACCTTTAAAGTCAACCCCTAAATTCAAGCCACCATTTTTAAAATAGAAAACAACACCTAAAACAATGATGATAGAAGAGATAGCGTAATATAATTTTCTTTTTCCAACAAAATCAATGTGAATGTTTTTAAACGCGTTACGTGTAGCAGTCGTATCAAATGGAATTTCCATTTTACGCTCTAACATCCATTCAAAAATAACGCGTGTAATTAATATAGCAGAGAATAACGAAGTACAGATACCGATAAATAAAGTAGTAGCAAAACCTTGTACCGGGCCCGAACCAAATACGTAAAGGATAACCGCAAGAATTGCCAATGTAACGTTAGAGTCAATGATAGAAGACATGGCATGTTTAAAACCTTCTTTAATAGCCTGTCCGGTTCCTTTTCCAAGCGCCAGCTCTTCACGTACGCGCTCAAATATTAAGATGTTTGCATCCACCGCTAAACCAATGGTTAATACGATACCGGCAATACCAGGCAATGTTAATACCGCGCCCAGCGAGGTTAAGATACCCATGATAAAGAACATATTGGCAACCAATGCAACGTTAGCCACAAGGCCTGATTTGCTGTAGTAGATGGCCATAAAAACAAGTATCACTATTAATGCGATAACAAAGCTCATTAAACCTGATTCAATTGCTTCCTGACCTAAAGTAGGACCAACAATGCTTTCTTCAACAATGTGGGCAGGAGCCGGTAATTTACCTGCACTTAAAATGGCAGCTAACGCGTCCGCTTCAGCATCAGTAAAGTTTCCGGTAATTTGAGATTGACCACCTGTGATAGCAGAATTTACGCGTGGTGCAGAGAACACCATGTTATCCATAACAACAGCTACACATTTACCCCTGTTTGCACCTGTAATAGTTGCCCATTTTTGTGCTGCTTCAGAGTTCATGCTCATGCTTATCAATGGTAAACCACCCTGGCGCTGATCATAATCTTTACGGGCATCAGTAATAATATCGCCACTTAATGCAGCCTTACCTTTATTATCTGATGATTTAATAGCGAACAATTCAAAATAAGTGGCAACCACTTTTCCTTCTTCATTTTTTTGTTCAACTTCTTTAGAACCCCACATGAATTTTAATTTAGAAGGGAAAATATTTTTTGATTTTGCGATCTTCAAATATTGATTTACCAAAGCAGTATCTGTTTTAGAATATGAACGGCCTACAACCGGACCTTCACCATAATTTTTTGGTTGTCCTTTTTCATCCATTATCACATTTGGTTTTAATGGAGAGTACATTGAATATAAAGGGTAACGCTTAATAAAATTCTTTAACGCAGTATCCTGTGGGTTAACCGTTGCAGTAGCAGCAACTTTTTTCAAAGAATCTGCTTTTTTAATAGAGTCGGCTTTTGCAACATCTGCAGCGTTTGTTGAGGTAGCAACTGCAGTTGTATCTGTTGTTTGAGTAGAATCTTTTTTAGCAACAATTGTTTCAGGATTAAGTGTGCTTCTCACTAAATAGTTAACCTTATCAAACGATTGTGCAATTTCAGCATTCTCATAGGTTTCCCAAAATTCAAGGTTAGCTGTACCTTGTAATAATTCGCGAACACGCGCTTTATCTTTAACACCCGGTAACTCAACTAAAATACGGCCACGTGCTTCTAATTTTTGAATGTTTGGTTGCGTTACACCAAAACGGTCGATACGGCTGCGGAATGTTTTTTCTGCGTTGCCAATTGCTTCGTTAACACGTTCAGTGATAAACTTTATCACTTCTTCGTTTGTAGAATTGTAAGATAGTTTGTTCTTGTTCTCAATGCTTTGGAACAATGGCGCTAAACGGCCCTGAGGTGCTATTTTTTTGTAAGTTTTATCAAATAAAGTAATAAAATCATCATTGTTATTTACACCAAGATTTTTTTGTGTTTCGGCCAATGCAGTTTTAAAAGAAGGATCCTGGCTATCGTTAGAAAGATTTTTGATGATATCCATTACAGATACCTCTAACGTTACGTTCATACCGCCACGTAAATCCAAACCTAAGTTGATCTCGTTCTTTTTACATTCTTCGTAAGTATAATCGGCAATCAATATATCATATACTGTTTGCTTCTTCATCGAATCCAGGTAACGATCGGCAATATAACTCTTTACCGAATCAATATATCTAAGTTCTTTGGCCTGATTGCCTTTACCATAGTCCTTAGCGGCCATTTTTGTTTTAGCCGATCCTACAGCGGTTTCGGCATACTCCATAGCATCACTTTCAACACCTTTTGTTACCCATGTAAACGATAAATAAAATATACATGCCAAGCCTAATAAAATGGCGAATAATTTAACTGCACCTTTGTTTTGCATAATCTGGTTCTACTAAATTTTTTTTTAATTTAAGGGTGCAAATATATCATTTTACACCATCATTCCCAATTTTTGGATAAAATATTGTTTGTCAATACGTTAATTTTGAGTGAATTAAACCCGGGCTGTTTAAACCCGGCCAGGCTGCTTAAAATTTCGTTAACCGGCTAAATGCAAAAACCTCACTTTTTAGTGCATGATTTAACAGACCTCGGGCGTCATTTTCATTTATAAAATCTAATTTAAGAATTCTGTTAACAAATCAAAATTAAGTGGCTTTTAACCTTAAAATTTTGCTACCTTTATTGGCTTAAAATTTTAAATACATGTTCGATTTTCTAAAAAAGCTTTTGGGCACTAAAAGCGAAAAAGATGTTAAAGGCCTTGAATCAAAAGTTGAAGAAATAAATACTATCTATACTTCCTTAAATTCAGTTTCACACGATGAGCTAAGAGCAAAATCTGCCGCTTTAAAAGCAAAGATCCAAACTGCTATCAAAACTCAAAACGATGAGATAGCAAAAATTAAAGCCGATGTAGAGGCAAACCCGGATATTGATGTAAACACAAAAGAACAATCTTACAAAAAAATAGATGAGATCGAAAAAGAGATCACTAAAAAAATTGAAGAGGTTTTAAATGAGATATTACCGGAAGCGTTTGCTATCTTAAAAGAAACAGCGCGTCGTTTTAAAGATAATTCAAGTATTGAAGTAACAGCTACTGAATTTGATAAAGAACTTTCTAAAGATCACAAAAATGTTGAGATCAACGGATCAAAAGCTTCTTACAAAAACAAATGGTTAGCTGCTGGTAACGAAATAACCTGGGATATGGTGCACTACAATGTGCAGCTTATTGGTGGTATGGTATTACACTCCGGTAAAATTTCTGAGATGGCAACCGGTGAAGGTAAAACCCTGGTATCAACCTTGCCTGTATTCTTAAACGCCTTGGCAGGAAGAGGTGTGCATGTGGTTACCGTAAATAATTATTTGGCAAAACGCGACAGCGAATGGAACGCACCTTTATTTTATTTTCATGGTTTAAGTGTTGATTGTATTGATAAGCACGAACCTAACACTGACGAACGCCGCAAGGCCTATAACGCAGATATCACCTACGGCACAAATAACGAATTTGGTTTTGATTACCTGCGTGATAACATGGCCCGTAGCGTAGATGAGTTAGTGCAGCGTAAACACAATTTTGCCATTGTGGATGAGGTGGATTCGGTTTTAATTGATGATGCGCGTACACCATTGATCATTAGCGGGCCAACACCACAAGGCGATAAACACGAATTTTTGGATTACAAACCAAGGATCGAGAAATTAGTGAACGTACAAAAACAATATTTGAATACCTGCATCACCGAAGCAAAAAAATTATTTTCTGAAGGGAAAGAGAAAGAAGCGGGAATTCCATTATTAAGGGCCTACAGAGGTTTGCCAAAAAATACCGCGTTAATTAAATTCTTAAGCGAGAATGGCGTTAGGGCGTTATTGCAAAAAACCGAAAATCATTATATGCAGGATCAGAATAAAGAAATGCATAAAATAGATGTAGAACTTTATTTTACCATCGACGAAAAAAACAACCACGTTGAATTGGCCGAAAAAGGAATTGATTTTATTACAGGTAATACCGAAGATTCAAAATTCTTTGTGATACCAAATGTGGGCGATGAAGTGGCAGAGATCGAAAAAACGATCACCGACCCTAAAGAAAAATTACTGGCAAAAGAAAACGTAATGCGCGAGTTTAGTATTAAGAGCGAGCGTATTCACACAGTAAACCAGTTATTAAAAGCTTACACCGTTTTTGAAAAAGATACCGAGTACGTGATCGATAACGGACAGGTAAAAATTGTTGACGAACAAACAGGCCGTATCATGGAAGGCCGCCGTTACAGTGATGGGTTGCACCAGGCCATTGAAGCGAAGGAAAATGTGAAGATAGAAGCCGCTACACAAACCTATGCCACTATTACATTACAGAATTATTTCCGTATGTATAACAAACTGGCAGGTATGACGGGTACCGCAACCACAGAAGCACAAGAGTTCTGGAGCATTTATAAACTGGATGTGGTAGAGATACCAACCAACCGCGCCATTACACGTAAAGATGAGCAAGATCTTGTATATAAGACAAAACGCGAAAAATACAACGCCGTTATTGAAGAGGTTGTAAAATTAGTGGCTGCCGGAAGGCCTGTACTTATTGGTACAACCACCGTTGAGATCTCTGAATTATTAAGTCGTATGTTAAAATTACGCGGCATTAAACACAACGTGTTAAATGCCAAGTTACATGCTAAAGAAGCTGACATTGTTGCAGAAGCCGGCAAGGCGGGAACCGTTACCATTGCTACCAATATGGCGGGTCGTGGTACCGATATTAAACTTGGGCCTGGTGTTAAAGAAGCGGGTGGTTTGGCCATTATTGGTACAGAGCGTCATGAGTCTCGTCGTGTAGACAGGCAGTTGCGTGGTCGTGCTGGTCGCCAGGGAGATCCGGGGTCATCACAATTCTTTGTATCGTTAGAGGATAACTTAATGCGTTTATTCGGCAGCGAGCGTATTGCTTCGTTAATGGATCGTATGGGCTTAAAAGAAGGCGAGGTTATTCAGCACAGCATGATCAGTAAAAGTATTGAGCGCGCGCAGAAAAAAGTGGAGGAAAATAACTTTGGTACACGTAAGCGTTTGATAGAGTATGATGATGTAATGAACGCGCAACGTGATGTGATCTATAAACGCCGCCGTAATGCACTGTATGGAGATAAACTAAGTATTGATATTGCCAACATGATCTATGAAGTGGCGGCAAGTTTAATAGAAGAATTCCAGCCGAATAAAGATGCCGAAGGATTTAACCTGGAGTGTATCAAGAATTTTGGTATTGAGAGTCCGTTTACCGAACAACAATTTAATGCCGGTAAAGAAGATGAATTAACCGAGCAGTTATTTGAGGCGGTTCAAAAACACTATACTCAAAAATCACACATGGTGGCCGAGCAGGCATTCCCGGTTATTAAAGATGTTTACACAAATCCAAACAACACGTTCGAAAATATTGTAACGCCATTTAGCGATGGTATAAGGGGCTTGCAGGTAATAGCGAATTTAAAGAAAGCTTACGAAACAAAAGGGCGCGATCTGATATTAGGTTTTGAAAAAGCAGTTGTATTGGCAATGATCGATGATTCGTGGAAAGAACATTTACGTGAATTGGACGACTTAAAACAAGCCGTGCAAAACGCATCCTTAGAACAGAAAGATCCTTTGGTTATTTATAAACTGGAATCGTTCAATTTATTTAAGGATATGATCATTAAGAGTAATAAAGAAGTTATTTCATTCTTAATGAAAGGCGGCTTGCCAAACGAAAATAACCAGCAACAAATACCACAGGCAAGGTTTACACAAGAGCAGCCAAAGCAAAAGAAAGAGAAATTGACCGAGAGCCGTGACGAGAATATCGTTGAAGAACAAAATGCACAACAAAAACCAAAAGTGCAGCCAATACGTGTAGAGCAAAAGATAGGTCGTAATGATCCTTGCCCTTGTGGCAGTGGTAAAAAATACAAAAGCTGTCACGGGCAGGGATTGTAATTATAAATATAGTTCATAAAAAAAGCCACTTGAATAAAGTGGCTTTTTTGTTTACTTAATCCTTAATGATCTTATCTATTATTATTTCTTTGTTATTTTCTATTTTGAGGAAATAGATGCCTTTGGGTATATCTTTTAAATCAATACGGTCTGCAGGGCCAATAAATTCTTTTTCAAAAATTTGTTGCCCTGTAATATCCATCAATTTTATTTTTGAAATCTTCACATCATTTGTTTCTTTTGGTGTAATATTTAAAATATCACCTGTAGGGTTTGGATAAATGGAAACTGAAGAATTAATATATTTAGCAGAAAGAGTTGTAGGAAGAGGCATACTATATTTTGCTATGTAGCCATCGGCCGCGCCAGAAGAAATGAGTGTTGACGTTGCGGCAGAAAGATCAAAATCTACCGTATTTTCAAACGCACCGGATGCTAGATATGAATTGCTGGCGCACAGGATTTTTGTGATGTCTTCATAGCCGGTTCCACCAAATACGCTGTGATAATTATAATTGCCTGCATTGTCGTAAGACACTACAAAAATATCGTTACCGCCATTACAAGCCTCATAGTTTGTAAAAGGACCCTGAACCTGCACAGAACCCGAATAGATCCCACCAACTATTACATTATTATTTGCATCTAAGGCCAATGCTCTAACTTCAACACCTGTGCTGTAGTTACTGCTTATGGCCTTTACCCATGTAAACGCTCCGCTATTACTGTATTTGGCAATAAAGCCATAGCGGTAAGCCGAAACAGGATTAATACTGGCAGTTGCGGGGCCCGGATCATAATCTACTACGTTACCCGAAACATATCCGCCTACATATATATTATCTGAAGGATCTACTATTAGTTTGCTAGGGCCATCGGTGCTCGTTGTACCTAAGTTAAACGCCATTAAATAATTGCCAAGATTATCATATTTTGCTACAAAAATATCAGGACTGCCGCTAAATGATGTAAGCGTATTAGTTTGTGCGCCCGGGTCAAAATCAATGCTGCCATTAAAACAGCCGGATACAAATACATTGTTGTTAGCATCTGCATCAACACTGGTTGCATATTCTGTGGTGTTTCCTCCTAAAGATTTTGCCCAGTTTAAAGTTAAGCTGTTAGAGTAGGACGCAAAAAAAATGTCGTCAAAGCCGGCCGAACTTATTGTTGTTGTTAGAGGTGCAATATTGAAATTACAAACCCCCTGAAACGAACCAACAATAACAATATCGTCGGTATTATGCATGATCGTCATCGAGCGAGGTGTATCAGTTGCCGTGCCTCCAATCTTAACTGCGTTAATATAGTTTCCGGCAGATGTATATTTAGCTATAAAAATATCATCAATGCCAGTAGAAGTTATGTTAACTGTTGCCGCCGATGGATCAAAATCAACCGTATTTCTGAAAGTACCAAGCAGAACTATTTCTCCAACGCTATTAATTGAAATTGAAACTGGAGAATCATAACTGGTACCTCCAAAACTTTTTGCCCATATAAAATTTCCGGATGCATCCGTTTTTAAAATATAAAGATCGGATTGTCCATTGGACGCTACAGTGTAATTTGCGCTGGAATTGTCAAGATCAACAATACCATAAAAACTGCCAACGCTATATATATTTCCTGCGGCATCAGTAGCAATTGAGTTAACTATGTCGGCTCCGGAAGAACCAACACCTTGCGCCCATTGAAGGCCTGGTAATTGCGCTGAAAGTTGCAAACAGGTCAGGGCAAATGTTGTTAAAGTGAGTAGGAGTTTTTTCATCATCTGTTATTATTCTTTAATAATTTGTTTTACATACGTTCTTGTATCATCTTGCATTACCAATAAATAAAGCCCTTTTTCAAACGACTGCAGGTTCAGTACTTTTTTACTTTCAGAAGCATTTTCACTTAAAATAATACGCCCGCTTACATCAATTAATTTAATAGTAATAGTTGCTGACAAAAAAGGCGCGTCAATATAAAGCAACTCGTTTACGGGATTAGGAAATACCCCGATAGATTTATTTTCTTCGATCTTGTTAATATTTGTGATAGCTACACAACTTGAATGGATAAGAAAACCTGAGCCAAAACCTCCGCCCAATCCACCGGCCGACGCAATATCCAACTTCGTATCGTTATTGTAATCGCCAAAAGTTAAAGTACCGCAATTAACATGTAACGGAGAGTTTGTAAAAGTAACGGTTGATGGAAAAGTGCCACTTCCGTTCCCTAAAAGAATATGAAGGTCGATGCTATTACATGTTACTATATCTAAATTCCCATCAGCGTTTATATCAACGCATTTTACATCTCTTAATGTTCCGGTTGTGTTTACCGTGTAATTATTTGCCGCTGAAAAAGTACCACTTACCGAACCTAATAACACCGAAATATTTTGTGCTGTAGAATTAGAGGTGATGATATCTTTTTTTCCGTCACCGTTAACGTCGCCCGAAGTTATTGATAAAGGCGTGCTGCCAATAGTATAATTTGTAACAGGTAAAAAAGAGCCGCTACCGGTTCCTAATAAAACAGAAACGTCGTTAGATACGTCGTTAGAGGTGGCAACGTCGGCTTTTCCGTCATTATTAAAATCGTCTACAACCATATAGGCCGGGCCTTGCCCCGAAGATGAAACAGAAGTATTAAAACTCACTTTTGGACCAAAAGTACCTGTTCCCGAATTTAATAATAGCCCAATATTGGAATAGTAATGGTTATTTACAACCAGGTCTGCTTTACCATCTCCATTCATATCCCTGGCAATTATCGTTTCGCTAAATGGCGCGCTGTAATTAACCGCTGTTGCAAATCCGCCCGTACCATTACCAAAAAAAACCGAAATGGTGCCGCTCGAAATTACGGCAGCAAGATCCATATTGCCATCTGTATTAAAATCGGCGCTTGCCAGGCCCCATGACTGACCGGCCAGGCTGTAAGTGATGCCGGCAAAAAAATAGCCGCCGCCTGAGTTTAAGCGTATATCCATTGTGCCAGGCACACTGTTTACACAGGCAACGTCTGGTTTACCGTCGTTGTTAAAATCTGCTGTGAGTATCGCCGTGGCGCCGTTGTTGGTTGTATAAGTGGGCGAAGTAGTGAAGCAGGAAGTTGTTTGCGCACTTATTTGTAAACAACCAAATGCAGCTATTGATAGTAATAATTTTTTCATATTATTTTCTTATTAGTGTTTTATCGATGAACTTTTATTGGTTAAAGAGATCTATTTGTTTTTTTCGGCATCGTTGCAATCGCATTCAACGATATCCCATTTTTTCTTGAAGGTTAGTTTTCCGTAGCCGCTTCCATTATATGGAGCATATAATAAATAAGGAAATCTTCTGCATTTGCCGGAAATGTTTCCTTTACGAACCATCTCCACAACAATTTCTCTGCCCAGGATTGCACCTGTAGCTTTATTGTTACTGATGGCCCAATCCGGACTAACGGTATACGCGCATATGAAAGTTGAATTATCATCCGATGGCATTTCTAAGTTGTTGAAAAATTCAACCACCTCTTTTTTAAGCTCTTTATCGGTTTTGCTTAATGTTTCTTTTGGGAATTTGAAAGTGGCTTTGCGTTGATCATCCAGTTGTTTTTTCATTTGTTCGCCACCAGCGGCATTTATTATATCATCAGCCTTTTTCAGAATATCCTGTTTATTCATGCTAAGCTTTGATTTATCTTTTGCGAATATTCTCACATTCTTTTCGTCGTTTTCAACATCAAATGATTTAACCGCCTCATTAACGCTGCCCGTATAATCAAACAGTACAAATACACCGTCTTCAATAAAAATGCCGGTTTCAATATCGCTGCCCGAATTGCTGAACATGTCTTTTCCATAATACGTGTCGTTCATATTATTACTTTTAAAGATCCAGATCTTACTTTTAGCGGCCCAGTTTTTTTGAATTTGCTCCGTAAAAAATATTACTTTATCACTTTTTTTCTCAAAGCCGGGCACTGTTCCAACAATGGCACCTTGTTCCGGGTTCCAAACAAAATCTATTTCAGTTTTTTTCTTTTTAAAATAGCCATCTTCAATTACAAGATCTTTCTCTGTAAAATAATGGCCAGAAAATGAGGTGGGATCAACAATACTTACCTGCGCGTTTATTTTTAAAACCGCAAAGGCAAGGGTTACAACAGTGGTTAATGATTTCTTCATAATATTACATTTAATGATTTATGGCACAAGATTAATGGCTTTACCGATCTTATTAAGGCCTTACTTCACGAAAAGGTGATTTGACTTCATGAATGGTAACGGTGTAGTTTAGCCCTAATTTTTATACGAATAGGCTGTTTTTTTATCTCAATTTTCATGAAATGTTGTTTTGACTTCATGAATGGTAGATATTTGAACTTCCTTAAAACTTATTTTTTTATAACTTGCGTGCATATTAAATTTTATGAATCCGATCCGATCAATTATAATTGATGATGAACCTGCTGCACGCTCCCTGATGCGCAAATTAATTAATGAACATTGCACAGGCGTTGAAGTAACCGAAGAGGCGCCCGATGTAAAAACCGCGGTTAAACTTATTAATAAACATAAAATTGAGTTGGTTTTTTTAGATATTGAAATGCCCAACGAAAATGGCTTTGCTTTATTTGAATACTTTGATGTTCCAACTTTTGAAACAATTTTTTGTACCGCTTATTCTGATTACGCTATTAAAGCTTTTGAAGTAAGCGCCGTCGATTACATTCTTAAACCTATAAGTATATCAAAGCTAAAAACAGCTATCGAAAAGGCAGTTAAGCTGGTAGGGCAAAACCAGGTAATTAATAGGGTTAATGCACTAAAAGAAAATTTAACCGTTAATAAACTCCAAAAAATAGCACTGCCATTATCAGATGGGTTGATATTTATTAAAATAGAAGATGTTTTTTATTTTGAGGCCGATGGATCTTATACAACAGTTGTGACAAAAGACAAATCATATGTTGTATGCAAAAAAATCAAAGAATTTGATGAACTATTGAACGATGATAACAGGTTCTTCAGGGTACATCGCTCTTACTTTGTAAATATTCAGCAAATAAAAAAATATAGTAAAAAAGAAGGAGCTACTTTAATATTTGAAGACAATAAGATAATTCCTGTTGCCCGCGAAAAGAAAAATGAATTTGACGAATTTATTGGAGGCGTGAGTGTTTGATATGAAATATGCTGTAGTTGTTTTATTAGGCTTTTTAACGGTTTGTTTAGTTGCTCAAAAACAAAACGATAGCCTGCTTCTGCAAATAAACAAGTATCAAAAGCAGGATAGCGTGAGGGTAGAGCTATTGATCGACGCCTGCGTTAACGGTATTTTTAAAGCAGATACACAATATATTGCATATGCTGAAGAGGCTTATAACATTGCCTCGAAAGTAAATTACGCGTTGGGCAGGATACGTTCATTAAATTGTATTGGCAATTACTATTATCAACGGGGTGTATTTGAAAAAGCAATTAATTATTATACTGAGGCGTTGTCTTTGTCTGAAAAAAGAAACGATCAGCGTAACATTATAATTAGCAAAAGTAATATTGCAAATGTATACACACACACACAAAAGCAAATAAAGGCTATACCACTTTTTAAAGAGTGTGATCGTATTCTATTATTAAGCGGCGACTCCCTCTCCCAAAACAGGGCAGCAGTATTAACCAACCTGGCAACCGCCTATTCGTCAACCGGTCAGCATGATTCTGCCATTTACGAGTATAATAAAGTGTATCATATTTGCACAGCAAAAAATATAGTTTTTGGATTGGGATTAACACTAAGTAATCTTGCCAGTGAATACTATCAAGAAGGATCTTATGAAAAAGCAATTGCCACCAGCGAGCAGGCATTAAAACTTATTGAAGAGAATCATCTCGATTTTGTAAAAGTAAATGCCTATAAAACATTGGGATCTATATATATTGCATTAAAACAGTTTAACAAGGGAATTGAATATTTGAACAAAGCAAAAGAATTTGCCGTACAATTTAACGACCAGGAAAACCAGGTTGAATTGTATGGCAAATTGCATCGGGCCTATTTTGATATAAGTGATTTTAGAAAAGCTTACGAAACCTCCATAAAATATACCGAACTAAAAGATACTATTTTTGGAATAGCCAAAGAAAAAGCGATGGCGGAAATAAGTGCTAAATATGAAACAGAAAAGAAGGAAGCTGCCATTAAAGAATTAACCCAGAAAAAAACGATCTCTGAATTGCAATCGCAGCGTAAGTCCGTTTTTATCTACGTTATATTAGGCGCGATAACAGCTATTACATTTTTATCTTATTTTTTGTTTTCAAGATATAAAACAAAAAAACAAAACGAGTTACTAAAGGTGAAGTTGATTGAAGCAGAAAAAACAATTGAGGCCGAGAAAAAAGCATCTGACAGTGAATTAAAGGCGCTAAAAAGCCAGATGAACCCACACTTTATCTTTAATGCCTTAAATAGTATCCAGGAGCAATTTATGTATGGTGATAAATTAAAAGGCAATGAGCAGCTCGGAAATTTCACCTATTTAACGCGACAGATCTTAACGGTATCTGGCAAAAAACAAATTTCTTTAGCGCTGGAAATTGAAATATTGAGTAAGTACCTGGAACTTGAAAAAATGCGTTTTCAAAACGATTTTGAATATTCTATTTCGTTTTCAGATAAAATTGATGAAGACTATGTGCAACTGCCTCCAATGATGATACAACCTTTTGTTGAGAACAGCGTAAAGCATGGCTTATTGCATAAGCAAGGATCAAAAAAGATAACAGTGTATTTTGAATTGGATGCTAACGAAGAATTTATGATCTGTACTGTGGAAGATAATGGCATTGGGCGCAAACGATCTACAGAGATAAAAGCGGGTAATGCAAATGCACACGCCTCCTTTTCAACCGTATCTATCGAGCAACGCTTAGAACTTTTAAATGCTACTTTAAAATTAAACAATCTAATTGTTTACAGCGATCTTAAAGATGATACGGGCAATGCAAGTGGCACCCGGGTAAGTATAAAAATTCCTTTGATCTGAAAGCTTAGAGCGTTTTTAATAAACTCTGAAGGCTTGTTTTTTCTGTAAGGATAGAATGTAATTTATCAATTGCCACGCGTTCCTGTTTCATGGTATCACGATCGCGGATGGTCACCGTTTTATCTTCCAAACTTTGATGATCGATCGTAATGCAGAATGGGGTACCAATGGCATCCTGCCTGCGGTAACGCTTTCCTACAGTATCCTTCTCATCGTAAGCCATCATAAAATCAAACTTAAGATCTTTCATAATGCTTTCTGCCAATTCAGGCAAGCCATCTTTTTTTACCAAAGGAAAAACAGCAGCTTTATAAGGCGCAAGGGCAGGAGGTAAGCTTAAAACAGTTCTGGTATCACCACCCTCTAAAGATTCTTCTTTTAAAGCGGAAGATAGTATCGATAAAAATAAACGGTCTAATCCAACAGATGTTTCTACCACATATGGTACGTAACTTTGATTTAATTCAGGATCAAAATACTGTAATTTTTTTCCGCTGAATTGTTCGTGTTGTTTTAGATCAAAATCTGTACGGCTGTGAATGCCTTCTAATTCTTTAAATCCAAAAGGAAATTGATGTTCAATATCTGCTGCGGCATTCGCATAATGCGCTAATTTTAAGTGATCGTGAAAACGGTATTTTTCTTTTCCTAAGCCTAAAGATAAATGCCAATTTAAACGCGCCTGTTTCCAGTACTCGTACCATTCCATTTCCGTACCGGGCTTCACAAAAAACTGCATTTCCATTTGTTCAAACTCGCGCATGCGGAAAATAAATTGTCTTGCTACAATCTCATTTCTAAAAGCTTTACCGGTTTGCGCTATACCAAACGGAATTTTCATCCTTCCGGTTTTTTGCACGTTTAAATAATTTACAAAAATGCCCTGCGCGGTTTCGGGCCTTAAATAAATGGTGTTTCCTTCTTCAGAAACAGAGCCCATAGAAGTACTGAACATTAAATTGAACTGGCGCACATCGGTCCAGTTTTTTGTACCGCTTATCGGGCAAACAATTTCAAGGTCAACAATAATTTGTTTTACCTCTGCAAGGTTATTATCGTTTAACGCTGTTTTAAAACGCGCGTTGATAGTATCAATTTTTTCCTGGTATTCTTTTACACGTGCATTGGTGCTTTTAAACATCGCGGCGTCAAAATTCTCAAAACGCTTGGCCGCTTTTTCAACTTCCTTGTTTATTTTGTCTTCAATTTTTGCAACATGTTCTTCTATCAACACATCGGCGCGGTAACGTTTTTTGCTGTCTTTATTGTCAATTAAAGGGTCGTTAAACGCATCTACGTGTCCACTTGCCTTCCAGGTGGTTGGATGCATGAAAATAGCAGCATCAATACCAACTATATTCTCGTTCATCTGCACCATGGCTTTCCACCAATAGTCACGAATGTTCTTTTTTAACTCAGCACCCAGTTGGCCATAATCATAAACGGCACCTAGTCCGTCGTAAATCTCGCTACTCGGAAAAATAAAGCCATATTCTTTACTATGAGAAATTACATTCTTAAAAAAATCTTCAGGTTTTATGTTGCTCATCAGAAATTAAAATTCAAAATTATAAATTAAACATTTTTTAAAGAGTCAAAAGTAGTGTTTTTTATGGTTTTACAAAGATAGAATCTCTCATTTTTCATTAACAAAATAAGATTATCTTAGCCAATGGTTAGCAATGGTGTTTAGCAGCATTATATTTTTGTTATATTTTTTGCCGGTGTTTTTATTGGTTTACTTTATTGCCGATAAACGTTACAAGAACCCTGTAATTTTAATTGGCAGTATTTTCTTTTATGCCTGGGGTGCGCCCAAATTCATTTTTGTTATTTTATTTACAACATGGCTTGATTTTTACCTTGTAGGTTTTATGGATAAAGCTTTGGATGAACGAAAACGCAAATTGTTATTGTGTATTTCGGTATCTGTCAACCTTGGATTATTGCTTTATTTTAAATACTCTGATTTTTTTATTGAAAATGTGAATGCCGTTTTATCTGTATTTGGTAAGAGCCAAATACAATGGACAAAATTGGTCTTACCCATAGGCATTTCGTTTTATACTTTTGAAAGCATTACTTATGTTGTTGATGTTTATAGAAAAGTGCACAAACCGCTGGCCAAATTCTGGGATTATCAATTATATATAATTTTATTTCCAAAATTGATCGCCGGGCCTATTATTCGTTACCATCAATTGGCCGACCAGATAAGCGAAAGATCTGAAACAACAGATGACAGGTTAATTGGGTTTTACAGGTTTGCCACGGGCCTGGGTAAAAAAGTTTTAATTGCAAACCAAATGGCAGTGGTAGCAGACCAGGTTTTTGCAATGAATTACGCCGGGCTCGATACTCAAACTGCATGGATAGGTTGCCTCGCTTATACCTTCCAGATATATTTTGACTTTAGCGGTTATAGTGATATGGCCATTGGTTTAGGTAAAATGTTGGGCTTTAAATTTCCTGAAAATTTCAATAACCCATACGTTTCGCAAAGCATAACAGAGTTTTGGCGCCGCTGGCACATAACCCTGGGCAGCTGGATGAAAAACTATTTATACATTCCTTTAGGCGGAAATAGGGTAAGTAACGGCAGGCTTTATTTTAATTTGTGGTTTGTGTTTTTAATTTCAGGGCTGTGGCACGGCGCCAGTTGGAGTTTTGTTTTTTGGGGAGCTTATCACGGATTTTTTTTGATAACAGAACGTGCGTTTTTCGGAAAGGTATTGGCAGGCATTGGTAAAGTGCCGGCGGTGATAATTACTTTTTTAATTGTTAGTGTTGGTTGGGTATTTTTTAGAATAGAGAATATTAAAGACGCTTTTTTATTTGTAAAAAGAATGTTTGCATTCAGCCCCGGAAACGGGCTACAGCTTAACGCCGAATTTATCACTTATTTATGCATTGCCGCCTTTTTTTCTTTTTTTGCAATAAGTAAATACGGGCAAAAAATACAACAGGCTTTTTATTTTAATGATTATAGTAATTTAAAACATTTAAGTATTGTAACACTATCGGTGGTGTTATTTTTACTTTCTGTTGCATCTGTTACTTCAACAGGCTTTAACCCTTTTATTTATTTTAGATTTTAATGAGCAATTCTTCTAACATATTTAAAAAGGTAATACTTATAGTTGTACTTTCATTACTTTTGTTACCTGTAATACAGCGTCATCTTAATTTATTTCCAGTTCAGGATCTTAAGGGATATTTTGCCGTGGCAACCGACCAGGATTTTTCAACAGATGAATGGTTTGACAGGAGTTTCCAGGAGAGAAAGGAAAGTTTTTTGAATGAGGATTTTGGTTTCAGGCCGGCCTTTGTAAGATTCAATAATCAGCTTAGATATAGTCTGTTTAAAACAACTTCAAGTGCAGAAGCCCTTATTGGCAAAGATGGATACTTTTTTGGAAATACTTATTTACGTTCTTATTTAGGCGAAGATTTTATTGGCGTTGATACGATCATCAAAAAATGTTTTTTAGTAAAAGAGATCCAGGATAAATTAAAACAAAACGGGCAGATTTTTTTGCCGGTTTTTGGACCCAATAAAGTAAGGGTATTAAGTAATTATTTACCAGATGGCGTTCATAAAAAAGGAATTACAAATTATGAGCTTTTTAAAGCACTATTCAATAAATTAAACATCAGGTATATAGATTTTAATGAGTACTTCTGTAAGGCTTACGCTAGTTCAAAATATCCTTTATATTCTAAGTATGGCACACATTGGAGCCATTATGGCCATACTTTTGCGGCAGATAGTATCATTAATTATTTAAATTACTACGATAAATTAAATACATCTACCATGGTTTGGGATGGTATTACCTGGAGTGATACATTACAATATCCAGATAATGATATTGTGGATGGAATGAATTTAATGGTTGAGCAATTTCCGTCAGAAAAAATGGCATATCCAAAAGTTTCTTTCACTAAAAATCAAATCAACAGGCCATCTTTATTTGTTGTAGGAGATAGTTATAATAATGGCCTGGTTGCCACCGATTATCAAAACCAGGTGTTTAGTGACTATAAATTTTTGTATTATTTTAAAGAATTGCAGCCTTTAACCTATGATAAAGAAGCTATTTACAAATTGAATTTAAAACAAGAGATAGGATCGCACAAAGTTATATTATTGGTAACAGGCGAATTTAACATGGCAGAATATGGCTGGGGTTTTCTTGAAAAAACAAGCGGCCTTTTAAACGGAAAAATAAAAATTGAAGATCTGCAATGTGAAAATACAATTGAGATGATGAAGGAGGAAATTGGAAGAGATAAAGAATGGATGAAAAAGATAAAAGAACAGGCCTCTAACGAAAAAATAAGCTACGATTCTTTAATTACCAGCCAGGCAATTTATTTGGCCGAAATAAAGATCTCCCGCGAAAACCCTAATAAAGATCTTCGCGTGAAAATTTTGGAAAAAAAGATCCGCTATAATAAAGGTTGGATGAAAGACATTGCTGTAAAAGCCAAAGAAAGAAATATCAGTATTGATTCGATGATAAAGGCCGACGCTTGTTGGGTAATAGAGCAGGCTAAATAACGAGGTTATCTATCAACCTTATTTTGCCAACAAATACAGCAATTAAGGCAACGGCTTTTACAGACGGATTAATTTTTGAGATTTCTCTAAGATCGGCATCGCAGATCTCAAAATAATCCAGCTTCATAACAGGCACTTTCGAAACTTCATTAATTATAAATTGTTTGGCGTCATTTATGCCATTGTTTAAGGCTATTTGTTTTGCCTGCTGCATTAATTTTGGTACAAGCGCTGCAATTTTTCTTTCCTCATCGCTTAATAACATATTGCGCGAGCTCATCGCTAAACCATCTGCTTCCCTCAAAATGGGGCAATTTACGATCTCGATGCCCGAGTGCATTTGCGCTACTAACGCTTTTATAACCATTACCTGCTGGTAATCTTTACTGCCAAAAAAAGCTTTATCGGGTTCTACAATTTCAAATAAGCGTTTTACTACCTGGGCAACGCCATTAAAGTGGCCTGGCCTCGATCTGCCTTCTAAAACAGTATTTAAATACCCAAAATCGTAACTTTCGGTAACCGGGCCGTTGGGGTAAATTTCTTCTACCGAAGGCAAAAACAATATATCGCAACCAGCTTTTTCGAGAAAAGCGGCGTCTTTTTCGGGCATGCGGGGGTATCTTTTCAGATCGGCCTTATCGTTAAACTGTGTAGGGTTCACAAAAATGCTGCAAACCACCATATTGCTGGCTTTTTTGGCAATATCAATAAGCGAGATATGTCCGTTATGCAGGGCACCCATAGTTGGCACAAAGCCAACCGTTTGGTTTTTGCCTTTTATTTCCCTTAAAAAGGCCTTTAAATCTGCTATTTTCGTGAAAATTAACATGATAAACGGGGCAAATGTACATTTTACTTTGAAATATGGATTTTTTTTTATTACTTTTGTATAATATTAGGAGAAACTAAAAATTTAGTATGAAGAAAGCCAGAGTTCTTTTTGTTTCGCAAGACATTACCCCTTATTTAGACGAAACTTATATTGGAAAAATTGCCAGGAAGCTACCGCAGGGTATTCAGGAGCGAGGCAAAGAAATTCGTACTTTTATGCCAAAGTATGGCTGCATCAACGAACGCAGGCATCAGTTACATGAGGTTATTCGCCTTTCGGGGATGAATATGGTGATAAACGATGTTGATCATCCATTGATCATTAAAGTGGCCAGTATACCGAGTGCGCGTATGCAGGTTTATTTTATTGATAATGAAGAATATTTTAGCCGCAAAGCAGTTTTAACGGATAAAACCAGCGGTAAATATTTTGATGATAATGATGAGCGTGCTATGTTCTTTGTGCGCGGTGTTGCCGAAACGGTAAAAAAATTAGGCTGGCAGCCGGATATTATCCATTGTCATGGCTGGTTTACCTCGTTAATGCCTTTGTACATTAAAAAATATTACGCCGAAGATCCTTTATTTGCAGACACAAAAGTTGTTGTTTCGGTATACGAAGATGAGTATCCTAAAACTTTAAATAAAAAGTTTGTAGATAAATTAACTTTTGACGGATTTAGCAAAAAAGATCTTAAACATATCTCTGAAGAGTCTACACATATAAATATGTTAAAACAATCTTTAGAATTTGCTGACGGTATCATCCAGGGAACTGAAAATTTAAATCCAGAATTGGAAAAATTCATTAAAAAAACGGGTAAACCATTTTTATCTTATAAAAATGAATTGGAATATATGGATTCGTTCAACGAGTTTTATGATGTAATGCTTGAAGAAGCAAACGTTTTAAGTTAAATAACAGTTTTAAAATTATAAATAACCCCGGGTTAAAAGCCTGGGGTATTTTTTTGTTTTTTTAGTAAATAATAGCCTTGTTAAGCACAATAAATAACTATTTTTACCGCTTATTGATTTACGTTTGAGAAATTTTAAAAATACACTGCTCTTATTTGGCTGTTTAATGACTTTTTTTAGCTGTAAAAAAGATCACAGCGTTTTAGGTGTAGATGTGCAGCCCGAAAATGATGGTGTTAATGCTACCTATTGCGATACCGCTGCTATTTCTGCGTTTACTGCAAAATACGATTCTATCGGTTCTTATAACGATGCCTATAAATATCTTGGCAGTAACCAGGATGCGGTATTTGGCCGCACCGATATAGGGTTATACGTAAATGCCAATATCCCTGATGGCGTTACCTATACTACGTTTGGAGACGATGCCAACCTGGTTTCATCAGAAATTATTTTAGCGGTAAACACCATCAGCGTTGTTGGTTCACAGGTTTCTACTTTAACCTATTCTGTTTTTGGATTGGATTCTGCTTTGTATAATTCGCGCCTTTATTATACTAACAGTAAAAAATTATATAATCCCAATGCGCTTTTAGCCGCTGTTAACGCCAGCTACACAGTTTATAATGGCAAAATAGTTTTACGCATACCTATTGATAAGAACTATGCCGCGTCTATTTTAAATAACCCGCAATATTTGATTGATAACAGTACTTTCTTAAGCCAATATAAGGGCTTTTACATTACATCAGAAGGAACGCCAATAAATCCCGTAACAATGCAGGGCGTTATCTCACAATTTAATTTAGAAGATCCGGCCAGCGGGTTCTATTTGCATTACCAACATGGCACACCATCGGCAAGCAAACAAACGGTGGATTATAAATTTAATTTTTCGGGCAGCAGCGCCGTACGTTTTAATACTTTTAAATATCAGCCAAGTGGCAATCCTTATCTTATAAATCAGTTGCACGATAGCATTCTTGCCTACAAACAAAACCTTTTCTTAAAAGGCATGGGAGCAACAAGGCTTAAGATCAAAATTCCGTTTTTGGATTTTTTAAAGAGCTACGCAGATACAGTACCGATTGCCATTAACCGCGCCGAACTTGTTTTTAAAGTTGATCCCGCGTTAACATCAACACTTGTGGGTACAGACGGAACTTATTTTGTACCTACCAAAATAGCGCTGTTGCCTTTAGATTCTTTAGGAAGAGAGGCGTACTCGGTAGATCAGCTTTCGTTAACGGATTTTAGCAGGTATGGCGGCGATTATGATGAAGATAACAACAGGTACGTGATCAATATTGCGCGTCACGTGCAGGCCATCTTAACTAAAAAAAGAAAAAATTATGGTTTTCATTTGGTAGTGGCAGATCCTAACGGAACCTATGTTGTACGAAGAGATAATTTTATTGAAAGGGTAATATTGGGTGGCAGTGATCATCCTAATACAGATCTGCGCCCAAAATTTAATGTAAGTTTTATTAAATACAACCACGATAAATAGGCTTACTGTTTATTGTTATTTGTAATGCAATTAATGATTATTAGTTTTAATAATTTTAGTGAATAGAACAGAGCTATATAAATTATTCGATCTTAATATAGATCCTGGAGCTCCAACCTTTATTCTTTATTCCCCAAAACAAAGTAACCGTTTAACCTACGTTTCAAAATTTATTTTTGAGCAGGTATTAAAAGTAAAAATAAATATTACACATAATAGTTCTGAATTCGAAAACTCAACATCATTAAAGATCAATTATTCAGAAAAAAAAATGGAAGGTGTCTTTCAAATCCTTCCGGCCGGTCTTTTATTTGAAACCGGCATTTCGCAAAGCAAACCAAAATTTACGGTAAAGAACGATCTTATTTATTTTTTTGAGAATGAATTGGGTTACGATTTCTTTTCGTCGGTATTTTATTTTATTTCGCGCTATGAAGAATGGCAGGATTTTGAAGCGGATGTGCATGGCCGTTTTGAAGCCAAAGCAAGCCTTTTGTTTAAAAACAACAAGCATTTAAAACCGGTGGTCGATCATTGGATAGTTGAACTTAAAAAGAGCCTTGAAGGTTTTTATAAGGGTGTTGTTTTTCCGAAAACCAAATTTAAAGTAATAAGTACTATTGATGTAGATAATTTATATGCTTATAAAGAAAAAGGTGTGTTAAGAACGGGCGGCGCATTTTTAAAAGATCTTTTAAAATTCGATCTTAAAAATATTAAACGAAGAAAAAATGTATTGCTAAAAAAAGAAGAAGATCCTTTTGATATTTATACCCCGGTATCTGATTTTTGTTCACAAAAAAAAATACCGCTTATTTATTTTTTTCTATTCAGAACAGGTACAAAATACGATAGAACGGTTGATCCTTCTTCAAACGCATTTGCTGATGTATTTAAACGTATTAAAAAAGCCCAGGCGGCAATAGGCTTGCACCCTTCTTATTACTCTTCGCTCAATAAAGACCTTTTAGAGAAAGAAGTGGAAAAATTTTCTCAGCGTTTAGGCGAAAAGGTACAAATATCGCGACAACATTATTTAAAGTTCGATATTAAAACCACACCTGGTATGCTGCTAAAAAACAATATCATTGCCGATTTTACAATGGGTTTTGCGTCAAACATTGGGTTCCGTGCCGGAACATCTTTTCCTTTTTATTACTACGATCTGGCAGCCGAGAAGCAAAAAGACCTGCTATTTGTCCCTTTTTGCGCTATGGATGGTGCCTATTTTGTATATGATAAGCTTAACCCGGATAATATGTTAAGATCTTTAACAGATCTGGCAACCGAAGTAAAAAAAGTAAACGGTTATTTCATATCGGTTTTTCACGAACGCACCTTTTCTAACCATTTATACCCTGGTTACGACCGTATTTATAAAAATTTTCACCAAACAATAATCGATCAATAACCCTCAAAAAAAAATTGTACCTTTAAGCCATGAAGTTTTTAAATTATTCATATCTGTTAGGCATTGTTTGCGTTTTGATATTTTCATCATGCAATAATAAATTAAATGTAAATGCCCCGTATAAAGAAATACCATCTATCTATGCAGTATTATGTCCGCAGGAAAGGTTGCAGATGATCCGCATCAACAAGGTGTTCTTAGGCGAAGGCAATGCAAACGATATGGCCAAGGTGGCAGACTCTGTAAATTATCCTGCAGGCGCACTTGTGGTAACGTTAGAGCGTTTTGTAAATGGGGTACAAGCTCCAGCTGGCCCTACCGGCAATAAAATGGTAATTACATTTCATGATTCAATTATTCAAACTAACCCGGGTGCGTTTAATACCACGCAACGTGTTTATGTTTATAATGATACCTTATTCAGAAGCGGGCAGTATGTTTTAAAAGTAAAACACGCTGATGGCAGCGGAACGGTTTTTACCGCCAGGGCTAACGCTATTGATAGTGTTAATACCATCAATAACGTAGCTATTAATTTCGGCCAAACCTATTCACCTTTTCTTAAACCTTATTATCCTGTACCTCCAGGATCTGTTCCAAATAATCAAACTGCAATAGATGCTGCTTACATTGATTACAGCGGGCAAAATAAAACGTATTCACCTAAATTTTTTCCAAATGAAGGGGCGCTTTATTCAATGACCCTGAGGTTTCATTTTTTCGACTCTTTGTTTGATGGCAGTAAAGTTTACAGATATGTAGATTTCCCTTTTGGTAACCAAACAATAAGAGACCTTAGAACGGTTGGGCCAAGTAAACTTTTTGCTTTTGATTTCAGGGGTGCAGATCTGTTTAACGCGCTTGGCAATTCAATGGCAAAAATGGGATTGGATAACAGTAACGCCATCAGGGGACGCAAAATGTATAAATTGCAGGCCATTGCGTACAGTTCAACCCAGGAGTATGCCGATTATCTGGAGTTTTCTGCACCGTCGTTAAGTATTGCGCAAACCAAGCCTATTTATTCTAATTTTGATAACCGGGCGGCCATGGGTATTTTTACTTTCCGAACACGGCATTCTATTTATAAGGAAATGGCTACGGGACTGGTATCGGAGTTTTCATACAATCCTAAAACCTGCATGTTTAAATTCTTTACGTCTGGTTTATCCCTGGCGGGTTGTTAACCTGAATTTTTTACAGTTTAGGCTTTTTTTTACGTCATTTTGCTGCTTTTTTTAAGGTATTTTGTGACAGGTTGTCGCTTATTTTTGCATTATTCCATTTGGCATATTTATTGAGATATTATTGAAAAAATAATACACTTAATTAAAAATAAATAAAAATGGGAAAAATTATTGGAATAGATCTTGGAACCACAAATAGCTGTGTTTCAGTTATGGAAGGTAATGAGGCTGTAGTTATACCAAATAACGAAGGTAAGCGCACAACCCCTTCTGTTGTTGCCTTTGTAGAAGGCGGCGAAAGAAAAGTGGGGGATCCTGCAAAACGCCAGGCAATTACAAATCCTCGTAAAACCGTGTATTCGATTAAACGTTTTATGGGTCATACATTTGATGAGGTAAGTGATGAAGCCGGCCGTGTGCCATATAAAGTAATTAAAGGCGACAATAATACACCACGTGTGGAAATTGATGACCGTAAATATACGCCTCAGGAAATTTCGGCGATCATTTTACAAAAAATGAAAAAAACTGCCGAAGATTTTTTAGGAACAGAAGTATCTGAAGCTGTTATTACAGTACCTGCTTATTTTAACGACGCACAACGCCAGGCTACAAAAGAAGCCGGTGAAATTGCAGGCTTAAAAGTAAAACGTATCATTAACGAACCTACCGCAGCTGCTTTAGCGTACGGTATGGATAAAAAAGGTAAAGATATTAAATTAGTGGTGTTTGATTGTGGAGGTGGAACGCATGACGTATCTGTTTTAGAGTTAGGTGATGGCGTGTTTGAAGTAAAATCTACCGATGGTGATACGCACTTAGGTGGTGATGACTTTGACCAGGTAATTATTGACTGGCTGGCAGACGAATTTAAAAAAGATGAAGGATTAGATCTGCGTCAGGATCCAATGGCTTTACAACGTTTAAAAGAAGCTGCAGAAAAAGCAAAAATAGAATTATCAAGCTCAACCTCTACAGAAATCAACCTGCCATATATTATGCCGGTTAACGGTATACCAAAACATTTGGTAAAAAGTTTAACACGCGCAAAATTTGAGCAGTTGGCAGATAGTTTAATTCAACGTACTATCGAACCTTGTAAATCGGCATTAAAAAATGCAGGTATATCCACTTCAGAAGTAGATGAAATTATTTTAGTGGGTGGTTCAACACGTATCCCTGCTGTTCAGGCTGCTGTAGAAAAATTCTTTGGCAAAGCACCAAACAAAGGTGTTAACCCTGATGAGGTGGTGGCTTTAGGTGCTGCTATACAAGGTGGTGTATTAACCGGTGAAGTAAAAGATGTATTGTTGTTAGATGTTACACCTTTATCTTTAGGTATCGAAACAATGGGTGGTGTATTCACCAAATTAATTGAATCGAACACAACCATACCAACAAAAAAATCGCAGGATTTTAGTACCGCTGCCGATAATCAGCCTTCAGTACAAATTGTTGTGTACCAGGGTGAGCGTCCGATGGCACGTGATAACCGTAAATTAGGCGAATTTAACTTAGATGGTTTACCTCCTGCGCAACGTGGGGTTCCGCAAATTGAAGTTACCTTTGATATTGATGCGAACGGTATTTTAAATGTAAGCGCAAAAGATAAAGCTACAGGCAAATCGCATAACATCCGCATTGAAGCTAAGAGTGGTTTAAGCCAGGAAGAGATCGATCGTATGAAACGCGAAGCAGAAGCAAATGCCGATTCAGATAAAAAAGCAAAAGAAGAAGTTGATAAACTGAACGAAGCAGATGCAATGATCTTTCAAACAGAAAAACAATTAAAAGAGTTTGGCGATAAGATCCCCGCAGAGAAAAAAGCACCGATCGAAAGTGCATTAACAGAATTAAAAGCTGCACACGCATCCAAAGATCTTGCTAAAGTTACTGCGGCATTAGCCACTATGAATACAGCATGGAGCGCTGCAAGCGAAGATATGTACAAAGCGCAGCAAAATGCAGGTGCCAATCAGCAAAATCAAAATAACGATGGTGCTCAAAATAATAACACCAATCAAAACAACGGCGAAAATGTAACCGATGTTGATTTTGAAGAAGTGAAATAATATAATGATAGCATAAAAAAAGCCCCGCGAATTTTCGCGGGGCTTTTTTGTTTTAGAATATTTCATCTTAATTAATCACCAGTTTTTTGGTCGATTTAGCACCATCAGCAGAAATACTTACCATATAAATACCTTTTGGTAATACATTGTCTTTATTAATAGATAAGGTTTGTTGTCCTGCACTAAAATTTGTTTTTCCAAGATCAATTACTTTTTTACCAAGTATGTCTGTTACCGTTATCTCAACAGGCGAAGCACTATTTAAATTAAATTTCAAAAAGGTTTCGCCATTGCTTGGGTTAGGGAATAACGCAACACCATTTACAGCAGTCGCATTTTCTTTTATGCCAACGGTTGCTTCATCATAAATATTAATATCATCAATATAAATATTGTTTCCCGGCGAAGTAGCGTCTGAAATAAACACCCAGCGAAATAGAACACTTGGATTAAAAAGTCCGGCCACAGTATATTCAACAAAATCTGTTGTTGCAGGTATAAACGCAGATGAAGAAAGCACGGTTGTAGTTGCTAATGCACTGCCTTGTTTGGTCCATTTTTGCCACCAGGTGGTTCCGCAATCTGTAGAGATCTCTAAACGTAATTTGTCATTACTTCCTGCGGCTTTTTGCTGATACGCTATTTTAAAATGAATATAAGGATCTTGTGCGGCTGAAAAATCGTAACTGCTTGTTCCCTGGAATATGCTTGTGTTGCCCGGGTTGTTGGCCAGGTTATTGATCATTAAAGATTGTGCTCCGCCTGAAAAGGCCTGGTTGGTAAAACTCCAGTCGGCGCCATTTGCAGAAGGCAAGATACTCCAACTGGTATTAACAGAAGAAACAGATTCAAAATCTTCCATAATTGGAAGTGAGCCCGGAGCATAAGACGCAAATGAATAAGAAGATTGATCGTTAGCTAAATTACCATCAACGCCATTGTTTGGATTGGTTACAAAACAGGTTAACGTATGCGATCCATTAGATAAATTATAAGTAGGTATAACAATGTCATCAGACTGGCCGGTAATTAAATTACCATTCCATTGAAAGGTTTGCAAAGCACCGTTATCCAGTTTGTATTTAACTTCACACCATGTTAGTGCATTGATGCCGTAGTTCCTGATCTTGATAGTAGGTGTATATTGAGTTCCTGAGCATCCGCTGCTTGCAGGACTGATCGAAATAATTGCAGCATCAAGCGGTTGTGTGGCCTTTGGTAAAATACCAAATATAGCTTGTTGCCAGCCACTAAAATCCATACCGCTTGGATTTAAAACATTTGAATTAAAATAGCCATTGCTCGATCCGCCCCAGCCCCAGTTCATATGAAGAAAGTCGTTTTGATCGTAACCATCGCAAACCCATGTATGGCCGCCCTGGTTCCCAAAGCCTGCATATTGGATCGGTCTTCCAAGATCAAGATCATTTTTTATTAATGTCATCCAGTCCTGGTCGTTATATTCGGCTCTGTGAACACCTAAAATTGTACTCGGATCGTAACTAAAATAAGTAATGTAAGAATTTTGCGCGCAGATAGCAGCTTCCGAACTAATAACCATTGCCGCACTTCCGGCCGGATCGTAATCCATGTTTACGCTTACACCGCAGTGGTACATTAGTTTAGCGATCTCAGGATTATGGCCGCCAATTACGGCCGGCATATTATTCCAGTTATAAGTAGCGTTACCATAGTTAGCGTGTAACATACCATAATTATTTGAGAAACCGCCCGAAGAACAATCACAATAAGAACTTGACCCGGTTCCTTTTGCAGGAAAACTCCAGTATCTCATGATTTGGGCCATAGTAGTGGCAACGCAACCTGTTACCGAACCACCGGGGCAAGAATCGTTATAAAAAGGAGACTGATTCCATTTGGTTGAAAGCAAAGGTGCAACCGAAGAACCAATTGTTGCGCTTTTATTAGCAGATTGAGCTGTTAAATATTTGTTCCATTTAGAAGTGATAACTGCATTTGCAGGAATATTATTTTCGCGGATATATTTGATTTCGTTTTCGCGTTTTGAAAGCCAAACAGCAGCAGTAGAGCGTGGGTCGGGTTTTTCAAAAGCAACTTCTGTAGAGTAACCAATGATAGGCTCACCGGCATCCTCTGCACTTACTATCACAAAACCACTGTTGTTATTTAGGTTAAACGCGTAATAAAGCGCCTTGCCATTATTATCTAGAGACACATAACTTAATTCGCCCACATTTGTATTGGAAGAATATTTACTAAAAAAATTTTCAGCTACTTTTTTTGCATCCGCTTGCGGTACTTGCCTTGCAAAAGCAGGCGTTGTTATCATGGATGTAATGCAAAGACCTAATAAAAAACCCGAAGTCTTTAAATTTGAGAGTGTAATTTTTTTCATGTGTATGTTTTATACATTAATGTAATAGTAAATATAACGATTTTTTGGAGTAAAAAAAAGCCATTTTATATATGGTTAAAAAACGCTGATAAATGGAAAACAGCAGGGTTTTCAGTATAGCGCTTTCACAAATAATTTTCTATATTTGAGTGAATAATGAAAAAGATCCATCCAAGTACCACCTTAGCTGTTGTTCTTAACATCGGTTCCGTTATTTGCCTTTTTTTAGGGTATCATTTGCCGGCTACAATATTATCATTGGTGGCTTATTTTGCTTCTATAAAAGAGGTTTCAAAATACACCAGCTGGTACCAGTTTATTACGGTTTTTGGTTCTGCTTTTATAATGGGCGCTTCTTATGATCTTCCTTTCGATCATTTTCCTTTTCTAACAATTGCGTTATTGATAGCTGGCTTTGGATCTATTATACGTATCGTTTTCTTTACCACGTTTTCTTATACGGGCCATTCGTGGTTTGAACCGTTGATGTTTGTTCTGGCATTGATTTTTTATGCTTTGGGTAACATTCTTTTTCCTTACGGTTGGCAGGGTTACGCATTTCCGGCTTTAATAATTTTATTTGCCGGTGTATTGGGCTGGGGCATTTTAAAAGATAAAAAACAATTAAAGATCCATTCAGGCGGGTATCGTGTGCAAATTGGCAAACAGGCAAACGAATTTGAATTGCCTGATCAAAATGGAGATCTTGTTAAGCTTTCTGATTTTAAAGATAAACGCCACCTGCTTTTAATATTTGTGCGTGGCGATTGGTGCCCCGGTTGCCACATGATGTTGCGTACCTATGAAAAGAACAATGCAAAATTCCAGGAGAAAAATATTTTGGTAATGGCTATTGGCCCCGATCCTATTGGTGTTAACCGAGGTATGGTGGAAAAGCTTGGCCTCGATTTTAAAGTGCTGGCCGATGAAGGGCAGAGAACAGCCATGGTTTATGGTGTGCAGTTAAAGGAATATGATAACGATTTTGCCGAAAAGTATGAAGAAGGGATTCCGTTGCCGGCTTCTTTTTTAATTGATAAAACAGGTGTGGTGCGTTATGTTTCACGACCTGATAAAGTAGGGGAGTTCTTAAATCCTTCTTTGATCTTCCCGATTATCGAAGAACTTGATGGTTCTTATCAATCGGAAAAAAATAATGTGGCGCAGGCAAATCCTGTAAAAGAAAAAACTACTCTAAAAGAAGAAACAAAAGACCATGCCTCGCTTATTGAATCTTTGAAGAAAGAACTCAGCAATTACGAAAGCATTATCGATCAGGCCAACGATTCTATGATAGTAATAGATATTGTGGATGGTAGTATTCATCAAAGTAATCCAAGTATTGCGAAGTTGCTGGGCTATTCAAAAGAAGAATTAAAAAAATTATCCCTGTTCGATCTTCATCCGAAAGAATATCTTCAAAAAAGTTCGAGTATTGTTGCGGACGTTTGGGAAAAAGGCGGACTGATCTATGACAATATTCCGTTTGTAACAAAAGATGGAAAGCTTATTCCTGTAGAATGTTCTGCGAAAGTAGCGCCTTTTGACGGTAGACCGGCCATTGTTATTTATGCCCGCGATATTACCGAACGTTTGCGTATGGAGCGCGAGATCAACGAACAAAGGCATGAGATCGATGAAAAAAGTAAAGACATTGCTGATAGTATAGAATAT
Organism: Bacteroidia bacterium; assembly: GCA_044226875.1. Lineage (GTDB taxonomy): Bacteria > Bacteroidota > Bacteroidia > B-17B0 > Aurantibacillaceae > Aurantibacillus. Next base: position 252,634 of record JBGAGD010000006.1, read on the forward strand.
TCAAAACGCATCCAGCAATCTATCTTTATTGAAAAAGAAAAATTAAAAGAGTACGCGCCAAATTCGTTTATCTTTTTTAAACCACGCGATGTGGTAAGTGGAGATTTTTATTGGTTTACCAATTACGATATAAAAGAAGATCTTCATTCGGAGAATGGATACCATTACAAAGCAGGAACCAATATTTTAGTGATAGCCGCCGTAGATTGTACCGGCCATGGGGTACCCGGGGCATTTATGAGCATTATTGGTAATACCTTATTAAATCAAACATTAAATAATTTAACGGTAGATTCTGCTGGGCGGGCGCTGGATTATGTAAACGCAGAATTGAAAAAAAGTTTAAATAAGAACAGTAACGAAACACCTTTACGCGATGGGATGGATGTGGCCTTATGTTGCATCGATATTAAAGGCATGCGCCTTGAATACGCAGGTGCAAATAACCCGGTGTACATTGTAAGAAATAAAGAACTGATAGAATTTAAAGCAGATAAACAACCTATTACAGCTTCTATGGATAGTGTTGCAAAACCATTTACCAATAAATTATTTGATCTTGAAAAAGGCGATATTATTTATTTGTTTACTGATGGCTATGCCGATCAGTTTGGTGGCGAGCACATTGAAGGCACCAAATCGGGGGGTAAAAAATTCCTATACAAACGTTTTAAAGAAACATTGGTAAAAATGAGCCATCAAAGTATGGAAGAACAGAAATCTACCCTTTATACAACTTTCGAAAAATGGCGGGGTGCATTGGCGCAAGTAGATGATGTGTTAGTAATTGGCATTAAAATTTAAACGCTTTTATTAAACGATCGTTTGATCTGAAATAATGCAAACAAAAAAACAACTTCCGCTTAGTAAACAAATTGCATATGCTTTTGGTATGATGGGTTGGAGTATTATGATCAACCTTATAAGTGTAATACTTGTTTATCTTTATATTCCGCCAACAAGCAGCGGCTTGCCCAATTTAATTTCGCAGGTAGTTATTTTTGGTTTTTTTAATATCATTGCTATTGTTACTGCAAGCGGCAGATTAGTAGATGCAATTTACGACCCGTTCATAGCACAATTCAGCGATCGTAATAAAAATCCAAAAGGGCGAAGAATTCCAATAATGAAACTGGCTATTATTCCATCGCTCCTTTTTTGTTTCCTGGTTTTTTACCCATTAAGGCAGGAAGAAAGCTCAGTCAATATTATTTGGCTGGTAATTATGCTGGTGGGTTTTTACGTTTCTTCTACCACCTATATTATTCCTTATAATGCTCTGCTGCCTGAATTAGCTCATTCATCAGAAGATAAAGTAAGGCTGGCCACCTGGCAATCTGTTGGTTATGTTTTTGGAATCGGGATCGCATCCAACGCATTTAATTTAACTGATGCGTTGCAAAGTTCACTTGATATCACTTCACGCATCTCGGCGTTACAATTAACCATTGCCATAATGGCTTTGCTGGCGGCTATTTTTATGCTGGTAACTGTTTTGGCCATTAATGAAAAAGAATATTGCATTAGCCAACCCAGCGCTGTACCTATGAAAAAAGCCCTTAGGCAAACGCTCACCAATAAAAATTTTCAGTTATTTATTGTGGCCGACTTCTCTTATTTTATTGCGGTAACCATCATCACATCGGGTTTAATGTATTTTGTTACCGTATTGCTTCAGTTGCCCGAAACTATGGGCAACAAGCTTATGATCATGATGGTACTTGTATCGTTTATATTTTACCCGGTAACAAATTACCTCGCAAAAAAGATCGGCAAAAAAATAATTGTTGTTTTTTCGTTAGGCTTATTGGCTGTTATATTTTTAGGTATTTATTTTTTAGGAAAAATAAGTATGAATGCCGAAGCTCAGATCTATTTACTGATAGCTTTTGCAGCTATTCCTTTAGCATCTTTAAATATTTTACCAAATGCTATTCTCGCAGAAATTATTGAAAAAGATAGTATAGAAACTAAAGAAAATAAAGAAGCCATTTATTTTGCTGTGCGCTACTTTTTTGTGAAGATAGCGCAAACCTTTGGCATTGCCTTGTTTGCTATGTTTCTTATTTATGGTAAGGATGTAGGCAACGATCTTGGTATCCGCTTAAACGGAATACTTGGATTTGTGCTTTGTTTTTTAGCCGCAATTATTTTTACGAGGTTTAGGGAAGTAAAATCTAAGATCTAAGAATTTAGAGTTACGGATTATCGATTGATATTATTCGGTCTGGCATAAACCATTTGCATAACATTGATATTGCGCATAGCAAAAGCTGCTTCGCAATAACACAAATAATAGTTCCATTTGCGGATAAAATGATCGTCAAAACCCAGGGCTTTAACTTTAGTAAGGTTTTTGTTAAATTCCGCGCACCATATATTTAAAGTATGTGCATAATCCAGGCCAATATCTTTCAGGTCAACCAAAGTAAGATCGGATGTGTCGTTAACAGATTTGTTTATTGCTGCAACCGATGGTAATAATGATCCCGGGAAAATATGTTTCTGGATCCAATCCACACCATTTTTTAAACTTTCAAAACGCGAATCAGGGCAGGTAATGACCTGCAATGCAAAAATGCCATCTTTCTTTAAAAGATCGGCGCATTTTTTAAAGTAGGTGTTGTAAAACTCTGCGCCAACGGCTTCCAGCATTTCTATTGAAACGATCTTGTCAAATTTCCCTTCAATTAAACGGTAATCTTTTAATACCACGGTAATTTTATCAGACAGGTTTTCTTTAGCCACTCGTTCTTTTGCTAATTTATATTGTTCTTCAGAAATTGTAACTGTGGTTACATTGCATTTATAGTTCCTGGCCATGTAAATAGCATTACCGCCCCAGCCACTACCGATCTCCAGCACATGATCGTTCTCTTTTAACCGTAATTGTTTACACAAACGATCATATTTTGCCAGTTGCGCAGCTTTTAAGGTCATACTTTCTTCTTTAAAATAAGCAGAAGAGTAGGTCATGGTCTCGTCCAGGAACAAGGCAAAAAAATCATTATTAAGATCGTAATGTTCTGCAATATTTTTTTTTGAGCCGCCAACGCTGTTCGTTCTTTTTGCATGATACACTTTATTAAATACTTTAAGCGTATTTAGTATGAAGGATCTGGCACTACTGCCCGAAGCAGTTGGGGCATTCTCTATATTCAATAAGAACCATTTTATAACATTGGTAATGTTATCTGTATCCCAGTCGCCATCCGTATAGGCTTCTCCAAAACCGATATCGCCGTATAAAACACAACGTTTAAAAAAATTGTTAGTGTTGATCTCAACGTTTGCAATTATATTACTTTGGCCATTACCGATCTTAATTAACTGGCCATTTGGTAAAGTAAGATTTAAAGTGCCCAATTGCATTTTAGAAAGTAAGTCTATTATTACTTTCTCATAAAACCCTTGCTTTGTTATTGTGCTAACCGCAGTTGCCATTTACTTATTACGAATTTAAGAATATTAACTTAACAATAGACGAATTTCCTGTTCGATCCTTACTTTTTTTTTATGTTTTTTACTGGTTTTTATATTTACGATAAACGCCTTTTTGCAGATCCGGATTTTCTGCCTTTTTATGGTATGGGATCTTTTTTCTCCATAATAACAAGGCGTTCCAATGGATAAGGGTAATGATCCTTAAGGTAATAAATGGAAAACGAAAACTGTACCAAAATAAATTTCCATTATTCATTGTTTTTTTTGTTCCCGTTAAAGTGCTTATAAACACCCTTTCATCATTTTTATAAGTATCAATCCGGTTATTTAATTTTTCGGTTGGTATTTGAAGATTAAAATCAAAACTGGCATCGTGATCCATAAAAGGGGAGACATAAAAATATTTTTCTGTATTTAAATGAAAGTTTGTACCATTCAAGTTGTCTTTTGTTAAAAGATAAGGTTTCATTTCTCCAAAAGTATTGCCAACTTCTGCAACGCAACACATGGGTTCATTCTTTTCATCAAAACAGTAGTAAAAAGAAACAGGATTAAAATTGTAGCCCAGTACATTTAAATTGGTCATTAACAAAATTTTTGAAGGAGCTGTATGAATGCCGTTTTGCTGAAGATAAGTTAAAATATGCTGTTTGGTAGTTTTTGTTTTATCGGGGTTATCAATGGGTAATTGCAAATGTTCATGATCACGAAAACTGAAAAAATTGAATTTATTATGACTGAAAAGCAGAAGTTTTTTCTTAAGAATTTCAATTTCATCCAGGTCAATAAAGAACATGAATACATTATAATGAAACCTGTGAGAAGTAGGTTTCATGCGATTGTGCATTACTTTAGCTTTATATAAACAACTTCTCATTAATGGAATATGTAAAATGTAAGATGGAAAATGGATGTGATCATTTTTTATACTTCTTTAGATGATTTTTTGATGGCAGCAAATATGTTCTTTATTTCTTGAGACTCTTTTATAAATATTTCAAAATCTTGTTGATATTTATCTTCATCATAAAGTTTCTGCAAGATTCTTTTGGAATTCTATATATGAAATCATCAGGAAGTTTTTTGAGAAATTTCATAATATTAACCCCGAAATCAAATGTTCTTTCTAATAACCGCTGTGTTCTAATATCCATAATAAACCTCCATTTGTCATCTTACATTTTCCATTTTACATTTTTTCGCACAACTGTACCGCGCTTGCATATGCGTCTTCATGAAAACCATATTTAAAATAACTGCCACAATAATATAATGGCCCGCTTTCGTTTAATTTTTGCAATTCTTTTTGTGCAGTGATGGCGGCCACGTCAAATAAAGGATGTTCATAATCAATTTCTTTAAGTATCTTTTTTTTATCTATTGATCCGGGAATGGCATTGATCGAAACAAAATAATTTTTCTTTTTTGAAACGCCCTGCAGGCTATTCATCCAATATATGGTAGTGGGAATCAACTCCTCATTAACACTCTCTATTCTATAGTTCCAGCTACTCCACGTTTTTTTTGTTTTTGGCATAACCGATTCATCTGTATGAACCGTTGCACTATTTTTTTGATATTTAAACGGTTTGAGAAGTGTTTTTTCTTCCATTGTCGGGTCAACCAAAAGTTTATAGGCCTGGTCGGCATGACAGGCAAATATAACTTTATCAAATTCCTGCTTTGTTCCGTTCTTTAATTCTACAACTGTTTTTTCGCGGCTGCGGCTAACACTTACAACGGCATTATTTATTTTTATCTTATCTTTAAAAGGAGCGATCAAAAGTTTTTTATACGATTCACTTCCATTCTCCAAAGTATACCATTGATGCTGCGTGTTCAGCCCTAAAAAACCATGATTCTTAAAAAAACGTATCAGCGTTACTGCCGGAAAATCCAGCATCTTATCCATTGGTGTGCTCCACACCGCCGAACTCATCGGAACCAGGTATTTCCAAAGCATATCTTCGCTGAATTTGAATTCTCTGATATATTCTGCCAGTGAATAGTTTTGATATCTTGGGTCATCTAAAATCTCCACGCTTATTTTGTTGAAACGTGAAATATCCATCAGCATTTTAATATATTTTATATTGAATATATTTTTGCGCTGCGCAAACAAACCGTTTAAACCCGAACCGCAATACTCAAGCCCGTTTGGCGTATACTGCACACTAAACGACATATCTGTTTTTTTGATCGGGGCTTTTATTTCGCTAAATAATTTGCAAAGGTTAGGGTAGGTCTCAAAATTAAATACCATAAACCCGGTGTCCATAAAAACCGGCTTACCGTCTTCATCTGCAGAAAATGTGTTGGTATGGCCGCCAATATAATCGTTTTGTTCAAATAGCGTTATATCGTATTTTTTTTGAAGTAAATGGCCACATCCCATGCCGGCAATACCGGTTCCTATAATAGCTAAAGTTTGCATTAATATTTCATTACCGAATTTAAAAAACGTTCAATTGCAAAGGTGGTTACCTGGCCACTTGGTCCGTTAATGTTATAATCGCAGCCATGTGTTGCCCATGGTAGATCTAAAAAATAATGTTGCACGTGAAGGTCGTCAAGCTTCTTATTCAAATGAACACTATGTTCATACGCTACCATAGCGTCATGCGCCCCGTGAATGATTAACGTTGGTGCCGAATTTTTTGTAGCATGTTCAACGGCCGAGGCCTCATAATATTTTTGTGGTACTTGGTCTATCAGTCCACCCAAATAATCTTTAAAAACTTTATCTGTATTTAAAACCAGCTTATTGCCTTTTATGTGTGCTCCCCAAACCATATCTGCCGGCCCATAAAAAGAAATTACACCGCGGATGTTTAAGTTAGTTGATGTATATGCTGTGCACAACGCAATTTGCGAGCCGGCCGAACGGCCTAATAAAACATAGTTAGCGGTGTCTATATTCAGTTTTTTTGAATTTGCAGTCAAAAAATCAATTACATCATTTACATCTTCAACCGGTGCTGGTGATTTATAGTTTGGAGCTAAACGATAGTTCACAGCGGCTACATTATAACCTTTATTGGCAAGATAGCTGTTCAATGCCGGTAATTGCTTACTATCGCCGCTTGCCCATGAGCCACCATGAATAACAATAACTGTTGGCGACAATAATTTGGTAGAGGAAGGGTAAAAATCCATATTCAGATCTTTTTCCGGTAATTTTTTATAGGTTAAGGTCTGAGAAGAAACGTTCGTTATGCCAATTCCCGAAAACATTTTTGAGAACGAAAAAGGCTGCTGTAATTGCTGTTCTTCATTTTTAAAAGGAAAGTTTTTCTGAAGATCCGGAGTTAAATTTTTTCCACGTTGATATGCCTGCGCGATGGGCAATGTATAAATAACAATAGTAATACCGCTTGTAATTAATGTAGCGATTTTATATGTATCTGACTTATAAGCGATAAAATATAAAGCCAGGGTTGAAACAATAAATATATATGGAAATTCAGTAATGGCAACAGATAAGCGCCATAAAAAATTAGTTGGCGCTTTAAAGAACATCATTAACGATAACAGGAACAACAAAACCGCAACTATCAATCGCCACATGATTTTTATTTTTTAGTAAATAAATAATGACTCACGATCCATTCTTCGCCTTTATTGTACGCCCACAACTCTGCACAGGCCATATAAAATATGCGCCAATATACCCACCATTTTGTAGCGTTTTCTTTACCATATGTATTTTCAAACAATGGCATTATTTCCTTTTTATGTCTATCCATATTCTGCAACCATGCCTCTGATGTTTTGCTGTAATGCATGCCACTTACGTGCCAGTGCTTTTCAATGCCTAAATGTTCGTTAAAGTATAGCAACAGGTTATCGCTGGGCATTATACCACCTGTAAAGAAATATTTGCTCATCCAATCTGTGTCATCAATTACTTCAAATTTGTAGGCATATTCTTTATGCGTAAAAATATGAACGAATAATTTTCCTTCGGGTTTTAAAAGTGTGGCCACTTTATGCATGAGCTTTTGGTAATTACGCATATGCTCAAACATTTCTACCGAAACCACACGGTCAAATGTTTTATCTAGTGTAAAATCGTTAATGTTGATGGTAATTACGGTCAGGTTATTTATGCTTCTTTGTTTTGCTTGTTCATCAATGTAAATTTTTTGTGTACGCGAATTAGATACCACCGTAAAATTGCTTTTAGGAAATTTGGCAGCCATAAATAAAGAAAGTGAGCCCCAGCCGCAACCCAATTCCAATACATCCTGCCCGTCTTTTAATTCGGCACGCTGGCAGGTAATGTCCAGCATGTCTTTTTCTGAAGTGTCAATATCGGTAACGCCGGTTTTCCAATATCCGCTGCTGTATTTTAAATGTTTTCCTAAACAATATTTATAAAATTCGGTAGGCACTTCGTAATGCTGTTCGTTCGCTTCTTGTGTATTAATAGCAATGGGCGAAGCCTTTAATTCATCTATTAACTGCATTAAATGCGCCTGTTGTGCTTCTGTATTTCCTTTATTCTCATCGAGCAAACGTTGTTTTAATAATTTGCGGATGCCAACACGAATAAGAGAATCGGGGATCTTATTTTTTTCTAGTAATTTATCGTAAAACATATCTTTAAATTAAGATGGAAGAGGTAAGATGCAAAATGGAGCTACATCTTCCATTTCACCTTTACATTTTTCATTATTTCTTTTTGAACCATGGAACGAACATACTCGTGGTACGTTGGTATTCTTTATATGCTTCTCCGCGACTTCTCACTGCTTGTTCTTCTGTCATAGGAATGCCGGTTACTTTAAAAAGCAAATACCCTATGGATATCGGGCAGATGGCAGAGAGCCAGCCATAAGGGCTTGGCAGGGCAAATATAAAAACAGAGATCCATAAAGAGAACTGGAAAAAATAATTTGGATGGCGCGAGTAATTCCACAATCCATATTCACACACTTTCCCTTTAACGGTATTGTGTTTTTTAAAATAAGCTAATTGCCAGTCCGAAACACCTTCTCCAATAATACATAGTAGCCACAAACCCGCACCAATGTATTCGATAATAGAAATTTCAGGATTTGGATTAAGTGCAATAATAAAAAAAGGAATGGCCAGCATAACATTTGAAAATGCCTGCATCTGGAAAAAGAAAAAGAATTTTGTGTCGTTCCACTCTAACCGTAGTTGTTTATAACGGCCTTCTTCTTCTTTAATATGCCCACCAACCCGTATCAATAAATAAATGCCCAAACGTAAACTCCATAATCCAACCAAAGCACAAACAAGGTTTTTTCTTTCGGGATTACCATCCGCAAGGTACCAGATAATACCGGCAATAACAGTAAAATTAAATGCCCAGAATATATCTACAATGCCATTGTTTTTGATCTTTAAGGCCCATAAATAAATTATTACCATAATAACAGCAACCGCTGCCCATGAAATAAGTGGAATAGATAAATAATTGCTCATATAGTTTAACTAATTAATTAGTATTAAATATACGAGTTATTTAAGATAACAGTTTTTAAAAACCGGATAATGTAAAAAATTATTTTTCGGCGTAATAGATCGCCGCAGAGCCAATGCCAACTCCTTTAAAATAGGTGTTTTTAAAATTTAGTTTATTTAAGATGGCTACAAAATTCTCATTATGCGGAAAAGCTTTTACGCTATTGGTAAGATAATCATACGCTTTTTTATCTTTTGAGAACATCCGCCCTATCAACGGGGTAAGAATAGAAAAACCAATATTATAAATGCCTTTAAAGAACTTGTTTTTTGGGAACGAGGTTTCAAGGATAATAAGCTGCCCGTTTGGTTTTAAGATGCGTTTAAGGTTACTTAATCCCTTCTCAAGATCGGCAAAATTACGTACACCAAAGCCAACAACAATCGCATCAAAGGTATCATCGGCAAAGGCAACTGTTTCTGCATTTCCTTCTTCGAGGGTAATTAATTTGTCAAGGCCAAGTTTTTTTATTTTTTCTCTTCCCAACTTCATCATTCCTTCGCTTATATCAATGCCTGTTATCTTTTCCGGGGCCAATTTTGCGCAAGCGATAGCAAAGTCGCCCGTGCCGGTTGCAACATCCAAAATTATTTTTGGTTGTTTTGTTTTTAGAAGATTAACGCATTTTTTGCGCCAGTTTTTGTGGGTGCCAAAAGAAAGTATGCTGTTTATAAGATCGTAACGCCTGGCAATGTTATCGAACATTTGCGCTACCTGCTCTTTTTTAGGATCAGAATTTTTGTAGGGAGTAACGTTATCGTGCAGCATTATTTTACAAAGTCCAGTTTTAAAGCCTCCTCAAATAATTGCGATTTATCAATCGGAACTACCCCAATTTGTTCGCAAACCAACCCACCCGAGAGGTTGGCAAGGGCGGCTGTAAAAATATCGTTGCATTCCAGCGCCCGACATAAAGATGCCACGCTGATAACCGTATCACCGGCGCCACTAACATCTGCAATACTTCTTACATGGGCGGTGATGTGTTCTTTTATTTTTCTGGAGTTGGTAATTACTCCTTTTTCAGCAAGTGTTACTAAAACGGTTTCTGCTTTTTGTTTTACTCTAAAGCTGCTAACAGCCCTCTGCAATTCGTTGATGTTATCGCCGCTGATATCCAGTTTAATTCCTTCGCGTAGTTCTTTTAAATTTGGTTTAAATAAGCTAACACCTTTGTAAGTATTAAAATTTTTCTTTTTTGGATCAACACAGGTAGGGATGTTTTTGCTCTTTGCCAGTTCAACCACTTTGCTTACCAATTTAGAAGTAATAAGGCCTTTGTTATAATCTTCAAAAATGATCACATCAATTTTATCATGATTAATAATATAAGAGATAAGGGTTAATAGCTGTTGTGTTTCAGAAGCTTCGATATCATCTTCTACTTCTTCATCTACCCTCAGTAGCTGCGCATGATTACCAATTACGCGTGTTTTAACGGTTGTTATCCTGTCGCGTAATTTTAAAATGCCTTTTTGGCTTAGTTTTTGCGCTTTTAATAGATCTAAAAAAGCTTGCCCTTCATAATCAACACCAATAACTGAACATAAAATAGGATTGGCTCCGAGCGCCTGTATATTTAAAGCAACGTTTGCCGCGCCACCCAATCTTCTTTCTTTCTTAGTTACCGCAACAATTGGTACCGGTGCCTCTGGCGAGATGCGGTTTACCTTACCCCATAAATAACTGTCGATCATTACATCGCCAATAATAAGAACATTTAGATTGTTGAAGGATTTAAAAATTTCGCGTATGTGCTCTTTTTTTATTGAAAATTTCTTCATTTTTATTTTAAAGGTTATTGAAGTTTTGCTAAAGCTGCTTTCATTCTTTTTAAAGCTTCTTTTAAATTCTCTTCGCTGGTAGCATAAGAAAAACGAATATAAATGTCATCGCCAAAAGCAGCGCCAGGCACCAACGCTAAATGTCCTTCATCCAGCAGGTAAAGCGAAAGATCGGTGGCGTCGTTGATCACATGATCTTTATATTTTTTTCCAAAATAATAAGTTACTTCCGGGTAAACGTAAAAGGCACCCTGCGGTACGTTAGTTTTTAATCCCGGAATTTCTTTCATCAAACTTAAAACCAGATCACGGCGTTTTAAAAACGCATCACGCATGGGTTTAATGTATGTTTCGTAATCCAACTCCATGGCCTTGTGCATGGCCTTTTGTGTAATGCTGCATGTGGCAGATGTAAACTGACCCTGCATCTTATCACAGGCCTGCGCTATCCATTTTGGTGCCGCCATTATACCGCCACGCCAGCCGGTCATCGCAAATCCTTTAGAAACACCGTTAATAGTAATTACGCGGTCTTTAATAAAATCAAATTGCGCAAAGCTTTCGTGCCCGCCAATAAAATTTATATGCTCATAGATCTCATCGCTGATAATGTAAAGTTCTTTATGTTTTGCAACTACTTCTGCAAGGGCCTTTAATTCTGCTTTACTGTATACACTTCCTGTAGGGTTGCATGGAGTGCTGATCATGATCAAACGGGTTTTTGGCGTAATTGCTTTTTCTAATTGCGCCGGTGTTATTTTAAAATCAGCGTCAATTTTTGTGTCAACAATTACAGGAACTCCTTCTGCCAGTTTCAATATCTCTAAATAGCTCACCCAAAACGGGGCAGGTATAATTACCTCGTCGCCGGGATTAACAAGACATAACACTGCATTGGCAATGCTTTGTTTGGCGCCGGTAGAAACAACGATCTCATCGGCAGTATACGTTAACCCGTTATCGCGTTTAAATTTTTTACAAATGGCTTCCCGTAATTCAACATAACCGGATACGTGTGTATAGTAACTGAAATTTTCTTCGATCGCTTTTTTTGCAAAGTCCTTAATTATTTGTGGTGTAGAAAAATCCGGTTCGCCAAGACTTAAACTTATAATGTCAATTCCGGCGGCTTTTAATTCACGACTCTTTCTTGCCATCGCAATTGTTTGCGATTCACTTATTCTATTTACTCTATCCGATAGATGCGTCATAAAACTTATATAATTAGCGTTAAATTTAATAATTTTAATTAGAATGTTTGGATTAAAATGATAAAGATAAAAGAGGTTTTACCTTTACATTTTTTGGCATTTTAGTGCCGCGCTGATCTTTAAGAAAACGTTATTTTTTATATGATTTTTCTACCGAGGATGATCAGGTCTCTCATCGTTCCATCCATATTGGCAACTTCGGGTAAATGCGCCCATTTTTCAAATTCAAACTGGTAAAACAGTTTTAAACTGGGCTTATTATGTCCAAAAATAAAACCCAAAAGAGAGTGAATTTTAAAGGATGGCGCCACTTTTAAGGCTTTTTGCAGGCAGGCTTTGCCCAGCCCTTTTCCTCTTGCTTTCTCTTCAAGATAAATACTTACTTCAACAGTGCCATCGTAAGCCGGGCGGCCGTAAAATGAGTTAAAACTCATCCAGCCGGCATACTCATTATCGGCCAAAACCAGCCAAAGCGGCCTTTTGTCAACAGAGTGGGCATTAAACCATTGGATCTTACTTTCTACAGTTACGGGTTCAAGATCGGCGGTAACAAGGCGCGACGCCACAGTTGAATTATAAGTTGCTACAATTTTTGGCAGATCGTTGATGCCGGCATTTAAAAATTCTACTTTCATTAATAAAGTAAATTGTGATAAGGATATCGTTTAATATGTAATTCTTTTACCAGGTCGTAAACTGTTTTTTTAAACTCGTCTATGTTTTCTTTTGTTTGGGCACTTATAAACAAAACGTGAGTATTAAGGCCTTTCATCCAGGTGTTCTTTATATCCTCAAGAGATAAGTTTTCTCTTGTTGACGGGGTAAGATCATCCTCATCTTTTTTTGTATAGGTAAAGGCATCAATTTTATTAAAAACCAAAATAACAGGTTTATCACCGGCGCCAATATCCTGCAAGGTTTGTTTTACAACATTTAAATGTTCTTCAAAATTTTTGTGCGAAATATCTACAACATGTATCAATACATCCGCTTCGCGAACCTCGTCCAGTGTAGATTTAAAGCTTTCTACCAATTCGGTAGGCAGTTTACGTATAAAACCAACCGTATCGCTTAAAAGAAAAAATACATTGTCGATGGTTACCTTTCTAACCGTAGTGTCCAATGTGGCAAACAATTTATTTTCAGCAAAAACAGTGCTTTTGCTTAATAAATTCATAATTGTGCTTTTGCCAACGTTAGTATAACCAACCAATGCCACGCGAATAAGCTCTCCGCGATTTTTACGTTGCGTGGCCATTTGCTTATCAATTTCTTTTAAACGTTCTTTTAGTAAAGCGATCTTATCTCTAACAATACGCCTGTCTGTTTCAATTTCTTTTTCACCTGCGCCACCGCGCGTACCAGTGCCACCACGTTGCCTTTCAAGATGTGTCCACATGCCGGTTAAGCGGGGTAATAAGTATTGATATTGGGCCAGCTGTACCTGCGTTTTGGCATGTGCTGTTTGTGCGCGTTGCTCAAATATCTCAAGAATAAGAGTGGTGCGGTCCAGGATCTTTTTGCCCAAATCTTTTTCAAGGTTTCTTTGCTGTGATGGCGACAGTTCGTCATCAAAGATCACTACATCAATTTTATTTTCAACTACAAAGTTTTTGATCTCTGCTAATTTTCCTTTGCCAATAAAGGTGGCTTTATCAGGTTTATCAAGCTTTTGGGTAAATGTTCTTTTTGTTTCAAGGCCATAGGTCTCGGCCAAAAAAGCAAGCTCCTCCAAATATTCCTTGGCAAGACCATCGTCCTGTAATTTATTGATTACGCCCATTAATACGCAGGTATGCGTTGGTATGGCTGTAGATACGGTTTCTTTCATTAAAATCTTAGTGCCCTTTTATCTCGCTATTCACATATTCTGAAATAGCTGCGGCTTCCTCTTCGTTAACCGGTGCGGCAGGCATAGCGCCTTTTCCATGAATAATAATCTCTTTTATTCCCGCCGCATCCATTGCAGAGGCGGTAAGATCCTTGGCTCCGGCAGCGCCTAATTTTCCATCATTACCATGACATAGAACGCAGTTTGCCTGGTATAAAGTTTTACCGTCAGTTGCGGCTACTTCTGTGGTTCCGGTTTTTGTTTCGGGTTCTTTTGCAATCCCTTTTTTCTTGTGATAAATTTCGCCAAGGCCAAAACTGCCTGTGATCATTAATAAACTTAACGCAGCCAATATTTTATTATATCTTCTAAACCCAATTACTGCAATAGGAATTGAACCAAAGATCATCACCAGTTTTATCCAAAGTAAATAATCAAATTTACTTCCGTAAGGTAATTGCGTCATTAAATAAATACCGGTGCCTAAAAATAAAAAGCTGATGATAATTTCAAAAAGCCTGGTTTTTTTTGCGAAAACAGTAAGCAATTCTTTTTTATTGCTTAATAATAAAACCGTTTTTACAACGTAAAGCAGTAAAAATAAAGAAACAACTAAATAATGTGTGTGCAGGATGCCTTTGTACATAATGGATATTTTACGTAAAAATAAGGATAAAGACGGAATAAAAAAGCAAATAAGAGTTAGTAAATTTAGTAAAACTGTTTAAATTTGAGGGGTTATGAAAAACCGGGTTTAGAACTGATTTTTTTTGAAAAACCCGGATAAAATAACATACCTAATACTAAACACCCTATTAATGAAAAAAACTGGTTTACTGGTAATTGTATTACTTTTTTTTAGTTTAAAATTTGCTGCGCAAACAACTTTTCCTACAAATGGCGCGCCATTTAATACTCACAGTATTTACGCCTTTACAAATGCCACTATTTATGTAGATTTTGAAACGGTAATAAAGAACGGAACACTTTTGATACAGGATGGTAGGGTCTTAAGCGTAGGAGAAAAATCAGAAGTGCCAAAAAACGCCGTGGTGTATGACCTTAAAGGCAAATTTATTTATCCTTCGTTTATCGACCTTTATTCTGATTATGGTATTACCGAAGCTAAACCTGCAATGGCAGGAGGGCATCATGCTACCGGAGCGCCGCAAATGACAAGTAATGTAAAGGGGGCCTACGGATGGAACCAGGCCATTAAATCAGATTATGAGGCCTATAAACTATTTGTTTTACATAAAGATAAAGCCGAAGAATTAAAAAGATCGGGATTTGGTTCGGTGCTTTCATGCCAGAAAGACGGCATTGTTAGGGGAGCCGGCGTGCTTGTAAACCTTAATAATAAGAACGAGAACGAAAGTGTTATCTTAGATCGCGCGGCCGCATTTTATTCTTTTTCAAAAGGTTCTTCAACTCAGGATTACCCAAGCTCGTTAACCGGTAGTATTGCTTTGTTAAGGCAAACTTATTATGATGCGATCTGGTACGCTCAAAATAAAAACAAAACAGAATTTAATATTTCTTTAGAAGCATTTAATAAAATAAAAGATCTGCCTGCAATTTTTGAAGCTAACGATAAATACAATGCTATGCGTGCTGCAAAAGTTGGTAAAGAGTTTAACGTAAAATATATTATTAAAGCGGGTGGTAACGAATATCAACGAATTAATGATATTCAGGGCACGCAGTTAAAATACATAGTACCGTTAAATTTTCCGGTGGCCTATGATGTTGAGGATCCTTTTGACGCAGAAGCGATTTCACTGGCAGAATTAAAACATTGGGAACTGGCGCCAACGAACCCGGCTGCTTTCGAAAAAAACGCCATACAGTTTTGTTTAACTACTGCCGATCTTAAAGACAAAGGTCTATTCTTAACAAACCTCAGAAAGGCAGTAAAATATGGCCTTTCAGAAAAAGCAGCCTTAAAGGCGCTTACTTTAAACCCGGCAACTTTTGTTAATGTACAGGATAAGATCGGAGCTTTAAAAAAAGAATATTATGCTAACTTTTTTATCTCTAACAAATCTATTTTTGATAATGAAGCTGTGATCATGCAAAACTGGTCAAATGGCGAACCGGCTATTTTTTCAGACCTTAACATGCCCGATATAAGGGGTAATTATAGTTTAAATACACCCGACAAAAATTTCAAGATCAGTTTTTCGGGCGATGTGAATTCACCAAAAGGTAAAATTACGATTGACACCGCGAAAAAAAATCTGAGCTATCATTTTTCAAACAACCAAATTACATTTAGTTTTTCTTACGACTCAACAAAATCGGTTAGGGCCGATGGAAATTATAACGCCGAAACAAAAACATTTGAAGGAAAAGGGCAGGTAGCAAATGGCGATTGGTTCGATTTTAAACTAGCGTTTGAATCGGCTGTAGATACAACCACAAAACCAAAGCCAGCCGATAAAAAAACAGAGGTTGGTAAAATAATCTATCCTTTCAATGCTTTTGGCGAGCCTTTGCCGGATGATGTTGGGATCTTTAAAGAGCAATGGAATAAATTTAAGAACCGTTATTCTGCCATTTTAATTAAAGACGCCACCGTGTGGACAAATAACGGAGATAGTATTTTACCCGGATACGATGTATATGTTGTAGAAGGAAAGATCGTGCGCATTGCAAAAAACATTGATGCGCCAAAATTAGCCTTCGCTAAAATAATCGATGCAAAGGGAAAACATTTAACTCCCGGAATTATTGATGAGCATAGTCATATTGCTTTAACAGCCGGTGTTAACGAAGGCACACAGGCCAGCAGTGCCGAAGTAAGAATGGGCGATGTGTTGAATCCTGAAGATATAAATATCTATCGCCAGTTATCCGGGGGCGTTACTACTGCGCAGTTACTGCATGGCTCGGCTAACCCAATTGGCGGGCAAAGTGCCATTATCAAATTAAGATGGGGACATTCGGCAGAAGATCTTAAATACGAAAAAACCGACGGCTTTATAAAATTCGCATTAGGTGAAAACGTGAAACAAAGCAACTGGGGCGATCTTAATTCTGTGCGTTTTCCTCAATCAAGAATGGGCGTTGAACAAGTGTATAAAGATTATTTTACAAGAGCAAAAGAATACGATCAGCAATGGCAGGCATTCTCAAAACTAAGCGCAAAAGATATTGAGAAAAATAAAATCAATGTTCCAAGAAAAGACCTGGAATTAGAGGCGCTGGCAGAGATATTGAATAAAAAACGTTTTATTACCTGCCATAGCTATGTACAAAGCGAGATCAATATGTTGATGCACATTGCAGATACATTCGGGTTTAAAGTAAATACCTTCACACATATTTTAGAAGGATATAAAGTGGCAGATAAAATGAAAGCGCATGGCGTTAGCGCCTCTACTTTTTCTGACTGGTGGGCCTATAAGAACGAAGTTATCGAAGCTATCCCATACAACGCGGCCATTTTAACCCGCATGGGAGTTAATACTTCTATAAATAGCGACGATGCGGAAATGGCGCGCCGTTTAAACCAGGAAGCTGCAAAATCAATTAAATATGGCGGACTTACAGAAGCCGAAGCATTAAAACTGGTAACGCTTAACCCTGCTAAAATGTTACACATTGATGATAAAGTAGGAAGTATACAGGTTGGTAAAGTTGCTGATCTTGTTTTATGGACTGATGATCCTTTAAGTATTTATGCCAAAGCAGATAAAACCATTATTGACGGGCAAATTTATTTTGACCGGGACGAAGACGTTAAATTAAAAGAATACGTTAAAGCAGAAAGAGCAAGAATAATAGCAAAGTTATTATTGGAAAAACAAAAAGGTGGCAAAGTTGAAAAGCTAAGATCTAAACACGAAGATCGTTTGTATCACTGCAATACTATTGAAGGAGTGGATGAAGAATTAACAGGACAAAGATAATTTGGAAATGAAAAAATTAAGATACATAGTTTTTGCTCTCAGCTTAAATAGCTTTGCACAAAAAACACACATTGCATTGATAAATGCTACCGCTCATATTGGCAATGGTAAACTAATTGAGAATAGCATTGTTGTTATCAATAAAAACAAATTAGAGATGGTAGGCAGCGTTACCGGTATCAGATTAAATCCGTCGGCTTACGATACTGTGATCGACCTTGCCGGAAAACACATTTACCCCGGATTGATCAATACCAATAACGTTCTTGGATTGCACGATGCCGAAGCTGTTAGAGCCACAAAAGATTTTGCTGAGGTGGGTCATATAAACCCTCATGTAAGAACATTGATCGCTTATAATACAGATAATATTATTGTACCAACTGTAAAAACCAATGGTATTTTATATACCCAGGCCACTCCCCGCGAAGGCCTGATCAGTGGGTCATCTTCGGTAATGGCACTTGAAGGCTGGAATTGGGAAGATGCGGTTTTAAAAGCGGATGACGGCATTCACTTAAATTTTCCAAAAGCCATTAAAAGAAGATTTACGGAAGAAGAAGGTTTATCTGTTGGCGCAAATAAAAACTATAATAATGAAATAAATTATCTCGATAAATTTTTTTCCGATGCGCAGGCGTATTGCTTAACGCCAGATATTACTGAAAAAAACATACGTTTTGAGGCCATGCGCAATGTATTTAACGGCACGGCCAATCTTTACATTCATGCAGAAAAGGCCAAAGATATTTTAGCAGCTATTAATTTTATTAAAAAATATAATATTAAGAAACCTGTAATTGTTGGCGGTAAAGAATCTTACAAGATCACTTCTGCCTTAAAGAAAAACAACATTCCTGTGATGTTAAACCGCGTAAATGATCTTCCCGACAACAGCGATGACGATGTAGATATCGTTTACCGCACGCCATATTTGCTGCAAAAAGACAGCGTATTATTTTGTTTACAATTAGAAGGAGATATGGAAGCTATGCAAAGCCGCAATCTTCCTTTCAATGCGGGGGCAGCGGCAGCTTATGGCCTTACAAAAGAAGAGGCGCTGGCAAGTATCACCTATAATGCAGCTAAAATACTGGGGCTTGATAAAGAAATAGGAACCCTGGAAGAAGGCAAGCTGGCTTCGTTAGTAGTAAGTGAAGGTGATATCTTGGATATGAAAACAAATAAGGTCATCCTGGCATATATTGCGGGAAAAAATGTTAACCTTACAAATAAACAAACAGAGTTATATTTGAAGTACAAAAATAAATACGGTATTAAATAAATTTTTATGAGCGATAATAAAGTAATTGTTGGCATCTCGCAGGGAGATATAAATGGAATAGGGTTGGAAGTTGTTTTAAAAACCTTAATGGAACCGGGTATTGCAGATATTTGCACACCGGTATTATTCAGTTCCCAAAAAACCGTTTCGTATTACAGGAAGGTTTTAGGATTGGAAGAATTCAGCTTTAATCCAATGCGCGAATTTTCTCAACTTAATAATAAAAAAGTAAATGTTTTTGTTTGTTATGAAGAAGAAGTAAATATCGAGATGGGAAAAGCAACCGACGTTGGTGGTAAATACGCACTTATCTCGCTCGAAAAAGCAACCCAGGCATTATTGGATAAAAGTATTGATGCGTTGGTTACAGCGCCGATCAATAAAAGCAATATCCAGGGAGATAATTTTAAATTTGTTGGGCATACAGAATATTTAGGAGCAAAATTAGGCGGCGATCCTTTAATGTTAATGTGCTCAGATAATGGCCTTCGTGTTGCCGTATATACTGGGCATGTGCCTTTAAAAGACGTTGCTTCCAAATTAACCGTCGACGGCATTTCAAATAAGATCGTTCAGCTACATCAATCTTTAATTAAAGATTTCGGTGTGCGTAAGCCAAAGATCGCTGTGTTAGGCCTAAATCCTCACGCCGGTGACAATGGTGCTATTGGTAACGAAGACAAAGACATTATTATTCCTGCTATTGAAAAAACAAAATTAAACGGCCTGGTATATGGCCCCTATGCTGCCGATGGTTTTTTTGGAAACGGTACTTACAAGCAATTTGATGCGGTTTTAGCTATGTATCACGACCAGGGATTGATCCCTTTTAAAACCATTGCGTTTAACGAAGGCGTAAATTATACTGCAGGTTTAAATGCTGTAAGAACAAGCCCCGACCATGGAACCGGCTACGATATTGCCGGAAAAAATAAAGCCAACGAGCAATCTTTTAAAAAGGCTTTGTATGCGGCAATAGATATTTTCAAGAACAGGAAATTGTATTCGGAAATAACCGAAAACCCATTACATATAAGCACAATTAAAAAAGAGCGATAGCTAAAAAGCTGAGCCTCAATTTTTATTTTTTTTAATGCTTTAGTTAACATATTTTAACTAACGCAAAAACCCTGCAAACCCTTACCAATGTTATCTTTACCTGTTATTCTAATAAAATAGATTTATGGTAGATATTAAAGAAATTAACGAACGAATTCAACGCGAAAGTGCTTTTGTAGACATGTTAACCGTTGAAATGGATAAGGTTATTATTGGGCAAAAAAGCATGGTAGAGCGCTTGCTGATTGGCCTTTTAAGCAACGGACATATTTTATTGGAAGGTGTTCCGGGTCTGGCAAAAACTTTAGCTATTAATACCCTGGCAAAATGTGTGGATGGCCAGTTCAGCCGTATTCAGTTCACTCCCGATCTTTTACCAGCCGATGTTATCGGTACACAGATCTATAATCAAAAACAAGAAGCATTTTCTATACGTAAAGGACCAATTTTTGCCAATTTCGTTTTGGCAGATGAGATCAATCGTGCCCCGGCAAAGGTACAATCTGCTTTGCTTGAGGCCATGCAGGAAAAACAAGTTACCATTGGCGACCAAACCTTCAAATTACCAAACCCGTTTTTAGTGCTTGCAACACAAAATCCGGTTGAGCAGGAAGGAACTTACCCATTGCCGGAAGCGCAAATGGACCGTTTTATGCTAAAAGTAGTAATTGGTTATCCTACAAAAGAAGAAGAACGCAAGATCATCGCATCCAATATTCAACCGGGTGGTATGCCACAGGCTAACTCTGTTATCAGTCCTGAGGCAATTGTTAAAGCCCGCGCCGTTGTAAAAGATGTTTACATGGATGAAAAAATTGAAAGATATATTGTGGATATTGTGTTTGCATCGCGTTTCCCTAAAGAATATAAACTTCAAAAATTTGACGGCTTAATTTCATATGGCGGTTCGCCACGTGCAAGTATTAATTTGGCTTTAGCTGCAAAAGCTTATGCATTCATTAAACGCCGCGGTTATGTTATTCCTGAAGATGTGCGTGCCATATGCACAGATGTTATGCGTCATCGTATCGGTTTAACCTACGAAGCAGAAGCAGAGAACATTACGTCTGAAAATATCATTACCGAAATTTTAAATACAGTTGAAGTGCCATAGAAATTTTAAATGATAAATGTTAGATTATAAATTAATAACCTTCATTTAAAATTTAGAATTTAAAATTTAAAATTTAAAATTATTTCAAGTGGAAACCTCAGAGCTTTTAAAAAAAGTACGCAAAATTGAAATTAAAACCCGTGGTTTGAGTAATCAGATCTTTTCGGGAGAATATCACAGTGCGTTCAAAGGCCGTGGTATGGCATTTTCAGAGGTTCGCGAATATTCGCCGGGAGATGATGTAAGAACCATTGACTGGAACGTTACCGCAAGGTTTAGCACACCTTACGTAAAAGTATTTGAAGAAGAAAGAGAATTAAGCGTGGTGTTGGTAGTAGATGTTAGTGCCAGTGGCGCATTTGGAACCAACAAACAATTTAAACAAGAACTGATCACCGAATTATGCGCCGTTGTTGCATTCTCCGCTTCGCAAAATAATGATAAAATCGGTGTGATCTTTTTTAGCGATAAGATCGAAAAATTTATTCCGCCAAAAAAAGGCAAATCGCACGTTTTGCGTATCATTCGCGAGTTGCTTGAATTTAAACCGCAGAACACAAAAACCAATTTAGAGATCGCTTTAAAATATCTGACCAACGTGATCAAGAAAAAGAGCATCGTGTTTTTGATCAGCGATTTTTTTGCAGATCCAAATTATAAAGATGCTTTAAAGATCGCTAACAAAAAACACGACCTGGTTGCTTTACGGATAGTAGATAAGGCTGAAACAGAATTACCGAACGTAGGCCTTATAAAATTAAAGGATGCCGAAACCGGTAAGATCATGTGGGTAGATACCGGTGATAAAGCATTTAGGAAACAATTCGCTATAAACCATTTAAAGTTTGAAGATGATCTGAAAGATATTTTTAATCGTAGCGGAATTGACGCCACAAAAATTTTCACACACGAAAATTATGTAAAACCATTAATGAACTTATTTAAAAATCGTTAGACACTTCGTGAAATTTTTGAAATACATATTATTGATTTCTGTTTTTCTTTTTGCCCAAAGATCTTTTTCTCAAATAAGAGTAAACGCTGTTTTGGATTCGTCTAAGATCCGCATTGGCGAACAAGTTAAGTTAGATCTGTACGTTAATTATGATGCTTCGCAGCGCGATCTTAAAATTCAATGGCCATCGGTTGGAGATACTATTACCGGTAAGGTAGAAGTCATCTCCATTACACCAATTGATACCACCATTCCTGATAAGAATAACCCAACCATCTATCAGCAGCATCAACAACTTTTAGTAAGCGCTTATGATAGTGGTTATTTTGCCATTCCCGGTTTTGAGTTTGTTGTAAACGACGATACAAGCAAACCATTTTTAACGCCAACGTTAATGCTCGAGGTACACACGGTACCAACAGATACCAGCATTACAAAAACAAAAGACATTAAGCCGCCCTTTGAAGAAAAATTTAACTGGAAATGGTACCTGGATTATATCTATTGGGGTATTGGAATAATTATTTTTATTGCCACAATAATATTATTGACCATTTATTTTACAAAACGCAAAAAGCAGGTTGTTATAGAACCCGAAAAACCGAAGATCCCGGCGCATATTACGGCCCTTGCTACATTAGAAAAGATAAAAGAAGAACAGGTTTGGAAAGAAGGGTACGCGAAAGAATATTATTCGTCGATCTCAGAGGCGGTTCGTTTATATATCGAAGAACGTTTTGGTGTGAATGCACTTGAAAGTACTACCGACGAGATCATGAAAGCTTTCAGAACGCAAGTGGTAGATAAACAAAGCAAAGAAAAATTAGAACAGATCTTAACATTAAGCGATTTTGTAAAGTTCGCTAAAATGTCTCCCATCGAAGATGAGCATAAATTCACATTACAAAATGCTTTTGATTTTGTGAATGGCACCAAACGCGAAGAAGAAATTATAATTCCCGAACCTCAAACAAACAACGAGCCAACGCAGTGATAAATTATTACAACGATATTCAGTTTGCCGAGAAGCATTGGTTTTGGTTATTGTGCCTGATACCGTTAATGGTTATTTGGTATATCTGGCGTTTAAAAAAGCGTGAAGGTGAGTTCAATTATTCTTCTTTTGTTTTATTTCACAAAATAAAATCGTCTGGCAAAGCAAAATTCAGGCACTCGTTATTTGTAATGCGCATTATTGCTTTTGCATTGATCATTGCCGCATTGGCAAGGCCGCAATCACGCAGCAGTTGGAAGAATAGCAAAACAGAGGGTATTGATATTGTGATCAGTTTAGATGTTTCGTTATCTATGCTGGCAAAAGATTTTAAGCCTAACAGGATGGATGTTGCCAAGGATGTAATTCTTGATTTTATAGATGCGCGTCCAAACGACAGGATAGGGATGGTTATTTTTGGTGGCGTTGCTTTTACACAGTGTCCGTTAACCAACGATCATAAGGTTTTAAAAAACATGTTCCCGCAAATTAAAGCAGGTTCTTTAGACCAGGGAACTGCGATTGGATTAGGTCTGGCAACTGCTGTGGCGCGTATTAAAGATAGTAAGGCAAAAAGCAAGGTGATCATTTTTGTGAGTGATGGGGTAAATAATGTTGGCGAGGTAGCACCATTAACGGCGGGCGAACTGGCCAAACAATACGGGGTACGTGTTTACTGTATCGGTGTGGGTTCTAAAGGTAAAGCATTGCAGCCAGTTGCTATTTATGCGGCCGGCGAATATGAATACGATTATGTAGATGTGGATATTGACGAAAAAACAATGACAGAGATATCTGACATGACTGGCGGGCAATATTTTCGCGCAACTAACAAAGAGAGTTTAGTGAACATTTATAAAGAAATTGATAAAATGGAAAAAACAATTATCAGCGAAAAGAGTTTTACCAATAAAGCCGAACATTTTTTACCATTGGCGGTAGCCGCAGCAATTTTATTATTATTAGAATTTTTATTACGTTTTACAATATTCAGGGCAATACCATAAATGTTTAAGTTCGAACATACTATTTTCTTCTATGCATTTTCTGCACTACCGGTAATGTTTATACTGGTGGTATGGTATTTTATATCGCGCCGTAAAAAATTAAAACGCCTGGGCGATAGCGACCTTGTAAAAGAGTTAACACCCTATTCAAGCCGCAGAAAAGTAGTAATTAAAGTGGTGTTATTTTTATTAGGATTTAGTAGTTTGATCATTGCGCTTTGTAATTTACAAACCGGAAGCAAATTAACCGAAGTAAAACGCGAGGGTGCCGATATTATTGTTTGTATAGATGTTAGTAATAGTATGCTGGCGCAAGATCTTAGCCCTGATCGCTTAACCCGCGCAAAATATGCGTTGGAAAAAATGATCGATGGCCTGGAGGGAGATCGTTTGGGCCTGGTTATTTTTGCAGGAGAAGCATATGTACAGTTACCAATAACAACCGATTATAGCGCTGCTAAATTATTCTTAGAGTCGATCAGTACCGGAATGGTGCCTGTGCAGGGTACAAATATTTCTGACGCCATTCATAAGGCTTCAGAGTCGTTTAGCAACGACGAAGGAAAGAACAGGGCCATAATTTTAATTACAGATGGCGAGAATCATGATTCTGAAGCTATTCAGGCAGCTGAAGAAGCTAACAAAAAAGGCATTATGATCAACACCATTGGTATTGGGTCGCCGAATGGCGTTCCTATTCCTTTAATCGAAAATGGCGTGGTAAAAGGTTATAGAAAAGACAAAGATGGCCAAACAGTTATCACTAAATTAAACGCTAACCTGTTAAAGACCATTGCCTCAAAAGCTAATGGTGTTTTTGTGCAGGCCAGCCAGGCCGATGTTGGTTTGGGTGCAGTATTGGATAAAATTGGTGAATTGGATAAAGCACAAATTGAAAATAAGATGTATACCGATTATGAAGACCAGTTTCAATGGTTTTTAGGCTTATCTTTAATTTTATTTTTTATTGAATTTTTAATTAGCGAAAGAGTAAGTGAGTGGTTTAAGAAAATTAATTTGTTTGGTAATGCAGTTAAATAGGATAAAATATTTTGTTCTGGGCATTTTGTTTTTTGTAACGGGTATTTCTGTTGCGCAAAAAGATGCTATGCATGTGTATGACGGAAATAAATTATATTACACGGGAAATACTATTGGCTCTACCGAAACCTATAGAGAAGCATTAAAAATAAATCCTAATAATCAAAAAGCACACTTTAATTTAGGGAACTCGTTATACAAAAACGCTTTGCAGATAAAAGCAAGTAAAGAAAATTTTATACAGGGCGGTAAAAAGGTAACACCCGATTCGCTGGCCGGTTTGGTATTTGACGAAGCTGCTCAAAGTTTTGCACAGGTAGCTAATTCTATCTCCAATAAAGATACTTTGCATCAAGCCTGGCACAATATTGGTAACTGCTATTTGCAGAAAAAAGATTTCGGGCAGGCGGTAGATGCTTACAAAAAATCTCTGAAATACAATCCTAAAGATGAAGAAACGCGTTATAATTTAGCTTATGCACTTAAACACATGCCAAAAGATAAAAAAGGCGGCGGTGGCGGAGGCAGCCCAAAAGAAGAAGATAAAAAAGATAAGAACAAGAATGCCGCGCCACAACAAAATCAAATGAATAAAGACCAGGCCGAACAACTTTTAAAAGCATTAATGAACCAGGAAAAGAAATTACAGGATAAACGTAAACAAAAGCAGGAAGACGCCAGCAAAACATCTGTAGAAAAAGATTGGTAATTTTAAAATAAATGAAAAGCAACTTTAAAAATATTAAAATAAGTGGGTTACTATTGCTGATGGTATCTTGTTTTTTTGTTTTTGTTGCAAACGCACAAAACTTTTACTCGCAGGTTAGCTCTAAAAGAGTTCAGGTGGGAGTGCCATTTGAGTTTGCAGTTGTTATCACTGTAAACGCTTCTAATTATACGCCTCCAAATCTTAAAGACTTTGATATTGTAAGTGGGCCAAATCAAAGTAATAGTGTACAATACAGTAACGGGGTAATGAGCTCGCAGGTAGTTATCTCTTACGGATTGGTTCCAAAAAAAGAAGGCAAAATAACTATTGGCGCTGCAAGCGTAATAGCTGGCGGCCAAAAATTAGAAACCGCCCCCATTACTTTGGAGGTTGTTAAAGGTAACGCCGGAACCCAAGCTGGCAATAGCAACAACTCTACCGAAGATCCGAAATTCAGTAATAAAGTAAGCGGTGGCGATGTGTTTATCAGAACGGGTGTAAGCAAAACAAAATGTTATGTTGGCGAGCAGGTTATTATAACACAAAAAATATACTCACGCCTGCAAATGATCGGCTTTCAGAAATTTGCGCAGCCAACTTATGAAGGTTTTTATTCGCAGGCCCAGGAGTCTACCAGTAAAGGACAGGCAGCGGTTGAAAATGTTGATGGTGTAAATTATTATACTTACGAGCTGTTCAGAAGTTCTGCCATTGCCAATAAAACAGGTAAGATCACCCTGAGCTCTATTGAAGGTGATGTGGTAGTGAGAAAACAAACCAATGCCAAGCCAAAAAATATTTTTGAACAGTTTTTTGGGGCTGCAGGTTATGAAGATGTGCCGGTACCTGTAAAAAGCAAGGCACTTGTTGTTGAAGTAATGGATGTGCCCGAAACCGGAAAACCCGCGGGCTACTACGGTGCCGTTGGCGATTTTTCTTACAAAGTTCAAACAACGCGCAACGAGTTAAAAGCAAACGATGCGTTTAATTTAAAAATGACCATTTCCGGAAAAGGAAATTTAAAACTGATAGATGCGCCAAAATTAAATCTGCCCGAAAGTTTTGAGACCTACGATCCTAAGATCACTGAATCGGGAAATTCGAAAAGCTTTGATTATTTGATCATCCCAAGAAATGAAGGGGAATTTAAACTCGAGAACCTGGATTTCTCTTATTTTAGTCTTGAGTCAAAAAAATACAATACAATCCCTGCTCCCGAAATTTTAATTAAGGTACTGCCGGCAGATCCCAATAGTAAAGGTGCGCAGGTATATGTTCAGCAAAGTCAGGTAAAAGAAACCGAGAACGATATCCGTTATATTAAAAAAGGAGATTTTGTTTTAGTGAAATCGGAAACAGAGTTCTTTAATTCATCTTTACATATTTTATTATTGATCATTCCTGTTTTTGCATTGTGCCTTGGCTTATTTTTAAGAAGAAATTATATTAAAAATAACAGCAATATGGTGCTTGTAAAAGAACGTAAGGCTGCTAAACTGGCAAAAAAACAATTAGTAAATGCAGAAAAGCTGATGCAGCAAAATAAAAAAGACGAATTTTATACCGAGATTTTAATGGCGCTTAATAACTATGTAAGTCACAAATTAAACATTCCGGTGGCAGATCTTTCCCGTGATAGAATTACCTCGGTATTAAACCAAAAACAAATTGATACGCAACACACCGCTAAATTAGTGGCCACTTTAGAAACCAGTGAATATGCCAAATACGCACCCGGTGCAGTAAGCGGCGACCTTCAGCAGGTTTATAAAGATACGGTTGATCTTATCACAAACCTTGAAGAACAACTAAATAAAAAAGTATAAACAAAGAATGAAAAGCAATAAATATATATTTGTTTTATTAGTTTGTTTTTTATCTTTTTCGATAAAAGGATTTGGCAATGAACATTTAGAAAAGGCAGAGAAAGCCTATGACGCAAAAAAATACAAAGAAGCGATTTCGGAATATGAAAAATTGGTAAGCGAAGGTTACAAATCATACCAACTTTATTTTAATTTGGGTAATGCCTATTACAGAAATAATGAATTAGGAAAATCTATCTATTATTATGAATTGGCAAGGAAAGTAGATCCTAATGATGAAGACGTACGGATCAATTTAGGCATAGCTTCGGCTAAAACCATTGATAAGATCGATTCTAAAGAGAATTTTTTCATTAGCGCCGTTAAAACCAATTTATTATCCTCTTTTACAACTAACCAGTGGGCCTGGTTCTCTATTAGTACATTAGCAATTGCCTGCGTGTTATTTTTTATTTTTATTAATTC
This sequence comes from Bacteroidia bacterium, assembly GCA_044226875.1. GTDB lineage: Bacteria > Bacteroidota > Bacteroidia > B-17B0 > Aurantibacillaceae > Aurantibacillus. Next base: position 280,767 of record JBGAGD010000006.1, read on the forward strand.
AACAGTATTACTTGTAAAACGGATCGCATTTTTAGTGAGCTGTCTTTTAGTGATCACTTTTTTTATAACTTACTTCCTGGGTTACTCAGCTTTACAATCTAAAGTAGAAAATAAGTTCGCTATTATTACTTCAAAAGAAGTGAAGATCATGAACGAACCAACGCCTACTGCCAATTCAAAATTCAGCCTGCACGAGGGTACAAAGATACGCGTAGTAGAAAATAACGGCAACTGGTTACTTATTAAACTGGATAACGGCAATGAAGGCTGGCTTAAACTCAGCGATGTTGGAATAATTTAATTCTTCCTTATAAAATTTCCTAACACAGTAAGGTAATTAGAAAAGCCCATTTTAAGAGGTACTTCGCCATGGTCGGCACCAGCCACTAAATATTTCTCTTTATAAATACCATTATAATTAGTGTATACCAATTCGCCATGCGTTTTATAGTTTAAAAAATTATCGTTGGTACCATGTATCCACAAAAAAGGACAGCCTACTTTTTTGATTTCTTCGGCATTATCGATCTTAAGATCTGTAAAATAAGTAGCGGGCATATTTAGTTGAGAAGCGTCTTGCACCATTACTGCGGCACTGCCAAATGGCGCTTCAAGAATAAGTTTTGCGGGTGTTAGTGTTACAGGCTCTGCAGTTAATTTTGTAGCCGGGGCCGATCCTAAACTAAAACCATAAATCATCAATCTGTTACTGGTCATTCCTTTTTCTTTTAACCATTTTATACAGGCGTCTACATCTGCATACATTCCTTTTTCTGTTGGTTTTCCATCGCTTAAACCATAACCCCTGTAATCCATCATCAACACACCATACCTGTTTTTTCCATTGGTATGTGCCAATAGTTTTGCGCGCTGCCAATAAAAATCCATATGCCATTTGTTGCCATGGCAATACAAAATAACGGTATCGGTATTTATTTTTGAAATGTCGCCAATATAAAGCGCTTTAATTGTTGTTGCGGCAGATTCGCCATTGGCCTGTGATGACAAAGAAAAAATGGTAATAAGGTTTTGTGGTATAGCATAAGAGGCGTCTAAAATAAAATCCTGCTCGCCTTTATAATTATCTAATTTATACTCCTTTATTTTATTATCGTTATTATATAAGTTACTATCCAGCTTAAGACAGGAAGCCAGCAACAACGAAAATATTAATAAAATTATAAATCTCATTTTAAAATTTTCTGACGAGTGAATAATAAAAACCTAAGGTACCTTTGCCTGCAATGCCAATATAATCAACTACTCCGGGCTTATTCGGAATACCAATGCCAAGATAACTTAATTCAAACTGGTGCTGCCATTTTTGTTTTACGATCACGTAACCCAAATGCAAATTCGGAATGACGTGACGTTGCTGAGGTTGATCATGGGCTTTATATTTTGCCAGTTCAAACCACGAATTTACCCCGCTATATAAATAAGATGGTTTTTTATTGAAATGAAAATAAGTGTTGATGTCTGCCGATGGCCATATTCTGAAACTTTTTTTTGTGCCGATATTATATGCCAGTTGAAGCGCAGGTGAAGCAGAGATGCCAAATTTATTTTCTTTTTCAAGTAATTTTAAAGTTGTGCCAATATCACTTTGTAAATTCCCAAACAATAAGCTGGTAGTATGCAGACTGCCAAAACAGGTTACGTTTTCGGTAGCTCCATAACCGTAAGCCAGCGTTGTAAATGGAATAGGGATCGGTGCCCCGGCGAATTTTATTACAGGCCCGCCAAAAGAAAAAGAAGCGGCATGCCGGTTTTTGGCCAGTGGTTTTACAAAGCGGGAAGGGGCACAATTCTGAAAAAAATAACTAAAAAAAACAATGATCAATAATTTTATTATTGATTTCATTTTAAAAAATGTGTTTTTCGGCGTGATAAGATGAGCGCACAAGAGGGCCGCTTTCTACAAATTTAAATCCTTTGCTTAAAGCGTAATCTTTATATTTTTTAAAATCATCAGGGTGTACAAAACGCGCCACTGGTAAATGTTTTGGTGTTGGTTGTAAATATTGACCTATGGTAACCACATCACATTTTACTGCGGCAAGGTCATCAATGGTCTCAAAGATCTCTTCTTCTGTTTCTCCAAGGCCAACCATAATGCCGCTTTTAGTTTTAACACCGGCTTCATCCAAACGTTTTAAAACTTCCATGCTTCGGTCGTATTTGGCTTGTATACGAACCTGCGCTGTTAAACGTCTTACGGTTTCAATATTATGAGAAACAATATCGGGTTGCACATCAATAATGCGTTGAAGGTTTTCCCATTTGCCTGCAAAATCAGGAATAAGGCATTCAAATTTTGTTTCAGGGCTAATAGAACGGATCTCTTTTATGGTCTCGGCCCAGATAATAGAGCCGCCATCTTTAAGGTCGTCACGATCAACACTTGTAATAACACAATGCTTAACGCCCATTAACTTTACCGAGTTGGCAATACGTTTTGGTTCATCCCAATCTGCCGGTTTTGGTTTGCCCGTTGCAACAGCACAAAATCCGCAACTGCGTGTGCAGATATTTCCAAGTATCATAAAAGTAGCAGTGCCTGCGCCCCAGCATTCGCCCATATTAGGGCAATTACCGCTTTCGCAAATGGTGTGCAGTTTATGTTTGCTTACAATGCCACGAACTTTAACATACTCTTCGCCGGTAGGTAATTTTACGCGAAGCCAATCTGGTTTTTTGATCTTTTGAATTTCCTGGGTGGGTTCCATTTTTTTAATACCATTTTGATCCAAACACAAATCCAACGCGAAAGGTCACAATTAAATTCTCTGCCGGATTTCTTGCCATAATTGGCAATGCTTTTGGAAAATAGTCTAACGAAATGCCTGTTTCAATGGCACGGATAAGATTTGTGTATGGAGCGTATTCAAAACTTAAATTAAATTTTGCGCTTGCGCCCGGATAAACTTTTGTTTCAGGAAGACCATCAGAAAATGAGCCGCGGCCCACAACGCTATCCTGTGTAAAACTCTCTGAATTAAATTTAACAACATCCGGACTTACCTGTCCGCCCGTATTATTTTGCGCCCTGTAAACCTGCACATAATATGGTTTTGCAAAAGCCAGGGTTGGCCCAATGGAGTAACTGTATCTAACTTCAACAGCCTTGTTATCGGCTTTGGCAAACAATACTTTTTGCATGCCAACGGCAGCACGTAACATAAACACCTGGTTAAGTTTACCATAAACAAATCTTTTTTTGTCCTGCGCTGAGCCGGTAACTTTTATCTCTTTAGGGTGTTTTAATGATTGAAAATCTATTTCCCAAAACGACCGCGTTTTAGCCGTAATATGCCTTCCGCGCCTGTATAATCCGCCAAATCCCCTGGTGTTAGCGTATATCTGAACAGAACCTTCGTTCCGGTATAATACATTTAAATTTGTGCCTTCATCTACAGTTAAAGCAGGCTTATCCTGGGCGATCATGAAATCGCTCAAAAAGCAACAAAACAGTATGATGTAAACAGCTCTAAACATTATAACAAATTTAAAGAATTACGAGGTATTATCCTATTTTTGTATAAACAAAAGTTATGGCAACAAGTTTAGTTAAATATTTGGGCGAATTAAGGACGGAGGCTACCCATTTGCAATCAGGAACGGTTATAAATACCGACGCCCCAAAAGATAATCATGGCAAAGGCGAGGCTTTTTCGCCAACCGATCTGGTAGCAACTTCATTGGCAAGTTGTATGATCTCAATTATGGGAATTTTGGCTTTAAAAGAGGGATTTACCACTGTTGATGGGGCAAGCGCCGAGGTGACAAAAATAATGTATGCTGATCCGAGGCGTATTGGAGAGATCCATATTAAGATCACTTTACCTAAAAAGAGCTTTACCGATAAGGAAAAAAAGATGTATGAACATGCAGCACATACATGCCCTGTTGCAAAGAGTTTGCATCCCGATATTAAGCAGGTAATAGAATTTATTTGGTAATTTTTAACTTAATTTCACGTTAATAGCCAAAGCAGCCGTTTATGTTTAAGAATATTTTACACAGTTTAGTTACCAAAGGGCTGGTTGCGATCATTAATTTTTTCATTCTTATTGTCTCTTCACGGTATTTAGGGGTTAGTTCGCGCGGTGAGATAAGTATTTTTATTTTAAATATTGCCATTATTCAAATTGTGAACGAAGTGTATACTGGGTACAGTTTGGTTTATTTTATTCCGAAGTTCGATCTCAAAAAAATATACATTTTTGGTTTGGTTTATACACTCATTTTTTGCTCGTTAAGTAATGTGATAGTTGTTTTTTTGAATAAGCAGGTACCTGGCTACGGGTGGTTGGGTTATATAGTTTCTTTGCTGATTATTATAAATACATTTAATTGCGTGTTGATCCTGGGAAAGGAAAAAGTAAAGGCCTATAATTTTTTAAATTTATTACAGCCCCTGTTATTATTGATCGGTCTTGGTTTTTCGCTTTTGGTATTAAAAGAGTTTACGTTTAACTCTTATATCTTTCCGTTATTGTTTTCGTTTATTATTGCCTTTATTTTTTCTACAGCTATGGTTTTAAAAATAAATTTTAACGCGTCAAAAGAAAGAACATTCGATCTTAAACCGGTAATTATAAATGGATTAATATGCCAGGCTGCGGTACTGATGCATATTTTTTGTAACCGTTACAGTTATTATTTACTGCCAAGCACCGCTAAAGTGGGATTATATTCTTCTGCTTCATCATTGATCGAATCTGTTCTGATCATTGCAAATGGTATCTCACCGGTACTTTTGGCACGTGTAGCCAATACCGGCGACACCCTACGATCATCAGAGATGACCTTAAGTTTAAGCAAGGCCAGTTTTATTTTTAGTCTTGCTGCAGTGCTTGTTATTTTTTTATTGCCCGAAGGTTTTTTTATTTATTTGTTAGGCGATGGCTACGCCGGTATTAAGCGGTTAATGATGTTATATGCGCCCGGTATTTTAATGGTGAGTTTTTTTGGTATCATCAGCCATTATTTTTCTGCGCTTGGTAAACTTAAACTTATTTTATTTTGCAATAGTTTTGGCTTTATCATTTCTTTAATTGCAGCACCCGTTCTGATAAAAAAATATGATATGGATGGGGCCGCCTACACCGTGAACCTTGCGTATCTGGCTGTTGGCATTGCCATTGGTGCGGCTTTTTTTATAAGCAACAAAATGAAAATAAAAAGATTGTTTGGTATTAGTTATGATATACAAAATCTAAAAGATATCATTGCGGCAAAGCACGATCATTTATAGATCAGTTTTATCATTTGCTCATCTTTTTTATAGATATCGATAAACACATTTAATTTCTTATCCTCTTTTTGCGGATTTTTCTTTGGCTTACCCTTCTTATCCTTCATCACTTCTACATTAGCGGTATAATACCGTACGTAGATCGGTAAAGGTTTTTTGAGGTTGATCTGTTTTTGTTCGGGCCGGGCAAAATAAGCGTTTAATGTATCGTAGGGTAATTTTAAAGTGTCATCGCGAATTAAAAATCTTGCCAGCTCAACAAATTTTTCGAGGCGCATGCAGCCATGACTTTGGTAACGGTAAAAGGTTTTAAAATAACGTTTGCTGTTTGTGTCGTGTAAATAAACGCCATATTTATTATTGAAATTAAATTTGCAGATGCCCAGGCTATTATCATCACCAATACGCTGCCTGAATTTTACAGGTAAGTATTCTTTGCTAAAACGTTTCCAGTTTAGTTTGCTGGGCGGCACAACTTCGCCTTTAAAATTGATCACTTCAAAATTATGCTTGTGTAAATAATTGGTATCATGTTTTACCATCGGTAAAATCTCTTTCCAGGCTATGGTATACGGCACGCTCCAGTATGGATATACAAGCATGTAAGTGATCTTGCTTTTTAAAGTTGGTGTTTGTGTTTCGGGTTTGCCAACAACGATCTTGCTGTATAAAACCAACGTATCCTCTTTATGTTTTTTATCCCATTCGTAAACATTTATTTCGGCAGACGGAATATTTACGATCGCATATCTTTCGGGATATCTTGAAGGCTCCCAACGCCAGCGCTCCAGCGCCATTTCTATTTGGCGAACGGTTTGCTCTTTAGATAACGTTAAGGTTTGGCGTGTTAATTTTCCAAGCTTACCATCCGGCTCAAGGTTAAATTTTTTCTGGTATTTTTTAATGGCCTCCGCTAATTTTAAACTATCGTTCACATTTAACGAATCATTGTAATCGCCGGTTTTAATTAGTTTTTGTTTAAGGTCTTCTTTAAACTTTAAAGTATCTTTAATGTTTTTAAAAGAAATAGTGTCCCAATCCATTTTCTCATTTTCAACAATATAATTGTGAAGAGCTTCTTTTAAAAAATGATAACCGGCATGCTTTGGCTCCAGCGAATCAAAAGCCTGGCGCATAAGCGTAGGTTGCAAACCCATTTTTAAAATAGTTACCCAATTTGTATCCAGTTTTTTTGGGTTCCATTCCAATAGTAAGGTATCAGTACAAAAGCGGCCTTTATTTAAATGCGCACCAAATTTTAAATAGGCATCGGTAAATAACATTTCGGCAGACGCGATAGCACTAACATTATAAGCCTCTTCTTTTTTATCATAAAATTCGGCGTTTAATTTTTCGAGTTCTTTATAATGGTAATCGTTTGGATATAAGCCAAAATACCGCGCGTTTTTTATAACATTATATAAAGTATCGCCCAGGGCGGTTAATTTTCCTTTATCCGAAAAAAGAAGCTGTTTGTTTTCTCTTAGTTTTTTAAAAAAAGGATATGCAACTAAGGTATCTTTATTTATTGCCAATAACGTATCGCCAATAGAGGTGTCATTGATCTCATCCAATAATTTTATGGTTTCTGCATTAACATTTTGCGGCTGTTTAACTTCTATTTTTTTTGTAGTATCGGTTACGCCATTTTTACAGGCGGTTAAACAGAAAAGCAGTAATAATATCGGAAATGTTTTTTTCAATGATCAAATGTATAAAAAAGTAGAACGCCAAAAACACATAAATAATAGTTTATGTTGATCATTTACAATTCGGCACTTTACGATTTACAATTTGGCGGTTTATTTAAAGTGCTGCTGTAACCTTTATAAATACTGAATAATTAAGAGAAATTGCCTCTGTAAAAAATTTTCTAGATTAAGCGGAAAATTATATCTTTGATAAAATCTTATAAGAGCAAAATGCCTGTTAAAATTCTTGATTTTCCTAAAATACTAGACCCAAGAGGAAACCTCACATTTGTTCAAAACCCCACTCACATTCCTTTTGAAATTAAGCGCGTTTTTTGGCTTTATGATGTGCCTGGCGGCGAAACAAGGGGCGGGCATGCGTATAAAGAGCAGGACGAAGTAATAATTGCCTTAAGCGGAAGTTTTGATGTTGTTATTACGCAGCCGGATGGCTCTACCCGGAAATTTTCGCTGAACCGCTCTTATTATGGTTTATACGTGCCGGCGTTAACCTGGCGCCATATCGAAAACTTCTCAACCAATTCAGTGGGTTTTCATTTATCCAGCCTTGAATATAACGCAAACGATTACATTCGCGATTTTGAAATATTTAAAAATAAAGCAGTTAAATGAAACAACCCGTAACCGTTAATGATTGTAAATTGATCTCTTTACCGCAAATAGGAGACAGGAATGGGCATATAACCGCTTTAAACAACAATACAGAAATACCTTTTGCCGTTAAAAGGATCTTTTATTTATACGATATTCCGGGGGGAGAATCGCGTGGTGCGCACGCCCATAAAGAGTGCCACCAGTTTTTAGTAGCGGTTAGCGGCTCTTTTGAAGTGTTGCTGGATGATGGTAAAACAAAACGTGTTGTTCCCTTAAGAAGTCCAAACGCCGGGCTGCATATAACACCGGGTATCTGGGCCTCTGAGATCAATTTCTCGTCAGGTTCGGTATGCCTTGTGCTGGCTTCTCATACCTATCTTGAAGCGGATTATATAAGAGATTATAAAGATTATTTAGCATATAGCCTTGGTAATTAATAGCTATATTTAAAAAAGAATTTGGGTTATGGCTTCAAATAAAGAATTAAATTTTGACGATTTTAAAAAAATGGCTTCAGACAAAAGCCTTTCCAATTCCGAAAAAATTGGTTTTCCGGATTCTTACCGAAAAGGGTTTTCAAAAAAGATCCTTAATGATATCGATCTTAAACTTCCAATTTATAATACAACCGGTAAATTAATTATTGATATTGGGTGCGGGTGCGATGAACTGACATATGAATTAATTGAGGTTTGTAAAAAAAACGACCATACGTTAATTTTAATTGATTCTGAAGAAATGATCCGCGACCTTCCTTCGTCTGAAAAAATAATTAAAATGCCCGGCAAATTTCCGTTCAGCGATAACCGTCTAGATAAATATATTGGCAAGGCCGATTATATTTTATGTTACAGTGTTATTTTTTACGTTTTTGCAAATGATAATCTTTACGATTTTATCCATCAATCGGTTAACCTTTTAAAAGCCGGCGGGCATTTTTTAATTGGCGATATTCCAAATATTGATAAACGCGACCGTTTTTTAAATTCTGACGAAGGAAAACAATTTTTACAGAATAGCGGCCAGGCAAAAGGTTCAACAGCTCACGAAAACCGAGATCAGAAAATGGACGATAGCATTGTGCTGGCAATTATTACAAGGCTTCGCCGGTTTGGATGTGAAACCTATCTAATGCCTCAACTGGCCGATTTGCCTATGTCTAACCGCCGCGAGGATATTTTAATTATTAAAAGATAATGATGAACAAAACAAAAAAAATAGTTCTGTTTGGAGATAGTGCATTTGCTGAAGTAGCTTATGAACTTTTTACACACGATTCGGAATATGAAGTGGTTGCATTTACCGTTAATAAAGAATTTTTAAAAAAAGATAAACTATTTGGTTTACCGGTAGTGGCTTACGAAGAAGTTGAAAAATTATACCCTCCGCAAAAATTTGAAATGCACATTGCTTTAGTGTACAATACATTAAACCGTACACGCGCCAAATTTTATAACGATGCAAAACAAAAAGGATATAAGCTTGCAAATTATATTAGTTCAAGGGCTTTTGTTTGGCAAAATGTAACACTTGGCGATAACGTTTTTATTTTTGAAGATAACACCGTGCAGCCATTTGTAAAGATCGGATCGAATGTGGTTTTATGGAGCGGCAACCATATTGGGCACCATTCTGTATTAGGCGACCATTTATTTATATCGTCGCACGTTGTGATAAGCGGTTTTTGTACAGTTGGCGATTACACATTTATGGGCGTAAACTCTACTGTTGGAAACAATATTAACATTGGTAAAGATTGTTTGATCGGTTCAGGCTGCCTGATCGTAAAAGATACAGGCGAAGGCAAATTATTTAAAGGAACGGCATCAAAACCAGACGAATTAAGCATCTACGAAAAATTTAATATCCCTAAATAATATGCAGTGGATAAAAAAGGGAAGGATCTTTGAACCAACAGGTCAATTTGAGTGGATGAAAAAATATGGCATCCTTCCTTGCCCTCAATATATAGAAACAAAAAATGTTATTCGGATATATTTTGCTACATCTTCTCTTGATAATATTGGCAGGGTAACTTTTTTAGAAGTTGATGCAAACGATCCGTCCAAAATTATTACTGCACCCAGTCAGATTGTTCTTTCAGAAGGCGAAGACGGTACATTTGATGACTGTGGCGTAAATCCGAGCAGTATAGTTATTGATGATAATAAAACATATTTATATTATGTTGGTTACCAGCGCTCGTTCAAAACCCCGTTCTCTTTATTTCCGGGCCTTGCCATTGCAGGCAATGATGGCAATTTTGTGAGAGCGCAAAAAGTACCTGTTATTGACAGATCTGCAAAATACCCATATTCGTTAGCAGCGCCGTATGTTATTAAAGATGGTCAAAAATTTAAAATGTGGTTGTGGATCGCAAAAAAATGGATGAATGTAAATGCAAAAGCCTACTTAAGTGCAGATATCGGGTATGCTGAATCAACAGATGGATTGAGTTGGGAAATAACTAAAGACGATTGCATATCGGTTGATTATGATAAAGAATTTTCTGTTGGAAGGCCTTGTGTTTTTCAGGAAAACGGAATGTATAAGATGTTTTATTCGGTAAGATATATTGACAGGTTGTACAGGCTTGGTTATGCAGAATCTAATGACGGGTTGAATTGGGTAAGAAAGGATGCAGAGATTGGTATTGATGTTTCGCCTTCGGGATGGGATAGTGAAATGATCTGTTATCCTGCAGTATTAAAAGTAAAAGATAAAACCTATTTATTTTATAACGGTAATAATAATGGCGCATCGGGTTTTGGATATGCCGAATTGAAAAATCAATAATGGAAATTGAGATCAGATCATATAGCCCCGATTATTTTGATGCCTGGAACAATTTTGTTGCAACGGCAGACAATAGTAATTTTCTTTTTCACCGTAACTTTATGGAATATCATAAAGACAGGTTTGAGGATTCATCTGCCTTAATTTTTGATGGCGGACAGTTAGTAGGTATTTTTCCGGCAAATAAAAAAGACAATACCGTGTATTCTCATCAGGGCTTAACATATGGCGGCCTGATACTGAACGAACGCCGAAATGAAAAAAAACTCTTGAGTTATTTTTACGCGCTTATAAAATATTTTCATGATAAGCAGGTAGCAGAAATGGTTTATAAACCTGTGCCCAATTATATCTCTAAAACAACAAACGATTTTGAGCATTTTGTGCTTAATATGTTGCAGGCCGAATTAATTAAAGTGGATACGTCATTTGTTTTGGATAATAAACAGGAGCTTAAATTTCAGGAACGCAGACGCAGGAGTATTAAAAAAGGGGCAAAACAAAATACAGAAGTAAGGTATAATAATAATTTTGATGAATACTGGAATGATATTTTGGTGCCTAACCTGTCTGAAAAATTTGGCACAAAGCCCGTACATTCTTTAGAAGAAATTAAACTTCTGCATAATTATTTTCCTGAAAAAATAACGCAGGTAAACGGGTATGTGGATAATAAAATAGTTGCCGGCGTTACACTGTTTAATTTTGATAATTGTATCCATTGCCAATATATTTCTTCAAATGATTTTGGACGTGATTGCGGCGCGATCGATTTTTTGTTTGATAATATCATACAAACCAATCAAAAAAATGCCGTTTATTTTAGTCTTGGTACCGCAAATAACAACGGTAAAGATCTTAACTTAGGGTTGTGTGACTGGAAAGAAGGTTGGGGAGCAAAAATATGGGCGCATTTTCACTATAAATTTAAAGTTGAGAATTTTAAGAATTTAGAACGTTTTATTTTATAATATGGGAAAAATAAGCATTATAACACCTTGTTATTATAACGGAAAGAACCTGCCGGTAACTTTTCCTGTTTTATTGGATAACGAAAAAAATTTTCCCGAAGGCACCGAAGTAGAATATATTTTTGTTGATGATGGATCTAAAGATGAAACATTTGAAGTACTTAAAACAATACAGGCCCAACATCCTTCAAAGGTTAAAGTATTAAAGTTATCTCGCAATTTTGGCGCCAATAATGCAAGCTACGCCGGCATATCCAATTCTACCGGAGATTGTTGTGTGATACTTGCTGCCGATCTTCAGGATCCGCCGGAGCTAATTCCCGAACTGTATAAACACTGGCAAAAAGGATATAAACTGGTATTGGCGCAAAAAGCCAATAGAGAGGATACTTTTATTACTAAACTGGTTTCAAATTCATATCATAATCTTATTCGCAAAATAGCTTTAAAAAATGCGCCAAAAGGTGGTTTCGATCTTTGGTTATTTGATAAATCGTTGCGTGAGGAGTTGTTGAAAATGAACGAAAAGAATTTTTATCTGCCATATCTTTTTATCTGGATGGGACACGAATATGTTAGCATTCCATATACCCGCCGAAAACGCGAGATCGGAAAATCGGGCTGGACAATGGCGAAAAAAGTAAAATCGTTTATTGACAGCTTTGTTTCGTTTACTTTTTTTCCTTTACGCTTAATAAGCATTATCGGGATCACGCTGGGCTTTCTTTCTATTGTTTATGCTATCATCATCTTCATCAATAAATTTGTGAACGGCATCAATACAGAAGGCTGGTCATCTTTAATGATCGTGTTATTATTTACCTCTTCCTTTATAATGATCGCATTGGGGATTATTGGAGAATACCTTTACCGCACATTGGATGCAGCCCGCAACAGGCCCAATTTTATTATTGATCAAAAGATAGATGAGACGACGGGAAGTAAAAACCCATAAATAAAAAAAGCGTAATCTTAAGATTACGCTTTTTTTCTAATATTCATTTTAAAATGGCGGCTCATTAAAATCTTCAATATCGTTGCGTTTAATAATGTCGGCATTATTGTCTTCTACTTTATCCCAGTTTTTTGACGCAACGGTTTTGGTTCCCGAATTTAAAAAATCAGTGTTTTGTTGTAATGGCCCCGGGTTGTTTTGGTTATAAATAATATCCTGGCCTTCTGTATAATCAAGATCGGCAAATTTAGCGTATTGCCCAATAAAACGAAGTTTAACGGTCTCTAATGCACCATGCCTGTTCTTGGCAATGATAACTTCGGCGCGGCCGCGTGTAGGTTCGTTTTGTTCATCTACTTCCAAACCATAATACTCGGGTCTGTATATAAACATAACCATATCGGCATCCTGTTCAATGGCGCCCGATTCACGAAGGTCGCTCAATTGCGGGCGTTTACTTCCGCCGGGCCTGTTCTCTACCTGGCGACTTAACTGAGACAAAGCTATGATAGGGATCTCTAATTCTTTTGCCAAACTTTTTAATCCGCGTGATATCTGGCTGATCTCTTGTTCACGGTTTCCTTTTCCGTCGGGCCCGCCACTCATTAATTGCAGGTAGTCAATAATAATTAATTCTACTTTTTGATTCTCTTTTAAACGACGCGCTTTGGCACGCAGCTCAAAAATAGATAGGGCAGGTGTGTCATCAATAAATAATGGCGCTACTGCCAGTTTTTTAATACGCTCGTTTAACTGAATAAATTCGTGGTTATCTAAATTTCCTTTTAAGATTTTATCCTGTGCAATTTCTGTTTCACTCGAGATCAAACGTTTTACCAATTGCAAACTGCTCATCTCTAAAGAGAAAATGGCTACAGGCTTATTAAATTCAACGGCTGCGTTTTTTGCCATCGACACCACAAAGGCCGTTTTACCCATACCCGGCCTTGCTGCCAGGATCAGGAGATCTGATTTTTGCCAACCACCCGTTATCCTGTCCATAGCGCTAAATCCACTCGGCACACCTGATAAACCATCGGTTTGATTAGCAGCCGTTTCAATTTCGGTAATGGCTTTCGCGATCAGCGTACTCATTTTATCGTGTTGTTTACGCACGTTCGAATCCAGGATCTCAAAAATATTTTTGGTTGTTTCGTCTAACAATTCAAAAACATCGGTGCTGTCTTCATATGCAACCTTAATGGTTTCGGTACTTAAACGAATTAATTCGCGCTGCAAATATTTTTGCGCTACAATACGCGAATGAAATTCAATGTTGGCAGAAGAGGCAATACGGTTGGTTAAGGCAGATACATAATAGGCGCCTCCAACAAATTCTAATTCGCCGGTACGTTTTAGCTCTTGTGTTACAGTTAAAATATCTACCGGTTCTGAACGGTTAAATAAAGCTACCATGGCAGCAAATACACGGCCATTTTGTTCTTTATAAAAAGCTTCCGGACTTAAAATATCAATTACAGTACTTAGCGCTTCTCTTTCAAGAAGCATGGCGCCTAAAACGGCTTCTTCCAGTTCTACTGCCTGTGGTGGTAGTTTTCCTATCTCGTTAGTACCTGTTGAAGGGCTTGTAAATACGCGTTTGCGGGTTTTATTTTGGTTATCCTGATTCATAAGTGGGGAGTCAAAAGTGCGAAAAAATGGCTCATAATAAATTTACAAAACCCTCAACAATATTCATAACTTGTGCATAAATATTGTTTCCATGTGTAAGGCCAATAAAATCAGTACTTTCAGACTATTGAGTTTGTTCATAAATCCAAAAATCACTTCTCAACAAAGCGCATGTTAGATAATTGTTAATTGTTTATTATGCTTCATTTTCAGGCGATTAATTTTTTAAACAAAAATTAGCGTTTTAATTTTGATTAATTTTAGTATCTAGATATAAAAGACAACTGTTCCAAATGAAGATCTTATTTGCCGATTCCAATCATCCTGTTCTTCACGAAATGCTTATTAATTCAGGGTTCGAATGCGACCTGTTTTGGGACCGGCCGGCAACGGAGTTAATTTCTATTTTGCCAAATTATGATGCCGTTGTTATCAGAAGTAAATTTAAGATCAACAAACAAATTATTGATGCCTGTCCAAAATTAAAATGTATTGGCAGGGTAGGGGCCGGTATGGAAAATATAGATGTTGAATATGCTACATCAAAAAAAATAATTTGCATTAGCGCTCCCGAAGGTAATAGAGATGCTCTTGGCGAACATGCCATTGCCATGTTATTAATGCTGTTTACCCATTTAAAAAAGGCCGATGCCGAGGTAAGAAAAGGAATTTGGTTGCGCGCAGAGAACAGGGGTTTTGAAATTAAAGGTAAAACCGTTGGTATTATTGGCTACGGCAATATGGGCAGCAGCTTTGCAAAAAAACTTACGGGGTTTGATTGTAATATCCTGGTGTATGATAAATACCTTTCGGGATTTGGTAATGAAATGATCATTGAAACAACATTAAACAAACTTTTTGAAGAATGTGATGTAGTGAGCTTGCACGTGCCCTTAACAAAAGAAACGGAGTACATGATAAACGCGGCTTTTATAAATAAATTTAAAAAGGATATTTATATTATTAATACTGCCCGTGGTAAATGTTTAAATACCGCAGATCTTGTTGCCGCTATAGAGGGTAAAAAAGTAAAAGGTGCCTGTTTGGATGTACTCGAGTATGAAAGTGTATCTTTTGAACAAATAGAAAATAAAGACATTCCTGCGCCGCTAAATTACCTGATCCATTCTGATAAAGTTATTTTAAGTCCGCATATTGGGGGATGGACACATGAAAGCAATTTTAAAATGAGCAAGATAATTGCCCAGAAAATGGAAAAGGCGTTAAGACCTTAATAGTTAACTGTAAATTGAGGTGTGGTAAGGGTATTTGATTTGTTACCTGCTTCATCCATCGCAAAAATAACATACTTAAATATTTTTATAGAATCTGCAGGCCTGAATTCGTTCATGGGAATGAAGATCTCTCCTTTTATGGATTTACCTTTAAACCCATCGCCGGGCTGTGTAATGATCTTGGCAATATTAAAAGTATCGTTAATGTTACTGTCAAAATAGCCAGTAAATTGGTGGGTACCGTTGTTGTAATAATAAAATTTCATGATCAGGTTTGGCAGGTTAGTGTTTTTATCCCTGAAAATATCACCATCTCCGTCTTCATAGCCCAAAACCATTTGCCCGTTATCGATACCATTTGATTTTGATGAAACAAAGCTTTCATAAGATAAAGAGGGCACGGGATCTTTACTTTGCTTTTTTACACAGGCAAAACAAAAGATACCGATCAAAAATATTATTACAATTAAGCGCATCAATCTAAAATCAATATCTAAATTTACAAAATTATTACAATACAGCCAAACGCTTGTTTAATAACGAAAACAACATATTTGATATTGCATCGGAAAAGAGCTTTTTAGAACTTTCTTTAAGTATTTTTAACTATCAGGCTAAACAAAACCCTGTTTACGCGAAGTGGATAGAGTTGTTAAAGATAGATCCGTTACAAGTAAAAATTTTAGAACAAATACCTTTTTTACCGATCGAATTCTTTAAAGAACATCAAGTAATAAGCACGCCATTAAATACGGGTACAGTTAAATTTACAAGCAGTTCAACCACATCGCAAAAACCGGCAACACATTTTGTAAACGATATAACACTTTACGAAAGAAGTTTTTTAAAAGGCTTTGAACTGTTTTACGGTAAACCTGCAGAATATTGTTTTTTAGCCCTATTGCCTAATTATTTACAGCGTTCGGGCTCGTCGTTGGTGTATATGTGCGATCGTTTGATCAAAGATTCAAAGCACCCTTTCAGCGGTTTTTTTTTAGATGATACAGATGATCTTATTTCAAAAATAAAGCAGCTCAAAAACACAAAACAAAAAGTAATTTTAATTGGTGTTTCATATGCGTTAATCGATTTATGTGACAGAGGAATTAGCTTAACAGAAAATTTTACTGTGATGGAAACCGGTGGTATGAAAGGAACCCGGAAAGAAATGCTAAAGACAGAATTGCACCAATATTTAAAAAACGGCTTTAAAATAAACTCAATTCACAGCGAATATGGTATGACTGAGTTGCTGAGCCAGGCATATAGTATTGGCGATGCCGAATTTATATCTCCTCCCTGGATGAGATTCCTGATCCGCGAGGTGAATGATCCTTTAAAGATCAGGAACGATGGTAAGACCGGCGGTATAAATGTGATCGATCTTGCAAATATAAATTCCTGCTCTTTTATTGCCACAAAAGATCTTGGTAAAATAAATGAAAATAATAAACTGGAGTTAATGGGTCGTTTTGATAACAGCGATGTAAGAGGATGCAACCTGATGGTTAGTTTTTAATAGTTATTTTGCTTATTAAAAACTGCTACGCCTGTCTTCCTGCTAATAAGAACATTACTGCCATTCGTACGGCAACCCCGTTCTCTACCTGCTCTAAAATAATAGATTGTTTACTATCGGCCACGTCGCTGGTGATCTCTACACCGCGGTTTATCGGGCCAGGATGCATAATGATTATTTTTTTAGAGATACTATCCAGCAATTCTTTATCCAATCCATAAAGCATGGTGTATTCCCTTAGCGTTGGGAAGAATTTTATATCCTGGCGCTCTAACTGTATACGCAACATATTGGCCACATCGCACCACTCAAGGGCTTTTCTAAGATCAGGTTCCACTTCAACACCTAAAGAGCTAATGTATTTTGGGATCAGGGTTAACGGCCCGCACACTTTTACAATGGCTCCTAATTTTTGGAGACAGAAAATGTTGGAAAGGGCAACACGCGAATGCAGGATATCACCAACGATCACAATTTTTTTACCTTTAAGGTCGCCGAGTTTTTCTTTTATAGAAAAAGCGTCAAGCAAAGCTTGCGTCGGGTGTTCGTGTGCTCCATCGCCGGCATTAATGATCTTTGCATTTACTTTTTTGGATAAGAACATGGCCGCACCTGCACTGGCGTGACGCATAACGATCATATCCACCTTCATGGCCAGGATATTGTTTACAGTATCAATTAATGTTTCTCCTTTTTTTACAGAAGAGTTAGAAGCTGAAAAATTAATGGTATCGGCACTTAAACGTTTTTGCGCCAATTCAAAAGATAGACGTGTACGGGTTGAATTTTCGAAAAATAAATTGGCAATGGTAATGTCTCTGAGCGATGGTACTTTTTTGATCGGGCGATTAATGACTTCTTTAAAATTTTGAGCAGTACTTAAAATAAGATCAATATCGTTTTTTGTAAGATTTTTTATTCCGAGGAGGTGGTTGACGCTGAGTTGGCTCATTTATTTTTGAAAACAGATTTTCAAAAGCTAAAGATAGCTTTTAATTTTTGATTATGAAATTATTTTTTAGTTGTTTGTAAATAACGTTCTTTGATGATGTTGATATGATGCTCTGTATGCCCGCAAATAGTAAAGCCTATTGAGTTTACCGTTGCCTTGCCCGAAGGCGTATTGCCGGTTTTTGCAAGGCTATCTTCAGAAAAAGACCCGAATAAACAAACAGATGCATGTCTTACCGCTTCAAATTCCTCAAGTATATCTTTTAATGTTCTTGAAGCAGCATTACTGTTGGCGCCATACAAATTTTCATCATATGAATGCGGTGTTTGTTTATCACCCCTGGCAAAGCCTAAAGCTCTTGTACTAAATATTCTTTCGGTATCAATACAATGGATCAAAACTTCTTTTATGGTCCATTTACCTGGTGCATAAGCATGATCCTCAAGATCTGAAGGGATACTCTTTATGAAATCAATATTATTTTTTTTGGTTTCAGCTAAGGCGTTTAACACGTCGTTTTGTTTTACCAGGCCAATATAGTAAATGTAATATTCGGGGCATTCTTCTTTTTTTGGACGCATGATCATTTACTTAAAAGGGTTATTCTGTCTTTGCCATCAGTTTCCAGCCACTCTACTTTTACGTTTTGTGATTCTATCGAATCAATGGTAATGCCAATGTATTTTGCCTGTATAGGCACGTGGCGCGCCAGCCTCCTGTCTACCAAAACCAAAAGTTCAACATCTTTAGGTCTGCCAAAATCAAGCATGGCATCTAAGCCCGCGCGAATGGTTCTGCCGGTAAATAAAACATCATCCACCAAAACAACATTTTTATCTTCTATAGTAAAATTAATGCTTGTAGGATTAGGTACCAGGGCTTTTTTTCTGAAATCATCGCGGTGAAAAGTAATATCCAAAGCCCCGCAATTAATATTCTTATTTTTTAAAATAGTTTGAAGCTCTTTTTGAATACGTTTTGCTAAAAAGATGCCGCGTGGCTGTAAGCCAATAATAACAGTATCTTTAAAATCATTGTGTGCTTCTATTAATTGATGGCACAAACGTTTTATCTTAACATCAAATTGATTTTTTTCTAATAATATTTTTGGTTGCACTTTTTCGAATATTAGTTTTTAAAGATAAAAATTATTCTTTGTTTTTACTATCTAAAATTATAGTAACAGGGCCATCGTTTACCAATTCTATTTGCATATCTGCACCAAATACCCCGGTGCTGCATCTCTTACCCAACTGTTTTTCCATTTCTGAAATAAAATTTTCATATAATGGTATTGCGGTTTCGGGCCTTGCCGCTTTAATAAAAGACGGCCGGTTGCCTTTTTTGGTAGAGGCATGCAAAGTAAACTGGCTAACAATTAAAATATTGCCGTTGGTTTGTTTTATATCCAGGTTCATTTTGCCTTCTGCATCAGCAAAAATGCGCATACCGGTAACTTTTGCACAAAGCCATTCTATGTCTTCGGCAGTGTCGTCATTTTCTACGCCGGTTAATATTAAAAATCCGTTATTTATGGATGAGTAAACAACCTGATCTATTGATACACTTGCTTTCTTAACTCTTTGTAAAACCAATCGCATAATTTTATATATTTAACTAATCTAAAACAAAAATAAGTAAAATGAAATACGTATTGATAACAGCAACCCTTATGTTGTTTTTAAGTTCTTGCAAAAAGAAAGAAACTGCTAAAGAAGAAGAACCGGTAGCGCCGCCTACGCAAACCGTAAGTTGCCCAACCTGTAATTTTCCGGATACTGTATGGACAAGTACCGCTACGGGGCCAAAACTTATTTTTAAATTTAAATTTGATAGTACACAGGTAAGGTTGGATAATTTAGGTTTGCCAAGCACTGTGCCAAGTACAAACGAAGCGCAATCTCCGGTTTTTAATACAATGAGCGCTCATTATATTGAAATGGCGCAGAATGACCTGACGCAGGTTGGACAAGGTAAAGTGCTATATAAAGCAGAAGAAACAACCTGTGGCGGAAACAATGCCATAGTGTTTTGCAAGTCTGTAGTTGCTAAAGAAGGCGATGTTTTCTTTTCAGTGCCAATTAGCAGTGTTACGCCGGGCTCTTATAAATGGCTAAGGGTTTCGTTAGCCTATCAAAACTATGATATCAAAGTAAGGGTAAATACCAATAATTTAACCGGCACTGTTGCTTCATTCGTTGGGTTCAATACATACGTTACTAAATATAAGATGCACAATACCGTTATGACGCCAACCGTTAATGGCGCTGGCAATAAATTACAGGGCTATTGGGGGTTTTATACCAATTACTTAAGCACAGATGTTAAAATTGAAGGACAGTCGGCAAAAACTACCGTTGTTAATCCAAACAACGCCAACTCGCCAATACCCGCGGGTAGCTGTTTAGTTACCGGGCAGTTTTATAACACATCAGCAGCTGCCAATCAACCATTGGTAATTACAGGTACAGAAACAAACGATATAATCATTACAGTTTCTCTTTCAACCAATAAAAGTTTTGAATGGGTTAAGCAAACTGCCGATGGCCTTTACCAGCCGGATGCCGGGGAAACAGTTGTTGACATGGGTTTAAGAGGTATGATACCAAAGTTCTGAAAAGCATTAAGCTTTTTGTTTGAACTTATTGATAGCATTGATGGTGAATTCACTTAGTACTAATTTACCACTCATTCCCGCGCGTTCAATTAATAAAGTATCCCAGTTTTCGGTACCTTCCCACATTATTTTTTTAAGCATGGCCATGGCTTCAGGGTTACTTGATGCCAGTTTAGCAGCAAGTGTTTCAATACCTTTATCCATTTCTTCAGAAGAAGGAAATAACTCGGCATAAAGGCCTTTTTCTTTTGCCCATTGAGCCGGGAGCCACTCTGTAGCATTAATGGTTAACTGGCAAAAAGCAGAAGTGCCCACTTTACGCTCAACAGCCGGGCCAACAACAAAAGGCCCAATGCCAACGGCCAGTTCGCTTAATTTTACCAAAGCAGCTTCGGTGGCAAACGTATAATCGGCGCTGGAGGCAATACCAACACCACCACCAACAGCCTTGCCCTGAACGCGTGCAATAATAAATTTAGGGGCTTTGCGCATGGCATTTATTACCATGGCAAAGCCCGAGAAAAATTTTGTTCCTGTTTCAAGATCTTTTATGGCGATCAGTTCATCAAAACTTGCTCCGGCACAAAATGCTTTGTCGCCTTCGCTTTTTAAAACAATAACTTTTGCAGATGCATCTTTGCCAAGCTTTTCTATTTCGGCTGCAAGGTTACGCAGTTGCGAACCCGGCATTGAATTGCTTTGCGGATGAAAAAAAGTAATTGTTCCTATTCCGTTTTTAATTTCTGATCGTACAAAAGCTTCCATACATTTAAATAAATATTATTCCTTGATTATTTTTTCGATGTGATTTTTGCTAGCTGATTTTAAAGAAATAAAATACAAACCATTTGGGTTAGCGCTAAGGTCAACAGAATGTTTACCCGTTTCTAACGTCCTGTTTAAAATAATTTGGCCCAACGAATTTAAGATCTGTAAATGCAAATTCTCGTTCACATCAATAATAAAATTACCATTGTTAGGGTTTGGATAAACCAAAAATACCGATGAATTATTTTGCGCATTGGCTATGCCGGTGCAAGCACTTACAGATTGTGTAATTGAAGCTGTTTTATTACAACCCGTAACCGTGTCGGTAACTATAGCAGAATAGGTTGTATTGGCAGTTGGTGTGGCTACTATGGAGTTGCTGGTACTTACTACGGGCGTCCAGCTGTACGTTGAAACGTTTGTGCTTGTAGAAGTAGTTAACGTAACAGATTGCCCCGAGCAGATCAACGAACTGCTTGAAGTAATGTTTACAGTAACAACAGTAACGCTTAAGGAAAGGGTACTTACAGCAAAACAACCAGTTGTTGTATTTGTACCTGTAACGGAATAAGTAGCGCTGGTAGTTGGTGTGATCACTAATGTTTGTGTTGTAGCACCGGTGCTCCAGCTATATGTATTTGCACCATTTGCCACTAAACTTACGCTACTGTTTGCGCAGGCCGAATTGGTTCCGGTAATAGAAACAGAAGGGTTGGGGCCCGAAACAATATTGAATGTTGACATATACGAACAAGAAGTGGCATCTGTAACAATTAATGAATACGATCCGGCTGATAAATTACTTACCGCAATTGTAGTTGCATTAATTGGTGGCGACCATGAGTATGTATAAGGACCAACGCCGTTTGAAGGCGTAGCAGCCGCTGCACCATTAACAGCAGAACCACAAACGTTTGTTGTTGTAACGCCGGATATTAAAGGAGATGAAGGAACCGAATAAGTAGAACCCGCTGCAGGTTGAATTGTACCTGTACCTGTAACACTACCATTTACATCTATTCTGATACGACCGTTAGAACCGTTAGCACCGGTACCATAATATGGACTTCCGGGAACCGCCGAAGCGCCGCCTGTTCCACCAATTGCACTGATTCCACCGTTATTAATGATTGTGGCCGAAGCAAGCCATAATGTTCCACCTGAACCGCCGCCGCCGCCGCCGCAATTACCCGTGCCATCGCTTCCACCATTACCGCCGTTAGAAGCGATCAAACCTGAAGCACCAATTGTGATCGATCCACCCGAATTAAAAACAATTACACCACCACCGGCACCGCCGCCGCCGCCGCCGCATGAGTATCCACCAGATCCGCCGCCGCCGCCCGAGCCAGGATCTAAATTTGTAACATTAACATTTCCATATAATGGTCCGCCAAAACCACCACCGGCATTACCCGAACTGCCACCAACAGCTGCATATCCTGCGCCGCCGCCGCCAGACCAGCTGTTACCCAGGTTATTTGTGCCACCCGGGCCGCTGCCTGATACGCCGGGTAACGGACCGCTTGAACTGCTATATGCACCATTACCTCCGTTATTGCCGCCGGCAACGCCAACACCACCAATGCCAAATGTATTACTGGTTACACCATCAGCACCCTTGCCTCCGCCTGCAGTTAAAGTACCGTTAATTGTAACAGCACCGGTACAATACACTATTAAAGGGTTATTGCCCGTTACGCTAACCGTTACACCGGCATTAATATTAAAAGTTGTAAAGTTATACGTGCCGCCAACCAGTGTAGTATTTGTGGTGGCTGTATATGCGCCACCAGAGCCATTACCGGTATTAAAACAGGTTTGTGATTTTGCAATGCCAGCTATCGCTAACAAAACAAGAAGCAGGTTTATTTTTTTCATGGGCTTTTGGTTTTAAATTATGCTAAAATAGTTACAGGATTTTCGATAAACGTTTTTAAGGTTTGTAAAAATGCAGCGCCGGTAGCTCCATCTACAGTTCTGTGATCGCAAGCTAACGTTAACATCATCGTATTTCCCGGCACCACGCTATTGTTTTTTACCACTGGTACTTGCCTTATTGCACCAACAGAAAGAATACAGGATTCCGGTGTGTTGATAATAGAAGTAAATGATTCTATACCAAACATACCTAAATTAGAAACCGTAAATGTATTTCCTTCCCAATCTGCCGGTTGTAATTTTTTATCTTTTGCGCGCTTGCCAAGATCTTTAACCTCGTTTGAAATTTGTGATAACGATTTTTGATCGGCAAAACGAACAACAGGAACTAAAAGACCATCTTCAACGGCCACGGCAACACCAATATGAATGTGGGAGTAAGTACGGATCTTATCTTCCATCCACGAAGAGTTTACACGTGGATGCCTGCGCAGCGCTGCCGCGCATGATTTTATAACAAGATCGTTGAATGAAACTTTTGTATCGGGAATGGCATTGATCGCATTCCGCGCTGCAATGGCATTATCCATATCCACTTCAATATTTAAATAAAAAACAGGGGCGCTGGTTGTTGTTTTTAGCAAATGACGCGCCTGTGCTTTTCGCATTTGCGATGCAGGCTCATCTGTATATCCTTCGGTGCCTAATGCTACAGAAGTTCCGGAAGCTTTAGAAGACGAAGATGTTCCGGGTTTATAATTTTCAACATCAGCTTTGGTAATTCTGCCATTATCTGCAGTGCCTTTTATTTTGCTAAGGTCAATTCCTTTTTCTTTTGCGAGAGCTTTAGCTAATGGCGAAGCTTTTATTCTTCCGCCGTCAGAAGTTGTATTGTTTGAAGTTTCTTGTTTCTGGTTCGAGGTTTCTTGTTTGTTCTCTGCCGACTGCTTACTATTTTCTGTAGACTGCTTACTGCCACCCGCAGCCTGCTGACTAACAGCTGCAAGTACCGCTTTCATATCTTCATCACCTTTACCAAGTATTGCTAAAACGCTATCTACCGGTACGCTTTTTCCTTCTTCAACGCCAATATGCATCAATACTCCATCCTGAAAAGATTCGAACTCCATAGTTGCTTTATCAGTTTCGATATCGGCCAGCAGATCGCCACTCTTCACTTTATCGCCAACCTTTTTGTGCCATTTGGCCACAACGCCGTCCGTCATGGTATCGCTTAGTTTTGGCATGCGAACCACTTGAATGGTTGAAGGTAACTTTGTTTCTTGTTTCTGGGTTCCTTGTTTCTGGTTAGAGGGATCGTCTTGCTTCTTGTTGTCCAGGCTCTTGCTTTCAGCTTTTCCACCCGAACTTCCGTTCAGTAAGCCGCTGATATCTTCACCTTCTTTACCCAAAATAGCAATAATGCTATCCACAGGCACGGCTTGTTTTTCCTGTACACCAATATGCAATAACACACCATCCTGGAAAGATTCAAATTCCATGGTAGCTTTATCAGTTTCGATATCTGCTAAAAGCTCACCGCTTTTTACTTTATCGCCAACTTTTTTATGCCATTTAGCAATTACACCATCTGTCATGGTATCACTTAATTTGGGCATTCTTACTACTTCAGCCATACTTTATTTCAATGTTAAATTTTGAATGATAAATTTTAAATTATTCAATGATATACGGATAATTAGGTTCAGAGTAAACATCCTTGTAAAGCTCTTCAGGCTCCGGGTAAGGGCTTTCTTCTGCAAACTGCACCGATTCGTCAACCAATGCTTTTACTTTTGCTTCTATTGCTTCAATGCCTTTGTCATCGATCCATTTATTTTGTTGCAGTGTAGCAAGTACTTTTAAAATAGGATCCTGCTCCTGGTATTCTTTTACTTCTTCTTTTGTACGGTATGTTTGGGCATCGCTCATGCTGTGACCTTTGTAACGGTACGTTTTCATTTCCAAAAAAGTAGGGCCATCGCCCCTGCGGGCACGTGCCACGGCTTCTTCCATAGCTTCATGAACGGCCTCAACGGTTAAACCGTCAACCGGTTTGCTTGGCATATCATAAGCTAAACCCAGTTTCCAAAGATCGTGTACGTTACTGGTGCGTTCAACAGATGTGCCCATAGCGTATTGATTGTTCTCCACAATAAAAACAACAGGTAATTTCCAGGTCATGGCCATATTAAAAGCTTCGTGCAATGCCCCTTGTCTTACAGCACCATCGCCCATAGAACAAACGCAAACATTATCGGTGCCTAAATATTTTTCGGCAAATGCAATGCCCGCGCCTAGCGGCACCTGGCCGCCAACAATACCGTGACCGCCAACAAAACCATGCTCTTTGCTAAAAATGTGCATACTGCCGCCTTTACCTTTGCTGCAACCGGTGATCTTTGCGTACATTTCGGCCATTACATATTTTGGATGCAGGCCTAACCCGATTGGGTGAGCATGATCGCGGTATGCGGTAATATGTTTATCTCCTTTTTTTGTTGCACTAACTGTGCCTGCAACAATGGCCTCCTGGCCAATATAGAGGTGACAAAATCCTTTTATTTTTTGTTGTACGTAAACCTGCCCGGTTTTTTCTTCAAACTTACGCATCAATAACATGGATTCGTACCAGTTCAGGTAATTTTCTTTAGTGAACTTTAATTTTTTTTCAGTCAGCGTTTTAGCCATAATGCCAGAATTTATAATGACACAAAAATAACAGAAAAATGCAGAAAAAGCACTTAAAAATGAGTTTATTGAAATAGATTGGGCAAAGTTTTATTCTTTATATATTTTTACAAGAAATGCGATTGAAAACCAATGATTTTAAGCTATAAAACCTTTGTTTTAGAATACAGACATCCCTTTGGCGTTTCGTCAAATACCAGAACAACAACCACTTCGGTATTTATTAAGATACAAAGCAATGGAAAAACCGGTTATGGGGAAGCTTGTTTACCGGTTTATTTAGGAGAAACCGTAGAAGGAACAGTGGCTTTTTTTGAAAAAGCGAAGCCTGTTTTAGTGCAAAAAAATAATGTTGATATAACCGAAATTAATAGAGAGATAGATCTGCTTTCTGCCGGAAATAATGCCGCAAAGGCCGCAATAGATATTGCTTTGAACGATCTTTTTGGAAAAATTGCAGGAAAACCTGTTTACGAATTATTGAGTATTGGAAAAAGTGAACCAACGGCAACCTCTTATACGATCGGAATTGATGCAGAGGAAATGATCGAACAAAAAATTAAAGAGGCAGCAGATTTTTCTATTTTAAAAATAAAAGCAGGTACAAATAATGATAAAGCACTTATAAATTTAATAAGAAGATATACTAATAAGCCACTGTACGTGGATGTAAACCAGGGATGGAAAAATAAAGAAGCGGTTTTGGAAATGTTACATTGGTTAAAGGAACAAAATGTATTGTTGATAGAACAGCCAATGCCCGTGACCATGATCAGTGAAATGGCCTGGGTTACAGAGCGAAGCCCGATACCTACCATAGCGGATGAAAGTGTAAAACGTTTAAAAGATCTGGATCAGCTAAAAAATTGTTTTTCGGGCATCAATATTAAACTGATGAAAAGTACCGGGTTGAGTGAGGCATATGCTATGATCACCTATGCAAAGAAAAATAATTTAAAAGTATTATTGGGTTGCATGGCCGAAAGTTCTTGTGCCACATCTGCGATGGCCCAACTAATGAAGTTTGCCGATTATATTGATCTTGATGCGCCGAATTTATTAAAGAACGATCCGTTTGAGGGTGTTAAGTATAAAGATGGAAAAGTATTTTTGAATGATCTGCCGGGAATAGGGGTGGAGCCTGTTTCCGAATTGTTTTAACCACATAGGCACATAGAAAATAAGTTATCCATTTTATTTTTTAAGTTAAACATAGTTGTTTTGCCTTTGGCAAAACAACTCTATGATTTTTCTGTAAGTCTTTAAGATTTTAGAAATAAAAATCTATACGTCTATGTGGTTTAATTTTTAGTTTTCTGCCAAAGCATCGCCAACTACAAAAGTACTGCCGCCAATTAGAATAAGATCGGTTTTTTTTGCTGCTTTCTTTGCCGCGTCAATGGCAGCTCTTACATTAGAAAAAGATTTACCTTTTAACTTTAGTTTTTGCGCTTTTTCAAATAATTCATTCTCATCTAAAGCGCGGGGAATGTTTGCTTTTGTAAAATAATAAGTAGCTTCTTTTGGAAGTAATTCTAAAATTTTTGATACGTCTTTATCATTCACCGTTCCAAAAACAAAATGTAAATGTGCGTAGTTAACTGTTTTTAAATTGGCAATCACGTTTTTGATCCCATCTTCGTTATGGCCTGTATCCGCTATAATTAAAGGCTTTTGGCTGATCGTTTGCCAGCGCCCTTCTAATCCTGTAGTTCTTACAACCTGTTTTAACCCCTTTTTTATATCCGTTTCTTCAATAATAAACCCGGCTTTCTCAATTTCGTTTAGCGTGTTTAAAACGCCTAAAACATTTTTTAGCTGATATGTACCCGTAAGATCAAGTTCTAAATTAATTGTAGCGTTGGTAAGCTTATTTAAAATAGTTGTATTTAAAAATCCATCTTTTAATTTATGGTCAATTACTTTGTAATTTTTATCGGCAAACTGCACTGTTGTTTTTAAGTCTTTTGCCACGGCATTAAATAAAGGCCCGGTTTCGCTTTGGTACTGGCTAACCACAACCGGTACGCGCGCTTTTATGATACCCGCTTTTTCCGCAGCAATTTTTTCCAAAGTATCTCCAAGTAAATTCATGTGATCAAAACTAATATTGGTGATCAGCGAAACTTTCGGTGTAATAACATTGGTAGAATCTAACCTGCCACCCAAACCCACTTCAATAACGGCAACATCAACTTCTTCTTTTGCAAAATAATCAAATGCCAAACCAACTGTCCATTCAAAAAAACTGGGCTCTATTTTTTCAAATTCTTCTTTATACTTTTCTACAAATTCAACAATATAATTTTTTGGGATCATCTTCCCGTTAATTTTTATACGTTCTCTAAAATCAACTAAGTGCGGAGAAGTATATAAGCCTGTTTTGTAACCTGCCTGTTGTAACACAGAAGCTATCATGTGACTGCTGGAACCTTTACCGTTAGTGCCGGCAACATGAATGCATTTTAATTTTTGATGAGGTTTGCCAATTAGTTCAACGATCTTAAGCGTATTGTCTAAATTGGCTTTGTATGCTGCTGCACCAATTCTTTGAAACATTGGTAAACGCGCGAATAAATAATCCAGCGTTTGCTGATAGGTCATTTTAATTGAATGAAAAAATTATGGTTATGGTTCCTCTTTGTTCTTCAAACTTCCCTTCAATATTAAATTTAGTGGCTAAAGCAGCCTGCTTTGCTTTTGCTTTTAATAAAGCGCTGCTTGTGGTAGTACCGCGGCCGTTAGGATTTGCTTCTATCACATTTCCTTCACTGTCAACGGTTATCTCAACAACCACTTTTCCTTCTTCTTTGGTATCTTTTGGTAAAACCGGTGGTTTAACTACAGCACGGCCTTTCAGATCAATGCCATATTTTCCGCCAATGCCGGGGCCTTTACCGGGGCCAGATCCCGGGCCATCGCCGTCGCCATCTCCACCACCATTCCCGTTACCATGGCCACCGTTTCCGTTTTTGTTTGGGTCTCCATCAGGAGAACCGTTTTGACCAGGAGTATCATTATTTCCAATACCGCCACCATTTTTGCCGGTGTTCTTTTTAAATTTCTCGGCTAATTTTTCTGCTTCGGTCTTTTCTTTTACAACTATTTTTTCTTTTACTACCGGCTTTACAACTTCTGTGTTGTTTTTTATTTCAGGTGTGTTTTTTTCTTCCTTAATAGGTACATCTTCACCATTTTCGGCTGTTACAATTTCTTCTTTTTGAGGTAAAGGCTCGGCTACAACGGTTTTAACTTCGCCCATAGCATTGTAATCCACATCATCGTTGCCAACATTCATCATTCCCAGTGCAAGCTCTTGCCCGCCACCACCGCCACTTTCAGGGAAAGGCGGATTAGGTGTTATCAGGTTAAAAAGGATAAGGAATAAAAGTAATAAACCAAAGATCGCAGAAGTGATGACTCCCGAAATAACCCTGTTCTTATTTTCTTCTTCCCTGGTTAGTTCCATTTTATTTATTTGTTGGTGCGGTTGCTAAAACCGTTTTGCATTTTAATCTATAGCAAATGGTCATTATATCAATTTCTTCCTGTATGGTAAGTTCTTTATCCAAATGCATAATAACAACAGGCTCTAATAAAGCGGTGGATAGTTTTGAGATCTCGGCTTCAACGTTTTCTTTTGCAACTTCGGTGCTATTAACAAAATATTTTTTGTCTTTGGTAATTGCCAAATGAATAGGTTTAATGTGATTATCGATAGTTGTTTTTGCTTCTGAATTAGGCAATGCTACTTTTATAGCATTTGGACTTACCATGGTAGATAAGATCAAAAAGAAAAGCAACAGAAAGAACATGATATCGTTCAACGAATCGGTGCTTACTTCTGCTTCCCTATGTTTTTTGCGTAGCGCCATCTTTTTTGAAATTATAAATGTTAGATGATAAATTTTAAATTATTCCATAATGCCATCCAACATTTAGCATTTATAATTTAAAATTTATTTTGTTGGTTCATTAAGCATATCTAAAAATTTGATCTGCGTATCTTCCATCCTGTGTGCTAATTTATCGATGCGGGCATTTAACCAATGGTAGCAGACAAAAGCAATTACACCTACAACCAAACCGCTGCATGAACTGATCATCTTTTGATACAAACCACTTGAGATACCTTTAATTTCAACGGTTCCGGATTGGTTGATCTCGTAAAAAATTACAATTACCCCAATAATGGTTCCAATAAAACCAAACATAGGCGCAATGCGGCCTACAATATTTAAAATACCCATGTTCTTTTCCAGTTTACCAATTTCAAGTGCTCCGCTTTTATCCATCGCCTCGCGTATCTCTTCAACCGGTTGCCCAATGCGGGAAACGCCTTGTTCGATCATAGTGCTTTCAGGTGTATTTAAATTTTTACACATCATGCGCGCGTTGGTAATATTGCCACTGTGTATCATTTCTTTTAAATTCGGGATCAGGTTTTCGTTTTTCTTGGCTGCTTTACTTATCACCAATAAACGTTCCACCATTACATAAATACTTATTAAAAGTAAGATCGCTATGGGGATCATGATAGGGCCGCCTTTCATTACCATTTCTATTAAAGAAATTTTTGTTTCGGTTATTTCAGGCGCAGTTGTTGCAGCAGTTTGAATGCCGGTAACTACTTTTGAAGAATCTGTTGAAGCCGCCAGGGTTGTAACATTAGCCCCTGCTTGTAAAATGAAATTTAACATTGCTAAAATAGGTTTAGTTAGGTACGAAATTAAGTTTAATAGAAACAGGTAAATGTGCCCAAATAAATGATTTTAAACAGTGTTATGTTTATTATAAGATGGAAAAAAGAAAAAGATACAGGCTAGCCTCTTTTATTAATGGCAATTGTAACGTGTTTTTCCAGTTCGGATTTTAAAGTATCAACCTGCGATGCCCTGATACCAAATAAACTGATCTTGGTTACTTCGTCGTCGTTGTATGAGATGAAGAGATTACCTTTTTTAACATTCCCCACTTTTTTAACATCTACAAAAAACAGCATCTTGTTGCTGAAAAGGGTACGCTTTATCTCTAATTTATCGTCAAAAAGCATGGCGTATGGTGTTAAAAGCAGCCAAATGGTTTGAAAAGAAAGGAAAGTAGCGGGAGTGAGGATAATAAATCCCCAGGGATTTAAATCTAAAATCAATGTATACGCCAGGTAATCCAAAAAAGTGCTTAAACCTATAGAAAGCAATAATATCAAAGGGTTTCGGTCTATATTAACCAGGGCAATTTCGTCTTTTTCTTTGTTTCTCACAGCGCAAAGTTAAAAATTAAAAAAGCTTTAACATATTTTTCTTTTAAATATTAATTAAACTTGTGGGTATTGCTTTTATAAAATATTAATTTTAAATTGTAACGTTTTTAAAAAAATACCGTTTAATAATTATAAATAAGCTTTTAATCACTTTGTACATGGGTTCACTAAAAAAATATTGTGTTATAGCATTTCTTTTGACCGGGGCTTTTATAAAAGCGCAAACCTTTGGTGTTGATGATCCTATTGCAGCCATGCTGGATAGTTTATCGTCTCAAAAAATGTTTGAAACGGCTTTTTCAAAACCCGTATTCCCTAAAAACAACAAATATAAATTTGGCGTGGATAGTATACCCGCATACGACGATTATACTTACCAGGCCCGTCTTGCAAAGTTAGATGCTAATTCGCCATTTGACCTGGTGTATAATGAGCATGTAAAAGGGTTCATTAATATGTATGCATTTCGTAAGCGTGAGAGCGTGAGCCGCATGATGGGCGTTGCCCAGTTATATTATCCAATGTTTGAAGAAGTTTTTGACCGATACAACATTCCTTTAGAGTTAAAACATTTAGCTGTAATAGAAAGCGCTTTAATCCCCTATGCCAAATCAAGAGCGGGCGCTACAGGCCTTTGGCAATTCATGTATCCTACCGGTAAAATGTACGGTTTAAATGTTACTTCTTATATCGACCAACGCTGCGATCCATACAAAGCAACAGTTGCAGCTGCAGAATATTTAAAATCACTTTACAGTATGTTTGGCGATTGGCAAATGGTGCTTGCGGCATACAATGCAGGACCGGGAACCATCAGTAAAGCTATTCGCAGAAGCGGCGGTAAAAAAACATATTGGGAGATCCGTCCTTATCTGCCAACAGAAACACAAGGTTACGTGCCGGCTTTTATTGCCGCCAATTATGTAATGAGTTATGGCCCTGAACATAATATTTACCCTGCTGTGCCGCGCAAAACATATTTTGAGGTAGATACTGTTGTAGTAAAAGAACAAATGAATTTTGAGCAAATTGCACAGGCTTTAGATGTTACACAAGAAGAGATCTTGTATTTTAATCCGCAATACCGTAAAAATATAATACCTGCCGGCGGTAATGCCATGTGCCTGCCTAAAAATAAAATCGGCATCTTCTTAACCAATGAACAGGATATTTACGCGGCTATTCATGCACAACAAAAAGAAGGACTTGTAGTTGAATCATTAGCGGAGGTTAAAAAAATACATACCGTTAAGGCCGGAGAAAAATTAAGCACCATTGCGAGGAAATATGGCGTTACTGTTTTTGATCTTAAAACCTGGAATTATGTTGGCAAAAAAGGAATAAGGCCGGGCAAAAAAATAATTGTTTATGTTCGTGAGCAACCACCGGTAAAACCAAAAGAGCTTGAAATCAAGGCCGAAAGCAGGAATGAGCAAAACCTTGCCGCCAATAAAGAAAAAGATAGCAAACTGGTTGCAGAAAATACTGCGGGAAAAAGCGAGTTTATCTGGCATAAAGTAAAAAAAGGAGAATCGTTATTTAGCATTGCTAAAAAATACGATGTGGATGTTACGGATATCAAAAGCCTGAACAAATTAAAATCAAATAATTTAAGCTTTGGGCAAATGCTTAAAGTGAAAAATAAATAATTATCTTTTTCTAATATTAATTTAAGCCTGCTTTTAGCGGGCTTTTTTATTTGCGTCATTTGTATAATTTTTTATTTCTTTTATTATACTAAGTGAAAAAAATATATTTTATTTACAGTTGTGTTTATAAAACCGCAAATGAAAATTAAATTACTTGTATTAAGCTTTGTTCTTTTATCAAATTTATTTTACGCGCAGTTAACGCAATCAGTAAAAGGTAAAGTAGTAGATAAAGTAACCGGCATAGGTTTACCAGGCGCCATTGTACAACTGCGGTCATCTACCGGCAATATGGCGGCTACGGCAAATAACGATGGCTATTATAAATTAACCGATGTGCCGGTTGGACGCCAGTCTTTTTTGTTTACCTACACCGGCTATAAGCCAGTGCCCGTTAACGATGTAATTGTTGGCTCAGGAAAGGAAATGGTTTTAAATATTGAATTGGAAGAAAGTACCGTAAACATTTCGGAAGTAGAGGTAAAGGCAAACGATGATAAAGATGTTGTAAATAATATGCAGTCGGTGAACATGAAATCGTTTAGCATTGAAGAAACAGAACGATATGCAGGTTCAAGACAGGATCCGGCACGTATGGCCCAAAATTTTGCCGGTGTGCAGGGTACAAACGATTCGCGAAACGATATTGTTATAAGAGGGAATAGTCCTGCAGGTTTATTGTGGCGGTTGGAGGATATCGATATCCCAAACCCTAATCACTTTGCCGTTGCGGGCTCTGCAGGTGGGCCACAAAGCATTATCAATAATAAATATTTATCCAACAGCGAATTTTATACCGGTGCATTTCCTGCCAATTATGGAAATGCATTAGGAGGTGTATTTGATCTTAAGATGCGAAATGGTAATAGCGAAAAACACGAACGTACATTTCAGTTTGGCGTTTTAGGAACAGAACTTACTATGGAAGGGCCATTAAGTAAAAAATCCGGCGCCAGTTATTTAATTACGTATCGTTACTCTACGCTTGCATTGTTTAGTTCTGTTAATTTTAAGCTTGGTACCAGTGCGGTTCCTAATTACCAGGATATGGGAGTGAGATTAAATTTTCCTACAAAAAAAGCGGGTGTATTTAGCTTTAGCAGCATTGGCGGGTTAAGCAACATTAATATTATTTTAAGTAAAACATATGAGCGGCCAAAAGAACTTTACGGAGATCTTAACCGTGACCAGCATTTTGCTACGAATATGGGGGTTGGAATTTTAAGCCATGTGTATGCATTTAATAGCCGCACCGTTATGAAAACAAGCCTGGCATTAGGCGCACAGTCCATCATCGGCAGACAATACCTTATTTTAAGAAATGATAATTTTATACCTAACGATACTTTGCCACAAATTTTAGGTTATGATTTTTCTGAAAATAAAACAACACTGGCCTGGTATGTAAAAAATAAGATCAACCCAAAGAACAGTGTTAAAGCGGGGTTTTTTATCAATCGTTTTGATGTAAGTTATTTTGATAAAGTAAAAACAAATTCACTTTATGATTCACTGGCCCTGGCTATTGAGAATAAACAATACAAAACAAGGATCAACGCAAGCGCAAATTTTTATCTGATACAACCGTATGTAAGTTTTGTACATAAATTTAATGAACAATTAAGTTTAAATGCCGGTGTATTTTCACAATTGCTTACGCTTAATAATAAATATTCTGTTGAACCCCGAGCCAGCTTACGATACCAATTTAAGCCCAACCAGGTTTTAAGTTTAGCTTATGGTTTACATAGCCAAATGCAATCAACATATTTATATTTTACTGTGCCCGATAGTATTGTTAATCCAGGAACCTCTCCCAACACGGGTGTTCTGGTAGCAAATACAAACAGGGTGATGAGTAATAAGGATCTTGATTTTACAAGGAGCCAGCATTTTGTTTTAGGCTATGATTATTTTGCAACCAAATATTTAAAATTTAAAACAGAAGTGTATTACCAGTATTTATGGAATGCGCCGGTGTACATTGTTCCGTCGAGTGTTTCGGCACTTAATACAGGTTCAACATTCAATCGTTTTTTACCAATTTATACCATGGTAAATAATGGTACCGGTTATAACTATGGATTAGAAATAACAATGGAAAAGTTATTTCACAAACATTATTTCTTTATGTTCAGTGGTAGTTTGTACGACAGTAAGTACACCGCCAGTAACGGAAAAACAGCCAACACAAATTTTAATGGCAATTATATGCTTAATTTACTGGCCGGAAAAGAATTTCCGGTTGGTAAGGATAAAAAAGACCTGTTAACTTTTGGCGGTAAATTTACCTATGGCGGTGGCAAACGTTATTCGCCTGTAAACATTGCGGCAAGTAACGCTGTAATGGATATTGTTGCGCAGGATGATAAAGTAAACACATTACAATTTCCGGCATATAACCGTTTAGATTTTAAAATTTCGTATAAAATAAACGGCAAAAAAATTGGAACCGAGATAGCGCTTGATCTTGTAAACGTAATGAGTACTAAAAATATTTTAGCTTTAAGTTATGCACCCGATCCGGCTAATATAAATGCCGATCCTTTGGTTAAAAATTATCAGCTCGGGTTTTTACCTTTATTTTATGTTAAGTTTGATTTTTAGTACCGCAATCATTTTCAAAAGCGTAATTTTGTTTTACATATGACTAAAATTTTAATAATTGGGGCCGGGCGCTCAACTGTTTCTTTGATAGATTATATATTAAAGAACTCTACCGAGTACGATTGGAAAGTAACTGTGGCTGATATGGATATAAAATTGGCGCAGGAAAAAATAGCAGATCATCCAAATGCAAAGGCTATAAGTTTTGATATTAAGAACGAAGAAAAACGCCGCCTGGTAATTATTGAACATGATTTTATAATATCGATGCTGCCCGCCTTTATGCATACAGATGTGGCGCGGGATTGCGTGGAGTTTGGAAAGCACATGGCAACGGCAAGTTATGTAAGCGGTGAGATGAAAGCCTTGAATAACGAAGCTGTTAAAAAAAATATCATCCTTTTAAATGAGTGCGGCCTTGACCCGGGAATTGATCATGCCAGCGCTATGAAAGTAATTGATGAGATAAAACACCAGGGCGGAGAAATTATTTCGTTTAAATCATACTGCGGTGGCCTTGTAGCACCCGAAAGTAACGATAACCCCTGGGGCTATAAATTTAGCTGGAACCCGCGTAACGTTGTTTTGGCAGGACAGGGCACAGCGCAATACTTACAAAATGGTGAAATAAAATTTACACCATATAATCGTTTATATACACAAAACGATATAATTGAAATGGATGGTTATGGCAAGTTTGATGCTTATGCCAACCGCGACAGTATAAGTTATATTGATGCATACGGATTAGATAAAATTAAGACGATGGTTCGCGGAACACTTCGTCAATACGGTTATTGCAAAGCATGGAACGTGTTTGTGAGATTGGGTTTAACAGACGATTCTTCAAAGATCACACATTCAAATAAACTTACCTACACGTCGTTACTTGCGTCTTTTTTGCCGCTGGGTACGGGTAGTTTAAAAGAAAGGTTGAAAAATTTTATGGGAGCGGGTTGGGATGCTGAGATCGAAAAGCAAATGGATTATCTTGAATTGTTTTCAGATAAAAAAATAGAAATGCCGGAAGGAACTCCTGCCCAATTACTGCAGGCTTTATTGGAAGAAAAATGGAAACTGAAACCCAACGATAAAGATATGATCGTTATGCAACACCAGTTTGAGTATTCGTTACCGGGAAAAAGTATCCAAAAATTAAACTCATCACTCGGTGTGATCGGTAAAGATGAGAACCATACAGCAATGGCGTTAACAGTTGGTTTGCCTTTGGCAATTACAGTTAAGAATTTTTTGACCAAACAATTTAATTTAAGCGGAGTGCAAATTCCAACAAAAAAAGAAATTTATTTGCCTTTGTTAAAGGAGCTTGAAGAAAACCAGATCATCTTTAACGAAAAAGTAATCCAATAAAAAAAGCCCTCAATTTTTGAGGGCTTTTTAAAAGTTCCATAAAAGTTCTTATTCTTTACCTGCAGATTTCATTTTCTCCTGCATCTCTTTATAGGTCATCATTTTGTAACCGTCAGTGCTTATACTAAAAACAGCATCATCAACAGGGGTTAACGAAACTTCGGTTGCGGTAATTGTTGTTTTCATATCAAAACCTTGTTGGCTTTGCGCCATTTCAATCTCTAAAGGGTAACCTTTAAGATCGCCAAAATCAAGAGACATGCCTCTGCCGCCGGTTTTTTTACCTTGTGTATGTTTAATTTTATCAGTAAACCAAACAGTTGTTTTTTGCTCTTTTTTGTCTTTATTAACCGAGGTTACAATTGCTTTGGTACACTCATATCCTGCAATTGTTTTTTTATCTGTAAGGTATTCAATTTTTGGTTTTTCGCTTTTATCTTCTTTATTGGCAGCGTCTAACTCTTCTTTAGTAGCAGTAAAACCCGATTTGTTACCCATTTGCTCAGTTACAGAAGTTAATTTTTTTCCGTCAAATACACTTGTTGAGGTCATCATCATACTGCTGATCTCATTTTTATATTTATCGCCTTTTACGTAATTGGTCATTTCCATTTCTCCAAAGCCGGCATACTCAGGGGGTAAACCTTCGGTCTTCATGTTCATTTTAACTGTGTAATTGTCTTGAGCAATGGCACAGGCTGTAATAAAAAGTAACGCAGCAGATGTGATTATTTTTTTCATTTTATTATGTTTTAGTTTTTGTGTATTTAGGTTCAAATATAATACCAAGTTAAAAAATATATGGTGTTAAATTAAGGTAAAAGTACGAATGGAAATTATTATTGAAGATTGGCAAAAAACTTGGCCATTTCTTCTTTAGAAACTATTTTCATTGAAGCCGGAATTTCAAACGTACTTTCAGGAACTTCAACTTTTCTCATAGATTTGGCCACAAAATGCATTTCGAGACCCATTTTTTTGATGCGGTAATCCAATAATACGCCCTTAACCTGTGCATAAGGCGTTAAACTGTTACAATCTTCAAGGCCTAATTCTTTTGTGTACCAGGCGTCAAAAGTTATGGTTGGATTATTGGCCATAGTAACTTTGATCTTGTGCGCTTTCAAGCCCATGATCTTTTTGGTGTCCTTGGTCTCTTCAATTTTTATAGCGTAATCAAGATTATCGGTAATAATATCTTTTTCATTTTCAATACAGGCCTGTTTAATATCCATAAATTTAACGGTTTGTGCTACCGTTTTTGCCTTGTTATCACCTATAATTGCTGTATTGAACATGCCCATGGTACTCATTTCAATAGCAAATTTTTCTTTTTTATATTTTAAAGTTGCAGAGCTCGGGGCCAAACCATACAGGGGATGTTGTTCATCAATGGCTTTTGTATCAAATTCGATCACACCTTCTTCGTTGCCGCCTGACTTATCAGATGAGCATGACGTGCAAGATGTACATAATACTATAGCTGTAAAAACAACAGTAATGTATCTGGATATAAACTTAAACTTGGTCAAAATTATAGTCGGCTAATGTATAAAATAAATTTAATATTAAAAATAAAAGCTATTCTTTTTATAACTTAATTAATGAGGCTTTTAAAAAGGAATTTTTTTGGAATGGTAAATTTAACCTTTTAATAGTATATGTTTAAAGCAGTGGAAATAAGCAGGTTGTTTTAATTTGAAAACACCTTTGCCATTTCTTCTTTACACACGATCTTCATAGACGAAGGGATCTCAAAAGTGCTTTCAGGAACTTCAACCTTTTTTATGGATGTGGCCAGGAAATGCATTTCAAGCCCCATTTTTTTTACCCTGTAATCGAGTAAAACCCCTTTTATTTGCGAATAGGGGTTAAGGCTGTTGCAATCTTCCATACCTAATTCTTTGGTGTACCAGGCATCAAAACTTACGGTAGGATCGTTAGCCATAGTTATCTTAATTTTGTGGCTTTTAAGCCCAATGATCTTTTTTGTCTCGTTGGTCTCTTCAATTTTAATAACATAATTAAGGTTATCGGCAATAATGTCTTTTTCGCGTTCAATACAAGCTTGTTTAATATCTAAAAATTTAACAGTTTGGGTAACTGTTTTTGCTTTAACATCGCCAATGATGGAAGTATTGAACATACCCATTGAGCTCATTTCGAGGGCAAATTTTTCTTTTTTATATTTTAAAGTTGCCGAACTTGGCGCTAAACCAAACAGGGGGTGGGTTTCGTCTACCGCATTGGCCGAAAATTCAATAACCCCTTCCTCATCGCCAACGGCAGCTTCTTTTTGGCCACAGGAAGACAATTGCAGTATAGTGGAAACTACAAGCAGTTTATTTATAAAGTTTGAACGAAACACAAAATATAAGGTCAATATAGACATAATATCGGTTATAAAAAACAAAAGCTATTCTTTTTATGAATAGCTTTTTCAGATAGTATGTTAAAAAGAAATTACTTTAAAGTAACTGTTTTATCGGTGCCTTTACCTTCCTCAAGTTTAATGATGCCTGTACCAACCAGGGTTCTGGTAGATGGAGAGGTTACCACAACAGTAGCCCTGATATCATATATTGCCGGTAATTTAAATGTGAATTTTACCTGGCCGCCATCATCCGTATTGGCATTTGCCTTTAAATCAGCGGTTACAGTTCCGCCACTGGATGTTTTGATGGTAGCATATAACAATACCGCTGCATTATTAACCGGTACGCCTGTCGAATCAACACAGGTAATTGTAGCCTTACAATCAGTGTTTTTTTGACACGAAGTACTTGTTAATGCGAACGTTGAGATCAAAAATCCGGCAATAAGTATTGCAATTTGTTTCATATGTTATATTTTTATTTTTTAGTTGTCATATGCAATTCGCCAAATTGTATTTTATACTTTTAGGCACATTTCATATTAAAAATTATAATGATATTAGCTTAACAAATATAAGCAAACTATTTTAAATGAAAAAGATAATTACCCTTATTTTTAGCTTAAATGCGCTTTTGGTTACTGTAAATGCCCAAAAATTGAGTAAAGAAACGGTGTTAATTGAGACCAATTACGGCAATATAAAAATAAAATTATTTGAAGAAACACCCTTGCACAAAGCTAATTTTTTAAAATTAGTGAAAGAAAAAACGCTCGATTCTCTTATGTTTCACAGGGTAATAAGCGGCTTTATGATACAGGGGGGCGACCTTTTAAGTAAAAAGGCAAAACCCGGCGATTCGTTAGGGCATGGCGATATTGGCTATACATTACCTGCAGAGATCAACCCAAAATTGATCCATAAAAAGGGCGCACTGGCCGCAGCCCGCGAAAGTGATGATATTAACCCCAAATTTGAATCGAGCGGCTCGCAGTTTTATATTGTGGTAGGTAAAAAAAGAACCATGGAAGATCTTAAAAAATACGAAGACAGGATCAATAAAACGCACTATGTTAATTGTGCCAGGCTGTATATGAAAACCGACGAAGGTAAAAAGTTAAAACAAACCTATAATCGTTTAAAAACCGAAAACAAAACAGATAGTGCAGAGTTAATAAATGCAAAAATAGAAGAGCAGATAAAGGCAGAGCATTTAAAAACACCCGAGTACAAATTTAGCCAGCAACAAATTGATGCCTATACAACCGTGGGCGGAACGCCGCATTTAGACGGCACCTATACTGTTTTTGGCGAGGTGATAGAAGGACTGGACGTGGTGGATAAAATTGCACTTGTTAAAACTGATAAACGCGACAGACCCCTGGAAGATCTTAGAATGAAAGTAACCCTGGTAAAATAAATTAGCAATATCGGTTAAACCTTTATAATTTAGATTTGTCAAAATAAAAAAAACATACCTATGAAAAAAATAATTTTATCGCTTGCTTTAGTTACCGGTTTAACTACAATAAGCATGGCACAAGATGCTACAACAGCTAAT
This sequence comes from Bacteroidia bacterium, assembly GCA_044226875.1. Lineage (GTDB taxonomy): Bacteria > Bacteroidota > Bacteroidia > B-17B0 > Aurantibacillaceae > Aurantibacillus. The sequence continues at coordinate 321,172 of JBGAGD010000006.1, forward strand.
GCTACCAAACAACAAACTAAAAAAGAGCATACTCCCGAAGAACGTTCGCAACATTCTGCAAAGTGGGCCGAAAAAAACCTTGGTTTAAATGCCGATCAAAAATCGCAGTGGCAGGTAGCAGCGTTAAAACGCGCCATGGCCAACCAGCCGCTAATAGAAAAACACCAGGGCTCTACTACGCCTGAAGAAAGAAAAGATATTCGCAAACAAATGAAAGCCAATGAAGACGCTTTTACTACCTCGGTGAACGCGTTTTTAACAGCCGATCAAAAAACAAAGTATGAACAGATCAAACAACAAAAACACGCTGCCCACAAAGCAAAAGCAAAAGGCGGTAAAGAAGACGATCTGTTAGGTGAGGATATTGAGAAATAAGAAAGATAATTTTTTTAAAAACCCCGTTTATTTTGAATTAAACGGGGTTTTTTATTATAGCGCTTTTTTAGCTTCGGCAATTGTATTTTTAGAGTTGCCTACAAAGATCTTGTCCTTTATTAAAATAACCGGCCGTTTTAAAAAAGTATATTCTTCCAATATCAGCTTTTTCATTTCATTTTCAGTTAATTTTTTTTCGTTCAGTTTCATCTCTTTATACTTGCGGGCAATTTTGCTGAACAGGGCTTCATAAGATCCTACTTTGTCCTTTAATGCTTCAAGTTGCGGGGCAGTTATTTTTTCTGTTTTAATATCCTGGAACTCGAATTTTTTCTTTTTAAGATCTAATTCATCAATAATACGTTTACAGGTATCGCAGGTAGAAAGATAAAATATTTTGTTCATAATTTAATGTTATTGGTTTGTTATAAAATAAGCATAAAATTAGCAAAAGAGCAATGTACTAACCAACAGAAATTATTTGTAAATTTACTACAACACCTAAAAAAGACTAACAAAGGAATTTTTTAGCCCTAATTACCATAAAAATGAAAGATCTGATAATAGAAGAGACAGTTGAGACCCCCGGAATAAATTTTAATAAAGATGCAGGGTTGCTTAAAATTTCGGGAAGGGCGTATTCGAGCGATATCACTTTCTTTTACAAAGAACTTGATAAATGGCTAGATGATTATCTTAACAACCCAAAAGAAAAAACAACCATAGAGCTTTATCTTGATTATTATAATTCGGTATTTCATAAATTATTATTTAATTTTTTAAAAAAAAGCCTGGTATTGCCAAATAAAGGAAAACAGCTGGATATTAAATGGTTTTATAATGAAGGCGATGAAGATAGTATGGACGCCTGCACGCATTATGCAAAATCAATTGATTACCCAATCGAAAAAATAGAATCATAAGATCTTAAAAAGCAAAATAAATTTGTCGCTTTTCTGAAAAAAAAACTAACATATCTTTTTTTGTTAATAACCACCGGGTTGTTATTAAAAGCAAACCAAAACCCGGCCGACTCTCTAAGAAAATTATTAAGTAAACTACCCAACGATACCAATAAGGTATTTATGCTGCACCAGCTGTTTCACGCAACAGATTCGGTTGAGTATTCTTTTGAAAGCCTTAAACTGGCCGAAAAAATAAAATTTAAAAAAGGTATTGCGCTGGCACTGTTAAATATTGGCAGGTATTATTTTTTTAATGGTAAGCAGGATGTTTCTCTCGATTATCTTGTAAAGTCTGTTAAACTTGCCGAAGAGATAAAAAGTAAAAAAGTGCTTGCCAGCGCTTACCGGTATATTGGTTTTATTTACCGGCCTACCGATGCATTTACGGCAGAAGAGTATTATAAAAAAAGCCTGAAAATGGCGACAGAATTAGGAGATGATATTGCCGCCTCTTATGCTTTAAGCGCCATTGGTAATATTTATGAAGGAAGTTTAAATGCAGATCCTTCCAATGTAACTACCGCTTTATCCTATTACATTAAAAGCCTCGTGCTCAGAGAAAAAAAAGGCTCGTTAAGCGAAATAGCTTCCTCTTTAAATGAAACATCGAGGGTTTATGATATTTTAAGACGCTACGATAAAGCGGTGCAATTAAGAGTTCGGGGCCTTGAGCTGTCTGAAAAAGCAAAAAGTGCCGAGAATATAGTTTATTTTTGTGCGGTACTTGGCGATGATTATGCCAACCGGTTGCATGATCCACATAAAGGCCTTGAGTATTTATTAAGGGCCTACGAGATCGGAAAAAACCAAAAAAATATCGACGATGTTATTTTTGGCGTCACTAAACGAATTGCTTTTACCTACACACAGCTTGGAGATTATAAAAAAGCAAATCAATTTTTTATGCGATCCCTGATGCTTAACGATTCTATTAACTTAAGCCTTACAAAAAATAATTATAAACTTTCGGCCATTAAACACGATCTCGAAAAAGAGATAGAAAAACAAAAAAATAAATTAAAAGACATTGAGATCACCAAGGCAAAAACGGTTGCAGAAAAACAAACGATCATCAGAAACGCTTCGTTAATTGGCTTTGCAATTGTACTGATCCTTACGGTGATCGTTTTTCGTGAGAACAGGCAAAAACAAAAAATTAATACCGAACTCGCTTCCAAAAATAAAGCGCTTGAGGCCGCTTATAGATCTTTGGCAATTAGCGAAAGCAATTTCAAAGAGATCACCGAAACCATTGACGATGTTTTTTATCTGTATAATATCGTTGAAAAAAAATACGAATATGTTAGCCCTAATTGTAAAGCAATATTGGGTATAGATGAAGACTATCTTTATTCTGGAAAAAGTTTCAGGCTTATAGTACATAAAGATGACAAGCAATTGGTTGGTGATGCAAATACAAAAGTAGATTCGGGAATAGCTTACAACATAGAGTATAGGATAAACGTTGGCAACGATGTAAAATGGATCTCAGAAAAATCGTCGCCTATTTTTGATGCCAAAGGGAAGTTAGTTAGAAATTCAGGTATCTGCAGCGATATTACCGAAAAGAAAGCAGCCGAGGTGTTGCTCGTGAAAAAGAACAAAGATATTACAAATAGTATTTTATATGCGCGAACGATCCAAAATGCTATTCTTGTTCCAAAAGAAGAAATTGCAAAAAAAGTAAAAGAATTCTTTATTTATTCCAAAGCAAAAGATATTGTAAGCGGCGATTTTCATTTTTTTAAAGAAACTAAAAAAGGAATGGTGTTTGCCGCTGCAGATTGTACAGGGCATGGTGTTCCGGCCGGCTTTATGAGCATGATCGGCAATGCCTATCTTAACGAACTGGTTAATGGCCATGAAGAAAAAAATCCGGCACAGATCTTAGATCAGTTAAGAGAAATGGTGATCAGATCGCTGCATCAAAATAATTTAGAATCAGAAAGTAAAGACGGGATGGACATAGCCTTATTGAATTTTGATCTTAAAAACAATGTAGTTGAATACGCCGGAGCATTTAACCCTTTATATCTTGTAAGGAACGAAGAGTTGACAGAGATAAAGCCTGACATGTATACCATTGGCATTAATGAAAAAGGCGAAACACCCGCGTTTAATAACAACGTTTTGAAAATAGAAAAAGGCGATATGCTTTATATTTTTAGTGATGGCTATACCGATCAGTTTGGCGGAGATGAAGGGAAGCGGTTTATGAAAAAGCCATTTAAAGACCTTTTGCTTTCTATCAGTAATAAAAAAATGAACGAACAGGAACTTATCCTCGATCAAACATTTAAAGCATGGAAAGGCAATTTGAACCAGGTAGACGATGTATTGATCATCGGAATAAAAATCTAAAAAAATTACGTTGAAGATCTATATCATATTTTTCCTTTTGCTTTTTAATTATCTGCAGGCACAAACCTATGATAAAGATTGGAATGCGATAAACGCTAAAATTGAAGCTGGCAGTGCTGTTTCGATAAGCGAAACCGAAACTTTTTTAGTAAAACATAAAGACAAGCTAACCCAATATGCCGATAACTCTACCCAACTTTATAGTTTACTGGCTAATAATTATTACAACCAATCTAAATTTGATAAAGCAGAGGAAAATTATTTAAAGTCGTATGAGTACTCCAAACTCGCAAAAGACACAACTCTAAAGCACATAGTAGAGCTAAGTTTGGGTATTTTTAATTACAACTTAAATAATTTACTGGAAGCCGAAAAATATTATTACAAATGTATGGCCGGAATGGCCGCTATTTATGGCCCTTCGAGCCGAGAGTACACCGGTATTTTTTACGATTATACACGTTTGCTGATAGACCTGGAAAAATATAAGGAAGCCAAACCTTATGTTGATGCGCTGATATTTTATTATAAAACAATGGATGGTGAAAACAACACACGTTATCTTGCTTTATTAAATTGCAATGCAATTATTTATCAAAATACCGGTAATTATAAAGAGGCTATCGAAATTTATTCTGGCCTTATTGCCGATAATAAATTACTGGCCCTTGGCGATACGCTTGGCCACGTAATAGAGTACTCTAACCTGGGCGATGTGTATCGGGAAATTGGCGAGTACGATCTTGGCATAACCAATTTAAAAAAGGCCAAGGCATTACATTATCAATACAAAATTAAAGACAGGGATATTTTAGCAACTATCGAAAATAATTTAGCACTGTGCTACAAGAATACAAGTCAGCCAAAGCTGGCAGAAGAATGTTACAATAATTCTATCGAGATCCGTAAGGCAAGCAAACAAACAAATACAGAATCGTATTGCAGTACGCTTAGTAATAAGGCCGATCTTTTAAGAATGCTGGGCCGTTATGGCGAGGCATCTGATCTTTTGTTAACCTCGCTGGCTATACGTAAAGAGCGTTTCGGAACCATGTCTGAGAACTATGCCAACGCCCTTTCTAATTTAGCTAATGTTTATTTTGATTCGGGTTATATGAAAGAAGCACTCGAAAAAAATTTACAGGCAAAAGATATTTATTATGAGGTTGTAGGAGAAGAGCACCAGAGTTACGCCAATTGTTTAAATAGCCTTTCGTTATGCTATTTGCATTTTAAAAATTATGCCAAAGCCGAAGAGTGCAAATTAAAGGCCCTTAAAACCATTGAATCTACTGTTGGAAAGAATCATTACCGCTATTCTGCCTATTTAATTTCTACTTACGGGTTATACCGTAAAACAAATCAACTACAAAAAGCAGAAACAAATTTAAAAGAAGCGCTGATTTTAATTGAACGTAATTTAGGCCGCAGGCACGAACTTTTTGCAGAGGCGCAACTTGGATTAGCCGAAGTATATACATTACAAGGCAAATATGAAACTGCAACACCTTTGTACTTTGAATGCCTGGATTACTACTCAGGGCAAATAAACAGTTTTTTTAATTCAATGAGCGAAGAGAACCAGGCCGATTATTTACAATCGATGATGCCTGTTTTTGAAAGTTATAATATTTACCTGATCAACTATAAATTAAGTAAGCCCGATAAAAATTTTGGCGAGCACTTAAAGCGCGGTTTAAGATATCAGTTACTTTTAAAATCATTATTGGCAAACCGCTCGGCACAATTGCAAAAAGAGGTGGAAGCAAGTAATGACACCGATCTTAAAACGATCTATAAAAACTGGCGTTTATTAAAGAATGAATTGTTGAATAATTACAAAACCACGCAACCCGCATTTGATAATAATGAAATGGCAAAAAAAACTTCCGATATGGAAGTTCAGTTAAAATCCAAATTAAAGAACTTTGCAAATGCAGGTTCGGTTTCATTCGATCAGCTTAAACTTAATTTAAGTGATAATGAAGCGGCCATTGAAATATTTAAAGTGAATGAATTTGTGAACGATTCGCAAAGTATTACAAAATACGGAGTGCTGATCACAAAAAACAAATTAACCGAACCTGAATTTGTAATTTACAAGAACGGCGATGAGCTGGAAGGAAAATTGTTTGACAGGTATATTAAAAATATTGACGAACAATTAAAAGACAGTTTAAGTTATGAGGCTTTTGTTAAACCTTTGGCCAAATCGTTAAAAGGCATCGATCGTCTATACATAAGTTCAGATGGCGTATTTCATAAATTAAGTTTTTTAAGTTTATATGATCCTGCAGCAAAAAAATATCTGGTAGATAATTATGAGATCTATCAAATATCTAACCTCGGATCTATTTCGAAAAATGCAAAAGGAGATCTTAATCCTAATTTAACGGCAAGTTTGTTCGGCTATCCCGACTACGATTATGACTTTAAGAAGAATAAACCAAATAAATCTGTTGCTGCCGAGCAATTGGTTGCCAAACGCTACGGCTTAACCAATCTTGCAAAATTGCCAGGTACTAAAACAGAAGTTGAAGAGATCCGAAAAAGCCTTTCTGCCAAAGATTGGAAAATAAACAGTTTTACCGAAGAGCTTGCCAGCGAAGAAAACCTTAGAAAAATTAATTCTCCAAAGGTTTTGCATATTGCTACACATGGCTTTTATTTAAAAGATGTTGAAAGTGAGGATAAATTGTTTTTAGGCTTTGAAACTTCGGCCATTAAAAACAGCGCCTTTTTGCGTTCGGGCATTATTTTAGCCGGAGCCGGGCCATCAACAAGCGATTCTCTTAATAAAGATTCAGAAAACGACGGTATCGTTACTGCCTACGAAGCTTCTTTATTAAATTTAGCAAACACCGACCTGGTTGTGCTCTCGGCCTGCCAAACCGGTTTGGGCGACGAAATTGGCAGTGAGGGTGTGGCAGGTTTGCAGCGCTCCTTTACCATTGCGGGTGCAAAAAACATTATTATGAGTTTGTGGCCGGTGGATGATTACGCTACGCAATATTTAATGACAGAGTTCTATAAGAACTATGCCGAATCCAGAAATGCTGAAAGCGCCTTTAGATCTGCGCAATTAGAAGTAAAGAAAAAATACCCTGAGCCTTATTTTTGGGCAGCCTTCGTACTCTTAAAAACATTCAATTAAACAAACCTGGCATTTTTTATGTAATTTTTAATGATTTGTTTAGTCATTTTAGGTTGATTTCTTGTTAAAATCCATTTTAACATACACAATGCATTTATTTGTTATCTTCGTAATCGTTTAAAACTCAAAACTATAATGAAAAAAATTAATGCTTGTTTAGTTTTACTTTTTATTTTAATAAGTAATATCTCTAAATCACAAACACCCGACAAATGGGATACACTTTATAATCAAACTGTTTTTACACCTGTAGATTTTTTTGACCAATGCAGCAGCATTGCAGCCAATGGAATATTATTTCTGTATGGTGATTCTGCCAATGTGTCGAATTCTTTTTATCAAAGGCAATCATATATCGCGGCTTTTAATCCAACAACATCGGTTCTTACACCTTTGGTTTACACCAGGGCGGTACAAGACAAAGGATTGAACGGCGATGCAAGTATTGCCACTTCAACACCTGGCATTTCTTACGCTTTTTTTGGTTCAAAACTTGATAATAGCATACTTACAACCAGCTTAACTTTATATAAACTGAATACACAAAGTAATGCTGTAACCTATGAACAAATTGTATATCCAACTCCGGGGAATCGTTCGGGTGTTCAAAACCTTTGTTTTTTTAGCCCTGCCACCAACCATGATACTTTGATGATCTTTGACGACTCTGTTGGTATGAAAGTAAGTATCTATAAAAAACACTTTAACCAGGTGGGTTTTGCAAATACAAACAATCTGTCGCTGCCTTTATTAGAGGTCAATCAAACTTTTGTTTTTAATAATGTATTATATATTTGGGGTCGCGATCTGAACTTTAATAATGCTTTATTAACCAGTGCAAATGGCGTTACGTTTACAGTCAATAGTAATTATACAGCGCAAGTAAACTATAAAGTAACTGCTGTAGATACTTTGCATGGCGATATGTATTTCGCTATTGATGACGGTGATGGCAGTCATGCTATCTGGAAAACCCATGATGGTGTAACCTACACGCAATTAACTTCCAATTCTAACGGTAGGGTAATGAGCATTAAATGTTATAATAATGCTGTTTGGTATAATACAACCGGTACCGGAAGGCCAACTGTAATGTATCTTAGCGGTCCAAGTTATACCACAGAAACCACCTCGGTTCAGAATATAGGCCGTGAACAAAGTAACGCGTATACTTTCAGGTTAAACACTTTAAATTCTGAATTATATTTTGCCGGTAGTTATGAGGATAGTTTCCAGGCGCAAGAGTACGGAACCTTTATTTATAAATTTATACCGCCCGTTGCAAATTTTACAATAACCAATACGCAACTTTGTTTTGGCCAACCCTACACAGCAACAAATACAAGTACCAGTGCCGATTCAGTAAGGTGGATAAGCGATAATAATTTTTATGCAAGTACCGCCAACAATTATACGTTTGGTTTTAGTTCAAGTGGTTCACATACTATTGGCATTATTGCTATTTCGGGAACCCAAAAAGATACAATGCTTACAACAGTTAACGTATATTCAATAAGCATAGCAATTACCGGCCCGGCAACTGCCTGCCAGATCACACCTTTTCAGCTGCATTCAAGCGTAGCCAATACGCAGGGTACGGTAACGTATACCTGGAATCAAACGCCAACCTTTACTGCAGCGGTCAACGGCGCCAATCCATTTATTTCCGCTTCAAATGCAGGCCCCCTTGCGTATTATGCTTTGGCAACAGATGTTAATGGCTGCCAGGCAACAAGTAATATTATTACAGTACAGGTTTATTCGTCCAAAAATATTTCGGGCGTAGCTACAACAACAGCTTCCCCGGTTCAGGGCGATGTAGTGCTTTACAAATATGAACCGTATTTAACCAAGTTTGATTCTGTTACTTACCAAACACTTAATGCTATTGGCGAGTACACATTTAATACTATTGATTCGGGAACCTATTTAGTAAAATGCCTGCCAACAGCTACAAGTTTGCAAATAACGTATTGTTTAAGTTCTATCAGCTGGCAAAGTGCACAAGTGCTTACACATGGTTGTGTTAATACAAGTACACAAAACATTAATGTTATTCCATTTACCAATCTTGGTGCTGGCTTAGGCGAACTCTCAGGAACGATCAAAGAAGGGCAGGGCTATGGGCAAAGAACAAATGGCATCAGTACTCCAGGTGCGCCAATTAAAGGTGTTATAGTTAAAGGAGGCAGAAACCCTGGTGGCGATATTTCATCGCAGTCGCGAACAAATTCTTCGGGTCAGTATACCTTATCGGGTATGCCGGTTAATAATCCTGGCGAGAGTTATTTTATTTTGGTTGATATCCCGGGCCTCGATACCAATTCAACATATCACAGGGTTATTACCAGTTCTAACCTGCAATTCAATAACCTTGATTTTATTGTGGATTCGGCAAAAGTTAATCCTGTGATCAGCTTTGTTGGAATACAGGAAGTAAAAATGGAAAGCAGTAACGTGCGTTTATATCCCAATCCAACAAACAGTAATATTACCCTGGAATTTGAATTAAATAAACCGGCGCAGGTAAAAGCAGAGATGGTGGATATGCTTGGCAGAAAAGTAAAAACATTGCTTCCGCTTTCATATCAAAACGAAACAGAAGTAAAGATCACAAGCGGTTTAAAAGGCATAACACCGGGTGTATACTTTATTAAAGTAAACGTTGATGATACAGAGCGCACTACAAAATTGATCATAACCGACTAATTAATTTTTTAATTATAAATAAAAGCCAACCCTAATAAGTTGGCTTTTTTGTTAAATTTGATCTTCTATTTTAATGTTCGTATTCAGAAAAAATATTTTTTTGCCCGGCCTGCTGTTTTTTAGCACGCTTATTTTTTCGCAAACCTATAATTTTAAAAACTACAATACTGAACAAGGCCTCGCTCAATCGCAGGTGTTATCAATTTACCAGGACCATAATGGTTATATGTGGTTTGGAACAAATGGAGGCGGGGCCACAAAATTTGATGGCAGTCGGTTTAAAACGGTTTCTGCCGACGATGGCCTGGCCGACAATATTATATTTTCAATTATCGAAAACCAAAAGCAGGAATTGCTATTCGGTACCAGTAAAGGCTTAAGTGTTTTTAACGGATTGGGTTTTGTAAACTATAATGAAAAGCAGGGGTTAAAGAATACACTTATTTATAAACTTATTAATTCGGAAAATAAAACTTTGATAGGAACGCAGGAAGGCGTTTTTGTATATGAAGATAATAAGATCAGCTCTTTTAATTCAGATACCGTTTTAAACAAAAGTTCGGTGTATACCATTTATGTGGATAAGCACAAGAATGTATGGTTTGGAACACTTCAAAACGGGTTAATTTATTACAATGCAAGATCAAAAACCACCAGGCAATTTAAAACAACCGATGGTTTAAACAGTGATAGGATCTTTTCTATTTCGCAAAAAGCAAATGGCGATATGCTTATTGGTACTGAATATGGGTTAAATAAAATAAACCAGCAATTCAGGATAACAAAGGCCAGTGAAATTCCGGGAAACGATAATATTGCATTTAACTGTATAGTTTCAAAAGGCAAGAATGATTTTTATTTAGGTACCAGCTCTGAAGGAATAAAGTATTTTGATTTCTCTATCAATAAAGTAAAAGCAAATTACAATGGTTTAAACGGGTTAACTTTTAATCCAATACAATGTATTTTTAAAGACCGTGAAGAGAATTTATGGATAGGTACAAACGGCTCAGGCGTTTTTAAATATTTTAATAACAAATTTGTAGTTTATAATAAGGTAAATGGTTTTTCAGAAAACTATGTTAACTCCGTTAATGTAGATTCTTATAATAATATATGGGTTGGTTTAAAAAAGAATGGCCTGGTTAAAATTTCGGCAAACACATTAAAAAAATACGTGTTTGATCTTAAACATCCGAACGATCTTCCCGATAATGATATTAATGCTATTTTGCCTTTAGATAATGGGAAATTGTTGTTTGGAACCTCGGATGGTTTATGTTTTTTTGAAAATGAAAAGATCAGGACCATTGGCGATGAAAGTTTCAGACATAAATATATTCTTTCGCTCTTTGAGGATACTGATAAACAGGTGTGGATCGGAACAACGGAAGGGGTTTATAAATTAAATGGTAATAAGATCGAAGAAGAAGGTTTGCTTAATAAATATAAAAAGGATGGCAGGCAATTTTCTATATTTTATATTACAGAGGATAAACAAAAACGTAAGTGGATATGTACCGAAACAGGACTCATTCTGTTAGATGCAGGAAAGACCATCTTATTTAATTCAGAGAATAAATTTATTAGCAGTTTAATAGTTTGTGCGGTTATCGATAGTAAAAATAATATGTGGATAGGCACCGAAGAGGGCTTATATTTTTACGACAACAGTACATTTAAAAAAATTGATAAAACCTTTGGCTTAGGCTCAGTATTTATTAATTTTTTGCAAATAGATAAAAAAGAAAATTTAATTATTGGCACCAATAACGGTATTGATATTTTAAACATAAATAGTTTCTATAATAAAAATACAAGCTTAAAACATTTAGGCAAAGATGACGGGTTAATTAGCCTTGAATCTAATTATAACGCTTCAGCAAAAGATACCAGCGGCCGCATACTTATTGGAACGATCAACGGGCTTGAGATATATGATCCTAAAAGCGATATTGCCAATAGAAACGAAGCGCAAATAAATATTACAGATATTAAATTATTTTTTGGCCAGGAAAATATTTTTAAATATGCCAAAGGGGCAGATTCGGTTACAGCGCTACCAAAGAACCTGGTATTATCTTTCTCGAAGAATAATATTACATTTCAGTTCGTCGGTATTAGTTTAATGGCACCCGAAAAGGTTTTGTATCAGTATAAACTCGAAGGTCTTGATAACGACTGGACACCGCCAAATAATAAAACAGAAGCCTCGTACCCCTCTTTACCACCGGGCAAATATACATTTATGGTAAAAGCCATGAACAATGATGGCCTTTGGAATAAAAAACCTGCAACCTATAGTTTTGAGATATTGCCACCCTGGTATAATACCTGGTGGTTTTATTTGCTTTGCGTTTTAATAATTGTTACCGGAGTCATCTGTTACAACTATATTAAAACAAGAAAACTCGTTGCTGATAAACAAAAGTTGGAGCGCGAAGTAAACGAACGTACAAAAGAACTTCGCGAGGAAAAAGAAAAAGTAGAGATAATCAATAAAGAAGTTAGCGAGCAAAAGTCAGAACTGGAACATACCAACCGCGAAATAACAGATAGCATTAAGTATGCTAAAAATATACAGGTGGCCTTATTGCCTTCACTGATCGAAACTGAAAAAGCCTTTGATAACTGTTTTATTTTATATCTGCCAAAAGATATTGTAAGCGGCGACTTTTTTTGGTTCTCGCAAAACCAAACTACAAAATATATTGCTGCAGCAGATTGTACAGGACATGGTGTTCCGGGTGCGTTTATGAGCATTGTAGGTAATACTTTGCTTAATGAAATAGTAGAACAAAAGAAAATTGCGGCGCCCGGCGATATTTTATTGGAACTACATAAAGGTGTTAAGATTGCGTTAAACCAAAGTAACCAGGATTCGCAACGGCGCGATGGTATGGATATTGCGTTATGCGCTATAAAGAAAGGCTCAAATACAATTGAATATTCAGGCGCCAACAGGCCGTTATGGATCTACCGGAAAAATAATAATTATGAATTGGAGATCATCAAACCAAATAAGTTCCCAATAGGGGGGCTCGAACTGGAAGAGAACAGAACCTACTCCAACCATACTGTTGAAGTTTTTAAAGATGATTATTTGTATTTTTTTAGTGATGGTTATGCCGACCAGTTTGGCGGACCAAGAGGTAAAAAATTCATGCTTTCCAGTATGCAAAAACTATTGTTTGAAAATCTTCATTTATCAATGCCTGAACAAAAGCAAAAAATAAAAGATGCTTTTGATGCCTGGAAAAATAATCTTGAACAGGTTGACGATGTTTGCGTAATTGGAATAAAAATATAAAAACGCGAACGAGTCAGTTTATCCTGAGCGGAGTCGAAGGGATGTTTGCGTAATTGGAATAAAAATATAAAAACGCAAACGAGTCAGTTTATCCTGAGCGGAGTCGAAGGGATGTTTGCGTAATTGGAATAAAAATATAAAAGCGCCTTACTTAAGACTTAGTAGCATCCAGGATCTTACGGGTTCTGTCTCTTGCCACAATAATTAAACCAGCTAGCAAAACACACGAGAAAGTAAAAAATAATACCAGCATTGTTCTGTGTGGTGAATTCTTTTTATCTGGTAAATTAGGGTAAGATACAACGGTCAGATAGGTAAGATTGCCATTAAAATCGATCAGGTTTTTGTCGTGGATCTGCTTTAAGTATTTGTAATTCTCAAGCTCAATATAAAAACGGTCCCTGATAATTATAAATTCGCCGCCGTATACTTTTAAATTGTTTAGTAACGCTTTATCCGCTTCACTTAAATTGTTTTTACTTGCTTTTTTACTAATGATCTTTGATTGGGAAGGAACATCCAGTATCCCAAGGTTGATCCTCATTGATTTTAATTTGTTCTCCAACGAATCGATCTCGCGTTTTTTTTCGGCAAGTTGCCTGTTGTATAATACTACATACTCATTATATTTTTCTTTCCTTCTTTTACGGATCAGGTTGTTTATTTCGTCTATCATGCCTTCAGCCAACGCTTTTGCAAACTCCGGCGAAACATCAATTACGCTGCCTTCAATGGATTGGTAGTGCGTTAATTTTACATTCACTTTCGAATTATAGATCCTGTTAAAATCAGCATACGCTCTTGTATCGTTGGTATCGATCTGATAATGGTCAAAAAGGTCAAAACGTTTTGTTAAGGCTTTTTTAAGTTCTTCACTGTTAAAGAACTGGTATAGTTGCTCAACACCCGATTCTTTACCAAACGAAGATAAATTAGTAGGGTAAACCGTAAAAACCGACTTATAATCGGGCTCCATAATAAATGGTGATGATATCAGTACAGAAAATATAATTGCCAAAACGCCAACAATAGCAAGGCTTCTTTTGTTTTTAATAAGAAGCCCGATTGTTTCAATTGTGTTAGTTTCCATTTGATCGTTAATGCTTTTGATTGAATATAAAAGTAGGAATAAAATCGCATTCTGATACCTTATTAAAAAAACTGGTTTAAAATCTTAAAAATTCCTTAAAAGCTTAAATTTGATTATAAACGGTACTTTTCTTTGGCGTATTATATCTATTTTTGAATGTGATTAAGCTTGATCAAATTCGTAAATCCTATCAACTTGCCGAAACATCGTTCGAGGTTTTAAAAGGAATAGATCTTCACATTAAAGAAGGAGAATTTGTTTCTATTATGGGATCTTCCGGTTCTGGAAAATCTACCCTGTTAAATATCCTGGGCATTTTGGATAATTACGATTCGGGCTCTTATCAATTAAATAATACACTTGTAAAAGATCTTTCTCAAGCAAAAGCGGCGCAGCTCCGTAACCAGTTTTTAGGTTTTGTCTTTCAATCGTTTAATTTATTATCGTTTAAAAACGCTATGGAGAATGTGGCACTTCCTTTATACTATCAAAAAATATCGCGTAAAGAAAGAAATAAAAAAGCATTGGAATATCTTGATAAAGTTGGGCTGCTTGAGTGGGCCAACCATTTACCAAGCGAATTAAGCGGTGGACAAAAACAACGCGTTGCTATTGCCCGCGCTTTAATTGGCAATCCCAAAGTTATTTTTGCCGACGAGCCAACCGGTGCGCTGGATTCTCAAACGTCTATAGAAGTAATGGATATTTTTAAGGATATCAATAAACAAGGGAAAACAATTGTGATCGTTACCCACGAAAATGATATTGCGGCATTAACGCACAGAACTATAAGGTTAAAAGATGGACTTATAATTTAAGAATAAGGATTGAGGATTTTTAAAGATGAAATAATGGCTGACCACAAATTTTTAAATCTTAAATCTGCAAGCATAAATCTAAAATAAAACATGTTTGATCTCGACAAGTGGCAGGAAATATTAGGTACGATAAAGAAAAATAAACTTCGCACCATACTAACGGCTTTTAGCGTGGCGTGGGGTATTTTTATTCTTATCATCTTACTGGCTGCAGGTCAGGGCTTGCGTAACGGTGCGCAAGAACAATTTGGGAATGACGCAGCCAACAGTATTTGGGTAGATGGTGGAATGACCAGTATGGCATATGAAGGTTACAAACCAGGAAGAATGATCCAGCTTAATAATGCCGATTATTTTCATATCAAAAAAGATATAGCAGGTATCGATCATGCAACAGCTGTGTACCAGGGGCATCAGACAAAAACGCTCAGTTACAAAAACGAACACGCCGGTTTTATTGTTCGCTCCTGCGCGCCCGACCATTATCTTTTAGAAAAAGCAAAGATCATTAAAGGCCGTTTTATTAATGAGTTGGATTTTAATGAATACAGAAAAGTATGTGTTATCGGAATTCCCGTACAAAAAACCTTGTTTAAGAACGAAGATCCCATTAATAAATTTATTGACGCGGGTGGAACAAAATACAAAGTGGTTGGTATTTTTAATGATCCGGGTAAAGGAGATAATGACCGGATCTATATTCCTTTATTTACCGCGCAACGTATTACAAATGGAAAAGATAAGGTAAATACAATTTGGGCAAGTACCGGTAACACCAGTATGGAGGGTAGTGAACAAATTGCCGAAGAGATAAGAAAAAGCCTGGCGCAAAAATATCATTTTAATCCGTTGGATCTTAACGCACTTAATGTTCAAAATAACAATATCGAATACGCACGCATTATGTCAATGCTGGATGGTATAAAAATATTTATTTTAATTATTGGTATTTTTACTTTAATAGCAGGCGTTGTGGGCGTAAGTAATATTATGATGATCATTGTTAAAGAACGTACAAAAGAAATTGGTGTAAGAAAAGCATTGGGCGCTACTCCTTTTTCGATCGTTTCTCTTATTATTCAGGAATCTGTTTTTATTACATCCATTGCGGGATATGTTGGTTTGCTGGCAGGCATTGGTGTGGTTGAAGGGTTAAAAGCAGCCGGGTTAGAAGGGGATTTTTTTAAGAACCCCGATGTAAATATTAATGTTGCATTATTATCTGTTGGATTGATCGTTTTGGCCGGCGCGCTCGCTGGCTTCTTTCCGGCAATAAAAGCAGCGCGTGTTCAACCAATAACGGCATTAAGAGAAAATTAAATTGATTTTTGAACGGGATAACTGGCAGGAAATTTTTGCAACCATCCGCAAAAATAAATTAAGAACCTTCTTAACCATGTTGGGCGTGTTTTGGGGTATTTTTATGCTTGTAATTATGCTGGGTTCGGGTAACGGTTTGCGCAATGGCATCTTAAAAGAGTTTTCGGGTACGGCTACCAATAGTTTTTTTGTATGGACCCAACAAACAACAAAAGCATATAAAGGCATGAAACCTAATAGAAGTTTTAATTTTAATATGTCAGATGTGGCAGCCTTAAAACAAATGGAAGACCTGGAGGTTGTTTCGCCCCTTCATCAATTGGGAGGTTACGAAGGTGCCAATAACGTTATTCGTGGATTAAAGACCGCTGCCTGCGAAATTCAGGCAACGTTCCCAAACTCTACCGAAATTGCACAAGTAAGGATCAATAAAGGCCGTTTTGTAAATGAGCTGGATATTAAAGAAAAGAGAAAGATCTGCGTTATTGGGCCACGGGTGGCGCAAATGTTATTTAAAAAAGATGAAAAAATTATAGGTGAGTACATTCGTGTTAATGGTGTTTATTTTAAAATTGTGGGCATTACCATTCCTGCTGCCGGCGGTGATGAAGGCAGGCAACAGGCACAACGGATCAATATTCCTTTTACCACTTTTCAAAATGCGTTCAATATGCAAAACACCGTGGGTTGGTTTGCTATAAAATCAAAAGATGGTATTCCTGCCGAAGTATCGGAAGCAAAAGTGCTTTCTGTATTACGTGAGCGTCATAAAATTGCGCCCGACGATGAAAAGGCAATTGGGCACTGGAACATGGCAGTTGAGTATAATAAATTAAACGGTTTATTTATTGGTATCGAAATACTGATCTGGATTGTTGGCATTGGAACATTATTGGCGGGCGTAATCGGTATCAGTAATATTATGCTTATTGTTGTAAAAGAACGTACTAAAGAAATTGGTGTAAAACGGGCTTTGGGCGCGGTACCAACTCAAATCGTAGGACAGATACTGATAGAAGCAGTTTTTTTGACTGCTATTTCCGGATATTTTGGTTTGGTAACCGCTATTGGCCTGTTAGAATTGCTTAATGCCGCTATTGGCGATTCGGGCGAAATGTTCACTAATCCAACAGTTGATCTTACAGTGGCGTTAAAAGCATTAATGGTGCTAATTGTAAGTGGGGCTGTTGCCGGTTTGATCCCAGCAAGAAAAGCAGTATCCATTAAACCGGTAGAAGCACTGAGGGCAGAATAAATAATTAGTCAATGAAACAATTAGTTGATTTGATAATTAAAAAATGAATGTATAATTAAAAATAGAATTGGCTCATTGTCAAATTAACTCATTAACTAATTGAGGTATGATAAAAAAAATCAGAAACATTGTTTTAATAATCGGCTTTTTAAGCCTTATCATCTGGACATTTTATTTCCTATTTCAAAAATCGCAAACCCCACCGGAGGTTTTTAAAACAGTATCGCCATTTGATACAACCATAATAAAAAAAACTGTGGCAACCGGTTCGGTAACACCGCGCAAAGAGGTAAATATGAAATCGCAGGTAAGCGGCATTATCGAAAAATTATACATTGTTGCGGGCCAGCAGGTAAAGCAGGGTGATGTAATAGCCAAGATCAAGATCATTCCAAACATGCTCAATCTAGCCAATGCCGAAAACAGGATAAATACCGCGCAGATAAATTACGATAATTCTAAATTAGATTACGACAGAAATAAAACACTATTTGATCAAAGCGTTATCTCAAAATCAGATTTCCAGGTATATGAATTACGTTTAAAATCCAATTTAACCGAATTGGAAGCGGCACAAAACCAAATGCAGATCATTAAAGAGGGAGTTTCTAAAACGTCGGGCTCAGCTTCAAATACGTTTGTAAAGGCAACTATTACAGGCATGGTGCTGGATGTGCCGGTAAAAGAAGGCGGGCAGGTAATTGAAAGTAATACTTTTAATGAAGGAACAACACTTTGTTCTGTTGCCAATATGGGCGAAATGATCTTTGAAGGAAAACTGGATGAGAGTGAAGTAGGCAAGGTGCAAACCAATATGGAAATTGTTTTAACCATTGGCGCTATTGATAAAGAAAGTTTTAATGCCAAGCTTGAATACATTGCACCAAAAGGCGTTACTGAAAATGGCGCCATTCAGTTTTTGATCCGCGCTTCAATAAATAAAAACAACAGCGCATTTCTACGGGCTGGTTACAGTGCCAACGCAGATATTATTTTAGCAAAAAAAGAAAATGTTTTAGCCATACCAGAAAGCGTTTTACAATTTGAAAAAGAAAAAACCTTTGTAGAAATTGAAACCGGTAATCAAAAATTTGAAAAACGTTTTATAAAAACCGGCCTCTCAGATGGAATTAATATTGAAGTTGCAGAAGGGCTTAAAAAAACAGATAAGATAAAATTGCCGCAAATGGCAACCATCAAAAATTAATTATTCTTAGCTTTTTGCTGTATCCATAGCAGTACCAAGGTAGTTGTACAACTGCTTAATTTACCACTCGGCGGCATTACATTAGAGTTAGATACCATCATAGAATGAAATAGACTGGCATTGGGGTTAATGGTATCCACATATCCTTTAGCAGGATTTAATAATTGCGAGTAAGCAACATTGGCATCCAAATTTAAATTGGCTTCGGGGTGCGGCAAAGTGTGACAGCCCGTTGTACTGCAATTTTTTTGAAGCATTGGAACAATATCATTGGCGAACGAAACAGTTTGCGGTAGTTTGCAATTGGATAAGAGGTCTCCTTTATCTTTTGTGCAGGAATAAAAAAGTAGGGCGCCCGTAAATACAAAAGCCGCCACAATTATACTTTTATTTTTAAAATTTATTATGGCGGCCAATTTTTTTTGGTTTAAACGATTAGTCTTTAACTTTTTCTTTTAGTAAAGCCAATTTCAGCACTTCTTCCATTTGTGTTACATAATGAAAGCTTAAGCCTTTTAAATAATCTGCTTTAATATCCTCTACATCTTTTTTATTATCAACGCACAAAATAATCTCTTTTATGCCCGCACGTTTTGCGGCCAGTATTTTTTCTTTAATGCCGCCAACCGGTAATACTTTGCCGCGTAAGGTGATCTCGCCTGTCATTGCCAGAGCTTTTTTAACTTTGCGTTTTGTAAAAGCGCTGGCCAAAGAAGTTAACATAGCAATTCCGGCGCTTGGGCCATCTTTTGGTGTAGCGCCTTCGGGTACGTGAATATGTATACTGTTGGTTTCAAATGTTTCAGCGTCGGCGTCAATTATATGCGGATGTGCTTTTAAGTATTCTAAAGCAAGTGTTGCGCTTTCTTTCATCACATCACCTAAATTTCCGGTTAAGGTTAATTTACCCGATTTGCTTTTACTTAAACTTGTTTCAATAAATAAAATATCGCCGCCAACCTGCGTCCATGCCAGCCCTGTTACCACACCGGCTATATCATTGCCCTGGTATTTGTCTTTAATGTGCGACGGGCCCAATATTTTTACTATGCTTTCTTCCGTTATTTTAGGGATCTCTTCTTCGCGTGCAATATGCACAGCGGTATTACGCGCAATTTTAGAGATCTTCTTTTCTAAATTACGCACACCGCTCTCTGCAGTATAAGTTTCAATTAAAAATTCAAGAACTTTATCGCTCAGTTTTAGTTGAGATTTTTTTAAGCCGCTTTCATCTACCTGTTTTGGTACCAGGTGTCTTTTTGCGATCTCTAATTTTTCTTCAACGGTATAACCATTTACTTCTATGATCTCCATCCTGTCGCGCAAGGCCGGTTGTATGCTGGCCAGGTTGTTACAGGTAGCAATGAACATTACTTTACTGAGATCATAATCCAATTCTAAAAAATTATCGTAAAAAGTAGAATTTTGTTCAGGATCTAAAACTTCTAATAATGCCGAAGAAGGGTCGCCGTGGTAATCGGCGCCAACTTTATCTATCTCATCTAAAATAAAAACCGGGTTAGAAGATTGCACTTTTTTCAGGTTCTGTAAGATCCTTCCGGGCATAGCGCCAATATAGGTTTTGCGGTGTCCGCGAATCTCACTTTCATCTTTTAAACCGCCAAGGCTCATACGAACGTATTTACGGTTCAATGCTTTTGCAATACTTTTACCTAACGATGTTTTACCAACACCCGGAGGGCCATATAAACAAATAATAGGCGATTTTAAATTTCCTTTTAATTTAAGTACGGCTAAATGTTCAATGATACGATCTTTTACTTTTTCCAAACCAAAGTGGTCTTCATCTAAAATATTTTGCGCGTGTTTAAGGTCAAAATTATCTTCAGTCAGCTCGTTCCATGGCAATTCCAGTAACAATTCAATATAATTTGTTTGAATGCCGTATTCAGCAGCGTTTGGATTCATGCGTTGTAATTTGGCAATTTGTTTATCAAACACTTCTTTTACATCGTCATTCCATTTTTTTGCTTTTGCTTTTTCAACATAACCATTTATTTCCTGCTCAAAATTATTACCGCCTAATTCTTCCTGTATAGTTTTAATTTGCGCATTTAAGAAATACTCGCGTTGTTGTTTATCAAGATCCATTTTTGTTTTATTCTGGATCTGGTTTCGCAATTCCAGCATTTGAAATTCTTTGTTCAGATTTTCAAGTACCAGTAAGCTTCTGTCTTTTAAATTAGCCACTTCCAGCATACGTTGTTTATCTGCTGTGTTCGCATTCATGTTGGATGAGATAAAATTCACCAAAAATGTTGGGCTGTCTATATTATTAATGGCAAACCCCGCATCGCTCGGAATGTTTGGCGAGATCTTAACGATCTGTACCGATGTTTCTTTTAAATTAGAAATGATAGCGGTAAATTCTTTATCGGTAGACGGCGGTTTTATTTCGTCAAACGGCGATACTTTTGCTTTGTGATAAGGATCGGTTTGAACATATTCGTCAATTTTAAATCTTCTTTTTCCCTGTATAATAATTGTGGTATTGCCATCGGGCATACGTAACATTTTTATAATTTGCGCTACAGTGCCAACGTTATAAAGGTCAAATTCGGTAGGCTCTTCTACAGTATCACTTTTTTGTGCAACAACACCAATGGTTTTATCGCCTTTATTGTAATCTTTTATAAGTTGTATCGATCTGTCTCGACCCACCGTAATGGGAATAACCACCCCCGGAAATAATACTGTATTACGAAGCGGTAATATTGGCAGTATTTCGGGAATTTTTTCATTCTGCATATTATCCTCATCCTCACTGCTCAACAACGGAATAAAATCCGAGTCTTCATCCAGCCCCTGTTTAAAGGATAAGCCATCTATATCTCCAAAATTCATAAGCAAATATCTTAAATTAATACCAGATTAAATCATATTTTATGCCAATAAAAGAAATAGACTATTTGGCAGGCATTTTCACAAAAAATGTAAAACCATTTTTTGAGTACAGTTTTTTTAATTCGGGATTTGCGAGTATTTCGGCCTCAGATTTACTTTTTGCAACAATAAAGGCCGGTTTATCTAACGGGTAGTGTTCCATCCAATATAAGTTGGCCAGCGCAAAACTCGATAAGCGCGACATGCCCTGTTTTTCCCATATATCCAGCATATCGTTAATTATCCTTTGCTGGTCTGGCCCGTGGTAATCTTTTGGTTCCCTGTTTGAATAAAATAAATAAGCGTAGCTCTTAAACCCATCTGTTTCAACATAACAATCATGTTTACTGCAAGCCTGGTAAAATTCTATAGCCGCATGTTGTGAATATAATTCCACCTTAGGAATAATAACACAGATAGTGGAATAAATAAACAGCAAATTTAGTACCAGGCCATAATACACTAATTTTAGCGTATTACGATTTACGCCCCTGTATACCAAAATAGAAGCAATTAAAAATATCAAGGCAATTAACGATTCAAAGCCGCTCCAGCTTACATTTGCCTGTAAATTCTGAACCGCAAATTCGTCTTTGATAAGGCCGCTATTTATGATATATGGTTTTAGCTGATCAATAAAGCCAATGATGGTAAAGGCAAGCGTAAAAATACCCGCCACCAGCCAGTAAATTATTTTTAAAACCCTGTTAAAATGCAAGCGCCTGAAATTTCGAACGATGCCTATTGTGGCAACAAATGTTAAAGGAAAATAACATAACGATGAATAATGTACAATTTTAGTTTGCACAAAAATGGAGTACAATAATAATACTACCCAAAATAAGCAGATGAAAATTTTTCTGAATTGTTTTTGGTAAGGAGTTAAGCCGCCATAATTTAAATACGAAGCAATAAAAATGAGCGATGCAGGAAAACAACCTAAAAGCAATACTACAAAATGATAGATGAAAGGCCCGCCATGGCCACTATCTTCTGTATTAAACAAGCGAACCTGGTAGTCAATAAATTCTTTTATTATATTTTCATTGCCCTTTAACCATTCAATTACAAACCAACTTGGCGAAACCAATAAAGTAGTAACCGCAAATACTATAAACCATTTTGAGAAAAATAATTTTAATTGTTTTGTCCATATAAAAAATGCCAATAATGTTAAGCCTACAATAGCGATAGCTGCCGGCCCTTTTGTTAATACAGCAATACCCAAAAACAAGCCGGCCAGTAAAGCGTTATAAACTTCTTTCTTTCCATTTGGGTTATTGATAAATTGAAAGCAATTATAGAGCGAAAGGAAAATAAAAAGATTGAACCATGGATCTATGAGCCCTGATTTAAAATACAAATGGGGAAGTAAAGTAGCAGCATACAACAAACTCCAAATCAATCCAAATTTTATTGAATGAAATTTTTTGCCGATAAAAAAAATAGCAATTAAAGAGGCTATTGCACATAATGCATTTGGAAAACGTGCGGCAAATTCGTTTACGCCAAAAATATTCATACTGCCTGCCTGCAGCCATATAAAGAAAGGAGGCTTTTCCCAAAAGGGGCGAAAATTTAATTGCACCCGCGAATAGTTTCCGGATACCAGCATTTCTCTCGCACATTCGGCAAAGTTTACCTCGTCCCAATCAAACAAAGGGCAATTACCAATAAAAGGAATAAAAATAATTGCAGTAATCAGTGCAATTAAAAAAATAATCAACCCGTTATTTTTTAAATTAAGTATCAAGATTTTTTAAAATTAAAAAGAGGCCTGTCTAGTTTTTTAAGTTTATCGTTATGTATGAAAACAAAATAAAGTACTATAGCTGTGATCACGCCGATCAGGCTTCCAACAGTAATATCCACCAGCCAGTGCTGGGAAAGATAAGTACGGCTAAATGCCGCCATAAAGGCGATCATAAAAAAAAGCACTTTTACGAATTGATTGCCGGTTAGTAATGCCAAGCTGGTAAATAGTGCAAAAGCAGAGGTAGAGTGGCCGCTCGGAAAACTATTCAGTGCCATCATATCAACACCTTCAACTAATTTTAATTTATAGTTATCTACAAAATAACCAAAAACAAAATGCGGGCGGTTGTTATCGTAAAAATAATTTTTTATGGCAGATGTAGTAAGGCCCGATAAAATATAGGTTGCCAGAACGTAAATGCCGTTACGGATGTTTATAAATAAAATAATTAACCCGAGCACAACAGCAAAAACGCCATCGCCAACATTTGTGTAATATTTAAAAAATGTGTCAATAAACGAATTGCCAACCAGGCTGTTTATTTTTATATGAATGGCAACTTTCCCTAACCTGAATAAATAAGATGCTGCCCAGCCCAAAACAATAAGGTAAAGAAAAAGGTACAGCGCATTATTTTTAACAAAATTCTTCAATTATAATTTTTTTGCTTCGTTCCAGTATTTATCCAACTCGTCAAGCTTGCAATCGGCAATTTGTTTGCCTTGTTCTTTTACTTTTGCTTCCATATAACCAAAACGTTTAATGAATTTCTTATTGGTTTGCTCCAGGGCATCTTCGGGATTGATGTTTAAGAACCTTCCATAATTGATCAGGGAAAACAACACGTCGCCAAATTCCTTTTCAGCAGCTTGCTGATCCTTATTGTTTATTTCAGTTTCAAACTCGTTAAGTTCTTCTTTAACTTTTTTGTAAACATCTTTTGGGTCTTCCCAGTCAAAACCAACTGCGCGGGCTTTTTCCTGGATGCGATAGGCTTTTAATAATGCGGGCATACTATTTGGAACGCCCGATAATACAGATGTATTACCACCTTTTTCTTTTTGTTTTAATTGTTCCCAGTTCTGTTTTACCTGCTCTTCATTTTCGGCTTTGGTATCGCCATAAATATGCGGGTGCCTGAAAATAAGTTTTTCGCACAAAGCGTCAATTACATCTTTTATGTCAAACGCATTTGTTTCGCTTGCAATACGCGAGTAAAAAACAATATGCAATAAAATATCGCCCAGCTCTTTTTTAATTTCAGACATATTGCCTTTTAAAATGGCATCACTTAACTCATAGGTCTCTTCAATGGTTAAATGCCTGATGCTTTCAATAGTTTGTTTTTTATCCCAGGGGCATTGCTCCCTGAGTTCATCCATTATTTTTAAAAGTTTTAAAAAAGAAACCGCTCTTTCGTCCATATTCCGGCAAATTTAACAAATTAAAAAAAAAACCATGTAAATGTTAAAAATAATAAGGCTTATTTAACCTAATTTGAAGGTTTATTGCCAAAAACCTTTAGATTATTTACGTTTTTCTGAACAAATTATGTAATAAATTGTAAAAACAAAAAAATAGAAAAGCATATTTAATTCATCCGATGACGATACCGAATTGTAGTTCGTATGCACCGAATTGTAAATTAAAGTAACCGAATTTTGGTTTTAATGATTACTTTTAAATATTGGAAAAACATAAAATAAATTATAATTAACAATCTTTTTTAGCATGAGAAAAACATTTACCGGAATTTTTATTCAGAGAATAACGCTTATCTGCTTAATTATTATAACTACCGCATTTAGTAATTCGGGCACTTTTTTAGCGCAGGGCTGGCAGTGGGCCAAGAGCCAGGGCGGCATTAATAACGATGCTACCAGGGCTATCTGCACCGATCCGTCCGGAAATGTGATAATAGCCGGTGGCTTTGCGGCCCCATCAATGCAAATTGGAACGGTTACAATTAATAGTGTTGGAATGGGCGATATTTATATTGCAAAATTTGATCCTTCAGGCAATGTATTATGGGTTCAAACTATTGGAGGTACCGGTGGCGATTTTGTGGGCGGTGTATGTACATCCACCAATGGAAGCATTTATATATGCGGTTCTTACGACAGCCCAACCTTAACAGTTGGTTCATATAATTTACCTCAGGCAAGTACAACCGGGTATACCGACATGTTCATAGCACAATTAAGCACAAACGGTTCAGTGCAATGGGCTAGTAAATTTGGTGGTGTGGGCCCTGAATATGCGCAGGGTTGTACTTACTCCAGTGCGCTTAATAATGTTATTGTTACTGGTTATTTTGGTGGTACCAGTATGGTTTTTGGTGCGTATACTGTAAATAATACCAGCACCAGTGGAAACTATGATATTTTTGTTGCAAAATTAAATACAACCTTCGGTACTGCAACCGGCGCTTTTAGTGCCGGTGGAGTTAATGCGCAGGATTATGGTTATTCTGTGAGAACGGATGCAACAAGTATATATTTGGGCGGCTCGTTCTCTCCGATAACCGGAAGCGTAAGTACGATTGGCACATCTGTTTCCAGTAATGGTTCGCAGGATGTTTTTCTTGCAAAATATTCTAATGCCGGTACCTTTCAGTGGGTAAGAACCGGTGGTTCGGCATCAACAAGTGCAGATTATTTTACTTCAATGGATATGGATGCTGCCGGTAATTGTTATATCTGCGGATCATATTACGGATTGTCAATGACTATTGGTACAGCCACTCTTACCAATTCCGGAACGAATGATGGTTTCATTGCCAAATATAACTCCAGCGGTGCGTTTCAATGGGCCAACAAAGTTGGCGGCACAGGGTCTGATTTTGGATATGGTGTTGCAACCGATGGTAATAATGATGTGTATCTGACAGGTTACTTTGCAGGAACCGTAGTTGCGGTTGGTTCTTATAGTCTTGTAAATTCCAACCCGGGTGCCAGCCAGGATATTTATGTAGTTAAATATAATTCTACCGGTACACCGCAGTGGGTAACAACTGCCGCCGGCGCGGGATACGAAACAGCTTACGGCATTGCCTCCGATGTGACAGGAAACGTGTATGTTGGCGGAGCGTATAATATTGCTGGTCCGATGGCTTTTGGAACAACAACGTTGAATAGCGCCGGAAATAATGATGGATTTGTTGCAAAGATCGGATGTTTAACAGCATCTATTACAGGTGTATCAAATGTATGTACGGGTTCTTCTGCTACTTTAACAGCAAGTGGAGCTACCAATTATACATGGAGTACCGGCGCCACAACGTCAACTATTGTAATTACACCAACAGCCAGTGCCACCTATACGGTACTTGGTGCAACCGGCACCTGCAGTGATGTTAGCAATCAATTTTCAGTTACCTTATTGCCAGCCAGTTTAACCACAGGGGGTAATTTAAATTTATTGTGCAGCCAGTCGCAGCAAATAAATGCCAGTTGCGCTCCGGCCGCTACCATGGTGGCATGGACCCCTACAACAGGCTTAAGCTCATCAACGGTTTTAACACCAAGCGTTTTAACAACCGCTACACCAACGCAGTATACAGTTACCGCTAACCTAAATAATGGCTGCGTTGTAAAAGGCACGGTTAGTTTAACACGTTATGCACCAACACCCGATATTTGTTTAACCACCGTTGATACACTTGGCATGAATAACGATATTTTTTGGGAAAAGACCCTATACAACAATGTAGATAGTTTTATCATTTACCGGGAAGTATCTACCAATGTATTTAAGCGCATTGCTGCCATTAGCAATAATGCATACAGTGGTTTTACAGATACAGTAAGAAGCGTTGGCCCGGCAAATGGCGATCCCAACACTACCTCATATAAATACAAATTACAGATCCGCGATGTGTGCGGTAATTACAGCCCGTTAAGCCTATGGCACCAAACCATCTTTATACAGGATCAGCAGAATGGTAATTTTAACTGGAACCCTTATGCCATTGAAAGCAGCACAGCACCTGTTACCACCTATGATCTGTACAGGATCAATTTAACCACCAGTACCTATTCATTGGTAACATCAACCACTTCAGGCTTTGCAACCGATCCTCAATACAACAGCTGGCAAACAAGTGCCAGATGGCGTGTGCAGGCTAATGGTTTTAATTGTAATCCCACAAACAGGGTAAGCGGCGTCATGGATCAAAAAATTAAAACAAAAAGTAATATTAAAAACGACAGGATAGCAGCGCCACAGGGAATTCACGCATACGAGCGCGCTAATGATCTTATAAGTGTTTATCCACTGCCTGCAAAAGATATTATTTTTGTATCTGCCAAAGGCCTGGCAAATACAAACTATGTAATTGAAATGGAAAATGCACTAGGCCAAATTGTGTGTACTAAAAAAATAGATTCAACCAGCAGCGAAAGCCAGCAAATAGATGTAACCACTTTTGCGGCCGGTGTTTATTTTGTAAACCTTAAACTTGATAATAAAACAATATCAGTTAAAAAGGTTGTTATCAGCAAATAAGAAATAGGAACTGAAAAAAAGCCGGCTGATTTTAATCGGCCGGCTTTTTTTATAATTTTTTAAAGAGCTCTAAAACCTGCTCTTTTTTTCGCCGTGAGATAGGGATCTCTGAATTATCATTCATCAAAATAAACCCGCTATCTTTTTTTATGTACGATTTTATATGTTTTAAATTAACGAGGTGTGATTGATGAACCCGTTCAAAGCCGTATTCCTTAAGCATATCCTCATATTCTTTTAAAGTTTTGGATACCATTAAAGGTTTATCTTTTACAAAATAAAAGGTGGTATAATTGTGTTCTGATTCGCAACGCATAATATCGTTCACAGAACAGATCCTCATTTCGTTTAACGTAGAAAGGCAGATCTTTTTTTCAATATTATCTGTTGAAACATTATCTAACAAAACCCTGTATTGATCTGAGTTACCCAACGCTTTTTTTAAGATCTCAGCTTTTTTTACGGCTTCTTTTAATTCGTCAGAGATGATCGGTTTTAAAAGATAATCGATAGCGCTAAACCTGAATGCCTGTATGGCAAATTGATTGGACGCCGTGGTAAAAATGATCCTTAAATTATTAAATGTGTTTTTTTCGAGGCTGGCCTCTAAAACACGTAAAAGCTCAAAGGCGTTGCCATCAGATAACTGTATGTCTAAAAAAATAATATCAGGTTTAAGATCTGAAATAAGCTGTTTGGCTTCCTTTATACTTCCGCAATCACCCAGCAATTTAACCTCGGGGCATGCCGAAGCCATAATAGATTTAAAGGCAGAGAGGAATTTTTTTTCGTCTT
This sequence comes from Bacteroidia bacterium, assembly GCA_044226875.1. Lineage (GTDB taxonomy): Bacteria > Bacteroidota > Bacteroidia > B-17B0 > Aurantibacillaceae > Aurantibacillus. The sequence continues at coordinate 349,697 of JBGAGD010000006.1, forward strand.
CTATAATAACAGCGGTTAGCACAATATTTATTTAATGGTGTAAAATAGTAAGTATTAAAATTAAGGAAAAAAACAGTCAATATTACATAGTGGCAAATCAAATTGCTAAATGTAATCTATAGGAAAAATCAGTTTAACCAGGGTGCCCGTTATATGGCCGTTGACATCTGAAATGTCAGTTGTTATGATCGAGATCTTTTCTTTATTCATTGAATTAATGATCTGCATTCTTTCTTCAGTGATGGTCATGGCAAGGGAATGGTGCATGCTGTTTGCTGATTTTCTTTTTAAAGATTCTGCTTTACCAATGCCGTCGTCCTGCACTTCGCAGATAAGTTCTTCGCCATTCAAATAAAATCTAATAACAATGTTTCCTTTCTCGTTTTTTGGAATGATACCGTGTAAGATGGCATTTTCCACAAAAGGTTGAATGAACATGGGAGGCAAGGCAATGGCGGTGTCCATATTTTCATCCAACTCAATCTTAAAATCGAATTTATCATTGTAACGTAATTGTTGTAAAAATAAATAAGATCTAAGCATTTGTGTCTCTTGTAAAACAGATACTAATTGCTCCCGCGATTGTTCCAGGTTATGGCGGATAAGCCTCGAGAAAATACCCAGATATTCTATGGCCTTATCTTTATCGTTTTCAGAAATAAAACCACTTATAGAACCAAGTGAGTTAAAAATAAAATGGGGGTTCATTTGCGCCGATAGCGCATTTCGTTCCAGTTCAAAATTCTTTTTTTCAAGAAGCGCTTTCTTTTTTAATTGCTGGCGGTTATATAAAAGAAAAAGAAAAAGCGAAAATACAATAGCAATAATAAAAGAACCGTAGATCAGTTGTTTTTGTTTTGTGTTTTCTGCGCTTTGTAACTGTTGCTCGGTCTTTAATAACTCAATTTCTTTTTCTTTTCTTTCGGTTTCAAATTTTGTTTCCAGCTCGGCAAGGGCTTTAATGCTTGACTCGCTCTTAATGCTATCTTCCATTGTTTTGTATAGCTTGTGATATTCATAGGCCTCTTTGTATTTATGTAATAGCCTGTAATGATTGGAAATAAATAGATACGCTTTTTGGGTATTAAACCTGTTTTGTATCTCTTTAGAAAGCGTTAGTTGTTTTTTAAAATAATCAAAAGCTTTTTCAGGTTGTTTTAAAGAATCGTATATCACACCAATTTCCCCGTAAACTTCGGCAACACTTCGTTTATCATTTAGCTGATCCAAGATCTCGTAACTGCTTAATGTTACTTCGAGCGCTTTTTTATAATTACCAATAATGTAATTAATAAAGCCAATGTTGGTATAGGCAAGGGCAACACCTTGCTTATCGCCAATTTCCTTATCAATTTTTATGGCTTCGTAAAAATAATCAAGTGCCTTTTGGTATTGTTTTAGGGCCAGGTAAACCAGGCCGGTATTATGTAATACCTCAGCATAAAAATAACGTTCGTTTTTAACGTCTTTTAAAGTAAGCAAATTCAGGTAATAGTTAAGGGCTGTGGTATCGTCCGATTGCAGGTAATAAATATTGGCCACTGCCATCATCGAACGGCATATGCCTTTTTCGTCCTTTATTGCTTCACGTATCTTTAAAGCAGATAAGCAGTATTCTAACGACCTGGCATAATTACCAAGCGAAGAGTAAACAATACTCATATTGCTTCTTACATCGGCCTCGCCTTTTTTATCGTTTATTTTTTTTGCTATTACGAGTGCTTTATCATAACACTCTAACGCTTTGCTATGAAGGCTTTGATTAAAATAAAGCAGGCCGGTTCTGTTTAAAGCAACCACCAGGCCTTGTTTATAATCGATTTTTTCGGCTAAATTATAACCGTTGGTTAAGTATGTAGTAGCTTTGCTAAATTCACGATCGCCTAAAAAATAAGCACCTATATCATTTAAAAGTTTTACACGGCTTGTATCCTGGATTGTTTTTTTGAGTACTTTTTTTAACGAATCAATAATAGCAGCATGACTACCAAATACTGCTATATGGCAAAAGAAAATAAAAAAACAAGGAATAAGATATTTACGAATAGCCATTAAAATAAAACAATATTAAAGTATGAAATATTTTTATTTTGACCATTGAAAATTACAAATTTTTACCTAATTGTAAATGATAACGACCAAATTGTAGTTGCGCAAATATAGCTATTGTGTTTGCAGTATTTTTGTTATAGTTATTAGTTCTACAAATGGGTACATTAAAGCTAAAGATCAGTTCCTTTTTATCATTCTTGTTTTTAAATACTATGGCGCAGGAAAAATTAACGGATTCGGGAAATGCACAAACCATATGGGAGGCAGGTGTTTCCTGCTTTTTGGGCGAAGATGACCGGGGTTCTATAGCCAATTTCGAAAAACTTTTATTAATAGTGGATCGCAATAACCCAAAATACAGCGCGGCTCTTTTTTATATCGGCCATTCGTACAGGGTTATTTTAAAAAATGAAGGATTGACCAAAACAGAAGCCGACAGGATGATAGAATGTTATGAATTGTATCTTGATTTTCCGGTAACGATATTAAATTCAGAAACAAATAAAAACGTTACAGCTTTTTTAGAGCGTAAGAAAAAAAGCAGGCCTGTTACACAGGCTGCAAAATGGAAGGATACAACGGACTAATATTAAATTACAGATATGAAATTATTGAAAGTAATTACAGCTGTAATAGCATTGGTCACTCTTTTTTTATTTGCATATGTAATTTGGGGAAACTATTCGGTTAAAGGTAAACTCGAATTTAGGGGAGAGGCTGGGATTGCCCTCTGGTTTTTTTCAATACTCGGATATTGTTTTTTAGGCGTTACAATTGCTCTTATGCTGACAGTAAGATATTTAAAAAAGAAAAAAACAAACAGTTATACTAATTTATAAAGACATGGTATTTGCAAAGTTTATACGGGTAACCACCGTTTTAATTTCGATAGCTGCGTTACTTTTTGTAGCTTTTGGAATATGGGGCTGCTACACAAATGCAGGTAGCTCCCAGTTTAAGGCAGAGGCTATGATTATCCCAGCCGCTTCGCTGGACCTGGGATTATGTCTTTTCAGTGTTTTAATTATTCTTCTAACATTTATGACCTTTATTCAAAAGCTAAAATAGCTCCAAACACCATTACCGAATTGTAAGTCAAAAAAGCCGAATTGTAAATGCCTAAAAAGCGCTTTTTGCTTTGTTATATCTTAGTGTAACTAACAATTTATATTCTTCACCAAAAAATTAATTTAAAAAATGAAAGAAATAATTACTAAAAATATGTTCACAAAAACGCTCTTAGCTGTTGTTTTTACTATTGGATTTACTTTTACTAAAAGTGGATCGTGTTTCTCTCAAACATGGCAATGGGCGCATTCAGGCAATGGTGGCGCAGATGATTACGCGCGGGCCAACTGCACTGATGCTTCGGGTAATGTTATTGTGGCAGGGCAATTTGATAGCAGTCCGCTTCAAATGGGTACTGTAACGCTTAATAACTCGGGAGCAGCAGGAACATACGATGCTTTTATTTCTAAATTAGACCCTAATGGCAATATACTTTGGGCGCAAAAAATAGGCGGTACCGGCGGAGAAGGCATTAGCGGCGTGTGCACCGACGCATTGGGAAACATATACGTAAATGGCAGTTTTAGCACACCGTTTTTAACGGTTGGCGCTTTGTCGGTTGCTAATTTTACAAATAGCGGAACCTCGGATATTTTTGTGGCCTGTTATAGTCCATCAGGTGTTATACAGTGGCTTAAAAGCTTTGGTGGTGCAAAAAGCGAAACGCCTGCCGATTGTATATTTTCAAATTCACTTTCCTGTTTGTACATAAACGGATATTTTAATTCAACTACTATCCCCGTTACAAGCAATACAATTACAAATTCAGACGCAACCGGTAACAATACGGATATATTTATTGCCAGGTACACAAGCGCGGGTGCATTGACCTGGCTTAAATCTACAGGTGCTTCAACAAGTAATGATATTGCCGGTGAAATGGCTATCGATTCTAACTCCGACCCTTATTTTTGCGGGCAATTTGCGCCAACATCAGGTTTAACAACCACCATTGGTTCAACAGTGCTCACCACCTATGGCGGACAGGATATGTTACTTGCCAAGTATAACTCTTCGGGTATAGCACAATGGGCTAAGAATTTTGGATCGGGTGTAAATTGTACCTGCGATTTTATTGGAGGAATGAGCATTGATGCATCTAATAATGTTTTTGTAAGCGGTACCTATACGGGTGCTTCGTTAATTGCCGGAACATTTACAATAACAAACACCGGCAATTACGATTGCTTTGCAGCTAAAACAAATTCTTTAGGAGTTTTTCAATGGGTAACTAAAGTTGGTGGCCCTGGAGATCAGTATTCGTACGGTATGGCAACCGATAATGGCGGAAACGTATTTCTTACCGGTTCATTCTCAAACACAGTTACGGTTGGTACAACTACACTTTCTAATCCTTCTACCGGGTTTTCTTACGACGTGTATGTTTTAAAGTTTAACAATGCCGGTGTAGCACAATGGGGCACTTCTGCCTTGGGCTTAAATGCAGATGAGTGGGGGTATAATATCTCCTGCGACCCGGCCGGAAACGCATTTGTTTCAGGTACCATGTATACTTCGCCGGTTGCATTCGGAACTACTACGCTTAACAATACCGGTGCAACAGATTTTTTTATTTCAAAAATAGGTTGTTTAACAGCTACAGTTAATGGTATCACGTCGCTTTGTAATGGATCTTCAGCAACCTTAACCGCGAGCGGTGCTACCAATTATACATGGAGTACCGGCGCCACAACAGCCTCTATTGTTATTACTCCTACGGCTACTGCCAGTTATTCGGTAATCGGCGCTGCAGGAACCTGTACCGGCTCAAGTAATAATTTAAATGTTACCTTATTGCCAGCCAGTTTAACCACAGGGGGTAATTTAAATTTATTGTGCAGCCAGTCGCAGCAAATAAATGCCAGTTGCGCTCCGGCCGCTACCTTGGTGGCATGGACCCCTACAACAGGCTTAAGCTCATCAACGGTTTTAACACCAAGCGTTTTAACAACCGCTACACCAACGCAGTATACAGTTACCGCTAACCTAAATAATGGCTGCGTTGTAAAAGGCACGGTTAGTTTA
>JBGAGD010000001.1:0-1007485 GCA_044226875.1 Bacteroidia bacterium
GATCTTAATGCTTCTGCAAGTACCTTTACTACTTCTCCTAATGGTATGGTGGCAACTCCGGTGCTTACCATCACTACCCAGTACACCCTCGCTGTTACTGATTTTAACGGCTGCAGCGCCGGTCCTAAACCTATTACTGTGAATGTAGGGCCGCCCCTGGTAGCTACAGGTAGTGTAATTACAATATGTGATACCAAAACGGTTCAGTTAAAACCTAATTTTATGCAACTAGGTAATGGTGCCCCTTATGTCTTTAGCTGGAGCAATAATACTTCGGGCCCCACTGCAACAGTAACTGCTAATTACAACGCAAACAATCCTATGCTTAACCCGAACATCTACACAGTTAGTATTAACGACGGATGTACGGTTCCTGGTACAAGTGCAACATTTAGCGTTTATGTAAACCCTTCGCCAAAAGCAGGCTTTACACCAACCTTAAGCCAGGGCTGTGCGCCTTTAACGGTAACGTATAATGGTATCGGTGATTCAACTACCACCAACTCAAATCCATTCTTCTGGACATTTGGTGGAGGAACAAATACTGGCAATGCTTCATCAAGTTCTCAGGTGGTTGTTTATCCTGATCCGGGAACATACTCGTTGACATTAACTGTAACTAATAAATACAGCTGCCAGCAAATTATAACCAGTCCGCTGGTGGCAGAAGCGTGGGCCGTGCCGGTTGCAGCCTTCTTCCCAAGCCCGCAAAGTGTGAACCTGATGGAACCTACTGTTAATTTTACAAACACATCTACTAATGCAAATAGTTATGTGTGGGGTTTTGGTGATTACAGTTATCCAAACACTAACTCATCTTATGTAACTAACCCATCACATACATACAGTTACATTGGCTCGTACCAGATATACCTGGTAGCAATAAACGCTAAAGGTTGTGCAGATACTGCCATTGCCACCATCGATGTAACACCGGATATGGGTGTATATATCCCAAATACATTTACACCTGATGGTAACGGCCGTAACGATGTATTTATGCCTTATGGTTATGGTATCAGCGAAGATAATTATAAGATGGAGATCTTTGACCGTTGGGGCGAAGCCATATACACAACAACCGATTTTAGAAAAGGCTGGGATGGCACAGTAAAAGGCTCATCGCAAATAGCACAGGATGATGTGTATATTTATAAAATTCAAATTATGGACTTAGAAAAAAATAAGAAAAATTATGTGGGTCATGTTACGCTGATCAAACAATAATATTTAAAAGATCTAAACAATAAAAAAAGCCGCTCCGTAAAACAGAGCGGCTTTTTTTATAGAACCTGTTTTATTTTTTCTCTTTGGCAACAAGTATATACACCGGGAAGTGATCGCTATAGCCGCCAGTGTAAGTACCAATATGATATGTTGTGAAAGGTGCGCCTTTAGCATTTCCATAATCGTTCTTTAAAAAAGCTTTATTAAAGATCCTTACTGCATAATACTGCCAGCTTTCATAGTTTTTTGGTAACCAGTTTTTATTCATTATTACCTGGTCAAATAAATTCCAGCTATCGTTCCATGCAATAGATCCGGTGCCTTCATTGTTCAGGTCTTCCATAGGATTATAATACTGCTCATCTTTACATTTTTTAATATCGCCACAGGTATTCACTATTTTTTTAATAGAAATATTAACCGGATCATCATTAAAATCGCCCATTAAAATTACTTTGTTGTTTGGATTGGCAGTTGTAACGCTATCTGCAATATGGCGGGCTATTTTTGCAGCGGCATTTCTGTTTGCGCGACTGGCTAACTCACCCCCCCTGCGCGATGGCCAATGGTTTACTAAAACAGTTACAGGTTCGCCGTAAAAAGAACCGCTCACCACTAAAATATCTCTTGTTTTGCGAGATGTATCTTCTAACAATACGTGATATGAGACCGCTTTACTTACTTTAAAATAAGAAGGGTTATAAATAAAAGAAGGATCTACACCACGAATATCCGGCCCTTCGATATGAACGATCTGATAGTTACGTTTTTTTAATTTTGGCGAGTTCACAAGATCTTTAACAACCGCTTTGTTTTCGATCTCGCACAAGCCCATAATAGCAAGGCCATCGGGGGTAACATCGGTTGCCATTTGCGAAATTGCATCGGCAAGATGTTCTATTTTTGTACGGTAACGCGCGCCGTTCCAAACGTTCTTTCCGCTTGGTGTAAACTCCTCATCATTCTTCCAAACATCGTTTAAGGTATCGTACAAATTCTCCACATTCCAAAAACCAATAGCGGAAATAAAATACTTTTTATCTTTTTCAAGATTTTGAGCATTGGCAATAACAACCAATAACAGTGATATCACTAAAAATAATTTGTTTTTTACAGTCATGTTAAATTTTTAAAGCGAGCCAAAAGTAATAAATTAAATGGGCCTAAATGTTAAATGAAATTTAAGCAAAGTTAGCAGATACTAAAAAGTTAATTTTTAGATCGCTTAAATCGGTTTAACAGCCTAGCTTTCAAAGAACTTAACCTTGATAATATTTTGTTGACAATTAGCTAATAATGTAATTATTAAATATTTATATATTTGGCGCGATTTAGTTGGAAGTGATCACCCTTGAGGCAGATAAAGATTCTCTTTATATCCCGAAACCGCTTCATACTAATTAGAAATAATTAGGATGATAGCTTGAGTATAAGTTTCATTCATTTTTATTTCAAAAAATTACGAAAATAAAGGCCTGTACTTTTAAACAATTTTAGAATACAAAACAATATTTAATAATTTAGCTAACAGATAAATTGCAATGATCAGAAACTTACTTATACTAACATTACTTTTTTTTGCCGGAACTATTTTTGGGCAGGTATCGCAGTCAGATTCGACATTGCTTTCAAACCCAAATGATAGTTTAGATACTAATTTTGATGTACCTGTTTTTAATGCAAGCGGTGGCGATATTGATTCAGACCTCGGACAGCAGGAATCATCTTCTTTATTACAATCCAGTCGCGACTTGTTTGCACAATTCACGCTTTTTCATTTTAACCAGGCCCGTTATCGTATACGTGGTTACTCAAGCGAAAATTTATCGATGATGCTAAATGGCATTGATATAAACAGCCCTGAAACAGGATTTGCAGCTTTTGGAGAATGGGGTGGCTTGTTTAGCGTTGCCCCTTTTAGCGAATACAGGTTAGGGAATGGCGCATCGCGTTATGGTTTTTCAGGCCCTGCAGGTTACAACAATATTGACACGAAAGCATCATCTGCAAGAAAGGGTACACGTATTGCGTACGGAACAACGAACAGAACATTCAGGAACCGCGTAACCGTTTCGCATGCCACCGGGATGATGGAAAACGGATGGGCATTAAAAATAGTTGCCGGTGGTACCAATGGAAATCAATTATATATTCCCGGAACCTACAGGCAGGGCACTACTTTTTATATGGGTATTGATAAACGGATAAATAATAAACATTTATTATCGCTTACCGGCTATGTTTCTCCTACAGAATTTGGAGGGCGTTCAAGCGAGCAATTAGAAACATTTCAATTAACGGGCGATAATTATTACAGCAGATCGTGGGGCTATCAAAACGGTGAAATAAGAAACGCAGTTGTTAGAAAATCAACCAGGCCTACATTTATGCTATCACATGTAATGACGCCCAATACCAATTCAAAATTAACCACCACCCTTTATTATAATTTTGGTAAATCAAGCCGCTCAGATCTTAACTGGAACAATTCACCAAATCCTTGGCCAGATTATTACAAATACCTACCAAGTTATTATTATAACCAGGGCCTCACTGCACAAGGCGATGCTTTGGCTTATTTATGGGAAAATGATGTGAATACCCGGCAGGTAAACTGGGACAGGCTTATTGCCATGAACCAGGCAAATCTGTATACCGTGCCATCGCAAGCAGGGCAAGGGTTAAACACCAACGAAACCAGATCAAGATATATTCTTGAAGATAAAGTAGAGGACCTTAAAAATGTAGGCTTTACTTCTGTTTATAACAGGCGTATTAAAAATTTATTTGTGAGCGCCGGTATTAACGGAAACATTTACAGGAACCATAAGTATAAAATATTAGATGATCTATTGGGCGGTACGTTTTGGTTAGATTATGATCAGTTTGCTCAAAACCTTGGTGTAAGTTCTACATTCCAGCAAAACAATATTGATGATCCGGACAAAAAAATTTACAAAGGAGATAAATTCGGTTACGATTTTAATATCAACATTAACAAAGCCCAGGCCTGGGGCCAGGCAGAATACAGCATTGGAAAATTTGATGCTTACGCCGCGCTTCAACTTTCAAGCATGCAGGTGTGGAGAGAAGGATTTGTTGCAAATGGAAAATTTCCAACAAGCAGTAAAGGAAAAAGTGAAACGATCTCTTTTATGAATTATGGTATAAAAGGTGGCATAACATATAAAATAACCGGCAGAAATTTTTTAGTAGCTAACTTTAATTTTTTAACGCGCCCGCCAGAAGTAAACACCATGTTCATCTCTCCTGAAACAAGAAATGACATTACAAAAGGCGTTACCTCTGAGCAGGTAACAAGCTATGAATTCAGCTACCTTGCAAAATATTCTACCTTTAAAGCCAGGGCTACATACTACAACACATCTATTGATAACCAAAGTAACATGCGCATATTCTGGTACGATGTTTACAACGCCAATGTTAATTATTTTTTAACCGGCTTAAACGAAAAGCACCAGGGTATTGAATTAACGCTTGAAAAAACGCTATTCACATCACATGTTTTACAAGGTGTTTTTGGTTACGGAAACTACTATTATACCAACAGGCCAAAAGCACAGGCATGGCAAACCAACAATAACACCGAACTATATACCAACCGAACTGTTTATTATAAAGATTATTATATTGGAGGTACACCGCAAATGGTTAGCGCATTTACATATAAATACAATGGTAAAAAATTCTGGAACGTAAGCGCTACTATTAATTATTTTGGAGAATTATATATTCAAACAAATCCGGATAGAAGAACAGAAGAAGCTGTAGCAGCATACCAATCGGGAGATCCAAATATACAGGATGTAGTTGGACAGGAAAAATTGCCTGATTTTTATACGATCAATTTAAATGCTGGTAAATCGTTTAGAATAAAAGGGAAATACTATTTGAATTTTAATGGTGGTATTAATAATCTTTTGAATAATACAAAAGCTCTGAATCTGGGTTACGAACAAATGCGTTGGGATGTTGGTCAGCTTAACCGCTTTCAAAACAAGTATCAATATATGATGGGCTTAACGTATCGCTTAAATGTTAGCTTTAGTTTTTAATAGAAAATACATGATAATGAAAAAAAATATTTTAAATTTTTGTTTGGTTCTTTTACTTGTTACATTTGCTTCGTGTAAAAGAAAAGGCGAAGAACCACCGGTAAAACCAAAAGGGCCAACGGTAACTATTCACGACCTTAAAGCCATTGCCTCCTGTACCAATAATTGCAATAAAGTATTTACAACAGATACTTATTTAGCGGGTGTTGTTTTGGCAGATGATGTAACCGGCAACTTTTATAAAGAAACATTTATAAGAGACACAAGTGGGGCAATACATTTAACCTTTAAAGCAGCCGCTATTATTTTTGTTGGCGATTCAATACGCGTTAATTTAAAAGGCCTGAGCATTGGCTATAATCCAACAACATCTATGCTTGAGGTTGATTCTATCGAAACTGATAAATCTCTTGTAAGATTAGGCACTGGCGTTTATCCACAACCAATTGCTTTAGATATAAATTTAATAGGCACACCGGGATACTATGCCAAATTTTTAAATAACCTTGTTGTAATTAATGGTATTGGTTTTGCACCAACAGATACAAATAAGTTATATGTACCTATTAACTCCACTACTTCTAACCACCAGATGAATACTTGTGGCGGTGACGCCATAACACTAAGAACAAACAGCTACGCTACATTTTCAGGACAAAAGACGCCAACCAAATTTGGAAACATTGTTGGCATTGCCACTAATTATGGAAGCACCAAACAATTAGTGATCCGAAATACAACTGAGTGGAGCATGAACTCACCAAACTGTGTTACACCGGGGCTTTATCTTAAAAAGAATTTCAACGACAACTCAATAACCAGTGGTGGCTGGACAATGCAAAACGTAAGCGGCACGGTTAATTGGGCTACATCCACTCTTGGTTCGTGGGCCAATAAACCATATGCAAGTATTTCCAACTTCTATTCATCATCCAATCATTTATGCGAAACCTGGATGATCTCTCCATCTATGGACCTGTCTACCTCAACCAATCCGGTTCTGTCTTTTCAAAATGCTTTTAACTATAGCGGACCGGCCCTGTCTATTATGATCTCTACAAATTATACTTCAGGATTGCCTTCTACTGCTACATGGACCCCTTTAACCTTCACGGCATCAAGCGGAGGCTTTACTTTTGTTAATTCAGGGAACATTTCGCTGAGTGCCTATAAAAATGCCGGAGTAACTATTGCTTTTAAATATACAGGTACTGCTACTTCGGGTTCAACCTGGGAGGTGGATGATGTTCTTGTAGTTGAAAATTAATTTTAGTAAAAAGAAAATGAAAAAATTAAATACACTTATTTGGTTGATACTGCTTACATCTGTTTTAATAACAGGTTGTAAAAAAAAGTTCGATAACCCTACACCAAAAACACCACCACCGGTAAGCGGATATATTACGATTGATTCTATTATAAACAGGTACAACGCATACTACGCCGTACCGCCGAATAAGGTTTATAAATTTGATACGGATGTAAATGTTGCTGCAGTTGTTACTGCGGATGAGATAAGCGGCAACCTTTACAAATCGGTTTACATTAAAGATGCCACTGGAGGTATGAAGATAAACCTTACCTACTCTGGCGGATTATACGTTGGCGATAGCATACGTATAAATTTAAAAGGAGTTAAGTTAAACAGTTACGGCAGCCAGATTCAATTAGATTCAATTGATCTTGAGAGAAGCGTATATAAAATTGCAACAGGGCTGGTTGTAAAACCAAGAAAAGTTACTTATACCCAATTGATCACTATGAACCCTGCTGTAAATCAGTTATATTATCAATCAGAATTAGTAGAGTTGGATTCTCTTGAGTTTGATAATGGTTCAAAAGGGCAAACATTTGCAGATGCGGTTGGTAAAGCATCAGCAAACCTTGTATTAATAACTCCAAGTTCTATTACAACTATTTTAAGAAGTTCGGGCTATTCAAATTTTGCAGCTGCTTTAGCTCCTTGTGGTAAATTAAACCTGGTAGCTATTGTTGGGCAATACAATGGTACCATTCAACTTACCTTACGTCAGTTTGGTGATATTAAAGCAACATCTACCGGCACCTGTCCTTTAATGACTAAAAATTTTAATGATAATAATGTTTTAAGTGGTGGCTGGAGCAATATAAATGTAACCGGCACAGTTAACTGGGCGGCCTCTTCAGCAGGCGGCGCATCCACGCCATATGCTTCTATTTCAAATTACCCTTCTAACCAAACCTGCGAAACCTGGTTAGTTTCGCCTCGTATGGATCTGTCAACGATCAACAATCCTGTACTTAATTTTCTAAATGCCACTAATTACGGACCCTCACCATTAACCTTAATGGTATCTACAGATTACACTGGCGGCCCGGTAAGTTCAGCAACATGGACGTCTTTAACTTTCACCCAATCAACAGGAGGCTTTAACTTTGTAAATTCAGGGAACATTTCTTTAAGCCCATATAAAACAAACAATGTTACTATTGCTTTTAAATACAACGCTTCGGGGTCTGGTGCTACATGGGAGTTAGACAATATTTCTCTTTTTGATCTCTAAAAAAATGTATTATAAAATAAAAAAGCCTTTCAAATTCATGAAAGGCTTTTTTATTTTATAATGATTTGTATTACCCAAGTAAAACTTTTTTAGCATCCGCTAATATATCAAAAGCTTTTTCCTGCGTTGCAGCTTCGGCGTATAAACGCAGTACAGGCTCTGTACCACTTGCGCGGATCATTAACCAGGTATTCTCATCAAAGAAAAACTTATAACCATCCAGGTCATCCATTCGCGATACTTTATATTTTCCGAACTCTTTGTACGAATTAGCTTTGCAGTTTTGCAACACTTTATTTTTTATCGTTTCATCAATGTGCAGATCGTTACGTTCAAAAGAAAAAGTTCCGGTAATCGCATACACTTCCTGTATCAAATCATCCAATGATTTGCCGGTTTTAGCCATAAACTCCCAAATGGTAAGCCCCATCCATATACCATCACGCTCAGGTATATGTCCTTTAATTGCAATGCCCCCGCTCTCTTCGCCTCCAACCAAAACATCTTCGGCAACCATAATACTACAAATGTATTTAAATCCGATCTTTACAACATCTAAAGGCAAACCATAATGTTCGCACATGTTTTTTATTTTAACGGTTGTGCTAAATGCTGTGGCAACTTTGCCGGTTTGCTTTTTATATTTTACCAAATAGTGTATCAGTAATAAAATAATATGATGCGAGTCTACAAAATTTCCTTTCGAGTTGTATAAGCCTATTCTATCCGCATCACCGTCAGTTGCAAGTCCGCAAGAGATATCGCCTTTTTGTTTTATAAAATTGCTAAACTCTATTAAATTTTTATGAATAGGTTCGGGTGCCTGCCCATGAAACCCGGGGTTGTGATCGTTATGCAGATGATGGATCTCCGGGAACAAACGCGTCATTACCCGTTGGCCTGCACCAAACATAGAATCGTAAGCTAAATTTAAGTTTGCATTTTTTATTGCCTGCAGGTCAAAATTTGCCTGCACGTGCTGAATATATAGATCCTCTAAAGGAACAATTTGAAGAGTTCCTTTCTTTTCTTCTGCGGCAAGATCAATAGCGTTATAATTGGTATTACTTTTTTCAGGAATGATATCTTCAATCTCTTGCACCAATTCGGGGCCAAGCGGGCCACCGTAATGTGCCTTGATCTTATAACCGTTATATGAAGGTGGGTTGTGGCTTGCGGTAATAATAATACCCAAATTGGTTTTATATTTTACCGCCCCTAAAGAGATCATGGGCGTGCTTATAAAATCTTTTGCCAATAATACTTTTATACCGTGCGCTATAAAAACCTTAGCTGTTGTTTCTGCAAACAATGGGCCTGCAAAGCGGCAATCGTGCCCTACAACAACAACCGGGTTTTGCTGGCTTTTTACCAACCACTTTGCAGTTGCTTCGGTAACTCTTGCTACATTTTCAACTGTAAAATCCTGCGCGATAATTGCGCGCCAGCCATCGGTACCAAATTTAATTTTATTAGACATATTAAATAATTTAAAATAATTTTTATTTAAAATTTGAAGCAATAGACCTTGCTATCTCTTCAAACTCTTCTTTAGTTAATTTTAATTTTTGATTAGAGAAATTAGCGTCGTGCATAGTGTTTATCGGAATTAAATGAACGTGTGCATGTGGCACTTCCAAACCAATAACCTGCATCGAAATTCTATTGCATTTAACCGCGCTTTTAATGGCAAGAGAAACTCGCTTACTAAACTCCATTAACCCCAAATAGGTAGTATCATCAAGATCAAAGATATAATCTATCTCTTTTTTAGGGATTACTAAAGCGTGCCCTTTTGTTAAGGGTGCTATATCTAAAAAAGAAAAGTAATTTTCATCTTCGGCAATTTTGTAACACGGAATCTGGCCGGCAACGATCTTTGAAAATATGCTCGACATTTTGTTTAAATGGTGATTTCAGAGATTTCAAAAGTTACCTTTCCTGCCGGAACCTGTACATCTACTTTTTCTCCAACTTTTTTTCCCAATAAAGCTTTGCCTATTGGCGAATCCACAGAAATTTTTCCTGCTTTAAGATCAGCTTCGTTCTCGGCAACCAATGTATATTTCATAGTGGCGCCATTATTGGTATTTTTTATTTTAACGGTGGTTAATATACTTACTTTACTAAGGTCTATCTGGGTTTCGTCAACTATTCTTGCATTCGCAATCACGTCCTCCAGTTTTGCGATCCTAAGTTCCAATAACGCCTGGGCCTCCCTTGCAGCATCGTATTCGGCATTTTCACTTAAATCGCCTTTATCACGGGCGTCAACAATAGCCTGCGTAGCTGCTTTTCTTTCAACAGTTCTTAGCTGCTGCAATTCGTCTTTCATTTTTTGCAAGCCTTCTTCGGTGTAATATCCTATTTGTGCCATAATTACCTATTATTAAAAAAACAAAGAATCCCGATTATTACCGGGACTCTTAATATAAAAACAAATGTAATAAAAAAACTATAAATTCAATCGTATACCAAAGGTATGAGTACCACCAAAAGGGTTAGTCATTCTATAAGAATAATCCAAACCAACGGTTGATTTTTTCTCGTTAACAGGGATCTCAAATGTTAAACCAGCGGCAGGGCCTGTAAAAACAGTTTGGCGGGTTGATTCTTTTAAAATTCCTTTTTCAGCATAATATCCTGCTCTAAGCATTAACATATCCTTCCAACCATATTCAACACCAAATAAAAAGTTATCATTTGTGAAAGAGTTAGAAGAATAAGTACTGTTTAAAGATACGCGGTGTTTTTTAGATAAACCGGTGCTGTCTTTAGTTAAATACAGGTCGTATGATAAACCGATATTTACCTGGGCCGGTAATTCGAAAGCGCCCGAGCGGTTATTTACTGTTAAGTCGTAATTACTACCGTATTTAACAGTGGCTTGTTTTGACAAACCATCACCTTTGTATGACATTTTTGGACCCCAGTTTTTTAACGCGATACCAATATGGATCTGATCGTATTTACCAGTGTGATATTGGATACCAGCATCTAAAGCAATTCCTTTTGCAGAAACGTTTGGAATTTGCTCATTGATGATCTTAAAGTTAATACCGCCGTAAATGTTATCAGAGAACATTTTGGCATATGATAAACTAATGTTATAAAAAGTAGGCGTATAGGTTCCTAAACCTCCTTCAGGCTGATCTTCGGTAGTAGTTTCGATCTTGCCGGCATTAATAGCCACAACACCTAAACCAATTGTACCGGTTTCGCCAACACCCTGGGTTAAACCAAAACTGTTGATATAAATACCTGTTCCAACTAACCAGCTTGAACGGTTAAAGATCATTTCTGTTTTACGGGTAGATGCAGTACCGGCAATATTTAAGAATTGCGCTTCTATACCTCTAACTTTTGCAGAGTTTGAACCAACCATACCCGAGTTTCTCGCATAAGGATTGATCAATAACTGGCTAGCACCCGCTTGCCCCCTTCTTTCTGGATTACCCGCATTACCAATAGTTGAAGCTACCATTAAAGCAGATAGGCCAATATATTTTAAATTTTTCATCATACTCATTATATTCTTTAAGGTTAGTAACTCTGAACATCTAAAGGACGCATAGCTCCGAACCATTTAACTATTTTTTCGCCAATACCAGGGGCATCAATATGGAAGATGTATAAACCACTGGCCACTGAAATACCACTTTGGTTTTTAAGATCCCAATCCTGGTAAGGAATACGTTTAGCCTGTTTTACAGTTGTACTTCCATCACCAGAATAAATATCTTCCTGGCCGCTAACATCACGTGTAATTGTTCTAACTAAAGTACCGTTCATAGTAAAGATCTTAATGGTACACTTGTTAGGTAAATTTGTGATCCTAACACGGTTGTCAATTCTGTTAGTTTCGTAAGCAGAAGATCCGTAATAAGGGTTAGGAACGATTCTGATAAGATCCAACGAATTTTTTGCAGTTTGAGCTTCCTGTAATAAAGTAGCAATATCACTTGTATTGAATTTATACATAGGGAAATTGTTATTTTGAGGAGTTGTGCTAATATCTGTTGTTAACTTACTTGGAGAGTTAACGGTTTGATATTTATTAACACCAGACGCAGATGGAGGATTAGTATAGGTAGCAACACCTGAGAATCCATAACGGTATGGTTTAGCTACATTGATCTGGATCCTAACATCAGATGGCATGTTTTCTGGAGAGCTGAAATTAAATCCTGGAGCAGGCATTGGGATAGATACCCACATAATATCACGCTCAATTGAATTTAACGGCGCATAACCATTACCACCATTAGAGGTTGGGAAAACTAACGGATTAAAATAAGCATTTAATACTGTCATTATTCTTGAACCATAATCGTACCTTGTTTGCCCGTATGGTTTTCCAACTAAATCAGTTTCCCAGTCGTAAGGCACACCTGGTGCGTTACTAATAAAGCTTGATTGAATATTGTTACCACCAAAAACGTAAACGAAATGTTTACCGCCAAATGCATATGGATATGGAGTATTTACATTTGATGTTGGGTTCCATTTCATATCATTTCCATTGTTTTCTTTTTGATAGCTATCTTCTCCAAAAGCCATATTTAAACGTTCGCCGGTTTCAATATTAATTGCGTAACCAGGGAACCATCCCATACCTGTTGCGCAAATAAAATTAGGATCATCAGCATTTGAACTTGTTGCAGTGCTTGCGGCATTAGCATAAACACCATCTTTATTTACCGACGGGTGATGTCTAGGTGAAAAGAAAAGAGCATTACCTTCCGCTAAATTATAGCGCTCCTGCATTTCAAGAACTACGCATCTTGTCCATTTGCTTTTATCTTTTGTATAAACAATTAAAGCACTGCTCATTTTTCTTAAATCAGTATTACCATCCTGGCTTGGTGTTGTAGAACCGGCAGTTCCGTATACTGATACGTGATTTTTTGATTCTTGTTTGTAGATCTCACCACTTAAACCAGGACCACCGAAGATACGTGCAGGAGAACCGTTAGATGTACCCGCATTAACCGAATAATAAGAAGCGGCTAAAGGATATGGAGCCCATGTTCCTCCTAAAATATTTCCAAATTGTTTTTTTGGATCATAAAATGCCTGTATAACAGAAGAATTATCTTTTTTATAATAGGCATCTTCGCTACCTGCAGTTTTGTTATTTCCAGAAAGGATCCAGTTAAACGGAGTTGCTCCATCGGCATCAGCAATCGGAGCTAACCAACCTGATGCACCATTGAAATAAGACATGCTTGCTCCGATAAATGATCCGGGTGCCGGACCAGGATAATCAGAATCCAATAACGTAAAGTTAGTGAAGGCTCCAACAAATTCACCTGGATCAGCAACTTGTTTAATATTTAACGAAAATCCAAGATCAGGGAAATAGAATTCATTTCCAACTTTGATAGTTTGGAATAAAGTATCTGCCACTGTTGAAGCTGCAGTTGGATAATAGTATTTACCTGATTGAAGATCTTTTAATTCCCAACTTGTATTATCAATATTTAAAGCAGCAATACCCGGGTTTGAACCTGTAGGCATAGGATTTACACTGGTTGACGGTGCCGGTTGAGGCTGAAGAATAGCACCGTGAGTAGTTTGTCTTGCTACGTTATGATCAATGAATCGGAAAGTAAAATCAGAGTTTTTTACGTTTAACGGATCCACTACTTTAATATTGATAGGGCCCTGGCCGTTCTCATAAGTAATGTCTGCTTTAAAGTTATTAGCTACGATCTCATCTTCAGAAGCTTTGGTCATGGTTAACATATTGCCACCATTACCCTGACCTTCAACCCTTGTAATTTTTGGGCCAAAGCCATAAGCTGACTGTGTTACGGTACCGTCTTTTTCAACATCCGGTATATGAGGAATACCTGCTGAACGTTTTGTTTTACGACCTGCAAGGAAAGGATGTTTTTGACCTAGTGTATTGGCAGCCGGATTAGTTGTTACCGGTACATCAGGAGCATAGGTTAAATAGTTATTGTATGCATATGCTACAGATAAGAAGTAGTATGTTTTATTGTTTACTAATTTTCTGTTTGCAGATGTAGAAAAAGCATCTTCGGTAACTACAAAAGTAGAAACCACGCCTTTATTATTTCCTTCTACTTTTACTTTTGGAACAAGAGCGCCAACAGAATTATCCAATTCAAAATTAATTAAACGTGATACATTGTTTTCCAAATCACATTGGAATACAGGAATAGCTTTTGTTCTGTCGTCCAAATCAGTAGAAGATACTTTATCATTTAAAACCTGGTAAACAACATATCCTTCAAATCTGTATACTTTATCAGGATTACTTAATGCAGTAATTGTTGATGTTGGATCAGATAAAATTGAGATATCTGTTTCAGCATAATCGTTATTAAATTGTTTGTAGTTATTGCTGATACCTTTTTTGTTAGTTAAATAAATGATCAATTGATTATTTATTTCCTGGATAGTCATATCAGGTGCCTCAGGACCATCTAATAATTTAAAGCAATTGTCAAATAAAGCCTGTGCTTTATCATCGGCTGCTTTTAAAAGATCGATAGAAGCTAAGTTTCCACCTTTAACCGGGCTTTGAGCCCAAGGCATACCATAAGTAATGTTGTTAACTGCACCAGGTAACAATTTAAATGGCCCTGCAGATTGCAAGAAACGTCTGTCACCAGGAAGGTTACCAGCAGTTCTTTCAGTCCAACCGGTTCCTGTTACAGGGTTACCGTCATAAACAAAAGTTGCAGGCGCTGTTCCACCATAACCGTTACCACCAAATGTAAATGGCGAACCGTCTTTCCAGAAACCTGTCATGTAGTTATAAGTTTGAATAGCTACACCTTCGGGGTTTGTAGTTTGCGGAGGGAACGCACCAATGTTATTATTATAGTAAGTAAAACGGCTCATTTGAATCGTTTCTCCCGGCTCGTCAGTACCTGTATAAGGAGTTTGAGGAACCACGTTGGCATCATTATCATTATCGATTCCATCGCCCGGATCAGCTAAAGGACCTTGAAAGAAGTCGCAACCTAAAGCAGGAGGAAAATCTCCATAACCGTTAGTACCTGATGCTGTTTCATCATAAGGATCGGCATTATAAATGTATCCTAAACCTCTTGACACGTCGCAACCAACATAATCATCCAGGTAATATCCAAGATCGGCATCTGTCCATACTGTAAAATAAGTTTGGTTTAACTGGAAAGACGAACGGTTATGAATTTCATAACTGTAAAAGGTCATGTTATTGATCTCATCATTGGTTTTGAAAGCAAAAGCCTGTGCTCTAACTTCAACTCCAATTTGTACACCACCTGTTTCTGTATGCGGACCACCCTTATCATTAAATACCCAGAACAACGTTTGATCGCCATATAATTTGGTTTTACAAAATCCTAAATTATCTTTTTCAGCTTTGTTTAAAACATCATATGCAGGATAATCACCTGTGGTAGGATCGTATAACTCATCAGGTGTAACATCTACGAAAGGTGCAAGGAATTTTTCTTCGTTCTTGGAAACGTCGCCGTTTCCGGGCCATGCCAACATATTTGCAGTTGGAGCAGCACCGGCGATAAAATTATCTACATCGTTACGTGTAATTGTAAAGATCTGGTCATATTTTAAACACTCACCCGGGTCGGCGCTTGTATTAACTATATCCAAAGGGCCAGGCCAGAAATCGATACCAGTTTGACGATAGGTCATGGCAGCAACTTTTAACTGTCCGCTGGCATCCAATCCACCCAACCAGATTGAACCGGCAAAGATCGACGAAACACCGGTGTTTCTGTTTGCAGTTGCAGGAACAATGTAATAGGCATTACCGTTACCTTGCAAATCCCACCACATATCACCACCTGTATAAATAATGGTTCTTACGTTATTAAGCCATAGCTCTTGCGCTCCTTTTGGAACGGCGCAATCTGCCAATACTTTTTGGCCGAGATTCGAAACCGCTGCCGAATGCCTTTCGCTTACTGCTTTTTCTCTACCATAAATGCTTATGCTACACAAGACATTTAATAATATTATAATCTTTTTCATGTTTCTTTATTCTAAAAATTAAACATCACACCAATACGGATCTGACGTGGGCTGCTGTAGTTACTCGGCTGATTAGTACTGATAGCATACATATCTCTGAACGCCACAGCACTATTAGCAAGTGCTAATGAAGCCTGAGCTTGTGTAGAGCTTAAGTATCCATCATCAGACGGGTTACCGGTATAATTATATACACCTAAAATATTACGTGTATTTAATAAATTCAGTACTTGCAAATAAACATTTAAACCTGCAGTTTTTTTGCTTTCTTCTCCTTTTTTACCACCCCAGCTTAATGGAATGTTTTTGTCAATTCTTAAGTTAGCCCTGTAGCTCCATGGTTTAGATGAACCATTGATCTGACCAACGATACTTGAACGTGTAGGAACAAAGTATGCATTGTAAGGAACTGCTGCATTCCAACGTGTATATGGTGTTCCCGATCCAAGGATGAATGAAATGTTGAAACCAACATCTTCAAACACCTGAATAACTTTTCCCTTTTTAGTTTTAACGCGAGGGCCTTTATAATCTTTTTCAGCACCAAAACGGTAATCGTAGTTTAGTACAAAGCTATGACGTTGATCAAAATCCAATGGTTGTAACACACGTAAGTTTGGCTGACCAGATTGGGCTAAGTTAGCGCCTGAGTTAGCATTTGAACCAGAACCTTCGGCAAACTGAAGTGTATAGTTTAAGTTAATTCTTGAACCACCGGTACGACGGAAGTCAAATGCCATTGAAATACCCTTAACAGTTGCAAAGTCAATATTATCATATTGAATGTATGTTTTTGGATAGGCACCGGTAATAACGCGTTGGTTGATCATGTTACGCATCTCGCGGTAGAAAGAGGTAATTGTTAATGAAGCATTTTTACGCTCATTCAACACCTGAGAGAACCCTAATTCGTAATCGATAGTTTGCTGTGGTTTTTGATTTGGGTTAAGGATCAATGGATTGTTACTTGCTGAACTTAAGAAGTAATAATCAAGTGGGCTTAACTGGTTATTATTAGGACGTTGCGTTAAGATATCATAGTGTGCAAAGAAGTTAGCAACGTCTGAAATCGGGAATGAGAAGGCCACGCGAGGCATTACATTGATCTGCGCTGCATATTGGGTAAATGCACCGGCAGTCATTTTTTTATCATAATTTGCTTTGTCTTTAAATAAAGGTACAGGAGCTCCTGAAGATGCTACCAATAAAGAAGGGTCAGATAATTCGTTACCTTCAGAATCGAACCATTTATCACCTTCCCTGAATCCTTTAATAAATCCTGGTGATTTTCCTGAATTTGGAACCTGAGAGATATAAACGGCAGCATCTTTCGCAATGTTACCAGGGATATGATCAGCAAATCCTGCAGGTAAATATTCTAATGACGAAAGATCGCCTACAGTTGCTAATTCATGTAATGCATATTTATCTTTTAATACTTGTTGATTGGCATCATAACGGTCTACACGTAAACCAACGTTAAATTTAATGTCTTTAAAGTCAAATTTATCCATAATATACACCGAAGCATAAATTGGTCTGAATGCTGACACAGGGTATAAGTTTCTTCCAGCCGCATCTTTTTGATCAAGGAAATCGCTGATAGTAGTTTTGCCTGAAGCTTTTTTACCATCATGTGTAAAACCATAGTAATTTACAGTTCTGTTGGCCTGATTGTAGAAAAGGTCATCGGCGCTAAACATATCAAGACTCAAAGTTGAAGGATCTAAAGCATCTGTATTAACAAGGCCGGTGTAATCTTTTGGTAAACCTAATTTTTCTAATATTTTTTCAGAGAATTGGGTTTGTTTACTAGCATCGTATTTGTAGTTATAATAGTAATAAGGAACCAAGCCTGAGAATTGTGTTACTTTGATAGCGTTTGATGTATCTAACTCCCTTGTGTGGTTATTAGCATCTTGTCTCATAGCAGTCCATAAATCGGTAGCGTTAATAGCAAAGAAACTGTTTATCCTTTGGTCAAACTCCAAACCAAAAGTTAAAGCATGGTTCTTGATATCGGTGTTAAAGCTGGTAGCGATCCTGAATTGTTCGTTGATCTCTTTTCTGTATGTGGTTGGGTAGTTTCCAAAGTTGCTGAAAAGTGTGTAAACACTTTGAGGATTATCGCCGTTAACTAAACCATTGTTACCGGTAATATAACCGCTACCAAAAGTTACGGGACCTGAGTGCGCTAACAAATAGCTTGTATACAAACCTGCATCGGTATTAATATCTGCTGGGGTAAATTGAACCGGAAGCTCTCTTCTGCCTTGGTATGCATAAGCATTGATCTTTTGACCATGTAAATTAAAAGCATCGGTATACGCATAGTTAAATGCAAAATCTTTTTCAAGATAATTTCTGTCAAATTTACCTACATAACCATAGTCAAATAAATTATCCTTAAATACAGCGCTTTGTGTTTTATCTAAGATATTTTCGTAGCTGGCTAAGAATTTAAAGAATGAGTTGCTTAATATAGATTGTGTTTTTTCTTTATTACCTGTAGCTCCAAATTTTTGAGTAACCGAAACGTTTACACGGGCATCTCTTTTACTTGTTTTAGAGTTATTTACTGAATTTAACAGGTTATTTACCATTGGCGAGTTAAAGTTGTCGTTAAACTCAAAAAAGCCACCTAATGAAATATTCGTGTTTGCTGTTGGAGCATAATCGATCTTACCGTTAATTGATAATAAACGGGCTGCAGCATTTGGCCTGTATTTTTGTGTATGAAGATCGTCTTTTGTAATAAATTCAGACGAGCGTACAAATCCGGTTCCTGATGGAGACGGCCTTAATGGCGCATCTTTAAGGCTTTGTAAAACATCATCGTTAGCTACATAAACAGGAACAAATTGCGGGCTCGGGTCTTTAACATAGTTACCCTGACCTGAAATAAAGAAACCTAATACTGTGCGTTGAGTAGAATCTTTTTTCTTGTAGAGTGGCCCGCCAAAGCTAAAACCTAAAGAGTTATAACCAAAAGCATCGGTTAATTGTGACGAGATCAACTCTACGCCTCCAAAATATTTGGATTGAGGCCCGCGGGTTGAGATAGAGATGGCACCCGAAGTTAAATCACCGTATTGAGCCGGTACACCACCTGTAATAACGCTTAATTGTTCAATAGATTGTTGTGGTAAGTTTGGTGTACCAAACACTTTAACACCATCCACAAAATAAGTGGTATTACCACTACGCGCACCCCTTACGTTAACTGCCTTACCTTCGTCAGACTGGTAAACACCAGCTGTTGTAGCAGCAACCGAGTTAATATCTTTAGTAGCTAAATTCTGATAATCTTCGCGGGTAACGGTTTGACCGGATTTGGTATCCGGATCGATCAATGGCACCTGGTAAGTAATTACTTCTACCTCATCTAATTTAACACCTTCGCCATTTGACAGGCCCAGTGTAACATATGCTGTTTTATCACCGCCAACTACAATGTCTTTCATCTCTGCAGCCTGGTACCCTACATAAACACCTTTAACCATGTACTTTCCTGGAGTTAAAGGCTTTATAATCGCCTCACCATCCATATTTGTGGTTGCAACACCCACCTGAACCCCATCTTTATAGGCTACAACGTTTGCAAATGGAATAGCTTCCTTGGTTGCCTTATCCTGTAACACAACTTTAATTGCCCCACCGCTACCCTGCGCTAACGCCGCAAGACCTGTAAAAACAACCAATACAACTGCTAAGTAAATTTTCTTTATCATATACTGTTAAATTACCTTAATTTTTTACCTTATAAAAGCCTTAAAAGTATAAAGCCTATGCATTAATAACAAGCAAAAAACTTCATATTTTATTAATTTGTTGATTGTCAATTTATTAAACTTTTAATGTGCTATTAACATTTTTTTAATAGTATAAAGCTACAAACAATGCATTTAGATTAAATTAACAAGTTAGAATGTGGTAAAGCGAAATTTATAAGTGGTTAAAAAAACAGGATAAATGGGGATCATGTTTTTCTTTTCTTCTTTTTAAAAATTCTTCTGAAAAAAGGTTCGCGCTGATTATTGTTATTGAGCTTTGCCTGGTGCCTGCTTTGTTTCATACGTTTACGTACTTTTTTGGTTTGTAAACGCTTGTGATATTTTTTTACAGCTTTGCGTTCGGCCTTTTCGGCGCGGCGTTTTTCGCGGGCTTCGAATCTTGCTTTTTTGGCGGCCTTACGTTCTGATGCTATCGATTTTTGTTTTGGTCCGGTTCCTTTTTCCTGCGAAAAAACTGGCAAAAAAACCGAAAAGAATAATAGTAAGATTATTACTTTTTTAAACCTCATTATTTTTTTTGTATTCGATCACTTCTACTCCAAAGCGCCTTAAAAAATCAACGCCTTCATCATTTGGAAGACCTTTGTATTTTGCATAACTATCTTTAAAATATACTTTTTGAATACCGGTTGTGTATATTACCCGGGCACAGGCAATACATGGCGAAAGTGTCACATACAACGTAGCATTTTCCATGCTTACATTATTTTTAGCTGCATATAAAATAGCATTTTGTTCGGCGTGCAGTGCCAGCGAACAGCTTCCTTTACTATCTCTTGGGCAACCTACAACCGGAAATTCAATATCGCAATTATGTGTGCCGGCTGGAGGCCCGTTGTAGCCCAAAGAAATTATCCTGGTATCTTTGGTTAACACAGCGCCAACCTGCGCCTTTACACAGTGCGAACGTTGTGCCAGCTTTTCAGCCAGCTCCATATATATATCATTAAAGGAGGGTTTCACAGGCTTAAGATTTATGAATTTAGATTTATGATTTAAACTGCTTCACTTACTACCTCTTTTACATCATCGGGTAACAAACGTTTTAAAAGCGCTTCTATACCTGCTTTAAGGGTCATGGTGCTACTTGGGCAACCACTGCAGCTGCCGCGCATCTGAACAGTTACAATACCGTTCTTCAATTCTTTAAATGTAATTAAGCCTCCATCCGATTCTACCGCCGGCCGAATGTACTGTTCTAATACTTCAATGATCTTATTTTCCACATCGTTAGTTGGCGGTACATGTTGGGTATTTATAGAAATAGTTTCTTTGAAAGAAGAATCTTTTGGAACCTGTTGCTGAGGTAATTTATTAATGATGCTATTACCTTTATTCAGATAATCAGTTATAAAAACACGCAACTCATCGCGGATCTCTTCCCAATCAACTGCATCCTGCTTTGTAACAGTAATAAAATTGGAAGCGATATAAATTCGTTTTACAAAAGGGAATTGAAATAATTTTTTAGCAATGGGGGCATCTGCCGTTTCGGATGCATTTTGATATTCTGCCGACGCACCACTTACCAAAAGTAACTTATTGGCAACAAACTTTACACTTGCCGGGTTTGGCGTTTCTTCGGCATAAACAATAAAAGGTATATCCTGGATATTCATAATTTCTTATACAAAAATACAAACTATAAAGTTTATAAATGTTTACTTTTACATTTATTATGCAAATAAAAACTGATTTCCTGGTTATTGGCTCCGGAATTGCCGGCCTAAGCTTTGCGCTAAAAGTGGCAGCTATTGGCAAAGTAATTTTAATTACCAAAAGCAACGAAGACGAAAGTAATACCAAATATGCCCAGGGAGGAATCGCAGCGGTATGGCACGAAGGGGATTCTGTTGAAAAACATGTTGCAGATACTTTAAATGCCGGTGGCGGACTTTGTGACGAAAGAATTGTGCGCATGGTAGTGAGCGAAAGTACCCAACGTGTAAAAGAACTTATAGAGCTCGGAACCAAATTTGATAAAACGGAAAAAGGCGACTACGATCTTGCAAAGGAAGGCGGGCACAGCGAACACAGGATACTGCACTATAAGGATATTACCGGCTTTGAGATTGAACGTGCATTGCTGGAGCAAATTCACGATCACGAAAATATTACCGTTTACGATCATTATTTTGCAATTGATATTATTACCCAGCATCATTTAGGAAAAACCGTTACCTCTAAAACGCCTGATATTGCATGTTACGGCGCTTATGTTGTAAATATCAAAACCGGTGTGATCGATACAGTACTTTCTAAATTTACGATTATGGCAACCGGTGGTGCGGGCCATGTATATGCAACCACTACCAACCCAAAAATTGCCACCGGCGATGGCATTGCCATGGTTTATCGTGCCAAGGGCCAGGTTAAGGATATGGAGTTTGTTCAGTTCCATCCAACTTCCCTTTACAACCCGGGAGAGAACCCAAGCTTTTTAATTACAGAAGCCATGCGCGGTTTTGGTGGCGTTCTAAAAACACAGGATGGAAAAGAATTCATGCAAAAATATGATTCACGCGGATCGCTTGCCCCACGTGATATTGTAGCAAGAGCCATTGATAATGAATTAAAAATGAAAGGGGAGGATTATGTGTTGTTGGATTGCAGGCATTTTGACAGAAAAGGTTTTATAGAGCATTTTCCAAATATTTACAATAAATGCATGAGCCTGGGAATTGATCCGTTCATAAAAATGATACCTGTTGTTCCTGCACAACATTATTTATGTGGTGGTATTGCGGTAAATGATCACGGCCAATCATCCATAAAAAATTTATACGCCATTGGCGAGTGTGCCTGCACCGGGCTGCATGGTGCAAACCGTTTGGCCAGTAATTCGTTATTAGAAGCTGTAGTGTTTGCCCATCGCGCGGCAGAGCATGTGAAAGACCTTGTAAAAACAGTGGAGATAGAAAATAATATACCCGAATGGGATGCTGAGGGAACTGAGCATGCAGAAGAGATGATCTTAATTACACAATCGCAAAAAGAGGTACAGCAAATAATGAGCAATTATGTTGGCATTGTACGAAGCGAATTGCGTTTAAAGCGTGCGTTTGACAGGCTGGAAATTTTATATGTAGAAAACGAGGCTTTGTACGATACTACCATTATCACGCAAAAATTATGCGAGCTGCGTAATTTGATTTGCATTGGTTATTTAATTATTAAGCACGCCATGAAACGCAAAGAAAGTGTGGGCTTGCATTATATGGTTAATTATAAGAAATAATTCTTTAAGGGGCTAATTTTCGTCTTTCATTTTAACTGCTAACACATAACGGATCTCTGAAAAAGAAATATCGGATGTTAAGCTGCCTTTTATTGGATTTAACCCCGCTGTTTTATCAAATTTTTCTAAAGCTTTCATGATCTTTTTTTGCTTTTCTTCCGAAACTAATTTATCAATGTCAATTTCACCGCTGGCAACATAGGGCGTTAAATGGCTTTCCAAAGTTGATATCGTATACCCTCTTATTGCAGCAATTTCCTGCAGGCTCATCCCCTCTTTAAACATTTTAAAGGTTTGTTCTTTACTGCTTACTTTTACTTCCTTTTTTTCGGGATCGGCTTTTTCTTTTTTTGCCTTTTTTCCTTTAGCCGGGGCTTTGGCCTGCATATTCGATTCAAGCTCATGCTCCTGCATATATTCTTTTATAATATCAAGAAAATCTTTTCCAAATGCTTCTACTTTTGCTTCGCCAAAACCACTGATCTTTAATAATTCTTCTTCGGATGTCGGCAAAAATTCGGTTATTTCTTTTAATGTTTTATTACTGGCTACCATATAAATTGGCCGTTGCGAATCGTTAACGATCTCATCGCGAAGTAACAATAGTTTTTTATAGAGTGCGGGATGATTGATATCGCCAGATATTTTTGCATTACGGGCATTCTCATAAACATTGATGCGAATTGAAGGATACACGATCTTTAATTTTGCTTTTAAAAACTCGTGTAAATTAAATCCATGTTCGCTTGAGCGGAACAAAACAATTTTTGTGAATACCTGTTCAAATAATGCTTGCAATTCGGCATTTAACTCTTCTGCCGCTTCTTTACTTTCGGTAGTAAACGGAATGTTTTTTAATAAACCATTTACCTGCTCTAACTCTGCTTGAAAATAAACAGAGGCCTGTGCCAAACGTTTGGCCAGGGTTTCATCATACTCAACATTTGAAGCGGCCAGTATCAAATTACCAAGTTGGTTTTTAAATTTTAAACTTACATCGTTCAACGCGTCGAGTTTTGTAAAAAGCTTTTCGCTCCATTCATTTACCGAAGCATGTAACTTTGTTTTATACAATTGCACTACTCCTGCAAGATCTTTCCTGATATTGATAATATCGGTAAGATCGAACAAACCTAATAAAATTGTTTTTATATAGTCTTGCTTTGAAGATCTGAAGATCGAATCGATGGCGTTTTGATCTTGTTTATTTGAAAGAGAAAAATTTAAAATATTCTTATCGTTAAATAATGTTTCTGCATTTATTTTTGAGCTTAAAGTTAAACCGTTTAAACTTCTGCAACGGCTTAATGCCACATATACCTGGCCTGCACTAAATGAATGAGCGGCATCAATAATCACTTTTTCAAAAGTTAAGCCCTGGCTTTTATGGATGGTAATTGCCCAGGCCAGGCGCAAAGGGTATTGCGAGAACGTGCCCAGGATCTCTTCTTCAATAACCTTTGTTTCTTTATTTAACTTGTATGAAACATTTGTCCAGGTTTCACGTCCTACTTCAATTTCATTGTGATCTTCTTCGCATTTTACTTTTATTACAGAGTCGCTTACATAGGTTACAATTCCTATTTTACCGTTATAATAATTTTTTTCATTATTATTTTTAAGGAACATCACCCGCGTCTCTTTTTTCAATATCAGTTGTTCATCAGCCGGAAAATTCTTTTCGCCAAAGATACCTTCGGTCTTACTTTTAAATACGTATGGCTGACCCGGCAATTCATTTAATAATTTTTGATTGATCTCATCTGCTTTTTGATTATGCGTGGTAAGAGTAATATTATCCCTTATAAACGCATTGGAAAGCTGAGGTTTAAAATTTTTATTTAATTCATCAAGATCGTTTAAACCCAGATTATTGTTACGCACTTTATTCAAAACATCAATAAAATCCTGGTCTTTTTGCCGGTAAATTTTTTCGAGCTCAATATAAACAGGCTGATTGTTCTTTATTACCAAACTATCAAAAAAATAAGGACTTTGATAGATATGGTTCAGCAATTTCCATTCTTCATGATTAACAACAGGCGGCAACTGATGCATATCTCCAATAAACATTACCTGCACACCCCCAAACGGTAAATGTGTTTTTTTTCTGCTGCTTCGTAATACAAAATCGATCTGATCTAACAGATCAGCGCGCACCATACTAATTTCATCTATTACCAGTAATTCTAATTTTCTGAAAATAGAAAGACGCAGACTGTTATATTTAAAGGTAGCGATCGAATTTTTAGAAAAATCTGCCTGTCCTTCTAAATTTAAAACAGGCAAAAACGGGGCAAACGGAAACTGGAAAAAAGAATGAATGGTTGTACCCCCCGCATTAATCGCTGCTACACCGGTAGGCGCAACTACCGCCATTTGTTTAACGGTATTTTCTTTAATGTATTTTAATAAAGTGGTTTTACCCGTACCCGCTTTACCTGTTAAGAAAACGGGTTGATTGGTTTGGTTAACAAAATTTAAAACATGTTCAAACTGGGGGTTAATTTCTATCTCACTCATTGCTGTCTAATTATTTGTGAAATTAATGTAATAGCCCGAATTATAAAAACAAAGTTCTCAAGTTGGGGAAAAAATTTCTTATTGTTACTAAAAAGAAATGCTTTAGCGGGGCATATATTTTGACGTTTGGTTGTATATGGAAATACAGACACCTGATCCGGGAATTAAAAAAGAAAACGGAAATACAAAAACCAAACGTGGTTTTTTTGAACGCTTTGCCTCAAAAGTTTCTGAATTTACAGGAAGCACCACTGCTTTTTTAATAGCTTTTTTTAGCATTATTTTTTGGGCGCTTTCGGGGCCGATCTTTGATTTTTCGGAAACCTGGCAATTGGTAATTAATACCGGCACCACTATTATTACTTTTTTAATGGTGTTTTTAATTCAGAAGTCTCAAAACAAAGATTCGCTGGCCATACAGTTAAAATTAAATGAATTAGTGGCGGCCCACGAATTTGCAAGCAACCGGCTCGTAAATGTTGAGAATATGACAGAAGACGAATTAAAGGTGATAAAAAAATATTATATTAAGTTGAGTGAAATGACAATGATGGAAGAAAGCCTTCAGCAATCGCATTCAATTGATGAGGCCGCACAAAATCACGAACTAAAAAAATCTTTGGAGCAAAGTCAAATACGGATTCACAAAGAAAAAAAAGAATAATACCCGTGGTTAATTTAACTTATATAAAATCATTAACTTGCAATATAATTATATAACAGTTTATGGTAGAATGTAAAATATACTTAGCCGGAGAGTTTATCTCGACCCCGCAAACGCTTACTGTTACCAATAAATATACAGGCAAATCATTTACAAGAACTTTTTTAGCAGATAAAAAACTTTTGGATAAGGCTATTGTTGTCGCGCAAAAAGCAAAACAGGCGTGTAAAGAATTATCTTCTCTCGAAAAATATACCGCCCTTAAATTTATTTCGGAAGAGTTAGAAAAAAATAAAAACCATCTTGGCAAAGTTTTAAGTATTGAAAGCGGTAAACCCATTATTTATGCCATTGGCGAAATTGAGCGGGCTGCACAAACCTTTTTAATTGCTGCCGAAGAATGTAAGCGCCTTCCAAAAGATTATATAAGCCTTGACTGGACAGCAAATGGAAAAAACAAAGAAGGCGTTGTAAATTATTTTCCTGTAGGCATTGTTGCAGGTATTTCGCCATTTAATTTTCCAATGAACCTAGCCGTACATAAAATTGCACCGGCCATAGCGGCAGGTTGCCCTATAATTTTAAAACCTGCCTCTACTACTCCACTCTCTACATTAGAATTGGCGCACATTATTTCAAAAACCAATTTACCAAAAGGTATGATCTCTATCTTGCCAATGGATAGAACCACCGGCAATTTATTGGTAACAGATGACAGAATTAACCTGTTAAGTTTTACAGGATCGCCTGCCATTGGCTGGGAATTAAAAAAACAGAGCGGTAAAAAGAAAGTTATTTTAGAGCTTGGTGGAAATGCCGGCGTTATTATTTCAAAGGGAACCGATCTTAAGAACATTCTTCAAAAATGTGTTGGTGGCGCTTTTTCGTATAGCGGGCAAATATGCATTCATGCGCAACGTTTTTATGTTCATCCCGATTTGTATGAAGATTTTTTAAAATTAATGCAGTCTGAAACTGAAAAGCTAGAAAGCGGCGACCCTACAAAAAAACAAACAAAGATCTCATCTATGATAGATGAAGAGAACGCAAAACGTGTTGCCTTATGGGTAACAGAGGCCGTGGCCGGAGGCGCAAAACTCATTTGCGGCGGCAAAAGAAAAAAAACGTTTTATGAGCCAACGATCTTAACCAACACCAATTCAAAAATGAAAGTAAATGCCGAAGAAATTTTTGGCCCTGTAATTTGTATTGAAAAATATAATGGTAAAATTGAAGACGCAGTGACTAAGATAAATGATACAAAATTTGGTTTACAATGCGGTGTATTTACCGATTCGGTTTCTGAGCTGGATTATTGTTTTAAAAATATCGAAGTTGGTGGCGTTATTCATAACGATGTGCCAACCCTGCGTTTTGATCAAATGCCATACGGGGGTATTAAAGAGAGCGGCCTGGGACGTGAAGGCGTAAAGTATGCAATAATGGATATGCTGGAGCCTAAGATCCTTGTAAAATAATTATTTTTTTAAAGAATTTAATTTCTTGAACCCTATCAACTGGTCATAATAGGTGCCGATCTTTCTGTGATAAAGAAAGATACAATAATCGTTTTCTGTATCCCAGTGATTTCCTTCAGTCACAGTTTCGTCACCGCTTTTATTTGCATCGTTACTTAAAACGTAAATATAATTATAATAGCCTTGTTT
Organism: Bacteroidia bacterium; assembly: GCA_044226875.1. GTDB lineage: Bacteria > Bacteroidota > Bacteroidia > B-17B0 > Aurantibacillaceae > Aurantibacillus. The sequence goes on from JBGAGD010000001.1 coordinate 27,749, forward strand.
TAAATACAAGGTGGCTTCATAACCAAAACGTTTATAATTATAGGTCATTTTACTTATTTTGTTCATTCGCCAATCCGTCAATTTTCCTAAAATATAAAAATTGCCGCCGATCTCGGGATTAAGATATGGGATAAAAAAATCAACATATACGTAATCGGCTTCCGTATCCTGGTTGCCTGTAAAATCGTTGTTCTTTATTAAAAAATTTCCGTTAAAATCGTTATAAAATAAATAGGGCCTTGTGGCACGTAATTGTTCAGGATATAAAACAATGTGATTTTTCAGGTTCTCATCTTTATAAATATTTTTCACCTTTTCTGAATAAAATCTCACACTGCGAGCATCAAAGTACCTGAACTCATTACCACCATTAAATGTAGAAGCATCATCTAAAGAATAGGTTAACGTATTACCTCCCATAAATGTGGGTTTAATATCAGTAACTGCATTATCCCAGCGGTTATTTTGTGTGATCACTACCCTCAGGTCTTTGTATGGATTGGTAAGATCATAACCGGTAGTGTTGATCACAAAGTCGATATGTTGTTTATTAAACTGTTCATCACCGCCAATTTGTTGCCTGAAATTTGCAGCTACCGACACCTTGGTATCAAATACGAGTATGCGCCGGCTTAATACAATATCCTTTTTATCTCCGTTAACATATACATATACAATATAATTTCCGCTTTTTGTAAATCTTAAATTTTGTTGTGGAAATAAAATATCGTAGTGTGTATACTTTTGAAGGGTATTCATTGAAAAAGTATAGTTGATAATATTGAGATCAAAATAGCCCGTAAGATATTCTGTGATCATAAGGTCGCTTGGTGTCCAATCGGCATTACAATGAATGAAAGAAATAGAATATTGTTTTTTATCTCCATCAATATCATCAAAATTAAGATCTATCTGCTCGCCGCCGTTAAGGTCAATAATTGGCAAAGCAAAATCCCAGGAGCTTTCGTGAATCTGCACAGTTTTAATGTTGGATTTATAAACATAATCATCGTATTTAATTACGTTATCGTTTACATAATCTTCTTCCTCTATTTTAGTTTGGCTGAAAAACAGAGCTGGGAAAAACACTAAGCAATAAAGGACGATCTTATTAATCATATATCAAATATAAACAAAGCTTGTGGTAGTAACGAAGCAAGAAATATAAATATTGTAAAAAAGCAAAAATAAAAATCCCGCCATGGCTTAACCATAGCGGGATCCTTTTAATTTAAAAAAAACTATTAATGAATAACCTTTTTAGTTACTTTATTATTTTCCGTTTCAACAGTAACAAATAATAATTGATTTTTTGGTTCTAATCCTAAATACACGATTTCCTGTTGTATATTTAAAATTTTATTTTCAATTACTTTTTGACCTAAAACATTTGTAACAGATATTCTTGTTTTGGTGTTTTTATCAAAATTTAAATTTACATACACACCGCTTGCAGCATCTGTAATTAAAATTGACTCGTCAATACTTGTAGCGGCAGAGTTGTTTTCGTTAATACCAGTGGTGATATCAGCGCAAACTGTTAATTCAAACCTTGCGGTAGACGTTGTATCGTTTATTGTACATACATACGGACCTGCTTTGATATTATGCACTACATTTAATAATTTATCTTTTAAAGTTACACAAGCGCCCGGAGGCAACAATTGCATATCGAAACCATTGATAGTATACTGGCCAGTTGCCATAACTTTTACCAATACAGGGATAACTGCATTTTGAGTTAAAGCAAACGGTAAACTGTTAACAGAGTAATCTACATTATTTCCACCTTTGGTTGAGATAGTAGTGTATTTATTGTATCCACCCGGATATCCAACATAGCCCGGAGTTTGGAAGATCTTGTAAGCATCGTATTCGATATCGTATGCGTTAGTTGCAGATCCATGGAAACGAACAGCAGTTTCATCATAGTCACCACTAAAGCCTGTTATCTGAAGTTTTATTGGCAATCCAATGCTCGAAGTGTTTGAATTGCTATTGGTTTTCATTAAGTTGGTATTACTTGCAATTTTATTGGTTTCTTTAGCAGCCAGGCTGGTATTAGATAAAGCTACCACATAGAACCCCTGACCAGCAGGAATATTATCGCTTCCTCCGTTTGTGCCTACACCGCCAACAAACGAAGCGTAAGGACCATCTGCGTTATAGATATAAACTGCATTTGTTACAGCCGGGTTTGCATTACGCAAAGCTGTCCATGAAATAGGAGAGCAATATGGATTAGCAATTAAACAAGTACCGCTTTGTGCCGAATTTGTTAATGGTATTGTTACATTTCCTGTTATTGGGCTTCCGGTAAGTTTAAGAATAAAATCAGATGTTGTAAATTGCCCATTGCCCAAATAAACCCAAAAGCCCTGGCCTTGTGCTAAAGGAGTAGATACAGTAATGGTTGTATCATAACCGTAAGCATCTGCTTCGTTCCAACCCTGAACAGATTCAAAATAACCGCCGGCAGAACTAACGCCTGTAGTAGAACCTTCAATGGCCATTGGAAACTGGCCATACCAGTTATTCATGGTTTGCCCGCTAATACCGTTAGCACCTAATAAAGCCCAACCAGTTGTTGGCCCGGGTGCATAATACTCTGCTGTTACGTTTCCTGAAAAACCGCCGGTAGAAATGGTACCAATGCGGCCTTTATTGCTTGCATCCTGCTTGATAGTTAAATTACCACCGGTAGTTATCGTACCTACAGAAGGGGTAATTGAACCCCAGATCTCCATTGAATTACTTAAAGTAAGTCCGCTCGCATTATTTAAAGTTAATTCCGATAAAGCTTTCGTAGATGATGATGTTTGATCCATTTTTAGACCACCTGTTACAGCGCCACTAAAATTTAAAGTTGAAGTGGTAGAACCAACAAAATTACCAGAGCCTAATGTAGTGGCTCCGCCAAATTTAAGGCCCTTGCCATTTAAGTTAACATTTCCGTTAGCAATGTTGGCAACACTATTCACTGTAAAGCTGCTTCCCAGTGTAAGCGTTTGACCAACCCTGTCTAAAGTAAATTGGCTTACAGACTGCGTACCGGTAAAATTAATTGTACCCACAGCACCAGCTCCTGTAATTGCCAGTTTTGAATTAGCAGTTTTAATACTGCCGCTGCCGCTTACGCTGATTGGCCCCTGAAAGAAAACAGAGTTAACCGGAATAACGCTCATTTTATAACTACCATTAGTTACTACCAGGTTATTTAAAACCGAAAAGGTATTAACACTTGTTATGTCAGCCCCGCCCGAAATTAACATATCGTAATGAGTAACCGGAATGGCATTGATAGTTCCTGTTGAATGGTTATAATCTACCGCAGACCCGGTCATTAAATTTACTGAAGAAGTAGGGAATGATGTATTTTGAATAGTAAGGGTAGCCTGGTTATTAATCTGCAAAAGACAGCCACCATTAACGATTAGAGTATGGGTAGTAGGAATGGTAACATTAATATTAGCAGTTCCGGTACCAATGTATAAAGTTGAATTTGCACCGGCAAATGTTACACTGCTTCCAGACATATTATTAAAATTAACTGAAGCTGCGTTAGCAATATAAAAAGCCTGTGCTACAGTTGTAAAGTTAGTAGGTGCTGTTCCAGTTCCGTTAGGGTTGGTTCCCCAGTTTGCAAATACATCAAGCGCGCCCGAGCCTTTATAATAATATAATGGAGACTGAACCCCTGAAATAATAATATCATCAAAAGCATGGAAAGCAGCGTTACCAGACCCTCCGTTCAAGGCAATCTGAAAACACACATTTGATTGATTATCAACAGATGAAGGCAAGCTAATTGCACTAACAGCATTCCAAGTACAATTTGCCGGTGAGTTTGTAAACGGCACACTTATCGGAAATGTTGCTCCGCCATCAGTACTAAATAAAATCGTAAATGTGGCAGTAGAGGTATTATCCCTGAACTGGTTAAGGGTCATTGTTAAGGTACTTTTGCCAAGGGTTGAAAAAACCGGCGATGTTGCTGCATCCGCCACTCCGCCATCATAACAACTTAACATATTACCGCCCGAAGAACCAACTACAGTACAGGTAGAACCGCAAGGGTTGTTTGTGCCGTCTTCTCCCAAAAAATAACCAAGCCCAGCCGACCAGCCGCTTGGTACCGAAGGTGGGGTCTCAGAGTTAAAATCTTCTGAATATACAACGACCGTTTGAGAATTACTTTTAACAAAAGCGAAAAGTACTAATAAAACAAATAAACTTTTTTTCATGGTGTTAAAATTATATATAAGTAAATGTAAACTAATTTTTCTATTTGTTCAAGGGTTTTTGATCAAAAAGTTAATAAAATTTAAATTGGTTAGATGAAAGCCCTTTTTCGGGGTTTTAATTCTAATTTTAGCCAGATTTCAAAATTCCTTATAACAAAGGTATTTTAACTATTTGCAATTAAAAAACAAAAACTAATTAAATCTTACATGATGCAATATTTATCGGTTAAATGGCTAATTCTACCACTTATCAAAAATCTCCCCATCAGCAATTGGGGTTGTTTAATATTAAGTACATTTACAATCTAAAATTTTGCGTTAAAAAAACTTATATGGCCATTCTGAATTTTTTTAAAAAAACACAAATTTTAATTGTAATTTGTTTTCTTGCAATCAGCAGTTTTTCACAAACAAGCGGCCTTGTTAAGGGCTTTGTATATGATAAAGCAAATGGTGAACCCGTACCCTTTAGTAATGTGTATTTTAAAGGCACAACTATTGGTGCAAATACCGACCTGAATGGTTTTTTTACCATTACCCGAATTCCGCCGGGAGACTATAAGATTGTTGTAACAAATTTAGATTTTGATACCATCACCGAAAATATTACCGTTAAGGCCGGTGATGCTATTACAAAAAAATTCTTTGCTACAAAAGGCGGTGTTAAATTAGCCGAAGTTGAAGTTTCTACTACCTCTGCAGATAAGGTGGAGAATACCGCTGTAGCCGTTCAGAAAATAGATCCGGTTATCATTAGTAAACTACCAAGTGTAGGCGAACCGGATATTGCTCAGTACTTACAGGTTTTACCCGGCGTGGTATTTACCGGCGACCAGGGCGGGCAATTATATATTAGGGGCGGTTTACCAGTTCAGAATAAAGTTTTATTAGATGGTTTGATCGTGTATAATCCTTTTCACTCTATTGGTTTGTTCTCGGTTTTTGATAATGATATCATGAAAAATGCATCTGTATATAGCGCCGGTTTTGGCGCAGAATATGGCGGAAGAACCTCTTCTATTATGGATGTTACCACCCGCGATGGAAATAAAAAGAGAGCCGGCGGAAAAATAGCCGCATCAACCTTTGGAGCAAAATTAACTTTAGAGGGCCCATTGGTAAAATTAAAAGAAGATGGCAACACCAGTGTTTCTTACCTTTTTTCTGCAAAACACTCTTATTTGCCTCAAACTTCAAAAACCCTGTATAATTATGCTAATCCAAATGGATTGCCATTTTACTATACCGATCTTTATGGTAAGGCCTCTATCAATTCAACCGGCGGTAGTAAGTTTAGCGTATTTGGATTTAATTTTACCGATGCTGTAAAATACAGCGATATTGCCCAGTTTAATTGGAAAAATACCGGCTTAGGCACCAGTTTTGTACTTGTGCCTCAATCAAGTAATTTATTGGTAGAAGGTGTGTTTGCTTATTCAAAATACGACATCGGTTTCAAAAACCCCTCGCTGGAAACAGATAGCAAAAATAGCGGTATAAGCAGTGTAAATACCGGCTTTAACTTTGTAAAATTTATTGGCCGCCAGGAAATGCGGTTTGGTTTTGAGGGCGTTATTACAAACACTAAATACCAGATTCAAAACCCTTATTATGCGCAAATAAATATTAACCGTTCTACAATTGATGTGGCGGGGTATTTAAAATGCAAATTTATTGATAAAAGCAAACGTATTGTTTTTGAACCAAGCTTACGTTTACAGAATTATGCAACCCTTGGTGTATTTTCACCTGAACCCCGCGCTTCCATAAAAATCAATATAACTCCAAAAATAAGATTTAAAGGTGCCGGTGGTTTGTATAGCCAAACTCTTTTAAGTGCAAACAGCGACAGGGATATTGTGAATTTATTTTATGGCTTTATCAATGCACCTGAAAATGATCAGATCTCAAAAACCTATTTAGATTATAAAGGAAATACACAAACAGCCAATTCATCTGTACAAAAAGCAACGCATATAGTTGGTGGTTTTGAATTTGACTTTTTAAAATATTTTGAGTTAAATGTAGAGGCTTATCAAAAGAATTTTAACCAGGTTATAAATGTTAACCGCGAAAAAATATACGACGACAATGATGCAAACGCATCAAGACCCGACGAATATAAAAAGAACTTTATAATTGAACAGGGCCGTGCCAGGGGGCTCGACTTTGTTTTGAAGTTTGACAGAAAACAATTTTATTTCTGGGCAGTTTATTCTTTAACCTATAACGACAGGTGGAGCGGAAATAACGCAACAGGGGTTGTTACAAATTATCCACCAAGTTATGACAGAAGGCATAACGTAAATTTAGTTTCGTCTTACACCTTTGGTAAAAAGAAAAATTGGGAATTGAACGCCCGCTGGAACTTTGGTACTGGTTTCCCTTTTACTCAAACGCAGGGGTTCATCAACCAGTTTAACCCGGGTGGCAATATCAATTACAATTTAAACACGGCTAACGGTAATCTTGGTTATATTCCGGCAGCACTTAATGGCGGCAGGCTTCCTGATTATCATCGTTTTGATCTTGGCATTAAACATAAATACCACTGGAGCGAGAGAAATACACTGGAAACAAGTTTGGGCGCAACAAACATTTACAACCGCGAAAATATTTTTTATGTAGACAGGTATACATTTAGCCGCATAAATCAATTGCCTATAATGCCTAACCTGAATATAAGTTTAACCTTTTAACGAGAAACAAAATGGCTTTTAAGATCTACACAAAAACAGGAGATAAAGGTCAGACCTCTTTGATCGGTGGAACAAGATTACCCAAACACCATATACGCATTGAAGCTTATGGCACTGTGGACGAATTAAATTCGCATATTGGTTTATTAAGAGATGTGATCGAAGATAAAACAACCTTTGATCTTTTAATTTCTATACAGGACAGGCTATTTACTATTGGCTCGCACCTGGCTGCAGATCCTGAAAAAAATAAAATGCAGTTGCCTCCTGTTTTTGAAGAAGATGTTGTTGCTCTTGAAAAAGCCATTGATAAGATAAACGAGCAGGTACCCGAAATGAAATCTTTTGTTTTGCCGGGCGGCCATATTCACGTTTCGTATTGCCATATTGCGCGTTGCGTATGCAGGCGGGCCGAAAGAGCCGTTTTACGCCTGGCGGACAATGAAAAGGTAGAAGAGATCCACGCAAAATATTTAAACCGCTTATCCGATTACTTATTTATGTTATCGCGATGGATAACAATGGATAAAAAGGCCAACGAAATTCCCTGGGTTGCAAAAATGTAATATGACGAATTCTGAAATTGTAAATACCATGATGAAAAATGATCTTTTTAGTCAGTGGTTAGGTATTATTATTTTAGAGCAGAAAGAAGGCAGTTGCAAGTTAACGCTAACCGTCAGAAAAGATATGCTGAATGGCTTTGGCATTGCCCATGGTGGTATCACCTACTCTCTTGCTGATAGCGCCCTGGCGTTTGCGTCCAATTCAAAAGGCAGAAAAAGTGTAAGCATAGAAACCTCTATTTCGCATATTGTTTCGCTAAAAGAAAACGATGAATTAATTGCAGAGGCTTTTTGCGAAACCGAAACCGAAAAATTAGGCCATTACCAGGTAAAACTTTATTTAAAGAACGAACCTCAAAAAATTGTAGCTCTTTTTAAAGGAATAGTTTATAAAACTTCTAAAAATTGGTAAAGCGTTAAACCTTTTTACTTTTCGTACGTCATAATTATTAAAATAGAATTATGAAAACGATCAGAAACCTAATTATACTTGTTCTTCTTTTTACGGGTGCAGATTTTTTTGCGCAAAAAGTGGTAGTGAAAGAGCGTGGCGGAAGGCACCGCGGGCACCGTCATGCAAAAGTGGTAGTTGTAAAACGCAGCCCTTACCGGCCTGCTAAAGTTGTTGTTTACCATCCTTACTGGCGCCCTGCTTATACCTATCATCGCCGGTGGGTATTTTTTCCAAAATATAATATCTATTGGGATAACTGGCGAAACCATTACGTTTTTTTAAACGGCACCGTATGGGTATCGCAGCCTGCACCGCCGCCGGTTATTGTTAATGTAAACCTGGCCGATGAGCCCAACCAGGAATTGGGGGAAGATAAAGATGATGTAGATGATGTTTACACAACTCCAAAGTAAAACAGCACTATCTAAACAATTTAAATTCTTATTACGCTAAGAATAATGCTAATTTTTCTAATTAATTGCTTTTTGAAGTATAATTGGTGGCATTTATTCATTCCTTAAAACAATAATAATAATTACATTTACTATTTCTAAAAATGTAATTTATTTTATGCAACAAGCTTATATAATTAATGGAGTTAGAACAGCGATCGGAAATTTTGGAGGAACTTTGTCTGCCGTAAGAACAGACGACCTTGCCGCTTTTGTTTTAAAAGAGTTGGTTAAAAAAAATCCGGGTGTTAATTTTAATTCTGTTGGTGATGTTATTTTAGGCTGTGCTAACCAGGCCGGCGAAGATAACCGAAATGTGGCCCGTATGGCCTCTTTGCTGGCAGGATTACCAATTGGTGTGCCGGGCCAAACCGTAAACCGTTTATGTGCAAGCGGCTTAAGCGCCAGTATTGATGCCGCAAGAGCAATACAAGTTGGCGATGAGGAATTGATGATATCTGGCGGTGTAGAAAACATGACACGCGGCCCCTGGGTAATGAGCAAAGCCGCTTCCGCCTTTGGACGCGATCAACAATTATTTGACAGCAGTTTTGGATGGCGTTTTATCAATCCAAAAATGAAAGAACTATATGGGGTAGATACCATGGGCGATACGGCAGAGAACGTTGCCGAAAAATATAATGTGAACCGTACCGACCAGGATAAGTTTGCCTTATGGAGCCAGCAAAAATTTGCAAAAGCTTTAGAGAACAAACGTTTCGAAAAAGAAATTGCCGCTATAGAAATTCCACAAAAAAAAGGTGACGCCATTATCTTTGCAAAGGATGAATTTGCAAAAGGAAAGACCACGTTAGAAGGTTTGGCAGGCTTAAAACCCGCTTTTAAAAAAGATGGCACTGTAACCGCTGGTAATGCCGCAGGTTTAAACGACGGGGCTTCTGCTATTTTATTAGCAAGTGAAGAAGGCATCAAAAAAAATAATTTAAAACCTTTGGCCAGGATCGTTTCGAGCGCTGTAGTTGGTGTTGAGCCACGCATTATGGGCATTGGCCCTGTAGAAGCCGCCAATAAAGCGCTAAAACGCGCCGGTTTAACTTTTAAAGACATTGACCTTATCGAACTAAATGAAGCCTTTGCTGCACAAGCTCTTGCCTGCACACGCACCTGGGGGCTTTCAGATAATGATGAGCGCATCAATATAAATGGTGGAGCTATTGCTATCGGACATCCATTGGGAATGAGCGGATCGAGGATCTTAAATTCAGCGGCAATTGATCTTAACATTCATAATAAAAAATACGCCCTGGTTACCATGTGTATTGGTGTTGGCCAGGGATATGCAGTAATAATTGAACGTTGTTAGATAAAATAATATGATGCATTTAAAACATATCGTTGTGCTGTTTTTGCTTTTGTTAAGCGTAAAAAATTTTTCGCAAACAGATAAAGACACAAAAGCTTTAGTTATTAGCGCCGAAGCTAAATTAAAAGTTGAAAATTACGAAGATGCATTAGAAGATTATTTACAGTTGCTAACTATCGATCCAAAAAACGAAACCTATAATTATAATACCGCTGTTTGTTATTTAAATACAAATATCAATAAGGCAAAAGCTGTTCCTTATTTAGAGAATGTTATCAGGAACGAAAAACACAATCCAAATGCAGAATATTTATTAGGCCGCTCATATCAATACGCCAACCGGTTTGATGATGCGCTGGCTGTATTTGCAAAATTCAAACAAAACAATAAGGGTAGCGAATCTAATTTAAAAGAAGTTAACGAACAGATACAGCATTGCCTAAATGCGAAGGAGATCGTAAGATTTCCGGTTAACGTGGTGTTTCAAAATCTTGGCAAAACCGTTAACTCGCCATTTGCAGATTATTATCCCTTTGTGAACGAAACTGAAGCCTATATGGTTTACAACTCAAAAAGACCGGCTGATAAAGAAGTTACCAAATCACTTAACGGTACATTTTTAAATTCTATTTACATTTCGCGCGTTGTAAATGGCGAGTATGCCACTTCCGAAATAATTGGTAAACCAATCAGCGCCGGCAATTCGGTGGAGGAAGTAATTGGCATGAACGCCGAAGGAAATATTTTATTAGTGAACAAACCCAACCTAAGAGGAGAAACCAAATTATATACATCCACTTTATTACCCGGTGGTAAATTTTCAAAACTGGTTGAATTGCCTCCAACAATTAATGGCAGCGGTGATGTAATTGCAGCTACCATGGATAATGGCGGGCAACTTATCTATTTTGCCAGCAACCGTAAAGGCGGCTTTGGCGGAACGGATATTTACAGTTGCAAAAAATTACCCAGCGGTAAATGGAGCGAAGCAAAGAATCTTGGCCCAAAAATAAATACACCGTTAAATGAAGATTTTCCGAATCTTTCGCCGGATGGCACACTTTTATATTTTAGCAGTAAAGGGCACAGTAGTATGGGTGGTTACGATATCTTTAAAGTTTCGGTAAATGAGCAAGGCACAGATTTTGATGGGGATGTAAAGAACATGGGTTACCCGGTAAATACTTCATACGACGATCTTAATTTCAGGATCTCAAAGAATGGGCGCTATGGTTATGTAAGCTCGGTGCGCGGCGGTGGTAATGGCGATTATGATATTTACCGCGTTTCGTTTAACGACGTGGAAGTTGATAATACAGTTATAATCGGTAATATGGTTCCAAAAGATTCGGTAGATAATATTGAATATAGAGATACTTTTATTTCGGTAAACAACAATGCTACGAACGAGATCGTTGGCAATTATTTACCAAACCCCAACACCGGGCGATTTATTATGATATTACCTCCGGGCAAGTATACTATTATAATAGAGTCGCCGGGCTTTAAAGATTATAAATACCCGATCGAAATTTTTGATAAGGCCTCTTTTCAAACAGAAAAAAATATAACCGTAACGCTTACTAAATAAAACCTATGATACATAATTTAGCCGACCACACTTCGATTTTTAACCAGTATATAACTGAATTAAGAGATATTGAGATACAAAAAGACAGTATGCGTTTTAGGAGAAATCTTGAACGGATGGGCGAAATTTTTGCGTACGAAATAAGTAAAACATTAAGCTATAATTCTATTCAAACAACCACATCGCTTGGTGTGGCAGAGAGCAAAGAGTTAGCCGACCAGCCCGTTATTGCTACCATTTTAAGAGCCGGATTGCCTTTACACTTAGGTTTATTAAATTATTTTGATAAAGCCCAAAACGCTTTTATCAGCGCTTACCGCAGGCACCACAAAAACAATACCTTCGAAATAATTTTAGAATATGTAGCCTGCCCCGATCTTACTGATAAAGTATTGATACTTTGCGACCCGATGTTAGCAACAGGTGCATCTATGGTATTAACCTATAAAGCCTTATTGGCAAAGGGTACTCCTAAACACACACATATTGTAACTGCCGTGGCCAGTAAAGTGGGCATAGATCACTTAAAAGCACATATGCCAAACATGAATTACACACTATGGTGTGGTGCGGTAGACGAAGAATTAACGGCACATTCATATATTGTTCCGGGATTAGGCGATGCAGGTGACCTTGCATTTGGAAGCAAATTATAATATGTTTAAAACAGAAACGATCGACCTTAAAAAAACCGGCGCTATCAATGCTTTGGTTTTAGATTACCTGGATAAAAAAGAAACTCTTAAAAGTTTTTATGGTAATTATCCTGATAAGAACGGATTCACAGAACTTCTAAAAACAAATTTATACCCGGATATTAACAGGGATATTTTAAGTAACATCTTATTAAAGCAAAGTAAATTAGTAAAAAATACTTCCGAAATCTCGGTAAAAAAAATTGAAAGCCTTAAACAAAAAACAACATTCACGGTAACCACAGGCCACCAATTGTGTTTGTTTACCGGCCCGCTCTATTTTATTTACAAGATCTTTTCTACTATTAATTTGGCAGAAGAATTAAAAAAACAATTTCCTGCCTTTGATTTTGTGCCCGTGTATTGGATGGCCAGCGAAGACCATGATTTTGAAGAGGTAAATAACTTTAATGTATTTGGTAAGAATTTTAAATGGGAAAGTGCGCAGGCAGGCGCGGTTGGTGATTTTAAAACGGATGAACTAAAAGAGATCTTCCCTGCCATAAAAGAAAGTTTTGGTTTTTTAGAGCACGCTAACTATTTATCATCCTTATTTGAGAAAGCTTATCTTGAGCATAATGATCTTAAAGATGCCACCCGTTTTTTGGTGAATGAATTATTTGGCGCGTATGGGTTAGTAATTGTTGATGGACACGACGCCGAATTTAAACAACAGCTAAAAAGTCTACTCGAAAAAGAAATTTTTGAGAACATAACTTTTGAAAAAGTAAAAGAAAGTACTGAGGCTTTAAATAAATTAGGTTACGGCACGCAGGTTAACCCAAGACCAATTAATTGTTTTTATATTGAAAATAACCTGCGCGCGCGCATTGAAAAAACGGCAACAGGTTATACAGCTGTTGGTACAAATGTTTCGTTTACCGAAGCACAATTAAAAGATATCATAAATTACACGCCCGAAAAGATTAGTCCGAATGTGGTATTGCGGCCCGTTTACCAGCAACTGATATTGCCCAATATTGCCTATGTTGGCGGGCCCGGCGAATTAGCTTACTGGCTACAATACAAAAAAATGTTTGATGCTTTAAATATTTTATTCCCTGTTTTAATGCCAAGAAATTTTATTACGGTAATTGATAGCGGAACTAAAAGTAAGATCGAAAAACTGAATTTTAAACCTGAAGAATTTTTTAAAGACTCCCAGGAATTAATAAATGCCTTTCAATTAAAATCAAATAACGTAATTGCACTTGATAAAGAAAAAGAAGATATATCGGGGCTTTATAAAAGTGTGATCGAAAAGATAAGCAATGTTGATAAGACATTGAATGCAGCGGCATTGGCCGAACTTCAAAAAGCGATCAATGGCATTGATGCTTTGGTTGGTAAGGCCAACAAGGCGCTAAAACAACGTTCAGAAACCGAGCTTAACAAGATCACTGGTGTAAAACAAAAATTCTTTCCAAATGCTATGCCGCAAGAGAGGTTTGAAAATTTTTCGGGATTTTATTTGAAGTACGGTTCTGCATTTTTTGAAGCGTTAAAAGAACATATTAAACCATTTGAATTGGATCATAAGCTTTTTATTGAAAATGTTAATTAAGCACCCTTTTTCCTTCTATTTGTAATAATTTTGTTGGTTAGCCTGGTTTTTTTCTTATTTTTAATCTTTAAATTAAATCTAAAGCATGAAAAAAATCTACTTCTCAATTTTATCAGTATTAATTTTTGCGAACATTTCAAAAGCGCAATTAACCCTTACAAAATCATTTAATGAACCAACGCTTGGCGATTATAACGTGTCTCAACGTTTTGACTCTACTGCTGCGTTAAATAATAATTTTGGGCCCAACACGCTGTGGGATTTTTCAACATTAACTACCAATACTGCAGTAATAACCAGCAGTTATGTTGCCGTTGCAGGCACACCAAGCGCTACTGTGTATTCAAATGCATCGTTTGCAGAGTATGATGGAAATGCCGGCTATACATATTGGAAGGCGGCCACAAGCCCAACTACACAATTAGAGTTGTTAGGAACCATACAACCAAGTATTTCTATTAATTTAAACGCTAATTCTGCTATTGCCTCTATATGGCCTATTGCCTATCTTTATAATAAAACAGATGCTTTTACAGGAACTGTTTCGGTACAAACGCCAACCGCTAACCTCACCGGAAATGTTTCGGGCAATGTTCACACCCTTGGCAGCGGTACCGGAACCGTTGTTTTACCAGGCGGGTTAACCTTTAATAATGTTTTACAGGTTACCTCTACACAAACGATCAATGCCAGCCTTGCCTTTGGTTTTGTTACTGCAACAATTGTAAGTACCAGTTATCAATATTATCATGCTTCTCAAAAATATCCTATCATTTCTGTAAACTACCAGGCTACTTCAGGGGCTTTTACAGCAAATTCAGGAACCATCAGGATAAATAGCAGCGTATTTGTTGGCATTAACGAAGCCTCACAAAATTTTAATTTTTCTTTATCTCCGAATCCTGCAAACGATAAATTAAATATTGTGCTTTCAAATAAAAAGGCAGAGAATGTTTCGGTAAAGATCATTAATAATATTGGCCAGTTGGTTAAAACAGCCGAACTTGGCAATGCAACGGATATTAATAGCCAGATAGATGTTTCTAACTTAAACAGCGGCGTTTATTTTGTAAAAACTACAATTGGTTCTGCTACATCTTCTAAAAAATTAATTAAAGAATAACAAACCAAAATATAAACCCCAAAAACAAAAACATGAAAAAAATCTACTTATCATTATTTGTTGCTTTATTTTTTAGCCAGGTGGCTAAAGCGCAATTAACGCTTACAAAAGCTTTTAACGAGCCGGTTTCCGGAAACATTGAAAACCGGAAAGGTTATGACTCTTTAACGGCCGTTGTACCAAAAAATACAGGCACTAACCAAACCTGGAATTTTACAAATTTTACCGCCAATTCATCAACTACATCTTCAACTTACACAACCCCTGCTTCGGTTCCATCGAGCTCGGCATTTACAGGCTGTACTTTGGTTGAGAGCCAAGGCGGTGGTAATTACAATTACTGGAAAGCCTCTTCAAGCCCTACTTATGAATTATTAGGCAGCTCCAGCTCTACTCTTTCTTTTAATTATAACGGCAGCTCTGCTATAGCTGCCATATGGCCGGTTTCAATTGGTTATACTAATACCGATACTTACTCGGGTACTGTTAGTGGTACTTTTGGAGGTACATTATCAGGAACGATAATTACTGCAGCAACGGGTAATGGTACCGTGATAATTCCGGGAGGAACTAATTTTACCAATGTCCTGCAAATTAAAACCGTTAATGTTGTTACAGTAAATATCACTACGCCGATTCCAACATCTATTGCGGTAATTGGTATTGATTATACCTATTATCAAGGTTCTCAAAAATTTCCAATAATGACAGTTTCTTACCAAAACCAGGGCTCTGGTAATACCGGCGCTATTTGGTTAAATACAGCTGTAATTACAGGTTTAAACGACAAGAATTTTGATGCTACTTTTGCCATTTTCCCTAACCCGGCAAAAGATGCTTTCAACTTAAAACTATCAAACAATACCAACGCAAACGGCTCTGTAGTTATTTATAATACAGTAGGCCAGGTAGTAAAAACCATTGACCTGGGAAATGCAGCTACTTTAGAGAATAACATCAGCATTTCAGACCTTACTACCGGTATCTACACTGTTAAAACTACTTTGGGCGAAAGATCTTCTACAAGAAAACTAATTGTTGAATAATAACACCCTTTGCTTTAAACCCCGTTTTGGATTGACCAAAACGGGGTTTTTTATTTGCATTATGTGATGTATCTTTGTCAAAATTTTTTTCATGAAAAACAAAAAGTGGTTGTTGCTTTTGATACTTGCCCTGCCATCTACCATGTGGCTGATACTAGAGACCAGCACCATTAATTCAAAAAAGCTACCCATTTTTGGTCCCAGAAAGGCAATAGCGGCAAAAGACACCTTGTATCATAAAGTAACAGATGCTTTTTACACTTTAAAAAAGGAAGATAGTTTAAACCCGGTTTTAACCAAACTTGAACCTGCCTCGTACCCGCTTTATGCTATTATGTTCATTAAAGATTCATACAAAAAAAATGATCTTCGTCTTGCTGGCTTATGGGAGTATTTAAATTATAAAAAACAAAAAATAGAGCACATTCCCATTATTCTGGTTACTGAATCTGAAAATGGCAGATCAGAGATCCAGGACGATCTTAAAAAAATGAGCGAAGGAAATAAAAATGTTTTCTTTTACACCTGGAACAAACAAAGCTTTGACAGTCTTAATAACAGTTATTTTTTAGAGAAACCTTATTATATTGATTACAGTTTTTTTGCTTTAATTGATATTAACCGCAACGTACGCGGTTATTACGACGGGCGCTATGTTGCAGAAATAAAACGTTTAATAGAAGAATACCAGCATTTACGTTTAAAAGAAGAAAAAAATAAATTGATACAAAGCAATGAAATTAAATCAAACTCTTAGTTTATTAGTGATCAGCGCCTGCATTTTTTTTGCAGCCTGCAACCACAAGCCTGAACAAAAAAAACTGTTGCTTCCTGTTTTAGGACTAAAAAAATTGGGAACTACAGATACCATTTATCACACCATTGGTGATTTTAATTTAACCAACCAGTATGGCGAAACTGTAAACAACAAAACAGTGGCAAATAAAATTTATGTGGCCGATTTCTTTTTTGCGACCTGCCAAAGTATTTGCCCCGAAATGAGCACAAATTTAAAAGATGTACAAAAAGCATTTGAAAATGACGATTCGTTACTGATACTTTGCCACACGGTTAATCCATCGCACGATACGGTAGAGGTTTTAAATGCCTACGGCGAAACTTATGGCGCAAAGAAAAATAAATGGCATTTTTTAACCGGTAACAAAAAACAAATTTACGATCTGGCAAAAGAAAGTTACCTTGTAAATGCGCTTGAGCAGGACGGAAGCGCTGAAGGATTTTTGCA
The DNA here is from genome assembly GCA_044226875.1 of Bacteroidia bacterium. Lineage (GTDB taxonomy): Bacteria > Bacteroidota > Bacteroidia > B-17B0 > Aurantibacillaceae > Aurantibacillus. The sequence goes on from JBGAGD010000001.1 coordinate 44,753, forward strand.
TAGCGAATTGCTTTTACTGATAGACAAACAAGGGCGAATAAGAGGAATGTACGATGGTACTGATAAAGTACAGGTTCAAAAATTAATTAAGGATATTAAATTATTGAAACAGGAAGGTTGAGGAATGTAAGAAGTAATATGGATGGAGTAAATCAATACATTTTCCCTTTTACATCTTACATTTCACATAATAAAACTACTTCTTGTCCGCTTTATCCATCGACTCCAGCACCTTTAGCATATCCACTACCTGATCGGCAGATAAGCGTTTAGCCTTTATCTTTTTATCCTTATCAAGGATATAAATTACAGGTGTAGAATAAATATCAAAGCGTTCTTTTAAATTATTTAAATGCACGGGGTCAAAAACATTTATAAAATCCAGTTTTTTATCAACTATAAATTTGCGCCATGTTTCATAATCTTCTTTTGTTTGCACTGCCATTACTTTAAAATCGATCTTCCCTTTTATATCTTTTAAATTTTCATTCAACTTAGGAATTTCTGTTTGGCAATGCCCGCAATCAGAAGCCCAAAATACCAATACGGTATATTTTGCTTTGATCATGTATAAAGTGGTAAACATCGGCGTTAACTTATCAACGTTCTTATAATAAAGGTCGGTAACGCTTTTGCTGGTTTTCGCAGTATCAAAACCCATTTTCATTACTTGTTTACCATAAATAGTGTCTATCATATACAGTTCAGCTACCTTTGACTCCAGTAATAAATTACGCATTATATCTGTGCGCTCTTTGATCTTTACAACTGTTTCGGCGGTATAAACGCCGCATTTAACGGCACTTCCATTAATGATGTATTTATCGGCTAAATGCACAAATACCTTATCAAAGCCCATAATTTTACTTTGCTCGTATTTATATGTAAAATGTCCTAACAATAAGTTATATATTAAATTACACTCATTGCATTTTGTCATGATCTTATCAATTTCGTTTATTACGGTATCGGGGTTTTGCACGATAACATTATCAAAATATTTTTTTATGCGGTCGTCAAAAAAGGGAGTACGAATAATTCGTTCATCTTTAAAATCCACACCATCAAAAAAATGACTTTTATAATAATAATATTGATACAAACTATCCGGGCGGCCGTTCTTGGCTTTAGGGATCTCTGTTGCTTCTTTTTCGGTTTTAAGATTTAATACGTCGTAAACGAAACTACCTTTAACGCTTTGCATAAAATCGCTCTCAAATTTTTTCACTTCGGCATTTAATTCTTTTAATTTATCATTCACGTATTTTGTACTGTCTGCTTTACTTTTTCCTTTAGTTGCTTCTCTTATTTTGCCAAACTCAAGATTTTTATTGGTAATAAATTTAATGTATGAAAAAAACTGCTCGTTCTCTTTATTACCTACCGCCTTTAAAGTATTTACAAGATCTGCGTTATCGGCAGTAACGGTAAATTTCTGATTTTCGTTAATAAAAAAATCAAAGTAAATAGATTTGGCCTGGCTTACTAAAGTGTAAACGCCTTTATCAAGATCTTTTTTACCTTTAAATTGAACCAATCCGTTTTTAACCTTCTTGCAGGTATCGGCAATATATTGTTGGTCGAAGGTATATTTCACAAGATACATCATTGTATCTTTATTACCCTTAAGGTTAAATTTAATATCGTACCCGCTTTGTGCCTGCACTGAAAAAGAAAAAACAAAAAGTGTTGCAAGTAAAAGAGTAATTTTTTTCATAGTTTGTATTATAGATTTGTAATTTTAAATAGTTTATTAGCCGTTCTTTTTCTCAACTTCCTCCATAATTTTTAGTATCTCCACCACCTGGTCGGACCCTAATTTTTTTGCTTTAATGCGTTTATCTTTATCCAAAATATAAATCACAGGTGTAGCAAAAATATCAAACTTCTCTCTTAAATTATTAAAAGGAATGCCTTCGTACACGTTTATGAAATCCAATTTTTTGTCGACTATAAATTTACACCATTTATCAAAAAGCTCTGATTTGGTTTCTACTGCAAATACTTTAAAATCAATGGTGCCTTTCGCTTCTTTTAATTTTTCGTTCAGTTTTGGGATCTCGGTTTGGCAATGCCCGCAATCTTCGGCCCAAAAAACAAGAACCGTATATTTTGCTTTAACATCGTAGAGGTTCTTATAAAGAGGAACGATCTTTTCGATATTTTTACTGTAAAGCTCGCTGATACTTGCACTTGTTTTTGCTGTATCAAAACCCATCTTACGAATAATTTTACCGGTAATGGTATCGAACATAGATATGTTTGGAACCTTTGCGCCCGGTAATAAATTGCGCATAATATCTACTTTTTCTTTTACTTTTTTTACTGTTTCATCATCATAAATACCTTTGGCATGGCCGCTTACGATATATTTATCGCCAATGTGCACAAAAGCTTTTTCCATGGTAATGCTGTTACCCTTATTATCAAAAGTTATTGTTTTATCCGTTTCAAACCTGTGTGTTAAGTATGGAAGTATGGTTTTGTAAATATCACTTTCTTCATTACACCTGGCAAAAAATTTATCCATTTCCTGGATAACTGTATCGGGATTTTGAGCAATAACGTTCTCAAAATATTTTTTTACCCGATCGGCAAAAAAAGGTGTACGGATCAGGCGATCGTCTTTTAAATTCATACCATCAAAATAATGATTGCGGTAATAATAATATTGATAAACGCTATCAGGCCTGCCATTGCTGGCTTTTGGAATGTCGGTAGGATATTTTTCTTTGTTTAGATTTAAAAAATCGCAAATAAAACTGCCTTTGTTCTTTAAATTAAAATCATCTTCATATTTTTTAGTTTCGGCAGCAAATGATTTTTGTTTCTCGGTAAGAAACGCAACACTGTCTTTTCTTCCTTTAGATTCATCCATGATCTTCATAAAATCACGTTGCTTATTGGTCATATATTTCATATATGAAAAAGCGAGTTCGTTTTCTTTACTACCTTCGGATTTTAATGTATTTACAATATCAGGAAATTCGCAGGAGACAGAAAATTTTTGATTTTCATTTACAAAGATCTGGAAATAAAAAGAAGACTTATTTTCACCAACAATCGCATAAACACCTTTTTCAAGATCGGTCTTACCTTTAAATTCTACTTTACCATTCTTTACTTTTTTGCAGCTATCGGCAATGAACTGGTAGGTATAAAAATATTTAACCAGGTACATTGAACTGTCTTTGCAGTTCTTTAAATTCAGTCTTATATCATATCCCTTTTGGGCTTGTAAACAAAATGAAGAAATAAATAGTGCAAGCACGGCAATAGTAGATCTTTTCATGCGATAAAAAATTGTTTATTTACCAAATTTAATGATTGTTTTATCTTGCTTCAAATCTTGTACCATTTTTTTAAGATTACCTCTATAAATTTTGTTAAAAATAACATCCAGACTGTCTTGCATGCTATCATACTGCTCAAAATCAACAAAATATGCGTTTTTATATTTAAAGATATCCCCGTTTTTAGAATTGAATTTTTCTTTATCAATTAAAGGCAAATATTTAATACTATCAGCAATGTGATAAAGGGTTTTAAATTTTAATAATTGTTTATTGTTTTTAGTAATAATAGTTGGATAATAGCTGCGCAAAAACTCTGTTTGCCTGATCATATAACGGCTATAAACGGCGTTATCATAAAAATTATTGGTATATGATCTCAACGCTGCTGTATCGTTCTTTAAAAATTGCAGAGTAGCTTTATGCGCAACAAAACTGGCAATGTTCTCATTAAAATTAACCGAATTAGGAGCATAATAGGTGGCATGAAACAATTCGTGAAATAATAAATTACACAAACCTCCTTTACTTCTGTGCAGCATTGAACTTAGCAAGGGATCGTTGAACCAGCCCAGGGTGCTCCAGGCAGAAACACTTCTCATGTCAACATCATAACCGCCGGCAATTAAGTGATCATATTCTCGTAAAGCTCTTTCTTGCTTAAAAAAACCTTTATAGCTCACCTGTCCAACTACTGGAAAGTTCCATTCAAAAGCCTGAAGCTGGTATGGCTCGCAGGCCGTAATAACCCACAAAACAGGCGCTTGCTTTTGATCATAGATAGTTGTGAAATTTTTTGTAGGTAAATAACCTAAACTATCAATAGAATAAGCTTTGATCTTTTCGATCAGTAAAATATTGTCTCTTTCCTGTTGTGATAAACTATTGTTTTCAGCATACTCAGAAATAGTTTGTGTATTCAATAAAATAGAAAGTTGCCCCTTGCCCTGATAGATTAAATAAACGCTGGTCTCAAAATTAAAGGCGCAAATGCTAACAATGGCGAAAAATAAATACGAAAACAACAATCTTATCCACCTAAAAGCAACAATCATTGTTTCATATTTGTATCTTTGTTTCATAAATGCAGTTATAAAAATAATGTTTAAACCGACGCTTTTTTATTTTTTTCTATTTATTAACGTATTTGCCTGGTCGCAAAAAAGCGATACAACTTATGCTAAATTAAAAATTGCCGAAAGAGAGATCATTAAAATTGAAAAAGGATTTAACAGCCGCAAAGAGGCCGATCGTATTGAAGCCAATAAAAAACTGATAGCCGCGTGGGATGCAATTATTGACGATCCGAAAATTTTAAGCTACCCTTTTGACAGCATAAAAGGCATTTCTATTTTGAGCCCAAAGGATAAAAAATTTAAATTAATAACCTGGAATTTAAATAAAAGCGACGGTACCGAAGCTTTTTTTGGTTACCTGGTGGTGAATAATAGTAAACGCATTAAAAAAGGACTCTTTAAACACGAGACCATTGAGGCCTTTGAGCATTTTAAACTATCAGACCGCTCTGCCGAAATAAAAAATCCTGAAACATTTGTAGGCACCACCGATAAATGGTTTGGCATGCTTTATACATCGCTTATAGAGTGCGATGGTTATTATACCCTAATTGCATGGGATGGCAATAGCAAACTTATTACCCGTAAATTTATTGATATACTGTATTTTAAAGCAGATGGCACGCCGGTTTTTGGGAAAGATGTTTTTAAATTTCCACGAAAAAACCCAAGGCGCCTGATGTTTGAATACAGCAGCGAAGTAACCATGAGCTTAAAATATAATGAGAAGAGGGGCCAGATAACATACAGCCATTTAGCACCAAAGCAGGAAGGTAGCCTGTTAGAAGGACAATACCAATATTATGGCCCTGATGGCAGTTTTGACGCATTGGAATTAAGGAAAGATAAATGGGTAACTATTGAGGATATTGATGCGCGCAATACCAAAAATAAAAATGATAATAAAACACATTCTGAAAAACAAACACCCATAGTACCACAAAAATAAATTCGCTCTATCTTTTGCGCATTCTTTCTTTTTTGAAAGTATAATCAATCTTAGGAATTTTAAGACCAGCCATTAACCGTGTGGTAAATACTGATGGTGTTGTTGCACTTGCAAACTGCACTGGTTGCAGCGTGGTTACAATTATATAAAACGTAAGTATTTGTACCGATGTTAAGCTAAGTAAAATCACTGAGGCCACTGTTTTCGGCATGTATTCAAACCCCAATAACGGTGAGTTTTAGACGGGGTCCAATACAAACAGTATTGTTATCATTTTGGGCGCTCCTGGTCAGATCAAAAAAAATTATTTCTTTCGACGAATGAGCCAATAAAGAAGTCTTTATTTCAAATTTAGCGAATGGAATTTACTATATTGCCGGCATAAAAAACGGAACTCAAAACGGAACTTAATGAAGAACTTAGTAATAGCCTCTACAAAAAAAACACCTGAGATCATTTTTCGAGCTACAGGTGATTTAATGATTACCGGTAGTTCTTTACCAGCAAACATCAATAGATTTTACGACCCCATTTTAGAATGGTTGGAAGAATTGAAAAAAAAATCACCCCCAAAGATCACAATTACGTTTGAGCTTGAGCATGTAAATACTTCAAGCACAAGAATGGTCTTACATATATTAAGATTACTTGCAGGAATTGCCAATGGAAAAAAAAAATTGAACATTATCTGGATCTACGATCAGGAAGATAGTGATATGCGGGAGCAAGGTGAAGCTTTGCAGGAGATCTTAAATATACCTTTTGAATTTATGATTAACGAAGGCTGATCAATCCCAAAAACCTTTTCTTTTTAAAATTGTTTATTTTTCGTTACATTTAATTAACCTTAAAACTAAATGCTATGAAAAAAACATTTACTACTCTATGCTTTGCCATAACAGGCATTGTTTTTTCTCAAACAAGTCCTCAAACTTACACCACACCTGGCCTTTACACATTTACAGTGCCCGCCAGCGTTAGCACACTAACTGTTGAAATTGTTGGCGGCGGCGGCTCTGGAGGCGGTAACGGTACTGGAGGCGGCGGCGGCGGAGGTTATTCAAAAGGTGTTTTAAGTGTTACACCGGGTTCAACATTAGCTGTAAAAGTGGGTACCTTTGGCCTGGGCGCAGCAGCTGGTACAACCAGCGTTGGAACTATTTCTGCAACAGGCGGCGCCAACGGCATTAACCCGCCCACAAATACAGTAGGTGGCGGCGGAGCGGCGGGTGTTGGTTCGGGTGGCAGTATTGCCAACTTTAACGGTGGTGTTGGCGGCGGTGGTTATTACACCTACTTTGGCGGCGGTGGCGGTGGCGCTGGCGGTCCTGCAGGAAATGGCTCCAATGGAGGGAATGTGGTTGGATGGACAGGAAACAACTGTCTTCAGCCCGGCGGTAGTGGTGGTACAGGTGGTGGAGCGCCTGGTGGCAATGGCGGCAAAGGATCAGGTTTTACAGATAATTCATGCAACAATAACGATCCTGCTGTAAACGGAGGCAACTTTGGCGGCGGCGGTGGTGGCGGCAATGGTAACAGTGGGCCTGCCTCTAATGGCGCAGGTGGTTATTGCCAGATCTCGTGGTTAAGTTGTGCATTACCCTCTGCTCCAACAAATACAACACCAATAGCAAATCAAACTGTTTGCGCAAATTATAATACTACTTTAAGTGTTGCAGGAACAGGAACCATCAATTGGTATTCAACCCCAACCTCCACAGTTGTATACGGCAGCGGATCAACTTATAGCCCATATACTCCTGCACCCGGAACTTATACTTATTATGCAGCCTCTACAAATACTTGCGGAGAAGGCCCACGCACTGCTGTTTCGGTTTCGGTTATTGCCGGGCCAAATGTTTCAATAGCATCAAGTGCAAGTTTGATCTGTGCCGGGCAAAATGCAACTTTAACTGCAACCGGTGCAAATAGTTATACATGGGGCACTTCGGCAACCACTTCTGTTATTGTTGTTTCGCCAACAATTACAACAAATTATTTAGTTAATGGTACAGGATCCAATGGCTGTGTATCATCTTATACGTTATGGCAAAACGTATCACCATGCACCGGTGTAAACAATATGGCAGCAAATGAAACAGAAAGAATACATGTGTATCCTAATCCAAGTAAAGGCGATATTACTATTTCGGTAGCAAGCGAGATGCATTTAATAATCAGTAATTCAGTTGGGCAAACCATAAGAACTGTAAACGTAAATGCTTCTAACAATTATAAAGTAACCGTAAGCGATCTACCGGAAGGAATTTATTTTATAACAGACAGTAAAAACAAAAACAACCCGCAAAAGATCATTATCTCTAAATAATATTAAATTATGATTTTGATAAAAGGAAAGCGCCTTGCTTTCCTTTTTTTATTTTATAAATAACAATACCTTTAGGTTTTATAATTTAAAAATGGAATATAAAAGACTTGGGAAATCGGGATTACAGGTAAGCACACTTTCGTTTGGAAGTTGGGTTACATTTGGAAAACAAATTGGCGATACAACAGCAGATGAATTAATGAGCATTGCTTATGATAACGGCGTAAACTTTTTTGATAATGCCGAAATTTATGCCCGCGGAAAATCGGAAGAGGTAATGGGTTCTATTTTAAAGAAAAAGAACTGGGCCCGCAGCTCTTATTGCCTGTCGAGTAAAGTATATTTTGGCTATGAAGAAGGAAAACCAAATCAAACTGGCTTGTCGCGGAAACACATTATTGAAGGCTGTCACGCAGCGCTAAAGCGTTTGCAGGTTGATTATGTAGATCTTTTCTTTTGTCACCGTCCTGATAAGAACACACCTATCGAAGAAACGGTTTGGGCAATGAATACACTTATCCAGCAAGGAAAAATTTTATACTGGGGCACCAGCGAGTGGGCCAATGACGAGATAATGGCGGCTTATGTTTTTGCCGAGAAGAATCATTTAATAGGCCCCACTATGGAGCAGCCACAATATAACATGTTTGAACGCACCAAGCTCGAAAAAGATTATTTATTACTATTTCGCGATTTTGGTTTGGGCACAACTATCTGGAGTCCGTTGGCCAGCGGCCTGCTTACAGGCAAATACAATAATGGTATGCCAACAGATAACCGTTTGCACATTGACGGAATGGACTGGCTGAAAGAAAGAACATTGGGAGACCAAAGTAAAATTGAAAAAACAAAATTACTTGATGTGGTGGCCAAAGAGATAGGCACCACTTTACCTAAACTTGGAATTGCCTGGTGCGCAAAAAACCCTAATGTGAGTACCGTGATTTTAGGTGCCAGCAAACCCGAACAGCTAAAAGAAACAGTTACTGCTTTAGATGTATTGCCCTTACTGACACCGGAAGTAATGGAGAAAATAGAAGGTATTTTGCAAAATAAACCGTTACAGCCTTTGTTTTAAATAAACTGTCACTTCAAGCGGGGCCGAGAAGTCAACTTTTCTCAACTACGCTCGAAGCGACATTAATTTGTCAGTTCGAGTAGCGGAACGAAGTGGAGCGTATCGAGAACGCTTCTCTTACTCCCGATAGCTATCGGAACTTCCTATCGTCAGGATAACTTGAAGTGACATGGTCTTTTAAATTTCGACATTTCAACTCCCTGACATGTATATTATTTATTTCTTTTCAGAAGCCGGTTTAAAGCCTAAACTCAAGCTATTTACACAATAACGTTGCCCCGTTGATGTTGGCCCATCGTCAAATAAATGTCCAAGATGGCCGCCACATTTTGCGCAAACGATCTCGGTACGGATCATGCCATGTGAAAAATCCTTTACTTTCAAAACACGGTCTCCTCCACCCAATTCGCCATCAAAACTTGGCCAGCCACAATGACTGTCAAATTTTTGCTCGTTAGAGAATAATTCGGTTCCGCAGGCGGCGCAGGTATAAAAACCTTTCTCTTTGTGATTTAAATACTCTCCGGTACCCGGCGCTTCCGTTCCTTTCTGGCGTAGCACATAATATTGATCAGGGGTTAGTATTTTTTTCCACTCTTCGTCGGTTTTTTTAAAGCTTGTGTCCATAGGTTTTTTATTAATTGTTGTTTGTTCTTCTTTTACCGGTGTTTGGCATGATACCAGGCCAAACACTGCCACTAAAAATGATGATAATATTAACTTTTTCATACTTTATATACGAATAGACAGGATGAACCTTTCATAATTTACAAATTTTAACAACAACAAGAAACCTTAAACCCGAAACAAGAAACGATTAACGTTTACTGCGTGTTTTAATTTCCTCAAGTAATTTATCTTCGCTGCCATGGCGTTTTTTAATGTGTATAAAAGAGCCTTTACCTACCTCAGCTATCTCTTTTAAATTTTGCATAGCATCTCTATCATTACCAAATGCCACTGTAGTTAAAACAATTTTTTTATCCATTTGTTTTTGCGACCAGGTATTTTGATCTTCACTGTAAAACCTGAATTTTCCATCGGTTGCCATAATGATCTGGTTGTTTCCTTCGGCAATAAAATGTTTTTGTGCCAATTGCTGGCTAAATAAAATAGCTTTATTGCCCTTGGTCAATCCTTTTGCTTTTAAACGGTCAACTATTTCGTGCAATTGCTTTTTATCAGAGCCTTTAACACCTTCTTTAATAACCTTTACACTATCAGCATAAGTAACCAACGAGATCATATCAATTTCCCTTACCGCATCAATTAAAGTATGCAGAGCGGTTTTCATTAAAGGTAATTTTAAAGAATCTTTCATGGAGCTGCTAACGTCTATTAAAAACAAAATATTATTTGGCTTGTACGACAAAACAGAGAGCTCATTCGTGTTCTCGTTTATCACAACTGCCGGTTTTTCCCAAACAGTATCAATTTTTGGTTGAGATGAATGATCGGGAATTTTATTACTATTATCTTTTTTTTCTTTATCATCTTTTACAACGATAGGATCTGTATTTACTTTTACCGAACTGTTTTTTCTGTTCCCAAAATAAAAACAGGCGGTTTTATCATTGGTCTTTAATTTATCGAGATTGCCCGAAACGCTTAATTCATATGGTTTCATATTATCGCTACTGATAATATTGATCTTCTTTTTAAATTTCCCTGCGCTTTCGGGTAAAAAAGAAATAATAACGAGGCAGGTGTCGTTTGGCAATAATGTTTTTTTTGACGTAAATATTTTTACACCTTTATCGGCATCGGCGCGCATTAAAAATATTTTTTTATCAGAATTATTCTTAACGATCACATCACCCTTTATTTCGTATGCTTCGGCAATTGATCCCAATTCGGTATCCTGCCTGTTAAACTGCAACTGACCGCGAGTGAAAAAATTACAAAATATAAAAAAAAGAAAGAGTTGTTTGAACATGTTCTATAATAATACAAAGATCAGGCAAAGGTTTTATTCTTAACAAAAATTTACTATTTACAACCCGGTCACGTCGAGTAGGATTTGTATCTTTTTCAAATCCGTATCTAAACGCATTGATAAACCCTTCTCGATGCTCCCGATAGCTATCGGGATTGCAGGATACAATGCAAAAATCACTCGAACTGACATTTAAATCCTAACCCCCTTCTCCACGGGGGAAATCTTACGAAATTTTTCCCGGCTTTTCTTTCTTCATTGTAAGAAGAATAATGAAGCCAAGAATAAAATAACTTATTAGTGATAAAATAGAAGGACGCATACCGCCAACTGCCTCGCTTATCAAACCAAAAGTTACCGTTCCCAGGATCATTCCTAATTTTTCCATTACATCGTAAAAGCTGAAAAAGCTGGTGTTATCGTCTGTTTCTGGCAACAACTTGCTGTATGTGCTTCTTGATAAGGCCTGGATACCACCCATTACAAAGCCTACTAAAAACGCTACTATATAAAAGTGAATTGGCAATCGTGCTACCATATAAGTAAATACGCAAATAAAGATCCAGATAAAAATAGCGATCATTAATGCTTTTATGTTACCGATCTTTGAAGATAATTTTGAGAAGAGAAATGAACCTGCAATACCTACAAACTGGATAATTAAAATACTAACGATCAATGATGTTGTTTTTGCTTTTTCGTTTTCCCATACAATTTCATTTCTTGCAAATAAAACGGCAACAACCATAATTGTTTGTACACCCATATTATAAAAAAAGTAACCATATAAGAATCTCCTTAATTGAGGTAATTTTTTTATTTGCCCAAAAACAGATATCAGCTCTTTAAAACCTTTTGAGAATAATCCTTTTTTATCTTTTCCGTGTGCAGTATGACTTAACGTTGGAAGAAATTTAAATGTGTATTGTGCAAAGCCTATCCACCAGATGCCTACAAATAAAAAACTGTATTTTGCCGGCACATGCAATACCATAATGCTTATTAAGCAAATAATTAAAAGCAGCGAACTTCCAAAGTAACCCATGGCAAAGCCCCTGGCGCTTACTTTATCCTGGTTGGCTTCTGATGCAATTTCGGGGAGATAAGAATTATAATACACCAAGCTTCCCCAAAAGCCAATAGTTGCTGTAATAAAAGGTATAAAGCTTAATTCTAAACTATGTTTTGAGAAGAAAAATAAACACATGCACGATAACGCGCCCAGGTAGCAAAAGAACTGGAGGAAACGTTTCTTATTGCCAAGATAATCGGCAATACCGCTTAAAATTGGCGCGATCAATACAACAATTGATAATGCAAATGCATAAACAAAAGAATAGATGTTCTGATTCTCAAAACTTCTTCCAAAAAAAGTAACACTGTGGCTAATGATCTCGCCGGCTTCATTTTTTGTAGATGTAACGGCATCGTAAAAATTTGGAAAAATAGCCGATGTAATTACCAAAGGAAATACTGAGTTGGCCCAGTCGTAAAATGTCCACGCTTTTATTGTTTTAGGATCGTCAATTAATAATTTTCCGTTTTCCATATTTTTATTTTTTAATTATTTGAAATTCAACTCTCCGGTTTTTAGCTTTACCCTCATCGGTATCGTTACTGGCAACAGGTTGCGAGCTGCCATAACCTTTAAAGTACATTTTATTTTGCACACCTTTTTTAATTAAATACTCAAACACCTCGCGGGCGCGTAACTCAGACATTTTTTGGTTCTTGTATTTTAAACCGCCACTATCGCTATGGCCGTTTATCTGAATTTCAACCGTTGGGTTCTTTAGCAAATATTGTACTAATTTATTTAATTCTATGTAAGATTCGGGCAACAAATAATATCTTCCGTTATCAAAAAAAATATTATTTAAGCTTATTTTATCTCCAACTTTAACATCCTGGTTTACCATCAGGGTAGAATCTTCGGCATGATAATTTGGCCCAACTATTTCTACTTCTACTTTCTCTTCAAACTCTTTGCTTTTAACCAGTTTTATATCATCTACAAAATAATAGGCTTCTTTATACCCAACTTTAAAGATATTCATACGCACCATTTCTTTTTTGATCTTTGGCGAGAAGTTACCGATAGTTATGTACTTTTCGCCACCATCTGCCTTGTAAAAGCCCCTTATGGTAAACCACTCGTGCGCTTTAAAAAGCCCGCCTTTTTTGGCAACACTATCTATTATGTTTGCTTTTACCGCATCGGCCTGCTTGGCGTAACCCGCTTTACTAAATAAAACGCCAAACGATCTTAAAACGGCGTTACTCCAAAAAGCCAGGCGTATATGCATCGAAAATTCGTAAACTGTGCCTCTGTGCAGGGGTTCGGCCAGTTTTACCTGTAAAAACTCTTTATAACGCTTTTGAAACCTGAAGCCGGTGTAACTTTCGCCCGAATAAGCTCCTTTTTGCAGGGTTGTATCATTATCCAGCGGGTTGTGGTAATAATCAATAGAGGCTATTGGCCGCCAGGGAATGGCCTGTTTTACATTATTGGTTTTGCGACGGTAATTCTCAAAACTGCCGTTTGGTACCAGGTTTTTTTCGGGTTTTGCTGTTAAAATGGTCTGTCCAGAGGCGCCAACACCACAGTAAATCATTAAAAATAACGCTAAACCCGCCCTCATATCTACAAAAATAGCCTTTAATAGATTTTATAGCAAAATTGTTTTTAACACTTGGATATTCAAAAAAATTAGTATATTTGCCTTCCCAAAATTGGGATATAAATAAGAAATTAAAGAGAATGGCAAATCATAAATCCTCCATCAAACGCATCCGCTCAAACGATGCAAAACGTATTGAAAACCGTTATTACGCTAAAACAACACGTAATGCAGTGAATAAATTACGCACTACTACTTCTAAAAAAGAAGCACAAGATCTTTTACCAAAAGTATCGGGTATGATCGATAAATTGGCTAAAAAATCAGTTATCCATAAAAATAAAGCTGGTAACCTTAAGTCAAAATTGGCTAAAAAGGTAGCTACTCTTAAATAATTTTTACTAAAATTTTTACTAAAAGCTCTTGCAGGAATATATACTGCAGGAGCTTTTTAATTTGTATTATTTCGACCAATAGTACACGTACATCTGCCAATATTACTATTCAAATTTTAAGATTTAATTTATGAATTTGTATATTTGACTGAATTTCATTGAAAATTAATGCACTTTCTCTACATTGATCCCGGAACTGGTAGTTTATTACTTCAAACCATTGCAGGAGGATTATTAGTTTTCGTTCTGTTTTTTAAAAAAATATGGTTATCCATTTTCGCCTTTTTTAAGCGGGATAAACAAAAAGAAAACGAAGAAGAATGAGTATACTTCCTGAGCCAGGTTCGTTTAGAGACAAAGATGGATTTATTTTTTATAAAAATGAAAACATTTACAGGGCCATTCATTTTTCATACAAGGACACCTGGGAATTATTAAACACCGCGCCATTCTTTACCGAGCTTATTAAAGAGAACAAATTAATTGGTTATAAAGAAGAGCAGGATAATTTTGGTTTGAAAGAAGTATATAAAACGCTTAACGTCCAAAAGATCCCTTTTATTTCATATCCTTCAGAGTGGAACTTTGTGCAGTTAAAGAAAGCAGCCTTGTTAACGCTTGCCATTCAAAAAAAAGCGCTTGCAAATAATTTTAGTTTAAAAGATGCATCTGCTTACAACGTGCAATTTATAGGCAGCCTTCCTGTTTTTATTGATACCTTATCTTTTTACAAATACAAAGATGGCGAACCGTGGCAAGCCTACAAACAATTTTGCCGGCACTTTTTGGGGCCTTTACTTTTATGGCACTATGGCTATAGTGAAATGAAATCGCTTTTTATTAACGATATAGACGGGATACCTTTGAGCGTAAGTGCTAAATTATTGCCATTCAGATCTAAATTTAACCTTCTTGCATACACCCATATTCATTTACATTCAAAATTTGAAAGAAAATATTCTGCAGAAGAAAAAATAAACACCAGAAATTTAAATGTGAGCAAAGCCAAAAGCCTGGCAATTATTGAGCATTTAGAACAAGGCATAAAAAACCTGAAAATAAAAAAACCCGCCACCAACTGGACAGATTATTATGAAACCTTTTCGTATTCAAATGAAGGTTATGCTATAAAAAAAACGTTTGCAGAAAAATGTTTTTTAAAAATAAAAGGAAAATTATGCGTGGATCTGGGCGCTAACACCGGCGAATTTTCTCAACTGGCATCAGCGCACTTTGATTACGTTGTAGCCTGCGATAGCGATGTGGAAGTGGTGAATATTATCCAGGCAAAGAAAACTGCAAATATATTACCGCTTCATATCCATCTCGAAAATCCAACACCCGCTTTTGGGTGGAATAATAAAGAAAGAAAAGCGTTTATGGAACGGATTAAAGGCGCAGACCTCACAATGGCGCTGGCGCTTATTCACCATTTGTGTATAGGCAACAATGTTCCATTAACCAAACTTGCAGAATTTTTTGCGGGCATCTCTCATTTCTTACTCATAGAATTTGTTCCTAAAACAGATGTTCAGGTAAAAAAAATACTGGTAACAAAAAAAGATATCTTTACCGATTACAACATCGAAAATTTTAAAATATGCTTTGGTAGTTATTTTCAGATCATCGATCAGCAAATGATCCCAGGCTCTGACCGTGAGATCTTTTTAATGAAAAGGATCAGCTGATTTATGCAAATTTTTCTTCATCTATAAATTAAAAAATTTAGCTTCGCTTTTTTGAAACGCTTTATAAATATACTTAAACTATTTCCATTTCATACTTTTTTGGTTATACCCCTTGTTGTGATCTTTTTATATGCGCAAAATTTAAGTCAGGTTAAACCTTTTATGATCTACAGAACCCTTTGGATAGGAATTTTTGTAAGCCTGTTATTTTTTATTCTTTTTTATTTATTTTTTAAAAACCAGCTAAAAGCAGGGGTTTATGTTTCTTTCCTTCTTTTTGTACTGTTTCAATACGGCATTTTATACGATTTTTTTAGTTGGCTATATTACCAGGGCTATTGGCCTTTAAAGAACATTCATCGCTACCTGGTACTGTTATATTTTTTAGTGTTAGGTGTTCTATTCTTTTACATTAAAAAAACAAAACATGATTTCATTAAAATTAATTATTCTTTAAATTTTTTATTCTTCGGGCTTCTTATTTTTAATTTTTATAAGATCAATTTTGACGACTATAAAGATCCTAAAAAAGAACTGGGCCACGTGCCAGATCAAACTATTGAAACATGCATAACACATAAAGATTCTTTGCCTGATATTTATTACATTATACTTGACGGCTATGCCAACAATACCATTTTAGAAAAATACTACCATTTTAAAAACGATACATTTTCTTCTTTTTTAAAGGAAACAAATTTTTCGTTTTGCGATTCGGCTTTTTCAAACTATTACGCCACATTGCCATCCCTGGCTTCAACTTTAAATATGAATTACCTGGATAATAAAAACCTGGCGTTTGATAAACTTTCAGATAACCTTTTATTTAAAGTGCTTAAAAAAAATAATTATAAAATATATAATATGAAAAGTGGTTATGCTATTACAGGCTCTTTTGTAAATGCAGATTCCACTATTTTTATTGATGGGCCAAAAGAGTTTGAAAAAAGCATTTTAAATCACACCATTTTTCGCCTGGGCGATCTTACGGGTTTATTTGATCGCCAGCGTTTAAACAGTCAGTTTAAAAAGATGTACGAACTGGTAAAAATTAAAAGTACTCCTAAATTTTGTTTTTTACATTTTGTTACACCCCATCCGCCCTATGTTTTTGACAGGGAAGGCCGGGCCCGTGCAAACCGCGGGTTTACCGAAAACCTTTGGGAGCCCAAAGACTATTATGTAGATCAATTAATATACGTGAACGGGGAAATTAGCAAATTAGTGAAAACCATAGTTGATAACGCTCCCAATGCCACCATCATTATTCAATCCGACCATGGGCCCTGGCTGGCAAATGTAAAGCAGGATGAAAGTTTTGAGGCCCGATCGAAAATATTTTATGCCTACCGCAGCACTAAAAATTTACTGATCCCAAAAACAACTAGTTCCGTAAATACATTCAGATACCTGTTAAACACGATATTTAGTTGTACTGTGCCTATCCTTCCGGATAATTATGCTGGCAAAAAAGACTGGCTGGTTGATCCGGTTTTTCAAAGAAAAGCAACTAATTTCTAACAGTTGCTGGTTAACTAATGCCCGGGTTCAACCTTTGATAAATTGAATAATTCCATTAAATTTACAATTCTGTAAATAATTAGCATAAAGTATGAAAAAAGCATATATTTTTCCGGGCCAGGGCTCACAATTTTCAGGAATGGGCAAAGATCTGTATGAAACCAACCCGGTGGCTAAACAATTATTTGAAAAAGCTAACGAAATTTTGGGTTTTAAGATCACAGATACAATGTTTGCGGGTACTGATGAAGAATTAAAACAAACAAAAATCACCCAACCGGCAATTTTTTTACATTCGGTTATTTTAGCTGCCACTAAAGCAAACGATTTTAAACCCGATATGGTGGCAGGGCACTCTTTAGGTGAATTTTCGGCCCTAGTTGCCAATAAATGTTTAAGCTTTGAAGATGCTTTAAAATTGGTTTATAAACGCGCGCTGGCCATGCAAAAAGCCTGCGAAATAAACCCAAGCACCATGGCTGCTATTTTAAATTTAGAGGATAAGATAGTTGAAGATATTTGTGCCGAGATCACAAAAAGCGGCCAGGTAGTTGTAGCTGCCAATTATAACTGCCCGGGTCAGTTGGTTATTTCGGGAAGTATTGAAGGTATTAACATTGCCTGCGAAAAATTAAAGGCAGCCGGCGCTAAACGTGCGTTGGTATTGCCTGTTGGAGGCGCATTTCATTCACCTTTAATGGAACCTGCCCGTATTGAGCTGGAAGCAGCCATTAAAGCAACCAGTTTTAACCAGCCTATTTGCCCCGTTTATCAAAATGTAACTGCAAATGCCGTGTCAGATCCTAAACAAATTCAGCAAAATTTGGTTGCACAATTAACGGCTCCCGTAAAATGGACTCAAAGTGTGCAACAAATGGTAGCAGATGGCGCCACACAATTTATAGAGGTTGGTCCGGGTAAAGTTTTACAGGGGCTGGTTAAAAAAATAAGCGCCAACTCGGAAGCCGTTAGTGTTTAAAAAAGCAATTAAAAGATAAAGGATCAAAGACAAAAGATGTTTATGAAGAATTTCCTGATAATAGTTTTAGTTATTTTTTTGCAAAAAGCAAATGCACAATTTTTTCGTGGTTTTGGCATTTTTGGCGCTGCTACAGAATCAGCGCATTTTTATAAGAACAAAGATCAGGATAAAAGAGATTACAACCCTTTAAATTATAATGCAAGTACATTTGATTCTTATTATCCACGTTCACACATATCACATGAATACTTTAGCTGGGGTGCCGGTATCTTTGCCGAATTTTTAAGTTACGATCGTTTACGCTGGCAAACAGAATTTGAATACACGCATAAGGGCGCTAAAGAAAAAGAACTCTTAAATCCGCTTGACGGAACCAGAGCGAGCAGTTTTTCTACAAACAAATACACTTACATTCAATGGAATAATTATTTAAAATTCTATAACCCTATAGGCCTTTCATCGCATTGGTATTTAATGCCCGGCATAAGGTTAGAGTATTTATTTAAGAAAAGTGTTACGGCTTATACTGCATACGCAGGTTCTTTTCCAACCATCTTTTTTAGCGGCAACGTTGGCCTAGGCTACGAATTCCCTTTATTTAAAAAGATCTCGGCGTTTGTAGAATATCATTGGAATCCCGACATCCTCTCGCATCACAAAAACAGTGTTACTTATCGTAACCGTACTTTTGAATTACGATTTGGCTTAATGTACAGGCCAAGAAAAAGAAATATTGACGATTGCAATGCCCCAAGGTATAACGGGCCAGCTTATTAATAAACATAATATTAATTAGAAATTATGGTAATGACAAAAGACGTTTTATTTTCTTTAACCAAAGGTGCTTTTGCGCCCCAAGAGGAAATGCTGGAAGTGGCCCGAAAAAAAGGTAAATTGTATATTGGCATTCCAAAAGAAATTGCGTTCCAGGAAAACCGCGTAGCCCTTGTGCCGGATGCTGTTGCATTATTGGTTAACAACGGGCACCGTATAGTTATAGAAACCGGCGCAGGTAAAACCGCAAATTTTGATGACAGTGATTATAGTGAGGCGGGGGCAGAAATTGTGCATTCGCCTGCCGACGTTTATAAGGCAGATGTGATCTTTAAAATTGCGCCGCCAACTATTGAAGAAATTGAGTTGATGCAACCTAAACAAACTTTATTTAGCGCTTTGCAGTTAACCGTTCAGCCACAGGATTTTTTAAAGAAACTGATCTCTAAAAAACTGAACTGCGTAGCCTTCGATCTTATCATTGATGAAGCGGGTATTTTTCCTGTTATCAGGGCTATGGGCGAAATTGCCGGTGGCGCAAGTATTTTGATCGCGGCAGAATTACTGAGTAACGTTAACAACGGTGTTGGTTCTATTTTAGGTGGCATTAGTGGCATTTCGCCAACCGAAGTGGTTATTATAGGCGCAGGTACAGTAGGCGAATTTGCAGCGCGCGCAGCTATTGGTTTAGGAGCAACTGTAAAAGTATTTGATAGTTCTACTTCGCGTTTAAGAAGATTGCAAAACCAGTTGGGTACACGTGTGTTTACATCGGTAATTGTACCTAAAGTACTCGAGAAACATTTACGTAGCGCCGATGTAGCAATTGGTGCCTTACGCGCCTCACGTGGGCGCACACCATGTGTAGTAACCGAAAATATGGTTGGCGAAATGAAAACAGGCTCCGTAATTATTGATGTTAGTATTGATCAGGGTGGCGTGTTTGAAACATCACAGGTTACCAACCACACAAAACCTGTTTTTAGAAAACACGGCGTAATACACTACTGTGTGCCAAATATCAATAGCCGCGTAGCCAGAACAGCATCGTATGCCTTAAGCAATATCTTCTCGCAAATTGTATTGAATATGGGCGATGAAGGTGGTTTTGACAGCATTGTTCGTAAAGATCCCGGCTTGCGCAATGGCGTTTACATTTATAATGGCATTTTAACCAATCAGTATTTAGGCGAAGCATTTAATCTTCCTTTCAAGGATATTAATTTGCTGATGGCAGCCATTTAAACATATAAGCTAAAAAGCTTTTTATAATTTCAGGACAAATCAAAAAGGTTTAAAAATTTTTGCCGGGGTTTTACTCCGGCAATTTTTTCCGCAGTTACCCAATGTGGCTGGCATGACAATTGCCTCTTTTTGTAATAAAAATAGGTACATCATGAAAACGCAATTATTAAAACTCGCAACCCTAACAATTTTATTATTGATTGTTTTTACAGCCTGCGATAAAAAACTTTCGGCAAGACAGCCAATAACCGATAAAGAAAATACTGCTTCACAAGAACGGCAACCGTTAAAAGGCCCGGCCACCATCGATCAATTACTTACAATGGGAACCTGGAGGATTGAATCATTTATGGATAACAGTATTAACAACACCGCTAATGTTTCTGATTTTAGCATTCAGTTTAGCGTTACAGGTAATGTTACGGCAACAAATACAAATACTGTATTTACAGGTAGTTGGGTATTCTCTAACGTTAACAACCAGCTGGTATTAAATTTTGCGAACCAGGGCGCCTTCAACGATCTAACTCATAGCTGGACGGTCATCCAGGCAAGTTCGGTTCAGATCAAATTAAAAGACGTTGATAATGGTAACATGGATTTTTTGACCCTAAACAAAAATTTAATAAAATAACGCCATGAAACGTTTATTTAAAATAGGCCTTTTGGTGGTATTTATTATTGCCGTTAACGTTGCCTGCAAAAAAGATAATACTACCGCGCCGCCGCCATCAAACATTGCCATAAACCTGGGTACTACTTTAAAAAACGGCAAATGGAAAGTATCAAGTTATAGCCAGAACGAAAATGACAATACAAGTAATTTTACGGGTTATATATTTCAATTCAACCCCGGCGGAACAGTTTCCGTTACAAAAGAAAATTCAAATTACTCCGGCCAATGGTCTACAAAAGAAAGTAACGATCAGTTATTGCTTACACTCGATTTTGGAAGCCTGAATAATTTAAAGGACATAAGCGAAGACTGGTCGGTGATAGAGCAAAACCCTTCGCGTGTTCGTTTAACCCATCTCAATAACGAAAGCGAAGCTGATTTTTTAACTTTTGAGAAGCTGTAAAGCAACATTATACCGATTATTTTTTGTGTTATTTATTTTAAGGTAAAAATTTAAAAACTATATTTACTTAACGCAATTAAAGTAAATGTTTACTGCCTTTTTTTCAAAAAACAAACTCATTATTTTATACGGCGCGTCTCTCGCCTTGTTATTGTTTCTTTTAAAGTGGCTCGAATATCGTTTTGTTATTATCAGCCATTCTTTTGAAATATATATTGGTGTTATTGCGGTTATTTTTATGGCTTTGGGTATTTGGCTCGCTTTAAAATTAGCTAAGCCCAAAATAAATACTATAGTAGTTGAAAGGGAAGTAATTGTTGAAAAGGAAATATTGATACATAACAACGCCGATTTTGTTTTTAACGAATCTGAATTCGAAAAATTGGGAATAAGTAAACGGGAGCGGGAGGTTTTACAATTAATGTCGGACGGGTTAAGTAATAATGAGATCGCCGAAAAATTATTTGTTTCGTTAAATACCATTAAAACACATTCATCCAACCTTTTCGAAAAACTGGATGTTAAAAGAAGGACGCAGGCCATTGAAAAAGCTAAACGCCTGAATCTCATACCCTAACCTTATTCATACTTTAGTCTGAAAGATAAAAATCGCCCAAAAATCACCCAAAAGTGTGAAGGAAAAGGGTTTTTTGTACCTTAGTTTTGCCAACATATTAATCAATTTAAATTAAAAAAATGAGAAAAAATGTTTTAGTTTTTGGAACGATTTCAGGCTTGATAGTAAGCACTTTTATGTTTGTGAGTATGCTTTTGTATAGCAAAGATACCCACGGAGCAGGAAGTATGTTGGTTGGATACACGGCCATGCTGGTTGCTTTTGCTTTTGTATTTGTTGGTATAAAAAATTTCAGGGATAAGTATAATGATGGACTGATCACTTTTGGAAAAGCTTTTAAAGTTGGCTTTTTGATCTCGTTAATTGCTTCTACTTTTTATGTTATAACATGGATGTTTGAACTTAAGTTCTTTTTTCCTGATTTTATGGAACATTATGCCAAAAGCATGATACAACATTCAAAAGACAGCGGCGCCAGCCAGGCGGTAATTGATAAACAGTTAATAGAAATGGAGCATTATAAGGAAATGTATAAGAACCCGCTGTTTGTTGTTCTGTTCACCTATCTGGAAATTTTACCGGTTGGTATAATTGTAACCCTTATCAGTGCATTGATCTTAAAAAAGAAAAATAAAACACAAACCACTTAATTATGGAAAAATTAGTTACAGGTATTGGCGGAATATTTTTTCGCTCAAATGATGATAAAGCACTTGCGCTTTGGTACGAAAAACACTTTGGCATTAATGCTGTACAAAATTACAAACCCTGGCAGCAGGAAGCAGGCCCAACGGTTTTTGCGCCTTTTAAGAAAGACACTAACTATTTTGGAAATCCTAACCAGCAGTTCATGATCAACTTCCGTGTAAGCGACCTTGATAAATTTTATGAGCAGTTAAAGGCTGCAGGTGTAAAACTGGATGAGAACAGGATGAACGAACCTTATGGTAAATTTGCCTGGGCCTACGATCCTGAAGGTAATAAAATTGAACTTTGGGAGCCGAAGGATTAAAAATAATTGACGTGATGGAACACTTATCAAACGGATCGTGCAGATCTTCACAGATTAAAAAATCAGTGTAGATCTGTAAAATCTGCGTCGTCTGCGTTCCATCATCTGATTTATTTTTTCACTTTTACTAAATTTTCCAGTACCCTGAATTTTACAATTTTTGTAATAAGAGTAATTGGCAAAGGTTCGTTAATCGGAAATTGTACCGAGCCTTTGCCCTGTTTATATACCGAAAGTTCTTTTTTAAATTCTTTATGCCCGGTTGGTGTTGCATAAAAACCTATATGCCCTGTGTATCCCGCAAAATAAACCAAAGGCTTAGCATTTAATTTGTAAGCAGGCATACCATAACTTATACTCTCTTCTGCTTTCGGCGCGGCCTTTTTAATAAGTGCGCGCATTTGCTTTAACAGCTTTTGTACTTCTTTTGGAAAAGTATCGATATAATCTTCTACGGTTTTTACAGTTGTTTTCATGATTAATTAATTTTGAAATAAAAGTAGCTGATAAATAATGAAAGGCTGTGGTTTAAACACGACAGTTTAAGGGGTTATTTACGACAATTAAAAAAATCTTACTTTAATCTTTCGAGAACGCCTTTGCGTTTAACGATATTTTTATAATCCCATTGAATTTTTTTTGATTTATTTAGCCAGCGTTTTAAGTCTTTGGTATTTACCTCATCAACATCTGTATAACGTGCTTCTGCAGCTTTAAAGCTTCCTTCGGGTTCTAATCCTTCTTCTTCAAACGATTGCCCGCTCCAAAACAATAAACGGATACAGTTTTTAAGTTTGCTGTAACCAACAATGGGGTTGCCATCCAGGAACCAAACCGGGTGGCGGTGCCAGATCTTATTTTCCGCTTTCGGCATATTGTTGCAGATCTCTTCGGCCAGTACTTCGCATATGGCTTTATCAGCGGCTGAAAGTGATCTGTTGTATTTTTTAATTTCCGGATCCATTATTATTTTGGCTTAACGATAGTGTCGTTTTGTGAGATCTTATTTTCTTTTATGCGCTCTTCTTTATAAACACGCTTGCCCATACATTTATAACTATTCAGTAAAAAGAAAATTACAGAAATTGACCAAACGGCTACTTTTCTGAAACGCGTTTTGTAAACAGCATTTTCAATCTTATTTATGAGATTGGCAAATGGGTTTTCAAAAGCTGTATGTCTTGCATTGTACCTGCCACAAATTTTTTCTGAAGAATTTTGTTTTGAAAAAAACACCTGGATCTCATCCAGGCTCATTTTTGTAAAATCAATTACTTTGGTTTTACAACTGCCACAAAATTTTCCGCCCTCAACATTGGTCATTGCATTAAAATTTTCGGCGCAGGGCTTTTGTATGTGAATATTTTTCATGTAAATTAAAGATACAAAAAAATTATAATATGCGTGATAGAACACGGAGTTAACAGATTTAACAGATAATATCAGTGAAAGATCTGTACAATCAGCACCATCTGTGTTCCATCTCCTCTTATTTTTTTAGCTCGTTAAATCTTACGTAATTATACTCCGGCGAACATTTAAAAAGCTGGTCGAGTATTGCAATATGACCTGCGCCAAACAGCACCAGTATTCTGTCTTTGGGTGAAGTGGTGATTTTTTGAATATTTCTGAAGATCCTTAGGTTTCTATCGTACCAATATGTTGCCAGAGCGTCGGCCCCATTGTATCTTCCGTTTTTAAAATCACCTAGCAGGTAAGCACCATAATCACGTTCTAACCTTTTTTGTGAGTTAATATATTTAAAATGTTCAAGTAATGTTAGTTTAAGCGTTTGCTCTGACTCGTAATTAAACAGTTTGTTATAATTTTCATTTGCCTTAAATTCATAGTTAGCAAATATCGAATCAAAATAAGGCTTTATTATTGATGAGTCTTTTGAGGCAGACATTTCTTCCGCGATCGTTTTTGCATCAACTCCATAAAGTGTATCTAAATTAAAACGCTCTACCAATCTAAATCCGATTTGCTCAACCTCATCGGCTGTTATTGCTTTTTTACCTGATCGATAATCACGATATCGTTTCATAGCCTGCCATTTTTCAGGCGCTTCAATACAAATTTTTGTTGGTTTAAATACCGCAATATAATCCAACAACTGTTTCATTTCTTTTTGCCTGGCATCCGACAGAACATCTATTTGTTTATCCTTAGCTATTTTATGGGCATCAAGATTATAATATTCAAAATGAAACGCGCCAACTAAAAATACAGATGGTAAACTATCTTTACCTTTTGGCACTAAAAATTTATCAGGATCTGATACATTTTGTGCTGTTGTAAAAAGTGAAACCAGGATGCTTGCAGCTAAATAAATATAATTTTTCTTCATATTGTTATGACGCTTTAAAAGTAGCAAAAGTTACAGTCATTTATATCCGGCACTAATATAAAACAAAAGATCCCGGCCAAATAGCCGGGATCTGATGTTCTTGGATAACTGATATTATTTTTAAACGGTTACTTCTACTTTTGGTGCAGCAGCCAAAATTTCGGCGTTTGCGGCAGAGGCATATTGTTCAAAATTCTTAACGAAAGATGCGGCAAGACTTTGTGCTGTTTGATTGAAAGCATCTTTATCTTTCCACGCATTTTTTGGTTCTAAAATTTCTGCCGGAATACCAGGGCAATTTTTAGGAAAATTTAATTTAAAGTATGGTGTTGTTCCGTATTCTACTTTATCTAACTCGCCGGTTAAGGCCGCAGTAATTAAAGAGCGGGTGTAAGATAATTTAATACGACTGCCAACGCCATATTTACCACCAACCCAGCCGGTGTTCAATAACCAAACGTTTACGTTTCCTTTTTTTAACTTATCGCCTAATAACTCGGCATATTTTGTTGGGTGCAATGGTAAGAACACTTTACCAAAACAAGCAGAGAACGTAAGTGTAGGCTCAGTAACGCCTACTTCGGTTCCTGCAACCTTAGCAGTATAACCGCTAATAAAATGGTACATTGCCTGCGCCGGTGTTAATTTCGAGATCGGAGGTAATACTCCAAAGGCATCGCAGGTTAAAAAGAAAATATTTTTTGGCACATCGCCTACCGCTGGGCTAACTGCGTTATCAATATAATTAGACGGATAGCTTACACGTGTATTTTCTGTTTTAGAAATATTAGCGTAGTCTACAGTTGTTGTACCATCATAAAAATTAATGTTCTCTAATAACGAACCAAACTTAATAGCGTTAAAGATCTGTGGTTCTTTTTCGGCAGTCAGGTCAACACATTTTGCGTAGCAACCGCCTTCAAAGTTAAACACACCTTTATCGCTCCAGCCATGTTCGTCATCACCAATTAATTTACGGTTAGGATCGGCGCTTAATGTTGTTTTACCGGTACCTGATAATCCGAAGAAAATAGCAGTATCGCCATCTTTACCAATATTGGCAGAGCAGTGCATTGGCAATACACCTTTTTCGTGAGGCAATACATAATTTAAAACAGCAAAAATTCCCTTTTTAATTTCGCCGGTGTACCCGGTACCGCCAATTAAAATAATTTTTTTAGTAAAGTTAAGGATCGCAAAGTTGTGCTGGCGTGTACCGTCAATTTTTGGATCGGCTTTAAAACCAGGTGCATTAATGATCAACCAATCGTGTTTAAAGCTTTTTATCTCATCAACGGTTGGACGTAAGAATAAATTATTGGCAAATAAGTTATGAGAAGGGTATTCATTTACACAACGAATATTGATACGGTATTTTGGATCTGCACAAGCATAAGCATCGCGCACCCAAATTTCTTTTCCGCTTAAATAAGCCAACATGCGGTTATGCAGAAGATCGAATTTATCAGAATCAAAACGATTATTTACATCGCCCCACCAAACGCTGTCTTTCGTGTTTTCATCAACCACAACAAATTTATCTTTTGGCGAGCGGCCGGTAAATTCTCCGGTATCAATTGCCAGCGCACCAACATCCGTTAAAACGCCTTCTCCTCTTAGTACTGTTTCTTCCACCAATTCGCTTGGATGAAGGTTCCAAAACGCCATTTCTACATTTGCAAGGCCAAGTTGCGCAACCGAGGCACCATCTGCTTTTAAACCAATTTCGTTCATTGTATTATTTAGATTTGTTAGTGGTGCAAAAGTACAAAAAAAAACGGCCTTAAAAAAGCCGTTTTTCCACAATTTGCATAGGGGAAAATATATTTTATCTTATTGATACTGAGACCAATTGACCACCTGCCGCTATTTTTTTCAACTGTTCGATAAAATCCTTTTTATCGTTTTCTTTTAACTCTGTAAGTGGCATACAAATACGCCTCTCGCCCTCGCGGCCTATGATTTTTGATGTGTGTGCTACTTTTTTAGTATCGATCAGGTTCATTACCTTATCCATTGCGGCGCCATCTATACCCGACCCATAGCTACCAAAGGATACCTCCACCGCACACGATTGATCTGTAACTGCCTGATAAACTGTTGGTTGTTTTACCACCTCCGATTTGGTTTCGCCTTTAGTACCTTTTGTACTTGTTGTGCTGCCCGAAAGTGTTGAAGTTTCGCTTTGCGCTCCTTTTTTAGGGTTACCACTGGCATTTTCGGTGGCAGTTGTATTTTTTGTTCCTTTTGGATCCGTTGCTACTGTTCCGTTCTCTAATGTTGAAGAAGAGGAAGACGCATTATTTGAAGAACCAACAACCTCGCTATCGGTAGCGGCTCCTTTTTTAGGTGAAGAAGATGATGAACTCTGACTACCAGTAGTTGAAACTACAGCGGTTTCGGATACTGTATTTGATTTTGGCTCAGAGCCAGTTGACGTATTATAATTTGTATTATTGTTATTATTATTGGTTGTAGCAGTGGATGTAGTTGAGGATGAAGTACTGGTTTGGCTTTTTTTTGTTTTGCAGGATGCAAGTCCAAACACCAAAAGGCTGCTTAAAAAAATAATATGCTTTTTCATACGGATTGATTTTGTAATGTAAATATGGTAAATATTGTTGAGTATAAAAACATTTTAGGTTTTTTTAATAGCTGCAACCGTTAAACAAAGCCATCCTGCCACAAAAAGTAAGCCGCCTATTGGTGTAATGGGGCCAAGAAATTTTAACCAATCGGCGCCGTATAAATTTCTTGTGCACAAAAAATATAACGAGCCGCTAAATAAGATAATACCCCATAAAAATAAATAATAGGCCCAATTTAAAAATTTGCTATTGTATTTTAGTTTTAATAAAACTACCGCCACCATGGCCAACGTGTGATACATCTGATACTTTACGCCTGTATCAAAACCGTTTAAAAGATCGGGTGTAATTAAACCTGTTTCCAATTTACCTTTTAAAGCATGAGCACCAAGTGCGCCAAGAGCTACAGCAATAGCACCTAAAATGCCAATGGTTATTAATTGTTTTGGAAGGCCAGTTGTTTCTTGTTTCATGTTCGTTGTTTCTTGTTTTAACTGCTTACTGCAAACTAACTAGTGCTTACTTTTTATTTTTGAGTTCTTCCATAATTTGCGCGTCGGACTTGCCAATAAAATTGAGGGCACCTTTTGCACTTTTTGCCCAATCACTTTTAGGGTATTCATCAATTACTTTTTGATATAATTTTTGAGCTTCGGTTTCGTTGTTTAAATACGCAGGTTCATCATATAATTGGGCTAATAAAAATAAAGCGGCGGCGCGGTGTTTTGAAGTTGTATAATCGTTTACACATCTTTCTAGAACAACTTTTGCTTGGGCAATATTGTTTATGGATTGTGCTACCTGTGCAGTTTTAATAAGGTAAATTGGGCATGTACTATCGCTCGAGCAATAAAAAGCAAAATCGGTAAAGGCTTTAATGGCTTTCTTTGCTACATCAGGTTTAATCTCAATTTCTTTTAATAAAGTACTATCCATTTTTTTTGCCTCAGCAAAAAGTTTTTTACAATCAGACAGATAATTACTGGTACCGGAAATTACAGAATCTTTAACAGAAGTTATTTGTACAGAATCTTTTTTTTCTGAAACTGTTTTTTCGGTTGGTGAATAAGTACAAGAAGTTATAAAAACTAAAACCGGTAATAAATTTTTATATAACCTGTTTTTCATTTTAAAATTTATTTTTTTGGTTTATAAAGGCGTGTTTTATAATCGGCAGTAATTTTTCCTTTAGCGATATCGTTTAACTTACCCGAGATCATTTTACGTTTGAACGGGCTAATGATATCTGTGAATAATTTCCCTTCGATGTGATCATACTCGTGCTGAATAACACGTGCAATAACGCCATCATATTTTTCTTTATGCTTTTTAAAATTCTCGTCAAGGTATTCGATCTCTATATTTGGCCTGCGATTAACATCCTCACGTATTTTAGGAATACTTAAACAACCTTCGTTAAATTTCCATTCTTCTCCCTCTTCATTTAAAATGCGGGCATTTATAAATACTTTTTTAAACGCTTTTAATTGTTTTTTTTGTTCGGGAGTAAATTCATCGTCCTCGTCATCATCACTTTCAGAAAAAGGTTGTGTATCAATTACAAATAAACGGATGGCTTTGCCTATTTGCGGGGCCGCCAAACCAACGCCATTTGCATTGTACATGGTTTCAAACATATTTTTGATCAGCTCTTGTAAGCCTTCATAATCCTTATCGATCTCCTCACCTACTTTTCTAAGTACAGGGTCGCCATAAACTACAATTGGTAAAATCATTCTTTAAAATTAATTAAAATGCACTTCAATCACATCATTATCCTGGGTATATTTTGCCCAAAATTCTTTTTCTGCCAGGCGTAAAATTTGCCAGGTACTGTTTTGGCCATTAGCTACATTTGTGTTTCCATCTTCTTTGGTAAAGATCACATCTTTTTTATTGTTGCCAAACACCCATTTACCGGTTTCGTTAACGGGTAGTATTAACGACTGATGTTTGAAAGTATAAGAAAAAGAATAATTACCGTTTTTACTGATCGTTAAATTGTAATCTACAAAATAGTTCGATTTTGCAACCGCAGTGCTATCTGCGCCATTATATTTATACTGTTCAATCATCCAGGAATTTGCGATCCTTGCTTTTTTTGATTGCAGGGTAAACGAGGGTCCTTCAGGATATTTTTTACAGGAGACAAATGCTAAAGAAAAAATAACAGCTATAATAAAAAACCAAGTACTTATTTTTTTCATAAAAATTATCTGCTGTAATTCGGCGCCTCACGCGTAACAACCACATCGTGCGGATGACTTTCTTTTACGCCGGCGGCTGTAATGCGAATGAATTTAGCTTCCTGTAGTGTTTTGATATCTTTGGCGCCACAATAGCCCATACCGGCCCTTAAACCACCAATTATCTGGTACATTATTTCGGCCAGACTTCCTTTATAAGGTACTCTTCCGCTAATGCCTTCGGGCACCAGCTTTTTGATATCGTCCTCGGCATCCTGAAAATAGCGGTCTTTACTACCTTTTTGCATAGCCTCTAACGAGCCCATACCACGGTAAGATTTAAATTTACGTCCTTCAAAAATAATTGTTTCACCGGGGCTTTCTTCAGTTCCTGCAAACATACCTCCCATCATTACTGTGCCTGCCCCTGCTGCCAGGGCTTTTACCACATCACCGGTAAAGCGTACACCGCCATCGGCAATTAACGGGATACCGGTACCTTTTAAGGCAATTGCAACTTCCATGATGGCCGTTAATTGTGGCACCCCAACACCTGCTATAACGCGTGTTGTACAAATTGAACCCGGGCCAATACCAACCTTAACAGCGTCTGCTCCGGCTTTTACCAATGCCAGCGCGGCTTTGCCTGTAGCAATATTACCAACAACTACCTGTAAATTTTTATATTTCTTTTTTACTTCTTTTAATTTATCGATAACGCCTTTGCTATGACCGTGTGCCGTATCAATAATAATAGCATCAACACCTGCCTCAACCAATGCATCTACACGTTGTAAGGCATCTGCTGTAACACCAACAGCGGCTGCAACACGTAAACGTCCACGCTCATCTTTACAAGCATTGGGGCGCACCTTAATTTTTATGATATCTTTATAAGTGATCAATCCTACCAGGTTGTTTGTTTTATCAACGATCGGCAGTTTTTCGATCTTATGATGCTGGAGGATCTCTTCGGCCTGTTTTAATGTAATGCCTTTTTGTGCGGTAATAACATTTTTAAACGGAGTCATTACATGTATTACCGGTTTAGCAAGGTTTTTCTCGAAGCGGAGGTCGCGGTTAGTAACAATACCCAGTAATTTACCGGACTTATCTACAACAGGAATACCACCGATCTTGTTATCT
Organism: Bacteroidia bacterium; assembly: GCA_044226875.1. Lineage (GTDB taxonomy): Bacteria > Bacteroidota > Bacteroidia > B-17B0 > Aurantibacillaceae > Aurantibacillus. Next base: position 75,578 of record JBGAGD010000001.1, read on the forward strand.
GACATTATTTTGAGAGCGTCGCCAATGGTAGCGCTGTTAAACAATGTTACCGGATCCATGATCATACCGCTTTCGCTACGTTTTACTTTTCGTACCTGGGCAGCCTGGTCGTCAATACTCATGTTCTTATGTAATACACCAATGCCACCTTCCTGTGCAATAGCAATTGCCAGTTTATACTCCGTTACAGTATCCATTGCAGCAGATACAATAGGAGTATTTAATTTTATATTTTTTGTAAAATAGGAGCTGATATTAGCGTCTCTGGGTAAAATCTCAGAATAATCGGGCACCAACAATACGTCGTCGTAGGTTAGTCCTTCTTGAACAAACTTATTGGTAATACTATTAATGGAAGCCATTGGATGAACTTTAAGGTTTTAAAATTCGGGCAAATATAGTGTTTTTTTTTGAAATAGGGCTGTTGGCTGTGGTTGAAAACCAAGAATGGAGCTAAAAACTGCAAAATGAAGAAAAAGAAAAAGCCACTAACAGAAAATCTCCAAAATCTGAAAGTGGCTTAATTTTTTTGTTAATAAACTAAACAAAAACCCTATTGAAAGAACTTATAGTAAAGGTACAACCGTTTTAGTGGCTTTTTTTAGCTTTCAAACAACTGGTAAAGTTTGGTTTATAAGTGGTAAAACCGGTAAAATACAACAAAACCGGCAATTACCTTAATACGAACTAAATAGGTTTAGGATTTGTTAAGCTTATCCATAAAGGCATCTTTTTTACGGCGTGAGATCTCTATTTTTGTACCATCGCCCATTACAGCGTAACCGCCATCTTCCTTCAAAAACCTTACAACGTGATTCATATTTATTAAATGGTGATGGTGCACCCTGATAAAATCGCTTTCCGGAAGCAATTCTTCATAATGTTTTAACCCTGCACTGATCATTAATTTACGTTTGTCGGTTAAGAAGAAAGTAGTGTAACTTCCGTCGGCTTCGCAGCGGATGATATCTTTAATGTTTACTATTTCGTATGCATTACCGGTTGGCAGTGTGATCTTTTGAAAACTATCGTCAGATTTTTTTAATTGTTGAATTAAAAAATTGAGATTTTCCATATTGGGAATGGCCTTTTTCTTTTGCGCCACTTTTTCAACTGCCGTCTTTAATTCTTCAATATCAATTGGCTTAAGCAAATAATCGCAAGCGCTGTATTTAATGGCGCGAATAGCGTGCTGATCGCTTGCGGTGGCAAAGATCAATTCAAATTTATGGCCCTGTACTTTTTCTAAAAGATCAAAACCGCTGCCATCGGGCATGCTAATATCTAAAAATACCAGTTCAGGATTTTCTTTATTAATGATCTCTACGCCATCGTTTACGTTTTTGGCAAGGCCAACAATTTGTAATTGCGGACAATTTTTTTGAATGATCCCGGCCAGCATCTCGCGGCTTTTTTGTTCATCTTCAATAATTACTGTTTTTATCATAACCTTAATTTTAACCTATTATTGGAATAAATAATTGTACCTGTGTTCCTTTTGATTCGTTGCCATCTTTAAGATCTGTTATAATTACACTTAGTTGCGAGTTATTGATTTCATTTAAGATCTTTAACCTGTCTTCGGTAATTTTCATGCCTAAAGATTTATGTTTGCCTGCCGGCATAGTACGTTTTATTTCTGCTGCCTTTTCCCTGCCTATGCCATTATCTGTAATAGTACAAATTAAAAAATTATTTTTAACACTTAAGTGAATAATTAATTTTCCTTTTTTAGGGCTTGGGTTTAATCCGTGTAAAATGGCATTTTCAACATAAGGCTGCATGAGCATGGGTGGCATGATATCGTAATCGCTATCTACCGAAGCGTCGATGATCACTTCGTAATCAAATTTTTCTTCAAAACGCATCTGTTCCAGCTCCAGGTATAATTTAAGCGCTTCAAGATCCTCTTCAACCGTAACAGTTGGTTTATCAGAATTGTTTAAAATTATACGAACAAGGCGCGCAAATTTGCTCAGGTATTTTATTGCTTCATCTGACTTAGTGTGAAAAATATAATGTTGTATAGAATTTAAAGAATTAAAAATAAAGTGCGGGTTCATTTGCGAGCGAAGCGCCTTTAATTCTATTTTACTCATTTCTACTTTACGGTTAAACTCCAGTTTTTGTTGTTTTGCAATAGATACCAATCGAATTCTAAATACAGTATAAATAACACCGCCAATAAGAACAAGTATGATTACCGTAAACCACCAGGTTAAATAAAACGGGGTGGCAATAGTAAATGAAAACGTAGTTTCTTTTGTATCCCAAATACCTTCATCGTTACACGAACGCACTTTAAATACATATTGGCCGGGTGCCAGGTTGATATATTTACCGTAATCTTCTTTACTTGGTGCACTCCAGTCCTTATCCAAACCTTCCAGCTTTTTTTGATACAGCACCTTATCCGGATTAGTAAGGCAAATGCCAATATAACCAAAAGTAAGTGTATTGTAATTATATGGTAAAGTACTCTTGTCATGCAACAGTGTATCCTCGTTAAATATTTTTATGCTTTGAATGATAGTAGAATTTTGTACGTTATTATACTTGATATTAAAGGGTTCGTGTTTTACAATACCGCTAACAGTACCAAACCAAAGTGTTCCATCGCCATCTTCCCAAATACCATTGCCATTACATTCAACACCAATAAAACCTTCCAGCTTACCATATGATTTGATCTCTATTTTCTTTTCTTCAAAATATTTTTTCAAATTAAGTTTATTGATCCCCTGGTTTGTTCCCATCCAAAGGGCCTGGCCACCTTCTGTAAACTCTAATGAATAAATTGATTCGGAATTTAAACCGTCATTTAAAGTAATACGTTGCAACGGTGTGCCCGATTTAATATCAATAATGATCAAACCATCTAACGAGGCGGCAAATAAACAACCTTTAGTGTATCTCAGCGCTAAAAAATCGTCATAATCTTTTGCCAGTTTTTTTCCAACTTCAACAACAGAGTCGTTAACCAGTTTAAACAATCCGCCGTGGTAGGCGCCAATATATAAATTATGTTCGTCGTCTTCGCAAAGGCCATAGATCTGCTGATCTGGTTTTGAATTTATAGGATAAAATTTTGATTCGGGTATGTTATTTTTCCATTCAAGCGAAGCAATACCATTACTGCCGCCAATCCATAATTTGTAATCCTGGGCCAAATACATAACATTAAAAGGGCCTTTTATTTTTGGCGTTAAGGGAATAGAAAAAAATCTGTCGTTTTTAAATTGCGTTATGTTGGTAGATGTACCAAATATTAACCGGCCCTCATGATCGAGCAAGCCGGATTGGGAAGAATTGCTATTTAAACCATCATTGGTACCATAACGTTTAAAGTATCCTTGCGAATACCTGTAAATACCGTTATTATCAGAACAGATCCATAAATCTCCTTTATTATCCCTGAAAATCTGATACACGAAAGCATTACCGGGGCCATTGATCTTATCGAACGTTGAAAAGGAATTATCTTTATATCTGAATATACCACTATGTGTACCTATCCATATATTATCCTCCCTGTCTTTTATCAAACAACGCACCAGGTTTGAATTATTATCCGGACCAATGTTATAATATAAGAACTGCACACCATCAAATCTTAATAATCCGTTGTGAGAGCCGATCCAGATAAACTGATCATCCTGGTTTAAAACCGCGCTTATGTTTTCATCTATTAAACCGTTTTCGATATAATAATTGGTTATTTTTTTTGTTTTAAGGTCGCAAATACTTAACCCTTTATTTGTGCCAATTATTAACCTGTTTTTTTGTTTTGTGATACAGTTAACTTCGTTTGAGGCCAGGCCGTTACTTTTATTGATGATCTCAAATTTTTTATGGCCATATAATACCAACCCGGTATCTGTACCAATGAACAAATAATTGGAATCGGCTTTATAAATGCAGTTAATTTTAAACGTAGCAAATTGACTAACCGGCTTGATCTTACCTTGCGTAAAAATAAAAAGACCTTTTTTTGTACCAATGTACATAGAGTGATGGTAACCGTTTGCCAGCGAAGTGATATAAGGATTTAAAAGGCCGTTCTCTTTTTTATAATTGTAGATCTTTGAATCTTTTATAATACTAAGTCCTTTATTGGTGCCAACAAAAACCGAGCCTTTTTCATCTTCGGCAATTGCATTTACGTTGTGATCTACCAATCCTTTTTTAGGATTTATGATCAAAAAATTCCTTCCGTCAAAACGGCACAAGCCACCATAACCACCACTCCATAAATACCCATTCTTTTGCTGAAACATGCATGGAACCTGCACAAAAGGCAAACCACTTTCGGCACTGTAATTTTTAAAAAAATACTGCTGCGCCTGTGTTTTAAAAAAAACAGAGCAGAGCAAAACAACAATTATGGCGCTTATCTTTTTAATAATCATCACTAATTTAAACTTAATTGTTTAAAAAGTAAAGTATCTTAAATAAATGGTTAAACTGGTTTTTTAATTGGTTGATATTAAGCATTCATGTGCCAATTTAGTGTTTTTATAACCTCACAAAAATTATACCCCGTAAAACACAATAAAAACTGGTCAAATTGCTTAACTTGCGCACCTATAACCTGGTGGATTTTATGAAAGAAGAGGTAATACTGGTAGATGCGTTTGATAATGCTATTGGAGCAATGGAAAAAATGGAAGCGCACCAAAAAGGCCTTCTCCACAGGGCTTTTTCTGTTTTTATTTTTAATGATAAAGGCGAAATATTACTGCAACAGCGTGCTTTAAACAAATACCATAGTGCCGGGTTATGGACAAATACCTGTTGCTCACATCCCCGCCCAAACGAAAACACACTGAGTGCGGCTAAAAGAAGGCTTAAAGAAGAAATGGGTATTGAGGCTAACCTGGTGCATAAAACACATTTTATTTATAAAACGGTTTTTGATAATAACCTTACCGAATATGAGTACGACCATATTTTTTATGGCAACACACATCAAACGCCAAAGGCAAACAGCCTTGAAGTAGCTGGATTTAAATGGCTATCGCCACAGGCAATTAAAGAAGATATTGCCCTTAACCCCGAAAAATATACCTCCTGGTTTAAAATTGCCATAGAAAAGCTGTTTTAACTTTCATAAAAAATCACACAAATTATGAGGAAATGTAAGAAATTATGCATTTATGCTGATTTTTTAAGGGATTTGTTTTAGTACTTTGGCCTGTGTTTAAATGAAGCATGCCTAAAAAAACAAATACAACTGCTACAAATAATATACAAGAGGAAAAAAGATTTCAGGCGTTAATTGAAAATGCCAGCGAGATTATTTCTTTAACAAATGAAGAGGGTAAGATCATCTATGTGAGCCCTAGTGTAACAAAAATTACCGGCTACTCTTTTGATGAATTAAAGGATGACAAATATTTTTCAAAAATGCACCCGGATTATAAAAAAGATTCAAAAAAAATATTACAGGAAGCTTTAAACAATCCGGGCGTACCAATATACAGGCTTAATAAGCTATTTCATAAAAACGGTGATGTTATATGGATGGAAGGCACGGTAACGAATTTATTGGCCAATCCAAATGTAAATGCCGTAGTTTCTAACTTTCGCAATATTACCGAAAGAAAAAAGGCGGAAGAAGAATTAAAAGAATCTCAATCCAATCTAAGGGCCATCATCAACAATTCACAAGAAGCCTTTATTCTTTTAGATGAAAATTGTAAGATCAAAGCCTTTAACGCAAACGCCAATGAAAATTATTCTTTTGCTACAAAAGACCTTGTGGTTGGAGAAAATCTTACCGATTATATTCCGGCCGAGAGGAAAGAACATTTTTCTGATTATATAAAAAGAGTTTTATTGGGAGAGAAATTGGAATATGATGTAAATTATATAAATGAGGCTGCAGCCGCTGAAAAATGGTTTCATGTAACCATGAGCCCGGTAAAAGAAGACGACGCTGTTAGAGGCATTTGTATTACCCGACGCGACATTACTACCCGCAAAAAAATTGAAGAAGAATTAAGGTTGAATGAGATAAAATATAAATTGCTGGCCGAAGAGCTTGCCACGTCTAATGCTGAACTTGAACAGTTTGCCTACATTGCTTCGCACGACCTGCAGGAACCTTTAAGAATGATAACCAGTTTTATGGCGCAATTGGAGATACAGTATAAAGATAAGCTGGATGAAAAGGCGCGGCAATATATTTATTACGCAACTGATGGGGCTGTACGTATGCGCAGGATAATCCTTGATCTTTTGGACTATTCAATAGCCGGCAAAAAAAACCTGGAAACAGAATTAACAGATATGAACGAATTGTTATATGAATCGTTAAGGCTTAACAGAAAAGCAATAGAAGAAACCGGGACCGTAATTGATAGTGTTCACCTGCCAACCATTAATGTTAACAGGTCATCCATTCAGCAGGTGTTTCAGAATTTAATAGGCAATGCTTTAAAATATCAAAAAAAAGGTAAGGTGCCGGTATTAAATATAAATGCCATTGACAAAAATAACTATTGGCAATTTTCTTTTTCAGACAATGGCATCGGTATAGAGCCGCAGTTCTTTGAAAAAATATTTGTTGTTTTTCAACGCCTGCATACTAAAGCAGAATATTCGGGCACGGGCCTTGGCCTTGCCATTTGCAAAAAAATTATTGAAAACCACGGAGGAATTATTTGGGTAGAATCTGAGATCAATAAAGGCAGTACATTTTATTTTACAATAGCTAAAAATTAAACGTTTAAATTAATGCATCGTATTTCAAAGAATTTTTCTGTTTTGATCATTGAAGATAATCCCGGCGATTATTTTTTGCTCAAGGATTTTTTGAAAGACGAGATCATCGATCCGGTAATAGAACATGCTACCAGCTTTGCACAAGCCACCGAAATACTAAATAGCAGGATAGATTTTGATGTTATTTTTCTTGATCTTACCTTACCCGATGCCACCGGCAAAGCACTTGTTACTGATATTTTAAACCTGGCCGGGGATATACCGGTTATTGCTTTAACGGGCTATACAGATAAGGGTTTTAGCGTTAAAACACTTTCTTTGGGAATTTCTGATTACTTGCTTAAAGATGAATTAAATTCTTCCATCCTTTATAAAAGTATTGTTTATAATATTGAAAGAAAACGTATTAGTATTGAGTTGCGCGAATCTGAAAAAAAATACCGCACTTTATATTTAGCAAGCCCTATACCCATGTGGGTATTTGATACCGAAACGTTTATGTTTATAAGCGTAAATGATGCTGCCATACGCCATTATGGTTATAGCAATGAGGAGTTTCTTTCTATGAACATAAAGGATATAAGGCTGCCCGGCGAAATTCCGCATATTAAAGAAGCCTTAGATGCTGCCCGTGGCGACGTTGCATTATATAAGGCCGTATTTGATCATGTAAAAAAAGATGGCACTGTAATACAGGTAGAATTGCAAAGTAATAATATTGAATTTAACGGAAAAAAAGCCAAACTAATTATCGCAATAGATGTTACCGAAAAATTGCGTTCAGAAAATGCACTAAAATTAAGCGAGCAGCACTTTAAAGCCCTGGTACAGGATGGCGCCGATCTTATCAGTATTTTAGATATGAAGGGAAATTACAAATTCAGCAGCCCTTCATCTGCCGCCATTATAGGTATAGAAGCCGATAAGCTCATAGGCAAAAATGCATTTGATTTTATACACGAAGAAGATAAACAAAGAGTATTAAATCAATTTATGCTTTTAAAAAGAAAAAAACGTGTGCAGATAGCACCTTTTCGCTTTAAAAATATTAACGGCAACTGGATATGGCTGGAGACCATTGCCACCAATATGCTCGATGACCCCGCCGTTCAGGGCATTGTCTCAAATTCACGGGATATTACTTTAAACGTTAACTATAATCAAAAATTAAAACAAAACTTTGAACGTTATGCTTCATTAGCCAAAGCTACCAGCGATGCTATCTGGGACCACGACTTTGAGATCAACAAAACCTATATAGCCGGCGAAGGTTACAAAAACCTGTTTGGTTATAATATTTCCAATCAATTTTCTGACGACCAGTTTTGGGAATCAAAATTACACCCCGACGAAAAAGAAACGATCATAAAAGAATTAAATGCAGCGATCAACGATCCGGAAATTACACAATCGCAACACGAATACAGGTTCTTAAAAGCGGATGGCAACTACGCCCATATCCTCGATAAATTTTTTATTATAAGAGAAAATGGTAAGGCCATTAGGATATTAGGTGCCAAGCAGGATATTACCAGGCAAAGAATTGCCGAGCAGGAAAAAGAAAAATTAATAAATGAGTTAATTCAAAATAATAAAGATCTTAAACAATTCTCTTACATCACCTCCCACAATTTAAGGGGGCCAATAGCCAACTTATTGGGCCTTTCGGCGCTGCTGGATGATTTTAAAGTTGAAGATGAAACACTGCAACAAATACTGGCGGGCATAAAAAAGGCTACTCACATGTTTGATGATATTATCAAAGATCTTACGAAGGTTTTAAATGTTAAAGACCATGTTTCTATTCCGCAGGAAGAACTTACCCTGAAAGCGGCTATTGAAAAAGGAATAGCCCAGAACGAAACCATGATCATAGAAACAGATGTGAAAATTGAAACAGATCTTGAAAAAGTATCGTTCGTAAAATTTAATAAAGCCTATTTAGAAAGTATATTCTTTAATTTGATCTCTAATTCCATTAAATACCGGTCGCCCTCGCGCAAATTAAAAATAACCATCGTTTCTGAAAATGATAACGGCCACGTGGTAATAAGATTTACTGATAATGGCCTGGGCCTGGATGTGAATCTTTATAAAGAAAGACTATTTCGTTTGTATCAAAGGTTTCACGATCACTCTGAAGGAAAAGGCCTTGGGCTTTTTTTAGTAAAATCGCAAATGGAAGCATTGAACGGAAGCATTGATATTGAAAGTAAAGTTGGAAGCGGCACTACCTTTATTTTAAAATTTAAGAAGTAAGTTATCGTTTATCGGGTGTTAATTATAATTATTCTTCCTTATAAATACATTCGAAAATTTATAACTCTCAGCCACCGTTTCGTTTAAAAATTCAAAGATCTCTTCTTTAATAACAGGTTTTGTAAACACTTCATTAAAGCCCGATTCGAGGTAGTATTCCCTGTTTTCGGCATAAGCCGTTACCGCAAATATCTTTAAACGTTCGTTCTTTTTATTCTCCCTTATTAACTTCATTACTTTAACACCGTCTAAAATATGGTTTCCCAAATTAATATCTGTTAAAACAATATCAAATTCAAATTCGTTGGCGGCTTTTACGGCCTCTTCGCCATTTGTAACTATATACAGGTTAAAATGTTTTTCTAATAACACTTTTATTACCAGTATATCAAGGTGGTTATCTTCTACTACAAGAATAGAGGGGCGTTTTTTGTTTATATTATTCATAATCTTAAGTATTAAATTTATTTTACAATCATATCTTCATCATCCTGGTTAGCCATCATGGTTTTGCCGGTATCTTTTATATCCGTATCCAGGAACTGGGGTTTTGAAGGATCAAGTATCTTTTGTATCATGCTTGCCGTATAATCTTCGATCGGGTAAAACCTGTTATTTATTCTATCATACCTCACAATACCGATCGGAAAATCCATTACTTCATTAGAAGCGTTTACTTTTTTTGCATCTAACACTTCGGTTTCAAATAAAAACTCATACACTAACGCATTCTGATCATCTATTTTTGTATCAAAACTTATTAATAAAGGCACATGACCTTCTTTGGTAATACGCAGGGTATACCAGTTATTTTTATTAAGCGAAAATTTAAATTGTTTATTTACACTAACCTTGCATGAATCAATGACCTGGTTTTCGTTCAAAAGCTCTACTTTATAAGAACCCCTTTCTGCTTTATGAGGTGCTTTTAGAATAATTCCATTTATTTTCAGGCATACAGATGAATCTTGTTTATTTATTAAAGCAAAAGAACTGTTTACAATGATCAAAAGGCTAAGTGCCATTAATTTTGCTGAGTGTGTAATTATTGTTTTCATAAATTGTTTTTTTAATATTTTCTATTGTAAAGTTGCGGCGATTAAAAAAGAATAATTACCTCATTTCCATTTCAATGTCACATATGTAAGATTTTTGGGCAATTTGCAACCTAAAAGTTCGGTATACCGTACAAAAAACATGATCTTGCTCTTAAAAAAAGCAAACTAATATGTATTGTTCCTATGATACTCTTTTAAAAAATAAAAAAGACCCATTATATTTCGTGCACTGTGTAAAACAAAAATTGAATTGATTGATTTTTTTTTAACTTTACCTTAAAAGGTTTTTTTAATTATTATACATGATCAAGCTAAAACAGGTAATAAAACAACTCAGCGGCGAAGATTTTGAAAGTATTGCAGACTCTTTTAAAAAAACGAAAGCAGACAATTATTTTTTACTTTTCAAATCTTATCGCGACGAAAAAATATCCGATGCTGAGATAATCAATCAACTTTCTATTACCTCAAATTCCTTTTACGTATTAAAATCAAGATTGTTTGATAAGATACAGGAACATTTGTCCGTTGAAGTATTTGTCACGCAGGAAAGTCTTATAAAACAATTATTACAGGTACCCGAAGTTTGTTTTAACATGCCGCGCGAAACAGCTATCGCATTTTTAAATAAACTCGAAAAAGAGTTACTTAAATATGACCTGCACAACGACCTCCTGGTTGTATATAGTGCATTAAAGAAAATGCACCTGTATTCAGAAAAATATTTTTATTACTCACAACTTTATAATAAACATACCGCCCTTGGTTTATCTCTGGAAAAAGCAGAAGAGATATTAGGTAATTTTAACCGCATACTTGGCCAGTATAATTTTTCGCGAAGCCAGCAGCATCTTGATACCCTTTACTTTCTTAAGAATGAGATCGCGAATCTGTACTCATTAAACCAGTCGCGCCAGATCGAGATCATAAAATACTTTGTTGAATTGCAGTTAATGTTGTTTTGTGAGGAAAATAAAGGCCTTGGAAATTCGGCCGCTGAGATCATTCAAAGTGCCAGGAAAGTATTTTCTGAACTTCCCGAAAATTCTGCTCAAAAAAAATGGGAAATAGTATTGGATTATTTGTCGTTTGAATACTATTTATCGATTGCAGAATATAAAACAGCATCCGCCTTTTACGAAAAAGTAAATGCCAACCTGCGCACCTTACTATTGTATAATAATATCTGCCTTACCTCTAAATTCTTAATTTCTAAATTAAAATTCTGTGAAGATTCTCAAAAGCCTGACGACCTGAACTTTAATCCTCAAAGCGCAGAGATGTTATATGATCCTGAAGACAGCCATGCTAAAATTTTGATAGCCAATCATAATTCGATGATCTATTTTAAGCAAAAGAATTTTAAAGAAGCCACAAATTGCTTAAATATGGTCTTAAACAATTTTAGTTTTAAAGATTTTTTTCACGAGAGTATAAATGTAAAATTAACACTGGCCTATTTTTATTTAACGCAAAAAGATTACGACCTGGTTGAACTTACATTAAAAAGCGTTTCAAGGAAGATAAAATCAGAGCAGCTTGAAAAATACTATCATGTACTTAATTTAATAAAGATATTTGAATCTGAAATGAACAATACGGGTAATGCAAAGGCTGCAGCAAAAAATAAAGATCTGTTTACTCTTTTTATGGCCAATAACAAAAAGGTAAACGAAGTATTGGTGCACCTGATCCCGGAATTAAAAAAGAAATATCAATAAACGATCTTACAGTTGATCGAGCATTTCCTGTGTTAGCGGCTTATTCAAAAAAGTAATATCGAGCTTAATATCGCCCGCCTTCTTCTTATCTTCTGGGTTAACAGACGAAGTAAGAATAACCAGTTTTAGAGATTTTAGTTTTTCGGGTAGTTTGGTCTTAAGGTTCTCAATAAACTGAAAACCGTCCATCATTGGCATATTAAGATCCACAAAAATTATTTCAGGAAAAATATTAGCAGCTTCGGTGCTCGAAATGGCCAGGTTATTCAAAAATTCCAAAGCGCTTTTGCTTCCTGTATTAACATATATTTTATTTGCAAAAAAATTTGCTTCAATGATCTTTTGATTAATGAAGTTATCCAATTCATTATCATCAAGCAGCATCGCATACTTATATTTATACTGTGGCTCTTTTCTTTTCATGATATTTTTCGCTCAATTAATTACTGTTCCAGCAATTATATTTACATTAAATTTAAATAAAATTTTTAAAAATTAAAGCAATTTATTTGACTTAAAATTTAAAACGTATTAGTTAATTATTTTAGTTTGCATGGCAAACATTACTATGCCAATTGTGGTTTTTGTACCAATTTTTGCAAAAATATCGTTCTTATGGTTATCTACAGTTCTGGCGCTTATAAAAAGTATTTCCCCTATCTCTTTATTTGTTTTTTGCTCGCAAATCAGTTTTACAATTTCAATTTCCCTGTCTGTTAACGAAGCCACTTTATTTAACAATTCCGGTGCCTTTAAATTTCCGCTATTGCCTTTTATAATGGCCTGGGTTATCTGATCGTTGTAATAATACCCTTTCTGAAGTACGCAATATATTGCGTCAACTACCATATCCACACTTTTATCTTTAGGTAAAAAGCCGTTGGCCCCTTTATTCATCAGGTCAAAAATAAACTCTTCCTCGTTATGCATGGTAAGAATTATGATTTTTATATCGGGGTATTCTTTTTTTAAAGCCAGGGTTGTTTGTATCCCGTTAAGGTCTGGCATTTCAATATCCAGTAATACAATGTGGGGCGTGCTGCGTTTGGATTTTAACTGGTTAAGAAGGTCGTTACCGCTACTGGCCTGTATCACAACTTCCATTTCCTTGTAGTCGCTTAGCAAGGCTACTACGCCGGCCCTGAATAAATGATGATCATCTACAACAGCAATTTTAATAATTGCAGGCAGTTTTTTTTGTTTTATGTTTTGATCGTTCATACTAATGGGGTTTCTATGATCACCTGAGCTTTTTGGTTCTTTAAAATACTAAATTTAATTGTTGCGTTTATTAATTCGGTTCGGGTTAAAATACTTTTTAATCCCAAACCTGTAGAAGTTTCTGCATATTTTTTGATCATTTCGGTAGTAACACCAATGCCGTTATGCAAGATACTAACTATTAAATTGGTTCCTTTTCTTTCAATATTCATTTCGATAAGTGCTGGTTTGGCATGCTTGATCGTATTATTTATCACCTCTTTTGTTAAACGGTATAACTGGATCTTGACCTTTTTTTCAAATTCGATATTTTCTTCATCCGAATTAAAAATAATTTCAGTATTGCTGGCATTACTGATCTGGTGGCACACTTCTTTTAATCCTTTTACAAAGCCAAGGTTCATTAGTGTAGGCGGTATGATATCGTTGTAAATAGAACGCACTGTATCAAGCGAGTCATCAATATTTTGATTACTGGCTGCAATTATTTCATCAAACATTTCGCGTTTATCTATGTTCTTTTTTAGCCGGCTAAGGTTTAATTTTAGAACGCTTAAAGTTATTCCAATATCGTCGTGCAGGTTAACAGCAATTTTTACACGCTCCTGCTCTGCAATTTCGAGAGAGGCATTCAATAATTTTTTTTGATGTTTGCTTTCAGTATCTGCTAATAACGCTTTATTGGCAAGCATACGCTTTTGATAAAGTACTACAATAAATACCAAAAAAAGTATCAGTACCAACACGCCAAGGGTTGATAGGATTATAAGTGTATAAATATCTATTTGTTCCTTGTTTTCCAAAAACCTATACTTAGTAAAATATTATATAAAAGGTTAAAAAAGGTATGTATTACCATCCACAAAACAGCACATTTTTCTGGTTGATTTTTAATTAAATAATTACTAAACATAAATAATATAAAGTTGCCCGAAAAATAAAATAAAATCCCTGTATTGACCCAAAAAACTGGCGTAGTCAAGAGGTTATCAAAAACTAAGTTTTTTAAAACATAATAAAAAAACGACATCGAATAAATAATGAAAACGATAGCTTCTATTGATGCGGAAAAGTTATACGTAGAATTTATGCCGTACACTTTATAATCAATATATACCGTCAAAATAAACAAGGGAATTAATAAATTAATTAATAATGGGTGAAAGTAGCTCTTAAAGAACAAACTGTAAAACAAACTGATCAGTGTAAATTCAACAGCAGTAAAATAATAATATATGTATTGATTGCTTCCGCCAAATTTTGAAATAATAAAATTTATAAGTTCCATTACTACGTTTATAAAAAGCAGGAAAAATAAGCAGTTAAAATATCTTTCTAATTTTCGGAAATTTATACTTGCAATTGCAAATGGAATAAACGAGCTTATTGCTGAAGTATATGTGATAATCTTAAACAACAAACCGGTATCATTCATATTTATTAAATTATAAAGGCGACCTAAGCCGCCTTTAAAAATACACAAAAAGTAACTTTTTACCCATTTCCGTTTAGAGGATTTCCACCACCACACATAGGTGGACAAATAATACTTCTTTCAGCTAAAACTCCATTGTACAGATCGTTTTCATTGGCATCGGCTCCAACTAAAATTATTTGTTTTGCACCAGCATCATCCAATGCATAATATAACCTGATACCAACACAACCGGATTGTGCTAAAATAGAGTTAATAGCGTCCTTGCCAAAAAAATGTCCTTTTGTAGCTCCGCTGTTTTTATCACGGTAATTTTTAGTCCATGCGGCTGCAGTAGCCAGCGAAATGCTGTGATCTTCGTGTCCTGTGAAACTCATAAATAATTGTTTTTAGTTAGTAAAAAAATGTATAGTCCAATATACTAAATCTGCAAAATATAATCCAGAAATCTGTAAGCTCTTGTAAAAATCAAATTAATGATTATGAAGCGTTTAAGTGTTTTTTAACATTTAAAAATAGGTAAAATTACCTACCTTTTTATAGGTAAAATTACCTATATAAAAAATAGGTAATTTTACGGATTGCCTAATTTTAATTAATGTTAGAACTTAGGCGCATGCAAGATCCCGACAAGAAAGATTCAAAGATCGACCTTCACAGTAAGGAGGCAATTAAAGAATGGAGCACTATTTTAAATTGCGAAGAAAAAGATCTTATTCACGCCATTATGGTAATAGGCAATTCTACCAAAATGGTAGATGACTTCCTTATACTTAACCGGAAAAAAAAATCTGATTATCACGCCTGATATTTTTAATTGGAAGCCATTCTTAAGTCCTGATGTTACCCGAATTTAATTTTTTTGTTCTATACGACGGTAAACAAACCGAGGCGCATCTTTGGACAAATCCTTTTCATCACAGCAATTCTGAAATTTTCTGGAATCTTGAGATCTATCCCCAGGGGCAAAACTTGCAGATCCTGAAATTAAAAAAGCACCGCGATGGCAAATATGTTGAAGTTTTTCGAGATCAGAAATTAGAGATCGATCTGAATAGTATAATTGCCATTATTGAAAAAAACACCAAATAAGCCAACCCGGCTTAACGTTTTATTTCAAAACAAATTTAATTATTTGTTGTTTAACGAACAGATATCTAAATTTAGGAATACTAAAAACTAAACACTATGAAACTTGATTTACAACCTTCAGAACAATTGATCGATACCTGGACGCTTATTTTTCTACCAAGCGACGGATCGAAGTTTAATGGCAAGTTAGCAGTTACAAACAAACGCCTTGTTTACGATGCCCAGTTTAACGTATCAACCCTGGCCAATATCTACGCCAACTCCAACATGATCTCTAAACCGGAAAGTAACCTTCTTGAGATCTCTAAAAGTGATATTACCAATGTTGAAGTTGAGAAGAGTTTCTTTGCAAAAAAAGTTATTATTACTGTAAAAGGCGGGCATAAGTTCGTTTTCAGTTACGGCATGATGAATATTGATCCGGTAGCTGAAGCGATCAGAAAGAGTTAATTTGTCACATCGAGCGCAATCGAGACGCAAACGTGTAAACCTTCCCGTAAAATTTTTTTTTTAGAAAAGAAAATTACGAAGAAAATCGTGCTACTTTTATTTTACTTAAATTCTACGTCGACTTCGCTGCAAGAAAAAACTCGCCTTCGGCTCAAACAGCTTTTCTTGCAACGTTTCGTCAACCTGAATTTTACTTAAAATAAAAAAGGCACATCCTATAATATAATCGAAATCCTTTATTTGCCGAAATCAAAACAACAATTGATTCACGCTCCAGGCTTCAGGCTTAGCATTAAAAAGAGCTTTTGTTGAAGACCAAACGGTATTAAACAATTCTGAATTACGATAGTTGTTTAAATGCTCTTCGCTTTGCCACAAACTATAAGTAAAAAAAATTTCGGGGTTATTTTTATCCTGCAATAACTCAACGTGCGAGCAGCCTTCAAAACCCTTTATTCTTTGCCAGTTCGTTTCAAAAATAGTTTTAAAGGTTTCAATATTCTCTGGTTTAAAACTCATTTTTACAATACGCTTAATCATAAAATTCAATTAATAAATTAAAATCAAACTTACTTCCAATATCACGCGGGCAAAGCATATTTAAAGCACTTTTTCCATTTACCGCAACTTCAAGATTACCAAAACTATTAAATAATACCAGCGGCTGGCCTTGCTTTACCTCATCGTAGGTTTGCATAATTTTATTGATACGGGCACCGGGCAGGGTAATACTAAAATTACGTTTACCGATCACATCATTAAATTGTTTTTGAGTAATGTTGGTAATGATATTTCCAAAATCATCTACGTAAATACCCTTGCCTCTTAAAATATTACCGCTTACAAAACTCTCAAACTGAAAAGCTTTGTAATATTCTACTGCAGGCACTCCAATATCATCTATCTTATTTGTTTTTAAAATATGAACGGCCGCATCTAAAAAAATATCTTTTAAAAAAAAATGGTGTTTTGCCTTTTCGTCATAGTACAACTGATAAACAGGTTCATTAAAATTTGAATCTATTAGCGAAAATAAACCGTTATCGGGGCAAATAATATATTGGCCTTTATATTTTGAGATCAAATAGCGTGTATTATCGATGCTGTTTTGTTTGTTACTGTTGCCACTATCAATAATAAATTTTACTGCCATTAAATGGATAGTATTTTCGGGAAAATAGGGCAATGCATTTTTTAAAATAAATGCGGCATCAGAAATGTTATTGTCTTTAATATCGCAACTAAGGTCAATGATCTTTACGTCGGGCAATTGCGAAAAAAGTTTAGCCTTAACAATTGCTAAGTATGGGTCGCGGTAACCCAGGTCGGTTGTTAAAGTAACAATGCTCATTTGTTCAAAAGTAATTAATATTTTGGGGCTGTTTAAATTTATATTACAAAGTTGTTTACAACTTATTTTTTAGTGAAATGAGGCAAATTTTGCAGGCATAATTTTTTATTATGGCGAAAAATTTAACGAAATTGCAGCAGGAAATAAGTATAAACAAATTATTAGATAAATTTAATCAGGACCACTGGGCTAAATTTTTTAAACTTGACGAGAGATTAACAAGTTTATAAACAATACCAGTAATTCTGTGTTTGAAAAGAGAAGATGAATGAAAAAATTATAGCGCTGGATAGCGTTGAGCCGGTGGAGATCTATGGTGTGAATGATGTGAAGCTGAACATTATTAAAAAACATTTCCCGAAATTAAAATTAATAGCCCGCGGTTACTCTTTAAAGGTAATTGGCGACAGTAACGAGATCACACGTTTTGAAAAGAAACTTGATCTTATGGTAGATCATTACCATAAAAGCGGCATCTTAACAGATACAGTGATAGAACGGCTTTTGGGGCAAAACGGCGACAATATTGTTGAATCGAGAGATGAAGCCCTTAATAACGATATAATTTTATTTGGCAACAACGGCCTGGTAATAAAGGCCAAAACCGAAAACCAACGCAGAATGCTAAGCGCTATTGTAAAAAACGATATGCTCTTTGCCATTGGCCCCGCAGGTACGGGTAAAACCTATACCGCAGTTGCCTTAGCTGTAAAGGCCCTTAAAAATAAAGAAGTAAAACGCATTATTTTAACCCGCCCTGCCGTTGAGGCCGGCGAAAATCTGGGTTTTTTGCCCGGCGACCTCCAGGAGAAACTGGACCCATACATGCAACCACTTTATGATGCGTTAAATGATATGATACCGGGAGATAAATTAAATCAATATATCGAGAACCGTACCATACAAATTGCGCCGCTTGCCTTTATGCGTGGAAGAACGCTTGATAATGCTTTTGTGATTTTGGATGAGGCGCAAAACACTACCGAAAGCCAGATGAAAATGTTCTTAACACGTATGGGCTCTAACGCTAAATTTATTGTTACCGGAGATGTTACGCAAATAGATCTTCCTAGCAAACAACCAAGCGGTTTGGTGCAGGCTATACGTTATCTGAAAAAAGTAGAGGGTATAAGTATTATAGAATTGGATAATACCGACGTTATACGCCATAAACTCGTAAAAGCCATTATTAAGAGTTACGAGGAGAATAAAAACTAACCGAAGCGGCGTAGAGAATGTTTTTAAAAGGTTTCACAAAACTCTCTGTTACTCTGATTCTCAGTGGCGAAAAACTAAAACCTCAGCCCTATCAGCAACATATCGTCGGTTTGCTCATAGCCTTTTTGCCATTCTGTTAGCTCCTTTTCTATGCGTATGCCTTGTTCTTTCATAGAAAAAGGTTGTATCTCTATAAGCAGATCGCGAAAACGTTTGATCATGAATTTTTTTCCGTCGGTGCCACCAAACTGATCCTGTAATCCATCAGAGAACATATAAACCGTATCGGTTGGATTTATTTTTATTTTATGTTCAGAAAAATTTTTATCCAGCTCGTGGCCAAAGCTGCCAATAGGCGATTTGTTTCCTTTTATTTCTATTAACTCTCCTTTTTTAAAGAGGTAAAGCGGTCGTTTAGCACCCGAAAAGGTGATTTCGCCTTTGCTTATCCTGTACCTGCAAATAGCAGCATCCATACCATCGTTGGTGATCACGTTTCCACTTTGTTTTAACGTTTCATGCAGTCGTTTATCCAATTGTGTTAATATACTTGAAGGACTTGTGATCTCCGAAAAATTAACGATCTGGTTCAATAACGAGTTGCCAATTACTGTCATAAACGCACCGGGCACACCGTGGCCGGTACAATCCAATGCTGCAATTACTATATCATCGCCTTTTTGAGTGAACCAATAAAAATCACCACACACCACATCCTTTGGCTTGTAAAAGATAAATGAGTTAGGAAATACTGCTGTAATCGTTTCATCGGCCGGTAAAATAGATTCCTGTATCTTTTTTGCGTAATTGATACTGTCGCGAATTTCGCGATAGGCATGTTCGAGTTTGCCGCTTTTTTCAACAACTTCCAATGTGCGCGCCCTCACCTGCTCTTCCATATTCTCTGAATACGAACGAAGACTATCGCGCATGTTAATTAAAGCATTTCCTAAAAGATCGTTCTCGCTTAATTTATCGTAATGCACATTTAAATTGCCTTTTCCAATTTCGTTTGCAAAAACCGAAGTTTGAGTAAAACTATCTGATAAGGCATTTACAGATGAGCTCATTTCGCCAACCACATCTTTTTTAACCTCCAGTTTTTCATCCGGCAGTTCGCCTTTACCTAATTGCAATATAATGTTCTTCATCTTCAGAACAGGCTTGCGAATTCCGCCCGAAATAAAATAAATGGCAGCCATAATAAAAACAAACAGGCCAACAGATGCCAGTAACATAAAGGTCGTCATCCGGTCTGAATCTTTTTGGATCTCGGCTTTCATCTTAAAAGCTACTTCGCGGTTACGGTGAATAATGCCTTTTAACTGTGCCATAATGGCCTGGGTACGGGGCAAGATCTCGCTCTCAACCAATTCTTCGCATTTAAATTTCTTTTGTGCGTTCTCATAATCATCAAAAGTAACAAGCGTGGTCATGATCTCTTTTTCAACCTGCTCCAATTTAAAGATCTTTAAAAATACATCTACCAGGCTATCGGCATCCGTTTTTTTGTTGAGTTTTAATAACTGATTATCGAGTCTTTTTTTAATAGCAGGTAATTGTATCTTTTGTAAAGAGTCAAGATTTTTCTTATCCTCCATACTATTTTGCAGATACACCCAGTTGGTAGAATACATTTTTGATTCAGTAACAATAAGATTCAATTTTTCCAACGCTTCAATGTATGGATTGATCACTTCGGTCATTTGAGCAACGGTGGCCTTATTTTTACGGATGATGTAATAATTGAAACATACATTGGCAACTACAATAACAATTACCAAAGCAAAAACAAACGTTATTTTAGGGAATCCTGTATTAAAAAAACCAAGTTTCATGTTGTTCAATTCCGCCGCCATTCATCGAAAAAAGAAGGAGCAGTTATTACAAATATATCAAATAATGTTGCATTTGTACGGCATATTTCGATGTACAGGATTATTTTTTCTCTTTTCTAAATATTTTTTTTATCTTTCCGTTTATTCGACCCTGCAGGATATTACTAGTGGCCGTTATTTTGGCTTTTGGCTTAAGCTCTGGCGCTTACGCGCAAACCGATACTACCGTTACTAAAAAAGATACAGTTGATTTTTATGAAATGTCGCTTGAACAGCTTTTGAAGCTTAAAGCGCATGGTGTGCCAACCGAGTTAGAAAAACTTATTAATTCCCTTATTTCAGTAGCATCCAAAAAGCCGCTTAATACACGCGAATCGCCGAGTGTTGTAAGCCTTATTACCGAAGATGAGATAAAAAGATCGGGGGCACGCGACCTGATAGATGTTTTGCGTTTAATACCGGGTTTTGATTTTGGCGTCGATGTAGAAGGCGTTGTAGGCCTTGGTATGCGCGGTAACTGGGCCCACGAAGGTAAGATCTTATTGTTGCTTGACGGGCAGGAAATGAACGAGATACTTTTTGCAACTACCCAGTTTGGTAATCATTACCCAATTGAACAGATCAAAAAAATAGAAGTAATAAGAGGCCCGGGGTCTGCTATTTATGGTGGCTTTGCCGAATACGGCGTTATAAACATTATTACCAGGCAGGGTGAAGATATTAATGGGTTAACTGTTTCGGGTACCTATGGGCAAATGGAAAAGGATTTTGCCCGTAGAAATATAAATCTTGCTATTGGTCAAAAAGTAAAAGATTTTCAATACAGCGTGTCGGGCATGATGGGCCAGGGAAACAGAAGCGACCAGGTATTTTCCGATTTTTATGGAGGCAGTTATAATATGGCCGGCAACTCTAGCCTTAACCCCCGGTATTTTAACGCCGGCCTGGCATACAAAGGACTTAGCTTTAGATGCATTGGCGATTTTATGCAAACCACTGTGCGTGATAATTATGATCATATAAAATCTATACCGTATACCGAGAGTTATAACTCTCTTTTTGGCGAATTAAAATATGTTTTAAAAGTAAACGATAAGTTTACCATTACACCAAGATTGAATTATAAAAAACAAACGCCATGGCAAACAGGGGAAGTTGATTCTGTTACATCTGCTTATGACAAAACTGCTAACCGTGCTACTGCCAACATTACTGCCTCATACAACATTACCCGTAAAATTAATTTTGTTTTTGGTGCCGAAAGCTACCAGGATATTGCAACGGATAATGTGGATAGCAGTTTTTTCTCGAACGGTAAACAAAGCGTTACTTATTTTAATTACGCTTTTTTTGCGCAGGGTTTAATTAAAACCCGCTTTGTGAATATTATTATGGGCGCCCGTTATGACAAACACAGCGCTTATGGCGACGCCTTTGTGCCGCGCGTTGGCCTCACAAAAAAATATGATCGCTTTCACTTTAAGGCACTATACAGCAATTCGTTCAGGGCACCATCTATCGAAAATATTAATTTAAAAACAAGCGCCGGCATAAGGCCAGAGCTAACGCAGGTTGCCGAAGTTGAATTAGGTTACCAGGTAACACGTAAATCTATTTTCACCATAAACGTTTTTGATATTACCACAAAAAATCCTATCGTATATTTTTACGATACCACTAATTTAAAGGATGCTTATATTAATTCGGGGCAATCAGGATCGCAGGGCATTGAAGCCGAATATAAAATAAAAGAGAAATGGGGTTACATTGCTGTGAACTATGCATTTTATTCGGCGGCTAATAAACAAAAGATCGAAGCTTATACCGTAAGCGAGAATAGTTCATCTTTACTGGCCTTTGCCAACCATAAATTCAATCTTAATTCTTCTTTTAATATCACCAAAGATCTTTGCGTTTCGCCAAGCGCCTCTTTTTACGGACCAAGATGGGGTTACACCTCAATAGACAGTACTGGTACTTCGGTATTGGAAAAATTTAACCCAACAGCCCTTATAAATATTTTTATACGTTATACCACTCCTGTAAAAGGATTAACTTTTGGCATTGGTGTGTACGATCTGTTAGATCAGAAATTTAAATTTATACAACCTTACAACTCTTATCATGCGCCATTACCGGGCCCATCTAGAGAATTCGTTTTTCGCTTGCAATACAATGTAAATTATAAAAACAAAACAGGCAATTGAAAGATGCGCGCCAAATAAATTATTTTAAAGTACTGCTATTTGCGGTATTATTTTTGCGTGGCATTAATAGCAGCAATTGCATGGCCCAGGAAACCGATTATAAGGCTTACACGTTGTTTATTTATAATTTTATGAAGTATGTAGAGTGGCCCGAAGCGCAAAGCAAGGGTGACTTTATTTTGGGCATACTGGGCGATTCGCCTATTACGAAAGAACTTGAAACACTGGCGGCCACAAAAAAAATAAAAGGCAGAACCATTGTGATACGTAAATGTAAAACACCCGAAGATAGTTATGGCTGTCATTTATTATTTGTTCCTTCTTCAAAAAGCGGAGCCGTAAAAATTTTAAAAGAACAAACAAAAGATAAACCCATATTGGTTGTTGGCGAGCGCGAAGGACTTGCAAAAAAAGGCGCCAGCTTAAGTTTTGTTACTTTAGATGATGACGAATTAAAATTTGACATCAATAAAAAAGAAATAGAACAACACCAGTTAAAGATCGCCAGTTCGTTATTGAGTTTGGGAATTGTGATCAATTGATTTCCGTTCAAATTTAACCACAAAGAGCGCAAAGAATATCTCAAAGCACACAAAGAAGAAATAACTCTTTGTGCAATCATGGTGACCTTTGTGGTTAGGAAAAATAAAAAAGCCCACAAAAAATAAATCTTTGTGGACTTGGTGCTAAACTCTGTGCCCTCTGTGGTTAAATTGTTTAAGACTTATCTTTCATCGCTGATCTGATCCGGTTTCAACCCCTTTGTATCGAAAACGAATAAATTATCGGCAATTTCTAAATTTGGCTTCATGGTTTTTATTTCATAGATGTTTTCTCCGCCATCTTTCATCATCATGGTTAGTTTTACCACCTGCTTTTTAATCTTATCAACGTATAATTTAACCGTATGAAATTTCTTCTTTTCGGGTTTTACGGATGGGAAAAGATCGATCACATGGCAGGCAACTGTACCCACTTTCTCTTCTTTATCATATTTAAACTTATAACCGCTTTCGTATAAAGTAAAAATCTTACTTGGATTTAGTTGCTCTTCGTTTGTGGCATCAAAGTTTTTAATGGTCACTTCTTTAGCATCTTTATTATAATTCCAAAGTGTTGTGCCATCGCAAATAATTGTATTTCCCGGTATATCCAGTTTAAACTTATTGCCCTTTACCTGTACTTTATGGTTTTGTTTTTCAACCTGCTTTTTTTCTTTACTTAAAATAGTAAAAGAATAATCAGCAGTAATGCTTTTATAAGCTTTTGTAGTTTTGCTTAATTCATCTAAAATAGCTTTTGCCTTCGGGTCCTGATCTTGCGCGCTTGATAATAAAGAAGCGCCAACAAATAATAAACTTAATAATCTCTTCATAATAGGGTTAGTGCAAATGTAATACCAAAATAGGTATCTAAGATGCAAAAAAGGTTTAAATTTTGCTCAATTGTGATTAACGATTTTTCAGTTTTTGTAGAATTTCGTCCAACTGGGCCATATCTTTGATCAAAACCTCGCGTGCTTTGCTGCCTTCAAAGCCTCCAATCACGCCAGCCGCTTCCAGTTGATCAACTATTCTGCCTGCGCGGTTATACCCTAATTTTAACTTTCTTTGTAAAAAAGAGGCACTTCCCTGCTGAAACTGTACCACTAATTTGGCAGCTTCATCAAACATTTTATCACGCTCGCTAAGATCTACCTCTCCAACACCATCACCGCCATCTTCGCCAACATATTCAGGCAATAAGAAGGCGCTCGGGTAAGCACGTTGATTGCCTATGAATTCGGTTATTTTCTCTACTTCGGGTGTATCTACAAAAGCACATTGTATACGAATAAGATCGTTTCCTGTGCTTAATAACATATCACCACGACCAATCAATTGATCGGCTCCGCCAGAATCCAAAATGGTACGGCTATCTATTTTACTGGTTACCCTAAAGGCAATACGCGCCGGGAAGTTGGCTTTAATAGTACCGGTAATAATATTTACCGATGGCCTTTGTGTTGCAATAATTAAATGTATACCAATGGCCCTTGCTAACTGTGCCAGGCGGGCAATTGGCGTTTCCACCTCTTTACCGGCCGTCATGATCAGATCGGCAAACTCATCCACCACCAAAACAATGTATGGCAAAAATTTATGACCATCGTTGGGGTTTAATTTGCGGTTAACAAATTTGGTATTGTATTCTTTAATATTACGCACCTGTGCATCCTGCAATAACGCGTAGCGGTTATCCATTTCAATACACAACGAGTTTAGCGTGTGTATAACCTTTGTGTTATCGGTAATGATCGCATCTTCTGAGTTTGGGAGCTTGGCCAAAAAGTGGCGTTCTATTTTATTGAATAACGTTAACTCTACCTTTTTAGGATCTACCAATACAAATTTTACCTGCGAAGGGTGTTTTTTGTAAAGTAGAGAAACCAACACAGCGTTCAACCCAACCGATTTACCCTGCCCTGTAGCACCCGCCATCAAAAGGTGAGGCATTTTTGCAAGATCGGCAATAAATATCTCGTTACTGATAGTTTTACCTAAAGCAATCGGCAATTCAAATGCAGAGTTATTGAATTTTTCGGATGCCAGAATGTTTTTCATTGGCACCATTTCGGGATTTAAATTAGGCACCTCAATACCAATGGTGCCTTTGCCCGGAATTGGCGCAATGATACGGATACCAAGGGCTGCCAGGCTTAAAGCGATATCATCTTCAAGATTTTTTATTTTGCTGATGCGCACACCGGCTGCCGGCACAATTTCATATAAGGTAACCGTTGGCCCAACGGTGGCAGTTATCTTATCGATCTCGATACCATAGTTTTTTAGTGTACTTAAGATGCGGTTCTTGTTCGCAATCAATTCTTCCTGGTTTACTTTGCTTCCGGTATTACCATAATCATTTAGCAGGTCAAAACTTGGAAACTGATACGAACCAAGGTCTAATGTTGGATCATATTCACCAAATTCTTCAACCAGTTTTGCAGCGCGGTTCTCTTCTTCCCGTACAATCGGCTCGTCAACTGTTTTGCCAATTTCAAATTCAGGTTCGCCCGTTTTTTCAATTACCGGGTCAACCTTATTATCCATTTCAATTTTATTTTCCTCAACAGTAATTTCCTCCTTCACTTCTTCAACAGGTGCAATTACTTCAAATGTTGCATCGTTGGTTATTGCTTTTTCTTCTTCCTTTTTTGGAAGCACCTCAAAGTTCAGCAATTCAGCTTCTTCTTCAGGCGAAAGTTTTGCTTCTTTCATTTCGTTGAACGAAGCGTTAAATTCTTTGCTTTCCGATTTTTCCGGTTCTAACTCTGCTTTGATCTGTTCATCTTCCTGCAATACAGGTTTGGCAGGCAACTGAAAAGAAAGATTAATAACCAATACCAAAAACGTAAGCATAGAAAATCCTAAAAGGGCAATAAGGCCCACATTGCCAACGTAATTAGCAATTTGACCATTGATAAAATAACCAAAACCCCCGCCCATGTAAAAAATAGTTTCAGAAAAAAAGTAAGATAACACAAGCGAGCTCCACACTAAAAGAAATAACCATTTAGCGTTAAAAGCGCCCACATTGATGAGTTTTTTCTGAACCACTTTTTGTAAACCGTACATAAATAATACCGGCACCAGAATAAACGAAGCTGCGCCAAACCCTTTGTACATGAACAGGTGCGAAACCAAAGCGCCAGCCTTGCCCAACCAGTTCTTTACTTTTGTATCGGGTAAAAATAATTCATCAGAACTTCCTAAAACTTTATCCTGATCAACCTGCCAGGTAAAAAAATACGAAACAAATGCAATGGCTAAATACGCTGAAAATAAAACAAGTAATAAACCAAGAATTTTTTGCGTGCGTTCATTTTGATAGAACGTTTTGAACTGCTCTACGCGCTGCATGAAAGCAATTTTTTGCTTGTCTTTATTTTTAACCTCTTTTTCTTTTGCTGGTTTTACAGGCTCTGCTTTTTCTTCTTCTTCAACTACAACCTTTGGCGCTGCCTTAACTTTGTTTTTAGTTGTTTTTGTTGCAGCAACATTTTCCTCAGGCCTTTGTTTTTCTTTTAATGCCGGACGCACATAATCCTCAATGGAATTTTTTTCCAATTCTTCTATGTCTGTCTCAACAGCATTTTTTGTCCTGAATTTATTTTTTTTCTCAGTATTCATTATCTTTTAAAAGTAAAGCAAAGCCGTGGTTTTTATAAGCGGGTTCACTCAATGTTTTTAACCACAAATTGTTAATCAAATAATGCCTTTTTTAGCCTTTTTTATTGTATAATTGATGTAAATGAAGAAGCTGTTTACCCTTTTATTTTTTGGCATATTTTGCCTGGCACAAGCCCAAACTATTGATAGCGCCTGGGTTTATACTAATTACACCAAAACCGAAGCTATGATACCCATGCGCGATGGTAAAAAGCTGTTTACCTGCATCTATGCGCCAAAAAATATGGCAGAAAAGCACCCCGTTCTGCTTGTTCGTACCCCCTATTCCTGCGCGCCTTATGGTAAAGATAAGTTCTCGCCACGTTTGTACATGACCCACTGGGCCAATTATATAAAAGAGAATTATATTATTGTAATACAGGATGTACGTGGAAGATACATGAGCGAAGGCGAATTTGTGGATGTTAGGCCCTACATAGAAAATAAAAAAGGTAAACAATTTGATGAAGCAAGCGATACTTACGATGCTATTGATTGGATGTTAAAAAATATTGCCAACAATAACGGTAATGTTGGTGTTTTCGGCATCTCTTACCCGGGTTTTTATAGTACAATGGCGGCTTTAAGCAATCACCCTGCATTAAAAGCTGTTAGTCCGCAGGCGCCGGTTACCGACTGGTTTTTAGGCGACGATTTTCACCATAACGGCGCCTTTGCTTTAATGGATGGCTTTAATTTTTATTATGCTTTTGGCAGACCAAGACCCATGCCCACAACCGAAGACCCCAAGCGTTTTGTATGGCCTGAAAATGATAACTACCATTTTTACTTAAAGCAGGGCGCATTAAAGAATTTCAAAAAATATATGGGAGACAGTATTGTTTTTTGGAACGATCTGATGAACCATCCAAATATGGACGATTTTTGGAAAGTGAGAAACGCAAGAGTTGGTTGCAAGAATATTAAACCCGCCATGCTGGTTGTAGGTGGAACTTTTGACGCCGAAGATTGTTATGGTGCATGGAATTTATACAAAGCTATTGAAAAGCAATCGCCACAAACAAACAACCGTTTGGTAATGGGCCCATGGTCGCATGGCGGCTGGCACCGCAGCAACGGAAGTTATTTGGGCAATATCCGTTTTGGAAGCAAAACTGCAGAATATTATCAAAGCGATCTTGAAAAAATATTTTTTGATGCCCATCTTTTAAATAAAGGTTCAGATAAAACGATTGCGGAAGCTACAGTCTTTTTTAGCGGTGAAAATAACTGGAAAAATTTTGATAGCTGGCCACCAAAGAACACCGAGGGCAAAATAATTTATTTAAATGCCGGGCAAAAATTATCGTTTGAAAAACCTGTTACAACAAGTGCATTCACTAATTATATAAGCGATCCCAATAAACCTGTGCCATATACCGAAGGCGTGCATTTACAAAGAACGAAAGAATACATGACCGATGACCAGCGTTTTGCGGCAAGAAGAACCGACGTGTTGGTTTTTGAAACTGGTGTGTTGGAAGATGATCTTATTTTAGCAGGAACTGTTATTGCTGATCTTAAAGTAAGCCTTTCAACAACTGATGCCGATCTTGTTGTAAAAGTAATCGATGTTTTTCCTGATAATTTTGATTATGCCGATAACTATTGCTGCAAAGGCGTAAAAATGGAAGCGGAAATGGCAGGCTACCAAATGCTGGTGCGCGGCGAAATAATGCGTGGAAGATTCAGGAACAGTTTTGAAAAACCCGAAGCGTTTGCGCCCAATAAAATTGAAACAGTAAAGTTTGAGTTGCCGGATGTGGCCCACACGTTTAAAAAAGGTCATAAACTAATGATACAAATTCAAAGCAGTTGGTTTCCGTTATTTGACAGGAACCCCCAACAGTTTATAGATATTTATAAATGTGACGATAAAGATTTTATTAAAAGTGAAATAAAAGTTTATCACCAGGCAGATGCTGCTTCGGGCATAATATTGCCAATTCTGAAAAAATAGCCGTAATTTTATGCTATGGTTCAACAGATCATAGTTTATGCTTTATTAGCAATAGCAATTATTTTTTTAGGTATTAAATTTTTTAAACCTAAGAAAAAAGAAAATTGCGATAAAGATTGCAATTGTGGTTAAACCAACTAATGCTTTATTTAAAATATCCTGTCACTTCAAGTAGATTTTTTTGAGAAAAATGTATCGAGAAATGGTAATTAGCATCTCGATACGAAAATTCAAAGAGATAGAATTTTCTAACCGATGTGACAAGAAAAATTAAAATTATTTATGAAGATCTTCTCTGCCGAACAAATAAAACAAATTGATGAATTTACAATTTTGAACGAGCCTATAAATTCTATCGATCTTATGGAGCGCGCTGCCATGGCTTGTTTAAAGCGCATTATGAAACTGGTAAGTACCGAAGATGATATACTTATTTTTTGCGGCAAAGGAAATAATGGCGGTGATGGATTGGCCATTGCCCGTTTGTTATTGGAGCGCGCATTTAATGCAGAGGTTCTTTTAATCAATTACACCGATAAATTCAGCGCCGACGCGGAAACAAATTTCAATAAGCTTAAAGCAACATTTCCTACAAAAATATCGGAAATAAATTCTTTGGCCGATCTTAAAG
The DNA here is from genome assembly GCA_044226875.1 of Bacteroidia bacterium. GTDB lineage: Bacteria > Bacteroidota > Bacteroidia > B-17B0 > Aurantibacillaceae > Aurantibacillus. Next base: position 104,956 of record JBGAGD010000001.1, read on the forward strand.
AAAAAATTACACATAAAAATTATATCATCATTGATGCTTTACTTGGAACAGGCACCAATAAAGCAGCTGAGGGACTGTTAAAAGATGCTATCACGTTCATAAACGCTAATTTTCAAAGAGTGATCAGCGTGGATATGCCAAGCGGGTTGTTGGCAGATGAGTCATCAAAAGATCTTGATACTATTGTTCGTTCAAGTCTTACGTTATCCTTTCAATTTCCGAAATTAGCTTTTCTTGTTGCCGAAAATAAAAATTATGTGCCGGAATTTGAAGTATTGGATATTGGCTTAAGCGCACAAGCGATACACGAACAATTTACAGGGTATTATTACATTACCAAACAAGAGATCGCTTCTTTTTTAAAGCCACGCAATAAATTCTCGCATAAAGGCACTTATGGCCATGCGTTGCTTTTAGCCGGCAGTAAGGGAAAGAGCGGTGCCGCGTTGATCAGCTCAAAAGCCTGTTTGCGAAGTGGCGCAGGTTTATTAACACTTCATTCAAACAAAAGTACAACCACAGCGTTATTGAATCATTTACCGGAAGCCATGTCGATAGAAGATATAAGCGAAGAATTTATTTCTGAAATTGATAAACCCGAAAATTATGATGCTATTGGTTTTGGCCCGGGTGTGGGCACTAATGAAGAAACCCAAACGGTTTTAAAAAAATTATTGCAATATTATACCGGCAAATTAATTATTGATGCAGATGGTTTAAATATACTTTCAGAAAATAAAACGTGGCTTGAGTTTTTACCGCCCGAAACGATCTTAACACCGCACCCCAAAGAATTTGAGCGCCTTTTCGGGAAATACGAGAATGATTTTGAAAAAATAAAGGCATTAAAACATATTTCGTTAAAATATAATTGCATTATTGTTTTAAAAGGAGCGCATTCGTCTGTTGCTTTTCCCGACGGCTCTGTTTTTTTTAACTCAAGTGGTAATGCCGGCCTGGCAAAAGCAGGAAGTGGTGATGCGCTTACCGGAATTATTTTAGGATTATTAGCGAGAGGTTATACCGCGCCAAAAGCAGTTTTAATTGGAATGTTCGTGCACGGTTACGCGGCTAACCTTTGCGCGAAGAAAAAAAGTATGGAAAGCATTTTGATAAGCGATGTGATAGAACAATTACCAAAAGCATTTAAGAAGCTGGAAGGGTGATTTTATAAGCTTGTCAGTTCGAGTAAATTTTTGCCTGCATCCCGCAAAAATTGTATCGAGAACAATCTTACATGACATCTCGATACAAAAATTCAAAGAGACAGAATTTTTTACTCGATGTGACATGTATTTGTAAGCAAAAAAAACCGCTCTTTTGAAGCGGCTTTTTTCACGAAATACTATTTAGATTTATTTCAAAATATAATAAATATTGGTGAGCCATTTCGAAGTATCTTTTTCCATTGGGTTGGTCACATATTCTTCAATTACAAAAGTATAAGCCAGTTTTTTTTCTTTCATGTATTCATCAATGGCGTAATGTGCTTCAATGCTGTTTGCGGGATCGCCATAATGCGGCGCATGTAAAACACGCGATGCTGGGATACTGTATTTTTCCCAGCCTTTCATTTCTTTACCTTCGGGCACGCAAAAGGCCGCAGCACATTCTGTCATCATTGTTTTTTCATCCCACGAATAAAACAAACCGCAAGGCGACATGCAGGATTGGATCTTTTCTTTATCCATTTCTGCCATTAGCTTCGGAAAATTCTCACTGAAAAAATCTTTCAGTTTAGCGCCATCCATCTTTACTTTCTTTGTACCGTAAAATGTTTTTGCGTCCCATTGTATCTCTTTTACTTCGTGGCTGGAAGCAGTGGCTACCTCTTCTTTTATGGCCTCTAATTTGGTTTTCAATTTCACCAGTCCTTTTTCATATTCAGCACCTACCATCTTTTCCATATTCATAAATAAGGTCATCGGGCGGAAGAAAAAACCGATATCAAATGCAATTCCCCAGGTAACATCTGTTGCATCGCCTTTACCTTTTAAAATATAATAACCTTTAGAATCGCCCATACCATCAAAGGTTATTCTCTGAATAACGCTATCGCCGTTAAACGCTTTTATTTCCATTTCACCTTTACCAACTTCTTTATTACCGTCCCAGGTATAAGAATGGCCAACCTCGCCCGGGTTTCCTTTATAGGTAGCTTTCATACCCGGATCTTTTTCAGTCCAGGGACTCCATTCATCATGAAAGAATTTATAATCGGCTAGTTTAGGAATAATTGATGTTGCAGGTTTATTGATTGAAATACTGCGTTCAACTTTCATTTCTTTTGTGCCGATGAAGGCAAGGATGATGTAAACAATAAATAATGCAAGAATTACATAGAGAATTTTTTTCATGGCTCTTTTTTTGTTTACCCAAAAATAGGATTTTTTATCTTATATCAAAAAGAAATAAAGGGAAATTATCACCTCTCATCTTTGTCTTTTTCTTTATAAATAAAGTTGATGCGGATCTCCTCTTGCGGTTTACCTTGTTCCAATTCTTTATTTTCCAAAATTTGTTGTTGTTCGGCCAGGTAACTATCATCATTATCATCTTCCTCTTCCTCCCACTGATAAACGCGGCGTTGCGGCCCTTCTTTACGATAGTTGAATGCCACCAAAACGCCTGCCAGTGCACCAAAAAGGTGGCCTTCCCAGCTTATTTCGGTTTTTAAAGGAAAGATACCCCACATAATACTACCATATAAAAAAACAACCAGGGCCGATACAACCATTAAACGTAAATGCTTTCGGAAAACACCACTAAAAAATAAAAAAGTGGCAAGACCATAAATTAACGTACTTGCGCCAATGTGAAACGTAGGATAATCGTCACTATCTCTTCCACCCATCCATAACCAGATGCCGCTAATTAACCAGATCCAGACAAAAGCGGCTTTGGCAATTTTTTTATAGAAATAAAAAAGCATCATGCCTAATACCAATAGTGGAATTGAGTTAGAGGCAATGTGCTCAAGGTCGCCATGAATAAATACCGAAGTTATTATTCCTGTAAGGCCATCTGCGCTTCGTGGGTGAATACCAAACTTAACAAAACTCAAACCATTGCTTCGTTCAATAAAAAAAACGACCCAGATGATTAATAAAAAAAGAAATGGATAAAAAATGGTATTAAGAATCTGTTTGGCTAAAAAATTTTTCATCTGTAAATGATCTACCAATTACTTTGCAGAATAAAGTTGCAAAAAAATAAGGAGGGAACAAGGTTAAAATTAATTAACTACAGACGTCTATTTTGTTTTAGCCACCGGCACCATGATCCTGGTTTGCCATTTGGCAGGGTCTTTCTCGATAGTTGGGTCGGATAAATAAAATTCGCGCATTGGGCCGCTTTGAGCCAGTTTATTGGCCGCCATATGCTTTTTTATTCTGTCGTAAGCCGAGAACAAATGTTCATAAGGCCCGTAAAAATTAAAGATCAACATGGGAGTAGATTCAAGAACAACTATTTTACAATTTTTTGGTTCTTTTGATGGCATTTTTTTAATTGGAAGCACACATTCAAAAATAAAATTGTTCTCATCATTATTATAATTAAGCATGCCCGGCATTCCATCCAATTCTGCGCCAATGGCATTTAATTCTGCTTCAAGAATACCATAGTTCTTGGCAACTTTAAACGAAACATCCTTTAAGGGCGCCGAATCTAATTTGCTAATGGTTAACATTTCGGGAATATCAAAAATACCAATAATGCCAGCACTATCCGAAAGCTTGCTGGCAGAAAAAACCTTTTGGTTTACCGTTATTATTGAATCTTTTTTTTGTACTTCGGCAATGGCAGCATCACCCGAGTTTTTGCAAGAATACAAACCTGCAATACCAATAAATGCTATAAAAGATCTGAAGAATAAATTTTTCATTTAAAATTAATTCGTTTTACCGGGATAAACTTTTAATGCTTCTTTTAAACAATTCATGGCGCTTTTAAGATCTTCGATCTTTAAAACGTATGCAATGCGTACCTCATCATTTCCTGCGCCAGGGGTTGAATAAAACCCTGTAGCAGGGGCCAACATCACAGTTTGTTGGTTTAAATTAAATTCTTCCAGCAACCATTGGCAAAATTTATCGGCATTATCAATTGGTAATTTGGCTATACAATAAAATGCGCCGCTTGGTTTTGGGCAATATACGCCATCCATCTTATTTAAAGAATCGATCACGAAATCCCTGCGTGCAATGTATTCTGTTTTTACTTCTGCAAAATAACTTTTAGGAGTATCCAATGCTGCTTCGGCACCAATTTGGCCATAGCTTGGCGGACTTAAACGCGCCTGCGCAAATTTTAACGCCGCTGCCATTACTTCTTTGTTTTTTGTGATCATAGCGCCAATACGCGCACCACAAGCACTATAACGTTTACTGATAGAATCTAAAAGAACAACATTGTTCTCAATGCCTTCTAAATGCATAACGCTGATATATTCTTTATCGTCGTAACAAAATTCGCGGTACACCTCATCGCTTAATAAAAACAGGTCGTGTTTTTTTACAAGATCGCGAAGTGCTTCCAATTCTGCTTTTGTATACAGGTAACCTGTTGGGTTACCCGGATTACAGATCATAATACCTTTTGTTTTTGGCGTAATTACTTTTTCAAAATCAGAGATCTTTGGTAAAGCAAAGCCTGTATCAATAAAACTTCTAACCGGTTTAACCACCACGTCTGCGGCACAACTAAAGCCGTTATAGTTGGCATAAAAAGGTTCGGGTATAATGATCTCGTCGCCCGGGTTAAAGCAGGTTAGCATGGCTATTTCTATTGCTTCGCTGCCACCACAGGTAATGATCACTTCGTTATGATCGATATTGATATTATATTCTTTATAATAGCCACAGATCTTTTTACGGTAGCTTTCGTTACCGGCACTGTGACTGTATTCCAACACTTTTACATCTGCATTTTTTACAGCATTTAAAAACGATGGAGGCGTTACGATATCGGGTTGCCCAATATTTAAATGGAAAATTTTTACACCTTTCTTTTTAGCGGCTTCTGCAAAGGGTACCAATTTGCGAATTGGCGATGCAGGCATAACAGTTGCTTTTTTAGAAATTTTAGGCATATACTAAAGATTTATTTTTTTGATTAATCCCTGAATTTACTTTTTCCAAACGATTTTTTCTTGTCGCCACCACCAAAACTTTTTTCACCGCCGCGGCTAAATGACTTTTCTGAATTTCCGCCGGAAGTCCTGGGGCGCTTAAACTCACGCTTTTCGCCACCTTTATAACCACCACCGCTTTTGTAGCCACCGCCACTTTTGTAACCGCCACCTTCGCGTTTTTCTCCACCCTTATATCCTCCGCCTTTGTAGTTTCCGCTTCCGCCTTCTTTCATTTTACGGTTGCTAACTTCAAGGCTTATTTTACGGTTATTAAATTCAAGATCCTGCGAATTGAGGCCAAGAAAATTATCTACAAATTTACTTTCGGTTTCAAAGAAAGAAAAGCTGCTTTTTACATCAACATTAAACACCATACGCGGGTGTAATTTTACAGCGTCGCATAAAAATTCCTTTAGGCTACCGGTGTTAAAACCATCCATCATACCCATGTTTACAAAGAAACGGGTGGTACGGCCACTACCAAATGCACCGTCTACGGCACCTTTAACGATGTTAAGATCCGGAGCGTTTTGATAATATTCGTGAAAGCGGTTAAACTCCTCGCTGATAAAACGTTTAATTAATTCTTCTTTGCTAAGATCCTTTAATTCCTCATAAATAGCAGGTAAAAAGCTTTCTATCTCGTCATCTTTTACCTCTACATTGTGAAGTTTATGAACTAAATTAAATAATTGTTTTTCGCAAACGTCAGAACCGTTAGGAACATCTTTTTTCTCGAATTTCTTTTTAATGATACGTTCAATATCTTTAATCTTGCCACTATCTTTTGGAGTGATGATGGCAATGGCAATACCCGATTTACCTGCACGGGCTGTACGGCCGGTACGGTGTGTGTAGTTCTCAACATCTTCGGGTAAATTATAATTGATAACGTGTGTTACATCGTTTACATCGATACCACGGGCTGCTACATCGGTAGCCACCAACATTTGTAATGTGCGGCTGCGAAAACGTTTCATTACAAAATCACGCTGGCTTTGCGAAAGATCTCCATGTAAAGCATCAGCGCTGTAACCATCTTTAATAAGAGAATCGGCAACTTCCTGCGTTTCTGCTTTTGTACGGCAGAATACGATCCCGAAAATCTCAGGATAATAATCGGCAATACGTTTTAAGGCGAGGTACCTGTCGCGGCCCTGAACCATATAATATACGTGTTCTAAATTATCTGCTCCTTCATTCTTTTTACCGGTACTTATTTCGGTTGGACTGCTCATGTAGTTTTTAGCGATACGCTCTACTTCTTTAGGCATAGTAGCGCTAAATAACCATGTGTTTTTCTGATCAGGTGTTTCGCTTAAAATAGTATCTAAGTCATCTTTAAAACCCATGTTCAGCATTTCATCAGCCTCGTCCAACACCACAATTTTAACCGTATTTAAATTAATAACACGGCGTTCGATCATATCTATTAAACGGCCGGGTGTTGCAACAACCACCTGCACGCCTTTTTTAATATCTTTAATTTGCCCGTCTATACGCGCGCCGCCATAAATAGCGGTTACACCAAAACCACGCATGTATTTGCTATAGTTTTTAATATCGTTGGTGATCTGAACGCACAGCTCGCGCGTTGGTGCTAGTACAAGGGCCTGTACGGTTTTATTATCGCAATTGATCGCGTTTAATATTGGTAAACCAAAGGCAGCCGTTTTACCTGTACCTGTTTGCGCAAGCGCTACAAGGTCGGTTTGTTGTTTTGCCAATAATGGAATAGTTTGTTGTTGAATTGGGGTAGGATTAACAAAGCCCAAATCGGTAACAGCTTTTATAAGGTCACTGTTAAGACCTATTTCTTGAAAAGTCATTTTAATTGTTTTATTTATACATTAACTGCTAAAAACACCCCGCAGTTAATGTACATTGCCAAACAAAAATGGCGGGAGGATTTTTAAGACGGGGCAAATATACGTTATTTTATTGTAATAATATAGTTATTACAACTTTTTAACCAAATAACCAGCATAATTTTATATTTTTGTGAAGCATTAAATATGAATAATCATCATTACGCAATAATAATGGCTGGCGGTGTGGGCACAAGATTTTGGCCCATGAGTACTACACAACATCCAAAGCAATTTTTAGATATACTTGGTACCGGTCACACTTTACTTCAGGATACATACAGGCGTATGCTTAAAGTTTGCGCCAAAGAAAATATTTATGTAGTTACCAGTGGCGCATATGACGAGCTGGTAGCCCAGCAATTACCTAACCTGCCTAAAGAAAATATCTTGTGTGAACCTTCGCGCAGAAATACAGCGCCTTGCATTGCTTATGCTTCATACAAGATCCATAAACGCGACCCTAAAGCAGTTACTCTTGTGGCACCAAGCGACCACCTGATCAAGAAAGAAGATACGTTCATAAAAGCAATTGCCTCGTGTTTTGATAAAGCAGAAAAAGAAGATTGTTTAATTACACTGGGAATTAAGCCTACCAGGCCTGATACAGGTTATGGCTACATACAATATGTTGAAAGCGACGTGCGCGAAAAAGATAAACGTATTTTTAAAGTAAAAACCTTTACCGAAAAGCCAGATCATGACATGGCCAACTTCTTTTTAAAAAGTGGCGATTTTTTATGGAACTCGGGGATCTTTTGCTGGAGCACTCAAAGCATCATATCTGCACTCGAAGTAAATGATCCGGAACTTGCCAACGTTTTTAAAGAAGGCTGGGACGCTTATAATACAGATAAGGAAAAAAGTTTTGTAAATAACGCATATAACGTTTGCAAAAACATTTCTATTGATTACAGTGTAATGGAAAAAGCAAAAAATGTGTATGTAAGGGCAAGCATCTTTGGCTGGAGTGATCTTGGTACCTGGGGCAGTTTATATACCCACATTCCAAAAGATAAAAAACACAACGCCCTGGTTGGCAAAAATATCATTACCTACGATTGTAATAACTGCATTGTACAGGTACCAAAAGATAAATTGGTGGTATTACAGGGCCTTGAGGATTATATTGTAGTAGAAAGCGATGGCGTATTAATGATCTGTAAAAAGCAAGACGAGCAGCAAATAAGGAACTTTGTTAACGACGTGAAAGTCAATAAGGGCGAGAAGTTTGTATAAATGTTGCATTTTCATGTAACCAGGTTGCATTAACATCCCTTAACGGTTAAACCTGTTTTTTTGGCACAGGGCTTGTTTAAATCAAATCAAATCTTAAAATTATTTATATGACAACCCGTTTATCAATTTTTGCCGGCTTATTATTTTTAAGCCTTGTTACTTTTAGCCAAAAAGTAAATCTTGTAATTTTTTCTGAAGATGGTGATAAGTTTTATGCCTTCGTAAATGGTATAAAACAAAACGCCAATGCCGAAAGTAATGTAAAAGTTACTGATGTTACCCCAAACATTAGTTTACGCATTGAATTTGAAGACAAAGCCCTTCCTAATTTAAAACAAAATATGTCGTTAGAGCCCGGCTATGAGCATACTGCAAAAATAAAGCGCGATCTGAAAAAACAATTAAAGCTGCGCTATTTTGGTCAAACCCCTTTAGATGGAACCTCATCAAGCAGCGTACCAACAGTTGCCTATCATACTGCCGACGATTCTAATACAAGCAATTACAATACAGCAACACCAAATAACGCAAACAATAACGCAACCGCTAATTATACTACAACATCAACAACCACACAAATAAATTCAAACACCACAACAAATCCCAATGGTGCGGCTGTTAACGTTACGGTTGATGGAGTAAATATGAACCTCGGTACTTTTACCGATAGTAATTATGGTATTGTTACCCAATCCAGTACAACTGTTACAAGTACATCATCTTCAAGTGGATCTTCTTCAAACGGTAATCACCATCATCATGCCACTACAACCGATGCGGGTACAGTAAATAATAATGTTGGTTGCCGGTCGGCCATGACGCCAACAAACTTTGAAAGCATGAAAAAATCGGTTGAGGCAAAACCTTTTTCAGATACAAAAATGAGCACTGCTAAAGTGGCAACTAAAAGCAATTGCATGTCGGCCAACCAGATCAAAGAAATTTGTAAATTATTTAGCATGGATGACGATAAATTAACTTATGCTAAATTTGCGTATGACTATTGTATAGATAAGGGTAACTATTACCAGGTAAGCGAAGTGTTTTCGTTTAGCTCTACCACTGACGAACTAAATAAATTTTTAGAAGGACATTGATCATTTACCTATTTAACTGCTGTTTTTACCTAAAATAACCAGGTAATCTAAAAACAAATTATACCTTTAAAGCCTTCTTCATAGAAGGCTTTTTTATTTTCAGAGACCAGCATCATGTTTAAAAAACTAACTAAAAAAAAGATAGGGCTTGCTTTAGTGCTTCTGCTTCTTGTTTTTCAATTATTCAGAATAGATAAAACCATTAAGCCGTTTGACACACGAAAGGATCTTACTTCGCTGCTTCACCCTAACGATACTGTTACTGCTATTTTAAAAACCTCTTGTTATGATTGTCATTCAGATCAACCGCATTATCCATGGTACACTAATATTGCCCCGGTTTCGTGGTGGATAAAACATCATATCAATGAAGGCCGGCATCACCTTAATTTTTCGGAATGGGGAAATTATTCTCAGAAGAAAAAAGACCATAAGTTAGAAGAATGTATAGAAATGGTGGAAGAAGACGAAATGCCCATGACCTCTTATACGCTAATGCATAAAGAAGCTAAACTAAGCAAAGAGCAAAAAGAGCTTTTGTTAAACTGGTTTAAAGCTGTAAAAAGCGCTCAAACTGGCATTTAAAGCAAATTTTATGCTTTAAAAACCGAAAAAACCGGGTAATTTCTTTTTTGTTTCAAACAATTTTACTAATATTGTGTTGTATTATTAAAGTTGCATTTTCTTGCGACTAACAATCAACCAAAAAATTAAAAACATTAAACAATAAAAATCATTTTCTTTATTTATGTTCCAGGAACCTGAACTAAACGGTATGACATTACCGGATTTAAAAGACATTGCAAAAAACCTCTCAATAGATCCTAAAGGTTTATCCAAAACCGACCTTATCTCAAAAATCATTGAAACTCAAAGCAAGTCAACTACCAAACTAAGACCAAGAATTTCAAAAAACGACAATAAAGACATGAAAGAAAAAAGGCCACGTAAGATCGTAAAACTGGATCCTATAATTGAAGATACCCACCAGGAAACAACCAACGTTTCTAATGAAGAAGATGCAATTATTGCTCCTGCGATCAATAAAGCTGAAGCTGAACCGGAAACAAAAACCTCGGGAGATATTTCGGGTGTTGAGGACGCTATTGTTGATTCGGAAGAAAATGGTGTTTCGGGAATGCCGAACGAAGAAATTGAGCCTGTAAAAAAACAGGAAAAGGTAAATTATAATTTTGATAATATCGTATTTGCCACCGGTGTGTTAGAAATTATGCCGGATGGTTATGGATTTTTACGCAGCTCTGATTACGATTATTTAAATTCGCCCGATGACGTTTATGTTTCGCAATCGCAAATAAAATTATTTGGTTTAAAAACAGGAGATGTTGTAAAAGGCGGTGTTCGTCCGCCAAAAGAAGGCGAAAAATATTTTCCTTTAATTAAAGTAGAACAAATAAACGGCCGCGATCCGGCATTTGTGCGTGACCGCGTGATCTTTGATTATTTAACGCCTTTATTCCCCAATGAAAAATTAAAATTAACCGGCCATCCGCAAGAGAATATGAGCATGCGTGTTATGGATATGTTCTCTCCGATTGGTAAAGGGCAGCGTGGCTTAATTGTTGCGCAACCTAAAACAGGTAAAACCGTTCTGTTAAAAGATGTTGCCAACGCTATTGCATACAACCATCCCGAAGTTTATTTAATTATCCTATTAATTGACGAACGTCCGGAAGAGGTAACGGATATGGCACGCAGCGTAAAAGCCGAAGTGGTATCAAGTACCTTTGATGAGCCTGCCGAAAAACACGTTAAAATTGCCAACATTGTTTTAGAAAAAGCAAAACGCATGGTAGAATGCGGGCACGATGTAGTTATTTTATTAGATAGCATTACCCGTTTGGCGCGGGCTTATAATACCGTATCGCCGGCCAGTGGTAAAGTGTTAACCGGTGGTGTAGATGCAAATGCATTACATAAGCCTAAACGCTTTTTTGGTGCCGCGCGTAAAATTGAAAATGGAGGATCGTTAACTATTTTAGCAACTGCTTTAACAGAAACAGGTTCTAAAATGGACGAAGTTATTTTTGAAGAATTTAAAGGAACCGGTAACATGGAGTTGCAGTTGGATCGTAAGTTATCTAACCGTCGTATATACCCTGCCATTGATCTTTTAGCATCTTCTACAAGAAGGGACGACCTTTTAATGGATAAAGAAACCCTTACGCGCCTTTGGGTATTACGTAAACACCTGGGCGACATGAATCCGCAGGAAGCTATGGAATTTTTATTGGACAGGCTGCGCCGTACGCAAAACAACGAAGAATTTTTAATGAGCATGAACGGTTAGAAATTATAAATTTTAAATGTTGGATTTTAAATTATAATTTTGCCCCGTGAACAGAAAAGCTTTTTATTACGGCATTGCCTATAGCCTTACGGCGATCATTTTTAAATTAATTATTTTATTAGGAGGATACTCCTTATCTACTTTTGGATATTTTTATTCGGGCCTTACCAGCGTTCTGATCATTATTCCCTTTTACGTATTTGCTATAAAAAGCGTGCGGGATAAGGATTACAATGGTATTATTGCCGGGCGCGAAGCAGTGCGTATTAGCTTAACCATTTTTGCCATTGGCGCAGTGCTGGTAAGTATCTATAATTATTTTGAATTTGAATACAGTGGTAAGGCCATGGCTATTGATTATTATAACAGCGAACAATTTATGACCTTTTTAAAATCGCAATCAAAAATCAAGCCTGAAGATTATCAGAAAATTATTGCAGAACAGATCCATACTTCTGAAGTGTCTGCTTTTAAAGCCACCACCGGCAAATTATTTTCGTATATGTTCATAGGTTTGGCAAGTGCATTTATTACTTCTGCCATTATGAAAAGATCGGTGAAGTAATTTCCAATCAAACCCCCAATTATTTACCGAATACTACCACTTATTAAAAAAGCCGGCATTTATTTGTGGGTTAATAAACGTACGAGTACTTTTATTGCATGGCGTTAAAAAATAAAAAATATTTTTTTATATTTTTATACTTGCTTACTGCAGCCACATTGCTCTCGCAACTACCCTCCCTGCAATGGGCAAAACATATTGGCGGTACATCTAATACGTATCCACAGGCAATTATTACAGATAAAAACGGGAACGTATACACAACCGGTAGTTTTGATGGCTCAACAGATTTTGACCCCGGACCGGCTATTTTTGGACTCACATCTAACGGTGGTGTTGCTGGTGGTGAAGACATTTATATAACTAAACTCGATCCCGCAGGAAACTTTGTATGGGCGAAAAGTTTAGGTGCCAGCTCAGGAGTTTCGAGTGACAGAGGCTTATCCGTTTCTGTTGACGGGTTCGGTAACGTATATACAACCGGGTTTTTTTTCGGCACAGTTGATTTTAATCCCGGCGTGGGAAATTACCCTTTAACGTCACAAGGTTCATACGACGCCTTTATTTTAAAGTTAAATGCTTCCGGGAATTTTGTTTGGGTAAAACAAATTGGCGGTTCTGGTAACGATCAAGGTTCATCTATTATTACCGACTCAATCGGTAACTCCTTTGTAACAGGCTATTTTAATAATATTGCAATTGCTGATCCACCTTCCGGAACGATCCTTAATGGTACAAATTCAAATAACGCTTTTATCTGTCGTATAGATTCTTTAGGAAATTTTATTTGGATACGACAATTTAATAATAGCGAAGGCGTTTCAATAACCAGCGACAAATCTTTTGATATTTATGCAACAGGTTATTTTAATAATACAGTAGATTTTGGGCTTGGGGCCTGGCAAGCAACAATGAGTGCAGTTTATCCGAACGAAATTTTTATTTTAAAATTAAGCGCACAAGGTGTTTTTAAAAAAGTAACAAAAATATCAGGCCCCTTTCTTAAAGTTTCTTCGATTGCAACAGATAATTCTTTTAATATTTATACAATGGGCAGTCTTATTACAAATGCAGATTTTGTTTATACTGCCGCTACGTACACGTTAAACAATGCAGATAGCAGTGGTCATCTATTTATATCAAAATTAGATTCAGCATATAATTTAAAATGGGTGAAGAAATTTGGCAGCAAGAATTATGATATACCTGGTTCTATTACTGCAGATTATTCCGGCAATATTTATTCTACCGGTGAATTTACGGGCGTTATTGATCTTGATCCCGGGCCTGGTAGTTATACACTTGCTCCTCAAAACAACAGGTTATGCTTTATTTCAAAATTAGATAGTGCGGGCAATTTTATTTGGGCAGCAAAATCGGGTGGACAAAAATCTTTAAGCAACGCTCTATTTACTATCGGAAGATCACTTATCATTGATGATCTTTCAAATATTTACATTACTGGCTCGCTGCAGGGTTTAAATGATTTTGACATAACTGCTAACGTTTATAATATGTCTGCAGCCGGGAACATAGATATGTACATTAGTAAATTAAACAATCCTTCTGTTGGCATAAACGATCCTTCTTCTGCATCTAGTTATAAGGTATACCCCAATCCATTTTCTGATTGGTTAAATGTTGAAACATCACAAACCGATAATTTTTTAATGATAGAACTCAAAGATCTAATTGGGCAAACACTTTTAAAAGAATATTCAAAAACCCAAACCTTTACTTTGTTTTTTAGCTCACTTCATTCAGGAATTTATTTCGTAAAAATTACGGATAAAAATAATACTACAAAAATTTATAAACTGGTTAAACAAAATTAAATATGAAAACAAAAATTACATATTCGTTTTTGCTCATATTTGGAACTATTGCTAGTGTATTTGGTCAATATCCCTGGATCCAAACAAATATTATTAGTGCGCCTCGTTATGAAGATGTTTTTTTCTTAAACAAAGACACCGGTTTTGCTGCGTCAAACGATAGTTACATTTTTAAAACTATAGATGGCGGACAGCATTGGGACAGTGTATATCACGGACATCAATATCTGCGAAGCATCGAATTCTCGTCTTACAAAAGAGGTTTTTGCGGCGGGCTTCTTTCTTCAGGCAATGCTATTTTTATGAAAACATTAGATGGCGGCAACACATGGGCAGATATTTCAAATTTAATAACTGTTAGCAATAAAGGCGTTTGTGGCATTTGCAGTATTGATACGAATATTACCTATGCAGTTGGCGTATTTAGCTCACCGGCCTTTGTGATTAAAACAACGGATGGCGGTTTAAACTGGTTACAAACAAACATGAGTGCATATGCAAGTCGATTGGTAGATGTGAAATTCTTAAATAAGGATACCGGTTATGTTGTGGGCACAAGTAATATAATTGCCGAAGGTGGTGTGATCATAAAAACGACAGACGGCGGTTTAACCTGGAACAAGATTTTTGTAACAAATACATCGGGTGATTATGTTTGGAAGATCCAGAACCTGGATAATATAAATTGGTTCTGTTCTGTTCAACGCACAAACATTAATGGACCAAACCAGATCATAAAAAGCACTGATGGCGGAAATAATTGGGGCTTAAAAACCGTGTCTTATTCAGCAGATCACTTACAGATGGTAGGCTTTATTAATCCAAATAAAGGTTGGGCTGGTTTTGGCAATTTATTTGAAACGACTGACGGTGGCAATACCTGGTTACAGATAAATGGATCTCAAAATTCATTCAACCGTTTTTTCAGATTAGACAGCAACCTCGCCTATATTGGTGGTAACTACGTTTATAAATTCAACGACCTTGCAAATGGCATAAAAGAAAACAAAACTACCGAATTAAAATTCCTTGAAATCAAGATCAGCCCAAACCCAAGCTCTAATCCGGTTAGCATATCCATTAAATCAAGTAAAAGAAGTTGTTATAATTTGAGGGTGTTTGGTTCTGAAGGCAAAAACATTATATACTATTGTGATGGAATACTGGAACGGGAAAATACGAATATTGCCTTTGATCACTATTTTACCAAAGGTGTTTATTACGTAAGTGTAATAGTAAATGAAGGAATAGTTACAAAAAAATTAATTATCGAATGATCTATCTAAATAAAGAGATCTTGCCTGTTCGTGGAGTTTTTTTACCGCTGGCTCTTTCAATACTTTCAATACTGTAAAAATATGTTTCTTCGGGGCACAGATTGCCTTTGTATCTGCCATCCCATTTACCGTTTACGCTGGTGGTCATAAAAACAATATTCTCCCATTTATCGGTAATGGTCATTTTAAAATAACTGTAATCGCATTGCAGCACCGGAAAAAAATAATCGTTGCGGTTATCCTCGTTAGGCGTAAAACTATTAGGAATAAGCATTTCGCAATCACAGGCCTTTAATTTTACTTTTATACTGTCGGTTTGCTCGCCGCAATTTTTGCTGTCAGACCTGATCCAATAAGTACCCTCATTTGTAACGGTAATTGAAGGAGAAGAAGAACCTGTGTTCCATAAAATTTTTGTACCTGGATTTGGCTTTACACTTAACACTTTATTTTGATCGCTTAAACAAAATGTAACGTCGTTATTGATGTTTGTAATTGCGCCGGGCAAAAATTTAACCTTAACCGTATCAATGATGGTACAGCCCGGGTTAATTACTTTTACCCAATAGGTTCCTGAATTTTCTACCTTAATTTTTTGCGAGGTTTCGTCTGTGCTCCAATAATACTTTAAACCCGGGTTTTTGGCATCTAAAATCAAAGGCCTGCTTTTACATAAAGTAGTATCTCGTAAAAACAGCTTTGGTTTTGTATACATTTTTACAACCGTGCTATCTATATAGGTTGTTTTGCCGGAAATAACTTTTACGTAATATTTATCCTGCTGGCTTTTTACCTTTATTTTTTTTGTGTTATAAATAATACCAATGCTTTTTGCATGCCATTCTGTTAAAGCATTTTTATCCAGGCTTTGCTTAAGTTCAATAATAATGCTATCGCCAGCGCAAAAACCGGTGGTGTCGGGTAATAGATTTTTTTGCGAAAACAAATTTGCCGCAAAAAACAAACATACATATGTAATTATTCTTTTAATAATTATTGCTCCAATTCTATGGTTATTTTAGTTCCCGAGTCTTTTGGATCAACCGTTGACTTATCAAGCATGGTTACCTTTTGGCTTTTGCCTGTTAATTTTGAGTTGATCTCTAAAATGGTTTTGATAGTGCTTGTACCTAAAGATTTATGGCCGGTTTTGGCGTGCTCTTTTGCTTTTATTAAGCCAATGCCATCGTCTTCGATGGTAATCAATAGTTTTGAATTATTTTCTTTTTTAAAAGTAACGTATAGCGTACCATGCGCTTGTTTTGGCAATATACCGTGAATGATGCAATTTTCTACGTGCGGTTGAATGATCATGTTTGGGATCTTTATCTCGGCGCCGTTCAACTTTTCATCTAAAGTAATTACATAATCAAATTTATTTTTAAAACGTTCTTTTTCAAGTTCAAGATAATAAGTTAAGCGCGAGATCTCATCGTTAAGTGTAATATCGCTTTGCGATGCCTTTTCGATGATCATTCGAATAAGCCTTGAAAATTTAGCGAGATACTCGCTTGCCTTTAAACTATTATTTGTATTAATATAATTTTGAATGGACGTTAATGAGTTAAAAATAAAATGCGGACTCAATAAAGCATTCATGGCCTGGTGTTTTAAAAGGTTAACCTGTTGCTCTTCCTGCAAACGTTTTGTTGCATTGTATTTAACACGTTTAACCCACACAAAGCTTATGCCACTTATCAAAAGCAAACCACTAATAGTAAACAGCCAATATATCCATTGGGTTTCGGTTAATTTTTGTTCCTTTTTAATAAGTACAACGGCAGGCTGGCTCCATGAAATATTATCCGCAGAAGCAGAAATCTCTATTTTATGTTTTCCGCCCTCTATCGAACCCAACTCAAACGAGGTATTCTCAATTATTTTCCATTCACCTTCATCCCTTCGGTAACGGTAATATTGTTTATTTGGTTTATTAAAGAACGGGCTATAAAAATAAACGGAGATATCGCTTTGATCGGACCCCAGGGTAATTGTATCGCTTGTGGTATTCAAATTCTTTCCGTCTACATAAATGTAATTTATAACTACCGGTTTTAACGTAGGATCAAAACCGGTAATATCCTTTAAGCTGGCAATTGATATACCGCGGGCGGTAGAGATACAAACATTTTCTTCGTTAAGGGTAAGGTCGTTGATGGAATTGGATGGCAAGCCGGTTGACTTATTTAAAATTTTAACGGGTTGAAGATCTTTATCACAGATAAAAACACCATCCAACGTGGCCAGCCATATTTGCCCGTTAAACTCTTTTATTTTTTTTACACCATTCAAACGTAAATTACCCACCTGCTGGATCAGTTTTTTTGCGCGTACATCTGTTATACCCGCTTCGTGCGCTGCATAAAGTTTTCCGTTTATCAGGGCAATATCGTTGATCTTATAATTTAATTCGGGACTCACCACGTTGCGGTATTTTTTGGTAGCAAAATTGTAAACAAAAAAACCGGTGCTGGTGGCAATAAATAGCGAATCGCGGTCTTTTAACAATGCATTTACCGAAACACGGTAATCCGGAAAAGAGATAAGTGTTTCCAATGTTTTGGAGGCGTCGCCATTGCTTAATAAAATATTAGCCTGCCAATCGGCAACGATACTCTTGTTATTATCCAAAGGCAGGTATTGTTTTACAATAATTGGTTTAAAATGATAGATCTTCTTTGAATCGGAAAATAGTGATTGACTCATATCAAACTGACTACGTTTGTAATAATAAATAACACCGTTAATTTCGCGGATACCGTTAATTGGTTCGGCAATGAACTCATCCGGATGCGATAACACTTTTGTTTGATTGTTATTGATATTCAATCCGTATAACCCATTGCTGGTTGCCGCAAATAACAGGTTTTGTTTAAAGTATACTTCATTTACATTGAGGGTTTTGCCGCGGTAGCTAAAATTGATGGAGTTAAAAAAAGAATTCTGCAAAAAATATACACCATCGCTGAATGTACCAACCCATATATTTTGTTGTTTATCGCGATAAATGCAATTAATGAGTGTTGGGGGGATATCCAATATCTCAAACACATCGTACGTAACATCGTTTTGATAGAGATAGAGATTTTCGTCGGGATACGAAGTGAACCATATCCTGCCGTAATCGTCGCAAATAACTTTATTGATGCTTTTCTCGCCGCCAATTAAAAAAGTAACACCTGTGTTTTTATATTTTGGCGTGATCTCTTCTTCTATTTTATTATTATTGAGAATAATTATTTTGCCTGTGGTGCCAATGATTAATTTACCATCTTTTGCCTGCGTAATAGAATTTATTTTATGATTCTTTAAAACATCCAAACGTGTTTGTATTCCATCGGTAGCATCGTATAAGCCATCCGAACGGCCAACAAGTATCCTGTTATCCTGTGTTTTAAAAACACAAAATGCCTGGTTGATATCGTCTTTTTTATTTTTTTTAAAATCATCGGGTAGTATTTTACCCGTTGCAAGATCGATGATCACAATACGGATCTGCGCATTTAAAAGGTAGGCAAATTTATCAGTAATAATAAAATTATCGGCTGCGTTATTGTATTTTAGATTTGGCTCAAAACCATATTTTTTTGTTTTAAGATTAAAATTGGCAATACCTTCGTCGCGAATAGATAAAAGGAGTTCGGCAGAATTTTTTAGAGATACATTCAATAACGCATTACTTTTTAAACTATCTATATTTAATTTATCAAACTTATAGCCATCATAAAAATAAATACCATTTTGGGTGGTAAAATACATTAAACCATTTTGATGCTGTTCGATATTAAAAATATTGGAATTGTTTAAACCTTCTTCGCTACCAAGTTTTTGAAAATTAAATGAAGGCGTTTGCGCTTTACTGCAATTTACAATTAAAGCAAACAAAAAAAACAGATATATTTTAAAAGCTCTTATACTCTAATTTATTGCTAAAACCTAAGGTAAACATTAAAGTATAAAAATACAAAAAGCCCGTAAACGGGCTTAGTATTTAAACGTTTTTTTAAACTATTTGGGCGAAACAGATTTTGTTTTTATGAATTCAGAAAACTCCTGGATGCGGGCCTTACTAACCTGTACGTGGGTACCATCACTCAATATCACCTCTCCACCCTCATTATTGCTGTATTCTTTCACGTAATTTACATTTATCAAAGCCGAGCGGTGGATCCTGAAAAAATCACTTACGGGTAAAATGGCTTCAAACTCTTTTAACGTTTTACTGGCAACTATTTTTTTCTGCCCGTTCAAATATAAATTGGTGTAATTATCGCTTGCTTCTAGCCAAACAATATCTTTAAAATCAACCAATGTAAAGCCTTTGCTATGGCTTATCAATACAATGTTCTTATCTGTTTCGCTTTTGCCGGCCGTAGATACGGGCTTACTTTCGTAATGCTGCACTACTTTTTTTATTGCGCCCTGCAATTCGCTTAGCATTAACGGCTTTAATAAATAATCGGTAGCGCCGGCTTTAACCGCGGTAATACCATGCTCGCTGTAAGCCGTTAAAAACACCACACAAAAATCGCGGTTATAAATACCCTCAAGCATCTGAAAACCATTCATGCCTGGCATATTAATATCTAAAAAAACCACATGGGGCTTTAATTCCTGGATCTTAGTTTTACCTTCAGGTCCACTTGCAGCCTCGCCAATTACTTCAATCTCGCTGCAATAATTTTGTAGCATATTGCGTGTATTGCTTCTGCTATCTTCTTCATCATCTATAATAACTGCTGTGTATTTTTGCATAAACCTAATTTTCTACTAATCTAAACATTAATATTAAGTAAAAATTCCGACTTATTAAAACATAGTTTTTATTGAGTGAACACCAATAATAAACGGTTATGTTAAAATTTCGTGGATCTTATATTTATTAAAATAAAGCTTTAATAGCATATGCGCTTCTTTTAATAAAGAATCGTGTGTGTATTTTACATTTAATTGTTTGTGCGCAAGAATAGATGAATTAATTCCCTTCTCGGTATTGGTTTTATGAATGGATTTTTCGAGGTATATTAACCTGAAACAATTATCTTTTATAGCACCGAGGTTACCGATCACGTAACTCATGGCGTAAAATGCTTTTTTATTGAACAAAATATATTGATTCAGGTTTTTTTTAACTGGCAGCTTATTGAATGGGTTTTTAAGTTCTTCTTTGGTAATGAATTCTTTTTCCCATTTGTATTTTTCTTTTGTTGATTCCAAAGCGATAAGGCCCTGGAAACTTTCGCCATAAATGCTTATCCATCTTAATTTACGGCGAAGTTCATGTACCTGGTCTTCCATATCTGTAAAACCTTTCGGAAACTGATTAAAAAAATCGCAGCTCTCTTTTAATTCAGATCTTATTTCTTCATGCAGCTGCAAAACCATATTTTTATCATTAAAGTTGATCTTAAAGCCGGCGTTCATTAGCTTAATATCTTCCAGGTAAAAATCATGCTTTTTTAATTTTTTATTGAGCTTGTCTACCGATTTATCGAGTTTATGAGAAATGTATTCTAACTGTTTTACATTTATGGTTTCGAGTTTTGAAAAATCAGACAATAATACAATGTATACATCTATTTCACCTAAGGCATCTTCCATTTTTTTTACGATAATCCTCCAATGTGCAATCTCTTTATCCTCAAATAATTTATTAGATACGCGTAAAATAGATTCCATCATAAATAAAATGGTACGCGCTTTATTTTTATAAAGAAATAAAGAAGGATCGGATTGGGTTTTTGCCTTTTTTATTATTGCGGTTAATTGTTTGCAGTATTGCTGAAAAGGTAAATGGGGCGTGCTTGCCATAAAATTGGATTTAATAATAGAAGTATTATATCAAATATAACAAACAATATGGTAGAATAAAAGTTTACAGTTATGTAAATTTCATAAAAAAACAAAAGCCCGGAACCATGACGACCCGGGCTTCAACTAACAAATCTCCTTTATTAGTTCTCTTTATTTTTTAAGGTTACATCGTTGGCAACAACTTCTGTAATGTATTTTTTTACACCGTTCTTATCCACGTAATTACGGGTTGTAAGGCGTCCTTCAATAGATACGTAGCTTCCTTTTTTTAACTCTGCTTCAACATGCTCGGCCATTTTGCCCCAGGCCGAAATAAAATGCCATTGCGTATCTTCTGCCTTCTCTCCTGTTTTAGTTTTATACTCTTCGGTGGTAGCAATTGAAAAACGCGCTACTTTATTGCCATTTTCGAAAACTTTGATTTCGGGGTTGTTACCTAAATTACCCGTTAATTGTACTTTGTTGATTGTGCTCATGATTTCTATATTTTATTTTATTGATTACTTATTTTATTGTTTTCTTATTTATTTCCACTCCCGCCCTCTGGGCACCCTTTAAAGAAAGGGACACAGCGGAAGCAATTTATTTATGCTGCTTTTTGAAAGGACACGAACAATTCGTTAGCGATCACCTCTGTACTGGTTCTCTTTAAACCGTCTTTACCTGTGTAAGTGCGGTTAAATAATTTGCCATCTATAGTAACCTGTGTGCCTTTGTGCAGGATACGCTCGGCTACATTCGCCAAACTGCCCCATGCAGTAATGGTATGCCATTGTGTGTTGGTTACTTTTTCTCCTTTTTTGTTTGTGTAGATCTCGTTGATCGCTACAGCAAAACGTGCAAGCTTGCTTCCGTTATCTAAAATTCTTACTTCCGGGTTTGCGCTTAAGCGGCCTACTAACTGTACGTGATTCTTGATGTTCATCATGTTTTCTTTTTTTATATTTTACTTGTTTATTTTTTTAGTTTTTAATTTTATCGTTTCAAAAAAACAGTATTTCAAATCGACACTGCAAAGGTGTAACTACTTTAAAATTTTATTCGGGTATTAAATATTTGTAATCGAATATAAACGACAACAAACGTTTGTTTTCGTTTAATATAATTGATTATCAATTAATTAATAATAAAATAGAATTTGAGAAATTTTTAAAATACTCCCGTTTTAAACGGATAATCGGTTAAAAAGAAGATTATTGCTGCACTTAAGATGACTATTTTTAGACCTTAAACCCTATCACAGTAATATCATCTACCTGTTCAAGATCGCCTTGCCATTTTTTTAAGGTATCGGCCAGGATCTGTTTCATTTCCGACAAAGGTTGTTTGGCAGCATTGGTAAGAATGGTTTGCAGGTTTTTATATTTGAATTTTTTACCGCCGGCCCCACCAAACTGATCGGCGTAGCCATCAGAAAAAGTAAGCACCACATCATCCTGTTCGAGTATAATTTCGTTGAGCGTAAACGGCTGCATTTCGCCATACGAAAAACCAACAGGAAATTTATCGGCCTTGTGTTTAATAAGCTCGCCGCCGCGCAATAACCACAAGGCATTGTTGGCGCAAGAAAACTGTAATTTTTTTGATTTAAAATGATAACGCATCATTACCATATCCATTCCATCTTTCGATGGTTGTTTTTGATTGCCCGAAGAAAAGATCTCCAATATGCCCTGCCTTAAAAGATCCATGATCTTATCTGTATCATGTATCTTACGTTCTTTAATGATCTCATTCAGTTTTGATACCGCGATCAGGCTCATAAAAGCACCCGGCACACCATGGCCCGTACAATCGGCATTGGCTATCAATATTTCATTTTCATCTTTATAAGCCCAGTAAAAATCGCCACTTACAATATCTTTTGGTTTAAAGAAAATAAAATGATCTTTAAAACTCTCGCTGAATAATTTATCAGATGATAATAAGGCTTTTTGAATTTGCTTTGCGTACTGAATACTATCGGTAATATCTTTATTTTTTTCTTCGATAATAGAGCTTTGTTTGATCACCTCTTTATTAACGATCGACAATTCTTTGGTTAAATTTTTTAAACGCCTGTAACCCCAAAAAAGGATCATAAAAATAACTAAAGAGATGATCAACCCAACAACCAGGATCGTACGCTGCGTATTGCTTTTATGCAATTCATCGCCCTGCATTTTTATTTTGAGATCGGCAATGGCAAGCTCCTGTTGTTTTTTCTGGCTCTGATATTTTTCTTCAGCATTGGCAATATCGTTTGCTTTAGCCTCGTTAAAGATACTATCCAGGTAATCCCTGCTTAATTTATAATTATCGTACGCCTGTTTATAATCACCCCGCATATAATAGCTCGATGCAAGGCCGCCGGCACCATTCGCTATCCATTGTTTAAAACCGGTTTGCCTTGCTATCCATAAGCCGCGTTTATAATATTCAATTGCTTTATCATCATTCTTTAACTCTGTATAAACGCTTCCAATATTAATTAATGCGCCCGCCATGCCCACCGAATCTGCAAATTCAGAAAGTATGTTCAACGCCTTTTGATAATATACCAAAGCGCTATCGCGTTTCTTTTCATCGTTATAAGCAATACCAATATTATTATAAAAAGCAGAGAGATTTCTCTTTAGGCCATATTTATTGGCGATGTTCATGCCTTTATAAAAATAATAATAGGACGAATCGTATTTTTTTAAATTGGTGAAACAGCTTGCCAGGCGTAATAAAGAATTAGAGGTTAGTTTTTCGTTAAGCTGCCCTCTTAACTTTAATGCTGTACGGTGATAAGAAATAGCTTTATCATAGCGTGTCATTTGTTCTTGTATAAAACCCATGTATGAATTGGCATCGCTTAAAGCTTTTTTATTTTCGTTAACATCAATATTTTGCAAAGCCACAAGTAAATAACTTTGGGCGTTTGGATATTCTTCAAGATCTTTATAGTTAATACCCTTTAAAAGGTTAGCCAAACCTATTTTTGTTTTTATTTTAGAGCGGTTAGCAACAATGATAGCGCTATCTGCCAGTTGTTTACACTCTTCAAGCTTATACTCTCTTTGATAAAGATCAAATAACTTTACCATTTGCGTTACTTTTAAAGAATCGCTTGTGGTTTCTGAGATAATTTTTTTTAAGCTATCGGTTTTTGAAAGTTGTGCCAGAGAAAAATAAGGCAAGCAAAATAATGCAAACCAAAGCGTGGCACGTATATACCTGATCTTTTTCAAACAATAATAAAAATTCAGTTTATAAACTTAAGTAATAATTTAAGCTGTGCAAACTATTGTTAGCTGTTTTTAATCACATTTTAACAGGCAAAACCATTTCTAAATAATTTAGCCCCGCTGTGAACAACTTTG
This sequence comes from Bacteroidia bacterium, assembly GCA_044226875.1. Taxonomy (GTDB): domain Bacteria; phylum Bacteroidota; class Bacteroidia; order B-17B0; family Aurantibacillaceae; genus Aurantibacillus. The sequence continues at coordinate 129,443 of JBGAGD010000001.1, forward strand.
TGAGTAAAGCCGGTAGATTTTATTTTTTTCTATACGTATCTTCGTTACCTCAATCTCTTTTTTATGGAACCTCTTAAAGAAATGTTCAACAAGCAGTTTTACCAGCACTTCGCAACAGAATTTGGCAAGGCCGATAAGAATTTTAACGCTGCTGCCTTTGTAAAAGAAGTAACCGATAATATAGGGCCGCTTTCGCTGAACGAACGCATGCGCAAAACATCGTATACACTAAAAAAATATTTACCGCAAGATTACAAAAAGGCCATTGCTGTTATGCGCAAGGTTATACCACATACCCGCGGGGGTTATACTAACCTTGTGTTTCCTGATTATGTGGGACTGTATGGACATGATGACATAAACACATCTTTGGAAGCATTAAAATATTTTACAACGTTTGGATCTTCTGAATTCGCCATTCGCGAATTTTTAAAACGCGATTTTAAAACTACAATTAAGGTAATGCAAACCTGGGCAAAAGATAAAGACCCCGCAGTGCGCCGCCTGGCCTCTGAAGGCAGCCGCCCGCGTTTGCCCTGGTCCTTTAAATTAGACGATGTAATTAAAGACCCGAAAAGCACACAAAGCATTTTAGAAACTTTAAAAGCAGATGAAGAATTATATGTAAAAAAATCGGTGGCCAATCATTTAAACGATCATTCAAAAGACAATACCGATTTTATGCTAAAGGTTTTAAAAAGCTGGGATAAAAAAAATCCGCACACCGCCTGGATCGTTAAACACGCCAGTCGTAGCCTTATTAAAAAGGGCAATAATGCATCGTTAGCGCTTTTTGATTTTGAAAAAGACGTAAAAATAACGCTTGAAAAATTTAAGATCCTTGATCAGAAACTAAAATTAGGCCAAAACCTCGCCTTTGAATTTGATATTGTTTCTCAAAAAAATAAAGATCAGAAACTGGTAGTGGATTATATCATTCATTATCAAAAAAAAGGGAAAGAGCTTTCTGAGAAAGTATTTAAATTAAAAGAGATAAACTTAAAACCAAAAGAAAAAGTACATATTACAAAAAAACAACTGATAAAGGATTTTACTACCCGTAAACACTTTGCAGGCGAACATTTGCTGGAAATACAGGTAAATGGAAAGGTGTATGGAAAATTAAGGTTTTATTTGAGTGTGTAATGCGTTTTTGCATGGTTAGTGTTATCCAACCGATAATAAAACCCTACCAACGGATAAAAGCCGCAAAAAAATGCATGCAAACAACCTAGCTTTGATATAAAATTCTACTTATGAGCTTACCTGGTTTAAAATTACTTCTTGCTTTTGTTATTATATCACAAACTTTTTTAGCGCAGGTACCAGACCTCATCCCCTATCGCAAAGGTAAACTTTGGGGCTATTGCAATCGCGATAAAAAAAATGTGATACCCGTTACTTACAACAGGGCTTTTCCGTTTGTAAAGGGTAAAGCTTTGGTTGAAACTGTTAAGAATATTTGCCTGCAAATTGATACTACCGGGCGCATCATTCAAACTTTGCCGTATAACCTCAACGATTATATAACCAACAGCGGCTGGTTTCGGATAAGTACTAAAACCGGCAAAACGGGTTTGATAAGCCTTGCAGGCAACATTATTTTACCCGCAAAATACGACGGTGTTGAAGTGTTTGGCCGAGATTCGTTTGAGGTAAAACTAAATGGAAAAAAAGGCACTATCAATTCTAAAGAAAAAATATTGAAAAAATTTGTGCCGTATAATACTGACGAAATGTTTGATATGATTTACACTATGCCGTCTAATAAATGTAATGACAACCCCTGCTTTTATGGCGAATATAATGAGGGAATGGCCGTTATCGGTTATAAAGGTAAATTTGGTTATACCGATAGCACTAAAAAAATTGTGATAGAATGTAAATACAATACTGCCGACGCCTTTTTATACGGCCTTGGCCGCGTGATGTTTGACCGGCCAGGGCAAAAAAAGGAACCGGCAACTAAAACCAAAGAAGGTGTTATGGTTGTGCATGCAACCCTAATAGATGAGGGTTACGTTGACCGCCTTGGGAACGAATATTGGGAAGATTGATTTACGGTTAACCGTAATTTTAAAACTACATCAATGCTATTTGCTTTTTAAAGGCAGAAACTTTCGGGTTAATTTTTTATCTTTAATACAGCAAAATTATCATGAAAAATTTAATTGTTACTGCCGATGACTATGGCGTTTTTCCATCTATCAACGATGGCGTTAAAAAATCAGTTTTAAACGGCAAAGTAAATTCCGTTGCCTGTATTGCCAATTACAAAGATTCGGTAAAAAATGTAAAAGACCTTATAAACGACGTTGGCAACAAAGCAGAAATTGGCTGCCATTTAACCATATCATCGGGCCAGGCCTTAACAGTTAAAGGCCATGATGCCTTTTGTTATGGCGATAATTTTCGTCCGTTTAGTAGTTTAAATATTGATGCCATTGAAAAAGTACCGGATTTGTTAGAGAAAGAATTAAAAGCGCAGGTGCAAACATTTTTAGATTCGGGTATTGCCGTAACAAATTTAAGCTGCCACCACACTACACTTACAACTACAGCAGGTTTATTTAAAGTATATTTAAAAGTAGCCGAAGATCTTAAACTTCCCATTCGTTCGGTTAACCTCAGTCCAAGCGGTAAAGACTGTACCTTCAGAACTATTTTAGACTTAATGCTGGTACGTTATCTTCCTTTAAAAAAATTAAAAGAAGTAAAAAAATTTGGAAAAGACATTAATGAATATTATAGCAATTTTGAAGTAAAAATATTGGCGCCGAATATTTTAGAATGTAGTCATTATGGCCCTATACCACAGGCTGGCTTTTTAGATGCCTTTGCGAAGCTGGAAGTAAATCATAAACACAAAAAGCTGGATAGTTTTTTTAAGGATTTTATCTCGAATGATAAAACCTGTTCTGAATTAATGGTACATTTAATTACCAACGATATTAATTTGCTGGCCACCGACGACGGTATTGATTACCCCGGCATAGACCAGAATTATTTTGACAGCCGCGCTTTGGAATTCAGATCCTTAAACTCTTACGATCTTGCCCAATACCCGGAAGTGCGCATGGGATTATGGAAGGACTTGAAATAATATTATCTCAAAACTGTAACATGCCCTACAAAAAAACGTAGTTTACTTTCTTTGATAAACTTTAATTGCAATTTATAAGCATACACGTCTTCTTTTACGATCACACCTTTATAAGTTCCATTCCATCTGTTATCAAAAGTATTGGATGAAAATATTTGTTGCCCCCAGCGGTTAAATACCAATAACTCATAATCCTTATCGCTGATACCTGTGCCATAGGGTCCCCAGGTTTCATTTAATCCGTTCTCATCCGGGGTAAATGCGTTAGGTATGTATAATGTGTGGTCTTCGTCTATTACTACATAGCTAAGTGCTGTATCGGAGCAGCCATAATCATTTGTAGCTACAAGCGCTACAAGATAGCTTCCTGAATTATTATAATTATATGAAGGATTTGCCTGGTAAGAATAAGCCTGTTGGCCGGGCAAACCAAAATCCCAATAATAATTATTTGCACCTGTACTGGTGTTGGTAAAACTCACTAACGGTTCAAGCGTTGTTGCAGGGTTTGGAAATGCTGCGAATGAAGCATTTGGCTGCGGATATACATGTATATATTCATTAATGGTTTTGTTGTTAGAGCAACCGTTGGCAGCAGTAACGGTTAACGATACATTGTAATTGCCGGCTTTAAAACACTTTGTGGGAGTTGTTATGTTGGAGCTGTTATTATTTCCAAAATTCCAGCTGTAATATACGGCGGTTTGCGATGTAGGGGTAAAAACCACGCATAAAGGTTCGCAGCCCGAAAATTTAGAGGCCGAAAAATTTATATCGGGCTGTGGCAAAGCAGTAATAAAGATATTTGCGGAAGCTGAGCATCCATTTTTATCTGTAACGGTTACAAAAAAATTCGTATTATTTATAATAACACTTTGTAAAGGGTTTGTTGTTTGATTGGTGCTCCAGCTATATGTTAAAGGCGGATAAGAATTGGTAAGCACATTTAAACTAATGCTTTGCCCCTGGCAAACAGAATTGCCTGATGTTTGAATAGTAGCGGTCAATTGCGACAACTGGCTAACCGTTACTGTTTTGCTCTTTACACAGCCAGTTCCCTGGTCGGTTACAGTAATTACATAGGTTCCTAATGGTAAGGCGGTAGCCGTTGGTGTTGTTTGATTATTGGCATCATTCCACAAATAAGTATATGGCCCAACTCCATTTGCTGCAATTGCGGTTGCCGAAGACACCGTGCTGCCATAACATACGTCTGATGCGCTTGCTACCAGATGCAAAACCGGATGCTGAATTACTGCCACCGTCGCGCTTGATACACAGCCCGTACTTTGTTCGGTTACAGTTAACGTATAAATGCCTGTTGCGTTAACTGTATAATTTTGAGAAGGAGGCCCTGACACCCATTGGTAGCTAACACCCGGTGTTGTTGAATTGCCTTGTAAAACAATACTTGTATTGGTGCACGTTAAAGGCGGCGGAGAAACGATAGTTATGTTTGGTAAATTTGGGTTTGGCCCAATTATAACGGTTTGCGTGGTTGCGCAACCAGTTAAGGTGTTAGTTACCGTTACGGTATAATTTCCGGGAGGCTGGTTGGTGATGGATGGTGTTGTAATGGCACCAGGCTGCCATAAAAAAGAATAGAACGGCCCGGGATTATTGATAATAGATACACTGGCTTGTATGGCACAGCTTACATTATTTGTTATACTAAAGTTAACACCCGACGAAACGTTTACAATTGTTTTTGCGGTATCTTTTAATCCTATACAATCTGTTATAATTAAATTTACCGTATATACACCCGGTGAGTTAAAAACATGCGAAGGATTAAGTAATACCGAGGTGTTATTTCCACCTGAAGCAGGATCACCGAAATTCCATTGATATGAATTAATAGATGAGCAATTTTGTAAGCTGGTATTTGTAAAGCTTACAGATAAAGGTGCGCAACCTGTTAATGCCGAGTTTACAAAAGCGGCCGAAATACTATCGGGCACATATTTCCAAAGATCATTATTTTCTCCGGTTGCACTTAACCCCCCAAACAGCCACAAACCGCTACTATTTTTCCAGCTAACGGCACCCATTCTTGATCCGGGAACATTGGAAGGGGCAGCAATATTTATTGTTCCGTAAACACCATTTTGATTTGGAGTATTACTTCCACTTATCCAGATCCATTGATTAGCAGCCACGTCATATTTCCACAGATCATTATAACCGGATGCGTTAAGATCTTCGCCGCCAAATAACCAAAAGTTGCCACAATCGTCTTTCCAGCACGATCTTGTTTCCCGCCTTGACCCGGGCGTATTATTTAAAGCACCAATACATTTAGTACCATATATGCCACTTTGGTTTGATAAGTTACTTCCCTTCATCCACGTCCATTCACTTGTGGCAATATCAAATTTCCACAGGTCGTTAAAATAATTCATACCCATAATACTTGCGGCTTCAACACCGCCAAATAACCATAAGTTACCGCCGTTATCTTTCCAGCTTGCATAACACCATCTTGCACCTGGGGTGTTTGCCGGCGCAGCAACCCCTTGTGTACCGTATACACCGGGCTGATTAAATGTACTGGCTCCTTTTATCCAGGCCCATTGGTTGGTTGCAATATTGTATTTCCATAGATCGTTGTAACAACTACCCGGCCCGGATAAAGCGCCACCAAATAACCATAGGTTTCCTGAATTATCTGTCCATGTACAAGAAGTTTCGACCCTGCAACCCGGCGTATTTAATGAGGAGAAAATATTTTGCGTGCCATAAACCGGTGGTGTAAAAGCAACGGCATTACCATGTACCCAGGTCCATTGATTGATGGTTATATCATATTTCCATAAATTATTATAAGGGTTAGCGCCGTCGTCACCGCCGTAAAGCCAAAGATCTCCATTCAGATCTGTCCAGGTAGCAGCTCCAAATCCGCATCCGCCGGGGGTATTCAATGGCGCGGCTATACCTTGTGTGCCGTATACGGCTGGTTGATTGGTTAAAGAACTTCCGTGCATCCAGGTCCACATGTTTGTAGAAGGATTGTATTTCCACAGATCGCTATAGCGTGTAAATGCTGTTCCTCCGCCGTAGAGCCAAAAATTACCTTGAAGATCGGTCCATTGTGCGGCCTCGTATCTTGCGCCGGGTGTATTTAATGGTGCGGCTACACCTTTAGTTCCATAAATACCGGGTTGGTTTATTGTATTGCTTCCATGTTTCCAGGTCCATTGATTTGGTTGTGAGTAAAAAAGCAGGCAATTAAGAAAAAATATAGCCGTTAAGAGTTTTCTTATGGAAGCAGGTTTGTTTTTCATATATCAGCGTTTGAACTTTACAAAACTAAAGCCGATAAAAGGTGGGTGCAAAAAAACGGCTAGGACAAACCTATGACATGAGATAATTTACCAATCTGAAGATCAGGTATATAAAAGCCTCAGATGCTTTTTATGTATGACTTAAGGTCAATATCGCGATCTAACTTTAGTTTTTTCTTAAGGCGCACCCTGGATTTTTGAACGCTTTCAGAAGTGATGTTTAACAGTTCGGCAATCTCTTTGGTAGTTAACCCAATTTTAATATAAGCACAATGCCTGAGGTCGGTTTGTGTTAGCTCGGCCGAAATTTTTTCTAAATTCTTAAAAAAGTTAACGTTAACAGCTTCAAAATGATCTTTAAAAACCTGCCAGTCATCTTCAAAATTTAGAATATTTTCAATAAGCTGGTTTAATTTTTTTACCTGGGCCTCGTCTTTCTTCTTTAGTTCATCGGCTTCTATTTTATCTTTTAACTGTATCATTAACTCTTTTTTGTGTAAAGAATGGAGTGTTAATAAACTCAGTTCGCGGTTTTTATGCTCCACCTCTTTTTTAAGTTTCTCGTTTTCAATATTCTTAATTTGTTTTTCTTTAAAAAGTATAGCTTCGTTATGCTTGAATTTTTTTTGCTTAAAGCGAATGCTTATAATTAATAATATAATAAGCAGTATTAATACAAATGCTATCGAAAAAAGAATAAGCATCCTGTTATTTTTAATAATGATCTCTTTTTCCAAAATATCAATATTTGCCTTTGATAACTGGATCTCTTTCTCTTTTTTCTCAGTTTCGTAAATTATTTGCAGCGAGGTTAATTTTTGCTCTACGGCCAGGCTCTTTATAGAATCTTTAAGCAAAATGTATTCTCTTAAATATTTCAGCGCTTTTGCATGGTCTTTCTTTTTTTCATATACAGAGGATAAATTAAAAAAAACAGTAATCGATAGATCGGGATTATTTATATTTTTTAAAAGCAGCATGGCACTATCCTGGTATTGTAATGCTTTTGCATACGCTCCCTTTTTTTCATACAGCTGTCCTATATTTGTGTAACAGTTAATTAAGCCATTGGTGTTGTTTAATTTGCGTTTTAACTCAAGCGACTTAAAGAAATAACCCAGCGCCTTGTCAAAATCGTTTTCGGAGTATAGTGTGCCAATATTATTTAATGTATACGAGGCGCTTAAAATTTTATTTCGTTTTAATTTTAAACTTAATGCTTTTAAATAACAGCTTAGTGCAGAATCTGTTTGTTGTATATGATGAAAAGAAATACCAAGATTATTGAAAGCAAAAGCAATTTCCTCTTCATCGCTTTTATTAAGGAGCAAAATTGCTTCGTGTAAGATACCAAGCGCTTTATAATACTTGCCCATGGTATTATACAGCTGGCCAATATTTATTTTTAAAGATGCTACTCTTTTTTGATCTTTCCTGTTCTCAAAATAGATGAGCGCGTTGATGTAATGTGTTAGCGATTTTTCGAAAAAGCCGAGTTCTTTATAAACTACACCAAGGTTGCAGTTAACAGCTGCTTTTATTTTTTGTGTTTCGGGGGTATTACAATACCTGAGTGCATTGTTTAAATAAATAATAGCGGAGTCAAATTTTTCCTGTTCCAGGTAATAATCAGAAATTTTTTGGTAAGCCTTTGCTTTTTCAAGCGTATTCGAAATAAAAACCAGTCTTTTTTTAAGGCTATCGGGTTTGCTTTGTGAATAAGAAAAAGAAAATGCAAGTATTAAAAAAAACGCTATTAAAATTTTTGCTCTAAACATTATCCTTAATCCTGTGAAAATATTTATAAATATACAATAAATAAAATCCATCGGTTTTAAAGAACCCAGGGTTTTAGTGTTTAATAAATTGGCCAAACTATGCATTTAACCAACTAAAGAAAATAAACCGTTTTGTTTCTGTTAACAAAACCTAAATACGGTAACCATATACAATAAAGCCGTTATTTTTGCGTTACACATTGTACTAACATTATATTTTATGTTCGATCTCAGTAAAAAAGTATTAGAAAAAGTAAGCTTTGATAAAGCGCTTTTTTGCAAAGAACTGGCAAAAGCCATTAGCCGTATTAAGTCCAACGAAAAAACACTTTTAAAAGTATGGTGCCTTGCTACTTTTGGTAACGAGTATCAGCAAGAGATCATGGAGATCTTTAGTAAGATCGGGTAATTCAATATTTGCCTTTAATAAATTAGTTGGCTTTTGGCCGTACTTTTTTGCTTGAATACGGCAACGCAAAGCGTTGAGCGAGGTTGTGCGGCAGTAGCAATTCCTATAGATATCGGGACAAGGCTTCTTAAAATTTTGCCCTAATATAAAAGCGATTTCTCAAACTTCCATATTTAATCTTTCTTATCTACTTTAAAGCCCAATAAACTTAAAAGTTCTTTTGCAACTGTTATTGGCATTACACCATGCGCAGTAATTAATTTACCATCCACTATCATTTTTTGATCAGAAATAACTGCGCCTTCGGTTATTAATTGCCTGGTAACCGAATCTTTTTTGTGCTTAAAGCCATTGGTAGTTATGGTCTTTCCATCTACCAAAAATTTATTGTTATTTAATTTAACAGGTATAAGGCCGCTTACACCGTCACACACTGCCGCAACAACGCCTCCGTTTTCATAGATCTTCGCGGTGATATTGCCAATATTATCTGCGGTTGGATAATCCAGCAGGCAACTAAAACCGCCGGCATAATATACGGCATTATAGTCGCCGGTATTAATTTGTGAAGGTGTTAAGGAGTTTTTTACTTTTTCTGCCAGTGCTTTTTTTTCCTCTTCGGGTACCGCAAATTTTTTTGGATAATGAAGGTCAACTGCCAAAGGTATTTTGCCACCTTTAGTACTAACAATATCAATATCCTTTATTCTAAAGCCATAACTATATAGTGTTGAATAAAAATCAGAGATCTCTGGTGCATAACAGCCCCAAGTATGATCGTTCGGCTTTGATAGCAGGTTATCTGCACTTGTTGCAACTATGAGAATTTTTTTGCCATTGTTTACCTGCGCAAAGGAAAAACAAATTTTAAATATTAAAACATAAATAAAAACAGGTTTCATTTTAAGTTATTTCGTATAAATTTACGAAATAAGCTTTAAAGCTTAGTATAGCTTCTTTACTTTTACGGCTGACTGAATTTTATCAGATTCTACTTCAAAAATTACTTCATCATCTTTGCACAATTTTTCTGCAATATCTTTTGATTGCACGTACACAAGAATTTGTGTTTCGTCTTCCTGGATAAAACCATAGCCACTGGCCTGGTTAAAATATTTTACAATTCCCGTTTTCATATGCCAACGCTTTAGAGATTTTTAAATGAAATGCTTACTTACCAAAAAAAACGGATGATGATTAAGTAGCACTTTCCTGAACAATTCAGGGTAATAAAGTTAGCCTTTATTTAACGCCTTTGTTTAAAAAAAAAACAAAACAAATAATAATATAAACTTTTAATAACATTTTACGCTTTAAAACGTATTATTCATTTTTAAGCGACACACTTTCGGCAATTTTTTCCACTATTTTTCACCAAATGTGGGGAGGTACTTCGAAATAGGATTGTTAGGGACCCGACCATATCCTGATAAAAAAGTAGAAGCACTACTTTTTAAAGATATATCTGCGATCTAATGGGCTATCACTAATTTGATACTTCCTGCAACTTTACCGTCGGTAATTAATGTGGCAGGGTACGTACCGTTAGTTAAATTTTGCCCGTCAAAAGTAGTGCTGGTTTTACCTCTTTCTAAAAGATAAATGGTTTTTATGATCTTGCCGGTTAGGTCGTAAATTATCACCTGCGCATTTTTTGCATCCTGTTTTAAATACGCTTCTATAGTTGTGCTTTCGCTAAACGGGTTTGGGTAATTGGTAAGCAATTTTGATTCTTCCGCCGATATTATATTTTCATTCTTCTTTTTGGCATATTCTTCATACGAACCGCTTATCTTTAATTCAACGCGGCGGTTTAAAAACTGCCCCTGCTCTGTTTCGTTGGTTGCCCGTGGCATGGTTTCGCCTTTACAGTTCATAACAATGCGCGATGCATCTACACCCTTTGCTTTTAAATAATCAACCACTTCGGTAGCGCGTGTGCACGAAAGCTCCTGGTTCAATTCTTCTGAACCCTGGTTATCAGTGTGCCCGGTAATTAAGATCTTTCCTTTGGTATTGTCCTTATACAATTTCGCCAGGTTATCAAGCAGCGTTTTGTATCCTTTATCAATATCCGAACTGTTCTTATCAAACAATACATTGTAACTTTTTTCGTACGATACAAAACTTTGCCCTTCGATGAATACGCCGCTATCAAAAGCATCATCGGCCACATCGGCAATACACATCTTTAAATGATAGGTTTCGTAAGGCGTAACGGGTTGGCGAATCTCCATTAATTTGGTAAGTCCATCATATTCTATTTTAATGTTACCGGCAATATTGCTTACAAAATAGGTTGGGTTAGATGGCATGATGCGCGAATACCTGCTTCCACCACCGTGAATGGAATTAACACTTACGGGGATATCTGAATTTGGAACTACGGCTAAATTTTTTTCACCTGCAATTCCTTTTCCGCTTATAAAAAAAGCAAAAGCATCGTTGTATTGAGAACCAACATACTCATCATACTCTTCCGATCCAAATACATAATTAAAACTTAACGTATCGGCAGTTGGCACAATATCTAATTCTATTACACAAGCGTCAAAAGTTTTTTGGCCCCGTAATAATTTTTCGAGATCAGGGCTGGTATTATCAGAAACCACTTTTTGGCCGCGGTTCTCTAAATTTGCATGAGTGTAATTTGACATGGCCCCGGAAGTATTGCCCGAGCAAAGTCCGTTTATCCCTCCGGTTGTCATGATCAACCCTTTTTTCATTCCTAAAACGGCATTTTTATCTTCAAAAAAACCATAGGCCTCATCCGAAGAGGCTTTGGTAATTGAAAAACTTTTTAACACAATACCTTCGCCAACCAATGTTTGCAAGAGGCTGCGGGCATCGAACTTACCGGTTGGCTGTGTTTTGTAGGTTTTAAAATTGGCTGCAGATTGTGCAGACGCAGAACATGCCGCCAACCCAATACATATGGTAAAAGTAAATAATGCTGTTTTCATACACTCGTTTTTAGGATATTTATTGTTTAGATGCAGATAATAATAAATATCCATAAAAAAAGTTACAAATTTTTTTGAGGTATTTAGCCACTCTTTAAGCCCTTCTCATAAGAAACCGGTAAGTTTTACGGTGTTTTTTGGTCTTTAACATCCACTTTAATGATCTTTACCTTTTTTTTGGGCGATAAACGTGCCTGGATCTCTTTAAAATCAAAAATGGCTTTCCCTATATCCGGCATTGTATCGCCAATTAAAAAGCCTAAAGGTTTAAGGCTTGGGATCTTGTCAAAAATCACTTTTAAAATTGCGGTTACAGGGATAGAGAGAAACATGCCGGCAACGCCCCACAATTCGCCGCCAATTAAAACTACTACAATAGATACCAGCGCATTTACTTTTACCTTAGAAGCCACAATTTTTGGCACCAAAAAATTATTATCAATTAATTGAACGATGATATATGCTATTAAAACCCACAATGCGTTTATTGGCGTATCTGTAATAATGGCCATTAACATTGGTAAAGCAATAGCTACAATGCCACCAATATATGGTATAAGGTTTAAAATGGCGCCAATTACCCCTAACATGATCGCATAATCTATTCCGATTATCAATAGCGCGGTCGAGTTCATAGTAGCCACAATTACCATTTCAATTAATAAACCTACCAGGTAATTTTGAATGAGGGATTTTGTGCTGAATAAAATTTCTGCAACGGTTTTGTGTTTATCGCTTGCAAAGATCTGCGCTGTAAAATCCAACAGCAAAGGTTTGTAAAACAAAAACAAAAAAATATAAACCGGAATTAAAAGTATATTCACTAAAGCTGCGCTTATAGTAGTTACGGTATCGCCTATCATTCCGCTGGCACCACTTAAACTTTCTGCCTTTTGCTCATTGATCCAGGCATTGACCTTTGATTTGCCAATATTAAAAGTTTGTGATACCCATTTTAATGCATCATTAAGCAGCGCGTTGAACTTTATTTTAAACTGCGGCAATGAGTCGCTGAACATACTTATTTGCGAACCAATAAATAACATAATAGCGGTAAGTAAAACCAAAAGAAGTGTAATTGAAATGGTTATTGCCACTACACGGTTAATACCCTTACCCATAAAAAAATTAACCACCGGATTTAAAAGAATAGAAATAATAACCGAAAAAGTTAACGGTATAAGAATACTTCTGCCAATACAGAGAATAAAGAAAAAACCAACAATGCCTAAAATAATAACAGGAACTTTTAAATAAAGAGGGATAGTTTTCATAAGTATAGTTGTTCTTTAAAAAGGCAAAAATTATTCCTGTAATATTTGCCTGATAATCAATAAAAAAATAAAACTTGAATTCCCTTTTTGAGAAAAAAGGTCTACAAAAAGCAAAAAATGGGGTCTAAATGTTAAATTTTAGGCAAATTTATTTTATGTTACAATTTGGTAACATCTTGTTTTTTAAGTTCTTCTATAAATTTTTTATCTTTAGCGCTGCAAGTGAACACCCTTGATGGTTAATTAAATTCTTTTAATTGATCCGAAGCCGCTTTCAATAAAAAATTATTTAACAGGGTGTTACAAAAATTTTCATATTTAAGGATCGCAAAACTAATTTCTGTAGTCACTTTTTTCTTTCTGAATTCTGCTGCTTTTTCCCAACTTCATATTACGGCCAATAACAACGCAATTCAGTTAGCGCAAACTATTTTAGGAACCGGTGTTACTATAAGTAATGCTACTTTAAATTGCGGCAGCTCGGCGGCAGGTACATTTTCGTATGCGGGCACAAATATTGGCATTCCTTCGGGAATTATACTTACAACCGGTTATGCGCCGGGTGCAGCCAATCCGGGAAGTTATTTTTGCAATGTAATGAACGGGAATAGTTTTTCAGATCCCGACCTTATAGCCATAAACACACGCGCCAATTATGACGTATGCATCTTAAATTTTGATTTTGTTCCCATTTGTGATACGGTGCGCATCAATTACATTTTTGGTTCAGAAGAATATCCGCAATACCTGCACCAGATGTATAACGACCTTTTTGGAATATTTTTAACAGGCGCTAAACCAGGCGGCGGCAATTACAATGCAAAAAATATAGCCACGTTACCAAATGGCTTTACACCTGTATCTATTGATAGTATCAATGAAGGATGGCCAACTACATCCAACGCATCGCATATGGAATACTATCATGACAATCATAGTAACCCCAATAATGATATTGCCTATGATGGTTACACCATACCTATTACTTCAAAAGCAGCGTTGGTGCCATGCAGCCAATACCATATGAAAATTGCCATTGCCGATGGTGGCAACGGGCATAATGATTCGGGAGTACTTATAAAAGGCGGCTCGTTAGGTTGTATGAATGTTCCATCGGTAACATCTACCACTGTTTTTTCGTGCGTTGACAAAGGAAAAATCAAGATCAACATATCTAACTATGCCGGAACGCCTTCTTTTACCTGGATACCCGGCGGGCTACATACTGATTCTTTAAATAACATAGCGCCCGGCACATATACCTGTTACGTAAACTTACCGGGTATCTGTAACAACTTTACAACGGTTGCCACCGTGCCGGAATTTACTTCTTTGGATGTACCAACAAAAAGCGTTTCTATTTGTAAAGGCCAAAGCACACAGTTAAACACAACAGGCGCAATTACATACACCTGGCTGCCCGCTACAGGTTTAAACAACACTTCTGTTGCCAGCCCTTTGGCATCTCCGTCTGTATCTACAATTTATACCGTAATCGCAAAATCCGCCAGTGGTTGTTTAACTATTCAAACGCTAACGGTGCATGTATCATCTAATGCCCTGCACGCTAATTTTGGCGCCTCAACCTATGAAGCTACTATTGATGATCCCACCATTAAGTTCACAGATCTGTCGAGCGGGGCAACTAATTGGTTTTGGGATTTTGATGAAGCAGGTTCAGGATCGGCGTTAAAAAACCCGGAACACACATTTAATACTCCCGGCACCTATTTAGTTCACCTTGCAGTTACAGATGCGGATAATTGTGTAGATACCATTTCAAAAAACATAATAATTTATGATATCATAAAAGATCTTTTTACATTTTATGCGCCAAATTCGTTTACTCCGAATGGCGATGGATTGAACGATACCTTTTTACCTTTTGGGGTTGGTTGGGATATTACCAGTTACAGCATGGAGATCTTTGATCGTTGGGGTAAAAAATTATTTTCTACAACGGATCATGCACAGGGCTGGAATGGGTTTATACGAGGGGCTGCCGAACCAGCGCCAATCGGGATTTATATTTATAAAATTGAGCTGAAAGATCTTTTTAATAAAACGCATAGCTATTCGGGGTTTATTTCTGTTATTAATTAATTTTATTTTGAAAAGGGAAGGTGCCTAAAACCTAAACCTGTACACCTTCCCGATCATTTAGCCTGTAATATAAACGAATGACTACTAAACATTCTTTATATAAATTATTCTTTTGCGGCGAATAATTCTTAACAAGCCATTTTCAAATAATTATCTACTTTTTTTTTATCAAACTTATATCCGTTTATGAATGGAAGTATGTCTTCAATTTTGCCTGCATCTAAATTTACGATCGACTCCACAAAAAAGCCTTCATAAAAATATGTGTTGATCAGATTTCTTCCATCCATATAGTTATCTAAAAAAATTGCCTGGTTTTCTATCAAGCTTATTTTTTCTTTCATGTCGAGTTTTGCGAAGTTGTAAATTGTCATGGCTTTTGTTTTTTGTTTATTTTTCTTTCTTTACTTCTAAAATCAATTTTTAATACTGATTTCCTGTTACAAAGTTGCAACGGAATAAGTGAAGAAAAATGGCAAAAAACCGGGGGTGTATACCTATGTAAGATTTTTTATTTTTTTGTAAATAGTGTGGAAATTGGCGCTAAAACGGGGGAATTTATAAGTTAAATCACGTATTCTTTGTGAAATTTATTTCGTTAAAACTAAATCCATTCCCAAATATTTACCAAATAGCGACATCAAAATTACAAATTGGCCAAAAAATCATGCAATAAGTTTGGTTTTAATAAACTATTTGCAAAGAAATAAATGTGTATTTTTAATATGAAAGATGTATGAAATATTTATTTAGTATAATTATTCTTGCTTTTTATTATGTAAAATTACCTGCTCAGGATAATTTACTCGACTCTTTAAAAACTGCTTTAAATAAAACATCTACCGATACAGTTAAGATCAAACTGTTAAGTCAGCTTGCCGAAAATGCGCCGGATAAGGAGTGGGAAGCCTATAACAAACAATTAAAAGAACTGGTAGAAGAAAAAATAAAGAAAAGCCCTGAAGGCAAGGAAGCATTTTATACAAAATATTTATCAATTGCCCTTTGCAACGAGGGTTTAATAGCAAAAAACAACGGCGATGTAAAAACCGCGCTTATTTACTACGAAAAAAGCCTGGCCCTGTCAAGAGAAATTAATTTTAAAGAAAATATTGCGCAGGTACTCACCAATTTAGGGCGGGCCCTTTACAACCAGGGCAACATCTTAAAAGCCTTAAGCTGCTATGAAGAGGCATTAAAACTATTTACACAACAAAAAAATATAAGCCAGGAGGCTTTTATAGTTAATTCTATTGCCGACCTGTATAAAGACCAGAACGATTATTTAAAAGCCCTCGAATATTATAAAAAAAGCCTGGCCCTTAACCAACAAATAAACGACGAACAGGGAATTGCCTACTCATTAACCGGTATTGGAAGTATCTACGAATTGCAAAAAAAGAATGAAGACGCGCTTGCCTGTTTTGAACGATCGTTAGTGTTAAATAAAAAAATCAATAATGCGCAGGGAACTGCAGCCACTTTAAATGATATTGGCTTTATTTATCGTGAAAAAAATGAGCTGCCAAGATCAATTATTTATTTTAAAAACTGTTTGGCCATTTTAGAAAAGATCGATTATAAACAAAGTATTCCCAGCGTGCTTCAAAATATAGGCGTTTCGTACCAACTTTTACGCCAAAAAGATTCGTCGGTATTTTATTTTAGTAAAAGTTTAAAGATGGCACAGGAACTTGGCTATCCTATCGTTATATCTCATGCGGCAAGCAGTTTATACAGCATTTACAGAAATGAAGGTAAGGCCGAACAGGCGCTTAAGATGTATGAGCTATCGGTTAAGATGCGCGATAGTATTTTTAACGATCAAACCCGTAAAGCTGCCATAAAAAGCCAGTTTAAATACGAGTATGAGAAAAAAGTAATTGCAGATAGTTTAAAACTGGCAGACGAGAAAAATTTAACCCTGGCAGTTCTTAAACAGGAAAAAACCCAGCGCTATGCTTTGATCTTAAGCCTGATTTTAGTTTTGGTGATCAGTTTTTCTGTTTTTCAGCGCGTGCAACACAATCAAAAATTAAAAGAGTCGAAACTGCGTAATAAGATCGCAAGTGATCTGCACGACGAGGTGGGCTCATCGTTAAGCAGTATCTCTATGTATGCCGGAGTAATAAAAATGACCAAAGATGGAGCTAACAACTCATCTATTGTAGAAAAAATTGAAAATACCAGTCGCGAAACAATTGAAAATATGAGCGATATTGTTTGGAGCATACAACCCAAGAACGATGACTTTTTAAACGTCCTCAAAAAAATGAAAAGCTTTGGAGATAGCATCATGGGCTCTGCTAATATTCAGTTTAATTTTTCTCATACCAGTGATGTAGAAAAAATCGTTCTCGACATTGAACAACGCAAAAACCTGTACCTCATCTATAAAGAGGCAGTAAATAATTCCGCTAAATACTCAAAGGCCTCAACCATTGAAACGGTTATTGAAAAAAACGGAAAAACCGTGCTCATGAAGATAAAAGATGATGGGCTGGGATTTGATGTTATAGAAAAGAACAACAAAGGCAACGGCCTTCAAAATATGAAACAACGTGCCAAAGATATTAATGGCCATCTTGAAATAACCAGTAGCGATAAGGGTACCAATATATACCTGGAGTTTAAAACTACTTAAATTGGTAGGGTGGTTTAAAAGTTAATTATGTAACTTAGAAGAAATGAAAATTAAGGTTTGTATAGTTGAAGATAATAAGCGGTTGCGAGATAGCCTTTCCGACCTTTTAACAATGAGTGAAGGATTTGAGCTGGCCGCCCTTTTTTCTGACGCCAACAATATTGTTAACGATGTTAGTGATCTTAACTGCGATATTGTGTTAATGGACATTCAAATGCCCGGTACTGACGGTATCACTGCCGTAAAATTATTAAAAGCAAAATTTCCCGATATTAAAATCATCATTCAAACCGTATTTGAAGATGATGATAAGATCTTTAACGCTATTTGCTCGGGCGCTTCGGGTTATATTTTAAAAAAATCTTCGCCACAGGAGTATCTTCAGGCCATTAAAGAAGCATACGAAGGCGGAGCCCCAATTACCGGAAGTATTGCCGCAAAAGTGCTTACAATGTTCAGAAGCGTGCAAGGAACATCCGAAACACCCGTTGTTCAGTTATCAGACCGTGAAAAAGAAATTCTCGGGTACCTTGTAAAAGGTTTAAGTTACAAGATGATCGCCGATAAATGCAGTATCACTTACGATACCGTTCGCTTTCACATGAAGAACATTTATTCAAAATTGCACGTTGAATCTATGACGGAAGCCGTGGCCATGGCCATACAAAAAAAGATCATTTAATTAAAAATGATCTTTTTCTTTTTCACTATTAGCTTCCTGATCTAATTCACTATAACTTTATAAGCTACTTTACCGGATTGGCCGTTGATGTTTAAACTATACACACCTTTAGAAAAAGTAGTTACATCTACAGTTGCTTTTTTGCCATCCATTTTGCCTGCATAAACTACAGATCCTAAAATATTTGTTACGGTATACTCAAGATTCTTTAACTCTTCACGTTGCGATGTTACTTCAAAGTTTATAACCGAATTAGTTGGGTTCGGATAAATTTTTACCGCATTCAATAAAGTATTCTCTTTTATTCCGATCATACGGTTATTACCGATATTACTTCTGGATTTGGTTGCTTTTGATAAGATACCGGCAGTTCTTAATGACGGATCACATTCGTAACCAAGGTTCCCTTCTACTCTCCAGTCTGCAGTATTTTGGTAAGTAGAATAATTAAAATCGGTTAAACTGTTTTGATTACCGGCTGTTGTACCAATTGGTAAATAAGCAGTTGATATAGTTGGATTGATACAAACCAATAAGCTATATGTAAGTACCGGGTTGGTTGGTATTGGAGTACCTTCGATAGAATAATTGTTTACCCAAAAAAATGTGCCGTTATTATTTGTAAAATAAACCGTATTGTGCCATAAACTCATTGGGCCATAATACCCACAGGTATCGCGCACCTGTATCTTATAGCGATAAGTAGAAACATTTGGATCGCCGTTTGCCGGGCCAATGCTGCGCATAGTATCTACAAGCATTCCAAGGGCATTCTTATAAACAGCCCCAATGCGTTTATACACATTGGTAGAAGTTTGCCTGTATACGATCATAGAATCCATCATCGGGTATAAACTTTTATTCCAGTATATTTCGTTATAGTGGCTAAGGCTATCTACCGTTACCATACAGATGCTGGCAGTTGGTATTACCGGTATATACACCGAAGCTACAGCCGAGCTCTGGCAACCGTTCAAAGTACCTGTAACGGTATAATTTGTAGTTACGGTTGGCGATACTGTGATGGTAGGAGTTGTTTGGGCATTGCTCCATGAATAAGTACTGCCACCGGTTGCGGTAAGGGTAACAGCTGCGCCACCGCAATTGTTAGACGAGGTTGCACCAACAGACGGCAACGAGTAAATAGTTATAGTTTTTGAAACAATAGCGCCGTTGCCAAATTGGTTATTGGCGTTCATAATAATTGTTTTTGTACCTGGTGTTGCATAAGTTACAGTTGGATTCTGAAATACAGAGCTGGATGGCGATCCACCCGGCATGATCCAGTTCCAGGTATTTGCCATATTATAAGAATTGTCTGTTAACTGTACCGGCTGGCCAACACAACCTGTAAGCGGCGCTGTAAAATTAGAAACCGGCAGCATCTGCGATTTTAAATACATGTTATCAATTTTAAAATCAGCGCCTATGTATGAATTTTGTACAGGCCATTTAGATGATTCTAAAAAAAGGATCATGGTATCCGGAGCAACGGCGTTGTTGATCGGAATTTTTTTCAAAGTATATGAAAACGCCTGTGGCAATAATATTTGCATGCCAGGCAGCGGGGCAAAATTCTTTTTAAACAACACGCTAACACGGGCACTGTCTGCAGGATCGGCAGGAAAATATTTATAATGAAGAAATAAAGTATCTGTTGTTCCTGAATAAGGATAACCGCCTATTGTATTACTCATTGTAGGTGTTCCGGTTATGGCCATACCCACCTGTGGTTGACTGTTACCAAAGCTTGGTGGGTTTGTTTGCAATTCAAGCGCATAACTTCCTGTATAAAAATCGTTTGTTTGTACTGCGTTACCTGCATTCCAGCCATTTAATTTGTAGTTTGAAAGAGTTGTCCATTGTTCAAAATCACCATTTAGGTTAACCGGCTGAAAACTAACACCCGTAAATGCCAAACTATCTATTTGCATGCTATTACCTACATTGTAACCGCCGTTTAAAAAAGCGTTACTTGAAGCGCAGGCAATAATTACCGAATCGGGAAATGCTGATAAAGCAGGACTGAATGTTGGATTGAATAAGGTATAGCTGGTATGGGTGGTAGGAAATTTATAAAAGTAAGTGGCAATATTTACGCTTAATTTTTTAAAGATGCATAAAAAAATGATGGTATCAGTTCCAATTACATTGCTTTTATAATGAAACCTTAAACCTGTTGGCTTTTGTGTATATGGTGTACCCCCTTGCGGATTGCTGCCTCCGGGGTTACCGTTGGCAAAATAAGCAAAAGTTGCCAGCGTAGAAGAAGGCGAAGCCGTAGTGGTTAACTTTAAAGCAAACGATCCATGATAGGCATCGGTAGTTTTCAACGCGTTTGGTGCAACAACAGTACCGCTGTTCTTATTTTCAAAGTTAGATGTCTGGTAATTTTGCGGGTTTTCGTATGTGTTAACTTGCCAGCTCTCAAAACCACCATTTGGTATAGATTGGCCAAAGAAATAATTTGAAACTAAAACGCTAAGCAGGATGAATAGATGTTTTTTCATTTTATATATTTTAAATTCTTTTTTCGGAGTACATTTTACAGATCAAAATTGCCTTTTTTTGGCAGTAAATTCAACTACCATGTTAGGTAGTTTTACCTTTTTTAAAGGCTATCGAAGATAACAAATTTTATTAACCAAAAAAGCCATTTTTCATATAATTTTTGCAGTTTTATTAATTTTACCCAACTTAGTGCTGATGCAATTCTTAAGAAAGATACTTCTTCTTAATTTATTTATAAACTGCTGTTTTGTTTTTGCGCAAAAGGGTAATTATTTTATGCATAACTACCTGCCCTCGCAGTATAACGCTGCCGATCAAAACCGTTGTGTAATACAGGACCTTTATGGAAGGATCTTTGTTGCCAATAACGACGGCGTTCTGATTAATGACGGTGCTGATTGGGTTAGATTTGACACCCCTTTTTTATGTTTATCGCTTGCTAAAGATGAAAGTGAACAGATCTTTGTTGCCGGTGACGGTAATTTTGGAAAGATCGTACAAAACAAAAAAGGTGCTTACGGATTTCAGTCGCTCGATACGTTGTTACCAAAAAAAGAAAGAGAGCTTGGGCGTTTCTGGACCATCATCCCGCTTAAGGGGCATGTATATTTTTGCAGCAACGAAAAAATATTGGATTACGATTACAAAAGTATTAAAACCATAACGGCAGGCGAAGAAGGTTTTCATACTTTTTTTAAGGTGGAAGATCATTTAATTGTAAGAGAAAAAGGAAAAGGTTTAAAGATCTTATCGGTAAATAACGAATTGGTTTTTTTAAAAGACGGGGAACAATTTGCAAATAATGATAACCCGGTAAGGGCTATTATTAAAGGTAAAGAAAAACTACAATATATTATTACGCCAAAAGGTGTTTACGAACTCAATTTTGATAAAACATTGCCAGAGCTTTCTACTATTAAATCAATTAAAACGCCTATAGATAACTGGTTGAATGAAAAAACGGTGTATTGCGCCGCCAACATAGGCCAAAGCGATCTGGCATTTGGTTCGGTTAACGGCGGGTTATTGATCACCACCCAAAATTTTAAACCGGTAAAATATATTAACAGCACTAACGATTTGCAGGATGACGGCGTAAATTATATTTATAACGATGTACAGGGTCATATATGGCTGGCACTTGCTAAAGGCATTAGTTTTATAGAGTTTAACAGCCCGGTAACAAAATTCACAAAAGCAGACGGCATAATAGGTACCGTTGAAGCCTGCATTTTTTATAAACAAACGCCTTACCTGGCCACTGATAAAGGCGTTTTAAAATACAACGCTACTACATTAAAATTTGAAGAAACAAATCTCACCGAACGCTCGTGGTGCATTGCAACGGTTGGAGAAAAACTGGTGGTTGGATCAAGATACGGCATGCATGTTCTGGATAATGATAATTTTAAACTGATCTATGAAACGCCAAACGACCTGCATTTTATTTTTGTACATCCTGATAAAAAAGATCTGATCTATATCGGCACCGAAACTGGTTATGCCAAAGGTATTTTAAATGGCATAACGTTCACACCGCAGGCCGAATTTTTTGACCTGAATGAAGATATCAGGAGCATTGCTTTAAACAACGACCAGGCCATTGTTTTTAGCACTACCGAAAGTGGCATTTATATCGAAAAAGAACAAAGTAAAAAACTTATTCATATAGATAACAAAGAAGGTGGACTGCCAAATTTAAAAGAACCTTATCTGTTTAATTATGGCAACAAAGTTTTAATTGCTACAGATACCGGGGTTTACGCTTTGCATCAAAAAGGCAATAGCTACTTTGTTTCAATGAACAGCGATTTCGATTCATTAAATAAAAAACTGGTGATCATTAATAAAGCAACCACCATTAAAAATGATATCTGGTTAACCTATGCAAAAAAAGACGATCCAAGAGCAAGAGAGATAATAGTATGCCTTGAAAAAACAAAAAACGGTTTTGAAAAAAAATCGTTACAACTTTCCCGTATAAAAGAATCTAATGTAAAATCCTTCTGCTATAACGATTCTCTTGTGTATATAGGCACCAACAATGGTTTATATTGTTATGATATCACTTTAAAAGAACCTACTTATTTTTTAAACACCATTATCAGTTCTATGTCTTTTGGCAACGATACAAGTTTAATTTATTCTAACCTCAACCCAAAAACAGAATTAAAAGATATTGTGTTGGGTTTTAAAAATAATTTCATCAAAATCATTCTCGGCGCCTCTGATTATATGGATAAAAACGAATTACAGTTTCAGTATTATCTTGAAGGACGCGACCAGGGCTTTGGTGCGCCAACCAGCAATAACCTTGTAAAATACGATCATTTATATGAAGGTGATTATGTTTTTCATGTTAAATCAAAAAATATTTTAGGTGTGCCGGGACAGGAAATAAAAATAAAATTTACAGTTCTGCCTCCATGGTATCGTACTATATGGGCTTATGTTATTTATGCCTTGCTCTTTTTATTGGTGGTTTACCTGGCAATAAGGCTTAACTCTAAACGCTTAATAGAGCAAAACATAAAGCTTGAAAATATTATTACCGATCGCACAAAAGAAATAAATAAACAAAAATTAGAGATCGAACATAAGAACCATGAAATTACCGATAGTATTAACTATGCCAAAGGCATACAGGATTCTATTTTACCGGGCATGGGAGAGGTAAAAAAAACATGGCAAGATCTTTTTATTTTCTTTCAGCCAAAAGATATTGTAAGCGGCGATTTTTATTGGTTCAAACAAATAAATAACCACGAGTTTTTAATTGCCTGCGCCGATTGTACCGGCCATGGCGTACCCGGCGGTTTTATGAGTATGATCTGTTCAGGCAAATTACACGATGCGGCAAAGGAAACAACCGAACCGGATAAGATCTTATTTTTAGCTAACAACAGCATCAAAGAAACCTTACGCCAGCAAAACGAAGGAAAAAGTAAAGATGGCATGGAGATCTGTTTATTAAAAATAAATACGCAAACGCGCGAAGTTAAATATGCGGGCGCCAACAGGCCGTTATGGATCTTAAACAACCTTTCTAAAGAAGTGAGCGAGGTAAAACCAACCAAGGCAAGTGTTGCCAGCTTTACCGAGTTTAATTTTAATTACGAATTGCATACCCTGCAGTTAAATGAGAACGATGTATTATATGCCTCCACAGATGGTTATCCTGACCAATTCGGCGGGCCGGGCGGCAAAAAATATATGAGTAAAAAAATGAAAGGCTTTTTAAGCGACATTTCAGATAAAACAATGCCCGAACAGGAAATGCTTTTGCGTAAAGATATTAATGATTGGATGACCGGCCTTGAGCAAGTGGACGACCTGTTGGTAATAGGCGTTAAACTTTAAGATCCCTGGCCACCGGTCTTTGCGTCCTTCACTTCCACTTCAATGGTTTGCATCGAATCCGGTGGGTTAATAGGCTGCTCAAACTTAGTGCGTGTGTTAGGCTCAAAAAATTTGTAAACGATAATTTCGTTAGCCTCTATAAAATCATTTGTACGTGAGTAGTATTTAATTAACAGGGTAACATCTTTAAATTTGGTTTGCATGGCTGTGTTGTTGATAGTGCCCGTGATAGAATATTTTGATCTGCCCTCTGCATTAATATCCTGTGCCAGCTTAGCAGTAACATCCATAAATAATAAGGGAGAGTCTTTTTCCTGAACAAGTGATTCTTCACCCAAAACACTATCTGTTTGTTCTTTTTGCGGGGCGGTTTTGCCGCAACCTGAAATAAAAAATATGGTAGTGACCACTACTGCAAAAAGTACTTTTTTCATACACTTCAAAGATAGTGTTTACAGCAGAAAAGAGCTATTTATTTTTTTCACATGGTCGTTGATCCTCGAGTTAGCCCATTTGTTGATCTCTTGTTTTTGGCCTTCCATTAAAAAATCGCAAAGGGCATTGGCAAAAGAAAACATTTTATCGATCTGCTCACGGTCCCTCAATACCTCGTGGTGAATAGAGCTAAGATCACCGGACCCTTGCGGATTATCGGTGTATAACTTATTTGGCTGATTATTTAAATTTCCATTCACAGAAAAAATACTATTTGTATGTTTTAAATTTAAACGATTTAAAATTTCCGTCATATAGGTAATTTTACCTATTTTTTGTAGGTAATTATACCTACTTAAAACCTGGAGTTTTTGTTCAAAAAAGTGCTGCTACCCAACAATATCAATATTTACAGAGCTTTGGTACTTTAAAATCGCTAAAATACCGTTATTTTTAAAAAAGCGCGGAAAAGCTAAACTTTGGTACTTTTTATTCTTATTCCGCGTAACATTAATTCGGTTTAGATAATATACGAATTAATGTATTATCAGAGATTTAGTACAAGGTAATAAATTTTTATGACTTTTGAAAATTTGGTTTTTCGCCACTTGTAAAATGGCTTACCATTTGCCATAACCTATCTACTTCTTTTTCAAGCAAAAGATTTTTACTTTTTAGCTCGGTATAGGCCTCATCTTTCCAATAAGCATCGTAGTCCGTATCCTCTTCAGAAAGATCCTTTTTTCCGTTTGGCAACATTTCACCATTTCCGTATACCAGCCATTCCATTGTAGTGCCGTAAGCATTAGCAATTCGTTGTAACGACGATTTATGGGGCCTGGTAGTTCTTCCATTCTCAAAATGAAACACGGCAACGTGTGAAAGATCACACCTGGTTCCAAATTCTTTAACACCAATATTGTAATGAGCCCTGAGTTCTTTGATCCTTAGTCCGACTGTTTTTTCCATAAATTAAATTAATCCTTACAACTACATAAGTAAAAGTACTTATACAAAAACAGTGCCTTAATCTGTTAAACGCATATTTTAATGATTGAATTGTTACTTTTAGTTAGTAAATAAAATCACCCCAAAAAGGTGATACAACCCAACCTTTTATGCAATAGTTTTGTATGCAAGGATGTTTGCAGCACATCATTCATTAAAAATTTAATTAATATTTTACCGTTCATAGATGTAAGATCACCGATCTTAGATAAAAATGATACAATACGGATTAAAAATTAATGCTTGAATCTCACTAATTATTTTGTGTTATGGCAGATCCTAAACTCATTAAAAATTATCTTAAAATCGCTTTCCGCAATTTATTGCGGAACAAATTTTATTCCATTATAAATATTTTAGGACTTGCCATTGGCATTGCCTGTTTTGTATTGGTAATGCTATTTATAAGGGATGAGTTAAGTTATGACACCTTTCATACAAAGCATAACCGGATATACAGGTTGTGCGAAAAACTCGATGCAGAGGAAGGTCAGGGCGAAAATTCGAGCAGTCAGCCATTTCCGGTAGGCCCATCTTTGAAGAACGATTATCCTCAATGGATAGAGCAAACCGTTAGGTTCTTTAATTTCCAGGAATCCAGCCATACTCTCCAGTATAAAGAAATAAAAATAAACGAAAGACGCACTTTTTTTACCGACTCAACTGTATTTGATGTGTTTGATTTTCCGCTCGAAAAAGGAAATGCCGCTAAAGCCCTGAATGGCATAAATTCTATTGTAATTACTAAAGAAATTGCAAAAAAATATTTTGGCGATGAGGACCCTATGGGTAAATTCTTAAAATTTGATGGCACAACAGATTTAATGGTTACAGGTGTTTTTGCTGAGCTGCCGGCTCAATCACACATTCATTTTGACTGCCTTATTTCGTTTATAACATTAAAAAAATTAATGGGCCCGGGTTTAAATTCAAAGAACTGGGTTTGGAACCCCTGCTGGACCTATATTTTGTTTAAGGACGAAACCGGCGCTTCTGAATTGGCAAAACAATTTCCGGCCTTCATAAAAAAATATTTTCCCGATTTTATTATCCCCCAGGCAACATTGTATTTACAAAAACTGGATGATATTCATTTAACCTCTAAATTGGATTACGAGCTTGAACCAAATAATAACAAAGCCGATATTTATATTTTTGCAGCCATTGGCATCTTCATTCTTATTATAGCCTGCATCAATTTTATGAACCTTTCTACCGCGCGTTCAGCAAAGCGTGCCAAAGAGGTAGGTATGCGAAAAGTACTGGGCTCTTATCGCTCTCAACTCATTAAACAATTTTTGGGAGAATCAATGCTGTTAAGTTTTCTTGCGCTCATCTTTGCCGTACTCATCGTTATTTTATTGTTGCCACTATTTAATTCTTTTTCGGGAAAACATTTATCCATTGGTTTGTTTTCGGATATAAAATTATCGTTGATACTGGTTTTAATGACGGCTATTGTGGGCATTGTTTCGGGGCTTTATCCAGCCTTGTTCCTATCGGCGTTTCAGCCAACCAAAGTTTTAAAAGGCACTTTTAATCTTGGCAAAAAAAGTAAGGTCTTCAGGCAAAGTTTGGTGGTATTACAATTTGCCATTTCTCTGGCTTTAATAATCAGTACTGCCATTATTTATAAGCAGTTAAATTATCTGCGCACTGCCGACCTGGGTTTTAATAAAGAATCGGTTTTGGTTTTACCGGTTAGGCCACCCATGGCAAAAGTGTATTTGCCGTTTTCTGAAGAATTAAAAAGCAGCAACCGCATAATCAATATTGCATCGATGAATGATGTGCTGGGCGCAAGTCACAATACGCACGAATACAATTACGAAGGAATGGCGCAGAATAAACAGTGGATCTATTTTCCATCGTTAATTGTTAGTCCAACCTTTGTGCAAACCATGGGCATGAAAATACTGGCCGGCAGGCCATTTGATAAAAATATAAAGTCTGAAGATTCTTTATCTGTAATAATTAATGAAGCTATGGTAAAGCATTTAAATTGGGATACTCCCGAAAATGCTATTGGAAAACAATTTTTTACGCCAACCGGTAAAGAGCGCGTGGTTGGCGTAGTAAAGGATTTTAATTTTGTTTCCTTAAAAGAAACCGTTGGGCCGTTTGTTTTGGATATTTCAGATAAGAAAAACAAATTATACTGGACCAAGTTCATTATCATTCGTATCCCTTCTACTGATGTTAAAAACACCATTGCATTCATTGAAAAAAAATGGAAGGAGTTCTCTACTGAATATCCGTTCGAATATTTTTTTCTGAACGATAATTTAAATACTCTTTACAGGTCGCAGGATAATTTAGGCAAGCTGGTGGGTTACTTTTCTGCGCTGGCAATTTTTATTGCCTGCCTGGGTTTGTTTGCGCTTGCATCGTTCACTGCCGAGCAGCGCACAAAAGAGATTGGCATCCGTAAAACACTGGGTGCTCCTGTTTCTACAATAGTAGGCCTGATGTCGAAAGAATTTTTAAGGCTGGTTTTTATCTCTGCTATCATTGCCTGGCCGGTTACATATTTTATGATGACAAGCTGGTTAAACAATTTCGCTTACAGAGTAAATATTGGTTTTGGCGTATTTTTGCTCTCTGCTGTAACGGGTTTATTTATTGCTTTATTAACAGTGTTGTTTCACGCTTTAAAGTCTGCATACAACAACCCTGTAAGTGCCTTAAAATATGAATAAAACAGGTTTTTCCCTTATGTAAACCGGTGGCAAATAAGAGCAAATACACCTTTGCCTGTTCATAAAAATACTATTGCTTTTTACAATGTATTTGTTTTGAATGAGAAAATAATATAGATTTGTTATTATAATCTTAAAAAACTTAAACAATGGCAAAAAAACCAGCAAAAAAAGCAGCTAAAAAAGCGCCGAAAAAGGCAGCTAAAAAAGCAGCACCAAAAAAAGCCGCTAAGAAAGCAGCAAAAAAAGCTCCAAAAAAAGCAGCTAAAAAAGTAAAAGCAAAAAGAAAAAGTACTCCTGGAGTAGGTTTAAATAAACCATATAATGTTAGTGCAGCATTAGGCGAGATCGTTGGTAACAAAGCGATGCCACGTACTGAGGTTGTAAAGAAATTATGGGCTTACATTAAATCTCATAAATTACAAGATTCAAAAAACAAACGTATGATCAATGCTGATGCTAAACTAAAACCAATTTTTAGTGGTAAAGGACAAGTATCTATGTTTGAAATGGGTAAACACTTATCTAAACACTTAAGCTAAGTTTTACTTTAAATATTAAAGAGCCCCGGAACCAGTTTCGGGGTTTTTTATTTTATACCCTGCACCAAAACATTTTTTCAGCGCTATTGGTGATCCGAAAAATTTACTTATCTTGAATTAAATTATAATAACATTGAGGGCCGCGCATAAAATAAAAACAGCTGCTAACGAAATATGGGTAGATGATGAAGGCCTTCTTGTACTTAAGCTGGCCGAGTGTGGAGAGCTTGACCTGGCCGAAGTAACAGCTTGCTTTAATGCATATAAACAACTTGGCTTTGGGCCTGAAAATAAAGTACTGCAATTAATTGATATACGGCTGGACGGATCAATTACCCATGAAGCAAGAAACTACGCGGCTGAGCATGGCAAAGATTTTTTTATTGCCTCGGCAGTTATAAGCAGTTCACTGGCGGTGCGTATGATCGTTAATTTCTTTAATGCTTTTTATAAACACCCCGTTCCATTTAAAATGTTTAAAGAGGAAGAAGAAGCCAAAAAATGGCTAAGAACATTCAGCGTTAAAAAATAGTTTCCTTTTTTATTTTTGGTACTTTTTAGTTTTTGTTTGGTATATAAATTGCGATATTAGACTTATGAATTCTATATCCAAAAAACCAGACGTTGTTCTTATAGGTGCCGGCATCATGAGTGCCACACTCGGTATCCTTTTAAAAGAATTAGAACCTTCGTTAACCATTGAAGTGATAGAGCGCCTGGATGTAATTGCGGGCGAAAGTTCTGATGCATGGAATAATGCCGGCACCGGGCATTCTGCATTTTGTGAATTAAATTATACGCCCGAAAAAAAAGACGGCAGCATCGATATCTCAAAAGCCGTTAAAATTGCAGAATCGTTTGAGCTCTCACGCGAATTTTGGGGTTACCTGGTGCAAAAAGGTTTTATAAAATCGCCCGAAACATTTATTACAAATATTCCTCATATGAGTTTTGTATGGGGGGCCGAAAATGTTTTCTATTTAAAAAAACGACATGCTGCCTTAACTACCAACCCTTTATTTAAAGGCATGCTGTATTCTGAAAAATGGCCGCAGCTAGAAAAATGGATGCCATTGATCATGGATGGCCGCGACCCTGGAATTGAGGTTGCAGCCACATATATGGAAATTGGCACCGATCTTAATTTTGGCGCATTAACACGGGCCCTGTTTGCTCATTTAAAAACGTTACCAGGTGTAACCATTCATTTAAGCACCGAGGTACGCGACCTGGATAAAGAAGATGACGGTAAATGGAACATAACACTAAAAGATCTTAAAACAGACGAGAAAACACATATGCTTGCCGGTTTTGTTTTTATTGGTGCCGGTGGCGGTTCGTTACCGCTTTTAGAAAAATCTAATATTGAAGAAGCCGAAGGTTTTGGCGGTTTCCCGGTAAGCGGGCAGTGGTTAAGATGTACCAATCAAAAAGTGATAGACCAGCATCACGCAAAAGTTTATGGCAAAGCATCGGTAGGTTCGCCGCCAATGTCGGTACCACACCTGGATACCCGTATGATAGATGGAAAAAGAAATTTATTGTTCGGGCCCTATGCAGGTTTCTCAACCAAATTCTTAAAACACGGTTCCTATTGGGATCTTACTTCTTCGCTTGAGCTGGATAATATTTTCCCGATGTTATCGGCAGGTATTCATAATATTCCGCTCACAAAATATCTAATTCACCAGGCGCGTCAATCTCCTGAAGACAGAATTGAAGCATTGAAAGAATATTTACCTTATGCACGCATGGAAGACTGGGAACTGGAAATTGCCGGGCAACGTGTGCAGGTAATTAAAAAAGACGAAGAAGAAGGCGGTGTGCTTGAATTTGGAACAGAGATCGTTAATGCCGGCGACGGATCGTTGGCTGCCTTACTGGGAGCCTCTCCGGGAGCTTCAACATCGGTAGCTATTATGATAGATGTGATAAAACGCTGCTTTAAATCAAAAATAGATTCGCCGGCATGGCAGGCAAAATTAAAAGAGCTCATCCCATCTTACGGGCAATCGTTATCAAAAGACACCGCTTTGTGTTACGAAACGAGAAAAAGATCTGCAACACAATTAAAGCTGAAATTTTTTGAGCAATCTGAAGTGGTGAAGTAAATTTTCTTTCATTTCGTTCAATCGATAAGTAAACTACAGATGAAGAATAAATTATCTTTCCACTTTTTCTTGATAAAAAGTGGAGCAAAAATCAAGGCTACATATAATTTTTCTAAAATCTAATTTACTTTTAAGCCAGCTGATTTAAGCGCTTCGCGAGAGACAAAAATCAGCTTTCGCACAAGCCTCCCTTTTAAAAGCAAAAGATTTTAAAGAAAAATTATATGAGGCCGGTGCGAAACAAAGCATGTCTATTTTATCAGTGTTGGATTTACCATATTCTCAAACGAATAGATCTCATCCCATTTTTCCTGCGTAATTAATTTGCGTTCGTCAACTACAATGGTATGAACAGATTTACCACTTTGCTCCGCCTCTTTAGCTATAGACGCGGAAACTTCGTAACCTAAAATCGGATTTAAAGAAGTAACGATGCCGATGCTGTTCATTACAAAATTCCTGCAAATGTCAGCGTTGGCTGTAATACCATCAATACATTTTGTTCGCAAGGTATTTACAGCGTTGGTCATGTATCCAATAGATGTAAATAAACTAAATCCAATTACAGGTTCCATTACATTTAATTGTAACTGGCCTGCCTCGGCGGCCATTGTAATTGTTACATCTGCGCCAATTACGTAAAATGCGGTTTGGTTAACTACCTCCGGAATTACAGGATTAACTTTACCGGGCATGATAGAAGAGCCCGGCTGCATCTTTGGCAAATTAATTTCATTTAATCCGCAGCGCGGCCCCGAAGATAATAACCGAAGATCGTTACAGATCTTTGAGATCTTTAGCACAGACCTTTTTAAAGTGCCGGAGATCTGAACGTAATCGCCGGTATCAGAGCTTGCATCAATAAGATCGTCTGATAACGAAACCGGAATTCCGGTGAGTTCGGCTAAATATTTTGTTACCAGTGGCGGGTAATCTTTTGGTGTATTTATCATTGTGCCAATAGCGGTACCGCCCATATTACAGGTAGCTAATAAGATCTGTGCTTCCTTTAAGCGTTTTATATCCTGCTCTAAGGTACTTGAAAAACCGTGAAACTCTTGTCCCAAAACCATAGGCACGGCATCCTGCAATTGCGTACGGCCCATTTTTAAAACGTTTTTAAACTCGTTTCCTTTTTTGGTGAACGATTTTTCAAGCAGATCGATCGCCTCCATGTACACTTCTATTTTTTTATAAAGCGCAAGCCTTAATGCTGTAGGATATGTGTCGTTGGTAGATTGAGAGCAGTTAACATGATTGTTGGGATGAAGATATTGGTATTCGCCTTTTTTGTGCCCGAGGTATTCAAGACCAATATTTGCAATCACTTCATTGGCGTTCATATTTACAGATGTGCCTGCCCCGCCTTGTATCATATCGGTTATGAACTGATCTTTGTATTCGCCGGCAATTAATTTATCGGCGCCAAAAATAATAGCCTCCGCACGTTTTGCATCAAGTGCTCCACAATCGCGGTTAGCCATGGCAGCGGCTTTTTTTACATAACCGAATGCTTTAATAAAAAGCGGTTCGCCAGAAACCGTTATGCCCGTGATGTTAAAATTTTCAAGCGCGCGTAAAGTTTGTACACCGTAATAAGCCGTATTTGGAATTTCGCGTTCGCCAATAAAATCATGCTCTACTCTACCTGATTTGTTATTTTCCATAGCATATGTTTTTGTTTGTTAATGACAATATTATACCAGTTAATTTACAACAATTCTATAAAATTGTTAAACTTTTTTAATTACTGCTGGCATTGAAATTGAATTATTAATCAAAACAATTAAAACTGGTAATCATGTCAAACGAAAAAAACAAAAGAGGCTCGAGAGATGGCAAATTGATCAGCCTGACGCAGGACTGGGAAGTAAAATATTGGGCTAAA
This sequence comes from Bacteroidia bacterium, assembly GCA_044226875.1. Taxonomy (GTDB): domain Bacteria; phylum Bacteroidota; class Bacteroidia; order B-17B0; family Aurantibacillaceae; genus Aurantibacillus. The sequence goes on from JBGAGD010000001.1 coordinate 162,237, forward strand.
GCTTTAGCTTGTAGCGTAATGGAGCTAACCGAAGCAGTTAAACGTGTTGGTCATTCGGCAGAAGCAGTAAAAAACTTCTTGCATGGTAACGGCAAAACTTCCTTTGCATTTGATTGATCCCGGCTTTAGTATTTCTCAAAAACGGGAAATGTTTCTACAAATAATTTTATGGGGAACGGTTTAAAAGAAACTGTTTCCCCTAAAATTAAGGGCAGGCAAAAAATTGTAAATCCAAACTAAAAAATTAACTATGAAAACAATTAAACCTTTTATCCTGTCGGGCATATTTTTGCTGATAATCACCTCTTTGTCTTTTTGTGAGGATAAAGCACCGACTGAACCAGAAAATCCGAATAAAAAACAAGAGATCCTTCCAACCGGTAAAAACGAGAACTATGAAAAAGGTGATTCTTTAACCATTGGGCAATACGATTCGCTGGCTCATCCAAAATAATTATCGGCAGAATTTTCTTTATCAACTACCCGGTGCTGGGTTATATTTTTCTTTACTTATTTTTTTTGCAAAGATCGCAAAGCCTTTATATCTTTATTTTAGCAGCTTGTTAAATGAACGATATACATAAAGAAAAAAACCTGGAGCTTGAACGCCTTGTATTTTTTAGCGATGCCGTTGTAGCTATTGCCATTACTTTGCTAGATAAAAGAAATTGATGCAGATAAAAGGCTGGTTTGGGGCGACGGACAAGGAAGCCGTGTTTTTACACTTACAAAAAACGCCGACGGAACTGTTACTTTTTTTATGACAGAAAAGATCGGTGGCCTTATGTTTCCGATGTACGCAAAAATGATCCCTTCTTTTGACGAATCATTTGAAAAATTTGCAGCAGATCTTAAAAAAGAAGCTGAAATTATTATGTTTTCAAAATAATTTATTCAAAAAAATTACTCATGAAAATTGTAAAAGTAACTTATACTACCAAATCTGAATATGCAGCGCAAAATAAAATCAACATTACCAAAGTAATGAATGAACTGCAAAAATTAAAACATCCCGGTATACGCTATGAAGCTTTGATCGGGCCGGATAATAAAACGTTTACTCATTTTGCATTTATGCAATCAGATGAGGCCAACCAGGTGTTGCTTAATTTAAATGCGTTTAAAAATTTCCAGGAAGAACTTAAAGCAAGCGGGCCGGAAGTGCCTCCAAAACAAGAGATATTAACGCTTGTGGGTTCGGCATCTCCCTTATTTTAAATCTGCACAAGAGCAGGAATGAATCATTTTTTATTCAGTTCCTGCTCTTCTTTTTTGATCTCTACGCCTTCTTTTTTAATATCGATCCTTATTCTAAAAAAAAGGCTCATGTATATATTGGCTATCCAGATAATGGCAAAACCGGCAATAAGATAACCGCGCCAATCATTAAAAATTAATTTATACTTTGTAATAATTAAAAATAAAGCAGTCACATAAAAACTAAAACAATACTCGCAGGTAAATACGTAAAAGAACTTTCTGGCAAGAATTGATTTTTTTTCTTTACTGTATCTGACGCAATATTCTCTTGGTTCGCGAAAGATCTCTTCGTGTGTTACGGTCCACGCAACACAGGCAACCGGTAAAGCAAAGATAAGAAGTTGTATGACCTGCTCCAGAATATCCATTTTATTTCAAATCTTTAATGGTGCTGATCATCTTCAGGTGACCCGATGCTTTTGATCGAATCAGGGTTTGGGCGATTTTCTGCTCCTTTTGTTTTATTCGTATCGTAGGTTGGATAAGGTTCAACAGAAGGTTCTTTATCTGCATTCGATTGGCAACCAATTAAAATAATAAACAAAAGGGCCATTCCCGGTAAGGTAAGTTTTTTCATATTTAAATTTTTAAAGACCATACTTTGCTGCCACAAAATAGATGCCTGAAAATTTAAATTAAAACTAAAGAAGTTCTCCGGGCAAAATGTTTAATGATTCGGTAAGAGCATAGATCTTTTTTAGCGTAAGATTTGCATTACCAGCTTCTATGTTTTGAATGGTTCGAACATCACAATTTACCCTATCTGCGAGTTGCTCTTGTGTAAGGCCTGCTTTTAATCTTTGCTGTCGTACGGCCTGTCCGAATTTTAAAAGCCTACTATCAGGATCTTTTTTCATATTTCGATGCAAAATCTTAAATAACTTGTAAATAATCTGCGAAATATAATTCGTAAATCGGTTTTTTTATTTACATAATTGTATTGAATACAAAATTAAACGCAGAATATTTTATCGATAAACCTCGCTTAAAATACTTTTTTTTTAAAACAACAACAACTGTATTCAATTGTTTAAAAAAAGATGGCCTTCGTCGATATAATCCAATAAAGCTTCGGTATGTTTATAGAGATAATCCTTACAATTTATGTACCGGCAATTTATTTTTTGCGACTAAAAACTTAATTTGTGCTTAATAATAAAAGGTTTTAGTTATTAAAGGTCATAAATAAAAAAACCACAACAAATTGTTGTGGCTCTTTTTTAAAAAATAATTAACCATTAAGGATTGTCAACCGTTGCATTCTCAGCTGGTTCTACATCATCTGGCGCCTTTTCGAGATCACGATCAAGTGAATACAATGAAGCTGCATCTGCTTTTTCACCGCCGGCAATTTTAATTTTATCCAACAATTCCATTGCCAGTGTTTCTTCTTCTGTTTGTTCTTTTACAAACCACTGCATAAAATTCCATGTAGCCCAGTCTTCTTCAGAGTGTGCCATTTTTGCAACTTTATATACAGCCCTTGTATTATCTACCTCGTGCTCAAATATCTTTTCAAAGCAATGGTTTATACTTTTTGGATCAGCGGGTGGCGCAGGGATTTCAGTAACCTTAACTTTTCCTCCTCTTTTTAAAATATATTCCAAAATTTTCATCATGTGGTTTCGTTCTTCGTTAGAATGCCTGAATAAAAAATTGGCAATTCCACCACAACCCTGTTCGGCTGCCCATGAAGCATATGACAGATAAATTTGTGAAGCGTGCGCTTCTTTTGTCATCTGTTCGTTTAAGGCGGCTTCTATTGTTTTTGAAAGTCGGTTGGTATTCATAATATTTTGTTTTAGTTTGTAGATAAATACCCTCAAATTATACGCCTGCAAGATCCGGTAGCTCTTTTTTTATTTTTGGGGCATTTAAGCTTTTTACAATAATTAAATATTGCTCAATCAGGGTAATAACTTCCACAACAATGCTTTGAAGGATAAATATGCTCAGGCAACTTTTTTGCAGGCTAAAAAACAATGAAAGCAAAATTACTTTTTACAATAGTTCTATTGTCTGCCTTCGCTTTTTCTCCTTACAAAGAAGAAGTTATAGTATGGAAAGAAGGTGTACTTTTACAACCAAAAGATTTTAAAGGAACCAATCCAAATGATGGCGGCGTAATATCCACAACCTGCGATATTGACAAAAACATTACGGATCACAACGATTCGGCGAGCGTTATCATTGAAGCTGTTTTTTTACCCTTAAGATCCTGGCGAAGGAAAGGCGGAAGCGAAGCAGATCTGTTAATGCATGAACAAAAACATTTTGACATAGCAGAATTGTATGCGAGAAAATTAAGGAAGTATATTAAAGAAGAAGAATTTAACGATATAGATGAATTAACTCTCGAACTCAATCATTACCATAAAAAAATAATGGAGGAGCTTGACCATTACCAGGATAAATATGATACTAAAACAGATCATTCTATGAACGGGCCGAAACAAAGAAAATGGAATAAAAAAATTACTTCAGAGTTAAACAAAATGGATTATTATAAAGATCAAAAACTAACGGTTCATTTTAAAAAGTTAAATATACCCGCGTCGGTATCCAAGTAATGACTGCTTTTATTTTCTGGCAAAAATGGCTTTTTTATAGCAGCGCATTATTAGCCGCTTGTGCTGCTGTATTTGCTTTTTTCGGAAATACTTTCCTTTTTTTACCATATACCCATGCCTTAGCATCTGTTTTTTGGAATACAAACAAAATGCCCATACAGGTGGAATCATTCTATACTTTTATTTGTGGCCCTGTTGGCGCAACCATTTCGTGCGCTTATATTTTACTTGCAGCACTGGCTTACTACCCGTTTAAACGAAAAGAAAGATGGAGTCGTAATACAATTGTATTAGCTTTTAGTATCTGGTTTATTTTTGATTCATTCATCTGCCTGCATGCCGGCGTTTATTTTCAGTTCTATATTATCAATATAATTTCTTTTTTGCAGAAAGCGCTTCCATTAATTTTTACCTGGAGCCATTTTAAAAAGGTTCACCATGCGTAGACCTGATCACCGCTTTTTTTAATGGAGGAAAAACTCTTAAAAGTGAAATTGTAAAATTTGTAAGCGAGGTATTCTTTAAAAGGCTCTGTAAAAAACTTGAAAGTTTTATTCTCTTTTTAAACTGTTGCCTCCAGAATTTGGCATAAGAATTTTCTATTTGTTGCCGGTTCATTTTCCCTTCAAAATACCGGGCAATCAATTGAGCCAGGGCAAATGAACTTCGCATGGCCATACTCATACCGTTACCGCTTAATGGCGCAATATTTCCTGCCGTATCGCCAAGCATCAGAATGTTATTTTTTACTGCGCCTTTATATCCGATCTTAATTTGTGAAATAGCCAAAGGCTCGGCAAACAAAAACTCAGCCTCGCTGAAATATTTTTTTAAGAATGGGTTTTTCATTACTATTTGTTCTTCCATTCTTTTAATATCTGCGCCAGATTTTTTTAGATTGCCCGCATTGGTTAAATAACACAGGCAATATTTTTGATCCTCTATTTTCGATATCCCGCAGTATCCATCCTCAAAATTATGTAGCTCAATACGATCTGCAGGAAAATTAAGGCGGACATGATATTTTATACCAACATAATTTTTTGTTGAATCATTTTCTTCGGTAACTGTACCCGAAAGTTTTGCGTCCAGGTTACTTTTCTTGCCCCAGGCCCCCGCGCAAATTTCGGAGTAAAAAATGCCTTCTGCAGAATCAATTTTAAACTGCCCTTCAGAAAACTTTACATCATTCACCTTGCATTCCTCCAACAATACAACCCCCTTCTCTTTTGCTATTGCTGCTAATTTTGAATCGAGTTGGAAGCGACTGATACCAAAACCTCCAAGGTCTAACTTATGCTCCAGAAATTTACCCGAAGGCGATGAAACGGCCAGCCTGTTGATCACCGGTAAATTAAGTGCCGATAAATTAAGTCCGCAGCGCTCTAAAAAACTCCATGATTCCATTGACACATACTCGCCGCACACTTTATGAAAAGGGTACTTCTTTTTTTCGAATAAGATGCAAGAAAGACCAGCATCGGCCATTTGAATGGCCAACGTTAAACCGGCCAGGCCTCCGCCAATAATTGCCACCTGGTATTTACTTTTTTTCTGCATTTATTGTTTACCGGTAGTTCCAATTACCAAATACCTAAAGGCCCATTTCCATTTTATATATACGTTATTTACCCTTGCTTTGTTTAGTAAGTCCTTTAACTCTGTTTTACGAAAACTTCTTAAAACTGAAAGTGGCGCATCGTTCTTTACCAGTGAAGAACCATTTAAGATACGTGTTAAAAATTTTATACTGTAGTATGCAAACCAATGCCGGTGCAGATCGTTTATTACAAAACCTACCCGTGCATATTTATTCATATAAGAAAACAGCTCAAGTAGTTCATCATCTTTTAAATGGTGGCAAAACAATGAACAATGAATAATATCAACAGATCTATCGGCGTTTAAAAAATCGCGGTAATCCTTAACAACACCATTTATTTCCGGGTAATCTTTGCAAAATGCTCTCATGTATTCGATCGCTTCGGCATTCATATCCACACCGGTTAATTCTATTTTAAACTGATTAGCCTTAGCCCAATCTGAGATTTTTTTCATGGCGTCTCCCCCACCGCAGCCAATATCTACAATTGTGTATGTTTTATTTTTATCTTTTACAAGTTCTTTTATACCTGCAAGAGTTATAGCGTGACCACCCAATAAACGGTTCACCACATCAAGCTCGCGCAGATTCTGAAAAAGCAACTCCTTTGGAATGTTTAGCTCATCCAGTAATTCTGTTTCATAAGAACGTTTTAAAAATTTACTCATAGGTAAATAATGCTGTTTCAATACTCAGCCCCGGTCCAAATCCAATAGAAAAAATAGTTTCATTTTGTTTTTGTTTTTCATTCATCAATTCATTTAAAACAAATAAAATGGTTGATGACGACATATTCCCGAATTGGTTTAATATTTTATAAGAAGCGCTCATTTCTTCGTTGCTGAGCTGCAATTTGTTTTTTATCACATCCAGTATCTTTTTGCCTCCGGGGTGTATTGCCCAATTGGAAATACTTTTGCGTGGGAGATCAAATTTTTTAGTTGCGCTATTTACCAGGCCGTCTATTTCTTCACCTATTAGTTCGGGCACTTTTGAATCAAGTATCATTTCAAAATTTACAGCCGTTACATTCCAGCCCATAAGATCTTTTCCTTTGCTTAAAAGCAGAGAATAAAACCCTTTTGTAACAAGGCCTTTTTGCTGATGATGATCGGAAGTAATAATAACGGCAGCAGCGCCATCTCCAAAAATAGTATTGGATAATAAATTATCGTTATTATCTTTTGGCTGAAAATGCAAGGTACAAAGTTCAACACATACTATTAATACTCTTGCGCGCTCATCAGCCTTTATAATAAGGTCGCCGATCTTTAGCGCGTGAAAAGCAGCATTGCAGCCTAAGAAATTAACTGAAGTATGAAAAATATCTTTGGGTAAATTTAAGTGCTCTATTAGTTCTGCATCTAAACCGGGCGCAGATAAACCAGTACAGGTAACTGTTACCAGATGGGTGATACCAAACTCGTGAAGGGTGGTGTTTATTTTTTTAAAGGCATCATCTATTGCATTTGTGGCCAGCGGAATGGCGCGCTCCTTAAATGCGGTAAGACGGTTCTCTACATTTGCTTTACTGGGAGTGCCATTAAAAAATACGTGCTGCTGTTTGCTTTTATCAAAATCAGGAAGAACAGAATAACGCGACTCGATACCGCTGTTGTGAAATAATAAATTTAGTTTGCGCGAAGTAGTTTCGTTATTATAAGCAGTATGCATAAACTCAAGTATTGCTGGCTGGGAGGTTTTATATGCGGGTGTAGCTGTTCCTATAGAAATTAATTTACTCATTTTTAACTTAGCCAATTATACTGTTCATTCAAAATCAGTGCCATAAAATATATATTCATACAGGTAGATGCCAGTAAGTTCATTGTCATGGTATTTTCGAAATTAGCCTGGCGCTTATCTTTATATACTTTAATGAACCAATACACCAGGCGTAATACTACAGGCAGGGTTATCACAAAAAAGAAAACAAAAGCGTATAACTGATCTTTCAATTTGAAATAATAAAATAATAACGCACAGGCTATTGAAAACATAATTGCCGAAAAAATAAATGTACCCGTATACCCTAATTGGTAACTGATAGTTGTTACACCGTCTTTTTTATCGGCCTTGTGCTGGTATATCTGTGTTAGAGGATAAACACTTCCAATAAAAAGACTCGCTATTAACACGCAAATAATATTTTGAAGGCCAAAAAAGTTTGAAAAAGAAATAGTTGTGAGAGCCGACGCTACCATTAAATATGTAAACGCACCCTGGAATAAAAAAACAGTTAAAAAACCTATAATGGCATATTTTTTCAATCTTAACCTACGATAACTATAAGCACGTGAAATTAACACATATAACAAAACCAAAACTGAAAATTTTAAAGATATCAGTAAAGCCAATAAAACACCAATACTATCTAAAAGTAATGTGGCATAAAACAAATTTTCTGTCACTTTGGGCGGGTGTTTTATCCCGCCGATACTTGTTTCGTCTTTATCCTGGTAGCTATTGTATCCGTTACTTGAAGGATAGATGAGCAAATGCAAAATTAAAAAAGCGATAACGGCATGCAGCCAGTTTATATCTATTGCCTGGCTCAACGCAAATAAAAACACGGGCATTAAATGATAAGAGAAGGGTAAGCGTAAATGCGTTATTGTATTTTTATCAAACCAGGTTATAGGATTAAAATTACGCATCTATATAAAGGTAGTGATAAAAGGTAATTAAATGCCCTCTTCTCTTTTTTTAACTATGATTTCACTTTACCCTCGTTTTAATTAAAAAATATTGGCAGGTATAAATTTTTAAACAGAATCTGTTATATTTACTTATATGTTTAAACGTCACCGTATCTCTAAATATGCAATGCTGGCTTATGCCGGTTGGTGGCTGCTTTTTTTTACCGCGCTATGCAGCAGTTCTGATTCTATAGACAGGATGGGATTTACAGAGGCTACCGGGTTAATAACCTTTGTTTATTTTGCGGTATTGGTAGTTAAGATCTTTACGGCAGATGCGATACACCGGCGAGATTTTTTAAAAATGCTGGTATTGGTACTTTTACCAGTAGTTTTGCCTTTACTGGCTTTTATAATTTACCTGCTTTGCGGCGGGAGGATCTTAACTAGGCTTTGGTAAGATTTTTATAATCCGGCTTTTGCATTAAATTAAAAAATCCCTGTTTGGTTTCTTCCAGGCTAAATTTAATTAAATAACCGGATGTTACGGCCCTGCTGTTTATGTCTGTTATTCCACGCGGCACGAAATACCATATAAACTATAGTAACAAAATTAAGTATAGTTTTATACCTTTGCAGTGGCTGTCAAACATGACAGTATTAAAAAATTGATCTATGATCATAAAAGACAAAGAATATATTATTAAAATGCATGGCAATACCTACCATTGCGCTTTAGATGTTACCATGAATTTTATTGGCGGTAAATGGAAAACAGTTGTGCTTTGGTATCTGCGCAATAAAACCATGCGCTTTGGCGAGATACGAAAAAGAATTCCTGATATCACTGAAAAAATGTTGAGCCTGCAATTAAAAAGTTTAGAAGATGACGGTTTAATTAAACGGGAAGCTTTTGCGGAAGTGCCTTTACGCGTGGAATACTCTTTAACTGAATTTGGAAGAACGCTGGTACCAGTTGTTGAATCTATTGCCAGGTGGGGACGTACACTGTCAGAACAGGAAGGGAAACTGGAAGAAGTAAAACCCAAGAAAAAAGAGAAACCAATCCGCAAAGAAATTGCTGATTGATCTCTCTTTCATTAAAATTAAATTATTGCCCGTAGCTTACCATCCAAATAATACCAAATTTATCAGTAAGCATGCCAAAATAAGAGCCCCAGAAAGTTTTGCTCATTGGCATAAAAGCCATACCACCGGCAGCAAGCCCGTTATATAACCTATCTGCCTCGTTAGGACTTATGGCATTGATAGAAATAGAGAAATTATTTCCCATAGTGGTTACCTGTCCGAATTCTTCCGAACTATCGCTACCCATTAAAACAGTTTCTTTGCTTATTGGTAACGATACATGCATGATCTTTTCACCTAATTCGGGCGACATGGTTTTCCCATCCTGTGGTGGCATTTCTTTAAATCTGCCCAGAAATGAAAATTTACCACCAAACACTGAACGGTAAAAATTAAAGGCTTCTTCGCAGGTACCCGGAAAATTCAAATACGGATTGATCTGGTTAACTTTTGGCGCCGCTGGTGCCGTTGCATTTTTTGCGGCGGCTTTTTTAACCGGCTTCTTTTTAGCGGCTTTTTTTGGTGCTGATTTTTTAGAAGCCTTTTTTATTACTTTCTTGGCAGCTTTTTTTACAATTTTTTTTGCTGCTTTTTTTATTTTTTTCTTAGCCATGATATTGCGTTTTAATTTTAATACTAATGTAACATTTATTTTATTTCGTTAAAAAGTTAAACCCGAACTCCAATAATGGTAATATCATCGGTTTGTTCTAAACGTCCTTTCCATTCGGCTAAGATCTCTGCCAGTTTTTCTTTTTGCTGAAGCATTGGCAAGTGTGAAATAGAAATCATGAGTTCTTTTAATTGTTTATACATGAATTTTTTGCCCTTTGGGCCACCAAACTGATCGGGTAACCCGTCGGTAAATGTATATATAACATCGTTTGCCTGTATATTAATTAAATGTTGCGAAAATGGTACCTGATCTTTATCGTGTTTGCCAACCGGCATTTTATCAGGTTTAAATTCCAGCAGTTCTTTTTCCCTGATTATCCAAACCGGGTTATTGGCAGAGGCATAGTGTAATTGCTTTTTTTCTTTATCCAATATTACAAGGCTGCAATCCATTCCATCTTTACCACCTTCTGCGCTTCCGTCTTTTTTTAATCTTTCTATAATGGTTTTTCGGGTTTCGTTCAATATCTGTGATGGAACCTTGTATTTTTCAATAGCTTTTTCGAGAGATGAGATATTAAGAATGCTCATAATAGCACCGGGTACACCGTGGCCGGTTGAATCGGCAGTAACGTAAACAAAATTACCGTTTGGCAATTCTGAGGCCCAGTAAAAATCGCCGCTTACTATATCTTTAGGTTGAAAGAACACAAAATATTCCGGCAAATTCTCATTCAGCAATTGCTCTGATGCCAAAAAACTTCGCTGGATCCGCTCTGCATAATTAATGCTATCGGTGATCTCTTTGTGTTTTTCTTCAATAAGGTCTTTTTGATGACGTGTTTCCTCTTCCTTTTGTTCAATAATAACTTTTTGTTTTTGCGTGATCTTAAAACGATTATACATTACACCTGCAAATACCAACACTAATGCTAAACCACCATATAAAGCATATTGCTGGTTTCTTTTTGCTTTGATCTCTGCCTGCTGCTGGTTGATCTGCGCCTGTTTTATTTCTTTTTCTTTTGCATTGGCCACGCTATCCGCTGCTGCCTTTTTTTCGTAACTATATTGAAACTCGCGTTTAATGCTTGCTTTTTGCGTTTGCTTATTATTAACACTATCGCGCATAGCAATGGCCAGTTTATACATTTTTAATGCCTCTACAGCTTTATTTTGCTTTTCATACACTTCATTCAAAAGCATAGCAGCGTTGTAAATGGTTTGAGGAAATCCGATCCCCTTACTAACGGTTAGGGACTTTACGGCATATTCTTCTGCCTTAATATAATTTTGCTGGCGGGCATACGCCTTACCAATACTGCAAAGCCCATTGGCAATACCTCGTTTGTAGCCCGTCTCTTCCTGCAGTTTTAAGCTTCGGTTAAAATAATCCAACGCTTTAGCGGGCTCCTTTTTTTCTTCAAGATAAATAATGCCAATGTTTAACAGCGAATTGGCTATTTCTCTTTTATTTCCAATTTCTTCGGCAACCTTTAACCCGTTATCATAGTATTCGAGTGCTTTAACGGTATTATGCTGGCGCTTAAACATGCCTCCTATATTACCTAAGGAAATTGCCATACCATTTTTATCCTTATTGGCTTCGTACAACTTATAGCTCTTTTGATAATACTCCAGCGCATGTTGAATATCATCGAGGTTAGCATAAACCGCGCCTATATTATTAAGGCAGTATGCAACCACTTTTTGATTACCGCTTTCCTCTCCCATCTTAAGACTTTTGTTGTAATAATCAAGCGCCTTTGAAATGTCACCTAAAAAATCATGAACTGATCCTATGCTAAAATACGTTTCGGCAAGGCTTTTTTTATCGTTACCACCGGCCTGTATCTTTTCGCATTTAACAAAATAGCCAAGAGCGGTTATATTATCACTTTGGCCCTGGTATACAACCCCTGTATTAAAAAGAGAGGTTGCCAGCCCTTTTTTATCACCTATTTCTTCCTGTATCTTCTGGCTTTTTTTGTACCAGGCCACCGCTTCTTCATAATGTCCTTTTAGGCGGTTTAAATATCCTTTGTTCACATAAGCGTCGCCCAAAAATTTTAAATAGGCGCGCCTTGACCCTCCCTGGTTGCTTTGTAATTGTTTTTCGCAAAAATCAATCAGCTCATCGTTATATTTTGGCCATTCTTCATCACTGCTACCCTCTACCAGGTAAAATAAAGTTCTGCATTTTAAGGTATCAGCTTTGGCATTTTTTAAAGCGTTTTTCAAAGAGTCAATATTTTGGCTTATTCCAAAAAAATGCAATAAACAAAACGCAGGAAGTAAGAATAGTTTAATATTCATTATTTAATTGTTTTAGTAAAACTGGGACGGAATGCGGTAAATATAGTTTTAATAAGTTAGCAGGTCAAAAAAATGGGACGAAACCGGCATTAAACGAAACTAAAATTTAGATTTAATAACTTTAGTAAATGCCAATAAATCGATAAATTTGCATTTATGAATATAAAGCTTGACCTTAAAAAGGTTGAAAAGATCTCAAAAGCTTTAGGTGACCCTTGTCGCCTAAAAATGATGGAAATGATCAAAAAACAAAAGAGTGCATGCCAGTGTACGTCTATTGTGGATAATCTTGACCTTGCTCAATCCACTATCTCTCATCACATAAAACAGCTGGTAGATGCCGACCTTATTATTGCCGAGAAGGATGGCCGTAATTTTAATTACAAAATAAATAAGGATGTTCTTGCGGCGTATGTTAAATTCTTGAATCAATACGAAAGTTAAAATTTGCCAATAATACATCGATGTTTTTGAATGTATCGATAAATTACCTTCCTTTGAATTAAATATCGATAAATATAGATATATCGATGTTTGAAAACTAACCTTAAAAACAGGAGTCATGGAAAAACAAAACAACCAGATTTGCTGCGGTTTATTGCGCAATTGCACAGAAGCCATGCAGGCAGAGAAAAAAATCACTCAAATAAAAACTAAATTACCGGAGATAAACATCGGCATCATCAATAAATCAGATAAAAAACCATGGTCGGTATTTGAAGGACATTACTGGCTTTAATTAACCATAAAAAGAATATTATGACAACTGAAAACTATACTGAACAGATCATTAAACAAATTATTGCATCGTGGACATCGAGGAACGTTGCGGTGACCAATTTTTTTAAACTGCACGATAACGACGATGTTTATTTAAACGAACTGGCGCCCGGCCGCAACAGGCCCATTTATTTATTAGGCCACTTAATTGCCACCAACGATGGGTTGTTACCATTATTTGGCCTGGGAGAAAAATTATTTCCTGAGTTAGCGGAATTTAGTACACAACCTGATAGGTCTTTTGAAATTAAACTATCGCTGAACGAGCTTAAGAAAAAATGGGAAACCGTTAATGCTGTACTTACCGGGCATTTTAATGCTATGACCGCAGCACAATGGTTAGAAAAACATACCGCAGTTTCTGCAGAAGATTTTGCAAAAGAACCTCAACGCAATAAATTAAATGTATTGATCGGGAGGACCAATCACCAGAGTTACCATGTTGGGCAATTAAACCTTTTAACGGTAAAAGAACTGGTTGGTTAAAAATATTTTTTTAAAGGTGAAGCATAACCCTCTTAAAGCCTGTCTTTAGAGGGTTTTTGCATTTTTGCGGGTTAGGCTAATTTATTTAGTTCGATACGGAACCAACTGCGTGTAATTAACACAACAATAACCAACAGGCTAAAAAGTACACAGCATAAATAGGTTATCACTCCCAGGCTGTTAAAGCAGGGAATAAATAAAAGATTAACTACACCAATACCCACGATCAGTAACTGTGTTGGTTTTTTTCCGCGTTCATATTCTTTTGGATAGATGAGTAACCGGCTAATAGCTGTAATGCTAAAAAGGAACATGGCGATGCTTACACCAAAAATAATTTGAAGCGTGCGTGGATGTGTACTGTCCAGATCCAGTAACGACGGAAAAGCAGCGCCTATCATGCCCAGCGAAGCCAGAGCAGGTATAAAAAGCACGCCGGTAAAAATTCCCTCCAGCATTCCCTTTTTATTTTCCCGGTCAGCGATCAGCGAAAAAAATATCCACCATAAGGCAAACACAATTAAAATTCCCATGCCAAAATAAAGCCAGGTAGTAAAGTACATGTGCGGCATATCGTTAATGCTATTAATTACGCCTAAAATGGCTTCGCCAAAAACAATAATGGTAAACAAGCCCAAACGTTCGGACATGCTTGATGACATCGAGAATTCATCATTACGTTCGCGCAGTCTTAAAGCTGTATAAAAAAATGGAAAGTAATTAAGCAGCAACGCCAGCCAAAACACGATACGTTTATAAGGTTGCGGCAGGTAAAGGGTAACGATCAATAATATAAAAGCAATTAAGAATGAAATGGTGTAGGGTATATTTAATTTACGGTGGTGTTTATCATAAATACCAACACTCCACCACAAATAAGTAATGAACAATTGCAGAAAAAGTAAACCTACAGTATAGCGATGGATCATCTCTTGTGTCGGACTATCTAACGTAACTGCCAGCGCACCAACAGCCATCATTTGCCAGAGCGTCATAAACCGTGTACGTATGCCCGGCGAGCCATGAAGATCGTGATACTGGCTACCATTGTACCAACCCCAAAACGTGATGATGAACAAATAAGCGTAATCTAATATACCGGCACAATCGGCATTGGTTGCCAGGCGGTGAGTGATCTTTGAAATTACAATAACGTAAACCAGATCGTAAAATAATTCGAGCCAGCTTATTTTGCGTTCTTCAAAATGGGTTGAGAATTTTTTTGGCGGCCCCCACCAGATATTATGTTGTTTTGCCATAGTTTAGATCATCCATCAAATTTTTAAAGATAGGCAAATCAGTAAAAAAGAAAAAGCCGCTTTTTAAACGGCTTTATTCTTACATAAAAAATTCGTGATCTTATTTTTTCAGAGAAGGCAATACCTCATCAAGGTTTTGCATGGCCATAGTAAAGCCTTCCTTAAAGCCCATGCTTAACAACGTTTCAAGTTTTTCAAGGCTTTCAAAGGTCATTAGTACTTCAACCAATGTTTTATCCCCTTCCTCTTTAAACGAGATCTTCCAATGTGTTTGCGGCATTTCGTTGTTCGCCACCCCGTTGGCATCCATAAAACCATCTTTACCCGAAAAGTAATTTAATTTTTTTATGGTTTCGTAATTAAAGAAAGCCCAATGCTCTTCACCTTTAGGGCCAACCATGGCATAATGCCTGCTACCGCCTTCAGTAAAATTCATCGATCTTGTTTTAGATTGCCAGGGTTTTGGCGCCCACCATTTATCCAGCAGCTCGGGTTTTGTGTAAGCATCCCACACTATAGCAAGTTCTGCTGCAAATTCTCTTTTTACGGTAATTGTCTTGTTTTCTTTGTTAACTGAAAAATCCAAAGTTAAATTCATACTCATTTTTTCTTTTTTTTGATGGTTAATAATAAATCGTCTAACTGGTTATACCGGTCTTCCCAGATCTTTTTAAATTGTTCGAGCCATTTGTCTATTTCTTTCATTTTTGTACCATTAAGTTCATAATAAATTTCTCGGCCGGATTGTTGTTGTTTTACCAACTGGCATTCGGTTAATATGCGCAGGTGTTTTGAAACAGCCTGCCTGCTTGTATCAAAATGTTCGGCAATGGCGTTTGGCGTAAGCGCCTGCGATGCGATCAGTAATATGATAGCCCTTCGTGTAGGATCGGCAATGGCCTGGAAAACATCTCTTCTCATTTTAAATTCGTTTAATATGAAACTAATTGGTTGCAAATATATATGCAATTATTCGGTTGCGCAAATTTTTTTTGCACTTTTTATTTAAAATATTAAAAATGAGCTTAATAAAAATGATTTTTTTAAGACCAGCCCCACGCTAATATTCTCAAAAAATAGTGATTGAATGATTACTAAACACGCCATAAAACTGTTCTTATTGCAGAAATGTAACACCAGCAGCGATTTTTGTATTAAAAAAAAGAGGGCAATGCCCTCTTTTTTATTCTTCTTCATCTGTTTCTTCCTGCAGCGCCTCTACGTTAATAGCAGATACTGCGACCTCCGTAAGTGTTTCATCGGCGTTTTTCTCTTCTTCCAGAATGCCCGCTAAAATATCGGCGGCTTCGTTCAGTCCAAGTGTCTCGGCAAAAGTACGGAGCGTACCATAAGTTGCTATCTCGTAATGCTCTACTTTTTGGCCGGCAGAGATAATTCCCGCATCGCGTTGTGGGCCTTTTTCGGTGTCCTTCATAATTTCTTCAGCTTCTTTAATTAAGCCATCCATAGCTTCGCATTTTTTTGCTACTGCTTTTTTCTCAAGCAATTCAAAAACTTCTTCCAGTTTAATTACCTGTTGTTCGGTTTCGCCTAAATGGTTTTCAATTGCATCGCGTAGTTCACCTGAAGTTGCATTTTTGGCCATTTTAGGAAGTGCTTTGGTAAGCGCTTTTTCTGCCCAATAAATGTCTTTTAATTCATCTTCAAACAGTTTCATTAACGCCGAACGCGCCATTGTTGACCCTTGGTCAGATTTTTTTTTGGTTGCAGTTCCTGTCCCTTTTTTTGCTTTTTCTGCTGTTTTCATAACTATTATTTTTTTATGGTTAACTATTTGTAGAATCCTTTTCGCCATTATCTGTCGCCATGTATAGTTTTTTCTGCATTTTCTAAATGTATACTGGCGGCTTAAATGCCGGCTATTGAAATCTATAGTGATTAAGGCAAGCCCGATGCCACAAAATAAAATAGCAGTGACATATGTCTTGAATTTTAAAATGGGTATGGATAAATACACAAATAAACTTATTAAACTGTTTAAGCAAAATAATTTAACCCTGGCCATGGCCGTAAGCATGACCTGTGGGTTGGCGGCTGCCAGCCTGGGAAACACACACGGGCCCTCATATGTATTAAAAGGCTCTATTGTTTGTTACTCTCCCGATGTAAAAAAAACAGTTTTAAAAATACCAGAAAGCAGCATAAAAAAATATACTTGTGAGTCGAAAGAAATTACACAAATGTTGGCAAAAAATCTGCAAACATTAATCGCTAATCCCTGCATTGCCGGGAGAAACGTTTGTATTAAATAAAACAGGAGGGTTAGAGAGTGCAGCCGGAACCTAAGTCCCGGCTTTTTTATTTTAACGCTCTCAATTTTTTAAGGTTTAAAAATTATTCGGTTCCAGATCGATGTTATAAGTACCGTCTTTAGAAATTTTTCGGCCAATCACATAGTATTTCCAAAAATTGCGAGGGTGATAACTTTTTTCTTTATCAGCTTTTGGAATGATGAGATCATCCAGCTTGCCACCGGTCAACGGCACAGTATCATCCACAATTTCTAAAATAAAGCTGTCAAAATATATTTTGCCTGTACCAACCAACATCACACCGTAAATAATATTGGCGGCATTTGGCGGCACATCCAGCACCACTTCATATTTTATACGGTCTGTTGTTCCCGTTACCGACCGGTCTTTCTTTCCATAGCGCATATTATCAAAGGCTAGTGCCTCATTACTGCCTTTTGCTCCAACGCGCATCCATAGTCCCGCCCATTCCGTCACGCTCTCGGTTCTTAAATACCCTGTCATTCTCACCCTTTTTCCAAGATATTTATCGGGTACATTACTTTGCATCATGGTAATAAATCCATTAATTTTTTTACTCACAGACTTAATACAGCCTATAGTTTTACCGGTGCTATAATCAGCTGACATACCGTATTTTTTTCTCTGGCTGCCTGCGCTTGGCCAGTTGGTAATATCCAGCGTATCCAATACCGGCGGGTGCGCAGCATACAAAACAGGTGGGTCGTTGTTGGGCTTAAAAACTTCTTTTGTTGTATCAGTTGGTTTTGTTATTAAACTATCTGCAGATCGGCTAAAGACATTTACTGTTTTTGTTTTTTTTGCGGGCGTTAATGTAACAGTGTTAGCATAAGTTTGCGGGTTAAGAGGAGTTTCAACGATTGTTTCTGCCTTCTTTTCATTTTTAATTTGAACGGCAGGTGTTTTTTTATTCTGCCAATTCATTATTGTAATTGTGCCTGCAATAATAACTATTGATGCACCGAATCCATATTTAAGCATAGCTAATCTTTTTTTAAGTTTATAATTCTTTTCCTTTTCCAAAGACGCATCTATTTTTTTCCATAGCTCGTCAGAAGGCTTTTCTTTAAAGCCCTCTCGGTTCTGCTGAATAAAATCTTTTAACGCGTCCTTCATTTTTTACTGTTTTTTTAATTGGATCAATTCTACTAATCTTTTTCTTGCTCTTGAATATTGCGATTTTGAAGTACTTTCACTGATATTCAGTTTTTCTGCGATCATTTTGTGGCTGTGCTCCTCGAACAAATAAAGACTGATGATCAACCGGTAACCATCTGCCAGTTCGCTTATCGCAGCTTTTACAGTTTCTATGTCATAGGTTATTCCTTCTTCCTGTGTTGGCTCTTCGGGAAGATCTTTTTCTCCCAAAGGGATCAATTGCTCATTCCTTTTTTTGATCGCCGCAATGCATGCATTAATAACAATACGTTTTAACCAGCTGCCAAACGAAGCTTTGCCAATGTATTGATGCAGGTTCTTAAAGGCAGAAATAAAACTTTCCTGTAACACATCCTCCGCATCTTCTCTATTATTAAGCATGCGCAGGCAAATAGTGAACATAGCATCGCTGTATAGATCATACAACTTTTTAAAAGCTTCGTTCTTTCCTTTTTTGCCCGCTTCTATCAATTGAGCATTTGCTTCGGTATATTTTAGTTCCTCTTTCAACGGCCGTTGTTTAACTAAAAGAGTACAAAAATGAAAAAGGTTGCATGCAATAAATGTATTTATTTTAAACAAAATAACAGGCAGGCTTGTAAAAGTCGCCTATGGGCGATGGAAATTAAAAAATTAACTTTAAGTCGATAGGATTAGTTTTGGTAATTAATTTACGGTTTTTAAACTCACTCTTAAGCCCAAAAAGCCAATAACCGCCGCAACAACCGACCCAATAATGATGGCGATTTTTGACACGTTCATTAACGCCGCTTCATTAAAAGCAAGAAGTGTAATAAAAATCGACATTGTAAAACCTATGCCTCCCAAAAATCCCGTCCATAACAGATGTTGTTTTTTTATGTCGTCGGATAGTGCGCACCAACCCATTAAAATGCCTAAGTAAGAAAAGCAAAATATGCCTATGGGTTTGCCTAACAGCAAGCCAAAAATAATTCCAAAACTATTTTTGGATGAAAGGTCGTTTACAACAGAAGCCGGAATAAATATAGCAGTATTGGCCAGCGCAAAAAGCGGCAGTATGATAAAAGCAACCGGCAAATGCAAACGATGCTGTAATACATGCGATACCGATCTTTCATCGCCCTTACCAAAAGGGAGTACGAAGGCCAGCAACACGCCCGTAATGGTAGCGTGTATACCCGAGCGGTACATAAAGAACCACATGATCATGCCCAGTAAAAGATAGATCCACAAACGATACACATTAAACCGGTTTAACAGCAGCAGTATTCCAAAAATAGAAATGGCCAGGCCAAAATAGAGCAACGAAAATCCTTTAGAATAAAACAAAGCAATTACCACAATGGCGCCAAGGTCGTCAATAATGGCCAGGGCTGTTAAAAAGATCTTTAACGACATAGGCACCCGTTTGCCCAACAAAGAAAGTACGGCGAGCGAAAAAGCAATATCGGTGGCCATGGGTATACCAAAACCGCTTTGTGTATTGTTGCCTTTATTAAACATAAAATGTATCAGGGCCGGCACCAGCATGCCACCAATAGCGGCAATAATGGGCAGCAGCGACTTTTTAATATCAGCAAGTTCGCCGATGTAGACCTCCCGCTCGATCTCAAGACCAACCAGCAGAAAAAAAACGGTCATCAATCCATCGTTGATCCAGAATTCTATAGGTTTATTTAAAAACTCAATATGCCACATATGCATATAACTTTGCCCCACGCCCGAATTGGCAAGAAACAATGAAACAGCGGTGCAAATTATCAGCACCATACCCCCTGCCCGCTCGCTATTTGTAAAATCAGAAAATAATTTTGTAAGGCCCATAATTTGGAATAAAGATACCAAAAACTATTCTTATTAATAGTAATGGATCACAGATAGCATTCTTTCCTGATCGCTAAATGAAAAGAAAATTATCGCCGGGAAAAATAATGCAGCTAATTTTTTTACGTGCAAAATATAAAAACAGTTTTTAATTCTGATTCACCCAAACCAGGTCTTCGGTTTTAACACCTAATTCTTTAGCCTTATTTACGTATTGCTGTTTAATTTCTTCCGGAATAGATGTCTCCCTACTCAGGATCCACATATAATTGGTGCTGCTACCTATTACCAACGCGTATTTATAATCCTTATCTATGGCTACAACATTATATCCCGCATAAAAAGGCCCAAAGAAAGACACTTTTAACCTCGCTTCTTTTGAATCATCCACAGGTTTAGCTTTACCAATACTTTGCTCCCAATTTTTCTTTTTTACGTTAAAGCCTTTATTATCTACTTTAATCGAGCCGTTGTCGTTCAAAGAATAGGTGGCCGTTACGTGATCCAGGTTCTTCTCCCATTTGTAATCAAGCCTGGCAATTTCATACCATGTACCCAGGTATTTTTGTTGTTTAAAATCTTTTACAGCCTCCACACCCTTCGGTATTTTCCTGAAAGACTGGAATAAAAGAGCGCCCGACCCTAATAATAAACCGGCTAAAATTATCTTGTGCTTTTTCATGATGGAATTTTATTATCAAACATTAAAATTCTATGCCAGAAAACCGGGAGATCTATGTTTGTTGTTGGAATCGCACACGTATTTTACTTATGATGTGGATCAGGGCTTCATATGAGGACCATCATTTATAAATACACTGTGATGAAATACCTTTAAAAATAAAATTAATTTATGAAAACAGGACGGCTATTTATGGATTTTCTAGGCTGGGGTTTGATTTTATGGCTTTTAGGTTATATTCTGGGCATTATTTTGTTTATGCTTGTTAGGCCTGAAATGATCGGATGGATCATAACACCATTTGCTTCGCTTTTTACCTTTTGGATCCTAGTAAAAAAAATCCGTTCATCATCCCTTCAATACTTCGCAATGATTGGAATAGCGTGGTGCTGCCTGGCAGTGCTTCTTGACTATCTTTTTATTGTTAAACTATTAAAACCTGCCGACGGTTACTATAAACCGGATGTTTATATCTATTATGCAATTACATTGTTGTTGCCTTTGGTGGTTGGCTTTAAGAAAAGAGGATCTCAATAAAAACCTTCAATGATCTTTACCTGAAGCAATGAGGCGTTTCAATTTCCGCGCCGTCTGAAAGTTCTGTAAATACCTTGTGCCTATTCTTTATTTAAGTTCTGATAGAATTATTTTTTTCTGTGTCAGCGTGTTTTTCATTGCCTTTTCTCTCACCTTAGGATCATCGCTGTTAATAAGTGAAAAATATTCAACGGGAACTACCTGCCATGATAAACCATATTTGTCTTTGCACCACCCACATGAACTTTCTGCGCCGCCATTAGCAGTTAATGCAGCCCAATAATAATCAACCTCTGCCTGGTCTTTGCAATTAATTACAAAAGAAACTGACTCGTTAAATTTGAAGAAGGGCCCTGCAGCCAAAATATTAAATTCCATTCCATTGATTTCCATAATGGCAGTTTCAAAATCTCCGCCACCTGCTTCCGGTGGATTTTTATATTTATGATGCTCTTTCATATTACCGTCTTTAAAGATTGACAGATAATAATCCACTACTGCTTTTGCGTCTTTTGTCTCCACCCAAAGGCAAGGAGTTATTTTTTGTTCGATCGCATTTTTGCTTTTATCAGTGGAGTCAATGGCGACATTACCAATCGTTTTATCCGCGCTATTTGACTGATTTGAATTTGAGCAAGAAGTTGCCAGGCAAATAACAATCGCTGCAGAAAATAATAATTTATTCATTGTTTTGTTTTTTAAAGTTTATAATAATGTATCAAGTTCATCAAACATAGCCGTTAATCCTCCCTGGAAGCCCATTTCGATCATCTTTTCAATTCTTTCCAGGGAATCATTTTGAATTACAATGTTCACTTTTGTTATTCCTTTAATTTCTGAAAAACTTAGATCCCAGTTAGAACCAGGCAAGTGGCGATTTTCATCCTTGTCGGCAAAAACGCTAAAAAATTTAAAATTGGTTTTTGGGCTAATGGAAGTATATTCTTGTATTTGCCAACCCATTTCCGAGCCATCAGGACCCACCATGGCGTAAAATCTGCGTCCGCCAACTTTAAAGTCCATTGCTTTTGTTTTTGCTGTTAAGGGTTTTGGGGCCCACCATTTATCCAGCAATTCATGTTTAGTAAAAGCATCCCAAACGGATGAAAGGTCTGCGGCAAATTCTCTGCATATGAAAACAGTTTTAGTTGTTTTGTCAACTGTAAAATCAAATAGTAAATCGCTCATTTTTTATTTTTTTTAATTGTTGATAATAGGTTGTCCAATTGATTGAATGATTTTTCCCACATGACGCGATATTGCGCGATCCATTTGTCGATCTCTTTCATTTTTTCAATTTTTAGCGAATAATAAATTTCCCGGCCTTTGTACTCCTGCTTTACAAGGTCGCACTCCGTTAATATTTTAATATGGTTTGACACGCCCTGGCGCGACATGTTAAAATGATCGGCCAACGCATTAGGCGTCATGGCATGTAAAGCAATAAGGCCAATAATGGCCCTGCGTGTAGGATCGGCAATACCTTGAAAAACATCTCGTCTCATTTCTTAATATTTAAAATGCAAGTGATTGTTTGCAAATATATACGCAAACAATCACTTGCGCAAATTTATTTTGGGAGTTTTATTAAGAATAGGCCGAAGCGTTTGATTACCAATTAGAAACAGTTGAATTAATTACTTGTTGCCCCGTAATGGTAGATTATTTCATATCCCTGGTGCTTATGCACTTTCCACTCACAAGACACAATGCGTAATAAAGATTTGAAAAAGATGTGTAAATTGGCAGGGCCAGAAAAACATCTTACCATTCATACTTCGCTCCCATACATTGACAATTCGCGCTCTTCGCAAAGTAATGAAAATAGAATACGTTTCGAAATTGATGGGGCAATGGGATATCAAAACTACCCAGGTATATGCAAAAATTTTAAATGAAGAGCTAGACAAGGCTATGGATGTTTTTAATGAAGAGCCGGCAAAGTATAATTTGAAAATGGCTTAATTGAACAGGGTTTTAAGTATTTATCGGTCTCAATTCACTTAACAATTTTGCAACATCATCGCCTGATTCTTTTTTAAAATTTAACGGCTTCAAAATGTATCCTTCAATTCCAAGATTTTGCATTGCCAACTTATCATAGTCTTCCGCAGATGTTGTAAGCACAAATACTTTAATGTTTTTTAAACTGTAATAACTTTTTATTATTCCTAAAAATTCAACACCATTCATTTTTGGCATATTAATGTCGAGGATAATAATATCCGGTAATATTTTATCTTTTGATGTAATTAAAGATAGGGCATCAACGCCATTGTGAGCCACATTTAAATTAACATCCACCTCAATTTTTTTCAGGGCTCTTTTTACGCTTTCAACATCTAAGTAATCATCTTCTACCAATAATAATTCTTTCATATATTTTATGCTTTTGGCCAGGTAAAAATAAACTTCGCTCCCTTACCAGGCTCTGATTCTACATTAATAGTTCCCTTATTGTCTTCAATTATTTTTTTCACTATTGCTAATCCAACACCTGTACTTTCAAATGCGTCTCGCTCTTGGAGAGTCTGAAAGATCTGGAAAATTTTTTCAAAATAGGATGGGTCAATCCCGGGGCCATTATCTGCTACCGTAAATTGATGGTATTTGCCGGAATCTTTATAACCAATAGCTATCTCTGGCCTCTCATGGTTATTATATTTAACCGCATTGCTTATTAAATTTGAGAATACCTGTTCAATATGAAGTTTTTCTGCATAAATTGTTGGTAAAGGTTGCTTGGTAATCAAGTTAACATTTGCAGGTATTAATAAATCTTTTAATTCTTGTAACATCAAATCGACACTTACTTTTTCCGGTCCTTTCTTTGTTTTTTCAATTCGTGCATACTCCAATAAACCATTGATCATATTTTCTAATCTCAAAACTCTACCCTTTATTAAAACAAGATTACTATCAATTTCGGGCGTAATATCCTTTATATGATCTTCTTCCAACCAGGAAATTAAATTAGAAATGCCCCGCAAGGGAGCTTTGAGGTCATGAGAAACAACATAAGCAAACTGATCCAGGTCTTTATTCTTTTTTGTTAATTCTTTAAAATTTACATTCAAGGTTTCAGACATTTTATTAAGGGAGTTAACAAGCCTTGTAAATTCATCTTTTTTATTATCGTTAATAGTAATAAAATTGCCTTGTGAAATATGTTCTGCCACGTTCACCATTTTAGAGATTCGAATAGTGATGATACGAATAAAATAAAAACTGGAAACAAGACCAACTAATACGGAAGCAATCAGCAGGATCAGCGATACATCTCTGTTGCTTTTAATAGATTTTTGAAGCGCAACCCTTCTTTCATACCGTAAGTTATATTCTTTGTTGTCGAATATAGAAAACATAGCATGAATTTTATCATTGAGTTTCTTTCCTACCTCCATTTTAAGCTTGCTATCGAATAATTTTTGATAGCGTATTCCTGCTTCTGGTAAAGTATCTTTTTTTGTTGATATCAATGAATCTGAATATTCTATCCACTCTTTATGTAGTGAATAGATTGAGTCCAGTTTTTCTTTTTGTTGTTGGGTAGAAAGTAATGCTCTTTGTTCTTTTAATAAAACCGGTACGGTACTAATTCCTTCATAATATGGCTGCAAAAAAACGTCTTGGTTGGTTAACAAAAAGCCCCTAAACCCACTCTGCATTTCGATCATTTCTTTATGCAGCATATTGGAATTTTTTATTACAGACTCTGAATTATTAAGATAATTGGTATTAATTAACACCTCTTGCGACAAACTTTCATTGGCAAAAAAAACTAATACAAATACAAAAATCAGTGAAAAGAACCCAATAAGAAGTTTTAAGCGGATGGTCATTGTTTCGTCTTTATAAGAGATATGTATGAAGCTCATGCGGCTTTAATACAATTATCTTTGTTCCCTGGGTAGATATAATTTTTTCGTCTTTAAAATGGCGCAGGTTTCTTACAAGCGATTCCTTTGCAGTGCCAACAAAGCTTGCAAAATCATCTCTGTTTATGGAAATAATGGTTTTTTTATTTTCATCACTTTGGTACACTTTATTCAGTATTAATAGGCTTAACGCAATTCGTTCTTTAACAGAGTATTGTGTGAACACCGTCATCTTATTGATCCATACTGAAAACTCTTTTGATAGATTAACCAATATCTTTTTTGCAAGAGAATCAGATTTGTTAATTAATGTCATAAAGGATTCCTTAGGTAAAAAGGTAAGCACGGTATTATCGATGGCAGCGGCTGATACCGGATTAGGGTCTTCCGCTAATAACGGACGGTAACCGAAATAGTCTCCCTTTTTATAGATATAGACAATGCTTTCTGAGCCCTGAGAATTAGATTTATATATTTTGATCTTGCCTTTTCTTACTATATATAAACCTTTTGAGAAAGATCCTTGTTTAAAAAGAACTTGCTTCTTCTTTAATTCTATTCGGGTTGTTTTTTCCTTAAAATAAGCTGCTTCACCGGAGTTTAAGGATTCGCTAAATGATGAGGATTTAAGATGGTAATTCTCTAAATTGAACATAAATTCAATATTAATAAAATTTGTTTTATGAAATATTGATATTTGTCAACTATATTTTAGTGCATATTTAAAATTGGCCTTCTTACATTGATAATTATCAACGAAATAAATTGTAGTAAGACTATCTTCGTTAAGAGTTTTTCATTGTTTTATTTTTCATTTAAGTAAGCAAAGCCTTTAAAGGCTTTGCTTAAAATGTAAACTTTTCACTACCTAAATGATTTAATAAGTTATCTTAGCCATTATTATTTTATAATACGTTTAAACCTTTTCCATATATGAACTATCAAAAACTAAATATTATTAATACTATAGTAAATAAAATTCACAGTGTTCTTAATGAAAAACAGTTTCTTATATTCTCAAGTATTCTTGTTGGTCTTAGCGCAGGTTTTGCTGCTGTTATATTAAAACTGTTTGTTCATGCCATACGACATCTCATTCTCGAAGGGTTTTTAGATACGTCTTCTAAATATTTATATCTGCTGTTTCCGGTAATTGGTATCGGTATAACAGTATTCTTATTAAAGCCTCTTTTTAAAAATGCTGTAAACGTAGGAAGCGTTAGTATTTTGCATAGCATTGCTAAAAAAGGAAGTTTTCTCCCGTTTGAACAGATATATTCCCACATTATTACTGCGGGGGTCACTGTTGGTTTCGGTGGCTCTGCCGGTCTGGAATCGCCTATTGTCAGCACAGGTTCGGCTATAGGTTCCAACTATTCGAGGGTTAATAGATTAAATTACAAAGAGCGTACTTTACTTTTGGCCGCAGGTGCCGCAGGCGGAATAGCTGGTGCGTTTAACGCGCCTATCGCTGGTGTATTGTTTGCACTCGAGGTGATCCTTGTAGATATATCAATTACTGCATTTATTCCACTTCTAATTGCTTCTGTATCCGGCGCATTAATATCTGCTATCGTACTAAAAGAAGGCATTTTACTTAGTTTTCAATCACTAACACCTTTCGATTACCATAACGTTCCTTTTTATATTCTATTGGGCGCAACTGCTGGATTTATTTCCACATATTATGTCAACCTATTTCATTTTTTGGAAGGATTCTATGAACGCTTGAGATCAAGAACTGTTCGTTGGGTAGTTGGAAGTCTGTTGCTTATAGCTATGGTTTTTTTATTTCCTTCTCTGTTTGGTGAAGGCTACGAAAGTATTAAGTTACTTTCAAAAAATTCTGCCACCGATATTTTTAAGAATAGTCCTTTATATCTTATGGGATTTTCCAACTGGGCTTTACTTATTTTATTAACTGTTGTTATGCTTGTTAAGGTATTTGCGGCTTCTGCAACTATTGGTTCAGGTGGTGTGGGTGGTAATTTTGCGCCTTCATTATTTGTGGGTGCCTACTTGGGTTTTGTATTTTCACAGGTATTTACTTTTTTCGGCATTAATTTACCCATAAGTAATTTTACACTGGTGGCTATGGCGGGTATTCTAAGTGGGGTGTTCCACTCACCGCTTACAAGTATCTTTTTAATTGCCGAAATAAGCGGTGGCTACGCATTGATAGTACCATTAATGATTGTTGCTTCTATCAGTTTTATAATTGTAAAATACTTCCATCCCGAGTCGATGGATATTAAAAAGCTTAAACTAAAAGGAACAATTATTTCTGAAAATAAAGATGTGAGTATTCTTGGTCGCATAGAGATCTCAGACTTAATTGAAAAAGATTTTTCTGCGCTACATCCTGAAGAAACACTTGGAGATGTTATTAAACATATAAAACACACCAAGAGAAACGTTTTTCCGGTTGTAAACAAAAAGAATAAATTGCTTGGCATTGTACAATTAGATAACATAAGGGAAGAAATGTTTGATTCTTCATTATATGATAAATTAACAGCAAAAGACATTATGGAAAAAGTCTCAGCAAAGATTTCTGCTAACGATAGTATATTTTCCGCAATGAATAAGTTTGATCAAACCGGTCAATGGAATCTACCTGTTGTAAAAGATGGTATATATCTTGGTTTTTTGTCTAAGTCTTCTATCCTTTCACGTTATCGCACAGAATTAATTGACTCATTCAATTGATCTACCACATATAATCTATAACATGTTTTTGAAAGCAACTAAAACAATAATTTAAATCTTCATCCACTTCGGGTGTTGTAATCCTGTTTATGGCGTATTTTTTCTTACACTTCCTGCATACTTTTGAATACCAGTTTTTCGGGTCATTATGTTGTATTCTTAATTTCGTCAAACGTTCATCTTTCATATTTGAATAGAGTTGTCTGGTTTAGGGAAAATGATCTTGGCTTTAAAATTTCGTGTTTCTTTTTCATCTATTAAAGCATAAGCAATTATAATTATTTTATCGCCCTTCGATACTTTTAGTGCGGCAGGCCCGTTCATACAGATTGTACCGCTACCTCTTTCTCCTTTGATAACATAGGTAATAAGTCGTTCACCATTCCTGTGATTGATCACGTGCACTTGTTCTTCTTCTCTTATATCAACTGCATCCATAAGGTCTTCATCAATTGTTATACTTCCTATATAATCTACATTTGCTTCTGTAACAAACGCGTTGTGGATTTTAGATTTTAATACTTGTAAGTGCATTTTTATTTTCTTTGGTTTTTAAGGCATTAATACTATGTAACTTTATAAAAAAACTTATTGATAATTATCAATTTTTTCTTCGAAGAAAAAATATAATTTTAGGTCGATATACTTTTCCATATATAATTATCCCGCTGAAGTACTTGTTTTCAGCGGGATTTTTTTTATAAAAAATTACAAATTGATATTTATCACCGGATTGTTTTTTAAATTGTTGTTACTTGCATCAGAATCTTTAAATCTGTTTTACTATGAAACTACAATCTTATTCACTGAACAATTACAAAAATCTTCCGCAAATCAAAAACCTTTCTGCTGAGCAATTGGAAGCCATAGAAGTTGTTGGCAATGTGTTGCCATTTAAAACGAATAATTACGTTGTAAACGAACTTATTAATTGGAACGACATTAATAATGATCCAATGTTTAAATTAACCTTTCCGCAAAAAGGGATGTTGAGTAAGGAACATTATGAATTAATGAAAATTACCTTAATGCATACAACAAATAAAGATGAAATAAAGCATATTGCTAATAAAATTCGTAAAGAGTTAAACCCACATCCCGCAGGGCAGTTGGAGCACAATGTTCCGGAAGTAAATGGCGAGAAATTAATGGGTATGCAGCACAAGTATAAAGAAACCGTTTTGTTCTTCCCAAGCCAGGGACAAACTTGCCATGCCTATTGCACATTTTGCTTTCGCTGGCCTCAATTTGTTGGCATGGATGAATTAAAATTTGCTGCAAAAGAAGGGGCGTTGCTCCGTGATTATGTCATCGCCAATCCCCAGGTAACAGATATATTGTTTACTGGCGGGGATCCTATGATTATGAAAGCGAAAATTTTCGCAACATATATACAACCCTTGTTAGACACTGATATTCCCAATTTGCAAACTATTCGTATTGGTACCAAAGCTTTAGGTTATTGGCCTTACAAATTTATTAGCGATGATGATGCTGAGGAAATGCTTGACCTCTTTCATAAAGTAGTAAGAAAAGGAATTAATTTATCTTTTATGGCTCACTTCTCTCATCCGGTTGAATTAGATACTGAAGCGGTTAAAAGTGCGGTAAAAAGACTTAGAAATGTGGGCGTTCAAATAAGAACACAATCTCCTGTTCTAAAGCATATAAATGATTCGCCGGAACTTTGGGCAGATATGTGGCGTAAACAAGTCAACATGAATTGCATCCCATACTATATGTTTATTCCGCGAGATACTGGCGCGCAGGATTATTTTGCTTTGAGCCTTGAAAATGCCTGGAAGATATTTCGAACTGCTTATCAAAAAGTAAGTGGCGTGTGTCGCACCGTCCGCGGGCCAAGCATGTCATGCAACCCCGGTAAAGTTCAGGTACTTGGTGTCTCTGAAATAAAAGGTGAAAAAGTATTTGTACTTCGTATGTTACAGGGAAGAAATCCTGATTGGGTTGCCAGGCCTTTCTTTGCCAAATATGATAAAAATGCTATCTGGTTCGATGATCTTAAACCGGCCTTTGGAGAACAGCAATTTTTCTTTGAAGAAGAATATGAGTGGCTCTTCGAACACAAGTTGCGTTCTGCATAACAGCTTAATGAGAAGTTTAATATTAATAATTGCAGTTGCGCTTTTTGTGGTTTGTGTAGTAAGCATTTTAGTTATGGCTGTATTTACAGCAATCGCCAATAAAAAGAATAAAGAAAAACAACAACACGATGATTCACAACAATTAGAAGATAAATCCTGAAATATTTCGTATTGGATTTTACACGATGTAAAACATTAATTATTGCAAATTCACAACAGTCTTATTCAAAAAAGATTTTTTAATTGATAATTGTCAATGGTTTTAGTGTGGCCCAATCGTATTTTTGTAAACGGGAGAAGACCATTTCTCTATGGGTGATTAAATCTGCCGGTAACTTGTGCGTTTAACCGGCAGATTTTTTCTTTAGCTTTTCCATCTTAAACAAAAGATCACCTTATCTGTTACCTTTTGAATGGGTTTAAGGCCCGCCGTGTTCTCGCTATATTTTATAAAAAATAACTATGAGTGATTTAAACAAAATATCAAAAAAAATTAAGCTGCGTATTATTAGCGTTAAGGATTATGATGCAATTAGCGCATTACAATTAAAATGTTTCCCGGGCATGAAGCCATGGAGCAAAGAGCAGTTTTCAAACATCACTTCCACATTTCCAAAAGGTCAGCTATGCATTACGTACGAAAAAAAAATAATAGCTTCTTGCGGCTCTTTGATTATTGATTTTAGTAAGTATAGCGAAACCTCTTCCTGGGGAGAATTAACAGACAGTGGAAATATACGTAATCACACTTTGGAAGGCGACACGCTCTATGGCATGGAAATAATGGTGGATCCGGAATATCGTGGCATGAAACTATCCAGAAGGCTTTATGATGCAAGAAAGAACCTCGCAAAACATTATAATTTAAAACGTATTTTAATAGGAGGTCGTTTACCAAATTATTTTAAGCATCAAAAAAAACTCGATATTAATCAATACGTTGAATCGGTAATAGAAAAAAGAATTTACGATCCTGTTTTAACGGCACAGTTGGCAAATGGATTTGCGCTAAAACGTATTTTACCGGATTATCTGCCAAATGATAAAGAATCTGCAGGATATGCCACGTTGTTGGAATGGACAAACTTTCAGTACAAAAATAAATCTCAGCAAAATAAAATCGATTATTCACCTTATGTAAGGGTAAGTGCTATCCAGTACCAAATGCGTTCCATATCTTCTTTTGAGGATTTTGCAAAGCAGTGTGAGTACTTTGTAGACGCCTCATCCGATTATAAAAGTGATTTTGTGGTGTTTCCCGAAATGCTCACCATGCAATTACTTTCGTTTCTTCCGGATAAAAGGCCTGCTCAAGCCATTAGGGAACTAAGCAATTTTACTGACCAATACATTAAAATGTTTACTTCACTCGCAATCAAATACAATATCAATATTATTGGCGGTTCACACTTTTGCGTGGAGAACGATTCGGTATATAACGTGTCTTATTTATTTCGAAGGGATGGAACGCATGATCGTCAATATAAAATTCATATAACGCCGTACGAAACAAAGTGGTGGGGCGTTAAGGGGGGAAACAAAATTCAGATCCTCGACACGGATAAAGGAAAGGTAGCGATATTAGTATGTTACGATGTAGAATTTCCGGAGTTGGCAAGAATAGCTGTTAGCAAGGGAGCCAAGATATTATTTGTTCCTTTTAATACAGATGATAGAAGAGCCTATTTAAGGGTAAGATATTGTGCGCAGGCAAGGGCTATAGAAAACCAGGTATATGTAGTATTAACCGGCTGTGTAGGTAATTTACCCGAAGTTGACAATCTTGATATTCACTTTTCGCAATCTGCAATTCTTACACCTTCTGATGTTGAATTTAGTAGAGAGGCAATAGCATCTGAAGCTGTACCAAATACTGAAACATTGATCTACCAGGATCTGGATTTGCATTTACTTCAAAGAAACCGGGAAATGGGTAACGCCCAAACATGGAATGATAGAAAAAAAGGATTTTATAAACTGACGTATGAAGAGGAGGGTAAAACAATCATTGTTTAACCAACTATTGAACCTTTTTCAATATCCTCTTTTTATTACCCTTCTCTTTCTTTGGCTTACCGCCTTTCTCTCTTCCGGATAGATCATAGTAGCGTTTTAGCTTATCGTTTTTTGTTATTTTGATCACACCGTCAATATCCCATTCGGTAGTAACAAAATTTATAAATATGGTCTGTTTGTTATCGTCGGTTTCAACGGCTTCAACTTCCAGGTATCGCACTTCAGTGTCCGTATCATCTGTATAAATGGAGTCCTTGTTTATTCTGTATTTTATATAATTATAATTAAACTTTTCATTTAAAAAATCGCTATATAGTTTGCCGTTTTTAAAATACAGTTCGTCGGATACATTTTTCTTTGCAGGCGTTCCGTTTTTACTTTCCGACAAAGTGACATTAAAAGTTCTTTTATGCAAAGGATCATGTTCTGTTTTAAAACTGGTTATAAAAAAGAAAAGTAATATCAGTATAAAAACTATTTTAAATATAAGTTTACGTGTCATTGTTTTTTTACAAAGATAGTGTGACACCTAAGATTGTATGTTGACATATGTCAATGCTGCACACATTATTTTTGTCGAATTTTATTTCCTGTAAGAACTAATATTGAATAGTATGAAAATCATAATTGAAGCCATAAATTTTGCCCCTGGTATAGATCTTCAGAATTTTATTATGAAGAAGGCGGAAGGCTTAAAAACACCGGGACAAAATATTGCATTTATTAAAATAAATCTGTGTATAAGTGATGAAGGTATTTACTGTAATATCATTCTCGATACGGATAAGGGCAAAATCGACATATTGTTGATGGATAGTAGCCTGCACAATGTGGTGTTAAACGCCATTAGGTATGCACGTAAATACCTCAATCAAACAAGCATGCAAAGTATTGGATTAAAAAACGACACAGGTCACTTACAAAATTTTAATGGGATGCTAAGGTTTGACTTTAGTAAAAATTAACTATTGATATTAAACGTCAATGTCCGTCAAATAATATAGTATATATTGATTTTTATCAATGTATTTCTAGGAATTAGTCACTAACTTAGGGTTGATACATGATGTTTAACTTTTAAAAATAATTTCTCATGAAAAACATTCTGATATTCCTGATGGTCAATTCATGCTTTTTAGCGTTTGCACAAAGAAATAAGATAGCAACTATGGAACCCATTTATACCAGCGGCTATTATGTAAGTTTGAAGGGCGATACAATTCGGGGTAAAATTCAGGTCAATCCTCCGGCTGCTGATGATTTCTATAAACAATTTTATTTTAAAGATATACGGGCTAAAAAACCAAAACTATTTGTACCTAAAAGAGTGTTGGCATATGGTTTTGATAATAAAGATTTTGTTATGGTAAATCTTGATCGCAAAAAAGTTTTTGTAGAACGACTGGCAACAGGTAGATTACGTTTTTATGAATTAAAGTATTCTGAAAAAGCAGATCTTTCTGCGTCGCTTGAATCTGTTTATTACATTAAAGACACGCAGGCCGAGGAAGATGAACTAAAACAATTAAATAAACTAAGTACAAAATATTATAAAAAAAATTTAAAGTCGTTTATGAAAGATCAGCCCGCAATATGGGCAGATTTGGATAAATACAATTTTAACGAACAAACGGTCGTATCGGCTGTTAATGAGTTTAACAGTTTCTATGATTTGGGCAACACGAGTAATTAAATGATTAATCTGGTTCCTTTTAAATAAATCTTTGAAAAAAACAATTAGCGTGTTGTCAGAATGCGCTGCTGTTCATAGCAACTGTTCAACTTCCGGCCTTGCTGTGCGAATGACGATAAATGCCGGTAGCCTAAAAAATAATACCTACTTTTAGCGTATGAGCAACTCGATAATTAACTTTCTTAAATACAGGTTTAATTTAGATGAAGACAAAGCCCGTGAAGAGGAAATAATCTTAACCCTTCAAAAGAACATCGAGTTTAAGGGCACCAACCTGTGGGCACTTATCTTTGCAATTTTTATTGCCTCTATTGGTCTTAATGTAAATTCCACGGCAGTAATTATTGGTGCCATGCTTATCTCGCCCCTTATGGGTCCTATTATGGGTGTTGGCCTTGGTCTTGGTATTTTCGATTTTTCGCTAATTAAACTGGCTTTAAAAAACCTCGTGGTAGCCGTAGTTATTGCACTCTTAACTTCTTACATCTATTTTCTGGTGAGCCCTTTGCAGGAAGCACAATCAGAATTGTTGGCCCGTACAAAGCCCACTATTTGGGATGTGTTAATTGCACTATTTGGTGGTTTGGCGGGAGTTATAGCCAGTACCCGTAAAAATATAAGTAATACCATTCCCGGAGTAGCAATTGCAACCGCGTTAATGCCACCTATATGTACCGCCGGTTATGGCCTGGCCAGCGGTAACCTTGCATATTTTGCCGGAGCCTTTTATTTATTTATCATTAATTCAGTTTTCATTAGCCTTTCTACATTCCTTATTATCCGGTTTCTAAAATTTAAACCTGTAAAGCAATTAGATGAAGTGGCTTCAAAAAAAATACGGCAAACCATTTGGCTTATTGCCATACTTACTATTATTCCGAGTGTATACCTGGCTTACCTTTTTGTTAATGCTGAGTTTTTCAGGCAAAAAACAACCCGTTTTATTAACGCTGAAATCAAGGCGCATAACTTGTATATTATTGATAAATTGATCGATCCGCAAAATAAAAAAATTACGTTGGTGGTATACGGCAATGAGATTAACGATTCTGTAAAAAAACTAATTGTAAATAATAAAGTCAAATATAGCCTGGAGGATGCTGAAATTAATATTCAGCAAGCCGAATCGGGAGCCATTAGTTCAAGGGATTTAACAACTTTCAAAGAAAATCTTCAGGATCAGTTATTTCAACAAAATGAGTTTTCAGCAGTAAAAGACCGAAAAATTAAGCAGCTCGAGGCCGAGTTATTAATGCAAAAAAAGGATTTGGCTTCTCCTGTTATTTATAACGAATTTAAAGCTTTATATGGTAATGTAAAGGGGTTTTCCATTGTCAAAACACCGGTATATTCAGCAGAAAAGACTGATACTGTATCGCTTGTGTATATCCAGCTTATTAGCAGGAAACAAAAATTAAATACAAAACAAATTGCAGATTGGTTACGGGCTAAACTAAATACGGAAAAAGTACAGGTTGTAATAAATGAGTAGCTTTGGTGGTGTCGTCACTATTAATTAGCTTTACATTTTATGCTAAATTTCCTCGCAATAATAGTTTCTATTTCCGCACTTTTTGGTTTTATAAATCATAAATGGCTAAAATTACCTACAACTATTGGTGTAATGCTTATTAGCGTTGTGATAGGAATAAGTCTAAAGATCACAGAAAGTTTCAGTCCATCTTATATTTCTCCCTTAAGGGACTTTCTTACAAGTTTTGACTTTAGTGCTTTTGTACTCGACTTTATTTTATGCTTTTTGTTATTTGCCGGTTCTTTGCATGTAAATCTCAATCATTTAAAAGGTGCTAAAGCTACCGTGTTTTCATACTCTACGCTTGGGGTTATTATTTCAACTTTTCTCATTGGTGTATTAACCTATTGGATCGTTGGTCTGTTTGGTTATAATATAAATGTGATCTTCTGCTTCCTTTTCGGCGCCTTGATCTCGCCTACAGATCCTATTGCTGTAATTAGCATTTTATCTCAGTATAAAGTCCCTCAAAAATTAAAAACAGAAATAGTTGGCGAATCACTTTTTAATGATGGCGTTGGGGTAGTTGTATTCACTGTCATATATTCCGTCGCGTTAAGCACTGGAAGCGTTTCATTTGGTAAAGTGATAGAGATATTTAGTGTAGAAGTTTTTGGTGGATTAGGAATAGGATTAACAATAGGTTACTTTGGGTATGTTTTAATGAAATCTATTGATCATTATCAAACCGAAATTTTAATTACACTTGCAGTTGTTACGGGCGGTTATTCACTTGCATCTCAATTCCATGCATCAGGCCCCCTTGCCATGGTAGCAGCAGGTTTGTTAATCGGTAACAAAGGTAAAGAACATGCAATGTCTGATATTACTGCCGAATATGTAGATAAATTTTGGGAATTGATTGATGAAATATGCAATACCATTTTATTTGTATTAATGGGTTTGGAAATATTTTTAGTTCCCTTCGATTTCAGTTATCTTCTTGTTGGTATAGCATTGATTGTTGTGTCACTTGTTTCGCGTTACATTTCTTTACTTCCCGCTTTCTTTATATTTAACCGCAAAGAAGATAATAAAAGCCTGAGCCTTGCTGTTCTAACATGGGGTGGTTTAAGAGGTGGCATATCTATTGCTTTAGCTTTATCGTTGGTAAATAAAGTAGAACACAGTAGTTTATTTATTGTAAGTACTTACTGCATTGTATTGTTCTCTATCTTAGTTCAGGGCTTAAGTATTAAAAAACTTCTAACAAAATTTTAAGATGACAAATAATGAAAGATGGTTCGCGCGCAACGAAAAAAAATTGGCAAATATATCCATCGCTATTATTTTTCTTGCACTTATAAGGTGTATTTCTGAGTTTTACCGGCTTGAATATATTATGCAGGATCAACTTAGCATTGCAGATGTAAAACCTTTCATTTTGGGTGCCCTGGTAACTGCTATTAGCGCTTTTGTAATGGTAATTCTTAACTTCTATTCAAAGCATAAGATCATAATGATCGTAGCAGTTATTACAATCATTTTGTTATTGCTCATAAAAAAGATATACCTCTTAAATTAGAATTAGCCTGTGTTACATCTAATTATTTAATATTTTTCGAACGCTCCACGCTGAGTAGATTGGAATTTTCAAGTCGTTTCTCTATGTAATTCTCGACCAGCTATGTATTGTATAAACTAAAATATTTCTTTCTTAAAAATCAAATCTGTTGATCAGCAAAATCTAAAGCCACCGGTCTGATCTTATTTTTTCTGCTGGTAATCTACCTAACCGCTTCCTTATTGTACTTCTCACGATATTCAAGCGGTGAAAGTCCAGTAACCTTTCTAAAAACATCCCTAAACGCTTTCATATCCGAATACCCGGTCTCATACATTATTTCGTGTATTGTTTTACGCGAAAGTTCCAGTTGTTTCTTCGCCGATTCAATTTTCACGCGCTGTAAATACTCTATCGGTGTATTGCCTGTTGCTTTAATAAATCGCCTGTCAAAACTTCTGCGGCTGACCGCGAGTTTTTTTGCAAGCTTTTCTACCGATAATTTATTAGTTGAATTTTTTTCCAGGAATTCTTGTGCCTTTAATACAACCTCATCATCATGGGATTTTTGACCGTTAAAAACAATATAGGGCGATTGACTGCTGCGATCTATGTCAACCTGAAAAAGTTTGGAACAAAGA
Source organism: Bacteroidia bacterium (assembly GCA_044226875.1). Taxonomy (GTDB): domain Bacteria; phylum Bacteroidota; class Bacteroidia; order B-17B0; family Aurantibacillaceae; genus Aurantibacillus. Next base: position 199,411 of record JBGAGD010000001.1, read on the forward strand.
ATAGCCATTTCCCTTCCATAATATTTTTCAAGTAAATAAAGTATCAGGTTCATAAAAGAAAAAGCGCCTCCGCTTGTATACAAACCATGCTCATGCGTGATCACATGATCTGCAACAACATTTACCTGCGGAAACATAGACCGGAATATTTGTTCATCGTTCCAATGTATCGAACACTTTTTTCCATCCATCAAACCGGTTGAGGCAAGCAAATAGGCACCAGTGCATAAACTCGCAACTTCCGCTCCCTTTTTGTATTGTGCTCTTATCCATTGCAAAGTTTTTTTATTTTGTTTTATATTTTGCTCAGCACTTGTTTGAGGTAAAAACGCAGGGATAACAATGAGGTCAGTATTCTGTATTTTTGAAATATCTTCAATGGGTGTAACGGAGAACAAGCCATTATAAACATCTACCTTTTTTGAAATACCGGCAAGGGTTATTTTACCGAACACAGTTTTTTGTCCCTTCAATACATGATGTTTTTCCGCCTGCATAAATGCCATATAAGTACTTATTATGGTTATTGGATTTGGATTACCGTCGGGTACAAGAATTGTGAGGTTTTTCATTATATTTTTTTGTAAAAGTAATAAAACACATTGGCCATATCAACCCCTCATATTGTCCATTTTACTCGTCTCAACTAACTCAAATGGACATATTTTTGTAGCATATTTAACTCCTAAACTAAAAAAACATGAAAAATGCGATCAATTGGTTTGAAATTCCGGTTAAAAATTTCGAAAGAGCAAAAACATTCTATAGCACATTATTAGGTGGCGAAGTTGCCGTAATGCCACATCCGGAGTACAAATATGGTATGCTACCTGCCGATATGCAAAACGGTGTTGGTGGAGGTATTGTTGAAGGACAGGGCTTTGAACCTTCTGATAAAGGGGCACTTATTTATCTTAACGGCGGTGATGATCTAAGTGTACCATTAGCTAAAGTTGAAAAAGCAGGCGGTAAAATTCTTCTTCCTAAAACGGCTATTGGCCCAAATGGCTTTATGGCCCATCTAATGGACACTGAGGGCAACAAGATCGCTCTTCATTCAATGAAATAAATTCTATCAGTTAAGATAAACGCATATCATCTTCATGTGCGTTTATCTTTTAAAAAGAATACCTTTAAGTATGGCTTTTGATGAAAAATTAAATGATCGCATTCGTGAAGCTTTGGAAGATATTGCCAAAGTAGAAGAAAAATACATGTTCGGTGGCAGTTGTTATATGGTAAACGGCAAAATGTGTGTTGGTGTTGTGAAAGATGAAATGATGTGTAGGATTGATCACGCTATTTATGAAGAAGCCCTTGAGAAACCTGGTTGCAGAGAAATGGTTTTTACCGGCAAACCCATGAAAGGTTATGTTTTCGTAAGTAAAGAAGGTATAAAAACAAAAAAGCAATTTGATTATTGGATCAACCTCTGTTTAGAGTTCAACAAAAAAGCAAAATCTTCTGAGAAGAAAAAGAAATAGAACTATTTTTTCGGCTTCAAACTTTTTGCGCCTTCGAAACTTTTATCAAAATACTTTTTTGCTCGTTCGTTTTCTTTAACAATGACAGTGGCACAAGAACATATTCCTTTAAAACGGCACCATGCTGAACTGGGTGTACTGATTTGTATTTTTTCATAAACGCTTCCCGCTCTTCATCTGGTAAACGTATTCCCACAATTCCATCCTGGTAAATGCGCTGAACATATTTCCATTAATGGGGGTATATGGCAGTGTTTTACCCTTCAGTTCAGATTTAGTATTAGTTGCCACCAGTTTTTGGTACAGCTCGAACACTTCTGCGTTGTTTGAAGTCTCTCCTTTGTTTTTAGCCATAAGTTTCTTTTATAAATTTATACCTATTATACTATGAATGAAAATCCGACTTACTTTTTTTTGTGACTGTTTTAAAAATTGAATGTGTTTCACCACTGAGCTCTGGAAAGTATTCGGGACCAAATGGACGGCATTTTATTTCTCTTCTTAAAAAACTGTCAAAGGATATCAGAACTAATTTCAAAGCAAGTGAACAGGGTTGGTCAGACTTATCGCGACAGCTAAGATTGTAAGACAGAATGGCAATCCGCCATTTGATTAGATGCAAAAGTTAACGCGTATCTCCTCTTTAAAATCAGAGATCCGAAAAAAAGAAAGCATAATTCTTAACAAGAAAATATTGGTAATGGTTTCTACATGATCAAATTTTATCTATAGCCCGGTCTCCAGGTCATTTCCCCAACTCAATCAAAAGCTATTTTAATCATTGATATTTGCCCTTCTGTAGACGAAAGCTGTACTTATGTTGTGCCTAAAAAGCAAAACCCCAGTTTTTACAGGGGTTTCAGGGCGTTTTTGAGGTCGCGGACATACTGATTTCGAACGAATTGTTAGAAGACATGCGGAAACTATCTGATTTATACGACTATTTCAAATTAACCGGGGCATAATGGAAATGAAAAAAAAATTAAAGGTTTTTCAGCATTTCCATTAAATGATTTTTAGTTATCGGTTTTATGATATAATCGGTTACTTCACTTATTTTCCTCGCCTTCGCTATATCGCTCGGAGAAATAGATGAGGTAACGATGTAAAGGGTAATTTTCTTTCCAATACGTGGTTTTAAAACAACGTACTCTTCCAAAAATTGCCATCCATCCATTATTGGCATTGAGAGGTCCAAAAGGATGACTTCAGGCAATTGATGAAGATCATTGCAATTTTCCTGTAAAAAATGAATTGCATCACGGCCATTTTTAAATACTTTTATCGCGTCAACAAGGTTAGTATCTTCAATAGTCATTTTTGTTAAGAAAACGAACAACTCGTCATCGTCAACCAGGGCTAAGTTTTTTATCTTGTTCATGCTATGTAGTTTTTGGGATGAAACTCAACGGTAAAGATAGAGCCTTTATCGGGCTCGCTTTCTGCAAAAATTTTGCCCTCCATGGCGTCCAGCTGGTTTTTGGTTAAAAACAGGCCGTAGCCTTTTGCATCGGGGTGCTCGTGAAACACTTTTCGCATTTTAAACAGGTGATGTCCGTTTTTTTTAAGATCAATGCCCAGGCCGTTATCACGTACCTGCAAGCGAATAACGTTGTCCTTTACTTCAGTTGTAAGTTGAATATTTAGCTGCCGTATATGCGACCTGTATTTTAAAGCGTTACTGATTAAATTAGAAAAAATACTATCGAGGTATTTTTTAGGAAAATACAGATAGGGGGCTGCACTAAAATCCATTTCAATGTTGGCCTTGTAAAGTTCTATTTCAATTTTATGCTGTTCAAGTACCCTGTTAGCGGCTTCTTCAAAATTGTTTTTTTCGTATTGCACTTCGGTATCTTCTCGCACCTGCAGCGATTCTACCAGGTTATTGAAGGTTTCGTTTAAAAGGTTTACAACCGGTTTTATCTTGCTAAACATAACCTCTCTTTTTTCAGGGTCGTTACAATCGCCTATAAAATCAGCCAGCATGCAAAGGTTAATGAGGGGTGCTCGGAGGTTATGCGATACAATACCGCAAAAATCGTTGAGCTGAGTATTCTGATGCGAAAGCACGTTCATCATCTTGGTAATTCTTTTATTAGCCTCATCAAGGTTTTTAACTTTTACTTCTAATTCGCCTACCGTTTTTTTAATCGTGGTTTCAAGGTCGGTAATGTTTTTTGTTACCATGCCTATTCCATCACCCAGTTTAAAAGCCTTTATGCGAAAATACACCTCCTTATTATTTGGTGAGGCTTTTAACTCGTCTACAATATGTGTTTTACCGGTTCTTATTACATTTAGGTAAGCTTCGTAACGACCGCTGGTAATCGATTCGGGCGAGAGGTCGCGGATGTTTTTACCAACAAGCTGGTGCCGCTCAACATTAAATAACTTTAAAGTAGCTTTGTTCACATCAATACAATTAAGATCTTTATCATAGATCTGGAAAAGCACATCTGCTTCTTCAAAAAAAAGTAATCTTAATTCTTTGTCGTTCATTTTAGCAATCAAGCAATCTGTTAAATTTAGTTTTTTTATTTTTAAAATTGATTATATAATTGCCTATAGTTAGAACGAACGAAATTAGATAATTTAAATAGATAGATTGTTAAGGATTTATACAATTAAATACATCGAACAACAAACCCTTTGAATATTAGTTACTTTAAGGGGTTTTGTTTTGAATGAGCTCTTAGGCGGATTATTAATAGCATCCTGAAAATGGTTATTTACCAAGCAAACCCCAATTAGCTATCGCAAAGTTTGGTTTTTTTTGGATTAACTCCGTTGATCCGCATTGGAAGCCGTAGAGTCATAATGCAAAATGTACCAGCCTGGTGGCTGTTATTTTTGTTTTCATTTTCATGCTTAAGCAAGCATAGCTTGCTACGCATTCTATGAAAACAAAAACGCCTCCCTTCGGGGAGGCGCATTTTGCTTTTATCGAGGTCCCGAGCGGATTCGAACCGCTGTAGCAGCTTTTGCAGAGCTGAGCCTAGCCACTCGGCCACAGGACCTTGAAATGTTGAATGTTAAATTAGAGATTTTAAATGAGTAAAATTCAACATTTAAAATTTATCATCTAACATTTCCAACAACGGGTAGCAAAAATAAGATTTTTTTAGCAATTTGGGGGAATTATTCTAAAAAAATGCAGATTTCTTCCAAATTACCCAACGTTGGCACCACCATCTTTACTGTTATGGCCGCCCTGGCCAAAGAACATAATGCCATTAACCTTTCGCAGGGTTTTCCTGATTTTGGCTGCGACCCAAAATTATTAGAACTGGCGCAAAAACACATGAGTGCCGGTTTTAACCAGTACGCTCCAATGCCCGGTGTTATCCAGCTTCGCGAATGCGTGGCTAAAATAATAAGTACCTGTTATCACCAAAATTATAACCCCGATACCGAGATCACCATTACCGCCGGTGCCACGCAGGCCATTTATACAGCCATTGCCGCTTTTATTCACGCCGGCGATGAGGTAATTGTTTTTGAGCCCGCTTACGATTGTTACATCCCCGCTATTGAACTGCATGGTGGAAAAGTAGTGGTTTCGCAATTAAATGCTACTGATTTTTCTATTAATTGGGCAGACGTGCGCTCAAAGATCAGCCCAAAAACAAAAATGATCATGATCAACTCGCCGCACAATCCAAGCGGTGCCATTATAAATGCCAACGATCTTTTAGAACTCGAAAAAATTGTTGCCGGAAAAAACATTTTGGTGTTAAGTGATGAAGTATACGAGCATATGGCTTTTGATGGGCAATTGCACCAAAGTGTGGCCCGTAATAAAACATTGGCAGCACAATCTGTTATTGTTTCTTCTTTTGGCAAAACCGTGCACACCACCGGCTGGAAAATTGGCTACGTAGCAGCGGCAAAAGAATTGATGACAGAGTTCAGAAAAGTACACCAGTTTTTGGTATTTTGTGTTAACCACCCCTTTCAATTAGCGTTGGCAGATTTTTTATCGGAAGAAAAAAATTATTCGGAGTTAAAACATTTTTACCAAAACAAGCGCGATCTTTTTTTAAAATTAACCTCTTCTTCAAAATTAAAACCTTTAAAAACAAGCGGCACTTATTTCCAGCTTATGAGCTACAAGGCTATAAGCAATGAAGCCGACACCGATTTTGCCATCCGCTTAACAAAAGAGAAAAAACTGGCTACCATTCCTTTATCTGTTTTTTATACCAACAAAACAGATAACAAATTGTTAAGATTTTGTTTTGCAAAAAAAGATGAAACACTTGAGCAAGCTGCAGAAATAATTAATAAATTGTAGTATGAAACAACTGCTTTTTTGTTTGTTTATTTTGCTCTTTACAACAAAGGTAAGACCGCAGGATACCATTTGTTTTACCGATAAAAGTAAAACAGCGGCTATCGTAAAAAAGATCACCCCTAACGAGGTAGAATATTTAAAATACAACAACCCCAACGGCCTGGTAATTACCGAAAACAAATCGGTGATCAAATACATTCGTTACCAGGATGGAACGGTGGATAGCATTAAAGTATATCCGCTTCCCTCTTCCACCCAATACTACGAGTTTGAAAGTATCAACAATAAACTATTCATCGATAAAAATAACCTGATCTATAAAAGTATTGTATTGAATAACCAGAATTTAAAAGTGCTTATAAACAGTTATCCATTTGAGGGCAGCAGGAATGAAATGAATGTGTTTAGAAAAAAAGCACGCGTTCAAAAAAATATTTCATTGATCTTTGCAGGAATAGCTGTCATGTCTACTTACTCGTTTTTATACGGCATTAATAAATATACCCGCACAAAAACAACCGGCAACGAAGGCACTGTATTCCTGGCAGGAACCGGGGCAGCGCTTACAGGTAGCGTTTTGCTTTACCTTAACTTCAGGAAAAAAGAAATAAAAGCGAAAAGGGAAATTGAAAGGATCTACAATCAAATGAAATAGATCATTTCAGTAATTCTTTCTGCGAAAAATATTTACCATTTAAGATCGTACCGTCCACCTCTTTAATATTCTCAATGTTCTCTAAAGGATTTGCGTTCAGTAATAATAAATTTGCCTCCCTGCCCACTTCTACACTCCCCCATTGTTTTTGTTGCTTAAAATAGATGGCCGCATTATAAGTAGCCGCTTTTAATATTTGATAATTTGTAAGACCTGCTTCTTTATACAATTTCATTTCTTCATACATACCAAAACCGGGTACATTAAAAATACCATCGTCAGGACTCAATAATATTAAAACCCCGGCATCATTGGCCTGTTTAAAGAGCTGGTTAAATTTAGCGAATTGCGATTTGTAGCCATTTACATATTTGCTTTCAAAATCGGCCTTCATTTTTTCTTTTGCAGAAGTAAGGCTCTCATTATATTCTTTTAGCCATTCATCTTTTACTTTTTTTGAAATATAATTCATACCATTTCTTTCCATCAGTGTTTTTTCAGAAAATTCAAACGCATAAATATGATAGAAAGATAAAGTTGGACAAAAAGCGGTGCCCTTTGCTTTCATATTATCAAGTAACGCTTTAAAATTAAGAGAGTCTTTTTTGTACGCAGATAACAATGGCTGATAGTGCTCTATAGACGTAAAACCTGCATCTACAAAGGCGGCTAGCGATTTTCCATATGCATGGCCGGCAATTGAAAAATCATGCTTTTTACAACTTTCAATCAATAAATTAAAATTGGCATCGTTTAGTCCGCCTAAATATTTTCCGAAATCGTATTTATTATTTTTGGCATATACTACTACTTTGTCAATACTATCCTTTGTTAGTAACGAATCGTTGTATGGAAAAACATAAGATACAAATATCTCGGGTGCAACTTTTTTACCGCTTTTAATACTATCTCTTAAAGCCAGTTGGTAAGCCTTGCCACGCATACTGCGTATGGTGGTTACACCGGCAGCCAAATTAAGCCGTAAATACTCCTCCAGTTTTATCGGATCGTCTTTGCCCGGAAAATGTGCGTGCATATCTACCAGGCCCGGCACTAAAAATTTACCCGAACAATCCATTACGGTATATCCTTTCATTAACTGCTTTACGTTAGAAGCCTGGATCTTTTCGATCTTACCATTGCTTATATACACGTTACAATTTGTAATAGCAATATCGTGATTGACAGGAATTACTGTTACATTTTTAAGAATAAGGTTTTGCGAAAAAACAACCTTCGATAAAAAAAGTAAAACTAATATTATACGCATACTGGAGCTTTTAAGCATCCAATATAAACTATAAATCCCGTTAAAAATAACCGATTAGTAATTATTAACAGAATAGCATTTCTCGAAAAAAAAGAATTGTAAGATTTAAGCCAAAGGGCTTAAAGGCAGAAAAAACAATAAGGCTAAAGATTATTCAACGTAATTTGAATTTTGCTTTGCGCGTTTTCTGTATTTAACTAAAAACACTGTCCAATAGGTTAACATACCAATTACGAATAAAGAGATACAAACATTTGGAATGTGGCCTAAGTGACGCATACCTTTAAAGATCCAATAAAAGAATTTTCCTGTTCCTTCAAAAATGTCTGTCCATGTAACCATTAAGCTTGTCATATCTTTTTAATTTGTAAGTTTACCGAACAAAAATAGGAATTATTTACAAATAAAAAAATTGTGTTCGCGGGCTTACTAAATAAAGGGATAAGGGGTAGTTTAGTGCTTTTATGCATTATTTTTCTTGCATCGGCCTTTATGCTGTATTTTGCACCTAAAAGCCTGGAATTCAACAATTACCCTAATCTTTTTTATAATTATTTTTCTCAAAAAGTAACCTCCAGGCTGGCCATAGTACTTTTAAATTTTTTATTCATTGGCCTTGGGGTACTTTTAATAAGTCTTATTTCTGTAAACCAGGAAGTAACCGATAAATTAAACTATTTCCCGGTATTTATTTATTTAATGTTAAGCGTTGCTTCTATCAATCCGCAACAAATAACACCGCAAATATTTACAAATGTTTTTGTTTTATACTCGATCTACAAATTATTAGATACCTATCGTAAAGAAAATGTTTTAAACCAGTTATTTGAAGCCGCTTTTTGGTTGAGTATTTCAGCTTACATTACAATTTCCAGTATCATTAGTTTTCCTTTATTTTTTATTGTGCTTTTAATTTTACGTCCGTTTTATTGGCGCGACTGGTCCATTGCCATTCTTGGATTTATTACACCCATCATTATTTGCGAAGGCATTGCATACTTAAGCGATTTTAACCAGTGGTATGTATTTGAATCGGCGGTACTATTTCTTCAATTTTTAAAACCGCCATCGTTTAGCGAATATTATCTGCCACTCACCGCTTTTTTAGTAATTACATTACTGATCGCTATCTTTCAAAGCTTTATAAATGGTTTTGGTAACACGGTTAAAAAACAGCGTACAAAAACCATTTTATTCTGGTTTCTTTTCTTTTCTACGTTTGGTTTTTTCTCTGGTGGCGCCAATAGTTCAAGCATTATTCTTACTTATGCATTTCCGCTTAGTTTTTTTATTGGCGACTTTCTTTATAGCCTTAAACAAACCAAAATAACAAATACCATCCTGGTTTTCTTTTTGTTATGCCTGCTGGTAATTTTCTTCGGAGAATACAACCTTATTTAGTAATTTAAACTTTTATTGTTTTTTATTGTCTTATAAAATATGGCAACTCCCCTTGGTCAGATATTTCATGTTTACAGCCGTTTAGGTTTTGGCATTTCGTATGCAAAAGCAAAATTACTTTCTCAAAAAAGTTTAAATGAGATCATTAATGGCCTGATCGTTACTTCTACCACCGGCACGTATTTAACCGAAATAAACAAAGAGGATATTTTGCTTAAAAAGGATGCTATGGAAAGCGGCATGACCGTTAAAGAATATCAAAAACTAATAAAAGATAAATTAGAATTACTGAATGCATCCTGGGTAAAAAAATTATTGAACACCGAGAATGTTTTGCTCGAAAAACAAACCCTTTTCTGGCATAATCACTTTGCGTGTCGTGTACGCCAGCCCTATTTAATGCAGGAGTTAAACAACATCCATCGCAAATTTGCTTTTTCGGGTTTTAGAGAGCTTTTGGTAGAGGTAAGCAAAAGCCCGGCAATGCTTATTTATTTAAACAACCAGCAAAATAAAAAAGCGCATCCCAACGAAAATTTTGCGCGCGAGTTAATGGAACTTTTTACTTTAGGTCGCGGCAATTATACCGAGCAGGATGTGCAGGAAGTGGCCCGCGCCTTTACCGGCTGGAGCTTTAATAAAGATGATGGCTCGTTTGAATTTAAAGAAAAACAGCACGACGATGGCGAAAAGACCATTTTTAACCGCAAAGGTAATTTTGGTGGCGAAGATGTAATTAATATGCTGATCAGTAACAAACAAACAGCCTACTTTATCACAAAAAAAATGTATCGCTATTATGTGAACGAGAATGTGAACGAAGAACGTGTAAAGCAACTCGCCGATTTTTATTATCAAAATCAATACAACACCGGCGCGCTCATCAAAAAAATATTTACAAGCCCATGGTTTTATGATGCAGAAAATATGGGATGCAATATCAAATCGCCCATTGATTATCTTGTAGGGCTCTCCCGCCAGTTTTCAATCGCCTATAGCAGCTACGATATCTTATTTAAATTACAACGCGTTATGGGCCAGCAGTTATTTTATCCGCCAAATGTGGCCGGCTGGCCGGGAGGTAAAACCTGGATAGACAGTACCACACTCGTATTAAGAATGAAGCTGCCTTCGCAGATATTAAATAACGGGCAGGTTGAGATCCCCGATAAGATAGACGATCCTGATGACCAGAAAAAAGAAGAGATCCTTGAAAATAAAAAATTTGGCACACAGGTAAACTGGACAAACATTTTAGAAGAAAATAAAAGTTTAGATCTTGACAAATTATTAAAGGTGTATTTATTAAAAGCACCTTCACAAAAAGTAATTGATAAAATTAAAGCAGACAGCTCTTTAGGGGAAAAAGAAATGATCTTAAAAATAGTTTCGTTGCCCGAATATAATTTAGCGTAAATATGGATAGGAGAGGATTTTTAAAAAGAAGTTCATTAGCCAGCGGTTATTTTTTGGTTCCGGGCTTCTTAAAACCATTCGAAACCTTTAGCCCGGGCGAATCACAGAAGAACATAGTAGTGATACAACTTTCGGGCGGCAACGATTGGCTAAATACCATTGTGCCCTACAAAAATGATCTTTATTATAAAAAGCGGCCAAAACTTGGTTTAAAAGAAGATAAATTAATTTTATTGGAGAAAGACCTTGCGTTTAATAACTCACTTTCTTTATTAAAACAATTTTACGACAGTGGCGAAATGGCTATAGTTAATAATGTGGGTTATCCAAACCCCGACCGTTCGCATTTTAGAAGTATGGATATCTGGCACACTGCAAGCAGTAGTACCGAATTTTTGCACACCGGCTGGTTGGGAAGATATCTGGATAACGAGTGTAAAAATTCTTACGAAGGCATTGAGGTAGATAATTATTTATCGTTAGCCTTAAAAGGAAAAAAATTAAATGGCCTTGCCGTAAAAAACATTGCGCAGTTACATAACGAATTAAAAGTGCCTTATTTTAATGATATCGCAGAGGCAGCAAAAAATGATGTATTGAATGAAGATAACCAGGGTTATTTATACAAAACACTTATTGAAACTACTTCAAGTGTAGATTATATTTATGAGAAGAATAAAATTGTATCCAATACCTTTGAATACCCTAACAGCGAATTAGGAAAACAATTAAAGGATATTGCCAATTTTATTGCCAGCGGTATAACCACTAAAGTGTATTATGTAAGCATGAGTGGCTTTGATACACACGCTGGCCAGCTCGATCGCCAGAATAATTTATTGGAACAATATGCCAAAGCCCTCTCTGCATTTATTGTAAATTTAAAAGGCCTTAACAAATGGGATGATACCATGGTGTTTACTTTTAGTGAATTTGGAAGAAGGGTTGAAGAGAATGCCAGCGCCGGAACGGATCATGGCACCGCGGGTAATGTTTTTTTATTCGGAAAAAATTTAAAGAAAAAAGGAATTGTGAACGAATTGCCGGATCTTGAAAACCTGGATGACGGCGATTTAAAATATCATGTTGATTTTAGAAGCATTTACAAAAATCTTTTGCAGGATTGGCTGCAGGCAGACGCCGACAAAATAATTTCCGCGCAGGTAAATCCGTTTAAAGTGGTTTAGAATTTAACCACAGAGCGCACAAAGAAGGCACGGAGAAACACGAAGAGTTTCATAAACAATTTTTAGTGCCCTTAGAGCCTTCTTCGTGTTCTTTGTGGTTAAGTAAGTTTGCTAAGTGCCGTTTCCAAACGCTTCACCGTTTCTTCTTTACCGATCAACGCCAGCATATCAAACAAATGCGGACCACCAGCCACACCTGTAGTTAACACACGCAATAATTGCATATCAATTTTACCGGCTTCTTTCACCAACGCTTCAAACGAATCGTGAAGTACTGTGGTATTCCATTCATTAATATTTTTAAATACGCTTAATACTTTTGTAAATAATTCTTTGCTTTGAGGGTTCCATTTTTTTGCCATTACTTTTTCGTCGTAACTGGTTGGCGCTTCAAATACATATTTGCCTTGCTCCCAAAACTCATGCACAAATTGTACTTTTTCTTTTACAAGCTTACAAAAATCGGTCATAAACGCATTGTCCTTTTCGTAGCCCTTTTCTTTTAATAAAGGTTTAAATTCCTTTGCCAGCTCAGCGTCTGGCTGTTTACGCAAATACTGTTGATTGAACCATTTTGCTTTTTCAGGGTCGAATTTAGCACCCGATTTATGCACACGTTCAAACGAAAATAACTCTGCCAGTTCTGCAACAGAAAAGATCTCTTCATTATTTCCCGGGTTCCAGCCCAGCAACGCTAAAATATTTACAAAGGCCTCGGGGTAATAACCCGTTTCTTTGTAACCAATGTATGGTGCGCTTTCACGCGGGTCTGTCCAGCTTAATGGAAACACCGGAAAACGCGCTTCACGTTTACTTATTTTTCCGTTGCCGTCAGGGTTTAAGATCAATGGTAAGTGTGCTAATTTCGGCATCTCATTTTCCAAACCTAAATAACGGTAAATTAAAATATGCGCCGGCGCACTTGGCAACCATTCTTCACCACGCACCGCGTGAGAAATTTCCATTTCAATATCATCCACAATGTGTGCCAAATGGTAGGTTGGCATACCATCACTTTTTAATAATACTTTATCATCTACCTGCGATGAGTTAACTGTAACCCAGCCACGGATAATATCATTAAAGCGGATCTCTTCATTGCGCGGCACTTTTAAACGCACCACGTGTTTGGCCCCTTCTGCCAATAATTTCTTTACTTCATCTTCACCCAGCGTTAAAGAGTTGCGCATGTTCTGGCGCGTAACAGCGTTATACTGCGGCGCCACTACTTTAGCAGCTTCCAAACGTTTACGCATTTCATTCAGTTCTTCTTCAGTATCAAAAGCGTAATAAGCGTGCCCGCCTTCAATTAATTTATCGGCATATTTTTTATAAATACCCAGCTCTTTACGTTCGCTCTGGCGATATGGTTTATGCTTACCATCACCAAAACCCACACCTTCGTTAGGTTCAATACCACACCATTTTAAAGCATCAACAATATATTCTTCTGCGCCTTTAACAAAACGGGTTTGATCTGTATCTTCAATACGCAAAATAAAATCGCCACCGTGTTTTTTTGCGAATAAATAATTAAATAACGCGGTACGAACACCGCCCATATGTAATCCCCCAGTTGGGCTTGGGGCAAACCTTACTCTAACTCTTTTTTCCATAAGACTGCAAAGATAACTTTTTTTGTTGTTTAAATAATGTAAAAGCATTAGTTTTAAGCATCAGGTTTCCGGTTAAATATTTAGTGTTTTTGTTTGCGGCTTTAAACAGCATTGCTTTGGGCCAAACAGACAGCGTGGACATTATCCTTGGCAGCAGCTTAAGCGACAGTATTAAGGTTTCGAAAATAGAGGGTATGATCAACCGAGATGGTGGCGATCTTGAAGAAAAGCTCAGTTACTGTACCCGTTTACAGAACTATGCAGAAGAGAAAAATAACCGCTCTATTTTGGCGAGGGCTTATTGCGACATAGGTACTACGTATTATGATTTTTCGCAATACGATAAAGCGGTAACTTATTTATACAAAAGCCTGCCCATTGCCGAAGAAATGAAGATGGAACTGCTTCAATCCAGGATCTACAATTATCTTGGCATTATTAATTCTGACCAGGGCAATAGTAAAAAAGCCATTTATTTTTTTAGAAAAACCTACGGCATTGCCGTTAAATTAAACGATCTTTCACAGCAATTCACTTCAGCCAATAATATAGGCGTAGATTATAATAATATAAACGTTCCTGTACTGGGCCTGTACTATATTTCTATTTGCGAAAATATTGCAAAAGAGCATAAAGTATCAAGGTACCTACCTTCTATTTTTGGAAACAAAATGGAATGTTACATGCGACTGAACGATCCTGCAAAAGCAAAACAACAACTTGATTCGTTGTACAAATACTATACGCAAACCGAACAGGCGCGTGAAGAACAGTTGTCTTACAATTATTTTTCGGGCCAGTATTATGCATTTGTAAAAGATCATAAAAAGGCCATTTCTTTTATTGAGAACAATTTAAAGATCATTTTGCCAAGCGAATTACAGGAATTTAGAAAAAACTATAAGATCTTAACGGATTGTTATGAAGCCGTTGGCGATTATAAAAATGCTTATTTAAGTGAGATAAGGTATTATCAGTACTCAGATAGTCTTGTAGATTCTGAGAAAATGCAGAAGAACAACGAGATGGAAAACGGTTACAAGAATTTTAAAACAGAAAAAGAACTCGAGATACAAAAACTAAACAACATCAATAAATCTCTTCAGCTTAAACGCAGTAAAGCATTTCTTATACTTGTTAGTTCCTTATCGTTTTTGTTGGTTGGAGGCATATTTTTCTTTTACAAATTGTTCAGAGATAAACGTAAAGCAAATGTATTGTTAGAGCAGCAAAAATCTGAGATCTCGCACCAGAAAAAAGAGATCCTGGATAGCATCTATTATTCAAAACGCATACAGGAAGGCATACTGCCAACCGAAAATGAATTGAAACAAAAAATTGGCGAACATTTTGTATTATATAAACCAAAAGATATTGTAAGCGGCGATTTTTATTGGGCAAGCAAAAAAACCGGCGATTCATTCTTAATGGCATGCTGCGATTGCACTGGTCATGGTGTTCCGGGGGCGTTTATGAGTTTAGTGGCTTACTCTTTATTAAATAAGATCGATGAAAGCGATCAGCACAAAAACCCTTCTGAGATCTTAAATTATTTGAATGTTGAGCTTCCGAAATTCTTTAAGAAAGAAGATCCAACCCAGCAAATAAAAGATGGTATGGATATGAGTTTAATTGAAGTAGACAGAAAGAATTTAAAATTAAATTACAGCGGCGCCAACAACAGCATTTATTTAATTCGCGACAATATTTTACAGGTTATAAAAGCTGATAAACACCCTATTAGTGCAGATGTTGATACACACCCGCATGTTTTTAAGAATACCAGCGTTGATCTTAAAAAAGGTGATATGCTGGTAATGTTTACAGATGGTTATGCCGACCAGTTTGGCGGACCAACCGCATTAGTGAAAGGGAATTTTTACAGGCAGGGGAAAAAATTTATGTACAAACGCCTGGAAGAATTGCTGGCAAAACATTCTTCGCAAAATATGAACGCGATTAAACACGAGCTTGAAAAAGCGTTACGCGACTGGCAGGGCGACTTAGAACAAATAGATGATGTGTGTTTGATGGGAATTAGAATTTAAGATTTAAGAAGTTAGATTTAACATTTAAATAGATGGCAGAAAAAGATTTTTTTGATATGGTGTACCAGGTAGTACGTCTTATACCCAAGGGCCGCGTAACAAGCTACGGTGCTATTGCAGCGTATCTCGGCGCCAAATCATCATCCCGTTTAGTGGGTTATGCAATGAACGGTGCGGACCGTGTAAAACCAAAAGTGCCGGCACACCGCGTGGTAAACCGTGAAGGTGTACTAACCGGCAAGCACCATTTTGAAACGCCATACAAGATGCAGGAACTATTGGAGAAAGAAAAAATTAAAGTGAAAAAAGATAAAGTGGTAGATTTTAAAAAATTATTTTGGGATCCAATGGAAGAACTAAAGCTTTAATTGACAAAAGATTCAAGACGCAAGACTAAAGACCAATATTCGGACTAAAATCTAACGACCGTTAACTGAATAAACTGCGCCCCCCACGCTATCGCTTTTTCCACCGGTAACAGAGCTTAGTGTATTTATTTTTTCATTTAATCTTAAATAGCCCAGAAATGCAAAGATCAGTGCTTCTTTAAAATTAATGGTTTGCGCATCGGGAATAATGATCTTACACTTTGTTTTTGATTTTATTCTTGTAATTAAATGTTTGTTTAAAGCGCCGCCGCCTGTTATCAAAACATTATTAATTTTATTTTTATTGAGCTCATTCGCAATTATCTGCGCAATATGTTCTGTTGCCGTTGCTAAAAGATCTTTAACCGGCAGGTTACTTTTTACAATACGCTTTAAAATATTTTTTTTGAACCATTCTCTGCCAATAGATTTTGCGCCATTTTGCGAATAAAATGCTAAGGCATTCAATTCCTTTAAAAGTGCCTGGTTTATTTTTCCAGCTTTTGCAAGTTTTCCATCTTTATCAAAGGACTGTCCTGTTTTTTCAGCAAGGTAATTGAGCAGCATATTGGCTTCGCAAATATCATAAGCCACACGTTTTTTATTTTTATCAAAAGAAATGTTGGCAATACCGCCAATATTTAAACAGGCATCATATTTTCCAAACAGTAATTTGTCGCCGATGGGTACTAAAGGCGCACCTTGCCCGCCATTTGCCACGTCCAGGCTTCTAAAATCGCAAACGGTAGTAATTTTTGTATGTGCAGCAATAGTGGCGCCGCAACCTATTTGTTTGCTAAAACCTAATTTGGGCTGGTGAAAAATGGTATGCCCGTGCGAAGCAATGGCAACAGGTTTTTTAGAAGTAGTTCTTAAGAATTTATTAATTTCATTGGCCAGCAGAGCGCCATAATTGGCATTAACCGCTACAAATTGCTGAGCTGTCATATTAGGCACTATTTTCAGGATCTCTGTCCACACCCTTGTATAGGGTATCGTTTGGGCTTTTGCGATCTTATATTCAAAACCAGCCTTTGTCTCGGTAAATTCGCACAAGGCCAGGTCCAGGCCATCCAGTGAGGTACCGCTCATAAGCCCTAAAATGGTAGTTTTATGTGAATTTTTAGTAGCCAAATTTTTATTGTTTTATAGGTGAAATCATATATATTTGCAAGGTTACAAAAAATAGTATAAACCTTAAAACATAAATATAATGCATTTCGAATTATCTGAAGAGCACTTAATGATCCAGAAAGCGGCGCGTGAGTTTGCACAAACAGAATTAAAACCGGGCGTGATTGAGCGTGACGAACACCAAAAATTTCCAGCCGAGCAGATCAAAAAAATGGGCGAGCTTGGCTTTTTAGGAATGATGGTTGACCCAAAATATGGCGGCGGCGGCATGGATGCTATCTCTTATGTTTTAGCTATGGAAGAGATCTCTAAAGTGGATGCTTCTTGCAGCGTGGTAATGAGTGTAAACAACTCGTTAGTTTGTTGGGGTCTAGAACAATTTGGAACCGAAGAACAAAAACAAAAATATTTAGTGCCATTGGCAAAAGGCGAAAAGATCGGCGCTTTTTGTTTATCAGAGCCTGAGGCAGGCAGCGATGCTACCTCACAACGCACTACAGCTATTGATATGGGCGACCATTATTTATTGAATGGTACCAAAAACTGGATCACCAATGGTAACAGCGCATCTACTTATTTGGTAATTGCACAAACCAATGTTGAAGCCGGCCACCGCGGTATTAACTGCTTAATTGTAGAAAAAGGAATGCCTGGTTTTACAGTAGGACCAAAAGAAAATAAAATGGGGATCCGCGCCAGCGATACGCACTCGTTAATGTTTACCGATGTTAAAGTTCCTAAAGCCAACCGCATTGGTGAAGATGGTTTTGGATTTAAATTTGCCATGAAAACATTAAGCGGCGGCCGTATAGGTATTGCCTCTCAGGCATTAGGTATTGCGAGCGGCGCTTACGAACTGGCATTAGCTTACTCAAAAGAGCGTAAAGCATTTGGTAAAGAAATTTGCAACCACCAGATCATCCAGTTTAAGCTGGCAGATATGGCCACAAAAATTGAAGCTGCCCGTTTATTGATCTATCGTTCGGCATGGCTAAAAGACAATCATTTACCAATGGATAAAGAAAGTGCCATGGCTAAAGTATTTGCCAGTGAAACGGCCATGTGGACAACTACAGAAGCTGTTCAGATCCATGGTGGTTACGGTTATGTAAAAGAATACCATGTAGAGCGTTTAATGCGCGATGCAAAAATTACGCAGATCTATGAAGGTACCAGCGAAGTGCAACGTATCGTAATTTCAAGGCAGGTGCTTGCTTAATATTTAATACTATTTTTTTTTCAAAGGCTGTTCTACCGGACAGCCTTTTTTATTTTGTATCAACTAAAATTATCATGGTTTTGTTTCCACTTATAAAGTAAAAAAGGCAAAACACTCAACAAATACACCAAACCCGGTTTTGTACGACATTTACCACCCAACCATTTTATTACATTAACAGTATCATTTATAAGGAGCATACTGAAAATCCGTTAAAGAGTAAGTAAACCAAAAACCTATTATCATGAAAAAAATTATCCTTTTAGCTTTACTTTTTGTGTTAGCTCATAATATTAAAGCGCAGATCACACTGGACGTTGTATACCCAAACGCAAAACAAAAATTGTATATGGTAAACCTTGAAGTTTCGGGAATGAAATATGTTGTAAAAAGCGAAGACCCTGGCAATAGGTTTTTAAATTTTTACAATCTTAATCATTCTTTATGGAAAACTATTAATTGCAATACCTTTCCAATGATGACCTCAACAAATTTCACAACAACAACACCGCTATATAATTTTGATGCTATTTGTATATCCGAAAAGGTATTTGATTGTGATAATAATATTGAATTTATGTACGTTAGTCAAGGACCGACCGCATGGTTCACTGCTATTTATAATGAAACGGCCGCTGCGTTATTAATAGCAGATAGCATGGGGCCTTTTGTTAAGATCAATATTCCTAATCAATACAAACCCATTTATAATACACCGGTTGGCACAAAACTAATACTTTCTCATTGGAACGGCAGCGCCCGGGTTTATAACTTACCATGTGCCCTAACTACAGGGCTGGATCTTGATAACACGCTACGCAATAGCACCACCGAAGCAAGTATGAACGTATTTCCAAATCCAAGTTTTTATGAAAGCACCATTAATTATCATTTACCGCAAGGTGTAAATTCTGCAGAGATCATTATCAACGATATTTCGGGTAAAGAAATTAAGCGTTATAAAGTAGATAATAATTTTTCAAGTTTATTAATCGAGCAATCCGAAATGGCCGCTGGTACCTATATTTACTCATTAACAGCAAACGGCAAAGTGATCGACTCCAAGAAAATTGTATTAAGCGCTAAGTAATATTTAAATTTATTAAACGTAAAGCCTCTTTAAAATTTTAAAGAGGCTTTTTTATTTCCTTAAAACCCACACAAAATACCCCATTTGAGGTATTGTTTAGAATTTGTCTAAACAAGAACTTTGTATCATATCATTTAATTAAAAAACTTCGCATGAAAAACATTACTTACCTTGGTACCATTGCTCTTACCAGCCTTTTGGCGTTTAGCAGTTGTAAAAAAGATAAAAAAGATCCGCAACCCGAAACTCCGGTTACCAATCCAACCACACCTTCTTACCAGGTACCAACTACTTATAATTTTAGCACGGCAAATTTTCTTACCTCTACACAACGTATTTCGATGCTTAACGAAATGCTTACCTATATTAAAACGGCTCACACAACAACAGCATCGCCGGTTTTAAACGCACAAAAATTAAAAGATATGTATGCTAACGTAAACAGCCAGTTTACCGCAGACCTTTCGCTTAACACCAGTGGCGTACAATTAAAAGATAAAACTTCTAATACATTTAATTTACCCGCAGATCTTGAAGCTAATTTTACAGATATAGGAACCATTACACAAACCACACCGGCAGGCTCTAATGGCGTTGCCGGTAAAATTACTTCAGGTACAAAGGCCTATATTATGGATGCCAACGGCTTTGAACACAAAGAATATCTTGAAAAAGGCGTAATGGGCGGGGTTTTATATTACCAGGCTACAACTATTTTAAAGAATATTGCCACTTATGATAACTCAAGCGCCGGCACAGCAACAGCTTCGGCACAAGAAAAAGCGTGGGACGAAGCTTTTGGTTATTTTGGTGTACCTGTTGATTTTCCAACTAACCTTACCAATTTAAAAAACTGGGGCAGCTATTGTAATGCAGTAAACGCTTCTATTGGTTCTAATGCTACTATTATGAATGCCTGGCTAAAAGGCCGTGCAGCCATCAGCAATAAAGATGATGCCGGCCGCGATGCTGCAAGGGATATTGTAGTTGCAACCTGGGAAAAAATTGGCGCTGCCCGTTTTATTACATACGTAAAAGCAGCAAAAGCAGGTATTGCAGACGATGGAACACGTAACCACAGCTTATCAGAAGCGGTTGGCTTTATTCGCGCGTTTAAATACAACCCCTCAAAAACCATTTCTGATGCGGATATTACCACTTTACTGGGTTATTTAGGAACTAACCTTTACACGGTTACCACAACCAACCTTGATAATGCCATTAATAAAATGGCCGCTATTTTTAACCTTAACCCAAATACGCTTTAATATCACTGGGAGCAGCGGTAATACCGTTGCTCCTTAAATATACCTTTTTTTAGGTATTGGCCATACGCCCATACTATTGCATCTTTGCTACAGAAATCATTAAAATGTTAAATAGATTTTTAGTACTATTCCTGGTTGTTGGACTTGTTTTTTGTAAAAAGAAAACAAACCCTTCAGATAAGGATGACCCTGCGGCTACTTTTGACAAACAGGGCATGCTTACCAACATGGCCGATAATATCATCATTCCAAATTATACATCATTTAAAAGTTCGGTTGATAGTTTATCAGTTGCCTTTTCAGCGTTTAATACAAACAACTCACTTGCTGCTTTTCAAAAAGTAAAATTGTGTTATGCTGATGCTTATTTAAAATATCAACGCATTAGTTTATTTGAGTTTGGCCCGGCCGAAACAAACATCATTCGTATGAACTTAAATGTTTTTCCAACAGATAGCGTACAAATAAAATCAAATATCACCAGCGGTTCATACGATCTTGCTTCTGCGGCTAACTTTGACGCAAAAGGTTTTCCGGCTTTGGATTATCTATTTTATGGCAATAATCAAAGCGAGAATTCTGTTCTCCAGTTATTTACCTCTTCTGCTAACAGGAAACAATATGTAAGTAACCTGATAAATGATATTTCATCAAAGATCAACGCCGTAACAGCAAGTTGGAACGGATCGTACCGATCACAATTTGTAAACTCTTTAGGTACTGATATTGGTAGCTCTATTGGCTTTTTAGTGAATCAATTGAATTATGAAGTGGATTTTTTAAAGAATAATAAAATAGGCATTCCATTAGGTAAAAAAACTTTAGGCGTACCTGTGCCTGAAAAATGCGAGGCCTATTATGGTGGCCAATCAGTACAATTTGCACTTGAAACGCTAAGCGCGATCGAATCCATTTATCTTGGTAAAAGTTTAACTGGCTCAGATGGTAAAGGTTTTGATGATTACCTCGATCACCTTGATGCGCAATATAATGGAGGATCACTCAATGGCGCTATTAAAAATCAATTCTCAGTTGCAAGAACAAAATTAACGGCTGTTCAAAATCCGCTATCTGCACAGGTTACGGCAAATGCACCTGTTGTAGATGCCGCTTATACCGAAATATTAAAACTTTTAGTGTTGCTAAAAACAGATATGCCTTCCAGCCTGGGCGTGGTAATTACCTATCAGGATGGTGATGGTGATTAATAAATTTCTTAAATACCTTAAACAACCCATACACAGTGCTCCACTGGTTATCTTCAGGATAGCCTTTGGGGCATTGATGTTTTTATCCATCCTGCGCTTTATGCTAAAAGGTTGGGTTTACAATATGTACATCCTGCCTAAAATGTTCTTTCCGTATTATGGTTTTGAATGGGTAAAACCTTTTCCGGCCGAAATGATGTACGCGGTTTTTATTTTATTGCTCATCACTAGTCTTGGTATTTTATTTGGCGCCCTCTATCGCGTATGCAGCATATTGTTCTTTTTACTCTTTACTTATGTTGAATTGATAGATAAGACCAATTACCTTAACCATTATTATTTTATAAGCATTGTTGCATTCATATTGATTTTTTTACCAGCCAATAAAAATTTTTCGTTCGATAATAAATTCAAAAAACAAGCTGACCTCGAATCTGTTCCGCGTTTTTATCTTTTCATTATTCAATTCCAGTTATTTTTGGTTTATCTTTTTGCAGGTATCGCCAAAGTTAATTATCAATGGTTGTTTGAGGCGCAACCCTTAAAAACCTGGCTCCCGGCTTTTTCTCATTTCCCAATGATCGGGCAATTTATGGAAAGCGTGTGGATCGCTTTTGTGTTTTGCTGGTTTGGCTGTATCTACGATCTTTTAATTGGTTTCTTCCTTTTCAATAAAAGAACTGTAAATATTGCTTATGTATTTGTTATTATTTTTCACGCGGCCACTGCCCTCTTCTTTAATATTGGCATGTTTCCATATATTATGATGACCATCACCATCATTTTTTTGAGAGAGAGCTTTCATATTTCTGTTTTAAATAAACTTAAGCAATTACTTAACTACACAAATACGGCTAACAGCAACCCAACTAATTTTAATATTGCAAGATCGCTGGTAGCTTTATTTGTAATACACTTCACTATACAGGTGTTTTTACCGTTCCGTTATGCATTTTATGATGGCAATTTATTCTGGACCGAGCAAGGCTATCGTTTTTCGTGGCGTGTCATGTTAATGGAAAAGGCCGGCACTGCTTTCTTTTATGTGCGCGATAAAACATCGGGCAGGGAAATAGAAGTAGACAATAAAAAATACCTTACTTACATGCAGGAAAAAATGATGGCCACGCAACCGGATATGATGGTAGATTATGCAAAATTTCTGAAGAGAGAATTTCAGCAAAAGGGTTTTGCAGATCCTATGATAAGGGCACAAGGCTACGTAACGCTTAACGGTTCGGGCTCTCGCGAATTCATTGATCCATCGGTTGATCTGAGCACACAAAGCAATTCTTTTTTTAAAAACAAAACCTGGGTAAAAAGTTATAAGTGAAGTTTATAATAAGTAACATATTTATTTTTTTTACGTTTGTAGTCTCATCTCAAAACGATACCATAAGTAAAGATTCTTTATCTAAAAAGAACAAGAACATTAATCTTAATGAAGTTGAAGTTGTTGCCGACAAGGATAATTCGTTCGGAATTTCGCGATTAAACAATGTAGAAGGTACCGCCATTTACGCCGGAAAAAAAACAGAGGCCATTTATTTGAAAGACCTTAACGCCAACCTGGCATCCAATAACAGCAGGCAGATCTATGCAAAAGTTGCGGGCATCAATATCTTTGAAAGTGATGGTTCGGGTTCGCAAATAAGTATTGGTGGGCGCGGATTAAATCCAAACCGCATCTCTAATTTTAATACACGGCAAAACGGTTACGATATCTCTGCAGATGCGTTAGGTTATCCTGAAAGTTATTATTCGCCACCTGCAGAAGCACTGGAACGTATTGAAATTATGCGCGGTGCCGCAAGTTTACAATATGGTACACAATTTGGCGGCATGATCAATTACAGATTTACCGACGCCCCTAAAACAAAAAAAATAGCACTTAACAGCAGGCAAACCGCAGGCTCATTTGGTTTCTACAATTCATTCAATCAATTATCCGGCACGGTTTCAAAATTCTCTTACAACACCTTTTATCAATACAAGCAATACCAGGGCTGGCGCCCGAATTCCGCCCTTAATCACCATAATGCTTTTGCATCTGTTGGCTACCAGTTCAACGAACGTTTTTCGGTGAAAGCAGAATACACCTATTTAACATACACCTCCAAACAAGCCGGCGGCTTAACCGACAAACAATTTTATCTTGATCCGGCTTTAAGTTATCGCAACAGGAACTGGTTTAAAGTAAACTGGAACCTGGTTTCGGTTAGCAGCGATTACAAGATCAACAACCGCACACGCATTAATTTCAGGAGCTTTGGTTTAAAGGCCGGTCGCGATGCTTTGGGCTTTTTAGGCCGGGCCGACAGGCCGGATGATACAAGTGCCAACAGGTCATTACTAAGCGATGTGTATCAAAATTATGGCGCCGAGTTACGCCTGCTTCATCGCTATAATTTTTTAAAGTATCAAAGCAATTTTTTAATTGGCGCGCGTTATTATCATGGCAAAACAGTTCGTAAACAGGGCGACGCCAGTAAATTTTCTGATGCTGATTTTTCTTTCCTTCACCCGGATAATTTAGAAAGCTCTTCTTACCTTTTTCCTTCTGTCAATTATGCTTTTTTTACAGAAAATATTTTTCAGTTAACTCCTAAATGGAGCATTACGCCCGGTTTAAGATATGAATATATAGATACACGATCTGAAGGCTACTACCGTTTAATAAATAAAGATGGCGCCGGCAACACCTTGCTCGATGTTAAAATAAACGAGAAAAGAAATAATGCAAGAAGTTTTGTTTTAGCCGGAATAGGAACACAATTAAAATTAAATGCCAATATTGATGTGTATGCAAATTTCAGCCAAAATTACCGTTCTATTAATTTTAATGATATGCGTGTGGCCAATCCCAATTTCCAGGTTGACCCAAACCTGAAAGATGAAAGCGGTTACACTGCAGATGGAGGCATACGCGGCACCCTAAAAGACCTCTTGTATTTTGATGTAAGTTGTTTTTTATTGAAATACAATAATCGTATTGGCACCGTGTTAAGTGTTGATACATTATCTTACCAGGTCATACGCTACCGTACCAATGTAAGCGATAGCCGTAACATTGGCCTTGAAGCCTTTGCAGAGCTTGACTGGATAAAGCTGGCCAACAAAAATTCTAAACATAAATTCTCAACCTTTATTAACGTGTCTTACATTGAGGCAACTTATATTAACAGCAAACAATCTGCTTACGAAAATAAAAAAGTTGAATTCGTTCCCAACATTATTATTCGCACCGGCTTAACTTATGCCTATAAAAAATTTAGTTTTACTTACCAATATGCTTATACAAGCCAGCAATTTTCTGATGCTACCAATTCAGTTTCTTCGCCATCTGCTATTTATGGTATCATTCCGGCCTACTCTGTCATGGATCTTTCTGCGGGTTATACCTGGCGCTTTTTAGGTTTTTATGCGGGGATAAACAATTTGGCAAATTCTGTTTATTTTACCCGCAGGGCCGAAGGTTATCCCGGACCCGGAATTATTCCTGCCGACCCTATCAATGCTTACTTTACTATCCAGCTAAAACTCTGAGGCACAGCCCTCAAAACAATATTATTTTTTCTTAACATTTATACACCTTTTTTTGACATAATCAACCTTTTTTGCTAAAATTATTCTTGTAATTTTAATGCTTATAAGTTTATAGTATGAGTGCTTTTGATGACGATGCAGACGGGCAGAATGAGAATGAATTTGAAGAGAATTTAAAGCTTTTTGAAGATATGCTGATTTCCGGTCAGCCCCAGTTTTTTGATGCTGATGATATTGAAGAAATTATTGATTATTATTTACAGTGGCTAAACTATGATATGGCTAAAAAAGCCATTGATTATGGTTTAGAGCGTTTTCCTTTCTCGAGTATAATCAAAATTCGCCAGGCCCAATATTTATCGAGCCAGCATTACACACACGAAGCCTTAACCATTTTAAACGAGGTTGAACAGATAGAGCAGAATAATTTTGAGCTTTACATGGCCCGTGGTTATATATACAGCCAAATGGGCTTAGGCGAACAAGCTATCGAAAATTTTAAGAATGCCATTCCGCTTGCTGAAAGTAAAGACGAAGTATACGTTGCCTTAGGCATTGAATTTTTAAATGAAGATAAGCCGGATGATGCTTTGTACTATTTAAAAAAGGCAATAAAATTAAATCCAAAAAATGAAGTAGCACTAAACGAGCTCTCGCTTTGTTTTGATCTTACAGGCAAATCGGCCGAGGCAGTTACTTTTTACGAAAACTATATTGATAATCATCCGTACAGCTATTTTGCCTGGTTTAATTTAGGCCTGGGTTATAGCCGAATGGGCCTTTTCGAAAAAGCTATTGAAGCTTACGATTATTCAATTGCCATTAACGAAAATTTTAGTTCTGCTTATTTTAACAAAGCCAATTCGCTGGCCCAGCTAGAGCAGTACGAAGAAGCCATTGCGGTTTATAAAGAAACTTTTAAGCACGAAGAGCAGGAACCTACTACTTACTATTACATTGCTGAGTGTTACGAAAACCTCAACCGTTTTGAAGAAGCGCTTGTAAATTACAATAAATGTGTAAAATTAGATCCTGCCAATGCAGATGCCTGGTTAGGCATAGGTGTTGTGCTGGATGCTATGAACCGTTTAACAGAAGGCGTACATTACATTAAAAAAGCCATTGAAATAAATCCCAACGATGCAGAATACTGGTACGTTTTTGCCGAAGTGCAGGAAAAACTTGGCTTTATGGAAGAAGCTGCCATGGCTTACCAGCGGGTGATAGAACTGGAGTATCCTGATTACGATGTTTGGTTGGATT
This sequence comes from Bacteroidia bacterium, assembly GCA_044226875.1. Lineage (GTDB taxonomy): Bacteria > Bacteroidota > Bacteroidia > B-17B0 > Aurantibacillaceae > Aurantibacillus. The sequence goes on from JBGAGD010000001.1 coordinate 225,881, forward strand.
ACAGCAGGCTTTTGCATCAAAACGGTTACATCACCAACGCATTAGAGACCTTAAGCGAAGGCATAAAATATTTTCCGGATGTAGTTGAATTATATTACCGAATGGGCGTAATTTTACTGGATAAAGAAAACAGAAAAGAATCGTTATCTTATTTTGAAAAAGCGTTGGCAATGGATTATTCTAAACACAACGAGATCTTTGAATACGCACCGATCTTACAAAATGATAAAGAGATCTTAAATTTAATTTCAAATTTTAAAAAATAAAATGGCAAAAAACTATAATTTTAACTTATCTCATTTACCCGAACGCACCGTTAGCCCTCGTAAAAATGGCGTTACCATGGTAATGGACAAAGGGATAAGCCTGCGCGAAGCCGAGGATTTTTTAAGTTCATCATCCGATTATGTGGATTTTGTAAAGCTTGGTTTTGGCACGTCCATCCTTTCAAAAAATTTAAAAGAAAAAGTAAAGCTTTACAAACAGGCCGGTATAAAAGTTTATGTTGGCGGCACCTTGTTTGAAGCTTTTGTGGTAAGAAATAAATTTGATGACTATTTACGTTACATTGATGATATTGGCATGGATAGTGCCGAAGTAAGCGATGGAAGTATTGAGATAGAACACGATAAAAAGTGCGAATACATTAGTACACTCGCAAAAAATTATACCGTATTAAGTGAAGTTGGCAGCAAAGAAGAAGGTGTGATCATACATCCGGCAAAATGGATAAAAATGATGGAGACTGAACTACAGGCCGGCGCATTTAAAGTAATTGCCGAAGCCCGTGAAAGTGGTACTGTTGGTATCTTTCACAAGAATGGAAGCGCGCACACCATGTTGATTAACCGAATTGTAAATAAAGTAAAGATCGAAAATATTATCTGGGAAACCCCGCAAAAAAGCCAGCAGGTATATTTTTTAAAATTATTTGGCTGCAATGTAAATGTTGGTAATATTGGTGTTGACGATGTTATACCTTTAGAGACCTTACGTTTGGGTTTACGTGGCGATACTTTTTTTACTTTTTTACCCGATGAAATGAAACAACCTTTATAAAATAACTATGCAGGAAATTACAGTACAGGAATTAAAAGCATTAATTGATTCTAAAGCAGATTTTCAATTAATTGACGTGCGTGAAGAACACGAATTTGATGAGGCTAACCTTAACGGCCTGTTAATACCAATGGGCGAAGCTTTAGAAAGATCTTCAGAGATCTCAAAAGATAAAAAAGTGGTAATTCATTGCCGCAGCGGCAAACGCAGCGCAACAGTTATAAATGCATTAGAAAGCCAGCAGGGTTATACTAATTTGTACAATCTTAAAGGCGGTATTTTGGCTTATATCGAAGAAATTGGCTTATAATATTTTTCTATTAACTAAGCACTAATCCCTATTCACTAAAATTATGGTAGAGTTATTTAAACACATTTTACATTTAGATTTTGATTGGTTATTTGCTAATTACGGCACGGCCATTTACACCGTTTTGTTTTTGGTAATTTTTATTGAAACCGGTTTAGTGGCTATGCCTATTTTACCGGGCGATTCGTTATTGTTTACCGCCGGTTTATTTGCGCGCTCGGGCCACTTAAATTTATCTTATTTACTTATTCTTTTATTTATTGCCGCCGTATTAGGTGATAATTGCAATTACTGGATAGGAAGAAAAATTGGTTTAAAGATCTTTACGTTAAAAATAAAAGGCAAACCATTGGTAAAAGAAGAATATTTAGCTAAAACACATTCTTTTTTTGAAAAGCATGGCACAAAAGCCATTATTATGGCGCGCTTTGTACCAATTGTTCGCACCTTTTCGCCTTTTGCTGCCGGTATTGCAGAAATGAATTATCGCCGCTTTGTTAGTTTTGATGTTTTAGGCGGCGCTTTATGGATAGGCAGTTTAAGCATTGCAGGTTATCTATTGGGCGAAGTTGAATTTATCAGGAAACACATCGATCTTGTTTGCCTTGGAATTATTTTGGTTTCGGTACTGCCCATAATTTTTAGTTATTTAAAGAACAGAAATGCCAAGCAAAGCTAAACTCTTATTATTTGCTGTTTCGTTACTTTTTGCTTTTTCATTCAGGCAATCGGGCGAAGTTACCAAACAATTAAGTTTAAATTTTACTACCAAAATTTTAGAAAAGAAAAAATACGTTACTGTTGAAGGCGAAGTGTATTTTAAAAAACAAGGAGGCGTTTTAACCACTCATTTCTTAAAACCTTTCGAAAATATTACGATCGTAAATATAGACGGCGATATGAAAAATTATGATGTATTGGAAAATACATTGATGCAATCCAGCTCTGCTTTAACCTCATCCGAATCGAGTTATTTTTGGTATTTTTTAAATGGTAACTATAACGATCTTGGCTTACCTAAGCTAGGTTATGTAATAAGCAATACAAAAGTAGAAGACGGTGTAATAATAACCAGCTGGGTACCCAAGGCGGGTTTAAACAGCGCTATTTCAAAAATAGAACTGGTTCACGAAAAAAGTTTACCCATTTATCTTGAATTTACAGGACCAAAGAATAAATCGCTGGGCAAGATCTTTTTTTCATCGTACCAAAAAGTTGGCAGTTTAAGCCTGCCGGCAAAGATCACCGAAATTGCCTACAAGGATAAGGGTGATTCTATTGTAACCACCAAATCCTATTTTAATCCTAAAATTAATAAAGACGTTAACTTAACTTATTTAGATTTTAAAATTCCGGCAAATGCAAAAGTGGTGTCAGGTAAATAATGTATTGTTCTTTATTTTGTTGGGAATAAGTACTTCTTTATTTTCTCAAACAAAAAGCGATAACGATCTTATCTTCGAAAAAAACACAAACGTAGCTGCTTTCGAAAACAAACGCCAGGTAAGCTATTTGTTTGCGGGTAAAAATGCATTTATAAAATACAACCCGGTTTCGTTGGTATTTGGTGGTTTGCTTTATGTATATCAAAAAACCATTTCGGTACAAATTGGCGCTGCCTGCCCTTACGAGGTAAACTGTAGTAATTTTAGTAAACAGTGTATACAAAAATATGGCATCTTTAAAGGCATTCCATTAACGGCCGATCGCTTAACCCGTTGCACAAAATTAGCCGGCATTGATATGATAGAAGGTGTTGATATTAATTCGCGTACTCATAAAATTTACGACCACCCGAACGACTATACATTTAAAAATAAGTAATGAATTTTAAATATATAGTTTGCGGGTTATTTGTTTTTCTATTTTGCCTTACCGCATCTTCTCAAAACATTCCTAACCCTGATTTTTTATTTATTGATCATTTAACCGAAACAAATAAGAACCGCGAAGCTTTATTTCTTTTAAACCAGGGCAATGAGCTTACCAACGCCGATACCCTTAACTATTTAAAAGGCATGAATTATTATCTTCTAAAAAGGCCCGATACTGCTGCCGTTTATTTTAACCAGGTAAGTGAAACCAGTAATTTTTATACACGTTCTAAATTTTTTGAATCGCTGAATTTATCTTATTCAAAAAAATATACAAACGCGCTTGGTTGTTTTACTGCTTTTACAAAAGATACCCTTAAAAAATACGATCAGTTGCTGGATCTTGTTAATGCCGGAAATTATTTATTATTGCGTAATTACAAAAGTTTCGATTCTGTTAGCCACCATTTTCTTTACAACGATTACAGATATTCTAATGAGCAACAGCGGCTTGTTGATATGAAAAAGGAAGTAGTTAAATTAAAAAAGAAATCGCCTTTTATTGCAGGTGCTTTATCTACTGTTGTGCCCGGTCTCGGAAAATTTTATGCCGGTAAAAAAGGTGCGGGCCTTGCTGCCTTTGCGGCCAATGGTGCATTAGCCGCCATGGTTTTTGAATCTTATTACAGAACGGGTCATAATTTAAAGAGTCCGCAATTTATTACGTTTGGCACCTTATTTACTTTTTTTTATGTAGGTAATATATTTGGCAGCGTATTTAGTGTTAAACAACAAATAAGATCGGTAAACGGAAGAATCAATAATGAAATACTGGCGAGCATACACGTTCCTATTATTCGCTCTGTTAAGTAAGCATTTGGCTTATGCAACAAGCGATACGCTGCAATTAAAACATGTGGCAGATAGTTTATTTAATGGTAACAACTATTACAAGGCTGCTATTTATTATCAAAAGTTAGATTTTTTTTTACAAAGTGAAACATTAAAGAACGAAGCAAAATTACAGGCTGCCAACTGTTATAAGCTGGATAAGAATTACAGTAACGGCATTTCGTATTTGAACACCATTAACCTGGATGGCGCACCCGATTCTTTAATTTACAAAGTAAAATATCAAAGCGCTTTAATGAGTTATTTAAATAACGACCTTGTTCAGGCAGAATCTTTTTTAGAACAATTAAATTACCTGGTAAAAGATCCGGTTTATTTAAACAACGCGGTATTATTGCATGTATTTGTTTTGAATGAGCAGTATAAATGGACCCGGGCAAAAGAAAAGTTGCTTAAATTGAACGAAACTTCCTATTCATCAAACGAGGTTGTATTTGCTTTAAATAAAAAGTTGATCGATTCTATTTACGATCATAAACTTATACCAAAACTTAAAGATCCGGATAAGGCTTCAAAACTATCTACCTTTTTTCCGGGTGCTGGCCAATGTTATGCCGGCAATTATCGCGAAGGTATATCTTCTTTTTTAGCCATTACGGTTAGCGCCGGCGCTATGGTGGTTGGTATCGTTTACCAGTATTACTTTACCTCTATTTTTGTTGGCAATTTACTGATCGGCAAATTTTATTTAGGCGGCGTTAAACGCGCAGAGTTTTTAGCTGAAAAATACAATTACACGCGTTCTAAAAAATACAACCTCTTTTTAAAATCACGGATAAAACAGATCTTATAAAATAAAAAAGCCCGGCTTTTCAGTCGGGCTTTTTTATTATGTTTTAATCATTTGTTAGTCTAACCAAACAAACCATTTGTCATTGTTCTCGTATTTTTTGTAAAAATCACCAACAAATACAGCGCCCCAGAAGTCAACACAAGCAGCAACACCACCTGCAACTGGTACACAGAAGTATAATGCCCACATGTATTTTTTACCAGTACCCATGTAATAACGGTGTAAAGCTATACTGCCACAAAAGAAAGAGCGTACTAAATAACCGCCTCTTGTTTTTGATCCGCTACCTTTCATCATTGTCATTTCTGTAACGTTAGTTGCATCAAAGTTTGCTGCATACATTTCGTTAAAAGAAACTTCCTGGCTTTTTTCAAATGTTTGGGTTAACTGAACCTCATCCATTTTGTACTTATTAGCCTGGGCGCCAAAACTAATACCCAAAGCCAAGCCTAATACTAATGCTAGTTTTTTCATTGTTTTTTGTGTGTTTTTAGATTTATGACGCTAAAAATAAATAATATTATCAATAACGCAAATTATTTTAATTAAATAAAATACTAAGTTTTTTTAATTAAACAGAGTGCTTGATTTGTAAGGATTACAAGCACACCAAGCAATAAAAGCCCTTATTTTAGGGCGCTACAGGCATCCTTTCTTTTGTTTTATAACAACATCAAGGCTTACGTTGAACACGGATTTATTCCTTCGCTTCGGCCTGGCAGGCATCTAATATCTTAGCCATTTTTTCTTTTCTGGTATCGCTAAAATTATAAACGCTAAAATGTTTGTGCCGTTCCTTTATCCTTTTCTTTATCAGATCTACAATGTATATATTGGCCGATAAATAGCCGCCGACCGACCGACCGCCTTGCTCAGTTGCAGCCGAAGCATTGGTTAGATTCAATTCAAGGAAAATGAGTTTACCGTATTTATATTTGTTGATCTCGTGCGAAAGTTCCGGAAAAACGTTTAAAAAGTCACAATCGCTTTCGGGGCCACCGCCGCTGCTTCCAAATAAACTCATGGCGCCGGGAATATTAAGCGGGATCCCAAAAAATGATTCGATAAAACGGGTTGTACCCCTTAATTTTTGCAGTTCGCGGAAATTGAATTTGTTTTCAACTTCAATTATATCACTTACATATGCTGAAGAAATATCAGCATATTGAGCATATACTTCATTTTCCAATTCGGCATCTGCGTATCGTGTAACAGATTTGTTGTTTTGATAATATAGATTGAGGTCGAAGAAAATAACGGGAGCCTTTTTATATTCAGTTAGGCTGTTTTTTAGCATTTTATAATCGGAAATAACGTTGGTATAATCATTTTCTAACTCGGTAACACCGGGTCTGTTTTCGCAATTTCCAATTATAGGTTTTTCAGAAAGAATGCGGTGAATGTTGAATATGCATGAATTTTCGGTCACCTTTGCATTAAAATATGCCATGGCATCTTCGTTGTATAAAAAAGATAAAGTATCTTGTTTTAATATTTCGGGTGCCTTTATTTTTTTGACATCTTCCGGCGTGAGGTTGTAAATTTCGTTTTGTAAGTTGGCGTAAACTGATCTGGCATATTCTTTTGAATTCACCTTTTTTGGTTTGTTATCTCTAATTATTATTGGTTTTTCTTTTTCAGTTTTAACTACAGGTGTAAGATCATTGTATTTTCCGGTAACAAATAGCTCTTCCGAAAAACCTCTCTCAAATATTGCCTGCCTTCTTAAACACTCAGTAATAAAAAAAATGTAAAATTCATCCTTTGGATAATAAAGGTACTGCGAGTAAGCTAATTCAAGACACTCATCATATTGCAATCTTTCAAATAACAGGTAAATGGTTTCGTCGATCGCTCTTTTTTTAAATGCAAAAAAGCCGGCAGAATCTACCTGAAAATTCTTGCCATTTAAATTCTTATTCTTAAAATAATCTTTTGCGTTTTGCACGCGTTCTTCATCGGATGGATGCGTTGAAAAATACAAAAGTGGCCTGCGGTAACCTTTTAGTTTTTTATATTTATTGGTTATTTTTTGAAAATTAATCTCTGTTCCTATAGCCGCATTGGGAGAATAACCATTTTTTGTAAAGAAATTATATGCAAAAGTATCGGCCTGCCTTTCCTGGTTTTGCTGGAAGCTGCTTAGATTTTTCATGATTATTAGGCTGCCAACCCCCGATGTTGCTTGTGTTAGCACTTTAATAACTTTATTTTTGTTTTGCTTTTTAAAATCGAGGTAAAGATGATTTGAGTAGTAGTGCCCAAACTCATGGCATAAGGTAGAAGCCAATTCTGCTTCGTTACTCATAAAAGATAAAAAACCTACGGTAACAGCAATGTTACCATCTTCCATACAAAATGCATTTGGGTCAGGATCTCTTACTACATATATTTTAACTTCGTTTATATTATACTCTTTTGGAACTGCTTTAGTAAACACTTTTTTTACATAATCGGTTGCTTCAGGCCAATTAGTATAAACCTGGTTAGAGAGAAAAAAATCTTCCATTGCCAGTGCATTTTGTTTAATGTAACTATCCAGGTCGGATGATTTGGGTTCGCCGGTAAATTTTTTATTCAACCGTTGTTTATATTGTTCTGTATTAAAAGTGCTGGTTGGAAAAGAGGTTGGCGTAAGCGCTACCGGGTGTGAGCTAAAACTTTGTGAGTACGAAATAAAGGTGCTGCACAAGTATAATAAAAAAAGTACGCGTGTTGTCATATTTAGGTTGCTTATATCAAATTTGCTAAAACTTTACCGATATTAATAATAAATCATAAAATATTAAAGCAAAAAGCCATCCCGGGTGGAATGGCTTTATCAATTTTTATTGTGCAAGCTTATTTCTTTTTAATTTCGGAGATCTCAACCTTCAGGCCTTTCAGCATATTCATAATGCTATCCAGGTTAAGCTCATCCTGCTCGTACTGGTTCATATTTAAGCAGCAGGTATATTCCCACACCTCTAAAATATCGGCAGCTTTAACTTTAAACGGTGCGTATATTTTATTATCGGAATGCAATTCGTAAGTGCCTTCTTTTTTATTGAATGCCATAATACGTTTGTAAGCAAGGCCATCATCTTTGGTAACAACGATGTAAGTTTGGCCAAATTTAATTTCCTCAAAACGTTCTAAATATTTTGCAATTACAAAAGAACCTTCTCTTATTGGTGGCATGCTATCGCCTTTAATAGGAAAAGCGCGGTGCTTGCCCGATGGCAGGAACGGCAATTTCATTTGCGGCAATTTTTCGATATAATCCGGATCGGCATAACCCCTGGTATAACCGGCAGATGCTTTTAAAGGAATAAGTTCTACCATATCATTACCATCATTATCCAATAAAATAGGAAACAGGATACGGTTCTTACCTATTTTCATTAAACCATCCAGGTTGGTCTTTTTAAGATCACCACGCACCAGGGCATCAATAGCAATATGAAAATATTCTGAAAGACGGATCAACAGATCAATCGGTGGCTCGTTACGCGCTTCTTCGTAACCACCAATACGTGAACGTGTAACTTTAAGATCGTCGGCCAGTTGCTCCTGCGACAAGCCTTTTAGCTGGCGTAAAAAACGGATGTTGGATGATATTTTGCTCATTGCTATAATTTATAGTTTAAAATTACTACTTTTTATAGTTATCTGCAAATATTTTTTGGATTTATTTTTTAAACAAAAAAGCCGCCTTATACCGGGCGGCTTTTACTTTAATATACTGCGCTAACCATTACTTAAATTTTGCCAACCTGGCGGTAGCTTTAACGGTGGTTATTTTATAAATAAAACCAATACCTATGGGTTTAACTACCTTGGTTTCGTATTGCGGGTAAAATACAATATCGTAACCTGCATTAGCGGTCATAAGATCATACAATGCATAGCTTGCGGTTTTATCGGTTAAAACACTTCCTACTACCGGTATGTTTGCCAGGCTAATGCTCATGCTGCTTCCCTGCACGGTTCCCATTTTTTTCATGAACAAACGTGCCCAGTCAATACCAAGAATTTTGGTAGAAGTGGCCTCGGCCGATACCTGGTTGGATAATGTAAAATCATTCTTATTAAATTCTACACGCGAATATGGCTCGCGAATTGAATTGTTAAGCGTGGTACAAGAAGACATGGCAGCTACTGCAGCTACAACAATCACTAATTTTGAGAAAATGTTTTTCATAGTTTTTTTTCGTCAAAGTAAACTATCTGTGAAAAACTATACCATACCCTGTGTTGGGTATTTACGCTTAAGGCAAATTATTCCTTATTTAAAAAAGTTTTTGCCACTGTGCAAAAGGTTTGCGTATCAAGATGTTCAATTGGATGTTTTGTGTTTGGCAGAACATACATATTGGCATTGGCCAGCGTCTTATAAACATTTGTGGTTTCGTTTAAAGTAACCATTTGGTCTTTATCGCCAAGGCCGAGCAATACTTTATGCTGAATGGTTTTTAAATTTTCTTCGTTCAGATAATTGTTATCGCTTATTTGTTGCATCATTTGCGCGGTTCTTATTACCAGCTCTTTCCATTTACTGCCATGCTTTACTTCCAGGTTTTTTGCAAAAGCGGGAATTTTTTCGAGCATTATTTCAGGATTTAACATGCGGGTCTCTTTATCAACTACTTCTTTGCTCCAGTTAAATTTAGTAGCGTGGCAAATGATCTTATCTATACTTTGAGGAGATCTTAAGGCAAGGTACAGCGCTACATAGCCACCCATACTATAACCAATTACAGAAGGTTTAATTAATTTATGATCGCTGATAAATTTTTCGAGCTCAAAAGAAAATTGTTCGATACCAAAATTGTTTTCAAAATTTAACTGATCGTGACCCGAAAAAGAGAATGAAAGCACATTATAGTTTTCTTTTCTTAAAGCTATTGCAAGATTCTCAAGATCTGCCTTAGCACCAAGCGCGCCATGGGTAAGAACAAGTGTTTTCATATTATGCTTTAATTTTTATAAAAGAAAGTAACCATTCTAATGCCGCTTTTTCGTTTGTAAAGATCTTACTTGGTTTTGGCGGCTTATTAAATTTTAAATAGAAACTGGCCAGGATCTTCTGCGCAAGGCTTTTAACCACAAAAGCATCGGCAATAGTATAAAGCAACCCTTCTTCGCTGGCAGAAAATTCGCTGGCGCTTTTATCAAATTGTGTCACCTCATCGGCAACCATTAACACCAGGCATTCTTTTCCTTCAGAAAGCATGCCAATAGCATCGTTAACCGCTTTTGCTTCTTTTCTGGCTATAATAATGTTGCCAAAAACTTCGATACGCACAACATTGAATTCGAATAACTGAATTTTTGCATAATCTAAATTTATTTCCTTAAGCAATTTCACCTAAACAAAATACAGTTTTTTACTAAACAAGATTTAGAAAAATGCAGGCAAAACAAAAAAGGTTTCTAACCCTCTATGTTAGAAACCTTTAGAAAAATGATTTTGTTGCCCGATTTTATTTTTGGGTAGCCGGCTGAATGAACATGGCCTTATCGCGCAGGTAAACAGATACCCAGATCAATATTAAAAAAATGGCGGCCATTGGCGGTTGCCCGCCCGCAAGTTCAATGCATAAAGCCCCGCCTAAATAACAACACAATAATAAAAACCCTATTTTAAATGTTTTTGGATAAATGAATAAAGCCACAGCCACTAATTCAATAATGCCAATAAGCGTTACTAACTTACCGAGTCCGGCTTTGGTTAACCCATCAACTATTTGTTGTGCGCCAATTACTTTCATTACGCCGCTCATAATAAGCATTAACGATGGCAGGGCCATTAAAATAATATAAATGATACGTTTTGTTTTTGTTGTCATGTTATTAGTTATTAAAATGAATGAATAAATTTTGGCCTGAGCGTCGAACCTTCTTTAGGTTGGCCATTGGGTCGTTTACTACATCGCGATAGCCTAATGCCATGATCACTACACTTTTTAAACCTTTTTCTTTAAGGTTTAAGATATCGTCAAAAGCATTGGCGTCAAAACCTTCCATGGGTGTTGCATCTACCTGTTCGTCTGCCGCGGCAACAAGGCCAGTTCCCATAGCTATATATGCCTGGCGGGCCGCCCAGTTAAAATTATCATTTGCACTGCGGGCAGTTAAACCCAATAACCTGTTCTTATATAGATCTAACGATTCGATAGGGATATTTCTTTCTGCAGCAACATATTGTATATAGTTATTTACTTTTTCCTCGGTAATATTTTCCCAGGCGGCAAACACTAAAAGATGCGATGCTTCTGTTACCTGCGGCTGATTATTAGCGGCGGGTAATAATTGTTTTTTAAGCGCGTCGTTCTCAATTACCAATACACTGTATGGTTGCAAGCCGGCCGATGATGCAGAGAGGCGTATTGCTTCCAGTATCCGGTTTAATTTATCGGCAGGTACTTTAGCGTTTGTATATCTTTTTACAGCATAACGCCAGTTTAATTTTTCTATCAGGTTCATATTTATCTGTTTTAAATTCGAAACAAAATTATGGAGATTCGATATCCGTTTGGTACCACTTTCCTGCAGGATACCGGTATACTTTGGGAAACCACTATTAAAAAGAAAGCAGATATTTGATTACTTTTGTATTATGGAAACAGAAGTGCATGATAAGCGCAAATGCCCTACGCATTTATCGAGTGGCGAATGCAAGGCAAGGTTATTGCCGGTAAAGGATGCTTTGGATATTTTAAGTGGAAAGTGGAAATTGCAGATCATTATTTCGTTAACTTTTGGCAAGAAACGTTTTAAACAGATACAGCGCGAAATACCCGGTTTAACACCAAAGATGTTATCGAAAGAATTAAAAGAGCTGGAGATGAACGAACTGGCCAGCCGGCATGTGTACGATACTTTACCGGTAACTGTAGAATATGAATTAACGCCATATGGCCGTACGTTAAAGCCTTTAATAGAAGAACTTCACAAATGGGGAAGCAAACACAGGAAAAGGATCATTGCAAAACGATAAGATCATGACAGCAACTAATTTAAAAACACTAAACGCTCTTTTAAATGGCAAGCCCGATCATACCCGGGCCTTGCTTGAGCATTTTATCAATGAATATCAAAAGATTGGAAAAATAGACGTAGAAGCTACCAAAAGTATGATAGGCATTTCGAATGATAAAAAACGAATTGCCTGGGTAACTCAATTAGGAAAAAATTTTGTTCACGTGGTATTTCCTTTTAAAAAAGAGTATAAAGACAATCTGTGTTTTCAAAAAATTGCCCAGGTACCCGGTGATACCAAACAGTTTAACCACCATTTCAGGATGTTGTATAAAGAAGATATAAACAGCGAAATAAAACAGTTTATGAAGCTGGCTTTTAAAAACGAAAACACATAACTGAATTTAATTGCTTACTATCGCAAATTCAATTCTCCTGTTCTTGGCCTGGAGCTCTTCTTTTTTATCGGTATATATTGGTTTTGAAAATCCGTACCCCTTTGCCGTGATCCTTTTTCCATCTATTCCTTTTCCAATAAGGTAACTCCGTACTGCTTCTGCCCTTTTGGTTGACAGATCCATATTATATTTTTCGCCCGAGGTGTTTATACTTGTATGTCCCGAAATGGCTATCTTCATTTCTTTATGCTGATTTAAAAGATCAAAAAGCCTGTCCAGTTCCGGATAAGATTCCGGCAGGATCTTGTGATCATCCGAAACAAAAAATAAATTATGCATTACCACACTCTGTCCTGTTACAACCGGGCTCAAATAAAGGTCTACATTCTCTTCCTTATAAGAATCAATAACAGTTGCATCTGCATTGGCATTAACCGAAATAAAACCTTCGTGCTGCGCCTGGAAGGCATACTTGCGGCCTTTAGGTAACGAAATTACAAAAGCACCCGTTTCGGCATTGGATGTAGCGGTACCAATTATTTTTTTTGAGCCAAGTTCATAATATGTAACTAAGGCCTGCATTGGTTTTTTTGTATCGCTATTGTGTACAATGCCGTGTATCAACACAACGGGCTCGGGCTTGGCGCTTTCTGGTTGTTTGATCTTATAAATATCTGCATGCTCACTACCTTTGGGCACTGAAGTTACATAAGCATAACGGCCCGAAGCAGGCATGGTGTAATAGGCATCCCAATCTTTGGTATTGATTTTAGGGCCAAGGTTTTTCGGTTCGCTCCAGTGTTTCCAGCTATCATCCAATCGTTTGGTAATAAAAATATCATTGCTTCCATAACCGGGATGACCTGAAGAAGAGAAATAAAGTGTTTTATTATCTGACGCTAAAAAAGCGCCAGTTTCAATTAAATGGCTATTTACAATAGGGCCAAGGTTTTCCGGCTCACTCCAGGTGCTATCTGCCAGCAGGTGCGAAAAATAAATATCCTTATCACCATGGGTATCATCTCTTTCAATGCACATTAAAACAGTTTTGCCATCGGGCGAAAGGCATGCTTCGTTATAACTATTATTGTTATAAAAATTTTTTATGTTCATTTCTTTTGGAAACGACCAGCCCGAGCGGGTCCAGTGGCTGATGGACATTCCTCTTGTCATATCCTTTCCATCGCCATGATGATAAACATTACCCAGCACCAACGTATTTTTATCCTGGCTAACGGCGATCACAAAATTGTATCCTTTATTATTTAGCGGAGACCCAACATTTTTAAGAGGCGCCCAGGTACTGTCTTTATTTAAAGTACTTGTCCATATATCATAATCCTCGTAACCACCGGTATTTTCCTTGCAATACGTTCTTGTTATATAAAGTGCTTTTTCGTCGGCACTGATTACCGGACAGATCTCATCCGCTCCGGAATTAATACTGGCTCCTAAATGTATTTTTTCGCCAAATGAATTATAATTATCAACCAGGTGAATTTGCTTTTTCTTTTGATATACATAAATATAATCTGCTTCTATTTTCATAACTCCACCAACAAAAAAACCGGTGTACGGGCCTTTAAACTTTGGCGCGGGCAACGAAGCCACCTCGGCTCCATTGATAAAATAATGCAAATGATCGCCAATTCTGGAGATAGCCAGTTTATTATATTTTGAAAGGCCTTTTACGATCTTATCAGATTCTTTCCATGCAATATCCTCTTTATAAACATTTTTAGAATAATGATAGATTGTGAAATAGCCATTGGCACTTATATTAAAAGTATTTTGATTGTCCGGGCCGCTGTAATTATAACAAATACCATACCCGATATCGTCTTTCCCGCTCAACTGGCAAAGCGAAGTTTCCACAATATAATCCATCGTCGGATCAAAGCCCATGTCCTCATTCTGACTCCATGTTTCGTCTTTACCAACATGTTGCAACGTAAATTTGCCTTTTGCATTGGCGGTTATAAAAGCTTTCTCGTTATAAGGTTTCCAATAAGGGTCGTTGGGTTCAAAATCGCATTTGTAAATAAGGTCTGCCTTAGTAAATTGAGCCTGGCCTATTTGCCAGCTTGTTATAAATAAAAATAAAATGCTGATATATTTCATGAGATTGAAATTAGCAATTTTCACTTAAAAAAACACTAACGGTAAAAATTCTTCCTTTTTGCATTTGAATTAACTTTTTATTAGTTTCTAAATCATCCCACTAATTATTTCTTTATTGGCAAGAAAAAATAAAGTACTATCGCCCGCTTATTTAATGCTGCCTTTTATACTTCCTCAACCTTGCAACAAATTTTAATTATATTTGCTTTTGGTTGCGTACATGAAAAAATTATTTTTACCTGCTTTCCTTTTTTTATCTGTTGGATATTATTTTTCCCAAAATAAAATTACAGATTCTATTATAAAAGTTATTAAAAACCAAAAGCACGATACCAACTATGTGAATTCTTTGAATACCCTTAGCAGGCAGTTAATAAATACGGGCTCGTTTCAAAGTGCCGATTCCGTAGCTCAAATAGCCCTCTCGGCTGGCCAGGGTTTAAATTATAAAAGCGCTATGGCTGCTTCGCTTAACATTCTTGGTATTTGCCGGCAATTTCAGGGCGACTATGGAAAGGCAATAGATCATTTATTTAAAGGATTGGCCATTGCAGAGGAAATTAAGGATAAGGTCAGGGTTGGCAGGATCCTGAATGCCATCGCTTCAAATTATCTCTATCAAAAAAACAACCGCAAAGCGTTGGAGTATTATTTAAAATGTTTAAAAACCGGGGAACAAAATAACGATACCGAAGGTATTGCAAGAGCCTACTCTAACCTTGCAAATGTGTACAAGAATATCGGTGATTCGGCGCGGCGAAAAAATAATTTACCTTATGCCAAAACAAAGTGTTACATGGTTGCATTAGATTACAGTTTAAAGGGTTTGGATCTTTCTGAAAAAATTGGCGAAGAAAAAGGCGTTGAATTAAACCTGGGCAATATTGGCAGTGTTTACCTTCAGATGTATGAATATGATAAAGCGTTGGAATTTTTTAAAAGAAGCCTTGTTATAAGTGAAAAACATAATGATAAAGGATCAATAGCTATTAAATTATTTAACATTGGCACACTCATTGCTGAAAAAGCAGACTCTGTAAGATCATTAAGTGCAAAAAAAGACGAATGCAAAAAAGCAAAAACCTATCTTGACCGCTCCTTAAAATTAAGTGAAGAGGTTGGCGATAAACAAGGAATGATGTTATGCTACCAGGCTTTAAGTAAATTATCTTCGGTATTGGGCGACAGTCGTAACGCCCTTACAGAATATAAAAATTACATCACTGTTCGCGACAGCCTTTTTAATGAACAGAACACCAAAAAAGCGGTGCAAATGGAAATGACCTACGAATTTGACAAAAAGCAGGCAGCCGCCAAATTAGAGCAGGAAAAAAAAGAAGCTGTAACCATGGCCGAAAGTAAAAAGCAAAAAACGATCATTATCAGCATTTGTGGTATTTTACTATTGGTGATCGCTTTCGCGATCTTTGCCTACAGGAGTTATTTGCAAAAACAAAAGATCAATCTCGAAATAATAAGACAAAAACAAATTATAGAAGAAAAACAAAAAGAGATCATTGATTCTATTTATTACGCACGGCGAATCCAAACAGCTCTGTTGCCAAGTGAGAAATATATTACAAAAGAACTGAATAGAAAAAATTAAGATATACGCCCTGGTATATTTAGGTTTTCTTTCTTCCTGATACTTTTAACAGCCTTTATTATTTTCATTTTTACTGTAATTTTAAAGCTCTAATGCCATTCCGGTAAACCTTCCATAAAAAAGTTCAAAAGGAATAAGTTCGGTTTCTTCTTTGTCAAGATATTTTTCCCTTTCCTTTTTTTTATATTCTTTTTCGGCCCTTGTTTCTTTTGTATAATCCAAATAAAAACGAGTTCTTTTATACCCCAGTTTATCAGCTTCTGCCATTAACTCTTTATACGATGCGAAATGCTCTACTTTTCCCGTGGCAAATTCAACCATAAAATAAGAGATAACGGGCCTATCGGTTGGTAAATTGTTTTTTATGCCGGTTCTTTTTTTACCAATAAAATATCTAGCATTAAATGAAAAAGCAATAATGTTTTGTTCTATTACCTGGCCAAATTCTTCATTCTCATAGGCTGCTGCACCACGGTCTCCGGGGGCATCCTTCGTAAAGTCTACAGTTTTTGCGTTGGTAAGAAAAGCGCCCGGTCCTATTATATCATTCGGTGCTTCAAGGTCAGGGTAAGCATTTATAACATATGGATAAACCGCAGGAACCCTCATCCATTCCAGGTAACCTACCATTGAAAAATAATCAGGATCAATTTTTTCTGTCTCTTCATTTGGAATAAGTTTTTTAATGGAAGCCTGGTATAATAACCTGTCTTTTATTCCTAACTTATAGTCTACTTCAGAAGCGCCATATTTAAGCTGGTAATAATAATCGCGAATTGACCAGAAGAATAATTTATAACAGCCCGCAATTATAATGATGATTGCAAGAAGATAAAGGAATTTTTTTTGCATGTCAGGTTTTAAATATGTAAAGTCATTTAAATGTACGATATTTAAATTAAATAGTTTTTTCTATCCTGTTCTTCATAAGTAACCTGGTGTTAGTTAAGTTAATGATCATATATTCCTGCAAAAGAAACACAGCAGATCGGCCGGAATTTTTAAGTGAGTTTTAGTCTTATAATTAAAACCGGGCAAAGCAGTAATCGACAAATAAACATTAATTTTACTGTATAGAAAATCTGCTCGATAATTATTACATGAAACAGCCGGAGCCCATTCAAGGTTGTTTACTGGCGTTAAAATCTATTATTTTAGAAGTTGACCCCAATATCACACAACAACGTAAATTCCAGATCCCGTTTTTTTACTACAAGGATAAAAAACTATGTTATTTATGGGTCACTAAAAAGAAGATCCAGATGGGATTTGCGGAGGATAAAAGCATTCATCCAAAAAAAGAAGGAGTAAAATTAAAGGATAAATATGAGCATTTAATTATTGATGCTAATAAAGACATTCCTGTTAAACTTATTGTCAGGAATTTGAAGAAGACGATAAAGCTTTATAATAAAAAGCAATAACTGGTCAGGGTTTCATCGTTTGCCAGCCATTGCTTAAAAGCTCTTTTATAGGAGGGTAGTCTTTTATATCCCCGGTATCTTTAATTCCAAGATCTCTTAATCTTTTTATAATGTACAAGTGAGAAATATCGTGAAAAAGTAAAGCCATTGGTGGGCAAAAATTAATACCGGAATTTTGTATTTTAGAGCAATAAAATTGCGTTAATGAAAACGGTTTGCCTTTCAGAAAAACAATATTACGGTAACCTCAACAAACAAATGACGTTGGGCTTTGCTCATCTTTCTGTAACAGGTTATAAAAGTAACGAGAAACTAAAAAAACATTATCACGAAAATTCTTATCTAAGTCTTCTTATTAATGGAACGTATTCAGAGATCAGTAAAGAAGATACCAAATTTATTTCCAGCGGCGAATTGATCTTCAGGCCACGATCTTATGATCACGCCAATGAATTTAGTATAATACCGGGCCTGTGTTTCAATATTGAGTTTGAAAATAATTTTTCAGGAATAAGCGATCTGAAGCTTAAACTCCCTTCGCGGAATGTACATTACAAAGGCCGCGTTTTTCCGGAAATTTACAAAGCCTTTATTGGTTTTACCGAAGGAAATAACAGCGAGAGTATTGAAGAATTACTATTACAATGGTTGTTTGAAATTAATAACTCCCGCTTTCCCGAAAGTAACATTCCATGGATAAATAAAGTGAAATACATTCTCGAAACCGAAACGCAATATCATCATAGCCTTCAATCAATTTCAGAACGGGTATGTGTGCACCCGGTTTACCTGGCCGGTTGTTTTAAGAAAAAAACCGGCCTTACACTTGGCCGCTATCAAACAGAAGCCAAATTGAATAAAGCCATACAACAGATCTTTAATCCAAAACTATCTGTTACCGAAATTGCAATAAGTAATGGTTTTTTTGATTCGGCCCATTTTATAAAACAATTTAAGGCTGCTTATGGCATTACGCCTTTACATTTCAGAAAAAACTGTAAATAGTTAATCCTGTACAATTTTATATTTTGGCTAACTTGTAATTTTGTGGCAAACATAAATTATATGGCTTTATTCAATTTTAAAAAATCATTTTCAACAAGATCTTTTTTATTTTCTTGCTTTTTAATTTTAAATTTAATTTCCAGGGCGCAATTAAGTTTAGAAAAGATTTTTAGCTATGCCCTTGATGGCAATATGCCCGAAGTTCTTAAAGGTATTGAAATAGATCCCTCGCAACACCTTTCGGCCAAAGATTCTACCATAAAAATAAAATTTGAAGAGCGTTTTAAATACAGCACTGATAAAAGCAATTATCTTTCTTCCCGCAAATCGGCTATAGATAGTTTACTATTTATTTATCACAATTACTGGCGGCTTTCACTTTTAAATCCTTCTAAAAATTACGATGTTCTTTTAAAGGGAGAACTTGTAAAATTTTTATCAGCTAAAAATAAACCTGCAAAAAAACTAACATCCAAATCAAATGATGACGATCTTAGTGCCGAACTAAAAAAATATATCTCCTCTGCAGGGCTTCATACCACCGGTTATGGCAATACCGGCAAGTTAAAAGACCTGTTGGTATGGACCACAGAAAAAGATACTACTTATAATTTTGAAATAAACGGAGAAAAAATAAGCGCCCGCGTTTTTTTAATGGATAAATTTATTACGCTTGGCTGGGAAGAATATGCAACGCTTGATAAATTATACCCGGGCGGCTGGGCAACGCATGATGCTTTATACTGCGTGGAAAAAGCGTACGATCTAAAAAGCGAGAATTTTCTTATTAGTTACCTGGCACATGAAGGCAGGCATTTTGCAGATTATAAATTATTCCCTGAATTAATGTCAACCGACCTTGAATACAGGGCTAAGCTCACAGAGTTGAGCATGGCCAATGAAACATTATTTACAACCATCCAGGTCTTTATCATCAATGCAAATTACGAAAGTGATAATGATCACCAGGTAGCTAACTATTGCGTTATTCGCGACCTTTCAAAACTTTTGTTTAAAACAGAATTTGAAAAAGATCTGGCCAAATGGAAAACGCTTAGCGTTGAAACCATTCATACGGCTGCAATACAGGCTTTAAATAGCAATACCGGCGATCTTAAAAAAGCCGGAAAAGGAGTGAAGAAGTTTATAAAGAAATAAATAGGGATTTTAACTAATTTGTTTAAGCCCCAAAAGGCGAAGAGTGGGTAGATGGAAAATAATAAACTGGCTTTTTATTTAATTCAAGGAGTTGAAGAATTAGTTTTCAGTATTCCAGATCAGCTAATCCTGATCTGGACATGGTGACGTTGCAAATAAAAAGTCTTTTTTGCTGGCGCAAAAACAAGCTTTTGAGCTACCAGATTAGCTTCGCTGATCTGGGTATTGGGCATTGCAAATCAAAACCTTTTTGCTGGCGCAAAAATTGGTTTTTTTGTTTTCTTACTCTGCAAAAGCAAGCTTTTTACTTACCAGATTAGCTCCGCTGATCTGGGTATTAGGCGTTGCAAATCAAAACCTTTTTGCTGGCGCAAAAATTGGTTTTTTTGTTTTTTCGCTTGCAAGAATAAATTCTTGCCGCTTCAAAACAAAAAAACCTTTCACTTTCGTGAAAGGTTTTGATTTGTCGGGGTGGCCAGATTCGAACTGACGACCTCTTGCTCCCAAAGCAAGCGCGATACCGGGCTACGCTACACCCCGCGGTGTACGTCTCAAAAAATTGAGAGTGCAAATATACATATTTTTTAAATCTTTCAAAAAAACAGGCCTTTTTTCTTAAATATTGTTTAACCCTTTGTTTATAAGCGGTATTGACTAAAATTTAATTGTATTTTTGCGGTCTATGCAAGAGCAAATACTCATCTTAGATTTTGGTTCCCAATTTACACAACTTATTGCCCGCCGCTTACGCGAATTAAATGTTTATTGCGAGATCCATCCCTTTAATAAAGTTCCCGAAATAACCTCAAATATAAAAGGCGTTATTCTTTCTGGCAGCCCTCACAGCGTGCGCCAGCCAGAGCCTCCCAAGCCCGATCTTTCAAATATAAAAGGCAAATTACCGCTTTTAGGCGTGTGTTATGGCGCCCAGTATTTAGCGCATTTTTATGGTGGTGAGGTTGGCAAATCCAACTCACGCGAATACGGCCGCGCCCACCTTGAAATTAAGGATAAAAGCTGCAAATTATTTAACAATGTAAGCGATGATTCGGTAGTGTGGATGAGCCACGCCGATACCATTTTAAATATTCCCGAAAACTATAAAATTACCGCCAGCACGCACGATGTAAAGATCGCCGCCTACTCCATTGCTGGCGAAGAAACACATGCCATCCAGTTCCACCCCGAAGTATACCATACCGACGAGGGCACAAAGATCTTAAAGAACTTTGTTTATGGCATATGTGGCTGCAAAGGCCTGTGGACCTCCGATTCCTTCATTGATACAACTATTGCCGAACTAAAAGCCAAATTGGGTAACGATAAAGTGGTGCTTGGCCTCTCTGGCGGTGTTGATTCGAGCGTTTCGGCCGTGCTGTTACACAAGGCTATTGGCAAAAATCTGTATTGCATTTTTGTAGATAACGGATTACTTCGAAAAAATGAATTTGAACAGGTTTTGGAGTCTTACAAACACATGGGCCTTAATGTAAAAGGTGTTAATGCAAAAGATAAGTTCTACTCTGCCCTTGCCGGGTTAAGCGATCCTGAACTAAAACGTAAGGCCATTGGTAAAGTGTTTATTGATGTTTTTGATGAAGAATCTAACCAGATCACCGATGTAAAATGGCTGGCACAAGGCACCATTTACCCGGATGTGATAGAAAGCTTAAGCGTTAAAGGGCCTAGTGCTACCATCAAGTCGCATCACAATGTGGGTGGTTTACCGGCTTATATGAAATTAAAAATTGTTGAGCCTTTGCGCGCTTTGTTTAAAGATGAAGTTCGCCGTGTAGGCCGTGCTTTAAATATGGATGAGAACCTGTTGGGCCGTCACCCTTTTCCCGGCCCGGGTTTAGCTATTCGTATCTTAGGAGATATTACACCTGAAAAAGTGCAAATTGTGCAGGATGTGGATGCCATTTTTATTAATGGATTAAAATCACATAATTTATACGATACCGTATGGCAAGCCGGCGCCATTTTATTGAATGTACAAAGCGTTGGTGTTATGGGCGACGAACGCACCTATGAAAATGCTGTTGCATTAAGGGCGGTTTCATCTACCGATGGTATGACCGCCGACTGGGTACATTTACCGTATGAATTTCTTGCAAAAATGAGCAACGAAATCATTAATAAAGTTAAAGGCGTTAACAGGGTTGTTTATGACATCAGCTCTAAACCACCGGCTACTATTGAATGGGAATAATAACAATTAAGATTTTTGATTTAAGATATAAGATTTAGGATTAATGATTAAAAACACATTTAAAAAATATTGCTTGTCTTGCGTCCTGTGTCTTGTATCTTTTATCTTTTTTGGGCAAACCAAATCTACAAATATTCAAAACGTAGAGGGTAAACAATATTACATTCATAAAATTGAAAAAGGACAAAGTCTTTATTCCATTACAAAACTATATAATGTAGGTCTTGACGAGTTATATGTTATTAATCCCGAATTAAAGGATGGTGTAAAAGCCGGGCAGGAAATAAAAATTCCAACAGGCTATGCGAGTGGCAAAGGAGTCCCAACAACTACTACCTCTGCCGTTACAACTTCACAAGCCGATACCTCAAAATATTTTACCTACAAAGTTCAAAAAGGCGAAACGGTTTATTCCATCACCAAAAAATTCAACCTGTCGGAAGCGCAGTTAAATAGTTATAATCCCTCATTGGCATCGCAGGGTTTAAAAGAAGGCCAGGTAATTGCCATTAGCGAAAAAAATAAACGCAAAACGGGTAAAGAAAATTTTATAGGAACCGGCCAACCGTTAAATACAATTGACACTTCAAAAGCAAAGGTCGTTACAAAATCAAACAAAACCTCTTACAACGTTGCCTTAGTGCTTCCGTTTAAATTAGATCAAACGCTTGCGCTTGATATTGCGGCCATGGCAAAAGCAAAAACAAATTTTCCAACCGTTTCGTCTTACGCGCTTGATTTTTACCTTGGCTTTAAAAGCGCTATGGATTCATTGACAGGGAAAGGTTTTGAAATTAATTTAGAATTGTATGATGAAGATGATAAGGATTCGTTAAAGCACACACAATTAATAAACGACCTTAAACCAAAAAGTATTGATTTTATTTTTGGGCCTCTTTACGCGAACGGATTTAAAACCATAGCACAGAAGGCAAAAGAATTAAGCATACCTATTATTACCCCCATCACGCAACAAAACAAAATGTTGTATAACAATGTGTATGCATCAAAAACAAACCCTTCGCAATTTACTTTATTAGAAAGCCTTGCCGATTATTGCATCGATTCGCTGGTAAACAATAACGCAAAAATATTTTTAGTATCTGCTTTTCAAAAAGACGCAAAAGAAATTGCCTATGTAGATGCCTTTAAAAAATATTATAACGAAAAACAAAAAGCTTTAGGCAAGTCTGCCAAAGATACTGTTACCGTTGTAAAAGGACTTGATGGAATAAAGAATGGTTACATGCCTAATGCAAAAAACATTATTGTTACTTTGAGCACTAACCAGGTATTTATTGCCGGCTTTACCACGCAGCTTGCTATTTTTGCCGATAAAAAAGATATTGTGTTATGCGGCTGGGAAAACACAACCACTATTGATAATATTGACCAGGAATATTTAAACCAATTGAACTTTACTTTCCCTAATCAATATAACGTTTGTAACATGACTGCATTTAGTCCGTTAATTGCCAATTACAAATTAACTATGGAATCTTACCCAACAGATTTTTATTTTATTGGTCATGATATTGCAAGTTATTATTTGAAGAACTTAAAGGAATGGGGGCCAAATTTTGTTTTTAACCTCAACAACCTTTCTGCCGAAACAAACTTTATGCGTTTTAAATTTAACAGGCCTGATAACTCAACAGGATTTGATAACCGCGGCGTTTACATTTTTAAATACAATAATTACCAGTTGCAAAAAACCGGATGGAAATAAATAAAGAAACCATTACAGAATGGTTAAAGAATTTACAGAACTCTATTTGCAAGGCTCTTGAAGAAGCCGACGGAAAATCAAAATTTACAGAAGAGAACTGGACCCGCGAAGAAGGCGGCGGCGGAAGAACACGCATTATTAACGAGGGAAATGTAATTGAAAAAGGCGGCGTTTTATTTAGCGCCGTAAATGGTAACGCCCCCGACTTTTTATTTAAAGAAGGCGAGCACAGTGTAGCTTCAAAAAACGACCAGCAACAAAAACCCCAATTCTTTGCAACCGGTGTTTCCATTGTTATTCATCCCAAAAGCCCGATGGTACCTATCGTTCACATGAACATCCGTTATTTTGAGATGACGGGTGGCATAAAATGGTTAGGTGGAGGTATTGACCTTACCCCTCATTATATTGTTGAAGAAGATGCAACCTATTTTCATTCGCAGTTAAAAAATGTTTGTGATAAACATCATGCAGATTATTATTCGAAATTTAAAAAGTGGGCCGACGATTATTTTTACATCAATCACAGAAAAGAGACCCGCGGCATTGGCGGTATCTTTTTTGATCGTTTAAATTCTGATAGCGAAATGAGTTTTGAAAAGAACTTTGCCTTTTGGCAGGATGTTGGAAAAGCTTTTGCACCAACGTATACAGAGCTTATTGGCAGAAACAGGGATAAATCTTTTACCGAAAAAAATAAACAATGGCAACTGCTTCGCCGTGGGCGCTATGTTGAATTTAATTTGGTTTACGACAAAGGCACCAAATTTGGTTTAGAAACCAACGGCCGTGTAGAATCTATTTTAATGAGCCTTCCAAAAATTGCAGGTTGGGAATATGATTTTAAAACAGAAAAAGATTCTGAAGAAGAAAGAACACTTTCTTTATTGAAAAAAGGAATTGAGTGGATATAAATTTGTTCCGTACCTACGGCACTTTCATTCTTCATATAAATTATCTTCTATACATATTTAACCCCTAAAGGGGTTTTGCCAAACATATTTATTATTCAATTATATAATTATTGTCCTAAAGGGATAATATATGTAGAAAAATATTTAACCCTTAAAGGAGTTTTGCAAAACATATTTATTATCCAATTATATGATTTTTGTCCTGTAGGGACAAAATATATGTAGAAAAGTAAAATAAAAAAATTGAAAAGTCCCGTAGGGACGAAATATTAATGCCTGTGCTTCATGATCACAAAAAGCATAAACAGAACGGGTACAGAACTTAATACCATACCTATATAACCCTTGGGGTAAGTCTCTTCTTCGTAATAATAACGCGTATTTAAAAAAATATTCAACCCCGATACAATAAAACCCAAAAGGCCTAACGCAATTCCATAAAAAGCAAACTGTATCCTGTAAATAGAAAGTGCTGCAGCGGTCCCTATTAAAATAGAAAGATAACCAAGCGCTTTATATACAAACCGGTGACTGATCATTTACTCGGCATAATACGTCATTAAACGCCTGCGCAGCTTACTGGCGTAGGTTTGGCATTGCCAATCTGTATGATTGTTGGTAGAGTTGATACATTTGCCGTATTGACGAACACGGTATTTCATTTCCTCTCCTAACAAATTAAATAATTCCATTGCCTCATCAAAATCAGCGGCATTATCTTTTATACGCGCAAAATGATCTTCTAAACTCTGATCTAATACCGTTTGCGGTTTATGGCCTTTACGCAATGCCATGGTATACCTGTCCCGCACAATAAAAGCTTCAGCACTCGAGTTTAGGAAACGCTCCTTAATTTCAGGAGGCATATCATAATCGTTCTCTAACTCATAATTCCATTCATCTTTATAGCGATGCTCAAGATATAAGTGCGGTGCTGCAAATACGTGTTTCCAATCAATCGGATATTGCCATAAATTAAAACGGCGAGAGTTATTACCAAGATCAACGATCTTAAATATTTTTTTATTTGGTAAGATACGGCTGCCACGGCCAATCATCTGGTGATACAGTGTTAATGATTTTGTAGCACGGTTTAAGATGATGGTTTCTACTTCAGGTTCATCAAAACCGGTAGTTAAAATACTTACCGATGTTAATACACCATCTTTTGTATTGCGGAACCACTCTAAAGTTTCTGCCCTGTCTTTATCACTGAAGGTACTATCCAAATGCCTTACAGGATAACCTTTCTTTTTAAAAGTTTCGTAAACGGCGCGGCTGGTTAAAATACCCGCGTTAAAGATCAATGTTTTTGTGCCCTTGCCCATTTCTTCGTAAGCCTCGATCAGCTTACTTTGCATAATGGCCTGTGTATATAATACTTCGTGCGAACCAACGGTAAACTCACCGTTGTTACCAACCCGTAACGAACTTAAGTTTACATCGTAAGAATAAGTTTGCCCTTCGCATAAAAAACCCTGTTCAATTAAACTTGAAATGCTTTCGCCAACAATTAAAGTTGAATAGGTTTGATAAAGTGGCAATTTTTTATTGCTGCTTAACGGTGTTGCGGTAACACCTAAAATATTTACATCATTAAAATAATGAAAGATCTTACGGAAGGAATTATTATGCGCCTCATCAACGATCACTAAACCAATATCCTCTAAAAACTGGTCATTCTCCTGCAAGCGGTTATTCAATGTTTCAACCAGCGCAGTAAAACTCTGGTAATCGCTTTGGTGCGGTAATTGTTTAACCTCGCTGTTAATTACCTTATTGCTTATGCCCACTTCCGCCAAAACATCCGAGGTTTGTTTACCTAACTCAATACGGTGCGTTAAGATCAATACCTTGCGTTTAAATTGCTGGATATAACGCTTGGCTATTTCGCTAAAAATGATGGTCTTTCCGCCGCCGGTTGGCAATTGAAAAAGCAGGTTGGCATTAGGGGGCAGTTCTACCAGCTTATTAAAAATATTTGTTACAGCAGCTTCCTGGTATGGGTATAATTTCCTGGGTTCTGTTGCTTCAATTTTGTCGTCAATCATATTAAAAAATGGCAATTTGCAAATATACTGCTAAAGCAACTAAATACCAGCAATTTTATTAAGAATTATGGTTTTATTTAAACAATTTAAGAAGATTTAATAAATACTTCCAACCAATAATTTGGTATCTTCGCCATTGTGCAAAGAAAATTCAGTTATCTTCTTTTAAGCCTGCTTTCTGCTGTTCTTTTGGGCGCGGGATGGATGCTGCATCAGGCTATTTTTACCTTTTTTGCTTTTGTGCCCATATTACAGCTTGAAGATCATTTATCACAGCGTAGCGATCTTGCCAGGCGAAAATTAAAACTTTTTGCATATACCTTTCTTACATTTTTAGGCTGGAATCTTTTAGCTACCTGGTGGATAGTTTATGCCTCTTTAGGCGGGGCCTGCCTGGCATTCATACTTAACTCATTATTGATGAGTTTTGTTTTTATTGTTTTTTCGAATTTAAAAAAACGCATTAATAAACCTTATGCCACGTGGTTGTTAATTCCATTATGGATGGCATACGAATATGGCCATTCACTCTGGGATATGTCGTGGAGCTGGTTGACACTTGGAAATGTTTTTGCCTTTAATACCAATTGGGTGCAGTGGTTCGAATTTACCGGTACTTCGGGCGGCACCCTATGGATCTTATTTACAAACATCCTGATCTTTTCTGTTCTTAAAAATAATTCATCTTTAAAATTACTTTCAAAACCTGTTTTAAAAATAGCCGCAGCTATAATTTTGCCTGTTTTAATTTCTTACTCAATTTATGCTTTAAGAAAACCGCTTGGCGATCCTAAAGAAAAAATAAATGTAGTAGTGATACAACCAAATATTGATCCCTATAATGCCAAATTTGTAATGGATTTTCAATTGCAGTTTCAACGTTTTTTAAATATGGCCAGGGGTAAAATAACCGAAAAAACAGATTTTGTTGTATTGCCTGAAACCTTTATCGTTGGAGAGGGGTTGAACGAAGATGTACTTGCGCAGAATGAAGCTATAACCTGGTTTACGGATAGTCTATTAAAAAAATTTCCAAAATTAAAAATTGTAGTTGGCGCCGATACCTACAAAATCTTTAAAGATAAAAATGAACTCTCGGCCACTGCGCGCGAACAGGATGGCGTTTTTTACGACTCCTACAACACCGCTCTACAGCTTGATGCAAGTGGCATACAGATCTATCATAAATCAAAATTAGTTCCGGGGGCAGAAATAATTCCGTTTTCTTTTTTACTAAAACCATTAGAAAAACTGGCGCTTGATATGGGCGGCACTACCGGCAGCCTTGGTATACAAAAAGAGCGCGGCGTGTTCACAGATAAAATTACCGGCGCTAATGTAGCACCCGTTATTTGTTACGAAAGTATATACTCAGATTATGTTACCGGTTATTTTAAAAATAATGCTAATATCATTTTTATTATAACAAATGATGGCTGGTGGGAAAATACCCCCGGCCATATACAGCATTTGTATTATGCCCGGTTAAGGGCAATCGAAAACCGCGTACAAATAGCACGTAGCGCCAACACAGGCGTTAGTGGCTTTATTGATGAGTTTGGGAACATTTCGCAGGCTACTGAGTACTGGAAAGATGCAGTGATCCAAAAAGACATGTATTTGAACAACACCCAAACCTTCTTCTCAAAAACAGGCGATTTGCTGGCATATGCGTCAGTTTTGAGTTCGTTACTTTTAATTTTATTTTCAGTGTTTTTGAGGTTCAAAAAATAAAGCCTCGCTCCTCTACCCCTTCTCCTAAGGGGAATAGAACAAAAAAACTCTGCAAAAATCTGTGAAATCTGCGGCAAAAAAAGTATAGGTTGTTACTAAATCTCATTAAAAAAATTATCTTTGTAATTCAAAAAATTTAAGATTTATGGGACGTATTTTTGAAACCCGCAAAGCTACCATGTTTAAGCGTTATGCTAAAATGGCAAAAGCTTTTACCAAAATTGGACGTGAAATTGTAATGGCTGTTAAATTAGGCGGCCCTAACCCCGATAGCAACCCGCGCCTGCGTATGGTAATACAAAATGCCAAAGCGGTTAACATGCCAAAAACAAATGTAGAGGCAGCCATTAAACGCGCCAGCGAAAAAGATTCGAGCAATTACGACGAGGTAATTTATGAAGGTTATGCACCGCATGGTGTGCCCGTACTTATTCAATGCACCACAAACAATCCAACACGTACTGTAGCCAGTGTGCGTATGTATTTTAACAAGGCTAACGGCGCCCTGGGCACTAATGGCTCGGTAAGTTTTATGTTTGAGCATATAGTATTATTTAAAATTGATGCAACCGGCTTAAATAAAGATGATATGGAGTTGGAGCTTATTGATTTTGGTTTAGAAGATATAACACACGATACTGACAACAACCAGTTCATCATTCAAACACAGTTTACAGATTTTGGTAAAATGCAGGCTGCGTTAGAAGAAAGGAAAATAAACGTGATCGAAACAAGTAAGATCTACGTTCCAACTACTACCAAAGAATTAACACCAGAACAGGAAGCGGAGGTAATGGCCATGATAGAGAAGATGGAAGAGGATGATGATATTGAAGCCGTTTACCACAATATTGCTTAAACTGTTTTGGAAAAGCAATGGAAAATATATGACAATAGCAACACCAGCGCTATTGATGAATTACAAAAACAATTAAATGTTGATGCCATCATAGCTAAACTTTTAGTGCAGCGCAACATTTTTAATTTTGAAGAAGCCAAAGATTTTTTCAGGCCTGATCTAAAACAATTGCACGATCCTTTTTTAATGAAAGGGATGGACGCGGCCATTGAACGCATAAATACAGCTATCGAAAAAAACGAAAAGGTTTTGATCTATGGCGATTATGATGTGGACGGAACGACCGCGGTAAGCGTGGTTTACAGTTTTTTTAAAGATCATATTGCAAAAATAGATTACTACATTCCCGATCGGTATAAGGAAGGCTACGGTATTTCGTTTGCTGCGATCGATTTTGCCAAAGAAAATAATTTTTCATTGATCATTGCGCTGGATTGCGGCATTAAGGCCAACGAAAAAATTGATTACGCCAACTCAAAGAATATTGATTTTATTATTTGCGACCATCACCTGCCAGGCGATGAGATACCGAAAGCAATTGCAGTACTTGACCCAAAGCAAAACGATTGCCCTTATCCTTACAAAGAATTAAGCGGCTGCGGTATTGGTTTAAAATTGATCGAAGCCTTTTCTAAAAAAAATAATTTTCCGCTCGAGCTGTGTTACAAGTATTTAGATCTCGTTGCTGTTAGCATTGCTGCCGATATTGTTCCTTTAAATGGCGAGAACCGCATTATGGCACATTTTGGCCTCGAAAAAATAAATAAAGACCCACGCCCCGGAATAAAAGCACTTTTAAATTTAAACCAGCTTAAACAGGCCATTACTATTACCACATTGGTTTTTGTTTTGGCGCCAAGAATAAATGCTGCCGGACGCATTGAGCACGGCAGTAAGGCAGTTGAGCTTTTAATTTGTGATAACGAGCTGCATGCTACCGAATTTGCAAATGCCATTAACGATACCAATACACAACGTAAAGATCTTGATCTTGGTACAACCTCTGAAGCTCTTTTACAAATAGAGAACGATGTTTTACTAAGCAAAAAAAAATCGACCGTATTATTTAGCCCCACCTGGCATAAAGGCGTAGTGGGCATTGTAGCTTCTCGCCTGATCGAAAAATATTATCGCCCAACAATTATTTTAACCGAAAGCGATGGAAAGATCTCCGGAAGCGCCCGAAGTGTTAAAGAATATGATGTTTACAGCGCTATTGAAAAATGCAGCGATCTGCTAGAACAATTTGGCGGGCATAAATTTGCGGCCGGCCTTACCATGAAAAAAGAAAACCTGGAAGCGTTCATTGATAAATTTGAAAAAGTAGTTTCTGAAAGTATTACACCCGATCAGTTAATTCCAAAAGTAGATATTGATATTGAAGTGGAATTTCATGATATAAGCGATAAGCTTGTTCGTATTTTAAAACAATTTGCGCCACATGGGCCACATAATATGACACCTTCTTTTTGCGCGAAGAGTGTGTTTGAGACCGGATGGGGCAAAGTGTTTGGCAATAATCATCTTAAACTTGAACTTTTTCAAAAATCAAATCCAAACATTCGGTTCCAGGCTATTGCGTACGACAAAGGAGATTTTATTAACTTCTTCCAGCGTAAAATCCCCATGGATATTGTTTTTAAAATTCAGGAAAACGAATACCGCGGTGTAACCACCGTACAATTTGTAATTGAGGATTTGAAGGTGAGCCATTAGTATTTAAATCTAAAACAAAAAAGACCTACAAAATCTGTAAGCCTTTTTAATTTCTTCTACCTGTGTCTTCCGCCGCCGCCCCCACCGGAGCGCATGCCGCCGCCGCCCATCGATCTGCCTCCACCTTGCGGAAAAGAGTTTCCCATATTTCGTTGTGCTCTTACAGGTTGTTGCTTGGGTTCAGAATTAAATTGCTTTGGCTGGGTGTTTACCTGCCTTGGCTGCTCTATAGGTTGTTTATTAAATTGATCCTTGCCTTTATTCATTTCTTTTGGCTGCGATTTAATTTCACCTCTTGGTTCGTTCATCTTGCCAGGCGAATTATTCTTTTGCGCGTTGTATTGTTTATTCTCTGCATTAAAAGGCTTAGGTTCGTTTGCAACCCGCTGGTTTATTACCTTTTGTTTTTCAGCATTTGCCGGCAGGGTATTATATTTTCTTCCCGGTGTTGCAGCATTATCTTTATAAACCATTTGTTTTTTTTCGTAAACACCTGTTTTATTATATTGCACCACCGTGCTTGATGTTGTTCTTCTGCCATAGTAATAATTATGTGCTACATTGCAGGTGTAAAAATTTGTGCGGTGATAATAAGGGTGATGATAAAAATGCATCCTGCGGTAATATACCGGCCAATACACCGGATACCACGGACTCCACCATCCCGGATAATAACCCCAGTACCAGGGTGAAGCCCATACAACATAGGATGGCCCGTACATATACTGTACCGATGGCCAGGCCCAAACGTTAACGTAAACGGCAGGTCCCGGATCATAAGCATAATTATTGTTACTGTTATTATTATTGTTATTGTTGTTATTATCGTTGTTATTATTGTTGTTATTTCCCGAATTATCAGCGCGGGTTGCATATACATCATCATCGTTCGAATTGATTTTTTTTGAAGTTTCGGAAGCTGCTGTTGCGCTGTCATCTTTCGGCTCTATAATATAATTTTTGCCGTATAATTCTTCATCACCTACAATTTGCAAATGCGCGTTACCCGCTTTTGTTTTTTCAATTTCTATTACAGCAACGTCCTGTGTTTCTGTTTTTGAAACATCAACCTGTAACACCAACGAGTGCGACTCGTCTTTTGATTTATCAATCACTTTTACATAATCCACTTTACCGTCTGCATCCAGGTCAAGATTATTTACCTCGTTGTCATTTGAGTTAATGGCTTTCTCAAAATCTTCGGGTGTTTTTGATTTTTTAAATAACTCCAGGGCACCATACAGATCAAAATTATCTCCCGGCAACCCCAACGAATCTGCCTTTGCTGCTGCAAACATCCCGGCCGACGCGCTCATGCATGCCAGCAGGATCATTTTCTTTAATGTGTTCATGGCTTTGTTTTTTATAAAGACTATAAAAGCACATTCAAGTTTAATGCCAATAAAAAAAGCTTAACAAAAAATAAGGATTTTAGGATTTATTAGGAATTAGGTTGTTAAGATTCCTTTTTATTAGTGTGTTGAATCTTAAAAATAAAGCCACCGCTACAAAAGCCAGTGAAGTTAACAAGGCGATCCAGATGCCCACTGTTTCCATTTTTAATGTAAAAGCCAAAAAATAACCAAGTGGCAACGCAATTATCCAATATCCTATGAGGGTAATAACGGTAGGATATTTTACATCTTCCAGTCCGCGCAATGCGCCAATGGCGGTAACCTGTATACCATCAAACAGTTGGAACATGGCCGCTATGATCAATAGCTTTGAAGCAAGTTCAATGATCTCTTTTTCATTACTAAAGCCTAAAGGCAATAACGGGCTAAATAATAAAAATACAACTGCAAAAGATCCCATTACAAGTAACACCAACTTTAAAGAGGTAAAACCTGCATTTTTTATCTCCTGCCAGTTTTGCTGTGCATTATAAACACTTACCCGAATAGTTGTGGCACTACTAATACCACTTGCAAACATATAGGTAAATGCAGCAATGCTTAAAGCAATGCCATGCGCATCTATCTGTTCTTTACCAAATGTACCGGCCATTAAACCTGCAATGGCAAATGCCGCTACTTCAAAAGTAAATTGCGCGCCAGAGTTAAGACCAATACGGCCAAGTTCTTTCAGATCATTCCAGTTAATTTTAACCTGTTTGTATACAGCCCCTATTTCTTTAGTGACCGATGACCTAAAGATTAACACCAGGAATGAAACACCCATAAACAACCTTGCGATAAATGAAGCCCAG
The DNA here is from genome assembly GCA_044226875.1 of Bacteroidia bacterium. Taxonomy (GTDB): domain Bacteria; phylum Bacteroidota; class Bacteroidia; order B-17B0; family Aurantibacillaceae; genus Aurantibacillus. The sequence continues at coordinate 258,868 of JBGAGD010000001.1, forward strand.
GCAGCGCCTAAATAACCCAACTCAGGAAAACCGTATTTACCATAGATCAACGTGTAGTTTAAAACTATATTGATAAGATTTCCGGTAACGCTTATGATCAAGGCCATACGCGTGTTGGCAAGACCTTCGCAATATTGTTTGCAGCTAAAGAACAACGAAACGGGAAGCATCGAAAATATAAGTACATCAAAAAATGGCACTGCAAGATCCACTACTTCGGGTGGTTGTTGCATATATTTTAAAACGCCCGACGACAGAAATAAAATAATAAAACAAACAACTGCCACCGAAAAATTAAGAAATAATGAATTTTTAAATAACGAGGCTTTTTTTAAGATATCGTTATTTTGATGAGCATCTGTAACCAAAGGCGTTGTAGCGTAACTTACGCCAATTCCAAATACTAAAAGCAATACATATAAATTATTTGAAAGAATACAGGCGGCTTGTTCTGCCGGACCAATACGCCCAACGAAAATAGTATCTACCATACCGGTAATGATATGGCCTACCTGTGTAATTACTAACGGCCAGGCAAGATAAATCGTTTCACGCGTGTGATTATTTTTGAAAAAGGATCTGAGCATTTGGGGATGTAAAGATACGAGAATACGATCAGTTAACACCATACCACCAAAAAATTGTCAGGTCGAGCGCAAACGAGACCGATTATGTTTCTTTCTAACACATAATCCGGCTCAAGGCTTATACACTGCACGGCCGCGTTAAAAGTAACATGCCGTAATACATTGGTACTTATTTTTTCTTCTCTTCCGTTTTAACCGGTGATAAAGTCGACGACGTAACGGCCGCGGGCTTCTCGGGTGGATCAATAGCTTTTTTCAGCCATGATTTTATATCGTTTAACTCTTTACCATTGATGGAATGCGGCATTTCATAGTTATTGAACTTTACTTCAGCCACTTTTTTTGACTTTAAAAAACTCACAGCACTATCAGCTTCTGCAATTTTTATAACGTTATCGGAATTGCCATGTGCTATAAAATACTTGGTTTTAACCGCTGCCTTCCAATCGGTCTTTAAATTTTTAGACTCTTCCATCATTCTTCCGCTCAAAGCCATAACACCTTTTATTTTTTTTGGAGCAGCTAAAGCCAGATCGTAACCCATGATGGCACCCTGGCTAAAACCCAATATAAAAACATTATTACTGTCTAATTTATAGGTTTTACAAGCGTTACTGATAAATGATAAGATCCTGACCCTGCTATCTTTCGCTTCTTCGTAATTGTATTTAAATTTTTGATTGGGCAAGAATTCGAGATTGTACCAGCAAAAACCGCCACCAGCTGTGCCTATGGGGCCCTGAAGGGATATTACCATAAAACGTTCATCTAATGATTGTGAAATATCAAAAAGGTCGGTTTCGTTGCTTCCATACCCATGAAGCATAATTATGAGAGGAGCAGCTTTATCTTTTTTTTTAACGGGCTCTTTTACTTTGTATTTAAGGTCTGTTTTAATGGTTTGGGCAAAACCCACAACTGTTACTAAAACAAAAAATAAAATTAATTTCTTTTTCATCTGCGTCTGCTTTTTTTACCTGAACTTTTTTTATTGCGATTATTTTTTCCGCTACTGTCCTTGCGCCCGCTTTTTTTATTTTTATCGAAACGTGAATAGCTTTTTTCAAAATCCGATTCGTTATTCCCATATTTTGATACGCTACCTGCTGTTTCTGAATCTGCCAAATTAAAATTCAGTTGTTTTTTTATAAGATCGGCGTCCATCACCACTACTTTAACAGGGTCGCCCAACGAATATATTTTACCACTGTTTCTACCAACATAACGGTAATTATCTGCATCAAATGAAAACTGGTCGCCTTTAAGATCGCGTGTTTTGATCATCCCTTCGCATTTATTTTCCACTATCTCGGCATAAATGCCCCACTCTGTAACACCACTTATAATGGCATCAAAGGTTTGCCCGATCTTGTCCTTCATAAATTCAACCTGCTTGTATTTCACAGATGCGCGCTCTGCTTCAGCGGCCACACGTTCCTGGTCGCTGCTGTGCTTACACAATTGCTCGAGCTCATCCTGGGTTGGATGTTTTAATCCTTCCAAACGTTCGTATAACAAACGGTGTACCATAACATCGGGATAACGACGGATGGGAGAAGTGAAATGAGTATAATATTCAAAACCCAAACCATAATGCCCTGCATTTTTAGTGGTGTAAATAGCTTTCGGCATACTGCGCACGGCAAGCATCTCTATCATGCCCTGCTCTTTTTTATTTTTTACATCGTGTAATAATTTATTAATGGATTGCGCGGTCTTTTGCTTGTTTCCCAAATTCAAATGATAGCCAAAACGCGCTACAAAACCATTTAGCTCTTGTAATTTTTCGTCGCTCGGAATATCGTGGATACGGTATACGCACAAATTTTTTGGACTATCTTTCTTTTTTGCATTCTGATGATTTGGATTCTCATCATTCTTTTGCCCTTTACCTAAGAACTCAGCAACGCTTTTATTGGCCAGCAGCATAAAATCTTCAATTAATTTATGTGCATCCTTTTGTGTTTTAAAAAATACGCCAATAGGGTTTCCGTTCTCATCCAGATTAAATTTTACTTCTGCTTTATCAAAAAAGATAGAACCGCGTTTTGTTCTGTCTGCACGCAATCTTTTAGCAAGTTTATCCAGCAATAAGATCTCGTCTTTATATTCGCCTTCTTCAGTCTCAATAATGGTTTGCACATCTTCATAAGTAAAACGTTTGTTACTGTGTATTAACGTTTTTCCAAACCAGCGATCAACTATGTCTGCGTTCTCATCCATTTGAAAAACGGCAGAAAAACAATATTTATCTTCGTTAGGACGAAGTGAACAGGCAAAATTACTTAACACTTCGGGTAGCATCGGAATTACACGATCTACAAGATACACAGAGGTAGCCCGTTCAACAGCTTCCTTGTCCAAAGTAGTGCCTACCTTTAAAAAATGGGTCACATCTGCAATATGCACACCAATTTCCCATAAGCCATTATCCAGTTTTTGAATGGATAATGCATCGTCAAAATCTTTTGCATCTACCGGATCGATCGTAAATGTAGTTACATCTCTAAAGTCGCGGCGTTTTTCAATTTCTTCTTTCGTAATAGCCGTGTTTAATTTTTTTGCAGCGGCTTCCACCTCAGCAGGAAAATGTTCCGGCAAGCCATACTCGGCCATAATAGCATTCATTTCTGTTTTATGAACCCCCGGGAAACCGAACACTTCTTCTACCACGCCCGTTGGGTTTTTTTCTCCGGCAGGCCAATCTTTTAATTTCACTTTTACTTTTTGTCCGTCTTCGGCGCCTTTAATATCTTTTAATTGAATAAAAAAATCAACGTGGATCTTATGATTATCAGGAATAACAAAGGCAAATTTTGGATTTGTTTTTATAGTGCCTACAAAATCTGTTTTGGCACGTTTGATCACTTCCACCACTTCTCCTTCTTTACGACGGCCACTTTTCTTCGACAGCAATTGCAATTTTACAAGATCGCCCTGCAAAGCATTTTTTGTTCGGTGTTGCGGTATAAAAATATCATCTTCTGTTTCGCTGAAAACAACAAAGGCAGTGCCTTGTGATGTAAAATCAATGGTACCGGTAATATATTGCTTGCTTTCTTTAACCTGGTATTTACCGGTTTCTTTTTCTATTACAAAGCCCTGGTGTTTTAAACCTTCAAGGGCTTCTATTAACTGCAAGCGCTCGCCTTCAGAATTAATTTCCATAGCAGCGCCCAATTGTTTATAGTTAAATGCTTTTGTATCGTTATGTTTTAAAAAGTCTAAAACTTCTTCAAATAAATAACGTTTTGGTTTTTTGTTTTTAGACATATTTAAATATACTAAGCTTTTGGTATTTTTGCTTAGGTATCCATAAGGGTTTATTAACAAACAATAATGAAAAAAGTTTTAGTGCTTTGTACCGGTAATAGCTGCCGCAGCCAAATGGCTCACGGTTATTTAAATAAATTTAAAAAGTGTAAGGCAGAGATCTACAGCGCGGGTATTGAAACGCACGGCGTTAATCAAAAAGCCATAGAAGTGATGCAACTGGATGGTGTGGACATTAGCGATCACACCTCCAATAACGTAGACGAATATGCAGAAATTGATTTCGACTACATTTTAACGGTTTGCGACGATGCCAAAGAGAGTTGCCCGCATTTTCCTTCATCTGCATTAAAATTTCATTACAATTTTACAGATCCTTCAAAAGCAAAAGGAACGGAAGAAGAGATTCAAAAACAATTTATTGAAACACGCGACACCATAAAACAATACATTGAGCGCTTTTGTAAAATGTATTTGAATGAATACCAGTAGAAAAGTTTACACTCATAATAAAACCAATTATTTGATTTAATTATTTTGGGCGTGCCCTTTCAGGTCGGGCTGTCGCTACTCGCTCTTATTGTTTGGCTAACGCCTGCACAATAAGTAGCTCAAACAGGCCGCTCCATCCCTCACGCAAGCCGTTTCACAAATGCGTGAGCGATTGCAGCGAAAATCCTTTTTGAGAGGATACGAACAAAAAGATTGCAGCGAAAAGCGCGACCCGAAGGGACACGCCAGAAAAACATCCTATTTTGATAGTTTCATTAGCGCTTCTTCCATCGAAAAAACAAAATTTACCTGTCCGATCTTATTGCTTTCAAAAATAAAATCATTCAGGCTTTTGCTTTCATATTTTGAAAAATCACCTACAATTGCGAGTTGCATTTTATAATTAGAGAATTTTTGAAGGACCTCTCCAGCTATTCCGGTTTTGAGATCAAAAAATTCGGGAATAATATTTTTTTCATACAGGATCATGCGGTCTACATCACTGTAATAAACATTTACCAATAGATCCAGCCCATCCTGGATTTCCTTTATCAAAAGTTCATCAGCAATTAATTCGGCAATATCTATATTGTTTATGTTGTGAATTTGTGTTTTCATTTTATCGAAAGTTTCGCACCTTCCACCTCCTTCACTTTGCGACACCTCCTCAAGAGGAGGATACTTTGTGTGCTTACGCGAAGCAAAAAAAGGCATTAAAAAAGCCCCGTCAGTTTTTCGACGAGGCTTCTAAAAAAGAGAATCAGATTATTTTGCTAATGATTTTTTTAAGTTCTCATCAATGGCAGATAAAAATTCTTCTGTATATAAGTAGTGCTCGCCATGTTTAACATTATTACCGTGAGCGCAAACAGCAAGATCTTTGGTCATTTTACCGCTTTCTACAGTTTCAACACAAACCTTTTCTAAAGTTTGTGCGAAGTGAATCAATTCTTTATTGTTATCTAATTTACCGCGGAATTCCAAACCTCTTGTCCAGGCAAAGATACTTGCAATTGGATTTGTTGAAGTTGGTTTGCCTGCCTGGTGATCGCGGAAGTGGCGTGTTACTGTACCATGCGCTGCTTCTGCTTCCATGATCTTTCCATCCGGAGTAATTAATACAGAGGTCATTAATCCTAATGAGCCAAAACCTTGTGCCACAGAATCAGACTGAACATCGCCGTCATAATTTTTACAAGCCCAAACAAAACTTCCGTTCCATTTTAAAGCCGATGCCACCATGTCATCAATTAAACGGTGTTCGTAAACGATCCCCGCCGCTTCAAATTTTGCTTTGTAATCTTTTTGGTAGATCTCTTCGAAAATATCTTTAAAACGACCATCGTATTTTTTTAAGATGGTGTTTTTTGTAGATAAATATAAAGGCCATTTTTTATTTAGCGCTACATTAAAACAAGAGTGCGCAAAACCTTTAATTGAATCTTCTAAATTATACATACCCATGGCAACACCAGGGCCGGTGAATTTGAAAACTTCATGCTCAATTACTTTTCCGTCTTCGCCTTCAAATTTCATAGTTAATTTTCCTTTACCCGGAATAACTAGATCTGTTGCGCGGTACTGATCGCCAAAAGCGTGACGGCCAACAATGATCGGTGAGGTCCAGTTTGTAACTAAACGCGGAACGTTCTTACAAACGATTGGCTCGCGAAACACAGTACCATCAAGAATGTTACGGATAGTACCATTTGGTGATTTCCACATTTGTTTTAGGTTGAATTCTTTTACGCGCGCCTCATCCGGAGTAATAGTGGCGCATTTAATACCAACCTGGTATTTTTTAATTGCTTCTGCAGCGTCAACAGTAACCTGGTCGTTAGTGGCATCGCGGTGCTCCATACCAAGGTCGTAATATTTAATATCAATATCCAAATAAGGAGTTATTAATTTGTCTTTAATAAATTTCCAGATAATACGGGTCATTTCATCACCGTCCAGCTCCACAACAGGGTTAGCTACTTTAATTTTGCTCATATGATTGGCTTTAAGTTTTTTAAAAAATACTTCACAAATTTAGAAAAGGTTGTGTAAGAACCAAGTTTTTTAAGTGGAATTTTATTGATTTTAAACCATTATATTTGAACAAATTTAGATCCGATGAAATTTCATAAAGAAGGTTACGTAAGCTTACTGTTAGTGCTGGTTTTCAGTGCTATTATTACATTTATAGCCCATTATTTTTTTCCGACCTTTGCCATTGCGCACTGGTTTGCCTATGCTTTAAGCGCATTTTTAATTATTACCATTGTACAATTCTTCAGGCATCCAACACGCGTTCATACCAAGGGAGACAACCTTATTATTGCCCCTGCTGATGGTAAAGTGGTAGTTATTGAAGAAACCACTGAAAATGAATACTTTAAAGACAAGCGTTTACAGGTAAGCATTTTTATGAGCCCTATTAATGTGCATGTTAACCGCTACCCGATTGCGGGTGTAGTAAGCTTTTTTAAATACCACCCGGGTAAATTTTTAGCCGCCTGGGAGCCAAAAAGCAGTACGGATAATGAGCGTACCACTATTGTAGTAAAACATAAAAATGGTACCGAGATCTTATTCCGTCAAATTGCCGGGGCTTTAGCGCGCCGGATTGTTTGGTATTGCAAACAAGGTGATGTTGCCGAGCAGTGTGGTGAAATGGGGTTTATTAAATTCGGATCACGTGTTGATCTTTTCTTCCCGATTGGTACAAAACTGAATGTAAAAATTGGTGATGTGGTAAAGGGGTCGCAATCAGTTATTGGGGAGATCTGATAAATGTAAAACGGAAAATGTCAAATGGAAAATTGAATGGAACACCATCTTCATTTTACCTCTTACATCTTCCATCAAAAGAAAGCCCTTACCGTTGCACCACCCAGATGCACAGCGGCAGCATTCGGTGTTTTTCTTCCATTATAATTAATACTGATCTGGATATTGCTATTTAAATTTCGTTGATAGTTTAATTCCCATGTTAAGTTTTGCCCCTTACTTAAAGCGTTAAGCATTTCGTAAGCAATAGGTGAATTTTCGCTGTCGTTATAATTGATCATCACTACATCCATCCTACCGGTTAAACTTCCTTTCTCGGTTTGGTTGTATTTTATTTCAGCGGCAAATGTATTAATGAATGCTGTTTGATACCCGCCTTCTATTTTGTTTTGTTTTTGCGTGTACTTATAAATGCCGCTTATCCTGAAATAAGTATTTGGCTGATAGATCAATCTTTGCTCAGTTTCATATGCTTCTATTAAATAATTTCTTGTTGCAAAATATTGCGATTTGTTTCCCTTTTGACTAAATGTAGCGCTGCTATTAACGGCCCAGGCTTTTAAAAAATTAACGCGTCCTTTTATTTCGTGCGATAACAATGTTTTGCTTTCGTTACCGTTTACCTGCAGTTGTTTGGATTGATTGTTAATATAAGTATAATCCATACCAAACACTGCAGACGTTTGATTAAAAAAGATACTTTGCCGCAAATTATTATTGCTCGCTAAAATAGTTGTATCACGCACATCCAGGAACGGATTAAAATTTAATACCTCACCATTATCGGCCGTTTTTCCATCTACACGAAATACGGTTTGCGTTACCCAGCGGTTTAAAAAACGAACGCCACTATTTTTTGGCTGTTTAAATAAAGAAGACGGGCGCAGCGAAATAGAAACGCTTAATTGATTTTGTAAAACTTTTACATATTGATTGGTAGGCGTATAAATACGAATGTATCTTGCCTGATCGCTAAATTGCGCTACCTCAAATTCATTTATCTCTTTTATAGTATTGCCATTGTAATCGTTCCAGGCATATTGCCCCTGGCCAGGGGCCACTTCCAGGTAATAAAATTCTTTTTTGTTCTCAAGTCCATAACCTGTTTCGTAAAAAATGCCTGCGGTGATCAATCCTTTAAAATAGCGTGGATTATATTCCAAACGGCTAAGCACCGAATTGTCGGGTTTTAAAAAATTACCCACAACATTCTTTAATTCTAATTTGCGGTAGGTAAATAAAAAGGTAATAGGATTATTTTTTATTGAATAAATGGATGATTGAATACCAATATTGGTAGCAAAGGTGCTATCCCTTAATTGATCGTTGTATGCAAGTTTATCGCGGCGCTCTTTATAAAATAATTTTACATTGTTCTTTGCGCTGTCGGCATTGGCAATACTTCCCTCCCACTCCCAAAATTGATAAGCTCTTGGAAGCAACGTTTTATCGGTTGCATTTTTAAATAAGTTATTCTCAAAAACATCGCTGTAGCTTATTTTTATTTTTTGGATGCGTTGAGAGATCAACGTTTTATGGCGATAAAATTCTGTGTTTTGAAAATTAAGATTATCGTTGGTTGTTAAATAACTTCCATTATAGGTTGCTGTTAATGTTTTAAACTGATGATTCATTCCCACGTTCTGGCGCAGGCCCTGGTAATCGGTACCTTCATTAAAAACATTTACGCCGTAGCTAATTGCAGAACTTCTTTTTGTTAAACCTATTTCTGCATTACCTATATTTTGATCGTTTAAAATAACGGAGGTCAGCGGCCGGTTCCAATCGCGGTCAAATTCAATGCTCCTGAAACGTTCTACCTGGTGAAATTGTTTTTGTATGTATTCGTACCCAATGTTGTAAATTAATTTTGTTTGATTTTTTAAAGAATCGGTTTTCAGGATACTTTGATTTTTGCTGTTTACCTTTACGCCGCCTGCCTCGTCGTTACCTTTATCTGAATGGCTGTAAAGGTTAATATTGTTCTTGGTATAAACACCTTCTACATTTAAAATATTATTTGCTGTTAACGAATACGTAAAACCGCCGGTTACCATTTGGTTTTGTTTTGGCGTTACCAATGGTATAACAGGTTCAAAACTACCCTGCGGTATACCGCCAACAGGTGCTACCCATTGATAAACGCGTCCGTTGGCAGTAGATGTAACCTGGTTGTAATTTCCTTTTCCGGGCCCAACATTACTGAATTTTAACCGGTATTTTGCACTGTCGGCAAAAGTGCTGTAAACATACACACTGGTATAAACAACGCTGTTCACCAGGGTATCAACCTTTCTATAAAACACATCGCTGTTATTAAAAGCCGCGGTTTCAACGCCGGTATATACGGCTTTATCCAAGGTATCGCCAATAGCTATCAACACATTTTTTTGTTGTTGTGTTAAGGTTTGTTGTAACGGTTTATTTTTATTATCCTGCTCGCTGTATACATTAAAAAAAATGCTCGCCTTTTTTGACTGCACTTCTTCGCCAAAGAAAAACAACGAGCGGGCATAATTGCGTTCGGCATACTGAAACTCTGCCACAATACGTTTGTCTTTTGTAATGATCTGCTTTGCGGTAAATGTCAATTCGCCGGTATTGTAATCTATGATGTAATCATTTTCCTGGCCGCGCTGCAATAATTTTCCATCAATGTAAACTTTTTCTGTACCGCTTAAAATAATAATAAAAGGTTCGTTATCTGCGCCACGCAAGCGGTAAGGGCCTTGATTGTTTTCGGTACCAAAAAATATTTGCCGCGAAAATTTACCGCGCGATACAGCACCTGCCACTTGAGTTTTAAAAAGCAAAGGTTTTTTTGCACTGCTGTCTAAATAATTATTTTCGAGATAAGCGCCCTGTGCGCGTTTGTAAAAACTCATAAAATAAGACGTTGACGGTCGCGATAATTGATAATCGCCCACTACCAGTTTTGTAGTGGCATTGTTCAATTGAATATACACTTTATCAAACTCCTGTAACTGTGCTGTTGTTCCATCTGCCTGAAAAGGAATATTGTTATCGGTTGCGGCTAAAACCATATCTATCTCCGGCGTTAATTTTCCGCTTACCTGTAAATTTAAATTAGAGTTTACCACAACATCCTGGTTATTACCAAATGAAATACCGCGGCTTATATTTCCATTCTTATTTAAACCGTCTTTCTGCAATAAATAATCTTGTTTTGGATTTACGTTATTATAATTTATGGTGAAAGGGTTATTTGGCCTTGACAGATCGGTAAAAAGCGCATTTGGGTTTTTATGAAAATACTTGTTTTCGAAATTGTATGGAAAACGTTTGTAAGCAACAACAATACTATCGGGCTTTTTGCCCGAAAAAATCAGCGAATGAATTTTATAATTTACTTTTGGAAAATTAAGCGAGTCGTTTTCGGGAAATGTTTTAAAATTTACGCTGCCGGGCACTAAACTTAAACTATCTAAAACCAATGTATCGTTAATGGTTTTAAAGAATTTTTTTTGATTGGGATTAAATACCTGCGCGGTTCCTTTTAAAACAATAAAAGAAAACATCATTAGAATGCCTAACCGCCGCAAATACACCATATTATAACGTTTTTAAAGATACAAAATTGTTCAAAAACGGGGCTTTTTAGCTATAAAAACAAGTCGGGGCAGTATTAATTTTATTTTTGATTTGTTATTTATTTTAGTAATTTAATATCGGTCAAAAATTGATTTATTATGAAAGCGAATCTTTTTTTTGTGTTGTTTATTTTAGCATTTTGTGCTAACAGCAATGCGCAGGATAAAATAAAATTAAAAACCGGCGATATTATTAAATCGAGGGTTTTAGGCGTTACCAAAACGGAGGTGATCTACTACAAGATCTTTAAATTAAAAGATCCGAAATTAAAGTTACCTAAAGGTGATGTGGAATATATCCAATACGAAAACGGAAAGATCGCTTATATGTCTGGCAAGAACCCAATAAAAAAGGGCACTCCAAACAACCCTGCAAAACCAACCAAAAAGAAAACCACTACAAAGAAAAAGTAGTTTTTTTACCAGGCAAAATATATCAATTTATCTGCTCAACTCGCTTAGGGCCAGGTAAGCCATTAAACCAACGCCTGTTTCCAGTGCATTTTCATCAATATTAAAAGTGGAAGTATGTACCCCAGAGGTTATTCCTAATTTTTTATTTGCTGTGCCTAATCTAAAAAAACAGCTTGGTACTTTTTGTGTAATAAAGGCAAAATCCTCTGCAGTCATGCGCAATGGCAGCTCTTCCACATTTTCTTTTCCCAAAAAATTTTGCGCGGCAGAAAAACAGGAAGTTGTAAACTCTTTATCATTCACCAAAAAAGGATACCCTTTTTCAATACGTATAACAGATTCTGTTTTATATTTTGCCGAACTATTTTTTACGATCTCTTTTAATTGCTGATGAACGGTTTCGCGCCATTTCTCATCCATAGTTCTGAATGTACCGGCAATTTCAACCTTTTCCGGAATAACATTAGTGGCGCCTTTACCCTCTATTTTGCCAAAGGCAACAACTGTTGGAATGTTATCGCCTTCTGTTCCTGCCAAAGCTCCCTCTTTCATGTAACGATCATTTATTTCGAGTAAGATCTCGGATGCAATTAAAAGCGGGTTAATATATTCTGCAGGCATAGCGGCGTGGCCACCTTTGCCATTAACGGTAATATATAATTCATCGGTGCTTGCCATATACATGCCACTCTTAAAGCCAACTTTGCCTACATCCATACTCGGAAAAACATGCAGCGCCAAAGCCTTATCTACTTTTGGATCATCCAAAACACCTGCTTCTATCATTAAACTGGCACCTCCGGGCAAAACTTCCTCTCCCGGCTGGAACATAATCTTAACCGTACCTTCAAATTCATCTTTAAGATCATTTAAAATAAAAGCAGCGCCAAGGCCAATTGCAGAATGCACATCATGTCCGCAGGCATGCATTACACCGGGGTTTGTCGAGCTGTACGCCACCTTATTTTTTTCTTCAATTGGCAGGGCATCCATATCGGCGCGCAAAAGAATTGTTCTCTTCTTTGGATTTTTTCCGGGTATCAAAGCAATAATACCAGTTTCAACATGGCCTGTAGTAAACGAAATGCCGGCGGCAGTTAATTGCTGCTGAATGTATTCAGAGGTTTTAAATTCTTTGAAAGATAATTCAGGATGTTGATGAAGGTGACGTCTGATCTCTAAAACCTTAATAAAATATTGTTTAGATAAAGCTTTTATTTTATTTGTTAGCGCCATTATTTATTCCACAACATTTTTACGCCAACAAGGATCATAACCATTGCAAAGATCTGTTTTACAATTTTAGTATCGATCGCAATGGCAGTTTTACTTCCAAAATAACTCCCTGCAAAAAAAGTAATGGCCATGATCGCTGCAAATTTAAAATCAACGTGCCCTGCTTTGTAATAATTATAAACGCTTAACAAACCAATTGGTAATAAAAACATAAAAATGGCTGTGCCTTGCGCGGTCTTTTGATCCATACTTAAAAGATAAACCAAAACGGGCACCACAATAATACCACCGCCAATACCTACCAAACCACTTAAAAAGCCTGCCACCAGGCCAACACATAAAAGTATAATAATTGTATTTGACATATAATTTTAAAAATCCGTAGCTAACGATAAGCCAACGATTTTTTTCTTGGCAATTTCCCAATTATCAATACCCCAACCGAAATCGAGACGAACAAAATAGCCTAATAAGCGTGAACGTAAACCAAAACCAACACCACCCACTAAAGGATTTTTTGGATTATTTACTGTAACAACAATATTACTTCCTTCGTAAGGATAAGTATTAACGTTCTCTGTATTCTCTTTACTAAGCGGGTTCCAATCTGTCCACGCCATACCAACATCTGTAAATCCAATAACCTGGAAATTGTTTAAGAAATCTGAACGTAAAGGATAATTAACCAGGTAGCGTACAATTGGCACACGTAATTCGGAATTAAATACAACAAAATTATTTCCGTTGCGGATGTTTTGTTTAAAGCCGCGCATATTGGTTGCAATGGTTTGAAAGCCATACTGATCGGGTTTAACGATATTAATGCTGTTATTAAACGATGGGTTTATCCAATTATCCACGCCCCCTAAATAAAAGATCAACCGATCGGTGCCTAAAGAATTACCACCGGCAATACGGTTACACCATGTGATCTGGCGATGCACTTTTTGATAGTGGCGTGCATCAAAACCAGAAGTGATCAGATTTCTGTTCTTGGTATCTTTGATCTGCCAGTACTCTCCCCAGATCTTAAAACGAAAACCATTCATAATGTTTAACATTACATTACGTGTGTTATCAAAAACATACTCTCCCCTTAAACCAACCATGTTTTGAAACACAGGTTGAATCGGTAAAGAAAAATCGCCGTTGGATAGCGGTACATACCTATCGTTACGATATAACAATGAACCACGTACCGATGCAACCGGATTAAATGGATATTTTACTTTATAAACAAACGACGTTGTATTTACTTTTGCGTAGAAGTTAGAAATAAGGTCCGGCGCAATAGCAACACGCGCAAAAGTTTGCCTGTCTACCAAAATCTGATGGTCTACTCTTTTTTTACGTTGCTCCCACGATAACATAAATTCGTTATCCAGAGATGGATTGATCCTGAAACCGCCGGTTATGCGCTGATCTTCGAAAAGATCGCTGATTGCCACCTTTGTTAAGAAGTTAAGCCCGGGATTTAAATATAAAGGCGAGCCACCACCGGTAAATACCTGGTAGTTATTTGCAAGAAATGAATTATCAAATTGGGTAACAACATAATCTGTATAAAATGAAGTAAAATAATTTTTTTGGATCGGGAAATTAAAGAGGTTCGGATTTGTTTTTTTTGCCGTAGAATCTTTTTTAATGCCGGGGCTATTTGCAGTTGAAGCCGTTGCTGTTTTTGCGCTATTGTTTTTTTCGCCCTCAAATTTATAATTATCAAAATCTATTCCTTTATTAGCCGGCTCATCTTTTTTAGGCGTTGTTGTCTCAGCAGGTTTTAGCTCTCCGTTCTCGGTAGACAGATCGACCATTACAGGGCGCGCCGAAATTTTAGCCCAGGTTTGAACCGGTGGCTTAATATTAATTTCATTTAATTTATTAATCGGCGAAACCAATAACATGTTTTTTCCATTGGCATAGATCACTTCGCCAATATGTGAACTCTGATCGTTGATATGTTGCTCTAAAATATTGCGATCGTAGTTAGTGATCACTTTTGATTTGAAAAAATAACGGTAGTGCTCTGTTGTATCTACAAATGAAATAGAGCTATCGAACTCTGCAATGTAACGGTTATAAATACCATTCTTTTCGCTTAAATAACAAATATAGTTGTTCTTATAGGCCTGTGGCTGCGTTTCGTTTACCTCAGGGGTATTGCTAACTCTTACCAATGCCTTGTTTGTAAAAGGATACTGTGCCATGAACAGATCCATATTGCGATTTATTTTATAAAAATATTTTGCGTCGTCGGTTGCTTTTATTGTGTCATTTATCCTGTTACTTTCAAATACCACCTGCTTATTACCTTTAATAAATACAGGATTGTTATCATCCCATATATCGTTGGTCAATTGTTCAATACCACTTGTGTTTAATGAGAAAACAAAAATATCGCTTTGGCCTTTTCCTTTTTTAACGGCGCTCATTACCAGACGTTTTCCTTCAGGACTAAAAGAAAAACTATTTATTTTTTCAAAGCCAGGCAAATTGCGAACTGTCTTTTCTTTACTTTCAATATCGTAGGTTTGTATTACGAGCTGATCCTTTTTCTCGTAGATCATGAACACAGTATTTCCGTTTGGATGCCAGCCTAACAAAGGATAATTATAATCGGGTACCTGCTGTACCTTTGGGCCAAACTTTAATAAACGTTTTTGTTTTTTTTCGCCAATGGTATTTAAGTAAACGCGGATCTGGTTCAACTCGTTTCTTGCGTATACCACCTGCTTACCATCCGGACTAACTTTTAACTGGTAGTACTGGCGATAGTTCTTGTATTTTTTTAAAACACTGTTATTATTGATAGGCGATCTGCGCAGGGTATCTTTATTCATAAACAATCTTCTGTTATATGAATCGGTAAAATCGTAAACCAGGTTTGAAAGCGAAACACCTATTACAAAGAGGAATGCGTTATCGGGGCTGCGCGTTACTTTGGTCATGTATAAAATGTTAGGCAAAACAGCTTCGCCGTATGATTCAACAATATAAGCCCAAAGCGAGTGGCCGGCCATTACCGCCTCTTTTCCTTCCAAACGGTTAAAGTGTGTAAGATGGTCGTTTTTTATAGCATCGTAAGTATAATTATCAGAATAAGAAGTGGTACCCTCCGAAATAAAACTTACCAGGCCCTGCACATACCATGATGGTAAATTTAGCAATGTTGAATTACGCACCATTTCGCGGGCATTACCACCGTATAAGGCCTGGTTAATTAAAATTTGTGCAATGCCGGCTTTTATCTGAATATCCAATTCGGCATGCGAGCCATTAAAATAAACACTCATTTTGTTTCCCAATATCTTGGTCATACCTCCAATATTGGTTTGCTCATCGCTGCTTAAGCCCAGGTTACTTTGTTTAAAATCGTTTTGGTTGTTATAAACCAGTACACTTATTTTATCTTCACTTTGTATATCCAGTTTTTTTTCGAGAAGCGGTAAGTTATTATTTACTGATACGGAAACATATTTTGCTATCTCTCCACCACCCTGGTATGAATAGATCCTGAAGCGTTCGTAATCGTAATAGGTCCAGTTAAAATTCTGGTATTGGATGCGGTTCTTTCCAAAATCCATTTGGTGACCGTAATTAAACTGGGCCCTGGCAAGAACAGAAGAAAAGATTACAAAAAAAAGTATATAGCGCCTTATCAAATTCATGAAATGTTGAACATTAAAGATACGTAAATTGTTCTGTTTTATTGCGCAGAAACGCTAAAAAATTAACTTACTCTAACATTTTAAGATCGCCTACGGCGCTGCCCGCTATACCTTGAATAGAGCCATAAAACTGGCTGGTATTAAGAAGTACTTTATCGAGCTGTTTCTCGCGTTCTTTCCAGATCTTTTCCATCTGGATCTTTTCACGTGTAATTCCATCTTTAAGCGCCAAAAACCCTTCGGCTACAGCATCCACATGCTGCCTGAACTCATTGGAAGTAAGGTAATTATACAAAAGTTGCATTTTTTCGCCTTTGTTTTCCTGGCTTGTTACGGCTGTATTAACCTTTAAGATCGTATCGCGCAATAAAAACGAAACCGCCTTTACATCACTAAACCGACAGATCCAAACACCATCTTTCAAGCCAAAATGTTCCATATCTTTTGGTAATACTTCCGTTACAATTATTGCAATATCGGCCTGTTGCGCGCGCATGTCACGCTTTAATTTTTCGATCCATTCGTTAGTAAAAGCCTTTGTACGTTTACTTTCGTAAATTATTTTACCACAAACCTGGCCGGTATTATTTCTTACCACCTGTATACAATCCGCGCCTTTAACACCTTTGGCCACTTCTTCAATGCTATCGAAAGGAAAGGTTGTTCTCAATAATTCTTCCAGAGCCAGCTCAAGCACTTCACCCTGCAGTTGCATGCTTACCTGCTCGGCCTTACGGCTCATAGTTTCAGCCAATTCAATGGTATCGGCAAGTTTTTTTTCGAGTTCTTTTATTTTCAGGTCTGAGCGCTCGCTTTCCATTTTTTTTACACGTTCTTCTATCTCCTTTTGACGAACCATCATTTGCTTTTCAAGATCAAGTTTTAAAGTTTCTTCCCTCTCACTGATCTGCTTTTCTTTTTGCAGCAGCTCTAGCTCTTTGGCCTGGCTGGCTTTAAGTTTTTCTGATTTTTCAGTTAATTCTTTGTTAAGCATTTCCATTTGCAGGGCTGCTTCTGATGCCGCTTTTTTAATGGCTTCCTGCTCCAGCTGGCTTTTGGCAAGGCGTACTTTATCTGCCACAATTTTCTCCTGGTTTTCGGCCAGTGTTTTTAAATTCTCTTCTTCCTTTGCCAGGCGGGCTTTCTCGGCATCCAGCTTTTGCTGGTCTTCATTGTGTTTTTTAATATACCTGGCCTTTATCTCCTCCTCATATTTTTGCGACAACGCTTTTTCTATCTGGAACTCGTGTTTGCAATTGGGACAGGTAATTGTTGAATTGTTGCTCATAACAAAGTATGGTTTTATGTAAATTTACGCTTTATAGTTTTTTAATTTGTTTGTTTTTATTAAAACATTAATAACATGAAAGAACTGGTTTTAGTGCGACATGCCAAAAGCGACTGGGGAAATGAAACTTTAAGGGATATTGACAGGCATTTGAATGAACGCGGTTACGAGGATGCCTATCTTTTAAGCAAATGGTATCAAAAAAATCATGCCTCGCCCGAGCTTATTTTATCGAGCACAGCAACACGGGCATTAAGTACTGCTTTGATTTTTGCACGTGCATTAAACTACAATATGGATAATTTTGTTCTGGAAAAGGAGATCTATGAAAGTTCTGCTGCAACGCTTTTATCAGTTCTTAAAAACCAGGACGATTCGAAAAATTCGATCATGCTTTTTGGCCACAACCCCGGCATTACCAATTTATGCAACAATCTGTGCCAGGATGTATTTTTTGATAACATACCTACCTGCGGCATTATTTGCCTGAGTTTTGAAACCAGGTCATGGAAAAAAATAGCAGAAAATGATTCAAAAATAAAATTTCAGCAATTCCCAAAAGAATACAAAAACAATTAACGTACTTAAAATCTTAAATGGCAAAAAAACAAGTTCCATACATCAATCGCGAAATAAGCTGGTTATCGTTTAACGAGCGTGTATTACAGGAAGCAGCAGACCCTACCACCCCTTTAATTGAACGCTTAAAATTTTTAGGCATCTTTAGCAACAACCGCGATGAGTTTTACCGCGTGCGTGTTGCTACTGTAAAACGTTTGGCCAAGCTCGGAAAAAAAGCGGTGGCCATTTATGATGAAGACCCAAAAGAATTATTAACACGCCTGCAACGCAAAGTAATTGAGCAGCAAATTCGTTTTGAAACCATTTACCAGGAAATTTTAAAAGAGCTGGCCGCTAATGATGTTTTTATTATTAACGAAAAGCAATTAACGCCCTCGCAGGGTACTTTTGTAAGAGAGTATTTTCGCGAAGAGATCATCTCAACGTTATTTCCTGTAATGATCGACGAGACCAAGCCTTTTCCTTTCTTAAAAGACAAGGCAAGTTATTTGTACCTGAAACTTGAATCGATCGTTAACAAACAAAAAAATAAATTCGCGATCATCGAAATTCCTTCTAAGATCATTTCGCGTTTTGTTGTGTTACCAAAACAAGGCAACAAACATTTTATTATGTTGCTGGATGATGCCATACGTTTTAATACCGACCAGATCTTTGATGTATTTGGTTTTAGAACGGTTGAATCATACAACATCAAACTAACCCGCGATGCCGAGTTAGATATGGACAATGATGTAAGCAAAAGCATGATCGAAAAGATCTCTAAAAGTGTAAAGGCCCGTAAACAAGGATTGCCGGTGCGCTTTGTGTATGATGCTGCCATGCCAAACGACATGTTGCGTTACATTATGAAAAAATTAGGAATGGCTAAAAAAGATAATGCCATTCCCGGTGGGCGTTATCATAATTTTAAAGACTTTATTGGTTTTCCAAAATTGGGCGAAAAAGGATTAACGTACAATCACCCGCACCAGCTACAACATAAATACCTAATCAATAACCCGCTCTCTACTTTGCGGGCCATAAAAAGTCACGATATACTTTTACATTACCCCTATCATACCTACAACCATATTATTACATTGCTTCGCGAAGCCTCTATTGACCCGGTGGTTGAGAGTATTAAAATTACCCTGTACCGCGTAGCCGATTCTTCTAAAATTGCCAACGCCCTAATTAACGCTGTTAAGAATGGAAAAAAAGTAACCGTTATTGTTGAGCTACAGGCGCGCTTTGATGAAGAGAATAATATTTACTGGGCCAATAAATTACAGGAAGAAGGCGCAAAAGTAATTTACGGTGTACCGGGTTTAAAAGTGCACTCAAAATTATTTTTGATCACCACACGCGAAGCAGGAAAAGAGGTAAAATATGCTCATATCGGTACCGGTAACTTTAACGAATCAACCGCACGCATTTACACCGATTTTTCTTTACTTACCTGTAATAAGCTGATTGCAGATGACCTGGGCAAGGTGTTTGATTTTTATGAGAACAATTTTAAAGTTCACAATTTTAAAACATTGGTAGTGGCACCGTTTTTTATGCGTAAAGAATTTACAGACCTGATACAGAAAGAAATTCAAAACGCAAAAAGTAAAAAACCTGCAGCCATTACTTTAAAAATGAATAGCCTTGTGGATAAAGAGATGATCGAAAAATTGTATGAAGCCAGCAAAGCGGGCGTTCAGATCACTCTCATCATTCGCGGCGCCTGCTCGTTAGTTACCGATTACGAAGGCTGGAGCGATAATATTAAAGCATATAGCATTGTAGATAAATATTTGGAGCATACCCGTGTTTTTATTTTTCATAATAATGGCAACGAAAAAATATTTATTTCTTCGGCCGATTGGATGAGCCGTAACCTAGACAGCAGAAGCGAAGTAGCCGTACCGATCTTTGATGACGAGATCCGTAACCAGTTAAAAGATATAATCCGCATTCAGTTATCCGGTAATACCAAAGTAAGGATCATTGATAAAAAGCAGGAGAACTATTACAAAAAAGCAAAACCCGGCGAGAAAAAAGTTCGCGCGCAGGATGAGATATATACTTATCTTAAAAGCGATAAGGAGAAATATTTGAATGTAACCAAATCAAAAAAAATAATTTATAACTAATGGTCTTTGCAGCAATAGATATTGGAAGTAATGCAATGCGTCTTTTATTTTGCCGCGTTTATATTGTAGATGGCAAACCGCATTTTAATAAAGAAGAACTGTTTCGGATGCCGATAAGGTTGGGGGAAGATGTTTTTACGATCGGAAAAATATCCGACCAAAAAACAGAAAAATTAATTACCGCTTTAAGGGGCTATTCTGAATTAATTAAAGCCTATGGTGTGCAAAGTTACAGGGCCGTTGCTACCAGCGCCATGCGTGACGCCTCTAACGGTGAACAGATCATTGCCCGCATAAAAGCCGAAGCCGGTTTAAATGTGGAGATCATTGATGGCAAGAACGAAGCATCGCTGGTATTCTCAAATCATATTGAAGAATTATTAAATCCCCGCTTTGCTTATTTGTATATTGATGTTGGTGGTGGAAGTACAGAGCTTACGCTATACTTTAACAACAAAGTAGTTGCCGCCAAATCGTTTAACATTGGCACCGTTAGGATGTTGCTGGATAAAGTGGATAAGAATGAATTTGAAGAAATGAAGATCTGGCTTAAAAGAAATACTACAGGCATTCACCCGTTAAGCGCTATTGGTTCGGGCGGAAACATCAATAAGATCTTTAAAATGAGTGGCAAAAAAGAAACCAAACATTTAAGCTACGAAAAATTAAAAAATATTTATGATATGTTGTGTTCATACACCTATCAGGAACGCATAGAACGCCTTGATCTTAAGCCCGACAGGGCCGATGTAATTGTGCCGGCAGCAAAAATATTTTTAACCATTATGAAAAATGCCGATATTGAAAAAGTATATGTACCACAAATTGGTTTATCAGATGGTTTAGTGCACGAAATGTATGAATCATCCAAAAAAGCAAAATAAATAATTTGTTCATACAAAATCTTATACTCTTCATTTCGTTTGGCCTTACCGATGCTATTGATGTATTATTAGTGGCCATTATGCTTTATGTGGCTTACAACCTGGTAAAAGGCACTTCTGCGGTTAATATTTTTATTGGCCTTGCTTTTATTTATTTTGCCTACATAATTATTAAAGCTTTCGATCTTAAATTGCTTTCATCGATTATAGGTAAGTTTGTTAATGTAGGTGTAATAGCAGTGATGATCGTATTTCAGCAGGAGATAAGGAAGTTTTTATTATACATTGGTTCTAACGAATTTTTACGAAATAAGAGCTGGAAAAATCTTTTAAAATTGAATTTTACCAATACCGCCGAAAAAGATATTCATTTAAATATTGAAGCTGTGGTTACCGCCTGCTTTAATATGAGCGAGACCAAAACCGGAGCTTTAATAATTATTGCACGTAAATCAGACTTAAAATTCTTTATTAATACCGGCGATCACCTGGATGCCGGCTTAACCAGCCGAATGCTCGAGAATATTTTCTTTAAGAATTCGCCATTACACGACGGTGCTGTTATTATACAGGACGACAGGATAGTTGCCGCCCGCTGCGTTTTGCCGGTAACAGATAAAGAGAACTTTCCTGCTAACTATGGCATGCGCCACCGCGCCGCTGTTGGTATTACCGAAAATACCGATGCGCTGGCCATTTCGGTAAGCGAGCAAACCGGCGCTGTTTCGTTTACCATGCATGCCGAAATAACGCCAAATATCAATCAACAAACATTAACATTTCTTTTAGAAAAAAACCTGAAGCAATTAAATTAAAAACAGTAATTTCAAAAAAATAAATTTTATAACATGACCATTTCAGAAGACAAAGCAGTAACAGTTAATTATTATTTAACTGCAAATAAAAATAACGAACCAGAACAATTAATAGAACAAACTTCGCCCGAGCATCCATTTGCATTTTTATTTGGGTTTGGCGGCGTATTGCCCGATTTTGAATCTAACTTAAGTGGCAAACAAAAAGGAGATAAATTTGATTTCAGAATAACCGCCGAAAATGGTTATGGTGTGTTTGAAAAAGATTATGTGGTAAAAATTGACCGCGCCGCCTTTGAAGTAGATGGTAAATTTGACGACGCGCGCATTAAAGTTGGTGAGGACATTGAAATGAACGATGCAGAAGGCAATCGTTTAATAGGTAAAGTTTTAGAAATTACAGACAAACACGTGGAGATGGATTTTAATCATCCCTTAGCAGGGTTTAATCTTCATTTTATTGGCGAAGTGCTTGACGTAAGAAACGCCACGCAGGAAGAACTTGATCATGGCCATATTCACGGGCCGGGCGGGCATCACCATCATTAATAAAAAAGGCGGATTAAATTTGATCCGCCTTTTTTATTCTGTAATTTTTCATAAAAAGAATAAAAACTTTTGAAAGCACGTTGACATGAAGATGTTGTATGCTTAATAATAGAGTTTTACTGCCCGGTTTTACTCAAACTGCCAAAATCATATTTCAACTTTACAATGCGCATGGTTTTAGCATTGGGGTCGCGGATGATGAAAGAATTCAATAACCCGTTGTTGGAGTCGGTGATGTAAGAGATCTCTTTTATTAAAGCATCGTTCTTGTAATGTTTCTCGGTATATAGTTCATGATTTTTTTCATCAAATTCGTAAGTGATCTTCATATCCACCACATTATTGGCATTACCATGAAATTTAGCAACTGATAAACGGTTATTCGCGTATTCAAAATGTTGCTCCTGCATGATCCAGGAAGCTACCGTATAATTTTCGAGGATCTCTTTCTTTCTTCCAAGACTATCAAAATTGGTTACCACCTCTTTGTAAGACCTGTTCTCGTTATTTAAATACGTACATTTTACCTGCCCCGAAGAATATTTATTGTATTGAAAACTATCTTCGCTTAACAACACCTGGTTACCCAAAATAAAAACAGATTTATCTTTACTGTTATTGGTCTCTTTAAAACGCAATTCTTTTGTTAGTTGGTTATCGACGTTGTACCGATAGTAGCGGCTTTCGTAATAATTAAAGCCATCATGATAACGTTTTAAAATAATATTGTTGTTTGTATAAAAGTACGAGGTGCTTACCGTATCGTAAATGTAAACATTCTCAATGCGCGTGCTGCCATTACTTATTTTTCTGCGTTTACGATACACAGGTGGTGTGTTAATTTCTTTTTCGATGGTTTTAATGATGGTGGTGTAAAAATGGCGCGATAGTTTTCCGTTGGTATCAAAATCATAAGATTCTATAAGGCTTTTATCAACGGCCACTTCAAAATCTTTTTTATCGAGAATATCAAAAGTAATACGGCGAATATTGTTGTTTTTGATCACTTCAGGATTAAAGTTGTGTTGTTTTTCAAAAGCAGTTTCGGGTGTGGGCAATAACACCTGGGTTCTTGCTAAAAAACAAGAACATAAAAGAGATAGTATGAGAATAGTTTTATTCAAGTTGCATAAACGCCTCCTCCACAGACTCCACCGGTTGCTTACAGCTTTGATCTTCGCAAACATAGATCATTGTTTTTTGCGGATGAAACCTGTTGGCCAATAATGGCAGAGCCGAATCTTTAGCGCTTACCGCTAAAATCGCGTTTGTTATGCCTTGTTGGTAAAGGGTCTGTAACTTTTCATTAACATTGTTACCAACAATGGCTACTTCGCGAAAAGGAAAGGTAAGGTGCAGTGCCAAACAGCCCCAGTTGCTGTATCCCGGGCCATAATCCTTTAACTGCTGCACCACACAATTTAACATATTGGTGGCTTTTTTTATCCATTCTCCATGGCCAAAATAGGTGCCAAGGTATAATAAATTAAGGGCCATTTGTGAATTAGAGGCCGGAATAACGTTGTCGCTCGTTTCTGAAGTACGGGCCACCAATTGCGAAGAAGAGTTATTAGTGTAGAACAACAATTCAGTTGCCGGATTTGCAAATTGTTTTAATGTGAGCTCTGTTAAAGTTTTTGCTTTTACTAAGTAGTCCTCATCCTGCGTGATCAGATAAACGTGTTGCAGGGCTTCAATTGTAAATGCATAGTCATCTAAAAAACCATCGATCTTTGCTTTACCGTTTTTATAGGTACGCAACAAGGTTCCATTGGCATTTGATAATTTATTTAAAATAAAACTGATGGATGAGATGCAAATTTCCTTATGCTCGCTATCACCAAAACTTAAATAAGCTTTTGCGTAGGCAGTGCACATCAACGCATTCCACGAGGTGATGGATTTATCATCCAGGCCCGGCATAATACGGCTTTTAGCTTCCTGCTTTAAAATTTCTTTGCAGGTATTTATTTTTTGGTTGAGTTGCTCTAACGTTAAATTATGTTTGGTTAAAATAACCGGTAAGTTCTCTGAGCGCATTAAAATATAATTGCCATGTTCCCAATAGCCGGTATCATTTACTTCGTAGTATTCTGAGAATAATTGATAATCGTTTCCCAAAAGATCTTTAAGATCAAGTTGATTCCAGACATAATATTTCCCTTCTTCACCATCGCTATCGGCATCAAAGGCGGAGTAAAAACATCCTTCTTTTGTATACCAATACTCTTTTACAAAATTCAAAGTATCAATTGCAATTTCTTTATACAATTTATTTTTTGTAAGCGTATAGGCTTCGCAATACAACGAAACCAACTGCGAATTATCGTACAACATTTTTTCAAAGTGTGGCACTTTCCAAAGCACATCTGTGCTATACCTGGCAAAGCCCCCGTGTAACTGATCGTAAATGCCGCCAAACGCCATTTTTGTAAGCGTAAGATTCACATGATCGAGCAAGGCATTATCTTTATTTAAAACAGCATAGCGCAGTAAGAATTGGTAGTTGGAAGGCAAAGGGAATTTTGGCGCCCTGTTTGGTCCGCCGTACTTATTATCTAAACCGGTTTTCCATTTTGCGACACTTTCTTCGAGCAGCTCTTTGTCAATAAGCAGATCGCTTTGTTTTTGCGTGGTCAATAATTCTGCCTGCTTTATACCATCGGTTAAATTTTGTGCATATTCAATGGCCTTATCTTTGTTCTCTCTGTAAAGGTCAGATAAACTTTTAAGTACATTCTTCCATTTATCTTTATTAAAATAGGTGCCTCCATAAATTGGCCTCCCATCGGGCAAGGTAAAACAATTCAACGGCCAGCCGCCATGGCCGGTCATTAGCTGTACCGCCTGCATATAAAGCATGTCTACATCAGCCCGTTCTTCCCTGTCTACTTTAATATTAATAAAATGTTCGTTCATTATTTCTGCAACCGCTGCATCTTCAAAACTTTCGTGCTCCATTACATGGCACCAGTGGCAAGCGCTATAGCCAATGCTTATCAATACCAGTTTATTTTCTTTTTTTGCCTTTGCAAATGCTTCTTGGGTAAAAGGCAGCCAGCTAACAGGATTGTAAGCGTGTTGTAACAAGTAAGGACTGCTTTCGTTTATTAAAGCATTAGGTGTTTTTTTATTTTGTGTCATACCATAAAGGTAACACAGCATTTTAAAACAAAAAAGCGCAGTGCTAATAGTCTGCGCTTTTTAAAGGTATTTAACCAAAATTTAATTCTTGATCAGTTTGCTGTTGCCAAATAGTGTTGCATTTTTCACTTCAACAATATACAAGCCATTAGAAAGATCTCTAAGATCTAATTTATAAGAAGCGCTATTTATTTTATCCGAAAGTATCAATTGCCCTAAGCTATTGTGAACGTTAACATCTGCACCAATAAGCGACGTTGATGATTGTATCAGAACAAAATCGGATGCAGGATTTGGTAAAATAGAGAACTCTAATTTTTGGTTCGCTTTTTCCTGAAAACCTGTTGCAATTGACTGGCAGCTTGGCGGATTAGAAAGGTTGTAGAAATTTTTAATAACTGCATTTTGGTTTTTCATTTTTGCAATGTTCTTGTGCCCTGTTGAGCTGCTATCAAAAGTTGTTAAGATAGAGAATTCCATATCCATAACCTGGCCGGGTTTAAAAGTAAATGGGCCATTACTGATAATAAAACGTTTGTCGCGCGCGGGATTATTTTTTGTGTATTCATTCCAGCCCGTATTTGTTTGGGGATCTCCCGGAAAAGCATGGGGAACCACGGGAGCTGTGTTGCCAACTAAAAAACCGGTAGAATCTGCCATTAACGGTGATCCATCTTTCCAGTACGACTTAAGGTAATTATAATAATGCAATGCAATTGATGGATCAGTTGCCTGAGGAGGTACAAAACCTACATTGCTATAATAATGCATAAAATTATTGAACTTTGTTTCTTCCATCGGTTCGTCAGTAAGTCCGTCGTGATCATTATCTATTCCATCTGCCGCATCTGCATATGGCCCTTTAAGCATCTGATAAGAAACAATTGGCGGGTAGTTGCCGTAAGAAGTTGCGCCGGCATTATCAACATTATCTGAATTAAACGCATAACCAATATCTAATGTAGGATCACAGCCAACGTAATCATCCTGTTCGTTACCAATACTTACATCAGCCCAAATGCCAACCATAGTTTGATTATGCTGAAATGCAGAACGGTTAATGATCCTGTAATTATAAAACGTTGTATTATTTAATTCGGGATAAGCGGCTAAAACCGCAGGGCAGCTGTAAGAATAAGCCGAAACCTGCATTTCTATTCCTAATGGAACACCTTGTGTTTCGGTATGCACAGATTTTTTATCGTTACAGATATAAAAGATCATTTGGTCACCTTTAATTTTTGGATAATCACCTTGGTATGGATCATAAATCCCATCGCTGTTTACATCCACAAAAGGTGCCAATTGTAGTGCATAACCCAAACTTACATTACCGTTGCCCGGCCAGCTTAAAATATCTGCTGCCGGGGTAAATGTATTCGCAGTTACCGAACCATTTGCATAAGCAACCAAAAACTGGTTAATATCATCCATACTCACTTTCCAAACTTTATCAAAATTATTGGAAGTTGTATTATCGATAGTAGCGTTTGCAAGAGTAAGTGGTCCGGGCCAAAAATCAACACCATTCTGCCTGTAGGTCATGCCCGCTGTTTTAAGTTGTCCTACACCATCCAACCCTCCTATCCAAACTGCGTTGGCAAAATTACAGTGCTTTCCTGAGTTCTTTGGCACCTCGTACGATGCCTGCCCTGTAGAAAGGTTCCAGAACATATCGCCCCGGTTCATGATAAGCGCTTTAACGTTATTGGCATCAAGATATGCCTGTGTTTGACTGTTTAAGCCCGCTGCAAGGGCCATAAACATAAAAAGTAATCGTGTTTTCATATTATCGAGTTTTAGTACGTCTAAATTAATAACATGAAAATTATGATATTTTAAAATCTCATATCTGGTTATTAAATGAACATAAATGGCCCCCTTTTTGCTTAAATGATATTCCACAGAAGGTAAATATCGTTTATTAAAGCTATAAAATCGACTTTGATTTTTAAGCGCTTAGAATTAATAATGTGTAATTTTACATTGTTATATCAAACTGATGAAAAAACTATATTGGATAATCGGCATTGGGCTTATAATTATTTTATCAGTTGTTGTGGTAAAATATTTAAACGGCAATAAGCCAATTGAAGTATACACTCAAAAAGCAACTACACGCACTATTATTGAGCTGGTTTCGGCTACCGGTAAGGTACAGCCCGAAACAGAATTAAAATTAAGCAGCGATGTAAGTGGCGAAATTACCGAAATGGCCGTTAAAGAAGGCGACCAGGTAAAAAAGGGCGCATTGTTATGCAGAATAAAACCCGATCTGTATGTTAGCGCCATTGACAGGGTTAACGCCAATGTAAATACTACCAAAGCCAATTTAAAAACCGCACAGGCCCAGTTAGACCAGGCTAAAGCCAATTTAGCAAACAGCGAGGCGGTATTTAACCGTAACAAAAAATTGTTGGATCAAAGTGCTATTTCGCAGCAGGAATTTGATGCTTTTAAAGCGCAATTCGAATCGGCAAAAGCCAATGTGATGGCACTGGAAGCAAGTGTAAGCGCCGGGCAATACAACATTCAAAGCAGCGAAGCCACTTTAAAGGAAGCAAATACCAATTTAGAAAAAACATATATCTACGCGCCCGTTGATGGCACTGTTTCTAAATTAAGCGTTGAAAAAGGAGAACGTGTGGTTGGTGTAAGCGGTATGGCAGGAACAGAAATTTTACGTTTGGCAAATTTAAACGAGATGGAAGTAAGTGTGGAAGTGAACGAGAATGATATTATTAAAGTGCACAAAAACGATACAGCCATTGTTGAAGTAGACGCCTACATGGATAAAAAATTTAAAGGTATTGTTACAGAGATCGCTAATTCATCAAACAGTATTGGCATCTCGGTTGACCAGGTAACTAATTTTGTGGTGAAGATAAGATTACTTAGAGAATCCTATCAATATCTGGTTTCAGATAACAACCAGATCCCTTTCAGGCCGGGCATGAGCGCAAGTGTGGATATCCAAACCAGGAAAGTAGTAAATGTGATCTCCATTCCCATACAGGCGGTAACCAGCCGTAATCCCGATTCGCTGGATGTTGCAAAGAAAAATGAATTTGACGACAGGGAAGTTAAAGTAAAAAACGACAATGAGGACAAAGACCTTAAAAAAGAAGAAGTAAAAATCAAAGAATATATCTTTGTTGTAAATAATAATGTTGCCAAACAGGTGGAAGTTACTACAGGCATACAGGACAATGATTTTATAGAGATCAAGACCGGGCTTGCTGCCAACCAGGAAGTTATTTGCGGGCCTTACAGCGCGGTTTCGAAAAGTTTAAAAGAAGGCACAAAAATAAAGATCGTAAAAAAAGAAGACCTTTATAAAACGGAAAAATAATTTGGCCTTTATTTTAAATATAGAAACTTCTACAACGGTTTGCTCTGTTTCCATTTCAAAGGAGGGAGAACTTATTTCTTTGAGAGAAATAAACAATGGCTACACACATGCAGAAAATCTACATGTATTTATTGACGTTGTATTAAAAGAAGCAAACATTACTGCAAAACAATTAAACGCCGTTGCCATAAGCAAAGGCCCGGGCTCATATACGGGTTTACGAATTGGCGTAAGCGCTGCTAAAGGCCTGGCATTTAGCCTCAACATCCCGTTAATTGCGTTAGATACCTTGCAGATAATTACCAACGCGGCATTAATAAAAACTGAATCAAACGCTTTGTATTGCCCCATGATAGATGCCAGGAGAATGGAAGTATATACAGCACTTTATGATAGTGGGTTAAAACAAATAAAAACAACCGAAGCATTGATCGTAGATGAAGGATCAATTTCTCAATTTTCTACCTACGAAAAAATTTATTTTTTTGGCGACGGCATGCAAAAATGCAAAAGCCTTTTACAAAGCATAAAAAATGCTTCTTTTATTGACAATATAGTTCCCGGTGCAAAGTTTATGTGCGATCTTTCTCATAAAAAATACCTTGCAAAAACATTTGAGGATGTAGCTTACTTTGAACCGTTTTATTTAAAGGACTTTTTAATTTTACCAAAAAAAAATTAAAAATGCTCTCTTCAAAATTATATTTCAAAGCAGCATTGGCTTTTGTTTTTATTATTACTTCTTTAAATTTTTATTCTCAAACCGTTAAAGGCAAAATTATTGATGCAGATAATAAACAGCCTGTACCCTTTGCCATTGTAGTACTGGAAGGCACCAATAAGGGTACAACATCCGACCTTGATGGCAATTTTGAAATTAATTTAACCAATAATATTACAAATATCAGCATACAGGTAATTGGTTATATAAAAAAAACAATTGCGGTAGCAGATCTTGATAAAGAAAAAACCAATACCATTAAATTAAAAAGCAACAGTATTAGTTTATTGGAAATTGTAGTGAGGCCGGGAGAAAACCCAGCTATACCAATTATAAGAAAAGTAATTAAGAATAAACCTGTTTTTAATATTGTGAACCTGCCGTATTATTTTTGTACGACTTATGCAAAAACCTATTTTACCATGAGCGATAAAATGGGTGATGAAAATTTTTATAAAGCTGATACTTCAAAGAACAGTCCAAAAAAATTACTGGATAAAAGCTACTTGTTCTTTATGGAATCGGTAACCGAAAAAAAATATAAATACAAAAATATTTCGCAGGAAAAAGTTACTGCTTCGCGGGTTTCGGGTTTTAAAAGTTCGCCGTTTGGCGCCTTTGCGTCGCAATTACAATCATTTACATTTTACAATGATAACATTGAACTGCTTGGCTTAAAATATGTAAATCCTCTTAGCAAAGGCACCTTTAAGCGCTATAATTTCTTAATTACCGATACTGTTTTAAGTGGAACAGATACAACTATCTTAGTAAAATTCTATCCTAAGAAGAATGCCAACTTTAAGGCCCTTAAGGGAGTACTGTATATCAATAAAAACCAATACGTGTTGGCAAATGTTTTAGCCGAGCCTTCAGAAATACCGAGCGATGGCAATGGAATACGTATACAACAGCTTTATGAAAAAGTAGATTCGGTACATTGGTTTCCTAAACAGGTAAATACCGAGATCTATTTTTATGGCATTACCATTAATGGCAGTAAAGACGATTCTAAAAAAGGTTCTATCATAAAAGGCGTAAGTCGTATGTATATTAAAGATATAAAATTAGACAGCGTTATAAAGATCAGGAATAAAAGCGTAAGCGTTTATAATGAAGAAGGCTTTGACACAAAAGACGAAGCCTACTGGAATAAAAAGCGTGTTGATACGCTATCTGAAAAAGAAACCACTACTTATCATTTGCTGGATAGCGTTGGCAAAGCCGTTAATCTCGACAAAAAACTAAAATGGTTCAATGCACTTACCACAGGTAAGTTTCAGATCGGTTACTTAA
This sequence comes from Bacteroidia bacterium, assembly GCA_044226875.1. Classification (GTDB taxonomy): domain Bacteria; phylum Bacteroidota; class Bacteroidia; order B-17B0; family Aurantibacillaceae; genus Aurantibacillus. Next base: position 289,678 of record JBGAGD010000001.1, read on the forward strand.
ATATCGATCTAAAGCATATCATTCGCGCCAATGAGTATGAAGATCTGCGGTTTGGAGCAGGTTTAAGCACCAGCAATAAAGTATCGCGCTGGTTTAGCATTGGTGGCTATGGCGGTTATGGTATTAAAGATAAAGCTTTTAAATATGGGGGCTTTACGCGCATTAATTTAAACTGGCGCCAGTCAACATACCTAATGGCAGAATCTGCTCACGAAGTTGTTGAAAGTGCCGGAACGTTTTTCTTAGATGAATCATTAAATTTAATTAATACAGAAAAGATCAGGGATCTTTTAGTGAGCAGGATGGACAAAGTTAACTTTGGAAAAGTAAGTTTTAATACCGGCATTTTTAATTTTATACGCATGTCTGCCTATTATAAAATAGAGCAACGGCAATCGCCCTTTGGTTATGCTACGGCGCAGGATAATTTATTATTGAATGAAAAGACAGATTTTACCTTGAACGAAGCTGGTGTACAATTTAAGATCTGGCCAAAAGAAAAATTTGCCGAAAGTATGGGTCAACTGGTTTCGTTGGGAAGCAAGTTGCCAAAATTTTCGATAAATATTATTAAGGGATTAACCACAGAAGGCCTTGGATACAAAGGAGATTTTGATTATACTAAATTTGACCTCAAGATCGATCACCAGGTAAATTTTAAAGTAAAAGGATTTATTTCTTATCAATTGCAGGCCGGTAAAGTATTTGGAGATGTTCCTTATTCGCTGCAGTATAATAATAAAGGTTCGCGTAGCGACAATTATTGGATCAGTGCCGAAAAAACATTTGAAACCATGTATTTAAATGAATTTGCCAGTACACAATACGCTGCGTTCTTTTTGGCCATTAATTCGGGCAAATTGGTGCGGCCAAATAAATACTGTAATCCCGAGCTGGAAATACTTCATAATTATGGGATCGGTACTTTAGAAAATCGCCAGCGGCTTACAAACCTCGAGCTAAATGATATCAGTAAAGGGTATACAGAAACAGGATTAAGATTAAAAAATCTTTACAAATCTAATTTCAGCTCTTTTGGCGCAGGAGTTTATTACCGTTATGGAAATTATGCTTACGATAATATGAGCAAAAACTTTGCTTATAAGCTCGTATTAAGTATCTCATTTTAATCTTTTAGAAAGATCTTTGCTTTTAAAGAATAGAACTCGCCTTCATCTGCAATACGTTTAAATTTTTCGCTAGCCAAGCCTTTATCGCCATTTTCGTATAGCGACAAGGCCTGATAATACATGGCCTCCTGTAAAAAAGAATTATTTGTGCTTTGGATGCATTTATCAAAAAATTCGATCGCTTTGGCATAATTTTTCTTGTAGTAATAACACATACCTGAATAAAAATCGCAATTCAGATCCTCATCGTTATATGAAGAAATAATATTTAAAGCATAAAGACATTGATCATAATTTCCTTTTTTAAATGCTAACAAGGCATCAGAAAACTCTTCATGCAAAAAATACTCTGCGCTTTGTTTTAAAGTAGTGCGGTTCTTATTATAATCTTCTTTATTTGCATAGGATACGGGCAACCCATCTTTACCCGCAAACTTAACATATTGATTTTTTTTAAAATATAAAGAAGTATAATTGGTAACTTTCAGATCATGAATATAAACGATAGGTGCATTAGCCATGTATTTAAGTTTTGACTCGTTGATGTTATCCAACATGGCCGAAACATCAACCGGTTTGGATGGAATGATCATTACAGTATCCGCAACAGATTTTTTTGCTAACGTCCCCGATTCATTATTATTTTTTGTATGAACCAATGGATTAATGAAATTTTCCTTTACAAGCTGGATCGTATCCAACACAATGGTTGTTTCTGCAGAGGCTTTTTTAAATGCAGTTGTGTCGCCCAAAATTTTATTTGGCAGGTTAGATGAATAAAGCAGCGGGCGGTTATCGATCATAAAAAAGAAGGACAGGCCAATAAAAACACCAACGATTAGACTAATAAACCCAAAATACAAGCCGTTATTATATGAAAACGTGCGTTGTTTGATCTTTGTATTAAGATCCTTCAGATCAGCCTCATTTATAGGCATCTTATCAAAACCAAGCTGCGACAGGTATTCAAGGTCAGTCATATTATGTTTATCAACCGGCATTTTTTTTGTTTTTAATTTTTTCTTCAATTATTAATTTCAAATTTCTTTTTCCATTCTGAATAAAACTTTTTACTTCGTTCAACGAAAAACCGGTTTTATCAGCTATTTGCTGGTAGCTCTGCCCTTTTAAATAAAACAGTTCTACACATATCTTTTGGTTTTCTTTTAATTCAAGTAATCCTGCCTGCATATGATCGATCATTAATTCATCACTCACACCGTCAATTTTTTCTTCTTCATCCAACGAAGTTTCTTTTAATTCAAAATCAAGATAGGTCTCAGGAAGTTTACGTATATTTTTATTCTTCCGGATCTCGCTAATACAATAATTTCGTACCACAAAACTTAACCAGCCTTTAAAATTTTTTACTTCTGTCTTTCTTAGCTCGCTCATTAGTTTTTCAAAGATCTGCATTACCGCGTCTTTTGCAATATCCTTATCTCTGAAATAAAACAAACAAACCCCAAACACTGTTTTTACATGTTTTTCAAAAAGCTGGCCCACAAGTTCTTTATCCCCTGTATGATAATAATTCAGGGCTAATTCCTCATCGGTGGCAAAATCTCTCTTTTTAAATAACCACATAAAATCCGCTTCTTATATTAAGACGCTTTTAATTTAATATTCCATAAAAATAATTATTTATGGAAAATAAGCCTATTTCCGTCTTATTACCAGAAACCGGTTAAATTGAATATAAATCTTTAAAAACAGAAATTATGAAAACTTTAAAACTTAAAACAGCGGCATTCTTGTTATTTGTACTATTTGGCATTAACCTAAATGCCCAGGGCTATGGCGAAATAAGGGGAATTATCAAAAACATTGAATTGGAGCCAGTACCTTTTGCAACCGTAAAGATCTTACAAGGCAATTTATTGATTGGCGGCACACAAACCGATGCAGAAGGCCGATATAAATATAAACCATTAAACCCGGGCACATATGACATGGTTGTTTTAGAACCCGCACATCAAACCCAGCCCGTAAACAAAATAAAAGTAGTACCTAACGAAGCTACCTATGTAGATGTAAAAATAACGCCCAATACGCTCGGCGAAGTTACTGTTACCGCCAAAGCATACGATTATACAAAAACCGGTGCTGATAATAATATGTATACCATGAAAAGCCTGGACGCAACAGAAATATTGCAGATGGCAAGTGGCTCTAGAGGTGAAGTAACATCCCTGTTAACCAGTATAACTTCAGATGCCTTTCAAAGCCCTAACGGTGATATTCATTTTAGGGGCACAAGAGGCGAAGCTACCGGCTATTTTGTAGATGGTGTTCGTACCATAGGGGCCACCACACTGCCCGGCCTGTGTATAGAAAATTTAACTGTATTTAATGGCGGTGTACCGGCGATGTATGGCGATATTATGGGCGGCGCTGTAATTATTACAACCAAGAGTTACTTTAGCGGTATACGCGAAAAAAACATGCGGGTTAACGCTTATTATGAGAAAATTGCTGATAAAAAAAGGATGGAAAAAGCTAAAAAAGACGAAGAAGCCCGTTTAAAAGAAATTGAAGAAGAAAAGAAAACAGAAAAGATCCAATAATTATTTTAAGACAACGGCGGTTTATTTTAAGAGAAGGTTAACGAATTGTGACCTTCTTTTTTTTATGCCTTTATTTTTAACCAGGCAATTACATTTGCGTCATGAAAAATTATCTTTTGTTTTTTTTGCTTTTAAGCACCGCCTTTACGTTTTCGCAACAACAAACTATTAAAACCTTACTTTCAAAAAAAAGGTTGATAGTAATTATGTTCGACGGTTTTGGAATGAGCTATTATAAGAATGCTCCCATGCCCTATTTAAAAGATCTTGCATCAAAAGGCTTTTTTAAAGAAGTAAAAGCTCTGAATCCTACAGTTACAAACGCTAACAACGCATCCATCTGTACCGGCACTTTTCCAGATAAAAATGGTATTACCGGCAATTCGTTTTTAGATACCGATGGACATGAAGAATATATGGAGGATAAAGAACTGGTTATGGCCCCTACGTTGTTTGAAAAACTAAAAAAACAGAATATAAAATCTGCGTTACTCGCCAGCAAGAAAAAAAGCGTTGGCCTTTTAAGCAAAGGAACGGATATTGCTTTATCTCCTGAAACTGCTGATAGCAACTGGATAAAACGTTTAGGGAAACCAGCAAGTATTTACAGCCCTGATGTAAACTACTGGACCATGAATGCCGCTTTGGATATTTTAAAAAATCAACCGGATATACGTTGTTTATACATTCACACAACTGATTATCCTATGCACATGTGGGCGCCGGAAGATAGTAACTCAATAAAACATTTAATGAAGATGGATGGTTATATTTACGAGCTCACAAAAGCTGCCCCAGATGCCATGATACTAATTACGGCTGATCACGATGTGAACCATAAAGACAGGTGTGTGGATATTGAGAAAGCGCTTGCAAGGAGTAATACCAAAATAAAAATTGCTATCAGCGCCGAAAGGGATAAATATTTAAAACATCACCGCGGTTTTGGTGGCACCTCTTTTATTTATCTGAATGATAAAAAAGATGAAGTTGCTGTAAAAAAAGAATTGCTAAAGATCAAAGGGGTTAAGTCGGTAAAAACGAAAGCGCAAACCGCTAAAGAGTTTCATTTGATGCCGGAAAGGATAGGCGACCTTGTTGTATTTGCAGATTCAATGACAGTATTCGGAAATCTTGAAGATAAAGAAGAAGAAATATTACCTGCTAATTACAGAACGCATGGCTCTGAATACGAAATAAAAGTACCAATACTTATTTTAAACGCAGAAAATGTTCCGGCCGCTTCTTATTTTAATTATAATAAGGATATCACAACCTGGCTGCTAAAATAATGTTACTCATATAGAAATGCAGTAATACTTTTTCTGATCTCCATTTCACTTTCTTTTCGTTTAATAGTGGTTCTTTTTGAGGTTTTAAAATATGGCCGATCCTGATTTATGTCAAGATAAGATAATGTATAGCCATTCTCAACTTCGTCTTCCTTAAAATACTCATCATAATCATAGACTACGTCTACATAAAGCAGCTTGTTACAATTCTTCTCTTTAAACCAGTTATACAACTCAGGTGCGTATATAATTAAGTTCTTTTTAAATTTATTTGAAATAGTTCTGTTATCATTAGAGAATTTTGAGCTCAGCTTTGATTTCTGGCAGACTTCAATATCCTCCTTACGATATAAGCCATCTATATTGTATATTAATTTTTGTGCTTTATTTAACTCAAATGGCATATTTCCCAATAGTTCATTTAGTATCAGTAATTCTACTTTTGATGAATCTCTTGCTAATTCCTTTTTAATATCATCGTTATATTTCTTGCGTTTAATTGTGAGATAATAATTTACATCATCGCCTGTAAAATTTTTGATATTGTTGTATAAGATAAATGTTTTACCGTTACTTACCAACGGTTTGCCTTTTTCAAGAATATCTGCAGCTAGATCGCTATAAAGCCCATTCTTCTCCTGATATTTAGTACAATATTTTTTCGAGCTATCCTGATTATTAAGCGAGAAATAATATAGTGCTTTACTAAAATTAGCCTCGTGTAGGCCATTTTTTATAGCTTGATCTGTAAAATAAAAAAAAGCTTCTTCATAAGTATTAAAAGGTTTTATTTTGTCAGTAAAAAAAGGATGTGATTTCATTAAATTATATTGCTCGTAACTTGGAAAGCAATATTCTGGTTTATGTAAAATACTTTTATTATAGGAATAGATATCCTTATCAGCTATATCTTCTGCTAAAAATCCTTTTTTAGCAAGCTCAGGGTTACTATATATTGTTCGCCTTATACCTTCAATAATATAGTATAGATTTCTATTATTTTTGGGTTCGTACAAATAGTCAATAAATGCAAAATTTATAGCCAGGTCGAATTGGCCTTTTTCAAAGGAAATTTTCTTTCGTTCTTCGGTAGCTATCTTCTTTAACCTGAAGAAAAATATCGAATCGATAAAATAATTCCTGGCATTTAAAGGTGTTGCACTTTCTTTGTAAATTAGCGAGTCAGGTTTCTTTCCATTATTTTTTTCTTTTGAAGCAGTATTAAGCATGTTTTGAAAAGCTACAGAGTTCTGAAGAATTTTCTCAGAAAGAGACAAGTACTTCAAGCAAGTCATGGGAACGGATGTTATTTTCTTTTGATTCAAAAAACAATTTGCAACTGAATCAGCCTGAATTTCAAATTTCCTGTTAGCAAGTTCGAATTTGTCTTCAAGTTCCATAAACTGATCTAAATCCGAATAATTCCCTTCTTCATGCTTAAGTATTTTTTTTTCTAAAATAGCATGTTTATATATGTAATGTCCGTATAGATGAGCAATTAAATGAGCAAGATCTGCTTCGTTTTTCATTTCGCTTATCATGCCTATATTTAAAAAGATATTTCCAAATCTTGAAATGTAGGCATTAATGCCCCATTCTCTTCCCAAATAAATATCAATGTTTTTTTTATTCTTACCCTCTGGCAAAATAGAATCAACAATTTTTCGCAAATACTTTTCAACCTCCCAATCTAAATAAATGCTGTTATTGTCAAATTTATATTGTTCACCATAAAAATTTGTAACAACATATTTTTCAACTGCGGAAATATTACCATCTGGGTTTTGATCCACAGTAAATCGCTTTTCGGCTAGATCCGGTCTGAAATTATAACGCTGATTGAATGGTTCAGGAAACTGATATTGTTTTTGCGAAAAAAGCGTTGATATCAAAAGAGAAAAAGCAAACAAAACAATATTCTTCATATTTTCTTCTAAAACTTAATCAGCTCTTCATACAGTTCTTTTACCGGTAAGCCCATAACATTATAAAAACTACCGTCTATTTTATCTATACCAATATACCCTATCCAATCCTGCACACCATAGCCTCCGGCTTTATCGTAAGGGCTAAAGTTGGTGAGATAATACTCGATCTCTTCGGTTTTTAATTTTTTAAAATACACTTTGCTTACATCGTAAAATGTAGTTTGTTTGTTGGCGCTTTTTAAACAAACGGCGGTAAACACTTCATGCATCTTTCCGCTTAAGGTTTCAAGCATTTTTTTTCCTTCCGCAAAATTCTCCGGTTTATTAAACACTTTTCCTTCGCACCAAACAACTGTATCGGCAGTTATCAACAATTCATCCTCTTTTAATTCTTCTTCGTAAGCATCCGCTTTTTTCTCGGCCAGGTAAATGGGTATTTCCTGGGCCTCTAATTCTGCCGGCCAGGCTGTTTCATCCACCTTCATAGGCTTGTTTAAAAATTCAAACCCTAAACTTTTTAAAAGCTCTTGCCTTCTTGGTGAAGCGGAGCCCAAAATTAATTTATACGGAAATTCTTTTATAATTGTTTCTACTGCGTTCATATACTCGTTTAATTAAAATAAAAAATAAAACTATAGGCCAGCCCCATTAACATAATAAATTTTAGTACCAGGCTTGCGTTTTTAAATTGTTTAGATTCTTTAGCTTTTAATGTCATAAGTGCTAAAACAGATAAGGGGATGACCAGAGCTACTAAAATATAAATATTGTTTTCGTTAATAATGATCCTGTAAAATTTAAAGGTATTATAAATAACAAACAATAATAAAATTATGGTGATCACTATTAAAAAGAAAACATTTAGCTTACTTGCCGGTATACCCCACACAATGGGCATGGTATGGCCTCCGGTAGCTTCATCACCTTTATAGTCTTCCATATCTTTAATTATTTCTCGTGCAAGACTGGTAATAAAAGCAAAAAGAGAAAATATAAAAGTGATCTTAAAACAAGATAAAATAACATCCTGGTGAATAGACGTAAAACCCGGGTGGATCTTTTGAAGCACACCGATCTCGTAAACGAACGGCATAAATGCAACCGATGCGGTAAGTATAGAAACAACTAAATTACCTACCAGTAATTGTTTTTTAAAATTGGTGCTGTAAAACCACAAGAGGGTTGCCGCCACAATATGAAAAATTGCCAAACGCAAATAACCGGTTTTTAAAGCCGCATACATGCCAATAACTATTCCTATAAAAGTAAAAGTAATATGCAGGATAATTGCCATGCGCCTTTTAATGATCCTCCCAACAACCACCGTATCGGGGTGATTGATAAGGTCTGTTTTCATATCAAAATAGTCATTAATGATATATCCGGCCGCTGCTATAAGAACAGTGCTTAATACAACCAAATAAAATAAAGCATTATTTAATTCTAAAGTAATATTATTTTGGTTAAGGATCTTTTGCAAAACAAAATACCTCAACAAAATTTGCGTTAAAGCGATCATTACCAGGTTCTCGGTTCTGATCAGCTTTAAAAAGGCAATGAATTTATTATTTAAAAGTTTATTCAAATTTATTTACCATTTTACAATTTCCCATTTGCCTTGTACCCGCATTACCTGTTCTATAATATCTCTCACGCAACCTTCGCCGCCATTCTTATCTGAAACATATTGGCAGATCTTTTTGATATCGGCCACGGCATCTTTAGGGCATACCGCCAAACCAACCCTGCTCATTATTTCATGATCGGGCAGATCATCGCCCATAAACACTACTTCTTCGTCTTTTAAATTATTTGTTTTTAGATAATCTAAATAACAAGCTAATTTATCGTGCTGGTTAATAAACACATCTTTTACGCCGGTTCTTTCAAGTACATTTTTTACTGCAATATTATTGCCGCCACTAATAATAACAACTCTATATGCCTTTTGTACGGCAAGGTGTATCGCATAGCCGTCTTTCGAGTTCATATTACGCACCATCTCACCGCTTTCCATTACCAATACTTTTCCATCGGTAAAAACGCCATCCACATCAAACATCAACGTGGTTATGTTATTTAATTTTTGTTTGAAGTTAAGCATACTTTTTATTTTGTTGTTTTAAGATAAGGTCACTTAACTGCTTATATATTTTCTGCATCTCTTTATTTTCTGAAAGCAATTTTAAATGCTTTTTCATAACCTCAGTGTCGTTGCGCTTTGCAGGACCAGTTTGTGCCGCAACCGGTTCCATGTTTTCAAGTTTGTATACCGTTTGTTTGATCAGTGGCAGTAAAAGCTGTAATTTTTTATTTTTAGAGTTGTCGGAAATAAGATCATTTGCCGCAACAAATAAAGCATTGGTAAAATTATTTACCATTACGGCTGCCAAATGTAGTTTTAAACGCTCTTTATAATTTAGTTCCAATACCTGTTTGCTGAATAATTTTGCAAGTACTGAAATTTTATTTTTAGCATTTACATTTTTTGCTTCAATTATAATTGGTGTTTCTTTCCAGTCTATTTCTGCACTTTTTGAAAAAGTTTGCAAAGGATAAAAAACGCCCGCATTAGCTCTATTTCCTAATTCATCAAGTTTCACGCTTCCGGAAGTATGCATAACACAACCTGCTTTTGCTTTTATTTTTTTTGAGACGCTGGAAATAAATTTATCTAATACACAAATAAAATAAAATTCCGCGTCAGGAATAATTTTACTTAAGCTTGTTTCTGTTTTACATTTTAGTTTTGTTTTAAAATCATTAAGCAAACTATTTGCCTTATGATTGTAAATGAAAATGTCGTATTTTTTAAAAGAGCTTAGCTGTTTTGCTAAATGCCAGGCAACATTGCCGCAACCTATTATTACGATTTTATGCTTGCCCTGACTTTGCATCAATTTTAAGATTGTAACTTGAATTTACGAATTCTTTCTATAACGGCAATGCCTGTTCCAAATGCCATGATCAAACAGCCCAGCCAAAGCACATTTATATATGGAAACACAAAAGCTTTCATCACAATAAAATCTTTATTGTTGGATAGTTTTTCACTCATGGTAATTTCTATAGTTCCTTCTTCGGGATTTACTTTCCAAAATACCAGTTTTAATCCCAGCGCATCCACCACATCTTCTTTTGGAATAATTACATTATGCTGGATAATAAATTTTGGGTAAGCCATAAAGCTTTTGTTATCACTGTTTACACAACGTAATACGGCCGTTACTTCTAGTATAGAATCGTTTTTTTCGTATTGTTCTTTACTTAAATTACTACGTAACGAATCAATAATAATTAATGCATTGCTCGAAAAAATAGTATCTCCCACATGCCCAACATAATTTTTCGCTTCGCTATACGCGTTTTTTTTGTAGGTGGTTGTATCCACTCTCGCATAAGCAATATGCGTATAAATATCCCGGTCTAAATAATGTTTGGTATCCGGTTCGGCAGATTGCTGGCCAGTACGCGGGTTATCCTGTACATGTGGCAGTAAAGAAAAATCGAACTCCGTTTTATTTTCTTTATCGCGTTTAAAATATTCTACAGAATAATATATGTTTATACCATTTCGTTTTTTGCCTTTATATAATACCGAATAAGGCCCCATTTGCAAAGTATCGCCTTGGGTCAACAAAATACTTTCACGGTCGTCAAAATCTTTTCCTAAGGCTGCTAATTTTTTATCATTAATGTTTTTGGCCAATGTTACTTTTTTTGAAGTAGAGATCAGCGCCCCGATCAAAACCATGGCAAAGCCAATATGCGCTATAGCCGCACCGCTTTTAGAAACTTTACCTTTTAGCACAACTATAAAATAATCGAGGTTTGCGAAGAGTGCAAATAAACCTGTAACAAATAAACTGGTGTAACCAATTAATGTCCATGTATCTGCTTTTACTTCGTTATTGGTTAAAAAATAAAGCGGGATACTACAGGCCAGTCCAAATAATAAAGCCAAAACAAAACTATAAGAAATACGTTTGTAGAATTTTTTCGCATCCGTTTTTTTGTATTTTAAAAATTGTGAGGCCGCTATCAATATCATTATTAAAATAGCAAACGGCAACATCCAGCTATTATAAACAGGTACTTTTGGCGGTGCAAATTCTGTTTTAAATAATTTATTAATTACCGGGATGGATGTAAAATAAGTGATGATCAAACCGGATAATAAAAAAACAAGAGAGCCTAAGAACATCCAGAACTCACGTGAATATAGATCTTCTTCTTCTTTTTCTTTAGGAAAATATTTGTAATACGAAATAACGGTTATTATACCAGACCCGCCAAGCCAAACTAATAATAAAATGGTTTTATAACCATACAGCATTCCATAGAAAAGAATAAGAAGGGAAACAACTATGTACGAAACTTTAAAAAGCAGTTCGTCAATTAATAATGCTACGGTAATAAATACGAATGTTAGCACGTATAAAACCAATTGTCCGGTCATACCAAGGTCTGTAAAGGCATGTACGGAGGCATTTCCAAGAACGCCGCTTCTTGTTAAGAAAGTTGAATACAGTACCAATAAAAAACTACCGATTGCTAAAAAGTGTGTAGTAAATAACGAACCGCCTTTATTTTTATTGATGATCATAGTATGACCGGCGGCTACAATTACCAACCATGGTACTAAAGATGAATTCTCGACCGGATCCCAGGCCCAGAACCCGCCAAAGCTTAGCGCCTCGTATGCCCAGGCGCCGCCCATTAAAATACCAACACCTAAAATTAAAATACAGAAGTAAGTCCATGGCAAGGCTATCTTTTGCCACTCGGTATATTTTTTATTCCACAAAGCGCCAATAGCAAAAGCAAATGGAATTAATGTAGAGGCAAATCCTAAAAATAAAGTAGGTGGATGAATGGTCATCCAGTAGTTCATCAATAAAGGGTTTAAACCCCGGCCATCCAGTTTTGCAAGATAGTTAGGCATTTGTATAAACGGTAAATTGCTGAATTCTGAATGTTCTCTCAATAATAAAAAAGGGTTGCTTCCAATTTTATAATCTCCCAAATAAATACCCATTAGCATGCTTGCTAAAAAAACCTGCACTAAAGCAAAAATGGTCATTACCGGAATTTCCCATTCATTATTTTTAAGTTGCTTTTTTAAGAGCGTTCCTAAAACTACATTCCAGAAGGTCCACAGTAAAAAACTTCCTTCCTGCCCTTCCCAAAAGCAAGACAGGATATATTTCATATCCATGCTGGTATTACTGTGTTGCCATACATATTGATACTCAAAATAATGATTAAGCAACATATAGAACATGGTGGCAATAATGCCAATTACGGCAAAGCCATGCACATTAAAAGCAATACGCGCCAGTTTTATAAAAGAGATATTTTTTGAAGAAAAGTAAAAGGAAACAAAAGAAAGCAGGGCTGCAATAAAAGACAGAACAACAAATGCATTACCAAGATGTCCGGCCCATAATCGTTCGCCAATGTATTTTATTTCGTTCATATATTAACCACTAATTTATTTGTGGCTGGCCATTGTTATATTTACTTGGACACTTCATTAAAATATCGTTGGCGTGAAACTCGCCACCTTCCATTTTTCCGATCAAAACGATTTGCTCGCTTTTTTCAAAATCCTGTGGTTTGCTTTTATGAAGTACTACTTGTTTACTTACACCCTTATTATCAATAAGTGTAAATAAGAACTGATCGGCATTTACTTTTGGATCATAAACCTGTGGTTGATTTTTATCAAGTTTGCCTACTACGTGAAATTCTTTTTCGGGGTTAGAGATCGCTTCTGTAAAATCGGCATAGGTACTTGTATTTTTTAACGACACAAATATTACGCCAATAGCTACTGCAATAACAACTATACCAATAACGTGTAATTTTTTCATGTTACTTATTATTAATTTGTTTTTCTAACTTGTTTACTTTACGTTCAATCACAATTAAAAAAATAACCAACGCCGCAAAGATCATTCCTATAACAGTTATTACTACATATATCTTCCCTTCGCTTCTAAAACTATCAGCCATTTGAGGAGATGTTACCGTTTCCTGCGCTGAAGAAAATAATGCAGATAACAAAAAAACCAAGCTTAAAATCTTTTTAATCATTTAATTTATTTTTAATAAAACTAATGCGGTTCTTAATATTGAACAACCAAAAACTAAACAAGATCCATCCAATAACTGCCGGGTAAAACACCATACGCATGTTATTATCCATATCGTACTTTGCAAAAGCAGGATTGCCGCCATTGCCGGGATGTAAAGAATCTGTAAGTCTTGGTAATATCATGATAAATACATTCATCATTACAAATGCAAACACGTTATATACTGCAGATATTCTTGCACGTTTCATTTCATCATCCACCGAAAAACGCAAAATAAAATAAGCGAGATAAATTAAAATGCTGATAGCAACGCCATTTAATTTCGGGTCCTGGAAAGTCCACCATGTGCCCCAGGTATATTTTGCCCAGATAGAGCCGGTTGTTAAACCAGGAAGGCTAAAGAAAAAACCAACCAAAGCTGCATTGTATGCTTTGGTATCGTTAGTTAAACTGTTTTTTGTAAGTGTAAGAAGGCTGTAAATTAAAGACACCGTCATCATAAATAACATGGCAAACCAAATGGGTACATGATAATAAACGTTACGAATGGTCTCGTTCAAAATATCCAACCGTGGTACCGGATTTAATAAACCCCAAACCAAAGTATATGAAATTAAAATGACAGAAAGTATTTTGTACCAGTTTTTCATTTATCAGTCGATAGATATTGGTCGATAGATATTAGTCAAAAATCAGGATAAAAAGACTAAAGACTACTGACTAACGACTCTACTCTATTCGTAGAATTTAATCGCGCCAAAGATACGGAAATAATAGAAAAGAAAGGGTAATAGTTAAAACATTTAGGGCCACTAAAATGCCAATAAAATTTAAACCCACCCCGGCCCACTCAATACCATCCACGGCCTGTTTGCTTATTTTAATAACCACCAAAATCAATGGCATAAGCACCGGGAAACTCAGGATGCTCATAATAGCAAAATTGCCGCTGGCCTTAGAGGCGATGGCGCTCATAAGGCTTAAAATGGCTGCCAGGCCTGTTGATGCCAGTATTAACACAATAAAGAAAAGGCCCAAATTCTCGACCTCATTTTTAATAAAAAAGGCGTAAAAGAAAAAGGTAACAAAGCTCAGGATAAGCATAAATATCATATTGTAGATGCTTTTAGCAATTATGAACTGGCTTGGAGAATAATGCAAAAAGTTAAATAGCGCCTGACCGCCCGTTTCTTTTAAAAAACTTTTGCCGCTTATGGTTACCGAGGTAAATAGGGTAATTACCCAAAATAAAGCATTCCAGGTTGGTTTATCAAGCTTGCCTTTAAAGCATAATGCGCTTACAAAAATGGTTCCTACAACGTATATTAATACTCCACCAATGGTTGATTTTTGGCGAAATTCTAAAAGGAATTCTTTTTTTATAAGCGATCCTATCATTGATATGCTTTAAGATCTTTACCAATATCTCTTCTAAAATATTTGCCCTCGTAATTTATTACACCTGCCGAAGCAAAACTTTTATTAACGGCTTCGTCAATTGTTTTTCCAAAAGAAGTAATGGCAAAAACGCGGCCGCCATTGGTTACGACCTTATCGCCTTCAAACTTAGTACCCGAGTGAAATACCTGCGATTCGAATTTAGCATCCAGCCCATCAATTTCCTTACCCTTTTCAAACGCTTCGGGGTAGCCGCCACTTACCATCACAACAGTGGTAGCAATTTCGTTAATGGTTTCGTATTTTTTTTCATGAAGGGTTTGCGTGGCAACACCCTCTAACAATTCTACAAAATCAGATTTGATCCTTGGAATAACCACTTCCGTTTCAGGATCTCCCATGCGGCAATTGTATTCTATCACAGAGGGCTCTCCGTCACAATTCATTAACCCGATAAATATAAAGCCGCGGTAATCAATACCATCTTTATTTAAACCGGCAATGGTTGGTTTCACTATTTTTTCTTCTACTTTTTTAATAAAAGCTTCGTCGGCAAATGGCACAGGGCTCACAGCGCCCATACCACCAGTGTTTAAGCCCGTATCGCCTTCGCCAATACGTTTATAATCCTTTGCCGCCGGTAAGATCTTATACGATTTTCCATCGGTTAAAACAAAAACCGAAAGTTCAATACCTTTCAAAAATTCTTCAATGACCACACGCTCACTGGCTGCGCCAAACTTGGCATCTACCAGCATATTCTTTAATTCTTCTTTAGCCTCGTTAATATCATTAATGATCAAAACGCCTTTTCCTGCAGCTAATCCGTCGGCCTTTAAAACAAAAGGTGGTTGCAGGCTTTCTAAAAAAGCAAAACCGTCTTTTAAATTATCTTTTGTAAATGTTGCGTAGCGCGCGGTTGGCACACCATGCTTAAACATAAACTGTTTACTAAAATCCTTGCTTCCTTCTAATTGTGCGCCATCTTTTTTTGGGCCAATTACAGGGATGTCTTTTAGCACCTCATCATTTAAAAAATAATCGTGCACACCTTTTACCAAAGGATCTTCGGGCCCAACCAAAACAAGGTTAATGTCTTTTTCCCACACCAGGTTCTTAATAGCCTCGAAATCATTTACACCAATATTTACATTGGTACCGCAATTAGCAGTAC
Source organism: Bacteroidia bacterium (assembly GCA_044226875.1). Taxonomy (GTDB): domain Bacteria; phylum Bacteroidota; class Bacteroidia; order B-17B0; family Aurantibacillaceae; genus Aurantibacillus. Next base: position 305,268 of record JBGAGD010000001.1, read on the forward strand.
CAGCATTGCCGGGTGCAATGTATAAATTCTGTAACTTTTTACTTTGGGCTATTTTCCATGCAAATGCATGTTCCCTTCCTCCTGAACCTAAAATTAAAATATTCATAATTAGGGTGTAAAAATAAAAAATCCCGACGGTTTATCGGGATTAAAAAAACTTTTTACGGTGAAATACTTTATTACCTCTAACACGTCTTCTGGCCCGGTCAGAATTTTGCTTTGCCAGGATATTGTGCCTGTAAGCTTTACCTTTTGTACGGTATCTCGAAAATAATGTTCTTTGATCGTGATTGCTGCTTGAACCGGGCCTTGAATGGCGCATGGCCCAGGCTTTGTTCTTTTTGCCACCTCTTCTTCCGCCTCCCCTGGCAAAATTATCGGCATGCCCGGCACTGTGTTTACCACCAAACATGGTACCGCTGGCCCTTTTTTGGTTTCTATGCTCGCGTCTTCTGCCACCACTTTGGGCCAAAAAGTCGCCGGAAACCAAAATTCCGAATAAAAAGAGAAATATAAAAAGAGACTTTTTCAATTATTAATGTACAATAATAGTGAAAATTACCCGAATTTTAACAGAAATACGGCGATTTAGCGTATATTTAACATAAAGATTTAAACAGAAATACTGTTATCTTTTATTAAACCTCCAACTACCCTATCTGTTTTTTCGTAATGTTTTTAAGGTTATTGGCCTTAAAAGTGATCTATGAATAATGGCAACTAAATTGCAATAAATTTTATATTTAACCGTTTTACTAATTTACTTGAAACACTTTTTTTTAATATTGAATTTATATTGCCTGGCTGCGTTTTCGCAGGTTGGCCCGCCTGATCTTCGTTGCCTGCAGGTATTACCAAATGGCGATGTAAAATTATCGTGGCTGGCACCTTCTGATCCGGGTTTTTTATTTAGCTCTTATGATATTTATTATTCCCAGGCCGCAGCCGGGCCTTTTACTGTTGTTGGAAATGTGAGCAGTATCAGCACAACTTCTTTTACGCATACAGGTACAAATGCCACTGTTGCCAGCGTTTATTATTTTCTGAAAACAAAGTTCAATCCGGGCGGCACCGGGGTTTCTGCGCCTTCAGATACACTTAAGTCGATCTTCTTAAATCTTTTTAATACGGCCGGCGCCCCCGATGTTAAGATCGTTTATAACAATATCCATCAACCTGCCTTAGCAAGTACAGTAGGCCAGTACACAATACTAAAAGAATATCCGGCGGCCAGCTGGAATAATTTTGCAACCGTAAATACTACAAATTATGCCGATACTATAAGTGTTTGCCAGGCAAGTATAAATTACCAGGTATCGCTACCCGATAACAGTGGTTGCATCTCCACTTCCAATATACAGGGCGGGATTTTTAAAGATAAAAAAAGCCCCAATACGCCATATATAGACTCAATAAGTGTTTTGCCAAATGGCAATACCGTTGTTGCGTGGCACATACCCCGAGATAAGGATATTATAAAATATATAATTGTAAAAAATATTCATGGCGTTTATACACCAATGGATACAGTGGGGGGCAGAAATAATACCGTTTATACATTTACCACTACCGAGGCCGATACTAACTCGGTTAAATTATATGTTTATGGTGTGGATAGTTGTTTTAATAACGGCGGCTTTGATACTATACCCGCTACCATGCTTTTAAAAGCCAAGTATGATAAATGTGCATACAAAACAGATCTAACGTGGAATGCATATAGAAACATCCCTGGTGGCATTCTGGAATACAGGATCTTTTCTTCGATAAACGGCGGGCCTTTTTTAAAGATCGGTTCTACTACACAAACAAATTTTACACATCTTAATGTAACGCCTAATAAAAATATCTGTTACTTCATTCGCGTAATTAATAAAACTCAAAACATTACCTCTTCCTCTAACCGAAATTGCATTTATTCTACACAGGTTGACGCGCCGGATTTTGTTTACATAAAAAAAGCAAGTATAAAAGATAAGAATACTGCCGAAATAACTATTTACCTGGATACAACAAAAACAGCAAATGGCATTGATCTGTACCGTTCTGACGATGGGACTACTTTTAACGCTCTTACATTTTTACCATACAATGGCGGGCCAAACTACTCTTTTGATGATGATCAAATTACGGCGGCCACAAACAGTTATTATTACAAAGCAATTGTAAGAGACAGTTGCGGCAACCCAAGAACAGTAAGTAATATTTCTAAAACAATTTTACTAAAAGTTCAGGAAGATGATGAAAGTATTTTTACCAAACATTTAAGCTGGACCAGCTATTCGGGTTTTGCCGGTGGCATAAGTGGCTATAACATTTACCGGGTAATAAACGATGTACCCTCTTCTTCGCCAATAGCATCAACAGGCCCATTGGTAAATATTTATACAGATGATCTTGAAGACGAAGCGCCAAACGGTTCCAATGTTGAATATCTTATTGAAGCTGTTGAAGGTATCAGTAATCCTTATGGTTTTATGGAGGCCAGCAGATCTAACACCGTTGCAGTGTATATGGAGGGAAGGATATTTGTACCAACTGCCTTTGCACCAAACGGTAAAAATAAGGTATGGCTGCCTGTTACGCATTTTGTAGATAAATCAGAATACACTGTTTCGGTTTTTAACCGCTGGGGAAATAAAATATTTGAAACGCATGATGATACCCTGGGCTGGGATGGTAAAAATGCCGCTAACGATGTGTATGTTTATCTTATAACCTACAAAAACTCACTGGGAGAATACAAAGAATTAAAGGGTACATTTATGCTGTACGATTAAACAAAAAAAAAACCGGTTAAAGCCGGTTTTTTTGTTTGATTAACGTTTAAAATTATTTTAAAGTAGCTGTTACCCAACCCGAATCAGGATCATTCCCTTTCGCATCCAACCCAACATAAAATTGCCATTCATGGTTGGCATATTTACCGTTATACGATGGCGTTGCATGAGATGGCAGGGTTAACTGATGTGTCCAGTTATATGTTTTTCCACCTTCTAATGTTTGTGCAGGGCTAACCACAAATTCTTGTTTTGCAAATACGTCGTGATCAAGGTTTACATTTTGCGGATTTTTTTCTGTGCCACCCGGCAACCTGTCGCGCGAAATATTTATTTTTTCAACGCTTCTTACATACAAATAAACTTTGTCTATTGGCAAAGGCGCATCTTTTACCACAGCGGTAACATTTATTTTTACCGGATCTTTCACACTCGATCCTTCTACTGTAATGCTAACTTTTGCGCCACCACCAGTTACCTGGTTAGCAATGTTCTTTATTTTATCAAATAATCCCATGTTTAATTTTTTTAAATGTTCAATCTAAATTAATATTAAAATCCCAAAAGCAGTAATTTTGCGGTACTAAAGCTTTAAATATTATAAAATACTGAAAATCAAGCGTTAAATTTGGGTTGTTTTCCATAATAACTACTTTATATCTTTTTTAATTAACAGCGTTATTACCAGAAGTAGTAAATACTTTAGCAATTAATTAAACTCATTAAATGAGATATTATTATTTCATACTTTTTATCTCTTTTTCTTTTTTTTCACAGGCGCAAAAAAAACCTGTTACAAAATCAACACGTATCTTATTTATTTTTGATGCCAGTAAAAGTATGATCGCCAAGCATGAGAACACTACGCGCATGGATGGTGCTAAAAATCTATTCTTTAAATTTATAGATAGTTTAAGCAAAGATAAAAGTTTGCAATTTGCTTTGCGTATGTATGGCCATACGGTAAAATATCCACCCGGCGATTGCAAAGACAGTAAGCTGATAGTACCTTTTGGCCCAGGCAATCTTGCCTTGATAAAAGAAAAAGTAAAAGCTGCAACACCAACCGGCATTACACCTATTGAACACTCGATGACCGAAGCCGCCAATGATTTTACAGATAATAAAACCAATAATGTAGTTATACTTATTACCGATGGCATTGAAGAGTGTGGTGGCGACCCCTGCGCGGCCCGTCAAAAATTAATGGAAAAAGGAATTGTTTTTAAACCTTTTATTATTGGTATAGGCCTAACACCCGAGCAAATAAAAACATTTGAATGTGTAGGTACATTTTATGATTATGATGATCAAAATACTTTTAGCAACATTACAACAATTATTCAGCAGCAAAAATTAAATAAAACCTCAGCACAGGTAAATTTACTCGACACCAAATCCTTTCCTTCTGAAACCAACGTAGATATTACGTTCTATGATGTGGCGCGGAAGGAATACAAATACAATTACATTCATACATTAAATTTTAAGAATAACCCTGATACTTTATATGTTGATGATTTTCCAACCTACAAAGTAGTTGCGCACACAATTCCGGAAACAGAAAGCAAAGAAATAAAACTTACTGCTGGCAAGCATAGTATAATTCCTATTGATGCGCCGCAGGGTTTTTTAACCATTCAAAGGCCCGAAGGTGTTTATAATTATAACGAGCGCGTAAAATGCGTAGTAAGAAAGGCAAATGATATGCAAACGATTAACGTGCAGTTATTGAATGCAACCGAAAAATATATTGTTGGTAAATATGATCTCGAAATTTTAACCCTGCCAAGAATTTATATTAATCAAAACAGCATTGAGCAATCGAAAACAAAAACCCTCGAAATACCTAATGCGGGGGTGCTACAGGTTAAATGCCTGGAAGCAGGTGATGGCTGCATTTTAGTTAAGCGAAACGATAAACTGGAATGGGTTTGTAATTTAAGTGCGCAAACCTTACAAACTTATTATTTACAGCCTGGCAATTATGTTGCAGCCTGGCGCGCAAAAACATTAAAGGGTAGTATCTATACCATCGAAAAAAAATTCACCATTACTTCAGATAACCAAACTATTGTTGAGTTTTACCGTTAGTTCGTTCTAATTAAAAAGCAACATTCATAAAAATGCCTCCCCAGCTGTGATCTACGCCCGTGTGGTACTCTTGTGTAATATATGTGCGAGAATAAGTTAAACTAAATCTTTTAAAGGCCACAACAATTTCTGCAGTTCCTGTAAATACAAAACGTTCTATGTTATCTGCATCTATCACATAAATATCTTTTGAAAACAATCCGCCTTGTAAGGTAGCGTTATAGCCAACCAATTTTGCATTGGTTTTTACCTGTGCGTAAATTTTAAATTTACGGCTCAAGGGATCTTTTGAAAGACCCAAGTTTTTAAAATACGGATCAAAGAGGCCAAGCCTGAAATTAAAACCCGCCCCAAGATCCGTATACAAGGTGCCGATGCGCGAAGTAGCATTAAGCATAAATTCTAAATTTCGTTTGTAAATAATTCCCTTCTCCAGTTTAGCGCGATAATTAATTATAATATCATTTGCCAATTGATATTCCCAACTCAATGGTTGAATATTTACCAAAGCCCGGTGAATGGCCTTTTGCTCATCTTCACACCTGGCACATTTTCCAATGCCTCCAACATCTAATTGTGTTTGTAGTAACAATATTTTTTTTTCGCTTAGCGAATTAAGTACATGAGAAACAAAAACCGTTCCGGTATAAGGCCTTTCGCCAAACATGATGGTATCTATGCGGATACTCTTTGGTGTAAAACAATCCTGCTCTGCCTGGATCCCATAATAATTAACGGCATTGTTTAATCGTAACAGGGTTTTGGAGAATGGCGAATACCTTACTAAAGGATGAATTAAGCTTACTTGTATACCCTGTGTATAATAACGGTCTGTTTGGCTAAAAAAATCGTTTTCGTAGTTAAACCTGAAGTAATTTTCCTGCTTAACTGCAATCGGTTGCTCATTTGTTTGCGCTAAAACAACAGAGCTTAACACACTAAAAAACAAAAATAATTTCGGTTTCAAAATGGCGGTTTATTTATATACGATCAAAGAACCAAATTGGTTTAAAACAAAAAACCCCCGGATAAGCTCCGGGGGTTAATTTTTTATTAGTGACTGTCGCCATCCTGTTCTCCTTCTTCAAGAGGAACAGTTTGTGCAACGAAATCTTTTTCTTTTCCTGGCTTAGAATAATCATAAGCCCAACGGTGTACCACAGGTAATGGACCAGGCCAGTTACCATGAATATGAGCCATTGGAGTTGTCCACTCTAATGTATTAGAGTTCCAAGGATTTTGCGGAGCTTTCTCGCCACGGAAAATGCTATAGAAGAAGTTGAACAAGAAAACACCTTGGCCTAATGCACCAATAATAGCGCAGATAGTAACGATCTCGTTAATATCAACCAGGTTATCGAACATTGGGAAGTTTGAGTTAGTATAATAACGACGAGGTACGCCGGCCAATCCTAAAAAGTGCATTGGGAAGAATACGCCATAAGCCATTAATAAAGTTATCCAGAAGTGAACATATCCTAATTTTTTGTTCATCATGCGTAAGAACATTTTAGGGAACCAGTGGTAAACACCAGCAAACATACCAAAGATGGCACTTAATCCCATTACAATGTGGAAGTGGGCAACCACAAAGTAAGTATCGTGTACATTGATATCTAAAGTAGAATCTGCTAAGATGATACCTGTAACACCACCTGTGATAAATGAAGAAACCAAACCTACAGAGAACAACATTGCCGGAGTAAACTGTAAATTACCTTTCCACATGGTAGTAATATAGTTAAATGCTTTTACTGCAGATGGGATAGCAATTAATAAAGTAGTAAATACGAATACAGATCCTAAGAAAGGATTCATACCTGTCATAAACATATGGTGGCCCCATACGATGAATGATAAGAAACCAATAGCTAGCATTGAACCGATCATGGCACGGTAACCAAAAATTGGTTTACGTGAGTTGGTTGAAATAACTTCTGAAGTGATACCCAAAGCAGGTAATAATACGATGTATACCTCAGGGTGACCTAAGAACCAGAATAAGTGTTCAAATAATACCGGGCTTCCACCTACGTTATCTAAAGGGCGTCCGCCAATATAGATATCTGATAAATAAAATGAAGTTCCTAAACTTCTATCGCAAAGTAATAATACAACTGCAGATACAAGAACCGGGAAAGATAATACACCTAAGATAGCTGTAATTAAGAATGCCCAAACTGTTAATGGCATTCTTGTCATTTTCATACCTTTTGTACGAAGGTTAATTACGGTAACCACATAGTTGATACCACCAAGTAATGAAGATACTACGAATAAGGTCATAGAAAGTAACCACAAGGTCATACCTAGTTTAGAACCAGGGATAGCTTCGGGTAAAGCAGAAAGCGGAGGGTAAATTGTCCAACCGGCAGAAGCAGGGCCATCATCAATAAATAAAGAAGCTGTCATGATAACGCTTGATAAAAAGAAGAACCAATACGAAAGCATGTTTAAGAAACCTGATGCCATATCGCGTGCACCAACCTGGTAAGGGATCAACAAGTTAGCAAAGGTTCCACTTAAACCACCTGTTAATACAAAGAACACCATGATAGTACCATGGATAGTCACCAACGCTAAATACATATTAGGATCAAGAATTCCGTCTTTACCCCATTTATCACCTAACATTGCGTTGATGAAACCAAATTTTTCACCAGGCCATGCTAATTGCATACGGAAGATAACAGACATGGTCATCGCGATCACAGCCATAACAACAGCTGTAATTAAAAACTGACGCGAGATCATCTTGTGATCCATACTGAAAATGTATTTTGCCACGAAACTCTCCTCGTGATCATCATGATCATGAACGTGGTCATGATGAACCAAATGTTCCTTTTCTAATTCTGAATTTTTTACGGTAGCCATGTTATTTTTATTTAGAATTTTTTATAATTATTTTTTTTCAGCAACAGCCGATTTAAATACTTTTTGTTTTGCGATCCACGCATTGTAGTCTGCCTCTGTATCCACAATAACATTCATTTGCATGTTATAGTGAGAAGCACCGCAAATCTTATTACATAACAACAGGTAATCAAATTCAACAGGCTCTTTTCCGAATTTAGCGCGCTGTGCATTGATACCAGCCATCATTTTTACAACGTAAGGATCTTTTTTCATCTCCGCCGAAGTTTTTGTAGGCACAAATTTAAACGTGGTGATCATACCTGGTACGCAGTTCATTTGTACACGGAAATGAGGCAAATAAGCAGAGTGAATAACATCGCGGCTGCGCATGTTCAATTCAATTTCGCGGTTAACCGGAATATGGAATTCGTTTTTCACGATAATATCATCGTTACCTAAAACATCAGCAGTATCCATACCAACAAGGTTCATGCCTGCCTGCCTGTAATCGGTTTCACCTAATTTTCCATCTTTACCTGCATAACGGGCAGTCCAGTCAAATTGTTTAGCATAAAGTTCAATGATCACCCTGTTTGGTTCTTTAGCATCTTCCATAATCTCATTCCAGTATTTTAAACCAAAAATGATGATGAATGCAAGAACAACAGCAGGAATAACTGTCCAGGCCATTTCTAATTTGTTGTTATGAGTAATGTACGAAGCTTTTGTTTTACCATTACCGCGGTATTTGTAGGCAAACCAAAACAAAAAGAAGTTAGTGATCAGGAATACGATCGTAATAAGGTAAATATTATAATCCCAAAGTGTATCTACTTTTACACCATGCTCTGAAGCAGCTGGAGGTAATGACCTGTCTATCCAGCGGTTTACCTGCCAGAAGAAAAATGCAAAAAAGAATACCATAAAGGTAACAAGGGCTTTGCCCATCATGTTATTATCGGTTTCGGTAACTTGCCATTCTTTTGTCTTTTTTAAGCCGCGGCTTAACTCGATAACTCTTAATAATTGATGTCCTGCAATTATTAATAAAACGATGGCTAACAGTACTAAAAAATTCATTTTATCTAAGTTTTATATTTTTAAATTCTTTTATCTTTTTTCAGTTTCAAAAAACAATTTTAATTAGGTTGAATGGTGTAAACTTTCGCCCAAGAAAGGGTGATTTTTAACCATTAACGGAGCTTTTGTAAGCGCATTTAAAACAACATAAATAAATAAGCCTAAAAAGAAAAAGAAGTTTCCAAATTCCATCCAGCTTAACCCATGCCAGTGGTGACCAACGGTTCCCGGCATTACGATCATGATCACATCCATATAGTGACCAATAAAGATAATTGTACCAACAAACATAAGGAAGAAGAAATTACGTTTGCTATCGCGGCTCATTAACATCACCATTGGGAATGCAAAGTTCACAAAGAAAACGGTCCACATTAATCCTTTAAAGTTTTCCCAACGTGTTTGGAAATAAATTACCTCTTCAGGAATATCTGCATACCAGATCAACATAAATTGAGAGAAGTATAAGTATGTCCATAAGAAAGAGATAGCGAACATCCATTTACCAAGGTCATGAATTGTACTTTCTGTAACAAATTCAAGGTAACCTAATTTTTTTAACCAGATAACTAAAATGGTAATAGCAACCAATGCGCTGATCCACATACCTGAGAAGATATACCATCCAAATAATGTAGAGAACCAGTGTGTATCGATACTCATTAACCAATCCCATGAAGCTGTTGATGATGTCACAGCAAATAACACCATGAACCAGGCACCCAACTTAATGTTTTTCCAGTGGTATGAGTTATTGATATCAACATCTAATTTATCTGCTTCTAAAGAGTTCTTACGTAATTTAAAAGTAAAATACATCCAGCCAACCATGTAAAGGATCGTTCTTAACCACCAAAACCAGCCAAAGTAACCGATCTTACCGGCAATAACCTCGTCGTAGTTAGCGCTTCCCGGGGTAGCAATACCTTCAGCCATCCAATGATAAATATGGTGACCGTGAAATTGACCAACGATGAATAACAACATCATAAGGCTTAAGCCATATGGTAAATACATAGTTACCGCTTCAATTACGCGCTTAACCGTTGTAGACCAACCTGCTTCTGCAGCGTATTGCAATCCTAAAAAGAAAGCAGCAGCCAGTGATAATGCCATGAAGAAAAACGATCCGGCAAACACGTTGCTCCAGGCACGTGTGTGTGCGTGGTAATGTTCTGCTTCATCTCCTTTATCAAGCAAAAACATTAATATAATTGATATTAAGCCCACGGCCATTAAAGCAAATGAGAACATTTTTGCTTTTGACGGAACTGTAAAATTTAATTTTTCGGTATTCATAGTCTCTCTTAAATCTTAATTAATATTATTTTTTATCAGCAGCTACAGGGTTTACAGCAGCAACGGTTTTAGTACTGTCGCTAGCAACTTCTTTAGGCCCTTGTAATTTTTGTACATAAAAAACCACTTTCCAGCGCTCTTCCTGCGTTAACTGGCTGGCGTGAGAACCCATTGAGTTTTTACCGTAAGTGATGGTGTGAAATATCTTTCCTTCTGGTAAATTTTTTAACGCGCCATTATATGCAGGTGGAGGCCCAGGCAATTTTAAACCCACTTTACCATCTCCGGCACCGGTAGCACCGTGGCAGTGTACACAAAATTTACCATATAAAACTTCTCCTTCTTTTTCAAAAGCAGCTCTTTGGCTCTCATAAGGATTATGCAAATTCAATCCCGCTTGCTCGTAACCTTCCGGAGTGTTAGGATAAGCATATGGCAAATAACCACGTGCTACAGTTCCTGCTACAGGCAGCATGGCGTTATCTATAGTATCGCCATCAACAGTGTGTACCTGGTAATATTCCAATGACGGAGAGCGGTACATATCCGGCATAAATTCAAAACCCGGACTGTTATGATCCTTTTTACCACAAGATGTAAAACCTGCCATTACCAATCCGGCAAGTGCCGAGGCAAAAACAAATTTTATGGTTGTATAATGTTTTTTCATACTATTAATGTGTTTCTTCTAATACATATTTTGGTTCAACAACAAACGAGCCTTTGTGATTTACTTCTTCAGCACCATTTGCTTTCATGATCTCTTCAGCTTTTTTAGCTTGCTCATCATTTAACTCTAAATAAATTAAGAATTTATCGTCTGTTGTTCTTGGATCAGGGTTTTTTGCTTTTGCCCCTGGTACTAACCAACAACGTAAAAAGTAGGTTAATGCCATCCCGTGAGCGGCGCAAAACACTGTACTTTCAAATGTGATTGGAATAAACGCCGGGATATTCATGTAATAAGCAAAACTTGGTTTACCACCAATATCCTGAGGCCAATCATGAACCATCATGTACCACATCATTAATGTAGCTAAAGATGTTCCGGTAATACCATAGATAAAAGCGCAAATGGCTATTCTTGTTCTTGGAACACCGATTACACCGTCAATACCGTGAATCGGCATTGGTGAAAAAACGTCCTTAATACGGATACCGGCAGTTCTTAGCTTTGCGCAAGCTTCCAGTAATGGCACTTCGTCGCCAAATACCCCGTGAATTATATGTTTATTAGTTGCCATATTATTTAGTTCAATTTATTAATGATGTGAATTATGTTTCGCGGCTTCTTTTTGAGATTGGCCGGATGATTTCAAAATAGTTTTTAATTCTGCCTGAGCTATTACAGGGAAATATCTCGAGAATAACAGGAAGAAAGTTCCAAACATTCCGATTGTTCCAACAAAGATCCCGATATCAATAAACGATGGCGTATATGTATTCCAAGTAGATGGAAGGTAAGTACGGCATAAGGTTGGAACGATAATTACGAAACGCTCGAACCACATACCAATATTAATAACGATAGAGATAACAAATGTAAACGCAATACTTGTACGCCATTTTTTAACCCAGAATAATTGAGGAGAGAATACGTTACAAGTCATCATGCACCAGTAGCTCCAAGATAAAGGACCAGTAGCGCGGTTTAAGAACGCGTATTGTTCCCACTCTACGCCTGAGTACCATGCAACGAATAATTCTGTTAAATAAGCAACACCTACAATTGAACCGGTAACAATAATTACAATGTTCATGTACTCGATGTGTTTAATAGTAACGTATGCTTCTAATTTATAGATCTTACGAACTACCAACATTAATGTTAATACCATTGCAAAACCTGAGAATACCGCACCAGATACGAAGTATGGAGGGAAGATGGTGGTGTGCCATCCCGGAACTACCGAAGTAGCAAAGTCAAAAGATACAATTGAGTGTACCGAGAATACAAGTGGTGTAGATAAACCTGCAAGCACCAAAGATACTTCTTCAAAACGGCTCCAGTGGCGGGCGCTTCCACCCCAACCAAATGAAAGGATACCGTAAAATTTCTTTTGCCAAGGTTTGATCACGCGATCGCGGATCATACCAAAATCAGGTATTAAACCAATGTACCAGAAAACGATAGATACAGTTGCATAAGTAGATACCGCAAACACGTCCCATAATAGTGGCGAGTTAAAGTTAGGCCATAAAGAACCAAATTGATTTGGTAATGGGAATAACATATAATCTAACCATGGGCGACCTGTGTGTAACAATACGAAAATAGCGGCACAAAGTACAGCAAAGATCGTCATCGCTTCTGCAGAACGGTTAATGGCCATACGCCATTTTTGACGGAACAATAATAACACCGCAGAGATCAAAGTACCGGCGTGACCAATACCGATCCACCATACGAAATTGGTGATATCCCATGCCCAATCTACACCATTGTTAGATCCCCAGGCACCAATACCAACACCAATGGTATAGGCCAAACATCCTATTCCCCATAGGAAAGATAAAGCGCAAAGTGTGATAAGCGTGTACCAACCTTTTGCAGCCTTGCCTTCAATGGGCGCAATAATATCATCAGTAATCTGGCGGTAATTTTTATCGCCAAGTATTAACGGTATCCTAATTTCTGATTCTGCGTGCATACTATATTTTTAATTTTTTTATACTAAATATTATGAATGTTTTTCTTCGTTGTGAGCTTCTTCATGCTTCTCTTCATGTTTTGCAGAAGCTACTTTCACTTCACGAATAATTTTCTCATCCTGGTTTCTTACTTTTACTTTATAAGAAGTAGTTGGTTTTACACCTACATCTTCTAATAAGAAATAAGTTCTTTCATCAGCTCTTTCTTTTGATACCCATGATTCTTCATCATTAAGATCTCCAAAAATAATTGCATCAGTTGAACAAGCAGATTGACAAGCAGTTTTTACTGCACCATCTTTAATAGGCTGGCCAGATTTTTTTGCTGCTAATTTGCCGGCTTGTAATTTTTGTTGGCACATAGAGCATTTCTCCATTACACCACGGCTACGAACAACTACATCCGGATTTAAAACCATACGGCCTAACTCTTGTTGCGCCGGATTAATATCTGCAAACCATTCGTTAGTGTTATAGTTAAACCAGTTAAAGCGACGTACTTTGAAAGGACAGTTGTTAGCGCAGTAACGAGTACCAATACAACGGTTGTAAGTCATCATATTTAAACCTTCTGTACTGTGGCTGGTAGCTAATACCGGGCAAACAGTTTCGCAAGGTGCATGGTTACAATGTTGGCACATCATTGGCTGGAAAGTTACCTGCGGGTTAGCCGAAGGATTTTCCATTTCAATATATGTTTCTTTAGAGCCTTTGTGTTCTTCTTTTCCTTTTTCAAGGTTCATATCAGAACTGTAATAACGGTCAATACGCAACCAGTGCATATCACGTGTTTTAGAAACTTCTAGTTTTCCTACTACAGCCACGTTATTTTCTGATGTACAAGCTACAACACAGGCACCACAACCAAAGCACAAGTTCATATCAATGCTCATGCCCCACTTGTGACCCATACGTGGAAACTTGTTCCAAAGATCGATCTCATCTACATGTTTTTTACCACCACCGTGAACAGGAAGTTCAGTAGCAGGGTTCCAGTATTCTTTATCGTTCTCTTTAAATTCTTTTAATGAAACTTCGCGTAATAAAAATTCTTCACGACCCATAATGGTATGTTGAATTTGAGTTGCGGCAAAACGGTGAAGTTCTTTAGTATCTTTAATAGAAACGTTTCCGGTAACAATTGGCTGAATGGTATCATTCATCATTGTTTGGAAAGCAAATGCATTTACCCCTACTCCGTTTGCAACTTTTAAAGTTTCGGCAACACGGCCGTAACCTAAAGCAAGACCAATAGTGCCTTCTGCCTGGCCCGGTTGAGGGTAAACAGGTACTTTTACAGTTATACCGTTAACGGTTAGTTCAACAATACTTCCGTCAATATCCTGACGCAACATTTCGCTAAGGCCTTGTTTCTTAACATCCACAGGGCTCATAGTAATATAATTATCCCAGGTAACTTTAGAGATAGGATCAGGTAATTCCATTAACCATGGGTTATTGGTGTAAATACCATTACCGATACCAATTTTTTCGTAAACAAATAATTCCATAGCACCACCTTTAACCGAAGTTGCCATTGTAGCAGCTTTGTTATAATCCGGTGTTGGAAGTGTTTCTGCAACTACAGCTTCTTTTTTAGGGGCTTCGTGTTGTACAGTTACAATGGTATCATTTGTTTCTAATGCTGCAACACCAGCCATTGTAATTCCGGTAGAATCATTTTTAGCAAGCGGGGCAACAGTAACTTCTTTATGCACATAAACTTTTACAGCGCCATCATGCAATGCATTTGCCCAAAAGGTTGGAAAATCTGAATGTTTGCCTTGATTTGGGAATACACGGTTGTTCCAGAAACCTTGTAAATAAGTTAAGTAATTGGTTTTAATACCAGACCATTTTAATAATGTATCCTGGAATTGACGCGTACCTTCGTGACGAGGGGCTGCAAAAATAGGATTGATAGTTGGTTGTTGTAAGGTAAACATGCCGCGTTTTGGATTGGCATCACCCCACGCTTCTAAATAATGATGATCAGGCACAACGATATCAGCCATTTGAGCTGTTTCATCCAATACCTGGGCGAATGAGATTTTTGTAGTTACTTTTTTATAAGCATCGGCAAATTTTAAAGAAGCCGGGGCAGTGTAAACAGGATTACAATTGTAAGTTAATAATACATTTACTTTTCCTGAAGCCATATCCGCTACCAGGTCAGCAAATTCTTTATCATCGCTTTGTTTGAAATTTAAATGATTTTCAACATCTACAGTTTTACCGTAGTTATCCAACATTTTGTTGATACCGTTAACTAAGGTTTGAACACCTTCATCGTTAACGCCAGATACAACTAATGATTTTCCTTTATGTGCAATTAATTTATCGGCAACCTTTTTAATAGCTTTTGCAGCTTCTGCATTTCCTATTTTTTCATCACCACTTACTTTTGCATTTCCGGTAGCGCCTGCCACTTCATTAAATAAAGCAACAGTTACTTTTCCTAATTCGCTTGGCTTAACCATGTAACGGTAATCGGCATTTGCACCGGTTAACGACATGTTACTTTCAAAATGGAAATGCTGGCTCATTTCCGGATTTGCTTTAGAAACCTTACGGCCTTTAGCATATTGTTTTGAGAATTCTTCACCAGAGATCCAGTTACCTAAAAAGTCGCAGGCAATACCTACAACAATTTTTGCATCACTAAAATCGTAAGAAGAAACTACTGATTTACCAAAAACATTTTTATTGGCTTTTGTTAAAGCATTGTATGAGATAGCATCATAAGTAACGTGTTTTGTATTTGGATGCTTTTCTATGAACTCTGCAACTACAGCTTTTGTAGATGGGCTAATGATCGTAGAAGTTAAGATACGGATAGTAGCGCCGTTAAATGCAGCAGCAGCCATATCATCGGCTGTTTTCCAGCTTGCATCTTTACTTTTAACCATTGGGCCGCGTAAACGGGCGCCATCGTAAATACCCAATACAGATGCCTGAACACGTGCATTTGTACCACTGTGCGTAATACCACCTAAGTCGTTACCTTCAATTTTGATAGGACGGCCTTCGCGTGTTTTTACAAGAATAGATGCATAATCATGCCCATCATAAAATGTAGTAGCATAAAAGTTAGCAACACCCGGTGTAACTTCCTCTGGTTTTACAACGTAAGGGATAGATTTCATTACCGGTGTTTCGCAGGCGGCCAGCGCAACAGCAGCTGTTGAGAAACCCATTACCTTTAAAAAATCACGGCGGGATGTGCCTTCTTTTTCAGCTTCATCGCTACCCAAAAACTCATCCATAGGAAGAGGAGTAGCAAACTCATTTTTTTGTTGCTCTTGAAACTCCGGACTATTGTGTAGTTCAGGTAGGCCTTTCCAGTATTTTTTCGACATAGACATTAGTTATATAAATTCTTAAGTAACTTCATTTTAATAGTGACATTTTCCACACTCTAAACCGCCGATCTTATCAACAGTAAACTTAACGTCATACTGCCCGGCGTATTTTTCTTTTAAAGCTTTGTGTAAACGATCGTAGTATGCATTACCAGCCATTGCAACTTCTGTTTTGCGGTGGCACTCAATACACCATTTCATTGTTAAAGGTGCTTTTTGCTCTGCAACTGTCATTTCTTTTACGTTACCGTGGCAGGTTTCGCATTTGATCTGACCCACAACTACGTGTTGAGAGTGGTTAAAATAAACGTGATCTGGTAAGTTGTGAACCTTGATCCATTTTAAAGGGTTTTGTTTGCTGTTATCATATTTTTGATTGGTTGCATCAAAACCTGCAGCAGCATAAATTTTTGCAATTTCTTTTTCTTTGTATTGAGGGCCGCTCTTAATTCCTTTATGGCAGTTCATACAAATATTTACAGTTGGGATACCGGCATGGCGCGATTTTTCAACTGAATTATGGCAATACTGACAAGCAATCTCGTTATCGCCAGCATGTAATTTGTGAGAGAATTTAATTGGTTGTTCAGGTTTATATCCTTTTTGTGTTTTCCAATCGTAATAAACGCCTATTCTGTAACAAGCATCCCAACAGCTTTTCATTCCAACAAAACAGATAATGATACCAAATACACCTACTAAACGGCGATGGCCAGAGATCCAATGTTTAACCTCTTGTCCAAAGGTCATTTCAGGGTTTTCAGGTTTACCTTCTGCACGGTTAGATGCATTTTGCATTGAAGCTCTTACGCTGCGTAAGGCACCAATTAAAATTGCTAAAATAACAATAGCACCAAGAATCAGGTAAAGAGGCTCAATGCCGCCATTTGCTGTTTCAGTATTTTCAGGTCCGTTACCACCGCCACCTGTTGTAGCAACAGGCGCAACCGGAGCTGGCCCTTTAATAAATCCAATGATAGAGGCAATATCCTTATCACTCAAGTTCTCAAAAACAGTCATGGCAGCTTTGCCATTTTCAGAATAGATCTTAGTGGCATAAGGATCGCCGGCTTTGATCATTTTTTCGTTGTTCTTGATCCATCTGTTGATCCAGTCTCCACCGGGCACGCGGCTAAAAACGTCCTTAAGGCCGGGACCTGTTAATTTCTGGTCGGTGTGCGAGTTATGGCACACGGCGCAATTTTGCTTAAATAATTTTTCTCCGTCCTGGGCGTTGATTTTAGAAGAGAAGGCAAAAACCGCGAAAACTACTGCTAGCAAGGTTTTTACCGATACCTGAGATATGTTGTTTTTCATATAAAAATGAGAAATTTTAATCCTATACAATTGTTTAAATGACAAATTAATGACATTAAACGTTGGCAAAATTAGCAGAAGATTAACAACTACCGAGGGAATTTTTAATTTTTTTTAACGATAGCTGTAATTTATAATCATTCTAAATAAGAATGTTTTGAATTGCTTTTTTATGGGTGGAAAACTTAGCTTTGTCGATATTGGTAATAAAACAAAACTAAATATTTTAGGCAGCTATTTTATTTAACGATAAAACGTTTTACCCCAAGTTTTTTGTTGCACAAAACACGCAAATAATAAGCACCCGGCGCTAAATTTAAATTGAGGTTGGTACTTGGCTCTTTTGTGTTTTGAGAAAACACAATTTTACCCAACACATCTATAATTTCGATGCTTTTTTCGTTGGTATCTTCTTTGGCTGATACGGTAAATTTTCCATCATTAACACTTGGAAAAAGGTCAAAAGAAAAGGTTGATCTTTCCGGATCACTTGTATTGGTAAGGATCGTATAACTTGTTTCCCAGATGCCTCTTCCAAAAGTAGAAACATATACCTTATTAAGTGGTAAATTAAATTCAATATCGCTTGTGATCACATTTGGCAAACCAAAACTATTATTTACCCAGCTTGTATTGCCAAAAGTTAATGTATAAACACCAATATCTGTTGCGATAATAAGATTATTTGTACCTGGAATTTGCTTGATGTTATTTACCGGCAGGTTAGGTAAGTTATATGAAATATTTTGCCATGTAGCACCGCCGTTCGTTGTTGTAAATACTTTATTACCTGCACTAAATCCGGCCATTGTAACATATGCAATGTTTGGGTTTGTTTCGTTTATTTCAATGGCGGTATAATATAAGCTGTCGGGCAAATTGTTAGTAATGTTCGAGAAGCTTACCCCTCCGTTTGTGGTTTTAAAAACCATGCCGGGCATACCCAGTTCATACCTTACCCTTCTTGCTGCATAAAGCACAAGGCTATTGGTAGCAGATACCGCTAAAGCGCTAATTTCAGTATTGGTATTGGTTGTTGTATTCGTAAATATAGATGCCAAAGTATTCCAGCTATTTCCACCATCTGTAGACTGAACAACATTTTCGTTACCAATATACAATACGCCCGGGTGATTATAATCAGCCACTATGGGTGTTAACCATTCTGCAGCTTCATTATTTGGATTAGTAGTTGGATAATTACTCGAAATACCGTCGTTGTTGCTTGTATAAAAACTACCATATTGGCTCGATCCTACAACATCACTTGTAGCAGTTGGATCTATATAATTATCCATTCCATCGCCACCAAAAATTGTAGACCAGCTTCCGGCCTTAAGATAAAAAGTAGCATTATCCTGGGCGCCCCCCACTAATCTGCCGCTGGCGTTTTTAGAGCTGGAGATCCTGTAAAAAGAAGTTACCTGCATACCACTGTTCAGCTTTGTCCAGTTTGTTGGCCAGGCCGATGTGGTCCAGCTACTAATGGCAATTGTTGGAGTAGAATAAGCCCCGCCATCGCTGCAAACAAAATACTGATTGGTGGCTGGTTGCCTGTCAATAAAATGTATATCGCCATGAAGTGTTGGCCCGTAGCCGGTTGTCCAGTGCGAAACAGGGTTAAACGTCAGTGCACCATCTGTTGAACCCCACATGTTAACACCGCCTGTATAAACAATGTTTTTATTTGTTGCGTTCACCAATAATCCAAGGTCGTAATTACCTTGCCCGCCGGGGTTTGTGCCGGTTCCTGCTTCTAAAATATTATCGTTCGGTGGAATATATGTCCAGGTAGCACCCGCATTTATACTTTTATAAAAGCCATATAAGCCCCCATTTACATCAACGGTTAAGGCGTAAATATAATTTGGATCAGAAGGTGCGATAGCCAGCTTTACGCGTTGAATCGTTCCGGTTAAAGGCATGGTAGTGTTAAGCATGGTCCAGGTATTTCCAAAGTCGGTTGACTTATAAACGCCCGCGTTGCCTAGGTTTGACGTCATTACCCAGCCAGTTGCGCCATATAAAATATTTGGATTTGCCGGATCGCGTTGAAGATCCCAAAAAAGTGAATCGAGTGTTTTTATCCAGGTTGTACCGCCGTTAGTTGATTTATACATACCACTTGCACCGCAGGCAACAAGATCGTTACTGTTTGCCGGGTTAACCATTACCTTTCTTATCAAAGAAGCGTCTCCGTTAGTTAACTGAAAGGTTAAACCCGTTGGCGCCCATGTTACCCCGCCGTCATTAGTTTTATAAACTCCCAAACCGTAATGTGAATTTCTTTTACGGCCATTTAAAAATAAGCTAACCCCTATATATTCAAAATCACAAACTGAAATATACATTGTATTTGGGTTTGCGGGATCAATACTAATATCGCTAATGCGTGTTATCGGAAGATTATCTGTAAGTGGTGTCCAGCTGGCGCCGTTATTTGTTGTTTTCCAAACGCCACCCTGCGCCACGCCAACAAAATAGGTATTGTTATTGGTTGGATGAAAAGCGATACAGTTGATCCGGCCAATACCATTTTCCATATACCCGGTTAAATTATTTGGCAACACATTTGGTCCCGATGGCGACCAAACGGAAGATACGTTAGATGCTTCCATCTGCTGTTTGGCATTTGACATTTCTATAGCTGCATTAACGTATTCACCAAAACCGGCAGGTTCGCCATTTGTGTTGGTATGAAACTGCTGATCATATTCCCAACGTTTGTAACTTTTCCAGTGCTTTAATTTTGAAAGATCATTTACTTTTTTAAAATCATTAAATTGCTTTTGTACTTCTTTAAACGTTAAGGATTGTTTGCTTTTATTTTTCAAAAAAACCTGTCCGGGCAGTATAAAAGAAACGGATATAAATAATGTTGCGATAAAAAATTTCATGGGATCAGGTTTTATTAATTAAAGATACAAAAAAACAAGAAACAAATTGTTTAATTGAAAATCGTAAACAAATCGATATCTTTAATTTGTTAATTAAAAATTACATGGTGAGCGAACAAAAAAAAACTGCTATTGCCAATTTAAAAGAGCTGGTATCTTTTTACGACGAAAACTCCGCCGTAAAAAAGAAAGAACTATTAATCGAATGTTCGAAGATAAAACTGAGCTCAAAAAAAACGATAGAGAGCTATCATGATTGTTTATTGTTCTTACTTGGTTACCCCGAAAATGAGGAGTTGTATTTGCTCGCTAAAAAAGAATTAGAACGTTTGGCCGAAAGCGTAAAAAAACTTCCGAAACAGATATTTGAGCAACTTGAAAGAACAGGAATTTCTTATACACAAACACAAGCCGCCAATAGTTATACATTAATAAAATGGTTGTTAAAAATATACCCGGGCCAGGTTGCCTTGCATTCGTTGGATGAAGAAGGTGTTCACCCAAAAGACGTTTTGCGTTACGCTTTATCTGAAATGGAATTTGAATTTGCCTTTAGCGAAAAATTAAATTCGCTAAAATGGTTAGAACATGCAGCCGGATCAAAAAATAAAAAAGATGTATTGGTTTGGCTGATCGAGAGTTTTGAAAGAATAGATGCATCTGACCTTATCAAAGACCAATTATTTGAATCGCTAAAAATTTATATTTCAGTTATTCCAACATCTAAAGAACTTTCAAAAGGTTTTGGAAATTTAAGTTTTCATAAAAATTATTATCACAAGGGTTTATTAAAACGTTTTGATGAACGCGAATTGATCAATAAAAAATTACCTGCACCTAAAAAATTATCTGACGTCGAAAAAAATAAGATTATAGAAAAAGCAAGGGTGGCATTGTTTTTATTGAATCGTGAAACAGAACCCGTGGTTTATTGTAATGCCGATGGATTGCTTTTTTATGAATTAGAACATGGCTTATCTATTGCTTTATTTAGTATGCTTCCTGAACGAAGATTGCCGCTTGAATCATATATCGGTTTTATGATGTTTAAAAATGGCTATCCCATGGCATATGGCGGTGGCTGGTTATTTGGCCGCCGTTCGCTTATTGGTGTAAATATTTTTGAAAGTTTCAGGGGTGGCGAATCTGCTTTTGTTTTTTGCCAGTTGTTGCGTAGTTACAAACAAAGTTTTGGTGCCACTTATTTTGAAGTAGAGCCTTACCAGTTTGGAAAAAACAATCCTGAAGGTTTAAAATCAGGCGCCTTCTGGTTCTATTATCGTTTTGGTTTCAGACCGGTTGACGCAGAGTTAAATACCCTTGCTTTAAAAGAAGCCGAAAAAATTCAAACTACAAAAGGTTATCGTACCCCTATCGAAACTTTAAAACGTTTTACCAATTCTAATCTTGCTGTTAATTTTGATACCGCTATACAACCGTTAAATCCAAGTGCTATTAGCGAATATATTACTGAACAAATAAAAAATCAATTTAAGGGCAACAGAACAGCTGCTGAAAAATTTTGTCTAAATAAATTAAAAGCAGATCTTGGAATCGATGTTGCAAAAGCAAATAAATCGGAAAGAGCGGGGATCGATAAATTAAGTTTCTTTATTGGTTTTTGTATCCATACAGATCATTTATCCGCAAGCGATAAAAACAAATTAAAAGCGTTTGTATTGGAAAAAGGAAGATCTGAATTTAATTATATTCAGTTATGCAAAGCAATAAATTTTAAGAAATTATTTGTTGCTGAGCTGCAAAATTAACAAAGGAGTATGGAACACGGATTTTACAGATCTAACTGATTAAACACTGATTATTTTTTTGCTTAAATATTAAAAATCCGTGATTAATCCGGTGAATCAGTTTCCTCTGTGTTCTATCACGTATTGCTACTTTCCTTTACCTTCCCAGGTTGACGCTTGTGTTTTCGAGAAACGAAGTCCTAACATGATCTCATGTGTTCCCGAAGAATATTTTTTTAGATTGGTTGTTGTAATGTCGTATGAATAACCGATCATTAAATAGTTCTTATAAAAATACCCAACCATCGCGCTAAAAGCATCATGATGACGATAAGCGCCGCCAATCCATACCTGCTCCTGGTATATTACCCGTGCTCCAACGTCGATTTTTACCGGCGCAGGCATTTCATATTTCACCAAAAAAGAAGGTTCAATTTTAAAATCATCTCCAAGATCAAATTTGTATGCACCGTTTAAATTAAACTGGTTCACTATCCGACTGTTTTTTCCGGCTCCGGCGTATAAAGGAATTGGCGCCTGGTAAAGCTGTGGTATTGCAAATCCAAAATAAAACCTGTCTTTCTTATGAAAATAAATGCCAGCACCAAAATCCGGAACGTAAGTAGTTTGATAGGTATTTAAAATATTCTGATCGCCATCATCACGAATGGTTAATTTACTACCATCAATACCCCATTGCAAAATACCTGCGCTTACACCCATTGAAAGAAACATATCTTTTTTCAATTTCATATGGTACGCGTATGAAAAATTTAATCCTGTTCTGCGTGTTGGCCCAACAATATCTGTATACAATTGCATGCCAAGGCCCATATGTTTATCTTTAATGGGCCCATGAAGCGTTAGCATATTTGTTCTTGGAGCATCGGTAATACCGATCCATTGATAGCGGTTATTTGATCGCACATCCGCATAGTCATCTTTACCCGAAACGGCAGGATTAATTGCCAGTTCGTTTAGCATATATTGCGAATACTGCGGCAATTGTTGTGCAAAGCCACATATAGCAATAAAACTAAGTAAACATATATAGTATCTTTTTATCATCATCTAAATATGGTTAATGGGCCGGTTAACGGTTTGGTGTATGCCGGATGATTTAAATTTATCACATAATAATAAGTTCCAACGGGAAGGTCTTTACCTTTGTATTTTCCATCAAAAGGGATTTTATATCCTTGTGAATAAAACAATTGCTCGCCCCAACGGTTATATACCTCAACCGTATTATCAGGAAACTGATCAATATAATCAATGATCCATTTTTCATTCTTGGTATCGCCGTTTGGACTGAAACCATTTGGTACTTTTATTTCTGGATATAAGAATACAGTCATTGTATCGCTGTTCATACAACCGGTTGTAAGATCAACAACCGTTACCGTATAAACCGTATTTACACTATTTGAGGCCACCGGATTTTGAACCGAAGGATCATCAAGACTTAAAGTTGGTGTCCATGCCAACGAGAAAGAACCTGTAGCTGTAGGATTACCACCAATGGTTATGCTTGTAAATACTGGTATAGTATACGTTGGTCCTGCATCTGCAAAAGGTAATGCATAAACGTTTACAACAACGGTATCTTTGTCTGCACATGCTGCCACAGAAGAGGTAGCAACCAAAACATATGTAAAGCTGCCCGGAGCCGTTGTTGGCGTACCTGCAGAGAATGTAGGTGTATTAGCAACAGTATTTGTCATATCCGGCAGTAAGAACCAACCATAAGATACTGCACCAAATGAATTTGTTCCGGTTAAAACCACAGATGGTGTAGGACAAACGGTAAAATCGTTTGGTGCCTGCGCCACAACGCTAACCGTTGGGATAATATCCAACGTTGTGTCTTTTTGGCAACCATTCAGATCGATTAACGTTAACGAATAAGTGCCCGCTAAAACATTAGCAATACTTTGTGTGGTTGATGTAAATGCGCCAGGGCCCGTCCATGTATATGAATATGCAGGTGTGCCTCCATTAACTCCCAAGTTCACAGAACCATCTGCAACCGAACTACATGACGAGTTCACAACTGTTGGTGTCATAACTATTGAAGTTGGATTGTTTAAAGTTACTGTTGTAGTAATTGCGCATCCTTTTGAATCTGTTACAGTAGCAGAGTATGATCCTGCACAAAGCGAGAACTGCGGGTTACCAACAGCGGCAGGTGCCCACGCAAATGAGAATGGCAATGTACCACCGCTTGGCACCAGGGTAATTGCCCCATTACAATCGTTATGACATTTTGGGTTTTGGATATTAGCAATACTTAATTGCAACGCAGGATTATCAGTTAACGTAAACGATTGAATGGTTTTACAGTTGGTTAAAGGATCTGTTGCCGTTAAGGTGATCACTCCTTTACACAAGCCGGTTACTGATGAACTCGTAGAGCCATTGCTCCAGCTATAATTTGCTGATGCTGCCGAGGTAGTTGTTGCAATAGCAGTAATTGAGCCCGTGCAGGCATTAAAACAATCTATGTTTGTTTGTGTGTAGGTAATAGACGGTCCGCTTGGATTATTAAGCGCAAATACTTGTGTAAACTGACAAGCCGGTGTTGTTCCATTATCAGTTACTGTAACAGTATAATTACCGGCAGGGATACTGGCATAAGTAAAACTTAAATTTGGGCCTGGCACCCACGATACTGAATACGGGCCTGTTCCGCCGGTAGGCACCAATGTTATTGTTCCGTTTGGTGATCCGCAAGACGGTGCATTAATGGCTGGTGTAAGTGTAAGATGTGGTGCTGCATTAATATTTACAGATGATGTGCGGATGCAACCTTGTGCATCGGTCATTTGTAAGAAATACGTTCCGGGACATAAGTTACTGATCACTGAATTTGATACCGCCGGACTTACCCAATTGTATTGTATCGGGGCGTTTCCACCAATTGCTGTAACAGTAGCCGCACCACTGCATGGCGTTGAGCACAATTCGTTTTGTGTATTAATGGTTTCTCCGGTAATTCCGTTTGAGTTACTGATTAAAATACTTTGTAATTGCGTACACAAATTATTATCGGTAACTAAAACCTGGTAAAGACCCGCGCATAGGCTTGCAGCAACCGTACCTGTGGCGCTTGATGTCCAGCTATAAGTATATGGCCCAACACCACCAAATGCAGTAATGGTTGATGAACCATTACACATGTTACACGATGGCGATGCAACAGAATTTGTGTTAGTGATCTGGGTTGGCGAAGTAATGGTAGTTGTAAATGTGTCAAAACAACCTATGGCATCTGTAGCAGTATAAGTATACACGCCATTACATAAACTCGTTGCTGACGGTCCTGTTTGCGAATTGCTCCATATATATGTTATAGGTAAGTTAGGGCTTCCTGAAACAGCAATGATGCTGGCTGTAGCATTACAATTTCCAAAGCATAAATTATTGGTTACTGTGGCAGTAGCCGTCATACTTTGTACTCCCGGCAGGTTAACCGTTTGTGTTGAAGGACAGTTATTGTTATCCAACATGGTGATGGTATAGTTTCCGGCGCAAGCGTTTAACAACGTTTGAGTTGTAGAGGTTCCCGCACTCCATGTATAAGTATATGGTGAAGTTCCACCCGAAGGATTTAATGTGACAGAACCGTTGCAAACACCATTACAGGTAGGAAAGCCAAGCGATGGTAAAATAGTGATAGACGCAGGTTGAGTTATGGTTACTGAATTAAACAATAAACAACTATTGGCATCTGTGATTTGCGCAGAATAAGTTCCGGCACATAAATTAGTTTGCGGATTTATTGTAGAGCTTGATGGCGGCACTACCCACGAAACAGTATAGCCAGGTGTTCCACCAACAATAGTTCCAATATTAACTGAGGCAGCTCCGGTACACATACCATTACAGGCTATGCTCGAAGAGGTTATCGGCGCAGCACTTGGCCCGTTCGAATTACTTAATGGAATAGTTAATGTATTAGTACAATTATTGGCATCGTACACTACAACCGTATATATGCCGGCAGATAAACCCGTAACAAATGAGTTGGTGCCCGAAGCGGGTGCAAACCATGTGTAACTATATGTTGGTGTACCGCCTGTTGGAATTACCGTAATTGAACCATTTGGAGAGCCGCAGGTAGCAGGCCCAACAGAAGGGTTAACATTTAAAACAGGAGGATTGGTTAATGTAAATGTTTGAACATCCTGGCAACCGTTACCATCGCTTATTGAAATTGTATAATTACCCGCACACAATGCACTTAGGGTAGGCGAGTTTGGCCCTGCGGGTGTCCACACATAATTTACAGTACCAACTGCGTTTGCCGGGTTGCTTATGGCAATACCATTACAATTTCCATTACAGGCTGGATTTGTTGTAGAGATATTTGCCAGCAAAGCCGGAGGATCAACAAGGTTAGCAACGCCACTGGCCACACAGCCACTGGCATCTGTTGCGGTTAACGTATAATTCCCGGCACATAAATTTGTAGGATTCTGACCTGTACCCACTGCGACCCAGTTGTAACTTACTGTTCCTTGGGCACCAGCAAGAGTTGTAGCAATACTTCCGTTGCATGCGGCATTACACAAAGGGTTAAAAGGCGTAAGCGTAACATTGAATGCGCTTGGCGCTGTTACCACAAAAGGCTGTTGCGAAATACAACCATTTGCATCTACAACTGTTCCGGTATAATTTCCTGCACATAAACCCCCAATACTTGGCGTAGTAACAGGCCCGCCCGACCAACTAAAACTATAAGAGGTTACACCACCACTTGCCGATAACGAAGCTGTAGCATTACATGAATTGGAACAACTGGCGTTAACAACAGTAATTGTACTGTTTAGCGCCGTTGGTTGAGTGATTTGCACGGTTTTTGTAATCGGGCAATTATTTGCGTCGGTAGCATTTACAGTATAGATGGCCGGACACAGATTAAAAATATTTTGATTGGTAGATCCTGTAAAAGTACCAACCGGTAGCCAGGTAAATGTAATTACACCTGTACCGCCGCCTCCGGTAACATTTATAGAACCATTACAAGCACTGTTACATAATACATTACTTGCAGTTGTTGTTAACGATAACGCGGTTGGTTGCGTTACAACAAATGTAAATTGTTTAGGACAGGCATTTGCATCGGTAACGTTAAGGGTATAATTACCGGCGCATAAACCGGATATGTTTTGTGTTGTAGCAGTAAATGCGGCAGGGCCCGACCAGTTATATGTATAGTTGGGGGTTCCGCCAACGGGTGTTATGGAAATAGAGCCGTTACACGAACCAAAACATTTAGCATTTGTTACAGTGGAAGTAACCGCTAAAGAAGCAGCGGGCTGAGCAATACCAATTGTTTGTGAGGTAATACAACCGTTACCGTCTTTTACAGAAATATTATAGGTTCCTGTAAGAAGGCCGCTGGCTGTACTTGTATTTCCGATAGTTGTAAAGCCTACTGCCGGCACCCAGGTAAACGCAAATGTTGGTGTACCAATTGCAGTTACCGTTGCAACTCCGTTACTGCCACCAAAACAAGATACAGATTGGGTGTTAATATTCAGTGTTGGTCCGGTAGGGTTGGTGATCAGCGAAGATAATGTAGTGGTACACCCTGCGCCATCTTTTATAATTAAAGAGTACGACCCTGCACCAAGATTGGTATAACAACTATTTGTATTTGTACCAACAACAGGCGTCCAGGTAAATGTATATCCTGCTCCCGATCCACCGCTTGGTGTTGCACAAATACTTCCGTTATTAACTGTACAGGCAGTTGGATTAGTTGTAGTAAATGTAGCAGTTATAGATGGTGTTGACGTTACAGTATATACCTGTTGCGGTTTTGTACAACCATTAGCGTCCTTTACCAATAAAGTATAAGTACCGGCGCATAAACCCGAAAGGCTTGATGTATTTATTGCGCCGGGGTTCCAGGTATAGGATATAGCACCGGTTCCGCCGCTAACACCAGGATTGATAGATCCGTTGCAACTTCCAAAACAACCTGCATTTGTAATTGTAGGACTAAAAACTATATCCGGAGGATTCGTGAATGAAATAGTTGCCGTATTAGAACATCCAATGGCATCTACTACTAAAACAGTATATGTTCCTGCACCTAAACCTGTTGCTACTTGCGTAGTTTGCCCGGACGGCGTCCACGTATAATTATAATTTGGAGTTCCGCCTAAAGGGTTAGCCGTTGCTGATGCTGTTAAACCACCAAAACATTGAATGGTTGAACCAGAAGTTGCAACAGTTACACTAACCGTTTGTACTACGTTTGCAGTAGCAGTAGAGGTACAGCCTTTACTATCAGTTACCGTTACTGTGTAACTTCCGGGACATAAAGATCCAACCGCAGCATTTGTTCCAACCGAAACGCTTAATGAGTTTGTCCAGTTATACGAATAACCAGGTGTACCGTTTGATGCCGTTACCGTAGAAGCACCGGTACAGGCATTACAACTTGACTGAAGGCCTGTGATGGCAGAAGATAATGCAATTGGAGACGTGATAGAAAAATTAACAGACTGAGAACAACCTTTTGAATCGGTTACATTACAAATATAATTGCCGGCACATAAACCTGTAATTATGCCTGTTGTATTTGTTGTGGCAATGGGGGTTGTATTAAACTGATAGGTATAAGGCCCGGTTCCGCCGGAAGCTGTAATAGTAGCAGAGCCATTACAACTACCAGCGCAAGATGTAGCAGCAGTTACCTGTGTAAGCGTTAATGATGTAGGAGAAACGATAGCAGCAGTTGTTGTTTTTGTACAGCCTTTTGTATCGTTTACGACTAAAGTATAGTTACCCGCGCATAAATTAATATTTGGATTTCCTACCGGGCCATTAGACCAGGTTAATGTATAAGTAGGAGTTCCACCGGTTACGGTAGCAGAAAGCACACCATTGCAATCTCCAAAACAACTCGGGTTGGTTGGTACGATAGACACAGTAATATCCGGCGGCTGAACTAATGTTACTGTGGCGCTTGCCGTACAACCATTAGCATCCGTTACGTTAAATATATAATTGCCCGCACACTGCCCCGCAAGAACCCCTCCTCCAACCGGTCCGCTAGGTGTTATCCATCCAAAAACATAGCCAGGTGTTCCACCAGACGCACTTCCGGCCAAAGTTCCGTTACATGAATTAAAACAGGTAATGGAAGTAGAACTTATTGATGGAATCAAGGGATTAGGCTGTTGAATATTAACAGTAAAAGATTGTGTACAGTTAGAGGCTCCATAAATTATATTCAACGTGTAGATGCCCGCCGGTAAATTCGTGTAAGGCGGAGGCGCATTGATGGTAGTTGAAGCAGGTGTTACCAATGTTATCGTAAAAGGACCTAATGCAGCAGGTGTTGGCGATGCATTGATAGAACCTGTGGGTACACCGTTACAGCTTAAGCTCGCAGTTGTAATGTTAGGAGAAATGCCTGGTGGCGCTTGTATATTAACCGTAGTTGAAATTGGACAGTTGGACGCATCTTTTACAGAAACAGTATAAATACCAGCAATACAAATGTTTGAAATTGTACCTGTACCCTGCCCTGTTGGCGGAACGGGTGTCCACGTATAACCAAAAGGCGCGCCGTTGCCACCTGTTGGTGTAACGGTAGCAGCACCATTACATAAACCAAAACAGGTAATGCTTTGCGTTACCGGTGTTAATGTTAACGGTGGCGGTTGATTAAGATTTATAACGGTAGTTGTAAAACAACCTGTTGAATTTTGTTTTGCAGTAATGGTGTAAGAATTGGCACAAACGTTATTCCAGGGCGGCAAGGTGGTAAGCGTTGTGGATACCGAAGCCAGTGTAAAACTAAACGGCCCCGGAGGCCCGGACGCCACAGCATTGATAGTTCCATTACACAGTGAGTTACAGGATGGATTAGTAAATGTGGGCGTAATTGTAATTGGCGGAGGAGAGCTGATCGTAAAATTCTTTGAGATAGGACAAGCGTTAACGTCTAAAATATTTACCGTTTGTGTACCGGCGCATAAACTATTGATACTATTTGTTCCTGAATTTGGCCCGGGATTCCAGGTATAGGTGTATGGACCTATACCACCTGTAACCGTTACCGAAGCAATACCATCGCACAATCCACCACAACTTACGTTGGTTTGAGTTGCCGTTACCGTTAATGCAGGTGGTTGCGTGATATTGGCACTTGTTGTGAGTGAACAGCTATTAGCATCGGTTACGGTTATTGTAATAACACCCTGGCATAAATTTGTAAGAGATGCCGAACCCGCCGAGGGAACAGTAAAAGTACCGCCCGGGCTAAAATTTACAGTATACCCGGCAGTTCCGTTAATTGGAGATACAGATAACGAGCCGCTGCAGACGCCATTACATTTTAAATTCGAGATAACGGAATTTGTTGCCAAAGCTGCGGGTTGGCCAAGTGTAGGTGTAAATGTTCTTGTACAACCTTTTGTATCAACTATTACAAAAGTATTGGTACCTCCACATAAATTGGTAAATGTTGAAATACCTGATGGTACAGCGAAGGTAGCACTGCCATTTACTGTTACGGTGTATGGCGGAACGCTGTTATTTATATTTGCTGTGATCGAACCATTACAAAAACCAAAACAGGTGGGTTGAACAAAACTAAATGGCGTAAAACCAATAGCAGAAACCCCTACTACTGTAGTTGCATTTGAAAAAGCCAAAGGTGTAGCGCCTGATAAAACAGTAACATCGAAAAAATCCACACAAGCACATAAGTTAGATATTGTATAGGTACCGGCACCCGGAACTATACTTAAAGTAGGCAGTGGACACGAGGGGTTATTCCATTGCAATGTATATGGCCCCGGGGCACAGCTTACATCGATATTCAAAATCAATTTACCATCACAAACACCCGAACATGAAATACCTACCGATGTTAAAGTTGCGCCGCAGGTGGCCGCTGCAGAATTAAGAACACTGTAATCACTTCCTAAATTAACCTGCGAATCTATTTTGTATTTTGAGGCATTAGATTGATCCGCTTTAATAATAAATTTTTCAGTAGTAAAGTGTGAATTGCTTTTGATATCAATAACATTTGTAACATCTATATTGCCACTTTTAATATCAAAATTAACCTGTCCTGTATTTGCATAAAAATTCCCGGCATTTATTTTTGAAGAATAAACTTTATAATTTCCCGAAACAAACTCCAAAGAGTTTGTATTTGCAACATTTATGTTTTTCAAATTCCAGTTCCCGTCTTTGAAAACTACATCACCATCATAACCGTTTTGATTAAAGCGTATGGTATGGTATTGGTTGTTGGAAGAAGAAAAATTTAATTTCGAATTTGTTTTAAAGTCCGTATTCGTAGTTAATTCAAAATCTCCATAAATATTAATCTCTGTAAATTTTGATCCCGTAATTGTATATTTTACAAAATCATTTGAAAACTTTAAAGATCTGCAAAAATTTATCCCAACAAAGTTTACAACCGGGTTAGAATAGTTGGAAGTAGCGTTATTATCAAAAACAACATCGGTATTGACATTGGGGCTCATGTTTGCGTGAGGCCCACCAGACGTTAAACTCCAGTGGTTTGGGTCGTTGAAATTACCGCTTCCGCCCACCCAGTATAAGGTTTGCGCTTTAAAAGCCAGAACGGTAAAACAACAAATCAGAAAAAGTATAGATCTTTTATGTCCCAAATACATAGAATTTAACTTATTTTTACGAAAATATGGCTTAATTGGTTACTAATATACAATAAATAACAACATAATTAACAATTTGACTGTGCATACTTGTTTTTTATAGACAGAACTAAATTTTAGACAAATGAACGAGAAAGAAAAAAATTCATGGACAACTTTAAACAGCGAAATAAAATTTGAAACGCCCTGGATAACAGTAACCAAGCACGATGTATTAAATCCCGCCGGAAAACCGGGAATATACGGTGTTGTAACTTTCAAGAATCTGGCCATAGGGGTTTTACCTCTTGATAACGATCATAATACATGGCTGGTTGGGCAATGGCGGTATCCTTTAGACCAATATAGCTGGGAAATTCCTGAAGGAGGTGGCCCCTTAGATGAAACGCCGCTTGCATCGGCAAAAAGAGAGTTAAAAGAAGAAACTGGTATCGTTGCCAAAAAATATACCGAAATTGCCAGGATGCATACAAGTAATTCAGCTACAACCGAGTATGCAATACTTTTTGTTGCTCGAGACCTTGAATTTACGGATGCTGAACCAGAAGAAAGTGAAGACCTTCAGATAAAAAAAGTGCCGTTTAAACGAGCATACGATATGGTAATGAATGGTGAAATAACTGATTCGTTGAGTATGCTGGCAATTTTAAAAACGAAAATTTTAATTGACGAAGGCAAAATTTAATTCCTAATTAAATTTACTTAACAATGTTACTTCTTTAATTACAGATTTTATTTCTACTTTTACAACTCTTTAGAAAAAAATGAAAGAACTTGTTCAGAATTTTACAACGCAATTAAAAGAAGCAAAAGCAATTGCCGATAAAGCAATTATCTCTTCTTCAAACAATATTCAAAATATTGTAATTACCGGCTTAGGTGGTTCTGGAATTGGAGGCACGATTATATCTGAGTTGATTTCAGATGCTTGTACCGTTCCGATTATTGTTAGCAAAGATTATTTCCTTCCTGCATTTGTAAATTCGAATACTTTATTAATTGTTTCAAGTTATTCGGGAAATACTGAAGAGACCTTAAGTGCCATGCAACAGGCAATTTCTAAAAAAGCGCAGATCGTTTGTATTACCAGCGGCGGAAAAGTTTTAGAATTAGCAAAACAACATCAGTTTGATTTTATTGAGATTCCCGGCGGAAATCCGCCACGTTCATGCATTGGCTATTCGCTGATACAATTAATTAAAATAGTTGTTGCTAAGGGTTTTGCTGATAAAAAATTATTTACGGATCTTGAAAAAACAATTGCTTTATTAGATAAAGAGATCACAAACATTAAAACAGAAGCGCAAAAAGCCGCCGTAAAACTGGTAAATAAAATTTGTGTTATCTATTCTTTAGGAACCTGCGAAGGCGCTGCGGTTAGATTCAGGCAACAAATAAACGAGAACAGCAAAATGTTATGCTGGCATCATGTTTTTCCTGAAATGAACCACAACGAACTTGTTGGATGGACCACTAAAAACGACAACCTTGTTGTTGTTACTTTCCATACGTCTTTTGATTACGCCCGTACAAAAAAACGTTATGATGTTTGCAAACCTATTTTCGAAAAATATTCGAATGGTGTAATTGATATCACTGCAAAAGGCGAAAGCAAACTGGAACAATTCTTATACCTTATAAACATTGGCGACTGGATAAGCTGTTATATTGCCGATCTTAGAAATATTGACCCAGTAGAAGTAAATGTAATTGACCATTTAAAAGGTGAGCTCGCAAAATTTTAATTTGCAAAACAAACAGATCTTTTTCCAGGACCTTGGTTTAATGGACTACAAAGCTTGTTGGGACTACCAGGAAAATCTATTTAACGATATTGTTCGGCAAAAAATCGCCAATCGCGATCTTCCAATCGGGAAACAGGTTCCTACAAAAAATCATCTGTTATTTGTTGAGCACCCGCATGTTTATACATTAGGAAAAAGTGGTGATGAAAAAAATTTACTGCTTAACGAAAAACAATTAGAAGAAAAAAATTCAACCTATTATAAGATAAACCGCGGCGGGGATATCACCTACCATGGCCCAGGGCAATTAGTGGCATATCCTATCCTGGATCTTGATAATTTTTTTACCGATATCCATAAATATTTACGGTTGCTTGAAGAAACTATTATATTAACGCTAAAAGAGTATGGCGTTGAAAGTGGCCGCAGCAAAGGCGAAACAGGCGTTTGGCTGGATGCAGATGATAAATTTAAAGCCCGGAAAATTTGTGCAATGGGTGTGCGTTGCAGTCGATGGGTAACTATGCATGGCTGGGGCTTTAATGTAAATGCGGATCTTAATTATTTTAACAACATCATTCCTTGTGGTATTAATGATAAAGCTGTAACCAGTTTAAATAAGGAGCTGGGCCGCGATGTAAACATGGCCGGCATAAAAGAACAACTAAAAAAGAACTTTGAAATATTGTTTGAAGCGCAGATCTCTTAGTATTTTTATTCAAACACTCACCAATCCTACCAGTTATAAAATTAGATCTTTTAATACCTTATCATTACCAAATAATTGCCTCAGGCACAAAATAATAGCCTATCTTTACTTCACTAAACTTTTATCTTTTTAACCAGGTGAAAAAGTTAATCTTAACTTTTCAATTTGTACTTATCTATCTATGTTCATTTGCCCAGCCGGGTAAAGATGGCGCTGTTACAATTTCTGCCGCTAACCAGATCCTTAATCATTATATACCCGTTTCTGCTAACATCCCTGCCGGAAGCAATACCGTTGCGCTTGCGAGTGCCTCGTTATTTTCAATATGCCCTGGCGATCTTATTATGATATATCAGGCTCAGGGCGCTACTACCAATACTACCAATACTAATTCGTATGGCACAATTACATCTTATAACAGTGCAGGATTATATGAATTTAAATACGTACAAAGTGTAAGTGGTAACATTGTAACCACGCAAACAACATTTACAAATTCGTATGCTGTTGCAGGAAGAGTGCAACTTATTAAGGTGCCGCAATACACCACGCTCGCAATTAATGCAGTGGCCAGTGTTATTCCAAAACCTTGGAAAGATACTATAATTGCAGCTACCGCCTATCGTTTTGGAGGATTGGTTGTGATACATGCAAGCAACATTAATAATAACGGAACAATTAATGCCGCAGGAAGTGGGTTTAGAGGTGGCGCCTTGTTCTTAAGCTCAGGCTTAAACCTTGGTAATAGCGCATTTACATCTACACTTAACAGTCAGGGTGGAGAAAAGGGTGAAAGTATTTTTGGTTACCAGGTTGATTACGATAATAACGGCGGAAGGTATTGCATGGGCGCCCCGGCCAATGGTGGCGGTGGTGGAGACGGGCATAACGCCGGCGGTGGCGGCGGTGCTAATGGAAATAATGGCAATACCTGGAGTGGCCAGGGTGTAATGATAACCAATATAAGCAACCCTATAACGGCCTGGAGCTTGTCAGCAGGTTATGTTGCAAATGGAAATGCCTTAACAACTTCATCCGGTGGAGGTCATGGCGGTTACTCGTACGGTGATGCCAATGCGAATGCTACCATACAGGGCCCCGGAAACCCAAGCTGGATTGGTGATACAAGAAGAGAAGTAGGTGGCATTGGTGGAAGGCCTTTAACCAATATTAATTCCGAAACCAGGATCTATTTTGGAGGTGGTGGTGGTTCGGCACATGCTGATAATAATGCAACAACAGGTGGTGCAAATGGCGGCGGTATTGTTTATTTGATAGCAACTACCGGTATTACAGGTAACGGTACTATTTCTTCAAACGGTAATTCGGTACCCAATTCAACGGGTTGTAATTGCGATGGATTATCGGGTGCCGGAGCCGGAGGAAGTATTGTTATTAAAAACACTGCTATTGCAATAACTCAAAATGTTACAGCAAATGGCGGTATTGGCGGGAGCCAGATGTTCCCCGTATTTCCAAGTAACCCGAATGAAAGCGAAGGCCCTGGCGGTGGCGGTGGCGGTGGTTTTGCAGCAATAGCCAACGGCGCTGTAGTACCTTTGGTTAATGGCGGTAGTAATGGCAGCACCCTATCTAACGCAGTTGCAAACGAAATGACTTTTAATGGTTCAACGACCGGCGCTGTGGGACAAACAATGCCGGTTACAACCAATTTTGTTTCTTTTATTCCTTTATCCAATCCAACAGTTACAGCTACTAATAACGGCCCGGTGTGTGCCGGCTCCCCGCTTATCCTTACTACAACGGTTAACGCTTTGTCGTATTCCTGGACCGGCCCCAACACCTCATCATCTTCTGCACAAAGTTATACGATCACTAACCCCAGCCTTTCCGCGTCGGGAATTTATTCTGTACAGTTTAATTTTGGCGGTTGCTCTTTACCCGCTACCGCTACAACACAGGTGCTTGTTAATTCATCTCCAACAATTACTGTAACCGGGGCAACAGTATGTACCGGCCAGGTTATCGTATTAAACCCATCTGTTTCATCTGCTACTGCCTATGCCTGGACAGGCCCTAACGGTTTTAATGCAACCACGCAAAACATTTCTATTACCAATCCGGCAATAAATATGGCTGGCACGTATAGCCTGGTAGCCACAAATGCTGGCGGCTGCACGGCTACAGCCTCAGTAAATGTTTCTGTTACACCCACACCTACGCTTACGTTATTAAATAACTCTCCACTTTGCGCTGGGGCAACATTAAATTTTACTACAACAGGGGCCACCAATTATACACTTAGCGGTCCAAATAGCTTCTCTAGTACGCTTCAAAACCCTTCAATTGCAAATATTACTTCTGCCAATGCGGGTGTTTATACATTATTAGCGAGTAATGCCAATTGTCTTGCATCCGTTAATACAAACATTATAATAAGCCCTGCGCCCACTCCTGGAATTATAAATAATTCGCCTGCTAATATTTGCGCCGGGCAAGCTATTGGTTTAAATGGTAGTGGTGGCACTTCGTATCAATGGTCGGGGCCAGCAGCGTTCACCTCTACTTTGCAAAACATAACTGTTAATCCGGCAACTATTGCCAATAGCGGCTCATATACACTTACTGTTTTTTCGGTAAATGGCTGTTCGGCCGCAATTGCTTCGCCGGTTATTACAGTTAATACAATTCCTTCTATTAGTGTTAGCGGAGCTTCCGTATGCATTAATCAGCCTGTTACACTTACCTGCAACTCTTCTGCAGCGTCTTTTTTATGGAGCGGACCAAACTCTTTTACCTCTACATCGCAAAGTATTAATTTTAGTAATGCCAATTTTAATCTTTCAGGCATTTATAGTGTAACGGTTACAAGCGCGCAGGGCTGCACCAATTCTGCAGTGGCAACCGTAACGGTTGTTCCTGTTCCTAGCCCGGGTATTTCATCTAACGGCCCGGTGTGTGCCGGAAGTACTTTAAATTTTACCGGCAGCGGTGGCGCTTCATACTCATATTCCGGTCCCAACGGATTTACATCCGTTTTGCAAAACCCATCCATTACCAATGTTACAAATGCGGCAGCAGGAATTTATACGTTAACTGCAAGTAATTTTGGCTGCGCCGCATCTGCTACACTTTCCGTTTCCATTCTTGGTTCGGGTGGCGGAATAGTAAGTACGAGTAAAGACAAATTGTGTATTCCTTTTTGTTCTGATCTTTCTGTTAATGCAACTAATTCTTCTATTGTTAGTTCAAGCATTAGCGTAAATGGCCAAATGTATTTAGGCAACAATCTTAATTACTGCATTGCAACAGCCGGAAATTACACGGTTAACTCAATATTTAAAGATACCGATGGTTGTATAAACACCGCTACGCTGCTTATTACAGCTTATGCCCCACCCGTTGCGGGTTTTGAATTTTCGCCAATAAAACCTGTTGAAAATACAGACAACGTTCTTTTTACCAACACATCTATTGGCGAAGCCCAAACAAACTGGAATTGGTTTTTTATGAATAACTCCGGTTACACCAGCTCTAATCAAAATACTTTTTTTCTTTTTGAAACTGCCGGAAATTATCCTGTGGCCATGATCGTTAAAAACCAATGGGGCTGCAGCGATACTATCGTTAAAGTTATTACGGTTGGAGAAGATTTTAGTTTTTATATTCCGAATACCTTTACGCCAAATGGCGACGGACTGAATGATGTTTTTTTACCAAAAGGCCATGGTATTATAAAATATCAAATGGATATTTTTGACCGTTGGGGAGAAAAAATATTTTCGACCAAAGAATTTTCAGTTGGTTGGGACGGAACTTTTAAAGGAAAAAAATGCGAAGTGGATACTTATACCTGGAAGATCATTTTATCAGATCCGGCCGGAAGAGCAAAAGAATTTACAGGGCATGTAAATATTATTGAGTAGCGTTTAATAGGGGCTTTGTTTCCTGATGAGTTTACCGAATAATTTTGGAAAAAAACGTTTGATCTTAACCATTAAAATTTCTTTACCGCCTATATACACTTCTTCTTTATTATTTAAGATCCCCGAAATTATTTGTTTAGCGCACTCTTCAGCGCTCATCGCCTCTTCGTGACTCTCGTCCATTTTATTATGCGCAGCGCCCGTAGAAGTTACGGCATTGAACGAGACGTTAGTTTTAATTTTACCAGGGCAAACAATAAGTGTTTTAATTCCCAGGTTTTCGGTTTCTAACCTCAACGAGTCGAAAAAACCATGAATAGCGTGTTTAGCGGCGCTATAAGAGGTTCGTAAATAAAAACCAAACTTACCGGCAATGCTGCTAATAGCAACCAGGTGCCCGCTTTTTTGGCGCTTCATGTAAGGTAAAACCGCTTTTGTTAGTGCCACATATGAAAAATAATTCACTTCCATCAATTGCCTGTCAATCTCTATTGGTGTTTCGATAGCAGCAGAGCGCTGGCTGTAACCACCGTTATTGATAAGTATATCTATCCTTCCAAATTTATTGATGATCTGTGCTGTTAATGCTGACGCGTTTTTAGTATCAGCAAGATCAAACGGTAAGATCAAAAGATCAAGCTCAGGCAATTTGGTTAACGCCGATACACGTTTTAATTCCTCTTCGCGGCGGGCCGATAAAATTAACCGGGCTTCGTGCTTTGCAAATTGTATGGCCAATGCTTCGCCAATACCCGA
Source organism: Bacteroidia bacterium (assembly GCA_044226875.1). Taxonomy (GTDB): domain Bacteria; phylum Bacteroidota; class Bacteroidia; order B-17B0; family Aurantibacillaceae; genus Aurantibacillus. The sequence goes on from JBGAGD010000001.1 coordinate 344,130, forward strand.
AGATGCGCCGGTTATCCAAATGACCTTATCTTTAAATGCTTTCATTTTATTGCAATAAATCTACAATTTGTTTTGGATTAATTTTAACGATGCAATTACAATCTTTTCCGTTTTTGCAATCGGTACATTCTTTATCAAACACAACCACATGCGCATCCTTACCAACTGGCATCCAACGGCCAGGGTGTATGGGCCGTTTTGGAACGAACAACCCGATGGCCTTTTTATTTAAGGCTGCGGCAATATGCAACGGCCCTGTACTAGCAGCTACCAGGCCATTGGCGGCATTTATAAACGCAATGAATTGTTGCAACGATAATTTACCTGTTAGATCGGTTATATTTTTATTTTTTAAAAAAACCGGCATCATTTTTCCTTCTGCTTCGGTACCGCTGATAAAAATCCTGAATTTATCTTTAGGTAAAAGCTCCACCAGTTTTTCAAAATTATCAATGCCCCACTCCCGTGCACTACCCTTTGATTTTGGATGAAGGATGATATTGAACTTATTTTTATCAATTAAATTCTCAAATTCAGGATCCAATTTTGGCACTTTTAAAAAACCATAATACTCCGGAATATTGTTTAGTGAAACCGAAGTGTCAATATTTAAAAACGCAAGCAATTTAAAATTGAGTTGTGCCTCGTGCAATTCAGAATTTTTTCTCGACAGTTTAATTAACTTATTACAATTAAGCCAATGGTAAATTCTGTTTGTTGTGCCAACGCGTATAGGAACAGCCGCTTTTTTAGCCAATTGCGCAATTTCTTTTTTCGGAAATACATGCACAAAAACATCGGCATTTATTTTTTTTAATTGCATTACTCTTTCCTCTACCGATAATTTTTCGAGGTCGTCGTAATTAATAAATTCATCTACAAATTCGCTTAAAGCAATTACGTTTTTTGTATAATTTCTGCCTAAAAAAAAGACTTTGCATTTTGGAAAATATTTTTTTATTAAACCTGCCATGGGCAAGGTTAACACTACATCACCAATACTATCAGTTCGGCTAAGTATAATTTTAAAATTATCGGGCAGCTTTTTGATGATACAGATCTTTAAGTTTTTTATATTTTAACCAGGTGGCGTAGGCCGAGATCCTTGAAATCAAATACCCCGCCTTACCATCCAGGAATCCGAGTTTTAAAAGATAATGATCAATAAACTTAGCAACGGGATTTACAATTAATTTAAATACCGGCGCTTTTTTCCCTTTCTCAAAATAGGCCTTTGCTGAAATAGAGGTAAAATACTCTACCTGTTTGTAATGATCGGCAACCGAGTAATAACTGTAATGCAGGATATCTCCTTTTAAATGCCCGGTATGCTTATCACCGGCATATATTTCGTATTTATCATGAGGGTTAATACCTGTCCAGTGCCCTTTAGTTCTGTTCCACAAACGCAGTTTTGAATCGGGATACCAGCCGCAGTGTTTTACCCAATGCCCACAGTAATTGGTTAAACGGTTCATATAATATCCCTCTTTTAGAAAATTATTTTTTATTGCACTTATTGAATTTTGCAGTGTTTCATCAAGCGCCTCATCGGCATCGAGCGAAAGAATATGGTCGTTTGAGACATAGGTTATGGCCCGGTTCTTTTGCTGAATATGCCCGTCAAAAGCATGCTGAAAAAATTTCACCCCATATTTTTCGCAAATGGTCTGTGTTTTATCTGAACTAAACGAATCTAAAACCACGATCTCATCTGCCACACTTTTAACAGAAAGCAAACAACGCTCAATGTTCTTTTCTTCATTAAACGTAATTATAACAACCGATAATTTTATCACGGCTTAAAAGTACCATTTTTTGAATAAATGATTATCTTTAAGGAAATAAAGCAATTAACACTTTTTGGCAAGATAATTGTGAAATCAAGTATTAATGTAAACTAAAGCCCTATGAAAACTAAAATTATCCCTTTCATTGCTATTTTTTTATTCGGTACGGTATTGTACGGACAAAAAAGTTTATCTCATATACCCGGAACCCCCTGTGCTACCTGCAAATGGGAAGATCCAAACGAAGGATCGAACCAGGCAAATAAAGTTATGGATGGAAATGGCACACTTGCCACCAGCTATACTCAAACAGCCTGCGGTTTAAATTTTGTGCAGGCCAGCAACCCATTATACAAAAGAGCTTTTAGCTTTGCAGTCGGCCTTACGCAACCTGCCACCTATGCCATTTCAGGCATTCCGACCGGCGCAGTGATCCAAAAAGCATTCTTATACGTTGGTGCATCGGGTAATATGGGTACTTATAGTGCAACTATTACCAACCCGCTTTCGGCCACTTCAAGTTTTTCGATGGCGCAGATTGGCCAGGCAGCTGATAAATGCTGGGGTTACAACGGAACATTCAATTACCGTGCAGATGTGACTTCTATTATTGCCGGTAATGGTAATTATCTTATTTCGGGGATTCCGGTAATGCCGCAAACACCACCAAAAGATGCAGACGGAGCTACTTTGTTTATTATTTATACAGATGCAACACAATTGTACACGGGTAGTATTGTTATTGGCGACGGTGCACAGGTAGGTACGGGTAGCGCGGTTAACAGTATACTTGGAGGATTTAATGTGTGTGGATCTCCAACATTAACTACAAACTTTTTAATTGTATCCGATCTTCAAAAAATATCGCAGGCCGATATTCGGTTAAACAGCACTACTAATAATTTTGTATTGCCCTCGGCTTCGCAACAGGTATGGAACTATGTTTCGGCTCCGGTTGCACCGGTAACTGCCGCTCAAACAACCGCCAATTTTGGTGTAACAACTACCGGCGATTGTTTTGATGTGATCATGGCAGGTATGTATTTTCAAACATCCTGCCAGGTTTGTGGGATCATTCCTATTCCAAATCAAACTATTTGTGCCGGTGTAAATGCAAGTTTTTCTGTTCCTAATAATTCTGTTTTAACCAGCCCAAGCTACTCTGTAAATCCCGGAGGATTAACAAACACAACCGGTAACTTTACAGTTGCCCCTTTGGTTACAACTGTTTATACCACTTATGTTACGGGTCAAAACTCGAGCAATGTAACCGCTACAGAAACACAAACTTTTACCATCACTGTAAACCCTCAACCAAATGCTGCCGCTACAACCACACAAGCAGGATGTACAAATACAACCAGCGCATTTAATCTTGGTTTAACGTTTACGCCCACATTACCGGTGCCAAGTTATACCGTTAACTGGCAACCTACACCTAATACCGTAACCAACTTTACACAAACATCGGGTAGCGGTGCAATTATTCCGGGTGTTTACAATGCAACAATAATAGCGGCCGGCGGCTGTTCAACAAGTACAAGTTTTACCATTAACCCTGCGCCATCGCCAATTTCATTTAGTCTTGTACCGGGCGGAAGCAGTTATACTGTTACCTGCGCGCAACCAACAGTTTTAATAAGTACTACACCGGCCGGTTACACTTATACATGGACGAATGGTGTTTCTGCAACACAAAGCGGCACTACTGCCAGTTTTACTAACTTAAATATGGGCACGTGGACCGTAACTGCGGTAAATCCGGCAACCGGTTGTATTGCAACCAACACGTTTATAGTATCACAAAATGTAAATGTGCCGACATCAACAGTAACGCCTGCGTTACAAAATATTGCCTGTAACAGCGCTTCGGCAGTTGCAACATTTACAGGAATTACAACAAGCACAGTAACCAATGTTACACATTCATGGTATTCTCCGCTTATACCGGGGGCAGCTACTAATGGAGGAACGGTTTCAATTTATAGTCCTTCGGCACCAGGAACGTATACTTATTGTGTTACAGATAACATTAGCGGCTGCAGTACCTGCAAAACGGTAACGGTAACTTCAACATCCGGTTATCCTACCTATTCTGTAACCTGCCCGCAGCAGTTTACAATTGGTTGCGGAACAACGAGCCTAACTACAGTTAGCATTTCCAATGTAAACACCTATACATCTTCAACGAGCGCGCCAACAGGCGGACCGGTATCTTATACACTATTGATACCAACTTTTACAGGCACATATTCTTTAAATCCACTGACCGGGCCAAGCGTTTATACTGTAAGCACACCTGGCCAGTATACGGTGGTTGTACATGATAATACCAATGGTTGCGAAACCAAAGTACCGATATCTATTATCTCGAACACGTTTACGCCGGCAATTGCTGCATCGGCAGTTCAGGCAACTTTAACCTGTTTTGTGCCAAGTACATTATTACAAGGGATAAGTACAAGCACCAACGTGTCTTATAGCTGGGCTTTTCCAGGTCCTCCTGCAGGCCAGTTACCAAACGATACGTTAACGGTTTTTACGTCAACAAATACTACTAACACAGTTGTTGCAACTTATACTCTAACCGTAACAGACAATATCAATTTATGTAAGAGCACACAAACCTTAACTATTTATCAGAATACAGCTAAACCAAATGCAATTATTACGGGTACAAATGTTATTGATTGCAGAACGCCAACCATTAGTTTAACCAACGCTAGCACAAGTAATGTACCTGCTGTATTTTTTCCAACATTACCGGTAACTGGTTATGTATGGAGTGGCCCATCGCCACAGCCAACCTATTCTAATACCTCTAATTATATTGCTTACACACCAACAGGGCCTGGCAATACATATACATTGGTAGCCATGGATCTTAATAATGGTTGTACCGCTATAGCCACAAAAACAATCGGAGATAACCGGGTATATCCAAACTTAGGCCCGGCAACGTATATACTTGATTGTGGCGCCAGCAGCGCAACGATCTTTCCTATTGTTACCGGAACAACTTCAGGATTTACCTATTCGTGGACGACTATTGGATCTGTAAATACGGCCTCTTTCAGTTCTTACACAAATTCTTTAATTACCGTTAACGAAACCGGAGACTATGCGGTTACTGTAACCAATTCTGCCAACGGATGCGTTAACAATGTTGCCATTCGTGTAGTTGACGGAGGACTAAATGGTGATTTTACACCAAGCACCTTAAACGGCTTTGCTCCTTTAACGGTAAATTTTACAAATAACTCATTATCCTCTTCAACGGTCAGCGGTACATCAAGCATTACAACGGTTTGGAGCTTTGGTAATGGTAACGGGCAAATAACCAATTCATTTTCTATAAGCCCATCTGCCACATACCAGCAACCGGGCACGTATACCGTTACCGCATATTTTAGTAAAGGCCATTGTTTGGATACGGTAACAAAAATAATTACTGTTGATCTTCCTTCTAAACTGGATGTGCCCAATGTATTTACACCAAATGGCGATGGGGTGAATGATCTCTTCTTCTTAAAAGTGGCCAACATAACAGATATAACCGCTCTTATTTATGATCGTTGGGGCAATAAAGTATTTGAGTCGACCAGTAATACCGGTAATATAGAATGGGATGGTAAAACAATGGGAGGTAAAAATGCCTCTGCAGGAACTTATTTTTACATTATAAAAGGAACAGGTAAAGATGGTACCGATTACGACAAAAAAGGTAATGTAAGTTTATACAGATAAAATCTGTAACTATTGAGTGATTGAATGGTTTATTCAATCACTCAATAAATCTTATCACTTGTAAAGTAACCGGGCAAAACCATAGTAACCTATACTTTGCCAAGGCCCGTAATTTAAAACAGATACTTATACCTGGAAAATAAATGTTTATGATCCGGATTGGTGGTCAAAAGAATATATTGACCACATTACCCTTTATAAATAAAAATTATCCATTCAATCATCAGGACTAAATGCTATTTTTGTTGTAGTGTTTAGCCAGCTAAAAAAAATAATCAGCCAAAACCTTGTAATTACAATTGCGCTAATTATTACAGCAATTGTATATTCTAAATTTTTATTTTTTGGTCACATTAGCTGGGATGACCCCGAAATGGTATTTAAAAATAAGTTTGTAAAGGCTTTCGATATAAAAGCTCTTTTTACAAATCATTTTGTTGGAAATTATATTCCTGTAACCATGCTGGCGCATACTGTATCATGGTTGTTATTTGAAAATAATGATGCGGGGCACCATGCGGTAAATATCTTATTTCATCTTATTAATGGTATTTTAGTTTACCAAACCGGAAAACGCCTTTTTAAAAATGACCTTATTGCAAATATCGGCGCTATTGTTTTTTTACTTCACCCAATTCAGGTAGAATCTGTAGGATGGATAAGCGAATTAAAGAATGTGATTTCTACCACCTTTTACATGCTCGGCATTTTTAGCTATCTAAAATTTTCTGAAGACTTTAAAAAGACAAATTACATTTTTTGCTTAGTATATTTTATTTTAGGCTGCTTAAGTAAACCATCTGCGGTAGTTTTCCCCATGGCGTTGATCTGCCTGGATATTTTCATTCATAAAAAGGTCTCCGCAAAATTTATCCTCAACAAGATCCCTTTTCTGCTTATAGCAATTGTATTTGGCATCATCAACATCAAAACACAAACAGCAGATCAATTCATTAATTACTCGCATGAATTTCCATACGGCCAAAGAATTGGTTTTGCAGGCTACGCGTTATTAAAATACCTTATCCTGTTTTTGATCCCGGTTAATTTAAGTGTTATTTATCCTTATCCTGAAACTTCAACAGCAGTATTTGTAACCGGTTATATTGGCATAATACTGATCATAGGGCTTATATTTCTGTTTATAAAACAAAAAAAAATACAGAGCATTGCTATTTTGCTTTTTATTATTGCAAATTTAATTTTGGTATTGCAGTTTCTTCCTTTTGGCGAAGTATTGTATGCCGACCGTTACCTGTACATTCCAATTATAGGTTTTGCGTGGTTGTTTGGCATTTTACTTTCAAACTTAAAATTACAGGCGCCTGTTATTTCTTTTCTCTTCATTGTTCTTTTTTCTGTTTTCTCTTTTGCCCGCGGACAAGAGTGGAAAAGCGCATTGAGTTTATATGAAGACATCAATAAAAAATATCCCAACCAGTTCATTGTTTTAAATAGCGCCGGGGTTGAAAGCATGTTTTTAAATAAAGATAAAGAGGCGTTGGACTATCTTAACAAAGCCGTTAGCGTAGCTCCAAGAAATTATAAAGGCTTTTACAACCGTGGCTTGTTATACCTGAAAAACAACCAGGCCGAAAACGCAATAAAAAGTTTTAATGATGTATTAGCGTTGTATAATTATCCAAAAGCATATGTTGGCAGGGCATCTGCCTATTACATGCTTAGTGATTTTCCAAAAGCAATAAATGATGCCGGTTATGTTTTAAAACTTGAACCTAATAATGCCAAAGCCCATTTTGTTTTAGGCAATTGTTATAATGACCTTAACCGTTTAGAAGATGCCGCAAAAGAATATAATGCATGCATAGCAATTGATAATTCAGACGCTGAGTTTTATTTTAAGCGTGCTATCATCTCAGGCAAAAAACAGGATTTTACTGCCTGCATTAACGATATTGATATTTGCCTGAGTTTAAACCCAAATTACTACGAAGCGTATTACTGGCGTGGCGTAGCAAAAGTTAACCTAAAACAGAATGCCTGCGACGATTTTAGAATTGCAGCGCAAAAAAATTATCAACCTGCTATTAATGCATTTAATAAATTTTGCCGATGAAAGTAACGATCATACAAACCCAATTGTTTTGGGAAGACCGGAAAAAAAATCTCGAACATTTTGATGCCTTGTTAAATAAAATAAATGAGCCAACCGACCTTATTGTTTTGCCCGAAATGTTTACCACGGGCTTTAGTATGCACCCTGAAAGAATGGCTGAACAACATTTAACCGTAACCTATAACTGGTTACTTAAAAAAGCCAAAGAAAAAAACGCAGTTATTACCGGTAGTGTTGCCGTTAAAGATGGAGAAAAATTTTATAACCGTTTGCATTGGGTTGAACCAAATGGTAATTCATCCTTTTATGATAAACGTCATTTGTTTAGCATGACAAAGGAAAACGAAAGGTACACTGCAGGTAAAGAAAAAATAATTAAAGCCATTGGTAACTGGAATTGTATGCCCCTGGTTTGTTACGATCTTCGTTTCCCGGTTTGGAGCAGGAATTTTAGAAAAGATACGCCCGTTTATGATGTATTGATCTATTCTGTAAACTGGCCCGAAGCACGGGCTTATCCATGGAAACAATTATTGATTGCACGCGCTATCGAAAACCAGTGTTATGTAGTTGGTTTAAACAGAATTGGGAAAGACGGCAACGATTATAATTATGCCGGAGAAAGTTTGATCATCAATCCACGCGGTGAGATCATTAACCAGCCAAAAGCCAATGAAGAAAGTATTGAAACCATTGCTTTAGATAAAGTGTATCTTGACGACTTCAGAAAAGCATTTCCGGTTGGTAACGATGCCGATGACTTTAAAATTCTGTAACACTTAAAAAAGATTGAAATTGAAAACAATAATTATTGTGCTGGTATGCGTTCTACGCTTTAGTTTTACCTACGCACAATTTAACAGCAAGCTTGCAGATAGTTTAACGTTAAAACTCAAAACACTGGGGTACGATACCAACCGTATCAAATGTTTGAACGAGCTGGCTTTTACCATTAAATACACAGATCCAAAGCAGGCAGAAAAATACTGCAACGAAGTTATTCCCCTGGCAGAAAAATTAAAATTTTACAGGGGATTGGCCTTTGCCAATAAAACAAAAGGCATTTTAATGGATGAAAAAGGAAATTATCCTGAAGCCATAAATTTTTATATGGTATCACTTGCCTGTTCAAAGAAAATAAGCGATAAGATGGCGACCGCCAGAACGGAGGCAAACATTGGAATAGTATTAAGAAAACTCAAAAAAAATAAAGAGGCGATAAATTATTTTAAAAGCTCTTATTTATTTTTTGTAAACAGAAACGCCACTTACGAAATGGTCGTTCTGATGAATATCGGGCTCTCCTATATTGATCTGCACATAGCAGACAGTGCGCTATTATATGAAAAGCGGGCTTTTGAGGTAATGAAGAAGAACAATTTTGAAGATCCAAAAGTATATGGCAACCTGGGCCTTGCCTATTGCGAAAAAAAAGACTTTGTAAGTGCAGAACCATTAATTAAACGCTGTCTTGAAATTGAAAAAGAACAACAAGCAAAACCATCCTCTATTGCCGTGTGGAGCATGGATCTTGCCTTTGTATACAAAAATACAGGAAAAGAAGACGCAGCTATCAAATTACTGGAAGATGTGATCCCTTTGTTCGGAAAAGATAAATACACCTACGAAGCTACACACTGTTACAATCAACTTGCAGGCATTTATGAAAAAAAAGGCGACTGGAAAAACGCTTACAAGTATCACAAAATATTGTCGCAAATAAAGGACACTATCTATAATGCTGAAAATTCGAGCCAGGTAAATGGCCTTAAAGAAAAATACGAGACAGAGAAAAAAGAAACCGAAATAAAATTGCTTACTGCCGATAAAGCTACACAAGAAGAAACGCTTAAAAAGAATCGTATTATTATATACGCGGGCACCGCGCTCACCGCCTTACTCCTTCTATTTGCAGTGTTCGTATATAGAAGCAACAGGCAAAAACACAGAACAAACCAGGAACTTGTTTTTAAAAACGAATTGATCGAAAATCAGAAGAAAGAAGTAGAATCACAAAAGGAGCTTGTAGAAGAAAAACAAAAAGAGATATTGGATAGTATAAGTTACGCTAAAAGAATACAGCAGGCTATTTTGCCACCGGATAATTTTATAACTCAATTTCTTCCCACTTCATTTATCTACTATCAACCAAAAGATATTGTGGCCGGCGATTTTTTTTGGATGGAAGTAACGGCAAACAAGATCTTATTTGCTGTTGCAGATTGTACAGGCCACGGTGTGCCGGGCGCAATGGTTTCGGTGGTTTGCAGCAATGCTCTGAACCGTAGCGTTAAAGAATTGAACATTACCGAGCCGGGAAAAATTTTAGATAAAGTGCGCGAATTGGTAATAGAAACATTTGAAAGAAGCGAAAGCGATGTAAAAGATGGCATGGATATTTCTATTATCTCTATCGACAAAAATAATGGGGGAGGGAATGTAACCATTCAATGGGCTGGAGCCAATAACCCGCTATGGTATTTTAGCAACCGGCAAATGCACGAGCTAAAAGCAAATAAACAACCAATTGGTAAAACAGATCAACCAAAGCCTTTTACAACACACACACTTACTTTAAATAAAAAAGACAAATTGTATTTATTCTCAGATGGATATGCAGACCAGTTTGGTGGCCCTAAAGGAAAAAAATTCAAATACAAACAGTTGCAGGAAATATTAGCTGCAAACAATTCCCTTACCCTTCTTCAACTTAAAGATCTTTTAAAAAACAGTTTTGATAATTGGAAAGGAACCCTTGAGCAAGTAGATGACGTTTGTGTTGTTGGGATTGAAGTTTAAGCTTACTTCTCAAGACAACTAACCACATAGACACATAGTTTATCCTCCTCTTGAGGAGGTGTCGCGGAGCGACGGAGGAGGAATTAGCTTATATTTAAAAATTAAAAGGGAAAGCTTTTTCCTCTCCTGCCCTTCGGGCAACCTCTCCAAAGAGCGACACTCTATTCAAAAAAATTTATACGTTGATCCCACCACTCACTTCAATGCGCTGGCCGTTGATCCATTTAGCATCTTCAGAGCACAAAAAAGCAACAACACCGCCTATATCATCTGCCTGCCCTACTCTGCCCAACGGCGATAAGCCACTCAAAACAGTTTTCAGTTGAGGATTGTTCCTGATAGTAGCATTATTAAAATCAGTTTCTACAGGTCCGGGCGCTACCACATTCGCAGTAATTCCCCTTCCTCCTAATTCTTTTGCCAGGTATTTCGTAAATACCTCTATTCCTCCCTTCATAGATGCGTAAATAGAATAACCGGGGTTTGCAAAACGCGTTGTGCCTGTAGAAAGGTTGATGATCCTTCCTCCATCATTTAAAATGGGCAAACTTTTTTGCGTTAAAAAATAAACGCCTTTAAAATGTACATTTAAAAATTCATCAAAATCTTTTTCTGTTGCTGTTGTAAACGGAATGCTGCCTCCCATGCCGGCATTATTGATCAGGAAATCAAATTTAGAGGCATTGAATTTTTCTTTCAACAAGGCTCCTACTGCTGCAATAAATTTATCCAGGCCCGAGAGGTCCTTTAATTCAAGCTGCACCGCAGCGCATTTTCCGCCAGCAGCTTCTACCAGTTTAATAGTATTATCGGCCTCTGTTTTGTTTCCGGCATAGGTAAAAATAACGTTGTGCCCTTTTTTTGCCAGGCTTACGGCCATATCTCTACCCAAACCACGGCTACCGCCGGTAACAAGGGCAATTTTTTTTGTATTTTCCATAGTATTTGTTTTTGTGAAACAAAATTAGATCCTTATTGATTAAAAAAATGGTGATAGATACAGAATAAATGGTGACAGCTTCAGATTTTACCAAAATTCTGCTGGCGAAATTGTTTTGGCGTCATCCCCACAAAATGCTTAAAGAATTTAGTAAAGTTAGAAGGATCATACGTTAACTGTATGGCAATTTGTTTTATTGGCGCAGTTGTTTCCAAAAGCATTTCTTTAGATACTTTTACCAGGCGTTCTTCAAACAGCGAGCAGCTGGAGCGACCGGTAACTTCTTTTACCGTATTGCTTAAATGTACCGGATGAATGTGCATCATCCCGGCAAATTCGGCTATTTCCAAAACGCGGTCTTCCGTTCCCTGCTTTAGTGCGGCAACGTAGTTATCCAGTTTTTGAATATAATCGGCCACTATCTCTTCCTGGCGAAACGATACAGCCTTTTTTTCCTTTGTAATTACTTCCTGCATATTATATAAAATTAAACAAAAATCAATTTGCCAATGTTATACTATTGCTAAAAACCCTTAAAATGGTATCTTTGTTAGCTATTTATTTAAATACCAAGTCCTGCAAGATACGATGGAATACAATTTTACCGAGATAGAAAAAAAGTGGCAAAAATACTGGGCCTATCATAAAACTTTTAAAGCGGAAGATACTTCTGCCAAACCAAAATATTATGTGCTGGATATGTTTCCGTATCCATCTGGCGCCGGCCTGCACGTAGGGCACCCTTTAGGATATATTGCTTCTGATATTATGACGCGTTATAAGCGTCATAAAGGATTTAACGTATTGCACCCAATGGGCTATGATAGTTTTGGTTTACCGGCAGAGCAATATGCTATACAAACGGGGCAACACCCAAAGATAACTACAGAACAAAACATAAATCGCTACCGCCAGCAAATGGATAAGATCGGTTTTAGCTTTGATTGGGACCGGGAAGTTAGAACATCAGACCCCGATTATTATAAGTGGACACAATGGATCTTCATTCAAATATTTAATTCGTGGTACAATAAAAATTCAGATAAAGCTGAAAATATTTCTACACTCATAAAAGAATTTGAAACAAACGGAAATACAAAAGTAAATGCTGTTTGTGATGAAGATACCAAACAATTTACTGCGGCAGACTGGAAAGCGTTCTCCGAAAAAGAAAAGTCGGACGCGTTGATGCATTACCGAATTGCATACTTAGGAGAAGCATACGTGAATTGGTGCCCGGCACTGGGAACCGTTTTGGCAAATGACGAAGTGAAAGATGGTGTGAGCGAACGCGGTGGCCACCCGGTTGAACGCAAATTAATGAAACAATGGAGCATGCGTATTACCGCTTACGCTCAGCGTTTGCTGGACGGTCTTGATACCATCGACTGGACCGAGAGCTTAAAAGAGTCGCAACGTTACTGGATAGGCAGAAGCGAAGGAACCTCATTAAAATTCAAAATTCATAAAACAAAAAGTCACCCTGAAATTAATACAGATGTAATAGAAGTTTTTACTACACGTCCGGATACTGTATTTGGTGTAGCTTTTGTAACGTTAGCGCCGGAGCATGAGTTGGTAAGTAAATTAACAACAGCTGATCAATTAGCGTTGGTAGAAGAATATGTTTATGTTTCGAAGAACCGAAGCGAAAGAGAAAGACAAGCGGACGTAACAAAAATTTCGGGCGTATTTACCGGTTCGTATGTAGAGCATCCGTTTACAGGGAAACAGATTCCAATTTGGGTGGGCGATTATGTATTGGCAGGTTATGGTACGGGGGCTGTAATGGCTGTGCCTGCCCATGATGAGCGTGATCATAAATTTGCAAAACATTTTGGTTTACCGTTGCCACAGGTAATTACGCCAAATAAAGAACATGATTTTAATAAGGAGGCCTGGGGCGAAAAAGAAGGAACAGTGGTTAACTCTGACTTTTTAAACGGACTGGAAGTAAAAGCCGCCATTAAAAAAGCCATTGAAGAAATTGAAACCAAAAATTTAGGAAAGAAAAAAATAAATTTCCGCCTGCGCGACGCGGTGTTTGGAAGGCAACGTTATTGGGGCGAACCAATTCCTATTTACTATAAAAATGATATTCCTTATGCGTTAAGCGAAAATGAATTGCCATTGGTTTTACCTGAAATTGATAAATATTTACCAACCGAAACCGGTGAGCCGCCATTGGCACGCGCTTCTTCTTCCTGGAAAAAAGATGGCAAATACGAATACGAACTAAGCACCATGCCGGGTTGGGCTGGTAGCAGCTGGTATTTTTTGCGTTATATGGACGCGCATAACGGTTCTGAATTTGCATCAAAAAAATTAATGGATTATTGGAAGAATGTTGACCTGTATATTGGTGGTAGCGAGCATGCCACCGGCCACTTATTGTACGTACGCTTCTGGACAAAATTCTTAAAAGATATTGGTTATATTAATATTGATGAGCCTGCGCAAAAACTGATCAACCAGGGAATGATACAGGGAAGAAGTAATTTTGTTTATAGGTTGAAAAGTGAAATTGGTTATTCAAATAAAGAAATAAATTTGAAAACTGAGCATATTTTCTTTTCCAAAGATATCGTTGATCAATTATTTGAATCGGATCCTCTTAATCGTCACAATTTATTAATTGATTTGCTAAATTCTGAATTTAAAATTAATATTACTTCAATTGAAAATTATGAATTTACTAAACTCCATGTTGACGTAAATATAGTAACTAACGATATTTTAGATAAAGATAAATTTAAAGTATGGCGTGATGAATTAAAATTCGCAAGATTTATAACTCCAACTAGTGGCAATTATCTATGTGGTGTTGAGATAGAAAAAATGTCCAAGTCTAAATACAATGTTGTTTCTCCTGATGATATTGGCGAAAAATTTGGCGCTGATACTTTACGTCTTTACGAAATGTTCTTGGGTCCGTTAGAGCAAAGCAAACCATGGAATACCAATGGTATTACCGGTGTATCAGGTTTCTTAAAAAAGCTTTGGCGCCTGTTTGTGCAAAATGATAAAATTGCTGTAAGCGAAGATGCTCCGACCAAAGCGGAATTAAAATCGTTACACAAAACCATTAAAAAAATCACTGAGGATATTGAGCGTTTTTCTTTCAATACCTCTGTAAGTAATTTTATGATCTGCGTAAATGAATTACAGGAAGCAAAATGCAACAAGCGCCAGATCTTAGAACCACTGTTGGTTTTAATTTCGCCTTATGCACCGCACATTACCGAAGAGCTTTGGAGCCAACTTGGCCATAAAGAAAGTATTGCTTTTGAAAAATTTCCTGAAGCCAATGAATCTTATTTGGTGGATGATGCATTCACTTATCCAATTTCGTTTAACGGCAAAATGCGTTTGAACATTGAATTGCCGGCTACGTTAACCGTTGCTGAAATTGAAAAAGAAGTAATGGGTCGCGAAGAGGTGCAAAAATATTTAGAAGGTAAAACACCGAAAAAAATTATTATTGTACCGAAGAAGATCGTGAATATTGTGATATAACCACGAACTTTTTAAGCCACAGATTTCACAGATTTATTTTTTTTGTCATGCTAACTTGATTCAGCATCTCAGCACTCGAGTACTGAGATTCCGGGTCAAGCCCGGAATGACGAACATACTTAATAAACAAATCTGCGGCTAATCATCTTAGAATTTCTCTAAAAAATGTTATAACGTTTAAAGTCGTGCTTTTTTTAATTACCTTGTTATAACAATTATGAGGTCTGCATTATTTGTACTTTCTTTTTTGTCCTATTTCTCTTTCTTCGCGCAAAGAGGGAACGATACCATTAACTGGAAGGAAACCCCTTTAACCTGGGATGATTTTAAAGGCAAGCCGGAGCGCAGGTTTGCAGCAGCATCAACCAGTTACGATATATTAAAACATGTTTACAAAAAAGATTCAAAAAACGCTACGGTAAAAATTGAAGCCGTATTTTTTTGTAAAGACTCGTGGAAAAAAAGCAGCTGGATAAATGACCAGGTTTTGGCACACGAACAAAAACACTTTGATATTGTAGAATTGTATGCGCGAAAATTGCGTAAAACACTTTCTGAAACTAAATTTTCTTCTCTTACTGATCTTGAAGAGAAAATCCAAAGTTTATATGACGCAAACGACAAAGCTATGGATCAATACCAGGATCAATACGATGACGAGACCGACGGTTCTATGAATGGCGACAAGCAACGCGAGTGGCAGGCTTCTATTATTAAAGACATTAAGGCTTTGGATGCTTATAAAGAAGTTACTTTACAGATTAATTTTTCGAAGTAAATTATTTGGGCGTACCCTGCGGGACGGGCTGTTGCAGGCTTCGCTTCGCTACGGCTTTTTGCCCTTCGGGACAAAAGAGCTAAACCTTTCACATCCCTTACGCAACAAAATAAAAAATGCGGCCCGTTCCCGAACCGCATTTATTTAATTAATTTTTCCCTAAAAAAATTAATCTACATTATCGTGTAAAAAAGAATTGTTCGGACGAATCTCGATCTTTTTATCATCACCTTCGCTTAAAGTAAAACGCGAAACGTTTGATTCTGTACTTGGCGTTTTGTTTTCAAGGCTTATGTTCTTACGTTCAAAGGCGGTTTGTTTTTCCAACGCCGCCAGACCTTCCGGGCTTTTCATCTTTAAAGTGATCTCTTTTAACTTGCGGATACGTTCCTGCGCTAATTTAATTTGTTCTTCGCGAGAAACTGTTTCTTCTTCAAATGATGTTTCCTCCGTTTTATCAGAAATTGTATTTGTTTCTTCTGAGTTTACGTCGTTAAATGTAAACTCAGTGATAGTAGAAGTTGTTTCACTTACAACAGTTTTTGTTTCTTCAATATGCGAAGTGATCGTGAAATCGTTTTCGTTCGAAGTTTCTTCTGTAGAACTGATAATATTCACTTCTTTTTGAGTTTCTGTTTCTTCTTTTATAAATACAAAAGGCTCTGCTTTTTGGATCTCGTCAATGATAGTAATTTGTTTTACTTCAGTAACCGGCGTTTCAACTTTCTCTTCTAAATTAACTACTTTACGATCTTTAAAGCTCATTGGCTCAAAGCCGGTAGTTTGTTTTGATTTAAAGCCGGTGGCAATAATAGTTACACTTACGTTATCTCCTAACGAGGCATCGGTGCCGTAACCGGTAATTAACTCAGCAGTTCCACCGGCGGCTTCCTGGATATAATCGGTGATCTCACCAAACTCATCCATATCAATATCATCAGTTCCACTCATGATATTTAATAAAACATGGCGTGCGCCGCTGATATCATTATCATTTAGTAACGGTGAATTTAATGCCTGCTCTACTGCTTTAATGGCGCGCTTCTCGCCACTTGCAATAGCAGAACCCATAATAGCAACACCGCTGTCTTTCATTACCGTTTTCACATCGTTAAAGTCAACGTTAATATGCATGTGTAAACTAATAATTTCGGCTATACTTTTTGCAGCGCCTGTTAATACATCATCAGCATGTTCAAAGGCCTCGCTCATTTTTAAGTTACCATAGATCTCGCGTAATTTATCGTTACCAATTACCAATAAAGTATCTACGTACTTTTTCATTTCTTCTAAACCCGCTTCGGCTTGCTGGCGACGTTTTTTTCCTTCAAAGGTAAAAGGGATTGTCACAATGCCAACCGTTAGTATACCTAACTCGCGCGCAACGCTTGCAATTACAGGAGCAGCGCCGGTACCGGTACCACCGCCCAAACCGGCAGTGATAAATACCATTTGCGTATTAGCGCCTAAATATTTTTTGATCTCTTCGATAGATTCTAAAGCAGCATCGCGACCAACATCAGGAATAGAGCCCGCGCCCAAACCTTTGGTAGACATTTCGCCTAATTGAATTTTAAAAGGAACCGGACTTTTATCCAAAGCCTGTTTGTCTGTATTACAGATGATGAAATCCACCCCTTTTATTCCTAAGCGGAACATATGGTTTACAGCATTGCTTCCGCCGCCGCCAACTCCGATCACTTTAATGATCGAGCTATCTTCTTGTGGTAATTCAAATTGCATCATTTTATTTGTTTTTAGTTATTAATTTATCTTTTTGATCAATGATAAAAGACTTATGATTAAAGATCTGTTATTCATCTTTTATCATTTATCTTAAGTCAATTTTTTATTCTATGTCATCACTCATCCAATCCCTGGTTCTTCCAATAAGATCGGTAAAGTAACTTCCGATTTTTTTCTTAGAGTGACCAGCAATTTTTTTCTCGTCTTTCTTTTTAATTTCTTCTTTGGTAATTTCAGTTTCCACTTTCACGCTGTTAACGCCACGTTTAGAATCGCGTTCGTATTTTTCGATACCTTTCATTACCAAACCAACACCGGTTGCATACAATGGATTTTTTAATTCATCGTCATTTCCTGCCAAATGCTCGTTTGGTGTACCAATACGGCAATCCATACCGGTAGTTAACATTACCAATTGCGGTAAGTGTTTTAATAAAGCACCACCACCGGTTACCACAATACCTGCTGCCAGTTTACGTTCAAAGCCCGAACTTTTAATTTCGAATAACACAAATTCTAAGATCTCTTCCATGCGCGCCTGGATGATCTGTGCTAAAAATTTCACAGATATCTCTTTGTGGGGGCGGCCGCGTAAACCCGGGATAGAAATAATTTCGTTCTCCTGGTTCTCTTGCGATAAAGCAGAACCAAAACGCATTTTTAATTGTTCGGCCTGTGCTTTTATGATACCGCAGCCTTCTTTAATATCTTCTGTAATAATATTTCCACCAAAAGGAATTACAGCAGTATGACGGATAATGCCATCGTAAAAAATAGCTACATCAGTTGTACCACCACCAATATCCACTAAAACAACGCCTGCTTCTTTTTCTTCATCGCTTAACACAGCATCAGCACTGGCCAAAGGCTCCAGGTGAAGGTCAACAGTTTCTAATCCGGCGCGTGTAACACATTTAAAGATATTTTTTACGGCAGAGATCTGCCCTGTAATAATATGAAAATTCCCTTCTAAACGTATGCCTGAATGGCCAATTGGATTTTTAATTCCCGACTCGTTATCGATAATATATTCTTGCGGAATAACATGAATGATCTCTTCGCCCGGGCTCATTACCAAACGGTGCATGTTATCAATTAAGTTATCAATATCTTTTTGGCTGATCTCATCTTCCAAACTCTGGCGAATGATCATACCGCGGTGCTGCATACTTTTGATGTGCTGGCCCGCAATACCCACAATTACCTCACCAATATCAACATTGGCTTTATCTGCAGCCATTGAAACTGCGGCTTTAATAGAACCAACGGTTTGTTCTATATTAACTACAACGCCACGGTTTACACCAAGCGATTCTGATTTGCCAACGCCTAAAATTTCAATTTTACCAAATTCATTTTTACGGCCAACAATAGCAGCAATTTTAGTTGTTCCAATATCTACCCCAACTACCAGTTCGGAAGCTAAATTAGGGTTGCCCTGATTTGTTGTTTTTTCCATAAGTTTTATTTTTTAGTACAAACTACTAAGTTTTTATATTTTAAATTTATGTTTAAATATTTCGTCCAACTGTCGGCTTTATTCATGCCTTCAGTATAAAATAATTTTAGTTTATTAAATTTTTCTGCCACATCTGTTGCGTTTCCAAAAATAATTTTTTGACTGCCAATTGCAGGGAAGAGCTCTATTTCTTTGTCTTCGTTCACATAGATCTGGTGAATTAAATTTGAAAGAACAGAATCTTTATTGATGCAGTTTGCGACATCATAAATATCATCGAGCATGCTTACTTCGCTGTACAATTTATTTTTCTTTACCTGGTCTATCGAATATTGATAACGCCTGGCGTAGGGTTCAAAAATAAATCCGCTGGCTACGATCACACGTGCAGAATAATTATCGTTCAACGGCATTAGTTTTGTTTGCGAATCAATATAAAAACTTTCTCCATCCCGATTGATAATTCTTAAAACAGGTGTACGCTGTATAATATCAATTTTAATTTCGCCGTTGATATTAGCAGCCACTTCTGCATTTTCGATAGCAGGATGTGAGTTCAAACTTTTTTCCAGTTCGGGAATATTAATATTTTTATATTGATTAAGAAGTAAAGAATCTTTACGGTCAATAAAAAACTGTTTAATATCCTTTTCGCTTAAAAACAAATTCTCGTCATTGTTGTGAATGCTAATACTCAAGGTTTTGGCAACAATGTTCTTTTCGCTTTTAGAAACAAAAGCCCATGAACTGGCCAGGCCTGCAATGGCAATAATCCAAAGAACGGTAACTAAGATTTTTTTATAGTTTAGTTTTTTCAAAATCTATTTTAATATTTTTTCAAGCGGCTCTATCAGCGAATCAATATCTCCTGCGCCCATTGTAACCAAAACCTCCGGTGTTTCTTCTTTCATTCTGTCCAACACCTGTTGTTTGGTCATTAGTTTTTTATCTTTCAGCTTCATCTTGCTTAACAACCATTCAGAGGTAACGCCTTCAATTGGTTTTTCGCGTGCCGGGTAAATGTCTAACAAGATGCATTCGTCTAACAGGTCCAGGCTTGCAGCAAATTCATCTGCAAAATCGCGGGTGCGGCTAAACAAATGTGGTTGAAAAATACCGGTTATCTTTTTTGAAGGGTATAATTTTTTTACAGAACCGATGGTAGCCTTTAATTCTTCCGGATGATGAGCATAATCATCAATGTAGACCACTTTTTCGGTTTTTACCCTATAATCAAACCGGCGTTTAACTCCGCTAAAAGAACGTAAAGCACTTTTTATTACATCACCTTTTATCCCAACTTGTTGTGCAATTGCCACTGCGGCAATTGAATTCTCTATATTGTGCAAGCCCGGTAAACCAAGCGTTACGCCACTTATAGCCTCAACCGGGCTTTTAATGTTGTACGAAAATTGCGCGTTCTCCATAACAATGGATTCGGCACAATATTCAGTATCTAAATTTAATGAGTAGATAAGGCGTTTATTACTCAGCTTCAAATCGTTATCAACATTTTTTTTAACAATGAGGGTGCCATCGGGTTTTACCTGTTTTGCAAACAAGGTATAGCCTTCTTTTACGTGACCGGCATCGCCGTATATATCCAGGTGATCGGCATCAACGCTTGTAATAACGGCTATTTGCGGGTGCAATGTTAAAAAAGAACGATCGTATTCATCCGCCTCAACAACTACATAGGCATTTTTGTCGTTAACATCGCCCAACAACAAATTGGTGTTATAATTTTTAGAAATACCACCCATAAACGAAAAACAATTGATTCCACCGCTTTTTAACAGGTGCGTTACCAGGGTTGTTGTGGTTGTTTTACCGTGCGTTCCGGCAATGGCAATGGTTTTAAATTGTTTGGTGAGCTCGCCCAAAACAACCGATCGTTTTAAAATGGTATAATTATTTCTTAATAAGAATTGGTACTCGCCGTGCTCTTTTGGAACAGCAGGTGTATAAACCACAAGTACTTCCTCTTTTTTATATTGAGATAAAATAGATTCCAGGGCCGTAACATTATCATCAAAATGGCATGGAATTCCTTCATCCTGCAATTGATCGGTAAGGTTAGTGGCGGTTTTATCATAACCAAGCACTTCTTTTTTATAATGATTAAAGAACCGGGCCAGGGCGCTCATACCAATGCCGCCAATGCCTAGAAAATAATAGAGCTTATAGTTGAGTATGTTCATCTATGTTTATCTTTTAACCACAAAGCGCACTAAGAAAGCACGAAGCACACTAAGAAAAAATTATTCTATGTACCTATGTGGTTTAAATTTTATATTGCGCCAACTTTAAAACCTCTTTTGCAATAACATTTGCCGAGTTTAAAAAAGCCAATTGTTTCATATTTGTTTTTAATGTTTGTTGTTTAGCTGTATTATTTGTCAATTCAATAGCTTTATCAACCAATGTATCTTTTGCTTCTGTATCTTTTATTAAAATAGCTGCGTTTTTATTTACCAACGACATGGCATTTTTTGTTTGGTGATCTTCTGCAGCGGTTGGTAGTGGAACTAAAATGCAGGGTTTTTGCACGATACACAATTCCGAAATTGCTCCGGCTCCGGCTCTTGAAATAACAACATCAGCAAAAGCATAAGCCAGATCCATACGCGAGATAAAATCGGTAGCAGTTATATTCTTTGATTCAAAAGCTTTGGATTGTTGCTTAGCGGTTTCAAAATAGATTTTTCCGGTTTGCCAAACTACCTGTATATCGTTATCCGCAAATTTTTGCAGGCCTGTGCCCATAGCTTCATTAATAGCCTTGGCGCCAAGACTTCCGCCAACTACCAAAATCGTTTTTTTGTTGGGATCTAATTTAAAAAAGGTAAAGGCTTCGGCTCTTTTTTCATGGATGTTTGAAATATCCTGGCGCACCGGATTTCCTGTAAGCATTATTTTCTCTTTCGGAAAAAATTTTTCCATGCCTTCATAGGCCACACAGATCTTGTTTACTTTTTTTGAAAGAATTTTATTTGTTATGCCTGCATAAGAATTTTGCTCTTGTATCAATGCGGGGATACCTTTACTGGTTGCCGCCCGCAATAAGGGGCCACTGGCATAACCGCCGGTACCAACCACTACATTGGGTTGAAAATCTTTAATGATCTTTCTTGTTCTTAATAAGCTTTTAAGAATTAAAAAAGGAAGTTTAAGATTTGAGAGTGTAAATTTTCTCTGAAGCCCGGCAATAGGCACACCAATAATCTTATAACCCGCGGCAGGAACCTTTTCCATTTCCATTTTGCCAAGCGCGCCAACAAATAAGATCTCGGCAGAAGGGACTATTTTTTTTATTTCGTTCGCAATGGCCACCGCGGGAAATATATGTCCGCCGGTACCACCTCCACTCAATATAATTTTAAGTTGTTTCAAGTTTTTCTTCGGTTTTATCTTCTACACTGCGGCTTACGCTTAAAATAATACCAATGGCGATCATTGTAAACCAAATAGAAGTTCCACCCATACTTATAAGTGGTAAAGGCTGCCCGGTTACAGGAAATAAATTTACCGCTACCGCCATATTTACCAGCGCCTGGAATACCAGGCTGAATGAAAGTCCAACCGCTACAAAAGAACCAAAAGGTTTATCATTATCGCGTAAAATTTTAATACCTCTGTATAATAATATCATATAAAGAAATAGTAACACAAAACCAGATAGCAAACCATACTCTTCAATAATGATGGCGTAAATAAAATCGGAAGATGCCTGTGGTAAAAACGCGCGCTGCGTGCTGTTACCCGGGCCCTTACCAATTACACCACCGGTAGCAATAGCAATTTTGGCCTGCTCGCTCTGGTAATTACTTTTCGTATCGCCACTGCTAAAACTCTCTATCCTTGTTCTCCAGGTTGGACCGCGGCCGCCGGGGATAGACTCGGGTGCAAACCAGATCCATGAAAAGAACATAGCACCAACCAATACGCAAATACCAAGGATCTTTAAAATGATCTTGATATTGATACCACCAATGAACATTAAAACCAAACAATTAAAGAACAATAATGCCGCTGTAGAAAAGTTTGCCGGCAAGATCAATGCGCAGATCAACCCAATTGGAATTAATAAGTGTTTAAATATTGATCTGAAATCCTGAAGCTCTTTGCCCCTTAATGCAAGAACCCTGGCCACGTAAATGATCAACATTAATTTTGCTATATCAGAAGATTGAAAGGTTAAACCAATACCCGGCACTTCTAACCAACGCGAAGCTTCGCCGGCGCTAACACCCTTTAATAAAGTATACACTAAAAGCGGAACAGATAAAATAAATCCTATCTGTGCTACCTTTGAAAATATGGTGTATTTAATTTTATGGAAGAGGTATGCGATACCAAACCCCAGTGCAATAATTACAAAATGTTTAATTAAATAGTATTCGGTATTACCTTGCTTAAATTTATGAGCAAGTGTAACAATAGCACTGTAAACTACCAATACTGAAAGCAATGACAATAAGAACATAATTGCCCAAATAACCTTATCGCCTTTTAAATAGTTAAACAGTTTCATAATATTTAATTTATATGGATTTCATCTCATAAATTCTGAATTTTTAAAGCGCATGGATCAATAACAAATGAAGATCATTTATTCAGCGGAAGCTTGATAAAAGATTTGTTGAACGAAGCCTTAGATCAGAATCAAAGATCTGAAATGCTTTTTTACAAACCTTTTACCGCACGTTTAAATTGCATTCCCCTGTCTTCGTAGTTTTGAAACAGGTCAAAACTTGCGCAAGCCGGAGAAAGTAAAACCACATCGCCTTTTTTGCCGATCTTATAAGAAGCGGCAACAGCATCGTTTGCATTATCGGTTTCAACAATTAATTCTACCGCATCTTTAAATGCAGCAATAATTTTTTTGTTGTCCTTACCTAAACATACAATGGCTTTTACTTTTTCTTTTACAAGATCAAATAATTCGTTGTAGTCGTTTCCTTTGTCTTGGCCGCCGCAGATCCAAACTACAGGTTTCTGCATACTTTCGAGTGCGTACCAGGTAGAGTTAACGTTGGTTGCTTTTGAATCGTTAATAAATTCGATGCCGTTGATAGTGGCAATAAATTCCAAACGGTGTTCAACATTTTGAAAGTCTTGTAACGACTCTCTGATGATCTCTTTTCTCACATCAACAATGCGAGTGGCGAGTGAAGCGGCCATGCTGTTGTAAACGTTGTGTTTACCCTGAAGTGCTAGTTGTTCAATTGTCATAATTAAGGGTTCTTGGTTTGGTTTATAATTAAGGGTTATTTGGTTTTCGGTTAAAAATGCGCCCGGGCCATCAATTGGTTGTTTGATGCTAAAGGGAACGTGCTCGGCTGCTATTTCATGCCTTTTCATGTACTCCTGAATGGTTAGATCATCGGCACAATAAATAAAAGCATTATTGCTACTTTGGTTTTGGGTAATTCTGAATTTTGATGCTACATAATTTTCAAATTTATAATCGTATCTGTCTAAATGATCGGGTGTAATATTTAAAAGCACAGCAATATCAGCGGTAAAATCAAACATACCATCTAATTGAAAGCTGCTTAGCTCCAACACGTAATAGTCAAAATTTTCGCGTGCTACCTGCATAGCAAAACTTTTGCCCACGTTACCACCAAGACCAACATTATAGCCCGCTTTTTTTAGTATGTGGTAGGTTAACATGGTTGTTGTTGTTTTACCGTTTGATCCTGTAATGCATATTTTTTTCGCTTTCGTATACCTTCCTGCAAATTCAATTTCCGAGATCACCGGTATATTTTTTGCCTTTAATTTTTGAACCAATTCTACTTTATCAGGAATACCCGGACTTTTGATCACCTCGTCGGCATTCAAAATTTTTTCTTCGGTATGTATTCCTTCTTCAAACAAAATTTTTTCTTCTATTAGTTGTTCTTTATATTTTTCTTTTATCAACGATTTATCGCTTACAAAAACATCAAACCCTTTTTGTTTTGCGAGCACTGCACTTCCCACTCCGCTCTCACCGCTTCCAAGTATCACTATTCTTTTTCCCACTATCTTAACTTCAAGGTCACAAATGTTAGTACTGCCAGCATAATACCGATAATAAAAAAGCGCATAACTATCTTTGATTCGTGAAAACCAACTTTTTGATAGTGATGGTGCAACGGCGCCATTTTAAATAAACGGTGTGTTTGTGCATACTCTAATCCTCTTTTCTTTTTTTGATATTTGAAATAATATACCTGCAGGATCACTGAAATATTTTCTACCAGGAACACTCCGCATAAAATAGGGATCAATAACTCTTTGCGGATGGCAATAGCATACACTGCAATAATACCACCAATGGCAAGACTTCCGGTATCGCCCATAAATACCTGAGCAGGGAAAGAGTTGTACCATAAAAAGCCAATACAGGCGCCAATAAAGGCTGCCATAAATACCACCAGCTCACCGGAGTTAGGGATATACATGATGTTTAGATAATCTGCAAAAATGGTGTTACCTGAAACGTAAGCGAGTATACCCAGCACCACGCCAATAATAGCACTGGTACCGGCAGCAAGGCCATCAATACCATCGGTAATATTAGCGCCATTTGAAACTGCCGTAACCACAATAATTACCATTGGTATAAAAATCAACCAACCGTATTTTATACAATCATCACAGGCCCACGATATAAATTTTCCATAATCCAACTCATTATTTTTTAAGAAGGGGATAGTTGTTTTTAAATTTTTTACGGGCACAGATTCGTATTTAGGCATTTTCAGATCGTTTTCTGCATTGGGGTTTGAAGCGGCCCAGGCCTGTTGCTCGTTATGCGTTAAACGTTCTTTGATCACTACATCAGGGTGAAAATAAAAAACACAACCCACAATCAAACCAATACCTACCTGGCCAATGATCTTGAATTTTCCCTTTAAGCCTTCTTTATTTTTTTTGAATACTTTGATGTAATCATCTAAAAAACCAATACCTCCCAACCAAATTGTAGAGATGATCATTAACACGATATATACATTTAAAATTTTTGCAAATAAAAATGTTGGTATAAGAATGGCAGCAATAATTATAAGCCCGCCCATTGTTGGTGTTCCCGCTTTTTTTGTTTGTCCTTCCAATCCTAATTCGCGAATAGTTTCACCAATTTGTTTTTTGCGAATGTATTCGATGATACGCTTACCGAAGATCAAAGAAATGACAAGCGAAGTAATTAAAGCCAAGGCCGCGCGGAATGAAATGTACTGAAACACTCCCGCCCCCGGAAAGTCAAATGCTCTGTCTAAATATTGAAATAAGTAATATAACATATTATACTTCCAGTGCTTTAATTGTTTCTTTTAGAATTTCAAAATCATCGAACTTGTGTTTTACCCCTTTTATCTCCTGGTATTTTTCGTGGCCTTTGCCGGCAACCAAAATAATATCTCCCGGATTGCTTAAACTTAATGCAGTTCTTATTGCTTCTTTTCTATCAGTGATCCTTAATGTCTTTTTTGCATCCACCGGGTTAATTCCCTTTTGCATCTGGTCAAGAATAGTTTCAGGATCTTCGCTGCGCGGATTATCTGAAGTAAGAATTACCTTATTGCTGTACTCACAGGCAATGGCCGCCATTACGGGGCGCTTTGCAGCATCGCGATCGCCACCACAACCTACTAACGTAATGACCTGTTCGGCACCTGTTCTTATATCCTTTATAGTTTCTAAAACATTTTTCAGTGCGTCAGGCGTATGTGCGTAATCAACAATACCTATTATGCCTTTTGGTGATTTTACATATTGAAAACGGCCTTCAACAGAATTAAGGTTGCTTAACGCCGTTAAAACATTTGTTTTATTTTGTTTTAACAGAATAGCTGCAGCATACACAGCCAACACGTTGTATGCGTTAAAGGTTCCGATAAGTTTTACCCACACCTCGGTACCATCAATATTCAGTAATAAGCCGTTGAGTTGATTTTCAAGGATCCTGCATTTAAAATCTGCAATGTTCTGCAAGCCGTAAGTATATTTTTGTGCTTTTGTGTTTTGCAGCATTACGGTTCCATTACGGTCGTCGCGGTTTACCAGTGCAAAAGCGCTATTTGGCAATTGATCAAAAAAACCTTTTTTTGCTTTAATATATTCATCAAATGTTTTGTGATAATCCAAATGATCGTGCGTAATGTTACTGAATATGGCGCCGGTAAAATTTAAACCGGCAATACGGTTTTGGGCTACCGCATGAGAACTTACTTCCATAAAAACGTACTCACAGCCTTGTGCAAGCATATTTGTTAAAAGCTCATTAAGCGTTAAAGCATCGGGCGTAGTATGAGTTGCGGGAATAACCGCGTTGTTTATTTTATTTTCAACTGTAGATAACAGACCAACAGAGTATCCCAGTGATTTAAATAAATTAAATAATAAAGTAACGGTTGTGGTTTTGCCATTTGTACCGGTAATACCAACAAGTTTTAATTTCTCTGAAGGGTTATCAAAAAAATTGCAGGCAATAATTCCTAAAGCATAAGAAGAATCTTTTACTTTAACATAAGTAACCGCTTCGTTCCTGGTTTTGGGCATTTCTTCGCAAACTATGGCTATTGCGCCGCTTTCTATTGCTTTGTCAATATACACATGGCCATCTACAGCAGTTCCTTTTGTTGCTACAAACAAAGAATCTTTTTTAACGGTTCTCGAATCAAAAGTTACCGAAGAAATTGCCATATGTGTAGAGCCTGTAATTTCTTCCAGCCTTACTTTATATATTATATCGCTTAGTAACTTCATATTAATGTTAGTACGATCTTGTTGCCTTTATTAAATTTTTGTCCCGCTTCAATACTTTGTTTCTGCACACTTCCAAACCCCATGATCTGAACGTGCATTCCGTTATTCTCTAATAGAAATAATGCGTCTTTAGCCGACAATCCACGCAGGTTTGGCATTATGCCTTTTTTTAACTGGCTCTCAATATTATTCTCTGCCAGAATAATTTTGGTTGAATCTTTTGTATTGCGATTCACAAATTTTTCGCCTTCAACTGTTGTTGCAGGAAGAGAGAAATTTTTTGTAATAGCATTTATTTCGTTACCTTTTGTTGTAATTACAGTAGGCACTTTTGTAATAAGGTCTTTTTTAGTATTGATCGGCTGAATAAAATCCAGGCTTCCTGAATACACTTTTTCGGCGATCTCTTTAAACACCGGGCCAGCAACTGCAGCCGCATAATACACACCATTGCTTGGCGAATTGATAACAACGATACATGAATACTGAGGATTTTCTGCAGGGAAATAACCCACAAAAGATGCCTGGTAGTTACGATCGCCCACATCGCCATAAGCAGAACCGCCCCTTCTCTGGCTTCCTGTTTTTGCGATCTGTGCTGTACCTGTTTTGCCGCCAACTTTAAAAGCTGTAATGTTCAATGTTTTTCCAGAACCATTTTGTACAACGCCTTCCAATAATTTTTTTGCTTTGGTAATTGTTTCTTTTTTTACAATTTGTTCGTCAAGAATTTCTGTGCCAAAAGTTTTTACAACAATACCATTACGTTTTATTTCTTTTACAAAATGTGGTTTTACCATTTTACCGTCGTTAGCTACAGCATTATAAAGTGTTAAGGTTTGCATTGGCGTAATTAAACTTTCGTAACCATAACTTAATTGTGGAAGTGTAACGCCAGACCATGCGCGGGTTCTGGTTTGCGGAATAACCCCTTTGCCTTCGCCGGGAATTGATAGGCCTAATTTTTCATTTAAATGAAATGAGTTAAGTTTATTGGCAAATTGCTGCGGATTTTTAGCGTAATATTTTGTGATGATCTTGCTTACGCCAACGTTTGATGAAGTTTCAAAAATACGCTGAACTGTTAGTGTTGGTGATTCGGGAGCATGCGAATCTTTTACTTTTTTATCAAAATACATACACTCTCCATTTCCAACGGCCACTTTTTCGTCAAGACTGATATTGTATTCATCAATAACCGCAAGCATCGATGCCAGCTTAAACGTAGAGCCCGGCTCGGTTGGATAACCAATAGCGTAATTAAAACTTTCGTTATATGAATTTGTATCGTTTTGGCTCTTGGTTAAATTAACTATGGCTTTTACGGCTCCTGTCTTTACCTCCATTAAAATAGCACAGCCATGTGACGCGCCATTTTTTATCAATGACCTGATCAAAGCTTGCTGCGCCACATCCTGGATATTTATATCAATAGTTGTATAGAGATCATTACCATCTTTTGGTTCAACCTCGTTCTCGTCATTTATCGGACGCCAAACACCGCCGGCAATCTGTTGCATCAAACGTTTTCCGCTAACACCACTCAATGTGCTATCAAAAGCGCCTTCAAGACCAACAGGTTTTATACCGGCCCTTGCCATACCAATGGTTCTGGCAGCAAGCATTTGAAAAGGGCGTTCGCGACGATTGGTTTGCAATGTTACCAGGCCGCCTTTTCTTCCTTTTCTGAAAATTGGAAATGTTTTTAAATACTGAAGATCTTTATAAGAAACATTGCGTTGCAATAAAACATAACGGTCGTTGGCCGAACGCGCTTTGTTTAATATCTTTAAATACTCTCTTTCACTCTTATCGCCAAATAAATTGCTTAACTGTAAGGCCAGAGAATCGCGGTTGGCTTTAAAGATCTTATCGGTAATGCTTGGTGCGTTTATATCTACAGCAATTTCGTAGTATGGCAACGAAGTTGCCAATAGCGCACCGTTAGCATCGAAAATATTTCCACGAACAGCTTCAACAGAATCGAGCTTGGTAGTAAATGCTTCTGCTTTACTGCGCCATACGTCGCCTTGCGCAAATTGGATAATACAGATCCGGTATAAAATACCCAGGGCAAATACACACATAAAAATGTATATCAAATAGGTGCGGGAAAGAATATTTTTCTTTTCGTTCAAACTACTTTTCTGTTTTATATAATTGGGTACTATCTACTCTTATTTTGGTTGGAGGAACAACCGGTTCTTTTAATCCTAATTTATCTGCTGCCTTTGCCACTTCGCTTTGTTTGCTTGCAAACATCAGATCGCTCTTTGTTGAAATATATTCTGACCTCAACTCTTTTAATTGATTTGAGATCTTA
The DNA here is from genome assembly GCA_044226875.1 of Bacteroidia bacterium. Lineage (GTDB taxonomy): Bacteria > Bacteroidota > Bacteroidia > B-17B0 > Aurantibacillaceae > Aurantibacillus. The sequence goes on from JBGAGD010000001.1 coordinate 374,068, forward strand.
TTTACTTCGCGAATTTTATCATCTGCATAGTAACCGTTGGCTATATAAAGAATAGCAAGGAATGCTAAAAAAATAATAAAAGGCAGGTGTTTTAGAGTTTTATCGTTGGTTAAAAAAGTGCCGCTAAATACGGCCGACAGGCCTTTTGCAAGAACTCCTTTTTTGCGTGGCTTTGAAGGTTTATCGGACGGTGAAGGGGTCGTTATCTCATCAACAACAATTTCTTGTTCTTCTACTTCTGTTTTTGTTATGGGTTTTTCCCTGAACTTGTTTGCCACTTTATCTTTTTAGTTTCTTGTTTCAAGTTTCAAGTTTCTTGTTACGGCTTTAAACCAGGAACTAGAAACCAGGAACCTGGAATTATAGTTTAATTGCTACTCTTAATTTTGCACTGCGTGCCCTTGTGTTATTTTTAATTTCTTCTTCAGTTGGTAAAATCGGTTTTGATGTTAAATTTTTGAAGACCTTTTTACCAGTTCCAAAAATTACATCTTTCTCTTCTACTCCTTCTACATTTCCCGAGCGTATTATGTTCTTCACCATTCTGTCTTCAAGACTGTGGTAAGAAATTACCACCAGCCTTCCGCCTGTTTCAAGCACCTCAACACATTGCGTTAAGCATTCTTTAAGCGCTTCCATTTCCTGGTTCACTTCTATCCGTAAAGCCTGAAATACTTTTGCGAGGTATTTATGCTCTTCAAACTTTGGTGTGCAGGAGGCAATGGCTTCTTTAAGATCGTTGGTTGTTACAATTTCTTTTTCTGCCCTTGCGGCGCAAATAACAAATGCCAAACGCGCCGCATTATGAATTTCTGCGTAGGTTTTAAAAATGTGGATGAGTTGTTTGTCAGAATATTCGTTCACAATTTTTTTTGCAGTTAAAACATTTTGCTGGTTCATTCGCATATCCAACTCTGAATCGAAACGAATGGAGAAACCGCGTGATGCCTCATCAAACTGGTGAGAAGAAACGCCGAGGTCTCCGAGAATGCCATCTACTTTATTGATGCCATATAAACGCAGGTAATTTTTAAGATGCCTGAAGTTATGCGGTATCAAAGTAAAGCGGGGATCTTTTAAAGCATTCTTTTGAGCATCTTCATCCTGGTCAAAAGCAAAAAGTTTTCCTTTATCACCCAGGTGTTTTAAGATGTGCGAAGAATGTCCACCACCACCAAAAGTAAGATCAACATAAACGCCATTGGGTTTAATGTTTAAATTATCAATACAAGCTTGTAAAAGAACGGGGTTGTGGTAAGCATTGCTACTCATCATCCACATCATTAAAGTTTATTCCCCCCAACACATCTTCTGCTAATTTTTCAATATTTATTTCCTGGTTCAGGAAGTCTTCGTATAATTTTTTATCCCACAACTCAATCACATTATTACTTCCTAAAACTTTGAGATCAGATTTTATTTCTGCGTAATCGGTTAACGATTTTGGCAACAATAAACGGCCGGTATTATCTGCTTCAACATTGGTTGCGCCACCGGTAAATTTTCTTACGAATACATCGTTGGCCTTAATCAAACGATTAAGTTTGCTTAACTTTCTATTTAATTTTTCCCATTCTTTTAACGGATACAAAACCAAACATTTTTGGTGCAAATTGCGGTTGATCACGAATCCGTTCTCGAACAATGCGTCCAGCTGTTTCCTAAGGTCGACAGGAAACATGAAGCGCCCTTTAGCGTCCACTTTACAGTCATATTCCCCTATCATGCTGGCCATTGCTTTGATTTATAAGATTGTAGCAAAAATAAGTATAAAACTTCCACTTTTTACCACTTTACACCCCTTTTTACCACTATTGTTGAAAAAATAGGCGTTTTAAACAATGTTAATAAAGCTGATAGTTAGCCAGTTATGCTTAATTTTTTTAAAAAAATGTAGATTTGACGGGATTTTTAGGGGCGGTCGCAAAAATCAAGGCCTGTTAATATCGTTAGTTTTCGTTAACAGGTTATTAACAATTTTAGAAATGTAATGTCGAAATTATAAAAAACGGCTTTTTTGAGAAAAAAGACAAAATTATTGCTCAAAAAGTTAACTTGCCATAAGGCGTTGGGGGAGGTAAAAAATTTGTTTTTTGAGCCGTTTTTTACAAAAACCCATCTTTTTTAAAGTAATCAATGATCGCGTCGATTATTAATTTGTTTTGTTGTTTGGCATCCAGATTTGGCAATTTTTCTTTTAGTTTCCAATGTGGCCAACCATCTTTATCGCGTCCCTCGAATTCATAAAATCCATAAGGTTCTAACAACGCGCAAATAGCAACGTGCATTACTTCCAGCTTCTCATCCTTCTTATATTTTTTAAATGGCTTGCTTAATTCCTGCAAACCAATTGTAAATAAAATAGCATCGTAATCCATTGTTGAACCAAAACGTTCTGTTAATTTTTCCTGCAAAATAGTCCACTCACTTTTCATAATTAAATTTTAAATCCAAAAACAAGTATATCATCTACCTGCTTTTCGGCATTGGTTGATTGGGAATAAAGTTCTTCTATATTTATTTTTTGCTGGTTAAAGGGTAAATTATAATTAGCATTTATAAAGTTTTCGAAGCCTTTAAAGCCGAATTTATTTTTATTTGTTTTGTATTTTAACTGATCTTTTAACCCATCGGAAGTAAGGTAAAATCCTTTTGCGCTGCTTAGAACAAAGCTCTGCTCTTTAATATCGTTAAGGGCAAGATGTTTACCTAACTCTACTTTATAGCTTTCGGCTATTTTCATTTCTGCATTGGCATCTACTGTATATAAGTCGATATTTGCGCCGGCATAAGTTAAGCGATCCTGATTTTTATCAATGATACAAATTCCAATATCCATACCTTCATTCAACGTTCTTTTTTCTTTTTGTTTACGTTGAAGGTAATTGTAGATCTCGGTATTTACTTCTTCCAAAATTCTGGCGGCTGAAATAACTTTTTTTTCCAGAATTATTTTATTTAAGAATTCGTTGGCAAACAATGTAAGTAAAGAAGCCGGGATCCCATGCCCGGTACAATCTCCAAGAACCACTATTATTTTGTTGTTAAAGGGTTTTAACCATAAAAAATCGCCGCTCAGGTTATCAAACGGTTTAAACAGCATAAAGTAATCTTTGAAAATGGTTTGCAGTTCATTCTCAGAGGGAAAAATAATGTATTGGATCTCGCGGGCGGCTTCCATACTTTCAATAATATTTTTATTCTTTGATTCCAGTTCATTTTTTTGAAGCTGTGTGACCTCTTTTTGTTTTTGAATGATTTTTTTCTGGCGCGATGTTATGCGAAGTCGGTTATAAACAAAACCTAAAAAAACGATTATTATTAAGATACCGGCTATTAAAACAATGCGAATGATCTTTTGCTGTTTGAGTTCGATATTTTGCAAAGCAAGCTGTGTGGATATTATCTTTTTTTGTTCCACGTTCTTTATACTATCGGCCAGCGATCGTTTGTCATAATCAAACTGAAATTGTTTTTTTAAAGCTTCCTGTTTAATATCGTTATTTAAAATACTATCCCGCATGGTGTAATACAAATTGGTCATTTGAAGCGCTTCTTTATAACGGCCGGTGTTCTCGTATATCTTCCTTAAAAGCGCGGCTGCATTTCTGATATCGCTGGGGGTACCAAGCTGGTTACTTAATTGAAAGGCTTTTAATGCAAAAGGCAGGGCCTTTGCGGTATTGTTCTGCAATAAACAAATTTCGCTTAATTTATAATTGGCGTTGGCCTGCCCATCAATGGATTGAATCTGAGTGGCCAGCTGCAACGACTTTTGATAATAGTTTATTGCTTCGGGATAATTTTTTTTGTCTTTTTGTAATACGCCAATATTATTATAAGCCGTTACCAATTGATTTTTATCTCCGGATTTTATACATATTTCCAAACTTAAATTAAGATATTCCAGGGCCTTATCAATATCGTTACGAACCTTATACCCGTAGGCAACACTGTTATAGGCGTTTGAAATGATAACATCGTTACCGATCTTTTTTCCCAGCTCCAGGCTTTTTTTTGCCGATTCTTCTGATTTTTGGAAATCTTCAAGATCTAAATAATAAACACTTAAATTGTTGTATAAGCGCGCCATTGCTCTTTCATCTTTTAACTCTTCGCTTATCTTTAAACTTTTAAAAATATAATCAATGGCCTTTACCATATTGCCCTGGCTGCGGGTTATCATACTTAACCCGTTGTAGGCTTCAGATATGCCTTCTTTATTTTTCAGATGCATGCTTAATGCCAGGCTGTTATTAAAAGCTTCAGCGGCTTTTTGCATATTGCCTAAATAAAATAAATTTCCGCCGATATTATTAAGAGTAGACGCCATTAACACCGTATCCTGGTTTGCGCTTTGGATCTTAAATGCTTTTTCGAATGCGGCAATGCCTTGTTGGTTATTTCCCTGGCTTATTTCAAAAACACCCTGGCTGTTTAAAATACGACCATAATATTTAAAAACTGTTTTTTTTACCTGCGGCGAAAGTTTTACGCTTTTTAAATCAGTTTCTATATTGATTAACTGAAGCGGTTCTGAGGAAGCATTCTTTAAAATACCTTCGGCTAATTTTATAGCGGGGGCTGAATATAATGGAATATCTTTTTCTTCGCACACATCGCTTAACTGCGAATAGAGTTTTAACCGGGTTGTATCTTCTTTAGCTTGTTTTAGAAGCAGTTTTAGAGAATCTACAGGCGATTGCGAAAACATGTGTTTGGCAACAAAAAAAAGTAGTATGCAAAAGGTTCTGCAATTCATGTTTAAAATAAGCGATTGCTTATTAATAAAGATAGTAAAAATTATTCTTCTTCGTCGGTACCGGGTGTAATTACCCTGGTTTCCTGCATGTGATGATGGATAAAATCCAGGATCTCTTCTTTACCTGCTTTTTTTTCTGACGAAGAGATGAAACTATTTGGAACTTCGGTCAAAAATTTAAGGAGTTCTTTTTCAATGTTCTTTATATTTTTTGTGAGTTCTGCTTTTGAGTTCTTATCTGCTTTGGTGTAAATGATACTGAAAGGGATCTGATTTTTACCGCACCACAGCATAAACTCTTTATCTATCTGCTGCAATGGCAGTCGGCTATCAAGCAATATAAAAAGACACACCAGGCTTTCACGCTTCTTACAATAATCGTAAATGATAGTTTCTATTTTATCGCGGATGCTTTTACTTGTTTTTGCAAACCCGTAGCCCGGTAAATCAACAATATACCAGTTATCATTAATGATAAAGTGATTTATTAACTGCGTTTTACCCGGTGTAGCCGAGGTTTTTGCAAGTTTATTATTATCGCAAAGCATATTTATAAGCGATGATTTGCCAACATTACTTCTTCCGATAAATGCAAATTCGGGCAAAGTAGGTTTAGGGCATCCAAAAATACTGGAAGCGCTTTGTTTAAATATTGCTTTTTTTACGATCATTTATTTTAAGATCCCCTTCTCTACCAAATAAGAATGAAAATGCCTTTCTTTTTTACTTTGGTAAACGTCTGCAATACGAACAAGAATGCCGGTTTCTTCTACACCACCAAAAGTAGGGTTAATAGCTGTACCAAAGCTTTTCATGGTGCTGCTTAAGTTCATGTAAGCATTTACCAGTGGCGGAATATTTTCTCCTAAAGCACGCACCAATTTATTTAAATGCGCGTGGCCGGCCTTATAGTCCATTTGTTTTAATTCGTTTATAAAATCCGATACATCGGTTTGGTTGGTAATACCGTGAATAGGCGTTACTAATTTTTCGGGATCGGGAAAATAGTGCAGCATAAAGGCAAGGATATAATCCCTGGCCTTTACATTAAAATCAGTATACATGGTAACTTTACCATAAAAGAATTTTTGCGAAGGATTGTCTATAACCAAAGCCCCAAGCCCATCCCAAAGGTTATCTAAGCTAAACAGCCCTTTTCTGAACTGCTCGCTTGGCTGATATAAAGGCTGAATAAAAGAGCGTCCCAATTCGATAGTATAAGGTAAATATTCTTTATAAAACTGTTCGCTGAAATTAAATAGTTCGGTAGTTGCCAGGTGCACTTTACCATTAATAAATTCGGCATCTTTACATAAAATAAAACGGTAAGCCCCCACTATCTCTTTATCTTCGGGGTTCCAAACCAATAATTGCTGGTATGGGTGCGAGCTGGTATCAAACTCATCAATATCAATAGATTTGCCTGTGCCCCCGCCGGCATGGCGAAAAGTAACTTCGCGCAACCTTCCAATTTCGCGCATAACGTTTGGCGAATTGTGATGTGTAATAATATAGATCTCATTATTACCATTGTTGGTCTTCCGAACATAACGCTCTCTGGTCAATTCACTCAACAATGCTTCTTTACTAACCTGTTCAATAATTTTTTCCATAGCTTATGTGTAAATATACAATTAAAATAAAAAACTGCTGTTTTTTTAATATCTTTAAATTATAATTTCACATGTATATTTTGTCTTTTTATAAAAAATTAACCTCTGTATTTTTATTTTTTTTTGTAAATGGTTTGTTCGGGCAAACGCATTATCAGTTTACATTTACAAAAATTGACGAAGAATGTTCTAAAGGTGCCGCCGGCCTGCAAATAGACTCTCTTCAAACAACTGATATGCTAACCATAACCTGGAGCAATGGCAAAAACGATGTTTTTTCGATCAACAGTCTTGATGAAGGGAATTATTCGGTGCACGTTGTTATTAAAGCAAAACCCGATACTGTAATTATCACTAAAAAAGATACAACCATTAATTTTAAAATTGAAAAGATAGAGTGCCCGGTGGTAGTATCTAATCATTTTACGCCCAATGGTGATAATTACAACGATCATCTTCAAATTTATAATATTGAGAAATATCCGCATTTTGAATTATTTATTTTTAATAAATGGGGCCAGCAGGTGCATTCACAAAAAGAACATTATACGCCCTGGGATGGTACCTGGAATGGCGTAAATGTGCCAGACCAGACCTATTATTATGTTTTTTATTACGATTCGGGCAATAAGAACAAAGTGCTTAAAGGAGATATTACTATTTTACGATGAGAAAGTTAATTTTATATTTCTTTTTTTCTCATATTATATTTGAACTTAATGCGCAACAGTTTCCGCAATACACGCAATTTATTTTCAATAAAATAGGTTACAACCCTGCGGCATCCGGCACATCTATAAATGCGCCCTATGAACTTATTTTTGGCGCAAGAACACAGTGGTTTGGTTTTGCGAACAACCCCAAATCGGCATTTGTATCTTTTAATTATAATTTTGTGCCTAAGCGCGGTTATACACACTGGCATAATGTGGGCGCATATGTTGACCAGGATAATGCCGGAAATTTTGTGCATAGTGATATCTGGTTATCCTATACTTTTCATTTGCTGGTTACCAAAAAAACGATCATGTCGTTTGGTTTATTTGCAGGCGTAAAACAATTTAAGCTTACTAAAAATAATTTAGACAGGAATGACCCCGCTGTTGCAAACAGTAGCAGTTCGGTATGGGCCTACCCCGATCTTGTGCCGGGTATAAGGCTTACCAATAAGAAATTTTTTATGGATCTTTGTTTGCAACAGGTTTCTTTATTTAAACAATCGGGTATAGGGGGGCAGATAGGCTCGCCATCTAAATTGATACCGCAATATATTTTTAGCGCCGGGCGAAAATTTAAAGTGAATGATTTTGATAATATCGTAATTGCAGCTAATCTGCATAGCTCAGCACTTTCGTTACCATCATTAGAAATTAATTTTATGAATTATTACAATAAACGATTTGCTCTTGGTGCCAGTGTAAGAGGTAAAAATTTTGCGTCGGCAATTGTACAATTCAGGTTAGCTCAAAATTTTAATGTTGGCCTGGCGTACGATCTTTCTACCAATAAAGTATTTAGAGCGTCGCCCAATACGTTTGAGATCATGCTTAGCTTTTCGCCTTTATTTGGTGGCGAGCTGGTTGAAAAAACCGTTAAGTTAAATGTGTCAGATTGTACTTTTTAAGCAGTAAATCAACTTTCTCTGTTACCAATTCCATTCCGTTTCATTCCACTTAAAAAACAAATACTGCCACATTTAAGCGGCATGTTTTAAGTTTTTTGCGTTAGTTTTAATTTTACATCAGGATCTTAATTGTATAAATGCGCGCAATGCAATCAGTGATTTAACCTTTAAACAACAAGATTATGAGTTATTTAATAAACAACCAGCAAGATATGAATGAGATCATTTTTGCTAACAGGAATAAAAGTTATGGCGCTTACGTTATTCGTTCAGAATATGGAACCACTGTACTTAAATCATTATCTATAATGGCTCTTGGGATTGTATCTGTTATGTTATTGGCTTTTTATTTTAGCAACAGAAATATAACACCCAAAGAAGAAGTATCGCCATTTATCCGGGATAGCATTTATGTTGTAGAAGTGGATACACGGATAAAAGAAAATAAACCAAAAACCATTACGGAACCTGCAAATACGCAGGCAGGAAAAAAAACAAATGCTACCTCCACGACAATTATAGATTCTACAAGCATACTTACCAACTCGGTAGAACCTGATAACACAGCGCTTGCCAACAACACAGGCACAACAAGTAATGTAGAGACTACCATACCGGGTGGCGGTACCGGAACTACTGCGGTTACATCATCTGTAACTGGCAGCGGCAGTGAAATAGAAGAAACTTTTGGGGTAGATACACAGCCTGAATTTGAAGGCGGATTAAAAGCCCTTTACCAGTTTGTTGCAAAAAATTTAAAATACCCCGCCATAGCTATGCGCGAAGAAAAAAGTGGAACGGTATACGTTAAATTTGTGGTAGATGAAAATGGTAAAGTTGGCAAGCTTACGCTACAAAATAATGTGGGTTATGGTTTGGATGAAGAAGCCTTGAGAGTGGTTGGAATTATTCCAAATTTTAAAAAACCTGCAACCATAAGCGGCAAACCCGTAAAAGTATATTACCAGTTACCCATCAAATTTAAATATAACTATTAGCATTTTTAGTTTACTTGTGTGTTGTAAATATGTGTAAAAGGCCGGGTCATTAGATCCGGCCTTTTTATTTTATAAAAATATTTGCCTGTTTATCAGCAGTTTAAATACATAAGAGTATTATGTATAATAAAATTATGTATCTTTGTCTTATGTAATAATTATACTATCATGTTATATTCTTCAGAATTAATAAAAGGCACACTTAAAACCATTGTTTTAAAATTGTTGGCCGACAATAAAAAAATGTACGGTTACGAAATTACCCAAAAAGTAAAAGAGTTAACCGGCGACAGGATCCAAATTACAGAAGGCGCCCTTTACCCAACGCTGCATAGCCTTGAAGACGATGGCCTGGTGAATGTTGAAACAGAATTTATAGGCAAACGCGTGCGTAAGTATTATAGCCTGAGCCCAAGCGGCAAAACAAAAACAAAAGAGAAGGTAAATGAGCTGGCAGATTTTATGAATACCATGAAATTTTTATTGGATATAAAACCAAAGACCACATAAATGTATTGCCTCAGTGATAAACAGATAGATTACATTATTAACGACATTAGTGCACGTGGCGTTGAAATGGAAAGCCTTCAGCAGGACCTGCTGGACCACGTTTGTTGTATCATTGAACAAGGTCTCGAAGAAAATGGAGACTTCGAGCGCTTCTATAAAAAAACCATTAAAACATTTTATAAAGATGAATTATGGGAAATAGAAGAAGAAACTCTCCTGTTATTAACCTTTAAAAATTATTACGTTATGAAAAAAACAATGATCATAAGCGGAACCATTGCTGCACTAAGTTTTATTTTTGGTTCCGTTTTTAAAACCATGTATTGGCCGGGCGCCAACGTGCTTATTCTTTTTGCCATGCTTTGCAGCAGCCTGGTATTTTTACCACTGTTCTTTCTGTTTAAAACAAAGCAAACTACCGAAAAGAAAAACAAGGTAATACTAATGGTTGGCACTTTAAATGGGATCCTTTTTTGCATTTCAAGCCTTTTCAGGATAATGCATTGGCCGGGTTCACAAGCATTATGGCTTTTAACGCTGGCATTACTTGTATTGGTATTTATACCGCTTTTCTTCTTTAATGGTATAAAAAATCCGGAAACAAAAACAAACACCATTGCCACTACGCTCATATTAATTATGGTGGGCGGTTTCTTTTACTCATTAACCAGCCTCCGGTCAAGCAAACATGTATATACTTCTAAAATGTACAACTACCTGGCCATTGAAGAATTAATTTCAAGGATGCATACCGATCAAAAAGATTCACTTCCCAAAAATAAAGAACTGGCAAAACTAACTTCCGAAATTGATGCTACCTGTAACAAAATAAAAACAATGATCATTGAAGACGCCATTGGAGAAAAAGCGATGCCTGAAGATTTTGAAGCAAAGAACATTTACCTGCAGGAAGGTGGTATTGGTGTTGAATTTACACCGTGCCAGCCTGGATACGACCTGGTAGTAGATCTGAAATATCAAATTGCCAAATATAATTCGCATATTAGCGATACTAAAATGCGAGTGCCTGTTCAAAATACGCTTTTAAGAATGCTTGATAAGGACCTTGTTGCTTATTCAAATTACAACCTGCTATCTGTTATTACACAAATACAATTATTTGTTTTGCAAAACAAAGCATAGTGCTTTATGGCCAGAAAAGAAAGAAGCGCATATGTAAAACAAAGGTTAATTGAAATTGCCGACCTTAAATTGAAGCAAAAAGAACGTGCAAGGCACCTGTATAATTATTTATACAGGCGCAGCAGGTTCTTTAAAGCTTCCATTTATATACGCCTGGCCGCAATTGTTTTTAGCATTTACATGGTGCATTTTAATTTTATCATTATTTCTTCGTGGCAAGAAATTGTAACCGTATATAATGTAGATGAAACGCATTTTGGAAACCGAACAGATTCGCGCGATCATAAAAGTATTTATTTAACAACCAACCTTAAGAATAACTATGTGATCGATCTTTTAAAATCAGAACCCGACAAATTCAGGGTAAAAGATACCGTTATTGTTTCGCGCACAGTATTTGGAAAAAAGACTTACGTCGAAAAACTTCATGGCCAAACCCGGAACATTTTAGTGGAGCTCGCTCGCTGTAATAATTACCTGATCTTTGTATATGGCTTCACTCTTTTATCGTTTATGTTAAAAGACGGGTATGATTTTTTCAGTAGGCTGATTATGCGCAGTGTTTTACTTTTTGATATCGCGGGAGTAATACTATACATCCTTACCTAATGGCATTTTGAGGCGTTCCCGTATTTTTCTTATAAAAGCCTCTAATTTAAAAATACAATTACAAAAATTATTACATTTGGGTTATTACTTCCAGTTATGAAAACGAAGTCGTTACCTGTTTTTGAAAATAATAAGTTCATTTTTACGGTTCTCGTTTTAGCGCCCTTATTTTTATACTTAAAAAGCATTTTTTTTGATTTTACGCCCATGGATGAGCAGTGGATGATCGTAAATAACGCCGCTTTTCTTGAAAGTATAGAAAGTTTTAAAGGTGCTTATACAATGCCATTGCTAGGTTTATATTACCGGCCATTTTTTTTAATGACCATTATTTCAGATTTTCATATCGGAAAATTATCGCCTTACATTTACCATCTTAGCAATTTACTCTGGCATCTGCTTTCAGTTATTTTGGTTTACAGGTTTTTACTTCTGGCAAAAGTTGATAAAAAGCCTGCTTTTATTTATTCACTCATCTTTTCAGTACATCCTGTTATGCTTCATGCCGTAGCCTGGGTGCCTGGCAGGAATGATGTTATGCTTTGTGTTTTTACATTAGCGTCACTTATTAATCTTTTAAAATATTTACACGATCAAAAGAAAAAATTTTTTTTTCTGCATTTGTTATTTTTTACCTGCGCCCTTTTAACGAAAGAAAATGCTGTTGTGCTGCCAGTTATTTTTCTTGTTACCTGTTTTGCTTATCGTGGTATAAGAAACAAAGACCTCTATCTTGCCGGATCATGGATATTGCTTTCTATTGGCTGGTTTTTATTGCGCCGGCATTTTGTAACTATGCCGGCAGCATCTTATGATCTTGTTGCCACTGTAAAAAACTTTGTTGCAGGTTTATTGATTTTTACCGGCAAAGTGTTTTTCCCGATAAAACAATCTGTATTCCCTACCCTTAAAAACTCCTCTGTAATTCCTGGTATATTAGCTTTAATAACGATGCTGCTTTTATATTTTAAACCGGGCATTCAAAATAAAAAAATTGCAGCATTGGGCCTGGTCATTTTTTTTGCTTTGCTTGTTTTGCCTGTTTGGTATGGCGCCACAAAAGGCAATGGAGAGCATTATGAGCACAGAACCTATGCTTCTGCAATAGGCATTTTACTGTTTTTATCACAGGTAAAATTCAATATAAATTCAAAAAACTTTTTGTATGCGTCACTTATAGTTGTGGTTTTATTTTCGGTAAGAACCTATACGAGAATGAATGTATATAAAGACAAAATTTCTTTTTTAAAGGAAGCTATAAAAGACACACCGGATTATTACTATTTTCAATATCAGATGGCAAATTACTTATATTCAATAGGTGATTATGCTAAATCCATTCCGTATTATAACAGATCAATAGAATTACGTCCGGATAAAATATCTATTTATGTGAGCAGGGGCACTTCTTACTACTCGCTTAAAATGTATAACGAAGCCATTTTTGATTTCACAAAAGCTATTAATGGCGCACCTTTTAATCCTGTTTATTATTTGAACCGTTGCATTTCGTATAATAAAACAGGCGATGTAGAGAACGCCTACAAAGATATGGAGGTACTTGTAAAATGCTGTAATAACGATATTCCGCCAGATCTGAAAATGGATGTGATCCAAAAATGGCACGTTATAAATTCAAAACAGTAGAAAACTACCCGAAAAAAATAAACAATTTTTATTTTTCAATTCTATTTTCTTTTGAATAAGAAAAATATTCGTTTTTAGTTTTATTTTCTTGTCTAAATAGTTACTAAAAAAATAACTACTCAAATTCCATTTCCCTTTAATTGTAAGACTTCCAAAGGTTTTAACAAATTTACATGAGTATAATTACCTATTCTTTTATAGGTAAAATTACCTACCAAAAAACAGGTATAATTACCTATTGTAGAATGCAGGTATTAAAGTGAACTTTGATTAAGCCAATTAAAATTTAAAACAAAAACTTAAAACGGGGCTAGTTACCCTAAATGGTTCTGATCATTCTTATTTACTAATAATTAAAATAAAGAAATCATGAAAAATTTAAACGAAAAATCAAATCAGATTTTTTCTGTTTTTAGAAAAATCTTTAAAAGAAATGTAATAATTTTTGTAATATTATTACACCTTAATTATTCGCTTTTAGCTCAAAATTCTTCATATAAATTAGATAATGTACCTGTCCCCGGAACAGGTGCAGGGAATGCCTTATTTGGTGTTGGCACTCTAGCAAACAATACATCTGGATTTGGAAACTCAGGGTTTGGCATTAACGCACTTAACGCAAATACTTCTGGAGCAGCAAATTCGGCTTTTGGCTATGGTTCACTTTCAAATACTTCAACTGGAAGCGCTAACTCCGGATTTGGATCTGGTTCATTATCCGCAAATACAACTGGTGCATCGAACTCCAGTTTTGGATCAGGATCTCTAGGATCTAACACTACAGGATCCTATAATTCTGCAATGGGTGCCTCAGCTCTTTTCTCTAATACCACCGGTCATGACAACGTTGCCCATGGTTATAATGCTCTGTATAGTAATACTACGGGAAACCAAAATACAGGTGTTGGAAATTATGCTCTTACTTATAATTCGACAGGGTTAAATAACACTGGTATAGGAAACAACGCTCTTGCGTTTAATACTTCAGGTACCGACAATACCGGTATTGGTTTTAAGGCGTTATTTTCAAATACTACTGGTACATTCAACGTCGCATTAGGAAGTTCTGCTTTATATACTAATACTACCGGTTATCTAAATGTCGCCCTTGGTTATCAATCTTTATATTCTAACACTACAGGATATAATAATACAGCTAATGGGTCATTAGCAATGTTTTCAAATGTTTCAGGATTTGACAATGCTGCTAATGGTTTTAAAGCACTTTACACAAATACCGTTGGATTAAACAATGTTGCTAGCGGTGCATTTGCAATGTATAGTAATAGTTCGGGTAGTTACAATACCGCTTTAGGTGCAGAGGCTTTATATACGAATAGTACAGGCAGTTTTAATGTTGCAACTGGTTACGAATCATTGCGCTTAAATGATGTTGGGATAAATAATGTGGCAAATGGCTACCAAGCCTTACACACTAATGTTAATGGAAGCTCAAATGTTGCGGTTGGGTATAGAACTTTATGGAATTGCACAAGCGTCGAGAATGTTGGAAGTGGCTCTGATGCATTATATAATAATAGCTCAGGTTTCGGAAATTCCGGATATGGTACAAGAGCACTTTATACTATCACAACTGGCACCTGTAATACAGGTTTAGGTTATTATGCAGATGTAAATGCAAATAATTTAAATAATTCAACCGCGCTTGGCAATGCTGCTATAGTCAATGCCAGTAACAAGATTCGGTTTGGAAATGCTGCCGTTACAGTTGTAGAAGGGCCTGTTGCTTATACCACCTCTGACGTGAGGTTTAAAAGCAATATAAAAGAAGATGATGTTAAAGGATTGGAGTTTATTAAAAAATTGCGCCCAGTAGTATACAATTTTGAGACAAAAAAACTTACAGAATTTTGGACAAAAAATATGCCAGATAGTCTACGTAAAAAACATTTAAATCAGGACTTCGAACCCTCTACTAAGATCAGGCAAAGTGGCTTTATTGCACAAGAAGTTGAAAAAGCAGCAAAAGATGTTGGATATGATTTTAACGGAATTCATAAACCTGAAAACGATAATGATTATTACAGTTTATCCTATAGTCAATTTGTAGTCCCGTTGGTAAAGGCCGTTCAGGAACAACAAAAAATGATTGAAGATCAAAGCGCTAAAAAAGATTCACTTGCTAAACAAATAAAAAATCAACAACAACAAATCGATGAATTAAAAGCGTTGGTTAATTCTTTAGCAAATAATTCAACAAATGAAAACAGTACAAACAAAAACAATCTTCAGGCTGTTTCATTAAGCGATAAAAACGTGTTGGTATTAAACCAAAATGTACCTAATCCGTTTGCTGAGAGTACAGTGATCACTTATTTTATTCCTGATAGCTTTATAAAAGCTCAAATTTTATTTACTACCAACGATGGTAAAGTGATAAAAATAACAGACATTACTACAAAAGGTGCTGGTACTTTAAACGTATTTGCTAATGATCTAAGTAGTGGCATGTATTCATATAGCCTTGTTATTGATGGTAAATTAATAGATACTAAAAAAATAATAAAACAATAATATTGTTCATTTAAATAAATTAAAAAGTCCGTTTCATAAAATTGAAACGGACTTTTTAATAATCTTAGTCTTGTATAAGCTCTTTTTAGATTGCGCTCAATATGACAGACTATTTCATTTTATCCTAATAATTGTTTTAACAAAACAGATACTATTTTATTATCTGCTTTGCCCGCCAATGCTTTTGAGGCAGCGCCCATCACCTTGCCCATGTCGCCGGGGCCGGTGGCACCAACAGAAGCAATAATTTTGGTAAGCTCTGCCTTAATTTCGTCCTCGCTCATTTGTTTGGGCAAATATTCTTCCATAACAGCTGCCTGGTCCATTTCAACCTGGGCAAGATCTGCACGGTTTTGTGAATTGTAGATATCAGCCGATTCTTTACGCTTTTTTACTTCTTTTTGTATCGCTTTTGTGGCACTCTCTTCCGTTAAACCTTCGGGAGAGGTTTTTAATAATAAAACCACCGATTTAATAGCGCGTAAGGCCTCCAGCCTTTTTGAATCTTTTGCCAGCATGGCGGTTTTTATTTCGCCGTTTATTTTTTCTTCTATATTCATAATTTAATTTGTATAAAAATAAAAGCCACAGATTTCGCTGATTACACAGAAAGAAATAAATCTGTGTGTTTCTGTGAAATCTGTGGCTAAAAAAGTACTTGTTATTAATGGCTAACAGTGATTTTACCCGATTTTAATGTTTGGTTATTGTTACCGACTACATTATACATGTAAATACCATTATTGTAGTTTGAAACATCTAAAGTTAATTTACCATCCACTAAATTGTGTTTTGCAACTAATTTACCTGTTACATCAAAAACAGAAACGTTTTTAGCATCTGTATTTTCTGCAGCAATAGTTACAAAAGCATTTGCAGGATTTGGATAAACCAACACGTTAGATGCGTTAGCTGTATTTGCAGCAATACCTGTAAGTAACGGTTTAAAACGGTTTACAAGTGTTTGTGTTGAAGTACCGACTAAAGGTGCTACCACAGTGGCGGTGGTAATGGTGAATAAAGCATTTTTTGTAGCTACATCATAATACTCCCAGTTTTTTTGAGTAACAGAACCGCTACCTAATTGCACAGTAAAGCTGATAGTTTGAGTATTTACCACACGAAGTACGTTGCTGTAAGTACCGCTAGGTAAAACCAAAGTACCAGAGCCGTCAGCGATTGTTGTACTATTACCAGTAAACGTACCCGTTTGATTTAAAGCAGGAATTGAAACATTACCACCTGTTACTGAAGAGCTGGTAGTATTTAAACTCATTGGGTAAGAAGCTTTAACCGCAGAAGCAGTATATACAAAGGATGCAGCCACTGCACCTACAGAGATATTACCACCCCAATACGTTAAACTTGTAGATGTTGCCTTATAGTATGATAGATCATTAGTTACCGACCCAAGTTGCACGCCCGGCATTGGATAAGAAGCGTTTGAATTAGCCGTTGCAGTGAAGTTATTTACAACACTGCTATGAGTAGTGATCGAAGCAAAATTCCAGGTAGCATTTGCACCGGCAGCACCAGGGCTAATCGATAGTGAGTCGCATTGCCATGTTGAGAACATATCCCCTGCAGCAGGCGAATGGTTAGCATCTGTTAATGTTTGTGCGTTTAACGAAGCACCCGCAAGTACTGTTAAAATTGATAAGTAGATTTTTTTCATTGTATATCAGGTTTTAGGTTTTATCAAAAATATTAAAAAAAAGCTTAGGTTTTTAATGGTTAACAGTAATTTTTCCGGTCTTTAAAACCTCGTTATTACTCCCAATTACAGAATAGATATAAAGGCCAGAGCTATAATCCAAAACATTTAACTTCAATTTGCCTTCTGTTAAAGCTTGTTTCTCTATAAACTTGCCTGTAATATCATATACGCTAACAGATCTTGCTTCTTTACTTTCTGTTACAAAATTTACCGTAGTATTTGATGGATTTGGGAAAACAGATAATGTTATATCCTGTTTTGTATTTTCTGAAATGCCTACTGTCATATAATTATCTGCTACAGTAATTACTGTTTGCGAACTAGGCGTAGATGTAAGTGGCGGCGCCGAAGCTGTAGAAGTAGTGATGGTGAATAAAGGTGATTTTCTTAAAGGAACATAAAAATCATAAACCACCTGGTTTAAAACACCATTGGTAATGTTAAATGCCGGCACCATAAAATTAATTGTTTGCGATGTAACCACACGTAATACATTTGTAAATGTTCTTCCCGGCAGCATAATGGTTCCTGTACCATCTGCCAATACCGATGCAGTACCTGTAAAAGTGCCATTATTACTTAAAGCGCTCATGGTTCCGCCAATTGCACTTGTTGTGGCTGTACCAAAACCCATTGGGTATTTTGCATATATAGCTGGTGATGTATAAGTTATTGTAGCAGGCGCGCCGGCAATAATAATATTGCCACCATAATACTTAAGATCAGTTGCACTGCTCAAATAGAAAGCTTCTTCACCATTTGTATTTGCAACATCAATGTTGGCGGGCGAATATATTGTATTAGTTGCAGTTGAAGCAGAAAACCCGGTAACAGTAGATGATAAGCTTACCGAGGTGAAATTGTATATAACATTGGTTCCCTGGTTGCCCGCAGTGCTTATGGTACCATTACAGGTGGTCATTGAGTATGTGTCGCCGGCAACAGGTGCATGATTGGCCTGAGTTAATGTTTGCGCATGAGCCGCCAAACCTAAACATATGGTTAAAAGTGATAAGTATATTTTTTTCATGTTTTTGTGATTAATGTTTTACCAAAAATATCAAAAAAAATAAGAACTTCTTAATATTTATTTTCTTAAAATTTACGCCAACGACCCAACCTTTTCCGGTTCGGGCAAATCTGAATATAAAGCCATAGATAGCAATGATATCGCGGACAATTTTAAAAAACAAATCTGTGTGGGTCCGCGAAATCTGTGGCGAAAAGCTATTTCATCAACAACGAGCTGTCACCATAACTTAAAAACCTGAAATCATGCGTTAAAGCATATTGATAGATATCCTTCCAGGCGTTTCCAACAATACAGCTTATCAATAACAACAAGGTGCTTTGGGGTTGATGAAAATTGGTAATGATGCCATCAACAAGTTTTAATTGATATGGCGGGGCCAGCAAAATACCTGTTTTGCAGATAAGCTGCTGCAATTTATGTTTATCCATCCATTTAAGTAAAGCTCCTAAACTCTCCTCTGCACTTATTTCTTTTTTTGAGAACGCATAAGGCTCCCATTGCGAGATCTCCAGTTCACCTGCTTTTATTTCGGGTTCGTAAAAAGCCTTGCAGCCCATCCAGTAAAGCGATTCGAGCGTACGCAAAGATGTAGTGCCCACGGCTATCTTTTTTTTATTATTGTGTTTTGTCAGTTCTTCTATGGTTTGCCTGCTCACTTCCAGCCATTCGCCGTGCATTTCGTGCCCGGCCAGGGTGCTTGATTTTACCGGCTTAAAGGTACCCGCACCTACATGCAGGGTAACGTATAAAGAGCTGATATTTTTTTGTTTTAATGTTTCAGAAACCTGCGGCGTAAAATGCAAACCCGCTGTTGGCGCAGCTACCGAGCCATTCTTTTGTGCATAAATAGTTTGATAACGTATTGCATCCGCCTCTTCGCTTTTGCGTTTTAAATAAGGTGGAATGGGCATGGCTCCTGTTTTCTCAAGCACTTCGGCAAAGCTCAGGTCTTTTGGTTCCCAGCTAAATTCAACCACCACATATTCTTGCAGTTTTTCAATTAATTTTACAGTTAAACTAATAGAATTTGTTTTTAACTCAAGGTCTCCGTCACGCCATTTTTTTAAATTGCCGACCAAACATTTCCACATTACTTTTTCCTTGCCAAGCATAGCCCGTGTAATATCCAGGCTGGCCTGCAACGGTTCAAGGCAAAACACTTCAATGTTTTGTTCTTTTGTATTCTTAAAATTTAACCGTGCCTGAACAACGCGTGTGTTATTAAAAATTAAAACACTTTCTTCTTCCAAAAACTGGTTTAAATTTTTAAAAATGCTTTCGCTGATGTTTTGATCTTTATATACAAGCAGTTTGGATGCATCCCTGTTTGCCAAAGGAAATTCTGCGATCTTCTCCTGTGGCAGATCGTAAGTAAAATCACTGATAGAAATTAAGGAAGGATGCCTTTCCATTAAACTTATTTTATATTCATGAGGCGCATCACTTTTTCAATGTCTTCGGGCGTATCTATGCAATGACTGTCAAAATCGGTCTCCACGCATTTTATTTTATAGCCATGTTCCAGCCAACGTAACTGCTCCAGCGATTCTGCCATTTCTAATGCCGACGGTTTTAACTGTGTGATCTTTTCTAAAATATCTGCACGGTAAGCATACATACCCACATGCCTGTAATAATCAAAATGGTTGTGCCAGTCTTTTTCGTCTTTACCTTTTATAAAAGGAATAACGTTACGGCTAAAATACAGCGCTTCTTTATTGGCATTTAAAATTATTTTTACTTCGCCTTTATCAAACAATACCGCATTATCAATACATTTTATCATTTGTGTAGCAATTTCTACAGCATTTGTACACGCTGCCGCTAAAGAATTTATTTGCTCAGGGTCTAAAAAAGGCTCATCGCCCTGTATATTTAAAACGTGATCAAATGTTTGTCCGTTTAGCTTATAGGCTTCAAAACACCTGTCGGTACCGCTTGGGTGTTCGGCTTTGGTAATAACCACCTTTGCTCCAAAGTTTTCGCAGTGCTTTTTTATACGCTCATCATCTGTAGCAATAATTACACTATTTAGTTGTTTGGCTTTTACAGCTTGTTCGTAAACCCTTTGTATCATTGATTTTCCTTTGATCTCTACCAAAGGTTTTCCGGGAAAACGGGTAGACGCAAAACGGGCCGGAATTATTCCTATTATTGACATGATTATTTATTTTTCGCTCCTCAAAAATAACTAAAAACTATTATCTATTTTTATTGTTCTTAATTTGTGAGAACCAAAATTTTTATATTGATACTTCCTGTGTTGCTTGCGGGCCTTTCTTTTATGGATCCAAAAGATCTTAAGCCTGCAAAGATCCTGCACCAGATGTACGATTCCATCAAGAACATTAAAACGCTGCGCGTAAAAGTTTCGGGACTTGAACGTATGGACAAAAAATTCAATACCTCGCAATCTGTTTACAAAGTACAAACTTCGCCGCGAAAAATATACCTGATCAATCCCGAAAAAAAGATCGAGATCCTCTATAATCCCGAACTATATGGCAGTAAAGCATTGGTAAAGCCGCACACATTTCCATACATTACCATTAGCCTTGATCCAACAGGAAGTATGATGCGCAAGAACCAGCATTATTCTATTAACGAAGTAGGTTACACGTTTATTGGCACTTCTATTGCTTTAACCATAAGCAAAGACAAAAACGGTATTGAAAATTTTACTTACCTGGGCAAAACGGTTAAGAACGGGCATAACAGCTATTTGCTGGAGTATGAGAACAAAAATTATTCTTACATTGATTATACGGTTGGCGATAAAGAAACAGCCAGTGGCCTGGCGGCAAAGTTAAGTGTAAACGATTTTTTATTGCGTGATAAGAATGGCCTGATAAATGATTTTGGCTACATTAAAAAAGGAACCGTTTTAAAAGTACCTAATTTATACTGCAAAAAAGCGATCTTGTTTTTGGATGAAAAATTAATGCTTCCTATTTCGATAGCTTTGTATGATGACGTTGGTTTGTTTGAATCGTACGACTACGCCGATATCATAATAAATAAACCTTTTAAAGACGATGATTTTAAAAAAGATAATAAAGATTATCATTTTTAAATCTTATAATTCTTTCATCAATACTTTATAAAGTGCGATCATTGCTTCCACATCTTTTTTGTGAACTTTTTCATCGGGCGAGTGAACGTTCTCTTCGGCAGCGCCAATAAAGCACCAATCCCAGGGATATTCGGCCATTTGCAATTCTTTTGCATCGCTGCCACCGCTTCCTTCCACTTCTAACTGAAAGGCGCATTTATTTTTACGCGCAATGGAAATGATCCTGTTAATGTAGCTTCTGCGCGGTACAAGACTATCGCGCATACTTATAACAGGGCCTTTAGCATAACTTACTCCATCCGAGATCCACGAGATATCTGAAATCAATGCCTGCGAAATCTTATATTTATCTGCCAGGTATTTTTGAAGATAACTTACGCTTCCGCCGCCATGCTCTTCAAAAGTACTGAATACGATGGCTCCGTCTTTTAAAGTACTGGCCAATTGCAGGGCGCTGTAAACCCCAAGCCGGTTGTCCATATAACAGCATTGTATATAATCTTTATCCTCGCGCCATTCGGGTTTAAAAGTAAGCTCCGTTCCGGTTTCAAAATCTCTTTTTCCTTTGTAAGAAAGACTGCGCATACCATGCTTATCTTGTTTTACCTGCAACTCTACTTCCTGCATGCCCTTACTATCCGAGCCTATTAATTTAAAACCGTTATTGGTAACCGGGCCGCCGATCTTTACAAGTTGTTTGCCGTAACGCACAGTAAATCCTATGCTATCCATATGCGCAAACACAGCAGTACGTGGCTTACCAAAAATTAAAATAATATTATCCTGGAATCCCTGGCCGTGAATTATCTTTGGTTTATGTTTCCAGTTCTTCGAATTTTCTTTTATATAGTTCAATACAAACATTTTCATGCCAGCTTCGTTGCCACTGGGCGCATGCATATGACACATTTCTTTTAAGAGTTCGTATTTTGAAGTAACATTGGTTTTCTTCATATCCTGTTTGTTAGAGCGTTTTTAAATAATTTAATTTTGTCGTATAAAGGTCTTTAATATCTTTTTCCAGTTTGTCCGAATTTCGCTTTTTTATTTGAAAAACGATCGAATTATTTTCTTCATAAGTGTGCGCTAAGATCTTTGCGTCGTTCTCTTTTAAAATTCGCATCACCAAGTTAATGCTTTCTTCGTTAAAATCAATTTTATATTCAAATAAAATATACTTTTCAAAAACATCGGCACCGGCAATTACCTGCGCTGCAGCAGTTCTATATGCACTAATAAGGCCACCAACACCCAAAAGCGTGCCGCCAAAATAACGCACTACAACTATCAATACATTGGTAAGATCTTTTGCCTGTATCTGGCCTAAAATTGGTTTGCCGGCCGTGTTGGCGGGTTCGCCGTCGTCATTAGCTCTAAAGGCCGCTTTATCTGCACCCAGGCGCCAGGCATAACAATGGTGATTGGCTGTTGGGTGTATCTTTTTTAGCTGAAGTAATTGTTCTTTTATCTCTGCTTCGCTGTAAACCGGAAAAATAAAGGCTAAAAATTTTGAGCCGCGTTCCTTTAAAAGAACTTCGTGGGAGCCTTTTACTGTATAATACGAATCAGAAAAAAGCATTATAACGAGATCATTAAAATAGAAACAATAGCAAGTACAATTCCTAAAATATTTACAAACGAAAGTTTTTCTTTATAGATAAGCCAGCCTAAAAGTGCTGCCAACGCAACATTTGAGAGATTTAGAACAGGAAACAACTGCGAGCTTTGAAGTATCCGCGCATCTAAAGATTTGAAAATAAAAAAGATGCTGAAATAATTAGGGATGCCAAGTATTATACCTCCTATGATATTTTTTGGCTTAACAATTTCTTTAACTGAAAGCGACCTTTTTACAAATACCAGGAAGATAAGAACGATCAAACCCATTGTAAAAGCAGATAAAAAAGTACTGATAGTAAAAAGAGCGCTTTCATCCTTAGTACTGATGTAAAATGTGTTTGTGAAATTTATGGCAATATCGATTAGCCCGCTGCCAATAAATACCAATACCGGCAGCCAGAACAGGTTACGGTTAACCGATCTTTTTTCGGTTGAAAATGTAGACAGGTATAATGCCAGCATAGCCAGTACCATACCCAGCACTTTAACTACCGACGGTTGCTGGTGTAAAAGAAAGATCGAAAACAGCACCGGCATGATCACGCTCATTTTATTTGCCACAGAGGCACTCGAAATACTTATACGCTGTGCCGTTTGCGAAATAAGGTAAAACACCGAAATAAATAACAGTCCCAGGGGAAGGCAAATATGAAGCCACTCTGCCTGCCGAATATCGCTAACGCTGCTTGCGTTATCTAAAAAGAGAATACCTGTGATACCTGCAGTAATATAATTTATAACAATGGCTACCAATGAGTTTACCTCGTATTTTTGAAATGCCTTAAAAATGATCAAAAGCAGAACCGAGATAAGTATAGTGAGGATAATGTAAAGCATAGGGCCCGCAGGTAAATTTATAATATAAAATTCAAACAGGCACTATTAAATTTATTTTTATATTTTTGATGTATGAACAAAAACTTCACCATTTTTTTATTGCTGGCGCTATTTTTAAACAAACCCACTTTTTCGCAAAACATCTATTACAAGATCGTTAACGATTCGGTATTACCTCAGTTTAAAGATACAGCCAACAAGATCATTATTGCCAACGCCGATTCTTCTTTAAATTTTAAGAATAAGTTCTCTTACGCCCTTAAATTTTTCCCAAAAATGGAATTCCAGGAGATCAGGATCAAATTCAGGAAATCAAGAAAAGTTGTAAAAATAAAACCAACCTTCGTTTCTAACTTTAAAGCACCAAAACAACGCGTTTACAAAATATATTACAGCAACCTTACCGAAACAACATTAGACAGTGTTTTGTTTAAAAATCTGTCGCTTAATGCGCAAATAGGTTTAATTGCCTTGCAGGTAAGCAGGATAGAAGATTTTCGCACCGGTGGTTTTTTTGATTTTGTAGCCTGGCACTTTAAACAACTTTCAACCAAATCAAAGAACAAGATCAATTACGATGACGAATTACGTGCTATTGAAGCAGGCTTAGGTTATCAGCTGTTATCATTAAGCAAAGAGAATGAAGAAAAATTGAAAATTGAAAAATGGCAAAGTGTAAAAGGCTATTCAAATTACATTAAACACAATAAAAACCGTTCTATGAGTGCCGAGATCATTTCTAACTTTGTGAACGACCAGCCAATATACCACGCGCAACAATACAAATAATTTACCTTTGCAAAAACAACGACTCAAATATTTATTTTCTTGTTTCATTGTTTTATCTTTTTCCTTTTTAAAAGCGCAGGACCGTTTTATTGATTCGTTAAAGCTGAATTTAAAAACCGCTAAAGAAGATACGAATAAGGCTATTACTTTAAATATACTTTCTATAAAACTTTTACAGGCAAGCCAATACGATTCAGCCTTAACTTACATCTCACGTTCAACAGCCCTTTCAGAGCAATTTATAAGATCCTCCGATCCGGCAATTGTGCATTGCGGCAAAAAAACATTGGCAAAAGCTCTGTCAAACAGCGGCATTGCTTATTCGTACCTTGGCAACTTTCCAAGATCATTGGAAAACTATTTCACGGCCTTAAAGATACGCGAAGAACAAAAGAACCAGGTGGGAATTGCCGGTTTATTAGGCAACATTGGGCTGGTTTATTTTTACATGTATGATTTTGATAAAGCGTTATTATACGATAACAAATCGCTAAATCTATACAAACAACTTAACGATAAACCCGGAATTGCCAACATGCTTAACAGTATTGGCACCGTATACCACAGCAAAGGCGACCTTAAAAATGCTTTAAATAACTACCGGCAAACCTATGATATGGCTGTTGAGTTAAACGACAAGCGTTTTATGGGCTATGCGCTGGGTAATATGTCGCTTATTTACCGGTATCTTTCTGATCTTAAAAATGCCCTTAAATATATTGAACTTTGTATCAAAGTTTCAGAAGAGCTGGGCGATCAACAGCTTATTGGTTCTTCGCGCATTGGTTTGGGTGAAACCTATCTTTTACTAAAGCAATATACAAAAGCAGAAAAATACGCTTTGGAAGGCTTAGAGATAGTAACAAAAGCAGGCGTTTTAACCGATATGCGTGAGGCAAATAATGTTTTGAGCAAGTTAAACAGCGCATTAGGAAAACACAAAGAAGCACTTGCCTATTATAAAAAATTTATTGCCCTGCGCGATACACTAACGAACGAGGAAAACACAAGAAAGACCGTACGCGCCGAACTGAATTTTGAATTTGAGAAAAAAGAGGCCGCTGCACGATTGGAGCAGGAAAAAAGAGAAGCAATTTCTACAGCCGAAAATAAAAGGCAAACGATCATACTTTGGGCAGTGTGCGGTATTTTAATTTTAGTGATAGCCTTTGCCTTTTTTGCTTATCGCAGTTATTTGCAAAAACAAAAAGTAAATAAAGCCATTGTACACCAAAAAGAAATAATTGAAGCTAAACAAACAGAGATCCTGGCATCTATCTATTACGCCAAGCGCATTCAAAAAGCACTATTACCATCAGAAAAATATATTTCCAAAAACATAGACCGTTATTAACCGGGTGAAGAAACATTATCTCACATATTTATTTTTATTCTTTCTGTTTTTTTGCTTTGCTCAAAATCAAAAAATAGATTCATTAAAACAGGTTTTGACAAAAACCGGTGATGATACCAATAAAGTAACCCTTCTTAACAAACTTTCTTTTAATTTAAAATTATTAAGCCGTTTTGATGAAGGTTTAAAATATGCCGAAGAAAGTAAAGCGCTGGCGCAAAAACTTGATTTTAAAATCGGGCTGATAAGGGCTTGCAGCGGTTGCGGCGTTTTAAACTTTTACAAAGGCAATTACAACGAGGCTTTAAAAAATCACAACATGGCTTTAAGCCTGTCGCAGGCTATCGATTACAAACCCGGTATTAGCGCTGCCTATAATAATATGGGCACTGTTTATTTTGATCTTGGTAATTTTCCCGAATGTTTAAGATTTCAGTTCCTTTCGTTAAAAATAAAACGCGAACTAAAAGATACACTTGGCTCAGCATTGTCTTTAAACAATATTGGCAACGCTTACATCCGTTTGCAAAACTATCCTCAGGCTTTAAAATATCATAATGCCGCGTTACAAATAAGAAAAGAAAAAGGTGATAAGGCCGGCTTTGCTCAATCGCTTGGCAACATATCGGTGATCTATAACATGACCGGCGATTTTGAAAAATCGTTGCTCAACAGTGCCATTGCTTTAAAGATAGATGAAGAAACAGGCAATAAACACGGTATGGCCTTAACCTTTTCAAACATTGGCGGTGCCTATTATCAAAAAGCCTTAAAAGAAGAAACCGAAGGTAAACAACAACAAGCGCGGGAAGATTATGAACTGGCCATTACAAATATTTTGAAGGCAATACAGATGGAAGAAGAGCTGGGCGATAAATACAATATTGCTTCTTTAAATGCAGATATTGGTTTAGTTTATTTTAAAATGAAAAAATATAAAGAAGCGATCGAACACAGCAATGCTTCACTTGCTATTGCAAGAACATCCAAAAATCTTGAAATAATAAAAGAAGTAAGCATAGGTTTAAGTAATGCATACTCTGCCACGGGCGATTATGACAAAGCACTTGTTGCCTATAAAGAACATATTAAAGCAAAAGATAGTTTGTTTAATGAAGAGAACACAAAAAAAACGGTGCGCCTTGAAATGAATTATGATTTTGAGAAAAAAGAAGCGGCAGCAAAATTAGAGCAGGAAAAAAAAGAAGTGATCGCTGCAGCGGAAAGCAAAAAACAAAAAATAATCATCAGCGCTATTTGCGGGATCCTGATCTTGGTATTTGCATTTGCCATTTTTGTTTACCGGAGCTTTTTACAAAAACAAAAAGCCAATAAAGAAATTGTAAAACAAAAAGAAGTGATCGAAGAAAAACAAAAAGAGATCCTTGATTCTATTCATTATGCCAAACGTATCCAAAGTGCTTTACTGCCATCCGAAAAATATATTTCACGTAATCTCAATAAAAGCTGAAAACCACTATTAAATATAGTTATATAACAGTATTTGTTTTATGTGCATTTATAAGATTAACAGCGCAAACGAGGAATCTTGATTCTTTAAACGCTGTATTTAAAACTGCTGGTGAAGACACCGTAAAAGCGAAGGCCAGCTTGTACATTGCCCATTCGTATTTTGGCGTTCAGGTTGATTCTGTTTATAAATATGCTCAGTTCGCAACAGAACTTTCTACCAAACTGAATTATACTTTTGGTAAGATAAAAGGCCTCGATTTTTTAGCGCAGTATTACTGGAGCATTGGCCAATCCGAAAAAGCCGCTAAACACCTGGAAGATAAACTTAAGATCCTTGAAAAGAATGATAACAAATATGAAACGGCCTTAACATTAGGCAATATGGGTTTATTATACAATAGCCAGAGTAATTTTGAGAAGGCGCTCGAATATTATTTTAAAGCGTTGAAGATCGAGGAATCATTAGGCAATAAAGAAGGTATTGCACGCAATTTTGGAAATATTGGTAATGTTTACATCGCGCGCAACGAGTTGGATAAGGCCATTGATTATTTTAATAAGGCTTATGTGATTGCTAAAGAAATAAACGATATTGATCTTCAGATCAACAATCTTAACAATATTGGGGCCGTTTATTACGAAAAATATGAATTACAAAAAAGCCTGGATTTTTATAACCGTTCGCTAACGCTGTTGGAGAACCGCGATTCGCGCTCAGTTAAAGGAACTACTTATATGAATATTGGCAATATTTATATGTATATGGGCGACTCTGTTAAAAGGACCGAAGGTGAAGTTATTGCCAACACCTATTATTCAAAAGCATTAAAATTCTTTTACTACTCTTTAAAAATGGCTAACGAAACCGGTGATATTAATATTGTTGCAAATTGTTACGGCTATGTAGGCGAATTATACCGCTCGTTAAAACAATATGCAAAGGCCGAAGAAAATATGAAGTTATCGCTGGCATGGGCCGATAGCATTGGTGATATTAACCTTATCAAATTGCAACATTACGCATTAAATAATCTGTATACGGAAACAAAAAAATACGACCTGGCGCTGCTACATTACAAAAAATATATTTCGGCAAGAGATAGCATTTTTAACGAAGAGAACACAAAGAAAACAGTGCAGCTGGAAATGAATTTTGAATTTGAGAAAAAAGAAGCGGCTGCAAAATTAGAGCAGGAAAAAAAAGAAATGGTAGCTGCCGCAGAAAGCAAAAAACAAAAGATAATCATTTGGTCTATTTGCGGCATTTTAATTTTAGTGATAGCCTTTGCTATTTTTGCGTTTAGAAGTTATTTGCAAAAACAAAAAGCAAATGTTGAAATTATGAGGCAAAAAGAGACCATCGAAGAAAAACAAAAAGAAATTCTAGACTCCATCCACTATGCCAAAAGGATCCAAAGGGCATTAATGCCTTCCGAAAAAAACATTCAGCGCCTTATTGAAAAACTCTCAAAAAAAGTGTAACTTGCATTAAATGCCTAAATTTTTTTATTACATTTTTTTTGTAAGCTGTTTTTTATTTTGTTCGTTACACGGGCAGGAACAAAATGCACAATTCAAAAAAACACTCGACTCGCTTGAGGCTGTTTTAAAAACTGCGCCAAAGGATACCAATCGCGTTAAATTACTGGTACGCATTGCCAACAGAAATAAAAATATCAATCCCGAAAAAACAGTTGCCTATGCCAAAGAAGGTTTAGCGCTGGCGCAGGAGCTTAAATTCCGCACCGGGATCTTCAGAAGCTTTGAACAGCTCAGTGCCGGAATGCGTGGCACTGCAAGGCAAAAAGAATTTATTCCTTATATCGATCGTTGGGAAAAAATAAGCGATTCTCTTGGCGATCTCCATCAAAAAGCAAAAAGTTTTAATATTCGCGGCACCACGCTTATGGATCTTGGTAATTATTCAAAAGCTGCCGAATATTATTTTAAAGCCCTTGCCATCGATGAAAAATTAAACGATCGGTCTTCGCTGGCTTCCGATTACGGAAACTTATCGCTGGTATACGAATCCATGAAAAAGTATGAGCTTGCACTGGAATACATAAATAAAGCGCTGGTAATTGATAAAGAGCAAAACGACACACAAGGTCTTATGAACGCTATTGGCAACCTTAGCAATATTTATTCATACATGGGCAATAATAAACAGGCCATTGTTTATGCACTCGAATTTTTAAAAATGGCCCAGACCAATCATAACAAAACACTTGTGGCTTCTGCTCTTACAAATATTGCCAGTATTTATGATGAAATGGGCGAAACCGATAAGGCCATAGAGTATTATAAACAAGCGGTACCAATGGCCGAAGAATTAGGCAACGATGAGCTGATAATTGCCAACAGCATTAACGTAGGAAATTTATATTATGATAAAGGGCAGTTTAAAGCATCTGTAGAGATCTTATTGCCCGCATTAAAAAAAGCAGAAGATGCCGAATTTAAATTTGCCATGGGCGAATGTTATCATATACTTGCGGCAGATTACCGTGCTCTAAAAGATTTTGGCGCGGCTTACGATTATCTTGATAAATATACCCAGGTTAGAGATACTTTACTGAACGCTGAAAATTCGAGGCAGGTAAATGAAATGAGCGCCCGCTACGAAAAAGACAAACAGGAAATGAAAATTGCCTCTCTCGAAAAAGAAAAACAACTCTCTGCCCAGGTGATCGAAAAACAAAATAATTTCAGGAATGTACTGATCGTTGTGGTAGTATTGATCATTGCGCTGGCCATTGTATTATTTACCGCTTTTATGAACAAACAAAAAGCAAATAAATTATTGGAATTAAGCCATAAGGAAGTACGTCACCAGAAAGATATTATTGAAGAAAAAAACAAAAGTATCACCGATAGTATTTATTACGCCAAACGGATACAGACCACTTTATTACCATCCGAAAAATACATTGGTAAAAGCATTGAAAAATTATCAAAAAAAGATTGAACCAATTTATAATTGATTTGTTTTACTATTAAATATCACATTATGCTAAACAGAGCTTTCATATTTATTTTGTGTGTGTTTGCCTCGCTTCTGTCATATTCGCAAGCGATGCAAGGGCCCGACAACGTTTTTATAGGTACCATTAAAAAAGATGGTAGCGTGTTGGACGAGGCTAATAAAACGATCGGCAAATTTAAAACCGACGGTACCGTGCTGGGCAAGAATTCAATTATTATCGGTTATGTAGCTAATGACGGAAGTATTCAGAATGAAGCCCACAAAATTGTGGGCACTATAAAAGAAGATAATAATGTGTATGATGCCGAAAACAAATTAATTGGCAAAATCACGCCCGATGGTATTGTACAAAATCAAAACGGCGAAGTGATCGGTTACGCCAAAGATATTTTACCGCGCTGGGCCGCTGCGTATTTTTTCTTTTTGTTTTAAGCTTGTACATTGTTTTAATAATTCCACAATCCATAAATAAGATTAACCCCAATGTTCGAACTCACGAACCGGTTGTTCGCTGCGGGCTCGGCATAAGCCCCAAGATCGATCTCAAGATAGAGCACACCCATCTTTGATTTATTTGGGAATAATTGCGCTCTTGGTTTTATGCCAACTCCAATTTGCCGTATTAACATCGGATCGCTCTTTTCTGCCAAAACAATTTGATAGTAGCCTAAATAAGCAGTCAAATAAAAAGGTATCGGCCTATCGTGCATTTTGTTGAGTTTAAAAGGAAAAAAATCATAATTTACCTGGCCCATGGCAGCGTTAACAGCAATATCGCGGCCTTTACTGACCGACAGATCCTGTACGCTCACTGCCTGGCGTATAGCAGCAGTTAGATACAACCTTTGTGTTACAAATATATTTACGCCCAGTTTTAGCGCTCCAATATTAAAGCCATCAAAGTAATCTGAACCTTCGTGCACCTGCACTACATCATATCCTGTAAAAGCATTAACGATACTTTTTTCGCGGTAAAAAACCGTAACGGTATCTAAGTTACTTTTCACACCATCATAATCGGCGTTAATTAAATATTTATGTTTGCCCGGCGGAAGTTTTTTTGATAACGCAAATTCAAATGAACCGATCGTATCTATAAGTTCAGGCAATTTCATTTCAAGCCCGGGGATTTTATTTGTTTCCGGATCGTTCTTTTTGAATTTGTTATCAATAGAAAATCGCTTTACACTGTTTTGCGAATATAAATACTTGAACGAAATATTGCGTTTACCTATATAATTTGATACGATATATTCAACATTGTCTTTGATCTTAAAGATATTTTTTTCGCGACCGGAAAAAATGTTTTTTTGTGAATTGCGGTCAAAGTGTTTTTTAAACAATTCCAATACAGGTTTTCCTATCACCGAAACGGATATTTTTACATACTCTTTTTGCGACCAGGTTACGCCGTCAGAAACCGAAAGAGAAAAACTATAAACGCCCGGTTCTGAGATCACCAGTTTTTGTTTACTGTTCTCAAATTTAAAATCGGGGAGAAGTGCCGGCGTAATGCTGTCATTTCCTTTTGTGACTTCCCATTTATAAATCAAATATTTTTTTGGGGTCATGTCATCTTCTGAAGAGGAGCCATCAATATGTATAGTATCTCTATTGGATCTGTAAAGAGCCTTCCTTCCTACTTCACCGTCTATCCGTATCTTTGCCTTGGGCGGCTTATTGTTCCCGCCATGATTATCAAAAAGCTGTTGGATCTCGGTAGACATGATGTTTTGATATTCGGGGTTATCGGGGTTAATAAAAAAGCTACTGCTCTTTATTTTTTGTCCTGCAGAATCAAGCTGAAACTGATACTCGATATTTTGATTGAATACATTTATAGCGATCGTTAAATACAGGTATTTTTTTGACGGCGCTTTTACTTCTTTACTTGGATTAAAAGAGGAAATAAGTTTGTGATCTGTAAACGTATATATTTCGTTAAGAATGGTTGGTACAAGAAATTTATCTTCCCTGGCCGATCTTGAATTACTTTTACCTTGCGAGACCTCCAGGTTATTGGTCTTGCTGCCTGACGAATTTCCGGTTTGGTTAGATGTTACAGATTGTATAACATTAACAATGGAGTAATAAAGCGAATCGCTCTTTTGCGCTTTGCTGTAGTAATTAATAACTACAGCCAGGATAACCGGTAGCCATCTATTTACGGGCATATTTTTTAATCGTATCATATAATCTGTCAAAATTTTGATCAAGTATATTTTCGCAATTCTCTTTGTATTCGGCAGTTGCCTTTTCGGGTGACGACTGATGTGTGGTTGCCGGCACCTTTAAACCGGTTTCTACAACATTTTTATTAAAAAAATTAATTCTAATTTTCCCGCCTTCGCAATAATAGTGCCATCCTTTTGTTGCAGAACCATCAACAGGCTCGGGCGTGCACGAATCTACAACAAGTGTAATGGCAAGATCAGAACCATTATTGGAAGGCTTTATTGAATCGGCTTTTATCTTTTCTTCTACACGCGTATTAAAGTTGATAAAATCAGATCTAAAACTGATTGTTTTGGGTACTGTAACTGTAACAGGTTTGATCGTATCCTTCGTAATTTTTTGTTCACCGGGGCAAAATAACTTTTTAATATTTTCTTTAAACCCTACGGCACCGCCAACAATTAATACTAAAAATAAAATAGCCACAATAATAACATTGTTCTTTGCCCAATGAATAATTTTATCATACAGGGTTTCGCTCGAAAGCGCTTTTAAATATTCTTTGTAGGAACCATATTCTTTAATTATTTCTTCGCCAAAATTTGTGAGCACAATATCTACATCATCATCATTCGTTCCTTTATAATAAATGATTTCCTGCTTTTTAAGATCCTCTATACAGGAAGAGAACTCTGACCGCCTGATCCCTTTTTTTTCAAAATTATTGAGATATAATTCATTGTAAGGCATAGCAGATCTATTTAAGAGGCGCATTATTTCCTCTAAAAGCGTTATTTTTTCCATATTCTCAACTGTGATTTAGTAATACCAATTTACAATAAAAAAAATCTGGAAAAATTTATGACAGATCATAACCGTACGGTATACCGCCCTTTTTTTGATAAAAAAATATTTTTGTTGTTATCTTTTTGTTTTTTAAAAAACAAAGCACACAAGCTCGCTCAATGCTTTGCATTGCCGTGATCAAGCAAAAAAGCGACGCCAGAAATTTTTTGAAAAAAAACTCAATTTCTTTTTGTCACTTTTGACGCTCAAAAGTAACCAAAACGCTTTTGACCTTTTGAAGGAGATTTTCTCTTTCGAGAAGTAGAGGCATCGAAAGAGAAACCGCTGTCTCGCTAAGCTCCTTTCTACCCGCCTAATCAACCAACCGCCTAGCTTAGCTCGCAACTATCTCTGCAAAAGATCAAAATGCATAACCCGTTCAACTCGCCGCATAGTTGAAGTGCACATGGTTGTCAGCGTAAGCACACCATGTAAGCCGGCCTCAAAGAAATTCCGTACGATTTGAGTTTTTATTTTTTTAGTTATTGGTAATTTTAAAATTTATTTCAATCCTCGGGTGTGAGCATAATTCATTTTAAAATTTCATTCGAGCCTACGAACTCGCTCATTCTTCGCTCAAACAGCGTAGGCGCTTGATAAAAAATTAAAACTTCAAATCAAGGAATTTGTTTGAAGCCTTGATTTTTGCTTCACTTTTTATCAAGAAAAAGTGGAAAGAAAATATTTTAAAAAGATCTCCAACAAAAAACCCGCTTTTCAGCGGGTCCTTAAATCATTAACGTAAATAAAGCATTTCGCGATATTTTGGTAAAGGCCATGTGGCGTCATCCACAATGTTCTCTAACTTATCTACATTATAACGGATAGTTTCAAAAAATGGTTTTACTTTATCGCAATAAGCATGCGCTTGTTTTTTAGCGGTATCTAAATTATTGGCGCTCTTACGTGCTTCGGTCATATCATCGGCCGCTTTTTTAATAATAGCCACATGTTCGCTGATCTCTTTTATCAATTCAATTTGTGTATCGGCTGCTTTTTTGAAATCTGCCGCGCCTAAAATCTCTTTTAAGCCTTTTGCATTTTCAATTAAGCCGCGTTGGTAATTTAAAGCGGCAGGAATGATCTGGTTGTTTACCATATCGGCCATGATACGTGATTCAATTTGGATTTTTTTAGTGTATGTTTCTAAAGAGATCTCGTAACGGGCCTCTTGCTCGCGGTGCGAAAGGATGTTCAGGCTCTCATACATCGCCATAGTTTTTTTAGAGATCATGGCTTCTAGCGCTCCCGGGGTTGTAGGAATGTTATTTAAGCCGCGTTTTTTTGCTTCTGCTTTCCACTCATCGCCATAACCGTTTCCTTCAAAACGAATTTTTTTGCTGGCAATAATATATTTTTTCAATACCTGGAAGATCGCTTCATCCTTCTCTACTTTTTTATCGATCAATGCATCTACTTCTTTTTTAAATTTGATCAGTTGCTCGGCAACAATGGCGTTTAGCACCGTCATTGGGCCGCCGCAATTGGCGCTCGATCCAACAGCACGGAACTCAAATTTATTTCCTGTAAAGGCAAATGGCGAAGTTCTGTTTCTATCTGTATTATCTAATAAGATATCAGGAATTTTACCAATGTTCAGTTTTAATTTTGTTTTTTCTTCCGGGCTCATTTTTCCACCATGCACCGATTTTTCCAATTCATCCAATACAGCAGATAATTGTCCGCCTAAGAAAACAGACATGATAGCCGGTGGCGCTTCGTTAGCACCTAAACGGTGATCGTTGTTGGCTGATGCAATAGAAGCGCGTAACAGGTCGCCGTGCTCATGCACTGCCATTACCGTGTTCACAAAAAAAGTAAGGAACTGTAAATTTGTTTTTGGCGTTTTGCCGGGCGATAATAAATTTTTTCCGGTGTTGGTGGCTAAACTCCAGTTGTTGTGCTTACCGCTACCGTTAACACCGGCGTACGGTTTCTCATGTAATAACACGCGGAAGTTATGGCGCATGGCCACTTTCTCCATCACATCCATTAATAATAAGTTGTGGTCTACCGCTAAATTGGTCTCTTCAAACACAGGCGCGCACTCAAATTGCGCAGGCGCAACCTCGTTGTGGCGCGTGCGCACAGGTATTCCTAATAAATGCGACTCATATTCAAAATCGCGCATAAAGGCGGCAACGCGCTCAGGGATGGAACCCCAGTAATGATCTTCTAGCTGTTGGCCCTTTGCCGGAGCATGGCCAAATAACGTACGGCCGGTTTGTTGCAGATCGTAACGGATATTATATAAAGCAGAATCAATTAAAAAATATTCCTGCTCCCAACCTAAGGTGGCAATTACTTTTGTAACGTTCTTATCAAAATACTGGCACACTTCGGTAGCAGCTTTGTCTACCGCGTGTAACGATTTTAATAAAGGCGTTTTAAAATCCAGCGACTCGCCGGTGTAAGAAATAAAAATAGTTGGGATGCAAAGTGTTTGTCCCCAGATAAAAGCAGGAGAGGTTGGGTCCCATGCGGTATAACCGCGGGCTTCAAAAGTATTACGGATGCCACCGTTCGGGAAAGACGATGCATCCGGTTCTTGTTGTACTAAAGCGTTACCACTAAAACGCTCAATGGCGCGGCCACCTTCAATAGGTTCAAAAAAACCATCATGTTTTTCTGCAGTAGCGCCGCTTAGGGGTTGAAACCAGTGTGTAAAATGCGTTACACCTTTACTTTGCGCCCAGGCTTTCATGCAGGCAGCAACCTGGTCGGCCATTTTACGCTCAACAATAGTACCGGCATTCATAGAGTTTTGAATGCTTGTGAATGCTTCTTCAGAAAGGAATTCACGCATGGCATCCAGGCCAAACACATCAGAGCCGTAATACTCCGATACTTTTTTGTCAGATTTCTCTAACGCCACCGGAACGCGGTTTACAACGTCCTGCATGGCTAAAATTCGTCTTGTGGTCATTTTTATAGGGGGTTAAATAGGTTTTTTATCAAAATTTTTACAAATGTAGTCAAAAAACAGGGGGTCAATACAAAAAATATCAACTTTTTTAGAAAATGTTGTTAAAAAATAGGGGGTACACTGTCACTTCGAGTATTTTTTGCCTTTTTGCAAAAAAGTATCGAGAAGTGTTTAAAATAAATGAGGCGTAAGAAGGTTTTGGGCGTGCCCCTTCCGCTTTAAATATTCCCGGATGCGGAAGGGTCGGGCTTTTCGTTACAATCTTTTTGTTCGTTGCCTCACAAAAAGGATTTCCACTTCAATCCCTCACGCGATTGTAATTCCTTGCTTAAAATTTTAACATATTAAAATAGGTAAAATTACCTATATGTTGAGTCAGGGATTTTGGTTTATTTTACCTATTCCTATTCCAATAATTTATGGGTGAAATAATAATGAAGAAGGCAAAACCTTTTTTAAGATGGGCCGGTGGCAAAACTTGGCTTTTAAAAAATCTTGACCAATTTTTACCTACTGAAGGATATAACAACTTTCACGAACCTTTTTTAGGCGGTGGTGCAGTATATTTTCACTTGACGCCAACAAACAACTCCTTTTTATCAGATTTAAATTCTGAATTAATAGAAACTTACTTTTCAATTAAAGAAGAAGTTAATGAAGTCATAAATGAGTTGGAAATATTAAAAAACACCAAAACTGAATATTACAAAATTAGAAGTCAAAGATTTATAAAAAGTTCGAAAAGAGCAGCGAGGTTTATTTACCTGAATCAATTCTCTTTTAATGGAATTTATAGAGTAAACTTGAATGGTGAGTATAATGTGCCTTATGGATATAGAAAAAAACATCAAATTGATTATGCTAATATAAAATTAGCCAGTGAAGCTTTAAAAAATTGTGAATTATCAGCAAATGATTTCTCTCAAATCACTAAAAAGGTAAAATCAGGAGACTTGGTTTTCTTAGATCCTCCCTATACTGTAACCCATAATAATAATGGCTTTGTTCAATATAACCAAAAAATATTTTCTCTTGAAGACCAATACCGACTTGCTAAAACAATTGAGGAAATAAAAGAAATTGGAGCTTATTATATCTTAACGAACGCCGCTCATAGCGAAATATTAAAAATATTTAAAGGTAAGAATGATAAAGTAGTAGAAATGAATAGAGCAAGTCTAATTGGAGGAAAAAATGCTAAACGTGGAATTTATTCAGAATTAATCATAACCAATAAAATCAAATGAAAGAGGAAGTGAAAAAAAATTTACACGATCTTCTAATAAATGAAGACGAAATTTCGAGATCTATTAATCAGCGGAAAAGTGACTATTTTATGGAGAGCTATCGCAATGACTCAACTGAAATACAGAAAAAAATTTCCGAAGGATGGGATATTGATGTGAAATTAAAAACCGTTACAAGACTTTCAAAGGCAAAACCAAATGATATTGCTTTTGAAGATAAAGTATGGACTCTTTTTGCATTGATGGGTTTTAAAATTATGAATAAATATAATGCTCTTTCTTTGCCTTATGAAAATAAAAATCCAATGCTTACTCATAACATTAATGTATTTGCTAAAGATGATGAAACTGTATTATTGATTGAGTGTAAAGCTGCTGATAAAAATAAAATGGGTGACTTTAAAAACGAACTTGAAGCAATAAAATCTAAAAAACAAGGCCTCATTAATTCAGTTCGTGCATTATTCCCAAACACATCTCTGAAGTTTAAATATATTCTTGCAACTCGTAATTTTGCAATTAATGATGTCGATCTTTCATTGATTGATTCTTTTCAAGGTATTCATTTTTCAGAAGAGATAATAGACTATTATTATTCATTAAACTCCCAATTAGGCTTATCAGCGAGGTATCAATTGCTAGGTAATTTGTTTGCGGGACAAGAAATTCCAGATTTAAATAATACTATTCCTGCTATAGAAGGTAAGATGGGCGGTCACACTTATTATTCTTTCTCTATAGAGCCTGAAAAATTATTAAAGATTGGTTATGTATTGCATCGAAATAAAGCAAACGAAGATATGATGCCAACCTATCAACGTATAATAAAAAAGTCACGCTTAAAAGATATTCAAACTTTTATTGATGAAGAAAAAGGATTTTTTGCTAATTCGATAATTATTAATGTTGTTCCAGATAGAAACAAGTCATTAAAATTTGAGCGCAGTAATCTTCAAGCAGACAATTCAATTTCAAAAATAGGAATTCTGTATCTTCCAAAAAGGTACAAATCCGCTTACATAATTGACGGACAGCACAGACTTTATGGATATTCAAATTCTCGTTATAAGTCGTCTAACACAATTCCGGTTGTTGCTTTCGTTGATCTGAAAAAGGCTGATCAAGTAAAGCTCTTTATGCAGATTAATGAAAATCAAAAGGCTGTTTCCAAAGATTTACGAAATACACTTAATTCCGATCTATTATGGGATTCTGATAGCTTGACTGATCAAATGATCGCAATAAAATCGCGAATCGCTATTAATTTAGGAGAGGATCGACTTTCTCCTTTGTATGGAAAAATATCAATTGGCGAAGATAAAAGGATTATTTCGACTCAACAAATTGCAATAACGTTAAACAAAACTAATTTTTTAGGAAAAGTAAAAAAATATGAAATTGAAGAACCTGGATTATTCTATTCTGGCAACTTAGATAAAGCCTTTCAAAAAATCACAGAATTGTTAATTAGAACTTTTGGCTATTTTAAGTCGCAATTACCTGACCTTTGGGAAAAAGAAAACAATATCATTGTACTTAATAAAGGTTTTTATGGTATCACGCTTATTTTAAACGACATAATTAATCATTTACTTTTTATTGGAGAAATAACCGAATCAACACCAATAAAAAAGATATATGAAGAATCAACTAAATACCTTGATTCTATTGTTAAGTTTTACAAAAACATTAACGAAGCGACGAGTATTGAACTAAGTAAAGCTTATGGAGCGGGCGGCGATTCAAAATATTGGAGAACTTTGCAAATTGCTTTAAGAAAAGAATATCCCGAAATTATTTTTGATGGTTTGGATGAATATTTAAAGAAAGAAGAAAAAGAAAATAATGAAGCTGCTTTTAAATATATTCGAGAAATTGAACAATTTCTAAACAAAGATATTAAAGAGAGGTTAGAAGTTGAATTTGGCAAAAATTGGTTGAAGAAAGGGGTACCAGTCAAAATTCATGTCGAAGCAACAAGTTTAGCGGCGCAAAAAAATCGAGAGATTGAAAATGAAGAAGATGAGAAGGATGCTTGGGATTGTCTTCATTTAATTAATTATAGAGAGATTGTTGTACAAAATTGGCAAAAAATATTTGAAAAACATTATACAAAACCTGGAGAAGAAAAAATATCTGGTGGAAAAGATGCAAAAACAAAATGGATGTCAGATATAAATAGAATTAGAAACGAAAATTCTCACACTTATTACGTAACTCCCGAAGAGCTCGAATATATAGAAACTATCCATAATTGGTTATTAGAAAAATAAAAAATATTTTTAAGGTGGCGCACTTTTTGAATCTTTAAACCATTCAATATGTAAATTAAAAATCTTTGTGAATCCTCTCAAACTCCTCCTCCTCTTCCCCACCCTCCTCTTCAGCCAACCTTTGGTCAATATAAAAACCATTACACAGCATGCGTTTAATTATAAAGGTTATGCCCTAAACCTACACGATGATGTGGCCGATGAAAAAGGTAATCATTTATTGGTGGGCGAGATCCATGCGGTTCAAAAACAGGCGGCGGAGCGGGATACGATGATCAACAGGATCTTTGACCTGAAAGGCGTTGCTTATGATGATAAGATCGGTATTTTAATTACAACGGATAGAAATTATAAGATCACACAAATTGCACGCTCGTTCATCGGCGAAAAAATAATTTACGAGGCAGCCAAAAAACAATTTACAATCGGCGCTTTATTTTTTGATTATTTAAAAATCGGCGCCCGCTCCTTCTCTGCCTGGCAGCCGGTAATTATTAAAACCGATATTAATTTAAAATTGCAGGTTTATTTTGTGCAGCGCCCGTACTCCTGCATCTTAAAAAATATCATTTTAGAGAAAGATAAGATCAAACTCTTCACCCGCAGCAACATTAACGATGCCGATAATAAAAGCGATGAAAAAGCGGAAGTGATCACGGTTTCACTCTCTAAAACCCATAAAGATACGGCGAGGCCCTGGATAAAATCGCTGGATATTTTGTCTGTCTTGCAAACGCCCCACAACGACGCCGGAAGAATGGAGATCTCCGACGTTACAAAAATGGGTAGCGATCATTATTTTACCACCTTCAATCTCGATCAATTTAAATTAAAAACAGCCGATCATTTATATTGCCTGTCAAAAGATAAACTCATTGAAAAAAAATTCTTTCCCGATGTTTTAAAACTGAGCCATAATTTTTCTGAATGGGTAAACATCAACGAATTTTACGCCACCGAAAACAATTATATCAGCCTAACGCATACCGGCGCTACTAAAAAAGAGATCGTCTTTACAAGAACAGATACACTCTTTAATGTGTTACTTCAAAAAAAGGTCCCGCTTAACGATTATGCCGATTATGATAAGCTATTGTTGCTTCCCAATAATAACGTTTTACTTCTTGCTGTAAATGCCACCAGAACCTGGAGTTATTATTTATACTCCGCTAATATGGAATTGCTAAAAGAAACAGATTCGGGCGTTTCTAAAAAACATTACCCGCAGGTATTTAAAGCGCTTTCAAATAACGCCGTTGAATGCATTTTTGATATTGATAACGTAGATAAAAAAGATTGCCTGTTGCAGATTGTAGATCTGAATTAAGCCAAAGCGTTTACAATATATAAGTAAGCTTGTCCACGAAGTACATTGTGAGTTGGCCTCAAAGAAATTCCGTAAGATTTGTGTTTTAATTTTTTTAACCACTGGTAATTTTAAAATTTAATCTTATTTAAATATTTGAGCGTAATACATTTTAAAATTACTTTGAGCCTACGCTGTTTGAGCGAAGAATGAGCGAAGCCTTGATTTTTTTGGTTACTTTTTTGATCAAGCAAAAAAGTGACGCCTAAAATCTTTGAAAAAACTTAATTTCTTTTTGTCACTTTTGACGCAGGATAAATATGCAGTGCATATTTAGGCCTGAAAGTGTGTTTGAGTAACCAAAACGCTTTTGACCTTTTGAAGGAGATTTTCTCTTTCGAGAGGTAGAGGCATCGAAAGAGAAACCGCTGCCTCGCTAAGCTCTTTTCTAAATGCCTAATCAACTAAACGCCCAGCTTAGCTCGCAGCTATCTCTGCAAAAGATCAAAATGCATAAACCGTTCAACTAACCGCAGAATAATTCGCAGTTACCATCCGCGTAAGCACACAATGTAAGTCGGCCTCAAAGAAATTCCGTAAGATTTGTGTTTTAATTTTTTTAACCACTGGTAATTTTAAAATTTAATCTTATTTAAATATTTGAGCGTAATACATTTTAAAATTACTTTGAGCCTACGCTGTTTGAGCGAAGAATGAGCAAATTAAGATATTTCCTCCTCCGTCGCTTCGCGCCACCTCCTCGAGAGGAGGACACTGTATGTGCTTACGGTGAATGTTCACTACTATCTTTGCAAAAGATCAAAATGCATAAACCGTTCAACTAACCGTAGAATAATTCGCAGTTACCATCCGCGTAAGTACACAATCTAAGTCGCCCTCAAAGAAATTCCATACATTTACCTTAAAATTAATTTATGGATCACAGCGAAAAAATAAAAGCCTGTTATAAAGCAGCAAGCAATTACCCTGACCTTGCCAAACGCCTGAGCGAAATTGGCGTTGAATCGTATACGGTTGATACGGCAAGCGGCGCGATCCTGTATCGCTTTAGCCATGGACAAACCGATCTGCATCCGGGCTCTACTGCCGCAAGAACGATAGCTGAAAATTTTAACGAACAAAAAACAATTGCAGCGATCAGGAATAATCAGCAAGGCAAAACCGATTATCCAACCTTTATGACAGAAATTGCTGAAGCAGGTGTCCGTTTTTACGAAGCTACTTTAAATGGCGCAAATAAACGAGTAACTTATATTGGTATCGGCGGTTTTTACGAAGAAAGTATCCCTTAAATTAATTTGCTACGTTTTAATAAGTATGTGCCTTACATCTACCGTGTCGCCTTTACGGGCAACGAGCTGGATAAAATGATAGCCAAATTCGGTCTTAAAAACTTCCGATATTTCTCCGGGATTATTTAAACCAAATGCTACTTTTTCAAA
The DNA here is from genome assembly GCA_044226875.1 of Bacteroidia bacterium. Classification (GTDB taxonomy): domain Bacteria; phylum Bacteroidota; class Bacteroidia; order B-17B0; family Aurantibacillaceae; genus Aurantibacillus. The sequence goes on from JBGAGD010000001.1 coordinate 416,627, forward strand.
TTCGATCACAAATTTTCCTTTGGTAAGATTTTTATAGAGTCCGCCTTTTTTTGCAGAGCCGGGATCTTCGCTGTAAAGCATAGCCATGGTTTCCATACTTTCACCATTCATTACGCGTTGGCGATAACTCTCGATCAGCTCACGCGCTTCTTCATCCGAACGCTTTGGAATACTATCATTTGAGTTTTGTGAGAAAAAACTCAATGGTAAAAAGAAAAGAAAAAATAAATATTTCATTTTTATAAAGTTAATGAAAATTTCACGGCATTAAAAATTCCGAAAATCCTCCCTCCCCCTTCGGGTACTCCCTCAAGAGGTAGATACTGTTGGTGCTTACGGTTTATAGTCCTCGTAAGCACACGATTGAGTTTGGCCTCAAAGAAATTACGTAAGATTTTTTGCTTACTTTTTCATCAATGAAAAAGTGACGAAAACTATAAGAATAAGATTTTTAAATTGCCTTCTATCCAACCCAACGAGCTGGCCTAAATATGCACTGCATACGTATCCTGCGCCGAAAGTGACAAATAAAAACATCAAGCAAAAAAGTGGCAACAAATTACATCAAAATTGACTAAAAAATATTAAATTAAATTATATTTGAAGAAATATTTTTAAAATGAAAAAATACGGACTTCCCCTTTTATTTTCTTTCTTTTTATTAAACTGCTCTCAACCCGCGGCAGAAACAAAAACAACACTCGCAACACCCCCAACCGCTGTGTTAAAGATCTTTATCGATAGTACCGGTGTGATCAATGCCGACGGGCAAACCGTAACGCTTGAAGAGCTCGATAAAAAAGCCAATGATTTAAAAACAAAAGTTGGCATGATCTATTATTCGCGCGATAACAGTTTAAAAGATCCGCCAAAAGAAGCAGAAAAAGTAATAGAGATCATTGCCAAATACAATTTGCCCATAAAATTCTTTACTGCCAAAACTTTTTCAGAAACAGTAGAATTTAAATAACTTGTTATGGCGTTGGCTCAACACATACGACAATTTGTACCCTTTAGCGAAACTGACGAAAAATTACTTTTAAGTTTGATCAATACACTTGAAGTAAAAAAGAAAGAATATCTTTTGAAAGAGGGCCAGGCATGCAAAGTAAATTATTTTGTGGTAAAAGGTTGCCTGCGTTTGTTTTTTATCAATGATAAAGGCGTTGAACAAACCACACAATTTGCTATTGAGAACTGGTGGATGAGCGATAACATGAGCTATATGGATCAAAAGCCTTCTACCTTTAACATACAGGCAGTAGAAAGATCGCAGGTGATAGCGTTAGACAAACAAACACAGGAAAAGCTTTTTGAACAACTGCCGCAACTCGAAAAATATTTCAGGATCATGTTTCAGCGCGCCTATGCAGCTTCCCAGTTCAGGATCAAATACCTTTACGATCTTTCTAAAGAAGAAAATTACAGGTTCTTTGCTTCCAGCTTTCCGGGCTTTGTACAACGCATCCCGCAATATTTGCTCGCTTCCTATTTAAATCTAACGCCCGAATATTTGAGCGAGATCCGCAAAAAACATCCTTGATTATATTTCTTAAACCAGTTTAAGATTTTTGGTTTTAACCCGTTGTAGTTTTGTACAATAATTTTTTAAAACCAACAGATCATGGAAAAAAGAATCAACATCATGCAAACCTTACCCGAAGCTATTAAAGCTATTTCGGGCCTCGACAAATTTTTACAAACAAGCCGCCTTTCAAACATCCATAAAGAAATGATCAAGATCAGGGCCTCGCAAATAAATGGCTGTGCTTATTGCATTAACATGCATACAAAAGATGCTCGAAAATATGGCGAAACAGAACAACGTATCTATCTTTTAAGCGCCTGGCGCGAAACCGATTTTTTTACCGAAGAAGAACAAGTGATCCTGGCTATGACCGAAGAGATAACATTGATAAGCGCGCAGGGATTAACAGAAAACACCTATCAAAAAGCCGTTAAGGTGTTTGATGCCGAATACCTGTCGCAGATCATTATGGCCATCATCACCATCAATGCATGGAACAGGATCGGTGTTTCTACCAGGATGGAACCCGCTATTGATAAGTAAGTGCTGTGAACATTTTATTTTTTGTTTCTTAAAAAACATTTGTATTTTTAATTTGAGAATACAAAAATTAAAATGGAACTTTTTGAGAACATCTATGATGGCCATGCCAGTAAATATGGTAAAGAGCACGCAGTTATCATTAGTTTCCATTATCCGCACAATGACCTTGACCTGTTACATGAGCTCGAGATCAGGCTTATGAAAGTGATCGCAGATAATAAAGTAGGCGATTATGACGGATACGAAGTATCTGTGGACGATACCGATGCCACATTGTTCATGTACGGCCCAAATGCCGAGGCTTTATTTAAAGCGGTAAAACCTTTGCTTGAACAAACTTCGTTTATGAAAGGCGCTATGGCCAATTTATATTTTGGCGCTGCAGGCACAAAAGCACCAATGATAGAAGTAGAAATAGAATAAAGTGGCATTTATTTTAGCAGCATCGCTCTTTCTTTTTTTATTTTATAGAGCTCATACAGCTTACCGCCCAACATGGCTAAGGGAATCCCTGCCAGGGCCTTACTTAAATTATACCAGGGTGGCGCATGGTGCCACAGCAAAATAATTCCGAGCAACCACATAATAGCTTCCTTAGTTCCAAGAATAAAAACTGCTTTCCTGGCTTTATCTTTTGCCAGCCAGGCGGTTACAAAAGCGCCTGCAACGGCATAAACGCTATGATAAAAAAAGGCGATCAATATAAGCCGTGTATCAAAATTAGGTTTCCCAATTTGAGGAAAAATTCCGGCAAGGTGTAGCAGTTCATGCGTAACACCCGAAAGGACCATAGCCGTTGCAATACCTGCAGCAACAGAGATAATTAACCGTATGGGTATTTTGTGTAACATCAATGGTTATTTATAAAAAAATTGTGCCAGTAAATATGTAATTTCGTAACAGATTAAATCACTATGCATCCTGCCATAAAAATTATTCTACAACTTTCATGGGGCCTTCTTATACTCTATTGGACCATCAGTTCGTTTACAGCAAAAAAAACTGCGCAACATGAGGCGCCTTTTAAACGGTTCTTTTATTACTGGTTGCCTTTGCTTGTAGCCGTTTTACTTTTAGGTCCGGGAGAGTGGTATGGGCACTCGCTTTTACGCGAACAATTTATTGCGCACTCAAATTTGGTTGGCATTATTGCTTTGTGTTTGTGCGTACCGGGGGCAGCGTTGGCCTGCTGGTCGCGTTATTTATTAGGAAAGAACTGGAGCCTTTCTGTTGAATTAAAAAAAGATCATGAACTCATTCAAAAAGGTCCATATAAATATGTGCGCAATCCGATTTATACAGGTTTGCTGATGTTATTTACCGGTAATGCACTTATTGTTGGCGATTGGCGGGGCATACTGGCAGTATTGATCGTTTTTGTATCCTTCTGGCGCAAATTAAAGTTAGAAGAACAATGGCTTAACGGGCACTTTGGTCAAGCATACAGCATTTATAAAAGCAAAACCAAAGCTTTATTTCCCGGAATTTTATAGAGAAGGGCCTTGCTTTTTTAAAAGGAATTCTGTAAATTTAATTAAGCATAAATTTCAGGCGTGGCAACTCTTACTACTTTTGATAACGAGGTTGAGATCCTGCAAACAGAGGTTTGCGAAGCCTTTACTATTAAATTACGCAGTGATGGCATAGTACATTCACACACCTCCGGCGAGAAAGAATTTAACGTAGATTCCCTTAAAAATTTCACTTTTGCAATGGGTAAAATGCTGGATTGGGGTAAAGCGCCCTTGCTGTTAACGCTTGATGAATTTGCCATTCCACCGGTAGAAACCCGTTTTTACTGGGCACAAAAAGATGCTTGCCCCTATGCATCGGCAGAAGCTTATATTGCAGCCAACGTAGGCCATAAGATAATTGGCAATGTATATTTACGCTTCAACAAACCCGGCCGTCCAACGCGTATCTTTAACGATTACGATGAGGCTATCAAATGGCTTAAAACTTATTTGTGATATACTAATTAAATGAAATTACTTTTTCTTTTTTCGGCTTCTGTTATTTTATCGGTACAAACCTGCAAAAAAAGCACTACTACAAAAGAGTCCTCAACTTCCTGCTTAAAAGATAAAATTGCTGCTTTTCAAAAACAAAATAAGTGTAATAGCGCACACGTAGATGAAATGAGTTTCCAGGAAAAAACGGTTTATGTTTTTGATCCGGGCAATTGCGGAGCAGATATGACTAAAGATGTGGTAGATAATAATTGTAACAGCCTGGGTATGCTTGGCGGCATTACAGGCAACACAAAAATTAACGGTGAAGATTTTTCGGGAGCTAAATTTGTACAAACCGTTTGGAGCAATAACTAATTTAAAAACAATCGCGTAAAAATGGTCACAGCTGGTTTAGTAACCAAAGAACAGATCGTTGAGAATAAGAAAAAATTATTGAACGCTTTTCAAAACTGCGACCTTAAAACACTGGATGAACTTTTGCATGACGGTGTTCGTTTTGTGATTCCTAACGGCGAACTATTGGATAAGAACACAGTGCTTGAAAATTACCGCAAAGGAAATTCGGCTTTTAGCACCATCCGGGTAAGCGATCAGGCCATTCAACTTACAAACGATACCGCAGTTGTTACAATGATCATGGATATGGAAGGCAAATATCACGAGCAGTTTATCAATAAGAAATTTCGTTATATAAGGGTATGGCAAACAATTGACAATACCCTTAAAGTAATTGCGGTTAGCGGCGTACAGCTTGGTTCATAAAGCAGGACGCAAATAACCCGTAAAATTGTCGTTATTACACCCCAAAAGATCGATATTGACGGCGTAAATTTGTATACCGCTAATAGATAAATTAAAAACATAAAACTTAAAATAACATGGAAACAAAGAACGACACAATTACAGTAGAAGCAACTATCAATGCTCCTGTAGATAAAGTTTGGAAATACTGGAACGAACCAAAACATATTACACAATGGTGTGCCGCATCAGACGATTGGCACGCACCCAAAGCAGATAACGACCTTAAAGTAAATGGAAAATTCTCTACTACCATGGCTGCAAAGGACGGAAGTTTTAGCTTTGAATTTGGTGGTGTATACACAAAGGTAGAAACCAATAAAGCTATTGAATACACGATGGGCGATGGCAGAAAAGTATGGCTTACTTTTTCGGGCAATGGCAACGAAACAAAAGTAGTGGAAACCTTTGACCCGGAAAGCCAAAACCCGCGCGAAATGCAACAAGGTGGCTGGCAGGCGATCTTAAATAATTTTAAAAAGTATACCGAAAATAATTAATGAAACAACTCATTTTAATATTTGCCATCTTACACCAAGTAATTAGAAATGGTTGCCTTAAAAAAAGAATTAAGAACCTGTCCTAAAGGACACAAGTATTATAAAAGCACAGATTGCCCTACCTGCCCCATTTGCGAAGAAGAGAGAAAACCCAAAGAAGGTTTTCTCTCTTTATTGGGCGCGCCGGCACGCCGGGCATTGGAGAATGCCGGGATCAAAACGTTAAAACAACTTTCAAAATTCTCTGAAAAAGAGATCCTGCAATTTCATGGCATGGGCCCAAGCACCCTACCTAAATTAAAAGCTGCATTAAAAGAAGAACGCCTGGCTTTTGCCAAAAAGTAAATATCTCTGTATTTTTATTATTTAAACGTTACGGTTATTATGTTTATTTTTGTTTTGGTACTGAATTTATTTTGTAACCAAACCATTTTACCCCGTTAAATAGTATATGATAAAGCCGGCACGTTTTGTAATTATAATTTTTCTTTTGCAGTATTTTACCTGTCATTCGCAGGAAAGTACAGTTACGCCCGCCTCCCGCCCTGGCTGGTTTTCGCTTGGTGGCAGAAGCACAATAAGCGCTTTTGATGCAGATGGTGTTGGCCTGGGAACAGGCGGCCAGTTTAGGATACAATTAAGCAACCGCGTAAATACCGATTGGTTCGCCGATTATATAAGCATTAATATTAAAGATAAGGTGCGCAGCGAATATTATCACATTGGCTGGTCGGTACTTTTTTATCCATTCCAAAAACAAACATTTCCAAAAGTAATACAACCTTATGTATTAGCAGGCCATTGTTTTGATTATAATGTAAAAACAATTATTGCCAACCCCGATCTGTCGTTAAGCCGCTGGGGCTCTGCCGTTCAAGCAGGTTTGGGCACACATTTTAATCTGACAGAACGCTTTGATGTTTCGCTCACCTGCCAGTATATGATCCATCTTACAAAAGAAATTGAAACAGATATTGACGGCGATAATGTGAGATTAATTAAAAACAGTGGATCAACGCTTGAAGGACATCTCTTAACAACCATAAGTGTAAATTATAAAATATGCCATTTATGGAAAAGATGAAAAACTCTATCTGCCTTCTCATTATTTTATTTTTGAACGCTGGTATATATTCACAACAATCGCCAATTATAAGAAAAGGATTAATGCGGGCGCAGGCCACTATTAGCCCTTCATACATGTTTGCCGACAAGCAGTCTTATTTTTACCTGCACGGTAATTTAGAAGGTTACGTTTCCGACAAGGTTTCTGTTAGTGGCGAAGGTTATTATAACCTCGGCAACATGTCGGCCGGCAACACGGTTTTAAACTTTAACCACAGTTTGTTTTTTGGCGCGTCGTGGCATTTTACAAAAAAGAATAACGACCTGTATATTGGTTTACAGCCGGGCATTGCATTTACCAAAGTAAACGAAACACCAACCATGTTCAACAAACCCCGTGTTGGTTCGGATCCTTTATTTTCGACATTAGTTGGTTATAATTTTTATGTGAACAGGTTCTTTCATTTCTTCCTGCAATCGCGCTTAGTAATTGGCCAGCATGTTTACAATGTACCCGTTAATCTTTCAGAATTAAGGTTTTCGGCCGGCCTCGGTTTTAATATAAATACACTGCGCCAATAATTTCTGCAATAAATGAACTTATTTGAAGAAGATCCATCTACTAATCTTTTACCATTTGGCGGCACCGTAAATTATTTTGGAAAAATAATGTTGCTGCAGGAAGCAAAACGTTATTATACGATTTTACTTGATACCATTGACTGGAGACATGACGAAGCTGTGATCTTGGGCAAACATATTATTACCCCGCGAAAAGTAGCCTGGTATGGCGATGCGAATTATTCATATACTTATTCAAGCACTACCAAACAGGCCTTACCCTGGACAAAAGAGTTATTAGAATTAAAACAACTTACCGAAAAATATACAGGTGCAACATTTAATTCGTGCCTGCTTAATTTGTATCATAATGGCAGCGAAGGCATGGCCTGGCATAGTGATGGCGAAAAAGCCCTGCAAAAAAATGGTACCATTGGCTCATTAAGTTTTGGCGCCGAACGAAAATTTGCCTTTAAACATAAAACCACAAAACAGATCGTTTCGTTAATACTTGAAAATGGCAGTTTACTGGTTATGAAAGACGCCACGCAAACGAATTGGCTGCATCGCTTGCCGCCAACTACAAAAGTTACAACCCCAAGGATCAATCTTACTTTTAGAACTATAATTACATAAAAATTTACCCACATAAAAACATCCTTTCTTTGTTGGTGTGTATGTGGTTAATTTTTTTTTATTTTTACTTAAAATAAAAGCCATGATAAAATTTACCTACACTATTTTTTATGTAAAAGATGTAACCAAAACAATTGAATTTTACGAAAAAGCATTTGGCTTTAAACGTAAATTCGTTGCCGGTGAGAATGAATACGGAGAATTGGACACCGGCAACACCACACTATCTTTTGCTGCAATTTCGTTGGCCAATACCAACCTTTCAAAAGGCTTTATAGAAAGTGAAGTCAACAAAAAACCATTTGGTATGGAAATTGGACTTACTACCGATGATGTAGAAAAAGCTATGGATAAAGCTATAAAAGCCGGCGCTGTTTTAATTGAAAAAGCAAAAACAAAGCCCTGGGGCCAGGTAGTGGGTTACGTTACAGATATAAACGGTTTTTTAATTGAGATCTGCACGCCAATGGATTAATTATGACAGAGCTTGAACATTATATTGAATCTTATTTTGGTGTTGGGCAAACAGACCTTCAAAAAATAAACACATTATTTAAACCATCGGCTATAAAAAAAGGAGAGTATTTTTTAAAAGCAGATAAACAATGTGATAATTTGAGTTTTGTAAAAAACGGGTTGCTACGTATGTATGCCCTTAAAGATGGAAAAGAAATAACCCAGTGGATATCGGGTAAAGGTTATTTTGTTACCGATCTGTCCAGCTTACTCTTTGGCAAAGCCGCACGCTGGAATATACAAGCCATTACCGATGCAGAACTTTATACCATTTCAAAAAAAGATTACCTGCAAATTGGCACCCTTATTCCTCAATGGCATCATTTAGAAAAATTATTCATTGCAAGATGTTTTACAATTTTAGAGGATCGTATGTTCAATCATTTATCGATGACAGCAGAAGAAAGATACGAGCAACTGTTTGCCTTTAATAAAGAACTGTTTAACCAGGTTCCTTTAAATTATCTTGCTTCTATGATGGGTATGACACCCGAAACCCTGAGCCGCATAAGGGCAAAGAAAAATTCTTGATCTAGATCAAGTGCCGGTTTGTTTTTTTACCGGAATTTTGTTTCAGAAATTAAAAACGAAACAAAATGGCAAAACAAATCAAAACACAGATAACCATTCACGCCCCGGCTCAAAAGATCTGGCAGGTACTTACCGATTTTAAAAAGTATAACGAGTGGAATCCTTTTATCACTTCCATTACCGGCAATGTGGCCGTAAACAATATCATCAGCGCAAAGCTTCAACCGCCGGCATCAAAAGGCATGACTGTTAAGCCACGTGTGCTGATCTTTTCGGCAAATAAAGAATTTAAATGGCGCGGGCAATTGCTTATGCCTGGCGTATTTACAGGTGAGCATAAATTTGAGATCATTGATAATCATAATGGCAGCTGCACATTTATTCAAAGCGAGAATTTTACGGGGATACTGCTGCCTTTTTTCAAAAAAATGCTGGATGGCGCAACCACACAGGGTTTTATATTAATGAACGAGGCATTAAAAAAAATGGCAGAGAAATAAATTTTTGCAGGCTGCTTAAACATTTGTATCTTTAAAAAGCTTCATTGTTTTAATATGAAAAAGATACTGATCAACTCTGCCGTTACCTGCATGCTTGTTTTTTTTGCAGCCTGTAAATCTGAAACCGATGAAAAAAAACATTTGCCAAGCCCGGTATATAATTATGCTAACATAGAAGATAGCCTGTTAACTGTTAAACAAGCGGTGTATGTTCCTATCTATTCTGATATTTATTTGATGGATGGCTCTAAAACCCAACAGTTATCTGCCACTTTAAGCGTTCGCAATATTAGTTTTAAAGATAGTATTTACGTTACTAAAGTTAACTACTATGGCTCGCAGGGCGAATTATTAAAAGAATATACAAAATCAACTATTTTAGTTAAGCCTATGAGCTCAATAGAATTTGTTGTTGAGCAAGCCGAAACAAAAGGCGGGCCGGGCGCTAATTTTGTAGTTAACTGGGGCGCCGTACGGTCGGCCAACAACCCTTTGATACAAGCCGTAATAAATAACAACAGCCACGCCAGCGTATCGTTTGTTACTTATGGTGTTGTAATAAAAGATTAAGGCTTTGCCAATGCCCGATAATCCTGACTTTAAAACCATTTACGATCAGCATTCGGGCATGGTATACAATATTTGCCTTAACTATTTGCAAAGTATTGAAGATGCCGAAGATGTTACGCAGGAAGTTTTTATTATCATTCACAATTCATTACACCAGTTTAAAGGCGATTCAAAACTCTCTACCTGGATCTATAGAATAGCAGTAACAAGATCGCTTGAATTTATCCGTGCCAAAAAACGTAAAAAACGTTTCGCTTTTTTTCAAACTATTTTTGCCAACGAAAAAGGAGAAATAAGAACTGAAGCGGTTCACTTTCAGCATCCTGGTATTGAATTAGAGAATAAAGAACGTGCCGCTGTTTTATTTGCCGCTATTGATCAATTACCCGAAAACCAAAAAACAGCCTTTATTTTAAGCAAGCTTGAAGAATTAAGTTATGCAGAAATTGCCGGCGTAATGAAGGTGTCGGTTTCGTCTGTAGAATCTTTATTATTCAGGGCCAGGCAAAACTTACAAAAATTATTAGGCGATTATTATGAAAAAAATGAAAAATGACCGCAAGTTTTTAAACCAATTAACATCTAAGTAATTATGAACGCAAAAGAAAAATGGATAAACGACACCGAAAAAAGTCTTGATGGCTTAAAGGCGGCAGAAGTAAATCCGTATTTGTACTCTAAAATAATTGATCGCCTAAGCGAAAAGATCGAAAGAGCCCCTGCCAGGCTGGTTTGGGGCACAGCGGTTTCGTTTATTGTGCTTATTCTTTTAAATATTTTTATCCTGAAAAACAATAGAACGGGCAATTCAAAGAACCAGGAATTAAAAACTGCCGCAAAACAGTTTCAATTAATGAACGAGAACAGCATCAACTATAACTAACCATGAATAAAACAAAATTATTAAGCATAGCGGTTATAGGGTTATTGATCTTAAACTTTGGCACTTTAGCCTTTTTATTTTTTAAACCTGCAGCGCAACACCATCAACCACCCGGCGAGGGACCAAAACAACTGATCATTGAACGTTTGGGGTTTGATGCCGAACAGCAAAAACAATACAGTATTTTGGTAGACGAACACCGTTCTAAAATGCATGCTTTAAACAGAGCCTCGCGCCAAATGCACGACGAACTTTATTCTCAATTAAAAAACCAGGTACCTGATAAAACAAAAACAGATTCCATCATTCAAAAAATTGCAGAGAACCAAACAGAATTGGATAATTTAAATGTAGATCATTTTCAAAAAATAAAAACCATTTGTAAAAGTGATCAACTCGATAAATTTAATGCTTTGGTGGATGATCTTACCGAGCTTTTTGCCCCTCACCATAACGGAAGGCCTCCAAAAAAATAATTTGATCTGAGCGCAAGTTTTGTAAATAACAGGCATCTAATAATAATAAAGCAAGAAAATATGAAAAAAATAAATTTATCCCTGGCCTTTTGTGCCTCTGTATTAATGGGCAGCGCGCAGTTAAGCCCCTTGATCACCTCCTGGGCCATTAATACTACCAGTGCAACAGGCTATAACAGCCTGCCTTCTAATGTGCAAACGGTGCAGTATTCGGCCACACAGGTATACGTAAGCGCATCCTGCATTCCCGGCTATAATATAGGGCCATGGGCATCTAACCCAAATACGCCTACCAATCAAAATTTTGTGTGCAAATTTACCCTGGCGCCAACACAAAATACCTCAACGCCAATATACACAGCCCTTGGCAATGTTGGTTTATGGAGCAATGGGGTAGCTATCTTTAATCCAAAAGACGGCCAGTACTGGAATGGCAGCGCATTTACCATGGGCCAAACCACCACAGGGTTTAATCGCAATGCATTGGTTTACGAAGGTGTTAGTTTTGATGCCTGCCTTGGCCATCCTGCTCCCGGCGGTTGTTATCATAATCATGTAAACCCAAGCTGTTTATATAACTCAACTCTTACAACCGTACATTCGCCAATTATCGGTTATGCTTTCGACGGATTTCCGGTATATGGTGCTTATGCATATACAAATACAAATGGCACAGGGCCAATAAAAAGAATGACGCCAAGTTACGTTCTGGCTGCAAGTACCGGCTCTGTGTTATTAGGTGCCAACACGGCTTCCGCCACCGCATCGCCAACTACCGCCACCAGCCGCAACAATGGTCCGCCGGTTAATGCTACTTATCCTTTAGGCAATATGCTTGAAGATTATATTTATGTTGCAGGGTCAGGTGATCTTGATTACCACAACGGTCGTTTTTGTGTAACGCCGGAGTATCCTGCAGGAACCTATGCTTATTTCGTAACTATTAATGCAAGCGGTTATCCTGTTTATCCGTTTGTGATAGGGCCAACATATTACGGTACCGTGCAAAGCGGTAATACCGGCCCTGGTGGAAGCCACGTAACCATCAGCGAAGCTACAACCATTTATTCGCCTGCTACAGGAATTGAAGAATTACAAAATACGCCTATTAAATTTACTGTAATGCCAAATCCAACGCAGGATTACCTGTTCATTTATATGGATGTTGTAAGCAAGAATAATGTAAAAGGCCGTTTGGTAGATGCCAAAGGAAAAACTGTAAGAACAATAGATTACCTGCAGCCAAGCATTGCCTACTCTATGGATATGACGGATCTTTCTAACGGTATTTATTTTTTGATCCTTGAATCAGATACTCAAAAAACAACCCAAAAGATTGTTAAGTCAAATTAATTTTTTTTAATTTGGTTGTATTGAAAACATTCATGTATAGTTGTAGCGTGGCAATCCTCTGGGTTGCCATGTCTTTTTCATATAAGGTCAACAAAAAAGATCCGCCGCCTTTAACCATTACCATTAAACATGTAGTTGGTGCTAATGAGCTAAAGCTTGATTCGGTTAATTATAAAAATAATTCGGGCCAGGATTTTACAGTGAGCAAATTTAAATATTACATCAGTAATCTGCATTTAAAAAGCGCTACCAGTAAAGATGTGTTTGTGAACGAAACTTTTTTAATTGACGAAGATGAACCACAAAGCAAAAAGATAGCCTTAAAGAATGTGCCCATGGATAATTATTCTACCCTTGAATTTATTATTGGCGTGGATAGTTTACACAATTGCAGCGGTGCGCAATCCGGCGCTCTTGATCCTGTAAATGCCATGTACTGGGCCTGGAACACAGGTTATATTTTTTTAAAGCTGGAAGGCACCTCAAAATTTTCAAAATCGCCGGGCAATTTTTTTGAATATCATATTGGCGGATTTCAGCAACCAAATAATAATATCCGTAAAGTAACTCTTAAACTTAATTCTACCGGTAGTGCAAACATTAATATCAAAGCCGATGTTTTAAAATTATTCAATTCTCAAAATATCATTGACATAGAAAAACTATCATCTGTTACCGATCTTAAAAATGCCGGCCTTGTAGCAGATAATTACGCCACCATGTTTGAGGTTTTAAAATGAAATATAAATTTATTTATACTTTATTTGTTTTAATTGCTGTGTTTGCCATCTGCAACAGCTTTGTTACAGATAATCCTTATTTTAAAATAACAGCTAAAGATGTAGAGTTAAAGATCCCAAAAGGTTTTCCAAAACCAAATTATACTTTTAAAAAAAACAAATTATCTCCAGTGATCTTTACCCTGGGAAGAAAACTATTTTACGACAACATTCTTTCAAAAGATAATACGGTAAGCTGTGGCACCTGCCACCAGCGTATTGCGGCCTTTGCCCACATCGATCATAAATTGAGCCATGGCATTTATGCAAAGATAGGCACACGCAATGTTCCTGCATTGCAAAACCTCATCTTTAAAGATACATATATGTGGGATGGCGGCGTAAATAATTTGGAAGTGCAACCTATAAACCCAATTACCAGTCCCATAGAAATGGATGAAACATTGGAAAATGTTATTTTAAAATTGAAACGGGATACAACTTATGTAAAATTATTTAAACTGGCGTATAAAGATACAGTTATCAATTCTGAGCGCGTTTTAAAATCGTTGGCGCAGTTTACGGGTTTGATGATCAGTTCTAATTCGCGTTACGATAAATACCTGAACGGAAAAGATACTTTTTCGGCAGCTGAAAAAAAAGGATTAAAATTGTTTAAAGCAAAATGTGCCGCCTGTCACACAGAGCCTTTATTTACAGATAACAGCTATCGCAACAATGGATTAAGAACAGACTCTTCTTTAAATGATATGGGCCGCGGAAAAATAACCCTTCTCGAAAAAGATAATCAAACATTTAAAGTTCCGTCTTTACGCAATGTTGAAATGACCTATCCATACATGCACGATGGGCGGTTTAAAAAATTAAAGGACGTGGTCAATTATTATGCCGATCCGAAAAATTTCTCTAGAGCAGCCGATCCGTTATTATTTAAGATCGGGATGTTAAATGAAGAAGAGAAAAAAGAATTACTTTCTTTTCTTCTTACATTAAAAGATAAGGAGTTTTTATACGACCGCAGGTTTGCCGACCCCAATATGATCTATTGACGTTTTTCACCAAAGAATTTTTAAACCACATAGACACATAGCTTTTAATAGTTAAAGTGGATTTGTGGGAGAAAGCATAGCATTTTATTCGCTTTGCAAATAAAATTTATGTGTAACTTTTTGCGTTTAGCTAACAAATTTTTCTATGTGCCTATGTGGTTAAATTTCTATCTGCACCAGGAAATAAAAGTTTATAAATAAAAAAACCGGCTATTAACCGGTTCTATTAAAATAGCTTTTCTTTTAAGCCTTTTTACTTACGAATTTAATTTTTGATTCTTGCTTGTTAACAATGCGGATGATGTTTTTGCGATGTGTTACAATTAACAATACCGCTACTACTATTGAGAAAGTTGTAAGAATTGGGTTGGTGTTGTGAAAAACAAAATATAAAATAAAAGGAAAAGAAGCACCGGCCAGCATAGATGAAAGCGATACCATTCTTGATGCAAAAAGCACAATTAAAAAGATACCTAAAGACATTGAGCAGGATAAAGGCAAAATGCACATAACAATTCCTAAAATGGTAGCAACACCCTTACCGCCCCTAAAGCCGGCAAAAACCGGAAAAATATGTCCAACCAGAGCGGCAATACCTAATGCCAGCTGAAGATTAACAAATTGGTCGCCGCCATATGTATAAGCACTTAAAAAAGCCAACGATACAGCTGTGCTTCCCTTTAAAATATCTATAATTAATACGGGGATACCTGCTTTTTGGCCTAAAACCCTGAAGGTATTGGTTGCTCCGGCGTTACCACTGCCAAATTCGCGCACATCTATATTATAAAAAGCTTTACCTATCCAAACCGCTGTGGGTATTGAACCAATCAAATAAGCTGATATGATTAACAGTGTTACCAAAATTTTAAGATGTTAAGTTTAGCATAACAAATCTAAAAAATAAATTAAATAAAAAAAACACTTAAACTTTTTTATTATTAAAGCTTAAGTGTTTTATAATCAGTTAATTAACAATTAATAAGCGCCTTTAAGCTTAACACCTTGTTCTATTTTTTGAAGTGCTGTAATATAAGCTGCAATTCTCATACCTGTTTTAAATTGGGTAGCATTGTTCCAAACGGCTTCAAAAGCTATTTCCATTTTAACATCGTGTTTTTCGTTAACCTCGTTCTCTGACCAGTAATAACCTGCTTTATTTTGAACCCACTCAAAATAGCTAACGGTTACCCCGCCGCTATTAGCAAGAATATCGGGTACGCAAATGATCTTTTTCTCGTTCAAAATAGGGTCAGCTTCCGGTGTAGTAGGGCCATTGGCACCTTCTACAATAAGCTTAGCCTGAATTTTTGCAGCATTATCTTCAGTAATTACATTTTGTAAAGCGGCCGGCACTAAAACATCGCATTTGCTGGTAAGCAATTCGTCTGCCTTAATTTCGGTGGCGCCTTTAAAGCCTTTTAATACGCGGTTATTTTTGGCAGCAAAATCAATTGCTTCCTGAACATTAATACCTTTTTCGTTATAAAAAGAAGCGGTGTGATCGCCAATACCAACAATTTTAATTCCTTTTTCAGACAATAAACGTGCGGCATGCGAACCAACGTTACCAAAACCTTGTACCACAGCGGTAACTTCGGTTGGTTTTAAGTTCATTTTTTTAAGAGCTGCCAAAGTGTTAACCATAACACCACGGCCGGTTGCAGCATCACGGCCTAACGAACCACCAATGGCGATTGGCTTGCCGGTAATAACACCAGGGCTGTCTTCGCCGGTAATTTTATTAAACTCATCAAGGATCCATGCCATCTCGCGACCGCTGGTTCCCATATCCGGAGCAGGAATATCCCTGTTAACACCAAATACATCTTTCATAGCTACGGCATAAGCACGGCTTAAACGCTCTAATTCGCCAACGCTCATAGCGCGCGGATCGCATTTAATACCACCTTTAGCACCGCCATAAGGCAGGTTAGCTACGGCACATTTAAAACTCATCCATGCTGCAAGGGCCATTACCTCATCGGCATTAACATCCATTGCATAACGAATACCACCTTTGCTGGGGCCAAGGTGTGTACTGTGAACGGTACGGTATCCTTCAAAAACCTGGATCTTACCGTTATCCATCATAATGGGTAAACTTACTTTAACTTGTTTGCTTGGGTTCCTAAGTACCTGTAAAACTTCATCGCTTAGGTTCATTAATTTGGCGGCCACATCCAAACGGGCCAATACAGCATCAAACATACTTTCTTCGTGTGCCTGTGTTGCATTTACTGTGTGTGTTGACATAAGTAAATTTTAGAGTTGTTAGCTGGGGGGCAAATTTACGCAATTTTTTAATACAGAAAGTTAAATATGAGTACTTTAAACAATCTTAAAATAACATTTGTTGGTAAGAATAAATTTGCTTTACAGCCCTTGTATGCGTTAATTTGACGAAAATTGGCCGAATTCTTAAAAATATTCTCTGTTTTTTTAACCTGCACTTTCTTTTTTGTAAAGTTAGGTATGCCAACAGCTGTGGTAGTATTTAAATATAATTTTATAAAAGTTATTTTAGTGGCAGGCTCTGGTGGCATTACAGGCAACATCATCTTTACCAATTTAAGCGCCGCCATTTTAAAATGGATAGAAAAGTACAGGGAAAAAAGAAATATCCGTAAAAAAGTATTCACCAAAACCACGCGAAGAATGATACGCATAAAACAGCGTTTTGGCCTGGCCGGTATTGCTGCAATTACCCCGCTTATCTCTCAGCCAATTGGCGCTTTTTTTGCAGAAAAATTCTTTAAAGATAAAAAGAAGATCATTCTTTATTTAAGTATTTCGGTAATTATTTGGGCCATCGCTTTATACTTTATCCTGTATCTTTTTCACGATCAGCTGGCCGCCTGGCACCTTATTTAATTTAAGATTGAAATTATACCGGATTTGAAACATATTAAACATATCTTTTTTGATCTTGATGATACCCTTTGGGATTTTGAGAAAAACTCAGGCCAGGTTCTTGAACAATTATTTGCCGAGTTTGATCTTACCGGAAAATTAAATACTGATTTTCAAACGTTTCATACTACTTATAAAAAAACAAACCTAAACCTTTGGTTGCAATATGCAAAAAAGGAGATAGATAAACAGTATCTGCGCAATCACCGTTTTAATTTGGTGTTCAATCAATTTAATTACGATAATTATGCCGAGAACTTAATTATTACCGATCATTATTTAAACCGGGCGCCAAAGGGCAATCATTTAAAAGAAGGATGCATTGAAACACTGGATTATTTAAAACAAAATTACCAGCTTCACATTATTACAAATGGTTTTAAAGAAGTGCAGCACATTAAAATTGATGGCTGTGGCCTCAGGAATTATTTCTCGAACATTATCATTAGCGAAGAACATGATTTGACCAAGCCCGATGAAAAGATCTTTCGCCTGGCTGAAAAGTTTGCAGGTGCAAAAAAAGAAGAATGTGTAATGATAGGCGACAATTTTGAAAGCGATGTAGAAGGCGCTATTAACGCCGGATGGGAAGCTATTTATTTTCCGAAAGAAGATCGCCCTGGTTATACCGGAAGATCTATCAATAATTTAAGCGAACTGAAATTATTGTTTTAATGTTTAACAACAACTTTTTTCCAGGCAATGCTGTTATCGCTATTATATATTTTCACAAAATAAATTCCCTCTGCAAAATAATCTAACATTAATTGCTGCGTTTTGCTTTTACCTGGCTCACACATCAAAATTTGTCCGGCCACATTCATTACTTCCATTTTCTGAATTTCTTTTGTGTTTTTAATAGTTATTAAACCATTAGCTGGATTAGGAAAAATTAAGATGTTGTTATTGTTATTTAAATTCTCTTTTATGCCAACTGGCGCTGTATTGCCAATAACTACAGTATTAGTTGCATTAACGGATAATGGAAATATAACACCATTAGCATTGGACAGATTGGCATTTAGTAAATTAAAATTAAACAGCGTATCAAAATTCAATGCAGGACTTACTTTGAAATGAAAAATAGCAACTTTACCATTGCCATTTACCGCAATGTTATTTGTATGCGTGGTTGCCGTATAGATCAATCCATTAACAAAGTGTTTTTTTCTGAAATGCAAATTATGATTGCCGGCATTTAAAAAAGACGCAGGATATTCAAGGTAAATACTATCTTGCTGAATAAATGAATTATCAAAATTCAACGTAAAGGCAATACCGTTCACATTACTTATTTGATTAGCACTATCGCCAAGATAAATAGATGCACTGCCCCACTGCCCGCTTTGTACGAAATTCTGATCGGGGGTTATGTTTAATTGTGGGTTAGCTACAGTAACCGCATTTTTAAAAGCATGCGTAAGGTTATAATTATTATAAATAGCCAGGGTATCATTCTGATCTATTATACCATCGCCGTTGCAATCAGAGTGGTTTACGTTTTGCCCGTTACTGATTAAACCAATCCAGTTATTGGCAAAATACGATTGCCATAAATTAGCGGACGTAGCTCTTGCGGCGCCTGTTTGCGTTAAATGCAATCCTAATTCCAGGATATCCAGGTTATTAGCCATTCCATCGCTGTTGGCATCTCCGGGCCAGACATCAGCGCAGCCCGTATTTACATATACGTTCAACGTTTGGGTATCATTACATCCGGCTGCATTTGCCGCAGTAACAGTATAAACTGTGCTTATCATTGGCAACATGTTTACGGTATTCGCGCAATTTACAGAATTAAGAGAGTAAGAAGTGCCGCCATTCAGGGTAAAGGTTGCGCTTGAACCCACACAAACAATGTTAGATCCGGATATGGATAAATTAACAGGACTATAATTAACGGCCACACTTGCAGAATTGTAACAACCGTTTGCATCTGTACTTGCAACAGAATAATTTGTAGTAACAGTTGGTGTAAAAACAACATTACTGGCATTAGAACCAGTACTCCAGGTATAGGTATTGGCGCCAGACACTGTCAGACTAGCTCCCAAACTTCCGCAAATGAGCGTGTTGCCCGTAATAGAAAGCGGCGGCGGACTTGGCATAAAATTAATGTTGATCGTTTTTGTTACCGGCCCGCAATTACCGATCGGGTACATGGTTAAAGTATAAGTACCGGCCATATTGGTTGGAAATGTTTGATTAGACATTAATAATGTATTGTATGGAGACGGCACGTTTGGCCCGCTCCACATGTATGGGCCCTGGCCAGCCGGTGCAGTAATAATAAAATTAGACGCTCCGCAGGTGGGGAAATTTACAACAGGGTTGGCAGAAGAAAAACTGCTGTTATTAATTGTCATCGTTGCCGAACTACATTGCGAATCAAAATAACAGTAACCATAATGGCCGCCGGCATCACAATCGGTTGCGGTAATATCAATAGTAATATTTTGACCTATATAAGCCGATAGATCAATAGAATTAATTTGCCATTTATTAAATATAATAGATCCTGTTCCCGTATAAGGTGTACCAGATAGCGCATTATAATATGATGGAGCATCTGTGCCAGTTGGACATGAAGGAGTATTCCCGGCACATGAAAAGCTTGGACAGGTTATTGGCATGTTTGTAGTTGCATTAGTTAAAGTGATCATAAAAGCGCCGGCGTCGCAACAGGTGTGACCGGTTGAAAAAACACCAATAAACGCAAACTGGAAAAGGTTGTTGTTAGCCGTAACCAAAATTGTTTTTGATAATCTTTCAATGCTATAATCATTAACGTTATTATTTATACGAATAACATTTGTGCCGTACATATTGGGAATAGAGGGATTTGCAGAAGGTCCCGAGTTTGGTGTTGTTCCAAATACCGAATATATTGGATATACACCGCCAATATTTGGATCAATAAACCCACTGGTAGTGCAATTAACCAATTCCGATTCTGACGTAGTATTAGTAGTTGTAATATTGCAGGTGTTGAAATTATTAGTCCCGCTGCTCAAAGTCCAGCCATTAATTTGGTTTACAGTTGTTATAACGCCGGCACTCGATCCTTCAAAATCTTCATTTACGCAAACGGCAGCTACAGGTCTTGTATTATTATAGTTTGCGCCTTTATACGCATTAGATTTTGTAACAAGGTTATACTTACTGTTAATATAATTCCGCTTTAATCCCCACATTCGTACTTTAAACTCTTCACCTAAAAAACCTTCTGATATAGCCGATCTTTTAGCAGCCTCTTCATCAAAGCCAGCCAATGAATCGGAAGAAAAAATATGATTATATTGAATAGTTTTATTTTGCGAGAAACTAATTTGCGCTAACAAAATAATGGCTAAAAGAAATAATGTTCTTTTCATGAATTATACCTTTAATTTATATCTTATAAATTTACGAAATTACATGCATTATTTCTTATCATTGAGTGAATACACCCTTTCACCGCTTAAATAAGTTTCTAAAACTTTAGTTTTTAAAACATCTTCAATTTTGCACTTCATAATATCGGTATCTAAAATAATAAGATCGGCAAATTTTCCTTTTTCTAAACTGCCTTTTTCTTTTTCTTCAAAATTAGAATAGGCCGCCCAAATGGTCATGCCTTTTAAAGTTTCCTGGCGCGACAAGGCATTCTCCATCTGAAACCCCCCTTTTGGAAAGCCTTTACTGTCTTGCCTTGCAACGGCGGCAAAAAAAGTTTTAAAAGGCGAAATGTCTTCAACCGGAAAATCAGTACCCAGGGCAATTAAACCACCGGCATTTAAAAGTTCTTTATAAGCATATGCTTGTTTTATCCTTTCTTTCCCCAAACGTTCTTCGGCCCAGTACATATCGCTGGTTGCATGCGTTGGTTGCACAGATGGAATAATATCCATGCTAAAATTCTTAAAATCCTCGTTGGTTAAAACCTGCGCGTGCTCTATTCTCCAGCGGTGATTTAAATTCTCATTACAATATCTTTCGTATATATCCAATGCCATATTCAAAGCCGAATCGCCAATGCAATGCGTACACATCTGGAACCCATGTTTATCCACTATTGCAGCTTGTTTTTCAAAATGCTTCATACTGCTTAATAAAAAACCCTTCCAACCCGGCTTATCGCTATAATCTTTAAAAAGGCAGGCACCGCGAGATCCGAGCGCGCCATCAGCATAAAATTTAAAGGCACGCACATTTAATTTTTCTGTTTTGTAAGGTCCCGTTTTTAAATAATGTTCGTAATTAGGCGCACTATCGCTAAGCATAGCATATACACGCATTTTAAGCTTGCCGGCTTTTTGCAATTCATCTATTGCATCTACATCTTCTTTCATCAAACCCGCATCATCAACGGTGGTTAAACCAACGGCAAAACAATTATTTTGCGCGTCAAGCAAAGCTCTTTCCATTTTCTCTTTCCCGGTTTTTGGAATAAATTTTTTTACAAGATCAACGGCATTATCAATTAAAATGCCGGTTAGTTGGTTGCCGGACCTTAAGATCTCTCCACCCGAAATTTTTGTACTATTGTTTATGCCTGCCTGCCGTAATGCTTTTTCGTTTACAAGGGCAGCGTGTCCGTCAACCCTGGTAAGCATTACAGGGGTATTTGGAAAAACCGAATCCAACATCTTTTTGTTTGGATATTGTTTTTCTTCCCAATCGTTCTGGTCCCAACCGCGACCAATGATCCAATTCGTTTCCACCGATATCCTTGGTACATTTGCTTCGTCGGGCCTGTTCTTCGAAAAAGCAATCACTCTATCCACTACTTCTTTAAACGATCTTGTACCTACAAGATCCACCTGCTGTAATCCTAAACCATACCCCACAAAATGGCAATGCGCATCTATAAATCCGGGGTACATTGTTTTTCCGTTAAGGTCATTTATCTTCTTTGAATCGAATTTTTTAAGGATCTCTTTGCTTGTATTTAATTCTACGACCTTTCCATCCTTTATGGCAATAGCCTCGTAAACAGAAAAAGCAGAATCGACAGAATAAATTACTGCGTTGTGAAAAATCTCGTCAACCTGCATTTTTTCAGGTTGTGTTGAACAAGAAAACAAAAAAGAAATTGTTACTATAAAAATAAAAGTGTTTTTTAGCATGATTAAAATTAAACAAATTTAAGATGACACCCGAACAAAACAGAGAAATTGCATTGAAATGGTTTGCCGCATTTAATACCCGCAATCTTGAAAAAATATTAGAACTTTATGATGATAATGCCGAGCATTTTAGTCCAAAACTAAAAATTCGAAAACCCGAAACCAATGGCTTAATTAAAGGTAAAACCGCTTTGCGCGACTGGTGGCAGGATTCGTTTGACAGGTTACCTACTTTAAATTATGAAGTGGTAAAATTAACTGCCGATACCGAGCAGGTATTTATGGAATATATACGGCACGTGGCCGGCGAAGAAGACTTGAGAGTTGGTGAGGTTTTACAAATAAATAACGGCTTAATAGTGTTTTCGAGGGTTTATCATGGATAATAGTACGTTTTTCACCCCTTTTGGGGTACTTTGGTGATTATTTATTTTCAGAATTTTAAGATTAATTTCATAAATTCACCAACACTTATTAAAATGAAAAAAGTAGTATTTATTCTTATTGCACTTCCTGTTTTAATTTTTTCACAACAAAAAATTACATTAGAAGATATTTGGGCAAACAATATTTTCCAGGCGCAATATGCTGCCGGGTTTAATGTAATGAACGACGGCTTAAATTATGTAGATATTATTGAAACCAACGGGCAAAGCACTTTAAGTCAGTTTGAATTAAAAACGGGCAATAAAATTAAAGACCTTGTGAGATCAGAAGATGTAAAATTCAATAATAAACAACTCAACCTGGCAACTTACCAATTTAGCCCTAACGAGGATAAATTGTTATTGTTTGAGAATATGGAACATGTATATCGTCGTTCTCCAAAAGCAGATTATTACGTTTACGATATTGCCACAAAAAAAACAATACAGTTATCAGATAAAGGGCAGCAAATGTTCCCGCTTTTTTCGCCCGATGGAAAAAAGATAGCTTATGTAAGAGACAATAATCTATACATTAAACATTTGGATACCGGCGTAGAAGTAGTTGTAACACGTGATGGCGAAATGAATAAAATTAAAAACGGATGGGCCGATTGGGTATATGAAGAAGAGTTTTCGCGCGCTGATTATTTTGACTGGAGCAGCAACAGCCAATACCTTGCTTATGTAAAGTTTGATGAAACAAAGGTGAGAGATTACACCATGGATTATTACAAAGGTGAATTGTATCCTGTAAAATACACTTTCAAATACCCAAAAGCAGGCGAAGAAAATTCTATCGTATCGGTTCATATCTTTGACGAGACCACTAAAAAAACGGTTACCGCTGATATTGGTGCAGATAAAGATATTTACATCCCGCGCATTCAATTTACCAATAACCCATTGGTATTATCCATTACACGTTTAAACCGTTTACAAAATAAATTAGAATTGATCTTTACCGACGTTATTGGCGGAAAAGGAATTGTTACTTACACCGATGAAAGTAAAACCTATGTAGATGTAACTGACGATCTTAAATTTGTTGGCGATAAAGGGTTTATTATTTCGAGTGAGCGTGATGAATACAACCATTTATATTATTATGATATTACCGGTAAACTGATCAATCAAATTACAAAAGGCCCCTGGGATGTAATGGAATTTAACGGCTTTGATGAAGATACAAAAACCATTTATTATACCTCAACAGAAAATGGCGCCATTAACCGCGATGTATACAGCATTAAATTAACCGGGAAAGACAAAAAACAATTATCTGCCAAACCGGGCTTTAACAATTTTGAATTTACACCGGGCTTTAAATATTATATTTCAAGTCATAGCGATGCCAACACACCTCCTGTTTATCAATTAAACAGTATTGATGGAAAAACAATAAAAGTGTTGGAAGATAACAAGGCTTTAAAAGCCACTATGAAAAATTATAATTTATCTACTAAGCAGTTCTTTAAATTTAAAACTTCAGAAGGCGTTGAATTAAATGGCTGGACATTAAAACCACAAAACTTTGACTCGACAAAAAAATATCCTGTTTACATGTATGCATACGGCGGCCCCGGCGCAAACGAAGTAAACAACAGCTGGGATGGCGTAGATTATTTTTGGCATAATTTATTGAACCAGGAAGGTTACATGGTAGTTTGTGTTGATAACAGGGGCACGCAAGGCCGTGGCCGCCAATTTAAACACAGCACATACATGCAGTTAGGAAAATTGGAGACCATTGACCAGATCGAAGTAGCAAAATATTTAGGAAAACTATCTTACGTAGATAGTAAGCGTATCGGCTTCCAGGGATGGAGCTTTGGCGGTTACATGGCATCTTTATTGATCTCTAAAGGCGGCACTACCTTTAAAACTTCTATTGCTGTAGCGCCGGTAACTAATTGGAAGTATTACGATAATATTTATACCGAGCGCTTTTTACGCAAACCACAGGATAATAAAAGCGGTTACGAAGATAACTCGCCAACAAATTTTGTAAAAGGCATTAAAGGTAAATTTTTATTGATACACGGCAGTGCCGATGATAATGTGCATTTACAAAACAGTATGGAACTAGCCAATGCAATGGTAGCAAATAACATTCCATTTGATTTTATGATCTACCCCAACAAGGCGCATGGCATTAGCGGAGGTTATACACGCTTACATATTTTTTCAAAAATCTTAAAGTTTACCAAGGAGAATTTATAGTTGACAAAAAAACGCTTAATAGTTTTTACCGGTGCAGGAATTAGTGCAGAAAGTGGAATTAAAACATTTCGCGACTCGGGTGGCTTATGGGAAGAACACCGCATTGAAGATGTGGCAACCCCCGAAGCGTGGGTAAAGAACCGGGAGCTGGTTTTAGAATTTTACAACCAAAGGCGTAAGCAGGTAGTGGCAGCTAAACCAAATGCCGCGCATGAATTTATTGCCGACTTACAAAATAAATTTGATGTGCAGGTTATTACACAGAATGTTGACGACCTGCATGAACGTGCGGGCAGCAAACATGTAATGCACTTGCATGGCGAAATAATGAAAGCCAGGAGTACCGCTGATCCATCATTAATTTATCCTTTAAAAAAGGTAGAATTGATACTTGGCGATATGTGTGTTAAAGGTTCACAATTGCGCCCACATATTGTTTGGTTTGGCGAAGACGTGCCTCATATGGAAATGGCCAATAATTACGCCGCCGAGGCTGATCTGTTTGTAGTGGTGGGCACTTCGTTAAATGTTTACCCCGCCGCTGGCATTTTAAACTTTGTAAAAGTAAACGTACCAAAATGGCTGGTAGATCCGGGTGATTTTAACCTGGATTATGTAAAGAATTTAAAGCACATTAAGGCAACGGCTGTTAATGGTATAAAAACGCTGAAGGAAGAATTATTTAAAAGTATTTGATAAAACGATCCTAATTACAATAAATAATAAAACCACCTGGCTATCCGGTGGTTTTTTTTCTCAAAAAACAAACTCAAAAATTTTTAATGTAATAATTTAGTAACGGCGCGCTGTGTATGGGCTCTATTTTTAGTAATTGATTATCCTGTACATCGTAGGTGGCCTCTACATGAAATTCATAGATCTTGTAAACGCAGATCTTCTTTTCTACGAACGAGCGATTAACGAGCAACTGCCCGTATTCCATTACCAATCTTCTTTTGGCTTTTAAACTAAATCTGCAAAATTCAGACTTCGAAAGAATCATGTTTATTAATCTTTTAACTGAGTAAGATCAATAAATTACAATCCCTCCTACTCTATATTATTTCACTTATCACTTACAATAAATTTAGTTCTTAATGTTGTAGATTATACGAACATTTAAAGAGGTGCCACTTCATTTTTTTTAGTTACCGGTTTGGCGTGAAAAGCGTTAAAGCTTCCCAAAACTTCTAAATTATAGTTTTCTTTTGTTTGCATATATGCAAACGTTGGTTGCGCTTTTGCGCCAAACATTCTTTTTTCGCTATCTGCGGCAAAGCCCATAAACATTTTTTTGCAGTTTAAGCTACGCGCGCGTTTAACAGCACTATACATGGCCTGTTTGTATACCCTGTATTCTCTATGATAACTGTAATCCAAACCAAGCACCATTGGTATAAAATTATCGTTTGCTATGTAGCAAAACATAATTGCCAAGGGTTTGTTTAAATTTTTAACATCAAATTCTGGTTTTAAATATAAAGCCGTAATATCCCACTGTTTATTTAAAGCCATATTTTTAAATACCTTAAACGGTAAATTAAATGTGTTTAGCGTAAGGCTATTGTTCTTTACATTTAAATACATTTTATAATACAGCTCAAGGTCTTCTTCGGTTGGGTATTCTATTACTTTTACCTCAAATTTATTTTCATCGCGCAGTACATACCGTTTTACATCATACCTGCCGTTAGACGACAAACGTTGCAAATACTCTTCTGTGCTTTGCCAGTTAACACTTTCAATTACATGGCTGTTTGGCATTGAGATCTTAAAAAAACCATTATCAATAAAATACGAATCTATTTCAGGATCTTGAGAAACAAAATCGCGGATCACTAAATTATTTGCTTTGTAATTATCCTGTAATTGCGAAATAAATTTGAACAGGATCTGGAGCGCGCTTTTCCAATCAGCTGATGTTTTATCAATATACAAATGCTCGCCTTCGGTTAACAAAGATCCTACCGAAACCACCCTGGACGTTAAGAAATACGGATCTTTTTTTCTTTCTTCCTCTATCTGTTGCGAAATAGCATCTAAAGAAAGCATATCATCCTTCCACAGGGCGGTAGTTAAAAAAGTTGCCAAAACAACTTTGTTATTTTTATCGCGAATTAAAATATAGTCAAAATCCCAGTTCTCTTCTGCCTTTACATTATCAGTAAAAGATGCCTCCAGAAATTTCAGTCCATTCCAGTCAAACGATCCCCTGTTTGCCAACAGGTTATTCCATTCGCTTTCATCAATTTGTTTTATGCTTTTATACTTTTCGGTCTTTAAATTACTTTCGTTTAAGATAGAGTCTACCTGTTCTTCTATTTTTAGATCAGATGGCACCGTTAATTTAAATGCAGAATAGATCTGGTTAATAACGATCCCTTCTTCCTCCATGGCAATGGTTAAATGATAAGCCATGCGCTCTATCATTCTTTCTATTTGTTTAAAAGTATGCAAACAGGTAATGGTGAAGCGAATGCCGGTATTTTTCATTGGTACCGCCGGAAAAATGCCCAGGTTCAGATAAAAACCTTCGTTAAGCATACGGCGCACCATGTTATACCCTAATTTTGGTAAACTAACACCAATAAAAAAAACGGGCGCTGCAGATGGGGAAATGATAGGCAGATTATATTTTTCGATCATTAACCTTGTAAACTGGATATTATCCTGCAAAGTATTTTGAAGTTCGTAGATCTCATCGCTTAAATGTATTTTAGCAGAAGCAATGGCCGCGCCAAGGGCAGCAGGTTGCATGGGGCCGGAAGTGATCAGTGGACCGCCGCAGGTTCTTACTTTACGCGCCAGTTCCTTATCCGGAAACACCAACACTGCGCCCCCGGTTGCAAATGCTTTTGCCAAAGAAACCGCCAAAACAGCCCTTTTGTGTAAAGGTGCCTGCGACATTACGTAACCACTTCCGTTAGCCCCAAAACAGCTCATTCCATGGGCATCGTCAACATAAAGATGTAGCATTTTATATTTGTCCATCAAAGCGTAAACTTCTTTTACCGGACAAGCATCGCCGTACATAGAGTATATGCCATCGGCCATATACCAAATGCGGTCGTATTTACTTTTTAATTCTTTAATTCGTTCTTCTAAAAGATCTATGCGGTTGTGGCGCAAAAGCTCTACATGAATACCTTTTGGTTTTAACAGGTTGCAAGCTGTTTGAATGGAATTGTGCGCCTGGTGATCGATAATAACAGCGTCGTTTGCAGATACCAAAACCGGTATGGCAGCAATATGCCCTAAGGTTGTAGTGGGCGAAACAACAACAGAAGCTTTAAAGATCTGTTCAAAATGTTCTTCAAGATCTTTATATGGTTTTATTGAAACGTAAGCGCGCGATTCTGAAAACTGTGTGCCGTATTTTTCAATCGCATCAATGGCCCCGTCTTTTAAACGCCTGTCGAACTCGAGGCCCAAATAACTGCAGGAACCAAAATTAACTACATCTTTTCCCTTTAATTTTATGCTGTTGCCTTCTAAAAACTCATCCTCATTGTTTAAATGAAGAATTCCTCTATTAACTCCGTCGGTAATAATTTGGTCAATTGTGTCAATAAATGAAGTTTGTTTTGTCACGGGATCTAATGTTAAAATTATATTTAAGAAACCGTAAAGCACCGGCCTTTGTTCTTAAAATCAAGCAAAATTGCTTATTTAAAAATTGCATGGCAACGTATAAAAAGCGTATTTTTGAAATAATCCTATACGTTTAAAAACGTATTTTTATTTGACATAACGAATACTAATTTTGACCGCGCGAAACCATGAAAACGCTAAATACCCCTTATGCTAACTTCGAGCTTATTGATGATATTTTGATGATAGAATTTAAACCCGACCTGGAAATAACCCTGGAAGTAGCAAAACGAATAGTTGCCGACAGGAAAATTATTTCGGATGGTAAGTCTTACCCGGGTTTGGGCGATGTGCGCTACGTAAAAAGCGCTACAAAAGAGGCAAGGGCTTATTTTGAACTGGAAGAATCGCAAAATGGCGTTTTAGCAGGCGCCATGCTGGTTGATTCGGTTTTTAGTACATTTTTAGTGAACTTTTTTTTGAAGGTAACCAAACAAAAAATGCCATCAAAAATGTTTACTGATAAGCAAAAAGCTTTAAAATGGCTGGCGCAGTTTAAATCAAAATAATTTATAATTAAAAATTGGATCCTAGATTTATAAAGTTAAGTAACCTTTTGATCGAATACTCTTTAGGTAATTACGACGCCAAAATTAAGTTATCCAAGCAAAAAGATGAGGTAGACGCCTTTATTTCGAGCGTTAATATGCTGGGAGAGGAACTAAAATCTACTGCTATTTCCAAAAATTATTTCAACAACATTTTTGACTCTGTTTCGGAGCAGGTGTTTGTGCTTAATAAAAAAGGCATTATTGAACTGGTAAATAAAAGCGCGTCAGATAATCTTGAATTGCCTAACAGCAAATTACAACACGAAAAAATAGATACTTTTTTTACCTGTCTCAATAAAAAATCGCTGTTTAACAAGCTTAAAAAACAATTACAGTCTAACCAAGCTGTTGGCAGCAATGAGCCTGTATTAGGCTTAACCAAATCAAAAGCCAACCGCATTATTTCGGGCAGTATGTCGTTCTTAAGCAATTCAAAGCATCAAAAAACCGGTTATATTTTAACAGTGAGGGATGTTACACAGATCAAGAATTACGAAGAACAATTAATTGCATCGGAAGAAAAGTACAGGAATGTTTTTCAAAAATCTGGCGATTCTATTTTTATTACTGATGAAAATGATCAGCTGGCTGAATTGAACATTGCAGGTATAGCGCTTTTTAAAATCAGATCTTCTGAGATAAGAAAATACAAGATCACCGATTTTATTTACAACCCGGCCGATAAAAAACTTTTTCTTGAAAAAATAAAAGCCAAAGAGAATATTATTGATTTTAAAACGAAACTTATTGATCACAATAACGATATAATAGATTGTTTGATCTCTTCCAATAAAATAATTGACAATCGCCAGCACTTTAGAGGCTACCAGGGTATTATTAAAAACATTACCAAACAAGAAGAGGTGGATAATTTAATTGTGCGCACCATTAACGATACGCAGGAAAAAGAAAGGATCCGCTTTTCAAAAGACATACACGATAGCCTTGGGCAACAACTATCTGCCGTAAAGTTTTATATTGGTGCATTGCGTAATAATTATAATTTACCCGACGAGAAAAAGAACGAGATCGTTGAAAAATCGAACGACGCGGTTTTAGATGTGTTATCCGACCTCAGGAATATTTGTTTTAATTTAATGCCGCAAACCCTGCAAAACGTTGGCTTAAAAGCCGCTGTAAATGAGTTGTGCCGCAAAATGGTCATTTCTGACGAGCTTTCTATCAGGGTTTTTATTGATGATAAAATGTTCTCGATAAGTAAAAATTTAGAGTTTACTATTTTCAGGGTGATCCAGGAATTTATTAATAATTCGATAACGCATGGCAAACCAAGCAAAATAAGTATTAAAATAACTGCCGAAGAAGAAAAATTATTGATACATTTAAAGGATAATGGATTGGGCTTTGATATAAATAGTCCTACACGCCGCGAAGGAATGGGTTTATTGAATGTAAAATCGCGTGTAAAATCTTATAACGGCACAATAACAATTACCAGCGCAATAAAAAAAGGTACAGCTTATTTAATTAGTATTCCATTATGATTAACTTTGTACGATAAATGAAAAATCTGGACATATTGATAATTGATGATCACCGCCTGGTGAGGGATGGAATTAAAACCATGCTCGAAACACAAAGCGCTGATTATAATTTTAAGGTTTCTGAGGCTGAGAGCGGCGAAGAAGGCGTTGAAATAATTAAAAATAAAGATTTTGATATTATACTGGTAGATTACCAATTGCCCACCATGAATGGCGCCGAAACGGTTAAACAAATATTATTGCACAAACCAAAAGCAAAGATCCTTACCATTTCCAACTACGACGAGTATGCCTACATCACAAATATGATAAAGGTTGGTGTTAAGGGTTATGTTCTAAAAAATATTTCGCCAAACGAATTGATCAATGCCATAGAAACCATTTTGCTTGGAAAGAAATATTATGCCAGCGATGTATCTGAAAGAATTGTAGATTCTGAACAGAAAAAAGAGAACGAAAAAAACTCGCCCCACTTAAAAAAAATAGCGGTAACCAAACGCCAGGTAGAGATCTTACGGTTAGTAGCAACAGGCATGACCAACGAAGCCATTTCTAAAAAACTAAATCTATCTAAAAGAACCGTTGATACGCACAGGCAAAACCTGTTATTAAAACTTGATGTGCACAATACCGCAGCATTGATAAAAAAAGCCACAGAACTTTCGCTTTTATAACCTCTTAAAAACTTCATATTAGCTCAAAAGCCCTATAAATACGTGTTTTAACGTATTGTTATCTACTTTGTTTTTAAATATTATTGTGGTTCACAAATGTTAGAATCATGAAACTGCTGCCTGTTTTTCTGAAAAATAATATTTCAAACGAATTTTACATTACCAATTTTGATTGTAAACGGATCATTCCTGAACAATTGATCTGCCGTGATGCAAGGGCCTTGGAGATCGAAAGCTGCACGGTATACATAAACGAGCTGCCGTTCAGGTTTGTAAAAGATAACCGCTCTAACTATTCTATATTTTATTTAGACAGGTTTCAGAGCAACTTCGTTTTTAAATCTTTAGAAGCTTTATCCAATGTAAAATTCAAGCTCAGGATAAACTGCGGGAAGGAAGTGGAAGAAAAATATAAAGATATGTTGTTTCATCTTCATTTTAGGTTAGAGAAAGATATCGTGACCAGAATTGTTTCAGATAAAGGCCTTGATGAAACTACTGTGCGGACAAAAACCACTTAATAACTTTCATCTAATTCAAAACAAAAACCACCGAAAAAAAATTCCGATGGTTTTCCTTTTTTACTCAAACAAAATCTTCAATTATTTTCTGCCGGGACATTTTTTGCAGCGGTCGCCTTTTTTAAAATTTTTGCAGCAATCTTTTTTCTTTTTACAACAATCTGCAAAAACAGTTAAGGGACAATTATTTTGAAAAAACACAGGTGTTTTTGGTTTTTCTAAATTCTCTAAATTCATGTTATAAAGCTAGTTGAAGCATTTAGTTTTATAAATACCGCAAAAAGGGTAATTTTACGTCCATTAATGAATATTGCTCCCTTACATACCTGGCTGTCTTCCGGCTCAGAACCCTTGTTAATTGCCGGCCCTTGCGGTGCCGAATCGCTTGAACAGCTTAAAAATACCGCCAAAGGCCTAAAAGAGCTCAATAAAGTGGCTTTATTCCGCGCCGGCGTGTGGAAACCCCGCACCCGCCCCAATGCTTTTGAAGGCAAAGGCGAAGAAGCCCTTAAATGGCTGGCAGAGGTTAAAAAAGAATTTGGCTTTAAAATCACTGTTGAAGTTGCCAATGCACAACATACTGAATTGGCTTTAAAATATGGTATTGACGTTTTATGGATCGGCGCCCGCACAACCGTTAACCCCTTTAGCGTTCAGGAAATTGCTGATGTTTTAAAAGGAGTAGATGTACCCGTAATGGTAAAAAATCCTATTCATGCCGACCTGCAATTATGGATAGGCGCTATAGAAAGGGTTAATAACAGCGGCATCACAAAACTTGCGGCCATTCACCGTGGTTTTTACGTTTATGGTAAAACAAAATACCGCAACAAGCCCATGTGGCCGTTGCCTATAGAATTAAGAACCCTTTTTCCGGAATTACCTATTATTTGCGACCCCAGTCATATTAGTGGTAACAGGGAATTGATCCCATCGGTTGCGCAAAAAGCTTTGGATCTTGGCATGAACGGACTAATGATAGAATCGCATTACGATCCATCAATTGCTTTGAGTGATGCACAACAACAATTAACACCACAGCAATTAGGAGAATTGATCTCCAAATTAATATTACGGAAACAACGTTCAACGGATAACACCGTAATTGATAAGTTAGCAGAACTTAGAAATATTATTGATGAAGTAGATGAAGAGCTGCTTAACGTATTAAAAAAACGCACACAGATCATCGAAGAGATAGGCGCTTATAAAAAAGAACATCACATCACCATTTTTCAGCTAGAGCGCTGGCAGGAAATTTTACGTACCCGCGCACAACTAGCGGAAAAACTGGGTATTTCGCGCAACCATGTTGAGAAGATCTGCCAACTTTTGCATGAAGAAAGCATCCGTATACAAAACGGGGTTATGAATAAATGATCAGTGCGTTAAACGCGCTTTTTCTTCTTCGTTACTTTTTGTTTTACGCTGTTGCACTTTTATCTTTCCAAAATTATAATTAACGGCAAGCGTAAATCTTCTAAGGTCAAAGGTAGAATACAGATCTGTATTTTGATTTTGAAAGATAACTTTGGTACGCACTACGTTCGAATAAAAAATATCGTTTACTCCCGCCGAAATGTTTAATTTATCTTTTAGAAGTGTTTTCCGCACTGCCAAATTAGCGCCCCACCTTGGTTTATTATCATAAATACCAACCATTCCGGGAGAATGGAAATACGCACTTTGTTCTAATACCCATTTTTCCGGAAACGAAAACCGGTTGTTCATATAAAGGTAAATAGGAAAAGATGCGCCTGAATAAATAAGTACATACGCTGCACAACGCAACCACTATAACCGATCTTTTAAAACCCAGGTGCAACATACATTGCGGTTTAGCTTATAAAATTAAACAAGTAATTTAAGTATTTATATTAAGATAGTTGCTTACGCATATTTTAACGAAATTTCAATTCTATATTAATGCTTTTAACTCATTATCCTTTTACTTGTATCTTTGATAACGGCAAAACATTTGTACCTTCAGTTATGCCCAGCATTTGTGGTGTGATCATTGGCATTACCCTTTTTACTTCTTCATAATTTGGATTTAATTGCAGGGCCTTATCCCAACATTCTTTTGCACGTGCATATCTTTTTTGGTTAAAATAGGCACCACCTAAATTATACCAGCCTTCGGGATTATACGGATCCAGTAAAGTGCATTTACGATAGGCTATTGCTGCAGAGTCCATCCTTCCTTTGTTGAATGCAGTAGCGCCTTTATTCCTTAAATTCTGGTAAAAAACAATATAATAATTCCGTAGGTACGGATTGTTAGGATACAAACGCTCGGCCTGCTTCAAATAATACAAGGTTTCAAAATCTTTATTTAATTTCATGTAGGCTAAACCTAAATTCAAATAGCCATTCACATATCTTGGATGCAATTCAATAGCGTGTTTTAAAAAACCAATACCTTTAAATAAAGCTGCTTCCATTCGGTTTTTATATCCACCCTGTTTTACCTCTTCATCGCTAATATGTAAAGTACCATTGTAATCGTTGTATTTTGTAGAGTCCTGGCCGGGAACATTGATGCCGGTAATTTCTTTTGTAGAAGAAAGATCGACCCAGCGCGCACCAGCGTTGCCCAGTGCTAAAACAGAGTTTGGCATGGTTTGTACGTCTTTTAAAAACAAGGTCACATCATTTTTCCAATCCAGGCTGCGTTCCCACGATTTGCATCCAAAAAAAGTTCCAACCACCAAAACAAAAACCAAAAGCCCCGCGCGTTTAAAGTTGATTGATGTAGCGGTTATCTTGTCGAATGCTTTTAAAATAAAATACGCAATAGCGATCGAAAAACCTATAGATGCGTGAAAGATCAAACGCTCGCCCATTGTGGCACCAATATCCATCAATACATTACCGATCATTAAAGCAAAAAAGATGTATACCATTAAAGCAAAACCAATAACATGTTTTTTAAGAGTATAATAAACAGCCGCCACAACCAGGCCAATATGCAGGATCAGCGAAACAATAAAATCCCAACTGGTAAAATGGCGATACTCGATAGAGTTAAATGAATAATCGGATGAAAGCGGATGCGGAAAAAACAATAACATGATGTATTTAAGCAATACATATACTTTAGAACAAAAGCGTTCTTCGCCATTGGCCAGCAAATAGGGGTTGTTCAGGATCTCAGTATCAGGAACGCCAGGTTTTAATTTTACAGAGCCAATACGCATGGCCAGGTAAATAAGCATTACAAAACCAAACCAGCCCAGCAATTTAAGGAAGTTGTTCTTTTTGTAAGCACCTGCCAAAAAAATGCCAGTTCCTAAAAACAAGAACGGAAATAACCAGAAAGATCTGATGGTTTTTGCACCCGGTAAGGCATGCATATCAAAATCGCGTTTTAGATATAACATAATAATGGCGCACACAACAAAGCTTAAAGCAACATATAGCGTTTGTTTGAACTCTTTTGTATAAAGAAAAGTTTTAATATTAAAATCGTTGCCTGTAAAAGTATAAACTGCTAATGGCACCAATATTACCAGCATAACGGCGTACTCCTTCGAAAGCAGGGCCAGAAAGAACATAAGTGTAGCTAAAATGAGTTCTTTTATTTTTTTTGTTTCTAAATATTTAAAGGTGTATAAAAAGGTTAACGAAATAAATATGAGCGAAAATAATTCGTCGCGGCTTTTTACATTGGCAATGGCTTCAGAATGCACGGGATGCATGGTAAATATAAGTGCGGCTAAAAAAGCAAGATCCTGGTTGCCGCGAAAAAAATACCTGGAAAATACAACATACAAAAGCACACATCCCAAAGCGTATAGCCAGATATTATTAAAATGGCGAACGGTTGCCCCATACACCTGGCAATCCACTTCGTTAAACACCCCATCAACGTTAAGATCTTCATCCGGATCGTTCTTAAAATTTTTATTGGTATCCCAGCAATTGTAACATTCGTTTTGCTGCACGATACCGTCGTTATTAAGGTCAACAAAATCATTGAACTCATAATTTATTTCGGGCCTGCCGCAAGGTGTTGTATAATTAACAAGATCTTTATCCAACACACCATTTTTATTAGAGTCTTCTACTTTTAAATATAAACCGGTACGGTAACTTCCAATAAATTCCTGTTCAATGGCAAAGCTCACAACAGAAAGCGGGCGGTAGCGGCCACCAGCCAACTGATCGGTAGCACACATCCTGCGATAAAAACTTTCAAACGCATCTTTGGTTAAAATATCTTTTATACCACGCACTCCTTTTAGCACATGATCGTTCTGATGAATGATAATTCCATCATCTAAGGCGTACTCGCCATTAACAGAACCTATGTAAAAACAAAAACCAACAATGCCAATGATAAGCATGGCGGTTTTATGAGTTAAAAAAGGGAAATATTTGAACGTGTTTGTAAGCTCGGGAAACGTTGGTTGCCTGAGTGCTTTTAAAGGTATGTTAGCCATATTAGTTTCGGATTATTAAAGTGGGGATACTGGTGAGCAGCGTTGAACTGTTAACCGAAACAGTGGCATTTTTACTGGCTACCATGCCGGTAGTGTAATTTTCGAAGCCGCTGCTTTTTTTTGTGCTTTCATTAATATCGAGAGAGTACATAAGGCAGATGCAGGTTAGTAAAACCGAAACACCTAATTGATAAAACTTTAATTTTGATTGGAAAATAGCGGTTAACCAAAACAGGAAATTTTTTTCTTCCTTTTTTACCGGTTGTTTTCTTAACAGAACCTTTTTCCTCGCCTCTTCCATAGCTGAAAGATCAGGCGTTTCAACGTCTAAATTGTCTACCGACATTTTATTACTTAGAAATTTATCGAGTTGATTATTATTTTCCATGTTGTTTAATTTACCGGTTTAAATATTTTTAATTTTTCTTCGAGTACTTTTATTGTATAATACAATCTTGATTTTACACTTCCTTCGGGACAATCCTGGATCATCGCAATTTCTGCAATTGTCTTTTCTTCCTGGTATTTTAGAATAAACGCTTCTTTTTTTTCTGCCGGCAATTCGTTCAAAGCTTCTTCCAGCATTTCTCTAAAAACAACCGCATCCATTTTGCTTGCTGCATTTAAAAAGGCATTGTCATTTATTTGCTGGTGACTATACTGCATCTCTGTTTTGCTCTCAGATACTATCTTTTTGCGCCTGTAATAATTTTTGCAACTATTAGAGGCTACTGAAAAGATCCAGGTTTTAAAAGAACGTGTATTATCAAACTTTTCGGGCGCCTCCGCTATTTTTAGAAACAGGTCCTGCAAGGCATCTTCGGCAAGATCTTTATCAAAATTCAGCATCCGTATGTAATATCCCAACATGCG
Organism: Bacteroidia bacterium; assembly: GCA_044226875.1. Classification (GTDB taxonomy): domain Bacteria; phylum Bacteroidota; class Bacteroidia; order B-17B0; family Aurantibacillaceae; genus Aurantibacillus. The sequence goes on from JBGAGD010000001.1 coordinate 453,741, forward strand.
TTTACTGTATCTCAGGTAAAGTTCATCAAAGGCCAATACTTCTCCATTGCTCAAAAAGAACATTAACTCTTCATCGCTGAGAAGTGAAAATTTACCTGTGTTTTGGGGCATACGCCATTACAAGTTTTGTGTAAAATCCATTTTTAATTTCTGTTCATCATGCGATCTATAAACCTGTACACGCATTAAGAACCGAAGTTCATTTAAAACGAAAATAATTTTGAGAAAGTACTAAGGATATTTAACCGTGAATGTTAAAAAAAACAAAAGCGCCGCTAACTATTGGCGGCGCTATGCAAAATGAGGGTATTTTATATTTTTTTATATTATTCCTTTATAAATTTCTGGTTTAACAGGCCGCTGTTTGTTCTTAACTGAAGATAATAAATACCCGCCGAAAGATCATTTACGTCAATTTCGGTAGCATTAGGGAACTGTTTAAGCTTTTTGCCTGTAATATCCGTAACCGTTATTTCACTTATAACGTCGTTATTATTTAATTTAATTTTTATTATCCCGCCAGTTGGATTTGGTGATAGGGAAATGTTATTTATGAATGAATTCCTATCATTTGCATTCATTACCAAACAAAAGTTAGGATTAACAGAAAATGCAAGGGGTGCCGCAGTAGTAGAATAAGTATTAAGAGTAAAAGAGGTAACCGGTTGTATGGTAGGTAAAGCTAATGACGAGGTAAAAGTATTACCCGCGCTGCTGCTGTTATCGGTTACAGTATTTGTACACGGAAAACTTAAAGTAGAATTAAATTTTTGGATAGTGAGCGGGTTGTTTGGAAAGGAGTAGCCCGAAACGTCAAAATAATAACTACCATTAAAAACAGAGCGTGGCGCATGATTTGGAACAGCACTAAACGACCCGATATTGTAATTATACAACATGCAGGTGTGAAAATTATTTGCTACTCCGTTAGAATCTAATTTTAGAAAAGCGCTGGTATATGAAATACTTGAGTTGTAGGTTCCGGTGGCGTAAAACAGGTCGCCATTTTTACTTTCATCCACAAAAAAAGCAATTTGACCCGGTGTTATAATTGAATTTGAAATAGCTTTAAACCATTTTAAATTGCCATTCATATCCAATTTAGCAAGTTGGTTTATTGGAACGGAATTTGGAATTGAATAACCCTGCAAACGCGCATAAAAATTATTGCTGAACTTTGACCTTAAAAACCCCCAGCTAAAACTTTGGTAATTGCCTGTTAAATGATTTTTAACGCTTGTAAAGGTATTGCTAAGATCCGAGAATGAGTAAACACCAATGCCCGAACCGCCAGATAGGGCAATGGCTCCGGCGCCTGCCAATTTATATGTTCCGGCAGAATCGTTAATGATGGATAAGCCTTCCAGTTGTGTTGAACCTGCAACGGCATTAAATATTTTTAATTTAATAGCGTTACCGTTGGTATCTGTTTTTAAAAGAAAATTATCGCCCGATACCAGGAGATTATTATTCCTGTCTAAAAATAAACTTACACAATTAAGAGTATAAGAAGTGGATGCCGTTGCAGATAAAATTGCGCTTACGGATTGAGTGGTGTTAACCCAGCTTACATTACCATTTGCATGAAGTTTTCCAAAATAAATATGATTGGTGCTGCCACCGGCAATAAAATACATGCTACCTGTTTTTGATAACAATACATTTGAAAAACTTAACCCGTTATATGTATTTGCCCAGAGAACATTAAAATTTTTATCCGTTTTTACCAAACGGTTGCCATGAAATATATAGATATTTGTATCCTTATCTACCGGAAATTCATTTATATTGCCCGTAGAGGCATTTAAATAAGGTAAATTTTGTGCGCCAGAAACATACACCACCAGGATGAATAGAAATACTAAATAGATCTTTTTCATAAAATCGGTTTTATTAGTTTAACTAAAGATAGTGATTCGATAAGCAAAATAATCATGAAAACTTATAAATGGCTGGCATTTTAACGTGTTTGGGCAAAGAAAATCCAAATATTAATTAATTTTCTTCTCTAAAGTTGTGCGAAATACTTCCCAAAGCACAATGCCAATACTTACAGATATATTTAAAGAATGCTTGGTGCCCGCTTGTGGAATTTCTATAACCCCGTTACAAACATCAATCACCTCTTGTTCTACCCCATACACTTCGTTACCAAAGACCAAAGCCATCTTTTCCTGCAAATGTGTAAACTTATTTAAAGAAATACTTTTAGTTGCCTGTTCAACAGCAAAAGCGGCATAATTTTTTTGTTTCAGATGGGCAATTGCTTCTAACGTTGTTTTAAAATAACTCCACTTAACCGTAGCAGTTGCCCCTAAGGCGGTTTTTTCTATTTCTTTATTTGGCGGGGTGCCCGTAACGCCACATAAAATAATCTCTTCTATTAAAAAAGCATCAGCTGTTCTAAATGCCGAACCTACATTGTTCAAACTTCGCACATTATCCAAAACAATTATAACGGGTTGCTTTGTGGCATTTTTAAACTCGCTCACATTCAGCCTGTTTAGCTCCTCATTCTTTAATTTCTGGCTCATTTTTGGCGCTATCTTTATCAATAAAAATTACCTATATTTATGCTTTAAAAATAGATACATTTTTTGTGAAGATAAGTAAAGAATTTAAAATAGGCGTTGTAGTTGTTTGCGCCATCGCTGCCTTTATCTGGGGACTTAATTATTTAAAGGGTACAAATCTTTTTTCGCACAAATCTTATTTATACGCGGTTTATCCAAAAATTGACAACCTTACTCCGGCAAATCCTGTTTTAATTAACGGTTTTAAAGTTGGCCAGGTAAACGATATTTCGTTATTTAACCAGGGAGGCAAGAATAAAGTTCTGGTAAAATTCTTATTGACAGAAGATCTTAAAATTCCAAAAAATTCGATAGCAAAAGCCATTAGCTCTGATCTTTTAGGATCTAAAGCGGTTGAAATTATTTATAGCGATGAAACTGAGTTTGTAAAAAGCGGCGATACTTTAATTGCCGGCGCCGAAGAAGGTTTTAAAGAAGCGTTGGATAAACGTATTGCGCCTATACAGGCAAAGGCCGAAAACCTGATCAGTAGTATGGATAGCGTAATGACCGTAGTGAGCCTTATTTTAAATACCAAAACACGCGATAACCTTGATAAATCTTTTGAAAGCGTAAGAAAAGCCATTATTACTTTAGAGCAAACCGCTTACAAATTAGATGACCTTATTGGCTCTGAAAAAGTAAAGATCTCATCGGTACTTTCCAATTTAAACCAGATCACATCTAACCTTAGTAAGAATGGCCAGCGCATTGATAATATCATTGGCAACCTCAATAATATGACGGATAGTTTGGCGAAAGCTCAGTTAAAAGATGCCATAGCCAGCGCAGATAAATCCATGCAGCAATTAAATATTTTATTGGCTAAAATAAATGAAGGCCAGGGCACTATTGGTAAGCTGGCCAAAAACGATTCGTTATACAACAACTTAAACAAATCATCTGAAGATCTAGATAAATTATTGAAAGACCTGCGCCTGAATCCGGAACGTTACATCCACTTTTCTGTTTTTGGAAGAAAGTCGCGTAAACCAACAATAAATTAAAATGATAAGTTCGGTTATTTTCGCTTTACTTCTGATCGGCGCATCTGCTTACTTTACAATTAACGTAAGAAAAATAAGACGCAATATACTTTTAGGCAAAGATGTTTCTTTTGCAAATGATAGATCCGGGCGTATAAAAACAATGTTATTGGTTGCCTTCGGGCAACAAAAAATGTTCTCGAGGCCCGTGCCGGCCATCCTGCATTTCTTTTTATACTCTGCTTTTATTATCACCCAAATAGAGTTGATCGAGATTATTGTTGACGGACTAAGTGGCAGCCACCGTATTTTCAGAGACTCGTTAGGCGGCTTGTATACTTTTGCCATAAGCTTTATAGAAATACTTTCGGTATTGGCATTTATTGGTACCATTGCTTTTTTATCACGCAGAAATCTTTTAAAAGTGCCGCGCCTTGTAAAAAGCGAATTAAATGGCTGGCCAAAATTAGATGCCAATTTAATTTTACTTGGTGAGCTTACCCTGATCTGTTTTATTTTTATGATGAATGGTGCCGATGAAGTTCTTTACCAAAGAGGTTTATCGCACGCAACAAATCTCGGAGAGGGTTCTTTGGGTTTATCAGTTAGCAAACACATTGGCCCCTTGTTATTTGGCGGCCTGTCTGAACACAGCTTACATCTTGTTGAGCGCATTGGCTGGTGGGGACATATTACCATTGTATTCGCGTTTTTAAATTATTTACCATTTTCAAAACATTTGCATATTGTATTAGGGTTTCCAAATACTTATTTCTCAAACTTAAAACCAAAAGGCCAGTTTACAACGCTTGACGCTGTGACGGATGTTGTTGCTCCAAATTTTGATCCGGCCTATGTTGCAAAAACAGACCCAAACAACCCTGTAAGGTTTGGTGTTAAAGATGTACAAGACCTTACCTGGAAAAATTTAATGGATGCATACAGCTGCACGGAGTGCGGAAGATGTACCTCTTCGTGCCCGCAAAATATTACAGGTAAAGCTTTATCGCCACGTAAAATTATGATGGATACCCGTGACAGGTTGGAAGAAGTTGGAAGAAATATTGATAAAAATAAAGGCACGTTTGTAGATGACGGTAAATCGTTATTAGGAGATTACATTAAACACGAAGAGATATGGGCTTGCAACACCTGTAATGCCTGCGTGCAGGAATGTCCGGTAAATATTGATCCGTTGGCCATTATTGTTGAAATGAGAAGATATTTAGTGATGGAAGAAAGTAACACACGTCCTGAACTAAACAATATGTTCAGCAATATTGAGAATAACGGCGCCCCTTGGCAATTTAGTCAGGCAGATCGCGCTAACTGGATAAACGAAGGATAAAAAACTAAATAACATGTCAACAATAAAAGTTCCAACAATGGCCGAAATGGTGGCCGCAGGCGAAACACCTGAAATTTTATTCTGGGTTGGATGCAGTGGTAGTTTTGACGATCGCGCAAAAAAGATCACCAAAGCAATTGTTCGTATTTTAAATCATGTAAATATAAAATTTGCTATTCTCGGTGCCGAAGAAGGTTGCAATGGAGACCCGGCAAAACGCGCGGGTAACGAATTTTTATTCCAGATGCAGGCTATGCAAAACATTACTGTGATGAATGGCTACAATGTAAAAAAAATAGTTACTGGCTGTCCGCACTGTTTTAACACAATTAAGAACGAATACCCTGCATTGGGCGGCAATTACGAAGTAGTGCACCATACGCAATTAGTGCAGGAACTAATTAACCAGGGTAAATTAAAAGTGCAGGGCGGCGAATTTAAAGGTAAAAAAATTGTTTTTCACGACCCATGTTATTTAGGCAGAGCAAATGATGTTTACGAAGCCCCGCGCGAAGTGATTGCAAAATTAGATGTTGAGCTGGCAGAGATGAAACGCAGCAAAGCAAAAGGATTATGCTGCGGCGCAGGTGGTGCGCAAATGTTTAAAGAAGCTGAAAAAGGAAATAAGGAAGTAAACGTGGAACGCGCAGAAGAAGCTTTGGCCCTTAACCCGGATGTGATTGCTGTTGGCTGCCCATTTTGCAATACTATGATGACGGATGGGGTAAAGCACTTTAATAAAGAAGCCAAAACAAAAGTATTAGATGTTGCAGAATTAATTGCGCAGGCCAATGATCTTTAATTTTCAAAAAAAATATTTTATTCTTTCGGCTATCGCGCTTGTAATGGCGTTCAGTTCCTGTAAAAATAAATCTGCAGAACTATCTGAAGCAGAAAATAAAATAACCGACAGCTTAAGCATTAAGTTAAACTCTCCCGAATTAAAAGCAATTAATGCCGAGTTACTGAAAGATCCTTCCAATCCCGAATTATATAATAAGCGCGCTGTTATTTACGCTTCGTTAAGACAGTTTACTGAAGCGCAGAATGACGCTAAGCGCTCTATTAAAATGGATAGCACTAAAGCAGATTACTATTTAGCACTTGTAGATATATACTACGCGCAAAATAACACGCGTATGTCAAAAGACCTTCTTGAAATAATAGAAAAGAGATTTCCGGATAATATGGAGGCTTTATTAAAATTATCTGAGTTGCATTTTCTTGTTAAACAATATCAAACAGGAATTGATTACGTAAACAAAGCATTAAAGATAAACAACAGATCTGCAAAAGCATATTATTTAAAAGGCAGTATTTATCGCGAAAGTGGCGATACTACAAGAGCTTTATCAAGTTTACAAACAGCTATTGAACAGGATTCAAAATATGAGAACGCGTTTATTGATATGGGTGTAATTTATGCCGCCAGGAAAAATCCGCTGGCGCTGGAGTATTATAACAATGCTTTAAAGATAAATCCTTATAACGAAACTACTGTTTACGCAAGAGCAAAATTATTACAGGATATTGGCAAAATAGACGAGGCTATTATCGAGTATAAAAATATACTGTCAAAAAATAAAAATTGCGAAGATTGTTATTACAACCTTGGCGCTATTTATTTAGAAATAAAACATGATAACAAACTGGCATTAGAAAATTTTACACATGTGATCACTATAAATCCTAACTCTGCAAAGGCTTATTTTGCCAGGGGATATACATACGCAAAGCTTAAAGACAAAGAAAGCGCAAAGGCAGATTACAATATGTGTTTAAAGATCCAGCCCGATTTTGATGCGGCGGTTCAGGGTTTAAACAGCCTTTAAACATTACATTTCCCTGATTTTTAGCCAAAACCCCGTTATTTATTGACAAAAAAATTTTGCCTTCAACATTAATATTTTATATTTATAGGATATTCTTAAACTTAAATGAAACAGGACAGGAAAAATGTTGGAATTGCTTTGCAAGGCGGCGGCGCTCACGGTGCTTTTACGTGGGGTGTATTGGATAGATTGCTGGAAGAAGATAATCTTGTTGCAGAAGCCATGTGTGGAACCAGTGCCGGCGCAGTAAATGCGGTAACCTGCGCATACGGATTACACGTTGGTGGCCCGGTAAAAGCAAAAGAAATGCTGGAAGAACTCTGGAAAAAGATAGCATTGAGCGGTAGTTTTTTATTTAAGCCGGGTGTTCTTGATAAAACATATGGGCAAGGCGATATATACAACAGTACCGGTTACATGATGTTTAACGCTATTACACAGGTGCTTTCGCCATACAACTTTAATCCGTTCAATTATAACCCGCTTCGCGATATATTAGAGAACATTATTGATTTTGAAGAACTGCAGCGTTATAATAAAAAGAAGCTTTTTATTTGCGCTACCAATGTAAAAACAAACAGGGCCAAGATTTTTTCGAACAAAGAAATAACCGTTGACTCGGTGATGGCATCTGCCTGCTTACCGTTTTTATTTCAGGCGGTTGAGATCGACGGCCAGTTTTACTGGGATGGCGGTTATATGGGAAATCCACCTATCTTCCCTATTATAACCAATACAAGCCTCAGGGATATTGTTTTGGTAAAGATCAACTCCATTAATATTAATTCGGTACCAACTACCGCAAGGGATATTGCCGACAGGGTAAACGAGATCTCATTTAACAGTAGTTTGATCAATGAAATGAAACTGATCCACTATCGTAATGAATTAATACGCAACGGTGTTTTAAAATCCGACGATAAAATTAACCGCGAAATATTCGTACACACTATCAGTGGCTACGATGCTTTAAGCCAGTTAAGCTATAGCAGTAAAATGAATACGTCCTGGGATTTTTTACTGAACCTTAAAAATAAAGGAAGAGAGATCGCTGAAAAATGGCTGGCCAAAGATTTTAAAGAAGTTGGTTTAAAATCAACTTTTGATGTGGAAGAGCATTTTTTCGATAAATTTTGATCTTTCTTAACCCCTTTCACTTGCCGCATCGCAGGTTTTGCATGCCATTTAACTTTCTTTAAATGCTGTTACGGGTATTTTTATTAGTTTTACTACGTAAATCATGTTAATACTATAGATGCATTTTTTTTTACAACAAAAACTATCTTCCTTCATCAATAAAAAAACCTGGTTTTGGTTGTTCTGTTGCTCCTGCTCTATTTTAGTTTCCCAAACTTTTTATTCAACCGATCCTGCTTATCTTCGTTCAAAATCAGAGAATAATAATTTACTTTCAACTTATCATTATTCGTACCCCGATACCACTATAAACAACCTGCATAATTATTTTCCACGCAATTTTTTGGGTAATTTAGGTTTAGCCTCGCCAACCTACCTTCTTAATTACGGCAGCAATAACCTTGGCTTCAATTTAAATCCCTCGCCTTATCAAAATGATAGTTATTCTGAAAACCAGGTAGAATATTTTCGCTCAAAAGGTCCATACGCTAATCTTACCGGCATTGCCGGCAGCAAAAAAATGCAGGCTTTTAAAATGCTATTTACAAGTACCTATAAGGATAAGGTAAATATCACTTTAAAATTTAGCCGCTATACTTCGTTGGGTTATTATTCAAAACAACAAACCTACACCAACAATTTTTATATGTCGAGCAATTACGCTACTAAAAATACGCGTTTTGGGTATTATGCATATATACTTGCCAATGGCAACAAGAATAGAGAAAATGGTGGCATTAAAGACGACACACTTTCTGAAAAAACATTAGCACAACACAAAGAAGTGCTTCTCGTAAAACTAAATGGTGCCATCCGTGATAATCGCGATTTTCGCGCTACCATCAATCCTTATTTTAAATTAAATAAAAGCAGCGATTCAAATAAAGTAAACCACTTTATCCAGTTAAAATCGAGCATTATTACAAACGCCCTTAAGTATACCGATGAAAATATAAGTTCTGATAAATTTTATACCCTTATGTACCTTGATACGGTGAGAACGCACGACAGCACCCATGTAAAAAAACTGATCAATGAAATTAATTACGCCGCCGTTACCACCAATTCTAATTTCGCGCTTTCGTTTGGTTATAAAAATGAAATAAACCAGGTATGGCAACTGGCAGATAGTTTATTTCATAATCATATTGCCACTGCCGACCTTGCATTCAGAAAAGCTTTTACAAACAACGATTCGAGCGGTATAAAACAAAAAGAATTTAAAACCCATTTTAATTTTCAATACATTTTTGATGGCGCCAATAAGGGTAATTATAAGGTCGAAAACAGATCTGTTCTTATGCTTAACCGGTCAAAACAAAGATCGTTGTATTTTAATATCCTGGCCGAAGAACGTTCGGCAGATTATATATACAATAATTGGGTAAGTAACCATTTTTGGTGGTATAATAACGGTTATAAGCCGCAACAACAAGTGCAGGCCACTTTAGGGTGTATCCTTAATAAAAACATATCTGCTTCTGTTTTTATTCAAAATATAAACAACTATTTATATTTTGATAATGTTGCTTTGCCGAACCAATATGCTAAGCCCATTACCAATATGGGTTTAACTGTTGATGTTACAAAAGTATTTTTTAAACACTTAGGATTATCTTTAAATTATAAACTTCAAAATACGTCGAACGAAACGTATGTGCGTTTACCTAAAAACCAGGTAATCGCTAAATTATTTTACACCGGCTGGCTTTTTAAAAACAATCTTAACTTACAGATCGGAAGCCAGCTACAAATGTATCAATCGTTTTACGCATACAATTATATGCCTTCAACGCAGGCGTTTTACCTGCAGGAAAACTTTAAAACAACACCTTACCCTTTTGTGGATGTTTATCTTAATGCGAGGATACGGCCGGTAGCTTTTTTTCTTAAAGTTGAGAATGCTTTATTTGGCTTTGCCGGAACTAATTATGCTTTAACACCCGGCTATTTTCAAACCGACAGAGCTTTTAGATTAGGTATTAGCTGGACGTTTTTTGATTGATTTATACTTTTTTAACGCTTACTCGTGGTGGTATTTTTCGCCCTTTAAAATGGTGTAAGCACGGTACAGCTGCTCAACAAAAAACAACCTTACCATTTGATGAGAAAAGGTCATTTGCGATAGGGAGATCTTTAAATTGGCTCGTTTATAGATAGTTTCGCTAAAGCCAAAAGGCCCGCCAATTAAGAAGATCAGGCGTTTTACGGATGCATTTTGTTTTTGGGAAATAAAATTGGCAAAGTTTACTGACGTATATTCTTTACCTTTTTCATCCAGCAAAATAAGTTGGTCTTCGGGTAAAATAGCGGCCTGTATAAGCTTGGCTTCTTCCTGCTTTTGCTCGTTATGCGAGCGTTGCCTTATGGCCTTTGGCACATTAATTGTAATTATCTCAAATGAAGCATAGTTCTTAAGCCGTTTAGCGTATATTTCAATGCCTTCGGCCAGGTAACTGTCCTGCGTTTTATCTATTTGAAGCAATAGGATCTTCATTGGTTAAAAATGCAAAATTTTTATTAACTTTGTATTAGAGTATGAAATTAACTATACACATTTTTTATTTCTTATTTAGCTTTTTGTTTGCCGGGGTTGAACCCAGCGATGAAATTATCAGTGCCTTAAAACAGGGTAAATCATCTGACCTTGTAAAATATTTTGATGAAAAGGTTTCGATAAAGATCATTAACCAGGAAGATGTTTTAAGCAAATCGCAGGCGGAGGCTAATATTAAATATTTTTTTGAAAAACACAGTGTAAAATCATTTTCAAATAGCCACGCAAGCTCTGTAAATAATGGCGCCCAATATATTACCGGTTCTTTAGAAACATCTAATGGAAAATTCCGTGTATCTATTTTATTACGCCGAAACTTAATTGCCCAATTTCGAATAGAAGCCGATAATGACTGATTTTATTAAACTTCACCAAAAGCATTTTAATTTTAAACAATTTATTGCCGATTCTTTTATAGAAGACGTTGGCGATGGCGATCACACCTCGCTTTCAACCATACCTAAAAGCCATAAAGGCAAAATGCGTTTATTGGTGAAAGAAGATGGCATTATTGCAGGAATTGCTGCAGCTGAAAAGATCTTTAAGCAGGTAGACAAAAATTTTAAATTAAAGGTCTTTATAAAAGACGGCGCTAAAGTAAAAAAAGGAGATATTGCTTTTACTATTGAAGGTAATACACAAAAACTGCTTACTGCCGAACGCTTAGTGCTTAATATCATGCAACGCATGAGCGGCATTGCTACCAAAACAAATTACTTACAATCATTATGCAAAGGCACAAAGGCCGTGGTAATTGATACCCGTAAAACAACACCCGGTTTTCGTTTTTTTGAAAAATGGGCCGTAGTAATTGGTGGTGGCGCCAATCACCGTTATGGTCTGCACGATATGATCCTGATTAAAGACAATCATATTGATTTTGCCGGTGGTATTATTGAAGCCATTGATGACGCCAATGCGTATCTGAAAAGGAAAAAAAAGAAACTGGCTGTTGAAGTAGAAATACGCAACATTGACGAAGTAAAAAAAGTTTTAAAGCACGGTGGTGTAAACCGTATTTTGCTCGACCACTTTACACCTAAACAAACCGCTGAAGCTGTGAAACTCGTAAATGGAAAATTTGAAGTCGAATCTTCGGGCGAGATCACAGAGTGTAATATTGCCGAATACGCCAAATGCGGTGTTGATGTTATATCTATGGGTACATTAACAAATCACATCAAAAGCTTAGACCTAAGCTTAAAAGCTATTAAGTAATCTTAATTTTATTGCCTCATTTATACTGGTGTAACTTTTACAGCCAGATATTGCGTTAACCTAACCAGTTATATAAAACACTTTTATAAAAGAAACTATATTTGAGTTTTATGCGTTGAATCATATAGATACTTTCTTAAGTTATTTAAAATTATCGTTATGAAAACAACAAACAAAATGGGAACGATTTCAAAAAGAATAATTCTCGTAAGCGCCATCGTTTTATTTGCAGGCTCGTTAACAGCTATTACCGCAGACCAGGTGAACCCACTTGAAAAGCACAGCAGTACATTATTTATTTCAACTATGTTCTTCGCTCTTTTTTTAATTTATTTGGCCGGTACGTTAATGAATAACCCGCCTTTAAGAGTTACAAATTATAACGAATCACAAAAACGCCACCATCATCACAGAAAGATAATTAAGAAAACGGCGTAGTTTTAAATTGAAGGGGAATTTGATTGACCCGGTTTACCTGAATGAACCTATGCTTTTTATTCGTATTTTTATTTCAAAATCCAAATAACATGTATAAGGCCATTTTAGAATTAGAAGGAAAAGTATATTCTTTATCGAGCATAAATATTAATACATATAACAGGGGCTCAGGTTACGATCCAAGTCCTAACGACCTGAGTGTTGTATTCCAGGTAAGAACCACTAAAATGGACCAATTTATATGGAACTGGATAAGCAGCCCGGATGTGGTAAAGAAAAACGGTAAAATAAAATTGATCAACATAGAAGATAATACGGTATTAAAAACCATAAGTTTTGAAAATGGTTACAGCAGCTCATACAACATGAATTATTATCAGAATAGTGATAGTAATGATACCAGCATTACCTTATCAGCTTCAAAAGTTACAATCCAGGTAAATTCGTTAACGCCATCAATACCGGGCGCTACCAAAGATTGATTTTTGCTGTCGTTATTTGTATAGCTTAGAGGCCAGGTTAAGTATTTCTGCAAGCGTTGTTACATCCACATCTTTTTCCGGATCGATATAAATGATCTTTTGCTTCTTTCTTCCTTCACTGATAAGTTTTGGATGTTCTATTAAATATCCGCGGGCAAAAGCAATATAAATTATCCCCGTTTTAGGCTCATAAGAAATAAAACCGAGCCATTTTTTATTGTAATAATAAAAAGGTGTATTAAATTTTCTGCTTTCGGTTATATTCTCCGAATGATCTAAAATAAATCTTCTTAAGAATAACAAACAGCTTTTGTATGGTTCGTTAAGAAAGAAAAAATAATTATCTATTTGTTCGGGCATCTGAAAATTGTGCTAATAAAGTTTTACAGCAAGGCATAAGATCTCTTTTAAGCTTTTTACATCCACATCTTTATCCGGATCGATATAAAATACGCGGATCTGTTTTCTCCCTTCTTGTGCCAGCTTTTTATGTTTGATCTTGTTACCATCAACAAAACCAATATAAAGCTTATTTGTTTTTTTACTAATAGAAAAATAACAGAACATTTTTTTCTTATAAGTAAAGAACGCCGTTGTGTATTTCCAGGTCTCTTCCATTTGCGGAGAGTGATCTAATAAAAATTTGCGCAAAAACAAAAGACAACTTTGTTGCGGCTCGGGCTTTGATAAATAATAATTATCGAGTTGGTTTAGCATGTTTAAAAACCTCTAAATAGGCATTTTTGTATGCATTTACAGAATAGCTGTTCACAACGGTCTCTCGTCCTTTATTTCCAGCGTCTGTTCTTAATTCCGGTGATTCGATCAACTTCGACAGGGCAAGGGACCATTCTTCATTTGTATTAACTAAAAAGCCATTACTGCCGTTTTTAATTATATCTTTATTTACGCCTACCGCACTCATTATTACCGGAACGCCACAAGCCATATATGATAAGCCTTTCAGGCCACACTTACCATTTGCCCATGCATCATCCGGTAATGGCATTAAACCAATATCCAACGCATTTAATTCATTTACCTCGGTATTCTCAGTCCATTCAATTGCTTCAACATTAAAAAGCGGTTGCTTGTAATTTTTATCGCCGATCACTTTAAATTTTAATTGGCCGGGATATTTTTCCTGCAGTTTTAAAAGCACGGGTACCAATAATTCAAAATGTTTAACAGTGCTTATACTTCCACTCCACCCTATTGTAATACTTTTTTTATTACGCAGTTCTATTTTTGGAACATGCCATTCTGTATTTATAGTGGTTGGAATAATTACAACATTTTTATTATAGGGCCTTGCTTTATCAGCCAAATAAATATTTCCGGCAATAACACAATGCGCATAAGCAACATTCTTAAAAAATTTTTCCGGCTTTTTTATCCATTCCCATTTTTTATTTCCGGGGCTTGTATCTGCCAGCCAAATACTATCATCAAAATCAAAAATAACGTATGCACCCGACCTGAACGCGCGTTTTTCAAAATATGAAGTTCCAATAAAAGAAGCTTCACGCTGAATAAAAATAATATCGAAGTTCTTAAACCTAAAAAGGTCTTTGATGCGAATTAGAACAGATTTAAGAATAATAAGTGCTTTCTGAAACGCTTTTCCTTTTGAATAAAAGATCTTATCATCTTTTTCGTTTAACAGGTATGAGAATGTAAATTTAAAACCATTCTCTTCTAAAAAAGGTAAATATTGCTCGAATCTGTAGCGCTGGCTTGGGGAGCGCTTTGGCCTATGAGCACAAAGTATTAAAACGTTTGGCATTTAATTAGCACGCGGATTATTATGATGATTAAGATTAAATTATGAAAAAGTGCTTTTATGAATATTTTTAAATTCGGACGAAAATACTTTTCTTTTAAATTCAGGTTTCTTTCCAAAATTTATTAATATTCCTACTTCAATATCAGTAGCTTTTAAATAATTTGTTAATTGTGCCTCATGCTCAGCGCATAAATTTTCAGCAGCTTTTACTGCTATAATCACGCATTTATTAACAACACTATCTGCAATATAAACCCCAACTTCGCTATCGTCATAGTACACCTTAATATTTGCCTGAGCTATACAAAAGAGATCAAATTTTTTTAATTCGATAAGCAGAGCTTTTTCATAAACTTTTTCCAAAAACCCATATCCCAATTTATTATAAACATTATAAAATGCTTTAATAATAAGATTTGTTTCATCAGAATGTTTAAAATTATCTATCATAAAGCATCATAATTATCATGAAAATCTGCGTTCCATTCATTCTTTCTCTATATCAATCCTGAACCTGTGTAAAAAGCGATGTACCACGGGTGATATAATAACTGCAACAGAAGTTAAGAAAGTAACGCCGCTGTATATTGCATAGAACGAAGCAAAGATCTTTGCAGCATTGTTTGGTGCTTTATCTACCGGGCCCATGCCTGTTAAGATCATACTTGCATTATATAAACTATCTACCCAACCTAAGTTAAAAAGAGAATGATAGCCCAGCATACCAATAAATAGGGAGCTTGCCACGATAATAAGACCAGCAAAAACACTACGAAAGAGTTTGTTAACGTAGTGCTTTTGCGGTGGTAAACTTTTTAAGTGCGATGACATTTTCTTAGCTTCCGAATTTAAAGCCTAAAGTTTTTCGCTTATCAGCGGCTTGTGTTTGTAAGTGTTTAACGTCGTCGAAAATTAATTCAGAAAGATGTTCTTTTTTACGTTGATCGCTTGGCATGGACGCTAAACGTAAATTTTGTTTCATAACAATGTCGCCCACAATTTGTCTTGCAGTTCTTGCATTACCAAAAAATTTGTCGCGTGTATCGTATAAATTGGTTAAGTAAGTTCTTAAATGCGTCTCCGCTTCAGGGTTGGCAGTTAGGCTTTCTTTTTGCAATAAATTTTTAGTGATCACCCATAATTGTTCGGCTTGATAATCTTCGAACACGAATGTTTTATCAAAACGCGATTTAAAGCCCGGGTTACTTTCAATGAACATGTGCATATTTTCAGGATAACCCGCAACAATGATACCAAATTTACCGCGCTGATCTTCCATACGTTTTAAAATTACCTGGATAGCTTCCTGGCCAAAATCGTTACCGCCATGGCCGGCTAAACCGTATGCTTCATCAATAAATAAGATCCCGCCCATTGCTTCTTCAATAACAGCGGCTGTTTTGGTAGCTGTTTGTCCAACATAACCCGCAACCAATCCTTCACGATCTACCTCAACAACATGGCCACGCTCAATAACACCAAGTGCTTTATAGATCTTAGCCATAATACGGGCTAACGTGGTTTTACCTGTACCAGGATTGCCGGAGAACACAGAGTGCAGCGAAAATTTATTTACAACATCTTTACCTGTTTCATTGTAAAAGCGAATTAATTTTACAAGCTCTTGTATATCTTGTTTTATTTTATCCATGCCAACAAGATCATTCAACTCTGCCAATGCTTCATTTAATTGTTTATCGTTAACGATCAATTTTAATTTCTTCTTGTGTTCGGTAACAAATACCTGCTCAAGATCGGCAAGCGTAATTGTAGAAAGATCTTCTTTGGTTAAATTTTCCAGATCTGCAGACTTCATTAAACGCAATCCCATATCCTGTTTTGCTTCTTCAACAACAGCGTTTACAAAACGTGCGTTACCAAAATGTTCGTCACGTTTACGATAGGCCTCAATTAATTGCTCTTTTAAGAAATTATCTGCTTCGGCTGAAAAAGTAATTTGTTTTTGCCCTGCAGAATAATGCGCAATTGCGTGTAATTCTTCAGGTAAATAATCATCAAAGTGGAAATATTCAGTAAACCGTGATTTTAAACCAGGATTACTTTCAATAAAACTTCTTATCTGCTTAGGATAACCGGCGCCAATGATTGCAATATCTCCGGGACCATCGCTCATTTCTTTTAAAAGCATTTCAATAACTTCTTTACCAAAATCTTTGCTGTCATCATCTGAGCGTGCTAGTGAATAAGCTTCATCAATAAACAAGATACCTCCACGTGCAGAGTCGATCATTTTTTTGGTTTTAGGGGCCGTTTGTCCGATATATTCGCCAACCAAAGCAGCGCGGTCTACTTCAACCACATGCCCTTTTGTAAGTAAACCCATTTTATTATAGATCTTACCCAACATTTTTACAACAGTTGTTTTACCGGTACCGGGGTTACCGGTGAAAATACTGTGCAATGCAATTTTTCCGGCATCGTCAAAGCCCTTTTCTTTACGAAGCTTATTAAAATTTAAGTAAGTAATATTTTCGCGGATAGATTTTTTTACGCCATCTAAACCGATCAATGCATCTAACTCTGCCAATAATTCCTCTAAAGTTTTATCTGAAGCACCTTCGTTATTATTTGGTGTTTGGCTTGCGCCTGAAGTTCCTGCAGATAATGTTTGTTCAATGGTTTTTAATAAAGGTGTTTCGCCTTCTTCTTCAACATTAGCACAATTAAATGTTGTAGCGCCAATTAATACATCGTTAAAAACAACTTCCACTAAATATTTGTCATCCGTCCAGATGCCAGGTGTATCGCTACCCCAGGCCTTTTCAAAGGTATAAGTATAATCCAGCTTATTAGCATCCACGTAACCCGATTGCACCACCGAAGCTTTTGGCTGACCAGAATCATCGTAAAAATTAACGAACAATTCGTAATGATAATCGAGATTAGTGATGTTCTTAAATTTAATTTCAGCCCAAACATATTTAGTGTCGTTTTTACTAAATGTTTTAAGATACTTGCGGTTACGCTCCTGCCAGCCATCGTGGTGGCTGTTATATAATTTTATGTGTTCAATTTCCAGGTAAGGATTTCCATGAATGGTAACTTCGCCAATATCATTAATATGAAATAATTTTTCGCCAATAAAAACATCATCAATATAAGCCTGCCATAAATAACTGCCTTTGGTCCAGAAGCCGCCTTTATTTTCAACTCCCCAGCCATCGCGCAGGTAAAAAATATTTTCATCTTTTTTTACATTGATGGTTAACTCGCGGTTACAAATTTCTTTTTTACCAACGTTCTCAACGCATTTAAGATTTACTTTGGCGGTCCAGTCTTCCTCATCAAATAACTTATTAAATATGGCCAGCTCTACACGTATATAATCTATCTCGGCTTTATCCATTGCCGTACGGTAACGTTTTTGGTTATTTACCATCCACTCATTGTTGCAAAATGTTTGCAGGCTTTTAAACTTAAATCTTTTCTCCATTATCAAAATATTTATCTATTAAAAATAAAAAAACTATTTAAAAAAATGAAATAATTTAAAAAAATATTGGGGTTGCGGCTTACGCCAGAAAGGCTTACTTTTACAGGTATGAACCTTGTTTTTGACATAGTAGAAATATTAAAGGTAACCACCGTATTATTTGCGGTTATTGATGTTATTGGCTCTATCCCTGTCATTATCAGCCTTAAACAAAAGGCCGGAACCATTGATTCGTTTAAAGCTTCATGGGTTTCGCTGGCCATTATGCTGGTTTTTTTATTTATTGGCCAAAGTATTTTAGATATTATTGGGATTAAGGTGGAAGATTTTGCCATTGCCGGATCGTTTGTTTTGTTTTTTATTGCACTGGAAATGATATTGGGAATAAAAATTTACAAAGATGAAGTACCTGCCACCGCATCAGTAGTACCCCTGGCTTTTCCATTAATTGCAGGCACCGGCACATTAACCACTTTACTTTCAATTAGAGCCGAATATAATTTGTTATCTATTATTATTGCCATTTTTATAAATGTGGTAATCGTTTATTTTGTTTTAAAATACATTAGTTTGTTAGAAAAACTATTGGGCGTTGGCGGTATTGCCATTCTTAAAAAAGTTTTTGGAATTGTTTTGCTGGCATTGGCTATTAAGCTTTTTAGAAAACATACAGGATTGTAATTTAACGACAAAAGACATAAGATTAAAGATTAAACTATGCCCAGAGCACTCAGCACTATATTATTATTAATGGCCTCTAATACCTTTATGACCATTGCCTGGTACGGGCATTTGCGTTTTAAAGACGTTTCTTTTTTAAAAAATGCCGGGCTCTTTACAACCATTTTAATAAGTTGGGCCATTGCTTTTCTTGAATACAGCTTAATGGTACCTGCTAATAAGTTAGGAAGTGCCACTAACGGCGGGCCTTTTAATATGTGGCAGCTAAAGTTAATACAAGAGGTGGTGTCTATCTCTATATTCGTAATATTTACGCTGGTATTTTTTAAAACCGAGCAACTTCGTTTAAACCATTTGATCGGTTTTATTTTTTTACTGGCTGCAGTTTATTTTTTCTTTAAGAAGTAAATTATTTATCCTATTTTTTTGGGCGCCCGGGCGGGCTTTACGCTTCAATCTTTTTAGCTGAAAAGCTAAAAAGGATTTCCGCTGCAATCCCTGGCGCGAATGGTTTTATTTTTCTGTGAGAATTAAAATATCACTGTCAGTTCGAGTAAATTTCTGATTGTCCCTTTATCAAAAATTGCATCGGGAACAACATCTCGATACGAAAATTTGAAGAGGCTGAATTTTCTACTGGATGTAACAAAACATCAACATTTACTTCTCAGTTGCCTGCCTTAAATATTCTAAAAAAGGATGCATAGCTTTAAAACCAGCTACAATTTCTTTTACTGCATTTTTATCAGATACCTGTTTGTTTGTGAACGCATGGCTTACAATAAAATGGCGGTTGCGCAGTAGATCAATTAACGGATGTTCTTTATCGTAACCTTTTGGTGCTGTTTTTAAAGCACCGTCTTCATCCAGCCCGTTAAAATATTTTTTAAACGACGCTGATTTTAAAATTGTTTGTAAGGGTTTTGGATTATAATCTATTTCCTGCCTTATGGCGTTTAGCATTTCAGGTTCCGGCATCCAAACACCGCCTGCTAAAAAATTGCCTCCCGGCTGCACATGAAAATAATAACCCGGGCCAACGGCTTTTTTTCCGCCGGCGTTAATACTTGCACCCATATTATTTTTGTATGGTGTTTTGTCTTTGCTAAAACGTACATCTTTATAAATTCTGAATGTGCAATCCTTAGCCTTTATATCCGGCGAAATAGTTTTATCGAATTTAGCAATGCCATTAATGATCTGCTGCACAAAAATTTCAAATTCCTCTTTTGCTGCCAAGTAATTGTTCTTGTTTTTTTCAAACCAATCGCGGTTATTATTTGCTTCTAACTTTTTTAAAAATGTAAAAACTGTTTCCATAATCTAATTTTAGTCGGTAATGTTCTCTGATATTTTTCTGAAGAATTTAAGATGCGTTAAAAATTCTGCTGCCACAATGCGAATGATGGTATAAACCGGTAGTGCTATTACCATTCCAAAAATACCGCCCAATGTACCTGCCATTAAAGTAACAATAAAGATCTCTAAAGGATGTGCCTTTACAGAATTAGAAAAGATATAAGGCTGGATAATAAATCCATCTACAAGATTAATGGAAAGCAATGTAAAAAATATGGTATAAATAGTTGACGCAATGGATTCGTAACTACCTGCGCTAATGCAAGAACTAACACCTAAAATAATAGCTACGATCATGGTAATAACAGAGCCGATGTATGGAATGATATTTAAAATGCCGGCGCAAAAAGCAATAACCAGGGCATTTTTGATGCCGGCAATGCTTAAAAAAGTAAATACCAACCCGCCTACAATGAACATATCTATAAAAAGGCTCACAAAATATTTACTCAGCATTTTCTTCGACATCTTTAATACCTCGCGCATTTCTTTTTCAAAGCCAACAGGGGTAATGGTCAATAAACTGTTTCTCACTATCTTTTCATCTTTTAATAAGAAAAAGGTAATGAATAATGTACACAACATGCCGCCAAGAATGGTGCTGAAATACTGTAAGATGTTATTTAACACCAGGCTCATATTTTTGGTATTCATGTATTCTGATACCTGCGATGAAAGGCTCTGCTTTAGATCTTCTTCGGTTCCGAATTTAAGCAGCATGGCCTTTACACCCGGAAACTGATTAAGAATATTATGAAATACATCATAAAAATTAAGTTCGGATAAAAAATTTATTTCTGTTGCCAAAGGTGGAATAATGAGAAAAAACAAACCAAAAACAATTGAAACGATCACCACAATTGTAAGCAGGGCTGATATACTATCAGGGATTCGTTTTTTACCGATCCTTATTTTTTCAAGCCGGTAGGTGATCGGGTAACCAACCAAAAATAATACTAGTGAAATACCAATGTAAATAACGATCTTAAAAAATAAAATAGCAAAAGCAATAATAGCTGCAAGGCCAATAATGCGCCATATATTTATTTTTAAAGGCATGTAAACAAAGATAGTTTTAATTGGTTAACTTTGGAAGAGTGAATAAATTATTAAATAAAATATTATTGGTGTTTTTTATTTTTTTGGCAACTTATTGTGCTACCAAAAGACAATATGTTTCAAAACCCACCAAAAGCCTTATTAACCCTGATAGTGAACTGCTGGAAGTAAATGCTGTTGCCTATCACTTAAACGATAGCGTTACTGCAGCTTTTTTAGAAATTATTAATGAAAACTTAATATACAAAAGGCCCGATACATCGTTTGCTTTTTATGCCGACATCCGCGTTTCATACAAGCTTTTACCCGAACCAAATTCAAGAAAAATAATCGATAGCAATTCGTACCACGTAATTGACAGGGCCAATGAAAAAGTAGAGATCAGATCATTGGTCTCACGGTTCGATCTGAAAGCAAAGAACAACGCCAATTATTACTTAGAGATACAGGTGGTTGACCTTAATAAAAAAACAAAATACACCAAAGGCTTAAACATTTATAAAAAGAATGGTTACAGCGATCAGAATTTTTTGATCACATTTAATAATACAGTTTCTTTTAAAACACATTTTTTAAAAGGCGATACTGTGCTGGTTAAATTTGCGAACCCCGCCATTAACCAGATAACGGTTAATTGTTTTTTTAAAGAGTTTGGCCCTGCACTACCACCATTTTCAACCAAAGCTGCAGACGAGTTAAAGTATAAACCAGATAGTGTTTACACTATGAATTTAAGTACCAACCAGTTTATGATAACCATGCCTAAACATGGCTTTTTACATATTACACCCAACCAAAATGAAGCTGAAGGTTTAACATTGTATACATATGATGAAACTTTTCCGGGCGTAAGCAACAGTGAGGAAATGATCAATTGCACGCGCTATTTAATGGTTAAAGCAGAATTTGATTCGTGCAAAAGATCTTTTGATCAAAAAGCCGCCATTGATAATTTTTGGATAACGATTGCAGGAAGCAAAGAGCGCGCGCGCGAACTACTTAAACGTTATTATGGCCGCGTAAAGGAAGCCAATAAATATTATACCAGTTATGCCCAGGGCTGGAAATCTGACAGAGGCATGATCTTTATTGTATTTGGACCCCCAACAAACATTTATAAAAATTCAAAATCAGAAACCTGGGTGTATGGTGCAGAAACCAACCCTAACACTTTACGCTTTATCTTTAACAAAACGCAAAACCCCTTTAGCGACAATGATTATATTTTAGAACGATCCCAGTTTTTCAGAGACCCTTATTATACAGCCGTTGATTATTGGCGGCAGGGGCATGTATATACCAATAACCCCAGGTAATAATAAAGGCGAGCATATTAACCACGTAGGTATATCGTTTGTGGTTTATTTAATCTTCCAATAACCCGCCGTTTTTACCTGCCTGGTAACCTTCATCAACGGGCAAATTTGGAAGTTTGGAAGCTGCCACTGCTAATTGATCACAACGATTATTTTCTACATTGCTTGCATGGCCTTTTACCCATATAAATTCGTGTTTTTGTACATTGTAAATGCGTAAAAATCGCTGCCAGAGATCAACATTGGCTTTGTTTTTAAATCCTGTTTTTCGCCAGCCAAAGATCCATTTTAAATTAATGGCATCCACTACATATTTACTATCAGAATATACCTTCACCTTCAATTCATTACTGGTAATACTTTCCAGTGCAACGATCACGGCTAATAATTCCATGCGGTTATTGGTTGTTAATTTAAAACCGCCGCTTATTTCTTTACGGTGCTGCTTAAATTTTAAAACAATGCCAAAGCCACCCGGGCCGGGATTGCCGCTTGCCGCGCCATCGGTATATATTTCTATAAAATCTTCCAATTAATGCTTTAAATTAGCCATTTTGAGGCCAATATTAAGCTTAAATTATTAAATATTAAAGGCTTATAAATTATTGGTAAAATGCAAATTAGTAGGTATATTCGTATCTCTAAAATCCAAATTATGTCAGTATTAGTAAATAAAAATTCAAAGGTAATTGTACAAGGTTTTACCGGTGGCGAAGGAACATTTCACGCGGGTCAAATGATCGAATATGGAACAAACGTAGTTGGTGGTGTAACTCCGGGTAAAGGTGGAACAAAACATTTGGATCGTCCTGTATTTAATACTGTTGCCGAAGCCGTTCAAAAGGCAGGTGCTGATGTATCTATTATTTTTGTACCGGCTGCATTTGCCGCAGATGCCATTATGGAGGCTGCCGATGCAGGAATTAAAGTTATTGTTTGTATTACAGAAGGCATTCCTGTTAAGGACATGATCTATGTAAAAGAATATTTAAAAGGCAAAACCTGCCGTTTAATTGGTCCTAACTGCCCTGGCGTTATTACTGCCGGCGAAGCAAAAGTGGGTATTATGCCTGGTTTTGTATTTAAGAAAGGTAAAGTGGGCATCGTATCAAAAAGTGGTACTTTAACTTACGAAGCTGCCGACCAGATCGCAAAAGCAGGTTTAGGTGTTACTACCGCTATTGGTATTGGCGGCGATCCTATTATTGGAACACCAACCAAAGAGGCTGTTGAATTATTAATGAACGACCCTGAAACCGAAGCTATTGTTATGATCGGCGAGATCGGTGGAAATTACGAAGCTGAAGCGGCTCGCTGGATAAAAGCGAACGGAAATAAAAAACCAGTTGTAGGCTTTATTGCGGGCCAAACTGCGCCAAAAGGCCGTACTATGGGCCATGCCGGTGCTATTGTTGGTGGTGCCGACGATACTGCGCAGGCAAAAATGAAAATTATGCGCGAATGCGGAATTTTTGTTTGCGAAAGCCCTGCCGAAATTGGTAAAACAATGGCTGCCGTTTTAAAAGGCGAAAAAATTACTGCTTAATTAATAGAGCTATAAATTTAAAAGCCGCTTTCAAAAATGAAGAGCGGCTTTTTTATTTATTCGAATTAAATTTTGTCAGTTCGAGTAATTTTTGCCTGCCTCTTGCAAAAATTGTATCGAGAACTGCTTTTCAAAACGTCTCGATACGAAAATTCAAAGAGGCAAAATTTTCTACTCGACGTGACATACATTCTCTGTTTGATTTAACACTTAATTTTCGTTAGTTATAAAAACCTTCCTCAATTTTTTTAAAAACAAAATCGCCATTAAACAACCAAAGGTATTGGCTACAAAATCCTGCCAATCGGCACTACGGTCGGTAAAAACTTTTGCCTGCATAATTTCAAGCAGGCCGCCGTATAAAATGCAGATCAGAAAATAAATAACGATCCAGTATTTTGGCTGGTTGTATTTTATTGATACCGTAAACAACAAAGAGCTTAAAATAAAAAACATGGTAGCGTGCACCCATTTATCAAAGCTTAATAATTCGAGCCAGCTGGCGCTGGGAATAAACTTGCCTGGTGTAGCGCAAAGGCCAAATATTATTGCGGCCCAGGTAAGCGCAAATAATAGGCTATGCCTGTAAATTGTTTTTTTCAAGAATACTGCGTTAAATAAAAAACCCTCTCAAGTATAACAAGAAAGGGTTTTAATTTTTTTAATTAAAAATTATGCTCCTATTAATTTTTTGTAATCTTCTACGCTTAATAATTCATTTACCTCAGCAGGGTTGGTGATCTTAATTTTGATCATCCAGCCTTTTCCATACGGATCGGCGTTTACGCTTTCCGGTGCAGAATCAATATCTTTATTTAACTCTAAAACCTCGCCTGTTAAAGGCATAAACAGGTCACTTACAGTTTTTACTGCTTCAACAGTTCCAAAAACAGCTTCTTTATCTACGGTTTCGCCAATTGTATTTACATCTACATAAACAATATCACCCAACTCACGCTGAGCAAAATCTGTAATTCCAATTGTAGCTTCGCTGCCATTAATTTTTACCCACTCGTGGTCTTTTGTGTATTTTAAGTCTGCCGGAAAATTCATATTTATTTTTTTTGATCTACAAATGTAATTGTTTGTTTGAATTATAAACCATTTTTTTAGCGAAAGTTGATATTTTAAACTAACTGTTACTGGAAGTTTATCCTTAAACTAAAGCCACCAGTGGCGTTAGAGGTAGGAAACGACGCTGATGTTTGAGGCTTGGTACGGATCCAGTCATAGAATATCCTCAGGTTAATATTTTGCGTTAGCTGGTAATCGGCCGACGAACGCAGGGTAATAATATCGGTTCCACCGGTTGGAATGCTGATGCCATCAGATACACGCCGGATAATGGACAGGTTTTTTCGATAACTCACATCCAGTTTCAATAATAAATTACTTTCCAATACCTTGCCCTGGATCTGGATGCCTTTTATCTTTAATTTTGGATACATGTAGCCCAAACCTACAATGTACTCTTGCCCTTTGGTTTCAATAATTTGCGGACCGGTAATATTTAAGCTCGTTGTTTTATCGCGTTTAGTTTCTACGTTTGCGCTCCAGCCCTGTTTTACAAACTGGAAATCAAATTTTATCAATGGCGAGAACGATTCTGAAATAGTTACCGCGTTGATATTATAATAAGGCACAAAGTTTGAAGTTAAGGCTGTGGTACCTGTAGAAACCTCCACCGGGGCCCTTGCATCCTGGGTTCTACCATCGGCATTAAACAAAATATTGTTTGAGAAACCGGCTACGTTATAACTACTCTTGTAACCATGCCTAACGGTGATACTTCTGAATGTTTTCTTAAATACCGGCAGTTTTCCTAAACCATCCCAGTTAATAGTAAAGTTTGGTAAAGGCACCGTAGGAAAAATATTTGTTGTACTGTATTTTTTTAAACTGCGACCTGTATAGGTCTTATAAAATGCTCCTAAAAGTACATCTTGTTGGTTATCCTGGTAACCATCCACATAACTTTTAGTAACAGGGCCTGTGAGTGTTAATTCTGTATACGTATGCGTGCCGGTAGATTGTGGATTTGCAGATCCTAAGCCATTGGCAATATTTCTTCGTTCATTTAAAAAATCTGTGAATAATTGTGAGTTAACGCCTGTGCCTTTATCCGTGAATGATCTAAAAAAAGTAAATGTTGAGATATTGAAATTACCCGTTTCATTTCTGCTCCGGTGAAAATCAAATCTATTGAGCGAGTCTACATACAACATATACTCACTTATGCTTTTTGATTTTGTATAATTTCCATTCAGCTCTATTTTTAAACTTCCGTGCGGCTCAATACTCGATCGGTAACTATAGGTTGTGTTCTTTGTTTCTACATAAGGCGTTGTTTGCTGTGGTACTTTTGAGAGCCAGCCATTCTTTTCGCTATTTTCCCTTATCATACCATCATGCATACCGGTAGTAAATAAAAAGCCCGGTGCCTGTTGTTCTGTAAAATCCATACCTACATATTGAGAGCTTGGTAAAAAGTTAGACATGGCTTGCCCGTTCTGTTGCTGGAAACTTACCGACAGGTTCTTTATCATCATAATGCCTCTTGCTAAAAATTCGGCAATGTCTTTAAAATTTTCATTCTCTTTTGATTTCTTTTTAGTGGTATCGGTAACTGCCGTTGTGCTTGAACTAACAGCGCCTTTACCGCCTTTGCCTGCAGGCGTGTTTTTATTATTTTGATTACTGTTTATTCGTTTAAAATATGGGATCTTATTGTAAAGCTGGATCATGTTAAAGTTACCGGTAATATTATGTGTATTGGTATTTTGAATGGTATTACCAATATTTTTTCCTGCACTGTCGCTTGTTGCAAACGGCCTGCGCAACCAGGTATAAGTACCGCCATATTTATAGGATACGGTAGCAAAATCAAGAATTGGAATTTTATTTATTGGTACGTTCACATTTAAATTCATTTGCTGGCGATAGGTAGTATTCTCACCAAATCGGCCTTCAAGCTTACCGCTCTCTTTATTCTTTTTGCCATTAAAAAAAGTATTTATAACGCTGTCGCGCATTTGTGTGCTTTGTTTCCACACCTCACCGTATGGTTCTAATATCCTGCCTTCGTTAGTAGCGGCAAAATCGTATTTAATCCCCTTACTCAGATCCCAACGTAAATTATACGAACGGTTGATCATAAAATTTTTATTGATCAATGTTGGATTGGCAAAATCTACCGCGCCGGCATAAAAGCTGGTAATATCACGGTTTTTAAGTGCCGCGTAAGTTCGGTTAACATCAATCGATGTACCAAAACTATTAGGCGTTAATTGCAAATTAAAATCTTTAATTAACGCAAACCATTTATTTTGGAAGATGGCCATTTTTGCAAACGGTTTTACGATAAGTGGTTTTTGAATATTAAAGGCGTACTGCAAATTGCCGCGATACTGTCTTGTGATATTATATTCAACATTTATACTTCGTTTAAATAATTCGGTATAAGCAAACGTTGTAGAAAAATTACTGATATCCCATGGCATCGGTTTGGCGCCTTTTCGCTTAAGCCCATCTATCCTTACGTTGGTTAAATTAAATCCTTTTCTTTCTGTCCTGTCCAATACCTGCGCTTTAATACTCTTTTTCTTTTCGGCACTTATCGCATCGCTGGCATCAAAATCGGTCATCCTTACATCCGGATCCAGAGGATTGAATAAAGGCGTAATAACAGTTTGACCATAATTATAAAACACAGGCAAGGTTATTTTCCATTTGGTTGGAAAGAATTTTCCGGCATTAATAGAGGTACTTACATCCCAGTTTAAATTTGTTTCCTTGCTTCGTTCATTTATTTTTTGCTCTACTCCACCCCAAAAAGGCGTTTTGTATGTTCCGGCAATAGACATGGTACCAAGGTCTGCCAACTTAGCCTGCAATTGCCCCGTTGTGGCCCAGCCGCCTTTATTTATAAAATCTGTTAAGCGCAACTCGTTTATCCACACCTCAACACAGTGCGCTAAATTATCGGTGCCTTTCGGATTTCGGATACCCACCATAATACTTTTTATAGTACCCAAATTTGGATTACCTACAACTGAGATTTTATACCCGCCAAAATCGTGTGTAAATGGCGTGCTTAACTGGTTTAAATTACTGAAGTAGCCAAGCTTTGTATTTCTTTCATCTTTAACGATGGTAATATCGCTAAAGTGCAAATTAACTTCATTATCTGCCGGCCATACGGCGTAGCGATCATCTGTACTGTTTGGATCGTAAACACCTTTTTTAGTTAATTTTAAAGGCACTTCGTATTCGTAAAAGTTATTGTTGTAATCTGAACCAACTCTGAAAAATAAAGTAAGATCGCCATCGTTTAAAGGAATATCATTTAATTTTTCGGCATGCACGTTCATTTTAATATTATTGAACATGCGTGTATCCAAATCAACATTTTTAAATACGGCACGGCTATCACCATCTTTTAAATTACAAACACGCATCTGTAAAGCCTGTTCATTCTGCAGAACAAGGTTTGTGGTTTGCACGTTCTGTTGCTGGTTGATATCCGGCGGCAATACATAATTTACGGGAGTCTTTTTTCCATTCTCCTGTAAACTCACCGCAGAAACGTCGAAGCTGGTAGAGTTATCGTCGTTTGCAAGGTATTCGCCTGTTTGTTTAAGATCAAATGCGTAACGCCTCCAGTCTGCACGCACGAGTTCGAAACGGGCTAAACGTACAAGTACCGAACGGTTAAAGCCTTTCATATATACGCGCATAAAACGGATAGAGTTAAAACCTTCGATACCTCCAACAACCGATTCGAATTGAGAGATAGGAATTTTGAACTGGTACCACTTAACGGTTTTGGCTATGCCGCCATAGGTTGCCGCGGCAGGATCGCCGTTAAAGGCGTCTACTATAAAGTTTGTTCCTACAGAGGATGGATTAATATCATTAGGTGAGATCTTTAAGTGATACTGGTAATAATTCTCCGTTTGGCTCATGGTATTATCACGGTTCACATCTTCAATGTTTGGTAAATTGGTTGCCGCGGTAGAATAATTACCTCCATCAGGATTTAATGTTTTGTACTGCTCTTCTGTTGGTGAATTGCCTTCGGGGTTATTGTATTTTGAATACCTTTTTAGAGTAAATTCTTTATTACGGTCGTAATCATCGCCCCTGAAAAAATGATAGTTGTCATTAGATGGATCGTCATTGATCTGCGCTTTAATGGCCGGATCAAATGGCCCGTTATTGATATCATTTAAAAAGCCTCCAAAATGTGATCTCTCGTGTTCTAAATTTAAACCATCGTAACCTACATCCTGGAATGGCCTGTCGTTATTATCCTGAGAGAAAGCATTAACCGTTGGCGGTATTAAAGGCACACGCGCAACAGCAGTTGAATCAACCGGGAGCTGATTCGAAAAAGAAGATGAGCCCGGGATACCGTTCTCGTAGGTCATGCCACCGTCTTTTACAATATCTTCAGAAATGTTTCCGATGTCAATGTAAAGATCACCTGATGGTAATTTTGTTTTATCAAAAAGTGAATCGGTGGCTACATCATAATCTTCGTTAAACGGATCCATCATCCAAAACTGGATGTATTCGATATTGGCAGCCTGGAAATCGTTAGTTTCCAACTTACGCATGATACCACCCCAACGGCTTTGCGGATTTTTTAACGTTCCGTTATAATTAATACCCGCAGAAGTTGCAGAAGGAAGTGCATCGTAGTTATACATACCACGCTCTGTTGGATAGAAACCAAGATCTAACACCTGCAACACCTGTTGCTGGCCATTTGGTGGTGTTTTGCCGGGGAATAATTCTGTTTCAAAAACCTGGCGCCACATGTTGTTAGAAAAAACAGTGTTGTTATAATTACCTGGAGTTGTACCACTTTGCGAACGGGTAAACATCGCATCAATATTATACCAGTTAAAGCGCGCGCGGTTCTTACCAACAGCTATAAGATCGGTTGAATTGGCTTCAGGAAACAGGCCGGGGATACCTTGCGGAATACTGGCCAGGTACCAGCCCTGTGCATTTCTGATATCGATCAATGAAATAGATCCTTCAAAATCATCGATGTATGAATTACCGCTTTTACCAATTGCTTTTGCGTTACCCGGAAATAATTTTGCAAACTCGCCGCGTGTAGAGATAGAGCTCATTTCTTTGGTACTGTAAAACGGTAGCTTATCCAATATGCGCGTTAAAATGGGCACGTCTGTTTTGTAGTTAAAATCGAAACCGGCCACAATATTGCTTACAGGTTCATCGCCAATACTTACTTTTTGCGTAATAGGCCTTTCATTAAAACGCAACAAGGTACTTCCTAAGGTTAAATTTCTACCGGCCTTATAATCGAGCCGCGTACCCCACAAACTTTTTTGCTGCACATTAAAGAGTGAGTTACTTTCGAGAGAAACTTTTACCTGCGCGCCTGAATTTAAGATCCCTTCGTTGATGATCTTTACACGGCCCAAAGTGTAATCTACAGTATAATCTGTATTCTCGGTTAAAGCCACACCGTTAGCAGTAACAACTACTGCACCTTGCGGAATGTTTAATGCGTTTAACGCGATCTCAGAACCCGAAGCCGATTTATAAGTACCTTTAATTTTATAACGGTTCTTATTTTGTATAAATGTTGCAGCTGTTTTTGTAGAGTCATATAACTCTGTAAAAATATATTTGTTGGCCGTTGGAAAATCATTTACCTGGTCGAATTTTTTTGCGAGGCTTCTTCCAAAAGGTTCCACGGTTGGAAAGATCACGCGGCCATTGTTAGGTAAAATAGTATAGTCTTTAATAAAATCAAAAACACCATCAGGATTTCTATCACCATTAACGCTTAACTTATCGCAATTTAAAACGCGGATCAATTGCTGGCCGTTAATAGCGCCAAACGGAAGATAGGGAACATCTACACCTGTTTCGATATTATTATAATAAATATCTAATTTAAAATCCTGCGGATTTAAATTGTAAGCACCAATCGCGTAAACGTTCTTCATCATTAACTTCCACATAGGTTGTTTAACGCTAACGTTATTGCTTTTTAATAATTTACAGATCAATATCGCGTTATTATCAGGCACCTGGTCACTGAACTCACCCACCTGGTATATTTTACCATCTTTAGTGTATTGGTATGAAACAGCTAACGATTGCTCATTGCTTAACTGCTGGTTTAACGAGATAAAACCGGTACGCGGGTTAAAAAAGTATTCTGTTGCATTTAATTTACGCGCGTTTTGTATGATATTATAATCGCGCGCGGCATCCATATAACCAAGACTTGTGTTATTTGGATTTACTGCAAAGGACGTTGATGATAATGCGGAAACAGCGCTTAAAGACCTGGTTAACAAAAAACCATTTATGGTATTTGTCATTAAGGAATATAAATTGTTTGCATTATTATAAGGGATACTATCCGCATCGGTATCGGTAATTGCAACTATTTGACTTGGCAATGTCGGAACAATTAAAGACCCAGAACCTGCTGCTGATAACCCATCATACACATGGTGTTTATCTTCGCCAAGATCTTCAAAGGCCACTACGTTACGCGTTTGTTCGGCAGTACCGTTAATGTTCAACACATATACCTCAACTTTTGTAATTACAACCGGTGTATTGATTATTGGTAAAGTAGCCATCCAGGCATCGTAATTATCCCTGAAATAATGGCCTAAGAAATAGTGTTTATTTTGCTCGTAGTTATCGCCGGTGATCTGGTAGCTTTGGGTTTGCGCACCACCCTGAACCGTTACCTCTTGTTTTTTACCACGTTGTTGCGAAAAAACGGTTGTGGCCATTAAACGGCCAAATTGTAATTGGGTTTTAACACCAAATAAAGTTTGACTACCCGAAATTAAGCTACTATTTAAAGGAAGTGTTACGTTACCTGCTTCAATTTTTTTAAGGATCTCATCTTCGTACCCGGTGTAATCTAATTTTACCTGGTTCTCCCAATCAAAAGAGGCTTCGGTGTTATAGTTGGTAGTTACTTTTAATTTGTCGCCAATTTTACCAATCAGGTTTAACTGGATCCGCATATTAAAATCGAAGTTGGTGATTTTTTGTTGCTTTTGCGGAATGGCGGGATTTAAATTTTTATTCCTGTTCAATCCAAAGATCAATTCGGCAGTACCGGTTGGTTTAATGTCAACTGTATTTCCTCCAAAGATCCTGTCAAACAATTCGCTGTTCACCTGCAGTTTCGGGATCATTCCTTTGCGAGGCTTTTCGTTAAGATCATCTGCGGCAACACGTGAGCGCCAGTAATCGCGCATTGATTTTTTATATTGATAATCCTGGTACTCCTTCATGCTCATGTAGGTTTCAGGCCTGTAATCCATATCACCAATCTTTTGTTTTACATCGTACTGCCCGGTTTTAGGATTGTACTCTACATCGGTTTTTATATTCTCGGGATTTTCTAAATATAATTTTGATTTTGGATCATACGCAGGAGGCTTTCCATTGTTATCTTTAAAATCGTAATTAAGTTCTACCGGTTCGGTAATTGGTGAATCTACAGGAAGAATATTTTTTGACGGAAGTTGCTCAAAAACATCAGAGCTGGTAATTTTTGCAGAATTGGTTTTTGTAACAACAGCCAATAAACATGCTGTTGCACTAGTTACCACTACAAAATTTATAAGTCCGTTTGCCCTCACAAAAAGTTATTGTACCTAAAAGTTTTTTAAAGCCGATTTAATTAATATTTCCACATTGTCGGTACCTACTCCTTGTTGCTTTATTGCTTTTTCAATAGCCTTTTCAGCCGAGGCCTTAGGAAAACCTAACGTAACCAGAGCCAATAACGCCTCGTCTCTGTTTTTATTGTACGATGTTGTTAAAATCTGTGAAATTCCTCCTTCGTGTTTGCCCATTTTGCCTTTAAGATCTACCACTATACGCTGAGCGGTTTTATCGCCAATACCCTTTATGCTTTTTAGCATACTTACATTGGCTGTATTTATGGCGCCCGCAATCTCTGCAGGACTAAGGCTGGAAAGCATTAACAAAGCGCTTCCGCCGCCAACGCCACTTACAGAAATAAGTTTCCGAAACAATTCTCGTTCATCCTCTTCGGCAAAACCGTAAAAACGCGGGTTATCATCCCGAACATACACACTCTCAATAAATAACTGAGCCTCAGTTTGTTGACTTAGTCTTGAGAATGTATTTAAAGAAACCAGCAAACCGTACCCTACGCCATTTGCCTCAATGATTATTTGAGCGGGATTTCGGTACGTAATTTGGCCTTTTACATAATTTATTAACGACATAACTCTTCTTACTTTCTGTTTTGAGCGTCTACCACAGCTATGATGATCATATTAATAATTTCGCGTACACTGCTTCCTAATTGCAATACGTGCACGGGTTTGTTCAGTCCCATTAATACCGGGCCAATGGCCTCGGCACCACCTAATTCCTGCAATAATTTATAGGCAATATTACCGGATGCCAGGTTCGGAAAAATAAATGTATTTACATCTTTATCTACCAAATGGCTAAACGGGAATTGTTCTTTTAATAAACTGTTGTTTACAGCAAAATTGGCCTGAATGTCGCCATCCACAATTAAGCCTGGATAATTTTTATGCAGGATACTTGCAGCTTCGCTTACCTTTTTTGGTGTTTCGCCTTCGGCAGAACCAAAGTTACTGTATGATAACATGGCAATGCGCGGCGTAATATTAAATTGTTTTACGGTGTTGGCAGTAAGCACAGCAATATCTGCCAGCTCCTGCGCTGTTGGGTTTGCATTCATGGTAGTGTCGGCAAAAAAGTACGGACCGCGTTTTGTTACCATCATGTAAAGCCCAGCCACACGGCTAACGCCGCTTTGCACACCAATAATTTCTAAAGCAGGTTTAATTGGAATACCGTATTTTTTTGTAAGTCCCGAGATCATGGCATCCGCCATACCCAGTTCTACCATCATCGCACCAAAATAATTACGGTCGCGCATTAATTTACGCGCATCGTATTGTGTTAAACCACGGCGTTGGCGTTTTTTCCAAAGCATATCGCCAAACTCGGCACGTTTTTCTTCTTCATTGTGTAACCATGGATCAATGATCGGTGTATCGCCAAGATCTAACTGGTATTCATCAATTAATTTATCGATCTTTTCTTTATTTCCCAATAAAATTGGTTTTGCAATACCTTCGTCACGCACAACCTGAGCGGCTTTCAGCACTTTATAATTATCGGCTTCGGTAAATACAACACGTTTAGGATTGCTTTTGGCTTTATTTGCCAAACTGCGCATTAGCTTATTGTCTTTTCCTAAACGATTATCCAGTTCTGCACGGTAAGCATCCCAGTCGGTTATTTTACGCTGAGCTACACCACTTTCAACAGCTGCTTTCGCAACAGCAGAAGATACAGCGGAGATCAAGCGGCTATCGATTGGTTTTGGGATAATATAATCGGCACCAAAACTTAAATTTTTTGAACCGTATGCAAGGTTTACGTAATCGGGCACGGGTTCTTTTGCAAGCTCAGCAATAGCAAGCGATGCGGCCAGTTTCATTTCTTCGTTAATGGTTGTAGCGCGCACATCCATTGCCCCGCGGAAAATAAAAGGGAAACCAAGAACGTTGTTTACCTGGTTAGGATGGTCGCTACGGCCGGTTGCCATAATAATATCCTTTCTTGCTGCAATGGCATCGTCGTAAGAGATTTCGGGAGTAGGATTTGCTAAAGCAAAAACGATACAATTTTTTGCCATGCTCTTTACCATGTCCTGCGTTAAAATATTTCCTTTTGATAAACCCACAAACACGTCTGCACCTTTAATGGCTTCTACCAGCGTATTTATTTTTGTATTATCAGAAGCAAAAAAAGATTTGTATTGATCAAGATCTGTTCTGCCTTTGTGGATAACGCCTTTGCTATCCAGCATGGTAATGTTTTCTTTTTTTGCGCCAACGGCAATATACATTTTGGCGCAAGAGTTGGCAGAAGCACCGGCACCATTGATAACCAGCTTAATGTCTTTCATTTTTTTGCCCGAGATCTCAACCGCATTTAATAAACCGGCTGCACTGATAATAGCCGTTCCATGCTGATCATCGTGCATTAACGGAATATTGAGCACTTCTTTTAAACGGCGCTCGATCTCAAAACATTCGGGCGCTTTGATATCTTCTAAATTTATTCCTCCAAAGGTTGGAGCTATGTTTTTTACAGTATTTACAAATTCATCAATGTTTTTTGTATCTACCTCAATATCAAACACATCTATATCAGCGAAAATTTTAAATAATAGGCCTTTACCCTCCATTACCGGCTTTGAAGCCAGGGCTCCAATATCGCCAAGGCCAAGAACCGCGGTACCATTAGAAATTACAGCTACCAGGTTACCTTTGGCTGTATATTTATAAGCATCTTCGGGGTTTTTTTCAATCTCCAAACAAGGTTCGGCAACACCGGGCGAATAGGCCAGGGTTAAGTCGCGTTGAGTGCTGTACGGCTTCGTTGGAACTACCTCAATTTTGCCGGGACGGCCCTGTGAATGATAATCCAGAGCATCTTCTCTTCTAAATTTTGCCATAGTCTGTAATTTTAAAGGAAGACGAAGATAGTAATAATATTTAACCAATACCTAAGGAAAAAGGGCTAAAAAAGGGTGATTTTGTAAGGATTTTTGCTTATTATTTTTGGGGTAAATAATTGCTTAATTATTTCGCTAAACAATTATTATTTTTTTGTTAAGCGGTTAAAAATTCAAGATAAAAAACAGTTCCTTTTTGAATTTCAGACTCAAACCAAACCTTACCATCGAAGCCCTGCATAATATTTTTTACCATGGCCAAACCTAAACCCGACCCGGTATTTTTTGTAGTGAAATTTGGCGTAAATAATTTTTGTTTCATTTCTTCGCTAATGCCAATTCCATTATCCTTAATTGAAATAATTACAGAGCCACTGGCATGTTCAACATCAATCTCAATTTTTGGATCACCTACCTCGTCTAGCGCCTGCACTGCATTTTTTAAAATATTATTAAATACACGCAGGGCCTGATCTTTATCACCCAATACTAAGATCTCGTTTTCGGGAATACGATTTATTATTGAAATATTTTTGTGGTTCTCGAAAGTTAAAACAGACGTTTTAATGATCTCGCAAAGATTGATCTTTTGTAAATTGGTTTTCGGGAATTTTGCAAAACTGCTAAACTCATTGGCTATATTGGCCAGCGAGTCTATCTGCTCAATAATTCCGGCGCTTGCCTTTTGAAATTTTTCTTTAAAATCGTCGGGGTTATTTTTCATTAAATGTTGCAGGTATTGCAAATTTAATTTCATTGGCGTTAACGGATTTTTAATTTCGTGCGCTACCTGTTTTGCCATTTCGCGCCAGGCGCTTTCGCGTTCGCTTTGCGCTAAAAGGTTGGCACTTTCTTCTAATTTTACAAGCATTAAATTATACTCGCTCACCAATTTTCCGATCTCATCATTACTTTGCCATTTTATTTTTTCGTTTTGTTTACCAAGTGTGATATTCGCAATTTGCTGTTTGATAAGCTGCAATGGCCTTGTGATATAGCCTGCCAGTATCAAACCTGAAAGAATACTGATAACGAACAGGATGACATACACGTTTATGAACGCGCTAATGATACCCGAAAGTTCATTTACAAGATCGGCCTTTTTAGCGTAAGATGGTAAATTCACAAAACCTATAAGTTGTTTTTTGTTATTAAAAAGCGGCATATACAACGATTGATAATCCAGTTCGCCTGCTTTTTCATTTACACATGTTACAGATGTTTTATCGGCAAAAGCATGTGGATTAATAAGCTGGGCCGCCAAACCAAGATCATACAAGCGCGGCTCGCTGGTATTATCCAATAGACCCTCTTTATTAAATAAACTTATATCTGTATTAAACAGATGCGCGTACTCTTTTAACTTTAAATTCACCAGTTCTTTTTGTGAGGGGTCAAAAATTTCGGATGGAATAAATTGAGTTGCTAATTCATTTACGATGGTTTGCGTTTTTTCCTGCAATTGTTTTATGTTATCGGCCTCAAACTGTTTGGATACTAAACTGGCAGAAGTAAGGCCCACAGCCGAAATGGCGAGTAATAACAATATAATGATAATGGCCTGTATACGGCGGGTAAAAGATGAAGAACTGAACCTGGAAGTAAAAACCAACCCGTAAATAAAATAACTGCAATAGCCTATTAGCGAGAAAAATAAAAACAAATAGGAGTTGTAAGTGAAATAATAATTCCAGCGTTTTGTTTTTTGACTTATGATGATCTGTGTTTCTTCATCGGGATCAAAAATGTAATGCGTGTAATCGGGATCTGACCTTGAAAGCGCTAAAGAATCGATACTGAAATAAGGGTAATTAAACTCCCCATAGCGGCTCGAGATCTGCCCTGAGCGGTATACAGCGTGACTGAATTTTTTTAATTTATCGGGTTTTTGTTGCGATTGATCCAACAACAGGTCAGGAAAACTTCCCAATTCTTCAAACTGTTTTGGCTCCATACGCACGTACAAATTTTTTGTGCTTAACGAGAGTTTGCCAATGTAACGCGAGTTTTTTTTGTGGCTTGCAATAAAAAAGAAATTAGCAGAAACAGAATCTGTTTCGGCATATTTTATCTGGTCTTCAAAAAAACCTTCGTTTAAAAGTATAGGATCCTTAGTTGCTAACAGGGGCTTGCAATCCTTGTCAAACAAAGAGATCTCAACATTATAGCGGTTAAAATAACCTCCAAAATATTTTTGTTTTAACACCTGCTCTACTTCCTTTTCGCTGTTTGGTAAAAACTCGATCAGTACTTTTAATTTCTCATCATTAGAGATCTTTTCAGGAAGAGAGGCGAACTCACTTTCTAAAACGGCATCTTTGCGTTCGCTTAAATTAAAAGACAGGATATTAAGATCTGCATTTTGATTTTGGTTGATATAAAAGTTAAAAAACAGCGAGGTTATTATAGACATGATAAGAATTTGCAAGCCTAAGCCAAGTGCGTTTTTTGATACATCCAGTCGCCTTAAAATAAATAAAGGCAGAGCAAAGATCAATAACCAATAATTCTCAAAAGGTTTGATATAGTTGAATCCCAGGTGGATGATCAAACAAATTACAAAGATCAGCGAAGTATAAACAAGAAGATCCTGCACAAACTTACCGGTAAAAAAACCGGCCAGTTTGTGTGTAAAAACAAACACGGCCATGCCATAACAGGTTAAGGCAAACAAGGCAATGAACGCCGGAAATTTAATACTGAAAATACTTAAAAAATCGAAATTGAGAATGGAGTTGCTTACCAGGCTTATGATAGCATTGTTGAATTGAATTACTGAAAACGCAATGGAAATGCTTAAAATCAAAATGCTAATGTAGTTAAGCGTTTTGTTTGTTGTTTTTTGGATCCTGAAATTAAAGGCAACACTGATAAACACTAAAATAACGGCGTTAAATAAAATATCGCCCATGTATGAATTTATGTGGGATTGTGCATTTCCAAAAAGTTGCACATCGTATAATGTGCTTCTCATAAAAAACACAGGCCATGAAAGCCATATCATAAATGCCCTGAAAACCAGAACAGCAGCCAGCCAGATAAAACTTTCGGCGCCATGGGGTTTTGCTTTTACAATTAATAGAACGGCGATCAGCAAAACAATAAAGCCAATTAAGAATAGTACAAAACAAATATTATTTATGCCGGTTGAATGGTAGGATTGGTCATTTCCGGAGAGAAAGAACAAGGCTTCGTTATTTAAGTGAA
Organism: Bacteroidia bacterium; assembly: GCA_044226875.1. Classification (GTDB taxonomy): domain Bacteria; phylum Bacteroidota; class Bacteroidia; order B-17B0; family Aurantibacillaceae; genus Aurantibacillus. Next base: position 492,274 of record JBGAGD010000001.1, read on the forward strand.
CCGCATTTTCAGAAGGGCCTGTAACAGCAATATCGACCTCTTTAGGTATATCTGTCCAATCACTAAAAGTATTTTTTAAATAATTATTCTGCAGATCGTAATTTGGTTTTACCAGGCAAATTGCAAGACCAAGGTCGTTCTCTTTTTTTATTTTAAAATAGAGATAATAGCCTTGTTTTAATCTCGCAATTCCCTGCTCTTTTTCGAATATTTTTTGATTATACGAAAACGGGATCTGCGCATTATTCCAATAAATGAGGCTATCTCTCTTAAAGTAGTACAGGCCAATATTTTCTTGTTTAAAAAAAGTTTCAAAATCAGTATGCATTTTACTGTGGCCCTGGTTTAGCAACAGCTCAATTGCATGCTTTGAAACTTCCTGCTTTTTGTTAATTTTTTTATCCGCAAGTTGCGCAACCTGGTTAAGCGAATATGAAAAATGATTGTTTAACAAAACTGCTGTCAGCATCAAAAAAATGCCGAACGCCAATAGAATGTAGTAAATTTTGCCTTTTTGCATTACTCATAGCAAAATAGTAAAAAATCTTGTACCCATAAGGCATTTTATGTTTTTTTTGTAATCAATTTGCGTTTATATTTGTATTTTGCAGATATTTTTAATTTATGGCACAACCAACAAAATCGTTAAAGCAACCAACGTTTCCTGAGCTATCTCAAACATTTAAGTATTTTACATTTTTAAACCACAAGCTGGCCATGATCATTGTTGGTATTGTGGGGTTTACGTTTTATATCACTTCAATTAATGGCGAGTATGCTTTGGATGATGGTATCATTATCCACCAAAACGATCACGTAATAAAAGGTGTGCGTGGCATTACAGGCATTTTAACAAAAGATGCCTACGAAAGTTTTTATCGCAGGATGTGCGCTACCGATCAGTTGGCCGGTGGTCGTTACCGTCCGCTTTCGGTTGTGAGTTTTGCAATTGAACAGGAGATCATTGGAAGTTATCGTACGGGGTTATATTTGAAGGTTGAAGACTCTAATAAAAATGGCGTGTTGGATAAAGACCTTGTGAATTTTACTTCGCCATGTGGCAGGCCGGAAACCAATTACGAATATAACGACTTTGTGGATCTGAATGGTGACGGCATGGCACAACAAAATGAGTGCTACAACTGCTGGGATACTAATAAGAATTTTAAAAATGATTCTGACGAAGATCTTAACGTGGATGGTGTGTTTAACGAGGTAGATTGCCAGGTGTATGGCGCTAAAGTTCGCCACTTTAATAACATCTGGACATTTGCTTTAGGTTGTGTGTTCTTATACCTGGTGTTCTCGCGTTATTTTTTCCGCACCAACCAGGATCTTGCTTTTTTGGCTGCTATTTTATTTACCATGCACCCAATACATTCTGAGGCAATTGCCAACGTAAAAAGCCGCGACGAGATCTTTTCGTTGATCTTTATTTCGCTTACCTTTTTGTACACATTTAAATTTTTAGAAAAGAAAAGGGGTTGGGATCTTTTTTGGGCCTCTATCATGTTCCTGCTTGCTTTACTTTCAAAAGAATATGCGGTAACGTTGCTGATACTTGTTCCATTGGCGGTTTACACATTTACCGAAAACGATTTTGATATTAAAACATTTTTACAAACCAAAGAATTTAAACAAACACTTTATTTAGGTGGTGCCTTTGTGATTTGCGCATTTTTAATGTTGTACCTTAAACGTGATTTTGACATGCACGCTTTACCGGGTGCAAAACCGATCAAATCGTTCTGGCTATTTCCATTTTTATTTATGTTTGTTGGCATTTTTATGCTGGGCTCAAACAAAAAGAAAAATTTTCATAGTTTAATGGGTTGGTTCTATTTTGTAATGCTGATCTATCTTGGTATGCGTTTAATGGCGGTTAAATTAAAACCGGGTGTACCTGATACCGAGATCCTGAACAACCCATATCTATTGGCAAATGGCGAAGAACGTTTTTGCACGAAAGCATATGTATTATTAAAATATTTCTGGTTACAATGCTTCCCGCATCCGTTATCATCAGATTATTCTTACAACACCATTGAGTACCGTCATTTTACAAGCTGGGATTTTATCGTATCAATGGTTCTTCACATCGGCCTTGTATACGCTGCTGTAAAATATACTTTAAAGAAACACATTCTTGGTTTTGCGATGATGGTGTATATTATGTTTGCGTTATTGATAGGAAACGTGTTGATGGATATTGGTGCTACAATGGGTGAACGTTTGATCTTCCACTCTAATATCGGTTTCTGCATTGCTGCTGCTTACCTGATCTTAAAAGGTCTTGATAAACTAGCTGCCATTAACTTTAATGTTAAGCGTATTGCTTTAGCTTGTATTGTTTTGGTGGTTGGCTTTTTATTTGGCTGCAAAACCTGGGAGCGTAATTACGATTGGAAAAACGACGTAACACTATTCTTAAAAGACGTAAACACCATGCCAAACTCTGTATTGGTATTAGGCAACGCGGGTGCACGTTGGGTAGATCTTGCTGATACAAAAGAGATCACCGGCATTAATGTTCCGGGCCAGGATTCTACAAGGTATAATGATTACAATGGTACGCTTCATATTACAGATGAAGAAGTAAAACAAGGTGGTTATGCTTCAAGAAGAGACGCTGCCCTTTATAAAGGCATTGGCTTTTTAAAGCATGCTATTGAGTTACATCCACGTTACGTGAACGGTTATTTAAATTTAGGTTTGGCTTACTTTAAATTAAGAAAGGATTTTGAAGCGCTTTATTACTGGAAGAATGCAGAGCGCCTGTATCCAAACAATCCATACTTAAGAAATTATTATATTGTTTATTATAACGATCTTAAGAACCGTGGCGCTACCTCGTTTAACCGTGGCCGTATGGACTCTGCCGCCATTGCTTATAGAAAATGTACTTTGCTTGATCCATACAACCCTGAAGGCTGGTACAATTTAGGAGGCGCTTATTTTAACAGCCAAAAATATGTTAAAGCAAAAGAGTGCTGGGATCGTGCTTTGCAGTTAAATCCTAATTACCAGGAAGTGAAAAGGGTTATGCCTATGATCACACCACAAATGTTAGGCCAGGTGCCTGCAACCAGTGTGGTACCATCGCAACCAATTACTAAACATTAATGCGCTTTTGTGTTTTAATATTTTTTATAACATTATTTAACTCTGTCAACTCGCAAACCGTTACTAATTTAGATACGCTTAAATTACCGGTTAAAACAGAGAATATTTATAACAAAGCATTATTTAACGATAGTTTAGCAAGCAGTTTTTGCATTATTATTAAAAACAGTGTAAAACCTCATAAACACCAATACCACAGCGAACATGTTTTTGTTGTGGAAGGTGAAGGGGAAATGAAACTGGGAGAAAAAAATTTTAAAATAAAAAAAGGCGATCTTGTTTTTATTCCGAAAAATACCATTCATTCAGTAAGAACGATCTCTAAAGAACCTTTAAAGGTAATTAGTATACTAGCGCCGATTTTTGATGGTAAGGATAGAATTATTATAGAAGAATAAAAAATGAAAAAGATCTTATTATTAATTGCACTCTCCATTTTAACATCACCTTTTTTTTCGCAAACGCTTTTTAGCAGTAGTTTTGGAAATTTAAGTTTACAAACGTATACATCTTCCATTGGATCTTTTCAATACACCAACACACCCGCTATATACACTCTTTTGGGAGATACGTTGGCAAATAATGTGGGCTCAGCCACAAATCCAAACATACCGTTTAACGTGCCTGCCCTTAAACATAAACCGTGGGCTGTACTTTTTAATGCAATAGAAAATGATACTTTTTTAGTGAGCAACAGTTGGCTGGATACTACCACGGTGCCTGTAAACAGATGGATAGTTACACCCCCTATCTCTAATATTACGGCAAATACAGTTTTAACCTGGCGTGCTAAAAGTGCAGATGCCAACTTTCCTGAAAACTATTATGTATACGGCACGGCATTAACCGGTACGTTATTACCATCCAGTTTTACTACCGGCGACCAGCTTTTTTTTACATCAACAGAAAACGGTAGCTGGACAAGAAGATCGGTTAGCCTCGGTGCTTTTGCCGGACAAACCCTGCGTTTTGCATTCAGAAATCTTTCTCTTGATAAATTTCAACTCTGGTTAGATGATATTGAAGTTGTAACCGTGGCAAATAACATAGATGCCGCGCTTGGCAGTATCGACGCGCAGAAATATGTGCTCGTTAATACTTCCGATACTGTTAAAGTAAATCTATCCAACCTTGGCGCTGCAACTATTAATAACATAACTTTAAATTATACCATTGGCAACTCCTCTGTTAACTCGCAGGTATTTAGCTACTCGAGCGGCCTTGCTTACCAACAAAATAATTTAAATACATTTCCATTACCTTATTCCGTTTCTGTTGCCGGTAATTATAAATTAAAGGTTTGGGTAAGCTCGGTGAATAATGCTGCCGATCAAAATCATTTAAACGATACTGTTTCTACATATATAACCGTTCAAAGTACAGCACCAAAAAAATTGGTTTTGGTAGAGCAATTTGTGAATGCTTTTGATGGCGAGTGCAGTGATGCAGCACAAAAACTATTAGCGCTTCAAAACGATTCGGTAATTGTGGTAAACGTGCATGATCTTGATTCATTAAAAGAACCCAATTCAACCGCACTCATATCTACATATAAAAAAAATACGGCAACTGCAGTATTCGACAGAACCTATTTTTCATATCCCGGAAGCGTTGTTGTTAGCAGACCTTATTATAACAACCTTGTTGCCAAAAGATTAAAAAGCATTTCGCCGGCAAGTGTAACTATTATCAATAAAACATATAACTCTGCCACAAAACAATTATTTTTTACCGTTAAGGCCGATTTTATTGGTGATGTAAAAGGTGACCTTAGACTAAATGCCTATTTAACTGAAAATAATGTGCACGGACCATGGAATGATACGACCGTTAACGGTTTTAATCAGCTAAATAATTATTATAATGTGCCCTGGTCGGCATTTTACCAGGCAGGCTATTATTCATCAACTTATGATACACACGTTTTATACCCGGGCCAATTTATGCATGAAAATACATTGGTGCATTCTTTTGATGGTTCTTTTGGCAATGCCGGTTTAATACCAACAACAGGTGGCACGCAAAATCAATCGTATCAACAAACCTATTCCATAACCATTCCAACACAAACAAATAATGTAGTTAAATTTAATGCAGATAACATGTACATAATTGGTTTTTTGGCCGAGTACAATACAGATCCTAACCAACGCAGCATTTTAAATGTAGTGAAGGAAAAGATAACCTCTAATTCTGAAACAGTGGGATTAAAAGAAGTTTCGGATAAGCCCTATTTATCGGTTTATCCCAACCCATCGGCCGGTAAATTGTACATTAACAGTTCAAAAGAAATAAATACTTACGAAATTAAAGTAATTGACCTTACGGGGCGCTGCATTAAACTGGAAAACCTTATCAGGGTTGGAAATATTGCCCCTATTGATCTTTCGCAGCTCAATAATGGCATTTATTTTGTGGCTGTTAGCTCCGAAAACGGCAGTTTTATTGAAAAAATAGTTATCCAAAAAAACTAAAGTATTTTTTGCTGGGTTTTAAAAAAAGCCCTATCTTTGATCTCCACAATTATGCGGATGTGGCGTAATTGGCAGCCGCACCAGACTTAGGATCTGGCGCCGCAAGGCGTGGGGGTTCGAGTCCCTTCATCCGCACTTAAAAGCCCCGGTTATATTGGGGCTTTTTTGTTTTTATAAAAATGTAATTCATAACTTTATAAAGTGCTGGAAGATTTTTCTGAACATATACAATCTATCATAAAAACACTGCCCGACCTGCCGGGAGTGTATCAATATTTTGATGAAGAAAATGTTCTGCTGTATGTTGGCAAAGCAAAAAATTTAAAAAAACGTGTATCCTCCTATTTTGCAAAAGAGCATGATAGCAGCCGTTTGCGGCTGATGGTAAAGAAGATCAATGATATAAAAACCATAAAGGTAAATTCAGAACTGGATGCCTTGCTGCTGGAAAATAATCTTATCAAAAACCTTAAGCCACGTTATAATATTAATTTGAGGGATGATAAGACCTACCCCTGGATCATTCTAAAAAAAGAACGCTTTCCCAGGTTGTTTTATACACGCCGGCAAATAAAAGACGGCAGCGAATATTTTGGACCTTATGCTTCGGTAAAATTAATGCATACTTTACTTGATCTGATTCGGCAAACCTACCCGCTCAGAACCTGTAATTATGATCTTAGCAAAGAGAATATTGATAAAGGAAAATTCAGGCCCTGCCTAGAATTTCACATTGGTAAATGCAAAGCGCCTTGTGTAAACAAACAAGATGAGGAAGAATACACTCAAAATATCAAAGAGATAAGGCAGATCATTAAAGGAGACATAAATTTTGCTTTACGCGATCTTAAAGACAAGATGCAAAAAGCAGCAGAAAAATATGATTTTGAAAATGCCGAGATCTTAAAAAACAAAATTGAGATCTTAAGCAATTACCAAAGTAAATCTACAATTGTTCACCCATCTATCACCAATACAGATGTTATAAATATTGTTAGCGATGAAAAAGCCGCCTACATTCATTATTTTAAAATAATAAATGGCGCTATCATTCATGCGCAAACTATTGAATTAAAGAAGAAAATGGATGAGAGCGATGAAGAATTGTTATTGTTTGCCATTATCGAATTCAGAAATCGTTTTAACAGCACTAGTAAAGAAATTCTTGTGCCTTTTGTTCCTGAAATAAAATTACCGGAGTGCGAATATATTGTGCCTAAAATCGGTGATAAAAAACAGTTGCTGGATCTTTGCCTGAGAAATGCTATTGCATATAAGCAGGAAAGAGAGAACCAGATAGCACTTACCGATCCTGAAAGACATACAGAAAGGATCATGAACCAAATGATGAAAGATCTGCGTATGAGCGAGCAACCGCGGCGCATTGAGGGGTTTGATAACAGTAACATCCAGGGCGAATATGCCGTAAGCGCGATGCCTGTTTTTATTGACGGCAAACCCGCAAAAAAAGAATACAGGCATTTTAATGTAAAAACAGTTGTTGGCGCCAACGATTTTGCTACCATGGAAGAAATTATCACCAGGCGTTATTCAAGAGTTATTGAAGAAAACCTGCCAATGCCGCAGCTTATTGTAATAGATGGCGGCAAAGGGCAATTGGGCGCGGCCTATGAGAGTTTAAAAAAATTGAATTTAATTGGCAAAGTGGCAATTATTGGAATTGCAAAACGCCTGGAGGAGATCTATTTTCCCGGAGACCCGTTGCCCTTGTATTTAGATAAACGCAGCGAAACTTTAAAAATAATACAACAAATACGCGATGAGGCACATCGTTTTGGCATTACGCACCACCGTAATAAGCGCAGCCGCGAGACCTTTAAAACAGAATTAAATGAAATAAAAGGCATTAGCGACAAAACAGCCGAAACACTGCTGGTTGAATTAAAAAGCGTAAAAAACATCAAAGAGTCAGGCCTTGATGAGCTGGAAAAATACATCGGTAAGTCAAAAGCAAAACTGGTATACGATCATTTTAGAAAAAATGATGAAAAAAGCTAATTAAATCTTACATTTAAAAAATGAGGTCGTTTTTTGCAGGTATATTCTTTCTTTTATTTTATGTTGCCGCTGGGCAAAACAATATCCGTGTTTTTTCTGCACACGGCGAGTTATTTACCTTGTTTGCCTTTGACACGCTTCAAAATAAAACTCCTCAAACAGATGTCCTACTTCAAAACGTTTACGAAGATACCTTAAGAATAAAATTGGTATTTGAGAATAGATCGGCCACCGAAACCACCCTTTTTCTTTTTGAAAAAGGCAAGCCTTCAAAAAACAAAGAGTTTAATTATAAAGTAATTCCCGAGCAAAATAAAACAAGGCTCAGTTATATGGGCTATTACGAGATAAGCAAATTACCCGGCCCGCTTGTGCCTGCTAAACCCGTAATTGATACAACCGCCAAATACAAAAACACGCGCCTTGGGCATTTGTGCGATCTGAAAGACGGTAAGCCTTTGTATTTTAACAATCTTCCAAAAGATGGCAATTGTGTTGAAGGCATGCCCCCCGAGTACCTCAATTATATAAATTTATTAATGTTAAAAGCACAGGTGGCTGATGATCAATTTTTGATCGCAGAAAATGTGTGCAGAAACAATTGTTTGACTACAGGGCAGTTAAATTTTATTTTAAAATATATTGAATACGAAATAGAGAAATTAAAATTAATTAAAATAGCCTACTTTAACCTTGCCGATAAAGAAAACAAGAAGGAACTCGAAAAATCTTTCCGCTTTGAATCATCTGTTTTGGAATTGAATACTTTTTTTAAAACAGCCGTTGATCCAAAAAAACTTTCTAACAACAACTGTAAAACCCCATCGCCACAGGAGGCTATAATTAAATTCAAAGAAGAGCTTAGTGTTTATACAAATGACGCTATGCGCCTGGAAGCTTTTAAAAAAGTATATTCTGAATTTTGTTTCTCAAAAGATCACATCATTAGTATCCTCGGTATATTTATTCACGACCGCGAAAAACTGGAAGCTGCCAAGCTGCTTTATTATCGTTGTAGCGAAAAAGAGAATTTCATGCTAATTTCCGATTCATTCTCGTACGGTGAAACAATAAGCGAGCTTAAAGATTTTGTGGCAAAGCAAAAAGACTAAACTGGTTCATTTAAGCGATTAAAACAGGTGTTTTGGCGGTTAAATAACTTTGCAATATCGCCCGCTTTTTTTATATTTACCTGATTGAAGCCGATTCTCGAAATAAAGGAAATTAGTAAAAAATTCCAGATCCAAAGTAATACCAAGCCTTATCTGAGCTTAAGAGATAGTTTGTCTTCAATTTTTAAACCTTCACAAAAAAAAGAAGATTTTTGGGCGTTAAATGGAGTTACGTTTAACGTTATGCCCGGCGATACGGTTGGTATTGTTGGTAAGAATGGCGCCGGCAAATCTACTTTATTAAAAATACTTTCAAAGATCACACCTCCAACTTCGGGTAAGATCATTTCGCGCGGCCGTATTGCCAGTTTGCTGGAAGTTGGTACCGGTTTTCACCCCGAACTAAGTGGCCGCGAAAATGTTTTTATGAACGGCTCTATTTTAGGAATGCGTCGCGCAGAGATCTTAAAGAATTTTGATGCCATTGTTGATTTTTCGGGGATTGATAAATTTATTGATACGCCTTTAAAACATTATAGCAGCGGTATGCAGCTACGCCTCGCATTTGCCGTGGCTGCATTTTTAGAAAATGAGATATTGATCATTGACGAGGTGCTGGCGGTTGGCGATGCCGAGTTTCAAAAAAAATGCATTGGCAAAATGAATGATGTAAGCAAAAGTGGCCGTACCGTTCTGTTCGTAAGTCATAGCGTAAATGCCTTAAAAACCCTGTGCGAAAGGGGGATCTATTTAAAGAATGGAAAAGTAGAAACGGATGCTGATATAAACGAAGCCTTAAAAAATTATTTAAATGTAGATCTTAAAAAAGGAAGTCATTTCTCAAAATCAACCCGCCAACAAGAAAAAGATTGCGAGATCATAGATGTAAAACTTTTAAATGAGCAAGGCGAGCTCTCTTCCGACTTTAATACCTCCGAAAATATTTCGATAGAAATTACCTGGGAAAATAAAAAAGGCTTGCCTGCCACACCGAATATTGAATTACATAATTTATTCGGTTATAAAATATTTTGGACCACCGACGCCGTAATTGATAAGGATGGAAAGAATAAATCACAAAAAGGAACTTACACAAGCACCGTTGTTATTCCAAAAGACCTTTTAAATTCGGGCGAATATCTTTTGCATGTGGGCCTTGATCTTGCTTCACCCCTGGCAAATTACGACTGCCTTATTAACGAAATATTTTTTATTGTAAAAGATACACTCGAAAACCAAAGCCTTGCAAAAGGCGGTTTTAGTTTTAACAGCAACGAATACGCACTGCTGCCTGTTTTTAACTGGAAATATAAAATGATATGTTAGAAAGCAATTTTGGTTTCAGATTAAAATATAAAAGCAGAACACTTTTAAACTCTTTTATAAATAGGCATGGCGGTAACGGCATTTACAACTTAAAAGGCCCCGCCTCACAAAAAAACAAACATGCCCTGATCATTTATACTGCCGAAGCGCTCAGTAAATATTTAAGCAATACACTTTCTGCATTTCCTGAGCTTACATCCCATTCGGGTTTTTACGAATCCATCGAATTACTAAATGCTTTGCTCGACAGCGGTTACACTGTAGATTATTTTAATTTAAAAGAAACACCTTCAATTAACTGGAACAAATATGAATTGATCATAGATGCGGGCAATAATATTGAATACAGCAAACCGGTGGCCGGCCAAAAAAAGATCTATTACTCTACAGGTTGCCATTGGCTAACATTTTATAACAACGCATATAAACATTCAGCTTCTTTTTACAGAAGAAATAATATTTTATTGTACCCCGACAGGCAACTGGTGCCCAATTACTGCGACGACGCCGCAGATATCATAACTTGTTTTGGTGGCAATTACCAGCACGAAAGTTTTGGTGTTAACAAAAAAAAGATCAGCCCTATAAAAATTTCCACCACATTCCTTCCGCCGGCAACATTTAAAAAAAAGATAGCAACCAAAAATAAATTTATCTGGTATGGAGGTCATGGGCCCTTTCATAAGGGTATAGATCTTGCAGTGGAAGCTTTTGAAAAAATGCCCGAAATGGAATTACATATTTTTGGTAATATAGAACTGAACGGAAAGTTATTTGAATGGTTTGAAAAAAGAACGCGCGTTACCAAAAATATTATCTACCACGGCTGGGCAACACCGGATAGTAAAAAATTCCAGGATCATGTTGCTATTTGCGACGCCTTTGTTTATGCCAGCTCATCTGAAGGCGGCCCCGGTTCGGTAATTCAATGTTTACAGTTTGGCCTTATTCCCATTATCAATAAAAGTTCTGCCACAGATATAAAAAATGATAAGTTCGGTATTACAGGCAATACACCCGAAGAAGAGATAGAATCTATTATTGAAAATGTAAAAAAATTCAGCAAAACAGATTCGGATGAGTTACAAAATTATTCAAATGAACTTGCAGAATATTATTGCGCTAATCATACCATACAAACATACACTCAAAGCATAAAACAAATAATTCAAACTTTATAATTTATGAAAGGATTTTTATATTTTTTCTTAAATAGAATGTTCGGCAAAAAAAAGTATTACCGCTTTTTTCTGATCATGAAGAATATCAGCATCCAGGGATTAAATTACAGAAATACAGAAATAGATAAGAATGGCGAATTGGTTTTTATTAATAAAGTAGCTGACTATTGCCGGCAAAATAAAAAAATTGTATTGTTTGATGTAGGCGCCAATATTGGCAATTATTCAAAAACTTTAACGGAACATTTTCCGGCACAAACAACAATTTTTGCATTTGAACCCTTTTCTGTTCCATACAAAAAGCTAGCCGAACTGTCACAAGCGCAAAAACAAATTCATCCCTATCAAATTGGTTTAAGTGATAAAAATGAAAACATGGTGGTGTATTCAAGCAATGAGTTTAGTGAGATTGGAGGCGTATATAACCGTAGCTTTATTTTTAATGATATGCCCCATGATAAACAAGAGGTAAACCAGTTTAAAACCCTTGCATCTTTTTGTGAAGAAAATAAAATTGAGGCGATCGATTTTTTGAAAATAGATGTGGAAGGCCACGAGTTTGCTGTTTTAAAAGGCGCAGAACCATTATTGAAAAACTCGGCCATTGATTTTATACAGTTCGAGTTTGGGGCAGGCAATCATTTTTCGCGAACCTACTTTATGGATTTTTTCGAACTGCTTGAACCAAATTACGTTCTGTTTCGCCTTTTAAAAGATGATATGATAGAGATAAAAGGCTACAATTCCGAACTCGAAATGCAGATCCTCACCTATTATGTTGCCGTAAGCAAAAAACATGTTTCAAAATTTATAACTCATGTTAATTAAAAGCAAAGAAGTTATATATCCCGAACTTACTATTAAAAGAAAAAAACCTGTTAACCTGGCAGGCAGTACTGACCTGTTCTCAAAAAAAATAGATCTTCATTTCAATTCTGTTTCGCTTTTTCGTTATTCAAACGTAAATGTTACGCCCGAAGGCATTGTTTTTAAGCGTTTTAAAATAGACGAAGATCTATTGATCTATCCTAAACATAAAAAAATATACAACTGGCTGTATCTTTCTTCTTCGCTGGTAAAAAGAAAAAAAATAAAACTTCCCGATACCGAAAATTATTTGTTATGTTTTGACTATTGGTCTAACGGTATCTTCCACTGGATGTGTGATGTATTACCAAGGATAGAAGCAGTTAAAGATTTTGCAAAGGATTGTGTTTTGCTTCTTCCCAAAGATTTTAAATTTACTTATATACACGAAACATTAAAAGCTTTTCAATTTAAAGGCATTTATTACCTGGATGATTCTGCCTATTTACATTGCAAGCGTCTTTATTCGCCCGAACAGGTAACCACCTCAGGGCAAATAAGGCCTGATAATATATTAAGTTTGCAGTGCACTTTGCTTAATTATTTTAAACCTAAATTTACCGGCAAACTAAATTTTGCTAACGTATATATTAGCCGTAACAAAGCCAAATACCGGAAAGTGATTAACGAAAAAGAACTGCTTCCAACGTTGGCAAATTATAATTTTGAGGTTATTTTTTTTGAAGACTATAGCGTTTGCGAACAAATAGAAATATGTTATAACGCCAGCACTATTGCCTCTATTCACGGAGCAAATTTAACCAATACCATATTTATGCAGCCCGGTAAAAATGTACTTGAGTTTAGAAAAAAAGATGACGCTGATAATAATTATTTTTACGAGTTGGCAGATTCTGTAAAATGCAATTACTATTTTATAGATTGTAATTACGAGGATAAAACACCGGGCAATAACACATTTAGCCTTTATGTGGATGTTATGGATCTGGAAAAAACAATTTCACAAATAATACAGAAATGAAATATTGTTTATTTGTTAGAGAAGACCTGGCCGTATTAAAAGATGATTTTTTTAATAAAGAAGATCTTAATGGAATGAAGTCTGATACTTACATGTATAAAGACCTAAAAAATTACTTAAAAGAAAAAGGCGTCGATCTTAATACACAATTAACAAATAAACCCGAAGATTGCGAAGTTATTATCTGTTTAAACGAAACCGACTATTTTATTAATTATAAGCGATCATCCAAAAACAAATTACTTGCACTGATCCTTACCGAGCCCCCCGTGTATAACTTTGTTGACTGGACGCCTGAAAGGCATATTTATTTTGATAAGATCTTTACCTATGATTCGGATGTTGTAAAAAGGGATCCGTCAAAATATTTCCATATCAATTTCCCTATCGATCTTGCTGAGGCGAAACCCGGTGCACTTCCAACTGATTCTGATTTTATTAAAAAGAAATTTGCCTCTCTTGTTGCAGGCGCTATTACTATAACGGCCGCAGCGTCCGAAAAAAGGTCTCTTTTGTTTGAGCGCTATAAGATCATCAAATGGTATAATAAAAGCCACCCTGATTCTTTAGATTTTTTTTCAAGATTAGACCCACTTTATAAATTTGAACACTTTAAGGGGGCTTCTATACTAAACAGGCTAAATAGAAACATAACCAAAAAAATTGCTCAACATTTATTTAATAAGAACGTGGCCAAAGTTTATAAAGGCGCTATAAAAAGCCTGGATAAAAACGAAACCCTTGCCCTTTATAAATTTAATTTTTGTCTTGAAAACTCATACGGCATTAAAGGCCTTATCTCTGAGAAAATATTTGATTGTTTTATGGGCAAAACCATTCCGGTGTACTATGGTGCGCCGGATATAGAACATTATATCCCAAAAAACTGCTTTATCCTTTATACCGATTTTAAAAGTTTAGAAGATCTGCACGAACATTTGCAAAAAATGGATTATAAAACTTATCTTCAGTATTTAATAAACGCTTCTGAATTTTTAGAAACCGCTCAAACCATTTTTTCAACCAAAACATTTATTGAAAAAATATATAATGAAACTAAATGATGACCATCGATTTTTTTAACACTTATGTATCGCCGGAGGCCACTAAAATTGTGTCAGACGTTTTAACGTCAACCTTTTTAAGCGAAGGCAAAATAACCGAAAGTTTTGAGAAAGAATTATGCAATACATTTAACTTTAAGAATATTGTAACACTTAACAGCGGTACGTCTGCGTTGCACCTGGCACTCGACCTTTTGGATATTAAAGAAGGTGATGAGGTGATCATTCCTGCGCAAACATTTATTGCAACTGGGCTTGCTGTTTTATATTGCAAAGCCAAACCTGTTTTTGCAGATATAAATTATGAAGATGGCAATTTAGATGTTGAATCGGTTAAGGCAAAGATTAACCTAAAAACAAAAGCTATCATTTGCGTGCATTGGGGCGGCTACCCTTGCGATATGCGGGGGCTACAAGATGTAGTTAAAAACACAAACATAAAAATAATTGAGGATGCCGCGCACGCACTGGGTTCTGTTTATCGTAACGCGATGATTGGTAACATCTCTGATATTACCTGTTTTTCATTTCAGGCCATAAAACATTTAACTACCGGCGATGGTGGCGCAATTACTGTTAAAGATGCGGCGCTTTATGAAAAAGCCCTGCAAAAAAAATGGTTTGGTATTGATAGAAAAAATGCAGCCCTGTCAGAGCTTGGCGAGAGAACTTACGACCTTAAAGAAATTGGTTACAAATATCATTTAAATAATTACGCTTCTGCTTTGGGTATTGCCAATTTAAAAGACTATAATGAGCGCCTGCAAAAACGCCGCGAAATAGCATACTTTTACAAAAGCGAATTAAAGGATTTGCAGGCCCTGCAACTATTTAAAGAAGAGCCCGACAGGTTAAGTGCTTATTGGTTGTTTGGCTTTCATACAAATGATCGCATCGACCTTATCCGCAAACTAAAAAGCAAAAATGTACCCGCTTCGGTTGTTCACCAACGCATCGATAAATATTCTATTTTTGGCGGCGTTGATCATTCTTTAAAGAACCAAACAAAATTTGATGATACACAATTACACATACCAATACATGATGCTATTGATATGGAAAAAGCTGAATATATTGTTAAAGCGATAAAAAATTCTCTTGCCTGAAATAATATGAGCAAAAAACAATTACGATATTATTTTAATTATATAGATAATTGCAATATGTGCGGGTCGGCAACGCATGGCGATAAGATCCTCGGAAAAAGGCTGAACCAATCGCAGGGCAAAGATCCTAAGAAAAAAATTGGCATTACCACAACCGTTGCAAAATGCAAAAACTGTGGTCTGATATATTCAAATCCACAACCCGTACCATTTAACTTGCAGGATCATTATGGCGTACCGCCAGAGGATTATTGGAAACCAAATTACTTTACAATTGATGAGAATTATTTTAAACCCGAGCTCGAGCGCCTTAAAAAACTACTGGATCTTAAACCAGGCATGAGGTCGCTGGATATTGGTGCGGGCCTTGGAAAAGCTATGATAGCGCTTGAAAAAGAAGGCTTTGATGTTTATGGTTTTGAACCTTCGCAACAATTTTATGAAAGAGCCATCTCAAAAATGAACATCGATGCAAAAAAATTAAAATTGGGCATGCTTGAAGAAATGGATTATCCTGATGCGCATTTTGATTTTATTTCCTTTGGCGCAGTGCTCGAACATTTATACGATCCGTCTCTATCCATAAAAAAGGCTTTAAAATGGTTAAAACCCAACGGCATTATACATATAGAAGTGCCTTCATCAGACTGGCTTATAAACAAACTCGTAAATTTCTTTTACAGATTAAAAGGAAGTGATTATGTGGCAAACATCTCGCCCATGCACGACCCTTATCACTTGCACGAATTTAGTTTGAAATCTTTTAGTGAACACGCTAAACAAAATGGCTACGAAATAGGACTTTATGAATACTATGTTTGCCAGACCTATATGCCTAAAATAGCCGACATTTTTTTAAAGCCTTATATGAAACGCACAAATACCGGCATGCAGCTGTGTGTGTGGCTCAGAAAGAAATAAGAGGTAGATTTCCTTCAAAATTATCCCATCAAAAAGTTAAAAAAAATCGTAATATACCTTTTTTGGTACGAAGGAATTGTTTAAATTGTTCGTACAAAATACCCTTTTAGGATGAAGACCATATTATTGCTTGGAGCTACAGGATTTGTTGGACAAAATGTTGCAAATGTATTAAAGCAAAACACCAATTTTAAAGTAATAACATCTTCAAGATCGCTTGGCGCAGATCTTATTAATTACGATCAAACACTTAATTTATTTAAAAATTCTAAGCCGGATTATATTATTAATTGTGCAGCACATGTAGGAAGCCTGAATTATGTAACGCAAATGGCTGCCAATGTTATATTAGATAATACAAGAATGCTTTTAAATATTTACCAGGCGGCTTCCGAAGTTTGTAAAACAGCTATAATTATAAATCCTATTGCCAACTGCGCTTATCCGGCCAATGCCGATACATTTAGCGAAGACGCGTGGATGTCGGGACACCTTCACCGGTCTGTACTTTCGTATGGTGCCACCAAGCGCCTGTTATGGCACATTGGCGAAAGCTTTTTTATGCAGCACCAGATAAATTCTATATATTTATTTGTACCGAACATGTATGGGCCAAAAGACAGCACCGACCCAAACAAGGCGCACGCATTAAATGCGCTTATCTCAAAATTTGTAAAAGCAGAAAAGGAAGGAAAACAGGAAATTGAATTATGGGGTACCGGTATTGCTATTCGCGAATGGCTATACGCAGAAGATTTTGCAAAAATATTAGAACTCATTCTTACCCAAAAAGTAACCATAGGCCTGGATGAGCCGGTTAACATTGGCCAAAATTTTGGATTGAGCGTTCGCGAATTAAGCAATATCATTAATCAGAATTTTAATAATAAATTTAAAATAAACTGGGATCATACCATGCCCGACGGAGCTCCAAAAAAAGTAATGGATGACCGCAGGTTTAAAAAAGTGTTTCAAAATTTTAAATTCACAGATTTTAATTATGGCATTGAACAAACAATTAAATATTATAATTCCGTTTATCCCTATTAAACCATGAAAAGTGCTGAAGCTACAGAAGAATATGATTATTCGCAATTAAAAAAATGCGGAAAGGATGTATTTATCAGTAACCGCGTAGAAATAAGAAGGCCACATTTAGTAACTGTTGGCTCGCACGTTGCTATTGATTCGGGAGTTTATATTACCACGCAGGCCGAGATAGGTGATTATACCCATCTATCGCCATACATTACTGTTATTGGTGGCGCAAAAAGTAAACTGGTAGTTGAAGATTTTGTAACTATTGCCGCCGGTACAAGAATAATTGCCGGAAGCGATAAATTTCTTGGTGATGGATTTACAAGTGTAACCGCACCCGACGAATACAGAGACAGCGTTGAATTTTCTACCATTCATTTAAAAAGGTTTAGCGGTGTTGGTACCAACGTGGTAATTATGCCCGGCGTAACAATTGCCGAAGGGTCTGTAATTGGCGCCTGCTCGTTGGTAACAAAAGATACCGAACCCTGGACGATATACACCGGCATTCCTGCCAAAGCCGTAAAAAAACGCAACAAAGAAAAAATGCTCGAATACGCAAAAAAACTAGGCTACCTGTAATGTCATCTATAAAACTATCCTACATACTTACCAGCTTTAATAAACTGCCCTATCTTTCTATTACTCTGCCTTTGCTTATTGAAAATAAAAAAGAAGACGAAGAGATAGTAATTATTGACGGAGGCTCTACAGATGGTTCTGCGGAATACCTGAAAAAATTATTCACTGAAAAAAAGATCGATCAGCTTCTTTCCGAAAAAGATTTTGGCGAAGCGCATGGTATGAACAAAGCTATGCTTCTTGCAAAAGGAGAATTAATAAAGATCATCACTGACGATGATATTTATGACTACCCTTCTATTAATGAATGCAAATTGTTTATGCTTGCCAATAAAGAAATTGATATTTTGGGATCTGACGGCTTTGGCTTTAATATTAACCATTCTGCCTACGTTTATAAGCAAATTGATTTTATAAAAGGTTTTAAAAAATGGAAAACAGACAAAACCCCTTTTCTTTTTTGCGGTCTAAGTTTTCTTATCCGAAAAAATTCATTGGCATATATGGGCTTATTCAATACCAATTATAAAATTGTAGATATTGAATACGCTATTCGTGTTTCTTCGATGAAAACAAAGATTGCTTTTTATACAGGTATGAGCTTTGTAAACATTGTAAACCCAAATAGTAATTCTCATAAATTTTATGAAACTATTGCAAAAGAAAGAGAACAGCTGGAAAAGCAATATCCAACATTTAAAAACAAGATCAGTTATAAAGGCAGTATTATTAAATTCAAAGAGATGATCACCAAATCAATTTTAAAAAAGCCTGCCACTAAAGATGCGCAATTTGATTACACCCGCATTGTAGAAGAAAGTATAAAAAAATTAAATGATTATAATACCGGTAAAAAATTTGCCTTCCTTACCTGATGAATATTCTTTTTTATACACCATTTAATCTAAGATCGAGAGATACCGAGTCTTTAATGGAGGCCTTTATTAAACAAGGTCATAAAGTTTTTGTATTAACACAGGCTGAAGAAGGTGTGTATCACGAAAATTGCCGCAAAATAGGTGTTGATGTGAATACGCATGTTATTCCTAAAAAGAACAGCCTCATCTATTTTTTAAAACATACGCAGTACCTCATTAAATTCTGTAAAAAAAATAAAATAAACGTTTTATATGCCCACCTCGAAACTGCAGGCTTACCTGCAGTATTAGCGCAATATTTTATTAAAGCAAAAGTATTCGCCTGCAGGCACGTTATTGATGAAGCTTATTTATTTAACAGCCGTAATTTTGTCATTCTTACCAGGATCGTTTATTTTTTTGCAAAAAACATCATTGTTGTTTCAAGCCGTTGCAAACAATTTATGATGGAAGTTGAAAATGTAAATGAAAAAAAAATACAGGTTGTTTTTTTAGCGTATAATTTTAAACTATACCAGGAACCCGATAAAAATGTAGTTACCGAAATAAAACAAAAATACCCGGCAGATATTTTACTTATAGTTGCCTGCCGGCTTGTAGCCCCAAAAAGAACAGAACTTGCGATTAATGTTACTAAAAAATTAATTGAAAAAGGTATTGACGCAAAAATGGTCATACTTGGCACCGGCCCTGATTTTGAGAAAATAAAAGAATACATTGCAAAAAATAACCTGGAACAAAGTGTTTTTATGGAAGGGTTTAAATTAAACATAATGGATTATCTGTCTGCCAGTGATATTTTAATTCATCCTTCCCTATCCGACTCAAGCTCTGTAATAATAAAAGAAGCAGGCCTAAACAAAAAGGTGGTAATGGCTTGTGAAGGTATTGGCGATGTAGATGACTATCTCATCAACGGAAAAAATGCAGTGCTCGTTTCTAAAGAAAATACCGAAAAGGAAATGATAGAAGCTGTTGTAAAATTGCATACCGAAAAGAAATTAATGGAAACCTTAGGCGCAAATTTACACGATATTGTTATTGAACGTTTTTCTATAAATAATATATTACCCACTTACGACGCAATACATAACGCCATTCAAAACACTATTAAATGAGCAGTTTAAAAAATAGTATTTATAATGTTATAGATCTTTTAACCTTAAATAAAGGTTTTACAAGAACGATCAATAATTATAACATCCGTTTTCCCGCAAAATGGGCAAGGTATTTTGAAAACGATTATGAAAAAGAGAATATTGCCTTTTTAACAAAAGCCTGTAAACCCGGCATGACCGTTATTGATATTGGCGCGCATTTAGGCCTTATGTCGGTTATTATTGCAAAATTAGTAGGCCCTAAAGGAAAAGTATATGCTTTTGAGCCAACACCCGGCACATTTTTGATCTTAAAAAAAATAATCGCATTAAATAAATTTAATGATATTATCTCACCAATTAATAAAGCAGCTTCTAATTTTACAGGACTTGTAGATTTTTTTATAGACGAAAATGAAGGCAGTAATGCCAACAGTCTTGTAAACAGGAGTGATAAGAACCGAACATCTCAAAAAACACAGGTAGATACATTGGACAATATTGTTACAGACCTTAAACTTCAAAAATTAGACCTGATTAAAATAGATGCTGAAGGCTCTGAATTAGATGTGTTAGAGGGCGCTAAAGCTGTTGTTTTAAAATATAAACCAATTATTGTTTTAGCAATTCATCCTCCTCTTATAAAAAATAATAATCAAAAAACAGAAGATATCTATGATCTTATCCTGTCTTTTGGATATAGTATAAATTATCGTAACGAGATCCTTGCAAAAGATGCTTTTTGCAGTAAAACCGATTTTTTTGATGTGCATTTAATGCCCAACTAGTATGAGCGTATTGTTTTCAATAGTAATTCCAACGTATAACAGGGGCCACCTGATCGCCAATACTATTGAAACAGTTTTAGATCAATCTTATAAAAATTTTGAACTGTTGATCGTGGATGACGGCAGCACTGATAATACGGAAAGTGTGGTAAAAAACATCATATCAAAAAAACAACAATTCAGGATCGCGTACCTTAAACAACCAAATAGCGAAAGGGCTGCCGCAAGAAACAACGGTTTAAAAAAAGCCATTGGCGATTATGTTTTGTTCTTTGATTCGGATGATACTTTATACACAAACCATCTTGAAGTAGCAGAAAAAAGCATTACCGGAAAAAACCAGCCCGAATTTATTCATTTACGTTATGATATCAAGAACGGGCAAGGCAAACTCACAAAAGAAGGGCCGGTTTATACCTCTCCGCCAAATAAAGAATTGATCTTTGGAAATTTTTTAAGCTGCAACGGAATTTTTATACGAAAAGATGTGGCTTTGCAAAATCAGTTTAACGAAGACCGCAAACTTTCTGCTATGGAAGATTGGGAACTGTGGCTAAGGCTTTGTGCAAAATACCCGCTGCACTATGTAAATACCATTACCTCAACGATCATCGATCATGATGAGAGAAGCGTGGTGCTTACCAGCAAAGAGCCATTAATAAACAGGGGCGAGGCTATGATCAAATACATTCTCGAAAATAAAGCCGTTGTGGGTTATTATAAAAAAGATATTCCCAAATTCAAATCGAGTTGCCATTCTTATATCGCCCTGCATTTATCTTTAACAGGCAAGTATAAAAAAGAAACTTTAAAATATCTATGGTTAAGTTTTACCGACTCGCCTGCTTCTATATTTAACCGGCGCTTTTTTGCCATTATCAAACATTTATTTTGAAAAACACTAAAAATATCCTGGTACTTACTTATTGGAGTTTTTCCGACGCCCTCATCCAAACATACACCCTGCCTTATCTCAGGCAAATGGCCGGGCAACTTTCAGAAGACAGTAAGATCTACCTGGTTACACTTGAGAAAGATGCTCAGCAAAATATAATAACATCTGAACCTAACTTAATAAATATACAATATCCGTATTCTGCTTTTGGCCTTTCTGCATCTTTATCATGGCTAAAAAATATCTATTCTTTAAAAAAGCTGATCAAAAAAAATAAGATAGAGTTTATACACGCGTTTTGCACGCCGGCTGGCATGATAGGTTATATCCTTTCGCGTTTAACGGGCAAAGCGCTTATACTTGACAGCTACGAGCCGCATGCCGAAGCTATGGTGGAGAATGGCGAATGGAAAAAAAACAGCTTTTCTTATAAACTTTTATTTTATTTTGAGAAAAAACAAACTCAAAAAGCTATTAAGATAATAGGCACTACTCCCGGCATGAAAGAATATGCTTTAGAAAAATACAATGTAAGTATTGCCGATTTTTACGTAAAGCCCGCCTGTGTTGACCTGGTAAAGTTTACATTAAACAACAAGAAGGACCAAACGCTTTTGCAACAACTGAACTTACAAGATAAAATTGTTTGCGTATACGCCGGAAAATTTGGTGGTATTTATTTAAAGGATGAAGTATTTGATTTTTATAAAGTATGTTATCAAACATGGAAAGATGATTTTATTGCATTGATCTTAACATCGCATTCTGAAGAAGAGATAAACAAATTGATAATAAAACACGGCCTGCCGAAAAGCAGTTTTAGAGTTGTTTTTGTGCCGCATGCACAAATTCCAAAATATATTGGCCTTGGTGATTTTGCAATTACACCGGTAAAACCGGTACTTACAAAAAAATACTGCACGCCTATTAAAAATGGCGAGTACTGGGCAATGGGCCTGCCGGTTATCATTCCAAAAAACATTTCGGTTGATAGCGATATTATTAACAGAGAGAATATCGGTTATGTTTTAAAAGATCTGAATACAGAAGAATACCATAACGCGGTAAAAAAAATAAACGATCTGCTGAAAGAAAATGATCTGGCTTTAAAGATAAGGGCTGTTGCCGAAAGCAGAAGGAATTTTGACATTGCTAACGCAATATACCAAGCTATCTATTCTTAAAACTTTCTTTATTAAGAGAGAATAAGATAAACAATGAACATAGGTAAAACGGAATGCATGGAATTTTAAGCCGTACCAATGCCCCATAATTAGCCGTTGTAAGGCCCACCGAAAACGCAAAAAAGAGCGCAAACAAAAAAGAAAAGATCAATAAGGGATGGCTGAATAAAGATTTTATGAGGACCGTTATTTTTACACGCAATAAAATGTAAAGCGAAAAGGCGAGCATAAACAAATTCTCAAGGCCCGATATAAGCATTACCGGGTTTCGCGCATCCCATATGAAAGGCCTGAATAAAGCCATATTTAATGCCGCGGGGATCTTGGACGAGATACCGGCAAGCGTTGGCTCAAACTCACCTATATCATAATTATTGCCGCCGTATTGATCACGAACAAGATCTTTCTGGGTTTTTACCGCCTTTAATAACACTGTGTCAAGACTATATTCACCCAAATACTGGCCAAAGAACTGCAAACCAAAAACCAATATGATGCCCACAAAAAGAAGTATAACAGGCAGGCTTAACGTTCTTAATACCGGGTTATTTATTTTTTTAATCTTATAAAAATAATTCCACACGATGGAGCCGGGTGCAAGCGCAAAAAATATGTAAGGTTTCATTAACAGGATGATCATGGCAGCAAGTATTAGCATAGCTACGTATTTTGCTTTGCGTTCTTTCAATATTAAAAAATGATAAAAGGCATAAGTATAAAAACCAACGGCACTAAGTGAATAAGTATCCTTTAAAATGCCCGAGCCCCAGAAAAAAACAGAGGGTACAAAGAAAATAGCAATAGCAAATTGCTTTTTAAGATCAGGAAAATGCGCAACAAATACTTCATATAATTTCCATAGGCCTATAAAACTAAAGCTGGCCAGTAAAAGCGTTGTGGCAATAAAACTTTTCATACCCAACAAACAAAACGGCACCGTTAACATTACCGTAAAAAAAGCATATGTATCATTACCATTAAAACAAATAGGCCCGTATTTATCAGAAGAAGCAACATCGTGTATGCCCTCCAGTGACAAAGAGAACAGGTTAAAAAAGGCTTCAAAATCTCCATACAATAATACATTTGAAAAAGTGCAGGATGTATAATAATAATTTGTTACATCGCCACCTTCGGTATAATAATACGTGTAAATAAGACATACGCAAATACCTCCAAACATTTTACAGGCGAGCGCCGGCAAAAAATACCTGTAATGATCTTTTTTCTTTACATTAAAATTAACGCGTTGGTAATTGGCTGCTATTATAAAAATAATAACAATATAAAACGGGCTTAAAAGCAGGTCAAATATATCCAGGGGCGTTAACTCCATTTGATCTTATAAATGTAACAATTTAGAGGTTTCTATTCTAAAATAGCCGTTAAAAACTGTATTTTATTTTATATTTGTATCTATGCATCTTTCTTCGCTTTCCTTAATACGGTATAAGCGTTTATGGTTTTCTGTAAACGATAATTTCTTATCCAAAGATGTTAAACTGGATGCTGATATCAACTACTGCATCCAGGTTCCAGAGAATGTAAACGGTGAATTAAATGAATTTCATACGCCATTGATCGATCTCAACCAACCTGGCGAAAAAATCTATGAATCTTTTCATCACCAAACACGTACCCAGATCTCTTCTTTTATCTCAAACCAAAAATTTGAATATCAATTAACTTTTGATATAACTGAAAAAGACCTACGGCAATTTATGGATCTTTATAATGGTTTTGCAAAGTATAAAAAAATTAGAAAGGCGGAAGAATTCAGGTTAAGGGCTTTTAACAAAAATAAATTACTTGCTATTTCTTTTATAAAACAAAATAATAATTTCATTTGCATTAATTTTTACCGCGTAACCAAGCAACGGGCAACAAATATCTCTTCATTTCATTTAAAGCATCTCTATAAAAATCTTTACAGTTCTTCTCATTTTGGCAGAGCACATCGAGCCATTCATTGGCTGGATATACAGCAATTTAAAAAAATACGATCAGAATATTATGACTTTTGCGGCTGGTACCACGGTTCTGAAAATGAAACACTTTTAAACATCAATAAGTTTAAAGAGCAGTTCACAAAAAACATAGTTAAAGAATACAGCGGCGTTATTTACAGAAATAAATTGCTTGCTTTTTTAAAAAAACTAAGATGAGTAATTCTAATTTAAAAACATATAGTTCTGATAAGGTAATAAACTGGTACAATTCCTTAACCGCTATTTTACCGGTTGAAAAATATGTTTTTGAAAGCAATAAAGCTCTTTTGTATGAGGGCTCACTATTGGATATAGGCATTGGTGGTGCACGTACAACAGCCTATTTACTTGATAAGTGTAAAAGTTATATTGGTATTGACTATTCTGATGGTTTTATTAAAGTTTCTAAAAAAAAATACCCCAACGCCGATATTCGTTTAATGAATGCAAAAGATCTTTCTGCATTTGAAACCAACTCCTTCGACATGGTCAATTTCTCATTTAACGGTATTGATTACGTTGATATGGAAGGAAGAAAAAAAATACTCGCTGAAATAAACCGGGTGTTAAAACCAAACGGGATCTTCTTCTTTTCAACGCATAATAAAAACCATCCCTCCTTCGGTAAATTTCCATGGTTAAATAAAAATAACGAACTTATAATTAATTTAAAAACCTTTTTAAAATTATTACCCTTTTTACCCAGGCATATCATTAAAAAACGAAAAGACATCTGTTTAACTAATTATGCTATCATCAACGATAGCGCGCATAGGTACAGTCTTTTTACATTTTATACCACCCCCTTTTTTTTAAAACAACAGCTATCCGAAATGAATTTTGACGCTATCACTTTTTTTTCAAAACAGGGAGAAAAATTAACCGAACAAAAGCTGGATGACTGGATATTTGTTAGCTGCAAAAAACAACTTACTTGAATTTTTTATGAAACCCATTTATTAAAAAGAAAACTTCTTCGGGGCTATCGTGATGAACATTAAATCTTGGCAGGTCGTAAATGTAATTTTTATCTGTTTTTAGTTTTTTAAGTTCAACAAAATCGTTAATACGTGTAAAACAAAGTTTATATAATTTTTTTGCTATTGTAATAGAAATATCGTTATAGTTTGCAAACGGAAAGGCAAACGCTTCGACTTTTTGCTTCGTTTCACGTTCTATGATCTCTTTTGATTCTTTTAACTCTGTTTCAACAAAAACCGCATCTATTTCTTTTTTAAAACTGGGATGCGTTAAACTGTGCGAAGCTACTGAAGTTAATTTCGGATCAAGCATTCTTAATTCGTTAAACGACAATAATTCATTTTCGATGATACGGTTATCTGCAACAAATTTCTTTCTCAGGTCGGTTATTGCCGCCATTCTTTCAGTATGCATCATACCACACAAATGAGTGGTAATATCTAAATTTAACCGAAAATAGTTATTCTTATTCTTATATCTAATATGAATATTTCTTACGGTAAAAAAATTGTTGATCTCGTTAAAAGAATAGTGTTTTATAAAAAAAACAATAGTCGATGTCCAGATATGGCCTCTATTGGTTATTTGATAAGGCAAAACAAATAAAGAAGAAGGAATGAAAAGTTTTTTTAGAATAGGATAAGCATAATCCAGGTAATCTTTATAGCCGTCGTCAAAAGTAATAAAGCAGGCATTTTTTAATTTGGCAGAAGGGTTTAAATACAGATCGTTTAAAGGTAAAATGGTATAATGTTTACTTAACATTAATAACATCTCTTCAAATAATTTTGGGTGAATGCCCGGCCAGATCTCGTCATACTCCGGAATAACTTTATGGAACACTAAAACAGGTATGCGTTCTTTTCTACGATTATAGGAAAGCAAAATCTTCCCTAGCCCTGATCTGTACAGAAATTTAAAACAAGAGTTCCTGAAAAGTCCCATAATCGATTTAAAAATAAACTAATAAACCATTATCCCCAAATTTTCTTTATATTTATCCTGGCTTTAAAAATAAAATTTATGCAAACTATACTTGTTACCGGAGGCGCAGGCTACATTGGTTCGCATACTATCATTGAATTATTATCGAACGTCGGGTTTAATGTAATTTCTATCGATAATTTTTCGAACTCTACGCCCAGATCGTATGAGCGCATAAAACAAATTACCGGTAAAACTTTCGAAATTTTAAGTTTTGATCTTTGTGATGAAGCTGAAATGAACAAACAATTATCAAAATTTACAGATATTGCGGGCATCATTCATTTTGCGGCATACAAATCTGTGCCTGAAAGCGTAGTTAACCCTTTATTGTACTACCGGAATAATTTATCATCACTTAATAATCTTTTAAAATTTGCCTTGGAACGCAAGATCAAAAATTTTATTTTTTCTTCTTCTTGTTCTGTTTATGGTAACGCCGATCAGTTACCTGTAACAGAAAATACACCTTTAAAATCTGCCGAAAGTGCCTATGGGCATACCAAACAAATTGGTGAAGAGATCATTGATTTTGTATGTAAAGCAAATCCCGATTTTAACGCAGTGCTCTTAAGATATTTTAACCCGGTTGGAGCTCATTTGAGTGGGCAGATAGGTGAGTTTCCATTGAACCGCCCCAATAATTTAGTACCAATTATCACGCAAACGGCAGTTGGAAAAAACTCTTTAACTGTTTTTGGAGATGATTATGATACGCGCGATGGTTCGTGTATCCGCGACTACATTCATGTAACAGATATTGCTGACGCCCATATTAAAGCGCTTAATTATTTATTGGACAAAAAAAATAAAAAAAATGTGTCGTTATTTAACTTAGGAACGGGAAACGGGTTCAGTGTTTTAGAGGCCATACATTCATTTGAAAAAGTTTCGGGAAAAAAATTAAAATATACCATTGGTGCCAGGCGTGCGGGCGACGTAATTGCAGTGTATGCCGATAACACACTGGCAAGAACAGAATTAAACTGGAACCCAAAATATTCTTTAGACGATATGATGCTCAGCGCCTGGAAATGGCAGCAGACTTTGGACGCTGAAAAAAAGTAACTGCTTTTTTACTTTTTGCTTACCGAGAGCGAAAAATTATTCAGATCATCCGCGCCGGCAATCACATCCATCAGTAAATTTATATCCGACTTTGGGATGCTTAGTTTTTTTACAACAAATTTAACTTTAACAAGGCAAGTTGACTCAGAGTTTTTTATGATTTCGCTTTCGAGCTCAAAATAATCGTTATTTATTTTTTTTGAAAAATCAGAACTGTTCTTAAATTCAACCGGCGTTCCAAAATCCAGTAAAAAATTATAAGAATCGCTGTTATCAAAATCAAAATAAAAATCGTGCTCTGGTTTAACGGGAACTAAATCTTTGGTAAATGTGAACGAGAACCAATTCTTAAGATCGATAGTTTGCGCATTTTGCAAGGTTATTTTTTCAGAGCAATTAAATGTATACCTGAAAGGAAACTCATTGATGCTTGATGATAATTTTATTTTTTGCGTGGAAGCATAAGGCTTATCTGTACATTTTTTAAAGTAATGCGGCGAAATGGTAGAATCAATATATTCGTTCAGGTATAGGTGTCTTAAAATTGTAGAGAACTGACCCGAAAGGCTTTCCTTGGTGGTAAACCTGGCCGTTAAACTATCCAGGGAGATCTTTACCGTAGCATTTTCGGTACGCGTATTTTCGTTAAAGGTTCCTTTGTGTGTTTTCATTATTTTAAAGATCTTCGAGTCCTTGTTCTTTATGTCTTCCTGGAAATTTCTTGCACTTAAGGCGGCCAGCGAGCCTTCGTAATAAAAAGGCAATTCATTAAGGTGGTATTTTATACCATCGTACCTTGGCATAAAATAAATATACGAGCTGCCCGAAGGTATGGCTATCATATTATTTTCGTAAGCATAATGTGTCCTGTAGTTCATGTTATGCTCACCGTATCGCCTGTCCTCAATATTTGCCAGGTAATAAAATATCTTTTTATCATTCAAAATATCCCGGTAAAGTTTCCACATGGTATGTTGCACCAAACGGCGTTTTAAAAGATGGTCGCCACTGTATAGGTTATATAATGCCGACTCGTTATAGAATAATTGATTGGCGCTGATATACCTGAAATTATTAAAGGTATCACACAATGCCTTAAAAAAAGTAATGTTGGTCGAATCCGACTTTAGATCAGGAAGTGTTGCAATAAATTTGCGGATGGATGCAAATTGTTTATCATAGATCTTGGTGTAATTGTTAACGGTATCTGTATAAATGATCCACTCAAAATTTTTGGGCCTGAAAAGGTCATACTCGTATACCCGACCGGAGCCCGAAGGATACGAACCGTTAACCACCCTGTAAAATTTAAAATCGGCAAATACATGCGGCATTGTTTTAGACTCAAAACTATTTGCAGGATAAGTTACAACCGCGGGGTTTTTTACTTTTATCTTATCTGTAAACACCACGTACTCCTTGTCTTCTGTAACCGAACGGCTAACGGCTGAATCTTTTATATTCATGGCCTTTACAAACGAATAACCTGCAAAGCGTTTATTTACTTTATAAATAAAATCATACTCGCAATTTATTTTGGGATACTCTGACTGAAAATAAAATAAATTTGAGCCGTACATGGAATTAAAGTTGGATTCGTATTTTAACTCCACAATATCGCCAACCAAAAGCCCCTGCATCTGGAAAACAGTTACCTCATCATTTATAAATTCGCCGGTATACTTTATCCAGCGTAATTTTTCATACTTTAATTTAAAAGGCACATCTTCCCAGTGGTGGCCCGAAAATTTCCTTGCTCCAAAAAGATAAACATGGTATTCGGCGATAAAAGGTATTTTTATTTTAGCCTCCCGGCCCTGCTTATGAAGATTAGCATCATAAGCGTTATCAAACGACTCGGGTAATTTAAAAGTTTGCAATTTATCTAATCCCTTTGCCGTATTTATTTTAAACATCAGGTGGCGTTCGATCTTTTCATTGTCTATCGCGTAAAAATGAAGCTTCACTTTATCATCTAAAATAATAAGATCGGCGCTTTCATTTTCTTTTGACAGTGCCGGGGCTACAGGAATGGCTGCAGAGGCCCATTTTACAGGCTCATCGCCAAACGAGGTGTTTTGACATAGCAATTTATAATTACATGCAACTAAAATTAACAGAATGTAAATACGCATATTTAAAGATACAGAAATTGTTCGATCCGCAAATTTTATATTTACAAAATTAATTCAACCTGCATTAAGGTGTCCATACCGGTGTAATTCCTTGCACTACTGAATAAATAATCTTCTGCCTTTAAAACTATTTGTTCGTTAACAGGGTTTTGATGGATGTAATTTAATTTCTGGTCTAAGAACTCTTTGGTTAATATTTCTTCTGCGTGGTACCCGTCTTGCCAAACTTTATATTGCTGTTTATTACTTAGATCTTCGCATGCTTTCAAAAACAGTTCTAACAGCCACTCACGCCTGCTCTCGGGTTCTTTTTTTATATTTTGAACGATTCGTTTTGAAGTGTGTTTTTTAAAATCCCGGATGATATCGGCAAGTTTAAAGCCATCTTTGGCACTGCATATCATGTGCAAATGACTATGCATTAAAACGTAAGCATGCACCTGTAAGCCTTTTTCATTTTTGCAATAATTTAAAGAATCAATTATGCTTGTTTTGTGGTTTAGTCGCGTAAAAATATCAACCCACTCAACAGTAGTAATAGTTACAAAATAAAGGCCGTTATTATCTTTTGCTTTATATTTGGTTGACATGTATCAAATATAGACGTTTTATTATTCTTGCCAAACTATTGCCGTTTAAAAAATATAATGTCAATAATTTTTACCTGAAAATACATAACGGCTTGTATTTTGACGCATCAAAAAAAATAACTCTTTTTACTCTTTGGAAAACAAAAAAACAATAAAGCTCTTTTATCGCTTTGATTATACAAAACAAAACATCAAAAATTAACGCATTTATAAAGTTAAAATTACTTCTAAAAGAAAAAATTAATGTTTAGGGAATTTATCCTTGATCTTTAGCTTCTATTCAGCTTACATTGGTTTCGTATCTTCAGGCCAAAAAGTTCAGATTTCAAATCTTCACGATCGTTCGCTCCGCTCACACTCATTTATTTCATTTCTGTTCAACAAAAAACCATCCTTATAATCATAAGTTATTATTCTTGCTCTTGAATTTTTCTCAGTCTCGGCTTGAAAAATAGATAGTTTATTTCCGATAAAAAAATATTTTGTTGATGAATATCCAATATCATCTTTAGTAATAGCCTGTTTTGAGACTATCTTATTGTTCTTAATACTAATGATAACTGCTGGATAATCTTTACGCGTATTCGCTTTTCCATCAAACACTGTTTTAGGTGCGGTTATATAAAAATAATCTGCTGCTTTACCAAGATTTTTTAAAAAAACAATAGAATTTTGCATAGTATCTCTCAATAGCTTTATACTATTTAGTTTGCTATTATATTCATACAATTTATAAATAGGATGAGCATCAGGATTCTTATAAAATTCTGAACAGACATAAAACAGCCCATGATCATAAGTGCTAAAATCTACTTTTTCTCCAAGTGGTAATTGGTTAAATTTACACGAAGATTTTACAGATAAATTCAGGCTTGTTTTTTTAATGCCATATATAGAGGGCCTGTAAAACATAATACTTTTTGTACTAATCGTTTTATTGATATTTTCTATATCATCTATGGGGCCAAAGCTTACGAACTCATTATTATTGCTAAACACATTGCTTTTAAAAAAAGCAACTACAAGGGCATCGTTTTTTATTTTCTCTAACAGGTTAAAATCGTAATCATATTTTTCACAGATAAGGCTTTTATCCTTAAACGGGAAAATATAAATGTGATCTTTTGCATAAATGATTTTATTAATGCCGTAAAAAGTTGAGTCTTTTAGTTTAAATTCCTTATGAACCTTACCGGCTGAATCAAAACAAATCAAAAAGTGCTGTAAATAAAATACAGATGTTTCAATATTTCTATTCATAATAGAAAAAAAAGTATAGAATAAATTCCCGCATTTATGAATCGGGAAAATTTCTCTACAACTCCTATTTTTATCGAAGATAAGCTCCCATTCTTTTTTTCCTTTTAAATTAAATTTAGCCAAATAAAAATCAGAATTATACTCAAAGCCATCTATAGATTTATTTCTATTGGATTGATTTTTGATCTTTTCTCCATTATAGTAAAAGCAAGTAGTATCAAATAAAAATTTATCCGGCACATAATAACTGACATTTTCCTGGGAGAAAAATTTTGAAGCCAACGTTAAAAAAAATATTATAACAAAATTTAATTTCATTTATTTTACAGGAAACCTAAACCC
Organism: Bacteroidia bacterium; assembly: GCA_044226875.1. Classification (GTDB taxonomy): domain Bacteria; phylum Bacteroidota; class Bacteroidia; order B-17B0; family Aurantibacillaceae; genus Aurantibacillus. Next base: position 524,259 of record JBGAGD010000001.1, read on the forward strand.
ATATTCATAATTACTAAACCTTGGTGCATACGCTGAATTATTCCTATAAGCCCCATATGTAGCATCTCGGCATTGAAGCGCTGAATTTAAATAGCCATTTATTTGTGAGAAATTTCCGCCGAATTCGCCATCTTTATAAGAGAAGCTGCTTATTTTAATAGTTCCGCCTTTATGCTCAAATTCTATATCTTCAAATTTATAAGTTTCACCTTTATCCAAATTTTTAAAATAATCAGATTGAGTAATAGCCCCATCACCATGTGTTATTTCATATTCAACTGCTGAAACTAAAGTAGAAACAAACTCATTACCATCTGTATTATTCATATCTATCGCTTGCGGTTGACTATACTCACTAAGACATTCACCGACAAGTAACTCTGTCATTGTTGCTGGTGTAATTATATCTTCTCCCACATTTGCATTAGCTGAAGCATTAACTGGACCGGTATCATCATTATTGCTTGTGGTTCCCGAATTTATTTCATCATCCTCTCTTGTGGCATCTAAACCTCCGGTTGATTCTTCCACTTCATCCGCCTTTTGCGCATCTTCTGAAGGTCTTGTAACGAAACGGCTTGGCGATGTGAGCTTTTCCAAGCGAACGATCGCGCAGATTTATAATCTGTGCGCTCAAAACAAAACAAAGATCGGCCATTTCTCAAAACAAAATAAAATCAATATTTCACAAATTTGCTCGAACTATCTTCACTACGTGAAGATACAAAACACTATCTAATTCTACAAATAAAAGAAAGAAAATTTAAGAAATATATTTATAACGGCTTACAGATTGTCGCATTAAAAAAACAACCATTTTTAAGATTTAAGAAACAAAAAAACTATGAAGTTCTTTCATCGGTTTGAGTTTTCAAAATAAAACAGTAAAATTTAACGCGTTTATAAGATTAAAATTACTTCTAAAAGAAAAAATTATTGTTTAGGAAATTTATGCTTGATCTTTAGATTCTATTCAGGTTACATTGGTTTCGTATCTTCAGGCCAAAAAGTTCAGATTTCAAATCTTCACGATCGTTCGCTCCGCTCACATCATATTTTGAGTACCATATATTGTACCGAATAAACTAGGTATAAGTTTTTCATCAACTAACAGCCCTTTATTCTTAGAATATAATATGATCATATAAACCGCGTTGCCTTTTTTATAAAAAGTAACATTTATATTTGCTTTTTTTGGTTCTTTCTCCCGGTCATTTAAAGGTTGTACAAGAAACAACAGATCATTCGGCCCTTTTTTTTCATATCGAAATGACAAACTTTTTGACATTAAATTATAATTAATTATACTATCTCCGATGCTCATTTTATATAAGAAATCCTGATCATAGCTCATGAAAATGTTTTTTGCTATTGAATCATATACTGAAGAATAAAGAAATTCAAAAGAATATGCAACGAAACCAGAATATGTGACATCAGGAGTCATATTGTTGGCTTTTTTTTCCAATTGAATTATTTTTTCTAGATTAAGATTTCTTTGCAAATTAATTTCATAAACAATTATATAATAGTTTTGATATTCAAATGATAAAATAGCATTCTTAGACTTGTTGATCTTAACCTCGTCAATTTTTAAATCTTTTCTGACGTTTTCGACAAATAAATTAGTATACTTTTTGTATGCAATATCTCTTTTTGCTTTAAATTCTTCTTTACTAATATTCCTTTCTAAAAAAAAAGGTATATGTGGTAAAACACACCAATTCAAAATTATTAAACAAAAGAGTATCACCCCTCCCCATACAAAAATATTTTTTTTTGTTTTCGATTTCATTATTTATATTTAATCTGCAAGTAGTGGTGGAACTTTATCCAAAGTCGTAGGAATAGCCCAAAACTGTTCTGCAATTGCTTCAATTATAATTATAGCCCCTGCTGCAGAATAGCCTCCTGGCCTATAATCAAAATTTGACGAAATCCCAAACCCTCTACTATTTCTTACTGTTGTACCAAATTGAAATGTACCATTATTTATTCCAACACTTACTCTCATCGCACCAAATAATACACTTGCACTTTGTGAAGCGTTAAGCGGATTTACTGTAACTCTTACAGGGCCTAAATTTAAGGATACATCAACTCCAGGTGACTTCCCAGGACTTATTGTAGTATTAACATTTAAAACGCTTTGTTTTCCTTGATAACTTGTAGTTGTAGAAAGTTTATAATAGTCGCCAAACTGAGAAGTACCTTTATCTATTACATTTTCTTTTGAAGCAAAAGTGGTAGTGGTTCCAAAAACGCCATTACTTGGATTACCGCCATTATTGTAATTAACGCTTCCAATACTATTATAAGCTTCTTTATTATATGTTTGAGATAAATTCCCATTCGCACCTTTTTCAATTACGGCAGTTAGATCGCCATTCAAATTAAAATAATAATGGGTTTCGCTTCCATCTCCATTATATACTTCAGTTTTAGTACCTGTTACACTTCCTTCAGCATCACTCTGACCTGATTTTTTATTCATTGTTAAAAATCTTGAAGAGCCAGATGCCCGTGAGTTAAGGCTTTCTCTTTTGCTAACGGCAAATTTTTCCAGCGATTTGTCAACCTGTATTGGTGCAGCTATATCCGCACCTCCATGATTTATTGTTTGATTGGTTGCTTTTACAGCATCCTGGTGCAGCGCTAATTCATTGCTAGTTAAATACTCTGTGCCATTACTAAGACTGTATGCCAATACGTTGCCAACTATGCTGCCTGTAAGCCCCATATAAAAGGCATTTAGTTGTTGTACTGCTGTGAGTTTTTCCAAAACGAACGATCGCGCAGATTTGCAATCTGTGCGCTCAAAACAAAAAACCAAAGAACACTTAAATATAATAAAAATAAATTAAATCAAAAAATAAATTTTATAACGGTTTACAGATTGTCGTAATAAAAAAATGTTACTTATTGTGATTTGGGAAATACAAAACTTACAAACATCCTTCGTCGGTTTGAGTTTTCAAAATAAAACAGTAAAATTTAACGCGTTTATAAGATTAAAATTACTTCTAAAAGAAAAAATTATTGTTTAGGAAATTTACGCTTGATCTTTAGCTTCTATTCAGGTTACATTGGTTTCGTATCTTCAGGCCAAAAAGTTCAGATTTCAAATCTTCACGATCAATAGCGCTGGGTCAATCAACTGTAACTGCTTCTAAGTATGATTCGAATTTCGAATAATGATATTTTTTTAATTCTGGAACATATTCCGCCAGAATATCATATTGTGTTTGTTCAATTTTAAGTGGTCGATAGAAATAGGGGTCATCCTCTCTTTCATTATATAATTTTTTAATAATTGAGAGATTTATATTATTAGCATCAATTTCACTAAATAGTTTATCCTCTTCTATTTTAAATACGAATATTATTCTTTCTATTTTCATTATATAAAATTATAAAAAATTATGGTCCAGGAATTAAATTTCTTGCGGGAATAATAAATCGTGATCCCTCCCATATAATTGCCGCTCCAGCAGCAACTCCCAACATCCACCATGGCCCAGCAGGAGTACGCCAGTTATACGATGGAGGATTAAAATATGGCTCAACTTTCCTTCCCGGAACAGGTGGTTTAATTGGTTTTCCATCTGGATTCCAAACCCCTTTATGTTTGCCTCTTGGATTATAAACTTCTACCTCGCCATGCTGACCGTCCCATTCGCCAATATCACCATTGGGTAATTTCCATCTTGGCCTTCCCCCTTTTGGCTTATCTCTTTCAGCACCTGGAAACCCAGGAAGAGTTCTTGGAGGCGGAAAATAGGCAAAACCATTACTAATAGCATCAAGATTATTTTGAACTTCCGCGTGAATATCATAACTTGGGGCGCCAAAACTTCCTTTACCATCCGTAAACACTGTAACTTCTGGTAATGTGATACCACCTGAAAACTGAAAGGTATTATCTTCTGCAGCAGCCATAGCCTGATCAAAACCTGTAGAAGAATTCATTGCCCTATTTGCAGTAATTGCATTATTAAATCCAGCGGCCAATGCAGCCATTGCATCGCGCGCTTCCTGCGCCTGCCCGGTTATTTCCATTCTTTCATTATTCATGGCAGCATAGCCATTGGTAGTCCATACCATTTCATATTGTCCACTCCATGCATCATTTACTGCTAAGCCTGGTGCACCATGGCTACCGGGCGCTGTTCTATTAGTTGCCTGAACCTCATCCTGGTGAAGCACCGCCTCGTTTTGCGTTATATATTCCCTGCCGCCACTTAACCAGCCGCCATCAAGCCCCAGGCCAGAGTATGAATTATTTAAAGCCTGCACGGCTGCAAAGTAAGCAGCCGGATCATAATTACTATCCTCTAAATAATGTTCTGCTATATGCTCCAGCTCTTTATCATACCTCTTCTTCATTTCTTCGTAAGAGAATTCATCTTGGTGCAGTTCTCTTCTTACCTCCCTTGCTTTAGCTCCGGCTCCGCCCATCGCTGAAACGCTTATCCATCCACCATTGGGGTCGGTAAATCGCACAGGGTTGTTTGCCATACCTATATAAGGGCTGCTAAATTGCCCGTAAGGGTCGGGCGCAAACCAACGGCCAATATCCTGGTTATACATGCGTAAATCAAAAGTATACCATGGGTTGCCGGCGGTTGCTTTTTCCTGGCCCTGGTAACCGTAGCGGTAATCTTCAAAGGTATAACTGCGGCCCGGCAATTGTCCGCCAAAGGCGTAATAATCGTTAGCGCTTAATATATCAATACCATTACCGGTACCGTTGCCCTTATACGTGGCCCGCACATTGCCCAAATGGTCGGTTACCTTAAATACCAAATAACCGCTACTAATGCCGGTGGTGGCCTGCGCATTTACGCGCAGCAGCCCGCCGGGTATGTTTACCTCGGCTATGTTAAAGGTATTGGCACCTGCCTCATCCCACTCGTATATCACAGGGCCAATATACCATGTATATTTTATTTTATTGGCAGCATTATCATAATATTTGCTCTTTAGTTTTTCACCGCCTGCCCCATATTCGTAAAGACTGTAATTGCTGTTGTTAAATTTTATGCGTTTTACCTTACCATCGGGGTAATAAGTGATGCTATCCACGCCCTCAGCTGCGCTTACCGTTAACTGTCCTATGCTGTTATAACTAAATGCGCTCGGGGTAACCGTGCTGCTGGTTTTAAAATTGGCTGGCAAAGTATAAGTGGCGGCATCCAGTATATTACTTAGCTGGTTATTGTTAGTGCCTACCGTGTAGGTTAAATTATCAAGCACATTGCTGTTATAGGCCTGCCTTACCAAACGGGTAATATTACCATTGCGGTCGTAACCAATATCAGCACCGGCAGCCCCTGTTTCGGCATACTCTGCACGGGCACTATACGTATTGCTGTTGTTATTGTAGGTGTTAAAGGTGCTGGTGGCTAACTGGTTAAACTGGTCATAGGTATAGGTAAAGGCCAGTTCCTGCTCTGCATAATTGGTGGTGGTAATCACCGCGGTGTTCAAGCCCATATAATCAATATAATTGGTGCCGGTGGTGTGGCTGTTTACCGCATTAACGGTTTTAAAGCGTGTGGCATACACCAAACCGTTATACTTGCTTGCTGGCGCAGAGATGCTGCTTACTATGTTGCTTCCGCTGCGTTCGTAATCGTTATTATAATATTCTACTATCTCGCCAAAAATATCGCGGTTAACATGCGTTGGGTGCGCGCCGGTATAATCGCCGTTATCCGAACCGGGGTCAAGGCCGCTGTCCAGCCCCGGGTGGTTAATGGCCTTGAGCCCGCCGTTAAGTGTATACACCAAATCAGTACCCTGGTAATTGGTGCCTGTTACCACGCGGTTCAGTTTTCCCATTTTATTATAAAAACTGGCGCTTAAGTTTTGCGCGGTTACGGTGCCATAAGCAATAGTGGTAAGCGTGTTCTGGTAATTGGCATTATAGGTATAAGCGTATTTGCAAATTTCGTTGCTGTTATTAGGCTGCCAGGTATAGCTGCTGGTAATGCCGTTATAAAAATTATACGTGCTTTCGGTGGTCTTTATCCTTGCGTCTATATTTGGCGTTTTGGCCACAAAATCAGCTTCGGTAATTTGTGTAATGGTACTTGTTTTACGGCCCACCTTATCGTAATTCATCCACACCGTGCTGTTCTTATTCTTTATAAAATTAACCGCGCCGTTCCTGAAGTTCTGATATTGGCTGTAGTACGTATAAGTATTTGGTATATCGTTACTGCCGCCAGCGGGGTTGGTATAGCCTGTAATGGTGGTGTTGGTTTTTTGCGCGGTGGTCAGGCCATCCTGCTGGTCAATAATACTGTAAGTAGGTATGCCGCTGTATAAAGGCGGCGGGCCGCTTAAATAATAATTAGTGAACCAGGCTACCCCGCTGCTGTTGCTGCTTTGGTATTCGCCGGTCTCATAAGGGCGGCTGTGCTTGTCGTAATTTACATAACTAAAGCGGTTGTTTAATTTTTGCTCGGCATTTTGTGTAAAGCGCAGGCGCCCTTCGGTATCGTAGGCCATTTCTACCAGGCCCTCATCCGGCGTGGTTTTTGCAATTACCTGCCCATGGTGGTCGTAATCATACGACGTAAACATGGTTATAACGTTTGGCAGGCTGCAGCCAAAGCCTTTTGGGCTCACGCTTGCGCGCAGGGCGCCGCCTATATCATAAAAATTTTTGCTAAAGCGGCCGTAATGCAGGGTGTACACTGCGTTAATATCGGCGGGTGTTACGCCGGCGGCAAGCAAACTGTTTTCGTAAGCGCTTAAATAAGCAAAACTAATACGCAGCATTAAGCTGCGGCCAGTGTACTGGCTTAAAAAGCCGCTGCTAAAAGTTACCTGTCCTGTACCGGTATTAAGGGTGTAATCGGTGCCACTGGTTAATTTAATGTCGGTATACAGGTCGGTAATGCCAAACACCACATTGGTATAAGAGGTTACAGTGGTAGCCGGCGTGGTGGCCTGTACCGGCATGGACAATACCAAAGAGCCTTTATTATTATCGGGTAAATGTATGTCGGCACCCTGCGTACCGTTATATACCATTGTGCTCTTTACCGAGGTAAAGGTGCAGCTTTCGCCCGCGCTTAAGCCGGCAAAACCTGTTGCTATTACCTTATCGCCTATCCTATAGGTAACGGTTTCTATGTTATCAGGTGTCATCACTATTTCTTTGGTAGCGGTAATGGCGTTAGCGGTGGTTAAAATTGTAGGTTTATTATAGTCGCTGCTATCGCGCTTGCATTTATAATAATAGCTTCCGCCAAATACATTTTTTAACTCATCGCCACACACCATGCTAAAACTATAACTCTCGTGCCCGCTGCCCATTTTAAAATTATTGCCGGGCTGGCTTACACGGCGTTGCGTGCTGCCTGGGTCGCCGCTATACTCCACTCGCGTGTAAGGGTTGCCGGCGGTGGCCTGGTAGGCATCGTAAGTATTGTTATCGCTGTAATAATTGCCCAGCACATTGCTCATTGTGGTTTCGGGCAGCACAGGACTGTTCAATGTAGCGGGCGTATCAAAATGGGGATAGTCGTATACCTGCCCGTTGGCAGTGCGCATAAACCAGTTTTGGTAAGTGAGCGAATTGCCGGTAAAGGCGGGCATGGTGCTTATTGCGGCACGCCCGTAACCGTCATACACTGTTTGGGAGGTAAACACCTCGTTAGTGGCATTTTTTACCAGGTGCTGCGTGCTGCGGCCCAGGTTATCCATGTAATTTTTTTCGGAGCTTATTACAGTACCGTTCTCATCAAAGGTTTCTTCCAGGTGCCAGTTAAGGTTAATGTCGGCATTATGCGAATACGGCGGCGGGCCTTCTATGGCAAAGCCCGGGCCGCTGAGGCCAAGGTCGTTAATATAATCGCCCGGCGTAGCAATATTTATGATGGTTTTTATGCTCCAGTCAACCCCCGCATTTGCAACGGTGTAAGTAAAAAGAGAGGTACCGTTTAAACGTATATCTATTGCAGAGCCTGTGCGTTTTAGTTTTAAAATATCGCCGGGGTAACAATCATAATTTAAAATGTAAAAAGATCCGTTGCTGGCCAGGTATAAATATTTATCCTGCAAATAAATGCCATTTTCAATATCGGTATAATCGCCGGGTGTATAGGAAATAGCTGATGCAAAACCCATCATGGCGTAGGTAACAGAATCGGGCAGCACCCACTGTATCTCCCCATCCTGGCCGCCGGCCAGTACATAATTGTTAACAGCCGTTGCCCAGCTTTGGGTATAGGTGTTTTGCGCTATTAAACTATCGTTTGTAAAATCGCATCCCTGCAGGCTATCGAGCCGGGCTTTGTATAATACATCGTAAATATAATTGCTGGTATTATTTAAAGCATCGGCAACAGTAACGCTATAGCTTCCGTTGGTAAGGTCGGGCAGTGCCGTGCCTGTATAACTGAGCCCGCCGGCAGACCAGGTGCAGGTTACAGGCGCCATAGTATAATACCTTGGGGTAATGCTGATGCTGCCGTCTTTAATGTTTGCCGCGGTACTGTGTTTAATAAGCGGCTTAACGGTAACGTAATTAGGAAAATTAAAACCGGTAGAATCGATAAAACTACAACCTACATTATCAACACCATCAATATAATTAAATACTTTTAGTTTGCAGGCTTTACTACTATCGGCGGTTGATGTAAAAATAACAGACCCGTTAAGCAATAAATTATAATCGGTATTCACCCTTTCAATACGCAAAACATCGCCGGGGTTAGCAGTAGCCAGCGCCGATGAATAGCCGCCCGCATAGGCAAAAATAGCACCTGAATAAAGTGTGTATCCAAAATCGATCGCATTAACATCGTTTTTAGCGGTTGAGAGGCTATCTGTAAACCCAAATAAAAACTGACCCGATACGCTGTGCAAAACAATTTCGGCCCACCCGTTAGTGTGGCGCCTGAGTGTATTTTTTGTAACGCCTTCGCCCTGGCCAAATAACGAATCGTTACGGCTAACCAGGTCGTATTGTGTGTTCCATTTGGTTTTATAACCTAACCCGTATGGGTAGCTAATAGTACCCGTAGTAAAATCGGTAACCGAAACGGTGTAATTATTCCTGGCAACACTATTAATGTTTTGCGTGGTGGCCCCATTACTCCACGAATAGGTATATGGCCCTGTGCCACCGCTTACCGTTAAGCTAATATTACCAACACTGGTGGTGCTGCTGGGGCTGGCGTGCCTTACAGTAGCATTAACGCTTAGCTGGGCATTTAGTGCCATTGCATTTACAACAGCAATTAAAACTAAAATGGGTTTAATCAATTTCATGGTCTATTGTATTAATGAGTAAATGGTAGATAAATTATTTTGCGCATCTTGCGTTTGCAACTGGTACAAATAGGGCTTTAACAAAAGTGTTTGCCCATTAGAAATAAAAATAGCGCCGTTATTATTTTCAAATAATTTTTTACCGGTATCAGAATTTACTGTTCCTGAATTAAGCGCATAGTTTGCCTGGTAAATAATGGCGTTGGTATTTTTATCAATGATCTTAAAATAAATTTTAGAAACGGCACCGGCATTTTTTAAATTAACCGTTGCCTGTGGTATGGCCATAATATCAATGGCCAGGGTGGCCTGGGGCACCGCTTTATACATTACTTTAAGCGACTGAACTGTTGCATGCTGACTGTTTGGCAACTCCTGGTTTTGCGCGGCGGCACTAAAACCGGTTAACAATGCCAAAACCGTTAGTAATATCTTTATTGTTTTCATGTTTTTTGTTATGAATGGTTTTTAATTATCACATTATAATAATGTCGGAGTTTTTAAGTATTTGTCACTTCGAGTAGCCGCAGCGTTAGCGGAGGCGTATCGAGAAGAGCAACTATTGCAATATACTCTCCCAATACCGGTTTGAAAAAGAGGCTCAAACCCTACTCGAAATGACATGTTATTATAATTTCCCATATTATTCTGATACATCACATTTTTAATTCGCTGCACCCCTTGCATAATTGTATGTATGGCGTTTTATTTTTTTATATCCCACCGATGGGATCTCTTTCCAGACCTCAGCCACGCGCCCGGCGGCGTCGTAAAAATAATTAGTGGCCAGGCCGTTGCCATCCAGGCTCGACATCATGCGCCCATTACGAGGATTATACACGCTGGCAGAAAAATCACTTTCTACCGGGTGAAAAATAAGATCGTCGAAATAAACAGTGCCGCTCGTAGAACTTAATTCTATTTTAAAAATGCCTGAGCCACCAAGACCAAGATTAGTGGTAAACTTTTCGGGGATCTCAACATCTACCTGCAACAAATTCCAATTGCCAATGGTGGTAATTAAATTATTGGATGAGTTAACCGTAATAGTATTGCTAAGTGAATACGGCACCGCAACATTTACAAGGCCGTCGATGATAATGGTCATCACCGCATGACTTAAATTGGTGCTGTGTGTCCACACGCTGGCGCGGTATATGCGACCCGATTGAAGGCCAGTTTCCATAGTATTGCTGGGGCTTTGCGCGCTTAACACCGTGTAGGATGCAGGCGTTGAATTAATAGCAATACATTTAGAGCCTGTATGCGGCTGCACGGTATTGTAATCTACCAGGTTTAACGAAGAAGAATAAATATCCCCGTCTATTGTTCCTGCAGAAGGGCTTGGTGAGGGCGCTGCATTTTCAAAATTAGCGTAAGTAAAACTGGCATAATTGCAATTGGTAACCGAAGCTGTTTTATAGTAACCATCGTAACCATAACGGCTTGCGCTAAAACGGTTATTGGCATCACGTGTTTCTACCAGGTTCTTATAATTATCTATTAAAGTATTTTCAGTTACCAGTTTCCAGTTATATGTACTTCCGGGTTCCCAATACACCGAATTATTAATGGTGGCCAGGCTTAAGGGATTGGAATAAAGATTGGCCTTATCAAGCAGACCATAATTATTGGCAGAACCCTGACCGGCATCAAACATGAACGAACGGTTGTTAAAATAATACGGCAATGTAATTTGCGTGGTAGTATACACGCTGCCAATGTATTGCCGTTGGTTAATGGTTTTAGAATATAATTTATATGCGGCAGAGAGGAAACTGTTAGTGGCTAAAGTAGTATCGATATTACCATACGAATACATATCGCGGCCAAGGGGCATTATTTTTCTTGAGTCAGCAGAAGTGAAATCAATCCCTTCTACCGGGAAATAATATTTGTAAGCAGGGATTTTATAAGAAACAGAGCTACTGTTGTTTTTACCAAAACTTTGCATGGCCGTAGTTTCGCCCGTAAGCTCATCGCGCGCTACCGATTGCGTGGTTTCAAAAGCATCCATACCATAGGTGGTGGAGCTTTTTAAGACTATTGGTATTTCGCGTACAATACAAACGGTATTGGAAATAGTACCGGGGTAAAGCGTATTATTCGAAAAATAATACTCTTCGGTTAAAGCGCCCTGTTGTGTAGTAGTATAGTCATTTACACTTCGCGAAAGCATGTTGTTATTTTTATCGTATACTTTGGTTTCTTTAGCAGCGCCAAACACATTCGGAAAAGAGCTAACACATTCGTTAATGGTATTAAGATTAACCGAAGCAGAATAAGCAGCATTTGCATAAGTGCTGGTAACATAGTTTTTTGTTAAGCTATAAGGCAATTGCGCAGGTGTTGTAATAAATGTTGTTTCAATTTTTCCGTTATCTGAATTAATTCTTCCCAGGTTACGTTCGGTAACTTTGGTGTAGCCAATGTTGGGTGCCATTTCAAAAGGACTAAAATCTTTTGGTTCTAAAAAACCATAACGCGGCTTTAAAGCCAGTGTGGTTTGTGAAGTAGCATAAGCCTTTAAACGCGGGTACGCAAAACGGTCCATTTCGTTGCTTGCTACCCCATCTTCATAAGTATATTCTTTTACGTAAATCTCGTTGGCATTGTTTTTACTTTTTAATTGTTTTACGCGAATACCTCCACCATATACCTCATAGCCCGGAGTAGTTTCAAATAAAATGTAACCATTACCACCATACGCCGGTGCGGTAGTACCACTATGAGAGCCCTGTATCATTACCCCGATTAAACCAGCACCTGAACTTGCGATATATGTGCGATCGCTTAGAGATGTTGATGAATACAAAGCGCCTACAGCACCTACAGAAGCTATTGAGGCCATTGAACCAACAGCATTGTTTGCCGTTAGCGTAAAAGTATAATCACCAAATTGAAAGCCTCTTATTATACTGCTACCAAGCCATGCAAAATTGCCTTCATAAACATTTTGAAAATAAGGAATAACGATTCGTTTGCTGCAGCCGGCCGAGGCACTAATGTATCCTATTTCATTCAAAGGATCAGGCCCTGTGTTTGGCTCCTCCAATAAAACATCACAACTAGGTGTATAGTTATACAGATCATTTACATCTTTTAATCGATACATGAAAGCTGCGCCCCGCACACCGTTTGTGCTTTTATTATCCAGTACCCTTTGATAAGAGTTGGATTCATATTCCATTTCTGTGATGCCACCCATAGGGTCTAAGATCTTTTTCAGGCTCCATGCATCGGTATTCGCCATTGACACTGTATTTGTATAACGGCTGTAGGCATTTACAGTAGCATCGGATTTATAATACCCCCAATAATCTGCTTTTAGCGGATTATAATCGGGGTTGCTGTATGCATTTGTTGTATTAGTTGCGTCGTAATCAAAAACAGTGCTTGGGATTATTTTTTGGTTTTGAAAATCGTAAGTGAGAATACGGTTCAGTGTTAATTTGCCGCTGGCAGAATAAGTTCCAACTGTTAAGCTCGTTTGAACCACGGTGGCCGGTGTCAATACTGATGAACCCGAACAATCTGCTTCAACATTGCCGTGGTACTTTTTGCAGAGCGAATAATCCTGGTCAAAATAAATGTGTTTTAAAATACAATATGGCGCAGATGAAGAAATGGAAGTATACCAGTCTTCCGTAAAAAAACCGGTAGATGCTGAATTAGTGGTTGCCGCAAAGTCAAATTGCGGATAATTGGCCGTATTAAAATTTACAGTTGGTACGCTTCCCAAAAGAGAATCAAGATGGTCATTTTTGAATAACAGTACCCGTTTTACAAGCAAATTTGGTGCAGGGGTAAAGCTGCTGGTAACAATTGCATCATCACTTACTTTTTCGTCTTTACGGATATCCCTAACCAAAACAGCGGTATGGCTGGATGTACGAATTTTTGATAGATAATATACTTCTGTTTTATTTACCGAAACAGTGCCAAATAACCCAGAAAGTTTATACGGAGTACCGGAACCTGTAGGAATTAAAGAAAAATAAACAGGGTACTGTTGTGTAGCCAGATCAGGTGAATATTGGTAATCGTATCCATACTTCGGTATTCTTTCTGTTGCCGCCTCGTTCCAGACCTGATAATCGTAAGCCACCCAGTAACCGGCATCAGCGTCATTAACAACGCCATCGCCGTCATCCACAAAATCAGGCCCGGTAATAGCAGTAAGCAGCCATTTATTAGCATATTTGTTATTATCCTTAACTCTTATCGCAATGGGCAGATTAGGATTTGGAAAAACATCAACACCCACCCCTGTACCAAAATCAGAGGTGGCAAGCCCCGAACTATTGGTGTAGTCATTATCAAGTGGAACTCTGTATACATTACTTTCCAATTGGTAAACAGGTAAAGAATAATGATAAGTTAAACCATTAGAAGCTGTCACCCTGAAATAACCAATACCTTCTGCCGGCCATATGCTTGCTGTGCGTGTGTGCACTGCTTTGTAATCCATCATATTACTTACCGTTCCATTATCGATTTCATAGTTGGTAAAATATTCAACAAAATTAGAGGTACCTAAACGACCGGTGGTAGGATCAAAATTCTGATCAGAAATAGTGCTTCCATTTAAATGTTTGCCGATAAAAGGCACTATACTGGTTGTATATCCTAAACCTGTTATCGTTGCTGTAGGTATATTTGTAAAGGTCGTACCTGAATTGATCGTATCAGGATAGTGTCTTGATACGAGTGTATCGGCAAAATCTCCCACAAAATGGAATTGTGGTGCCTGGCTCATACTATAACCGCTTACTGTAGTTTGATCCATCAGTAAATTATAAGGAGTAGTGGCTGAACTTTTGTAAGGATAAAATTTACGATACGATAACTGGAGCTGTCCTGAGAAAGCCGGTGCTACAAGGCTATAGCCATCAAACCCCGGTGTGGTGAATTCAGAAGTGTCCAAGCCTTTGGTCGATCTGTTTAGATCATATTCCGTAGTTCCAAAAACATAATCGGGATACAATGCACCCTGGGCAACTGTTGAATAGGTAGTATTAAAATCTGTTTTTACAAAGGCCTTTACATCATCCGGCACTCCCGAAACACTTCTGTATATGGCGCCACCGGCATTAATATTCCAGCCAAGGCCGATCTCGCTTGCAGGCTGTTCCATTTGTATGCCGGCATTATAATTGGCATCTATGGTAATACCCGCGCCACGGTTAGAGGGAAGGTTAATAAGCGGTAAATTGTAATTGAACGAGCCAGTAAATTTATTAACGTTTTGGCCTTTTATTTCACAAAATAAAAAAGCGGTGGATACCACTAAAAATTTTATTGCTCTCATGTTAAGGATAATTTATGTACAATTCTAGTTTATTTAATCCTGCAAAATATTATCCTAACCTTAATTGTTGAGAAACAGGATGCTTTTTAAACAAAAAAAGAAATCTAAAAAAAGTAAAACTATTACATCACAAGCTATTATATTGATTTAGTTGAAGCGTTTAAAAGTTATTCACATTTTTTTTAATGAACACTTTTTTAAAAAAATAATTTCTTGATGAATACTCCGAATATACTATAAATAAAGGGCTACAAAGATTTGAAAACAAAAATTGTTTTTTAATTTTGAAAATAAAAAAGAATACGGTATACCGAACTTTTTTAAATTATTTAATTTACAGGTAGTGTTATTATAATGATAAATTGAAGATGGATTTACGTCACACCCCGATCTCTAAATGTGATCTGAATTTTGTATTGTAGTCTTCTATACTTCGTAAAATAACTTCCTGCGCTTCTTCAACACCATAAGTATGTGTTATTTCTACAGCTTTATTCTCCTGGCCCGGCATGTTTTTATAAGTTAAAAAATAATGTTTCAGGCGGTCTATTAAGTTTTTAGGACAATTATTTACATCGGTAATGTGGCCGTATATCTCGTCTTGTTTTAATACCGCAATAATTTTATCATCCGCCTCGCCTTTATCTATCATTCTAAAACCTCCAATGGGTATGGCCTCTAAAATAATATCCCCGCTGGTGATATTTTTTTCGGTGATCACGCAAATATCCAAAGGGTCACCATCGCCTTTATCTACTTTTTTACCTGAGCGTTCTGCAGAATATTGTCTTATTTTTTCGCCGCAATAGGTTTGCGGTACAAAACCATAAAGCGCCGGTACAATGTTCGAAAATTTTTGTGGCCGGTCTACTTTCCGGTATCCAGTAATTTTATCAATTTCATATTTAACGGTATCGGTAGGTACCATTTCAATATAAGCAGTTACAACTTTTGGGCAGTTTTCTCCTATCGGAATTCCATGCCATGGATGCGGTTTAAATAAGTGAACGCTCATAATTTAGAATTTAAAATATTTTTTAAACAACCAGTAAAATAATAAAACACTGCTTATAGAACAAAGGGCTATAACGATCATTTGATTGGTATTTGGCAACGTGTTGCGGTTGACATCCATATTTACCGAATCTTTCCTGGTACGGTGCAAACCCAGGTTAGTACGAAGGAATTTTACCTCATCAAAATAATCGTTACCATATGTTACCGCGTAGAAATCTTCTTTCACATTTTTAAAATACTTGCGGCTGCGGCTGCACCAATTCATTAATGCCTTATCTACCTGCTTGTAATTACTATAAATGATCCATTCTTCGCCTTCGTTAAACCCGGTGGCACACTCTACATTACACTCAAACAATACTTTAAATTGATTGGTGGCAACACCTTTATATAACTCCTGTACTTCAAAAACAGCAACACCAAATTTATTGTCACACGGTGCCACCGAAATAATTTTACCTTTAAAAATAATTTCATATTTGTTGCATTCGGCCATGCCCAGCTCTGTTAAAGGGCACTGGCAGGCATAATTAAAAGAGATCTTAAATAAGAAAAAGAAAGTGAATATTATTTTTATGATCCGATCCTTCATTTTAAAGCGCCATATTTTTCAAAAATTCTTCCGAAGCTTTCATCAGGTCGTGAACGATCTCATCGTTTTGCATGAAGGGAACCGTTTTACGATAAGTAGTTACAACGGCCTCCACCTTGTCAGACGACCTCAACGGGCGTTTTAATTCCAGCGCCTGCGTGGCATTCAATAACTCAATAGACAATACTTTTTTTGTATTATCAATTACCTGTAAGCATTTCGTTGCCGCGTTGGCGCCCATGCTTACATGATCTTCCTGTCCGTTGCTTGAAACAATACTATCAATACTTGCCGGCGTACAAAACTGTTTGCTTTGACTTACAATACTGGCGGCGGTATATTGCGGGATCATAAAACCTGAATTTAATCCGGCGTTAGGCGCTAAAAACGGTGGTAAACCTCTTTGTCCCGAGATCAATAAATAAGTACGGCGCTCTGAAATGTTGGCCAGTTCTGCCATAGCAATACATAAAAAATCCAATGCTAAAGCAAGAGGCTGCCCATGAAAATTTCCACCGCTTAAGATCTCATCATCGTCCGGAAATACGGTTGGATTATCAGTTACGGAATTTATTTCGGTTTCAAAAACAGATTTTACGTACGTTACTGTATCTTTTGTTGCACCATGCACCTGGGGTGCGCAACGGAATGAGTATGGATCCTGCACCTGCTTTTTTTCCTGTTTTCCAATTTCACTGCCTTCCAGGTAACTGCGAACGGCGCGGGCGGTTTGCAATTGTCCTGCGTGCGCGCGAATAATGTGCAGGTTATCTTTGAATGGATCTAAACGTCCGTCAAAGGCATCTAACGAAATAGCGGTAATAAGATCGGCGGCCTTATTTAAATGCTCAGATTTTATCAAACAATAACAGCCATAGGCGCTCATAAATTGCGTGCCATTTAAAAGTGCTAACCCTTCTTTAGATTTTAATTTGATCGGTGTAAGTTTTTTTTCTTTTAATACTTCCGATGCGTCAATTTGTTTACCGTTATAGTTTACTTTTCCTAAACCCAATAAAGGCAAGCTTAAATGCGCTAAGGGCGCAAGGTCTCCACTGGCACCTAACGATCCCAATTGGTAGATAACCGGATAGATACCATGATTGATAAAATCACAAAGTCTTTCTACAGTTTGTAATTGCACAGCGCTTTTGCCGTAGCTTAACGATTGTATCTTTAAGAACAACATCAATTTCACTACATCCAGGGGCACTTCGTTACCCATACCGCACGCATGGCTTTTTACAAGGTTTTCCTGTAACTGCTCAAGATCTTTATCAGGAATGATAATGTTACATAATGAACCAAAACCTGTGTTAATGCCATATATTGGTTGTTCGCTTTTCCTGATCTTTTGATCGAGATAATTGCGGCAATCGCTGATGCTTTTTTTTGTTGCCTCGGTTAAAACAACCTTAGCTTCTTTATCAAATAAAAAGGCTTTAAGATCGTTAAGCGTTAGTTTTTTTGTATGGTCAATATTAAATGTCATCAGAAGTTCTTTTTAATTCATCAATAATTTCGTTAAGACTTAATTTCTTTTGCTCGCCATTTGTCATATTTTTAAAAGAATATGCCTGGCTGGCCATTTCATCGCCGCCAACAGTACATACAAAAGGAATATTTTTTTTGTTGGCGTACTCAAATTGCTTTCCTAGTTTTTTGGTAACATCCGCATAGATCTCGCAGGAAATATTATTTTCTCTTAACCTTGCTGCTAATTTTAAACAGTGTTTTTGTGTTTCAACATCAAAGTGTGTGAACAATAACTTTGTGCTTGATGTTTTTGAAATATGCTCCGGAAATAAATTCAGTTCTTCCATTACATCATAAATACGATCGATGCCAAAGGAGATGCCAACACCGCTCATGTTCTTTAAACCAAAAATACCGGTAAGATCATCGTAACGGCCTCCGCCCAAAATGCTTGGTGTAAAAGTGCCTGCGTTTGCTTTCACTTCAAAAATAGTTCCGGTATAATAATTAAGGCCGCGTGCCAGTGTAATATCCAATTCTATTGTAGCAAACGATGCGTTGGCATTATCTAAAAGGTATTCAATTTCTTCAATACCTTTTTTCCCCTCTTCATTGGCGCCAACTAATTTTTTCAAAACTTCAACTTTCTCTTTATTATTTCCTTTAAAATCCAGGAGCGGTTGTAATGTTTCAATAGCGCTTGCAGAAATTCCTTTTTCGGCTAATTCTTTATTTACGCCCTCTTTGCCTATTTTGTCCAGCTTATCAATAGCCACTGTAATATCAATGATCTTTGAAGGCTCATTAATAACGGTTGCCAAAGCAGATAAGATCTTGCGGTTATTGAATTTTAAAACTACCGGTACACTTAATTCGCGGAACGATTTATCCATTAACGAGATAAGATCCAATTCGTTTATCAACGAGTCGCTTCCAATAACATCGGCATCGCATTGGTAAAACTCGCGGTAACGCCCCTTTTGCGGTCGATCGGCACGCCACACCGGTTGTATTTGATAACGTTTAAAGGGAAATGTCAATAAATGCTGGTTCATTACCACGTAACGCGCAAAAGGCACCGTAAGATCATAGCGCAGGGCTTTTTCTGTTAACTCTTCTGAATTACGTGAAGATTCAAGTGAAAGATCGAATTCTTTTTTAAGAAGGTCTTTATTTTTGCTTTCGTGAATGCGGGAATTTAAGATCTTAAAGATCAGCTGATCACCTTCTTCGCCATACTTGCCGGTAAGCGTGGTGATGTTTTCCATAGAGGGCGTTTCTATTGGCTGGTAACCAAACAGCTCGAAGTTTGAACGGATAATATTTAAAATATATTGTCGTTTCTGCATTTCTGCAGGGCCAAAATCGCGCGTGCCTTTAGGTATGGATGGTTTCATTAATTAAAACGTCAAAATAAGAGGCAAACTTACAAAAAAGATACTGATTAGCGTAGGTATAAATACGTAGTTATGCCATTGTTATATTTATGTTCTCAAATTTTTTTCGATTTACCTAAGGGTAAACCGGGTTTCAAACGTCTTACCTATTGTATGGGTTCTTTTACCGCCAAAAAATTTACGTTGACCTTTATTTTTTTACATAAAAGGCATTTTTTAAGTACGGAAACTTGTGAGACAGTTAAAGTTTCCATAGTTTTGTGCCCGGTTACAACATTTTTTATAAGACATCGTTATTAATCACAAAATATAGTTCTATATGAAATTACGCTTACTTATTTTTTTTAGTTTTTTTATTTTAAAAAGCTATAGCCAGGAAAAATTCAGCATCAGCGGTTATATCAAGGATGCTAAGAATGGAGAATCGCTAATAGGCGCCACTGTTTCAAAACAGGGCTCTAATATAGGTGCCGCTGCCAATGAATATGGCTTCTTTTCGTTAACATTGCCAAAAGGGCAACACGTTATCTCTATCGCATTAATAGGCTATAGCACTTATACTTTTGCGGTAGACCTTAATAAGAATATCACTAAAAATTACGAGCTTACCGAAGAAGGAAAGAATCTTGACGAGATAGTTGTAACCGGCGAAGCAGAAGATAAGAACATTAAAAGCACTGAGGTTGGTACCACTAAATTAGATATTAAACAGATCAATAAGATTCCTGCCCTGTTTGGCGAGGTAGATGTGGTACGCGCCATACAGATGTTACCCGGCGTAACAACAGTAGGTGAAGGCGCCAGCGGTTTTAACGTGCGCGGTGGTAATATCGACCAGAATTTAATTTTATTGGATGAAGCACCTGTTTACAGTTCTTCTCACCTGTTTGGTTTTTTCTCGGTATTTAATCCTGATGCAGTAAAGGATGTAAAATTGATCAAAGGCGGTATTCCATCACAATACGGCGGCAGGGTATCTTCGATCCTGGATGTGCGTATGAAAGAAGGGAATAGTAAAAAATTATCGGTTAATGGTGGCCTGGGCACTATCTTTAGCCGCGTTTCTATTGAAGGGCCAATTAAAAAAGATAAGGCCAGTTTTATTATTGCAGGCAGAAGAAGTTACCTGGATGCGTTGGTAAAACCTTTTGTAAAATCTACCAGCCCGCTAAAAAATGCAGTATTTTATTTTTACGATCTTACCGCAAAAATAAACTGGCGTATTGATGATAAGAATACAGTTTTTGCCAGTGGTTACTTAGGCCGCGATGCTTTTGGTGCGCCGGGTTTTAAATTTAATTGGGGTAACTCTACCGGAACCTTGCGCTGGAACCACATCTTTAATAATAAGCTGTTTATGAATACAACAGCCATTTACAGTAATTACGATTATTTGCTCGACTTTAAACAGGAAAGTAATAACGAACAATTTAACTGGACAAGCAATATCATCAATTACAGCTTAAAGAACGATTTCTCTTTTTATGCCAATAGCAAGAACACCATTCGCTTTGGAGTGCAGGCTTTATTATATGATTTTTTACCTTACAATGCTACAGGTAAATTTGAGAATACAAGCATTAAATTTAAAGCCGATAAACGTTATGGCGTTGAATCTTCGGCTTATATTGGCAATGAACAAAAGTTGCTGCCACGCCTTACTATTGAGTATGGGTTACGCGTAAGCGTGTATGATTATGTTGGTAAAGGTACTGCTTATACTTTTGGAGATACTATACCAAACGAAGAGCTTCCTTTAAAGAGTTCTAAAAAGTATAGCAATGGCCAGGTAATAAAAGCATACGTAAATCCTGAGCCGCGCATGTCATTAAACTACGTTATAAACAGTTATAGCTCTTTTAAAGCCAGCTACAACCGTATGGCGCAATACCTGCAACTAATAAGTAATACGGCAGCCAGCACGCCGTTAGATGTATATACTTTGGCCACCAATAATTTAAAACCTTTAATAGCCGACCAGGGAAGTGTGGGTTATTTCAGGAACTTTAAGGATAATATGTTTGAAACATCGGTGGAAGTGTATTATAAATACATGCAAAATCAATTAGATTATGTTGATAATGCCAGCCTGTTCATTAATCCTACCGTTGAGAATCAATTGGTGCAGGGCTTAGGCAGGGCTTATGGCGCCGAATTTTATGTAAAGAAAACAAAAGGCAAAATAAACGGCTGGGTAAGTTACACCTTAAGTAAAACCGAGCGTTTAGTGCGCGGTATCAGTAATGATAAATGGTTCTATAGCCGCTACGACCGTACTCATTGTTTAAATACCGTTGTAAATTATGATATTACTAAACGCTGGAGCATTGGTGTTAACTTTGTTTTCTTAACCGGTACTCCTGCAACATTCCCTAATTCAAAGATCCAGATCCAGAATTTAAATATTCCATATAACACAACCGGAACCAGGAATAATTACAGGATCACGCCTTATAACCGTTTAGACCTTGGCGCAACCTACAATTTTAAAAAGAACGAAACACGCAATTTTAAACAAACTCTTGTGTTTAGTATATATAACGTGTACAATCGCCGTAATGCATACAGTATCTATTTCAGAACTGCGCCAGGTTCAACTTACGAAACGCAGGCCGTGAGATTTTCGGTGATCGGATCGTTCATACCTGCTGTAACTTATAACTTTAAATTTTAAGAAATTATGAAAACTATATTTAAATTCATATTTATCGCCGCCACGTTTCTGTTTTTAACTTCCTGCGAAGATGTAGTACAAATAAAATTAGACCAGGGCTCTAAACTATACGTAATAGATGCTTTTGTAAACAATACAAAAGCCGATCAAACCATACGCGTGCTTACAAACGATGCTTATTTTAGTAACCAGGCTGCGCCACCTGTAAACAATGCTACCGTTCTGTTAAAGGATCTATCGGCAAACGCGCAGTATAGTTTTACATATACATCCAACGGTAATTATGTTCATAAATACGATAGCACCGAGAGCATGTGTGTAATTGGTCATCAATATCAATTAAGCGTAACTATTGATGGTTACAATTATACATCTTTAGCCATTCAAAAACGTACTGCTATTTTAGATAGCATCCAGGCAGTATTCAATGAAGGTAATGGAGGCTTTGGGCCGCCTAAACCACACTACAATTGCTTTTTATGGGCGAGAGACCTGGTAGATCAAAACCCGGATTATTACTGGATAAAAACATCCCGTAATGATACCTTATTCTCAGAGCCGGGAGATCTTAATACCGCTATCGACGGAACAGGCGGAGAAGTGACCAATGCGGGCGTGGATACTTTGGATTTTACCCCTCCGGCAATATTCCTTGGCTTTAAAGATTATCACACAGGTGACAAATGCAAAGTTGAGATCCATTCTATATCAAGAGAAGCGAATAACTTTTTGATACAAGCTGTAGCGCAAATTCAAAACGGCGGTTTGTTTGCAACAACACCCGAAAATGTAAGAACAAATATTTCAACACCCGATGGCGCTAAAACAAAAGCTGTTGGTTGGTTTAATATGGCTTCAGTAATAAGTAAAACAAAAATAATTCCATAAGTAAACAGGCATCATTCCGTTTACTTAACTAAATTATTTTCCCATCTTTAAAGTAAGATCTACCAGGCGGTTGCTATAACCCCATTCGTTATCATACCAGCCAATTATCTTTACCAAGTTACCTACAACACTTGTAAATTCGGCATCATATAAAACGCTGTGTGAGTTACCAATAACATCCACACTCACAATAGGATCTTCGGTATATTCTAAAATGCCTTTTAATTCGGTTTTTGCGGCAACCTTAAAGGCGTTATTTATTTCTTCGGCGGTTGGTATTTTAGTAAGCACGCAGGTTATATCGGTCAAAGATCCGTCTGGCACCGGCACGCGCATTCCACAACCGCCGATCTTGCCATCCAGGTTAGGAAAAATCTTTGTAATTGCCTTTGCTGCGCCCGTTGAAGTTGGGATAATACTCATGGCTGCAGCCCTTGCCCTGCGAAGGTCTTTATGTGGTGCATCGTGAATACGCTGATCGCTTGTATACGAGTGAACAGTAGTAATATAAGCTTCTTCAATACCAAACTGATCCAATACCTTTAACATAGGCGCCGCGCAATTTGTAGTGCAGCTCGCATTTGAAATGATCAGGTCATCGTTTTTTAAAACATGGTCGTTCACGCCTAAAACAACTGTTTTAATATCGTCGTCTTTTGCAGGCGCCGACAGGATCACTTTTTTTGCACCGGCGGTAATGTGTTTGCGGGCACTTACCTTATCTAAAAAATGCCCTGTACTTTCAATAACTATATCAATATTATTTTCTTTCCACGGCAATTGCTCCGGGTCTTTAAACGAAACGATCTTTATTGCTTTTCCGTTAACAATAAGACTATTACCTTCTGCCTTTACGTCTCCATCAAATTTACGGTGTACCGAATCGTATTTTAATAAATGTGCCAATGTTACTGCATCAGTAAGGTCGTTAATGGCAACAATTTCAATTTCGGGATTGTTAATGCAATTACGTAAATAAACGCGTCCAATTCGCCCGAAACCATTTATAGCAACTCTGATTTTTTTCATTTTCTTATGGTTCTAAATACTATTAAATTATTTTTTATATGGCTTTTTTTGTTTGGTAACCAGGTTATAAACATACCATTCTGCCTTTATTTTAATTAAAACATCATCTTTATCGAACGGCACCAGGTCTTCTGCATTAAAATTTGTTTCTTCTTTTGTTTTTAAGTTAACGGCTATGTAATATTCTTTTGGCTCAAATATCTTGTGGATGATAAAATTTTTTGTGGCCATATCAATGTGCCGTTTAGAGCTGTTTATTTTTTTCCCGGTATAATCGTATATATCGTCATCGCCATTGTTTCCTACACCAGCGCTACACCCCACTATTAAAGAGTCTTTTGGGTTGATCTTTATGCCCGAATATTTAAAAGGCACCACTAGTTCTTCTTCAGAATTAATTAAACCTGCGTATGACATTCCTGCATCGTTCTTTATCTCTGCAATAAAGAATTTTGGTTCGCCGGTAATAAACACTTCGGTATATCCTTTAAAGGTTTGTTGCTCAAAGTTTTTATTTACCAGGTATTTTTTATTTTTAGAACTAACTACAAAGTAGTTAGGATCATCGTTATATTGTTTGATGGTTGTTTTACCAAGCGTAAATACAGTACATGTATCCGCGTCTTCTGTTTTCAGCTCCAATCTTTTATTTTCTTTGTTTAAATAATTGCAGGAGTATACGGCGGTATAGGTTTTAATAAAACGGTTAGCAGAAAGAGTTTTGGCCTTAAAACAAGCTAAACACACTTTACCCGTATTATCAAAATTAAAAACTGTATCGTAAACGGGTTTAATAATTATTTTATCATTTTCTTTAACTCCCCATTTAATATCGGCCTTAAATGGTAATGTTTGCGCGTTAGTATTTTGCGCAAAAACCAGAAAAAAAGAAACAACTATACAAAAGGCTATTCTCAACTTAAACTGAAGTTTAAAAGTAGTTAAAATTTGAGTTATAAACGAAATTTAAACCTTTTTTATGATCTGTATTGATAGGCGTAAGTTATTCGGAATGCTTGCCACAAATGGCGTAAACTGTGCAAATCTCATTAATTAAGGCTTCAAAACAAGCGTAATGTTTACTTAAAGCTCAAATACAACAATTTTGCCCGGCAGGCATTAAATTATCTTACTATAGGTTGCTCCCGCTAATAATCACTTATTAAACCCTGATTTATTTGTTTTTGGGCAGCTTATATAAGATAGTGAGTAAAACTTTGCCCACATGAAAAAAGTGTTTCACCAAACAAAGCTCCCCGCTCCAACGATCCTTGCCCGGGTCCGGAAAATACTCATATATACGTTAGGCTTTATTATTATAAGTTTGGCCCTTATTATTGCCTTTATCTCACCGCTTACAAAGTACCTTATTGAAAAATATGACGAGGAATTTTTAGGCCGCCGTATAACGTTGAATTGGGCTTTCGTAAATCCATTTACGGGTTATATTCATTTAAATGATGTAAAAGTATTTGAGCCCAATGGCGATACACTCTTTTTTGCTTCCAACGGGCTAAGCGCCGATCTCTCGTTACATAAGCTACTTTCCCGAACTTATGAAATAACCGAATTAACGCTTGAAAAGCCATATGGCGTGATCATGCAGGATTCTGTAAAAAAATTAAATTTCAACGATATCATTGAGCGCTTTTCATCAAAGCATGCTGATCACAAAACAAGAAGTGAACCTACGCATTTTAATCTCCTTAATGTAACCATCGTTGATGGAAAATTTATTTACCGCGACATAGGTATCCCAATAAACTATCCCATACGTTCTGTTAATATAAAAAGCCCCGGCTTTAGATGGGATTCGGA
The DNA here is from genome assembly GCA_044226875.1 of Bacteroidia bacterium. GTDB lineage: Bacteria > Bacteroidota > Bacteroidia > B-17B0 > Aurantibacillaceae > Aurantibacillus. The sequence goes on from JBGAGD010000001.1 coordinate 549,749, forward strand.
TACCATTGCCGGCAACTTTGATTTTTTAGCAGGTATTGGCAAAGGCGCTGTAAAAGGAAATACAAAGATCAATATTAAAAACCTGGATTACCAATTTGCAATGGTGTTCAATAAATATGATCTGAAGTTTATTGAACAATATTTAAAAGAACTGATAAATTACGGAACGTTTCGCGCCAACCTGGATGCCGATATACAGGCCACAGGTAATTTTAAAGTGGCCGAAGATCTTCATGCCAAAGGCCTTGTGGCAATTAACGATTTTCATTTTGGTAAAGATAAGAACGACGATTACGCTTCTTTTAAAAAATTTACCGTTAAACTATACGAATTAAGCCCAAAGGATAAAAAATATTTAATTGATTCTGTTTCGCTGAATGAACCATTTTTAAAATATGAACGTTACGACCACCTGGATAATGTGCAAACCATTTTTGGAAAAAAGGGACAAAAAGTTTCTTCTGCAAAAAATTCAAGACGCTTTAACCTGATCTTTGAAATAGGCGATTACATTGTTAAGCTCTCAAAGAATTTTTTAAAAAGCGATTATAAAGTAAACCGCCTGGCTATATACAAAGGTAATTTGTTATATAACGATTATAAGTTAAGCGAAAAAGTTTCGTTAGGTCTTCAACCCTTGTATGTATTGGCCGACCCGGCAGATAAGACCGATGCCCGTGTAAAGGTCGATCTTCGTTCGGGACTTAAGCCTTATGGTAATTTTGCGTTTCATGTAAGCGTAAATCCGAACGATAGTTCTGATTTTGATTTTAATTATCATCTCCAAAAAATTCCGGCAACGCTTTTCAATCCCTACCTGGTCAATTACACATCGTTTCCTTTAAATCGTGGTACCATCGAAATAAAAGGAAACTGGCAGGTACGTGATAACATTATACAAAGCAGTAATCACCTACTGATAGTAGATCCGCACGTTGCAAAAAGGATACATGAAAAAGATATTAAATGGATACCTATGCCGTTGATCATGGCCATTGTTAGAGAAAGAGCGGGTGTTATTGATTATGATATACCAATAACAGGTAATTTGAAAAAACCTCATATTCATTGGCATGACGTAATTATCGATGCGCTTGAAAATGTTTTTGTTAAACCACCAACTACTCCTTATCAATTAAAGGTAAAAGAAACCGAAAAAATCATTGACAGAAAGGTATATGTAAAATGGCAAATGAACCAATCGGAAATATACCATTCGCAGCAAAAATTCTTAAATAAGATCGCAGATTTTTTACAGGAAAATCCTAAAAACTCTATCTCCGTGTTTCCACAAACATATGAAGACAAAGAAAAAGAGCATATTTTGTTTTACGAGGCAAAGAAAAAATATTTTTTAACCTGCCATCATAAAAAAGAAAAAGACTATTCAAAAGATGACTCGGAATTTGTCCGTAAAATGTCGATAAAAGATTCTGCTTTTTTTCATTACATCACCAAACACCTTAACGATCCTATGCTATTTACCATACAGGCTAAATGCGAACGCTATATTGGCAGCCAACTGGTAACTAAACGTTATGCGCAATTATTGCATAGCCGTAAAGCCGAATTTTTAAAAGCGTTCAAAGAAAATGGTACGGCAAACAGGGTAAAGCTACATGCCAATGAAAATTCCATTCCCTACAATGGCTTTTCTTTCTTTAAAATAAGTTATAACGGCGAAATGCCGGAAGAGCTGAAAGATGCCTATATGAAAATGGATGAATTAAATGATGAAACCCCGAGAAACAGGTACGAAGCTGTGCGCAAAAAAATAAAAGCCATGTTCAGGAAAAAATAGTGTAAGAGTGAAACAAAAATATAATCACCATTAATTTTGGGGATAAAGTTTACCATTTCACCTTTTCTTCCCTGGTTATTCTTATTTCACGCATTTTAAAACCAAAACTTGGCACAAGCTTGGCATAGGGTTTAAAAAGCGTTATGCACAAATATTATATAGGCTGTTCGGGTTACTATTATCCGGGCTGGAAAAATAAATTCTATCCTGCCGGTACTCAACCAAAAAACTGGTTACATTATTATAGCACAGTTTTTAATACTGTTGAGTTGAATGGAACATTTTACCGCACACCAAAACTAGCTGACCTCAAAAAATATGCAACAGTTACCCCGGATTATTTCAGGTTTTCTGTAAAAATGAGCAAATATATTACGCATGTTTTAAAATTAAAAAATTCTAAAATTGAAATTGAAAAATTCCAATCCCTGATCGTGGAAGGTTTGGGAAACAAATTAAACTGTTTTCTATTTCAACTACCGCCATCCTTTCATTACACTGAAGAAAACTTAAAACTAATCATATCAAACATTCCCGGAGATATCAAAAATATTGTTGAGTTCAGGCATATTTCGTGGTGGAATAAAGAGGTGGAATCTGCTTTAAAAAACAATGGGCTTACGTTTTGCAATATTGATTATCCCGGTATCCATTCATATTTTATTCATACTTCCTCTTTATTTTATTTGCGGTTGCATGGCAATCCCGAACTTTTTAAATCGGCATACAGCGAAGCGGAACTTAAGGAGTTATATAAAAATTTTCCCACCGAATCAAAACGCTACAATATTTATTTTAATAATACCTATTACGAAGCGGGTTACACAAACGCCTTACAGTTAAAAGAACTATCTAATAAATAAAATTATGCCCGAAGGTCCGTCTATAGTTATTTTAAAAGAAGAAACTAAAAAATTTAAAGGAAAAAAAGCTCTTGCTGTTTTTGGCAACGCAAAAGCAGATCTGCAAAGAGCAAAGGGCTTAAAAATAACAGATCTTAAAACCTGGGGCAAACACTTTTTAATTTGTTTTGATGGGTTTTATTTCCGCATTCATCTTTTAATGTTTGGCTCTTACCGTATAGACGAAAAAAAAGACGTGGCTCCGAGATTGAGCCTACAGTTTGCGACAGGAGAGCTTAATTTTTATAACTGCAGCGTAAAACTCGAAAATGGCAATGCAAATGAGCATTACGACTGGCAAGCGGATGTAATGAATGAGAACTGGAACCCAAAAAAAGCTGAAAGCAAATTAAAAGAACTGAAAAAAGTAAAAGTATGCGATGCGCTTTTAGACCAGGATATATTTTCGGGTGTTGGTAATATTATTAAGAACGAGGTGTTGTTCAGGCTAAAAGTACATCCTGATTCGTATATAAATGCATTACCATTAAAAAAATTAAAAGAGTTGATAAAAGAAGCACGCGATTATAGTTTTGATTTTTATGTTTGGAAGAAAAAATTTGAATTACGCAAACACTGGCAGATCTATCGCCAAAAAAATTGCCCGCGCTGCAAGATAAAAACAGTTACTGCATACATGGGTAAACGCAACCGGTTAACCTGTTATTGTGATAATTGCCAACAATTGTACGTAAAACCAAGAGCAAAATAAAACACGATTAACTACATTTGTATAAAAATATACGCAAATGTTATTAAAAGAAGAGGAAGGTAAAACCATACAGTTTTATAAAACCAAAATGGTTTTCAAGGCTAATTTAGATCAAACCAACAATTCTTACTCCACCATATTAATGACCCACCCACCTTTGGTAGGGCCGGCTTTGCATCTTCATCCCAATGGCTCCGAAACATTTTTTGTTATTGAAGGTAGCTACCAGTTTAACCTGGATGGTAAATTAATAGATGCGGTTAAAGGCGACTTTGTGCTGATCCCTAAAAATGTACCGCACAAATATAGTTCAGGACAAAACGGCGGAAAAATACTGGTTACAACACCTGCAAGTGTAGAAAATTATTTTTTACATATTGCCGAAAAATTATTGCAGGGAGAAGTATCGCTGGATTATGAGTTCGAATACGCAAAAAAGAACGGCCAGCTATTTCTTGACACCAGCGGCCATTGGGGACACAAATAAATTTATTTTAAATGTTTGCGAACAAAAATAATATACAGCACGAGCATTACTAACGAAGGGATACCAAAAATTGCCATTATAAATATGGAACCTATAAATTCCTCGCCCGACGTGTTTTCAAAAGAATTACTATAAGTATAAAGTGTAAAGATCATCAATCCAAAATAGGCAAGCTGAAATAAAACATACATCCAAAAGCCCCATATTTTTCTTGTAAGCATAACTATCGCCGCCACCAAAGTGCCTAAATGGCAAGCAGCAAAAGCATACCCGCGCCAATACTCTTCGTTATCTGCAACATTGGCAACTACTTCATAAAATAATCCCCTTATCAACCCCAGCACAGATCCTAAAATAGTTAAAATACAAAACACAATCACTACCGCAGGAAGCGCTTGTTTTACCTCAGCCTTAGTAACAAAACCTGTTTGCTCTGTACCACAGGATGGGCAGAATTTAACTTCATCATTTAACGGGGTACCGCAATTTGTACAATGTTTCATAATCAAGAATTAAGTTAGCAATTATTTTTTAATTAAAACATTCCATCCCCCCCAAAAAGAAAGGCCTGTCTATTTTATTCCTCAAAACGTTCAATAAATACAACTAATTTATCAATAGCCCCGATAAAACAGGCTGGTACTGCGTTTGCAACTACATTGTATTATTAACTAAAAAATAAAATATGGGAAATTTACTTTATACAATTGCAGTGATACTGGTGATAGTTTGGGCTGTGGGATTTTTAGGTTTTCATGCCGGAGGACTTATTCATATAATTTTAGTAATTGCCATTATAGCCGTTTTACTACGTGTTATACAAGGCAAAGATCCGGTTTAAACAAATAAACATGGCAACTACTATCCATACGTATTCGAACAAAAGCGAGAGAATAAAACATTTTCTTGCTTTTGTTATTTGTTTAATAATTCCGCTTTTTATTGGAGCACTTTCGGGTTTTATTACTTCGGGAGAAATGAATGGCTGGTGGTTCATCAGTTTAGAGAAACCCTCTTTTAACCCGCCTAACAATGTATTTGGCCCAGTGTGGACAATACTTTATACCCTAATGGGCATCTCACTTTACCTGGTTTGGAAAAGTCCGAACACAGAATTGCGAAAAAAAGCATTGTTTGTTTTTGGATTACAGTTGTTCTTTAATTTTTGGTGGAGCATTTTGTTTTTTTCATTTCATTTACTGTTTATCTCCTGTTTGGATATTATTGTCATTTGGAGTTTAGTTTTATACATGATCATTTTATTTAGAAAAACCAAACCAAGCGCGGGTTATCTCAATATGCCTTACCTGCTATGGGTAAGCTTTGCCACATTATTGAATCTTTCCATCTGGGTTTTAAATGGCTGATACTGCTTTGCAGTTTTGTTTCCAAATTTTGAATTAAAAAAGTGACATCTGAACCGGGTTGGTTTCTATATCGGGCATTTGCGCATTTAAGTTATGTCCGGTTATCTTAAACACCTGGGTCTCATAATCGCGCGAGGCAACCACTACTTTTACACCTTGTGCATGTTTAAGAAATAATTTTTCTACCAGCTGCGGACTGTTATTTTCCCGCGAAAGATGAGATAATATTACATGGCTCATAAACTCAGGCTTATGTTTTATAAAGATCTCAAGCGATTGCGCATTCGATAAATGCCCTTGCCCCCCACTGATCCTTTTTTTAAGATAAAACGGATACGGGCCGCTTTGCAACATCTCTTCATCATAATTTGCTTCTAAAAAAGCAGCATGACAATTTTTAAAATTGGAGATAACATGCTCACAGGCCGCACCAATATCTGTTAAAACAGCAATGTTAATGTTATTGAACGAAACTGTAAAACTAAAAGGATCAGAAGCGTCGTGCAATTTTGGGAAAGGTTTTATAAGCAGTTCGCCAACAGTAATTGGGTTATACGATTGAAATATTTGAGCCAGCTCAGGCTTGATATTTAGCCGGCTGCTTTTTAAAGTAGCATTGCTGATATACACCGGTAAATTAAATTTTTTTGAAAGCACTTCAACGCCCTTTATATGATCGGTATGCTCGTGAGAAACAAAAATGGCTTTTACTTTTTTAATGTCGAGGCCCAAACGTAACATACGCTTCTCGGTTTCGCGACAGGAAATACCTGCATCCACCAATACAGCTTCACGCTGATTGCCCACATAGTAACAATTTCCGTTACTGCCAGAGTTTAGGGAGGTAATAAAAAGCGACATTTACCTTACAAAGTAACGGAAATTGTGCGGTTAAAAAATAAAGCGCTCTAAAATTTATCAGAAACATGTTAAATGCCGCAATTAAACCCTGTTCATTATCTATAAAATAAGCCCAAACGTCTATTTCGCTAAAAAACCTTGAACTTAATTTCGAATTTTGAGTTGTTTAAATAAAAAATATGCCGGAAAAGAGGGTTTTTTAAAGTTATATCATATTTTTTTCTCATTCTTTTTTCCGGCTTTTTTTATAAACACTTTCTGAGGTTTATTTAAATGTGTACAAAAATTCTACTTCTGGCCGACGCAAGTTCTTCACACGTTGAAAAATGGGCCACTTCACTTGCAGAAAAAGGATACACAGTTGGCTTGTATAGTTTACACAGATGTTCAACAGACTGGTATAGCAATAAAAAAAATATTGTTATGTTATATCAGCCGGCAGTTTTTTCGAATTCGTCTTTTTTAAAAACAAAATTGCAATACCTGTTAAAGCTACCTATGCTTTACAAAAAAATTGAAGAGTTTAAACCTGATATTTTGCACGCACATTATGCAACAAGTTATGGCTTGTTGGGATTTTTAAGCGGGTTTCGCCCTTTTATTTTATCTGTTTGGGGCTCTGATGTATTTGAGTTTCCTCAAAAATCGTTTGTTCATAAATTATTATTTCGCTTAAATGTGAATTACGCTGATAAACTTCTTTCAACCAGTTACGCTATGAAAGAAGAGCTTGGCAACTATACCAAACATGCTGTAGAAATAACCCCTTTTGGTGTAGATACCGACTTTTTTTATCCTGAAAAGGTAAAAACAGAGCAAGAACAGGACGTTCTGTATTTTGGTATCATAAAATCGCTTGAAGAAAAATATGGTATAAACGTTATCATTGATGCCGTTCAACTGTTAAAACTAGAGTTCCCAAAATTAAAATTTAAGGTTTTATTTGTTGGTGGCGGCAACAGGCTTGATTATTACAGGCAATTTGTTTCACACAATAAACTTGATGATATTATTTATTTTACAGGAAAAATTCCTGCAGATAAGATCCCTTACTATCACAACCTGCTTGATATTTATTTAAATGTAAGTACCGTTAACGAAAGTTTTGGCGTATCGGTACTCGAAGCTATGGCTTGCCGGAAGCCGGTAATTATTACAAATGCACCGGGTTTGGTAGAGGTTGTAAAAAAAGAAGCGGGCCTTGTTATCGAAATGAACGATCCTTTTGAGTTAACCGCAGCAATTAAATTATTGATGAACGACGTTTTGCTGAGGCAACAAATGGGCGATGCTGGAAGAAGACATGTGCGCTCTAATTACGAGTTGGAGGATTGCATTAACACCATGACCGCTATTTATGACGAAACTTTAACACATTCGTTTGAAAGAAGGTTCAGGTTTAAGCTTTTAAATGCTGTATTTACTTAAGAATTTAAAAAAGCAATATTATATTTGTTTGTAGAATATGACAGGTCTGACTTATAGAAACAAACCCGCTTTTAAAATTGCGATGCATTTTACGGTGTGGCTGTTGCTATTTGTTTTGCCATTTTTACTTTCTGAGAACACCTCTTTTAATTTAGAGCGAAGGATAAAATATACCTGGATCCCTTTGATCTACTCTGCCTTCTTATTTTATTTGAATTATTTTTTATTGATAGACAAATTTGCATTGACAAAAAAAACATGGCTGTTTGTAATTATCAACCTTTTATTAATTGCGGTTATTGTTGCCATAAATAACAAGGTAAGGGAGTTTCATTTTTTTAATGTAAGCACCGCCGAACATGCCGAGCAGGAGGCCGCGTTGCTTAAATTGCGCCCCTCTATACAATGGATCATTTATAAGGACACTATTTACCTGTTCTTTCCAATCATTATTTCTTTAGCGTTAAAGATCACCGAAAAATGGGCGAAGACAGAATCAGAAAAAAACGAACGCGAAAAAGAAACACTTAATTATGAATTACGAAATTTAAAATACCAGCTTCAGCCACATTTTTTCTTTAATTCGCTAAATACCATTTATTCGCTTATTGAGAGCTCCCCAACGGTAGCGCAGGAAACAGTGCATAGTCTTTCAAAATTAATGCGTTATTTGTTGTACGATACTGTGGCCGAAAAAGTTGATCTTGCCAATGAGATCGAATTTATGAAACAGTACATTAATTTAATGAAGTTACGCACTTCCGATAAAACAACGGTAAGAACCGAGTTTCCTGCATTGCACCAGCAAATAAAAGTGGCACCCCTGTTATTTATCTCTCTTATCGAAAATGCGTTTAAGCACGGCATTTCGGCTATCAAATCCTCTCAAATAATTTTTGATCTTAAGATAGAAGGTTCAAAAGTTATTTTTGTTGCAGAAAACACAAATTTTCCAAAAGACGAAAAAGACAAAAGCGGATCAGGAATTGGCCTGATCAACCTGCGTAAACAACTGGAACTTTCTTATCCCGGAAAACATAAATTTCAAACAAGTATAATAAATAACATTACATTTAAAGTACTGCTTGAGGTTGACACGAATTAACCATAATCTTTATTAATTAAAATAACATGGCTAAGATAAATTGCCTTATAGTTGACGATGAGCCACTGGCGCTAGACCTGGTAGAAGGATACGTTAAAAAAACACCTTTTCTTGAATTAAAAGGGAAATGTTTGAATGCATTTGATGCCATGAAATTAATGAATAAAGAAAAGATCGATCTTATTTTTATTGATATACAAATGCCCGATATGAATGGCATTGCTTTTAGCCAAACTTTATCGCCCGATATTAAAATAATTTTTACTACTGCTTTTAAAGATTATGCTTTTGAAGGTTTTAAAGTAAATGCTGTTGACTATTTATTAAAACCTTTTAATTACCAGGAGTTTTTAAAGGCCGCCAACAGGGCCGTTGAACGTATGCATTTAAAAGATGAGAAGACCGAACCCGCTACAGTAGATAATTTTATTTTTGTAAAATCCGATTACAAACAATTTAAAATAAACCTCGACGAGGTATATTATTTTGAAGGTTTAAAAGACTATATTAAGATCTGGTTAAACTCCCAGGAAAAACCCGTACTAACTTTAATGAGTCTTAAATCGCTCGAGAATCAGTTGCCCGAAAACAAATTTATGCGTGTGCACCGTTCGTTTATTATTGCACTTGATAAAATAGAATCGATTGAGCGTGGCCAGGTGATCATTAATAAAGAACGCATTTCTATTGCCGATCAATACAAAAATAAATTTCAAACATTTATTGAAACAAAATCTTTTAATTAATTTTATTATCTGCGTTTTTTGTTAATTACTTGTTTAAATTAATCCTTTAAAAAAACGTTTCGCAACATTGGCTTTACATAAAAAATAGTTTGCGGTAACAAAGCGGCTGTACCTTTATTATGGTTATGGTTGTTCTTTATAATTAATTCTCCACAGGCCGACATCAACGCCTAAGCAATGATGGGATACGGTTTAAAGTCTGAAATGGTTGTTATTAAAAAAGCCGGGTAAAGGGATCCGGCTTTTTTAATAATCTATCGCCAACGCTTTTATAATAAAACCTGCCACTTGTAAACCCAAAGGCCCCTGTTGCCTAAAAGCCTTGTGCCACTTCATTAAAAATAAATAATTTTATATGTAACTATTATTCATTTTTAAATTATATAGTTATGGAACGATTGATAAATTTAGGTACTTACCTCAGCATTTCACTACTCATGTTACTGGCTTATGGATTTTTAATGGTAACCTTAGACTAGGCCTTAAAAATACCTTTTTTCAGATCCTTTACCCCCTGTTATCATTAACCCTTTAGGAAAAACCCGTATTCTTAAAAGTTTACCTGGTACACATCGGTTTTATTGCGTTGAATGTTCTTTACCTCAAAGCCTCCGTCCTGCGGAATGAATTCCTTGAGATCAAAAACAGAACAGCCTTTGCTAAGTCCTTCAAAGATGAGAGTAAAACCTTTTCCATCATTAATGGTCCATTGGGGAGCAAAAGAAATATTAAAAGCGGTTATTAGTTTAACCTTTCTGCCGCTGCCATGCTCAACTAAAAAAGTGCTTGGCCAAACACGGTATGCATAGTCATCGCCACAGGTACAGTGTACAATGGTTTGGCGTTCTTCACTTTCCAAGGTCTGGATCTTTTCTTCTATCAGGGTTTCGGTTTCGGCCATAATACAAAGTTACAACTATTTTATATGTGTTTACTTTATGAATCCTATCTTTATAGGCATGAAACAATTAAATAATGTGCAAATTGCCGGAAGTAAGAACAGACCCATGCTATTGGATTGTTTTTATAAAGAAGACGGGATCGCCAAACCTATTGTTATTTTTTCTCACGGGTTTAAAGGCTTTAAAGATTGGGGCCATTTTAATTATTTGGCAACACTATTTGCAGAGGCGGGTTTTGTATTTATAAAATTTAATTTTTCGCATAACGGTACAACGGTTGATGATCCGTTGCATTTTGGCGATCTGGAAGCTTTTGGCAACAACAATTATATTATCGAACTGGATGACCTAAAAAAAGTAATGGATTGGAGTTTAACTACCGAAGCGCTAAAAAAAGAAAGCAATGGTAGTAAATTATACTTACTTGGCCATAGCCGTGGTGGAGGCATCACTATTTTAAAAGCCGGCGAAGATCATCGCGTAAAAAAAATAGTAACCTGGGCGTCGGTTAGCGAAATGAACCGCAATAAAGCGCTTACCGTAGAAACCTGGAAAAAGGACGGCGTGGTATATGCCAAAAATGCCCGAACACAACAAAACATGCCATTATATTACCAGTTTTACGAAACTATCTTAAATAATAAAGAACGATTGAACATCAATCATGCGGTAAAGCGTTTAGAGATACCTTTTTTAATTGTACATGGCACCGCGGATAAAGCTGTTAAATACCACGATGCCGAAGAACTCTTACGAAGCGCAAAACATGGCAAACTGTTAACCGTTACCAATGGCGATCATACTTTTGGTGTTTCTCATCCCTTTCATGAACCCCTACCGGCTATGGCCAAAGAGGTGATAGAAAAAACCATTGAGTTTTTTACAAAACAGTAATAAAAAACCCGCCTCGTAAAACGAAACGGGTTTTGTGTTTATTGACTCATGCATTCTGCACCCATCCGTGGGATGGAATAAACATGCATAACGGCATTTTGCCAATGTCTTTTATTTCAGCTAACGTGGCTATCAGAATATTCATCCTGGTTAGGCTGGCAATTATGTTGTTGCTCGTTCATTGTTCTGTCTGTTACCTATTATCCTGCAAAATATATGCCAGCGGCCATTTTCACGCAATGTAAATTTTTGCTGCAGTTTATTAAAAAAAGGTAAAAAACTCTACAACGGTTTTTCTAGTTCTATGTGTTATGCCTGCCTTCTGCCAGGCATGATTTTATCTTTTAAAAAAAGATGCTACGTGAAGCAAAAATATCTCTCACCAAAATGCGCAATACCATTATTTTTTTTGGTATAATTAACTGTTGCATTTATATTTTACTGTTTTTGATTTTTAAATATTTAAACCTGCTTCACATTTCGGGATTAAGAATGCTAAACTTTTTTCCTTTGGCGTTTACAAGCATGTACCAGGTACACTACCTTGTTAAAAAAAACAAGGGTTACATTCCTTTTTTGCAAGCTTTTACCAATACATTTTTTACCGGCACGGTTTCGTTTTTATTGTTTTCTGCCTTTTTGTTCTTCTATACGTTTTATGACCCCTACATACAGCCTCTGTATTTTGATATGCAGGAAAATACAAATCGAATTATCCCGGCTTTTCTTTTATTTGCCGAGGGTTCGGGGGGAAGCATTATTGTAGCCATGGTAATTATGAAATACGCCAACCGTTTTACCGATGGCGAATCTAAAATCTAAACTAAAAAAATCCACCAAAAAAATAGGTAAATATACCTATTGTTCATTTCGTTTTTTCTTTAAATATTTATCCATTGTTTTTACTGTTTAATACGTTTACGGGTATTAGGTGGTAAAAAATAATACATGTACCGGGTAAAGCTTAATTATTTTATTTGAAAAAACTTATACCATGATAAAAACATTTGAAGTTGATGCGGCAGGAAAACCAGGACACACCATGTATGCCAATAGCAGAGCCAAAGGTGCAAGTGCAAAGATCGCCATTCCTACATTTGAAGGGTTGCAAATGATAAACATAAGCGACATTATTAAGTTTATGGCCGACGAAAGTTATACCCACATTTCTTTTATAAATAATGCCCGGATGACCGTTTCGCGCAACTTAAAAGAATATGAAGACATGTTGTTTGAACTTAATTTTTTCAGGGTGCATAAATCCTGCCTCATTAACCTGGCGCAGGTAAGTAAATATATTAAAGGCGAAGGAGGTTACGTTATAATGAGTGATGGTTCCAGTGTTGAAGTTTCGCGCAGAAAAAAAATAGAATTACTTACTCGTCTTTCGCTGGTTCAGTTCTGATCCTCTATACCCCCCTCCTAATTCTAATTAGTACGGTCTTTGCCCTATCATACCGTTAATTTTCCAAATCTGCCTTTTAATCTTAAAAACACACCTTTTATGGTTTATAGCGTTTCTTTTTTTTAAGCGCAGGTTATTTTAGATGCCTGAATTTATCAGAAGGGTGTGCTGAAAACCTTTTAGAGTAAGCGTTAATAAATTGAGATCGTTATGAAAAAATTTATTTTATTATTAATTGGATTCATGCTTTTTACGAGTATGATTTTTGCGCAAAGAAACCTGACCGCTGCAGGAAATCCCAAAGAAAAACAAAAAGGGCACTGCGCTACTGATAATTTGCACATGACATTATCTGAGCAAAGTACCAGTTATAAAAGAAAACTGGACGAGATGAATACCAATTACCAAAAATGGGTAATGGATAAAAATACGGGCAATAAAAAAATTGGCGGTAATAATAGTACACAAACATATGCTGCAACAACCTTGCCGGTTGTTTTTCATATGATGGTAAATACTACTATGTCTTCGCTAAATCCATCAGCGAGCTCTACAGATGGAAACCTTACCAAGCCACAAATTCAATCGGCTTTAGCTATATTAAACCAGTTGTATGCAGGAACAGCCGTTGGCTCAAAAACAATTGCCGGGTTAAATACCGATATCCAGTTTTGCCTGGCAGAAGTAGATAATTATGGTAATGCCATTACCACATATACTTACACCGATCCTTCTTTTTCTTTAACGCTAGATAATACGAATCAAGCACAGATAACTGCGCTAAGTAATATCGTACAAAGCACCGGAAAATTTCCTCCAACCAAATACATTAATATATATGTGGTAGAAGATATTGCCTCGCCGGTTGCCGGTTTTGCTTATATGCCACCTGCTCACGGCTCCAGCTTTGACGGTATCTATCTTGAAGCGCAATATCTACTGCCTCCAGTAAGCGGGCCAAACGACCTGACCTATAACATGACCGTTTTAACCCACGAAATGGGTCATTACCTCGGTATGTTCCATACATTTGGTATTTGCGTAAACCCGCTTTTATCATGCTCTTGTTATAACTATAATTGTTTGTTTGATGGAGATATGGTATGCGATACTCCTCCTGATTTTAGTCAAACTGCTACTGTTGGGGGATGCTTAACACCAACCAATACCTGTAACACAGATGTTGCAACCGTTGTTGACCCCAGTACCATGTTGACCTCAGACATAGATGATCTTACAAACAACTACATGGATTACGGCGATTGGAACTGCCAGTATTCATTTACACAAGGCCAGGTTAACCGTATGCATTTTATGATAGACGACCAGGTTGGGCCGCGTAATTCATTATTAAATTCTTCAGTATGTAATTCTGTTTGCGCAAATTCGTCTTGCACTGTTAGCATTAATTCTATTACCACAACATCTGTTAACTCAATACAATTGCTCAACTCACTAATACTTACCGGTCCTCCAGTAAATTATACTTTTTCGGGAGTTACGTGCAGTGCTTTTTACAATACATTTAACTGGTCGGTTATAGATCTTAGTAATAATACGGTGGTTCAGGCCGGAGTGGGATCTACCTTTCCAACTACATTTACCGCAACGGGCAATTACCGCATCATTCTTACTTCATCCATTGCGGGATCATCACCGCTTTGTTCGCAAACGGCAAGCCTAAACATACAAGTGCTGCCACCGGTAAACTGCCCCGCAAATTTAGATATGACTACAGGTTGGAATGTAGGCAATTGGGAAAGAATAGAATATCAAGGCGGTTGGTCGCATACAACTAATAACAGCGTTACTTTTACACACCCATCTACTACTTTAACAACACATCCCGGTACCGATCCTAACGGAACCTTATTTACAGATCCTTTTAGTTTTACAACATCAATAGCAGGAGATCCGAATTTTTCTGCTGCCGGCTTACCATTTCCCGGAGCCACCATTATGCGTGTTGGTCGTGTAATTACACCTACCACTGCTTTGCCGGCAGGCGATGCCAATTATGTTACTTACACTTTTTCGCCCACCAATCAAAATGCAAAAATAAGAGTGTATTATTTAGGTATGAAAGAGCATGATATTGTTTCTCCAAATGTTTATCCATTTCAATTCGCATCTAATGCGGGAGCAAAATCGGGCTTTGGATTTGTTTGCGATTATAATTTTTCAAGCGCGGCCACACCAACTACTTCTATAACAAGAGGTTTAACGCATACCGGTTTTGGCCCATATGGTTGCTTTAATGCCAACGATATGGTTACTGATGGTATCAACAGTCCTACAACAGCACTATTGGCCATTGGCTCTTCAACGTTTGATGCAATGGGAGCATGGCAATTTATGGATCTTGATTTTTCAGAATTTGTTTGTGCTGCGCCAACAATTACTATAACATTTTTTGCAAGATCTGATGAGGCCAGTACACCCGGCATCCTACATTCGTATGCTTATTTTGCTACACAATGTTTACCATCAATGGAACCACATATTGATATTAATCTTGTGAACAAAGATATTGCCTGCATGGCAGATGTTGGACAGAGCTGTTATAAACAAACGCTTCCTCCGCCTAACCCGTATACGTTTTTTCAAAATGGTTATGGCAGTAATTATGCCGGCTTTATAGATGTAAAAGTAGATGAATCAAATGATGGGATTACCTATACAGCTACAGCTCTCCCAACAAATTTTCAATATAATCCTTCTCTTAATCAATACGAGCCCTATTTAAATTTGTGCAAATCTCCGGATGCGCATCCTTATAAATATTTTAAGATCACATACAAAACACTTTGTCAAACTACAACAAGCACATTAAGTATCTTCCAGGGTTTTGTACATACGATCAACGATTGTGCGCCAAATCCAATGTCTGGCGGGCATTTTACCGCTTCGCCTGTACCAATTGGAAGTGTAACTATTTCGCCGGATCAGTACCAACAATTTTGTACAACCAATACTTTGGTTATTGGTCGTCCGTGCTGGTTAGCACCAACAGATCCCGATCCTGCTTATCAATGGCAAATAGGTACTTGGAATGATATACCAACAGCTACCTTATCAACTTTAAGCTTTACTAACCTTCCCGCTTATTATCCACCATGTACCCCATACAGGCGTCAGGCAAAATATTACGATCCTTATTGCAATAACAGTACATGGATACCGAGTGATATATTTTATGTAACAAACTTTAATTTCAATTATTTTTCTTACACACCTTCAGGACCGGATATTTGCGGAAACAGCCTGGCAACTTTCAGCCTTACTGATTTTTATGAACCTTACGATTTTTTATGTGATCTTGAGCTTGCTGCACAAACTGCAACAGCACCGGTAACTAATACAATATCGTTTGCGTTTTTTAGCAGCAGTGCCTGTACACCTGCCACTTCACTCACAGCTAATAGTGGCCCAAGTGTTTTAACTTATACCTATCTTAATTCACTTACCTACACAGCAAACATTGATATTGCTTTTACTTTTAATAATACAGGCATTTACACATCTAATGGAACAATATATGGATTAGTAACAGTTACACGATTTGGTTGTACATCTACTTATACCATTAATAATATTCCAATTAAAATTAAACCATCTGCCATTGCAGGAACAATTGCCGTTGGAAGTAATATTTGTACAAATTCTACTTATACAATCACAGGCGATAATCCAAACGCTACCGGTTATTATTGGGAATATTCGTACAGCAATACGTTCGTACCAACTTACACCGTGGTTGCTGCAACAGGTTCAACGTTACCGGTGCCTCCCGGAACTTTTACTGCCTACCCGGTGTATGTAAGAAGGGTAGCCAATGGCACGGTTGTTTGTCCTAACGTTGCATACAGTAATACAGTTACAATAAATAATACTGCGGCATCTTTAACTATCAGTCCAAGCTCGAGCACCATATGCGCGGGCAATAGCGAAACACTAACAGCAAGCGGCGCATCTTCTTATACGTGGACTTCGCCAAGCGGTACTACTACAACAAACCCTTATATAGTTACGCCAACTGTAACAACAATTTATACCGTTACCGGAACAAGTACTGTTGGTTGCACAGATACAAAAACAGTAAGCATTACTGTTAATCCAACACCTACTTTAACGGGCGCTATTTCGGGCACAACTGTATGTAATGGCGGCTGTGTAACTGCGACTCTTTCCGGCGCTATAGCATACACCTGGACAGCACCATCATTTACATCGTATGCAAACCCAATAACGTTATGCCCGACCGTTACAACTACTTATACAATAACAGGTGTAAATGCTTTTGGCTGTGTAACTACAAAAACACGAACAATAGTTGTATCGCCGGTGCCAAGCATTACTGTTTCTCCGAGTTCAAGTACAATATGTGCAGGTAGTAGCGAAACCCTTACTGCCAGTGGCGCGGGTTCTTATACCTGGACATCGCCAAGCGGCTCTACTACATCAAACCCTTATATAGTTACACCAACAGTAACTACAACATATACCGTATCGGGCATTGTGCAAGATAAAGGATGTGTAGGCACACAAACAGTAATGATAACCGTGCTGCCATCGCCAACGCCTGCAGTTAGCGGCAATACGCTTATCTGTTCAGGAGATTGTAATACGTTTACAGTGTCGGGTGGCGTAACCTATACCTGGAGTACCGGTGCTACTTCTTCTGTCGTTTGTCTTCCTTCGGGTGTACAATCTGTTACAGTAACAGGTTCAAACGGTTGCACGGCAGTACAGTCTATAACCATTACTACCGGAACAATTCCTTCCATCACGGCTTCGGCAGTGTTGTATACCATCTGCGCCGGCAATACAACTACGCTCACTGCTTCCGGCGGTACTTCTTATACGTGGACAGCGCCACCATCTTTTTCATCCACCTCAAACCCTGTTGTAGTTAGCCCAACTGCAACCACAGTGTATACTGTTACAGGTATTAAAGGCAATGGCCCTTGTTTAGGTTACGCAACAGTTACAATAGTTGTATTGCCTAATCCTACAGTAACAATAAGTGGTGTGCCGGTAATTTGTGCGGGCTGTGCTACTCTTACGGCAACAGGCGGTGGAACTTATAACTGGAGCAACGGCGCAACAACTTCTACCAATTGTGTGAGCACGCCTGGCGTTCAATCGTTAACCGTTACCGGAGTAAATGGATGTAAAACAGTTACAACCATCGCAGTAAGTACAGGCACTATTCCATCTGTGAGTATTTCGGCAAGCTCTACTTCAATTTGTCCGGGCTCATCTGCAACTCTTACAGCCTTTGGTGCATCATCGTATCAATGGACGGCCCCATCTTACACGTTTTTTGGTAACCCAGCAATTGTTAGTCCTACCGTTACAACAACCTACACGGTAATTGGCACTAACGGTAAAGGAAGTTGCCCAGGCACACAAACAATTACCATTATTGTAGCGCCGGCTCCAACAGTAGCTATAACAGGTGCAACAAATGGCTGCTCACAATTTACCAATACGCTAACAGCATCCGGTGGCGGAACCTACCTGTGGAATACAGGTGCAACTACCAATACCATTGCAGTTTCAGGAAACGTGACAACGGTGTATACCTGTACCGTTACAGGTCCTAATGGTTGCACAACCGTAAAAAGTATCACCATTACTGTTAACCCTGCAAACGTGATCTCTGTTACCGGCAATACCTTGTTATGTTCGGGTAAAACGGCTACGCTTACCGCATCTGGTGCAGTAACCTATTCGTGGAGCACCGGTGCCACCACGTCTTCTATCACCACAACAACGGCCGGTACTTATACCGTTACCGGTAATCAGGGCCATGGTTGTTCATCAACAAAAACAATTGCGGTAAGTGTTATACCTTCGCCAACCGCAAATATTACCGGCACACTTAGTATTTGCAACAACACTACTATATTAACTGCAACCGGTGGTGGTACTTACTTATGGAACACAGGTGCAACTACCAATACCATTGCAGTAAGTGTTACGGGAGTTTATGCGGTTACTGTAACGGCTGCAAATGGCTGCACTGCTGTTAAACAGGTTACGGTTACATCTCCGCCAAATTGCAATTGGGGGTCGCGGGTTATCTCTTCTGTAAATGGTAATCAACAATTGCCGCCATATGTGTATCCAAATCCAACATCTCAATCATTTAGTGTTGGCAATTCGGGAGACGTTATAATGGTAGAGATCTTTGATTATACCGGCCGGTTATTAAAACAGGTAACACGCAAAGATAATGTAGAACTAAATAATATTGATATGAGGCATTATGTGCAAGGCACTTATTTTGTGAAGTTAATAAATGCAGATAATACCTTTAATTTATTTAAATTGATAAGGGATTAACGAGACAGGTAAAACAGCGAAGAAGCCCATTTTAAAATGGGCTTCTTCGTTTAATTTAATTTGCTGCTATTATAAAAATAACTGTATCAATTTTTTATTGTTTTCTCTTTAAAATAGTTATCTACCATTTTTTGAATACGCGGTGCTATAATTAAAATAGCCGGAATAACCACAACGTAAGCCATTGCCCATGACCTGAGCCAGGTCTTTAAAAAATGATTGTTAAAGCCAATATTAATTGAAATAAGTGTAAATGAGATAATGCCTGTTGTAACAATACCCATTATTAATGCGAAAGCAATTTTTTGTTTCATGATCTTATTTTAAAAAGATGTGTTGATAGATGGCCAATTCACTGGCCTTCTTTCAGTGTTTATTATGAGGATATATTTAAGTTGATTGATTTAACTGCCTCAATGATTTTACACGTTCTTCGAATGTAGGATTGTTTTCTATTTCAAAATGTACCTTAGTAAAAAGTTCCATCAGATCTGGCGTGTGTTTGCGGCTTTTTTTTGATCGGATATCGAAGTGTACCAATTTGGCCCACATCAGGGCTTTGATATGTGTTCTGTTTTCATCCCACATAAAGGCTTCAAATACCACGCTAGTTTCGGAAAAAGAGATCAGTCGTGTTTCTATCGTAACAATTTCCATCCACACTGCCGGAAAAAGATAAGAGATCTGGGTTTGAGCAGCTACCCAACCAATTCCTTGTTTTTGCACTAATTCAGACGTATTGAATTCATAATTCACCAGCAGCTGCTCTGTACGGGCAGCAACCATATAATCAATATACCTGGCGTTGTTTAAATGATTAAAAGGATCACAGTCCTGGTACTGAATCCTTGTTTTGCTCTTTAACGTTTTTAATAATTCAGTCATGGTTTTATTTTGTTTAAATTAAGCTTTTAAGCCGAGGATCATTTTTTCGAGAAAGTCCATTGTAATTCTCAGGTCTGAATATCGGCCGGTAACTTTTGCCTGCATAATGGCCCCTTCAATCATTGATATCATAACAAGTGCCACCTGCGTTGGATCTGTTTTGGCTTTTATTTCTTTCCTTTCAATACCTCTATTTATTTGATTTTCGATGGAGGTTTTCCAAAACGCCAGAGCCTGTATCACACGCTCTTTTAACGCGGGGTGTGTATCGTCTGCTTCGGTTGCCGTATTAAGCAAAGGGCATCCCGGTTTCAGGAACGGAACTTTTAAAAAATCGCGGTACACTTTTGGATAAACCGTTAACCTTTCAATAGAATTATCAGTAGCTGTTATTTTACTTTTTATATATGATACAACACGGCCAAAATTATAATCAAAAGCAGCAAGAGCCACTTCATCTTTATTCTCAAAATTGCCATAAATACTGCCTTTTGTAAGCCCTGTAGCATTTGTAAGATCGGTAAGCGACGTGCCGGCATATCCTTTTTTATTAAAAACAGGCGCAGTTTTTTCTATAATAAATTGGCGGGTATCTTCAGCTTTTGACATGTTAATTGTTAATTCGTACACAAATGTACTAAAAATATACCGATCGGTATATTTTTTTTGTAATTTTAACGTCAGTATTAAACCTATATCATTATGGCCGCAGAAGAATTAAAAAAACACTTTACGCAAAGCGTTTTAATTTGGGAAAATGCGTTAGACGTCTATCCCGGTGAATTTTTTTTGTTAAAAGAAAACGAGCAAAGCTGGTCTATTGGCCAGGTTTACCAGCATTTGGTAGAACTTACCGGTAACATATTAAGGCTGGCAGAAAAATTAAATACTTCGAACGAAAATGCTCTTGAAGAAAAAACAGAGACTGGGAAATTAGTATTTACCATTAATAATATGGGAGGCGGAACTTTTGAGGCGCCTGCTTCTATTAGATATCCGGTGCAACCACAGGATAAAGAAAAACTAAGAACTGAGCTTTCTCAATTAAAAGAAAGGTTTAACCTTGTTTATGATGCCACAATGCAAGCCACTTTAAAAGGAAAGTATAAACATCCTTTTTTAGGATTTTTAAATGCTATGGAATGGCTACAGTTTACCGAGATGCATTTACGGCATCATTTACTGCAAAAAGAAAGAATAGATAATTTTATCAAAGCTTCTCAAAAGCAGGAGTTATAATTTTTCAAGTTCCTCTTTTAATTCTATCAGCACTTTCTTACAAAGTACAATAATTTCATTTGTTTTTTCCTTACGAAAAGATCATTTCTTTTTTCAAATAAATGGGGTACACGAATTAGCAATCGCAAACCTTAGGGCACACAATTTTAATAAAATGCTCAAAAATGAGTTGCTGAAGAAAAGCCTTGATCCCTTCGCTAATTGAAAAAAACAAAACCCAACAAAATTGCTTTTGTTGGGTTAAGTAGTTGATGTGATCCCGCTGGGATTCGAACCCAGGACCCCTACATTAAAAGTGTAATGCTCTACCAGCTGAGCTACGGAATCATCTCACTTTTTGCAGGAACCGTTTCATTGCTGAAACATTTCGCGTGCGGGCCCGATTTATCAATAAATTTTCAAAATCGGAGTGCAAATATACTTTCATTTTATTCATTTCCAAAATAATTTTTGTAAATATTTAATATTTCTTTTTTCATTGTTTTCAACACTTTTTATACATTAGCCCCGTTATGCTTCAAACGCCTACCATCAGACTTCTTAAAGGTTTTTGCTCTGTATCCTTTGGCGAAACCCGTGAAAGTATTAAAGCAGTTTTTGGCGACCCCGAAGAGATGCAAACCCTAACCGATGATATTCTAAATACCTCCTCTTTGGTTTATCATTATTGGGACCAGGGCTTTTCGCTTTTCTTCGATAATAATAAGAACCAGACCTTTTCGAGCGTTGAAATTGACAATAAAGACACCCTATTATTTGATGTTAAATTGTTTTTACTTAAGGAAAAGGAGTTAATAGACCTGATGAAGGCCAATGGCTTTGCGCTTACTGATACAGAAACGCACCAGTGGGGCGAAAAACGTATTAGCTTTGATGCGGCGGGCCTTGACTGTTATTACGAGAACCACAAACTGGTTTCGGCCAACTTTGGAATTGTAGATACCGAGAATAATTTTTATTATTTTCCCAATTAATGCAACTAAACCTACCCCCCGATTTTAGCTTAAAATTTTAAAAAAATCGGCGTTATCTGTGAAATCTGTGGCTTAAACCGTACCTTTAACCTTAATAAAATTAAATATTATGCCAGGAACAGAATTATTTGGCGCTGAAGAGCGTAAAGAAGTAAACGATGTAATGGAAACAGGTGTATTGTTTCGCTATGGACACGATGCACAGCGTAATGGCCATTGGAAAGCAAAGGATTTTGAAGCCGAGGTAAGGAAAATAACCGGCGCTAAATTTGCGCATGCCATGAGCAGCGGTTCAACAGCCATTGCCACAGCCCTTGCTGCCAGCGGTATTGGTACCGGCGACGAGGTAATTGTGCCGCCTTTTACATTTATTGCCAGTGTGGAAGCTGTTTTATTTATTGGCGCTATTCCTGTGTTTGCTGAAATTGATGAAACCCTTTGCCTGAGCGCAGAAGGTATAGAAAAAGCCATTACTCCAAAAACAAAAGGCGTTTGCCTTGTGCATATGTGCGGTGGCAATGCCGAAATGGATAGCATTATGGCCGTTATAAAAAAACATGATCTTATTTTAGTGGAAGATGCCGGCCAGGCCTTCGCTTCATCATATAAAGGCACTTATACAGGTTTGTTTGGTAAGGCAGGCAGCTATTCGTTTGACTTTTTTAAGATAGCCACAGCCGGCGAAGGCGGTGTGCTGGTAACTAACGATGAAGAAACCTATAAAAAGGCTGATGTATACAGCGATCACGGTCACAACCACATTGGCGAAAAACGCGGTATGGAAAACCATCCTTACCTGGGTTTTAATTATCGTATCTCTGAATTACACGCAGCTGTTGCTTTAGCGCAAACGCGTAAAGTTCCCGCTTTAAAAGAAAAGAACCGCAAAAACAAAAAATATATGCAGGATCTTTTATCAAAGAACAGCAATATTTCATTTGCTAAACTTGGCGATGAAAGCGGCGATTCAGCTACGTTTTTAAATATTTTATTACCTGATACCGAAACGGCTCAACGCGCAGTGGACGAAATGAATGCTGCAGGAGTTGCAGGTTTTGATTACTGGTTTAAAAACATGTACCATTTTATCAATCAATGGGATCATTTAAAAAATTTAAGCACAGTGTCAAAATTACCTGCAGAGGTAATGGAACGTTCGCAGGATTATAACAAATTAAATTTACCTAAAACACAGGCTGTTATTGGCCGTTTAATTTCTTTTGGGGTAAAATACAAATGGACGGAAGAAGATATGAAAGCATTGGCGGAAAAAATATCAGCCTGTGTATCCAAAGCCGTTAAACCTGTAAACGTTTAAATTATTTCAATTTTAAAAGATCCATCTATTGTGTGCAATGGATGGATTTTTTTATTTATATAAATTTACAACCTGCAAAACATTCAAAAATATCTGCCGCCGCTAATTAAAGAATTAGAAAAACACGCTTTAACATGCACTTATAAAGATGAGATCTTAACGGTTACATCAAAAACAAAATCGGTAAAATTATTTTTAGGTAATAACAAAAGAGAAAATAAATTAACCATTCCGATAGATTACGTTGTTACCCAACACAAAAAAATAATACCTATCATTCTCTCCAAGCTTAATTTAAACCAAACTATTTTTGCCAGGAACTGTGATGTGGAAAAAATAAGTAAACTTGTTGCGGAAGATTTTTTGAACGAAAACCATTTTTTTGGTTCCACTACAAGCGCTTATAATTATGGCCTTTTCTATAAAAACGAACTTATGGCCGTTGCCTCTTTTTCAAAAGGCCGTAAAATGAACCGCTTACCTGAAGGAAAGCAATCCTTTGAGCTTATTCGCTTTTGTTGCGAAGAAGGAATTACGGTAACCGGCGGCCTTTCAAAACTAATGAAACATTTTTTTAATGAAAAAAAAGCGGGAGATATTATGACCTATGTTGATAAGCAATTCTCTAACGGCGAATCATTTATAAATGCTGGTTTTAAAAAGCACAGCGAAACTCCTCCACTCTCTTTTCTTGTAAACAAAAAAACGTTTGAGCGAAGTTTATTGAAGGAAGATAACTTTGATGAAAAATCATTTTACAAAATTGAAAATGCAGGTAATATAAAAATGATCTACCAGCCAAATGAAAAATAATTGTCTTGTTATACTTGGCTCAACTGCCAGTGGCAAAACCCGCCTGGCTTGCCAGCTTGCTTACTATTTAAATGGCGAGATCATCTCTGCCGATTCAAGGCAGGTATACAGGCATTTAAATATTGGCACTGGTAAAGATCTTGAAGAATATAAATTTAAGGACAAAAAAATAAATTACCATTTAATTGATGTTCTTGAGCCCGGCGAGCAATTTTATTTACCCGACTTTGTAAGGGAATTAAAAATAGCATTTGATAGAATAACGTCTCAAAAAAAAATACCGATAATTTGTGGAGGTACTGGATTGTACTTAGATACGTTACAAAAAGACCTTTCGTTCACGCAAATAAAAGAGAACGAATTATTACGAAACAACCTGGAACAATTCTCAAAAGAAGAACTACAAAAAAAATTAAACAGTTATAACAACGATCAGCTGACCAAAGTTGACCTTAATTCAAAAAAGAGAATCATTCGGGCTATAGAAATTGCCGACCATTTAAAAAACAACGAAACAGAACTTATAAAAACAGAATTACCTTACCGCCCATATTACATTGGCATAAGAACAGAAACATCACAAAGAAAAGAACTGATCTATGAACGTTTGCTTAAACGTATTGATAATGGCCTTATTGAAGAAGCCGAAACCCTTTTAAAGAACGGAATGAGCCATGAACGTTTGCAGTTTTTAGGCCTGGAGTATAAATTTCTCTCCTATTATTTGCAAAATAAGATCTCTAAAGAAGAACTCATCCTTCAATTAAGCACTGCTATTAATCAATTCTCAAAACGGCAAATGACCTGGTTTCGCAAAATGGAAAAAGAAGGCATTATCATTCATTGGGTTGAAAAAGGAATAGATGCGAAAAAATTAGCTGATGAGTTAATCGCTCTCTTTTAATACTGTCACATCGAGTAGAAAATTTTCTTAAATTTTCATATCGAGATGCCTGCAATAGTTCTCGATACGATTTTTTTCAAAAATCCATTCGAACTGACAGTAAATAGGCTCGAGATAAAAATCAACTTATTGTGCCTGTTGTTCTTCTTTACTTTTTACGTCGGTTTTAGTATCCGTTACAACTATTTTATTTCCATCTGTCTTCAATTGTATAGTTGTTAGGGATTCATCTTTTCCGGGCAAATCGGAGTCATCTCCAATACTAATATGTTCTATTTTAATTTTTCCGTCTGCGTTTATTACAGCTGTGATTTGATCATTTCCACTGGCAGGAGGATCGCCGCCACCCGAAATTTCAGCTATTTTAAAATGTGTCACTTCCTTCTCAGCATTTAAAAAAGTAGCTATGATCGTAGTACCCGAAAAATAAGGACACGCTTCAAAGCTACTTGCTTCAATTCCCCATACATATATTTTATTATTATTCCCCATATCCAACCAGCCTAATTTATAAGCAATACATCTTTTGGTCATGCCAATATCTAAATGATTCACGTAATCAACATATTTACCAATTTGTTTCAACGAATCAATTTCGCAGAAATTATTAAAATCATAACTCAATCCATCGCCGAGTTCGCTTTTCAAAAAATTAACACCAAGACCCCGAACCTGCTGATAAGTAATTCTATTGCTGCTATCCACCTTTTGCACAAACAGGGTATCAAAAGTAAATGGCAAGGCCATTTTTTTCAGTTCAGTTTCTTTAAATGGAAAATGATTGTAGGATGACGAAACAGCCACCGTATCTGTATGACTGGTTTGTTCTGCTCTCTCTGTCTTATTGTTTGAACAAGAAAAAAATAATACAGCAGGCAAAATGTAAATGTAATTTTTCATACACCTAAGGTAACGAATCTTTTAACACTTCGATCCGCACTTTAGCCAATCCGTTTTTTACAAAATTTAATTGCCTGGCAGCACGCAATGTAAGATCTATCTTACGTCTTGATCTTTTTGGCAAACGATCATTTATAATTACTACTACAGCGCTGTCATTTTTAAGATTCGTAACCTTTACTTTTGTTCCGAACTTTAAAGTCTTATGGGCGGCTGTTAAACTATCGTGATGAAATCTTTGCCCACTACTGCATTTACGGCCTTCAAATTTTTTCGCATAAAAACTCGCCATTCCAACTTCCATTTTAGCAGAATCAACCTGTGAAAAACCCAAATGAGTTGCCACTAAAAATATAAGCATAAAGAAAAATCTCACGCTTCAAGGTAACCAATTTTAAAGAGGCGCAAATCCAAAAAAAGATAAATTGATCGAAAAAAATGTGAAAATGCCTATTTTTAAGAAGAAATTTAATGGCCGGGATACCCCATAAATACTGCAAAAAGTAAATTATTTTAAAATTTATTTGGAAGTATTAAAATTATTGCCTTAAATTTGTCGAAGATTAAAACCACCTTATGTGTGTTTTAATTTATTAAGAAGTGGCGAGAGAATAGGCTCAATGACCCACTGGCAACCAACTAAAAGTCCGTAAGGATTGGAAAACAGGTGCCAACTCCTACCCTGATGAAAAACAGGGAAAAATAAATTAAAAAAGAAAAAAATGAAACACACAAGATCAAAAAAACAAAGCGACTCTCAGTCAAAAGGATTAAGTTTTAATTCTGTTTCTCAATTTTTAATGATGGCTTGTTGTATGTGCTGCTGTTGCTGCATGTGCTAAGCTAATTTTCCCACAAAAATTTTATTGGAAAATTAAACCTTGGCAAAACCAGGGCAAATCTGATGTATTTCAATTTTTGAAATTTCACATCGTTTTCAATTTACATTTTAAACAATCATTAAAAAAAAGAGATCATGGATAACAATAATAATTCAAAAAATACAAAAGCTTTAAACAGCAAAAATTTACTCGGCGATGATGCGCACAAAGACTTTTTGGCCTTACAGGCAGAATTTGGCGTGGCCCAACATGGGGGTGTTTACCCGCCCAATTTCCTTTCTTCCCAGGTAAAGAGATTGGCAAGTGATGTAAATCTTTTAACCTCGTTAGAAAAGAAACAACTCATCTTTTCAGGAAACATTTTCAATAACTAAAACAAACTGAAAAAATGAGCTTATCAACTTTTAAATACACAAAACGTTTTCCGTTAGAAAGTGGCCAATCGCTTCCGGGAATTGAAATAGCTTACCACACGTACGGTAAACTAAATAAAGAGCGAAACAATGTGATCTGGGTTTGCCACGCACTTACCGCAAATGCCAATGTGTTTGACTGGTGGAATGGTTTATTCGGAGAAAACGATCTTTTCAATCCTAACGATCATTTTATTGTTTGCGCCAACAATTTAGGTTCTTGTTATGGCACTACCGGGCCATTAAGTATCAATCCCGAAACAAAAGAAGCCTGGTTCAATTACTTTCCCCAAATAACAATTAAAGACATTGCCGCTTCTTTAGAGCTTTTAAAAGATCACTTACAAATTGATAAGATACATACATTAATTGGAGGTTCACAAGGCGGGCAAATAGCGCAGGAATGGGCTTTACAAAATAAAGACCTTGTTGAGAATTTGATCTTAATTGCCACAAATGCGCAACATTCTCCGTGGGGTATTGCCTTTAATGAGTCGCAACGCCTGGCTATTAAAGCCGACAGAACCTATTATTCAAATACCACAGATGCTGCAAAAAAAGGCTTATCAGCGGCAAGAAGCATTGCGTTATTAAGTTATCGCGGCTTTTCTACTTACGACGAAACACAAAAAGATGAGAACTATAATAAAATTACTAATTATGCGGCGGCTTCTTATCAACGCTACCAGGGCGAAAAACTAACGAATCGTTTTAACGCCTACTCTTATGTTAGACTGTTGGATGCGATGGACAGCCACAATGTAGCCCGCAACAGGGCTGAGACAAAAGAACAAACGTTAAAACAAATTAAAGCTGACGCATTGATAATTGGCTTAACTACCGACATTCTATTTCCTCCATCAGAGCAGAAATTTTTAGCAAAGCATATTAAAAACAGCGAGTATGCCGAAATAGATTCAACTTTTGGACACGATGGGTTTTTGATAGAGGCAAAAAAAATAACAAAAGTGATCAGTACTTATTATGCAAAACAGAAATTAAAAAAAGATAAACTGAATTTACAAAAAAACAGTAATTAATAATATTAAACATTAGAATTAAAAAATCAAAAATTATTTAATATGGCAAAAAAATTAAAAATAGGATTATTCGGTTTTGGCTGCGTTGGCCAGGGTCTATACTATGTATTAAACAACAGCACGGGCTTTAAAGCGGATATTGCAAAAATTGCAGTAAAAGACAAAAACAAGGAACGCTCAGTATCTAAAGAACTTATCACTTTTGATAAATGGGAAATTTTAAATAACCCGGAAATTGACGTGATAGTTGAGTTGATTGATGATGCAGAGGAAGCTTTTAACATTGTAAGCGAGGCTTTAAAAAAAGGGAAGCACGTAGTAACCGCCAACAAAAAATTATTGGCCCTACATTTAAATGAGCTTTACAAATTACAACAAGAAAATAATGTCTCGTTATTGTATGAAGCATCGGCAGGTGGAAGCATCCCAATTATCAGAACACTGGAAGAATATTTTGATAACGAAGAGTTGGAAAAAGTTTCGGGAATATTTAATGGCACTACCAATTATATTCTGTCAAAAACCATTAACGAAAAATTATCATACGCTACGGCTCTAAAACAAGCACAGGAACAGGGTTTTGCCGAAACAGATCCAACAAGCGATGTAGAAGGTTTTGACCCAAAATATAAAGCAGTGATCATAGCACTTCATGCTTTTGGTTTGATCATAAAACCGGAAGAAGTGTTAAATATCGGGATCACATCATTACACAATAACGATATAAGATATGCTTCAGAAAAAGGATATAAAATAAAGTTAACTCCTGTCATTCAAAGATTAGAAGGCGATAAAGTAAGCGTTTTGGTAGCGCCTCGTTTTGTAAAAGAAACCAATCAGTTATTTAATGTAGAAAATGAATTTAACGGCGTTATTGTAGAAGGCAAATTTTCTGGCGAGCAATTTTTGCAAGGTAAAGGTGCGGGTAGCTACCCAACGGGTGCAGCTGTTTTATCAGACATTTCGGCGCTATCGCACGGTTATAAATATGAATACAAAAAACACGTACAAAAACACGCTTCCAACTTTACAAACGATGTAGTGGTAAATATTTACTTCCGCTATAATTCAATCACCGACCTTGATAAATTTGAGTTTGCTGAGATCACCGAAAAATATACAGGCAGCGATTATAATTACATTATCGGAAAAGTAAACCTGCAAACTCTGTTAAAGAACAGGGATTATATTCTAAAAAATAACCTGTTCATTTCATTGGTAAGTGATACCGTTAGCTTGACAACAAAAAAAGTAACCTCAATATTAAATAAAGAAAAACAATTGGTCAATAATTAAAAAAATTAAATTATGTCAATCAGATTAGGAGATAACGCGCCGGATTTTGCAGCAGAATCAAGCGAAGGAAAAATAAATTTTTACGAATTTTTAGGCAACAGCTGGGGAATATTGTTTTCTCATCCGGCCGATTTTACACCTGTTTGTACAACAGAGCTAGGAACCGTTGCCAAATTAAAAAATGAATTCGATAAACGCAATGTAAAAGTAATAGCTTTAAGTGTTGATCCTGTGGAGTCTCATTTAAAATGGATCAATGATATTAACGAAACTCAAAACACAAAAGTAAATTATCCGATAATTGCCGATCCCGTTTTTGAAGTATCAAAGTTATATGGCTTTGTACATCCAAATGCGTCGGATAAATTTACCGTTAGGTCAGTTGTGATCATCGATCCTGCCAAAAAAGTTAAATTATTAATTACCTATCCCGCCTCAACCGGCAGAAATTTTGATGAGATATTACGCGTAATAGATTCTTTGCAATTGACTGCCGATTTTAGTGTAGCAACACCTGCTAATTGGAAACAAGGCGAAGATGTGGTAGTGATACCGGCAATAAAAACAGAAGATATTCCTGCAAAATTTCCAAAAGGATTTAAAGAAATAAAACCGTATTTAAGAATAACGCCCCAACCAAATATTTAATACACATGGCGCCTTCTCAACCACGTTGAAAGCGATACAAAAAATAAAACTATGGAAAAGATATATATAAGCGAATCGGGTCCGGAGGTTTCAGCAGCTATTTATAGCTTTTGGAGGTACAGTACACCCATTTTGGCCAATCAAAAGAAGATAGAAGAAATTGTTAATTATAATCTTGAATTAGGAGTAAATACTTTTGATCATAGCGATCATTATTCAGAAGGAAAAATTGAAGAACTTTTTGGTAAAGCAATATCATCGGGGTCGATCAATCGCGAAGATGTGATCATATCCACCAAAGCCGGCATCCGTAATTTTTCAGGTAAAACTAAAAAAGGAACTTATTTTGATCTAAGTCCTGAGCATATTACCAAAAGCGTAAACGATTCTTTAAAAAGATTAAAAACAGATTATATTGATATTTTTTTATTAGAGCATTATGATCCTTTGTATAATGTTGAAGAAACTGCTTCCGCATTAACGAAACTACTATTAAATGGTAAAATAAAATTTATTGGTGTGTCCAATTTTAATGTGTTCCAGCATCGTTTATTGGCGTCGCATTTACCACAACCCATCATCACAAATCATCTTGAATTGAGTTTATTGCAAACCAGTGCAATTAACGACGGCCGCCTGGACTTTATAAAGGAGCAATATAGCAAGCCAATGGCATATGCGCCTTTGGCTGGCGGAAGGATCTTGAATGGGAAAGATACTAAAGCCGTTAAAGTAAGAAAAGCATTAACTGAAGTTTCGAAAAAATACAATATCAATATTGAACAAGCGGCTGTTGCCTGGTTGCACAAATTGGGCGCATTACCAATAATTGGCAGCCCGGATAAAAAACGAATTAAAAATGCAGCAACCGCTTTCGCTATTAAATTAACAAATGAAGATTGGTATCATTTATACAATGCCACAAAGTAATCATGCAAAGTTTTAGAACAGAATTAGAATATATACAGTCGGCTTCAAAGGTTTTGATCGAAAAAGACATCATTGATCTTGATAAAAAGATCCGTGATTTTAAAGAAGGTAAAATTCATGACGAAAAATTTCGCAGTCTTCGTTTAGCGCGGGGTGTTTATGGCCAGCGTCAGCAAGGCGTGCAAATGATCCGGATCAAATTACCGTTTGGCAAACTAAGCGTGAAACAATTATTGCGTATTGCTGATATAAGTGATGAATATTCTAACGGGAATTTACATTTAACTACAAGACAGGATATACAAATTCATCACGTAAGTTTAGACAGAACGCCTGAACTTTGGGCAAAGTTAGAACAGGATGATATTACCCTTCGCGAGGCCTGCGGTAATACCGTTAGAAATATTACAGCTTCGCCCGAAGCAGGCATAGATCCTAACGAACTGTTTGACGTCTCGCCTTATGCTCATGCATTGTTCTCGTACTTCCTGCGTAAACCTTTTTGCCAGGAACTGGGGCGTAAAATAAAAATTGCTTTTTCAAATAATGAAAAAGATACGGCTTTTACATATATACACGATCTTGGTTTTATTCCAAAGATCGAGAATGGGCAAAAAGGCTTTAAAGTTTTAATTGGTGGTGGTTTAGGCGCTCAACCTTTTTTAGCGCAAACAGCTTTTGAGTTTTTACACGAAAATAAACTGATCCCTTTTGTAGAAGCATCGTTACGCGTGTTTGACAGGCATGGTGAACGCGCCAGCCGCCATAAAGCACGTTTAAAATATCTGATCAATAAAATTGGCCTGGCCGCTTTTATTGAGCTGACATCTGAAGAAGAAAAAGCCGTATTAGTGAAAGAATTTAAAATAGACACTATTAATACAAGCCCTTCTACTACATTTCGTTCTTTTTTATTAAAAGAGAAGCCACTGGTAAATGAAATAAAATATACAAAATGGTTTAGTACTAACATTTTCAGGCAGAAACAAAAAGATCTTTTTGGTGTGTATGTAAAAATTCAATTAGGTAATATTTCAAGTGAAAAAGCTAGGGCATTTATCGAAGTGATAAAAAAATATGCTGATATAGAGGATATACGCATTACAATTAACCAGGGCTTTTTATTAAGAAATGTAGCGAGTGAAGAATTGCCTTTTCTATTTTCTGAATTAGATAAACTCGATTTAGCAACGCCAGGTTTTGATTCCGTAGCCGATATCACCGCCTGCCCGGGTACAGATACCTGTAATTTGGCGATCTCTAATAGTACACATATTTCTGTTGCTTTAGAAGATGTTATTTATAATGAATTTCCTGATCTTATCTATAATCACGATATAAAAATTAAAATTAGCGGGTGTATGAATTCATGCGGCCAACACGGCCTGGCGCAAATAGGTTTTCACGGCAGTTCTTTTAAAGTTGGTACCACGGTTGTTCCTGCCCTACAGGTATTGTTGGGTGGGGGCACTTTGGGAAATGGCAAAGGAAGGATCTCCGACAAAGTAATTAAAGTTGCCAGTAAACGCGGACCGGATGTATTACGCTTTTTATTTAATGATTTCGAAAAAAATGCGGTAGAGGGAGAATATTTTAATTCTTATTATGATAAAAAAGGTAAAGAATATTTTTATCAGCTATTAAAGCCTTTAGCAGATACTTCAACTTTAAAAAACAGCGATTACATCGATTGGGGCCAGGATAAAAAATTTGCTACTGCCATTGGCGTTGGCGAATGCGCAGGTGTGGTCATCGACCTTGTTTCAACGCTGTTTTTAGAGGCAGAAGAGAAATTAGCCTTTGCAGCCGACGCTTTCGAAAATAAGAGTTTTGGTGATAGTATTTATTATTCATATGCGGCCTTTATCAATGCAGCTAAAGCTTTATTGTTGGATAGATCTGTTCACGTTAATACTCAGCACGGTGTTATTGCCGATTTTGATAAATTATTCGAAACAGAAAAACCTTTTAGCTACGATAGTACCTTTAAAGAATTAATTCTACAAATAAACAAACACGAAGCAACTGAATTTTTCGCTGAAAGCTATTTTACGCAAGCAGTTAAATTTATGAATGAAGTAAAAAAATTGAGAGCGGAGTCTAAAAAAGAAACCGAAATTGAAACAATAAAGTAAAATGAAAGAACAAATTTATAATGATAAAACGTGTTGTTGCTGTTGTTGTTGGCAAACGCAATCAATGATTTAACTGGATTTGAATTTTCGGCAAACTCAGTTAAAAAAACAAAACCGGAATTTCAAATTATAAATAGTTAAATAAAAAAATATGTCACACATTATAAATCCAAAATTAACCTTAGTAGGTGCCGGCCCCGGCGATGTTGAATTAATAACCCTTAAAGGCTTAAATGCTCTAAAAACAGCAGATGTTGTTTTATACGACGCCTTGGTAAATAAAGAGCTTTTAAAAGCGGCGCCCGAAAATTCATTAAAAATTTATGTAGGAAAGCGTAATAACCTGCACACATATACACAAGACCAGATCAATTCGCTTATTATAGATCTTGCATTTACGCATGGCCATGTAGTGCGTTTAAAAGGCGGAGATCCTTTTGTTTTTGGCCGTGGCCAGGAAGAAATCGATTATGCCTACGCCTTTAATATTGAAACGCATGTGGTACCAGGGATCTCAAGTTCAATTAGCGTTCCGGCATTAAGTGGAATTCCTGTTACGCACCGTGGTGTAAGCGAAAGCTTTTGGGTAATTACCGGAACTACCAAAGAAAATAAATTATCTGCGGATATTTTATTGGCTGCAAAAACAAATGCCACCATTGTTATTTTAATGGGACTTTCCAGGCTAAAAGAAATTACAGAAGTATTTCAAAACGAAAACAAAGGCCATGTTGCAGTCTCAATTATACAAAATGGCTCTTTGCCGGATCAGAAAATTGCCTTGGGTGTTATAGATACAATTGTAAAAGTGGCGGAAAAAGAAAATATAAAAGCTCCCGCTGTTATAGTAATTGGCGAAGTGGTAAAACAACATCGCGAATTTTCGTTAAGTAGAATCAACTCAAGATATTTTTTTAACTAATGAGAACACATTTTATATTATATATTATTTGGTTTCCGGTTTTGAATTTTGCGCAGATAAACCGTCCTACTGTTCAAAAAGATAATATGTTGTGGTTTGGCTATTATAATTCTTTTGTTCTTTCATCAAAATGGAGCTTAAACAG
This sequence comes from Bacteroidia bacterium, assembly GCA_044226875.1. GTDB lineage: Bacteria > Bacteroidota > Bacteroidia > B-17B0 > Aurantibacillaceae > Aurantibacillus. Next base: position 584,114 of record JBGAGD010000001.1, read on the forward strand.
CGATCTACAATTACGTACTAAAGATTGGTATCAGGACTTCTCACAAGCGCTTATCAGAAGTGGTCTTTCCTATAATTTTACCGATAAAGTAACACTTACAGGGGGGATCGCACATTTCCGGTATTTCATTACAAATACCAAAACTCGTTCAGAACACCGTCCATGGCAGGAATTGGCAGTTCACGACCGACTTGGCAATTTTAAAATATCGCATCGTTTACGTTTGGAAGAAAGGTTCAATCAATTGGTAAAAGCCAATGATCCTATCAATTATTATGTTTTTAATTATCGTGTGCGTTACAAATTAGACATTAAATACCCTTTAACAAAACATGAGAATGGAAAGAACCTTATTCTTTTATTCGGAGATGAATTAATGATAAACGCGGGCAAAAACATCACTTATAATTATTTCGATCAAAACAGGTCGTATGTTGGTTTGAATTTAGAGTTAAACAAAAAGATCACATTCCAACTGCAATATATGCATATTTGGCAGCAACTACCTTCGGGCTCTACATTTTTAAGTACCGAGGTCATTCGTTTTAATCTTTTTCACACGCTTTCTTTATGAAAACAGAAATAAAAAACAACCTGTTTCCGGTGTTTCTAAAATTAGAAAATTTTCGTGTGCTTATTGTTGGCGGAGGGAAAGTTGGTCTTGAAAAAGTAACCGCCATTTTAAACAATAGCCCGGACACACAAATTACTTTGGTTGCAACGCGTGTTAATGCCGAAATAAATAAACTAAGTTCGGTTAACAATAACCTTACGATTAAAGAGCGGGTATTTAACGTTTTGGATCTTGAGAACGTTGATCTTGTAATTGCTGCCGTAAATAACAAGGAAACAAGTGTCCTGATAAAACAAGAGGCACAGAAAAGAAATATTTTAACCAACGTAGCTGATACACCCGAGCAATGCGATTTTTACCTGGGCTCTATCGTACAGAAAGGAAATGTAAAAATAGCGGTTTCAACCAATGGCAAGTCACCAACCGTTGCCAAACGCATCCGGGAAACATTGGAAGACTCTTTTCCGAACGAGATCAATGAATCTATCGAAAATCTCTCAAAAGTGCGCGCGCATTTAAGTGGTGATTTTTCGGAAAAAGTAAAACAACTTAACGAGATCACCGCAGTGCTTTCTAAAGAAGGTATAAAGAAAAAACCTCTAGTAAGCAAACAGCGCTTATGGGCATATAGTTTTATTGCGCCAACCTTGATCATTTCAGGCTACCTTATAGGATACTTTTTACCACCGGATACACTTGGAGGATATGCGTATTATTTTGCGCAGAATATTGATGCTTCCATACTATTATATATGCTTGCCGGTTTCACAGCGCAAATGATAGATGGTGCCCTGGGCATGGCCTATGGCGTTACAGCCACAAGTTTTTTATTGTCGTTTGGCATTTCACCGGCGGCTTCAAGTGCCAGTGTACATGCCTCCGAGGTTTTTACAAGCGGTGTTTCTGGATTAATGCATTTAAAATTTGGTAATGTAAATACAAAATTATTTCGCAGCTTATTAATTCCAGGAGTATTGGGTGCAATTTTAGGCGCTTATGTTTTGTCTTCATTTGAGAATTATAACTATTTGATCAAGCCAATTGTATCATCGTATACATTGATCCTTGGCTTGATCATAATTTTTAAAGCACTTAACAAAGATAAGTTACGTCAAAAAATAAAACGTATTTTCCCGTTAGCGTTGGTGGGTGGTTTTTTAGATTCTATTGGCGGCGGCGGATGGGGACCGATCGTAGCATCCACGTTGATCGCAAGAGGAAGAAATCCTCGTTATACTATTGGTTCGGTAAACCTGGCAGAGTTTTTTATTACGCTCGCCAGTTCCTTAACTTTCATAACAATTATTGGGCTAACACATTGGACAATAATTATTGGTTTAATTATAGGCGGGGTTATTGCAGCGCCTATTGCAGCTTATCTTGCCAATAAAATTCCTGTAAGGTCTATTATGCTCTTGGTTGGATTAGTAGTGATAATTTCAAGTTTAAAACGATTATTTTTTTAAAACAAATATGATAACAACAGATATAGCCATTGTAGGCGCAGGACCAGTAGCATTATTTGCCATTTTTGAAGCGGGGCTTTTAAAAATGCGCTGCCATTTAATCGATTATTTGCCGCAGGTTGGCGGTCAGCTTTCTGAGATCTACCCTAAAAAACCTATTTATGATATTCCGGGGTTTCCAAGTATACTGGCGCAGGAATTGGTAGATAATTTAGTGAAACAGGCAGAACCCTTTAATCCTGGTTATACATTGGGTGAGCGGGTTGAAAGCCTTGAAAAACGTGGTGAAAAAGACTTTTTACTCACAACTAATCTAGGAACACAAATTCAATCAAAGGTTGTAGTAATTGCGGGCGGCCTTGGTTGTTTTGAACCGCGCAAACCCGAAGTAGAAGGTCTTGAAAAATTTGAGAACGGAAAGGGAATTAATTACATGATCCTTGATCCCGAAAAATATCGTAACCAAAAAATGGTAATTGCCGGCGGTGGCGATAGCGCGTTAGACTGGACCATTTTTTTAAGCGAAGTATGTTCAGAATTAACGTTGGTTCATCGCAGCGAATCTTTTCGCGGTGCGCCGGATAGTGTGAACAAAGTTTTTAAATTAGCCGAAGAAGGAAAAATAAAACTGCACCTTAACAGCAATTTAAATTATGTAAATGGTAACGGAAAATTAAATGGTGTTGCTTTTACAAACACAAAAACCAAAAAGCAAACCCTTGTAACTACCGATCACCTAATACCTCTATTCGGCTTAAGCCCTAAATTAGGGCCAATCGAAAAATGGGGATTGAACATTGATAAAAATGCTATTGAAGTAACTACGGATGATTACTCAACTAATATTGAAGGCATTTATGCCATTGGCGACATTAATACTTATAAAAATAAACTAAAATTGATCTTATGTGGCTTTCATGAAGCCTCATTAATGGCGCATAGTGCATACAAATATATTAACCCGGGGATTAAATATACTATGAAATATACCACCGTGAACGGTGTAAATGCCTTTTAAACTAATTATTTTTAAATATGAAAATAAATATAAAAAGAATAGATCACGATTTTAATATGGAAGCTATCAACGACGATGGTAATTCTTTATTAATGGATGGCTCACCTGATATTGGCGGGCACGGAAAAGGTATGCGTCCAATGCAATTATTGTTATCCGCCGTTGGCGGCTGCAGCGCCATTGACGTGATCCTGATCCTGAAAAAACAAAAACAGGAAATCGAATCTTTTGAAATTGAAGTGGATGGCGAGCGTGAAAAAATTGCCGACTACTCTTTATTCAGGAACATTACCCTGCATTTTAAAATTAGAGGCAAAGTAGATAAAGATAAAGCAGAGCGCGCTGTACAATTATCGCTTGAAAAATACTGCTCGGTTTCAAAAACCTTAGAGCCCACCGCAAAAATTAATTATAAAGTAACTGTAAACTAAAATGGAAAATAAAAATTTCGAAACACAGGCCATAAGAGCGCAAATGGAACGTAGCCAGAATAATGAGCATTCCGCACCTTTGTATCTAACATCAAGTTTTATTTTTGATACCGCTGAAGAAATGCGCGCGGCCTTTAACGATGAATCTGAAGATTTTATTTATTCACGTTATACTAATCCAAACGTAAACGAGTTTGTAAATAAAGTTTGTTTGTTAGAAAAAGCAGAGGCCGGAGTTGCATTTGCTTCAGGCATGGCAGCTATCTATACCACCTTTATGGCCTTGCTAAAATCGGGCGATCACATTATTTCCTGCTCGTCGGTATTTGGTGCAACACACGCAATATTTACAAAGTATTTTCCTAAATTAAACATTACACATTCTTATTTCAATACAAACGCCGTTTCCGAAATTGAAAAACTGATTAAACCCGAAACACGTTTTATTTATCTGGAAACTCCAACCAATCCAGCCATCGAATTGATCGATCTTGAAGTGGTGAACAATATTGCAAAGAAGCATAATTTACTTTTTATTGTAGACAACTGTTTTGCCACACCCTACTTACAACAACCGGTTAAATATGGCGCAGATCTTGTTGTTCATTCAGCAACTAAATACATGGATGGACAAGGGCGCATATTAGGCGGAGTAACGGTTGGCAAAAAAGAACTTATAAACGAAATTTATTTATTTGGAAGGTTAACAGGCCCGTCATTAAGCCCTTTCAACGCCTGGAACTTAAGCAAGAGTTTAGAAACCCTGGCTTTAAGAATGGATCGCCATTGCGAAAATGCTTTACACGTTGCAAAAGCTTTGGAAGGAAATTCAAAATTAGAAAATGTGTCCTATCCTTTTTTACCGTCACATCCAAATTATGCGATCGCAAAAAAACAAATGAAAGCGGGAGGAGGTATTATTACAATAACTGTTAAAGGAGGCTATAAGGCTGCAAAAAAATTTCTTGATAAATTACAAATGATAAAGATTTCCCCCAATCTTGGCGATGCACGAACGATCGTAACACATCCTGCTTCCTCCACACATTGCAAATTATCAGAAGAAGAAAGGCAAACCGTTGGTATAACCCCTGGCTTAATTCGCATTTCTATTGGCCTTGAAAACAAAGAAGATATTTTAAATGATATTTTACAAGCATTAAATTAAAAAAGAAGCGATCATGTCAGAAGAAGCACTTACACATATAAATAAAATAGAGACCTTACTAAAAGATCAGTCTCCCGAAAAATCTTTGAGAATACTTGCAGAGATCTTTTCCGGAAAAATTGTTTTCTCAACAAGCCTGGGCTATGAAGACCAGGTGATCTCTCATTTTATTTTTTCGAACAATTTGCCCATCGAAGTTTTTACGTTAGATACGGGCCGCCTATTTTCCGAGACCTATTCTGTTTTTGAAAGTACATTACAACGCTACAAAAAGCCAATTAAAACATTTTATCCTCAAACTTCCTTAATAGAAAAATTAGTTTCAGAAAAAGGACCAAACAGCTTTTATAGCTCCGCCGAAAACAGGAAAGAATGCTGCTATATTAGAAAAGTGGAACCGTTGCAACGTGCTTTAAAAGGTAACCGGATCTGGGTCACAGGTATCCGTGCTCAACAATCGGGTAACCGAAAAAATATGCCTGCACTTGAATGGGATGAAAGCAACCAGATCATAAAATATCATCCGCTTATTGACTGGACAATGGAAGAAGTTAAAAATTATATTTTTAAACACAACATACCCTACAATACCTTACACGACAAAGGTTTTGTAAGCATTGGCTGCGCTCCTTGCACGCGTGCAATAAAAGAAGGAGAAGATTTTAGGGCCGGTAGATGGTGGTGGGAACAAAATGATAAAAAAGAATGCGGGCTACATAGTCACAATTGATTAATGATAAAAGAAAAACGATTTAAAATAAAACAATGAGTAAAAAACTAGATTATTTAGACGAACTAGAGGCAGAGGCCGTTTATATTCTGCGCGAAGTAGCCGGCCAGTTCGATCGCCCTGCATTACTGTTTAGCGGCGGTAAAGACAGCATTTGCCTGGTACACTTAGCTTTAAAAGCTTTTCGGCCGGGTAAATTTCCTTTTCCGTTGGTGCACGTGGATACCGGGCATAATTTTCCTGAAGCTTTAAAATTCAGGGATGATCTTGCAGAAAAGATAGGTGAGCAATTGATTGTAAGAAAGGTAGAGGATACCATTAAAATAAAAAAACTGCAGGATGCAAAGGGAAAATTTCCAAGCCGTAACGGTTTGCAAACTTACACATTGTTGGATGTAATAGAGGAATTTGAATTTGACGCATGCATTGGTGGCGCCCGCCGTGATGAAGAAAAGGCTCGCGCCAAAGAAAGGATCTTTTCGGTGCGCGACGAATTCGGACAATGGGATCCTAAAATGCAACGTCCCGAACTTTGGAACATCTATAACGGCAAAATAAATAAAGGCGAGAACGTACGTGTATTTCCGATCAGCAACTGGACAGAATTAGATGTTTGGAATTATATAAAACGTGAGAAAATAGAATTGCCTTCTATTTATTTTACACACGAGCGTGAATGTGTGGTAACAGAACAAGGACAATTAATGTGTACAAATGAATTTATTTTTACAGATACCACCGACACCATTGTTACAAAAAAAGTACGGTACAGAACAGTTGGTGACATGACCTGCACCGCGGCAATTGAAAGCGAAGCCTATAAAATCGATGATATCATTAACGAAATAAAAGAAGCGAAGATCAGCGAACGTGGTGCAACAAGAATGGATGACCGCGTAAGCGAAGCGGCGATGGAGGACAGAAAAAAAGGAGGCTATTTCTAAAATATAAATTATGATTGATGAATTATAAATAGAATAAATTTACTATGAAAGAACAAAACATTTTTATAACCAAATCATTTGCGTTTGCAGTAAAAATTATAAATACAAATAAAATTCTTATTGAAATTAAAAGAGAATATGTTCTAAGCAAACAGCTATTGCGAAGCGAAACCGCAGTGGGAGCCTTAATCAGAGAAGCCCAGAATGCCGAAAGTAAAGCGGATTTTATTCATAAATTAAGTATTGCCCAAAAAGAATGTGATGAAACCATTTATTGGTTAGAGCTCTTAAAAGAAACGAGTTATATCGATCAAACCCTATTTGAAGACCTTCAATTTCACGCAACGGAGCTATTAAAAATGATCCGCAGTTCAATTCTAACTATAAAACAAAAACAAGTCACGAAAAAATAATTGCAATTAATTCATAAATCATAATTTATAACTCATAATTAAATACATGGAACTATTAAGATTCTTCACAGCAGGAAATGTAGACGATGGCAAGAGCACACTCATCGGGCGTTTATTATACGACAGTAATTCTGTATCAACAGATATTATTGAAACTCTAACCCGTCAAAGCAAAACAACGGGGGCAAACTCCGAAATTGATCTCGCTCTGTTAACTGATGGCTTGCGTGCCGAGCGCGAGCAGGGAATTACGATCGATGTTGCTTATAAATATTTTACAACAAATAAACGTAAATTTATAATTGCCGATACCCCTGGGCACATTCAATATACAAGAAATATGTTTACCGGCGCTTCAAATGCCAACTTGGCTATCATTTTAATAGACGCCAGGAATGGAATTACCGATCAAACAAAACGCCATTCCATTCTTTCAGCAATTTTAGGTATTCCTCATGTATTGGTTTGCATCAACAAAATGGATCTTGTAAATTATTCAGAAAGTCATTACAAAAAAATAGAAACAGATTATTTAGTCTTCGCGGAGCAGTTAAACTTACAAACTATTTCTTTTATTCCGGCAAGCGCTTTGGCAGGAGATAATGTAGTGAAGAGATCAAAAAATATGAATTGGTATAAAGGTCCGGCACTTTTAGAATTTTTAGAAACGGTTCAGATCACCGAAACAAATAAATCTGCATGTCCACGTTTCCAGGTTCAGTATGTGATCCGCCCTCAAACAAACGAATTGCATGATTATCGCGGCTTTGCCGGAAAAATAACCAGCGGTTCATATAAAAAAGGCCAGCAGGTTGTTGTTTTGCCTTCGGGTATAGGATCGGAGATAGAAAAAATAGAAGTTGATCAAAAAGAAGTTGATATTGCTTTCGCGGGCCAGCCGGCTATATTGCATTTAAAAGATGATGTAGATATTAGTCGTGGAAATTATATAGTGCCGTTTGATCACTTACCAAAAACCGAAAAAGAACTTACCGCCACAATTTGCTGGATGGATAATAAAGAGTTCATTCCCGGGCAAAAAATTCTATTGCAGCAAAATAGTTTTCGCACAAAAGCAATCATCAAAGAAGTGATCAGTAAAATTGATATTCATTCTTTTAAAGAAACTCAAAACGATGGTTCGTTAAAATTAAACGACATCTGCAAGGTTTTAGTAAAAACTGCCGAACCTGTTAGCTTTGACACTTATGCCGAAAACAGGGCGTCAGGCGCTTTTATTCTGATAAATGAAAACACAAATAACACGGTAGCTGCCGGAACAATTATTTAAATATATTTGGTAGTTCAAAAATTATTATTTTAATTTGCGCCAGTGAAAAATTTTACACAAATACATCATCACCATAACTTACACCAGGTAAGCTATGATTGTATTGTGTTTTAGAACGAGAATTACTAAACTAATCTATATAAGGCTTACCAATGCGGTAAGCCTTTTTTATTTCCAAAAATTTAACCTTAAACATGCAAACAAAACTAAAAATAGCAATACAAAAATCCGGCAGGCTGAGTGAAGGCTCCCTTAAATTGTTAAAAGAATGCGGGATAGAATTTGACAATGGACTAAATAAATTAAAAGCCGAAGCCTTTAATTTTCCCCTGGAAGTCTTCTTTCTCAGAGATGATGATATTCCGCAATATGTAGAAGATGGTGTTGCAGATATAGGCATTGTTGGAGAAAATGTGTTACTCGAAAAAAATAAAAATCTAACGTTTATAGATAAACTTGGTTTTGGTAAATGTCGTTTATCTATAGCTATTCCCAAAGAACAGCGCTTTTCTTCCTTAAAAGATTTTAACGGAAAACGCTTTGCCACTTCCTATCCTACCATTCTTTCTAATTATTTACAAAAAAATAAAATTGAAGCCGAAATACAAGAGATCAGCGGTTCTGTAGAAATAGCGCCGGGTATTGGTTTGGCCGATGCCATTTGCGATCTCGTAAGTTCCGGCAGTACACTTTTTACAAACGGATTAAAAGAAGTAGATGTTGTTTTAAATTCGGAAGCGCTCTTAATCGCAAACAAACAATTAAAAAGAGAAAAGCAATCAATTTTAAACAAATTATTGTTAAGGATAAATGCGGTTCGTCAGTCAAAGAACAATAAATACATCCTGCTAAATGCACCCAACTATAAAATAGAAACTATTTGCAAAATACTTCCGGGTATGAAAAGCCCTACAGTTTTACCGTTGGCAGAAAAAGGCTGGAGTTCGGTTCATTCAGTTGTAAAGGAAGATCAATTTTGGGAAATAATAGAAAAATTAAAAAGTAACGGGGCGCAAGGAATTATAGTTGTGCCAATAGAAAAAATGATCGTATGAAAACCATAAAATATCCAAACAAAAAAGATTGGGGCCGATTACTACAACGGCCGGCTATTAATATCGAACTGCTTGAAAAAAAAGTAAATTCAATTCTTCTGAATGTAAAGCAAAACGGCGATAGTGCCGTAAAAAAATATACAGCTCAATTCGATAAAGTTGAAATAGAAAATCTTTTAGTTTCTGAAAAAGAAATTAATGAAGCTGCTAAATTGTGTGGCTCTGACTTAAAAAAAGCTATTCAATTAGCTAAAAAAAATATCAGGCTATTTCATACTTCTCAAAAAGAAGAATTTAAAATAGTTGAAACCAGCTTGGGCGTATATTGCTGGCGAAGATCGATAGGTATTGAAAAAGTTGGACTTTATATTCCCGGCGGCTCTGCCCCGCTCTTCTCAACGGTTTTAATGTTAGGCGTTCCGGCAAAATTGGCAGGTTGCAAAGAAATTATTTTATGTACACCTCCCGGCAGAGACGGAACCATTGATTCGGCAATTTTGTATGCTGCTAAATTAGTTGGCATCACCAAAATATTTAAAGTTGGGGGCGTGCAGGCAATTGCAGCAATGGCTTACGGTACACGATCCATTCCAAAAGTATATAAGATCTTCGGTCCCGGAAACCAATATGTAACCTGCGCCAAACAATTGATAGATAAAAACGGAACGGCTATTGATATGCCTGCCGGGCCATCAGAATTAGCGATCCTTGCCGACGAAACATGTGTACCTGCATTTGTTGCGGCTGATCTTTTGTCGCAGGCAGAACACGGAGAAGATTCGCAGGTAATTTTAATTTCAACCAGCATAACTGTAATTACTGCAGTGCGATCAGAACTAAAAAAACAGCTCAAAAATCTGCCCAGAAAAAACATTGCCAATGCATCCCTCAAAAATAGTAAGGCATTTCTGATGAAAAATAATTTACAAGCATTAGAACTTGTAAATGATTATGCACCCGAACATTTGATCATTGCCTCTAAAAAAGCAAATAAAATCTCTGAACAGATAACAAATGCGGGTTCGGTTTTTTTGGGAAATTTCTCCTGCGAAAGTGCAGGTGACTATGCTTCCGGCACTAACCATACGCTTCCTACAAATGGATATGCAAAAGCATATAGTGGAGTATCGCTTGATAGCTTTTTAAAAAAGATAACGTTTCAAAAACTAACAAAAAAAGGGCTTTACACTATTGGCCCTGCTATAGAATTAATGGCAGAATCAGAAAACCTTTTTGCGCATAAAAATGCTGTTACAATTAGACTAAAAAAATAATTATGGATTTTAACATTAACAATCTGTTACGAGATAACATCAAAAAAATGGCTGCCTATTCTTCAGCAAGAAATGAATACACTGGCATCGAAGGCTTCTTTTTAGATGCCAATGAAAACAGTTTTGCCTCTTCGATTCAGGGTAGCGAAAATTTTCATCGCTATCCCGACCCGTTGCAAACTGATCTAAAACAGAAGATCGCGCAGCTCAAAGGGTTGCCTGTTAATAATATTTTTATTGGCAATGGTAGCGACGAACCGATTGACCTTTTGTTTCGCGCGTTTTGTTCGCCGGCAAAAGATAATGTTATTATTTGTCCGCCAACCTACGGCATGTATGAAGTATCGGCAAACTTAAACGACATTCTCATAAAAAAAGTTTTTCTCACCAAAGAAAATTTTCAATTAGATACAGAAACAATTTTATCGACGATTAACAGTAACACCAAATTAATTTTTATTTGTTGTCCAAATAATCCAACCGGAAATGGTGTTAAATGGCAGGATATTAAAATGGTTCTCGAAAGATTTACCGGTATTGTGGTAATCGACGAAGCCTATATCGATTTTGCTTCATACGCGAGCTTACTTCCCGAATTAAAAAATTATCCAAATCTCGTCATCCTTCAAACCTTATCAAAAGCATGGGCCCTGGCGGGCTTACGAATTGGCCTTGCCTTTGCTTCACACGAAATAATTACGTTGTTTAATAAAATAAAACCGCCATACAATATCAATACCGCTTCTCAAAAATTAGCATTAGAAGCATTAGCTAATATCTCTTGGATTAATGATTGGGTAAGATCTATTATTTATGAAAGAAATAAATTAAGTGTCGAGCTTTCAAAATTGCCGATCATCTTGAAAGTATATCCCAGCGAAGCAAATTTTTTACTTGTAAAAACGGTAAATGCCCTGGCTATATACTCATACCTGAAAGAAAATAAAATTATTGTACGTAACAGAAGCGGCCTTGAATTATGCCACGATTGCTTAAGAATTACCATTGGCACTGCAGTAGAAAATGCGCTCTTATTAAAGACATTAAAAAAATATAAATCATGAAAAAAATATTATTTATAGATCGCGATGGCACGCTTATTAAAGAACCCTCCGATTTTCAGGTGGATAGTTTTGAAAAACTTGAATTTGTGCCCGGCGTATTCACATTTCTTGGAAAGATCGCTAAAGAGTTTGAATTTGAATTAGTAATGGTTACTAACCAGGATGGATTAGGATCTTCCTCTTTCCCTGAAGATACATTTTGGCCGGTACAAAATTTTATTATTAAAGCATTGGCGGCCGAAGGAATTATCTTTTCAGAAATATGCATCGACAAAACGTTTGAAAACGAAAAAGCAGTTACCCGCAAACCAAACACAGGCATGCTCACAAAATATTTAAAAGGTAATTATGATCTGGTAAACTCATATGTGATTGGCGATCGCCCAACCGATATTGAATTGGCGAATAACCTGGGCTCAAAATCCATTTTTATTAAGAACAATAATTTCCCGCTTCCAAAAAATAGTGTTACTGCGCCGTGCAGTAGCTGGCAGGATATTTATGAATTTTTAAAATTGCCCGAAAGAAAGTTTAGCTATACAAGAAAAACAAATGAAACAGCCGTTGACATTATTTTAAATCTTGATGGAAACGGTGCGTCTTCAATTTTAACAGGCATTTCTTTTTTTGATCATATGTTAGAACAAATTGCAAAACACGCCGGCATTGATCTTGTTATAACTGCAAAAGGCGATCTGCATGTTGACGAGCACCACACAATCGAAGATGTTGGCATTGCTTTAGGTGAAACATTTTTGCTGGCGCTGGGCAACAAAATGGGGCTAGAACGTTATGGCTTTTGTTTGCCAATGGACGATTGCCTGGCGCAGGTGGCCCTGGATCTGGGTGGCCGTAGCTGGCTGGTTTGGAATGCCGACTTTAAGAGAGAAAAAATAGGTGAAATGCCTACTGAAATGTTCTTTCACTTTTTTAAATCGTTTAGCGATGGGGCGAAATGTAACTTAAATATTAAAGCAGAAGGTAAGAATGAACATCATAAAATTGAAGCCATTTTTAAAGCCTTTGCGAAAAGCATTAAACCGGCGATTAAAAGAAATTTAAATAATATGAATTTACCCTCAACAAAAGGCACACTTTAAATGAAAACAGTGATCATAAATTATAATTCCGGAAATATATACTCGGTGTTGTTTGCTCTTGAACGAATTGGTATAAACGCGTTGGTTACAGATAACAAGGACGAGATCTGTTCTGCAGATAAAATTATTTTACCCGGAGTTGGCCAGGCAGCAAACGCCATGCATTTTTTGAAAGAAAAAGGCCTCGATGTGGTTATTCCTAAATTAAAACAACCCGTATTGGGAATTTGCCTGGGTATGCAGCTGCTTTGTAACTATTCAGAAGAAGGAAATACAAAATGCTTTGGAATATTTGAACAGAACATAAAATTATTTCCATCGCAGAATTTAAAAGTACCGCAGGTAGGCTGGAATAAGATCAGCAATTTAAGATCAACGCTTTTTAGCAACATACAGGAAAATGACTATCAATATTTGGTTCATAGCTATTATGCTGAACTAAGTGAAAATACAATTGCGCAAAGCGATTACGGAATTATTTATAGCGCCGCCCTTCAAAAAAATAATTTTTACGGCGTTCAGTTTCATCCTGAAAGATCGGGGCTGGCAGGCCAAACAATATTGGAAAATTTTATAAAATTTTAATAATGGAAATCATTCCCGCAATTGATATAATAAATGGTAAATGCGTGCGCTTAACACAAGGCGACTATTTACGAAAAAAAATTTATAACGATAATCCGCTTGAAGTAGCCAGGACATTTGAAACTATCGGAATAAAACGTCTTCACCTTGTAGATCTTGATGGCGCAAAACAAGGCAAGGTTATTAATATTAAAGTTTTAGAGACAATCGCTTCAAAAACAAATTTAAAAATTGATTTTGGGGGTGGTATTAAAACAAACGAGGATATAAAAATGGTTTTTGAATCGGGCGCAGGTATTGCCGCTATTGGCAGTATGGCAGTAAAAGATAGAGAGTTGTTTTTTTCGTGGATACAAAAATATGGTCCCGATAAATTATTATTAGGCGCTGATGTAAAAAAAGAAAAGATCGCGATCAATGGTTGGTTGGAAAATACGCAGATCCCCGTTTTTGATTTTCTCAACGAAAATATATCTGCAGGCATAACCACTGCTTTTTGTACCGATATCTCAAAAGACGGTTTGTTGCAGGGCCCATCTTTTGTCCTTTATAAAAAACTATTGCTTCAGTTTCCCGACCTTAATTTAATTGCCAGCGGCGGGATCTCGAATACGGAGGATCTTTACGAATTAAAAAAGATCGGCTGCTCAGGTGCCATTATTGGCAAAGCAATTTACGAAGGCCTCATTACGCTTAACGATCTTAAAAAATTTATAACATGCTAGCAAAAAGAATCATTCCCTGCCTGGATATAAAAGATGGGCGAACAGTTAAAGGCATCCATTTCGAAAATCTGCAGGATGCCGGAGATCCTGTTGAGCTGGCACTTGCTTATTCACAGCAAGGCGCGGATGAATTGGTGTTCCTGGATATTAGCGCAACAAATGAAAAAAGAAGAACCCTGGTAAAATTGGTAACAGAAATAGCACGGCAAATTAATATTCCCTTTACGGTTGGCGGTGGCATTAGTTCTGTTAAAGATGTGCAATTACTTTTACAGGCAGGCGCCGATAAAATTTCTATAAATTCTGCGGCAGTAAAAGATCCTTCGTTAATAACTGAACTTGCAAAACAATTTGGCAGCCAATGCATTGTTGCAGCCATTGATACAAAATTTGAAAATGATAATTGGTTTGTTTATTTAAATGGCGGCAAAATAAAAACAGATGTAAAAGCCACAACCTGGGCAAAGCAAGTTGCCGAACTTGGCGCTGGCGAAATTTTACTCACGTCTATGAATAACGATGGCACAAAGAATGGTTTCGCCAATACAATTACAAAAGAAATTTCTGTAGCAATAAATATTCCGGTTATTGCAAGCGGTGGTGCGGGCGTAATGGAACATTTTAAAGATGCATTTACTTTAGGAAAAGCTGACGCCGTATTGGCCGCAAGTGTTTTTCATTTTAAAGAAATAAAAATAAAAGAGTTGAAAAAATATTTAAAAGAAAACAATATAGAAGTAAGGCTATGAAACCAGATTTTGTAAAATCACCAGGTAAATTAATTCCTGCCATAATACAGGACAATACTACTAATAAAGTACTAATGCTTGGTTACATGAATGAAGAAGCATTCAAAAAAACCGAAAAGGAAGGCCGCGTTACTTTTTTTTCGCGTTCAAAGAACAGGTTATGGACCAAAGGCGAAGAGAGTAAAAATTATTTAAATGTAAGATCGGTTTTAATGGATTGCGATGCCGATACGCTTTTGATCAAGGTAGATCCGCAAGGCCCGATATGCCATACCGGAGCAGATACATGTTTTGATGAAAAAAACCACTCAGATGATTTTTTATTTAAGCTCGAAAAAATTATAAATAACAGAAAGAACAATACCGCCGGAAACTCTTACACCTCAACATTATTTAAAAAAGGAATAAATAAGATCGCACAAAAAGTTGGAGAAGAAAGTGTTGAGTTAATTATTGAAGCAAAGGATAATAACCGCAGCCTGTTTTTAAATGAAGCTGCTGATCTGCTCTTTCATTATTTAATTTTATTACAGGCAAAAGAAACTTCTTTAAAAGATGTACTTGCTGTTCTTGCCGAACGAAATAAAAAAAAGAATTAACTATTTGGTGCCAGCGCTAGCCTTTGGCTTTTGTATTGGCTTTTTGGTATTATCTACCTTCTTTTCGGTTGGCGGCACATAACCTGGTTTAGGTTTAAGTGTAAAATTCCTGTTCTTTTCAATATCAATTTTTCCAAAGTCAGAAATGGTAATTTCCTCTTTGTAATCAATATATCCTGCAGATACAACTGTAAGTTTATAAAAACCCGCCGGAAGGCTCATTACAAATCGGCCGGTTTTTGAATGCGGCGTAAAATTGTATTCAACTTTGTTTTGCGCATTTGTTACGATCATTGATACTACATAATTTTTAGGTTTATAAGTGGTATCACCTAAATAGATCTGCCCTGTAAAGATCTTGCTGATCTGGTCGTTCTCATTAAATTTTATCCTGTATATATCAAGGTCGCCAAATCCACCCGGCCTGAAAGCGCTAATGTATGCAACCCTGTCATCGGGCGTTACACAAATATTTCTGTCATCATCGGTTGAGTTAATAGGATATCCCAAATTTACCGGTTCAGAGAACTTGTTCTCATCCACATTCCATTCTGTTTTAAAAAGGTCGTAGCCGCCCATACTGTTATGCCCTTCGCTCGCAAAATAAAGTATAGCGCAATCGTTAGACAGGTACGGAAAATCTTCGTTATAAGGCGTATTAATAGTAGGTGGCAGTTTTTGCGCAGGACCCCATTTACCGTTTGGTAATTTTTTGCAAACGTAAAGATCACTGGTACCATTAACACTTTCTCTTCTTGCAAATACCATAATGTTACCACCTTCGTTAAGGCAACCGCTGGTTTCAATCTTAGTGTTGATTACCGGATCGCACAATTTTGGTTTTGGAAAATCAGTAGTAGCATCCTTTCTTGCAGAAACATATAGATCACCAAATTTATCGATATGATCCAGGTACAAATATAATTCCAAACCATCCGGGCGCATACCCACTACCTGCTCATCCAGGGCGCCATTAATGGTTTTACCGGCATTCATGGCTTTTACCCAATTCGAGTTCTCAATTTTGCTGTAGTACACATCGCTACTGTGGTAGCCATCCATTTCTACTTTTTTTCCACCAACATTTTCTTTTCTTCTTGAAGTAAAAGCTAAAACGGTTTCATCGGCGCTTACAAACGGGTAATAATCCGGTTCATCGCTATTGATCTCTTTTCCTAAATTCTGAAAGGTAACATTGGTTGGCCCGCTAATAAATTTTGCAGCGTTCTCACAGTTCTCTAAATAACGCTTTACTTTATCGGCCTCTTTAGGCTTGGCAGCTTTAAATTTCTCAAATGCAGCTATCGCATCTTCTATCCTGTTATTTAAAAGATAAGCCCTTCCAAGATCGATCCAAACGTCGGCATCGCTTTTATCGTCGTTGGCATAATCTTCAAAATATTTTATGGCTTCTTCACGATTGATCTTTGTGTTTAAATAACAAACACCCAGGTTATATTTTATCTTTTTATTATCGCGATCTTTTTTTAACTCGGCCTTATAGATGGGAATTGCCATTAAATAATTCTTGTGCTTAAAATGCTCATGCGCATCGTCAATATCTTTTTTCTTGCTTGTAGCCTGAGAGAAAAGATTTGTGCTTAAACACAAAACAATCAGTATTCCGGAAATTCGTTGTATCATTTTGGGAGGACTAATATAATAAAATATTAGTAAAACCTCATTTTTTTTGCGACAATTTAAAAAGCTCGTCCTTTTCTTTTTTAGTAAGGCTATCGTAGCCGCTTTTCGAAATTTTATCGAGAATTTCGTTCATAACCTGTTCAGAATTATCATATTTGCCGGAAGAGTTGCCCGATTTGCTATTATTACTCACCACTTTTAACTTTTTCTTTCTCGACGAAAAAACATCGAGGTTAAACAGGTCTAAGCCTTTTTTTAGAGAATATCCATACAGGATACCGAATAATGCACCGCCAATATGTGAGATCTTGCCGCCGGTATTTACCGAAAGATCAATAAGCGTGCTTACCACAAAAGTGATAAGGTAAAAATATTTATAGGCCATTTCAAAAACGCCAAACAAATAAACCCTGTAATTTGGTGCATACACGGCCATTACACCACCAACCCCCAGTACCGACGCCGAGGCGCCCAATAACAGGGCATTACCAAAAGATGCCGGAAACAGCATGCCTAATATAAGTACCAGTGCGCCACCACAAAGGCCGCTCATTACATATACATATAGCATTTTCTTCTGGCCAAAAAGCGTAAAAAAGATCTGTGAGGTAAAATAAAACAACACCATGTTCCAGAAAATATGGCCAAGATTGGCGTGTGTGAACATGTAGGTAAAAAGCGTCCAGAATTTATAAAGGAAACCGTAACCCCCAATAGGCAGGGCAAGGTAATTAAGCAATGGTAAGTGAGACAGGTTGCCAACCAGGTTTACCGTTAAAAAAATAGCAACATTTACAATAATGATCTGTGTAAGAATGCCTTGTTGCTGAAAATTGTATTTTATTTTTTGAAAAAAGTTCATACTCAATAAAAATGCTGCCTGTCGCTTTTACGCCATATTAAAACAATAATTATACCAACAAATAACCCCCCTAAATGTGCAAAGTGGGCTACGTTATCATCAGCATTTCCCTGCAACCCTGATATAAGCTCAAAGGCACCATATGCAATAACCAGCCATTTTGCCTTTACAGGAATAAAAAAATAAATATATAACATGCGGTTGGGAAATAACATACCAAAAGCGCCAAGCAGCCCAAATAACGAACCTGAAGCGCCAACAACAACCTGCGAGTTAAGGAACTGGTTTTTATAATCCAACAAAAACTGGGATGCTAAACTCAAGGCCCTGCCCGGATTTCCCTCTAAAGCAGAGGTATATTGTTTAATAAAAGCATTATACTCGTAAACAAAGTCATTAGAAACATGGCCTTGAAGTTTGTAACTGGAAAACAATTCTTCAAACGTGTTTATAGTTAAATTGTTTTGAACAGCTTCGATAGAATCTATTAAAGGCCCTGCAGTAAAATAAATAACGACATATTGCGCCAGGGCTGCTCCAAAGCCGGTTAAAATATAAAAGATCAGGTATCGCTTTGGGCCCCACACCTGCTCTAATACCTGGCCAAAAATATATACGGCAAGCATATTAAATAAAATATGCGAAATACTGCCATGCATAAAAATATAGGTCACAAACTGGTGAGGCTTAAAGTCTGGCGCCGTTGGGTAATGTAGTCCCAGGTATTTGGCAAGATCGATGCCCTGAGATTGCAGAGCCATGGTTAAAAGAAACATGATCACATTTATAATGATGATGTTTTTGGTAACTACCGGCAAACCGCCAAAACCGCTGGGCCTGTATTGATTATTAAAATTCATTTATTTTTTAAAAAACTTTTCTATATCGGTATAATCCACTTCCATCATAATTGCCTTACCCGATGCGGTATGCAAAGGGTTCTCGCAATTTATCAAATGTTCAATTATCAATTGCATTTCCTGGTCATCCAGTTGTTTGCCATATTTAATACAGGTGTTATAAGCTATGGCACGGCAAAGGTTATCGTGCTTTTCTATTTTTGTATCGATCGTATTAATTTTAAATGTTTCCAGGATGCCTTCAATGGTTTCAATGATCTTAAAATCTTTCAGGTCGCTTGGTGTGCCATTTATAACGATACTGTTCTTTCCAAAAACCTCAAGGTCAAAACCTAAAATTTTAAATTCTTCTGTCAGGTCTTTTATCAAAACAAAATCATTTGCACTCAACTCCATTTGCTCAGGAAAAAGTAATTGTTGCGACGCAATTTTTGTTTCGGGTTTTGTTTTTAAGTAGTGTTCGTAAACAATACGTTCATGAGCCCTTTGCTGATCTATGATCAAAACATTTTTGTTATAGGTAGTAACAATATATTTTTGATTTAGTTGAAAAAAAATAAAATTAATAGCTTCGTGCTTTAATTCTTCCAAAGCATTTTGTTGCGTTTCGGCAGAGACAACAACTGTATTTTCCTGAGTGTTCTTAAAGCCTTCAAACATGGTTTCCCAATGTTGTTTATTTGTTTTTTGAAGGGAATTTTCGGAAGATGCTGATGTAGTGGAATTGAACGGATTATAATTTTGATTGTAGCTGACTTTAGGTTGAGTAATGATCCTGTTCTCTGACTGCGCGTCAAGGCTAATACTCATTTCAGAATCAAAATCAAGCGAAGGGCCAACATTAGCCTTGCCCAGCGCGCGTTTGATAGAGCTTACAAGCAACATATAAACGGCCTTATCATCGGTAAATTTTATTTCGGTTTTTGTTGGGTGGATATTGATATCGATATTTTTTGGATCCATTTCTAAAAACAAAAAATAGCGCGGGTGCGATTGATAGGTGATCAATTCTTTATAGGCTTCGTAAATAGCATGATTTAAGAACGGATTTTTTACAAAACGGTTATTTACAAAAAAATACTGTTCTTTTCTTGTTTTAATAGCCGCTTCGGGCAAACTTACATAACCTCTTATCTTTACAAAAGTAGTGTCTTCGCTAATGGCCACCAGTTCTTTTTGAATATAGCTGCCAACCAGCGATTTTATTCTTTGCATTAAATTTCCGGGGCGCAGGTTTAAGATCTCGTTACCGTTGCTTTGAAAAATAAAATGAATATCCGTGTGCGGGATCGCTACGCGTTCAATCTCATCAATTATATGCTTTTGTTCAACCTGGTCATTCTTTAAAAAATTCCTCCGGGCGGGCACATTAAAAAATAAATTCTTTATTATAAAACTGGTGCCGGTAGCACACTGGCATTCGGTTTGGCCAATAAATTTGCCACCTTCAATTTCAATATGCTGGCCTACAATATCGCTGGCTTGTTTTGTTTTTAACTCTACCTGGGCAATTGCAGCAATACTTGCTAATGCCTCGCCCCTAAAGCCTTTGGTAGTTAAAGCAAAAAGATCATCGGCTGTATTTATTTTAGATGTGGCATGCCTTTCAAAACACATGCGGGCATCAAAAGGGTTCATTCCTTTACCATTATCGATCACCTGGATGAGCGATTTTCCGGCATCTTTAATAATAAGCTTTATTTGGGTTGCACCTGCATCTATGGCGTTTTCCAACAATTCTTTTACAACACTCGCAGGCCTTTGCACCACTTCTCCGGCAGCAATCTGGTTAGCCACATGATCAGGAAGAAGTGCTATTGTATTATTTGACATATATACTTCAAAAGTAACGAATATAAGCGTTTAATCTGTTTTCCATTTATCTAAAATCTGTTACTAAAATCAGAAAAAAGATGCACCGCTGGCATTTCCTCCTCAATCCAAAGATTTTTGTTAAAAACCTGTTAATAATTATATTTTTTACTACATTTATCCAAATTTAAAAATACGGATATGAAAATTTTTACCAATGGCGTACTTATTTCTTTACTTTTTTTAACTTTTACCATAAAGGCGCAGGACATTGAATCTGTATCACAAAACACGGATGTGTTAAAAGCCTTTATTAACAAAAATTCAATTGCCTTAAGAAGTGTTCAAAAAAATTCGATGAAAAACCCTGATGCCATTAGCACAGAGGCATTTAAAGAACTTTTAAAACTTCAATTGATATCCGTTAAACAATTCCAGTCCAATAAAGCTCAAAGCACAAGTGCGGCTTTAAAATTACGAGAAGAAAGTGTCAATTTCCTGTCTAAAAACACCACCGGTTCGGTTGATTTTTATAAGGTAACAAATGAAGAGAAAATAAATCTTACCGCCCAGGCTCCTCTTTCGGCTATCAATAGCTATTTTTCTGAAAGCGAGTTAAGATCTATCGATGCTGTTAACAGCAAAGATCCTGGCCTTTTCAATGCCTTCACTATTACAATTCAATAATTTTTAGAGATTAATTTTATATAAAGTCATTATGCGTCAATTTAAAGTCATTCTGCAATTTCTTGTGCTATTACTGGTACTTCAAAACGCAGGTTATTCGCAAACTTGTCCGGCCCCAAGTATTAACGCACAGGCCGGCACAGGCCCAAGCACTACCATTTGTTCGGGCCAATGCGCTAATTTAACGGCAACTGTTGTTCCGGTAAACTCAACTACCAGTTATTCTGTAGCTTCGGTGCCTTACGCTCCGTTTCCATATACGGGTGGTACGTCACCGGTTGGTGCATCTGATGATGTTTGGAGCGGCGTTTTAAATATTGGCTTTAATTTCTGCTATTTCGGAAATAATTTTAATCAGCTTTTGGTTGGTACTAACGGGGAGATCACGTTTAGTACGGCAAATGCCACTTTAGGAGAGAATTTTTCGGTAAATAATATCCTCCCGAATTTGACCGAGCATCCGGGCAATACTATTTGCGGAGCATACAGGGATATTGACCCTTCTGCAGGGGGTATTGTAAGAACATATACCACAGGCGTTGCACCGTGCCGTAAATTTGTTGCTTATTGGAGCAACGTTCCTCTTTACACCTGTAATAATCCTCAATCTACTTTTCAGATCGTATTACACGAAAGTTCAAACATCATAGAAGTAAATATTCAGAACAGTTCGGCCTGCCTTGCCTGGCAAAATGGTAAGGGTTTAATTGGTATTCAGAACGCTGCGGGTACTACCGTTGTAGCACCGCCAACCCGTAACGTATTAACGGCCTGGACCGCACTAAACGAATCGTGGCGTTTTACACCAACCGGCGCACCAACTTTTACTGTTAACTGGGCTGGCCCATCGGGCTTTACTGCAACGGGTTTAACGGCTAACCCTTGTCCGCTCGCCACAGGTAATTACACCGCAACAATGACCTTGCAGAGTTGCGCAAGTGGTAATATTACAACATTTACTTCTGCAGTACAGGTTTCAGTAACACCAACTCCAACATTGATAGTAGCAGCTTCACCTACGGCAATTTGCACCGGCGGATCATCTACGTTAACAGCAACCGGTGCTACAACTTATACCTGGAACCCCGGAAACCTTATCGGCGGTACTGTTACAGTTAATCCTGCTGCTACAACTGTTTACACGGTTACCGGCAAAACGGGCAATTGTACAAGCACTCAAACCGTTCAGGTAGTGGTTAATCCTACAGTTACAGCCACTGCCAGTTCAAACACTATTTGTACCGGCGGAACAACAACGTTAACCGGAAGCGGTGCGGTAACCTATACTTGGAATCCGGGGAATCTATCAGGATCCAGTGTGGTGGTGTCTCCTGCTACAACTACAACTTATACACTTAGTGGAACCAACGGAGCCTGTACCAGCTCAACAACCATCAATATTACTGTTACGGCGCCTGCACCGGTTTCTGCATTTAATTTAAGCGGAACCATTTGTGCCGGAAATACGGCAACCTTAGTAGCCACAGGAGCGTTAACCTATACATGGAATCCCGGTAACATTGTTGGTAATATTGTGAATGTAACGCCTACTATAACCACAACTTATACAGTTGTGGGGGCTATAGGAAGTTGTACAAATTCTACAACGGTTACAGTGCCCGTAAACAATGGCCCTACCTTAACAGTGGTAGCTTCGCCCACTTCGATATGTTCGGGAAGCAGCGCTACATTATCCGTTACGGGAGCTCTAAGTTATACCTGGAACCCCGGCGCCGTTATCGCATCATCAATAGTTATTACACCTGCAACCACCACCACCTATTCTGTATCGGGTACTAACGCTTTGGGCTGTGTTACAACAAACACACTCTCTTATTCTGTAACACCAACACCAACTTTAATTACGGCCTCTTCTTCAACCGCCATATGTGCGGGTAACACTGCAACACTAACGGCAACCGGTGCTACCACTTACACCTGGAACCCCGGTGCTTTAACAGGGGGAACAGTTACTGTGTCTCCGGCAGCTAATACCACTTATACTGTTACGGGTGCAAACGGAAATTGTACAAGTACAAAAACAATTGCGCTGGTTGTAAATTCAAATCCAACTGTTACGGCCAGTGCCTCCCCTACATTAATTTGTAGCGGTAATTCAAGCACCTTAACAAGCACGGGTGCTGCAAGCTACACCTGGAACCCGGGTGCACTTATTGGCGGAACGGTTACGGTAACTCCGGGTGCAACTACCATATTTACAGTAACTGGAAGCAATGCCGCAGGATGTACCGCTTCGGCAACCAGCCAGGTATCTGTAAACATTACCCCAACATTAAATCCAATTGCTACACCAACAGCTATTTGCGTTGGCAGCACTGCAACTCTTTCAACAGGTGGCGCTACAACTTATACATGGAACCCCGGAAATTTAAGCGGAGCAAGCGTAACAGTGTCTCCTGCAGCTAACACAACTTATACCGTTGTTGGCGCTAATGGTCTTTGTACTGATACCAAAACGGTTTCTTTAATTGTAGTTCCTGTTCCAACGGTAGGCGCAAGCGTTTCGCCAACAGTTATTTGTGCAGGTGCTTCTGCTACATTAACCGGAACAGGTGCCACAAGTTACACCTGGAATCCGGGGAATATTAGCGGCAATCCCATAACCGTTAACCCAACTGCTACTACATTATATACCGTTACAGGTAGCAATGGTTCGTGCAGTGCCACAAAAACCGTTAACCTGCTTGTTAATCCAAACCCAACTATTACCGCAGCAGTTTCGCCAACTAACATTTGTGCCGGAAGCTCTGCAACTTTAAGTTCGTCTGGCGCCTCCAGTTATACCTGGAACCCCGGTGCATTACCTGGAGGCACAGTTACTGTGTCGCCTGCAGCTACAACATTATATACAGTTACAGGGGCTAACGGTTTTGGCTGTACCGCAACTAAAACGGTAAACCTTA
This sequence comes from Bacteroidia bacterium, assembly GCA_044226875.1. Lineage (GTDB taxonomy): Bacteria > Bacteroidota > Bacteroidia > B-17B0 > Aurantibacillaceae > Aurantibacillus. The sequence goes on from JBGAGD010000001.1 coordinate 608,089, forward strand.
TTGTAACCCCTATACCAACTGTTAATGCAAGTGCCACTCCAACAGCGATATGTTTAGGTAATTCTACTACTTTAACTGCAACCGGTGCTACCAATTATACATGGAACCCCGGAGCTTTAAACGGAACAAGCGTTGTTGTTTCGCCAACGATTAATACAACTTATACAGTTACCGGTGCTAACGGTGCCTGTTCGGGCACTACAACCGTTTCTGTTATTGTTAATCCAAACCCTACTATTACTGCAGTGGCTTCCCCAACCAATATTTGCGCGGGAAGTACGGCAACATTAAGTTCGTCGGGCGCTGTAAATTATACCTGGAGCCCGGGGGCTTTAACAGGTGGTACAGTAACAGTTACCCCATTTGTTACCACGCTTTATACTGTAACGGCATCTAACGGTTTTGGTTGTACCGCAACTAAAACAGTTAACCTTGTTGTTACACCGGTACCGGTTGTAACAGCTACCGCAACACCGTCTTCAATTTGTGCAGGCGCATCAACTACTTTAACGGCGGGCGGCGCTACAAGCTTTACCTGGAACCCCGGTGCTTTAACCGGAACAAGTGTTGTGGTATCTCCAACAGTAAATACAACTTATACCGTTACAGGTGCTAACGGAAGTTGTACAAATACACAGGTAGTAACGGTAACAGTCAATCCAATACCTTCTTTAACTGTGATCGCTACGCCTACTGCAATTTGCAGTGGCGGATCTTCTACTTTAGTTGCAAACGGTGCCTCAGCTTATAACTGGTTACCTGGCGCTTTGTCAGGACCAATAGTTGTAGTAACACCAACAATTACTACCACTTACACTGTAATAGGTACAAGTACAGCGGGCTGCTCAGGCACTAATACAGTAACAGTGATCGTAAACCCGATCCCATCGTTAACAGTAGCAGCATCCCCTACTGCAATTTGTAGTGGAAACTCAACCACATTAACCGGCACAGCAAGCGGCGGTGGTCCGTTCTTTACCGCCTGGAATCCCGGCGCAATTGCAGGTAGCACTGCTGTTGTATCTCCTTCGGTAAGTACTACCTATACATGGACGGTTTTTAACAGCTTTGGTTGTTCGAACACAGCAACAATTACCATAAACGTTACACCAACCCCGACGTTAACACTTGGCGCTACTCCTGCTATTATTTGTGCGGGCGCTACCACAACATTAACTGCAACCGGCGCTACAACCTATACATGGAATCCGGGTGCAATAGTTGGCGGCACTGTTACTGTTACACCAACGGTTACAACTACATATTCTGTAATAGGTGCTAATGGTTCTTGTACATCAACTAAAACAATTTCTATTATTGTTAACCCAACTCCAACTATTACCGCAACAGCGTCTCCAACCAATATTTGTGCTGGTGGCACAGCCACTTTAAGTTCATCGGGTGCCGCAAATTATACCTGGAGCCCGGGTGCATTAATAGGCGGCACTGTTACAGTTACGCCGTTTGTTACCACGCTTTATACAGTTACCGCCTCTAACGCCTTTGGCTGTACCGCAACTAAAACAGTTAACTTAATTGTAACGCCGCTTCCTGCTATAACTGCAGCAGCTTCGCCAACCGCAATATGTATTGGCGCATCAAGTACTTTAACTGCAGGTGGCGCTACAACCTATACATGGAATCCGGGGGCGTTGACCGGAAGCAACGTAATTGTTACGCCTACTGTTACTACTACTTATACAGTTACAGGTGCCAATGGAAGTTGTACAGGAACGCAAACGGTTACGGTAATCGTAAATCCGTTACCAAGCTTAACAGTTACCGCTACTCCAACTGCTATTTGCAGTGGCGGCTCAGCTACTTTAACTGCCAGTGGCGCCAATGCGTATAACTGGTTACCGGGTGCCTTATCTGGCTCTGCGGTAGTTGTTAGCCCAACTATTACTACCACCTATACAATAATTGGAACCAGTTCTTCAGGTTGTACCAATACTAAAACGATCACACTATTAGTTAATCCAATACCAACTATTACTGCAGTTGCATCTCCCACCAGTATTTGTTTAGGAGGTACGGCAACGTTAACTTCTTCGGGCGCCACCAATTATACTTGGAGCCCTGGCGCTTTAATAGGTGGTACCGTTACTGTGACTCCTTTTGTTACAACTCTGTATACGGTTACAGCCTCTAACGCTTTTGGCTGTACCGCAACTAAGACAGTTAATTTGATTGTAGCTCCTATCCCAACAATAAATGCCACCGCTTCGCCAACATCTTCTTGCGCGGGCGCGAACGTAACATTAACCGCAACCGGCGCCACTACCTACACATGGAACCCCGGTGCATTGACCGGTGGTACAGTTGCCGTTACTCCAACCATCACCACTACATATACAGTTACCGGTGCAAACGGATCTTGTTCAAACACAAAAACAGTTACCGTTATTGTGAACCCTAATCCAACAATTACCGTTGCAGCTTCGCCAACCGCTATTTGTAATGGAAGCTCGGCAACGTTAACGGCCAACGGCGCATCTGCATACAACTGGTTACCGGGGGCGCTTTCAGGATCGGTAGTGGTAGTTTCTCCAACTGTAAATACTACTTATACGGTGATAGGAACAAGTTCGTTAGGTTGTACCGGTACAAAAACGATCACCTTGATCGTTCATCCTACACCAACATTAAATATTATTGCAACGCCAAGTATTATTTGTAGTGGCAATTCAAGTACGCTTACGGGTTTTGCTATTGGCGGTGGTCCTTTTACCGCCACATGGAACCCAGGTGCTATTGCAGGCAATACGGCTGTAGTATCGCCAACTACAAACACTACCTATACATGGAACGTAACCAACAGCTTTGGTTGTATAAATACCAAAACAATTACCTTAACTGTTAACCCTACACCTACTTTAGTTGTTTCCGCACTTAGTTTAACTATTTGTGCCGGCAGTACCGATAGTTTAATGGCAAGCGGTGCTACCTCATATACGTGGAACCCGGGTGCGATCATTGGTGGTACAGTTGCGGTTACACCATCTGTAACAACTGTATATACTGTTACAGGCTCTAACGGATCTTGTTCGAGCACTAAAACAATCTCTATTTTTGTTAATCCAACGCCAACAATCACAGCCAGTGCTTCTCCAACAAATATATGCGCAGGCAGCTCTGCTACTTTAACATCTGCTGGCGCTACAAGTTATACCTGGTTTCCAGGACCTGTAACAGGGGGCACAATAACAGTTACTCCTTCTGTTACTACAACATACACTGTTGGCGCTACTAACGGTTTTGGCTGTACCACAACCAGCCTTGTTACAGTAAGTGTTACGCCAATACCAACAGTAATGATAGCTATTCCATTAGCACCAATATGTGCAGGAAACAATGCTACATTGACCGGGGCAGGTGCAACAACTTATACATGGTTACCGGGTGGTTCTAATGCCACCGTGTTGATCACACCTTTATTAACGTCTACTACATTTACATTAATTGGCTCAAATGGTCTATGTCAGAATAGTCAAACGGTTAACCTGACACCGGTTGCTAACCCAACGGTTACGGCTGTGGCTTCGCCAACAACTATTTGTGCAGGAAGTAACTTAACGTTAACGACAGGAGGTGCAAATACCTATTCATGGAATCCGATTGCAACAACCGGGTCGGTGGTGGTTGATACACCAACGTTAAACACAACGTATACGGTTGTGGGAACAGATGGTAATGGTTGTACCGGACAAACCACTGTAAGTGTAAATGTTAGTCCTATACCAACTTTAACAGCTACTGCTTCTGCAACATCTATATGTGTTGGCACAACTGTAACACTAACCGCTAACGGTTCGGGCACTTACACCTGGAATCCTACAGGATCAACAACTGCAACAATTACCGATACGCCAACATTAACCACAACTTATACTGTTTCAAGCAGCAATGCATTTGGTTGCACTGGTACATCTACAATCACAGTAGTTGTAAACTCGATACCATCTTTAACTTTATCTCCTCAAAATAGCACTGTTTGTAGTGGCTATGCAACTACCTTAACTGCTATGGGGGCAACAAACTATACCTGGTTACCTAGTGGCAATACAACTTCTACAACCGTTGAAACGCCAACAGTGAATTCAACATATACTGTAATTGGGGCAAATGGTGTATGTACATCGATGGATAGTGTGCATGTATTTATAAATCCATTACCTGCAGGCCTGGTTGCTTCGGCAAGCGGCTCTATTACCTGCACTGCACCAACCGTAACATTAACGGGCAGCTCAACTTCTTCGAATGTAAGTTATTCGTGGACGGGGCCATTCTCGTATACGTCATCAGCACAGAATCCAACAGTGAATGTGCCCGGCACGTACACCTTTAACGTACAGGATGCTATAACAGGCTGTATTGCTTCTGTAACATTAAATGTTCCAACAGACTCATCTATACCATCAGTTACTGCAACAACAACCGGAAGCATTACTTGCGCTAACAACAGCGTTACTATTAATGCAGCAACAACTTCTACAAATGTGGTGTATTCATGGACTGGTCCGGGTAGTTTCACCAGTACATCGTCAACATTTACATCAACTCAAGGAGGTGTTTATACAGTGACGGTTACAGACTTAAGCAGTACTTGCTCATCTACCGCAATTGTTGCTGTAGGCGTTCATACAAATGTAACGGTAACTGCTTCTATAACTCCTGCTACCTGTTCGGGAAGTGTTAGCAATAATGACGGAACGATCACATTATCAAACTTTACAACAGAAACTTATGATTATGTTTCGGGAACAACTTATACAGGAACTGCTACATACATCACGGCAACAAGTATACCAACCACAGGTATTGTAACAAATACGCTGGCAAACCCAACAGGTACTGTTGCCTATACAATAAGGATATTTGATGCGAATGGTTGTATCAAAGACACAACGTTAATACTGGTTCCTATCAATTGTTTATCTGTAAACTCATTAGGTATTGCTAAAGCGGTAAGTACACCAACACTAAATACCAATGGCAGTTACTCTGTAAATTATAAAGTGGTTGTGAAAAACTACGGTCTGTTACCTTTAACGGATGTTGTGTTGACAGAGAATTTGAACAGCACATTCCCTCTACCTGCAACTTTCACAATAACAAGCGCGCCGTTGATCACATCAACCGGAAGCAGTTTAACACTTGATCCTGCATTTGATGGAACAGTTCAAACTTCGTTAACATTACCGTTAAGTAGTACACTAAATATTGGTCAGAGTGATACCATTGTGTTTGGAGTTAATGTAACTCCTAATGGTTTCTTTGGACCGTACAATAACTCTGTAATTGGTTTAGCGAGTCCTAGCCCAAGTGTATTTGTCGCAGATTCATCACAGGTAGGACTTGATCCGGACCCTGATACAGATAATAATCCTACAAACAATAACACCCCTACACCAATTTCATTCCCACCAAAAATGTTCTTTGGGCTAACTAAAACTGCAAGCTTAAGTACTAAGCTGCCGGATAATACTTATGATATTACCTATACGATCACTGTTCACAACTTAGGAAATGATACGCTTAAAAATGTGGTGGTGAGAGACAGCTTGTACGAAAAAACAATTAAGCATCCTGCAACTTACACAATGAAATCCGGCCCTACAACAACCGGAAGCTTAACTGCTAACAGTGCTTACAATGGTAATAACGATATTAACTTACTTGGCACCGGCGTAAATGTTATGGCACCCGGAAGTGTAAATACAATTATTTTCACTATCAACGTTAATCCTGATACCGTTACAATAATAAGTAACAGTGCATTTGGTCATGCTGTTGGCACCGGAAGTGTATTGGTTGCTGATACATCAAACACCGGTAATAATCCGGATGTGAATGGCAACGGTGTATGGAATGAGCCATCTGACAATGTGCCAACCGTTATTGTAATACCTAATACAGATTTCTTTATACCCGAAGGTTTCTCTCCTAATGGCGATGGCAAGAACGATCTGTTTGTTATTAAAGGATTGCCTGGCGATGTAGAAAACAAATTAACGATATACAATAGGTGGGGTAATATGGTTTACAAGAAAACAAATTACGATAGCAGCTGGAATGGTACATCGAACGTAAACGGCACTATTGGTACCGAAAAATTACCTCCGGGCACCTATTATTATATTCTTGAGTTTAATGGCGGAGACATAAAAAACACGAACGGCTTTATTATACTTCAATACTAATTATAAAATATTATAGAAACGCATTATGAAAAAAACAAAAAAAATAGCGATAGTTGCAATCCTTTTCCTGATTGTCTCTTCAAGCAAAGCTCAGTACGACGCTCTATTTACACAGTATATGTTCAATGAAATGTTCATTAATCCTGCTTATGCAGGAAGTAAAGAAGCCATGAGCGCAACGTTATTGCACCGTCAGCAATGGGTTAATTTTCCAGGCAGGCCAATTACAACCTCGTTTTCATTACACGGGCCGTTAATGCAAAATAAAATGGGTTTAGGGTTAAGTGTATTAAACGAAAAAATTGGTGTACTTAACAGGAACCTGGTATACCTGAGTTATGCTTACAGGATTAAAACCGGTGATGTAGGTCATTTAGCTTTTGGATTACAAGGCGGCGTTCATATGCAGCAAAGCAAATTTGCATCCTTAAAAACAAACGACGATGGCACTGTTGACCCGCAGCTGGCGCAAAACTCGCCAAACCTTATCTCGCCAAACTTTGGAGCCGGCATTTATTTTAATACAAAAACATTTTATACAGGCTTATCAATTCCGAGAATGATAGACGACAGAATGGTTTTTAGTCCAACCGGTGTTGCAGGAATACAGGCTACAAAAATAAATCCAAGCCAGTTTACCTTTTATTATACAATTGGTAATGTGTTTACTTTATCGAGCGATCTTAAATTAAAAGGCCAGGCAATGGTTAAGGCAGTGCAAAATGCGCCGTTGCAGTATGATCTTACTGCCAATTTCTTTATTAAAGAAATGATCTGGGCGGGTGTATCTTATAGAAGCGGTGCCGCCGTTTCAGCAATTGCAGGCGTGCAGATCAATCCACAATTTTTGGTAAGTTATTCTTATGATTATGGTATCAACGCCATTCAAAAATACTCGCAGGGCTCACATGAAATTGGAATAAATTATTTATTCTCTTACAAAGGCAAAAAAGTTGTTACACCTCGTTATTTTTAATCCTACACAAGCATAACTTTATATGAAAACTAATTTTAAATATATTTTATTACCTGTTATTATTTGTTGCTCGGTTTATATAAATGCGCAAACAGGTGCATTGAAAAAAGCCAACAAATATTATGCTACCAAAGCTTATTCGCAGGCAATTCCCTATTATCAAAAAGCTTTAAAAAAAGATAGTACAAACAAAATAATCCTTTCTAATCTTGGCGATTGCTACCGGCTAACCAACAACGCAAATGGACAATTACTGTGCTATGGAAAGCTCATAAAATCGGGCCGCGAAGAGCCTATCCATAAATTATACTATGGCCAGGCATTAACCGAAAGCGGTCAAAAAGAAAGTGCTAAAACCTATTTTGAACAATATGGTTCGGATGCAAGAGGAAAAGAACTGGCATCATCGGTAGATAAAGCAAAATCATACACAAAAAATGCTGATGCATATACAGTTGATCTGGCATCGTTCAATTCTCCGCAAAACGATTTTTCGGCAGTTAAATTCCAGGACGGGATCGTTTTTGCTTCGTCACGAAACAAAACACAATGGATAAATAAAAAACACGGCTGGACCAGCGATAGTTATACAAAAATTTATTCAACAGAAAATATTGGAAGTGGTGTTTATGCCAATCCAAAAATATTTATGGGCGACCTTAGTTCAAAATACAACGATGGCCCCGTTTGCTTTGCAAAAGATTACAATACTGTTTATTTTACACGTAATGTTGCAAACAAAAGCTCTATAAGTAGCGAGAATACTTACAAGTTAAAAATATATGAAGCAGGTTTAAATCAAAATGGTTTTGATCATGTAACCGAATTACCTTTTAATAACAACAATCATAACTGCGCCCATCCCTCCCTTTCTGCAGATGGAAATTATTTATTTTTTGCATCAGATATGGATGGCGGCTTTGGCGGAATGGATATTTATTATAGTAAAAAAGAAAATGGTGTTTGGGGCGCTGCAGTAAATCTCGGAGCAAAAGTAAATACTGCAGGTACTGAAATTTTCCCGTTCATTGCTGCCAATAATCTTTTATACTATTCATCTAATGGTCACGATGGCATGGGTGGATTGGATATTTATGAGACCAAATTTAAAGAAGACAAAGCAGGAAGATCATACAACATGGGCGAACCTGTAAACAGTAAAAATGATGATTTTGCAGTGTTCTTAGGAGAAGATAACAAAACCGGTTATTTAAGTTCTAACCGTAAAAACGGCGGTATGGATGACGACGTCTATAATTTTACTATTCTTCGCGAAGTAAAAAGAGGAAAGGAAATTATTATTGTTACAAAAGATAAAGACAATGGCGAAATAATTCCGAATACGAAATTTGCCATGAATGGCGATACTGTTACAACCAATGAAAAAGGCGAACTGGCAACTACTATTGAAGAAGATCTTAATTACAAACTGGTAGTAGATAAAAAAGATTATTTTAGAGTGGAAGACAGCGTATCTACAAAAACTTCGCCCGATGAAACGTTTACAAAAGAATTACGTTTAGAGAAAGACCCTCACTTATCGTTATTGGCTTTTGTTACCGATGCTAAAACCAATATGGCCATTGAAGGTGTTAAGATGACCATTCTTGAATTGCCAAGTAAAGCGGCATTTGATACTTATACTACAACAGCCGGTGGCGATTACCGCAAACCTTTAAAAGGTAAAAAAGTAGGTGATAAGATCAGTTATTCGATCAAATTAGAAAAACAAGGATACCTTACAAAAGACGCTATTTTTATCTATGACATTAAAGCGCCGGGTGAAATAAAAATAAACGAAAGTTTAAATCTTACTTTAGGAAAAGTAGAAGTTGGTAACGACTTGTCAAAATTAATAGATATGAAACCTATTTATTTTGATCAGGGCAAATCAAACATTCGTAAAGATGCAGCTATTGAGTTGGATAAAGTAGTTAAAGTAATGAACGAATACCCTAACATGTATGTTGAGTTGGGTGCACATACTGATTGCCGTGGCGCTGCTCCTGCAAATATTAAGTTGTCTACAGCGCGCGCAAAAGCAAGCGCGGCCTATATCATTAAAAAAGGAATTAAAAAAGACAGGATAGTTGGTAAAGGTTATGGTGAATCTAAATTACTGAATGGTTGTATTTGCGAAGGTAAAATTAAACCAACCTGTTCTGAAGATGAACATGCAAAAAACAGGAGAACAGAATTCATCATCACTAAATTGAAATAAGCAATATGAGTCGCTTTCTCTCTCTGGTTTTTACGTTTTGTATTCTTAATACCTTTTCTCAAACTACCAATATATCGGGTATCATTAATGCGTATAGCAGCGTTACAAATCTTTCTGCACAATCTGCAACTGTAAGCAGCGCAACCGGTTTTAATCTTTGTGATAAAGTGCTTATCATTCAAATGAAAGGCGCTTCGATCAATTCTGCCAATTCAATTTCTTACGGTACTATAACAAGTTACAATAATGCAGGCAATTATGAGTTTGCCTATGTTTCAAACATTACCGGTAACGTTATTACTTTTGTAAATCCATTAACCAGGTCTTATACTGTAGCTGACGTTGTTCAATTAATAAAAGTTCCGGTTTATAATAACGCCAATATCATTGCGCAATTAAATTGTCAGCCATGGAATGGAGCTACCGGTGGTGTTTTGGTCTTTGAAGCTCAGGGTACTGTTACCTTTAATAATGATATTGTAGTAGATGGCGCCGGATTTTCAGGTGCTGCATTAATTTCGGGCTCTTTTACCTGTGGAGGAGATACTGTTGATTATAGTATCGCCAGTCCATCGCTTTTTGGTGCAAAAAAAGGAGAAGGCATTTTTCTTGACCCATTTAACAACCTGGGTAAAGGTAAGAACGCCAGCGGTGGCGGCGGCGGTAACGATATTAACGGCGGTGGAGCAGGTGGCGCAAATTTTGGATCGGGAGGTAATGGCGGCTTCTTTCAATCAACAATTACTTGTCCCTCAAATTTCACTTTATTTTGTGGAGGGATGGGCGGACAATCTCTTAACTATTCAACTATAGCCAATAAAATTTTTCTTGGCAGCGGTGGCGGTGCAGGGCATCAAAACAACCTGGTAGGAACTGCCGGTGCAAACGGTGGAGGTATGGTTATTATTAAAGCAACAAGTATTATTGGAAACGCGCATACCATTTTTGCAAATGGTAACAGTGCTTTAAATGGTAATATAGATGGCCAGGGTGGTGGCGGTTCGGGAGGAACGGTTCTATTGGATGTGCCCGGTTTTTCTTCCCTGAATATTTCAGCTAAAGGTGGTAACGGCGGATCGGATGCAATAGCGCCTGATGCTCATGGTAAAGGCGGCGGCGGCGGCGGCGGGGTTATATGGACATCAGGTTCGCAAGCGGGTATTACTTCTAATTTAAGTGGTGGTAATCCTGGAATTTTTCTCTCACCAAGCTCACCGTATTTTAACGCTAGTTTTGGAGCAATGGCCGGGCAAAATGGTGGAACACTAACGGCTCTCTCCTTGACGGGAATTTCTAATTCAGGTATTACACCAACCGTTTCCTCATCAGGAAATCTTTCCTGTACAAATGCAACGGCACAATTATCGGTATTACCAAATTCAGTAGCTTACACGTTCTTATGGTCGGGTTCCGGAATCGTTGGCCCGAACAATACACCAACCATTAACGTCAATGCTCCGGGAACTTATACGGTAGCTGTAACCAGTACATTAGGCGGCTGTACAGGCAGCAGCACAATAAATGTTATCAGTGATATAGCAACATTAACACTAAGCGCGCTTGCATCTAGCACATCAGTTTGCTCTTTGAGTGCACCACTAACTTTAACAGCTAGTGGCGCTACTAATTACACGTGGGAGCCCGTGGGGTCTACACTTCCTGGTAACGGACCTGTTGTAACAGCTAATCCTTCTGTAACAACAATTTATACCGTAACCGGAACTACTGGGGTTTGCTCCGGCAGTACCTCAATTACTATTTCTGTTACGCCCTCGCCTACTATAATAGCTTCGGTCTCACCAACTATTATATGCCAGGGAAGTACAGCTACATTATCTGCTATAGGTGCACTTACATATACCTGGCAGCCGGGTAATTTATCCGGAGCTTCAGTAACTGTTGCTCCATTAACAACAACTATCTATACTGTAAGCGGAACAAACCTTGGAGGTTGTACATCCAGTCAAACTGTTCAGCTGGTGGTTGATAATCCAACCATTACCGTTTCGCCATTATCGTCATCTATTTGTATCGGGCAACCGGCAACAATATCGGCTAGTGGCGCCACATCATATACATGGAGCCCTGTTGCGTCCAACGCTTCTTCAATAGTTGTTACACCAACAATAACAACCACTTATACGCTGCAAAGTACTGATGGTGTTTGTAACTCAACCAACACAGTTATTGTTACCGTTAATCCATTGCCTACAGTAACCGCTGTAAGTAATTATACCGCCATTTGTGATGGAGGTTCCGCTACGTTAACAGCATCGGGCGCGTCCACTTATACCTGGAATCCTGTTGCCTTATTTGGAACGACGATAAGTGTTTCGCCAACCATAACAACAACTTATGTGGTTGCGGGTACAAGCTCTTTGGGTTGTATAAATGCCGCAACGGTTGCTGTAGTGGTTAATGCTAATCCAACTATTTCGGCTACTGCAAATCCAACCTTTATTTGCAGCGGCTTTCCATCCGTATTAACCGCAACCGGCGCAACAACATACACCTGGGCACCTTCGGGCGCAAATGGTGGAACGCTGGTTGTAACTCCTTCTGTCACTTCAACATATACTGTTGCGGGAACTTCTACTGCCGGCTGCGTAAGTTCGCAAACCGTTAGTGTAACTGTTGGCACTACTCCAACTCTTAATATCGTATCCTCTGCCACTGCTATTTGCCCTGGTAATACGGCAACGCTTATTGCCGGTGGTGCTACAAATTATACCTGGCAGCCCGGTGCCTTAACCGGTACGAGTGTGGCCGTTTCGCCAACAGCTACAACTGTTTATACAATTGTAGGTGTTTCAGGAAATTGCAGTAGCACTCAAACATATACACTTATTGTTCGTCCAAGGCCTAATGTTACAGTTAATGCCCTACCTCCGGTTATTTGCCAGGGGGGTGCCGGTTTATTGCTGGCGTTTGGCGCAAGTACCTATACCTGGAATCCGGGCAGCACAAATGGAAATACGTTAGTGGTTACACCTTCGGTTACTACTACATACACAGTTACCGGAACGAATACTGTTGGTTGTACAAATACTGCTGTAGCAACAGTTTCGGTAAATGCAAATCCAACAATTACAACCATTCCCTCTTCTACACTTGTATGTTCTGGTAATACGGTTAGTTTGTCATCAACAGGCGGGCTTACCTATCTTATTAACCCGGGTGCCCAAACAGGCTCGTTGGTTACTGTTACACCAACTGTTACCACCAATTATATTATTACCGGTATTAACGCTTCAGGTTGTATAGATAGCAAAACGGTTACTGTTAATGTTAATCCTTCTCCGGTTATTAATGCTACAAGCTCGGGAACGTTATTGTGCGATGGTGGTACCTTTTCTTTATCTGCCAGCGGTGCCGTTAATTATACCTGGATGCCAGTTGCCTTAACAGGTTCTTCTGTTGTAACTACTGCCACTAACGCTGTTTCTGTATACACTGTTTTTGGTGAAGCAAGCAACGGTTGTATTGGCAGTTCTACTTTATCTGTACTGGTAATTAATTGCAATAACTCGATTTTTGGAATGACCAAAGCCGCCGGTAAACCTATCCTGGTTTACAATACTTTTTATAATGTTGATTTTACGGTAACTGCTGTTAATGCATCTTCGTTAACATTAAGCAATATTACTTTAAATGAAGATCTTTCTGCAGCTTTTGTATCGCCAACTAATTTTACTGTTATCAGCCCACCGGTTGTTACTTCACAAAACAGCAGCTTAACTGTTGATCCTTTGTTTGATGGAATATCTCACATTAGCTTAACATCGCCGGCTGCAAGTACCTTATTGCCAAACAAACGCGATACGCTTGTATTTACTGTTAGGGTTGACCCGAGAGGATTTTACGGGCCATTTAAAAATTGGGTAATTGGTTTTGCAAATGTTTTAAATAACGTTACAGTGCTTGATAGCTCTAATAATGGTTTTGCATGGGATCCTGATCATGATGGCGATCCAACAAACAACGACAGCGTTACAGTTATAAACCTGCCCGTAATAGACTTGTTTATTCCGGATGCTTTTTCTCCAAATAATGATGGCAAAAATGATGTGTTTTTTATAAAAGGGCTAAATAACCGCTCAGTGAAACTAACTGTTTTTAATCGCTGGGGTAATAAGGTATATGAAAAATCCGAATACGATAATACTTGGAACGCATATCCCAACGTGGCTAACACGCTTGGTAGTGATAAAGTACCGCCTGCTACTTACTATTACATTATAGAGTTTTTGGATGGTGATAAGGAAACTTTTACCGGTTATGTTGTAGTGCAGTACTAGGAAAATTTGATTTTTATTGTTAGAAGTTTAAATAGTAATTTAGATGTTTAAACTATGAAGGTTCTTGGTTACATATTTTCGCCGTTGTGGAAGATCTTATTTGTTTTATCGTTCGCAATTCCGTTCATTATAATGTTTCCGTTATTTTATGTTGCGCTAAGGTCTAAAAAATTTGACCTTGTTTTTAAATTAAAACGGGTTTGGGCACGTATCATTTCCGTGGGATCTTTCCTCTATCCTTCTATTACATATCAAACAAAAAAATACAATCTGCCAAAACCATGTATTATTGTGCCTAATCACACATCATACCTGGATATTATCTTTAGCCCGTTTTACATTGATCATACCGCGGTATTTATGGGTAAATATGAATTACTGAAAATTCCGTTATTTAAATATTTTTTTGTGTACCTGGATATTCCGGTAAACCGCAAAAGTATTACCAATGCCCATAAAGCTTTTTCGGATATAGGGCAGCGTATTGATGAAGGCATGAGTGCGGTAATTTACCCGGAAGGAACCATCAGCGAAAATGGAAAATTAAAGCCGTTTAAGAACGGGGCTTTTAAACTGGCGGTAGAAAAACAAGTGCCTATTGTACCGGTGGTTAATATAAACAACTGGCGTTTTTTACAAAATGGCGGGTTTTTTAAAAGCCATGGTAAGCCTGGCTTTCCAAAAATATATGTTGGAGACCCGATTTACACAAAAGGAATGACCGATAAAGATATTGATGAACTTAGAGAGAAAGTGTTTATCTTTACACAAGAAAAACTGAAAGAATTTAATGGCAAATAAAATAGATATTAAAACTGTTGAGGAAGTGGCGCATTTGGCACGTCTTGAATTTAACGATGAAGCAAAAGCTGGCATTTTAAATGATATGAACCGCATGTTGGCCTTTGTAGATAAATTAAGCGAATTAAACACCGAAAATGTTGAGCCTTTAATTTATATGACCGATGAAAAGAACATTTTGCGTAACGACGTACCTGAAGTAACTATAACGCAAAAAGAAGCTTTAAAAAATGCGCCAAAAAAAGACAGCGACTACTTTAAAGCGCCAAAAGTAATAGAGCAAAAGTAATTTAATTGCATTTTAAAAAGCCCGTTAAACCGGGCTTTTTTTATTAGATCCTTAGCGTTGTGCCAATAAAAAAGTAAAAAACTTTTACAGGAATAAAATAATAAAACCCCATATCAAACTGGTTATTTTTGGTTGGCGTATAGGTAACACCACTGTCAAAAGAATAATTATTCTTTATTTTTATGAATTGATTATAACGATCGCTTACTTCCACAAAATGATGCAGTGCACCAACTACCTTATAATCAAAACTCACCGTAGAGAATAATTCATACTCTTTAAATAAAGGCTCCATCGTAAAATAAGAAATACCACCTGTGTAGCCTATCTCAAACCTTTCTCCAATTTCCTGTTCAGCATTTAAAAGAAGGCCCCCTGTTTTTGCTTTCCACTTTTCATTAAAAAAATTGGTTGTTTTAATAACCGGCATAAGGGCAATGCATGTTGAACCCGAATCGTTTCCTAAAAGATTGTATTTATAACGAAAAGTTAGATCTGGCATCACTGACTTTTCCTGCGCTAGATTTTTATCCTCAAAATCAGTTACCGTAAAAGCATTTGATATTACTTCAACATCCATTCTTTTTTGGATACCGAGTTTTAAATTAAAGTACATTAACCCCAGCGCGCGCGATCTCGGTTCCTGGTTATTGTATGTTACATTTCCAAGATCAGTTTCTACCTGCAGATGCCACGGATCAACAGTATAGGGCGACTCGGTTTGATGCGGCCTGTCGGGACTAAGCGGCCTGAGCTTTTTTACAGTGTTTTGAGCCTGATGTTCACTACATATAATTAAAAACATGATCAATAACAATAAACCCATTTTACCCATGCACAAAACATACATGATATGATCTTTAATGTGAGAAATGAGCCGGATCAGGAAACAAAAAGCAAAGATTATCTTTTTCATGGCCCAAAAGTAGTATTTGCTATATAACATTATTAGGTAACCCTAATTTTTAATATATTTGTTTGATGAATTCATTTAAAGAAGAGAATTATTTAAAAGCTATTTACCAGCTAAGTGTTATTGATAAAGAAAGCATTGTAAGCGCTACAGATATTGCCCATTCACTAGCTCTAAAACCCCCAACAGTATTAGAAAAACTAAACGCTTTGAGTACTAAAGGCCTTATAAAATATAATAAAACCGATGGCGCAAAACTCACCAAAAAAGGTTTTGATATTGCCATAAATATTGTACGCCGGCACCGTATTTGGGAGACCTATTTATATAAACAATTAAATTTCAGGTGGAGCGAAGTACATGAAATTGCCGAGCAGCTGGAGCATGTAAATTCCGATATCCTGATCGATAAAATATACGAACTACTTGGGCGCCCGGAATTTGATCCGCACGGCGATCCAATACCCAACAAACAAGGTATCTTACCCCAATCTGACAGAAGGCCTTTATCAAAAAGCGTGAAAGGCTGTAAATGCTTGGTATTAGGGGTAAGCAAAGACAACGAAGTGTTTTTGAATTATCTTACTGACCTTAAAATTGGTTTGAACGATAAACTATTGGTTGACCAGATCATTTCTTTTGACGGATCGATAAAACTCATCAATAAACAAAAAGAAATTATTATTATTTCGGCAAAAGCGGCAGAACAACTGCTTGTTACCTGCTTAAAGCCCAATTGCAGTTGCAGAAGCAAAATTTAATTTGCTTTAATAAATTTATACGTTTTGTTTTCTGTTCTTAAAAAGTAGATTCCTTCATTAAGACCGGAGATATCGATCCCCGACCCGGTTGTTTCAACCTCTTTAATTACCTGGCCAAAACAATTCACGATCTCTATTTTGTTTTGCAAGCCCCCGGCGTTTTTAATATTTATCTTTTCTTTGGCTGGATTTGGATATACCATGCCTGTGTTTAAACTTATTTCACGATCTTTTAGCGAAGTTATTATGCTTGCATTGTTGTTAGGCAGTTTAGTTAAAACACCATCATCGTTTGAGCCGTAAACAGATTGATAAGCAGCAGAGCTTACCGGGTAATTTGCAGAAGAAGATCTTCCACAGAAAAAAATACTGTTAGCAGCAACAGCAATATCGTTTCCGTTATCATAACCGTTTATACTTCCAAAATAGGTTGAAAAATTTGGCTGACCTGCCGCTGTTAACCTTATTACAATTAAGTTTTGAAAGCCCGGAAGTATGCTATAATTCGATGCTCCCAGCATTGGGAAATTTGTTGAGGCCGTTGTTCCTAAAATATACAATTCGTAATTATATATTTTCATTCGGTTAACAACATCTACATCAGACCCGCCAATTAAAGTAGAATAAATTAAATTTCCATTGGGTGAGATCTTTGCAAAGTACATATCCGTCATGCCCGCATTTAAGGATTGATAGGCGCCGGCAGTGGCAGTAAAATTTGTACTGCTTGTTTGCCCTGCCACATATAAATTTCCGATACCATCTGTAACAAGGCCCCAGGCATCATCTGTGGCGTTGCCTCCCAGGTAACTTGAAAAGATCCTGTTGCCGGACGAATCCAGCTTAATGATATAACAATCAATCCCGTTATCTTTTGAAGCCTGGATGCATCCTGAAGAGGTATTTAAATTAAAGCTACTGGTACCACCGCTTCCAAACACATTTCCAAAGCCATCGGTTGTTAGTACATGAATATCCTCAGTGGCTATGCCACCATAATAGGTGCACCATTTTAAAACGCCGGCGGCAGAGAATTTTGCAATGAACGCATCTGTATTGCCACCAAAATTTTGCTGAAAGGATGAAGCCGTTGTATATAGATTTGCTGAAGTAGTAGTGCCGCCGATAAATAAATTGCCGTTAAGGTCGCAACTAAGATCGTAAGCAAACTCCGAACCCGATTTACCAAAATAGCTAAGCCATACAAGATTTCCGTTTGGTGTTATCTTTCCTAAAAAACAATCGGCCTGCCCTGCATGCGCTGCCTGAAAACAACCTGGTGTTACAGGTAAGCCCGGCCCCTGCGAATACCCGGTGAACGCAATGTTGCCATCTGTGCAAATAATAATTTTTTCTCCACTATCAAAATTCGTAGTGCCAATATAAGTGGCCCAGATAAAAGTTCCGCATGAATCAAATTTTGCAATGTAAGCGTCATAAAAACCCAATAGCGTATCGCTGACCAGGCCTGGCGCAACTCCTAAAGAATCGCTGGCGGTTTGCATAATAATATAACTGTTCTTGTTATTATCGATCGCCATCCCCCGTATTTCTTCTGAGTTGGTTTTGCCTATATAGGTCGACCAATAACTACATCCTACCTGCGCGTTTACACCGAAGTAAAAAAATAAAAAAATATAACCAACTATTCTTTTCATTAAACTAAAAAAGCCCGAAGCCATTATGCTTCGGGCAATTAAGATACACAAATTTTTACCTGATCAGTGTTACACTTCCGGTTAACGCGTGTGATTTATTGTTTTTATCTACGTACGTTACTTTATATACATATACATTATTTTCCGACATCTGGCCTTTATATGTTCCATCCCAGCCTTTTTTAATATCGCCAGATTGAAACAACAGGTTGCCACCACGGTTAAAGATCAGCATCTCAAATTTATTTATGTTGTTGGCTATCGCTAAAAATACATCGTTACTTCCATCGCCGTTTGGTGTAAACGCGTTTGGTAAGAATAAGCCCATTTCGTCATTTACGATCACTTTTTTAGTGATAGAAGATTTACAACCTTTATCACTGGTAACTTCCAGCGTAACATTGTATTTTCCACTATCCTGGTAGGTATATGCTGGGTCTTGCAAATTAGATGTAATATCCGGATTTCCAAATGTCCACAACCAATTTTGAATAGTTGCTTTTGATGAAAGATCGGTAAATTTTGTTTCGCCGTTAACCCATGTTGAACCATTGTTGCCAATATCAAAATTAGCAACAGGCATCGGAAATACTTCAAACGTTTTTTCAACATTGGCTTTACAGCCTTTTTCATTGGCAACTGTTAATACCACAGTATAAATTTGCGCGGTGTTATAGCATAGATTTTTTGGATTTGCAGATTGATCTGTTTCACCGTTCCCTAATTTCCAGCTATAGTCGGTTGCATTTGAAATAGCCTTGAATTCAACATTACAAACAGGCGCGCAGGCAGATCTGGCTTTGCTCATGTCGATATCGGCAGCTGGTTTTGCGTTTACCGTTACCGCCACTGTGCCTGATGCAGAACAACCTGCAGGATCAATTAAAGTTACATTATAGACACCGCTGTTTGCAGGTACAGCATCCAACACATTTGCATTTGCTTTATTAAAGCTAAACCCGTTAGGACCTGTCCATTGGTAACTAACCCCGCTTCCATCTAGCGCTTCCAGGTAAATTGTACCGCCTTCACACAACTCGGCCGGTGTGCATGAGGGATGTAATATTTTTTGGGCATTTACAGTTACCATGGTAGTAGCAGTTGCAACACAACCTTGTGGCGATGTAATGGTAACCGTGTATATACCATTTGCATTTGGTGTTGCATTGTTAATAACCGGATTTTGAGAGCTTGATGTATAACCGTTGGGGCCTTGCCATACAAAACTACCATTGCCAAAAGCATGTAACTGAACATTACTGCCAGAACAAACCGGGCCATTATTACTTGCCGAAACAGATGTGCTGATGATGGCTACGGCAACAGTTGCACTTGCATAACAATTGCCTGTTAACGTAGCTGATACTATATAATTTCCACCCGAATTGTTTGCGGCAGTTAACGAAGGGTTATGCTGCGCAGAAGTAAAATTATTCGGTCCGGTCCAGTTGTAGTTTCCGCTTCCGCTGGCTGTAAGGTTTATTGAGCTTCCTGCGCAAACCGGGCTATTTGCAGCCGCACTCATTGTTGCCTGGAAGGTGGCCAGATTTATTGTTGCTGTGGCGCTGCAACCGTTTGAATTGGTAGTTACACAAGTATAAATTCCAGCATTAGCCGCTGTTACGTTTGTAATAACGGGATTTTGAGCCGTAGATGTAAAACTGTTTGGCCCAGTCCAGCTATAGCTAACGCCACCGCTTACAGTATTTGTAAAAGACGCTGTGCCTCCAATACAAACAGGTGAGTTAACAGTTAATGTTGAGCTTGGTGCAGGATACACCTCAACCGTATAGCTTCCAAATGCGGCACATGGCCCGCAACCGGCCTTGTTCACCGTTACAGTATAAACACCTGCTGCTGTATAAGTATGCACAACATTGGTACCGGTGGCGGTTCCGCCATCACCAAAATTCCAGAATAAATTAAAATTAGAAGCATTTGCACTTACGTCTGTAAATGTAAAATTAGGTGAGCTTAAACAGGTATTCGGCGTCATGGTAACAGTTAACGGTGGAGGCACACTTAATACATTAACCGTTACAACTGCCGGCTGCGCGCTTGTGAATGCGCACATACATGGCCCGCCGGTTAAACAACCAGAAAGTGCCTGGGTCCATACAGCATTGCTGGCTGCAGTTACAAACGTATTGGTTATGTTTGAAGAAGATAAAGGTAAATTTGTAAAAATAATTGGCACACTTGGCGGTGTATACATAATTGTACCGGTTGGTGAAGTGCATAAATAAGCCAGCCAAACACTAAATGTTGTAGTAGATGTTAAGTTGGTAACAGATAAAATATTTATTGTAGTTGTAAACGTAGTGCCGTTGCCAACTGTTGTAGATACAGGGTTTGAGGCTGTCCAGCTAAAAGTTGGTGTTACTGTTACGTTTTGTTCGCATGAAGGAACATTACCAACGCATTGGCCATAATTGGTTCCGGTAATTACAGCAGTTAATTGTACGGGGCCGCAACAGATAATAGGATTTGGATTTGCGTTAAGCGTCATATTTAATGTATTTGGCGGATTAACAGCCGGCGTGCCGGGAACAACAAAAGATTGGGTGGCTGTCCATGGGCCGGTATTACCACCTCCCATTACCATCTCGCGCGAGCGGATATAATATGTTTTGCCAGGGCATAAGTTTGAAAACGGAATTACATTTGGATGATAAGGTTCCAATACACAATTATCTATCCAGCCCGAAGCTATATTATAATTTGGAACATTTAATAACGAATTGTAATACGGATAATTTAAGTAAGATGTGGCCGGATTGTTCCAGTTGGTTAAGGTGCTTGTTAAGCAACCCGGTTGGTTGCCCTGGAAAACCGGTGTACAAGAAATTTCTGTTTGCAACCAGTATGGCCCACAACCGCAGGTAGACGGATCGGAGTTTGCCGTTACCGTTACACCGGTGGCGCCCACGGCTACGTTATAATTTACTAAAGGCATACCGTGGCATGCTTTTATTTGTTTAAACCCGGCTAAAAAAGCAAGCAAGGTTAGAAGAGATAGTTTTAGAGTTTTCATAGTTTCTGCATTTATGATCCAAAACTACTTGTAAAAAAACTCGTAAAAACCGGATTTGAGCTAAAGCAAGATTTTACTTATTAAAAAGTTGATTAACGGCAGTGAAAAAAAATTAATTGAGTGAAAAAAAACCGGCTGAGTAAAACGTATTTTTTAATGAGGGAATAAAATAAGCGTCGAAAAAGCCTTATTTTAAAGGGGTTTGAGGAGCCTTAGGAAAAAATTTTCTCCAAAGTTGAACGATCTGTTTACGAAATATAAAGCACAATAATAAATAAGGTACAGCCATTAAATATAAAATACCGTTATTTAAACTACGCGCTAATGAGTTTGGATTTGACTTTAATGAGCTTTCTGCGGCGGCTTTGCACATTGCACATTGCGCTTCAACATTATTACTTAAAAATAAGAGGCACAAAAAAATAAATAAAATAAAATAGGTCGTGTTTTTTTTCATATCCGTTACTGCTACAAATTTACGTTTATTTTATCTGTATTTACAGATTTAACAACAAATGTGGCTCAAATAAGCATAAAAAAAGAGCTACAAATTGTAGCTCTTCTATCGAAATTTTTATTCCCCTTTAAAATCAGCTTTTCGCTTTTCTAAGAATGCACTTACACCTTCTTTAAAATCTTTAGTACCAAAAGATTTTCCAAACTCTTCGATCTCCACTTCAAAACCGTTTAATTTACTATTATAACCCGCGTTAATTACCTTAATTGCAGTTTTTATAGCTGTTGGGCTTTTTGAGGCTAACTTGGCGGTTATTTCAAAACATTTTTTTAACAGTTCATCCTGCGTGGTAACATAATTGGCAAGGCCCCATTTATAAGCATCGGCTGCGTTGATCATATCGGCGGTTACTATCATTTCAAATGCTTTGCCTTTACCAACCAATTGCGCCAAACGCTGTGTTCCTCCATAACCAGGAATTACACCTAAACTTACTTCAGGCAAACCCATTTTTGCGTTATCGCTAACAACACGTATATGGCAGCACATTGCCAGTTCTAAACCACCGCCTAAAGCAAACCCGTTAACTGCTGCAATAATTGGTTTACTGTAATTCTCAATAAAATTAAAGATCTTAAAATGACCAATTGAGCTTAATTGTTTTCCCTGTTCAACCGAAAAATTGGCAAACTCTGCAATATCTGCACCAGCCACAAAAGCTTTTTGTCCTGCCCCTGTTATAATAATAGCGCGGATCTCTGATTGATTTTCTGCTTCTACCAATGTTTCGTGAAGCTCTTCTATTGTTTGCTTATTTAAAGCATTTAATTTATCAGGGCGATTAATTGTAACAATTAAAACGCCATTTTGTATTTCACATAAAATATATTCGCTTGTAGCCACCATCTTTTTTTTAATTATAAACTGAGCAAATATAGAATATTCAGCCTTAGATAATTCAAAAGTTTTAAACCATTAAAAAGTTAAAAAAACAAGGTAAAAAGCAGAAAAATTGCGGTTAAAAATCTCACCTTTATTATCTCTCCTGATCAAGATCATTTAAATGATCGGCTAAAAATTTACCCATACTAAAACACGACTGAAGTAAGTAGCCGCCTGTAGGCGCGTCGTAGTCCAGCATTTCGCCGATTACAAAAAAATTTTTCATTTTTTTTAGTTCAAAGGTTCCAGAGATTTCATCTAAATTAATTCCACCAACGGTTGAAATAGCGTCTTCGACAGCACCTGTGTCTGAAATTATTAATTCGAACTTTTTTAAATTATTAACAACTTTAGCCGGATCTAAAAAGTCATTTTTGCTCATTTCAGACTTTAATAAAGCTATTTGTGTTTTATTTAAATTTAGCTGTTTAACAATATTCTCGGTATACGAAAGTTTTGTTTTTTTGGAAACGATCTTCTCTAACAATTCCTCCTTCGATAATTGCGGTTTAAGATCAATAATGATCTTTGCTTTGCCTGAGGCGGAAATACTTTCTCTTATTTGTGGGCTTAACGGATAAATACCACTGCCTTCAACGCCAAATGCGGTAAGAACCATTTCGCCAAAATGGGTTTTATTATTACAGGTAACCGAAATATTTTTTAAAGGTTTTCCTTCTATGCTTTTTACAAGTTCTTTGGGCCAGTTTATTTTAAAACTACAGTTACTTGCACCGAACGAAGTGGTTTTAACATCTTTTTTTTCAAATAACTGCAGCCAATTGCCTTTACTGCCCGTAACCGGCCAGCTTGCTCCACCCAAACAAAAGATCACGTAGTCGCTTTTTATTTTCTTTTCGCCTTTTTCCGTCAAAAAAAATAATTCGTTATTTTCTGTAAAACCTGTCCACTCGTTTTTAAAATTGATGGTTACTCTATTCTTTTTTATTTTTTCTTCAATAGCGTTTAAAACTTCAATGGGTTTTATTCCTTTTTTTGGAAATACGCGTCCGCTGCTGCCAACAAATGTTTCAATTCCTAATTTGTTTATCCAGGCAATAAGATCTTTATTTGAAAAATGAGAAAATGCGGGAGCTAAAAACTGATGTGGCGTATATTTTAAAATAAACTCCTTTTTGTTTTCAGAGTGTGTTAAATTCAATCCTCCATCACCGGCAACTAAAAACTTACGGCCGAGGGCAGAATTTTTTTCGAAAACAGAAACAGAATATTTTTCAGGATCTAACTCGCTGGCTAAAATAAGAGCAGCCGCACCTCCACCAATTATAGAAATTGTTCTTTTCAATTACACCGATTTGATCCTTTGAACGCATTCGTCAATGTTTTTATTCATAATACTAAAAAACTGGTAGCGTTGCTTTTCTGAAACGCCACTTATTAAAGTACTTTTCTTTTCCAAATTCCTCACCCAATGCTCTGTTTCTTCGCAAAACTGCGGGTTATTAGTGGTAAGGGAATTCATTGTATTAAAAGAAATGTAAGAGAATTTGGTTTCGCCCATTACTGCGTAAATGCAATTGGTGCCTAACACTACTTCGCTGTTGTATAAATAAAAGGTTTCGTTCTTATCGCTTATATTCTTTCTTGAATTGCCCGCGTTGTTAAGGATCATATCGATCATGGCCCTATACTCGGTTAAAAGCTCAAGGGCATCGTTCATCGAAACAATGCCACTGTCAAAATAAAACTGAATTTGTTTTAAACCTGTAAGCACTGTTTCTGCTGTCCATATTTCAGAACTTGGAATGGTTAAATACTCTTTATAACCGTTATGAGCTATATCTACCAGGCGTTCGGGCACAATGCCGTATTCAAATTTCTTTTGCTGGTAAGCCGGAATATTCAATACACTGCGTTGCCAGTAAAATAATTTAAACTCGGTTAATTTTTTTGAAAAGAATGAATAAAAGATGGGGATCTCTTCGGCAACATAATAAATTTTTTTGTTCTCGAATTTATTTATGGCCTTAAGATGAGATAATAAGCGGTTAAGATAAGACTCAAAATTCTCTTCGCTATCGGTTAATTTGGTATACGAAAATGTTACAGTATCGTTTTGATTACTAAAAACATCATCTACACTTATAGCATACTTTTTTGTGATCTTATAGGCCTCTTCAATGGTTAATTCTGTTTCACCTCTTATACGCCTGTAAGCGCTATCAATACTTACATTTAAAATGTCTGCAATTTCTTCTGCCAGGCCCACGCTTGGTGGAATGATCTCTTTAAATTTGAGTATAAAGTGGTTCTGGATATTTAACTCCCCTTTTTCTTTTTTCTCTTTTTTTGCAGGCATATTTTAGTATTTATTAAAGATAAAGATACCGTTTTTAGTAAAAAAAGCAAATTTAACATTTGTAATTTGCAGTTATTGCAAATTATTAGCCCCTAAAAGGTATCTGGTTTTCAAAAGCCGCAGTTTTCAATTAATTGCTAATGGGCGCCGTTAATAACCGTAAGGCTTTGGGCTTAAGATAGAATAATTTTGATATAACAAAACACAATGATCATGAAAACAAATTTTTTAAAACAATTGCCTTACCTGTTAACTTATAGCAGGTTGTTGGTTGCCATCTATTATATTTTAGTGGCTTTTTGCAAGCCCTTACAAGATCCGTTTATGATAAGCGCGCTTTTATTATATGCTATTTTAAGCGACATTTTTGACGGGGTAATTGCCAGAAAATTAAAAATAGACAGCGTTCATTTACGCCAGCTGGATAGTAAAACCGACACTATTTTTTGGCTGTCGCTTTTGTATGTTTTATTTGTAATGCATACTTCATTTATCCTTAACCATGCTTTTGAGTTTTTTATACTGATCGTATCTGAAATAGCAGTTCAGGCTTTTGGTTATTTAAAATTTAACCGTTCGCTGGCCCTGCACACATATGCTGCAAAAGCCTGGGCCGTTTTACTTACGTTAACTGTATTACAACTTTTACTTGGGCAACAGGCCGAAATTATTTTTTACATCGCATTTGTATGGGGTCTAATTGCTCAACTCGAAATTACCCTTATCATTTTAAAAATGAAAGCGCACAAAGTGGATGTAAGTTCAATCTTTAAATTATAATATCATGAAAACGTTTTTCTTAATTTGTTTTATTGTTTTAAGCGGCAAATTTTATAGCCAGGACATGCTTGGGCTGAGCGGCTTACCAGCCTATAGCTCTTCAAACAATAAAGAACTGGAAAGGGCCGGCAGTACCATTTTGTTTTCGGGAGTTAATATTACTATTGATACGTTTGGCGCCTTTAATTTTAATAACACTAAAAAGAAAAGCAATGCCGGTTTTGGAATTATTACCGGTGCGGCGCAAATCACAAATGGCATTATTTTTAATGAAAAAGAAGAGGATCTTAAAACAGTAGACATTTCTTTGGGTGCCGCAACTGTTATTTTTAACAGCATCCGTTTATTCAGTAAACAAAAAAAAGAAACTGATGCAAAACTATCTCTTGCGCCTGTGTTCTTAAAAGCGCCTTTTTATGGCAAGATCACCGGTTTATCTCTTAAATTAAAATTTTAAAAAACATTATTATGGATCAAAAAGATTTTTTACAGCGTTTTGGCTTACTGGCCGACATACAGGAAACGATCTTTCGTATTCCTCTTTTAACAAACACCGTTAACTCTTTTTTATTACAGCCTTACGAAGATTACGTGATAAGCAAAAAATTAAAGATCTGTTTCGAATTAAAAGAACGGTTGTCTTTTATAGAACTGAATCTTATGTATTGCGATCTTGCCAAACAGATCCTGCAGGAGCTTCAACTTATAAATAATGGCATAAAAGAAAGCATAAAAGTTGTATCGCTTTGGTACGACCCCCAGATAGAGTTTTATTCGCGTGGCGACGGGCCTTTCAGAGACCCTGATACCCGTATAAGGAACAGTTTTATTCCCAAAATTTAATTGCTGGTTTTTTGTTTGTTTCGTATCTTTATTGTCATTTTTAAAGCTATGCAACAGATCAAAAATTATATAAACGGTCAGTTAGTTGAACCCGTTTCAAAATCCTATCTGGATAATTTTAATCCGGCCACCGGAAAAGTTTATTCTCATATACCGGATAGTGATGAAAAGGATGTGGAGCTGGCTTATGCCGCTGCTAAAACGGCTTTTAAAGAATGGAGCGTTACTTCAAAAGATAAACGATCGGGCTATCTTTTAAAAATAGCTGCCTTAATAGAAAAGAATTTAGACAAATTAGCGCTTGCAGAAAGTATTGATAATGGTAAACCCTTAAAACTGGCTAAAACAGTTGATATTCCACGCGCAGCAGCAAATTTTCATTTTTACGGCACTGGCATTTTACATTATGCGTCTCACGCGCATAGTATGGAAGAAACCGCCATTAATTATACATTACGTCAACCGGTTGGCGTGGCGGGTTGTATCTCTCCATGGAATTTACCGTTATATCTTTTTACCTGGAAGATTGCCCCGGCATTAGCGGCAGGTTGTACTGTAGTAGCCAAGCCATCGGAAATAACACCTATGACCGCATTTTTACTATCTGAACTTTGTATAGAAGCTGGTTTACCAGCCGGCGTCTTAAATATTGTACATGGTCTTGGTCCAAAAGTAGGCAACGCTATTGTAAGCCATAAAGATATTCCTTTAATATCATTTACCGGTGGCACGGTTACTGGTAAACATATTGCAAGTATTGCCGCACCTATGTTTAAAAAACTTTCGTTAGAACTTGGGGGAAAAAACCCGAACATTATTTTTGCCGATTGCGATTACGATAAAATGCTGGCAACTACCTTAAATTCATCGTTTGCCAACCAAGGCCAGATCTGCCTTTGCGGCTCGCGTATATTTGTTGAACGCAAGATCTACGACAAATTTAAAACCGATTTTGTGAACAAAACCAAAGAGCTCGTTGTTGGAAATCCTTTAGATGAAAAAACAAAAGTAGGTGCTATTGTTTCTAAACCACATCAGCAAAAAATATTAAGTTACATTGAGCTTGCCAAAAAAGAAGGTGGAAAAATACTATGCGGCGGTAATCAAATTAATTTAAACGGAGAGTTGGGCGAAGGTTACTACATTGAACCTACCATTATTGAGGGCCTTTCATACGATTGCCGCACCAACCAGGAAGAGATCTTTGGTCCGGTAGTTACCATTACACCATTTGATACAGAAGAAGAAGCATTAATGATGGCTAACTCAACCATGTACGGCCTGGCAAGTATTTTGTGGACACAAAATTTAACCCGCGCACATAAAATTGCCAATAATTTACACGCCGGTATTGTATGGATAAATTGTTGGTTATTGCGCGACCTTCGTACACCCTTTGGCGGCGTTAAAGCCAGTGGAGTTGGCAGAGAAGGTGGCTTTGAGGCTTTGGATTTTTTTACTGAACCAAAAAACGTTTGCGTAAAATTATAATAATACCGCTTAATTAAAATTCAGGTTTTGGCTAATTATTACGAGATCTTAGGGGTAAATTCAGGGGCCAGCTATGCTGAGATAAAATCTGCTTTCAGGCGCCTGGCAAAGGTCTATCATCCCGATAAAAATCCCGGTGGCAAAGAGCATTTTTCAATCATATTAAAAGCATACGAAACTTTATCTGATCCCAAACTTAAATCGTCTTACGATTACAGGTTGGCCTACAATATACCCATTAATACAAACAGCGCTTCAAAAAACGCGGGTACCAAAACCTGGGGTTTTGATGAGAAAGAATTAAAGCGAAGAAAATATTATGATGAGCATATTAAAAAATATGCTAAAACAAAAGAAACCTACAAGCAGGATACCGAAGGAAAAAAACATTACAACGAGTTTAAATATATTTTATTTGCAACACCTGTTGCCGTTATTCTTTTTTTATTGGTAGTGCATTTAGCCGCCCCCGATAAATTAGCCCTGGCCAAACATGTTCCCGAAAAGGAAACAAGCGGCCCGGCCCGCACCTCACTTAAAATGGGCGATGCGCCGTACAGTAATTATTTTGGCCGAAACAAATACGATTCGGTAGCTAACATGAAACTTACCGTTAAAAACAATACAGGTTACGAATTAATAGTTTGCCTCTTTACTAAGCAACGCTTTATAAGAAGCTTTTATATAGAAAAAGGGTTTTTTGCCGAAATATCCGAATTGCCAAAAGATTCTATTTTTATACGATATTGCACGGGCCTGATCTTTAACTATTCTTACGGCTTAAAAAATGCAAGCGCTTTTGGAGCCTTTAAAGAAAAAATGGAGTTTTTTGAAAGTAATAAAGCTACTGCTTTAAATTCGATTAATGAATTAACTTTGCTAACCGGAACCAACGAAGGATTTAAACAGGTAGATGAAAGCGAATTTTTTAAACGCGATTAATAATTTTATACATGATAAAAAAAATTGAACATATTGGCATTGCCGTAAAAAATTTGAATAACAGCAATGAGCTTTTTAAAAAATTATTTGGTACAGAACATTATAAAATAGAAGCCGTAGCATCGGAAGGCGTAAGCACCAGTTTTTTTATGCTGGGCGAAACAAAGATAGAATTACTCGAAGCAACCAATGAAAGCAGCGCCATTGCAAAATTCATTGAAAAAAAAGGTGAGGGTATTCATCACATCGCGTACGAGGTAGATAATTTAGAGGCAGAAATGATGCGCTTAAAACAGGAAGGTTTTGAATTAATAAACCAAACACCAAAAGATGGAGCAGATAATAAACGCATTTGTTTTTTGCATCCAAAAACAACCAATGGTGTTTTAGTAGAATTATGCGAAGAAAAAAAATAAAAAGATCATGATAGATATTAAGATAAATATTCAAAATGCGGATAATACAATTTCTACCATTGAGGCGCCAACAGATATGGGCTTAAGCTTAATGGAAATTTTAAAAGGCAATGATTACGATATTCTGGCAACCTGTGGTGGCATGGCGCTTTGTGCCACCTGCCATGTAGAGGTTTTAAAAGGTTACGAAAATTTAAATGAGATAACCGATGACGAATATGCGATGCTGGACACACTTCCTAATATTACACCTACTTCACGCTTATCCTGCCAGTTAAAGTTAACGCCCGCGATGGATAACATTACCGTGAAGATATGGGGAGACGGGGTTGTTTAAAAATTAACCACATAGGCACATAGTTATTATTTTTTCAACTAGGTAAAGTAAACATAGTTCGTTTTTGTCTTTGACGAAAAACTTTGTGTCCTTCTTTCGACTCCAACTTTATCTCATTCTATGTGTCTATATGGTTAAAATAGAACCGTATTATCCAAAGTCCTTATAATGATTCCATGTAATGGAGCTCATGTTCTTTCCAAATGCAAAAGTAATATAAGCCGTTACTCCCCCATGAAAAATAAGTAAATGCATGAAAGCTGCCGCCCTGTAGCCGCTCCAGTAGGTTGCAGTAGAGTCTAACGTTATTAAAGATGTAGGTGTGCAAAGTGTAACTATTAATGTATAAATAAAAACAGTTATAAATAAATTATCAAAGGTCTTTAATGGCCATGATAGAATTTTTCGGTACCATTTTAATGGCTGGCCCCACCTGTGAACTATGCAATAATTACCATAACCGGTTGGCGCAAACAGAACAGCGCCTTTTGTTATTTTTTGTTCTTTAAAGGCTTCGATAGGCGCCAGGATCTTAAACCCCTTAAGATCTTTATGGTGCACCAGGTTTAAATGTTTTATTTTTAAAATAGCTTCGTAGGGGATCTCGGGTTTAAAATACTGGCTATCTATAAATTTTAAACGATAAGCAAGGGCAATTTTTTTAATTTCAGAAATTTTAAAAATAAGATCTCCGTCTACATCGTCTTCATCAATTAACTCAAACGAAGTATTATAATGTTTTAAATTGCCTAATATTTTATTTTCAGAAAAAAGATCTTTAGCAAGAATACGATTTGCTTCTTCAATAAGATCGTCTTCTTTGCTTCGCGTTTTGCGACGGAATTCGGTTAGCTTATCTTTTATATCTATGCTCATCTTTAATACGGGATGATAGCAATGCCAAATGAGTACAGGTTAATTCCATTTACGCCCCTGTCTTTTATGAACATTTCGCTTACGTAATAACAGGCGGTAAAACAAATTTGTTCAACCCCTATCCTGAAATTTACACCGTACCTGAAATGATTTATATTTTTTGTGTTATACACTCTCATTTTTCCATCGTTATCCACTATCTTTCTAAAATCATTTATAACATAACCGCCTTTTACACCCAGTTCCATTTTAAATTTACGGTCGGTCTTACTTCTAAATCTTATTTCTAAAGGAATCTCAAGAATCTTTTCGTTATAACTATTTGTTTTATACGGTGTGGTCTTTGGTTGTAATACGGTAATTATATTTTTAGGGTTATTAGCACTATCCAGCTTATAAATAAAATCGGCGTTGCTATGGTAATTATGGCTAAAGATGCCTATGCCATAACCAAAGCTAAAACTCGATCTGCCAATTGGTTTATCAAACATAAAGGCAAAATTCATTCCGAGGCTTCTCCAGTTTGGTTTAATATCTGATGGGGCGCCAAACCAGGCGGTACGGTTAATTTCAATGATCAAACGATCTCCGGGTTCGCCTTTATATTTTTTTAAATTAAACTCGTCGTCGGGCCTGGCTTTTTCTTTTGAAGGAGTTTGAGAAAAGCCCATAACAGATAATATCAGAAATAAAAAAGAGTAAAATAGTTGCTTCATTTTAATACCTGTAAGAACAGTAAATGTAGTGATAATCGGTTAACTGAGCAACATCAGTGATTGCGCCAAAAGCGACTTGGTTTTATACTTTAGTTTGTTGGCAAGGCCTGTGGCTTTATTGTAATTTACCTCATTATATACCCATCTCACCGCATATTCGTAAAATTTGCGTGAATGGCGGCGCTTAAAATCGCTCTCCCGGTCAGATACCTTATTCCATTCTCCTCCTGTGCTTATAGTATCATTTACCTCGGTATGCAGTGGGGTGCCTTTAATAGGGTAAGCCAAAGTAACGGTATAATAACTGGGGTCCGAGATCTTAAGATGGTCGATGGTTTCTCTTATGTCCTGCTTATTTTCGCCGGGATAACCCAGCATTATAAATGTGCCTGCTTCAATACCATAAGATTTTGCCAGGATGATCATTTCCCTTACTTTTTTTACATCCACACGCCTGTCCATAGCGTCAATTATCTTTTGCGACCCACTTTCGGCGCCGATCCAGATCCTGAAACAACCACTTTCTTTTAGCGCTTTAATTATGTCTTCATTTAACCGGTCGGCCCGGGTTATAATTTCGTAGGGAATAAATACCTGGCGTTTTAAAACTTCTTCTTTAAACTCATTCATCCACTTGTGGCTGATCGTAAAAACATCATCCACAAACCAAACACGATCAGGATCATAATTTTGTTTAAGATATTCCAGTTCATCTACAACCAGTTTTGGATTACGCCGCCTGTAAGTACCGCCATAAACTGCCCTGCTGCACCATTTGCAGGTGTATGGGCAGCCACGCATGGTACTAACCGAATACATACTATACCCATGATTATTTTTCCAGGCATTGCCATATAATTTAAGATCTATTTTTGCGCGCGCCGGCATTGGTAATGTATTAATATCTTTTACCAAAGCTCTTTCTGCAGTAAAAACAACGTTGTTATTCTCAAGATAAGCTATACCATTTATGTGTGTCGGAATATTGGTGTTCGATTTATAATGTTGGGCCAATTCAAAAAAGGTTTGTTCGCCTTCGCCAACTACTACCATATCGGCGCCATTCAGTAAATAATTTTCGGCGTTATAACGTATTTCGGGGCCTCCCAAAATCACCTTACAATCCTTCAGCTCGGTATGTGTATGAATAAATGCAGCAATTTTAAGTACCGACACTTTGGTCATTAAATTGGTGTAAATGCCAATTATTTTTGGTTTATTTTTTAGAAGAAAATCCTTTAATTCATCAAAAGACGAAAACGTTGAATCGAAAACCCTGTGTTCAATATCGTTTTCCTGTAAATATGCCGAAATATAAAGCAGGCCCAATGGCACGTATGGCTTCATGATCTCCAGCTCTTTGGGGTCATCCTTCAGAAAATATCCATGCGTTAATAGGATCACAGCTCTTTTTTTAAATGAATTAAATAATGATCGGCGTAATTGGCCGTCCATTTAAAATTACAAAATACTTTGTCAAGCTTATCAAATATATTAAGCAATATTTTTTTATTTCTAAAAAAAGGATTTAAGTACGATGGTGGAACGAATAAGCCAATACCTTTAATTGTTTTTACTTTAAAATCTTTTTCAAACAATTGCTTTATTTGGTTAGGAGAATAATACCAGGTATTAAATTCGGAATTATTTATTATAGTATGCGCCCCGTTTTTATTCTTTCTGCGCGAAGCTTTTTTTAAATCGCCTTTTAATGTAAAATACAGCCTTTCCCAAATACATTTTTTACCCATGATCACAAAAAGCAATTCATTGTTTTTTGACATTTGCCTGTTGCATCTTTCTGAAAAGCTCTCAAGATCCTGTGGTGATAAACAGTTTAAGCCGCCGAAGTTTGAGAACACCAGGTTCTTGTTAACCAGCTGCTCGTTTAATTCCTGGATAGACAGTTTTTCAAAATCCAGGTTATTACATTTATTTTCTTCTTTTTTGCCTTGCGCTACCTCGATCATTTTTGCAGAAATATCGGTAGCCAGCATTGTGCGCACGTGTTTGGATATCACAACCGCATCATAGCCGGTACCGCAATTAATTTCGAGAACATTTTTTTCGTTATTGAGTAGTGGCAACAAATAGCCATATACGGCCGTCCGTTGAAGCTTGCCAACTTCAGAGAATGTAAAATGCTGATCATACTCATCCGCGTAATTATCAAAAAAGGCTACTTGCATCCGGTTCAATGGTTCGTAGTTTTTTCTTAAGGCTTAATTGCTTTAAATAATAATATGGCCCTAATATTGTACGTTTACCGATCTTTTTATCTTTAAATAATTTGCGCGCCTGTTTGCTTCTGAATTTATAATGCACAAAGCGTTGCAGGTGAATATAAAAATCGGGCTTATAGGTGCTGTTAAACATAAGGTGCAGGTCGTCTGAATCTTTCCAGTTTTGTTTTGACACAAGATCGTGTTTCACGGTTTCGTAAAATTTTGTTCCGGGCAAAGGGTAAGAAACGGAGATACCAATATCGTATGGCTTTAACTCATCTACCATTAAAATTGTTTTCTCAATATCCCCCATCGATTCGCCCGAGTAGCCAAACTGCAAAAAGAAACAAGGTTTAATTTTATGTTTTTTCAATAACGCGGTAGCTTCCTTTATTTGCTCAATGGTTGTGCCTTTATCCATGGCATCCAATACCTTTTGCGAACCGCTTTCTGCTCCCATCCAAACTTCGCTGCAGCCCGATTCTGCCAAATATTTAATATTCTCATCTTCCAATAAAAGATCGGCGCGGCTCTGGATCTTATATTTTATTTTAATATTTAATTGTTTTATAGCCTCACTAAACTCTTTTAACCAGTTGGGCTTTAAGCCAAAAATATCATCGGCAAACCAAATGTGTGTAAAGCCGAATTTTGCCTGCAGGCTTTTAATTTGCGCAGCAATATTTTGTGGCGAATGCGAATTGTAGCGGTTACCATAAACTGGTTTTGCGCACCAGTTACATTTATAAGGGCAGCCACGTGTGGTTACAAAATTAATTGAAAAATAACCGTGACCTTTTAACCAGGTTGTTTTGTATGGTTCAATATCTATAAGATCCCAGGCCGGCGGGGGCAATTGGTCAAGATCTTTAAGAACAAGGCGCGGCGGGGTTTTTATTATTTTTTGTTGTTTTGTAAATGCCAGGCCATGTATTTGATTTGCATCAGCATCTCCTGCCTTTTTTAAACCTGTTACCAGTTCTAAAAGTGTTTGTTCTGCTTCGCCAATAATAATATAATCTGCGCCATTCGTAAAATATTTTTCAAGGTGATCGGTTGCATCTGAAGAAGAAACGATAACCGGAATATTAAATCCTTTGGCAATTTTTTGCATTTTAAACGCCGCCTCACGCATGTTGGTAAGGCACATTTTATTCAGATAGTTGAAGGAGTCGTCGTAAATAACAAAAGCGTCAGGCTTAAAGGTCTCTATATGTTCCTTAATATTATCTGCAGAGGGAGAGAATTGCAGATCTGCCAGCTTTACTTCAAATCCTTTTTCGCGCAGCACCGCAGCAGCATATAAAGTGGCCAAAGGCGGAAAAGGCGTTCGTGTTTTTAACTGCTTATTATCGAAATGAAGAAAATATGAATGTGTGAAAAGAATTTTCATTTATACGTTAACCACTTTTATCTTTTCTAAACGTGCGTTTAATGCGGCCATTACTTTTTGCTGGTAACCGCGCGGGTGATGCTTTGATACATTTTTGCGGCTTCGCAAATTCAGGTCAAAATCTTCTTTACTAAAATTAGGGAATTTTTTTTGCCAGGAACCCAGTGTTAATTCAAAGCACTTTTTATCCAGCGCATCGCCTAAGCCGCCTTTCAATAAAAATTCTACAAAACCAAAAACATATCTCTTTGTATTTTTATGATCTAAAAAAGACGTGTCGTATCTTTTTTTGTTTGGAAGATGGTCGTTAGTCCATTTATTGACAGACTGAAATCTTTCAAACACTTCTTTTCCGCTAACAGGCAAAAGGGTTCTGATCTCGGTGGCTACAAACGTATTTTTATCCGGAATTTCAAGATTATTTGAATCTATAAGGTAATTGATACAGAAATATTTTTTTGAATTAAAAAGAAACACCTTTTTAAATGCTATTAATAAAGTGCGGCAAAGCCATAATTTATTTGGTGCGGCTATAATAAAATAATCAACATCCCCGTCCTCTTCATCCAGCAATCCTTTAGAACAAGAACCCGAAATGCTTACCGATCTTACAAACGGAAAACGGGCAATAAAATTAGCGTAACGTTTTATTTTTTGTTGCCTTTTATAAAAATTAGCTTCAGATGTTGTGCGTGTTTTTATAAGGCCACGTTCGGCAGTTTCAAGAAAATAATATCCGTCGGCTTCCGAAACCAATTTAAGTTCTATTAATTCATTCAAAATTAAATTTACCTGGGTTTGGTTTGTTTCAAAATTTACAAAATCGAGCACCTGGCATGTTTTTAAGGGATAATTAAAAACATCAAAATAACATAAACAACTATATATTGCATATTGTTTTTTGGTTAAACCTATCTGCTCAGTTTGTAGCCCTATCATAGCTCTTTTGCAATATTAAAGATAAAGTTTTTTTCCCACTTTATTTTCTTTTCAAATACCAGGTTTAACAAATAATGGTGCTTTTTTGCCGTTTTTCTTATCCTTTCAATATCACAATTATCTGCCAGTATCATAAATATTTGTGATGAAGGATGAGAATAACCTTCTAACTGATCAAACAACTTTTCAAAATACTCCCCGTTTTTACCACATTTCCAGGCAAAATCGCTTTCATTTTCGGCATCGTTAAAAAAATATGGCGGGTTAATTATGAAAATATCAAAATTATTTTTTGGTATTGTATCAAAAAGATCAGATAAATAGATCTCAAAATTTTCTTTCCCGGTAAAATTGCTTTTAAAATTCTCTTTTACTCCGTTAACGGCGGTGGCATTAATATCAAAACTAACTACATTAGCTCCATTTAACAAAGCAATAAAACTCAATAAACCAGAGCCCGCCCCCACTTCGCACACTTTTTTTTGGTGCAGATGGAGTGTCTTTAGAAAATCGGCAAATACCAACGTACTAAAAAAATAAGCCGGATGAAAAACTCCGGGATGTATTTTTAGTTTAAGATCATTATATGTAAACCATCTTTCCTTTTTTAAATAATTTTTAAGGTAAGGTTTTACAAAAACATCGTATATTTTTTTATGAATACGATCCAGCATTAAAAGCCTTCTATTTCAGGTTGACGGTATTTCCATATTTTTTGAAGGGCTTTTATCTCGTATGGAAATTTATAAAAGCCGCTGTGATAGCGAAAACTGCTCCAGATCTTGATCAAATTTTTTTGCCACTTCTTAAAACGAATGTCGGATGTGGTTGGGTAATAACCGTTAAGTACCGTTTCAAAATTTTTGATCTTATCGATCATGTGTGGTTTTAACCAAGGGGTTAATGGGTTTTTTCTCAGGTCAAAATTTTCCCAGGCCGGGCTTATCCAATCTTCAAGTGTTTCAGGAAATTTAAAACCGGTTGCCAATACATTTTTATACATCTCTGAACCTTCGGTT
Source organism: Bacteroidia bacterium (assembly GCA_044226875.1). GTDB lineage: Bacteria > Bacteroidota > Bacteroidia > B-17B0 > Aurantibacillaceae > Aurantibacillus. The sequence goes on from JBGAGD010000001.1 coordinate 644,939, forward strand.
GGTACAGGGCTATAAGTATATATAATGATCTCCGTATCGGGATTTATGTTTTTTACTTTTTTTATAAAAGCAATATCTTCCTCAATTTGTTTGTCAGCTTCTGCTTCCGTGTCGCTAGGAATTCCCAATACAAAGGAGTATTCGGGGATGATATCAAATTTTCTCAAACGTTCGGCAAATCTTAAGATCTGCTCCCCAGTTTGTGTTCCGCCTTTATCCATTTTTTTAAGAACGGCATCATTTCCGGTCTCTGCCCCAAAAAAGATCATTTTACATCCTGCCTCCCTTATCATTGCGAGCGATTCGTCCTTATACTTATCCATTGTATCTATCCTGGCCTCGCCCCACCAGGTCATATTTTCATCTTTAATAAGTTTTGCAAACTCAACAGTACGTTTTTCTGAAACAAAAAAATTATTGTCGTGAAACTCTATGGCATCAGCATTGTATTTGTCTTTTAAAAATTTAATATCCTTATAAATTCCCCGCGCCGATTTACCTTTCCAGCGGGCATTATAAATAGGCACAACAGCACAAAACGAACAGGTAAAAGGACAGCCAAAACTGCTGTGGTAGGCAATGGTTCTTTTACCAAGATATGTTTTGCCAAGATAACCCGGTAAGGGATAAAAAGAATTTAATTTTTCGTAAGGTAATGGTGGCAGTTTATCAAGGTCGAGTAATTCTTCTTTAGCCGTTTTTATTACGTTCCCGTTTTTTAAATAGATCAGGTTCTTTATTTGATCTACAGGCAAATTATTTTCGATGGCATTTAATAATTGTGGGAAAGTATTATCACCCGGACCATTTACTATAAAATCAATGTACCCGGAATTTAAAACTGCAGCCGGCTGGTTAGAGGGAAAATAACCGCCCCAGATAGTTTTTACATGGGGGTATAATTGTTTTATTTTTTTTGAAACCGGGATGGATTGCCGTAACTGTGGTCCCGGCATTACCGTGCAGCCAAAAATATCTATTTTATGTTCTTTAAAATATGCGAGGATCTTTTTTTCAGGATCAGGTTCAAGGTTACCATCTACAATTATAAATTCGTTTTTTCCATCTATGCTCGCAGCAATTTGCAAAATACTATTTGGTATCCTGGGCTTTGAATTTGCACTGCGGGGATTAAATAACAGAATTTTTAACGGCATTTTTTTTGTGAGTTCGTGTACGGAATTTAAAATATAAATATAAACTAAAAAGGCTAATAATATTTGCTAAAATAGCACCCGTCATATTAAAAAACTGAATAAAAATAAATGACAGAATAATGTTAATTGCAGAAGAAATTAAAACACCTATTAATATTATACCATGTTTATTTTGGTGTGTATTAAGATATATCTCTAATAACACAAACGAATAAATAAAAAGGTTAAAATAGATCATAAGTAATACAGTGCCAGAGATGTTGAATTTATAAAGGTACATTGCAATAAAATAAAAGCAAGGCAAAGCTGCTACCGATAAAATAACTGCTGATATCAGAAAACGTTGTTTGTCAACAGCAAAAGATTCTTCCCTCGACCTGAACCAAACAACCATTTGCCGTGAAAAATAAGCAGTAATAATTACCTGCGACAGGCCTATTAAACTGCTAAAAATATGATACCTGATAAGCTCACCGGAAGGAAGATAGAATGACGAAATATAAAAATCGGCCTTTGATAACAAAAACGAAAAGAACGTTACAAAAAAATAATTCTTTGTTTCTTTTAAAAATGGAAATGGGTTTACGATTTGAAAAGAAAATTGATCGTAAAATACAATTAAACCTGCTAAGATCTTTATTGCCTCGCCACCTATAACAAGATAAAAGGTATATTCGGCAGAAAAATTATAGTTTAATAAATAGCAGTTTACAAGTACCAGAAGCGTGATCACATCAATGCAGGCAAAAATAAAATTTTTGTTCTGCGAAACCGAAAATGCTTCAATAATGTTATTGGTAGATCTTAAAAAAGTGTAGCTGAGAATGATAATGATCAACCCCGGACTGACGGGCGTAAAGGCTAGTACAGGCAAAAGAATAAAAAATAAGACCAGTCTGAGTGAAAATAATTTTGAAAATATTGTTTTTGTGTGGTTTTGTGAGGCAAATAACTTAACGCTATAGTCTTTTAATCCCCAGTTTAACATAATAAGCAACAAATTGCTTATCGTAAAAAAAACAACAAACGTTTTAAGATCGCTTTTTAAATTTAAAGCTGTAAACCCAAAACAAACAAATGCGTTTACTAAAGAAGAAGATACTCCGCGTACGGTATTTGAAATTACAATGCCGGTATTTGAGCTGATTACTTTCAATTATTCTACCCTTTTTGGTTTTGTTAATTTTAAATAATACATACCAACGCCCGTATTATCATCGCATAATTGAGCCACATATTTATTATTTACAAAAACCGCCTTATTGTTTAATGGATTTATTGCCCTAAAAGTAGTTGAATCGATCGTATCTGATCTGTATTGAAAAACCTCAACTGTATCTCTGTTGCCAATACAGGTATATAATTTAATTTGCGCCGGTTCTATTTCAAAATCATAAACCACACCGGTTTCTGGTCTGAACTCGGGAGTGATTTCAGTTTCAAATTTATAAAACACCAAAGAAGGTAACATAAATAAGATAAACCCAATAGCAAAATACTTAAGTTCAAATTTTAGCTTTAAGCCGCGAACCAGTATCAAAAAAACAGACAATAACAGCCATGGCCTTGGATATTGAAAAAACAAAGGCAAATTATTTAATTTATAAACGGGTATACTGCAGGTTAAAAATATAAGTACCGAAATAGCCGCTATTTTTTTTGCAGTGATCTCTTTTATAAGAAATATGAATGGAAAAAAAATGATAAGCCCGTAAACTGTAGAGTATTTATTTAATACTGCCAAAGTTAATATTGTAAAAAAGAAAATACCAATAGCGCTGGTTTTTAAAATAGCTTTTACAAAGCAGGTAAACACAAAACTATAAAAGGCGCACAAAATAATTACCGCAATAATTGTTGCATTTATAGCCGGTAATGGATTTAAATAAGGATGAAAAACAAACCCATTCAACAAAAAAGTATATACGCTTTGATTAAAATTCGAAAACGGTTCGGTAACATCGTTTAACGCAAGGCGTGGAAACACATCCATATAATAATAAGCCATTGTTGCATTACCAACAGTTAAAAAAGTAAACAGTTGTAAAACGCAGCAGGCTAAAACTATCCATCCAATGGTTTTAAAATCTTTTTTAAAAATAAAAATAATGGCCATAAATGCCGGAAAGATCTTTAACGCAAACAAAAAAGCGATAATTAAAGCTATGGTCACTCTTTTTTCATTTTGCCAGGCAATATATAGCTCAAATAATAAGGCAGCTATTAAAAGATAAGCTTGTCCGTGATGAAAGTTTGAATGCAGGGCCTGCAAAAAAATAAACGGTAAAAAGTAAAAAGACAGGCTAAAGATCTGCAATGTTTTTATGATCCTGTGTAACGAGAAACAAAAAATAAGAACGCACAAAAGATTAAAGATCAATTTTGCCGTAAGTAAATTTAAAAAAGTAAACGGCAGGTAAAATATTAAAGAAAAGGGTGGAACGGGTGTATAGTTCTCAAAAAAGATGCCGTTTTCGCTGACCTTTATTTTTTCATTGAAAAAATGAATATCCTGGTAAATCTTTACGGGATCAGTGCCTTCCCTGAAAAATTTACTGCCATAATAATAATTACCAAAATCGCCAATAGGATCTTTAAAGGTAAGCGCTATTAACCCGGCGCAACATAATGCAAAAAAATAAATGAAAAGGCGGTAGTTTGCCTGCCCGAATTTATTTTCAAATAAACGACCCAAGCCTGTTGTTATAAAATTATTTAAGGTACTCAAGTGTTGGGTATTAAAACTTAATCTACCAATAATTTTTGGTTATAAACCTGTTTATTTTCGCTTTCTATCTTTATAAAATAGGTGCCTTTGGCATATTGCCCAAGGTCAACAGAGGTTATTTTATTTTCTATTTTTTTGTTAAGCAAAATTTTGCCGTTAATATCACAGAGGGTTAACTGGTATTCTTTTTTTAATTCTTCTTTAAATTCTATTGTGCATTTTTGTTTGGCAGGATTGGGATATACTTTTACATCGATACTGTTTTTAAATTGCTCTTTTATTCCAGCAACCGCACTGGTATCTGTATTACCAAAGGCATACTCACCTATTTTTAAGGTGTCTATAGTGATCGATCCGGATTTATTGTTAGGATTAATGTACTTGGTCATATTTTTAATTACCTTCCAATCATCTGCGGCGTTTGCCCTGTAAAACAAGCGAATGCTGTCGCTGGATGTACCGGCTAAAAGCGTATCCATATAGGCGTAGGCTCCTGCAAGATATTTTGTGCCGTCAAAATTAAAGGTGGCCTTTGCAACAAATCCGGGAGAAAAAATACCTTCCACTTTCCAGTAATGCTGATCAGAGATGCGGGTACTTGGTGGCGCATTTTTAAAGCCATCGGGTTTAACATAATTATGTATCACACGCACAAGATTTGAATCAAGGCCTTTATTTTTTATTAATAACGTTACTTTAGCAATCGTTAAGTTTACTCCGTTTAAAGATTTAATGACCCTTATCTCGTGAGAAGTAGCATCGCCGATCTTATCGTTGTAATTTAACGCATGGTAAACCGGGTTAAAAGGCAGGTTAACTGTAAACGTATTTGTAGCGCCATTCATGTTTACGGTTCTGGTAACAACCGACCAATCATTCTTAAAAAAACTGATCTCTAAGGGCACGTTGGTAAATAAAGCCGGTGCGCCAAGTGTTTTTTGTTTAATGGCAATAACCGCATCATAACTTGTTGCACTTAGCTGGTTGTATTTTACAGAATCGATCGAAAAATGGGGCCATCCGGCAGAAAAAACCCAGTTATTAAAAAAATCTACCAGGTTTTGGCCGCTACTGGTTTGCAGGTAATTTCTGAATTCGATACTGTTCAAACTTTTAAACGCATTTTGCTGTAGCGTGTATTTTAAACCTGTAAAAAAAGCAGCGTCGCCCATATAACCTCTTAATGTGTGAGCCACATCTGCACCTTTGCTATAAACGTGATCGCCATAGGTGAGATCATGTGGAATACCGCTAATTGCCCTGAAGCCCTCTTTGTGATGTAAAAACTGCAATAATCCGTCGTGATCGCCTTTTACAGAACTTAAATAGCTGGTATAACCATATTGCCACTCAGTAAATAGATAGGAACTGTAGCTTGCCATGCCTTCGTTTAACCACATATCTTCCTGGGTTTCGCAGGTAACCAGGTCTCCCCACCAATGATGCGATAATTCGTGAGCCATAAGCGGAGCCTCATATCCAACATTACCAACAGCCAATTTGGGATAAGCGATGTTTGTAGCGTGCTCCATAGCGCCTCCGTTAAATGGCACAACACTGTATCCGAATTTATTCCATTTGTAAGGGCCATAATAATTTTCGAAACCGGCAATACAATTTTTTAAATGAATAAAGCCATTCTTTAAAGCGGTTGTATCTGCCGCTGCAGCAACCAAATTAATTGGTTTAACACCACTAAGTGTATTAACCGTCCAGGTTACCTGGGCATATTTTGCAAGCGCCACACAAGCCAGGTAGCTCGGTATCTCCTGGTTTAAAACCCAGTTACGTGTTCGTTTGTTTGAACTGATCACGTCAGACATTAGCTGGCCATTACAATGTGCCCTTCTCAGGGTATCTGAGGTAATATAAAATTCATACTTGCTTCTTTCTACAAAATTATCAAAGCATGGAAACCAAACACGGCCATAATTATGAGGCGCAGCGGCAAAACCAACTCCTAAATTGTAAGCATACTGAGCTCCTCCGGTATTATCAAAAGAAAAACCTCCAAAACCGCTTTGATCTACTTGTGGTAAGCCGTGATAGAAAACAGTGAATATAGAAGTATCGGTTGTATTTTTTGGAGAAACGAAGTTTACTTTTACAATCGTATCGTTATAAGTATAAGTTAACAAAGTAGCGTTTTCCTTAATAGAATCAATTGTTAGTTTAAGAAGATCAAAGCGTACAAAGTTTTGATTATTTAATTTTGGCGCAAAACGAATTTGTGTGTTACCGGCAATTTGTTTGGCAGTGGTATTACCAATTTCAAGGCTAATAGTGTACTTTAAAATATCAAAGGTATCGCTGCGATGGTTTTCGGGGCTATAATAAATGCTGGTTAGCAGCTGGCTATTTTTACCGGCCTGGCACCCAATATTATTTTGCGCAAAAACTTGTGCGCAAAAAAAAGCAATCACAATACTTGTGGTTTTTATAAAAACTCTCATAACCTAAATTTAGGGAAAATATCATTATAAAACGCTGAAAAATAAAACCACATAGAACCTTTGGTTTTAAGAAAAGGAGTGGTGACAAAGGTAAAAATCTTTATCCAGGTAAAAAGGCCTTGTTATTTTTCTATTTGTTTATATGGTCTAAAGAAAATTATCCTTTAACAAATAATTCTTCACGTAATCCTCTACCCCATCTTCAAGACTGGTAAATTTTTTAGAATAACCCTGGCCAATAAGTTTGCTCATGTTGGCTTCGGTAAAATACTGGTATTTATCGCGAATATCAATTGGGGTATCAATAAATTCTATATCCGGCGTAATATTTAGCGCTTTAAAAGTTGCATTGGCAAGATCTAAAAATGTACGGGCCTTGCCGCTTCCTAAATTATAAATACCATTCTTGATATTATTCTTATACAAGAACCAGATCACATTTATTACATCTTTTACGTATACAAAATCGCGCAACTGCCCGCCATCTGTATAATTTGGGTTGTGCGAGCGGAATAATTTTACTTTTTTGTTTTTATTGATCTGGTGAAAAGAATGAAAAATAACCGAGGCCATTCTGCCTTTGTGATATTCGTTTGGTCCGTATACATTAAAAAATTTAAGTCCGTACCAGTTGGGCGGGGTTTGTTTTTGTTGCAAAGCCCATTTATCAAATTCATTTTTGCTTTCGCCGTATAAATTTAATGGTTTTAAAAGCGGGATCTTTGTTTCATCATCATCGTATCCCTGCTCTCCTAATCCATATGTAGCTGCCGACGATGCATATATTAAACTGATCTGCTTTTTGGCACAAATATTCCAGATGGCTTTTGTGTATTCTAAATTTAATTCGTTTAAAATATGCACATCTTTTTCGGTGGTATCTGTTCTTGCGCCAATATGAATAACATAGCTTACAATATTATAGTTCTTCTCAAACCATTCAATAAAATGTTTGCGTTCTATTTTTTGATAAAAGGTCTTTAACGTGTAATTGGCTTTTTTTTCGCTTATAGAAAAATCATCCACCAATATCAGATCATTAACGCCTTCTGAATTGAACTTTGAAACGATACCGCTGCCAATAAATCCTGCCGAACCTGTAATAACTATCATAAACAATATTGAGGTACAAAGTTAACTAAAAAAACAAATGAAAATCACATTTTGTAATTAGCGATATTATTTGGAAATTAGAATGATTTTATGGAGATAAAAAGGGTTTTTGATATTTTAGATAAATTAAAAAATACATCTGCAAAAGATGATATTTTATGTGCTAAGGTAAATAAACAATGGGTAAAACACAGTGTTACTGATTTTGTAAATAATGCCAATTATGTGAGTTCTGCATTATTGCATTTGGGTTTAAAAAGTGGCGAAAATATTGCCATTATGGCAAGCAATATGCCCGAATGGAATTTTGTCGATTATGGCTGCCAGCAGGTAGCTATGCCCTCTGCCCCAATATTTCCAACAATTAGCAGCAGCGATCTTAAATATATTTTAAACCATTGCCAGGCAAGATTAATCTTTATTTCAGAAAAATCCACCTACTTAAAACTGGCAAGTATGGAAGATGAGTTGCCACATTTAAAATATGTTTTCAGTTTTGAAGAAATTGAAGGTGTTAAACATTTTTCTGAATTGCTCGAAATAGGCAAACAACATCTTGATCTTGATAAGATAGAAAAAATAAAAGTGGGAGTAAACGAAGAGGATATGATGACGGTATTATACACATCGGGTACAACCGGCCAGCCAAAGGGTGTAATGATCTCTCATAAAAATTTGGTAAGCAATGTTTTGGTTTGCCGCGATATTGCGCCTTTTACTCCAAAATGGCGGGCTTTAAGTTTTTTGCCTCTAAACCATGTGTATGAGCGTTTTTTAAATACCATGTATTTATATCAAAATGTGAGTATTTATTATGCCGAAAGTTTTGAGACCATTGGCGATAACTGCCGCGAAATAAAACCGGAGATCTTTGTAGCTGTGCCGCGAGTATTAGAACGTGTTTTGGAAAGGATCATGTCGGCCGGCGAAAAATTAAGCGGCTTTAAAAAAACTATTTTCAACTGGAGCGTGAAGCTTGCCGAACAATATGAACTGGACGGTGCCAACGGAAGCTGGTACGAATTTCAACGAAAAATTGCCGATAAGCTTGTGTTTTCGAAATGGCGCGCAGCCGTTGGCGGTAATGTGTTTGTGATTGTAAGTGGTGGCGCGGCTTTAAACCCAAGAATTGAAAGAATTTTTGCATGTGCCGATCTCAAATTATTGCAAGGTTATGGTTTAACAGAAACATGTGTTGTAGTGGCGGTTAACCGGTTGGGTAAAGGTAATATGATGTTTGGTACCGTTGGGCATGTAATAGATAACAGCGAGGTAAAGATCTCTGAAGAAGATGGCGAAATATTAATGAAAGGCCCAAGCCTAATGATGGGCTATTACAAAAACCAGGAAGCAACCGACGAAGCTATTGATAAGAACGGCTGGTTTCATACCGGCGATATCGGAAAATTTGTGGGCAATAATTTTTTAAAGATCACCGATCGTAAAAAAGAGATCTTTAAAAGCAGTTCGGGCAAGTATATTTCGCCGGTGGCCATAGAGAATAAATTAAAGGAAAGCAAGTTCATAGAGCATAGTATGGTAATTGGCGAGGGTCAAAAATATGCTTCGGCCATAATTATACCTTCTATTGCCAACTTTAAAGAACATTTTAATAAGAACAATATTGAGTGGCCAGGCACCGATCATGCGCACGAGCACGACGAGATCAAAAAAATAATCAATGCGCATATAAAAGCAGTAAACGCCACCCTGGCGCCATACGAACAATTAAAACGCGCGCAATTAATAAAAGGTAACTGGACAGTAGAGTCTGGCGAGATCACCCCAAAATTAAGCTTAAAGAGAAAAGTGATCGCTGAAAAAAATAAAGAGGTGATCAAAAAGATATTTGGGGATGGGGAATAACAGAGTAAATATAAGCCACAGATTTCGCAAATGACGCAGATTGAAATTAAACTTATTTAATGAATAATAAATTAATACGATTCTGGTTTAAATTTGAAAATAATCCATTTCCGGTAAAACTAGGATGTGGTGTAACAGCATTTAACGATATTGATGCATTGACGATCATAAGAGAACAAGTTTTTAAAAATAAAAATCTTCCTCAAGTAACTATTAAAATCGAAAATGTAGATATTACTACTTTAGACCAAGGTCATGTTGTGCCTAATATGTTTTCTCCAAATTACAGGGGCATTTGGTTCCCTTTAGGGTTTCATGAAAATAAATCTTCTGTGTAATCCGCGAAATCTGTGGCTTAAAACGCCTCGATTCGTAAATTCGTATTTCTTTCGCAATTCGAAGATTTACGACCAAACTTTAGTTCCCTCGGTACAATTTGTACAAATATCTATCTGGCTCCTGCTTTTTAGTATAGAGCGGCGAAAGTTATTATAGGACTCAGAATACCAAATGCTTTCAAAAGTATCTTTTTCTAAATTGCCCAGTTTGTATTTAGCGTCTTTATCAAAACAACAGGGCACAATTTTACCATCCCAGGTTATTACGCAACCCTGCCACATGCGCCAGCACTGGTTCAATAATTTATTTTTGAGTTCATATTTGCCCGAAGGGTTTTGTTTGTAGCGTGAATAATCTTCCATGGTAGGGATAAGATCATGTCCATTCTCAAAATCATAGATTTGGGCGGTCTTTATCTTTACCTCATCTACTCCCAATTCTTTTCCCAGTTTTTTTACGGCTTCAATTTGATGCTCGTTGGTTTTAAATACCACAAACTGCCATACCACGTGTGGCGAACTGCTCTTCAGTAACTTTTTTTGTTTTAAAATTTCTTTGGTGCCTTCAATCACTTTATCAAAATGGCCGCCAATGCGGTATTTTTCATATACTTCCTGTGTAACGCCATCAACTGAAATTATAAGCTTGTCTAATTTGCTTTCGATTGTTTTTTTGGCATTTTCTTCATTTAAATAATGTGCATTTGTACTTGTTATGGTAAAAATATTATTATTTGAGGCAAAAGAAACCATTTTTAAAAAATCCGGGTTCAAATAAGGCTCGCCCTGAAAATAAAAAGTAAGGCTGTGCAAATGTCTTTTTGTTTGCAGGATGATCTTTTCAAATAATTGGTTTTGCAGCATACCGGTTGGTCGTGTAAATTCGCGCAGGCCACTTGGGCACTGCGGGCAGCGTAAATTACAGCTGGTGGTTGGTTCAATACTAATAAAAAAAGGCAGGGCGGTTTGCACGGGCTTATTTATTAAACGCGAATAATAAAAACCAAAGGCCAGCTTTATAAAGTTATATGCTTTATAAAACGACAGTTTTTTAAATATTTTAAGATAATAGCTTAGCAATGCGGTAGGTAAAGATATGCTTTAATCGAATAATGTTTTACTTTTACAGCTGTTAATTAATGGCAAACAAGGTTTTAAAAATAGTTCTATCGGCTTTTCTTATTTTTTTATTTGAAAAATGTGCCCAGGTTGCGCCCTTAACCGGCGGCAAACGCGATACAACACCGCCAAAATTAGTAGAAGCGCTTCCGGCAAACGGTTCGATAAACTTTAATACCAACCAGGTGATCTTAAAATTTGACGAGAACGTGAAGCTTACCGACCTCACCAATCAACTTATCGTGTCGCCTAAACTTGGTTTTGATCCCGATATTGAGGCCGAAGGAAAAAAAGTTATCATTTCATTTAATAAACAAACGCTTTTACCTAATACTACCTACCGTTTTTATTTTGGAAAAGCCATTATAGATATGACCGAAGGAAACAGCGCCCCTAACTTTGAATATATATTTTCTACCGGCACCTATATAGATACATTAAAAGTGGCCGGCACTATTATTAATGCTTTTAATACTAAACCCGAAAGTGATATGATAATTGGATTATATAATAAGGAAGAAGATGTAGATAGCCTGCCTTATAAAAAAACACCCAATTATTTAACAAGAAGTTCGGAAAGCGGAGAATTTGCATTTAGTAATTTGCCAAAAGGTATATATAAGGTATTTGGTTTTTCGGATAAGAACAAAAATTATATGTATGATGGCGAAACCGAAAAGATAGCCTACCTTGATTCGGTTTTTAACCTGGCAGGTGATTCTTCGATCAAATTGACATCTTTTAATGAAGAACCGGCAAAGATCTTTATAAAAAAAACAAATTCGCCTTATTATGGATTTAGCCAGATCATTCTTAATAAAAAAAGTAATTTAACCCTAACCACCCTTTACAAGGCCGATAGCAAAAAGATCTTCGAAACAAATGTGGGGCAACAAAAGGATACCGTTTCGTTCTATTATAAAGAGCTAAAAGATAGTTTGTCCTTAATTCTTAAAAACAACTCCTTTAATAAAATTGATACACTTGAAGTAAAATTGCCAAAAATAAATGCCCTTAAAAAGAAAATCGGCATTTCATTAAATACCTTTAATGGCAAATTACCTATACATAAACAACCCGTTATTTCGTTTGCAGGGTGGATGGATACGAGTAAAACCGATATTAGCCGTTTAAAGCTTATCAGTAAAAAAGACAGTGTAACGGATACTCTTGATATTACCTACAGATGGTTAAACATAACCACTTTTGAATTGACCAATAAACTAAAACAGGGGGAGCATTATTTATTAAAAGCCGATACAAATGCTTTTTTTGATGTAAGTGGAAACAAAAACGATAGTGCAAAGATCGATTTTCAAACAGAAAGTGAATTGGAATTGGGAAAAATAACATTAAAACTGCTTTTTAATAAAAAACAAGGGTATTTGGTTCAATTAATAAATGCGCAGGAGCAAGTTGTAAAAGAAAAATTTATTTCATTCAGTTTATCTGGTAGTAATGCCGCAAGTATTGATTTTACTGATATTACACCAGGTACCTACCAGGTTAAGATCGTGTTTGATACAAACGAAAATAAAAAATGGGATACAGGTAACATTCATTCAAAAATTCAACCCGAACATGTTTTTATTCATCCAAAAGCAATAAAAGTTGTACCCGATTGGGAAATTGAGGAAGATATTTTGATCAAAGAATAAAAAAAATAGATTTCGGGTTTTAACCCGATTTTCAAAAATAAAAATCATCTTTTAGCATCAAAAAAACAACGATGGCTTGAAACATCAGTAAAATCAATATACACAGAGCATCAAAAAAATAAATTTGCACTCAAAACTCCATATTGTAATTAATAATTCGGCTTTAATATCTCGCTATTAACAATTTCAACAAATCAATGTTGAAAAAATAAGGGCTTAATAATTAGATAAGAATAAAAAATTTATTTACTTCGTATCAACAAATCTCAAAAACAAAAAAACCATGGCAAAAAAAGCAACAGCTAAAAAAGCTACAGCAAAAAAAGCAGCTCCTAAAAAAGCAGCTAAAAAAGGTGCTAAAAAGGCAGCTAAAAAAGCTCCTAAAAAAGCAGCTAAGAAAAAATCTGCAAAAAAAGCAGCTAAGAAAAAATAAAAAAAGAGCCCCGCTAAGCGGGGTTTTTTTTTGACCTTTTTTTCCCTCCCCCATCATCTCAAAATTTAATTTATATTTACACTATATTAAAAACGAAAAAACGAGATGAAAAAACTAACCAACCTATTATCTGTTGCAATACTAGCATTAACCATCGTATCCTGCGGTGATAAAAAGAAAGAGCAAGAAGCCATTGTTGCCCCAACCGGCATGCATGTTTTAGACCTTAGCAAATACGGTAAGCCATTTGCCATATTTGTACCCGATACAGTTGCTGCAAAACTTACTGTAACCGAACAATCTTCGGGCGCGTTAGATATTAAAGTTGGAGCTGGCTTTGCGATTACCATAAACGAGCAGGCAGCCGATCTTGAATTAAAGAAAAAAGATATTAAAGAAGATGAGGTTTTAAAATTCAAAAATTACATAGTTGAAGAACCAAATGCTATATTTTGGGAAAGCGAGATCGTAAAGCCTGAATTTCATTTTGTGGTAAATCAAAAAATTGGCACCACCGATTATTCTTTCGAAGATCTTAAAAGCACCGAAAGCGAACCTCTTGATAAAGCAACTACTCAAAAAATGTTTGACAGTGCTAAAAATATTAAAGAGGTGAAAAAAGAAGAAAAATCTTAATTCAACTTTTACTCCCTTAAAAAGCCGTTTCGCATAAACCGAAACGGCTTTTTTGTTATTATCCTACAACCAAATTTTGTGTTTTGCAACATTATATCGTCCTGTATCTTTACTGTAAAGAAATAAGATCTCTATTTTACTTTGCTTAAAAACTGAATTTTTACGGATTTTTAGGCATATTGGGCTATTAACAATAAGAGGTAAATTATTAACACAATGAGCAATCATAGAAGTTTTTTCTAATATTTGTCCTCAGTCAAACTAATTACTATGTCGGAAGAACTGGAAAAAAATGAAAGTGGAGATTTGTTCTCAAAATCAGTAAGGGCAGGAAAGCGTACTTACTTTTTTGATGTGAAGAGTACTCGTGGAAATGATTATTACTTAACGATCACTGAAAGCAAAAAACGCTTTGGTACTGATGGAAAATTCAGCTACGAAAAACACAAGATCTTTTTATATAAGGAAGATTTCGAAAAATTTGTGGAAGGATTAAACGAAGCAGTGGCGCATATTAAAGAAAACGCCCCCGAAATAGAACCAAGGCGTGAGTATACCGAAAATAACACTACAGATAATTCAAGCTCAGAAGTGAACTTTGAAGATCTTGGAAAATAAAGACAAAACGAAGCGGCTCCTCAAAAGAGCCGCTTTTTTATTTTAATAAGGCCAATGCTTCTTTTAAGATCAGTTCTTCCCATAAGGCATATTCTTTTGCAGAAGGGTGAAGCCCATCGGCTGCAACTAAAGTAGCATCGCTCTTCATATTTTTCGACAGGTCATAAATATCTACCACCGGCAAATTTCTTTTTTTGGCCTCGGCATTAATAACAGCATTAAATTCGGCAATGCCTTTTGCAATATCTCTGCCACCGCCATAATTTTTGCCCGATGGCGTTACTCCAAAATCCGGAATGGTGATCAGTATCACTTTTTTCTTATCCGGAATGTTATTTTGAACCTCGTCCAAAATAAATACCAGGTTTTTTGTAAAGGTTTCTTTATTCACTCCTCTTACCCAATCATTCACGCCAATTAATAGTGTAACAAAATCAGGTTTCAGCTTTTTAACAAGAGGCAACTCATTATCTATAAGGTTTTGTGTACTAAACCCATTTCTTGCCGGGTTATCTGATAATTTGCAGGCAATTTTATTTTCGGTTAAATGGTTGGCAAGCAATAAGGGCCAGGCCTCTTTTTCCATAGCACCGGTACAAATGGTGTAAGAATCGCCAAGTGGTAAATAATTAATGGGTTTTGCTGTTTGCATTTTAAAGGCTGCAAAAATTAAGATAATACCAAAAGAGCATCCGTAAATAATTTTTGTATTCATTAAACTAATTTACGATTAATTACCTGTTTTGGATTAATTGCCAAAAACAAATAATTAACTTTACAAAGCAATGAAACTCTTAATACTGGATAATTACGATAGCTTTACTTACAACCTGGTGCATTTAATTGAAAAGGTAAGCAATATGTCGTTCGATGTTTTTCAGAATAACAAAATTACCCTGAAAGATGTAGATCATTACGATAAAATTCTTTTATCGCCCGGCCCGGGACTACCAAAAGAATCGGGTATTATGCCCGAACTTTTAAAACAGTACCATACAACAAAATCTATTTTTGGTGTTTGTTTGGGCTTACAGGCTATTGGCGAAACATTTGGAGCAACTTTATCCAACCTTCCAACAGTATACCATGGCATAGCCACACCTGTTACTTTAATAAATGAAGATATACTTTTTAAAGATTGTCCTAAAACATTTCTCGCAGGAAGGTACCATTCCTGGGTAATAAAAAATCATAACCTTCCAAAAGACCTGGTCGTTACCGCTGTTGATGAGAATAACAACGTAATGGCCGCCAAACATAAAATTTTTGATGTAAGAGGCGTACAATTCCACCCCGAATCTATTTTATCTGAATACGGCGAAACGATCATTAAAAACTGGTTACATTCATAACAGCAAATAACGCAAGATCTTTCACCAAGGATACCGGGAAAAATTTTCTTTGTGAGCATTGTACCTTCTTAGCTCTCTTTGTGGTTAAGAGTCCGAATATTATTATTAATTTTAACCATGGCAGTAATTAAATCGCTTGGATATACTATTACTATTGGAAAAGATGCCCTGAAAGCCTTTTCTGCTTTTTTAAAAAAAGAAAAATATTCGTCTCATATTATTATTTGCGACGAAAATACCATACAGTTTTGTTTGCCAGCACTGATAATGAGCTGCCCTTTATTAAAAGAAGCGGAGATCATTGAGCTTGAAAGCGGTGAGGCTAGCAAATCGTTGGAGTTTAGCGCACATATCTGGCAAACCTTAATAGAGAATAAGGCCGATAAACATTCGTTGGTAATAAATTTGGGCGGCGGCGTGGTTAGCGATCTTGGTGGTTTTTGCGCCTCCACCTATAAAAGAGGTATCGATTTTGTAAATATCCCAACTTCGTTATTGGCCATGGCCGATGCCAGCGTGGGCGGAAAAACCGGAATTGATTTTGCTTCTGTAAAAAATGTTATAGGCACATTTGCCCAACCCAAAGCTGTATTTGTAGATCCGGTTTTTTTAAAAACCTTACCTCAGCGTCATTTTCAAAATGGGCTGGCCGAAATTTTTAAAATAGCCTTAATAAGCGATAAAAAATTCTGGGAAGAACTTAAAACTTTAGATCTGAGAAAAGATCCTGAAAAACTGATTTCAAAAAGTATTGCGTTAAAAAATACTATTGTTTTAAAAGATCCTTTTGATAAAGGCATTCGAAAAACCCTGAACTTTGGGCACAGCATAGGCCATGCCATCGAATCATTATTATTGGGGTCAGAAAATGAATTATTGCATGGCGAAGCCATTGTTATTGGCATGATGATAGAAAGCCACCTGGCTTTTCAAAAAAAACTGATCACAAAAAAAGAGCTTGATGAAATTCTGCCTGCACTTAAAAACACTTTCATTCCCCAACAAATTCATCTTCTCGACCAAATATCTGTTTTGGAACTATTAAAGAACGATAAAAAAAATTCGAAAAATAAGTTACGTTTTGCCTTAATAGCTAAAACAGGTAGCTGCAGGTTTGATATAGAGGTTACCGAAGCCCAGGTTAAAAAGGCTTTTGCATTTTATAATACTGTTGCCTGATGCTAACTCTAGGAGCGCCGCAACATATTATAAAAAATGAGATCCACCTTGCAGGATCAAAAAGTATTACCAACCGTTTATTGATCTTAAAAGAAGTATTGGGTTTAGAACTTACGTTAGAAAATTGCTCCACCTCAGAAGACACACAATTATTACAGAACGCCCTTGCTCAAATAAAAAATAAAACAGCTGCTACAATAGATATTCATCATGCAGGCACCGATATGCGTTTTTTAACTGCTTTTCTTGCCACAAAAAAAGGCGAATGGCTTTTAACCGGCTCAGAACGGATGAAACAACGGCCAATTGGCGAATTGGTAAACGCTTTAAGAAAATTAGGTGCCGATATTGAATACACGGAGAAAGAAAATTTTCCGCCTTTAAAAATAAAAGGCAAGCCATTAAACGGCGGTAAAATAGAAATTGACGGCAGTGTAAGCAGCCAGTTCATTTCTGCAGTACTTTTAATTTCGCCAACTTTTAACAGCGGACTGGAACTATCTTTAACAAGTCAAATCGTTTCCTGGCCATATATTCAAATGACCTTAGATCTCTTAAGCGAATTTGGAATGAGAGTTTCAACCGTTTTAAATACGATCAAAGTTTATCCATCTTCCATCATCAATCCTAAATCATCGATCTTAACTGTTGAGTCAGACTGGTCGTCTGCATCTTATTGGTACAGCATTATAGCCTTAAGCAAAAATGCAGAAATAACTTTAAAGGGTTTAACACCTCACTCTTCGCAGGGTGATTCTGTTTTAAAAGATCTTTACAAAAATTTTGGCGTTCTATCCGAATTTAAAAACAACGGACTCGTTCTTACAAAAAAATTACCGGTAACTCATCTTTTTGAGTACGATTTTACCAATTGCCCCGATCTTGCCCAAACGGTGGCTGTAACTTGTTTTGGTTTAGGAATTAGTGCCCGTTTAAACGGTTTAAAAACACTAAAACTAAAAGAAAGCGATAGAATAGTTGCTTTAAAAACCGAACTGGAAAAGTTTGGAGCTTTGGTAACAATAACAGATAACTCTATTATTATTGACAAAGGATATAAGACACAAGACACAGGACTGGCGACTCCAAACTCTGAACTGCCAACTATTAACACTTTTAACGATCATAGGATGGCCCTGAGCTTTGCCCCGCTGGCACTGGTTTACAAGTCATTGCAGATCGAAAATCCGGAAGTAATTTCTAAATCTTATCCTTTATTTTGGGAAGATTTGAAATCAGTTGGTTTTAATGTAAATTTGCAGCCATAAAATGGCATTTTTCGGTTCAGATAAAGCAGCAAAAACAGATGGTAAAGAAATGTCTTTCCTCCAGCACCTGGAAGAACTAAGATGGCATTTGGTAAGAAGCGCCGCCGTTATTATGATCTTTGCTATTACCGCCTTTTGCCTTAACGATTTTGTATTTGATACCGTTATTTTTGGGCCGTTGCGCCAGGATTTTATTTCGTACAAGGTATTATGCAGCCTTGGCCACAAAATTGGGGCCGGCGATGTAATGTGCATGACCATTAAACAACAGCACCTGCAAACCCTCAGCGCTTCAGAGCAATTCTTTAACCACATGTGGATCTCGTTTTTGGTAGGTATCATTATTGGTTTTCCTTTTGTGTTGTGGGAGTTATGGAAATTCATTCGCCCCGCTTTAAAAAACAAAGAAATTGGCCCGGTAAAAATATTTGTGGTCATTGCTTCAGTATTATTTTTAATTGGCATTTTCTTTGGTTATTATTTACTGTTTCCAATGAGCTACAATTTTTTGATAAATTACCAGGTATCATCAAGCGGTATTGTACAAACACAAAATACGTTTGATGATTATATTTCTCTGATCAGTACCATGACCCTGGTTTCGGGGATTATTTTTGAAATGCCCATATTGGTTTATTTTTTAACCCGCATGACGTTATTGACACCTCAGTTCATGCGCAAATACCGCAAACATGCGGTTGTAATTATTTTAATTGCAGCAGCCATTATTACGCCCAGCCCCGATGTTACGTCGCAAATGGTAGTAGCTGTGCCAATGTATCTTTTGTATGAAATAAGTGTATTTGTATCTGCCTGGGTAATTAAAAAGCATAAACTTGACATTTAAAAAAATACTGGCTGTATTAACTGGCATTTTATTTTTTAATGCTCTTACTGCCGCATCTTTAAAAGAAATTACCTCTTTTGGAGCCAACCCTGGTAACTTAAAATTATTTTCGTTCAACGATTCTGTTTCAAAAAATAAAGCCATAGTTTTTGTATTGCATGGCTGCTCGCAAACTGCCAATGGTATTGAAGAACTAAGCGATTGGCAAAAACTGGCGCAAAAAAATGATTTTGTTTTATTTTATCCTCAACAAAAATTAATTAATAACACGTCGTTATGCTTTAATTGGTTTTTAGAAGGCGATATCAACAGAAATGGCGAAAGCCTTTCTATATATAGCATGATGCGTTATGCTATTGACACTTTAAAGATAGATTCTACACATATTTATTTTTATGGCGTTTCGGCGGGTGCCTGCATGGCAGAGGTAATGTGCGCCAATTATCCATGGCTTGTAAACAGCGCGGCCATTTGCGCCGGCATTCCGTTTAAAACATTTACCGGTACAAAAACCATTAACCTGTTGGGCAAAACACAAATAAAAAGCCCTGAAGAATGGGGTAACCTCGTAAAAAACCAAAATTTATTTTACACCGGCAAATATCCAAACATAATTATTGTACATGGTACAGAAGACGCCGTAGCCGATTTTGGATATGCCGAAGAATTGGTAAAGCAATGGGCCAACGTAAATGGCGTTAAATATCATCCCGCCATTATCCACGAAAAATTTGCCGGAAACGAAAAAGTGGAGCGCATCATTTACGAATCTGATAAATTAAAAAATGCTGTTATCTTTTACAAAATCAAAGGCATTAGCCACAAAGTACCCATAGATGTTGGCGATGGGGAGAAACAGGGCGGTAAAGACAAATTATTTTCGGAAGACATTGATTTTTTTTCGACCTATTATATTGCTAAAGATTTTAATTTAATTAAATAATTATGGAAAATAAAGTAAAAGAGTTTAACGATTATCGTGCTAAAATGAACGATGTTATTTTAGGAAAAGATAACCTGGTGCTTAAACGTTTATTTAATTTAGATACACAAACGTATACCGAAGGTGCCTTAAATGTAAAAACAAAGGAAATGTTAGGCCTGGTTGCCAGCATGGTATTGCGTTGCGACGATTGCATCAAATACCATTTAGAAAAATGTAAAGAACAGGGCTGCACCACCGAAGAAATTTATGAAGTATTTGCCGTGGCCAACATTGTTGGCGGCACCATTGTTATTCCGCACACACGTAGGGGCGCCGAGTTTTGGGAGGAGCTGCTAAAATAAACTATCATTCTGAACTTGATTCAGAATCTCGGTTCTTAAAATTGTTTAATAATAAGTGCTGAGATTTAGGGTCAGGCCCGGAATTAAATATAAAGAAATGGGTGCATTATTATTTATAAGTCTTGGCCTAATGATATTCTTTAGCCTGCCAACCATCACTTACTTTTATGCCAAACATTTGGGAAGAAATGCAAAGGCCTGGTTTTTGATTGGTTGTTTGTTACCCGGTATTGCCACTATAATATTGTCTTTTTTGCCCGACCTTTCTGAAGAAATCAATACCAATAAAGATGTAAAAAAAGGTATCAATTAACCGAATCTAACTTCTTTTTCACTTCGCCAACCACTTTTTTCTGGTTCTCAATTTCTGCCTTTTTCTTGGTTTGGTCTTCCTCGTTCTTTTTAATGTCTTCTTCGGCTTTTTTAATTTTCTTTTTGTAATCTTCAATATCTTCTTTCAGGTTCTTTTTATCTTTTTCCAGATCTTTTAACTGGTCTTCCAGCTTATCTAAAATCTTTTTTGAAGATTTGGCCTGCTCGCTTACTGCGCCAGAACTAGCATCAACTACCTTTTTTTGTACGTGAACTTCGCCTTTTTTCTTTTCGATCTCTACGTCTTTTTCTTTTTCGTCCGCTTCGGCCTTTACTATTTTCTTTTTATAGTTCTCAATGTCTTCTTTCCAGTTCTTATTATCTTTTTCAAGATCTTTTTGATCATCTTCTAATTTGCCCTGTTGTTTTTCGGCGGCTTTAACTGCATTGGCAATTGGCTCTTTTGTCATTTTAATGGCAAACTCCTTTACCATTTTTTCAACATATTTAAATTTCTCCTTATCACCCGATGAGCTAAGATATGTGCCACCAAGATCAACAGCCACGCTCATTTTTATTTTTTTATCCTTTTTATCTTCTTCAAAGGTCGAATAAAAATCTACCGGGTTATTACCCCACTCTTTTATTAAGATATTATCTCCAAAAACCTCGTTATTATTATCTTTAACTTTTTCGTTCTTAAAATCCTTCAAAACTTTTTTCCACTCGCTGATCACCTCATCGTTGGTGTTTTCAAAAATGGTAGTAACAATGGCATCGTGGTTACCGGTACTAAATTTTTCGTTGGCTTCTTTAACACCAATAGATTGCGAAAAAACCAGGTTGGCAAAAGATACAGCGGTTAGAGTAAGGATTTTTTTCATAAATAAAGGTTTTAGTTTATTCAATGTCCCAAACACTTTTACGTTTGCGCGACCTGAAAGGTTTAAAATAATTTTTATGTTCTAAAATAAAGGCCATAATAAAATAAATGATAATAGGGCTGCCAAAAGTAAAGAAAGAGAGATAGATAAAGTACATTCTTACTGTAGTGGTTTTAATGCCCAGCGATTTGCCCCACCATTCGCAAACACCAAAGGCCCTTTGCTCAAACCAATGTATTATTTTTTTGACCATAATAACAAATGTATAAAAAATAAAACGCAATAGCGAAGAAGCATCGACTTTTAACGACGGTTTTTGCTGATTTGAAAATATTTATTAGTTTTATAATAAATCTTCGTTTTATGAAAAAACCTATTTTGCCTTTTTTTGGCATTTTATTATTGTTTTCGCTTGCTTCCTGCAAAAAAAAATATACTTGTAGTTGTAACACAAATGCAACTTTAAAAGCTTCAAACGGCGGTTATGTTAGCCAGGTAATGCCGGGTAGTAAAACACAATATACCGAAAAAATGACTCAAAAACAGGCAAAAGAGGCATGTAAGCATGAAGAAGATGCCATTCAATCTGATTTTACAAATGGCTGGACGGGTAACGGCCAATCGCCCCTATTGGCCGGCGAATCTATTGTTACAAGTTGTTCAATTATACTTTAATTTTTATTTAATAATGAAAAATCTTATTTTTTTTCTGATCAGTATCGCAATATTATCTTCTTGTAAAAAGAATTATAATTGCCATTGTAATACAACTGTGTTATTTCCCAACTCTGGCAGACAGGGATCTTACAACTCAAGTACAGTTAAGATGAATAAAAAAATGACGGAAAAACAAGCAAAAGCGGTATGTGCCGATGAGGCAAAAAATATAGATGCCACCTATACAAATTTTGTTACAAATAATGGAACGTCGTCATCGGGTGGTGTTACCGCGCATACAAATTGTTCTATCCTATAATTTACTTTAGCAAAGCTGCAGCAATTCCACAGTTTAGGCAGGCTTTTTTACTGCAGTAATTATCGTACAGGTTAATTGTTGCCTGGCTCTCTGCAGCCGTTTTTAAGCTCGTTTTCTTTTCGGCAAACAATTTTGTTTTGGCATTTTGCTCAAAATCACATTTATTGAGTAGTTCAATGGCAAGCTCCGTCATTTCTTCTTTGCCGCTTCGTTTTGAGTAAAAGAAATAAAAAGGGGCAAAGGTATTGATAATAAGATTTTCAACCGAAGTTAAACCCAAAGCAAGGTCTTTTGAAGTTACTTTCCCGTCCATATTGTAATGGTTTTTCCAATAACCTTCAAGGTTTATTTTAAAAGCAAGGGTTATATCATCATAATTTGAAAAATTATAAGGCGCCATAAATAATGCTGGGTTTGCATTAATGAGTTTTGCAAATTGCGCCAAACGTATTGTTGGAAAATTTGCCGGCCGTAATTTTGAAAATTTAAATACTTCTTTATTTAGCGGGATTAGTTTGTATTTGTTTTTCAGATAATCAAACTCGTTTTGCAGTTGTAAAACATATTTATCTTCAAATTGTTTGTCGAGCAGGCCCGCAGAGCCTAATAACAAGGCCTCTAACTGCAAAAGATTATCAGAGTGCTTTAATAAAATAGTTATTGGTAAATGTTTTGCAAGTAATTCAAATGGCAAACTATTTACTTTAAATCCAAAATTACGTAACAATAAAAAGTAAAACGTTTGCGTGTAATCACCGTTCACTGCTTTAAAATAATTCTCTATAAGGTTTACTTTGGCCTCCAATCTCTCAATGGTCATACGTTGCAGCCAGCCAAAGAATTTAAGATCGTTTACAGTTGCCAGTTGGTTATGGCAGGCAATTGTTGTTTTAGATGCGTTTAATTGCCGGAACGCTTCCAGTGTATTATCCGAAATTAAATCTTTAAGTTCCAGTACTTCTACATTGTTATTTGTGTTTTGTGGCAATTGTATGTCGTGCTCGTATACTACATGCAAAATAATATTGTCGTAATTTTTATCCTGCTGGTGTTTATGCTTTAACCAATCGCTGGTTTTAATGTGTATCTCAATATTGCCGGCAAGAGTAACGTTTTCTACCTTTATCTGCGCATTAAAAAAATCCGGTCCCGAATCTTTGTTCAATTCCCCTGTTTTTATAATGCTGATTTCTTTGCCGCTAACGGTAATAAAAGGCAATGGTTTAAGGATCCTGTACTGCCACAAAAACTGTAAAAAGTCTTCGTTAAACTTAAGCATAGCCTTTTATTTTATAAACAATAAACCCTAACCATTCGTGAATCAGGATCTGCAAAGTAAACAACGCATCCTGGTTGGGAATGAAGAGATGATCAAAACTATAGCGCCTGATACCGCTTACCCTGTTTGTTACATAAGGCGTAAGATTTTTATACCCGGCTTTTTTAAATACAGCCATTGAGCGGCGCATATGATAGCCCGAAGTAACCAGTAAAAAATTGCCGTTGATCTTTAAACTATCCAATATTTTTTTTGTAAAAACGGCATTCTCGTACGTGTTCTTGCTTTCATTTTCAATGATCATGGCACTATCAGGAATGTGGATGGACCTTAAATATTTTTTTACGTAGAAACCTTCTTTATTTTGTGGAAACTCAATACTGCCACTACCCCCGGTAAAAATTATCTTTTTTACGCGGCCTTTATAGTATAACGGAAATACCTGCATCAACCTGTCGGCGCCCCAGCCAAAATTTAATTTTTGCAGGCGCTGGTCAACCGAGCCAATACCTCCTAAAATAATGGCACCATCGTACTTTGTATCCATCAGGTCGTAATCGGGCGTAACGGGCTCCCATTGCCTGAAACATTCATCCACCACAAACGAGTTGCAACAAATATAAAGTATCAAAACGCTTGCTATTCTTGCCTTGCTGGCACGCGTATCTATTTTTGTTTTAAACGAATAAAGCAATAAAAAAAACACCCATAATATTGGAGAAAGTAAAAAGCCAAGTATTTTAGAAAAGAAGAAAAACATAATTCGAAAATAACAATAAACTAAAACATTTAAAGATATTTTACAATATGAATATTGATTATCTTTAACAAAAACAAATTGATACTTTTTAGAGTTATATGAAAAAAATATTAGTAGCCAACCGTGGAGAAATTGCACTACGTATTATGCGCAGCGCCCGCGAAATGGGAATAAAAACGGTTGCCATTTATTCTGAAGCCGATAGAAATGCGTTGTTTGTAAGATATGCCGACGAGGCAGTGTGTGTTGGCCCTCCGCCAAGCGCTCAATCGTATTTACAGGGCGATAAGATCATTGCTATTTGCAAAGAACTAGGCGTGGATGGCATTCACCCCGGTTACGGTTTTTTAAGTGAGAACGCTGATTTTGCCCGTAAGGTAAAAAAAGCCGGTATTACTTTTATTGGCCCCAGCGCCGAAAGTATGGACATGATGGGCGATAAGCTAAGCGCAAAGGCTACTGCAAAAAAATATAAAGTACCAATGATACCGGGCTCCGATGGAGCCATCAGCGATATTAAAGAAGCCATTAAAGTAGCCAAAGAAACTGGCTTTCCGTTATTGATAAAAGCCAGTGCCGGCGGCGGCGGCAAAGGCATGCGTTTGGTTGAAAAAGAAAGCGAGATCGAAGAGCAAATGAAGCTGGCCATCAGCGAGGCAGTTTCGGCCTTTGGTAATGGTGCCGTTTTTATTGAAAAATACGCCAGCCAGCCGCGCCATATAGAGATACAACTTTTAGCCGATAACCATGGCAATTGTGTTTATTTGTTTGAGCGCGAGTGCAGCATTCAACGCCGCCATCAAAAATTGATAGAAGAAGCGCCAAGCAGTGTTCTTTCGCCCGAACTACGCGAAAAAATGGGCAAATGTGCCGTAGATGTTGCCAAAGCTTGCAATTATAGTGGTGCCGGCACGGTTGAGTTTTTGCTGGATGCTGATCTTAATTTTTATTTTTTAGAGATGAATACCCGTTTACAGGTAGAGCACCCTGTTTCTGAACTAATAACAGGCCTTGATCTGGTAAAAGAACAGATAAAAGTAGCGCGTAACGAAAAATTAAGTTTTACCCAGGCCGATCTTAAAATAAACGGCCATGCCCTTGAAGTGCGCGTTTGCGCCGAAGACCCAACCAATAATTTTTTACCCGATATTGGCAAACTGGTAGTATACAAAACCCCGTCGGGCCCGGGTGTGCGTGTTGACGATAGTTTTGAAGAAGGCATGGATATTCCTATTTATTACGATCCTATGATCTCAAAACTAATTGTACATGGTAAAGACCGTACCGAGGCCATCGAAAAAATGATAAGGGCCATAGATGATTATAAAATAGTTGGTGTTGAAACAACCTTAGAATTTTGTAAATTTGTATTAAAGCACCAGGCCTTTACAAGCGGTAATTTTGATACCGGCTTTATAAGCAAGTACTACACACCCGATCTTTTAAATGTTAAAAACGATGAATATGAACAGGTGGCAGCTATTGCCGGCTCGCTCATATTTGCCGGAAACAAGGAAAAAAGCACCATTTTAACAGAAAACAGCGTTAAAAAAAGCAAATGGAAATCTAACAGGCTAAATTAGCACGCAACTTGCAGGTTACATTTACCGTAAAAAACGATAAAGGGTTATATGAGCAAAAGTTTTTTTACATATTCCTTCCAATATTCAAAGATCTTTGCTCTTGCTATTATTAGCCTTACCTGCTTTTCGTTAGATGCCCAAACCAATAGCCAGGATTTTACTGTGCCTCCAAAAGCGGGCATTCGCTGCAGGGCCGAGATCGTAAATGGCGATACCATACCCAGTGTTGACCTGGGTACGATTTACGTTTATACCAATTACGTTTTTAAGAACCAACATCAGTACGAACTTTGGACACGTACAAAATACAACGTTAAAAAAGTTTATCCCTACGCAATTCTTGCAGCCGCCAAATTAAAAGAATACGATAAGGTTCTTGAAAAAATGAACGACGAAAAATTAAAGAAGGCATATTTAAAAGTGTGCGAAAAAGACCTCAGGCACGAATTTGAAGATGAATTAAAAGAACTTACGGTATCGCAGGGAAAAGTACTTATGAAATTAATAGATCGCGAAACAGGTAAAACAACCTACGAAGTGGTAAAACAAATGAGAGGCAGTTTCCAGGCCGTTATGTGGCAGGCGCTGGCAACCTTATTTGGCAATACCATGAAGGTTGAATACGATGCCAACACTGAAGATATTATGATTGAACGCGCTATAAAATTAGTAGAGAGCGGGCAGTTTTAAAGAACGGGATGGTTAAAACTTATCCAAAATACCTTTTCACACGCTAAAAATTTTATTATTTTCGCTTTATGTATAGATTAATCGTTATTGCCTTACTTTTTGTGTCGTTTACAGTAAACGCGCAAAAAACAAAAACCACAAAAACAAAAACTAAAGTTGCCAAGGTAGATTCTACCGGGCAAGAAATAGAAGAAGAAAAAACTCCCGAAGAATTACTGGAGTTAACCCTTCAACCAGAAACGGAGATAGACGCTATTACCGGTAAAAAGGTTTTCTATAAAGAAAGAAAGATCAAAAACGATTCGCTAAGAAACGCTTTAAGACTTGAGCAGAAAAAGAAAAAGATGTCGTTTTGGGTAAAAACAAATTATCCAAACCCAAAAATTAAAACCAAGCAACCGCAAACCATTCAATTGTGCATTAACATTGCCAATAAAGATACCAACCTAACCTATTGCGTTAACGATTCTATTTTAAAAGATCCTGAAATTAAAAAAGTGATCTATGAAAAAGCTGTTGGCGATACTACCTATATGCTTATCTTTTTACAGGCCTTCACAAAATCAAAATCAGATGGGGGCGTTTGTAATTCGGGTAAAGAACAACGCTTATATTTTGTAAAGTGGAACCCAAAAACAAACATTGCCAAATGGAAAGCGAAAAATATAAACTCCTGCATAAAAACCATTACCAACATGGGTAAGCAAAAGTTTACCGAATGGGATAAGACCTCTGTTTTAAATATCAGCTACCATAGAGGCTCCAGCTTTTACGAATTTAATTTCGACCCTAACCAACCGCAGCTTGGCTTCCAAAAAGTAAGCGGCGACTCGGAAGAGAAGTAAAAGCCGTTTTAGCCTTTAATATTTTACTTTTTCAAAAAAAATAAGCATATTTAACCTGTTTGAATCCCGGGTTAAAAATACTGCTACTACCTGTTGCCTTTATTTATGGCTTAATTACTGCGTTAAGAAACCGCTTATATGACGGCAGATTTTTAAAAGTAACCCGTTTTGATGTGCATACCATTGGTGTTGGTAACCTCTCGGTTGGTGGCGCCGGCAAAACCCCCCTGGTAGAATATTTAATAAAAATGCTTTTGCAGGAGGAGCCTAAATTAGCTACCCTTAGCCGCGGCTATAAACGAAAAACCTCGGGCTTTTTAATTGCAGATGATAACAGCACTGCCGAAGATATTGGCGATGAACCTTTAATGTATAAATACAAATACAACGTTAAAGTAGCGGTTGACGCCAATCGCGTGAACGGTGTAAAAAAATTAACCGCCGGCGACGACGCACCGAAAATAATTTTACTGGATGATGTGTTTCAGCACCGCGCCATTCGCTGTGGGTTAAACATTGTAGTAAGCGATTACAACAATCTTTATTTTAACGATGTAATGTTGCCCGCCGGTACTTTGCGCGAATTTAAAAGCGGCATTATTCGCGCCGATATTATTATTATTACCAAAACCCCCGACAGAACAAGTGCCGTTGAAATACGAAATATTTTAAAGGATGTGAACCCCAAAGCGCACCAACAGGTGTTTTTTAGTTATTTAAAATACGGCGAGCTGTATTCTATCACTAACATTAACGACAAGATCGATACGCTGAACGATCTCTTCAGGTTCAGGGTTATTTCTTTTGCCGGCATTGCCAATGCCCAGCCGATGGTAAATTATTTAAAAGAATATGCTGCAGATGCCAAACATTTACATTTTTCTGATCATCATGAATATTCCGTAAAAGATTTAGAGGATATTGAAAGATATTATAATAGCTTTGAGGGCGGAAATAAGATCCTGGTAACTACCGAAAAAGATTTTATGCGTTTAAAAAATACCGCTGTCTGGAACATTGCACAAAGAATGAATATTTATGTTCTTCCTGTTGAAATGACCTTTAAGGATAAAGAGGATGAATTTAATCAAGTAATATTAAAATATGTTAGAGCAAATAGAATTTACCACCAAAAGTATACGTGAAAAAACCAATAACTTTTTACCACAGGTTGGCATCATCCTTGGCACCGGCCTTGGGGGTTTAGTAAAAGAAATCATTGTTGAGTTTGCAATCCCTTATAACGAGATCCCTAATTTTCCGGTAAGCACTGTTGAAGGCCATAGCGGCAAATTGATATTTGGCGAATTGGGTGGCAAAAAAGTAATTGCCATGCAGGGCCGTTTTCATTTTTACGAAGGTTATGATATGAAACAGGTTACTTTTCCGGTTCGCATTATGAAAGCCCTTGGTGTAAAAACACTTTGCGTTAGCAATGCCAGCGGTGGCATGAATCCAAAATTTGAAGTAGGCGAGATCATGATCATTAATGATCATATCAATTTATTTCCAACCAATCCTTTAATTGGCAAAAATATTGACCAGTTGGGCCCACGTTTTCCGGACATGAGCGAAGCTTATAAAAAAACGTATATAGAATTAGGAAAACAAATTGCGAAAGAAAATAACATTAAAGTAAGCGAAGGGGTTTACGCCGGCCTTAGCGGCCCTTGTTTTGAAACACCGGCTGAGTACCGTTATATTTGGCGTATTGGCGCCGATGTGGTGGGCATGAGCACCGTACCCGAAGTAATTGTTGCCAAGCACAGCGGTATGGATGTTTTTGGTATTAGCATTGTTACCGATCTGGGCGTAGAAGGTGTGGTTCAAAATGTAAGCCACGAAGAAGTGCAACACATTGCCAAACTTCAGGAACCAAAAATGACGCTGATCGTGAAAGAGTTAATAAAAAGAATTTAATTCTTATAATAAAAAACATTTTCTATCAGCACCTTATCTTCTTTTTTATTTACTACCTGTATCAGTATTTTATTTTTTTGATAAGAAGAAGCGCCGTTAATTAAACTGATAAGATTAAAATCTTTTTTTAACTTTTTTGGGTCGCCCGGCTGCGGCGTTTCGTTTATTACAAACTGCGATTCGTATTTTAACCCCGGCATATAATTTAAACGTACCAAACTATCGTTGGCGGTTTTTAATAATTGCCCATTCTCAACAAATAATACAGTGCCTTTTTTTAAAGAATCCGGGACAATAAAATAAAAAAGATCATTGGTTTTACTTACAACCGAATCGTTACCATTACCTTTAATGAAAAAATAAATAACGCCTGAATTTTTTTGAAATTTTATTTTTTGAGGGTTTTGTGCCGAAAGCATTCCTGCAACAAAAAGAAAATAAAAAACAAATTTCATGTTTAAAGATTATTCTTTTTCTATCTCTTTTTTTATTTCCTGGATGTGTTCATTTACCTGTTCGGTAATGCCGCCGGTGCTGTTCTGAATATCTTTTTGTATGCCGTTTGTGGCTTCTTTAAATTCTCTTATGCCTTTGCCTAAAGTTTTGGCAATGCTCGGTATGCCTTTGCCACCAAATAAAAGCAATATCACAAATAAAATAATAATTACTTCGCCGCCACCTAAATTCAAAAACAATATAAACTGGTTGTGTATCATCTTAATCTTTTCTTCTCATAAATCTAAAAACAACAATAGCGCCGGTTATAAAAACAACTCCAACAAAAGTTGCAATTAAAATATCGCCTAAATCTACTCTGCTATTCATGCTACAAAGTTAATCATTAAATCAATCTTCATCAATGCCTAAATGAATTAAAGCATCGCCCTGGTTAACCACCGGCTGGTTATTCATGCCAACGATATACCCGTTTACAGGGCTTATGATCTTATCTTCTGCCTCGCCAAAAGGATTACAGATCACGCCCAGCAGGTCGCCTTTTCTTACATGGGCGCCATTATTAACATTCATATGAAACAAGCCACTGCTGTTGGCCCTTACCCAGGTATCTTTTTTTATTTTAACAGAGGGGTTGTGTGGCAGGTCAAAATCTATCATGTCGTACGATCTCATTAACCGCAAACAGCCATTTACGCCTTCGTTGATGGCCAGGTAATCAAAACGCATGCTTTCGCCACCTTCATATACCAAAATAGGTTTGCCTTTTTTTGCTGCTTCCTTTCTGAATGTTCCTTCGCGGTAAGTACTGTCAATGATAAGTGAAGTTGCAAAACGTTCGGCCAGGGCCACGTTATCCGGAAAATCAAATACACAACGTAGTTGCGGGTAGTTATTTATTTTGGCACCGCCGGTATGAAAATCAAAACCAAAATCAATAATGGGAACAATATGTTTCATTAGATCATAAGCAATCCTGCTTCCCAAAGAGCCGTTCTTTGTGCCCGGAAAACAGCGGTTAAGATCGCGGCCATCGGGCAGATCGCGGCTGCCATATAAAAACGAAACAACATTAATAACAGGTATTGCCACCAATGTGCCGCACTTTAAATTCTCTACTTCATCGCGCGAAATAATCTTTCGTACAATCTCAATACCGTTTGTTTCTTCGCCGTGCATGCCCGCGCTCAATAAAACAGAAGGGCCTTTGTTTTTTGAATGAATGACATGAACCGGAATTTCGATCTTTGTTTTAGTATGCAGCTCATACGAATTTAAGATCACCGTTTTGCTTTGGCCCGGCTCTATGCTCTGGCCGTTTATTGTAATTGTTTTTTGCACTTCTTACTGTTTCAGGTTTTTTGTTTTCGGTTTCTTGTTTGCATAAAGAATTTTTATTCTCCGGGTTTGTTAAACTCGTTACGCTCTACGTATTCAATTATTTTTCCGGCAATATCAATTCCGGTTGCCCCTTCAATACCTTCTAATCCCGGCGATGAATTTACTTCCATTACCAAAGGCCCGCGGTTAGATTGTAACAGATCAACGCCGGCAACACCTAATCCTAATTTTTTTACGGCCTTTAAGGCTGTGGCGCGCTCTTCGGCAGTAAGCTGAATAACTTTTGCCGAACCACCCTGGTGTAAATTGCTTCTGAACTCACCTTCTTTTGCCTGGCGTTTCATAGCTCCCACTACCTGGCCATCTACCACAAAGGCGCGCAGATCAGCGCCTTTTGCTTCATGTATAAATTCCTGCACCAGCATATTGGCATCTAATTTCATAAAAGCTTCTACAACACTCTTTGCCGCCTTTTGATTTTCAGCCAAAATAACACCAATACCCTGCGTGCCTTCTAATAATTTAATTACACAAGGCGCGCCACCAATATTTTCAATTACACTATCAATATCTTTATCTTTTGGCGACGATGCAAAGGCTGTTTTAGGAATACCTATGCCTGCGCGTGCCAGGATCTGTAAACTTCTGAGTTTATCGCGCGAACGAACGAGGGCCTGCGATTCAACAGCGGTAAAGATCTTCATCATTTCAAACTGGCGAACAACCGCCGAACCATAAAATGTTGCAGAGGCGCCAATTCTTGGAATTACGGCATTGATACCGGTAACTTCTTTTCCGTTAAAATAAATATGCGGCCGGTTTTGTTCAATTACCAAAACACACTTCATATGGTCTAACAACACTACTTCGTGCCCACGTTTTTCTGCGGCTTCGATCAAACGTTTTGTAGAATACAAATTTTTGTTCCGTGAAAGGATCGCAATTTTCATGATATCTTATTTTTTAATCTGAGTTAATTTAATCAATTCTTCTTTTATTTTTTTACCGCCGGTATGAATTTGATTGGCATCTATTAAAAATTTTCCTTTTACCAGCTTTCGGCCAATTAAAACGGGGTACCGCATAGTATCGCGGTTAGAGAGCGATAAGGTGGAGCGGATCTTTTTTTTACCAATAACAATTAATGTTTTTATAATGTAACGCTCTTCCATCTCACCAAAAGAATTCTTTATTTTCTTTTTAGAGAATTCTTCGAACTCCTGCACTTTGCCGTCGTGCTGATCATTCAATACGATCTTGAAGCTAAGCACTGGTTTGTCATCTTTGGTATGCACAAAAATATCCTCACAGTGGATGGATGAAGTATAAGCGCCGGTATCAATCTTAGCCTCTACGTTATAAATATCCAGCAATGGAAAATTCACAAACTCACGTCGGCCAATCAATCTTAATTTATTTTTTTTAGTCGGCATAAAGCGAATAGAAACGATCAACGTTTACTTCGGGAGGCAAAACCTCCTTTTGCAAGTAGAAATTTACGAACTTTTTTGCAAAATAAGGTGCAAGCATAACGCCTTTTGTACCTAAACCATTAAAAATAAATAAATTTTTATGGTTGGGATGAGCGCCTATTATTGGTCTTCTGTCAATAGACGAAGGTCTTATACCGGCCTGGTGCTCTATAATGGTATACGGGCAGCTGATCATTTGCTTTAATTTAGATTCTAATTCAGCGCTTCCTTTTTGTGTTGGATATTCGTTTAAGTCGCCCCACTCGTAGGTAGCACCAAGTTTATAGTTACCATCGGCCTGGCGCATTAAAAAGCCGTTTTTATTGAAGATCTCGTTCTGTAATTTTAATCCGGGAACAGAAACTGTTAGTACTTCGCCCTTGGCAGGTTTAAGCGGGATCCATTTAAAGAATGGATTGTTCTTTACAAGATGGCCTTCGCAAAAAACAATGTATTTGGCCGCATTGTTTTTATAAAAAACACCATCGTTGTTTATTTTTAACTGGGCGTGATCAAACACTTCATCAACAACCTGCTCCTTAAAAAAAGACGTGGTTGTTTTTAAAAACTCATCTACATTTAAATTACCACTTTGCTTTACTTTGCCATATTGATTCTGGATCTTACAATGTTCCAGTCCAGCGCTATTTCCATCGTATATCGCATCGTCTAAAAAATCGCTAAGCTCCAAGGTGGCTTTACTTTGCCAGAGCTTTTTTTCATGGTCTTCGGTAAAAGGTTTAATGATGTAGCGTTGGGTAATTAGTTTTTTATTTAAAGTTGTTTCGCAACTTGTATAAAATCCGTTTAGGCAATTAATAAGATCTTGTGCCAGCCAGCTTTTGGTTAAGCGTTTAAAAACAACAGGATTCCAGATGCCGGCAGCTACTTTTGAAGAGCTGCTTAAATCCTGGGCGCCAATAAGTTTAAATGAGATGTTATTTTGATGAAGCGTATGTGCGATAACGCTTGCGGCAAGGCCTCTTCCAACAATTATAAACTCGATCATTTTTTATTTTCTGATCTAACATGTGGGTTGTAATTCTTTTTTAAACCCCGGTAAGCGCCCGAGAAAAACAAAAATAACTTAACGCCAACAATTTTTTCTTTATAATTTATTTCGGCAAATAACTCGGCACCAATGCCAATATCATAAAGTAGTTTGGTTGCAGCCTGGGCGCTGCCATAAAGACCCATGCCCTGGAAAAATTCGGGCCTGAAAGTATTACCGGTATCCGGCACAGCGTATACTCCATAAAAAAGAGTTGTTCCGCCAAAAAAAGCTACATTGTACCTTGCTGTTTCTTTTCTGTAGCCATATCCAACACGGATCTGTGTTTTATTATTATCCAGTAATTTATTACCGCTAATGGCAAGGCCGGTTTGAAAATACTGGCGACGGATGTGCCAATGAAAATCTACACCTACACCATGTTGCACATCGGCCCTAAGCGTTGAATTAAAAAAAGAAGGGCCAACATTTATGTAATCGTTGTATTTACGATAACGTTTCCCGTCGTGCAGGATCTCTTCCTTACGGTCGTATTTTGGTTCTCCCGGTATAAGGATTGGTTCCTGGGCAACGAGGCTTAAACCACGAAAAAGAGCTAATATGAGTACGGTTTTTCTAATAATACAAAGATAATCAGAATATTAAATTAGCCACTTATTTTATGGCGTGAAACTTTGTAAATTGACAGATATTCTTGATATCTGGCTATACTGTAATTATAGCCACAGATAACGCGGATTAAAAAGATTAAAAATCTGTGAAAATTTATGCGCTCTGAGGCAAAAAAATCTCAATAACAGCGACGCCGGATAAAAAATGTTATATCAAAAACGGATTGTTTTGCTTCTCAAACCCTATGGTAGTGCTGGGTCCGTGTCCGCTAAATACTTTTACATCATCGGGCAGCACAAATAATTTTTCGCGGATAGAGCGCAGAAGCGTTTCATGATCGCCTTTTGGAAGGTCGGTACGGCCAATGCTTTGGCGAAACAACACATCGCCACTTAACACTACTTTATTTTCTTTATTGTAAAAAGAAATACTACCGGGTGAATGGCCCGGAGTAAAAAGTGTTTCAAATTCATAAGCGCCTAATTTTATTTTGTCGCCGGGTATAATAAATTTTTCAGGAAACGGTGATGCATCGAACGGAACGCCGTACATATTAGCCGTTTGCGGCATTTTTTCAATAAAATAGTTTTCTTCTGTATGCGCTTCAGGTAACAAACCATAAGTATCAAAAATAAATTTATTGCCAAGAATATGGTCGATATGCGCATGGGTTAAAAGCAGGCGGGTAAGTTTTAAATTCTTTTCTTCAATAAAATTCTTTAAGATCGTATTCTCTGATGAGGTAGAGTTTCCGGGGTCGATAATAAAAGCAGTGCCTTCGTTATCATATAACAAATACGTGTTTTGCTGAAAAGGATTAAATGTAAATGATTTTAAATAAAGCATGGTTAAATTAATTTTTGTGTTAAGCGTAGTTGACCATTCTCAAAATTTACAAGATTTAGTCCTGTATTTTTTCCGGTGATCAATTGTCCGAAATTATTATCGAGTTGTAAAGCCTTTGCATTATTAAAGGTTAGCATTTGCAATATGTTCTCTAAAGTAAAGGCATTGGTAGCATTTAAGATCGCATTTGCTTCAGCAATAAGATCCAAAGCGCTATTACTGGCAAGGCTATCTGTGCCAATACATAACGCCTTAACATGTTCCTTAAATAAGTTATAATCTGGCAATTTATTTTCAATATACAGGTTAGCATTTGGACAAAAACAGAAAAAGCATTTTTTGTCGGCCGCTAACTGAATATCTTTTTTATGTGAAAAAGTATTGTGCACCAGCATTACATTTTGCTCACGAAATGCTTTTATATAGTATTCTAAACTCGAAACACCCGGCGCTTTAAAAAAAGAAATATCTGCTTTTAAAAAATCATACAGATCGTTAAAACCGCTTTTTTCTCCAAGAAAAAATTTTGTTTCGTCTTCTGTTTCCTGGTTATGAATAGATAAAGGCAAGTTATTTTCTCTATCATATTGCGCAATGGCCTCTATCAGTTCTAAAGAAGTACTGTAAGGGGCATGTGGCGCAAGACTTACATTTAACTGCTGCGTTTTTAACTGCTGTAAATACTGGAAACTCAGATCAAACATCATTTTTTTGTTTGCCGGATTTAATCCCAGTATCTCAATAAATGTATGATACTTTATTTTAGAATGCTGCTTTACTTTAAAACTATCATCGTTGTTACTTATATCGCCCACCGCAACAATTCCGTTCTGCCACATTTCTTCATCGGCGGCCAGGGCTTTTTGATGGATCTCTTCTTTAGAAAAGCCGCTCATGCGCTGCATAATGATCTGTTTGCCAAAACCCGGTAT
Source organism: Bacteroidia bacterium (assembly GCA_044226875.1). Lineage (GTDB taxonomy): Bacteria > Bacteroidota > Bacteroidia > B-17B0 > Aurantibacillaceae > Aurantibacillus. Next base: position 680,911 of record JBGAGD010000001.1, read on the forward strand.
ACCTGTATGTTTCTGGATTTTGTTTTTTAAGTGGCTCAGCTCTAAATGGCAATGGGCATTCACAAAACCAGGTGTAATAATGCCTTCAAAATGCTCGATCTTTTCTTTTGGGATTACCGCCTCCCTGCTAATCTCTTTTAACGTATTTTGGCTGTCTATCACTAATACAGAGCTTTCCGGCAAATAGTGCCGGCCGTCAAAGATCTTTTTTGCCTTTAAAAATCGCATAGGGTAAAGTTAGTTATTTATCAGTTTGTATGGTATCTTTGTAGGCATTAAATAATGGTAAAAAAAGATATACGTGCTTTATCGGTTAGCCAATTGGCAGATCTTTTTAAAGAGATCAATGAGCCTGCTTTTCGTGCCAAACAGGTTTACGACTGGCTGTGGGCAAAAAGAGCGGTTGATTTTAACGAGATGTCTAATCTTTCAAAAAATCTGCGTGATTATTTAAATACAAATTTTGCCATTAATGCTGTGCAAATTAGCGAGCTGCAGGTTAGTTCTGATAAAACTATAAAGTGCGCCATGCGACTGCATGATAATTATGTTGTAGAAAGCGTTTTAATACCGCATCAAACACGTTTCACAGCCTGTATTTCGTCGCAGGTGGGCTGTAGTTTAACCTGCAAGTTTTGCGCTACAGGTAAACTAAAACGCATGCGTAATTTAAATGCTGATGAAATTTACGACCAGGTGGTTCTGGTTAAGAATACCGCCATGGAAAAATACAATGCGCCTTTAACCAACATCGTTTATATGGGTATGGGCGAACCATTATTGAATTACGCCGAAGTATTAAAATCGGTTGAAAAGATAACCAGCCCGCAAGGGCTTGGTATGGCTGCTAAACGCATTACCGTTTCAACAGCGGGCGTTGCAAAAATGATCACCAAGCTGGCCGATGATAATGTAAAATTTAATTTAGCCTTATCGCTGCATGCAGCCAATGATGAAAAGCGCAATTACATTATGCCTATTAACGAAACCAATTCGTTAGAGAATTTAGCAGCCGCCTTAAATTATTTTATTGATAAGACCGGCACCCGCCCCACTTTTGAATATATAGCGTTTAAAGATTATAACGACTCTATTAAAGATGCGCAGGAATTGGTTGACTTTTGCAAAAAAGTAAAAAGCAAAGTAAATATTATTGAATATAACCCAATAGATGACGGGGAGTTTAAACAAACCACGCGCGACCGGTTAAAAGCTTTTACCGACCACTTGGAAAAAAACGGCATTATATGTAATGTGCGTCACAGTCGTGGTAAAGACATAGATGCAGCCTGCGGCCAGCTGGCAAATAAAAATAAACTGGCTATGGAACAATTAAAATAAAAAGTTTAAATTTAAGACCATTGTGTCTAAAGCAATAAACGAAATAAAATTACCTGTAGCAGAGCACATGCTGGCCTTTGAAGAAAAATTCAAAGATGCCATGAAAAGCTCTGTACCTTTACTGGATACAATTTCTAATTATATTGTTAAACGTAAAGGCAAACAGATCCGCCCGCTATTTGTTTTTTTGAGCGCTCAAAATACCGGCACCATAAACGAAAGTACTTACCGCGCAGCCGCTTTAATAGAATTATTACACACTGCTACTTTGGTGCATGACGATGTGGTGGATGACAGCAACGAACGCCGCGGTTTTTTTAGCCTTAATGCCTTATTTAAAAATAAAGTAGCGGTATTGGTTGGCGATTTTTTATTATCAAAAGGCTTATTGCTTTCGCTGGATAACGATGATTTTCATTTACTAAAAATTGTAAGCAATGCCGTACGCGAAATGAGTGAAGGGGAATTATTGCAGATAGAAAAAGCGCGAAGACTGGATATATCCGAAGAGATCTATTTTGAGATCATCACAAAAAAAACGGCCACATTAATTGCCGCCTGTTGTGCTGCAGGAACGGCGTCGGTAAGCAACGATCCAAAAACGATTGCTTTGGCAAAAGAGTTTGGAACACTTACAGGTATTGCTTTTCAGATAAAAGATGATCTTTTTGATTTTGGAAATGATGATCAGATAGGTAAACCTACAGGCATTGATATTAAAGAGAAAAAAATGACACTGCCATTGATCTATGCTTTGAATAATTGTACATGGACCGAAAAAAGAAAGACCATCAATATCATTAAAAACCATAATGAAGAAAGCGAGCAGGTAAAAATTGTAATTGATTTTGTAATTGCAAAAGGAGGCATTGCTTACGCCAATAAGATCATGCACGATTACAAAAATAAAGCCCTGGCTGTTTTGGCTAATTTACCAAAGAACGATGCCCGCGATAGCCTGGAAAGATTATTAATATACGCCATTGAACGAAAAAATTAAGCCATGAAAAAAGTAATTTTTATATCCTTCATTATTCTATCATCATTTTTTATTTCCTGTAAAAGCGATACAGAAAAGGCCGAGACCTTAACAGATACAGAAAAACATATTGCCGATTCGGTATCAAAACAAAAACAAAAGATAATTGTGGATTCTTTGAAAAAAAGAAATCCTTTATTGATCATGCCACCGGATAGTGTTTATACCGGGGAGTATATTGACAAGTATCCAAGCGGCATTACTAAATTTAAAGGCTTTTATCGTTTTGGAAAAAAACACGGACAATGGATGTCGTTTTACCCCACAGGTGTTGCCTGGAGCGAATTACATTTTGACAAAGGTGCCCGCCATGGGCTTAATGTAGCTTACTTTGAGAATGGGAAACCACGTTATAGTGGTTATTATAAGAACGATGTGAGGGATAGTATTTGGCTATATTACGACTCTATTGGTAATATTGCTGAAAAAGTGTTGTTTAAAAACGACAGGATTGTAAAGAAATTACCTTTGAAATAAGATCTCATCTCGCTAACCAATGATTTTAATTGGATAGCTATCAGAAATATAAACATTTAAAAGATAATTGCGGCCAAGGCTATTGATCTTTTTTTGTTTGTAAAAACTTACATTGATATTATCAATCGTTCCTACAGATAAATTTTTTATCTGGCTTGGGTATATTTTTACAACCTTCGTTCCTTGTGGCACGCTATTGTTTGAGAATAAATTTCCGACAGAACAACCATAGTTTGCAGTGGTGTTATTTACGGTAAACGTATTAACAACGTTTCTATCCAGGTAAAGTGTATCTGTAAAGCTTAAGGTATAAGTTGGCAATACTGTGTCGTTTTCAGAAATTTGATTGAATCCACCCAACTGCAATGACGTAAACGTAAAATTTAAATGTTTAAAATTGCGCAGATCCGGATTTGGTATGGATTGAATGTTGAACAAATCAAAATCCAGGTAACTATTCGGGTTTTGACTTTTAATTAAAGGCTGCCCATTTATACTGATCGATAGTATTTCGGGTAAAACTTCCTGGTCGTTCTCCGGCGAAGCAAAAAAAGTTGCCTGGTAAGAGATATAATAGTTTGTAGGCTGAAAAAAAGGATTAATGGTTTGCGTTTTTATTGTGGTTATGTTCGCGTTAAAATGGCCGTAAATAAAATCTTCCGCATTAGTTTGATCAACAAAAATTGTTATTGGCGGGGTATCCTTTTTTTTGCATGCAAAAAAAGTAATAGAAACAAAAATTATAAATACGTTTACCGCTTTCATATTAATATGTTTTTGTATGTATTTGAAAGTGAAGGCTCTTATTAAAATTAATTGTTTTATTTCCGTTTTGGCTATCCACATTTTTAACAACCCAGATATTTATAGTGCGCGGCCCCAGATAATCTAAACTATGTGCGGGAATTGTTGCCTGGTTTGCCGGGTAATTGATTTGCACATTGTATCCATAATAACTTCCATAATCTACAATTATCTCGCCGTAATCTTTAAAACTGCTAAAATCGATCACGAAATTTTGTGCTGTATTGATAGAATCTGCGCTCCACCAATTAGGATTTGTAAAAGTAGGCACTGGTGTAGCATCTATAAGATCAATATCTCCGATTTCGGTAGCTGAAGCATGCCAATGCGCAAACGACGTATAGGGACTGATATTATTCGGGCTTGCAATAATAGTAGCTGCTGGTGTGGAATTACAGGATGCAGTTACGTTTAGCAGGTAGGAGTCACTTTTCTTTGGTTTATCAAAATGTCTTGAGAATGAAGTGTACAAACTCAAAGTGGTGTCAAAACCTGTTGGTGTTTTTACAAAATCCAATTGGGTAAAAAATCCCAGCATGAAGGTGGGCTGTACTTTTTCAATAATAATTTCTGGGCCATCCTTTTTTTTACAAAAAGAAAAAAACAAAACACTTCCCAATAAAATCAAAAAGTATTTACTTACCAACCTTACTACCATCGTAGGCCCATTTTAAATACACAGAACCCCAGGTAAAGCCACCACCAAAGGCAGCGAGAATAATAGTATCGCCTTTTTTAAGTTGTTTTTCGTAATCCCAAAGTAAAAGCGGTATAGTGCCGGACGTTGTGTTACCGTAACGCTCAATATTCATCATTACTTTATCAGCACCAATACCCATTCTGTTTGCTGTAGCATCAATGATGCGTTTATTTGCCTGGTGCGCGGCCAGCCAGGTAACATCTTTATCGGTTAAATTATTTTTGGTCATTATTTCGGCACTTACCTCGGCCATATTATAAACGGCGTGCTTAAATACAGCCTGGCCTTCCTGGTAAACATAATGCATTTTATTGTCAACGGTTTCGTGGCTTGCCGGGCGTAAAGATCCGCCGGCTTTCATGTGTAAATGCGTACAGCCGTTACCATCCGCATGCAAAATAAAATCTTTTATCCCTACGTCTTCTGAAGTTGGTTCTAATAATACAGCTCCTGCCCCATCTCCAAATATTACACATGTAGTTCTGTCGGTATAATCAATAATACGGCTCATCATATCTGCCCCAACTACTACCACTTTTTTATAACGGCCGGTTTCAATAAATTGTGCGCCGGTTGTTAATGAATATATAAAACCCGAACAGGCAGCGCCTAGATCAAAACTCCAGGCATTTTTTGCACCAACTTTTGCAGCAATAAGATTTGCAGTGGCCGGAAACACCATATCAGGCGTAACGGTACCACAAATTAAAAGATCTATTTCTTCGGGGTTAATGCCGCGTTTTTTACATAACAGTTTTACCGCTTCAACTCCCATATCGGAAGTTGCCTTGTTCGGATCATTCTCCAAATGGCGTTGCTTAATACCTGTACGCGTCGTTATCCACTCATCTGTAGTATCAATGATCTTTTCAAGATCGGCATTGGTAACGATGTTGTTTGGCAAAAAGCCGGCTACAGCTGTTATGGCGGCTCTTATCATTATTGAAAGGTTTGTTGTATTTTTTCGGTTAATTTTACTTCTATAAGTTCTTTGGCCAGCACCAGCGAATTCTTAAAAGCCAATGGCGTAGATTTGCCGTGACAAATAATTACGTTTGAGTTGATACCTAAAATTGGCGTACCACCGTATAATTCGTAATTAAATTTATCAAAATATTCGTGTTGCACCTTTAATTTTTTGGTAACGCTATAAAAAGCTTCCGCCATTTTAAGCACTACATTTCCTACAAAGCCTTCGCATACTACTACATCTGCGCTATCTTTAAAAATATCGCCGCCTTCTATATTCCCAATAAAATTAAAATCTTTCGAATCTTTCATTAATGAGTGTGTAGCCTGCGAAACCAGGTTTCCTTTTTCGGGCTCTTCGCCAATATTCAATAAGCCTACCTTCGGATCTTTTATTTTATAGATCTCTTTTGCAAGAATAGATCCTAAGATCCCAAACTGGTATAATACATCGGGTTTACAATCGGCATTTGTGCCAACGTCTAAAATTATTCCAAAACCACCATTTTCTTTAGGCATGATAGAAGTAATGCAGGGACGGATAACGCCGGGTACTGCCTTTACCGTAAACATTGAACCTACAAGCATGGCACCTGTATTACCAGCGCTTATAAAAGCATCTAACTGGCCTTCTTTTAAAAGTTTAAAGCCAAGGTTAATGCTGCTGTTTGGTTTTTGAGAAAATGCCTTTGTGGGGTGTTCTCCCATTTCTATTAATTCGGTAGTATGTACGTAGTCAAAACTGTGAGGGTCTACACTATGTTTTTTAAAATATTCCTGGGCTGCATTGCTATCGCCTATCAAAACTATTCTAGCCTGGGCAGGAAGTTCCTTAGCTGCTAAAATAGCTCCATCCAAACAATTTACGGGAGCAAAATCACCACCTAAAATATCGAAGCCAATTTTCATATTTACTAATCGTTAAACGAATTTTTAACAAACTACAATAATACAATTTTATCTCCTTAAAATTACCTCAAAAAGGTTGATTTATTAATAATTTAATTGTTGGGAAAATTGATCTCTATTTTGGCGCCGTTACTATTGGAAAACTGGATTTTTCCATCTATCTGCGCGGTAAGGGATTTTATCAAAATTATGCCTAAAGAACTGGTTTCCAAATCACTATTAAAGTCTTGTTTAAAACCGGTTCCTGAATCTTTTACAACCAAAGAAATGATGCTGTTTTGCTTTTTTATGCTTATAAAAAAACGTTTTGGCCTTACCGGGTCGTCCGTAAAGCCATATTTAATGCTGTTGGTTACTATTTCGTTTAAAATAAGGCCCAGGGGAATGGATGTGTTAATTGAAAGGTTTATAACATCATATTCCTCGTCAATATACACTTCATCCAGCAGGTTATAAGAATTAAATAATTCCGACACCAGTTCTGAAGCGTATTTTCCAAGATCTATCCGTTTAAATTCGGGGTTCTTAAAAAGCATTTTATGAACCAGGGCCATGCTCATAATACGGTTCTTGGTTTCGCTTATTACCTGCTTTGCTTCTGCGTTATTGATGGCATCTTCCTGCAAATTAAGCAGCCCCGAAATAATGGCCAGGTTGTTTTTTACACGATGGTGCAATTCGGCCAGCAAAACTTCTTTTTCACGAAGCGATAATTTTACTTCTGCCTTTGTTTTTTCAATAGCTTCTATTTGCACCAATATCTCTTTGTTTTGATTAAAAATGGTTTTGTTAAGTAAAAAAGTCAGTAGCCCGGTAAGAAGAACAGAAAGGCACACATCATAATACCAAAGTACTTTTACCTGCTCGGCAGTCATAGTATTTATGCGCCAGGCCGGAATATCTATAACCATGCCCAGTGTAAAGAACAAAATGCAAACCATAAAATGAAATACAGAATATTTGTCGAGCCGTGAAGGGTTGTTTAAAAGCACCACACTTACCACCACCGGAAAATAAAATAAATAAGTACCGGTATCGGACGGATAATATTCGCCAATAAAGAACAAAGAAAAATTTACATATACTGTAAATAGCGCAAAAGAAAGATTGGGATAATTTTTATAGCTGATGTATAACGAGGCTATTGCAATTACCATAAACAACAGCTCAATAAATATCGGAAAATCTGCTTTGATAAAGAACCAATTGGTTAACCCTATCAGCAAAAAAAAGATCACTACCAGGTTTAAAAGGTTTACACTTCTTATCCGCCTTGTATCGTGAAAGGATTGACGCTCCTGCACCCCAAAGTTAAGGATCCGAAAAAAAAGTGCTTTTAAGTTCATACGCGTGTTGGTGTTTGCAAATGATAAAATAAAAAAGCAGGTAATATTGTTACCTGCTTTTTATAAATATATCTAATCACTGTATTATTATGCTTTTTCCATAACTACTTTACCTTTATAGTAAAGTTTTCCTTCAAACCAATGAGCACGGTGCATTAAATGCGCCTCGCCAGTGGTTGAATCTTTTGAAATGGTCATAGCTGTCGCTTTGTATGTTGAACGACGTGAGTCTCTACGTGAACGGGATAGTTTTCGTTTTGGATTTGGCATGGTTTCTAACTTTAATTTTTACTAATCTTTTTTAATTTACTCAATTGCTCCCACATGGGGTTATTTTTATTTTCCGTTTCATCCGAATCGGAAGTTATACTATCCAGTTTATCTTTTGTTTCGTAATCGCATACAAACTCTTCTGCATCAAGTTCGCATGGTACACGGCGCGCCGGAATAGCTAAAATAATATATTCATATAAATAGTGCGAAACGTCAAACTGCTCATCCCCTTCTTCAATAACCAAAATCTCGTCATTGCTTTCTTCGGGATTTCCGTGTTTAATGATCAGTTTATCTTCTCCTTCTATCGGAAAATCAAATCCTTTTAAACAGCGGTCGCAATCTACTTTTACTGTGCCCTCAAATTCAAAATTCATTTGTAACAAATGGTTTTGCTTTGTAAGTATGGCTTTCACTTTAATGTCGCCACTCTGCACTTCACTATTTTCAATCTTACTAAAGAACTTATCGTTTACGTCAAATTCAAATTCGTGTAAACCAACGGGTAAGCCTCCAAATTGTATCAAATACTCACTCTTGCCCATACCTCTTTTTAAAAAGGACTGCAAATATAGGTTTTTTGTTTGATCTACAAAATTTATTAACAATAAATGCGCCTGAAATATGCTTTTTTAAAGGCTTTACACCGGTTTATAGAACTGAAAAAGCCGCTTTGGCATATGCAAAACGGCTTTTTATAATATTATAAAGAAAAAGCTTATTTATGGGTTTTTTCGCTGCTAACAGTCAGTTTTTTACGCCCGCGTGAACGTCTTGCTGCTAATACACGGCGACCATTTGCAGTTGCCATGCGCTCTCTGAATCCATGTTTGTTTTTTCTTTTACGTTGCGATGGTTGAAAGGTCCTTTTCATGATATTAAATATTTATTGTTATTTACTTTTAAAAATGGATTGCAAATATAGAGGTAATTTTTGTTCTGGCAAACTTTATTTAAAATTTAACCGTTTTTATAGCGCAAAATTACAATTTAATGACAAGAAAGCCTTATAAACCCTTAATTTTGCTGTTTTATGGCAAAAGAACAACGCAGGGGCGCTGGCCCCGTAAATGACGGAACCGATGAATTACCTAAGGCCAAACTCAGTTTGGCTAACCTTAAAAAATCATTACGTTTATTTGAATACCTGCAAAAACAAAAATGGAAGTTTTTAATGGGCATGTTATTTTTAGTGGCATCTGCCGGCATAGGGCTGATTTTTCCATTAAAAGCAGGCTCCTTATTTGGCTTTTTAAGCGATACCAAAATGAACGCGCCCGAAAAATTTGATCAGTTAGGGCAATTGGGAGCCACCTTGTTTTACATTTTATTATTCCAGGGACTAATTTCGTTTGGCCGTGTTTATTTCTTCTCGCAGGTAACCGAAAATATCTTACAGGGTTTACGTAACGATACCTTTAAACGTATTATTCAAATGCCAATGGGTTTTTTCTCAAAGAACCAGGTAGCAGAGTTAAGCAGCCGTATGGCAACCGATGTTAACGTTATTTCAGAGGCCTTTACCGTAAATATTGCCGAGATCATTCGCCAAAGCATTGTAGGCATTGGCGGCCTGGTGCTTATGATCATTAATGTAGACTGGAGTATTGCCAAATGGTTCATCTTTATTATTCCGCCTTTAACCGTAGTATCTATTATTTTTGCAAAACGTATTCGTGTATATTCAAAAAATTTCCAGGAAAAAATTGCAGAGGCCAATGTAATTGTTGGCGAAAGCTTAACCGGCATAACCAACGTAAAAACCTTTACCAACGAGGCTTACGAGATTGACCGCTTTACAAAAAAAACACAAGATATTAAAAAATTCGGTATTAAATATGGTTTGTTTCGCGGTGCTTTTTTTGCCTTTGTTGTGGCTGTTGTTTTTGGTGCTATGTTCTTTATTTTATACCTAATGGTAAAGGCAGTTATTAACGAAGATATTTCGGGTGCAGAATTTGGTAAATTTTTAATGCTGTCGTTGTTCGTTGCAGGCTCCCTGGGTGGCTTACCCGAACAAATAGCTTCAATACAACGTGCACTGGGCGCTACCGACAGGGTTTTTGAATTGATTGATGGCGAGATAGAAAATATAGAGTTTTTAAAAGACAATACGCCGGCTAAACAAACAAAAGGCGAAATAGAATTTAACGGCGTATCGTTCAATTACCCGTCCCGCCCGGATTTCCAGGTTTTAAAGAATATCTCTTTCAGGGCCGAAGCCGGGCAAACCGTTGCCCTTGTTGGCTCAAGCGGGTCGGGCAAAACAACCATCGCCTCACTGGTATTGCGTTTTTATGATCCCAATGGCGGTTCTATTTTAATTGATGGCGTTGATTCAAAGACCATGTCGCTTACAGAATTGCGAAAAAAGATTGCTTTGGTGCCGCAGGATGTTATTTTATTTGCAGGTACTATTAAAGATAATATTGCTTACGGTAAGCCAAACGCAACAGATGCAGAGATTGAAGAAGCCGCACGCAAAGCCAACGCCTTTGATTTTATTAATTCTTTTCCTGATAAATTTAATACGCTGGTTGGCGAAAGAGGTATTCAGCTTAGCGGCGGGCAAAGACAACGTATTGCGATTGCGCGGGCGGTATTAAAGAACCCAAGTATTTTAATTTTAGATGAGGCAACCAGCAGTTTGGACAGCGAAAGCGAACACCTGGTGCAGGAAGCGTTGGATAAATTAATGGTAGGCCGCACCAGCATTGTTATTGCGCACAGGCTGGCAACCATTCGTAATGCCGATAAAATTGTGGTGTTACAGCATGGCGAGGTACAGGAAATTGGATCGCACCAGCAATTGATACTGAACGAAAATGGTTTGTATCACAAGCTTAGCAAAATGCAGTTTGAATTATCTTAGGAGATAGAACGCGGATGACGCGGATCAAGCGGATTTTCGCAGATCTTATTATCATTCCGGGGAACAAAATCTTACAAGATCATATTCATCTGCGTTATCAGCGTTCTATTTACATCTCAACAGCTTCAATTTTCTTATCTGTAACTGTAAAAAAATTGGTTTTTGTAGCTTTGCGCTGTTCAATATAAGCCGCATAGTTTTCAGAGTAATTTTTGCGGTTGGTAATTACATCGTCGTAATTATTATTTAAGCCTATTAAAAGTTCTGTTGCTTCGCGCACTGCAAATTGCCCGCCTTGCGAGGCAGTTAAATAATCTACCAAATTATTTTTAACGCAATAGGCAATAAATAACGGGTTGGCTTTTTGGTTCACTAAAATTCTCACGCCGCAAACCTCAGCCATCGAAAGGTCTAACACATCATCAAAAAAATAGGCTACTTCATTTGGTTTAATGTTTTCTTTATCGCAGATGAAGTTTAATGCATCTATCTTATGCGCCACTTTAAAGAACGAATAATGAAAACATTCGCGCTTGCTGAAATAAAAAGCTGTTTCATTCTTTTCGCCACTAATAATGGCAGTTACAGGCAACTTGCCGTTTTTCATAAAATGAGAATAACGCAGCAGGTTGGTTCCCATACTATCTACCTCACTAAAATTACTGCTTCCGCCATCTTGCTTTTGGCCATTGTTAAATACGCCATCCCAATCAAAAATAATAGCTTTAACACCGTTTAATTTATCTCTGATCTTATCAACCGGCGTAATAAATTTAGCCCCTAAATACGAATATATATTTTCAATTTCTTCCATAAAAAAAGCCCCGGTTAAAGGGCTTATTATTTTCAGATTATGATTTTAAGTCCTGGATATCCAGCATACCAACGGGTTTGCCGCCATCGGTAACCACTATGGTATCTACATTGGTTTTCTTAAATAAATTATTGGCTTCGTTCAATAACACGTTACCATCAATAGTAATTGGCTCGCGGTATTCAAGATCGCTTAGTTTTTTGCTTAAAATGTCGCGCCCTTTTTCGCCTAATAATTTGCGTAAAGAACCATCGGTAAATACGCCTTTAATACTACCGTCTTTTTTAATTACGGTAATAGCGCCAAAATTAAATTCAGTTAATTTAATAATTGCATCTGTAATATTCGTGTCTTCCGAAACTATAGGATTAATGCCATTGATAGCCTCTTTAACTTTTACCATCATTAAACGGGTATCCATAATAAACTGATCGGTACCAACGGTAGTAAAGTTATTTTCGGTTAATTGTTTTAATATTTTTAGTGGTACCGTAATAGTATGAACGCCAATATTAATGGCATTACGCACATGCTCTACCGTTCTTACAGAAGAGAACATGATCTTGGTATCGTAACCGTAAAGATCAACTGCATCAACACATTGCTGCACCAACGCCAAGGCATCGTGGCCCTGATCCTGCAAACGCCCAACTAACGGACACACATAAGTAGCACCAGCCTGCATGGCCATATAAGCCTGTTGCAGGGTATAAACCAGATGCACATTTACCAGGTAACCTTTATCGCGCAGCATTTTGCAGGCACGCACGCCTTCCAGCGACACCGGGATTTTAAATACGGTTTTTTTAGGATCCAGGCCCAGTTTTATCTGGCGCTCGGCTTCTGCCAAAACTTCTTCTGCAGTATTTCCTAAAGCTTCTATCTGAAGTACAGGAACGATCTTGCTTAATTTTACAATAGTGCCGTCTATATCGGTAATTCCCTCCTTTTGCATAAAAGTTGGGGTAGTTGTTAATCCGTTTAAGAAGCCTAATTTAAAACCTTCTTCAATTTCTTTTAAGTTGGCCGAGTCTAAATATAATTCCATTTTAGTATGTTAAAATTTAAAGTGTAAAGAAACTAAAAAAAATTGGATTTTACAGTATGGTTTATAAACAACAAAGCCCCGAATAAATCCGGGGCTTTTTGAGAGATTTTTAATTTATTTATTTTATAACCAGTTTTTTAGTAACCGAATTATTTGCCATTTTAATTTGAGCGAAATAAATTCCTGAATTTAACTGATCTACATTTACTTCAATTTTATTTTTTCCTTCTGTAATTGCCACCGGCGATTCAGAAACAACAGCGCCAAGTGCATTATAGATAATTACTTTGGCATCCATTGCTTTTTGAGAGTTAACTTTTAATACCGTTACATCTGTTGCCGGGTTGGGGAACAACTCTAATGAAGACAATGTATTAGTAGCCTCATTGATGCCTGTAAAGAAGTTATATCTAAGCGTTAATTGTACCGAGTCAGCATGGTTTGAGGTTTCCATAATGGTGTATTTTACAACACTATAACCTACCGTAGAAGCTTCCACCAACTCTGCAGTAATATATTGATTGGCACCCTGAAGATCGGATGTGCTTACACCAGGGCCTAAATTGGTTGGGCCGGCAGTATAGGTACTAGCCAAATAACAACTTAAATTAAAACAAAAATGCGCATCGGCTGTTGTGGTGGTAATTGTATGAAGCATTATATCGTAACGCTTCACAATATAGTTTTTTGAGACGCTGCTTACGTTCTTGATATCGATGTCAATATCCGTTTCATCAGCGGCACTTGTCGTAAGGTCGATCGTTGTACCTACTAATGGAGCAAAATTGTTAGTTCCCGTTCTTGAACTTAACTGGATACTGGATTGCGAAAAGCTGTTCAATGCAAAAAATGAAGCTAAAATAAATAAAGATTTTTTCATGATATAAATTTAGTAAAAAAAGCCTTGCCAAACAAGGCAAGGCTTTTTATTTTATTGTTTAAAAAAATTATTTAGCAACAGTTAACTTTTTAACCATTGAGCCATTTTGTGATTCAACAGTTACAGAGTATAAACCACTTGAAAGATCTTTTGCATCGATCTGGAAATCGTTTACACCTGCAGTTAATTCAACTTGTTTGCTATAAACAACTTGTCCTAAAGTGTTAATCACAGTAAGGTTAGCCTTACCGGCAGTTGCTGCAGAGATTTTTACGTTAGTTTCACCTCTAGTAGGGTTAGGGTATACATCAAAGCTTACGCTGTTGTCAAAATTTGCTTTAATGCCTGTAGGGATCGATTGAGATAAGTTAATGTTATCTACATACATATTATTACCGTAATCAGTAGTAGCAACAAATTTTACTAATACAGAAGGGTTGTTAGCATAAGCAGCTAAAGGAATGTTCACTGTTTTCCATTGTGAAGCACTTGGCACGAAGGTTACAGTTGCATTAGGCGCAGTTGATAAAGCTGTACCTGCCTGGCTAAAGATAGTAGACCAGGTGTTACCGCAGTTTGTAGAGATTTTCACTTCTAACTGGTCATTTTCGTTATTTGGCGTAGGAGTATAAAAAGCATAGGCTACATCAAATGTCAAAGATGGGTTGCTAATAGCTGTAAGATCAGTAGCTGGTAAATATAATTCATCAGCATCACCGGTTGCACCGTTGTTATAGAAATCGTATTTAGCAGCGCCAGTACCAGTTGCCGAACCATATCCGTTTACAGATGCGTTTCTGCTCCAGGTATAAGTACCACCATCAGCATTCAATAAATTCCAGTTGGTTGGAGGGAAAGTAGCTGTAGCAAACGGCTCAGTTACTGGTCCAGGGAAATATGTAGGTGTACATACAAATGCTGTCTTGAAAGATTTGTTGTTGTTTGGGTTGATCTCGCCACCACTTACTGATGTAATGTTGTAAGAATAACTGTGAGCGCCTTGGGTTAAAGTAACCATATTCAATGGAATTGTAGTAGAAGCACCAGCTGCTAAGTTACCTGTCCAAACTACGTCAGCACCAACAGATGCATCTAAAGTTGGAGAAACAGTAAATGCAGTGATAGCATTTGAACCAACGTTTTTAATAGTAGCTGTAGGGGTTACAGTAGTAGAGCAAATAACACCGCTAACGTTAGCTGAAATAGCCTGTGCATCGTTAGGAGCTACTGCCTGAGATGATCTTGCAGCTTGCCAGATAACATGGCTACCTTCATCCTGGATAAAACCAACAAAAGCCATTTGGCTTAAATCGTGGATATAAGTAGGGATTGGGCAGTTAACTGTGAAAGTTTGTGTTTGACCAATAGTCCATGTGTTAGGTAAAGCAGTACCTGATGTAATGTTTGGGTATGATTTACGAACCGGATCATAAAAATCTTTTTCGCCATTGCTACCAGATGGTGTAGCAAAATTAACTGTTCTTTCAACCAATACTAAACGGTAAACCAAAGCAGCAGTTGTACTGAATGCAGCCGATGACTGAACAGTAACTGAAACTACAGCATTAGTTAGGTTTGCGTTGTATGCAGGGCTGATGTTAATTGAGAATGGAGTTGATACCGACTGTGCAGCAGAAATTGCAGCAGAGGTTAGGTAAAAAGGGTGATTTTGGCTACCGGCAGGACCAGTGATACCAAAAGCAGTTAATTCCTGTCCATCCATACGACCTTGTGGCGCATAATTAATATAGTTAGCAGTTGGTGAGCAAGAAGCGCAAAGGTAGCCGTAACCACCGTTAGCAACTGGTTTCCAACGGGCATCAATTTCAGTTATATCTGTTTGGTATAAAGACCATGTAGCTGAAGGAGCAGAAGGGATAGGTACTTGCCATTTAATAGCAATACATTTCGCAGCGTTTGCTGGTTGCGATAATAATGCGTTCAATCCCGGGTTTGTTGCAGCACAAGGGTTGCAATTTTCTCCGGTAAATTCTTCGTAAAGCGACATACGGGTTTGCGCGCTTGCTAACAAACCTGCACCTACAAAGAACATCGTGAGTAGATTTTTTTTCATGAGGTTAATTTTTTAAAATGATTTAGTTGTTAATAGTCAAGCAAATATAGTTATCAAAATCCATATTTCAAACGGAATATTGTTAAAAGCAAAAACCAGCCTTTTTTGCCAAAATACATGTTAAAATTGGGACTTTTCGGGCTTGTTCATTCAACAAAATTAGCTGTTCACCTGTTTCGCATAAATTACCCAAACAAAAAAGGCCGCTTTTAAACAAGCGGCCTTTTTACTAAGATCTTCAGAATTTTTATTTAGTAATGATCAGTTTTTTTGTTTGTTTATTCTTATCCGATTCCATTACCACAATATAAACCCCGGCGGCTAAATTCTTACAATCAAGATTTATATTATTTACGCCTCCGTTTAATGTGTGTTGTTTATTGTATACCAATTGTCCCATAGAGTTTGTTACGGTAACTTTTGCATCTGCAACACCTGTAGATGTAACAAAGATAGTTGCTTCATCCACTGCAGGATTTGGATATACGTCAAAAGCAGAAGTAATTCCTTCAACGGTTTTAATAGAAGTTGGGTTGGCCTGAGAAAGGTTTATGTTATCAATGAACATCCTGTTACCAACATTACTTTTGCCAGAGAATTTAACTAATAATTGCGATGCGCTGGCCGCGCCTGTTAAAGATACAAGTGGCGTTGACCATTGAGATGCAGTTGGAACAAAGAACGTAGTACTGTTTGTTGGCGCAGTGGCCATATTGCTTCCGCCATTAGCGTAAGCAATGGTCCATGAGTTACCGCAATCTGTAGAGTAAGAAACCGTTAACGAATCTTTGCTGGTAGTAAATACCTGGCAATAAGAAAGGTCAAAAGAAAGGAGTGGGTTGGTAACACCAATAAGATTCATTGGAGGCAAATAAAGATCATCTACATCGCCATTTGCAATTGAGTTTACCTGGAAGAGAACCGACTCAGAGCTTGTACCGTAACCTCCGGCAAGCGTGCTGCGTGTAAACGTATTTGCACCACCATCCGGGTTAAAAAGTGTCCAGTCTGTTGGAGGGAATGAAGGGCTTACAAATCCTTCTACGATCGGAGCAAGTGTGTACTGTGTTGACGCAAGGAAAAATACTTTTTTAGTGTTATTTCCCGTTACAACATCGCCACCACTAACACCCGAAATGTTATATGAATAAGTATGCGAACCGGCAGTAAGGTTAATAGTGTTCATGGTAATGGTAGTGTTCGAAGCAATGGCTAAATTACCTGTCCAGGTTACATCTGTTCCCGGCACACCATCTAAAATTGGCGTAATGGTTAATGCAGTAATAGCATTTATACCATTGTTTTTAATAGTTACAGTTGGCACAGTTGTACCAGTACAAACTACCGAAGTAATATTTGCCGCAATCGCTTTTGCATCATTAGGAATTTGTGGTTGTGCTGTTCTTGCAGCCTGGTAAACTTTTTTGTTACCGTCATCCTGTACAAATCCTACAAAAGCCATCTGGCTTTTATCCATAATATAAGAAGGGATAGCGCAGTTAACCACAAAAGTTTGTGTTTGTCCCGCGGTCCAGGTACCAGGTAACGAAGTTCCCATACCTGTAAGTGCCGTGCCGGTACCTACTGTAGTAGGATAAGATTTTCTAACTGCATCATAAAAATCTTTTTCACCGTTTGTTCCGGGTTGGTAATCAAAATTAATAGTACGTTCAACCAGGCAAAGGCGGTACATTAAATTACCTGCAGCCGTAAACGAAGTTGATGATTGTACAGTTACGGTTACAGCACAGTTACTGAATGTAGGATCCCAGGCAGTGCTCATGTTAATTGAAAAATTAGTGGTTTGCGATTGAGCAGCACTAATAACAGCATTGCTGATATAAAAAGGATGATCCTGCGGCGCACCAAAAACCCATTGGTGCTGGCCATCTAAACGGCCAGAAGGCGCTGAGTTAACACCATTGGTAGCAGCAGTAGTTGATGTATTCTGGCTTTGGTAATTATAGCCGGTTGATTTATAACGCCAGTCGATCTCAGCCTGGTTGGTTTTGTATAACGACCAGGTTGTTGTAGGTGCCGAAGGAATTGGCACCTGCCATTTAATGGCAATAACTTTTGGAGCGTTTGTTGCACTTAATAGCGTAACATTTAACGCGGGATTTGTTGCAGCACATGGGTTACAGGTTTCGCCTGTAAACTCTTCAAATAAAGATGTGCGTACCTGTGCAGTTGAAAATAATCCTGCAGCAAGTAAAGGCAAAAGCAAGTAAGTTTTTTTCATGCATTTATTTTTTAAAAGATTTATATTTTAGAACGAGGTCATCGAAGATAGGTATGAATTTTTAAAAAATCAATATTTTTATGTTAAAACAAAAAAGGCTGCCTTAAATCATTAAGGCAGCCTTTAAGATCTTAAAAGAAATTTTTATTTTGTAATGATCAATTTTTTAGTGGTTTGATTTTTTTCTGAATCCACGATCACAAAATAAATACCTGCAGCAAATTCTTTAGTATCTATTTTAAAATTATTGGCACCTGCATTCACGGTGATTTGTTTTGCATAAACTGTTTGCCCGATAGAATTTACCACTTTAAGTGTTGACGCTGATGTATTATCAGAATTTACAGTTAATGTAGTTTCGTTATTGGCAGGATTCGGGAAAATAGAAACACCAGAATTGTTTTTGCTGTTTTTTGCCACACCAACTGTAGAAGGTTGTAACAAATTAATATTATCAAGATACAGGTTGTTACCATTATCGTTAGTTACTTTAAATTTAACCAATACATTTGGCACTGCAAATGCTGTTGGAAATATAACTGTTTCAGTGATCCAATCCTGGGCAGTTGTTGCGCTGAAAGAACTTGCTACAACACCAGTAGTAGCAAGTATCTGTCCTGCCTTGCTATATACATTCGTCCAGGTAGCGCCACAATCAGATGAGATCAAAACATCCAATTGATCGTTCTCATTATTCTTAACTGCTTTGGCAACATCAAAAGATAAACTTGGTGCGCCGCTACCACTCAGATCAACAGGGGGTAAATATAATTCGTCCACATCACCCGATACTGTGTTATTAAAGCAATCAAATTTTGCACAACCAAAATCACTTGAGTTAGCGTAACTGCCTGTATACACTACCCTGCTCCATGATGGCCCGTTGTTAGAGTTTGTTGGTACCCAGTTTGCAGGCGGGAAAGTTGCAAGGGCAAAATCTTCCATAACAGGATTTATTTGCGAACTTGTTGCCACAAGGTATTTTGCTTTATTTGAAACATTAAAATAATTGTAAGGATTATTCATAGTTAACACATATGAAAATGTATGTGCACCCAAAGTAGTTGGTGTAGAGGTTGTATTTAAGATCATAGTAGTGGTTGCACCTACCGCTAAATTGCCCGACCATGTTGTTAGAGGCGTTGCAGCAATTCCATCAGTATATGGCGTAACGGTAAAAGATGTTATTGGGTTTGATCCGCTATTTTTAATAGTAATTTGTGGCGCAATAGTTGAAGAGCAGGTTACATTTACTTTTGTATCTAACGAAGTTAATGCGTCGGTTGGTATGTTAACCTTATCTGCCCTTACTGCCTGGAGTACTTGTTTATTTGCTTCGTTTTGAATAAATCCAACAAAAGCTATCTCACTTTTATTTCTTGTATACGAAGGAATCGGGCAATTAAGTGTAAATGTTTGTGTTTGCCCTGTTACCCAGGCTGTATTTAAACCATAGCCATTTTGAATTGTAGGAAAAGATTTAATAGCGGCATCGTAAAAAGTTGTTTCGCCATTGGTACCTGGTTGTACACTAAACTGGATCAAACGCTCAACCATTACCGTACGAAAGTTCAATGCGCTTGCGGTAGTAAAATTAGCTGCCGCCTGAACGGTAATTGTAAGGTTAACCGAGCTGCACGTTGCATCCCACGCACGATTCATGGTAATAGAGAACGGCGACATGATCGACTGCGCGTTTGAGATCAAAGTATTGTTTACATTGGCAGCATGATCTGATGAGGCGCCAAAAACAGTTAAGCTTTGTCCATCCATACGGCCTTGTGGTGCAGAGTTTACACTATAGTATCCTAATCTTGCATTAGCCTCTGCAGGGTTGGTTTGGTATAACGACCATGTATTGGTTGGTGCTGTAGGAATTGGCACCTGCCATTTAATGGCAATTACCTTGCCTGCATTTGTAGCAGATAATAAAGTTGTATTTAAGCCGGGATTAGTGGCCGCACACGGGTTACAGGTTTCACCGGTAAATTCTTCAAATAAAGATAAACGGGTTACCTGCGCAAAAGTGCTGGCACCTGCAAATATCAAAGTTGCTAATAGTAGATTTTTTTTCATGGCTGGTATTAAATTATTTTATAACAAATATAGTAAAATGCAAAGATAATTAAAAGCCCGGCCAAATGTTAAATTCGGTGATCCAGCAATTTGGAATAAATATAGAAATAGCGTTGGGTACTATTTACCAACCACTAATTTTTTTACCAGCGTTTTTTTGCCAGACTCAATAACAACTGTGTAAATGCCGGGAGCTAAATTTTTAGGATCGATATTTAAAGCGTTGGCGCCCGAATTTATTTTGCATTGCTTACCATATACCTGTTGCCCGGTGGCATTTGTAATATTTATTTTAATATCTGCATTTGCCAAAGCGTTTATTAAAATCACAGCATCTGAAGTTACAGGGTTCGGATAGATCTCAAAGGCTAAATCCTCTTCTTTTTTAAACGTTTCGATAGACGTAATTACCGGCTGGGCTGTTCTTGCCGCCTGGTAAATAAACCTTGTGCCATCATCCTGCACAAAACCAACAAAAGCCATTTGCGTTTTATCCATCACATACGACGGCACAGCGCAATTAACAACAAACGTTTGCGTTTGATTGGCGGCCCATGTACCCGGTAATATAGTGCCCATAGCAGTTACCGAATTTCCGTTTATAGTTGTAGGATAAGATTGCCTGACAGCGTTATGAAACAAGGTTTCGCCGTTGGTACCCGGCGGGCTGCTAAAATTGATCGTTCGTTCAATTAAACACAATCTAAATACCAACGAACCGGTTGCCGTAAATACAGCGTTTGATTGCACCGTAACTGTAACTGCACAGTTATTAAAATTAGGGTCCCAGGCGGTATTCATCATTATTGCAAAATTGGTTGGTTTTGATTGTGCATCGTTGATCACAGAATCATGCGTATAAAAAGGATGATCAGATAACGATCCGAAATTCCATTGGTGCCTGCCATCAACCCGCACAGTTGGCGCATTAAGAATACCATCAATTACCGTGTTGGTAGGTGTATTTTGAGTGGGATAGCCGTAACCTCCACTACCCGCACCACTATAACGCCAATCAATTTCGGCCTTATTGGTTTGATAAAGTGACCATGACTGGAACGGTATTGTTGGGATCGGAACCATCCATTTAAGGGGAATGATCTGTGTTGGATGCGATGCGAGTATAGAATCGAGAGGTGGATTGTATGTAGCACAAGGCTGACAACTTTCGCCGGTAAATTCCTCTATTAAAGAAGTACGTATAAACGACTGCGCAAAAATATTACTGTTTAGAATAACAAATAAGGCTAAAAGTGTTCTCATCATAAATGTTTTTAAGATAGTATATATTTTACCGTACAAAAGATGTTTACAAATGGTTGGCCCTGTTTGTACAAATTCACCTATCGGATTGCAAATAAGTCTTAATTTATTTACCAAAGGGCAGTAAAGCAACAATTTATAAGTAAATTTGTGCCGAAAATGGTCCTAGACAAAAAGCTGGAGGGGATTTTTGATTCAAAATTTCAAGGCATAAACCTTAACCAAAATCATTGGCTACAAGGTTTAAACGGATCCGCATTGTCTTTTTTTATCCAGTCGCTTTATCTTACTCAAAAAAGAACATGCATTGTTGTTGCATCCGATAAAGAAAAAGCCGCCTATGTATTAAATGATCTTGAAACACTTTTGCCTGAACAAAAGATCTTATTCTTTCCAGAATCTTACCGCCAACCCTACCAGGTAGAAAAAACAACCAATGCCAATATACAGGAAAGGGCCGAGGTGTTAAACCTTTTATCTAAAGATACTTTTACCGGTATAGTTATTACTTACCCCCAGGCGCTTTCAGAAAAAGTAACCCTCAAACAAAAACTGCATCAAAATACTTTACAAATAAAAAAAGGAGAAAAATTATCGATCGATTTTATTTCTGAATTTTTATTATCCTACGCATTTGAAAATGTTGATTTTGTTTATGAGCCTGGCCAGTTCAGTATTCGCGGAGGGATCGTAGATATTTTTTCGTTTGCTAATGAATTTCCTTATCGTATAGAATTGTTTGGTAACGAAGTGGAGGCCATCAAAACTTTCGATCCAAGCGACCAGCTGTCCAATGCTAAATTTGATTTTATAACGATCATTCCCAATATTAACTCAACTATTTTTACCGAAGAAAAAGTATTACTGCTAAATTATTTTAATAACAGTAACTGTTTTTTGTTTTTTGAAGATGCGGGTTACGCAATGGATATATTTGATAAAAAATTTGAAACAGCAGAAAAAGCCTATCATCAGTATTCGGGAGAAATTAAACAAACACCGCCCGAAAAATTATATGCACGTTCGGAAGAATTAAAAGATCAATTTAGAGATTTTACCTGTTTTGAATTTGGTATAACTCATATTCTTTCCTCATCAACGATTAATTTTAATCAACGCCCGCAACCTTCTTTTAATAAGAATTTTGATCTTTTAATTGCCAACTTAAAAGAAAATAAAGCAAAAGGCTATGAGAATTATTTTTTAACCGATAACGTAAAACAGGCCGAAAGGCTCATTTCTATTTTTAATGACCTCCTGGCAAAAGAGCACCGCACGTACGATACACTCATAGCCCACTTACAGTTAGACATACACGAGGGATTTATTGATGAGGATCTTAAGATCGCGGTTTACACCGATCACCAGATCTTTGAACGCTATCACCGTTTTAAATTAAAAGAATTAAAACACAAAAGTGCCGAAGCCTTTACTATTAAAGAACTGCTTACCTTAAATCCGGGCGATTTTGTAACCCATATCGACCATGGCATCGGACGGTTTGCAGGTTTACAGAAGTTAAACATCAACGGCAAAGAGCAGGAGAGCGTTAAGTTATTGTTTCGCGATAATGATGCTTTGTATGTGAGCATTCATAGTTTACACCGCATAAGTAAATTCAGCGGCAAAGAAGGCCACACTCCAAAGATCGACAAATTAGGAAGCACTAACTGGGCCACTTTAAAATTAAAAACAAAACGCAATGTAAAAGAGCTTGCTTACGATCTTATAAAATTATATGCCGAACGTAAATCGCGGCCGGGTCATGCGTATCCAAAAGATAATTATTTGCAGCACGAACTCGAGGCTTCTTTTATCTACGAAGACACACCCGACCAGATAAAAGTGACCAAAGATGTAAAACGCGACCTGGAAAAAGCGCATCCTATGGACAGGCTCGTGTGTGGCGACGTAGGTTTTGGAAAAACAGAGATTGCCATACGTGCCGCGTTTAAAGCCGTTTGCGATAGCAAACAGGTTGCTATTTTAGTGCCAACAACTATTTTAGCCTATCAACATTATAAAACCTTTAAAGAGCGTTTAAAAGGCTTGCCCTGCAATGTAGATTATATTAACCGTTTCAGGTCGGCAAAACAGGTTAAAGAAACGTTACAAAAATTAACCGAAGGTAAAATTGATATTCTTATTGGCACACACAAAATAGTTGGCAAAGAAGTAAAGTTCAAAGACCTGGGATTATTGATCATTGATGAAGAACAAAAATTTGGCGTGGGTGTAAAAGATAAATTAAAAACTTTTAAAACCAACGTAGATACCCTTACTTTAACCGCTACGCCTATTCCACGCACCCTTCAGTTTAGTTTAATGGGGGCCCGCGATCTTTCGGTGATCTCTACTCCTCCACCCAATCGTTACCCTGTGCAAACAGAACTTCATACCTTTGATGAGGAATTAATTCGCGACGCGGTGAGTTATGAGTTAAATCGTGGCGGACAAGTGTTTTTTGTACACAATAAAGTACAGAACATTATGGATATTGCCGGCATTATTCAACGCCTGGTGCCCGATGCGCGCATTGCCATTGGCCATGGGCAAATGGATGGCGACAAGCTGGAAGACGTTATGCTTGGATTTATGGAGGGCGAATACGATGTGTTGGTTGCTACAACGATCATTGAAAGCGGCCTTGATATAAGTAACGCAAATACTATTATCATTAACGATGCACAAAATTTCGGGTTAAGCGACCTGCACCAGATGCGTGGCCGGGTTGGACGAAGTAATAAAAAAGCATTTTGTTATTTACTAGCGCCATCGCAAATTATGCTTACCAGCGAAGCACGTAAACGCTTAAAGGCTATTGTAGATTTTAGTGACCTGGGCAGTGGCTTTCAAATTGCCATGCGTGATCTGGATATACGTGGTGCCGGAAATTTACTGGGCGGTGAACAAAGTGGCTTTATAAACGATATGGGTTTTGATACCTATATGAAAATTTTAAACGAAGCCATCGAAGAATTAAAAGAAGAAAAATGGTATAAAGAGGTTGTTGGCGAAGAAGACGCTGCTGATAAATCCATCTTTTCGCGCCAGTTTGTAAAAGAAACAGTTGTAGAAACCGATCTGCCGTTATTAATTCCCGATTCGTATGTTGAGAGCTTAACTGAGCGCCTGTTGTTATACAGGGAGCTCGACAATATTACCAAAGAAGAAGACCTGAAATTATTTGAGAATAATTTAAAAGACAGGTTTGGCCCCGTACCACCCGAAGCTATTGAGTTAATTAATGTTGTGCGTATGCGCTGGAAAGCCATGAAACTTGGTTTTGAAAAACTAACATTAAAGAACAAAAAATTGCTGGCTTACTTCTTAAATAAACAGGAAAGTGATTATTTTTCGAGCCCCATGTTTCAGGCCGCTTTGTTATTTGCCCAAAAATATCCTAATCTTTGTACATTAAAAGAACAAAACAAAAAATTATATTTAACCGTTGAAGATGTTGACTCTGTAAAACGATCGGCAGAAGTATTGACACAAATAGAAGAGCTGATCCAATTTCCTGAAGTTGCGCCAAATGAAAACCAGATCTAGAACCATAATTATTTTAGGTGTGCTTTTTGGGTACATACTCTTGCAATTTTTGTGGTGGGAGGTTTTATTGGTACGCCAAACCACACAGATAATTGATCTTAAACAAAAGATCTCTGAATTAAGTACGACAAACGAAGAGCGCCTTATCACAGAAATCAACTTTCTTCACCAAAAAAAAACAATACAGGTAATAATGGTTGTTGGCGAAGGAACCGTGTTTTTATTATTGCTTTTATTTGGTATCTATAAAATAAAACAAGCGCAGGATAAAGAAACCGCATTAAATAACCAACAAAAGAATTTTTTCTTAAGCATTACCCACGAATTAAAAACACCAATAGCTGCTACAAAATTGCAATTGCAAACCCTGCAAAAACAAAAGCTTGATGAAAGCACACAGCAAACTTTAATTGCAAATGCTTTAGCAGAAAACGAAAGGTTAAACAACCTGATAGATAATGTGCTTTTAGCGAGCAGGCTGGATGCCGGGGAATTTATTTTTAAACCTGGTAAACAAAATTTAAGTGATACAATTACAACAATTGTAAACCGCTATTATAAAAAAGAACTCATGGCCGGCGAATTGAAATTAAATATTACCGAAAATATCTTTGCCAATGTAGATGAAAACGCTTTTCCGTCCATCATAACCAACCTGGTTGATAATGCGTTAAAATACTCGCCCGATAAAAAAGAAATCATTCTTGAGCTATTAAATGAAAAAAATGAAATCGTACTAAATGTTAAAGATAACGGTTGCGGCATTTCAGACCAGGATAAAGAAAAAATATTCAATAAATTTTTCAGGGTGGGCAACGAAGAAACCCGTAACTCAAAAGGCACCGGCCTTGGCCTGTACATTGTAAACTACATTGCCAATAAACACAATGCCCGTATATTGGTTAAAAACAATTTACCCAAAGGCAGTATTTTTGAAATTAGATTTTATGCAATATAAATTATTAAACTGTTTATTAGGATCCTTTTGCTTGTTTCTTTTAAGTTGCGCTGAACACAGCGAAAAAACAGGTTCTCTTTTTTCGGATCTTAAGCAGGATAGCAGTATTAAATACGCTAAGCGTTTTGCCATATCACGCAATAAAGATGTTACTATTGTTTATTTATTTGGCAACAAATCCAATTACGATACTACCGCAACCTACTTAATTTATAAAGACGAAGCGGTAATTAAAAATGTTCCCAAAGATCTTGTTCTTATTAAAAGCCCATGTAATAAGATAGCTGCTTTAAGCAGTATTTATGCTGCCATGTTCTATGATCTTGGCCTTGTAGATAATTTAGTGGCCATTGATAACATAGATTACTGCAACAATACGGAAATAATTGCGAGGTGCGCCGATGGCCGGATAAAAGAACTAGCCAAAGGTATTGAAATGGATCTAGAACAAACGGTTACTTTAAGGCCTGACATTATATTTACATTTGGAATGGGCGATCCAAAAAAAGATATCAATCCCAAGTTGTTGCAAACCAATATTCCTGTTACCATTAGTTTAGATCATAAAGAGGAAACACCGCTGGCAAGGGCAGAGTGGATAAAGTTTTTTGCTGCTTTTGTAGATAAACAGGCCCTGGCCGATTCGATCTTTACTATTGTAGAAAAAGAATATTTGCAATTAAGATCGATCGGTGAAAAAACGCAAACGCATCCAACCGTTTTTAACGAGGTAAAAGTTGGTGATGCCTGGTACATGCCCGGTGGTAAAAGTTATGTGGCGCAATTATTGCACGATGCAGGTGCCAATTATTTATGGCAAGACGACAGCAATTACGGTAGTTTGCCCCTGAGCTTTGAACAGGTGTATACTAAAGCAAAAGAAGCTGACTATTGGATAAATCTTTCTTTGGCCAAATCAAAACAAGATCTTTTGAATTACGATACCCGTTACTCAGAATTTAAAGCGTTTAAAAATGGTAATGTATTTAACAACACAAAAACCACCAATAAAAAAGGCTATAGTACATATTGGGAAACCGGTATTATTTATCCCGATAGAATACTGCACGACCTTATTATGATATTTCACCCCGAACTAAAGGAACAATTAAAAAATGATATGTATTATTACGAGCAGTTAAAATAATTTGAAAGAACGAACGAACATAAAATTTTTTATACTGATCTGCCTGCTGATTGTCTCCTGCATTTTAAGTTTGTTTTATGGCGGAAGCGAAAGCATTGGCATGAACGACCTATCCTCAAACAATTTTATCTTCTGGCACCTGCGTTTTCCAAAAACCATAACGGCAATAATTGCCGGCTGCACATTAGCTGCATCGGGTTTAATTTTACAGATCATCTTTAGAAACCCGCTGGCAGGCCCTTATGTGCTGGGCATTAGTTCGGGTGCTTCATTAATGGTAGCCATCAGCATTTTAGCGGGAGGGTCTTTTCAATTTCTTTCAAATTTTTTTATTGGTAAAACATTTATAGTGCTTTCTGCCATTACCGGAAGTTTTTTAGTTACTTTTTTGATCCTGGCTATTTCAAAAAAAGTAAACAGCAATATTGTTTTATTATTAATTGGCTTAATGCTTTCGCAAATATGCGGCGCTATTCAAACAGCATTAGAATATTTTTCGGACGCCAATAGTTTAAAAAGTTTTGTTATCTGGGGCATGGGTTCTTTATCCAACACCACCAATTCAGATCTTCTTATCTTTTTACCACTGTCATTAATTTGTTTGCTGGCACTTTTGTTTTTTATAAAACCGTTAAATGCATTGTTATTAGGCGAGAATTACGCTCAAAATATTGGTGTAAATTTTAAATCGGGCAGATTTTATTTAATTTTGATCTCATCGGTTTTAACCGGCGTTACTACTGCGTTTTGCGGCCCCATTGCCTTTGTTGGCATTGCAGTGCCTATTTTATCGCGCATGATCTTTAAAAGCTCCAAACAGCATTTGCATGTGGCGTCCTGTTTATTTTTGGGCAGTATCCTTCTTTTATTATCCGATGCCTTTGCGAATTCTGCCATTAAAACAATTTCTTTACCAATTAATATGATCACTACATTTATTGGAGCGCCTCTTGTTATTTATTTAATGTTTAAAAACAAAAGCTGGTAATGAGTAAAAGGGAGTGTATAGTTTTAAAAGACACCTGGCTTGGTTATAAAAAAAATAATGAAAAAATTGCCATATTAAAGGCTGTTAATTTAAGTTTTTGCGCCGGCGAATTTATTGGTGTTGTTGGCCTTAATGGCATTGGAAAATCTACTCTTCTAAAAAGTTTGTGTGGCCTGTTACCGGTGTTAAGCGGCGAGATATTTATTGATCAGAGACCGGTTACAAATTATTTATTGAACGATCTTGCAAAAAAAATTGCCGTTGTTTTAACTGAAAAAATCGGGGGGTTTAATTTAACGGCCTATGATGTTGTTGCAGCCGGGCAAATGCCGTACACCAATTCATTTAACCGGCTCGAAAAAGAAAATCTGGACATCATTGCTGAAGCTATTAAAACTTGTGGCATTACCGCCCATCAGCATAAATTATTGAACGAGCTTAGCGATGGCTTATTTCAAAAAACAATTATTGCAAAAGCGCTTGCGCAACAAACGCCTATAATGTTGCTAGATGAGCCCAGCGCTTTTTTGGATTACGCATCCAAACACGACCTGTTCCTTCTTCTTAAAAAATTAACAGTTGAAAGTAATAAATGTATCCTGGTAAGCTCTCACGATCTTGATCTGCTTCTAAAGTACTGCGATAAGTTGTTGGTTGTTTCGCCTGCAGGCATTGAGTTAATAAAAGTGTCGGAAGCAAAAACAAATAAACCTTTTTTGGAAATTGGCGGAGGGTTCATTTAAAAAGAAGCGCCCGACCTTTATCCGGCTTAAAATACGCTTTAACGATTACTTACAAACATTTTTTTAAGAAAAGTGTTATATGTTTTATTAAAGTATATTTTTGCATCCGCTATGGCCCTAACAGTAAAAAAATCAACACTACCAAACGCCGGAAAAGGCTTATTTACAGACAAACCAATTAAAAAAGGTGAAAAGATCATCGAGTACAAAGGCGAGATCATTGACTGGAAAGAATACGAAAAAAGAGTTCTTGAAAACAAAGACGGATATTTGTTTTTCATAAACAAAAAACGCTGCATCGATGCATGGTCTACCCCACAGCACAAAGCGCGTTATGCTAATGATGCCGCAGGCATAAGCCGTGTTAAGGGAAAGAGAAATAATTCCGATTACGAGATCTTTGACGATAAATGCTATATTGTGTCTTCTCGCGATATTAAGGCTGGCGAAGAGATCTTTGTAAATTACACTAAAGAATACTGGGATTGCATCCGCTATAATATCAAACACGGCCTTAACGGAAAAAAATAATATATTTGACTGTTGAATAAACAGTTTAATGAGTAAGTTTTTAATAGTTGGCCTTGGCAATATTGGCGATGAGTATACAGAAACCCGTCACAACATTGGTTTTAAAATTGTTGATGCCCTTGCTGCAGAAGGCGGCATAAAATTTACTTCTGGCAGATACGCAGATGTTGCCGAATTAAAACACAAAGGCAAAACCCTTATTTTAATAAAACCAACCACTTACATGAACTTAAGCGGTAAAGCTGTTAACTATTGGTTGCAGACCGAAAAGATCGATGTAGAAAATATGATGGTGTTGGTTGATGAACTGGCTCTGCCTTTTGGAAAGATCCGCATTGGGCCTAAAGGCAGTGATGGCGGACACAACGGATTAAAAAACATACAGGAAATATTGAACAGTTCTAATTACCCGCGGATGCGTTTTGGTATTAGCAATGAATTTAGCAAAGGCGCGCAGGTAAATTATGTTTTAGGCAAATGGAACGCTGAAGAATTAAAGACCCTTAACGATAGAATTAAAGTAGCAACTGATGCTATAAAAGCTTTTGCCTTTGTAGGATTACAGCGCTGCATGAATGAGTACAATAACAAATAATGGAAAATGTAAAAGGGAAGATGGAAGATGTTAGCGAAGGTTTAATAACCTTTTCCATTTTACATCTTACATTTTCCATAAATCAAGTAAATTCAATCAATGCTTTATAATCAAATAGTTGGTCAGCAAGAACCCAAACTGCGTTTACTTAAAATGGTGAACGAAGAGCGCGTGCCCCATGCCCTGCTATTTGCAGGAAAAGAAGGAAGCGGAAATTTACCCGCTGCTATTGCTTTTGCCCAACATTTGTATTGCAAAAATAAAACAGAACAGGGTGCTTGCGGTTCTTGTACTTCCTGTAATAAAGTTTCAAAATTAATTCATCCCGATCTGCATTTGGTTTTTCCTATCGCAAAAAGCAAAGATGTAAAAAGCAGCGACGATCTTATAAAAGATTTCAGGGAAGCGTTTTTAGCAAACCCCTATATTAGTTTAAACGATTGGTTTAACGAATTAAATGCCGAGAATAAACAACCAATTATACCGGTTGAAGAAGCCAACGATATTTTAAAAAAACTAAGTTATACCAGTTACGAGGGATCTTACAAAATGATGATCATTTGGCAGCCTGAAAAAATGAACGCTGAAGCTGCCAATAAACTTTTAAAGATACTGGAAGAGCCGCCCGAAAAAACCATTTTTGTTTTAGTATGTAATCATACAGAGCAGTTACTGGCAACTATTATTTCGCGTGTGCAGCAAATTCCATTTTATAACTGTAGCGAGCAGGAAATTGCCGAAGCGCTTATCTCCAATTTTAAAGTAAATGCCGAAGTGGCAAAACAAACAGCCATTCTGGCCAATGGTAATTACGCCGAGGCCATTTCTTTACTTACACATAACGAAGAAAGTGTTTCTTTTTTATCCAACTTCCAGAATTTTATGCGCCTTGCATTAAAATTTGACGCCGGAAAAGCAATAACCTGGATAGACGAGAATGCAGCAGCAGGACGCGAAAAACAAAAGCAATTTCTGCAATACGGCCTTGAAGTTTTTCGTGATTGTTTGATGTTTAATTTTGGCGATAAAAATTTAGTGCGCTTAAGCGGGCAGGAAAAGAATTTTCTTGAGAAATTTGCCCCATTTGTAAATCAAAAAAATTACGAAAGGTTGGTAGAGGAGTTTAACAGCAACTATTATTACATTGAAAGAAATGCAAATCCAAAGATCTTATTTATGGATCTGATCTTAAAAACAAATGAACTGATCAATCTTAAATAAATAGAAAAGAGCCGCCAAAATGCAAAATGGCAGCCCTTTCCCTTCGAACTTATAGGTATTGGTATTTCTGACTATTTACTAACTATTATTTTTTTAGTAAATTCCTTGTTGTTTGCATTTACTTTTATAAAATAAACGCCGTTTGAAACATTATCCAAATTAATATTCTTAACTGAATTATCATTTACGGTTTCGGTTTCGTAAACCAATTTTCCGATAAGATTATATACTTTGATATTTGCGGTTTCGCTTCCGTTACCATTCAATTTTATTTCAAACTGGCCATTGTTTGGATTTGGATAAACCGAATAATCGATAACATTAATATTATTGCTTACAATACTTGTTGGCATTGATTGTGGAATAACATTTACCTGGATCATTTGCATATTTTGTTCTGATCTGTAAATAAATTGATTGATACATGTTGTTGCGCTTGCGCCGCAAGTAACGGTAACAGACAGGCAAATACTATATGTGCCCGATGCAGAATATGTATGAGAGGTATAAAGTGTATTACTTGTACTGTTGTCGCCCCAGCTCCAGGTTGCAGCAACAATGTTTGCAGGAGATCCTACATAGGCATTCCAAACCTGCGCAGTTGCTGTTGGCACTAAACTAAAATTCGAATTAGCCATACATGGTATAACAACGCTCTGGGTATACGTGTCAACGCATGAACTGAGCGAACCGTTATTAACCGTTAACGTTGCAATATAAGTACCGCTATTGGCGTAAGTATGAGATGTAGGATTTCCAGAGCCATTGGTAGCATCGCCAAAATTCCATATGTATAACGATGTGTTGGTTGTGCCTGTAGAAGTACTTGCAAAGTTCACATTACCCCCGGTTCCGATCGTGTAATTAAAACTTGCGTTTAATGAGCACGGAAGCGTATTTACTGTAACAGGTATTACAACAGAATCCATACATAACGGATTAGTACTGTTAAAAACATATAAAGTAACATTATAAAGCCCGTTTGCCGGGAAGGTATTAGAGGTATTGGCACCTGTGCCGCCGGAGGTATTATAACCATACTGCCAGTTAAAAACCGTGCCGGCCACAGTACCCGTTGATGTGCTGCTGAAGTTAACAAGACCGTTTGCGCCCTGTGTATAGGTAAAGTTGGCATTAACGTTACATGTAGATGTTGCAGCGTTTGTAATATTTATTGTATATGAAACCGAATTTGAACAAGTAGTTGGCGTATAGTAAAACAAGTTTACAGTATATGTACCGTTTGCGGTATAGGTTACCTGCGCAATGGGTGTACCGGTGGCTGTATAGGCGGTATTATTACCAAATTGCCAGTAATACTGTGTAGTTATAGAGTTTGCCGGGGTACAGTTAGCTGTAAAGGTAACGTTACCATTGGCGTTTATCGAGTAATTAAAATTGGCCACACATTGTGCTTTGCCTTTTGTTGCGCCCAGAATAAACCAAAGGCTCAACAACAATGTAAAATAATTTGTAAATTTTTTCATGTGATTTTTAATTAAAGTTTCGCCTACTCTTTTATTGGATTTTCAGCTTCCTCTCATTCTTATTCAACTAATACAAGTGTTTTTTTAAAAGGGTTGGCCAAAAAAACAAATTCCTGCATTTTTAACATTTTATTTTAAAACTATTTGTTTATTATTATTTTTTTAGAGTATTCCTTATTGTTGGTACTTACTTTTATAAAATAAATCCCATTTGAAACATCGTTCATGCTAATATTCTTAATTAATCCGTCGTTCATAGCTTCTGTTTCGTAAACCAGTTTTCCCACTACATTGGACACTTTAATTTTTGCCATCTCATTCCCTGCTCCGCCTATGCTTAATTCAAACTGGCCATTGTTAGGATTTGGGAAAACAGACCAATCAAGTGTCTCGGACAAAATATCCTGAAGGCCAACCATTGTTAATGGTGGTTGTATAACATTGATCTGAATGATCTGCATTGGCTGGCTGGTTGTTTTATATATAAATTGATTTATACAGGTGGCCGAACTTCCTCCACAGGAAACTGTAACTGACAAACAAACGCTGTAATTACCGGCTGCAGAATACGTATGAGAAGTATAAAGCGTGTTGCTGGAACTATTATCTCCCCAATTCCAGGTGGCGGCCACGACATTCCATGGCGATGAAGGGTAGGCATTCCACACCTGTGCCACTGAAGCGGGCGACATACTAAAAGTTGAATTCGCAATACACGAAATGCCTGTAACATTTACAGATTGAATGATGGTATCGGTACATGAGGCATTATTTGTAACTAACAGCATTACATTATAAGCGCCTGCGCTGGAATAAACGTGTGAAGGCGATTGTAGCATGCTTGTAAAGCCGTCTCCAAAATTCCAATAATAAGTGGTTAAGGTATTGGTACCTGTTGATGCGTTGGCAAAATTTACATTTCCGCCGGCAGATACCGTATGCGTATAATTTGCAACAAGCGAGCACCCTATTGAATTGACATTTATCGGAAACATCATGGTATCGTTACAGGCAAAACTAAAGTTATTATTTGCAAGTAACGTTACATAATATAACCCGTTGGCTGTATAAGTATGAGAAGCATTTACACCGGTGCCGGTTGAAGAATCTCCATAAGACCAGGTATATGTTGTTCCGGCAACTGTGCCCGTTGAAGTACTTGCAAAATTAACGAATCCGTTACTTCCTAAAGTATAGGTAAACGATGTATTTAAACCGCAAATGCTTGTTACATTAACAGCCTGCGTGTAGGATGTATAACAGCTAACCGAATTATTGGTAACGGTAAGCGTTGAAATATAGGTGCCATTGGCCGTATAAGTGTGGGCCGCAGGGTTTCCGGTGCTTGTACCACCGTCGCCAAACTGCCAGTAAAAATTGGTTGTTGCAATAGTACCGGTAGAGGTGCTTTGAAAATTTACACTGCCATTTGAGCCCTGCGTGTAACTATAACCCGGATTTATATTACAGGTAGCATTTACAGTAACAGGTACAACCACCGAATCGGAACAGGTGGTTGTAAAATTATTATTGACATACAAAACCACATTGTACGTTCCGCTGGACGCATATGTGTGCGAAGTTATGGCCCCGCTGCCAAATGCACTCAGGTCTCCAAATTTCCAGGAATAGGTAGTTCCGGCAACGGTTCCGGTAGATGTGCTTGTAAAATTCATTGCGCCCGAAGGCCCCGGTGCAGATAAAAAGCTTGCATTAACATTACAGCCCGTTACATTTGTTACTGTAATTACAACAGCAGTGCTTGTATTAACGCAGGTTGGCGTGGTTGTAAATGCAAGGGTAACCGTATAAGTGCCATTAGCAGTATACGTTACCTGTGCTGTTGGAACCCCCGTTGCAGAATAAGTTACACTATTACCGAATTGCCATTGATAAACAGTAAATGAATTGCTTGGTACAGACGTGCTGGTAAATGTTACATTTCCGTTAGCGTTAATTGAATAGTTAAAACTGGCAGCGCACTGCCCCTTTAGCTGCACCACACTTAATAAAAACCAGGCAACAATTATGAATACTGAATATTTTTTTAATTCTTTCATTTTCTTTTTTTTAGAAAAATTATTTGTAAGCCACGCACATAATAGCATCGGCATTATCGATCAAAATTGAACTACTTCCGTTATACACTGTGCATTTAAATTTTATATGCAATTTTTTTGTTGTTTGCCCATTACTGTTGTTATCATAGTTTTCTACAGATACTATCGTAAAATAGCTGTTGGCAGGTTGCAGCGGATTTTTTGAAGTATAAACAACACCGTTAGCGTCTGTCCAGTTTATTATAATGTTTGATAAGCCTAAAGTATTTGGGGTTTGATTAACTGACGACACCGTGTAATTTGCGGCACACGATGATATATCGTTTTGAGTAACGGCGTTATTTTTTGCATAGGCGGTGTCGTGCGTAACAAGGTCAATGACCTTTAACGATACAGGATAACTGCCGGTGTATTGATATGTGTGGGTAACGTATTGAGAAGTGCTTAAAGGTGTTCCATCGCCAAAATTCCATAAATAAGAATAAGAGCCCGAGCCCTGCATATTGTTTGGCGAAAAGCTCAGGGTGTGCCCGCTAACAACAGAATCAACAATGCTCGTTCTAAAACCATTGGTTAAATTACCAATGTTTTGATAACTGCTGATATTGCTAACGCAGGAATTTGTTCCGTTTATAGTTAAGCTCACTTTATATTTACCGGCTTTTTTATAGATATGTAGCGGATTTATATTTGCAGACGTTGTTCCATCACCGAAATCCCATAAATAAGACGCTGCTGTTTTATTATAAGCAGATTGAAATTGTGATGTATAAAAAGCCGCAGCGGTACTCAACAAATAATTATAACCACCGGGCACTAAAGAAGAATCTATTATGGCGTAAGCATTTAACGGTAAAACTTTAAAATCATTTATCTGCACCTCAATGCTGTTTGGGCAATTGGTACAATTGCTTTGTCTTAACCCGCCTGTAAAGCCATATACATTGTTTGAATCCTGCTGGTATGAAGAATACATATAATAATCATTTACACCTGCCAGTAAAGAGGTAGGCGCGCCATTTATATTCATGCTGCAACTAAATACAGGCGCGCCTTCTGATGTTGATTCAGGATACTCTTTTTTTCTGCACGAAACATTTGCCAATAAAAGCAACAGGATTATACAGTAATTAATTAATTTCATTTTTTATTTTTTAAATAAATTATAGATCAGTGTCATTTTTAATCCGATATTTTTTTCTTTCACGTTAGAATTAAAAAAGGTGTTGTCTTTAATATCCGTTAAACCATACATAAATCCGGCATGTAGATAAAGGTCTTTTGTCAAACTTCTTCTGTAAAAAAGAGTCAGTTGCGTGTCAAACGTTTTAAAGCCCTGCATATAGCCCGATGTTTTTAATACAGTTGATTTTCCTTTTTGTCCTGCATTTTGAGAATATAATTCTACATTGCTGTTTATATTAAATAAGTAACCAATATTGCAGCCTACGCCAAATGTATTTTTAGTATCGATCGCGTAGCTTAAACGGATAGGCGCAACAAGGTAATGCATAGTGGTTGGTGTAAATACCATTACATCACTTTCTTCACCAAACTTATAGCGTGTTGTGGTTACAAGATGATTGCTGTATGAAAGATTTCTAACCATTGTGTATTGGATGCCGAACGAAAGCGTTGCCTGTTTTGCAATAACATTTGAATAGTTAAGACCTATAACCGGGTTAAAGCCATTAGCATCTTTTTTACCCGGGTTTTTCCAGCCAAATAAATAATTTGTACCGGCCTCCAACGAAATAAAATGCATTGGGGTTCTGGTTACAGTTTCTATTGCCAGGGTTTTGGTGGCAGAATCAATAGCTGCAGTTAATCCTGGTTTTGTTTCGGCTAATGGGGTTATAGTATTTGTAGTTGCTACAGTTTGCTCATCTTTTTCTTTTACGGGCTCTGTATTATTTACAAGTGGCGTTGTTGCAGCTGTATTAACCGGTTCTTCTTTTTTATTGTCAGGTTTTGTTATTTCTGCAACAGATGCACTGATGGTATTATTATCTCCTTCAGGCGATGTTAAACCTTTTTGTTTTTTTGTTTTCCTGGTTACGGTTAAAGCGGCAATATTAGTATTGTTTTGGCGGGCATTTTGTTTATTGCTTGTTTTTATTTCGTTTGTGTCGTTACTGTTCTTAGCTTTAACGTTTTTATTTGAGTTTGTTATTTTTTGTGTTACGGCTTTAGTGGTTGAGTGTTTTGTTTCTGCATTAGTACCAGGGTTTTTAATTCCCTTATCATTTATTGTAGAAGCAGATCCTACATATTCGGTTGATGCAACAACTGATCTTTCTTTAACTTCAGAAGCAACCGCGTTAACAGAATTTACAGCCAGGCCTTTTTGTGTAGCTGCTTCGCCATTGTTCAATAAATAAAACCCCGATATGCCCGAGCCAATAAAAAGTAAACCCAATAAAATAAATGGCAAAATAGCACGTTTGTTTTCTTTACGCGAGGCATCAATCAACTGGCGGGCTTGTTGCCAGTTAGCTTCGTCGAAGGCAAACTCTTTGCTGTTAAGTTTATCTTTTAAATTATCTTTAAACTCTTTTTCACTATTCATGATAAATCAATTTTTCAAGTAAATTGTTTTTTTTTAAAAGTTCTTTTAATTTTTCGCGCGCCGAATTTAAATGCCATTTAGATGTTCCTTCGCTAATTTCAAGCATCGCAGCTATCTCTTTATGTTTATACCCATCTATAAAATACAGGTTAAATACTTGCTGGCTGGCGGGTGGCAACTGGGCTATAAAGGTGTAGATCTGGTCGGCATCTATCTTTGTAATTACGTGGTTAAGATCGGCGTATTTATCTGTTTCAAAATAATCTTCAACGTATTCTACATTCTCGTTATGCTTTTTTTCTTTTTTATATTCGTTAATAAGTGTGTTGATCATTACCCGTCTTATCCATGCTTTAAAAGGCACTTCGGGTTTATATTTATCAAGATTGGTAAGGATTTTGAGATAACCAAGGTTAAGCACTTCTTTGGCTGTATTTTCGTTCCTGGTATATCTTATACAAATGCTCATTAAATAACTATAAGTTTGTTTATACAATTCATACTCAGCCTTACGGTCACGATCAATGCAATCGTTAATCAGTTTTTGCTGAATATCCATGTAATTACTTATAAGTTCTATATTAACCATTACAAACTATATAACAGAAAGGTTGGGTAATATGTTTATTTTTAGGATCATAAACAGCCTT
Source organism: Bacteroidia bacterium (assembly GCA_044226875.1). Taxonomy (GTDB): domain Bacteria; phylum Bacteroidota; class Bacteroidia; order B-17B0; family Aurantibacillaceae; genus Aurantibacillus. The sequence goes on from JBGAGD010000001.1 coordinate 718,539, forward strand.
ATAATCAGCATATTGCAATAAAAAAGGCGAAGTTTTAGCTTCGCCTTCTTGTAATAGAAATGTTTTAGGATTTTATTTTAACGATCTTGAATTCTGTTCTTCGGTTTTGCGCGTGTTGCTCTTCGCTACAAGGAACTACGACTGTGCCTTCGCATTTGCAATCGTTAATTAATTTAGATTCGCCGTATCCTTTTCCGTAAATACGGGTGGCACTAATTCCTTTAGAAATTACATAACCTGCCGATGCTTTTGCACGACGGTCAGATAAAGCAAGGTTACCAGCCGCGCTACCCCTGCAATCTGAGTGAGAGCTTAACTCAATAGTAATACTTGGATTTTGCGTTAATAACTGAACGATCTTATCCAGCTCTATTTTAGCATCCGGCCTTACGGTAGCTTTACCAAGGTCAAAATAAATTGGCTGAAGATCTACTACTTTTCCAATATCGGCGCCCAGTTTTATTTTATACATTTTAGTATTTAAATAATCATGTAATAAAACATAACCTTCTTTTTTGATGGTAATATCAACTGGTACGATCTTGGTTAAATATCCTTCTTTTTCTAATTTTACTATGTAAGAAAGATCATCACCTACTTTTTTATCTTTATAAATATGACGGAAATCTCCCTCTTTATCAGTGGTAAAGGTTAAGAAATCACTTTTATTAAAACCATCGGTAATTGTTACTTTCACACCTTCAATTGGCGAAAGATCGTCTGCATCAGCTATTAAACCTAACAAACCAATAATTTTTTTCTCTACTAAAACTTCTTTCTTTGAGTTGGCAAGCGTGGCAATCTCATCTTCTTTTATTACACCAACGCTTTCTTTATAGCCGTCTTTATTTGCTTTTAGTTTGTAGTCTTTACCGGGCAATACGTTAAACTTTAACTCCCCTTTATCATCTGATTTGCCTTCATATACCGGCTTGCCGGTTTCATCAATTAAAACCACGTTGGCGTTAGGAATGATCTCTTTTGAAAGATTGTCTTTAACAATTAAATTAATAGCGCTGCTAATGATCGGTTTTTTAGAAACAAAACTGTAAATATCATCTTTTGTTTTTCCCCTGTTGGATGTAAGGTAACCTGTAGTTACTGTTCTTGCGTAAAATCCAAAATCGTCAAATTGTGAGTTAACAGGGTAGCCAAGGTTCTGCGCTTCAAAATAAGAATCTTCGGCTGGCACGGTATAAAATACATCCAGGCCGCCTAAACCAATTTTTCCATCACTCGAATAAAATAAAACCTCATCTTCAAATAACTGCGGAAACATTTCACGACCTTCTGAGTTAACAGCCTGGCCAAGGTTTTCGGGCTTTGTCCAACTGTTGTTCTCAAAATTACTAACCCAAATATCGGTTAAACCTAAAGTGCCCGGCATATCTGAAGTAAAGTATAATTTTTTTCCGTCTGAACTGATGGCAGGATCGCCGCAAGAATACTCATCGCTGTTAAACGGAAATTCGATCCACTCTCCCCAATTTTCCCCTTCTTTTTTCCTGCTAAAAATTTTAAGGTTAACTCTTCCGTCGGTTCCTTTTTTTAATTTCTTTTTTACAATATTATTTCTTGTAATGTATTGCGTATTGCCATCTTTTGTAAAACAGATCGGTCCTTCGTGCACTTTTGTTTTTAATCCTTCTTTTACGGCATGCTCATTCTGAACATCGTTTCCTTCAATATATCCTTTATAGATATCAAGATAATAAGAATCATCCCAGCCATATTTACGACCTGTTACAGAAGTATTCCTTCTTGAAGAAAGAAAATACATTTCGTTATTTACTACATACGGGCAAAAATCATTCTCGTCAGAGTTGATCGATAAGCGTTTTAAAGTATAATTACTCGAATCTTTTTTCATATCCTCTATTATCAGTTTTTTTCTGGCAATATTATCGCGGATATATTTATACTGGTTATCGTTTATTTTTGAAAATACCTCAGATGCTTTGGTGTAATTAGAATTGTATTTTAAAACCTGGTAATAATTGTAAAGATCCTTGTCTGTCATTCCAGTATTGGCATACGCTTTGTCGTAATAGATCTGGGCTTTACGGTAGTCGCCCATATTCATATTGCTTTCGCCGGCGCGTACATAATATTTTATTTTTGGATGTTTGCTTTGTGCAAGTTCTTCATACATTTCAGAGGCTGAAACAAATTCGAGATCATTAAAACGTTTATCTGCAATTTTTTCTTTTACAGATTGTGCTTTAACAATGATAGTTGCAAAAATTAAAAGAGATACTATTTTATTTTTCATTTTATTAGATTCTATTGTACAGATTTAAATTAGAAATAACGTGGCGATTTTAAAGCTTTATTATTTGATAGAAAATCAAAACCTAAAATTACTTCGTGTGAACTTGGACTGTATTTACCCATATTGTTTATAGAGTAATCGTATGCATAACCAACACGCAATTGTTTTGTAAAGTTATACATGATGTTTGCGCCCGCCGCAGAGCCATAACGGTACATCAAACCAAACCAGATCTTGTTATTGAATAATACCGATACGTTGGCATCAACCGATACCGGTGCGCTTGAAGTATATTTAATGGCGCAGCCTGGTTTAAGGTCCCACAAACTGTTTAATTTAAATACATAGCCCGCAATAAGGTAATAGTGCAACACTTCTTTTGAAGCGGTGAAATTGGCATCCTTGCTTAGTTTGTTCGGAATAACTTTTGGAGCGGTTAAGCCAACAAAAAAACGTTTGCCATAATAATAAACACCCGCACCTGTATTAAATGTATTGGTATTAAAATTAGCGCTACTATTTGCTACCAGCGGATCTGCCGCATCGTTAACATTTAGTCCTGCCAAGTTGTTCCTTATAAGATCGGCCCCGGCGCGCAAGCCAAAGCACAAACGATCATTATTTGAGTTTAATTTTATACGGTATGCAAAATCACCAAATACAGACGTTCTGTTTGTTGGCCCTATTACATCGCTTAATACATTTAACCCCACACCGATAGATTCGTTCATGAGCGGCGTATGCATAATAAAACTATTTGTTTTAGGTGCGCCTTTCCATCCGGTCCATTGTGCACGGCTATCTACCACAACGCTTAACGCATCGCGGCTACCGGCATAGGCCGGGTTTAAGATAGAAGAGTTAAACATATAAAAGGAATTTTGCACTTCCTGCTGCGCAGATAAGTTGACGGCCAAAAAGCTCATCGCTACTAAACCTGCTATTTTTGATTTGTTGATCATTTGTTCTTTTATTATCGTCTTTACTTAATTGCCTAGTATTGTAATTGGATATATTCTTTGAAAACAGTTTTAGCATCGTCGCCCAGGTCAAGAATATAAAAATAAGTACCGGTAGGTAATTTGCCTGATCCGGTTTTACCGGCTGCGTTTGGCGAACCATCCCAATCGTTCTTATATGGTTTGGCCTTAAACACCTCGTTACCCCAACGGTTAAAGATCTGTAAACTGTTGTTTGGGTATGAATCCAATCCTTTTATCTCGAATACATCGTTATGACCATCGCCATTTGGCGTAAACACTTGCGGTATAACACCAATTGTTTCGTTTACGGTTATTACAATATCGGCAGTTGACGTACAGGCGCCACTGGTAGCCACTAGTGTAACTGTATACGTACCGCTTGTAAATACGTTGCTTGGATTGGTTTGAGAAGAGGTGCCGTTACCAAAGTTCCATGAATAAGTAATAGCACCCGCACTTTGATTGGTAAAGTTAACCGTTAAAGGCGATAGGCCTGTTATTGCATCCTGCGTGAATTGTGCTAATACTGATGTGCTGTTTACTGTAACCGTTTGTGTAGATGAGCAACCGGTAACATTATCCGTTACCACAACGGTATATGTTCCGCCTGCGCTTACAGTGGCGTTGGCAGTATTAGAACCGTTAGTAACAGAAGGGCCACTCCAGCTATAATTTACATTGGTATTGCTTGTTACTGCATTTAAAGTGGTGGTACCTGCGCCTCCGCAAGGAAGGTTACCCGCTGCACTGGCAGCAAGGCTTGGTGTAACGGTATTGTTTGCAACAGCAATTGTTTGCGTGGTTGAACAGTTAGAGTTATTATCTGTAACCGTTACTGAATAAATACCTGCGTTACTGGTTGTAATATTAGAAGCCGTAGATCCTGTACTCCAGCTGTAGGTTACTGAGCCCGGAGATGAGGCTGTAATAGTTACCGTATTTGTATTTGGCTGACAGCTGATACCGATACTTGATGTGCTTGATACGTTAACTGTTGGCGGCACGCTGGTTCCTACAACCGGTATGGTAATAGATGTGCTGCTGCAACCTGTTAATGTATTTGTAACTGTTAGGCTGTATGTTCCGTTCTGATTTACCTGTACGCTTGAGTTGGTACCGCTACCTACAATTCCCGGACCGGTCCAAACATATGTTAAGTTGGCCGAAGGTGTAAATGTTGGTGCAATAGTAACCAAAGAGTTTGTACAAGAAATGGTTTGTGCAGTGCCTGTGCCTGCTACCATTGATGGAGATGTTGTAGCATTTGCAACAGAAACTGTACCTGTTGATAAACATCCGTTCGTAGCTTCAATTACCACAGTATATACCCCCGGTGCTGTAAAGCTCACTACCGATGTTGTATTTGTTCCGGCAATACCGCTAACCGGGCTCCAGGTATAACCCTGAATAGATACCGTTGATGTTAAACCTACCGTTACATTTGGCGAACTCGAAAAACAAGTGATGCTTGGTGTCGAATTACTTAAACTAAATGTTGGCGCATTTGTATTTGGCGATACCGTTACAGTTGCTGCGGCAGCAGAACAACCATTAGCACCAATTGCTATAAATGAGAAAGTACCAACACTTGAACTTGTTACCTGAACAGATGACGCATTAGGCGGACTTAAGATAGAACCACCCGCAGGCGCAACCCATGAATATGTAATTGCCCCTGTTGCAGATCCGCTGATAATTGCTGTTTGTGCGGGACAAGCAAGCAGAACGTTGTTAGTATTTGTACTCACTGCTGTTGGAGGAACAGTATTTGCTGTAACCGTAAATACCTGCATACCCGAACAACCGTTTGATGGATTAGTAACTGTAACGGTATAAGCAGTGTTTGCTGTTGGATTAACAGCTAATGATGATGTTGTTGGGCCTGCACTCCAGCTGTATGTAAAGGTAGAAGCCGTTGGTGTGGGAGCCGTAACTAAAGTTGCAGTTGTATTATTACAATTAACCGTATTTGATGCACTTACATTTGGGCTGATCGTAGTATTATCGGCTGCTAAATTAAATGATGCGGTTGAGTTACAGTTATTGCTTGTATTTGTAACTGTTACGTTATATACTCCGGCTAAACTTCCGGTTACAGATGACAATGTATTCGATCCCACAATACCAGGTCCTGTCCATGCATAAGTAATTCCCGAAGATGGGTTAGACGTGACCGTTGTAGATTGCGTTGTATTTAAACAGGTTAAAGTTGCTGAAGGAACAGAAGCAGAAATGGTTGGTTGATTTGCCGACGGCGTTACAGTAAATACTAAAGAAGAAGGGCAACCTGTTACAGGATGCACAGAACTTACAGTATATGTCGTAGCACCATTTACTGCTACGGTTGAATTATTGGTTGCGCTTGCAAAACCTCCAGAGGATGTCCATGTATAGTTACTGCCTGCCGGAGTAGCCGTTGCAGATAATACAACGATGCTGCTTGTGCCGCAACCTGATGCCGCTGTTTGACTGCCGATAGCAGTAATCGTTGGTGTTGCTAAATTTGATGTAATATTTACTGTTGCCGGTGTTGTTGATGTGCAACCATTACTGGTGCTCGTAACTGCAAGTGAATAAACACCTGGCGCACTTACGTTAACACTAACGTTTGTATTTGTTCCTACAATAGTACCGCCACTCCAGTTATAATTTACGCCAGACCCTGGGCCACCATTAATTGTAACTGTTGGATTAGCACAGGTAATTACCGGTGTTGAGTTAATAGCAGCAACCGGTTTTACAGTTTGTGTTGTAACTGTAACCGGGTTGTTGTTAGTACAACCGTTCACAGTGTAGGTAACGTTTAAAGTATATGTTCCTCCTCCGTTTCCGGTAGTGCTTGCCGCGTTAGGGCTTCCACCAATCGAAGAACCGGCCGGCGCAACCCATGTATAAGTAACGCCTGAGGTTGATGAGTTTAAGTTAACTGCGTTGCTTGAACATGTTACTGTTCCTGATGATGTAGCGTTTGGCACTGCAGCAGCGGTATTTATATTTGCCGCAATAGTACCTACCTGCGAGCAGCCGTTGGTAGTGTTATAAACTGTTACCGAATAGGTTCCTGAATTAGATCCTGTTGTTGCTGCAGAGTTAGGACTTCCACTAATTGAAGCGCCGCCAGGAGCGGTCCATGTATAATTTTGTCCAGCCTGGTTGGTTGTTGAAAGCGTGATGGTGTTGTTTACACAAGTTACACTTCCTGTTGTAGAAGGCGCAACCACAATGGATGTATTTGGCGCGGCAATAACTGTACTTGTTCCTTTTGAACAACCATTCACCGTGGATGTCATTGTTACACTATACGTACCACCTGCATTTATTAAAGGTGAAGCCGAGTTTGCACCTGAAACAATTCCGGGGCCGGTCCATGTATATGTTACACCGCTTGCCGGTGTGGCACTTAAGTTCATGGTTGGGTTACTGCAGTTAAGCACCGTTGGGCTTGTAACTGCAGGGCTTGGCTGAGTTGTATTAACAGGCACACTAACGGTTGCCACATTGGTAGATGTACAACCTGCACCCGAAGTTACTGTTAATGAAAATGGGCCGGGGCCATTAACTGTAGGATTAAAAATTGTGTTGCTACCTACAATACCTGTTCCGCTCCAGGTATAGCCACCGCCACCAGAACCGTTAAGAGTTTGCGTAGGATTATTACAGGTTATAGACCCTGAAGCACTTCCCGCATTTGCAACAGGCAATGCATTTAATGTGATCTGTCTTGTATAACTTTGTACCGCACAACCGTTAGGCTGAGTTATCGTAACCGTATATGTTGTGTTACCTACAACTGTTGGAGTTGCCGTAATACTGTAAGCCGTTGGCGAACTTCCAATAGCACCGGCGGTATTGGCCGTCCACACAAAAGTAGAACCCGCAACTGTATTACTGGCTGTTAAAACCGTGGTTTGATTCTGGCACAAGGCGGCCGGACTCGCTGCCATTGTAGCGATCTGTACACCGGCCAATGGCGTAACCGTATAATCACAATAATTTCCGGCATAACCGTCTATCATAATATAATAATCGGATCCTGGTGTGAGCGCCGTTGTAGCACCCACTGTAAACGATGTTGCAGCGGCACTCTGGCTTATACAGCTGGAAACCGCAGAAAATGTATTACAGTTTGTACTCGCAAGCATCAGCATTTGTATACCACTGGCCGTTGAGGCACAGTTGCCAACGTTTACCGAAAAGGTTGGAAATGCAGTATTGGCCGTAAACACAAGCCAGCTGTTGTTTTCAATACTTCCGCAAAAGGTATTGTTGGTGGTGTAGGTATTTGGATAATTATTTGCTTCTGCATTGGTAGCAGCAATATTTTCGTGATCGGCGGTAAACCAACCACCAGTGTTACCGCAATACGGCTGCGTGTCGCAGATCCTGGTAGTAGCGCTGCAATTATCTCCTGCAGGCGCATTTGCACCACAACCAACCGGCGGGCATCCTAAAATGGCCGTGTAGCCGCTTCCCACATTGTTATCGGCATCGGTAGTAAAACGAACGGTTATGATACCGGTTGTTGAAGTAACCGCAGTACCCAAGGTCGTATAAGTATTGGTAAAGGTTGCCAGTAGTGGTCCGCCTGTTCCAACGCCCTGGTAAACCCTAACAAAGTCGCCTGTATTAAGATCTAAAAAGGTAAAGTTCATACGAATGGCCATACCGGGCGTACCGCTCTGAAAGGTATTGAAATGGTTATCGCCCTGGCAATAATACACTACTGTACAAAACGGTGGATCGTAGCAGCAAAGGTCGTTTTCAACGTATCCTTTACAAGTGGTAAATACGCTACCGCCCGGAGGCGTAAGAACATAGGTTTGCGACTTTAAATTACTTATGTTGCAAACTAAAAATACGAATGCTAGAAAGTATAATTTTAACTTCATTTTCTGATAATTTTTGATTTTAGTTTCTTCTTGCTTTGTTGTTTGGATTACGCTCTGGCGTAACAATTGGTTTACCCGGCAGATCATTAACACTGATCACCGCGTCGTCGTACTTAACAGTTGCAAAGCCCAGTTGCTTTAGTAAAGAATGAATATCTGTTAAATTAAAAGGCTTTGAAGAAGAGTAATAAAGCGAACCTATTTTATATTCAGGATTGTAACCGCTTTTATAATTATTGAATAAGATAAATTCTTTTGATTTTTTGTAATAAGCATCGAAATCTGCCTGATTTACCTCTAATATCCTGAAATAAAAGGAGCTTCCTTTGTCAGAATTTTGGATCCTACCGCTGTAAACCTCAGCTACAGGATTTTGTGAATGAGCGAAAGAACTGATGAACAGAAAAGCCATTAAAAGCAAGGCATTTCTTTTTACACATACCAATTTCTTAACATTTTGGTGCGATTTGGAATTTAATACCATAGGATCGTTTTTTAATTTTTGATTTACGAATATAGTAAAAAAAACCACGTGGCAGCGGCTAAATAGTGTTTAGGAGGCCCTAATTCCGTTTAGGGGGTAAAATTTAACAATTTATCGAAGACCTAAATGCTTTTTAGAATGAATTTCCTCAATGCATTTAGGGCGAAACTCGCTGTCATCAAGATATTGCGCTGCCTGTTATCACCAAAAATGAATTTTACAGCTAATGTTTTTTCTTTTGAAGCCACAGCGATCCAAACAGTGCCAACCGGCTTTTCGTCTGTACCGCCCGTGGGGCCTGCAATACCAGAAACTGATAAAGCAAAATCGCTATCAAATTTTTTAAGAACATTTTGCGCCAGCTGTTCTACACATTCTTTGCTTACCGCGCCAACAGTAGAAAATATGGCTTCGTCTACCTGCAGAAGATCGTGTTTTGCCTTGTTAGTATATGGAACTATAGCGCCCTTAAAAACATCCGAAGCCCCCGCTATATTTGTAAACAAGCTTGCAATATAACCGCCGGTACAACTTTCCGCCAGTGCAACTGTTTTTTTATTAGATCTAAGTAATTGGCTTACTATATCTGCCAGAGAAGGAGTTTCTTCACCATAGTTTTCATATCCAAAAATATACTGATCGATAATGCCTTTTAGTTTTTCGATCTCCGTATCAATGTTCTTTTGAAGCTGTTCTTTGTCCGGGCCGGAAGAAGAAAGCCTTAATCTTACCATACCCGGTTGTGGTAAATAGGCGAGTTTGATGTTCTTCTCGATCAACTTATCCTCCCAGGGTTCTATCATTTCTGCCAAAGAACTTTCGCCTATACCATTGGTTAAAACTGTTTTATGATAAATGTGCGGCAAATTATTTTCGGCCTTTATTTTTGGTAAAACAATTTCTGTCATTATGCTTTTCATTTCATAAGGCACGCCGGGCATGCTTATAAAAGTAGTATTGTTCTTTTTCATCCACATACCGGGCGCTGTACCATTGGCGTTGTGTATAACAAAAGATCCTTTTGGCACTAAGGCCTGGTTGCGGTTAATTTCTGTTAACTCTCTTCCCCGTTTTATGAAAAAAGAGGCAACATGTTTAAGCACATTCTCATCTATAATTAATTCGGCATTAAAATAATTAGAAAATGTTTTTTTTGTAATATCGTCTTTTGTTGGCCCTAAGCCACCGGTAATAAAAACAAAATCAGCGCGCGTTAAAGCGGCATCAAAGGCATTTATAATGGCCGTTTCATCATCGGCAACACTGGCCATGTGCACGGTTTTAATACCCATTAAATTAAGTTCCTGCGCTATCCAAACACTGTTTGTATTTGTGATCTGGCCAATTAAGATCTCATCGCCAATTGTTAGTATTTCTGCCCTCATAATTTATATGTATTTCACAATTTTAAAAACCAAGCGTAAAAGCAATAGTTTATATTTGTGATAAATTTATTAAACTTAATCTACATGAAAAAAGTAATTTTAATTGCCTGTGTTTTATTTTCGTTAACTATTCCAGCCCAGGGTTTAATGGATAAATTAAAACACAAAGCCGATAGCATTGAAAAAGCGGCTAAAGAAAAATTACATAACGCCACTGCAACAACACCAACATTAACCAACGAAGAAGTGGTGAAGGGATTAAGAGAGGCGTTAACAGTTGGCACCAACAACTCATCCAGCGCGGCAAGTAAAGTAGACGGTTTTTATAAGAATCCAAAAATATTTATTCCATGGCCCGAAGAAGCAAAGGATATGAAAGTGAAACTGACCAAACTGGGTATGACAAAAAAAATTACAGAATTTGAAACAAGTTTGAACCGCGCCGCAGAAGAAGCTGCTTTAAAAGCTGCACCTGTATTTATTGATGCGATTACCAATATGAGTTTGCAGGATGGTTTTGCTATTTTAAAAGGTGTTGATACTGCTGCAACAAATTATTTACGCAAAACAACATACAACCCTTTAAAAGAAAAATTTATGCCGGTGGTAAAAGAAGCTGTAGCAAAAGTAAAAGTAACCAGTTACTGGCAACCTCTGGCAACAGCCTATAACAAACTGCCAGGTGTTAAAAAGCAAAATCCTAACCTTGATGAATATGTAACCAACAAAGCCATTAACGGTTTAATGCTTTTAATTGCCGATGAAGAAGTAAAGATACGAAAAGACCCAATGGCGCGTGTAACAGATCTTTTGAAGAAGGTGTTTGGAAATCCTTAAAAAGGATAAAAGACACATGACTCAAGACATAAGACGCATCAGTTAAGCCCACTTCTCTAAACTTGCGCCCTTCTTAAAAAAACGCTCTATTGCTTTTTCTGTTTCGGGTAAAATTTTTAGTTCGGGCGCATGGTGCGGCTTTTTTCGTGCATCAATGATCATTGGCCCTTTGCATCCCCAGTGCTTATGTTCTGTAAATTCATTTACGCCATAAATATCATGACTTGGATTGCTTCTTGTATAAGTTACCCAAACATAATCATTTAAATTCTTTGGCACCGGCTGAAATTTAAAATCATCATATATAACTATTTGCGCTATGTCGTTAAATTCATTTATATTCTGGCTGATGTAATTGCTTAACTGTTGGATTTCGGTTCTTGCATTTTCGTAATTTGAAAATTTATTTAATTCCAAGCCAATCACACCCTCCATTAACATAATAGCATTTGAAATAAACGATGCAGTAGAAATGGACTTAGGCAATTCATTTAGCAACTCTCTTTTCTTATCTCCATATGCGGCAACAACCAGTTTACTTCCTTCGTTTATGCCGTCGCCGCTATAATCCAGCGTATCAATGGTTGTTTTGGTTTGAAAATGAAGATCTCTTGCAGTGTCAATTCTCTCAAACACATATTTAAAAAACGTGCGCACATCATGACAATTCAATTCCTTAGTATCATCAGCGCTAATGAATAAATATTTTGCCAAACTTAATTGCCCCGTTCCTAAAATGCGATTGGCCTGTGTTAACAATTCGGCCGGGCGTTTATTCTTTAAGTATGGTGTATAACGTTCGCTGCCAATAGCTAATAACAAAGGGTGTACTCCTGCAGCATCAACAGCATGTACTTCTTTTACACCCGGAATTTCGTTTGGAATGGCACTACCACTAATGTCATGTATCAGTGCGCCAAAGGCAGTATCTTCTTGAGGTGGACGGCCAACAACGGTAAAAGGCCAAATAGCATTTTCTTTTGCATATACCTTACGCACCTTCATTAACGGAAAATCATGCGCTAAACTATAATAACCTAAATGATCGCCAAAAGGGCCCTCGGGTTTATTTTCATTTGGAAAAACTTCTCCTGTAATTACAAAATCAGCATCAAGCGAAACACAAAATCCATCAACGTGTGCGTATCTGAATCTTCTGCCACCAACAGCGCCGGCAAAGGTTAGCTCGCTAATACCTTCGGGTAAAGGCATTACGGCTGCCAGTGCGTGTGCCGGCGGGCCTCCAACAAAAACACTAACTTTAAGCGGCAGGTTTTTTTTGTTTGTTTTGCTTTGATGGATTCCAATGCCGCGATGTAACTGGTAATGCAAACCAATTTCTTTATTTAATTCGTAATTATTTCCGTTTAGTTGAATGCGGTACATCCCCAGGTTTGAATTCATTACACCGGGTTTATCAAGATCTTCAGAATAAACCTGCGGCATGGTAACAAAGGCGCCGCCATCCATTGGCCAATGTTTAATTAATGGCAGGTCAGAAATTTTAATTTCTTTAAAACCGGCTGATGCAAAAGAAGATTTTTTTGGCAGAGCAGCTATTGCAGCAATACCTGTTGATGCAAACTTAAACGGGCTTTTTAAAGCAGCTATTGGATTATTGCGCAGCTCTACCATTTTTTGCACTTTTTGCAACGTATCTCTGAACATAAATTTGCTACGTACCAATGTACCAAACAAATTGCTTACCGCTTTATATTTTGTGCCCTTTACATTTTCAAATAAAATAGCAGGTCCGCCTTTTTCAAAGATCTTTAAATGAATGGCAGCCATCTCCAGGTCAGGATCAACTTCTTCTGTAACACGAACCAGATCTCCATGTTTTTCAAGATCATCTAAACACGCTTTAAGATTTTTGTACCCCATACTATTATAACCTTGTTTTAGAACTTATGTTTAGATCGCTAAATAAAAACGTGTTTGCTGAAACTTTTTATAGAACTCAGGCGTTTTTGAATTGAACCTGATGCCAAAAGTAAAATTACCGGTAATTGAATTATTTAACAAGCCAACACTTTTGCTGTTGTATAAAGAAAAATCGGAGATGCTTGAACCGATAATGTAAAAGTGTTTAAAGTTCATGCCAACACAAAATCGGCCATCGCCCGACCATGATACATAAGAAAGAGAAGAGGTTTGATTACCGTAAGAATATGTTCGCCATTGCTGCTCGGGCCCAATAATAAACATGCCTGTTACAAAAATGGTTTTAAACAAAACAAGTGTAGCAGCCGCACCGGCGTTAGCAGAAATACCGATTACCTTTAACCCGTTCATATTTCCGTAATCGCCGTAGTAAGGGCGCGATACCAAAGGAAAAAAAGAACTATCACTTCTTAAATTATTATAGCTTAGACTGCCGCCCAATACCCAGGTAGCTGCAGACCTCAACTGGCGGTAGCCACAGGCGTAGCCCGAGCGAAACGCATACTTGTGATGATTGGTGAAGTACAAAAATTTACTTCTGAATAAAGTATTTTCGAGATTGGGCTGCTGCAGATAAACACCGGTACGTTTAAAAGAGGTATCGTAGTTTTGGGTGTTTTTATCGTAAAAACCTTTAAAGTAACGGTACGAATTTTCGAGATACCAGATATTGCCACCAAAATTAAAATTGGTTGTAAATGTTTTGGTATTGCCTTTGCCTTCGCTTTTACTTGGTGGCGAGGTTCTTAAACCAACAGCTAAGCTTAATTTATCGTAATTTATCTCAATACCACTTATCAATCTTGATTCTGCATAATAACTATTCTTTGATACCCCCAAGGAATCTTTATATTTAAACTGTTCAAACTCGTTCGCATAATTACGGTACGATTGAAAATAACCAATAATTAAACGCGAATTGTATTTCTGATATTTTAAAGTATCCCAGCTTGCACGTTTATGCGCTTTATCATGCAAAGAAGTATCTACTTTGAACCAGCTTTGTGAAAAAGCATTCAACGAAAGAAATAAACAAAAAGAAATAAACTGTAAATTTTTCATTTTTTATTTAGCTTTGTGAAGATATAAATTTTTATAATATGTTATATTTTTTAGAAGCATCTGACGAAATAAAAAAGTTGATCCCCACAGTTGAAGGCGTTCAGCAAACCCTTAAAGCCGACGAAAATATTTTACACTCTTATGCCGACAGGTTCATAGACCTAATTGCCGATTACACTCCAAAAGTTATATCCTCCATCATTGTATTGCTTATTGGTTTATGGATCATTAGTCGTGTAGCCAAAATAGCAGAAAAAACAATGACCAGGCGAAACCTGGATGTTAGCTTAAGAACTTTTTTAAAAAGCCTCATAAGTATTGGATTAAAGATTATTTTAATTGTTACCGTTGCAGGCATGATGGGCATTGGTACGGCCAGTTTTGTAACTATTTTGGGCGCCGCAGGCCTGGCGGTTGGTTTGGCGTTACAAGGCTCGCTCTCAAATTTTGCGGGGGGTGTTTTAATTTTAATATTTAAGCCTTTTAAAGTGGGCGATGTGATTGAAGCGGGCGGGCAAACCGGTGAGGTAAAAGAGATCCAGATCTTTAATACAATTTTGCTAACCGGCGATCACAAAATGGTGATCCTTCCAAACGGTCCGCTATCTAACGGAACTATTGTAAATATTTCGAGATATGGCAGCTTACGTTTGGAAATAAACCTTGCCGTTAGCAGCGATAATAACCTGGAAACAGTAAAAAATGTGATCACCGAAGTTTTACAAGACCAGGAAAAAGTACTTAAAACACCTGAGCCTGGCATTTTTATTGGTAAGATAACCGATGGTGCTGTAACCATTAGCGTAAAACCTTATTGCTATCCCGAAGATAATGCGGCTTTAACCAGCGACCTGTATGATGCATTAAAATCCGCATTTGAAAAACACAATATTAAATCACCGATACAACAACGTATGATCCATAATATAGTTAAGTAACATGAAAATTTTAGAAGCACAGAATATCATTGACGAGTGGATAAAAAAATATGGCGTTCGTTATTATAATGAATTAACCAATATGGCCATTTTAACTGAAGAGGTTGGCGAAGTGGCGCGAATAATGGCCCGCCGTTATGGCGAACAAAGCGAAAAAGAAAGCGATAAGCAAAAAAACCTTGAGGATGAACTTGCTGACGTGTTGTTTGTATTAATGTGCATTGCCAACCAAACAGGTATAAATTTAGAAGAGGCCCTAAAGAAAAATCTCGAGAAAAAAACCAATCGTGATTCGGAAAGGCATTTGAATAACGATAAATTAAAATGAGCTTTAGACTTCGCTATGCTCTTTCAATAAAACAAATTCGCGTTCGAAAAAATATTCAAATATAATTTTGGCTTACGAATTTTCTGTCCTTCTTTAAATAAATATTGTTGCCCTTTATCATCGATCATAGGAATATGGCAATTGTGCGTTTTGTTTAATTTTTTCGGTACAAAACGCATATTATGTATAAACCTGTTCTGTACTACATTTCTTACCTGTTCGGCATCTACACCAATATTAGCTTGCAGGTTTTGTGAAAAGCCAATATTATATTTTATTTGTGCGCTTAATAAACCATGCGATATATTTGGATAAATGCCACCTGTTGTATCCATATAACATTTCGTGTACACGCCTTTGTGATCAATACTTACAGAATGCCCCATTTTTCCTGTCCACATAGTGCAATTGATTGCTGCCTGGAACATATTTTTGTATTGATACTGAATCAAAAAAGCACCAGTCCTGAAACGATCCAAAATTGGTTTGGCGAGAATATCATTCTCAATTATTACACTTATAGTATTAAACTGAAAGGCTGCGATACCGGTTACCTGCTTTGTTTTTATTTTGTTTACGTACCAATTATAAGAATAAGCTATTGAATTTTTATAGCGCGTTTGATTTGAAACCGAATTTACAAAAGGATTGCCATTTCTCTTTTTATCTCCGTAACATAAAACAAGGCCTTGTGCTAAAACCATTTCTTCATAAATAAATTTTGGGCCAAGATTTTTAAAACTGAAATACGTTCGCAGTTCAGAATTTGTTTGAATAAATTTATTTACATAAAACAAATTAAAATTTAACCCAAAGCGCTGAAAGTGCGAACCAAAGGCCATATTGGCGCCAACATTAAAACCAATGTTCTTATCCTTATAAAACATTTCCTGCGAAAAAAAAGGTTTAAAAGAAATAAAGAAGAGAAAAATGGTTAAATATTTATTTATGTTTTGTCTGATATTCACTAATTTTTTGCTGAAGCAGTTGCGGTGTTAAATTCAATCCCGAAATAATTACATGCGAGTTATTATAAAATTCTTCCCTCTCTTTTAATTTGTGGTTTATAAAACTGATCAGCTCGTTGCCCTTTAAATTTTTTAATAACGGACGTTTTATCATTGAACCCTCCAGCCTTTGGGCTAAAGCCTGAGCTGGCATTTCAAGATAGACCAAAACGCCTTGTGCTTTTATTGTTTCAAGATTGTTCTCATAACAAATGGTGCCGCCGCCAAGCGAGATAACGGCATTTTTTTCTTTCAGGATCACTTCATTTAGGCAACTTTGTTCTATTTTTCGGAATGCCGCTTCACCAAAATTTTCAAATATTTTTTGTACTGATAGTTTTTCTCTTTCTTCAATATATTGGTCAAGGTCAATAGATTTTAAGCGTAATAGTTTGGCCAGTTTTTTTCCGGCGGTGGTTTTGCCACTGCCCATAAACCCGGTTAAAAAAATATTTCTGTTAAGCTGCATTACTCTACTTCAATAGCAAAAACGGTTACATCATCTATTTGTTCATTTTTGCCTTTAAAATCTAAAAAATATTCTTTTAATGCCTGTATTTGTTTTTGTAAAGGTAAGTTTTTAGTGTCTTGTATCTTTTGATAAAAAGCACTCTTATACATACGCCTGCCGGTGTCTTTATTCTTTTGGTCGTAGTAGCCATCCGAATAAAAATAAACCCTATCGCCCTTATTTACTGAAAATTTATAATGTGGAAAATTTTCGGTGTCTCTGATCAAAAAAGATTTCTGGCTTTTAACTTCGGTCAATTCGTTATTGGTTAAAATGGCTATTGACTGACTGATGCCGCTAAAAAATATTTTTTTATGATCGGGCAAATAGCACAGTAAAGAAATAGCAAAACTCTCTTTTACGTCCTGATCTTTAATATAGATCTCGGCAAAACCTTCATTGAGTTTTCTTAAGATGGTTGCCGGTTCCTGGTATGAGCTAAGATTATCAATTATTCCATGCAAAATGGAGTTAACAGAAAATGATAACATAGCGCCTGGAACACCGTGGCCTGTACAATCTACCAAAGCAAAATAATTAAAATCGTTCTTACGGTAACAATAATAAAAATCGCCGCTTACAATATCCTTTGGTAAATAAAGAGCCGCTGTATTTACAATACCTTTAAATTTAGTATCAAGATATTCTTGTGATGGCAGTATACTTTCCTGGATCTTTTTTGCATAATCCAGGCTTTCTGTAATAAGTTTATCTTTATTCAGCAATAAATTATTACTGGCCTCAAGCTCTATTGATTTCAAATTTAACTGCGTAGTACGTTCGTTTACTTTTTGTTCCAGTGCAATATTTTGCCGTTTGATATTTTTTAAACGCAATTGTACCAGTAAATAAATAATAACAAGTATAAAACATGCTGTTATCGCTTTAAACCACCATGTTAAATAAAATGGCGGCCGAATATATATTTTATATGAAATAACGTCGCCAAAATTATTTTTACCGTTAGAAGAAACCAATTCAAATGTATAATGCCCCGGGTTAAGATTGGTATAAACCGCTTTTGTTTCGTTGCCCGGCCTGCTCCAATTGGCATTAAAGCCAATTAACCGATAACTGTAAAAAACATTGTCTAATAAATTATAATTAACTCCTTTAAATTCAATTGTAAAATCGTTATCGGCAAAGTCAAGTTCAAGGTTTTTACTTACGTCAACAATTTGATTGGTATAATTTTTTGATCTTCTGAAAACAAGAGAGCCATAGTCGTTATAAATATTTGAAATATAAATCGGAATATTGATCTTTAACTGGTTTGTTGGCCTGTAGCGGTAAGCTCCGTTCTCATGCGCGATCCAGACGTAAGTTGAATCTGAAAAAATGGCTTTATCGGTGAGATCAAAATCAATAAGCCCGTTTTTTTTATTGATCACCTGGTAAACGCAATTTCTATTATGCTTTGGCATAATGGCCAGTTGTATCAATCCTCTGTTGGTAGCAGCAAATAAAAAGGTATCAATAATGGCAATATCCCAGATCTCATTATTTGGAAAACCATCTTTTCTTAAATTTGAAAAAGCAGCATTGCCTTCATAACAAAACAATCCTTTATCGGCGGCCACCCAAATGTGTTTATATTTATCGGCTTCAATACTGTTTACGATTCCGTCGGGGAAATTTTTTACGGTTCTATTGGAGATCTCGGTAAATGTATTTGCCTTGTACCTGCTTAACCCGTTTGCTGTTGCTATCCAAACGGCAGAATCCATTTTTAAAATATCCTGAAAATAGCTGGCGTGTATCTTTCCCTTAATTGTATCGATATGATCCGACTTTTGGTTGTATTTAAGCAGGCCTCTTTTGTATCCAAACCATATATCGTCATTATCTACCAAAAGCGACATGGCAGGGTTGTCTGTTTTTTGGATCTTATATTCAAAAAAACTTTTTTTTGCTGGTGTATATTTTAAAACGCCTTTTTCACCAACGGTGAGGTAGATATTGTTATCCTTATCGAAACAAAAGTGCCTTATATTTTCTACATTTTTTAATGCAATATGATCAACAAAGTTGTTTGAATCTTTATTGAACATCTTGATGTTGCCTTTTGTAAGGGCATAAACATTTTTTTTACTATCGGCAGTAAAAGAAACCGGCTCTGTTTTAAAATCATATTTTATTATGTCGCTTTTTATCATTTTAAAGATCCCATCTGTAGAAGTTCCTATCCAGAGCAAGCCGTTATTATCCAGGCACATGCATTTTATGTCACATTCTTCAATTCCGTTTTGTTGAGCGTACTCTGTAAATTGCACAAGATCGTTAGTTTTTACCAAGCCGTTTTTCGTGCCAAGCCAAAGTGAATTATTATCAACCAGCAAACATTTTACAAAATCTTTTCTTAACCCGTTCTCTTTATTTATGATCTTTACAAGGTTTAATTTATCAAAAACATATAACCCATTGCGGGTTGCCAGAACAGTATAGTTTTTATATTTTTTCACATCCAATATGCCTTTTATCTCAAGATTTTTGTCCTTTTTAAAATCAATAAAATTTCCGTTGGCCTGTTTAACGAAGAGCCCATTGCGGCTGGGCATCCATTGATTTTTTTCATCGTCGATCAAAAAAGCTACAGGTATTGTTCTTTTTTCAAGATCCTGCTTCTTGTTATTTATTATTGTTACAAAACCATCCTGGGTGGATGCAAAAACAGAATTGCCCGCAACAGCTGTTAATACAACGTTTGAAGTAATAGTGTCGTTTAAGATCTTGCCAAGGTTAAAAATACTATCCCGTGTTATCATTTCAAAAGCGCCCTGCGAGCCCACATAGATCTTTTCATGGGCTTCATCGAGGGTTATATTGCGTACCAGGTCGTTATTTAAACCATTATCAGAATTAAGTATCTTAAATTTTACGCCATCGTAACAGGCAATGCCCCCGCCAAAAGAAGCTATCCAGATACGGTTGTATCTGTCGGTTTCTATATCATATACAATAGAAGACGGCAAACCATCTTCAACACCAATTTTTTTAAAGGTTTGGGCTTCTCCCGATGTTTTGAGAAGAATAAAAAAAAGTATCCAATAAAAATGGTACTTCAGGAATTATGCTTTTGGGTGATAATTAAATTTCAGTCCGCACATGGCCTCCATTTCCTTTCCGGCGTCCAGCATATCATGGTCTTCTGCATAATAGAACCAATCTATTTCAAAATCGATCTTATATTTTTCTTTCCCGGAATTTTTTAGAAGCATAAAAAGATCGAACAATACTTTTGCGGAAGTAGAATTAAAATATTCAAGGTCGATCTTTAACTTTTTCGATATTCTAACCCCGGTATTTTCAATATCATTTAAGGCATTTGCATAGGCAAAATATTCGGTAAACCATTTAAATGCTTCGCCATAATATTTTAACGGATTTTCGGGCCTGCTTTCGCCGGTGATAGAAAATTTATTTTCGAGATGGTTTAAATGAATGGTGGGGTTCATATCATCCCCTTTTATATCCAGTGCTTCCATATTTAATTTCTTAGTTTTTAAAATTATTGCTACAGCTGTTAATTGTTTGTATTGATCTTAAAATTGATACTAAATAAAAAATTATCATTGTATTCTTTAAAATGAAAATTAAAATTATTGGTCTTTAATACAAGATCTACCATTCCCAGGCCAGCGGTTGATACCTCCGAATATTGTTTGTTAGACATGATCTGCGCTTTAATGGACATTAGTTCTTCCTTTGTTTTGTCGTTAAGGAAATTTAGTTTTTCGATGATAGCTGCTTTTTGTTTTGCATTTACAACATTAATGGTATCGATCATATAACATTTTTCGCCCATGGATACCAGCAGTAAAGATTTATAATGTAGCAGCGCATCTTCCGGAAAAAAATTATGTTTAATGATGTTCTCAACGCATTCGTTAATGGCGTTATAAACGCGTTTGATCACCACCATGTTTTCTTTATTGCTTTCGAGTTTGCTTTGGGTAATATTTAATACCTGCGTTAAAACTTTGCTGTCAATAAAACCATAATAACTAAAAAGTACGTTGTTGGTATATAATACTTCGCTAAGTGATCTCATAATAATAATTTAAAATAGTTTATTTTTTTGACAACGCAAACTCTTTTGCGAAATAGGTTAGTATTACCGAAGCCCCTGCCCGTTTAATGCTTAATAAAATTTCGTCTCTTACCTTATCGCCATCTATCCATTTTTTAGCAGCTGCGGCCTTCACCATTGCATATTCGCCGCTAACGTTATAAGCAGCAACAGGCAGGTCGAAATTATCATTTAATGATTTAATAATATCCAAATAACTTAAAGCGGGCTTCACCATTAAAAAATCGGCACCTTCATTAAAATCAAGATCTGCTTCGAGTAAAGCCTCCCTGCTATTTGCGGGGTCCATCTGGTATGTTTTTTTATCACCAAATTTCGGGGCGCTGTCTAATGCATCCCTGAAAGGGCCATAAAAAGCGCTGGCGTATTTAGCCGTGTAGCTCATAATTGAAACATCTGTAAAACCTGCATCATCCAAAGCTTCGCGTATATAACCCACTCTTCCGTCCATCATATCGCTTGGCCCTATAATATCTGCCCCGGCTTCGGCCTGTATCACAGCCATTTTTGCAAGTATGTCCAATGTTTCATCGTTCAGTATTTTTCCATTCTTCACATAACCATCGTGGCCATCGCTGCTATAGGGGTCCATAGCCACATCGGTCATAACAACAGCTTCAGGAAATTTTTGTTTTATCTCTTTAATAATTGTTGGATAAAGTCCTTTTTTATTGAACGACTCGGTTGCTTTTTTATCTTTTAATTTATCACTTAAGCTTGGAAATAAACAAAAGGTATTTAATCCAAGCTTTAAACAACTTTCAACTTCTTTTAAAATAAGATCGCTGCTATGCCTGTAAATACCTGGCATTGAGGCAACCTCTGTTTTTTTATTCTTGCCTTCGGTAACAAATAACGGGAAGATAAGATCATTTACAGTAACAGAATTTTCTTTTACAAGATCTCTGATAACTGCGCTCTTGCGATTTCTACGGGGACGTTGCGGTAAATTTATCATACAATAATTTAGATAAAATTACGGCATTTTTGTGAAATAAAAGAAGATTAATTTTGCAACTAAATGCTATTAGCTGCCGGGTATTGTAACCCTTTCGTTCATCTCTAACATGGCAGCCAAAACCAATTGCGAGTAATTTTGTGAAGCGTTCTTAAACCTTGAGGTTTGTGCCTGCCAAAGGCTATAGATGAGCTCCATATTACCCTGCTGCGGTTTAAACGTAAATAACGCATTTTGCACATTATAAGAACCTGCATGGTAAGTATGCATAACCAAAAGTTTAAACCAAAGATCGTGCTCGCTGTAATTTGTAATGTTAAGCGAATCCAACATTTTATGTACTTTAGGAATGCATACGGTTTTTATTAAACTGCTTGATGCAAAAGCGCTTCTTTCAAAATCGGCGCGTTCATCTATTTGTTTATTTACCTTTAAACCAAATAACCTGGCCACATCTTTCATTAACTGAAACGGCCCGTAAGCGCCTGCATTTGATTTTTGTAATTTATTTGGGCTTTCGATAAGAAGTATAGCCTGCGCAAACCACGGATCCACACCGTTTTCAACAAAACAATTAATACCTCTTTGAAAATTTTGCGAGGTCTTATCAAAATCATAAAAGAATTTTTTGCCGGTTGTAATCAATACGCGGCTGGTAGAATCCATATTAAAAGCCAGCTTCACGCTATCGCGGTATTGCTTTTTTAAAGAGTCTGATCGCTGGTTCCAGGTTTTTACATTTATTTTTTGAACGACGGTTCTTGTTCCCGCAAAATTTACGATGGCGCTATCTTCATGAAGATTCATGATGCTTCTCCAGAATTTGACCTGTGCAACGGTATCTAATTTAAGATTATAAAGGGACCTGTCTAAAACATAATTTTCGTTACATTTTGTTTTGGGATTAATAACCCCAACCACATTGTGGCAAAGCGTTTTTGGTTCTTCGATTTTATCGGGTGTTACGGTAACTGTTTTTTTTGCAGCCGGCGCAGCAGAATTTACTGCATTATTATTGCAGGAAAACAAAAAAACAGATATTAATAGCAGAAACCTCAACTTAATTATAACTAAGCCTAAGTTAAGGATTTATATTAAAACTTCAAAAAGTAAATAGGTTAAAAAATTAAAATGCTAATGTTACTATTTGTTTTAAGAATACTATTTCATTAAGGTTACATGGCCAACATACTCTTTGCGCCCTTCACCATTAACGCCAACAACTCTTATTTTGTAAGCATAAACACCATCCTGGGCTACGGCTCCTTTTACTGTGCCGTCCCAGCCTTTGGTAATATCTTTTGTAAAGTATAATGAGTGGCCCCAACGATCGAACAATTCCATACTAAAGCCTTCTATCTTTAATCCCTGGCCTTTTATATTAAATACATCATTCAACCCATCGCCATTTGGTGTAAAAGAATTGGGAATAAAAACGTTCATATCCTCTATTACTTCTATTGCTTTTGTAACCGAATCTGTGCATCCATGGCTGGTAGTTTGGATGAGCATTACCAGATATTTGCCTGCTGCTTCATAAATGCGCTGAGGGTTCTTAAGATTGGTAGTATCATACCCGCTTACGCCGGTTCCATAAAACATCCAGTTAATATGGGTTATTGGCCCATATTGGGATGTAGGATAAAAAGTAACGTTATTATCACTGATCGTTATCACATCCGGGGTCCATGTAAAATCTGAATGAGGTTTGGGGTAAACCATAATTGGAAAAGGATAGTTGTAGATACCCGCGCAACCATTTTTTCCTACCGAAGTTATTTGTAAGGTATATGCTCCGGGCTCGTCCAGGCAATAATAAAAGCTATCGGCTTGTACTTTTCTTGGTCCGCCAAAATCATAGGTTGTAAGAGCAGATTCGTTTTGGGTTTGGGTATTATAAAACAAACATAACGGTTCGCAGCCTTCCGCTTTATCTAATTGTAAATTTGGCAGCGGTGGTTTATTAACCGTTACGGTAAAAGTATAAAATACGGTATAATTTGGGCAGGCAATATCATAGGCAGAAAGATTATAAATAGTGGTTCCTAAAGGGTGGCCATATTGTACACTTCCTGTTGGTGATCCTAAAAATGACGGTGGGTTCCAAACGTAGGCATAATTCTGGCTACCGCCTGTAGAACCGGCTATTAATTCTATACTATCACCCAAACAAATACTTCTGTTATTGGGCGTTAGTGTTAATGACAATGGTGTTAAAATATCTATCTGTGTGCTTTCAATTGATATACAAGGCCCTAACTGCGCGCTTAAGCTATAGCTTCCTGCCTGGCTTGGCTGAACAAATGGAATGGTTAAATTCTGGCTGTTGGAAGTAAAGCCTGTAGAGCTTGTCCAGGTATAAGATGTAGCCCCCGCCGGACCATTCACGTTAAGTAAAGTATTGTAACAAAGTTGCTGGTAGGCCGGTAAACTAAAAGTTAAAACCGGGTTTACAGTAAGCTGTGTTGTGTTGGAATTAAAACAGGTTAATTGCCCGTTATTGTATGAAGTAGTTACAAGGTAAAGACCCGAGGCCGCCGTTGAAGGCGAAAACAAAGTGGGATTGGCGGAAGAAGATGAAAAATTATTTGGCCCCGTCCACGAATAGGATGTGGCGCCATTAGAACTGGCCGTAAGTTGCGCATTACCCGGCTGGCAAATACTAATGCTTGGGGTTACAATAACAGGGTTAACCGCAATAACATTTATTTGGGTTGAGCCTGTAGTTGTACAACTAACACTGCCAACCGCAAAAGTGGCAGTTGCAAAATAAACGCCTGCAGATGTTGGTTGAATGTTAGTAACAGGCACAACCTGCAAATTGGAAGCAAAACTATTTGGCCCCGCCCATGAATAAGCTATAGCGCCCGGCGCCAGCACACTAACAGATGTGTTACCATTCTGGCAAAGATTATTTGGATTGGCGGCAACAACTGCTGGAGATGTGGCAACCACCTGAACGTTAGTAGTTGCACTTGCCACGCAAATTAATGTTGACGCCGGACCGTAAATAGGAGTAACAGTGTAGATACCCGCATTAGCTGCTGTTACATTAGTAATAGCCGGATTTTGAAGCGCTGATGAAAATGCCGCAGGTCCCGTCCACGAATAAGAAGTTGGCGCCGGATTTGCGTTTGAAGTTAAATTTAAAGTAGCACCCTGGCACAATGTAAAGGTTGGTGTGGTAGCAATTGTGCCTGAAGGCACTATACTTAAAGTGGTTGTTGCACTTGCCTGGCATTGTTGCCCGCCAGGAAAAGAATTTGTAACCGTTATTGAGTATGTGCCGGAGTTAACAGGCTGCGCATTTGTTATAGTTGGATTTTGAAGGGCGGATGTATAACCATTTGGCCCTATCCATGAATAAGAGGGAGTTCCGGCAGTTGAAGTATTAACGCTAAGGTTTATGTTTGCACCCTGGCATACCGGACCGTTATTTGCGACAGCACTTATAGTTGGTGTAGGATTAACAGTAACTGTAATGGTTTGTGTAGACGTACAGGCATTACTTGAGCCCGTAACAGTGTAAACCGTTGTGGTTACCGGATTTGCTGAAAGGGTTGCGGTTGTGGGCCCGGTACTCCATGTATACGTTACCGCTACTGTTGCGGTTGAACTGGCCGTTAAGGTTGTTTGTTGGCCCGAACACAACGTATTTGTTCCTGCAATAGTAATTGGTAAAGGAGCATATGGCAATGGCGGCGCGGCAAGATTTGCAAGCGTAGTACCGGCAGCACCTGCTGTTGCGCCAAAGGTTGTATTAAAACAAGCGCTGGAAGGATTGTTTACTGTGCCTGCTCCACCGCCCGTTGTATTATATGTTACACCGCCGGGTAACCCGGCAGAACTAAATGCGTATACGCCACCGGCACCGCCACCACCGGGGCCGTGACAATCGCCGGTAAAAATGGCATTATTATTACTTCCGCCTTTTCCTCCGTTTGTGTTAACTGTTAAATTTCCAACATAGCTGTTACAGGCAATAAAAATTGTTCCGCCTGCTCCGCCGCCACCCGAGCCTTCATCGTTTGCTACAATTGTTACACTGCCTCCGTTAGCGGCAATTACCCTGTTGTTACAAATTATCTGGTTGGTTTTAATAAAAATAATGCCGCCGCCATTACCACCGGCAGTTGCCGTTTGCCCGTTATCCCTGAACCCGCCGCCGCCGCCGCCGCCCATAAATAAAGCCGCAAAAGATGGAGCAAGGTTCAAGCCACCTATTCCTTTTTCGTTTGTAGCACCGCAGCCGCTGTATTCGTTTCCTCCAAGGCCACCCACACCACCGTTACCACCACCGCCGCCGCCAGAGTTTCCACAGTTAGATCCGCCGCCCCCATTTGCCTGTTTACCTTTCATACCATCCTGCCCTACTATCCATTTTGAAATACTCTCGCCCTTCTGTCCGCCATTAGCATTAAAAGCGCCGGCAAAGCCGCCGTTGTTGCAACAAAAACCACTGGTTGCAAAATTGCCGCCTCTAAAACCCTTTGCCGAAACATCTATATCCGAATTTAACGTAAGTGTTCCGGTTTCAAATGCAAGAACACCGCCAATTGTACCATTCCAGTTTGTGCAGGTTAACGTATTTGAAACCGTAGCGGCACAATATTTTGGAACAAGCACAACTTGTGTAGAGCCGGTAGCTGTATTATACGTATTGCTTAAAGCCGCACTAACTGTGATCACGTTTCCGGCAACCGCTGTTATATTGGCAAACTCATAAACACCCGCACCGCCCATAGCGCTTATGTTTCCGAAAGTATTATTATTTGCGGTAACAACCGAAGCGCCCTGCATTTGAATAACGAGGATCTGATTACCAACCGCAAACCCTGCGGCAGATGTAACGGTAATGTTGGCCCCGGCAATACCGGTTGCCGCTACGTATGAATTAATAACACCGCTGATATTTTGCGCGGAAAAAACTCCGGAAAGGAAAATAAATATGACTACTACATAAAACTTCACGGTATATAAAATTAGTGATAAAAATGGTATACCCTGAACCCAATAACGTTAAATGAGTAAAGAAAGTGTTTTACTTAGTTAAAGTTTTTATTTTTTACCCAGCGACGCCAGCTCTTTTCCAATGCCGGTAAAGGATACAATGTTTAACGGGAATTCTAAGAAAACATGTAAAAAACTTAAAAAGAAAAGAACCTGCAGCCCCAGGTTATAATCATAAATGTATAATGCGATTGAAACCAGCCAGGCAGCAATTGTTCCAATCAATACATTTTTTGGAACCTGGTGCCATTTGATAACAGATGTTTTTGAGAACCAGTTCAGGTAATGATAGGTATATGCAAAGGCAATAAACCTCATAATTACAAAGCCAGCATTTGTTGTAAATATTTGCTTGATATTGGTTAAATGATCCATATTAAAAAAATTAATGAGGCGGTAATTTAACTCGCCAAACTGCGTGTAACTTTTTTGCGAGTACTCGCTTACCTGGTAATTTAAATTAGAAGGTTGAACCGCAATAATTATAATTGAACAGGTAATTAAAACGATAATAGAAACAAGGCCCTGCCACGATCTTTCTTTTAAAACACCAAACAACATAAAAGCCCATGTAAAAATAAATACATGTATAATGGTTGGTAAAAAAACAGCCACCCAGGTAAAAAACATTGGCGAATTATTTAAAAAACCGATAAATACCAAAGCCAGTGCAATAATTACAAAGCGGTATAACCAGTCTTTAATAAACACAAAAGCAATACAGGATAATAAACTGAATAAAATAATATCGGCGGTTAGGCCGTAGTTTTTTGGCGGGTTATAATTCCAATAAACAAGTACCACGCAGGCAACCACCAAAAAAATAAAATCATATTTACCTTTTGTAAAATAATTTTTTTTATGAAGCCAGCCTATTTCTGTAAGGTAATGCAACGGACCAAGGATACCGTATGAGAATAAAAACAACTCGAACGGAATAAAAAATGCAACAATGCACGAAATAATTATTAAACCGGTATTAAGGTGATGGATAGTAGATGGTTTCATTTCTTATTTAAATTAACCGGTTTTGCGCTATATTCTTTAATAAACTCAGGCCACTTTTTTGTTTTGTAAGTATTACTGCCAACAAAATAAAGAAATGGTTTTATTTGTTCGGGTGATTGATAAAAATTTAAAACATCAATTAAGTTTAGCTGTTCATCCAGTATTGAAACAGCAGGCACACTAAATCTGTTATCCGTTAATTTTAAAACTAAATTATGTAACGGATAATTATTTATAAGCTGCTTAAAATATTTAGTATTCTTAAACAAAATAGTATCGTTTGATTCGGCATCAAAATTAACAAAATAAAAATTCTTATTTAAGTAATTTGCTATACTGGTATCAACATAGGTAGTTTTACTCATTAGCCTGCAGGTATTACAAAAGGCGGCTCCAATATTAACTAATACTTTTTTTGCTTTCTTTTTTTGAAGCTTTTCCAGATCCTTTATATCGTAAATGTTAATTTTTGCTTTAGTGAAAGCCGTATCTACAAAAGCATGATTAAAATGTTTGTTAAATTCTTCAAAAGGCACAGTTCTCCATGCATTCTCAACCATAAAAATTAAAATAGGTTCTAATTTTTTTTCTTCTAAAAAACCCTGCGTTAACAAATTATATTCAAAATTATTTGTAATGAACATGGTGGAAGGGTAACTAAGGCTGCTACCCAGAAATTTTATTGCCAGCTCGTGCGGGGTTTTAGGTTCGGGAGATAAGGGTTTATATATCTTTCCATTAAACTCAATGGTATCCTTGGTTTCGGCGTTAAATTTTACAGGGTAAAAATTGCTGTTAATATATCCCGCAAGCCCTTCGCTGGAGTAGGTTGTTCTCATCATATGCTTGCACCAGCCACACCAATCAGTATAAATATCTACTAAAAAGGGCTTTTGCAGCACTTTATTTTTTTCCTGCGCTTCTTTAATCGTAAGCCATTTAACAAGTCCATCTTTCTCGTTTTGGGAAAAAAGGGTGTTTACCAAGATAAAAAAACAAATTAAAAATGCAAGACGTTTATTTAACATACGTTTAACCTTATTAAAATACAAATTCCTAATTTTGTATAAATTTAAAAACTATTTATCATGATTAAAAAATTACTTTCAATTGCACTACTTGCCTTAGGCGCGGGTTCAATAAATGCGCAAAGTTTTTCTTTGTACTATCCTTTTTCTGCGGTACAAGGTACTGCTGCTTTAATTACAGTAGATCCAACTACACCTCCAACTGCAACCGGTATTACCTCAGGTTCGTGGACGGCTGTAGGAACAGGAACGGGTTCAACCACTAACAGCGTATTTTCATTTGTTGGCTGGGGAACCGGCGCAACCAATGGTAACAATTCAACTTTTACCGGTGCGCTTGATCCAAATAAATATTATGATCTTTTACTTACGCCGCAATCAAATTATATGATCACTTTAACAAGTATGTCTTTTGGTGCCACCCGTTCGGGTACCGGTGTTCGTAACTGGGCAGTAAGAACCAATAAAGATGCTTACACTGCTAATATGGCTGCAACTTATACACCACAAAGTGCTGCGGCAAGCAATACACCTCAGCCAATTTCAATCCAGGGTGGTAACACCTTTTTTTGGAACGATGATGCGGTAACCGGAAGCGCTGCTTTTGCAACATATAACATGTGTGGAGTTACTTTTAACGCAGCAAATGCTAATCAAACCACTCCTTTCCACATTCGTATGTATGCATGGAATGCCGAAGGTACCGGTGGAACTTTCCGTATTGATACTGCTACTGTATTTGGCACTGCTACTTTTTCTTTGAACGTTGGTTTACCAACCATCACTCACGATCTTAACGCTAAGATCAAATTATATCCTAACCCAAGCACTGATGGTTTTGTAGTTATGGAAGCTACTACTGAGTATACAAAAATTGAAGTGGTTAACATCTTAGGCGCCGTTGTTGCTTCTCAAAGCAATGCTGCTGCTGAAGAGAAAATTCAATTAAACTTAGCTACTTTACCAACCGGAACGTATTTTGTAAAAATTACATCTGGCGATAAAACGTATACCGAAAAATTAATAATTGCCAAGTAATTTACTCAGCTTTATAAAACATAAAAAAATCCCGGGTCAGATGATCCGGGATTTTTTGTTTAAGCATCTCTACTTCGCTCAACACATCATCCTTTAAACTTCGCTATTTAAATTTATTCTGATTTTACTACAACGCCAGATAAAGGGTCTCCGGCGGTTCCTGAATCTTTACCATTAACATCTTTAATATTATTTACCGTTTCTTTATCTATTATCTTATTATACGGATCGATACCGAACATATAAGGCTCTTTATCTACAATTACTTCTATGGTTTGTTCTTTATTGGTGATCTTATGCTTTTTGCAATATACCACATCTCCCAATTGTTGTGCGTTGCTCTTTCCTTTCGAGAATACTGCAATATCAAACCAG
Source organism: Bacteroidia bacterium (assembly GCA_044226875.1). Classification (GTDB taxonomy): domain Bacteria; phylum Bacteroidota; class Bacteroidia; order B-17B0; family Aurantibacillaceae; genus Aurantibacillus. The sequence continues at coordinate 748,686 of JBGAGD010000001.1, forward strand.
TTATCGGGTTTTATTTCCTTTGCTTTTCCAACACTATCGCTTTGCGTTTTTACGCAAGAGATCTTTGCTGTTACTTTGTATTTACCATCGCTTGTTTTTTTAAAGCTCCAGCTTTTTACGCTGTTCTCATAAACCACAATACGCTCAAACATATCTTTTATGGTTTCTTTTAAACTATCGGGCGTTGCCTGTTTTATAAAATCATAAAACTGGTAAGCGGTTGTATATGGTGCCTCCTGGAAAGCTACTTTTTTAATGTAGCGTTTTAAAGCAGCGTTCAGGGTATCTTCACCAATATAATCTTTTAATGAGTACATAATCACACTGCCTTTATTGTAATGAATGTATTGCTGATTTTCGCATAAAAGCAATGGCACTTCTTTTTTCCCTTCCTGCACACGGCCTTTTAAATACGTATTCATTTCGTAACGTAAAAATTTACTCATGGCTGCCTGGCCATACTCATCTTCCATTACCATTAAAGCGCTGTACTGGCTCATGGTTTCGCTCATAACGGTGCAACCCTGCACATTGGCACCAATTACCTGGTGCGCCCACCATTGATGCGCTACTTCGTGCGCCGTAACATAAAAGGGATAATCTACTTTATTAGGATCGGTATTATCTACACGCGCAATAAAACCAATACCTTCAGAAAACGGAATAGTATTTGGAAACGATTGCGCAAAAGTTTGGTAGCGTGGAAATTCGAGTATCCGCACTTGTTTGTGCTGGTAGGGGCTAAAATTCTTTGTATAATAATTCAACGATTTTTTTATGCCTTTTATCATATCGTCAATATTATACTCATGCCCTTTGGTATAATATATTTCAATATTTACTGTATTTGTTTTATCCAAAGGGTTTACCCATTTATCTTTTTTAATTTCGTAACGCGCAGATAAAAAAGAATAAAAATTTAAAATTGGCGCATCCATTTTATATTGAAAATAATGGCGGCCATTCTCTTTCCATTCTTTTTGAAGGTAGCCGGGTGCGATTGCCGTTTGATCTTCGGTAGTGGAAACCGTGCACTGAAAGCGGATCCAATCAGCATCATACGGAGGAATGTATGTGTTGGCATAGGCTGCGGTATCTGTAATACTCGCGATTCTTGGCTTTGGCGCCAGTTTGTATTTTTTACGGGTAGAATTTTCTGAAAGCTCCGAATCTTTATTGTATCCTATTCCCGGTAAAATACCACTGTTTAAAAAAGACCCGTTCTTAACGATCATGGTCTCGTCATCCCGCATTATAAAATTTTTAGGAAAATACTCGAGATCAAATTCAAATTTTATCGAATCGTTTGGCTGTAATGGCGTTGTTAATTCATATCCATAAAAGCCGTTCTTTTTATCATCAACAAATTTTTTATTTGCAACGCTAAACTTAAACTCATTGATCTTTATTTTTGAATATTGATTAATGAATATCCTGGATAAAGGTTTATTGTGCTTATTCTTTAGATAATAAAACCCTTTTGCCTTAGCGCCGTATTGATCAGGAAAGATATCCATGCTCAGGTTCGATTCTACAACTCTTGGTTGCAATTCTTTTTCGTATTTTTTATAAGCGATCTCAAAATCGGCCTGTTCTTTTTCTTCTTCTTTATCAGATTTATAAGGATTTAAAACCCTGGTATTATAATAGATCACAGAACCAAAACCCAAAAAACAAATTAAACCAAATACAATTGCCAGTTTATAAGAAAGCCTGAAATTCTTTAACGCCTGTTTCCATCTTGCAGAAAATTTTTGCTCTTTCCCACGTTGATACATCGCCACCGCTAATGTGCAAACCATTAACATTAAACCCATCCAGTAGGCTTTAAAAATAAAAAAGTTTGGCATTGTTTGTCCATGGCCATTCATATCTGAATATTTCATGGCAGGACCCGAAGAATTATATTTTACAAGATCGTTATCGTAATCCATTGCCCTTAATACCAAAGGCAATCCTAAAACTATAAATGCCATTACAAAAAATGCAACATAACGGTTCTTAAAAAACACTTGTACCGATAAACCTAAAGCCACGAGTAATGAAACGCCAAATATTTTTAGTAAGATAAGGTCGGTAAAGTACAATCCAAACTCAAATTTAGTATAGCCGTTTAAGCTTTGAAGAAAAATGCAGGTAAAGATGCAGGCTAAATTTATGATCAGCGAAACAAGCACCAGTGAAACAAATTTAGAAATGAACAAGGTACTATTCTTTACCGGTGTTGAACCGATAAGCTCATCTACCTTACTATCTTTCTCGCGCCAGATAAGAATGCTGGAATAAAATACGATCATGATCATTTGAAAAAAGCCAAAGGTGCCGCTTGATAGTTCGATCTGCATGTAGGTTACAGGATACGTTTCTGTGCCATATATTAAACCCGAGAACTGAAAGACCACAACAACCAGTAAAATAGAAATACCAAGAATGATGAAGAAAAAAATGGATTTAGCGATCTTTAAAAATTCGAACTTGGTTAAGAACAGCAATTGCTCAATAGCCAGGTTACGATCAAAGATCTGCGTTACTTTTGGCAAATGACCTATAGATTGTATGGCCTTTGATGGTTGTGATTTGGTTTCTTTTGATTTGCGTTTAAATAAACTTACAGGATTTAAAAACTGATTAAAATCAAATCTGTAATATGTAAAGATCAATAAACCAAAAGATAGCCCGATCCACAGCAAACGGTTATATAAAATGTAACTGCTAAAAGGAATGAGGCGCACATTACTTTCTGCCGGAGTCCAGTATTCGGTAATGGAAGATAATGCCTGCGCGCCGAACGGATCTAACAAAGCCGCAACCGTTTTATTATCGATATCGGCCACCATACTTCTTGAAATGCCTGCAACAACAATAAACACCAGGCTTCCAACGTAGCCGCTTGTCATGTTACGTGTAAACGTTACCAGGCTAAAAAATAACGTGCCTATAAAAAACACATTCGGCAATAAAAAGTAAATAAACGGCTGGAAAAAATTAATGAATTTGAACGCACCTAATTGTCCGTTATCATTATTTGCCAAAAGAAATGCCAACAGTATACCCCAAACAACGCCGGTTAAAACAAAAACGGTTAATAGAAAAGAGGCACTGAACCTGCCAAATAAATAACTGAATTTTGTAATTGGTTTAGTGAAATAAAAAGAAAAACAATTGTACTGGAAATCTTTTTGAACACAACCGGCCATTAATGCCACACAAATCAGTAGAGTGATCAATCCAAATAAATAATCGGTGTTAAAACTTGTAAGAATACCGGCAATGGTAACAGCAGAATTTATGTAAGAATTCGTATCTGCCGAAACGCCGCTAAACATCCCTGATACAGCTGCACCTAATAAAAATGCCAACACCAGGAAAACAACAAAATAAATATAAACGCCCGGGCGTTTTAGCCACTGTTTTAATTCGTAAGCAAAAATCTCTTTAAACATACTATAATTATTTTGCGTTAATGTATGAGAAGTAAACATCTTCCAGATCACCTTCAATAGCCGTAAAATTAGAAGCCGGTAAAGAATCGCTTAAAACATGTACAACGATCTTTCCTTCGGCCACACGTGTTGAGATCACATTGTATTTTTGACGATAGTCGGCGATCTCTTCTTTTGCAATAACCACTTTATAAACTTTACCTTTTAAAAGATCGAGTGCTTCGGTGGTTTTGCCTTTGAACATTACCTGCCCAAGATTCATTACAGCCATATTGCTGCAAAGATTACTCACGTCCTCTACAATATGTGTAGAGAGTATAACGATGATATTCTCCCCTACTTCGCTTAATAAATTATGAAAGCGATTGCGCTCCTGCGGATCTAAACCAGCTGTTGGCTCATCAACAATTACCACTTTAGGATTACCCAATAATGCCTGCGCAATACCAAAACGCTGGCGCATACCACCACTGTAATCGCCAATGTAACGGTTACGAACTTCATATAAATTGGTTTGCTGTAATAAGGCATCGCAAACAGCTTTACGTTCTGATTTATTTGAAATACCTTTTAAAATAGCAAAGTGATGTAGCATATCATCTGCACTTACTTTTGGATAAAAACCAAAATCCTGCGGCAGATAGCCAAGCGCTTTTCGCATTTCTTCTTTGTTATTGATAACATCCAGGTTATCTAAAAAAATGGTGCCTTCGCTGGGTTCCTGCAAAGTAGAAATAGTTCGCATTAAACTTGATTTACCCGCGCCGTTTGGCCCAAGTAATCCAAACATACCGTTGGAGATCTCTAAATTTACATTTGATAAAGCTTTTAATCCGCCCGGATAAACTTTACTGAGGTTTGATATTTTTAATTCCATAATTGTATTAAAGATAAATATAAAGACGCGGAAGTTGTCTTAAAAGTTACAAAACGCTAAATACTTATATGAACAGCAAAAAATAAGGATGAGTGTAAAAGATGTAAAAAGGAAAAGGTAAGATGGAAACTGTAATTATTTTACCGATTTATAATCTGACACATTTAATTGCTTGTCGCAAATAAAAAATTCGTCTTGTATGGCGTTGGATGCTACAATAACTGTACGGTTTGCGCTGTACTCTTTTACAATATTCTTGTACCAGTTAATGGCATTGGCATCGAGGTTAGAAACCGGCTCATCAAGCAACAACACCGGAGTATCGCATAATATAGCAACACCTAATTTTAAACGTTGTTTCATGCCACTGCTGAATTGTTTAATGGCTTTATCTTTTGCGTGTTTAAGATCCAGCAATTCTATTATCTGTTCGGTAGAAAGATCTTTTACAAAGGGTTTAAAGATCTTTGTATGATCTATCATTTCTGTTAATGTAAATTCTTCAACCAACTGAATATAGGGCGAAGCAAAAGAAACATAATTTTTTATCTTATCTACCGGTACAATTTTACCCTCCGCTTTGTAAATAACCTCGCCTTCATTTTCGGTAATAAAGCCCGAAATAACCTGTAACAGTGTAGATTTACCGGAGCCATTGCCTCCTAAAATAACCACCTTATCGCCAGCATTTATTGTGTAGGTAAGATCTCTGAAGATCCATTCTTTATTAAATTTTTTACTGAGGTGATTAAGTTGAATGGATAACATATCTGTTTTTTCATTAAATACCTTTAATGATACCGTCTTTTTGAGCACGGATAAAATCTATGATCTGTTTACGCACCGGGGTTTCCGGCATTTCGTTCTCAACGATCTCTAATGCGTTTGTAATATTATGACCGCGCACAAAAATAATGCGGTAAATATCTTCTATTTGTTTGATAAGTTCTTTATCAAAACCTCGGCGCGTTAAACCAATAGTATTAACACCAATAAACTGAAGTGGCTCTCGTGCTACACGGCAGTATGGCGGCACACTTTTTCTTACCAGCGATGCACCAGCGATAAAAGAATGCGCTCCGATATTTACAAATTGCTGCGCGGCCACAACACCTTCAATAATTACAAAATCTTCTACGGTAATATGCCCGGCCAGGCTACCATTGTTGGCAATAATAACATTATTACCAATGGCGCAATCGTGGCCTAAATGTGTGTAACACATAATTAAACAATTATCGCCAACCTTTGTGGTCATGCGGTCTGCAGTACCTTTATGTATTGTTGCAAATTCGCGAATGGTGGTGTTTTTACCAATAACGGTATTCGATTTTTCGCCTTTGTATTTCAGATCCTGGTTAACAATTCCAATTACAGCCCCCGGAAAAATCTTGCAACCACTACCTATAATTGTATCCGGATAAATTAACGCGTTAGGATGAATGTGACAATCGTCACCAATTTCAACATCTTCGTAAATGGTGGCAAATGCTTCTATAGTTACATTTTTACCTATTTTAGCTTTTGGACTAACGTTTGCAAGTGGTGAGATCATAAATTATGTAAGTTGCGGTTCTGCTGTTTTTACTTCAAGGCCTTTTACTTTAACGATCTGCGCCATCATTTCGCCTTCCATAACCGGTTTATTATTTACATAGGCAACGCCACGCATGTGACAAATACCTCTGCGAATTGGCGTTACCAATACTAAACTAAACACTAAGGTATCGCCGGGGATTACCATTTTTTTAAATTTAACGCCATCAATTTTCATGAAGTAAGTTAAATAGTTTTCCGGATCTGGAACCGTTCCTAAAACCAAAACACCGCCGCACTGTGCCATTGCTTCAATGAGCATAACGCCAGGCATTACCGGGTTATCAGGAAAATGGCCTTTAAAGAATTCTTCGTTTAAGGTTACATTTTTTACACCTACCACGTGGCTATCTGAAAGTTCCATGATTTTATCTACCAACAGCATTGGCTGGCGGTGAGGTAAAATTTTCATAATATCCATGATGTTTAACAACGGCGGTTTATTGAGATCAACCTTTGGATAATCTTTTTCCTGCTTTTGTTTTTTAGCTAATGCCTTTAATTTTTTTGCGAATTCAACGTTACCGGCGTGGCCCGGGCGGGCTGCCAACACGTGAATCTTCATTGGTTTACCAACCAGGGCAAGGTCGCCTACAATATCAAGCAATTTATGGCGGGCAGGTTCGTTGTAAAAATGCAGTTTTGTGTTATTTAAAACACCGCGGCCTTTTACTTCTACATTTGGTTTATTAAATACTTTGCGCAAATGATCTAATTTATCTTCAGGCAATTCGCTATCTACAAGTACTATGGCATTGTCCAGATCGCCGCCTTTAATTAAATTATGTTGCAATAACATTTCCAGTTCCCTTAAAAAAACAAAGGTTCTGCAAGGTGCGATTTGCGATTTAAATTCGCGCAGGTTATACATCGAAGCATGTTGTGTGCCTAACACTTCGCTGCCATAATCCACCATCACGGTTACACGAAACTCATCCTGCGGTACGGCCAACATCTCTACTTTTTTAACAGGATCTTCAAACGTTAAATTCTCGGTCAGTTCAAAATATTCACGCTCCGCCTGCTGTTCAACTATGCCGGCTGTTTCAAGAATTTCAATAAATTTTAAGGAGCTACCATCCATAATTGGCATTTCGGGACCTGTAACCTGTATCAGGCAGTTATCAATGCCAAGCCCCATAAGGGCTGCAAGCACATGCTCTGTTGTATGTACCTTTGCGCCATTTTTTTCAAGGGTGGTTCCTCTTGATGTATCAACGGCAAGGTCAGCATCGGCGTCTATGATGGGTTTACCTTCAAGATCGATACGTTGGAATTTATACCAATGGTTTTCTTCGGCGGGGTTAAAAGTTAATGTAACAGGTGCGCCTGTATGTAACCCAACGCCCGAAAGAGAAACGGCTTTTTTTATGGTTCTTTGTTTATCGCTCATAACAACTAAAAAATCGTGTTTCGTAAATGTAGCTAAATTTACGGAAATTTGCTAAAACAGTAAATAAGGCAAAAGCTTGTTATAAACAGACCCCTCGTTAATAATTTCCTTCAGATTAGCGGCAGTTATAGGAGTTTTGCGGCGCTGGTCAAATATGGCTTTTGTTAATTCGTAACTCAGGTAAGGATGTTTGTTAATAGTTTTAAAATCATCTTTATTGAGGTCTATTTTTTTAATAAGCGATGCTTCGATCGTAACAAGATCTTTTACTTTTTCAAATAATTCTTCATTAAAACCATATACTTCTTTTAATTGCTCCACAGCCACAAAACCGCCCAGGATATTTTTGTATTTTAAAATGCGCTTTGCAAACGAAGGCCCAATACCATTTAAACCTACCAGTGCTATACTATCGGCGGTGTTAAGTTCAATTACCTGTTTTTCCGATACTTTTTTATTTGCCTCTATAGTTTTCTCTTCTACAAAAGCACTTTTTTGTTGCGCACCAGATTTAGATTCGATTAAAATATAAGGCTGAAGTTTTTCATAAAAATTATCAGAAATGCCGTACACTTTTTGGAGATCTGCTTTTTGCTTAAACACAAAACCTCTATCCCTGAACTTTAAAAATATTTTAGCGGTTTTTTCTTTAAAGCCCAGTTGCATTAATTGATCAAAAGAAACAGTATTGGGATCAAATACACATAAATTGCCGGCCTGGTTTGTTTCAGAAAAATTGTTGCGGTATTTATTTTGTGTTTGGGTGTACGCGCTATCTATTTTTCGTTCTATTAATGGCAGGTCTTTGATCACCAGCCTATCGGGCTTTATAAAATACGGATAAAACATTCTTATCAATAATAATATAAAGCTTACAGATGCCAATACTAACAGGCCATTGCGCTGTTGTTTGTTAAAGCCAAAAAAATTATTGAGGAAGTTGGCCGGCATTTTTATTCATTTTAAAAATATAAAAAACAGGTATTCCTAAAAACATAATTAAAACACCTAAGCCGGTATTTACAGTTTTAAATATTAATAGATCTGCGCAAATTGCGGAAGCCAAAAGTATATACAAAGCCGGCAACACCGGGTAACCAAGCGCTTTATAGGGCCTGGGAGCATTTGGTTCTTTTTTGCGCAAATAAAATAACGCGGTTATGGTAACAATATAAAATATTAAAGAGGCAAATGTACAATAATCTAAAAGCGATCCGTAAGAGCCGCTCAAACAAAGTACCGAAGCCCAGATGGCCTGTAACCAAAGGGCTTTTGACGGTACATCGTTCTTATTTAAATAGGCGGCAGACTTAAAAAACAAGCCTTCTTTTGCCATAGATTGAAATAAACGCGAGCCGGATAATATTAAGCCGTTATTACAACCAAATGTAGAAATAATGATCAACAGGGCCATAACGTAAGCAGATGTATCGCCAAAGATAGCCGACATGGCGGCCGTGCCTACCCTGTCATTTTGGGCATAGGCAATACCTTTTTGCAATACTGTTTCGCCCACCGGCGAGCCCAGCGCCGGCAACAGCATAAAGTAAGCCACATTTGCAAGTATATATAATACCGTAACAATTAAAACACCAATTAATAAGCCTAAAGGAATGTTCTTTTGAGGTTCTTTTACCTCGCCGGCAATAAAGGTAACGTTGTTCCAGGCATCGCTGCTAAATAAAGAACCTATGAGGGCCACGCCTATTGCACTCAATAACACCGTTACTGAAACGGGCGGGTTTGTTTGTGCGCCCGAAAGTCCTGAACCCGTAAAAGGCAGTTGCATATTGGCTTTCCAAAAACCTGCTTTGTATCCTGCAAAAAAACCAATACCTATTAAACTTAAAAGCGCTAATAATTTTGCACTGGTAAAAACACGTTGAATGATCTTGCCATTGTTTATACCCCGGGTATTTAAATAGGTAAGAAAAAAAACAGACGCTACACCCAACAGCTGCGTTGTAGAAATGGCAAAGCTGCCGGCCTCTATTACCTTATGCTGCTCATCAAAAAAAGGAATAAAAACGCCCGTAAACCTTGCAAAGGCCACAGCAACTGCGGCAATTACGCCGGTTTGTATTACGGTAAATACCGTCCAGCCATAAACAAAAGCGGTTAGTTTTCCATAAGCACGCTCAATATAAATGAACTGCCCACCGGCTTTTGGCATCATGCCCGCCAGTTCGCCATAACTTAATGCAGCAAATAAAGTAATAACACCGCTAATTAACCAGCACATCAATACCCAAAAAGGAGATCCCAAAACCCGCATCATATCTGCACTCACAATAAATATACCCGATCCGATCATACTGCCGGAAACGAGCATAATGGTATCAAATAAATTTAAAGTTCGTTTTAATTCACTCATAGTTGGTTTATGGTTTTAAAGATACTTAAATTTGCAACTAATTAAAATATACTGTCACTTCGAGTAGATTTTTGAAAAAAAATCGTATCGAGAAGTAAAAGTGTCTCGATACTAAAATTCAAAGAAAAGAATTTTCTACCCGACATGACAATAAATAAAATATTAAACAGATGAAAGTTATTGGCGACAGAATAAGCATTTTAAAAAAAGACAATTTACTGAGCATAGTTATTTTACCCACTACCGATAAAAAAAAATTAGGCCTTATGTTTTTATGGCTTTTTGCCTGGACAGTTTGCGGCCTGATAGTTTTTATAAATTATTTTAAGATGTACGATAAGGATACAAGAATATTTATGATCGTTTACCTTGCTTTTTGGGCTTATTTTGAATTTAAGATCGCCCGTGCCTTTATCTGGAAAAAGAACGGTAAAGAAAAATTCTGGATCCAGGATGGTGTTATACGCTACCAGCGCGAGTTGCGTAAAAAAGGGAGGATAAGAGAATATAACCTGAATTTAGTAGATGATCTGAAGATCATTGATCTTAGCAATACCAGTTTTGCCGATAATTTTAACCAGAGCTTTTGGGTAAAAGGCGGCGAGCGTTTAGAATTCATTTCGCAGGGCATAGCCGTACGTTTTGCGATGCAGGTAAGTGATGAGGAAGCCCGTTCTATCTTTAACGAGATACAGAAGTTTATATTTGGGAAGAAATAATGCCCCCGGATCATAAATAAAATGTAAAACAATTGAGTTTTTACAATAAATTTATCCTTACAAAAGGAAATGCAGATTTAATGCGCTCAAAAACTAACCAATTTATTAAAGATTACCTGGAGGTTGACAAAAATGTTGAAGAGACCAGGCTCTATCTATTGATACTTGGCTGCATGTTTCCTTTCACCGAAATCTTTATTGAGATCTATAAGATCAGGCTTGAAAGCGAATTAATCTCAAATATTATTGTTGGCGTAGCTTTTCTTCTTACCTATTTTCTGACTAAAAAAAATAAATTTTTACGCTCGCACATCAACCGCATCTTTAATGTTATTTATTTGATCGTTGCCATTTTTGTTACGGTTAAAGTAATAGTTAAACCTTTCGAGCTGCTTACATACAGCGAGTTTCTGATCATCATTTTCTTTTCTTACGGTGTATTCAGAAATTTAAGATATTTTCTCGTTTTTAACACCTGTCTGGCGGTGTGCTTTGCGATCTTACTCGCCATTAAACATTTTGAGCTCAACTTAAGTATCATTTACTTAAATTCTATTATAACAGTAGCGCTTTTAAGCTACACCCGACATATTGCTATACGCCAATCCAACCAAAAGCTCATTTTTGCAAACAGCATTGTTCACAACGGCACTTCGCTTGTTATTGCTACCAATAATATTGGCGAAGTGTTATTTTGCAGTAATAATATAAAAGAAATTCTTGGTTACAGCCCCGATGAAGTAATGGGTATGGGCTTTTGGCAGTTAACCGAAGACGGTGACTTTGAGGCGATCGATTATAGTTTAAAATACCGTGTAAATAGCCTTTATACCCGAAAATTAAAATGTAAGAACGGAAATTATAAATATATACAATGGCAAGACAATAAATATTCAGATACGCTATACGTTGGTATAGGGCAAGACGTTACGGAAAAGATAAGAATACAAAATGAGTATTATAACCTTATACAAACTGCCAACGATATAATTTATAAAGCCGACAGCCGCGGAAATTTTATTTTTGTAAATGATTATGGCAAAAAAATATTGGGGCTTGGCAATGAAGACCTGTTAGGCAAACACTTTACAAGCCTCATCCGTAAAGATCATGTAAGGGCAATTGCTTTGTTTTACATAAAAAATTCTAAAACAAGTACCAACTATACCACCCAGGAGTTTCCTATTGTGCTTAAGAACGAGCGCGAAATGTGGGTTTCGCAAAACGTAACCATCGAACGCGATGTTAACAATAAAATATTGGGTTTTTCGGCCATTGTAAGAGATATTACCGATGTAAAAAATGCAGAAGCGGAAAAAATACAGCGCCAGCAAAAATCAGAAACATATGCAAGGGTAATTAAGGGCTTAACATTAAAGCCTTACTCTATTTCAGACTCGTTTACGCAGATCCTGGATACTATACTAAAAAACTCTCTGGAGGCTTTGGGGGCAGATCGCGCAAGCATATGGAATTATAAGAATAATAGTATCATCTGCATTAATTCTATTAACAGCTCCGGTAAAAATTACACTAAAGGCGATGTTTATACCGAAATAGAATTACCAAATTATTTTAGCGCCTTTACTATGGGTATAAATATTGTGGCAGATAATATTTGTGAGAATAGTTATACCAAAGATCTTTGCCGGGCTCCCGGCAATGCCATCAAATCGCTTTTAGAAGTGCCCGTTTTTTCTAACGCCGAATTGAATGGCATAGTTTGTTTTGAAACCCTGAATAATTTCAGGAACTGGGATGAAGAAGATATAAGTTTTACACGCGCCATTGCAGATATAATATCTGTAACCTACGAATCGCAAAGAAGGAAAAAAGCCGAAAAACAACTTATGTTCAGGGCCGAGATCTTAGAGGCAATTGCCAAAACCACCGAAAAATTATTAACCAGTCAAAATATACATAGCACCTTAAACCAAACGCTTAAAATAATTGGTGAGGCCACAAGAATTGATCAGCTAAACTATTATGAACTAAATAACGCCAAACAGCAATTAGAATTAAAAAGTAGCTGGATAAGTGATAACTATGATCTGCCTGATAACGGCGCTTTAACTATTTTATCTTTAAAAACTGTTCCTTCAATTGCCGGGCAATTGTATAAAAACGAACCCTACGTTTGCCTCATTAAAAAAACAATTGAAAAAGATGTGCCTGCTTTGTTTGCAGAGCAGGATGTTTTATCAACGCTCATCCTTCCTTTATTCATTAAAAACAACTTACAAGGCTGTATCATGTTTAATGATTGCAAGGTCGAAAAAAAATGGCACAAAGATCAGTTGGTAATGCTCAATTCATTAATTACAAACATAGCCAACGCCATTGAGCGCATCAATAACGAAAACATCATTAAAGAAAGTGAAGCAAATTTCAGACAGTTAAATGAAACCATTGATAACGTGTTCTGGCTATACGACCTTATTAATAAACACATTATTTACATAAGCTCTTCGTCGTTAAAAATTTTAGGTGTAGATCCGGAAGAATTTTACAAAACCGATAATTACTGGAAAAATTATATCTATGACGAAGACAAACCTCTTATTTTAAAAGCACACGAAAAAGTTGAGATTGACGGTTTTTACGAAATAGAATACAGGATCAAAACCAAACAAGGCGAAACGAAATGGATCTACGAAAAATCGTTCGGAATAAAAAACCAGGATGGCGTTTTTATTAAAAGCTCAGGTATATGTTCGGATATCACCGTTAAAAAGCAAACAGAACTTGCATTAATAGAGAGCGAAAACAATTTCAGGCAAATAAACGAAACCATAGAAGATGTGTTTTGGCTATTTGATATAACCAACAGAAAATACTTGTATATAAGCCCAAATGTGGAGCAAATACTAGGTATTCCCGACCGGGAATTTTATGAGGGTATCCATCAAAAACGAAATTTTGTTTTTAAAGAAGACGAGTATGTTTTTAAGAACGCCGAAAGCTGGTTATTAAAACAGGATTCTTACGAAATAGAATACAGGATCATAAAAGGCGATACACTTAGATGGATCAATGAAAAATCGTTTGCCATAAGAGACCAAAACGGTATCCTTATAAGAAATTCGGGCATCTGCAGGGATATTACCGAACATAAAGAAGCAGAAAATGAGATCAGGCAGTTATCCCTGGTAGCTGAAAAAACCACTAACGGTATACTGATTGCCGACGAGCAGGGTAAAACCATTTGGGCCAACCAAAGTTATCTTGAGCTTTTTGAGATAGAATTGAAAGACCTGGTTGGAAAACGGCCGCGCGATCTTTTTGTAGATAAGAGCGAAGACCAGTTATTGGATCAGATAGAAAAAGATAATGGAACTAATTTTCAAAAAGAATTTGAGGTTTACACTTATGTTACAAAAAAGAAATTATGGATAGAGCTTAACAGTACCGTTATCACCGCAAATAACGGCAAAAGCATTCAGCAAATTGAAGTAATAACCGACATTACTGAAAAAATAAAAGATAAAAATGAACTAAAACGTTATTCTCTTGAACTTGAATTTCAAAATACCTTAAAAGAAAAATTAATCAACGCCGCCGACATAGAAGAAATTACAAGAGAAACACTTGGTTTTATAAAATCAAACATCAACAACTGTGTTAGAATTTCATTGCTATCGCTTGATGAAAAGAAACAAAACCTTTCGGGCTATTTGTTTAACGGATCAACTACCGAAAAGGTGCGCTACAACGTAAAGGATTTTAAAAGTTTTGATGCCGTAAGATCGGGCAATATATTTGTTGAACGCGATCTTTTAAATTCTGAACAAAAATCGAGCTCAGACGAGGCCCTGATCAGAACAGATAACGCCCGATCATACATCATTCTTCCTATTATGGCTAACAACGCGCTTACGGGAACATTAAATATTGGCTTTGACCGTTTGTTCGAATTAAACGAATCTGAAATTGAAAATCTTCAAAGTTTTTCATCCTTGTTATCAGTGGCCCTTCAACAATTAAATCTGAAGAACGCCTTACTTGAAAAAAACAAAGACAACACAGAAAGCCTGATGTATGCCAAAAATATTCAAAACACCATACTACCCAATATAAAAACATTACTACCGGTTTTAAAAGACGTTTGTTTATTGTTTAAGCCAAGAGATATTGTTAGCGGCGACTTTTACTGGGCCACAGAAACAGATACACATGCCTTTATTGCTGTTGCCGATTGCACCGGGCATGGGGTACCCGGCTCTTTTTTAACGTTAATAGGCAGCAAGATCCTTGACCAGATCATTACTGCCGAAAAACTAATTTCGCCGGCAGAAATACTTACAAAACTGGATGAGAACCTGTTTAATTCGCTTAATGTAAAAAAAGACAGTCTTGTAAGAGATGGGATGGAAATTGCGCTTTGCGCCTACGAAAAGAAAACCAAAAAATTAATTTATTCAGGTTCGGGCTTAGGCCTTGTTTATTTTATTGATAAACAGGAATTTTATATTCGCGGCCAGGTAAAATCAATAGGCGATTACAGGCAGGATAGTCCGCCGTTTGAAGATGTTGAAATTGATGTTACCGGTGGCGAAGTGTTTTTTATGGCCACCGATGGTTACCAGGATCAACTGGGCGGAGAAAAATACAAACGGCTTTCTAAAAAAAGAACCATTGATATTTTAAATAACATTCAGCATTTATTACCCTCTGAACAGGAAACCATACTTGAAAACGAACTTGAAAAACATATTGGTAATTATCCTCAAACAGACGATATTACCATATTAGGATTTAAAATAAAAACAAACTAAAACAAACAAGATGACAGATCTTATTATTAACAGTACAGACGAAACTCCTGAAATTGTATTTAAAACATCGGGCGATCTTTTAATAAAAGGCGTTTCAATACCCGAAAACGTTGCCAGATTTTATGCCCCGGTTACCGAGTGGCTCGAAGAACTTAAAACCTGTCTTCCCGCGCACACCAGGCTGGTTTTTGAAATTGAGTATATTAACACTTCTTCTTCGCGCTCGCTTATCGATATATCACGCAGGATCGCCTCTATTAAAAACAGCGGCAACAATGCCTCTATTGTTTGGCGGTATATGGAAGACGATGAGGATAATCTTGAGCTTGGAAAAGATCTGGAGTACAGCGCTAAAATTGATTTTATTTTTGAAACTATCCGATAACCCGCATTAGATGCGGAAAATTGAAAAATAAATATTAAATTTAGCGTATGATCAACGATCCAAAAATAAAACCCTTATTAAAACAAATCACCGAAAGAGAAAATATCAAAGATTATCTTTTGGTAATTTATGGTCAGTTTGATCAGGCCATGGTTGTATCTGCCGTTAAATTAATCGAGAAAAAACTTCAGTTAGAAAAATTTCAACCAAACATTATTACAAAAACAAAGATAATATGTACCGAAATGCTTCAGAACATTACAAAGCATCAAAGTACAAACAATACAGACCTACCCTATTTTATAATTGGCACAAATGATAAAACGTTGAATATTCTTTCGGGAAATCTTGTTACCAAGGCGTCAAAACAAAATATAGAGAACAAATTAAATGAGTTTGTAAAGATCGATAAAGATACTTTTAGAGATTATTACAAAGAGGCATTTAAAAACTCGGCTTTAACCGAACAGGGAAATGCCGGGCTGGGTTTGTTGGAGATAGTTTACCGCTCTAACCAAAACGTAAAATTTCACATGCAAAGCATTGCCGAAGATTGTTTTTCTTTTAACCTGGATGTTCTTATTAATAAATCGATGAGCGTTTAAAAATGAAAGATCTTATTATAGAAGCCACAATGGATACTCCACGGGTAGAGTTTAATGTGCAGGAAGGCATTTTAAAGATAAGTGGCATTTGCACACCAGCCAACCCAAGAAATTTTTTTGAAAGTATCATGAAAAAACTGGCCGAGTTTCAAACATTGCACCGGTCTCTTATAATTGAGGTTTTTTTAGAATATTTTAATTCGGGCTCTTCAAAAGCATTATTAAATCTTTTTTCGGGAACCACCAAATCATCTGAAAAAACAACCATTCGCTGGCTGTTTGAAGATGAAGAGTTAAAAGATTCGGGCGTTATTTTAGAAGAAATTACCGGACTTAAATTTGAATACATAGAAATTGATAATTGATCCCTCTCAAACTAAAATAAATGTTATAAATAAAAAGCCGGATAATATTCCGGCTTTTTATTTTTTATGCAGTTTTGGCTTTTTTATTAATATAAATAACAAACCATTTTATACCAAAACCTGCTGCAACAAGTATCAATAATACTCCCCAAATGCTTACAAGGCCAAGCACAAAATTCTTTAATATTTGAAAACCATTTGCAATTGCGGCTCCGAGTTTGTTTAAAAACGACGGTTCATATGGCTCTACCGTTTGTTGCACGGGCAACAATTGTTTCATAACTGTTTGTGCCTGGTAGGTTTCTAAATTAATGGTACTATAATTTACCTGGTCGGCTAATTCGTAAGATTCAATTCTTTTGTTATCGGCAAGGGTTTGTTTATCCAAAATATTTTCTTCGGTACTTAAAACCTGAGCTTGTTTTGTAGTAACCCTTTCTGCTTTTTGCTGAAGTTTGTTATTATAATTATTATAGCGGTTTTCGGCAAGTTTATTGGCAAACAATTTCATCTTTACATCGTCAGAATGTAAGTTCCTGAAATCAATGAATAAAGCAAGGTCACTTATTTGCCTTAACACTGTATCTAATTTTTGATTTGGAACACGTAATGTGATATAGTTTACGGTTGTAAAAAACGTTTGTTCAAGAATCGAATCTTTATTTATTTGCGTGGATTGTGTGTAATTTTTATTGGAGGTTAATTGGCTCGAAGAAATATAGCCGCCATATCCTGTAACAATATCTTCGATCTTATTGCTGGAGTTGATCACATCCTGCACTTTAAATTTAAGATCAGCCTTACGGATGAAGTTATGCGTAACGCCATTAATGGTATCGGTAGCAATACCTTTGGTATAGGCAGAGACTGAATCGGCAACGGCTTCGTTCGTAACTGCAGCCCTGGCCTTCTCCATCTCTTCCATTCTTTCGGCCGATGAACCGCAACTAAACAAAAATGAAGAGCCAATCAAGAACATTAAAATTTTAATTCCCGAATTTCCGGGCAATGCAAATCCCGCTCCAACAAAAGCCTCGCTTTTGCCGGAACAATTTTTTAAATTGTTCATAGGTTAATTGATTTTATTATTTATACCCGATACCGAAAAAGGTAACCTTCTTAATTTAGGGCTGGAAAATGGAAGAGTGAAAATGTAACTAACTAACAATTAAATATCAATGCAGGATCTTAAATACCAGCTCTTTTAATAATTCGCCGTTTTCGATACTTGGGTTATCAACGCCCTTACACTTAAGATCGCATTCTTTTAAGTATGAAAAAATGTGTTTTAGTTTTGCGGTATTATAGTTTTGTGCTGCTTTAGCGTACCCATCCACAAAAAAAGGGTTAACCCCTAATGCCCCGGCGGCGGCAAATTTACTTTTATCTGGTAAAAAATGATATTTTAAGATCTTGCTAAAATACCCGTATAACGAGCTTAAGATCATTACAGCGGGGTGTTCTTTTTCGTTAAACGCAAAATAATTTATAATACGGTTGGCTTTTAAAACGTCTTTTTTTGCAAGCGCATCCTGCAATTCAAACACATTAAAATCTTTACTAATACCAATATTATCCTGCACCAGCTCTGCCGTTATTTCGTTACCTTTTGGTAAAGAAATTACTAGCTTATTTATTTCGTTGGTTATTTTACTAAGGTCGTTACCTAAAAACTCGGCAAGCAAAAAGGTTGCTTTTGGCGCAATGGTATAATTAATTTCTTTTACATAATTGTTTATCCATTCCGGCACCTGGTTATCATACAACTTTGACGATTCAAAATAAACAGCTTGTTTTTGTAATGCTTTTGCTATGGCGCTTCGTTTATCAATGGTTTTGTATTTAAAACAAAATACCAAAATAGTAGTTGGTTGAGGGTTGGCAATATAGTTAACGAATTGTTGTATGGCGGAGTTAGGGTTGTTCTTCGTTGAGGCAGGGCTTTCGTCTCCGCCGGCGCTTTTATTAAGTTCTTTAATGTTTTGCGCCTCTTTTACAATTACCACCTGGTATTCGCTCATCATAGGAAATTGTTTTGCAAGGCCAAGTATGCTCACAAAATCAATATCTTTTCCATACACCACATTTTGATTGAACTCCCTGTCGGCTTCATCCAAAATATTATTCTCAATATAATCGCTTATCAGGTCAATATAATAGGGTTCTTCGCCCGATAAAAAATAAATGGGTTTAATAATTCGGCGCTTAAGATCGAGGAGTATTTGATTTGCTTCTTTCAATTAGGTTTTTTTAAAGTTTCATTTCTATTACAAAAGTAGTTCCATTTGTTTTTTCAATTTTCAATTTGGCATCCAATTGTTCTGCTAATATATATATCAATTCAATGCCCATTGATTTTTGATTTAAATTTTCAAAATTTTCCGGTAATCCCCTTCCGTTATCGCTGATCTTTAAGGTGCAGCCTTCGATGGTGTCGATAAGTGTTACAGATACACGGCCTTTTTCTGTTTCGGAAAAAGCATGTTTGTATGCGTTGGTCAATATTTCGTTGATCATTAAGCCTAACGGCACTGCAGTATCTATATTTATTTTTCGGTTTTGCAATGCAATGGATGTTACCAGCTCGATATTGCTCGAAAAAATAGTTACCTCGATCTGGCTCACTAAATTCTCAACATAATCTGCAAGGCTAATGGCAGAGATGTTGTCTTTTTGGTACAACATTTGGTGCGTTAGTGAAATGGCATTTATCCGTTGCTGCGCGTCTTTTAAAATGGTTTCTGTGTTCTTATCTATCACTTTGCCCATTTGCAGGCTAAGCATACTGGATATGATCTGTAAATTATTTTTTACACGGTGATGGATCTCTTTTATTAAGGCTTCTTTTTCGCGTAATGAGTTTTCAATTAGCATATTCTGCGAACTGATCTGCCTGTTCTTTAATGATAACTGTTCTTCGCGTTTCCGTGAATTGCGGTTGTTTAAGATCAAAAATACAATAACGGTGCCTAATATAATAAGCCCGGCTATCGTATAAGCGCGAAAGGATCTTTGCTTAGCATCTTCAAACTTATTCAGTTCAATTAACCTGTCTTTTTCGTTCAGTTCCATCTCTGCCTTTTCTATACTTATGGCAACGCCCTGGTTATGGATCTGTCTTTCATTCTCTAATAACTGAAAACTATCATTTATATTTAAATACTGCTTATAGATCTGGTTTGATCTGTTGAATTCGTTAACTGAATTATAATAATTAGCACTGGTAAGAAGGAATTTGAGTTTTGGGCCTATGCCTTTAATTCTTTCATTCAATAGTACCTGCGCCGAATCTAAATATCTTTTTGCAAGGCTATTTTGTTTCAGATCGATGCAGCACTGCGTTAATAAATTATAGCTGTTAAAGGCACTTTCGTAATTAAGCACTTTTAAACTATAATAAACATCTACCTTTAAAAGCGGTATGGCTTCTTTAACGTTGCCTTCGTTAAAATAGCTCAACGCTAAATTACCATCAATTAACGATTGAAAATATTTATAAAAGGTTTCGCTTTCTTTACTTATTTTTTTTTGCGCCAGTAGTTTTTTTGCTTTTAAAAAGTACACTTCTGCGCTATCTGAATTTTTGCTCCTGTTATAAAAAACGCCAATGTTGTTATATAAATTCAAATACGCATCGGTATCGTTCTTCGAAATATCTTTTTTTTCGATCCTTAATTCGCGAATGGCAAGGTCTGTTAACCCTATCATATTATACAGTGTGCTTTTGGGCTGCCCAAATTCAATTCTCACCGAATCGCTTTTCCGGTTCCATTTCATTTCCATGTAATGGTGTACCTCAAAAGCTTTATTAAAATCGCGGATCTTTATGAAGGCATTCTTTAGCATAGAATAACAACGCAGCGAATCCTGGATATTTGAGGCGTGTTTGCGCAAACTATTCTCTAAAATAAAAATAGCTTTTGTATAGTTTTGGTTATAAAGTTCAATATCCGCTTCAATTTTATCGAGTAAAAATTTAGCTTCTTTGCTTTGCGATTTTAAATAAACAAGGCGTTTTACTTTTTCGAGTGTGTCTTTTATTTGCGGGTAAATATCTTTTATATCTGCAAACGAAACTGAGGCCATAAGACGTACCTTATTTTTAAGATCGGCCTTATTAAATTGTTCTAAAAATATTTTTGGATCGGTTACATCTTTAAAAATTACGGGATCGGTTTCTGCTTTAAAAAGTACGGGAAGCAAAAACAGAAAAAAACAAATATGTTGTATGATCTTCTTCAAAATATCCTATCCTGCCCAACCTTCCCTGTCAAGACTTCTGTATTGAATGGCTTCGGCAATATGGTTGGTTTCTATATTTTTTGAATTATCAAGGTCGGCAATGGTGCGTGCTACTTTTAAGATCCTGTCGTAAGCCCTTGCGCTAAGGCCAAGGCGTTCCATTGCATTTTTTAAAAGCGCGTTGCCTGTATCATTTAATTCGCAATGGGTCTTAAGATCTTTGGTACGCATTTGCGCATTGCAATGTATCTTTTCATCGTCGGCAAAACGGTTACTTTGAATCAGGCGCGCATCAATAACACGCTGCCTTATTTCTTTACTGGCCTCGGTTGCAGATTGCTTGCTTAATTCGCTGAAAGGTACCGGTGTTACTTCGATATGAAGATCGATCCTGTCTAATAGAGGCCCGCTGATCTTATTTAAATATTTTTGTACAATGCCCGGGGCGCATACACATTCTTTTTCGGGATGGTTGTAGTAACCGCAGGGGCAGGGATTCATACTGGCAATGAGCATAAAGCTCGCAGGATAATCTACACTGAATTTTGCACGGCTAATATTTACAACTCTGTCTTCTAACGGTTGGCGCATTACCTCAAGCACCGTTCTTTTAAACTCGGGCAACTCGTCTAAAAATAAAACGCCGTTGTGCGCCAGGCTAATTTCGCCGGGCTGTGGATTATTACCACCGCCAACCAAAGCCACATCGCTAATTGTATGGTGAGGGCTGCGAAAAGGACGCTGCGTTACCAAACCGGCGCCACCTTTACCTGTTTTACCGGCCACACTGTGGATCTTGGTTGTTTCGAGTGCTTCGTTAATGGTAAGTGGCGGCAAGATACTTGGTAAACGTTTACTTAGCATGGTTTTACCGGCACCCGGCGGGCCTATCAGTATAGCGTTATGGCCGCCCGCCGCTGCAATTTCGAGAGCGCGTTTAATATTTTCCTGGCCTTTTACATCCGAAAAATCAAATTCGATATTTTCGAGCTGGTTTAAAAAAGCGGTATTTAAATTTATTTCCGCTTTTGGCAGCGGTTCGCCGGTATTAAAAAAATCTATTACCTGTTTGATATTATTGGCATACAATACCTCAAGCCCATCTACAACAGCAGCTTCGGCCGAATTGGCCGGTGGCAGGATAATACCTTTAAACCCCTCTTTTTTGGCCTGGATGGCAATGGGCAAAGCTCCCTTAATTGGCCGGATCTCGCCATCCAGCGCCAGTTCGCCCATGATCACATAATCATTTATAGTTTCGGAAAGAATTTGTTCGCTGGCGGCTAAAATACCCAGGGCAATGGTTAGATCGTAGGCCGAGCCCTCTTTACGGATATCGGCCGGGGCCATATTAACCGTAATTTGCTTGCCCGGAATTTTGTGGCCAATTTGCTTTAAAGCTGTATCAATACGCTGATGGCTCTCTTTTACAGCGCTATCGGGCAATCCTACAAGGTAAAAATTTATTCCCGTGCCAATACTCACCTCAACAGTAACTTTTGTGGCGCTAATGCCTTGCACCGCGTACCCAAATGTTTTCACCAACATAAATGCAAGTTAGCCAATAATTCTAACATTTAATTTTTGAGTTTTTAATTTTTTTTGTAGGTTTGGTTAAATTATTATCCCAAAAATGAAAAACATACTACTTGCAGCGTCGCTTTTTTTTACGTTAACTAATTTTGCACAAGAAAAATCTGTAGAATTGAATTGTTATAACAAATGGGCCGCAAAATTTGAAGACAGGGGTGCAGATGAGGTAAAAGACGGTGTTTACGAAGACGTGATCATTACCAACCGCCAGGGCGCTAAAGCTACCTGCCATAACGGTAAAGCAGAAGTAATAAAAGGAAAAGTTACTAAATTTTATCTTTTATTGAGCGATGGCACTTATGAAGAAGTGAAAAGAACCTGGAAAAACGCATCAAACGAGAACGTTACCATCATTAATGGTATTAGCAAAAGTATGATCTCTGTTCATAACGAATTGATCAATGTTTTGTGGCCTGCTAAAATAAAGGCTAAAAAAGCAAAACCAACTACTGCGCCAGATCCTACAGATGATTAAAATCATATAAAATGTAAAGGCAAAGCGGCTTTTGCATTAAAAAATGACATTTTTATGACAAATGAATGTCATTTATATACCATCTTTGTGGTATAGATTTGGACTCCTTTAAAATAATAGCTTTTACTCACAAAAATTTGCCTTTCGACCTGATCGGGAAATTGCATTTAAACCAGGACGAGCAAACCACCGTTTTAGGCGCCGTAAAATTAAATTTTGGCTTTGACGAATTTCTATTTTTAAGCACTTGCAATCGTGTTGAACTTTTTGTTACCACGCAACAGGAATTAAACGCCGTTTTTATTAAAGAACTGGTGTTATTTTTGAATAGCCGTTTAAATAATATTGAAGCAAACTCACTTTCTGAAAATGCAGAAGTTTATGCCGGAGACGAGGCCGTGGAGCATATTTTAAAAGTGGCGTCATCTTTAGATTCTTTAGTAGTTGGCGAAAGAGAGATCATTACACAGGTAAGAAAAGCTTACGACTTTTGTAATATGTTAGGACTGACCGGGGACTTTATTCGCCTGTTAACCAAACAAACTATTGAAACAGCAAAGGATGTTTACACCAATACGGATATTGCAAAAAACCCTGTTTCTGTTGCCTCTTTAGCCTACAGGCAATTGAGGGATATGGGTATTAAGAACGACGCGCGTATTGTGTTTGTTGGCAGCGGCGAAACAAACACCGTTTTGGCCACCTACATGCAAAAGCACAAGTTTGCCAATTTTACGGTATTTAACCGCTCGCTGGAAAATGGAAAAAAGCTGGCAGCCATTGTAAAAGGTAAGGCTTTTGAATTAAAAGCACTGGCTGATTTTAAAGAAGGGTTTGATGTTTTATTTGTTTGTACGGCAAGCAGCGAACCGTTAATAACCAAAACTATCTTTGATAAACTGAACAATAACGAAACTTCCAAAAAAGTAATTATAGACCTGGCCTTACCAGCCAATGTAGAAGAAGAAGTGGCTAAAGATAAACTGGTACGTTATATTGATATTAACTCTTTAAAAGTGCAGGCCGAGGCCAATTTGCAATTGCGTAAAAAAGAGATCGATAAATGCGAACAGATCATTAAGAATAAAACCGAACAGTTTAGGTGGTTACATAAAGAGCGTCGTGTTGAACTGGCCTTTGGCGAAATACCGCGCCAGGTAAAAGCCATTAAAGATCTCGCCATTAACGAAGTATTTGCCAAAGAAATTAATTTACTCGATCCAAACAGTAAAGAGGTATTGGAAAAAGTACTTTCTTATGTAGAAAAAAAATACAACGCTGTGGCCATTAAAACCGCAAAAGAATTACTGCTAAAACCAAACGAATAATTTTGTTGTGTATATGTAAAAAGAAAAAGCCGCTTCAAATGAAGCGGCTTTTTTGTTTTTAAAAGACGAAAGCTACTCTTTGATTATCTTTTTAATAACTGTACCATTCGCCGTTTTAAGTTTTATAAAATAAACGCCGTTAATTTGCCTGCTCAGATCCACCTCCTGTTTATTACTTGCAGTTTTATTCTTATAAATTACTTTTCCCAGGCTGTTGGTTACTTCAATTTCTGTGGTTTCATCTATCATATCTAAAAAAACAATACCGCTTGTTGGATTTGGATATATTTCTATTTCGTTATCCATTATACTATTTTTTAAACCCGTGCATAAGGAAACATTTTGCATTATAACTGCAGTAGCCGTGCATCCTGTTACAGCATTTGTTGCAAAAACGGTATAGGTAGTAGTAACGGTAGGGTTAACCACAATTACCGAAGCGGTTGCCGAGGTATTCCAAAAATAACTTGTTGCGTTTCCATTTACTGTAAGTGTGGCCGGATTGCCGGGGCAGATCAAACTGTTTGAAGTTGTTGTGCTTAAATTAAGTGTAGCAACACTTTGCGTTATTGCAGCACTGGCGGTACAGCCACTTACCGCATTGGTTCCAAAAACAGTATACGACGTTGTAACTGTTGGGCTAACTGCAATTACTGATGTGGTTGCAGAAGTGTTCCAAAAATAACTGGTAGAATTTCCGTTTGCAGTTAGCGTTGCGGCATTACCCGAACAGGTTATACTATTTGAAGAAGTTATGTTCAGGTTAACAGGGCTTACGCTTTGTGTAATTGCCGCTGTGTAAGAACAGCCGGTAACGGTATTTGTTGCGCTTACTGTATAGATCGTTGTAACTGAAGGGCTAACAACAATTGCCGATGATGTTGCAGACGTGTTCCACAAATAATTTGTAGCACCACTGCTATTGGCTGTTAATGTAACCGAGCTGCCAGCGCAAATACTGTTACTTGAACTGCTTATGGTACTTGCCCCGGCACCACTGTTATATAGTTGGGTTATTTCGCAAGGTGTTAAGGCCCTGTTCCAGATGCCAATATCATCAAGACCTCCTCCAAAAAAACGAAACGTTGAAATAGCAGCCCCAAAAATTAAAGGGTTTGTAGAATTGCAAACAGATCCTGTAAGAGCCGTTGAACCTGATAAGACACCATTAACGTAAATATATTGTCCCTGGGTTGCTTTACTTATAAAAGCAAAATGCTTCCAAACATTAAGGTCGGAAGTGGTAAAAGTTTGCGTTGAAGAAAAACCCGAACCATTGTTATTATTTGTTGCAAAATTTATGGTGTTACCGGCGAAAGCTGTTGTATAGTTATCGGTATTAGAACCGCAATTTAGGGTATAAAACCATTTTGATACCACGGCTTGTATACCAGAAAACTGATTTATTTTAACCCAAAATGAAATAGACATATCGTTAAAACCAGATAAGGAAGGATTATCGGCAACGCTTATATAGTCAGACGTACCGTTAAAATTATAAGCGGCGTTTGGGTTTGAGAACCTATCGGTGGTTGGTAACGCACCGTTTACGGTGCCGTTATTATTATTTATACTTTGATCGTTAGCGTTATTATTAAATGGCCAGTAGCCAACCAGGCCATTTGTTGGAACATAGGCTGGAACTTGTGCTAACGAGGTTAAGCAATAAGCGCATAAAATAAATGCGATGATTCTTTTCATAAAAAGTTGGTTTAATTTATAAATATAGTCAATAAATTGAAACCTTTTTCTAAGATTTGTATGGTGTCTTATTTGAATTCGAAGAATTAAGTTGAGGAACCTGAAAAATAATTTGGATAAATTATTTTTGGGCAAATGATTTGGTGCTCTTGACTCAAATAACCGCTTCTGTTTTTATTCTCGTTACTACTTCATCACCTCGTGTTATTTTAACTCTGGGGTAAAAAATATTTTGATAAGGACCTGCAGATTTTTATAATACTATTCACCGCAAAAAAATTGCCAGTTTATTTTTAAAGTACCAATTTGATTGAGTTGAAAAAACTACGTAGTACACTTTTTATTAAATAATTTACGGCTGCTTTGTTATTATTTTTATATAAGTGGTATAGTTTTGTGAGTAGTTAAATTCACCTGTGTGCAAATATTTAGTTTTTTATTTCTTAACATTGCTGGTATATTTAAGCGAAATGAAACTGAACAAAAAAATATTATTTTCTCTTATTTACCTTCTGCTTATTTGCTTGTCTTCCATCAGCCAAACATGCCCAAGCCCTATTGCTAAATTTTCTTTTAATAATAAAAGTAATACTGATGAAGTAAGCAACCTGAAAGCAAAATTTGAAGGCACTAATTACGCGGCCGATAGGTTTGGTAACGAAAACCACGCCATATTTTGTTCGGGCAATCCCAGAAGTTACATTAACCTTGGAACAGATAAACGCCTGAAAAATAAAACGGGCACTATTTCTTTGTGGTTTAAATTAGAGCACGCCATGTGGTCAGGCAAGGGAGTAAAAATAAATCCTTTACTTATTACAAAATCTACAAAGCTCGACGATTTTTATGAATCGTATGCTATCTACTATATGTTAGATACAAAAAAACTCGCTTTTGTTTGCGCCAAAGATTCTACAAAGGATATTGGTGTTTTCAGCAAGAAAGAGATTAAGCATAATACCTGGCAACATCTTGTTATAGCTTATACCGATGCCTATCTTAAATTTTATATTGATGGTGATCTACAGGGAACATTTGCCAAGAATTTTGAAACCGCTTTTTGCGAAGCCGACTCGGTATTAATTGGCGTAACCGGTAACAAAAAAAATGAAAGATATTTTAACGGCCTGGTTGATGATATTGAGTATTACGATAAGATCTTAAATCAGCAGGATGTTTTAGAATTATATAATGCGCCAAATCCAAATAAAAATACGCTCTTATTAAATAAGGTCTTTATTTTTATCGCTGTCCTTTTATTATTGGCAACTACTTTTTTTTCTGTAAGATATTATATTAAAGTTACCGTGCGAAAAGGAAAACAGCGGTTGGAACTTACAAATATATTATTAGAGAATGAATTGCGGATTAACCGAGCACTAATGAATCCACATTTTATCTTTAATTCATTAAACACCTTAAATCACTACATTTTAACCGATAAAAAGGATATTGCCAGTAATTATCTTGTAAAATTCTCTAAGCTCATCAGAAAAATACTCGAAAGCAATATGTCTGATACGATTTCTCTTGAACACGAATTGGATCTAATACATTCTTATCTTGAGATCGAAGGCCTGCGATTTAAAGAAAGTATACATTTCGATCTGCATGTTGATCCTAAAATCATTCCATCAACTGCTTTTATTCCGATAATGATGGTGCAGCCGTTTGTTGAAAATTCTGTTTGGCACGGCCTGCGTGAAAAAAAAGGTGAAAAAATAATTACTGTTTCTTTTTCGTTGTTCGAAACAAGATATATTGAATGCATTATTGAAGATAACGGCACCGGTAGAAAAAAGAAAGAACCAAACAGCCTTGAAAAAAAATCTTTGGCCACCGGTTTTGTGCATCAACGTTTGGAGCTGTTGAACAAGATCCATAATTTAAATTGTAGCCTAACTATTATAGATAAAGAAAACCATACAGGCACCATTGTAAAGATCATCTTACCAATTTTAAATAAATAAAATATGCGCTTAAGAGCAATAATAATTGACGATGAGGAAATAGGAATTGAAACTTTAAAATTACTTATCGGCGAGCACGTAAAAGATGTAAAAGTAATTGCGCAGACAACCCGCGCCAGCGAAGCCATTGAAATGATTGAGGACTACGTGCCTGATATTGTTTTTTTGGATATTAGCATGCCCGAAATGGATGGCTTTGAAATGCTCGAAAAACTGAAATGGAAAAATTTTCACCTTATCTTCACAACCGCCCATCAGGAATATGGCTTAAAGGCTTTAAAAAATAATGCCGCCGATTATCTTTTAAAACCAATAGATTATAACGACCTTTGCGCAGCTATCGAAAAAATAAAAACAAAGATCATTGATCAAAAGATCGATTATTCGCATTTAACGCCAAGCCCCGATCAACTTTCAAAAACGATATTTGTAACTACAAAAAACGGTTTAGAAAAGATCAATGTTTCTGAGATCGATTACCTGGAATCAAAATCCAATTACACGCAAATATATCTTGACAGCAACATCTCGCACTTAACGCCAAAAACCTTAAAAGAATTCGAAAGCCAGTTATGCAACGAGAGTTTTCGTTTTATCAGGATCCATAACTCATTTATCATTAACTCCCGAAAAATTTCGCGTTATTTAAAAGATACCGAGGAGATCATTCTTTTAAACAACCAAAAGATCCCTTTATCAAAAGGCCGTAAAGAAGAGTTTTTTAATTGGCTGAATATTTAAATTCCTATAAACAAAAAAGTCTTCCAAAATATTTTGGAAGACTTTTTTACTCATATTGGTATTATTTATTTGCAACTACCATTCTTTTTGAATCTAAAATTTTATCATCGGCCATTACTGAGTAAATATAGATGCCGGCAGTTAGTTTTTTGGACGAAATAGTAATTTATCAATCGTAAAAAACACAATCTATTAAACCTTTAAACTGCGTCTTCTATTAAATTTTATAAAGAATTGTTACATCCGCTTTATAAGTGGTAAGGTTTATTGAGTAATTGATTGTTTTGCATTCGATCAGTAACTGGTTTAATCCTTATCTTGCAGGTATTAAAAATCCAAGATTGAGAGCTATTATAAATTATACCTGCCTTTTTTTGCTACTCAATACAAGTGCTTTCTATACACATGCGCAATTGGCAACACGGCCAATTGCAAGGTTCTCATTCAATAATGCCGATAGTGAAGATGAAATCAGCAGGCAAAAGATAAAACTGGTTGGCGCAAGTTATACCGAAGACAGATTTGGAAATGCAAACCATGCTGTTTTTCTTTCGGGTAATGCAGATAGTTACATTAACCTCGGCAACTCAAACAAGGTTAAACCTAAAACCGGCAGTATTGTTTTGTGGATAAAGATCGAAAACGCGGTTTGGGCGGGTAAAGGCATTCGCATTAACCCCATCCTCATCACACGCTGCGATACCTCGGCCGATTTTTACGAAGCGTTTTCAATCCATTATGAGCTTGATACCAAAAAAGTAGCTTTTTCCACAACAAAGGATTCAACACTCCAGGTAAATCATTTTACCAGTATATTTAAGCAAAACAAGTGGCATCAAATAGTGGTAACTTATGATTTTAACACATCTGTGTTATATTTAGATGGTAAATTACAAAGCAGGCTCCCAAAAAAATTTGAAACCCGCTTCCTGCTCACCGATTCTGTTTTAATTGGCAATACCGGGAGCAAAAAAAACGAACGCTATTTAAAAGCGGATGTTGACGACATTGAATTTTATGACAAAGTTTTAACTGAAGATGAAGTACAGGAATTATTCAACACGCCAAATCCAAATAAAAATTCTACCATTTTAAATTGGTTGCTTGAGGGTTTGATCCTTATTATTATTATCATTCTTCTTTACTTTTTAATTAAACACCAGCTAAAAAAGGGAATCTTAAAAGAAAAACAACATCTTGAACTTCAAAATAAATTATTAGAGACTGAACTGCGCGTTAACCGCGCTTCCATGAATCCGCATTTTTTGTTTAACTCCTTAAACGCGTTACATAATTTTATTTTAAATAACGAAATTGACAACGCCAGTGATTACCTGGTCAAATTTTCCAAGATCATCCGTAAGATATTAGATAGCAATATGCACGAATCTATCTCGCTTGAACTCGAGATAGAACTTTTAGAGCGTTACCTCGAAATTGAAAACCTTAGGTTTGAAGAAAATATTATTTATACTATAAGCATTGAAGAAAGTTTGCCCGTTTCTTCTATAACTATCCCCATTATGATGCTGCAGCCTTTTATAGAAAACGCTATATGGCATGGATTATTAAATAAAAAAGGCGAAAAAATAATATCCATCAGTTTTTCTCTGTACCAGGAAAAATATATTAGTTGTATTATTGAAGACAACGGTACCGGGAGAAAAAAGAACGAAGCAGGTTTTCTTGAAAAAAAATCGTTGGCAACAGCCTTTGTTTTACAAAGGCTTGAGCTTTTAAACAAGATCCACCGCTTAAACAGTAGTTTGGTTATTGAAGACAAACCCGATAACACCGGAACAATCGTAAAAATTACATTACCCATTTTAAACAAATAATATCCAATGCTACCCTTTAGAGCAATAATAATTGACGATGAACAAAAAGGCATTAACGCTTTAAAAATACTGGTTGAAAAACATATTACTGATGTAAAGATCGTTGCAACATGCACACATGCGACCGATGGCATTGAGTTAATTGAGAACTACAAACCCGAAATCGTTTTTTTGGATATTAATATGCCCGAAATGAATGGCTTTGAATTGCTAGAAAAACTAAAATGGAAAAATTTTAGCCTTATCTTTACAACCGCACACCAGGAATATGCTTTAAAAGCTTTAAAGATAAATGCTATTGATTACCTTTTAAAACCTATTGATTATAAAGACCTGCAATTGGCTATAAACAGAATAAAAATTCGTTTTGCCGAAAACGAAACCAAGCAGAATGAATTTGACTACACTAAATTATTAAACACCATCAACTTTTATAATCGCAAAAAAATTGTGATCAATTTAAAATCGGGTGTAGAATCGATCGACCTTCCTGAAATTGTATGTTTGGAATCCATGTCTAACTATACGCAAGTATATTTAAATGGTGGTCGAAAGATCGTAACATCAAAAACATTAAAAGAATTTGACGCGCAACTTTGCTCAACAGAAAATAATTTTATGCGCATCCATAATTCTTTTATCATTAATCTTCACAAAGTATCGCGTTATTTAAAAGAGCAGGAGATCATCATTATGATAAATGATCAAAAGATCCCTTTATCAAAGAGCCGTAAAGATGCTTTTATAGATTGGTTAAAGATCTAATGCCCTTTAACTTATCTGATTTATTTTTATCTTTGCACCGTGAGAAAAATTATTATAGGCACACGTGGCAGCGAGCTTGCATTATGGCAGGCCAATTACACTAAAAATTTATTGGAAGAAAAAGGGAACCAGGTAGAAATTAAAATTATTTCTACTGCCGGAGACCGCTCCCAGCAATGGGACCAGGGTTTTGATAAACTGGAAGGGAAAGGCTTTTTTACAAAAGAGCTGGAGGAGGCCCTGTTAAAAAAAGA
This sequence comes from Bacteroidia bacterium, assembly GCA_044226875.1. Classification (GTDB taxonomy): domain Bacteria; phylum Bacteroidota; class Bacteroidia; order B-17B0; family Aurantibacillaceae; genus Aurantibacillus. The sequence goes on from JBGAGD010000001.1 coordinate 780,125, forward strand.
GATAGACCTGGCCGTGCATTCGCATAAGGATCTTCCTACCGTTAGCCCTGATGGATTATTGATAGCGGGCGTTTCAAAGCGTGAAGATCCTTCAGATATCCTGATCATCAATGATAAAGCAACCGACGATAAATTAAAATTCGGGTTAAAGAAAAATGCAATAGTGGGCACTTCTTCGGCGAGAAGAAAATCACAGTTATTGGCTTTTAGGCCAGATATACAAATTAAGGATCTTAGAGGCAATGTACCTACACGTATCAACAAATTGCGCGAAGGCAATTACGATGCTATTTTAATTGCCACTGCCGGCGTAGAGCGTTTGGAACTTGAGCTGGATGAATTTACCGTTGAGAAATTAAATCCGGAAGAGTTTGTGCCAGCCCCCGCGCAAGGTGTACTGGCCTGGCAAACCCGCGAAGATGATAACGATCTTTTAGAAGTGATAGATACCATTAGCGACCTTGACGTTTTAATTCGTATAAATATTGAGCGCCAGTTGTTAAACATGTTTGATGGTGGTTGTAGTATGCCGTTTGGCGCCTATTGCGATACCGAAATGGATGATGAAGACCGCCTGCGTTTTAAAGTTTGGGTAAGCATTGCCGATGCCTGGGATAAACAACCCAAACAATTATATTTTGACACATTGGATACAGATGGTTTTGTTGACCGGATGTATGAACATATTCGCGCCGTTAGCCCTAAAAAAATATTTATTACCAAAACATTTAAAGAAGGCGAATACCTGCCAACCGCTTTAGGCAAATTAGGTTTTGAGTTGTATGGCAAAAGTTTGATAGAGTTTAAACAAATTACCATTAAATTTTTACCAAAAACAGATTGGATCTTTTTTAGCAGCAAGCACGCTGTGCGCTATTTCTTTAATCAAAAGCCGGAATTATGGGAAGGCGTAAAATTTGGTTGTATTGGCAGTTCTACCAGCGCCGAATTACGCGCCTTTGGTAAGCGTGCCGATTTTATTGGACAAAGCACCGATATAAAATTAGTAGGTAAACAATTTAGCAGTAAAGTGGGTAATGGCCGTGTATTATTTCCAATTGCAAGAGGCAGCATGCAAAGCATACAATGGCAAATGGTAAAACGCGATAACGTTGTTAACCTCGAAGTATACGCCACGTTAAAACATAGCGAAGAAATTCCTGCAGAAAATGAGATCTTGATCTTTACAAGCCCAAGCAATGTAGAATCGTATTTTGAAAAGAACACGATACATCCTCATCAAAAAATTATTGCCATGGGTGAAGCAACCGGTAAAGCGTTAGAAAAATTAAAATATAAAAAGTATACCACACCGCGTAGCTTTGATGACCTGGGTATGATACAGGCCGTGTTGGGATTGCCAAATTAATGGCAAATGTAAGAGGGAAGATGGCAAATGTAAATCCATTTTCCCTTTTACATCTTACATTTTCCATTATAAAAGATCATTCGCCAAATTAGCCAATTCACTTCGCTCACCTTTTTCTAAAGTAATATGTGCGTAAAGTTTTTGGCCTTTTACTTTTTCTATTAAATAACTTAAGCCGTTACTTTGCGCATCCAGGTAAGGTGTATCGATCTGGTTAACATCACCTGTAAAAACGATCTTCGTATTCTCTCCTGCCCTGGTAATAATTGTTTTTACTTCGTGCGGTGTTAAGTTCTGTGCTTCGTCTACAATAAAGAATACATTGCTTAGACTTCTTCCGCGAATATATGCCAGCGGGCAAACCACCAGCTTTTGCGACTCCAGCATCTCTGCAATTTGTTTGTGCTCTTTATCTTTTTCGCTAAAGCAACTGCGAATGTATTTTAGATTATCCCAAAGCGGTTCCATATATGGGTTTAATTTACTGTTTACATCGCCGGGCAAATAACCAATATCTTTATTGCTTAACGGTACAATCGGGCGCGCTAAATAGATCTGGTGATAATTTCTTCTTAATTCTAAAGCGCCCGCAAGCGATAATAATGTTTTACCTGTACCCGCAACGCCTTGTATACTTACCAGTTTTATATCCGGATTCATAATCGCATCCAATGCAAACGATTGTTCTGCATTTTTTGGGATCACACCAAAGGCTGCGGTTTTTACAACCCGGTTAAGGGTGTCTTCTTCCTGGTTATAGCGCGTTAAAACGCTTTGCGAACCATTCTTTAAAATGTAATAATGATTAGGTAAACTTTTTATGCCTTTTAAAATTGGTTTTGCTTTTGCGCTGCCTGTATTGTAAATAGCGGCAATTTGCTCGCTGGTGGCTTTAATGTTTTCGGAGTTACCGGTATATAGCTCATCAACAGTTTTTATTTTACCTGTTTCATAATCTTCGGCATTTAAGCTAAGACTTTTTGCTTTTATGCGCAGGTTAATGTCTTTGGTAACCAAAATAACTTTCCTGTCAGGGTGTTGCTCTGCCGTATATAAAGCTGTATTTAAAATACGGTGATCAGCCTTCCTGTCTGCAAAGATCCTTTCTGCATTTATCCTGGAAGAGAAATTCATCTCTATCTTGAACTTACCGCGATTTGGGCCGTTTATGGAGGTCCATTCCTGCAGTGTATTGTTGCCACTAAGTTTATCGATGTATCTTGTAAATTCGCGGGCCGAAAAGTTCTTGGTGTCGTTTCCCTTCTTAAAATTATCCAACTCTTCTAAAACAGTTATTGGAATAACCACATCATGTTCTGCAAAATTTTTAATTGCTGTGTGATCGTAAATAATGACAGAGGTATCTAGCACAAAAATCTTTTTGTCGCTGGTACTTGCCTTGCTAGTTCTTTTGGCCATATAATAAATTAAATAACTTATGGTAAAGCTATTAATCCATATATGGTTTTAAAGGAAGTTGAAAAATTGATTTGAACAGGAGATTGTTTATTTCAAAAAAAAGCAGCAATAACGAGGATTTGAGAGTTTCAACACGTAAAGGTTTATAATTAAAACAAAAAAGCACCGGAAAATTTCCGGTGCCTTTTAACATCAATAAACCTTTAAATTATTGAGCTTCCAGTTTTTTAGAGTTACGTTTACGCTCATTCTCATCTAAGTAAATTTTACGTAAACGAATGTTTGAAGGTGTGATCTCTACATACTCATCTCCCTGAATATATTCCATCGACTCTTCCAAACTAAATTTGATTTTTGGTGCGATACGCATTTTTTCATCGGTACCCGAAGCACGCATATTGGTTAATTGTTTCTCTGTACAAATATTTACTACCAGGTCATCCGGACGAATGTGTTCGCCAATGATCATTCCTGGGTAGATCTCTTCTCCGGCTTCAACAAAGAATTTACCGCGATCCTGTAATTTATCAATAGAGTAAGCAACGGCATTACCTTTATCTTTACTTATCAATACACCTGCAATACGGCTAGGGATAGGCCCCTTCCATGGTTCGAAGGCTTTAAAGCGGTGTGCCATGATAGCCTCGCCTGCTGTTGCAGTTAACACGTTATTACGTAAACCAATGATACCACGCGAAGGAATTTCAAATTCAATATGTGTAAGATCTCCTTTTGGTTCCATGATCAGTAAATTACCTTTACGTTGTGTAACAAGGTCAATTACCTTACTGGCCGATTCCTGCGGTACATCTACCGTTAAAACCTCAACCGGCTCATGTTTAACACCATCGATCTCTTTAATGATAACCTGTGGCTGACCTAACTGTAATTCATACCCCTCGCGGCGCATAGTTTCAATCAATACCGATAAGTGAAGGATACCGCGGCCAAACACTAAATAAGAATCGGGCGATGATGTTTCTTCAACACGCATGGCCAGGTTCTTTTCTAACTCTTTATATAAACGATCGCGTAAGTGGCGCGATGTAACATATTTACCATCTTTACCAAAGAACGGAGAGTTGTTAATGGTAAATAACATACTCATGGTAGGCTCATCAATACTAATGTTTGGTAATGCCTCAGGATTTTCGAAATCAGAAACAGTATCACCGATCTCAAAACCTTCAATTCCTGTAAAAGCACAAATATCGCCGGTCTCAGCCTCTGTCACTTTAGCTTTACCCAAACCGTCGAAAATAAATAATTCTTTGATACGTGATTTCTGAATACGGCCATCGCGTTTTACAACGCTAACAGGCATATTTTCTTTAATGATACCGCGATAGATACGACCTACGGCAATACGGCCAATAAAAGATGAATAATCCAATGATGTGATCTGGATCTGCAAGGTTCCTTCGCGTTTTGGCGCTGTAGGAATGTTTTCAAGAATAGTATCCAGTAAGTAGGTAATATCTTTTGTAGGTGTTTTGTAATCAGGGCCCATCCAGCCTTGTTTACTCGAACCATAAACCGTTGGAAAGTTCAGTTGCTCTTCTGTAGCATCAAGGTTAAAGAACAGGTCAAACACGTTATCGTGTACCTCTTCGGGGCGGCAATTTGGCTTATCTACTTTATTAATAACCAAAATGGCTTTTTTGCCGGCAGCAATGGCCTTTTGTAACACGAAACGCGTTTGCGGCATTGGCCCTTCAAAAGCATCCACTAAAAGAATAACACCATCAGCCATGTTCATAACACGCTCTACTTCACCGCCAAAATCGGCGTGGCCCGGGGTATCAATAATATTAATTTTGGTTCCTTTATATTGTACGGAAACGTTTTTGGCAAGAATGGTAATTCCGCGCTCACGCTCCAAATCGTTATTATCAAGGATCAATTCGCCGGTTGCCTGGTTTTCACGAAATAAATTACACTGGTGCAGGATCTTATCTACTAAGGTTGTTTTACCGTGGTCAACGTGGGCAATAATGGCAATGTTTCTAATTTCAGACATATTTTGTTTTTAAGCGCCGCAAAGATACTAATTTATTGGTTAAAAACGCTCTGTTACAAAGGATTATATCCATTTTTCTTTTTACTTTTAACAAATAATTGGAAAAAGAACCAAATACCCAAACTACTTTGAACCCATCCCGGTGGGTAGAGCTGTATTCGGATTACCTCTATAAGTTTGCCTATTACCGTGTAAATAACGACGAGCTGGCGCAAGACCTTGTTCAGGATTGTTTTTTAGCGGCCTTAAAAGCTGCAGATACTTATAACGGAAGTGCTTCAGAAAAAACCTGGCTGGTAAGTATCCTAAAAAATAAGATCATCGATCATTATAAAAAAGCCTCTACCCGTAACGAATCGCCCCTGCAGCTAAGCACTTACGAGGCGCCGTCGTACGATTATTTTTTTAATAAAGAAGCAAACGGGCATTGGAATAGCGCTACAAAACCAAAAGACTGGGAAGCGGCTGATACAAATTTTGATACCAAAGAATTTTATAAGACCCTTGAAAGCTGCCTGGGTCAATTGCCGCAAAAGTGGAAGGCGGCCTTTACCATGAGCCTGCTGGATGATGCCGATTCTAAAAATGTTTGTAAGGAATTAGACCTCAGTTCGTCTAACTTTTGGGTGATCATACACCGGGCCAAGCTGCAAATGCGCGCCTGCCTTGAAAAAAACTGGTTAAAACTGTAATGGAAGAGCTAAAAGAACATACACATAAATGGTATACCTTTGGGTGTAAAGATGCTACTTACCTTACTACCAAAAAAGATTATACTACTTTATCTCTTTCAGAAAAAGTATTACTTAATTTTCATTTAATGATTTGTAAATATTGCCGTTTTTTTGTGGCTCAGAACAAGAAGATAAACCAGCTTTTCAGGGCATCTTACAATAAAAACGCTTTAACACTTCCTCCAAATAAAAAAGAGGCTCTAAATCAACTAATTACAAAAAATTTAAAAAAATTGCCTTAAATTTTGTAAGTAATCAAAACCAATTTCGACTATTAATACGTAAATTCATATAAACCTTTAAACTAAAAACTAAAATGGAAAAAAAATCAACATTAGTTACTTGCTCAATGATTGCAGGTGCTTTATTAAGTGTTTCAGTTGTTAAAGCTAACACAAACAGTTTATTAAATTATAACGGTTTGGGAACTGCCGGTGAAGTTCGTACTTCATTAGTTAAAACTATCGAATTAAATTGCGGCGAGAAAAAAGACGCAACTAAAACTGATACTAAAACTAAAGATGGTAAATGTGGCGAGCACAAAGATGCAAAAGCTAAAGATGGCAAATGTGGTGAGCACAAAGCTAAAGATGGCAAATGCGGCGAGAAAAAAGCTAAAGATGGCAAATGCGGAGAAGGTAAATGTGGAGAAAAGAAAAAAACTGACACTCCAAAATAATTTAAACAAAATAAATTCAGCCCCTCTCCAAAAAAGAGGGGTTGATTTTTTCTGCTTATGCAATTAAAAGGAAATAAACATATTGGCATTGGCTTTAGAAAAGATTTTTCTGAAGAGCTTTTGGCTTCGGAGGTTTTAAAACCCGCTTTTATTGAACTGGCGCCCGAAAACTGGATAGGCATGGGTGGCTTCTGGAAAAAACAATTAGACCAGGCCGCCGAAAGATTTCCCATTACCTGTCATGGATTGTCACTATCTATTGGTAGTCCGGATGATCTTGACTTTGAGTTCTTACATAAAATAAAAAAATTCATTAAACACTATAATGTACAGATCTATTCTGAACATTTAAGTTATGCAAAATGCGATAACGCACATTTGTATGATCTTTTACCAATACCTTTTAGAAAAGATGCAGTGAAACACATTGTTTCGCGCATTAAACAGGTACAGGATATATTAGAGATGCCTTTGGCCATCGAAAATGTTTCTTACTACACACCGGTTGCCGCCGAAATGGATGAAGCAACTTTTATTTCAGAAATTATTAAAGGATCGGGTTGCAATATGTTACTGGATGTAAATAATGTATACGTTAACTCCTTCAATCATAAATACGATGCCAAGGCATTTATGAATAAATTACCGCTCGAAAAGGTAAGCTATATACACATGGCCGGCCATGAGCAAATTTCAGATACTGTAATTATTGATACGCATGGCGAAGCTGTGATAGATAAAGTGTTTGATCTTTTTGAATATACTACCGGGTTGTTGCACCCTGTACCTGTATTGCTGGAGCGCGATTTTAATATTCCCGAGCTGGAAGAATTGCAGGGCGAAATTACAAGAATGGAAACCATTGTTTCAAAAACCTGGAAGAAAGAAAATGCCATTGCTTAAAGAAGATACGCACGCACAACAATCCAAACTGGCCGAATACTGTAAAACAGGCATAAAACCCGAGCTTATTGGTATTATTGATGAGAACCTCCATCATTACCGCCGCCTGGTTTTTAATATTGGTATTGATACCATCGAAACCGCATATCCAATAACGTACCGCTTCTTGCCGGATGAGATATGGGATAAATTAGTGTACGATTTTTACGCCGAGCATAAATGCAAAACGCCACAGGTATGGCGCATGCCTTTAGAGTTTTATGAATATTGCGTTGAAAAAGACCTTCAGTCAAAATTAAACATTCCCTTTTTAAACGATCTTTTATATTTTGAATGGCTGGAAATGGAGATGCATACCATGGAAGATATCCAGTATCCGTCATACACCTCTGAAGGTAACTGGCTGGATAATGTATTGGTATTAAATCCCGAACACAAACTGGTTAAGTTCAATTACCCTGTGCATGTGCTTGCCGCTACAGAACTGGAAGGCAAAGCCGGCGATTATTTTTTACTGATGTACCGCGAAAAAGAAAGCGGCAGGATCCAATGTATGGACCTATCTATCCTATATGCGTATATTTTAGAACAGGTACAAAATGGCGGTTCATTACAGGCCATCTTAACCGAAGCCGACTCTTTATTTCAGATAAATAATTTTGAATTATTGAAAGAACACGCGCTTACTTTTATTAACGATCTAAAACACCGCCAGTTTATTCTCGGCTTTATTAAATAACAATATGCTAAACCTTTACAAACGTTACGTTTCTGTTTTAAACAAGGCACAGGATCTTCCTTTATTATTTTTACGCTTAATTTTGGCCTATGGCTTTTGGGAACCTGCAAAAAACAAATGGGCCGATATAAATGCCATTGCCGAGTGGTTTGAAGGCATGGGTATTTTTGCGCCAAAACTAAATGCCTATTTAGCAGCCACCACCGAAATGGCCGGCGTTTTTTTATTGATCCTGGGTTTAGGCACGCGTATCATTTGTTTTCCTTTAATAATTACCATGCTTGTTGCCATTAAAACAGTTCATTGGGAAAACGGTTTTGCCGCGGGCGAAAATGGTTACGAGATCCCGTTATATTACATGTTAATGCTTATTACTTTAATGTGCTTTGGCTCAGGCAAAATAAGTGTTGATTATTTTATCAGGAAAAAACTGATCAAATAACCCGTTACTTACTGAATTTTCTCAAATCCAACATTTACTTTTTTACGTATCTCTTTTAAACAACTTTGCCTAAAAGTTGTTTAACCAATTATTGGCTCCTTGTTATCCATATTAATTTTTGTTTTTCTTTATTTATGTGTAAGGTTTTATTTATCTGATCGTCTATTTATAAAACAAGTAATTGTCAAAAAAGCAAACATATACCCAGGAAGAACTTATTGAGCTTATAAGACAGCGCAATCAAAAGGCGTTCACGTTCTTATACGACAATTATTCGAAGGCCCTCTTTGGTGTTATCAATTCTATTATTAATAACCAGGAAGAATCGGAAGATGTATTGCAAAATACATTTGTAAAGATCTGGAATAATTTTGGCAGCTATGAAGAAGCCAAAGGCAGGCTCTATACATGGATGCTTAATATTGCCCGCAATATGGCTATTGACAGCACCCGCTCCAAACACGAAAAGATCAAATCCAAAATCCAAAGCACCAGCGACACCGTATATCAAAAAAATAACTTACAATTTACAGATGTTGCGCATGAAAGTATTGGCATAAAAACGATTTTAAACACGTTAAAAGAAGAGCATAAACAAATTATCGACCTTGCTTATTTTGAAGGGTACACACAAGAAGAGATCTCAAAAAAATTGAACTTGCCTCTTGGCACCGTAAAAACAAAAGTACGCCAGGCTATTTTGACGTTAAGGGATCTAACAAAAAAAGAATTTTTACAGTGAATGTGAACGAAGTCATATCATCCGGCCTTTTAGAAAGCTACGTTTTAGGCACCACAACCGCCTGGGAAACCGACCTTGTTAACGACCTGTGCGCAAAAGATCCTTCTCTTTTAAAAGAAATAGAAGCCATAGAAGAGGCTTTAATTAATTATTCTGCTCAAACCGTTCCTCAATTAAATACCGAACTTAAAAACAAGATCGGTTCAAGATTATTTTCTGCCGTTAACAATGCCGGTACACCTAACGAGGCAACTGTTATAGCTTTAAAAGACCAAAGCAAAACCATTCGTTTATATAAATTAGGAATTGCCGCAAGTGTTGCATTTTTTGTAACCGGCATCTTTTATGTTTTTTCGCTTAACCAAAAAGTGCATAAACTAAATAACGATCTTACAGCAATAAACAGTTCTAAAACAAAACTCGAAGAACAGTTAAATTCGCAGCAAACCGCATTGGTATTGGCCAATTCTGAATTACAGATCTTATCCGATCCAAAAATAAAAACAGTAGGTTTAAAGGGTATGAATTCTTTGGCTGCCAATTCTGCCATGGTGCATTGGAATCCTGAAAACAGCAACCTGTATTTTCATGCTTCGGCATTGCCACAGGCGCCAAATAAAAAACAATATCAATTGTGGGCCATTGTTAACGGAAAACCTGTTGATGCCGGAATGATAGACCTGGCAAGCGATACCACGTTTCAAAAAATGAAACCTATAAAAGGCGCGCAGGCATTTGCTGTTACCATTGAAAACAAAGGCGGAAGTGCAACTCCAACAATGGATACCATGTGTTTATTGGGGAATGTATGAGAAAGTTAGAAAGTTTTGAAAGTTAAAAAGTTGAGAAGGTTCAAAAGTTCAAAACAGCAAATTGAACTTTTAACTTTAAAACTATTGCCATTTATATTCCTTTACCACATTAACAAAAAACTTCACTTTTTCTTTATCAATGTCAGGGTATAAGCCGTGGCCCAGGTTGCAGATATAGCGTTGCTTTCCAAAAGTCTTTAGCATGGCATGTGTTTCTTCAATAATTTTTTTCTCGTCAGCATATAACAAACAAGGGTCAGCATTGCCCTGTAATGTTTTATCGCCGGTTAGTTTTCTTGCTCTGGCGGGATCGATCGTCCAGTCTAACCCAATAGAGTTACAGCTTGTTTCAGAGATCTTTTGAAGGGCATAATGCGCATCTTTTGCAAATACCGTTACAGGCACCAATGGCGATAACGCATCGCAGATCTTTGAAATATATTTTAAAGAAAATTCGTAATACATTTTTTCGCTTAGCACGCCGGCCCACGAATCAAACAGCTGCAACATATCTGCACCTGCCGCTACCTGGCCTTTTAAATAATTAATGGTGCTTTGTGTTATTTTTTCCAATAACTGGTGCGAGAGTTCGGGTTGTGTATATAAAAATTGTTTTGCTTTGCTAAATGTTTTGCTCCCGCTGCCTTCTATCATGTAAGCAAAGAGCGTCCATGGTGCGCCTGCAAAACCTATTAGCGGCACACGCTCATTCAGTTCTTTTTTAGTAAGCTTAAGCGCCTGCATCACGTAATCAAGATCGCCCGCCTGCGCAATTTTTAAATTATCAATATCGGCCTTATTCTTTACGGTATTTTCAAACCAGGGCCCTTTTGCCTCAATCATTTGATAAGGCAGGCCCATAGCTTCGGGTATCACCAAAATATCGCTAAAAATAATAGCGGCATCTACACCTAAAATATCAACCGGCTGAATGGTAACCTCGCAGGCCAGATCGGGGCTTTTTACAAATTCAATAAAATTTTTTGCCCTGGCGCGTGTAGCCCTGTATTCGGGTAATATACGGCCTGCCTGGCGCATCAGCCATACCGGTGCGCGTTCAACCTCTTGTCCTTTAGCGGCTCTTAATAATAGATCGTTTTTTAACATTGCCGCAAATTTACCCACAAATTTCATAATTCATAAAATTATTAGAGGTAAATAAGCGTAAAAAAGGGATGAACGGTGTTTTATCTAAAGGCAAACAGGTGTATATTGCCGTTACATATTAAACAAATGAAAAAATTATTACTACTTATTGCTGTTGTTGGCGTTAATGTTGCAAATGCACAACAACATTTATGTGCCAAAGCAAAACAGGCTTCAATGGCTTCGTATTTTAACCAGCAGGCACGCAGCGCCGCCTTAACACCGCAAATATCACACGAGATGAAATACGATGTGAAATTTGTGCACCTGATGCTGAATTTAGAACGTACTACCAAAGCGGTAAGCGGCGGTGTAAAAACAGTAGCCACGGTTACAGCAAGCGCTATGGATACCTTTGCCTGCCTGATCCACCAAAACCATATTATCGATTCTATCCGTTTTAACGGAAGTTTAATGCCTTATACCAGGAAAGATAGCATCTTAAAAGTAAAACCGGCTTCGCCATTACCAAACGCACAATCGTTTACGGTTATTACTTATTATCATGGTGTTCCACCGGTTGGTGGCTCTGCTATTGGCAGCGGCTTTAGCAATGCAACATCGGGCTCATGGGGCAACCAGGTAACCTGGAGCTTAAGCGAAAGTATTGTGGCTTATCATTGGTGGCCTTGTAAACAAATTTTATCTGATAAGATAGATTCGAGCTGGGTTTCCGTTACTACCGATTCGCTAAACAAAGTTGGCTCTAACGGTTTGCTCAAGAACACAACAATTATTGGAAGTAAAAAACGTTACGATTGGCAATCAAGAATACCTATTGATTATTATCTGATCTCTGTTGCTGTGGCCAAGTACAAAGAGTATGATCTTTATTGCCATCCTTTGTATTTACCGGGCGATTCTATACTCATTCAAAATTATATTTATGATAATGCTATAAATAATACTTCATTTAATTCGCAGAAAGCCATTTTGAATCAAATGCCAGCTGTGTTGGCCTTTGAGTGTAAGATGTACGGCATGTATCCTTTTTATAAAGAAAAATACGGGCACAGCATGGCACCTTTCAGCGGTGGTATGGAACACCAGACAATGACCAGCCTTGGCTTTTTTGATTATTATGTAGACGCGCACGAGTTAGGTCACCAATGGTGGGGCGATAACGTTACCTGCAAAGGTTGGGGCGATATCTGGATAAACGAAGGCTTTGCCTCTTATACAGAACATTTGGTAGCGCAATATTTAGACCCTACAAATTTTTTACCGAATTTAAATGCAGCGCATAACAGCGTAATGACCCAGCCGGGTGGTAAAGTTTGGGTATACAATCATGATACGCTTGATGCGAATGTTATTTTTGATTCGCGCTTAACCTATGATAAAGGCGGTGCTATCATCCGCAGTTTACAGTTCTTAACCAATAACGATTCTACCTGGTTCAACTGCTTGCGTAGTTTTCAAAACACGTATAAGCATAGTACAGCCTCTGTTATCGATTTTAAAAATTTCTATCAAAGTTATACCGGCATTAACGCCGCACAATTTTTTAACCAATGGTATTACGGCGAGGGTTATCCAACTTTTAATGTAAAATACAATTCATCAGGTTCTGTTGCAGTTATACAAAGTACACAAACAACAAGTTTCCCTTCATCTATTTCTTTATTTGTAACGCCGGTAGAGTATAAAATTTCGCGTACAGGTTTTCCTGATACAACGGTTCGCGTGATGCACAGCAACCCTGTAGAAACTTATGTTTTTCCTATGAGCGGTTCGGTAACGGCGGTGGTTTGCGATCCAAATCAATGGATCATTAATAAAGTAATAGGTCCAACATTCGATCCATCATTGTTAACAACAGGTATTGAAGAAAACCAGGCGTCCTTCTCTTCTATCCAGGTTGGACCAAATCCTACAAAAGGAATTTTTACGATCACTAACCGCCAGAACCTGGAGGGTAAAGCAGAGGTAATGGATGTAAGCGGTAAAAAGATCGCAGAAAAAAATCTTTCGGCAGAAACTACTCTTGATATCAGTAATTATGCAAACGGCATTTATATTGTAAAACTGTTTGATACAAACGGAAACGAAAAACATTCTCAAAAGATCATTAAGCAATAATCTATTATTTCTGTTTTATACATTAAAAGCCTTTCTTAACAGGAAGGCTTTTTTTATTTTCGTTATTAAAATTAAATTTATTGATTATCAGTCTTTTACATTATTTAAGTGTAAAATATACACTTTGATGTACTTATGTATCCGTTAAACAGCTATCTTTGTGTAGTAATTACACTAAGACATGAAAGAGAACAAAAAATATCACTACGAATTTCCGAGGCCGGCCTTAGCAACCGACTGTGTTATTTTTGGATTTGATGGCGGTGAATTAAAATTACTTTTACTGGAGCGCGAAAAAGAACCATTTAAAAATAAATGGGCCCTGCCCGGCGGTTTTGTATTTATGAGCGAAACCACCGAAACGGCAGCAAAAAGAATTTTAACCGAAAAAGCAGGTGTAAAAAATATGTTCATTGAACAGTTGTATACGTTTAGCGAAGTAGACAGGGATCCCCGCGAACGCATTATTTCGGTTGCTTATTTTGCACTTGTAAACAAACACCAATATACCTTAATGGCCGGCAGGGATACCTTAAATGCAGAATGGTTTGAGCTTTCTGCCTTACCAAAACTGGCCTTTGACCACAGTAAAATTGTAAAAGCAGCCATACAGCGCTTAAAAGGAAAAGTATCTTACCAACCCATAGGTTTTGAATTGTTAGATGAAAAATTTACCTTAACGCAACTGCAATCGCTTTACGAAGCCATTCTTGAAATTCCAGTTGATAAACGCAATTTCAGGAAAAAAATTTTAGGAATGGGTTTCTTAAAGGCATTGGATGAGAAAGAAAAAAATGTGGCAAGAAAAGCGGCACGCTATTACAGTTTTGACAAAAAAGCCTATAAAGAATTAACGCAAAAAGGATTTCACTTTGAACTTTAAAGATAAATTATGAAAACAATAAACTTATTTGAAAGCAATGAAACCGTAGAACTAAAAAAGTTTGCCGGTGGCGAAAATCATGTAAAATTTTTAACGGCTTTTTCTGAAGACGATAAAGTTAGGATCAACACGCGTTTAAATTCGTCAGACGATGTGATGAACCTTTGCCTGGCGGTTGATGCGCTGCGTAATATGAACATTAAACATATTGAAGCCTTTATTCCCTACATTCCTTATGCGCGGCAAGACAGGGTAATGGTATCCGGCGAGCCCCTATCCATAAAAGTATTTGCTAAAATTTTAAACAGTTTAAATTTAGATAAGGTAACCGTATTTGATGCGCACAGTGATGTATCGGTAGCACTGATCGATCGTTGCATTAACATTCCTAATCACCAAATGGTAAAACATTTTTTGAAAGAATTAAACTTAAAAGATTTTGTTTTGGTATCTCCTGATCTCGGTGCTTATAAAAAAGTAGATAAGCTGGCTCAAAAAGTAGAATACAAAGGTGAAATTGCTACCGGCATAAAAGTACGTGATCTTGCCACAGGGCAAATCATTAAAAGTGATGTGAATGCAAACGACCTTAAAGGCAAGGCCTGCATTGTTATAGATGATATTTGCGATGGCGGCCGTACCTTTATTGAACTGGCCACTGCACTAAAAGCAAAAAACGCCGGCTATCTTTATTTTATTGCTTCGCACGGCATTTTTAGTCATAATGCATTAGACAGGTTAAAAGAAGCGGGTTACAAAAACGTATGCAGTTCTAACTCCATCTCTGAAATAATCAGTAATGATTTTTACAAACAGTATAATGTTTTTCAAGCATGAGCCGTTATTTAAGTTTTGATACCAGCTATAACCGTTTAAAAACAGAATGGAATAAGTACGGTAAAATTATTGTTGCTTATGATGTAGATAGTACCGTTTTGCCTTTTCATGAGGAGGAAGCGAACGATGATTATAGCGTGGTTCATGATCTTATAAAAGAACTTCACCAATTAAATTGCACCCTTATTGTTTTTACAGCCGCCGAAGAAAGCCGTTGGGAAACAATAAAAGAAAAATTAAAAAAAATAGATCTGCCTTACAATTATTTTAACCAATCGCCGCCCGAAATTCCCGGCCTGGCAGCAAAAGGAAAAGTGTATGCCAACATTTACCTGGATGACAGGGCAAGTTTGTATGCATCGGTAGAACTGTTACAAAAACTGATCGCTGAAATAAAAATAAACAAAAATTAAAAATCAACGAAGCAGATCTTAGATCGCTTCATTATAAAAATAAAAAAATATGAAAATCAATCCCTTAATGTTGATCGACTTTTATAAAGCAGATCACCGCAGACAGTACCCTGAAGGAACAGAAATGGTTTACTCTAATTTTACACCGCGCAAATCGCGCCAGGCCGATAATGATAAATTGGTGTTTTTTGGATTACAGTATTTTGTAAAAGAATATTTGGTAAAACAATGGAACGAAGGATTCTTTAATGTTCCAAAAGAAAAAGTAATGGCCGATTATAGACGCCGTATGGATAATGCTTTGGGAAAAGACAGCATTCCTGTTGAACATATTGCCGAGCTGCATGACCTTGGTTATTTGCCGCTGGTTGTAAAAGGCCTGCCCGAAGGCACTATTGTTACTCCAAAAATTCCGGTAGTTACGGTTTACAATACACAGCCAAAATTTTTCTGGTTAACCAATTATCTTGAATCGTTAATGTCGGCCATTTTATGGAAACCCGCCACCAGTGCCACTACAGCATTTCAGTACCGCAAAGTGTTTAACGAATATGCACGCAGTACAGTAAGCGATAACAATATTGATTTTGTATATTGGCAAGGTCACGATTTTAGTTTTCGCGGGATGAGTGGTATTGAAGATGCGTGCATGAGCGCTGCCGGGCATTTATTATCTTTTTATGGAACAGATACAGTGCCTGCGATCGATTTTCACGAGATCTATTATAATGCCAGTTCCGATAAAGAATTAATTGGCGGAAGCGTTCCGGCAACTGAACACTCGGTAATGTGCATGGGTACTAAAGATAACGAGATCGCTACCTTTGAACGATTGATCTCAAAATTATATCCTGCCGGCATCGTTTCAATTGTTTCAGATACATGGGATTTCTGGAAAGTGATCACTGAATTTTTGCCACAATTAAAATCAAAAATTCTAGCGCGTAACGGTAAAGTAGTAATTCGCCCTGATAGCGGCGATCCTGTAAAAATAATTATTGGCGATAAAGACGCTACGCCCGGAAGCCCTGAATTTAAAGGCGCTATAGAGTGTATGTGGGAAACCTTTGGTGGAACGATCACTGACAAAGGATTTAAATTACTGGATTCGCGTATCGGTTTAATTTACGGCGACAGCATTACTTTGGCAAGACAAAAAGCAATTTTAGAAGGCTTAAAAGAAAAAGGGTTTGCCTCGTTTAATGTTGTTTTAGGAATTGGCTCTTACACATATGAATACGTTACGCGCGACACATACGGTTTTGCCATGAAAGCAACTTACGGAGAAGTAAATGGTGAGGCAAGAAATATCTTTAAAGATCCAAAAACAGATGACGGAACCAAACGTTCTGCCAAAGGTTTAATGCAGGTTACAGAGGTAAATGGTGAATTAAAGATGAAAGATCAATGTACCTGGGAAGAAGAAAAACAAGGCTTATTAAAAACTGTTTTTGAAAATGGTAAGATAATGAATGAGCAATCTTTATCGCAGATAAGAGAGCGCATTAATAAAACATTGGAAAAAGAAGCGAACCTTTTAAATGCCTAATGTAAATCTCGAAAATATTTTTTTAGGAATTGCCATTGGCGATGCCTTTGGCGCCGGGCTGGAGTTCCAGGACCGGAACTGGATCCGCGCGAATGTTGATTTTACAAAGTTCATCAACAAGCGAACCGATATCAATGTTCCTGAAAAAGCGATTTTTACAATTGATTATAAAGAATGGGATTATACCGATGACACGGAGATGAGCATTGCAGTGGCCAAAGCATTAATGAGCAAAGAAAAACTCAGCGAAGAACTTTTGGTAAAGCATTTTACCGACGAGTATTTGCTGGGTTTTAAATTAAAAGGTTATAAACGTAACGGTCATGGCTCTATTCGCCTGGTTTATAATGGCGAAAAAACAATTGAAGAGATAAAAGATTTTCAACGCAATAAAAAATATCCCGGTAATGCCCCGCCCATGCGTGCTATACCAATAGGTTTTGTGAATGAAGAAAAGATCAATTTATACGCAACGCTAAATGCAACCAGCACACACCCACATCCGAAAGCCATTGACTCGAGCATTTTAATTGCCAGAGCAACAAGAGCATTATTGATAGAAAATATTGGGAAAAAAGAACTGATCAATTATTGCGTAAAATATATTACCGATCCGGAAACGATCGAAAAATTAAAACTGGCAGATGAACTCCCTGCTCCTGATCTGTTAAACGAAAAAGAGTTTGAGATTTTGTGTGGCCCGCAACCTCTGAAAAGATCAGAGTTTATTGAAGGTTTGTATGGCCTGTCTTCTAATGCCATGTATACTGCCATATCGGCCCTGTATTTTATTAAACACTCTAACTCTGCTTTTGAAGGATTAAAGAACAGTATTCGTCTTGGTGGCGATGTTGACTCGCTTGCTTCAATAGTTGTTGGTATCCTGGCGGGCAAATACGGTATTGCCGACCTGCCAAAATATATGATCGAAAATGTGGAAGGTGTAGCTTATTTAAAAGAACTAGCGGGTGCATTCAACGATCATATAAATAGTACAAAACAAAATGCAACTGTTTAAATGGAAATCCGATCAATAAAACTTTATCGTCCGGTAGGGCAACTCGAAATGGACCTTATCAAAGCTTCGGGGTATAAAAAATTTCCGCCAAGATTAAGCTGGCAGCCCATTTTTTATCCCGTTTTAGATCATGATTATGCCTGCACTATTGCGCGGGAATGGAATACAAAAGATGAGCTTAACGGCAATGTGGGTTACGTTACCGAATTTAAAATTCCGAAAGATTATTTTGAAAAATTTGAAGTTCAGAATGTGGGTGCGCATAACCATAATGAATTGTGGGTTCCCGCCGAAGAATTAGAGATTTTTAATTCCAATATAATAAGAGGAATAAAAGTGATAGATGTATTTTATGGTGAGAATTTTAAAGGAGAGAAATACGCACGCCAATGAGATTTCGGGATTTTAAAAATAGTTACGTTCTATATTTTTGCCTTCTCTCTACTAACCTTTATTTTTCTCAAATAAATGATTCGTTAAAGAATATCCAGCTCGAAGAAATTTCTGTAGCCGCGGTTCGCGCCGAGCGAAAATTACCGGTTACAGAAGCAACACTTTCAAAAGCTGCCATCGAAAAAAATTATACCGGGCAGGAAATGCCGGTGATCCTTGCCAAAACGCCATCCGTTAACTGGTATGCTGATGGCGGTAATTTTACCGGCTATTCTTATTTTCGTTTAAGAGGTATTGATCAAACGCGCGTAAATTTTACATTGAATGGTGTTCCTTTAAATGAACCCGAAGACCAGGGCGCATATTTTTCCAACTATCCGGACTTTTTAAATAGCGTACGTTCTATACAAGTACAAAGAGGCGTTGGCATCAGCACTAACGGTACCGCCTCTTACGCAGGTTCGGTAAATATGGAATCCCCATCGCTCCACGATTCGGCTTATATTGAATTGAACAGCAGTTACGGTTCTTTTAATACCTATCGTGTGAGCCCTGAATTTAATACCGGCCTGTTAAAAAATCGCTGGGCGTTTTATGGCCGGTATTCGGCAACAGGCTCTGATGGCTTTCGCGAGCATTCGGGCACACAGGGCCAATCCTTTTCTTTTAGCGGGGGTTATCTTGCTAAAAAAGGGGTTTTAAAATTTACAGGTTTTAGCGGCTACTCAAAAAACCAAATGGCCTATTTAGCTGTTGCGGATTCGTCTTTAAAAAAAAATTATCGGGAAAATGATCTTACCAAAGATGAGAAAGACCTGTTCAAACAAAGTATGGCCATGCTGCAATACCATGTTGCTGTTGGCAAATATTCTTTTTTGAGTGCCTCCGCGTATTATACCTATTTGCAAGGCGGGTATTCTATTTTATTTTTGCCCGATCTTTATAAATATTCTGTAAAGTCAGATTTTTACGGAGGCATCATCAATTACCAATATCAAAAAAATGCTCTTAAAATAAATGCAGGCTTACACGCTAATAATTACACACGTTATCATTACGCTTCGGTATTACCCGAACAAAATGTATTACTGTACAAAAATTCGGGAAGTAAAAACGAATTTTCTTCCTTCGTCAAACTAGCATACGATATAAAAAAGCTAACTGTATTTGCAGACCTTCAATATAGGATCGTGCAATTTAGCTACGCGGCAGATAAGAACACGCCGTTAACTATTGAACCCGTTAACTGGCAGTTCATAAATCCAAAAGCCGGCCTTTCATACGCTTTAAACAACAAACAGGTATTGTATGCTTCGGTTGGTAAAACAAGTCGTGAGCCAACCAGGAATGATATGTTTGCCGGCTATGATAACCTGGATTCGCTGAACTATAAAGAAGTTGGCAATTTAAACCGTGTAAAACCCGAAAGCGTTATAGATATTGAAGCGGGTGTTAAATTAGCTTTTGAGAATTTAAAATTAGACCTCAACATTTACGCTATGGAATTTAAAAATGAAATAGCAGCCATCGGTCAATTAAGTTATATTGGATTACCGCTTCGTAAAAATGTAGCCTCGAGTTATAGAAGAGGTATTGAGTTGAATTTATTTTACCAGCCGTTCAAAAAATTATCTTTCTCTACACAGGCCAATTTAAGCAACAATATTATTAAAATGTATACTACCGACTATGATTCTGTTACTTACACCAATGTTCAACCACTATTAACACCTCAAATCATTTTAAACCAGTCTGCAGATTTTAATTTTACGAAATGGCTATCTGCCGGGCTTAGCGGCCGGTATTTAAGTTCTGCATTTTTAGACAATACCAATAATAAAAATTATAAAACACCTTCGTCACTGATTTTTAATGCTACACTTAGCATTATGTTTTTGAAAAAATGCAGTATTAATTTTATGGTAAATAATATTACCGATCAAAAATATTATACTTCAGGTTATGTTCAGGGCCTTCAATCCTATTATTATGCCATGGCCACACGAAATTATTTCGTAACATTGAAATTAAAATTCTAGTGTCGTTAATAGAGATCATAGCCGTTGTTTTTACACTGCTTTGCACCTGGCTGGCGGTAAAGCGGCATGTGTTGAACTGGCCTACGGGTATTATTGGCGTAAGTTTTTACCTGGTACTTTTTTACCAGGTAAAATTATACGCCGATATGCTTTTACAGGTTGTATTTATTTTGCAGGGCTTGTATGGCTGGTATAACTGGAAATATTCTACAGAGCGCGAAAAAGAATTAAATGTAAGTTATCTAAATAATTTGCAACGTATTTTATACGTAGCGGGCACTTTATTATTTGCCTTTTTGTGGTCGTACATTTTAATTAATTACACCAACGCCTCTACACCTTATGTTGATGCCCTGGTGTCTACAATAAGTTTAACGGCCAACTGGTTAATGGCAAAAAAGAAAACAGATAACTGGGTGTTATGGATCATTGCCGATATGATCTACGTTGTGCTTTTCTGGTATAAAGAGCTGTATCTTTCAAGCGGTATTTACTTTGTATTTTTATTATTAGCTATAAAAGGTTTAATTGATTGGAACAAAAAAAGCCATACAAAAGAGGCTTTGTCTTAGGAAAATTCCTTCCGCCGCATAAAGGTCATTTATTTATGATCGAATCGACTATGCAATTATGTGAAGAGTTAACCGTTTTGGTTTGCACGATAAAAAAAGAACCAATTGCCGGAGAGATACGTTATGAATGGATGAAAGCACTTTTGCCAAAAGCCAACGTAGTGCATGTAACTGATGAAGTTCCTTCTTATCCCCATGAAAGCCCTGACTTTTGGAGTATCTGGACAAAACTATTAAAGCGCGAAATTCATCCCGGCACAGAAGTATTTTTTTCTTCGGAAGATTATGGCGATGACGTGGCGCAACATTTAAATATAAAACACGTTTTAATTGATAAAGAGAGAAAGCATATTCCAATCTCTGCCACTGCAATTAGAAATGATATTTTTAAAAACTGGGATTTTATCCCAGAGATTGTAAAGCCCTATTTTACAAAACGTATTGTACTTACCGGCCCGGAATCTACCGGCAAAACATTTATGGCCGAAAAACTGGCTAACTATTTTAATGCCCTTTGGATAGAAGAATTTGGAAGGGATTATTTTACCGAAAAGAATGGAAAATTGGTTTTGGAAGATATGCAGCACATCGCTAATGGCCAAATAAAATTAGAAGAAGAAGCGCTCGCAAAATATCCTAAATTATTATTTTGCGATACTGATCTTATAGTAACACAAATTTGGAGCGAGATCTATTTTAAAGAATGCCCGCAAAAAATAATTGACCAAAGTTATGAGAGGAAATACGACCTGTATCTTTTAATGGATATCGATATTCCCTGGCATGATGATGGTACCAGGGAGTTTCCACATTTGCGAAAATGGCATTTTGACAGGATTGAAGAAGAGCTTAAAAAAAGAAAATTGAATTACGTTGTTGTTTCGGGTAATTTTGATGAGCGGTTTAAACTTGCCCAAGATCATCTTAAAAAATATCTGACCTCTTAACCGGTCCTGATAGCTATCGGGAGAACCGCGACCTTATCCCCATCTACAGAAGGTTCCCGGTCTTTTAAAACATCCTTTATTTTCTTTTTACCCCAGCTAGAATGTACAATTTTATCTAATTATTTTACTATTTTTGCATCTTGGTTTTTAAACCAACTGGCACCGTAGTTCAATGGATAGAATAGAAGTTTCCTAAACTTTAGATGCAGGTTCGATTCCTGCCGGAGCCACAAATAAAAATTCGTATCTTTGTCGTCTTGCCTAATGAAAAAAGTATTGGTTATAGATGATGAAGAAAAGTTAAGATCACTCTTAGCCCGCATCATCCGTTCGCATAATTTTGAAGTAATTGAAGCTGCCGATGGTAAAACCGGCCTCTCAAAAATTGATAATGATACTTTAGCTGTACTCTCTGACGTAAAATTACCTGATGGAAACGGTGTTGATCTGGTGCAAAAGATCAAAAGCAAATCACCAAATACGGAAGTTATTCTTATGACGGCTTACGGCAATATTCAGGATGGTGTTCAGGCTATGAAGAATGGCGCCTTTGATTACCTTGTAAAGGGCGATGAGAATGAAAAGATCATTCCTATTTTACACCGCGCGGTTGATAAAGCAAGTATGCAAAGCCGCATCCAAAATCTCGAAGGACAATTATCTGATCGCTATTCTTTTGATAATATCATTGGTAAATCAAAAACAGTTCAAGTAGCAATTGATCTTGCTAAGAAAGTTTCTGAAACAGATACAACCGTTATGCTTACAGGTGAAACAGGTACAGGCAAGGAAGTATTCGCCAGAGCCATTCATCTTGCAAGCCAAAGAAAGAACCGCAATTTTGTTGCTATAAATTGTTCTGCATTTTCTAAAGAACTATTGGAAAGCGAAATGTTTGGCCACAAGGTGGGAGCTTTTACCGGAGCTACTAAAGACAAAAAAGGATTATTTGAAGAAGCTAATAACGGCACTATTTTTTTGGATGAAGTTGGAGAGATGGCGCTTGATCTGCAGGCTAAATTGCTTCGGGTTATTGAAACAGGCGAATTCATAAAAGTTGGTGAAACCAAAACAACAAAAATTAATGTTAGAATAATTGCAGCCACAAACAGAGATCTTGATAAGGAAATAGAAACTTTGCATTTCAGACAGGATCTTTATTACCGGCTTTCCGTATTTCAAATCAAGTTACCTCCGCTTCGCGAACGGGTAATTGATATTGAAGCTTTGGCAAATTGCTTTATTAAAGATTTCTCTTTAAAAATCGGGAAGAAAATAAAATCTGCCAATGCCGATTTTATCGAAGCCTTAAAATTACATCAATGGCCGGGTAATATTCGCGAACTTAAAAATGTTATTGAACGCAGTGTTATCTTAAGTAGTTCGGATGAATTAACTGTAGACCTTTTACCGTTGGAAATCCAAAACGCACACATACAATTTTCTAAAAATGGAAAACAACTTTCTGCATTCGATCTTGCAAGTGCAGAAAAACTGCATATCCAAAAAGTGCTTAATTACACAAATGGTAATAAAACAGAGACCGCAAAACTTTTGAATATTGCTTTAACCACCTTATACAGAAAGTTGGAAGAATATAAAATCGGCTGATTTTTTTAATAAAGATAACACACTAAGTATATCACGGCCCAAACTGCCACGAAAGAAAAATAAACGTAGAAAGCCTGCATGTTTTTCTTTAGATCTTTTTTTATAAAAAGGTGATAAACAACCCAGATCAAAAACAATATGGCGATAAAATAGCCAGCAAAAATTCTCATAAATCAATTTTGATATTATAAAGTTACTTCTTTTTTCAATACCATGTTACCTTTCGGCTCACCCCTTTCAAAACGCTATACCCAACCCTGTCATTTCGCTAGGGTTTTCCTGCTCTTTTAAACACTTATTACTTTAAAATCCTGATTAACAATTAGCTCCCCAAAGGCAAACTAATTGGTTCACTTTTGGCACTATACAGCCAGAAATGAAAACCCTTTTACATATAACAATGATTGTTTCTATTTTGATCACAAGCATTGCTGCTCAAAACCCACATAAAGGTTTGTATTTAACCGCCAATGATTACAAAAACGGAAAAATAAGCTTCAGTTCAAAAACTACTAAGATCAAACCTCATTTGGTTTTTAAAAAAAGTCTGATCCAGGTGAAATACAACGATAGCTTATATACATTCCTTAAAAAGGATGTTTTCGGTTACGTTGATAAAGATGGTACTTACAGATTGAATGGTAAGGATGTTTATACGATTATTAATCCTGGTGAAGAGATAGTGATCTATAAAACTACTTCGGGAACGGGTTTTAAAAACTCCCCAATTGTTGATTCTTACTTTTTCAGTAAGAGTGCTGGTGAACCTATTCAATCATTAACACTCTATAACGTGGTAAGAGCCTTTAGTGATAACAAATCGTTTACTAAACTGATTGAACTAAGTATCACATCAAATGATGGCTTATTACAATACGACGTAATTAATAGAGAATATAGAATAAACAGATTACTTGCACTGGCGAGAACATGGTAAAATAATTGTTAATAATTAAGGCAGGGCCAGAATAATGATAACTGTCATCTTCAACCCTGATAACCCTCAGGCGAGTTAGAGTAAAACTGGTCTTGCTTTGTTTCACTAAAACAGGAAAAGCTTGAAAAAATGGATGCTAGTAAAAAAAATAAAACAACAATGATTGCCGCGGCGGTTTTGTTTGCCTTCTTTTTTGGATGCATGGCTTATGCACTGATTGAAAAATTTTTAATTAAATAAAAATGGAAATACTAATAGCAATAGGACTCGGAGTTTCAGGATTAGCCTGTTTTTGGCTCTTCTTGAAATGCATAGATTTTTTTGAAAAAATATAATGAAAATCGGAAGAAAAATAATTAACATAAAAATCACTCCCATAATATTGGTTCACGGGTTTTTCGCCTTGTGTGCAGTGGTCGGTTTGATTCTAAAATTAACAACAACATGACAGCTCTTTTTATAACAGCAATTGTGGTTTTTGCATACCTGATGTATGTATTGATTAAACCTGAAAAATTTTAATCCATGCAAAAGTGGGAAGACATAAAAGATCTTATCGTGATCGGATTTTCATGGGCAATAGCATTACTCATGCTGGCCGGCCTGGTTTGGAAAATAGGTGTAATACGAATTTTATTCAGATGAAAACTATAAAAACATATATCAAAGCATTGTACAGAAAAAATAAAACTGTACTTCAGTTTGCAGGGCAGATTATGCTTGCATTTGGATTTCTTGGTGTATCATTAGCACTAATACTAACGCTTACAAAACATTTTCAATGAACAACGAATTACTTAGTATAATTATAATATTCGCTTTAACGTTACTCTTAGCAATTCTGCTTGGGAAATATATCGCTAAAGTATTTAAAGGCCAATCCACTATTCTGGATTTCATAGCTCCTTTCGAGAGATTTATTTTTCGTATTTGCGGTATCGATCCTTCAAAAGGCATGAACTGGAAACAACACATGATCGCGTTGTTAACCCTTAATATGCTTTGGTTTGTTTATGCATTTGTTATGCTGCTTACACAAGGTAGTTTATTTCTTAATCCGGATGGTAATCCTTCCATGAACTCTGATTTAAGTTTTAATACTGCCATCAGCTTTTTGGTGAATTGCAATCTGCAACACTATTCGGGCGAAACTGGTTTAACCTATTTAACCCAATTAGCAGTTATTACTTTTTTACAATTTGTATCTGCTGCTACTGGTATTGCTGCGCTCATTGTTGTTTTTAATTCAATCACGGATAGAATAACTGAAGATCTTGGTAATTTCTACGATATCTTTTTAAAGAGTATTACTCGTATCCTTCTACCTATAAGTATTGTCATTGCTGTTATCCTTGCGTTTAACGGTACACCAACAAGCTTTAGTGGTAAAGACACCATTACAACTTTACAGGGGGATACTGTTCAGGTTTCACGTGGTCCTGCTGCTGGTATGATTGCTATTAAGCATTTAGGTACAAATGGGGGTGGATGGTTTGGTGCAAACTCAGCACATCCATTAGAAAACCCAAACTATCTAACCAATATGGTCGAAATGATTGCGCAATGTATTATTCCTTTCGCAATGGTATTTGCTTTAGGTTTTTATACTAATCGCAAAAAACTGTCTTATGTTATTTTTGGTGTTATGACTTTAGGAATGCTTACATTCTTAATTCCAACTGTTATTGCGGAAGTGAACGGCAATCCTGCCATTTCACAAATGGGCATCAACCAGGCTCTTGGCAGTATGGAAGGTAAAGAAGTCAGATTCGGATCCACTGCCTCTGCTTATTGGAGTATAGTAACAACTATCATTTCCACCGGTTCTGTAAACTCAATGCACGATAGTTTTATGCCTGCTTCTGAAAGCATGCAATTATTAGGCATGATGACCAACGCATTTTATGGTGGTTGTGGTGTAGGTATTTTAAATTATTACATATTTATAATTATTGCAGTATTTATTTCCGGCCTTATGGTTGGCCGTACACCCGAATTCTTAGGTCGCAAGATCGAAGCAAAGGAAATGAAAATTGCAACGCTCATTGCATTGCTTCATCCTTTTCTTATTTTGGTAGGTACAGCACTTTCGGCATACGTATTTACTAAAGATCCTTCTGTAAGTTGGTTAAACAATCCGGGCTATCATGGATTTTCCGAAATGTTGTATGAGAATACCTCAGCAGCGGCTAATAACGGTAGCGGACTTGAAGGTTTGGGAGATAACAATCCTTTCTGGAATATTGTTACAGGGTTCATTTTAATTCTTGGCAGGTTTTTGCCAATAATTGGCCCTGTGGCTATCGCTGGTATTCTTGCTAAGAAGAAATTCATTCCTGAATCTTCCGGTACATTAAGAACCGACACCGGCACGTTTGGAATTATGACTTACGGTGTTATTATGATCATCGCGGCTTTAGCGTTTTTCCCTGCTCTTGTGCTTGGGCCCCTAGCTGAGTACTTCACATTGTATCACCATTAATTATTTGCACCATGAATAAAGTTCAAAATAAATCATTGTTTCAAAAAGATCTGATCAGCACAGCGCTTAAACAGGCATTCATAAAATTGAATCCTGCCGTGATGATCAAGAATCCGGTAATGTTTTGCGTGGAGATCGGAACGTTCATCATGTTTATTGTTTGCCTGTATATTGTATTCAATAATGATGGCGCGCAAGGCAGTTTAGCGTATAACATTTTTGTTTTTATTATTCTGTCCCTCACTCTGCTTTTTGCAAATTTTGCCGAAGCCATTGCCGAAGCACGTGGTAAAGCGCAAGCTGAATCTTTGAGAAAAACAAGAGAAGAAACACCTGCAAAAAAAGTATTTGAGATCGGTAAGATCTACGCTGATGAAATACAAATGGTTCCTTCATCTACTCTTAAAAAGGGCGATATGTTCTTTTGTGAAAGAGGCGATATCATTCCGGCTGATGGAGAAATTATTGAAGGTATTGCTACGATTGACGAATCTGCGATCACCGGCGAAAGCGCCCCTGTTATTCGTGAATCAGGTGGTGATAAAAGTTCAGTTACCGGTGGAACAAAAGTATTAAGTGATCAGATCACTGTTAAAGTTACTGCTGAGCCTGGCGAATCATTTCTTGATAAGATGATTGCCTTAGTGGAGGGCGCAAGCCGTCAGAAAACGCCGAATGAAATAGCACTTACTATTTTGTTGGCTGGATTTACATTGGTATTTATAATTGTTTGCGTAACGCTTAAACCGTTTGCAGATTATGCCAATACACCAATTACAATTGCCGCATTGATCTCATTGTTTGTGTGTTTGATTCCCACAACTATTGGTGGTTTACTTTCTGCCATTGGTATTGCAGGGATGGATAGGGCGTTGCAAGCAAATGTAATTACAAAATCCGGTAAGGCTGTTGAAACCGCAGGTGATGTGGATGTGTTATTGTTAGATAAAACCGGAACTATTACCATAGGTAATCGTAAAGCGACTCATTTTTATCCGGTTTCAAATACTGATGAACATGAGTTTATCAAAGATTGTGCTTTAAGTTCAATTGCTGATGAAACTCCGGAAGGAAAATCAATTATCGAATTATCGCGTATTCAACCGAACAGTTTAAAATTGGATGATCCAAAATTCATCAAGTTCACTGCCGAAACAAGAAGCAGTGGTGTTGATTATAGCAATGGCAAAATTCGTATTCGCAAAGGCGCATTTGATGCAATGCAGAAACTCACCGAGAGTGCAGGTCATACAATGCCTCAGGAAGCGAAATTCAAAACAAAAGAGATCTCCGGTAATGGAGGTACTCCTCTTGTGGTGACAAAAAATGAAAAGGTCATTGGTGTAATAGAATTACAAGACATCATTAAGCCTGGTATAAGTGAACGTTTTGAACGTCTGCGCAAAATGGGAGTTAAAACTGTAATGGTAACAGGTGATAATCCGCTTACCGCAAAATACATTGCAGAAAAAGCGGGAGTAGATGATTTTATTGCTGAAGCTAAACCTGAAGATAAAATGAATTATATCAAAAAGGAACAAGCTGAAGGAAGATTAGTAGCAATGATGGGAGATGGTACAAACGACGCGCCTGCTTTAGCGCAAGCCGATGTAGGTGTAGCAATGAATAGCGGTACACAAGCGGCTAAAGAAGCGGGTAACATGGTGGACTTGGATAATGATCCAACAAAATTGATTGAGATCGTTGAGATCGGAAAACAACTATTGATCACCCGTGGAACTTTAACAACCTTCTCTATTGCAAACGATGTAGCTAAATATTTTGCAATTGTACCTGCTTTATTCATTCTGTCAATTCCTTCTTTACAAGGATTAAACATTATGAGATTGCATAGCCCTGAAAGCGCGATACTGTCTGCTGTAATATTTAATGCCATTATAATACCCATACTCATTCCATTAGCGCTACGGGGTGTAGAATACAAACCAATTGGTGCCAGTGCTTTGTTGCGCAGGAATTTATTGGTGTATGGATTAGGCGGAGTGATCGTTCCATTTATTGGGATTAAACTTCTCGATCTTTTAGTAGGAGTGTTTTTTTAAACGAATAAAAAATAAAAGAAATGAAAACGCATATATTACCATCTTTAAAACTAACTATCATTCTGGTAGTTCTTTGCTCGGCTCTTTATCCTTTATTGATTGCCGGAGTTGGAAAATTAACTCCGGGCGGTGGCGATGGTGTAAAAGTAAGTACTCATGGGTTAGTTGTGGGTTATGAAAACATTGGCCAAAAATTTACGGATGACAAATATTTTTTGGGCCGTCCTTCTGCGGTAGATTATAACGCTGCAGGTTCTGCCGGAAGTAACAAAGGCGGTTCTAATGCAGATTACCTGGCGCTTGTTCAATCAAGGATCGATACTTTTTTGGTTCACAACCCGGGTATTAAAAAGGAACAGATACCCGCAGATCTTATGACAGCATCAGGAAGCGGTTTAGATCCCGATATTTCTTTGAACGCTGCTAAGGTTCAGGTTCCTCGCATTGCCAAGATAAGAGGTATAAGCGAGCAACACATTTATGACCTCATCGAAAAAACTAAAGAACCCTCTTTGCTAGGTTTCCTTGGTCCTGAAAAAATAAACGTATTGAAATTAAATATGGCCCTCAATCAAAAATAAATTAATAACAAAACAATAAAAAATAATATGAAAACAAAATTACTTACAATAGGATTACTTGCCTTCACTTTATCAAGTTATGGTCAAAGTGATACGGCAACTAAAATACCTGCCGAACAAAGTGGCATCATCAATCCCGATGATGACGCTGATATACCTGAAGGCCCGGGAAAACAAAAGGGTGAGCCTTTAGATGGTATGGATGTTACATGGTGGAATGGCGGCGACCGCCGACCAAAACCTACTATGGCGGGGAAATTTTTTACTCCAACTGTGATGGTGGATGCTAATTTTACTTACTCTTTTGCTAACCCGGTTGATAACACAGTGGTGGGGTCGACTACATTGGCAAGAAATAATGAAATGCAGGTATCAGGCGTTTATCTTGGTGGAGATTTTAATTTCAAAGGCGCGCGCGCACATATTGTTGGGCAATATGGAACTCGTTCCATTGTGGTTCCAAGAAATGATTATAGTCCGTACCGCGGCCAATATAAACTTGCTGATGCTTATCGTTACTTAGCAGAAGCTAACGCAGGATATCACTTCAAAGCATTGCATGGTATCAATGTGGATTTTGGTATGTTCATGTCGTATATCGGGTTAAACTCTTATTATCAGGTGGAGAATTGGGAATACCAAGCTTCTTTTACATCAGATAACACCCCTTGGTTCTTTAATGGTATGAGGATTCAAATATTCGCAACCAAAAAATTGAAAATTGAGCCGTGGTTAATCAATGGATGGCAAAGTTATGGTATGTTCAACCAACAGCCTGGTGTGGGGGGAAACATTACATGGTGTCCAACCGAAGCAGTGAAACTTTTAACTAATAATTATTATGGTGCCGATGCTGCATTGATTCCAAACAGGAAACGTTTCCATAGCGACAATAGTGTATTGGTACGTTATTTCAACAGGCCAAAATCAAAAGGCTTAAGCCGCATGGCATTTTCGTTAACTGGTGATTTCGGTTTCGAAAAAGGTGGTGGCGTTAACGGTCTTCATAATGATCTTGATACTATCGGCGGAAGGATCCCGAAGGGACCAGCGCAGTATTTTGCAAGTATTATGTTTTACAACCGTATGTGGTTTGCAAAAAATAAATTTGCCTGGACAGTTGGTGGTGGCTATATGAAAAATCCGGGACGTTATTTGGTATTGTATCCTACAGGTCAGGCAAGCCCGTTACCAAATACTACAAATCCAACAACTACTGAGGGTGCTTATCCATATAGTGCAAATCCAGGCGATCAGTTTGAAGGATGGGATTGGTCAACTAATATTGAGTGGTGCCCTAACTCACACATTGCATTCCGCGCAGAGTATGTGCATAGGGAATCAAGTGTGCCTTACTTTGCAGGCCGTGGTGGCGTAACGTCTCCAACAGGATATTCTACCACAGGGTTAACGCCCGCTAACGGTGGAACGTGGCAACCAGATCTGATCAAATGGGAAGACCGCGTTATTTTTGCAGTACTTTTCCGTTTGTAAAAACGATTTCGATTCAATAAACAACCCTGCGATTAAAACTCAAAGGGTTGTTTGGCATTAACAGGTAAACCCAATGGTTAGAATATATCATCATATTGAAAATGAAATAAGAAAAAGTGAGAATGTTTCTGACTTAAAAAGTCTGCGAATTGATGAATTGTTATGGGTCGACCTGCAATTTCCAACACCGGACGAAAAAAAATCTGTTGAACATTATTTTAAAATTGATTTTAAAGAACAGTATGAAGTGTCGATCAACGAATCTAATTCACGCTTTTTTGAATCGGAACAATTCATATATATCAATTCAATATTTCTGGGCAAAAAGGATAACAACTTTGTAAATTGTCCCGTTTCCTTTTTTCTTATTAGCAATGTTCTTATTACTGAAAGGGATGCCGACCTTCCTTCCTTTGCCGAAACTGTAAAGAAAATGAAAAGAAACAGGCAGCTCTTTAAAACTGGCGCTGATGTTCTGGAAGGAATTTTTGAAACCAAAGTTGATTTGGATGGTGATTTTATTGAAGCCATTGCAAAAGAGATCTCACTCGTTAGCCGTGGGCTTTCAACGCATACAACAAACGAAGAAGAGTTGCTGATCAAAATAAACCTATATCAGGAAAATGCTTTAATGCTTAGAGAAAGCTTTATTGATAAACAGCGCGTGGTTTCTTCTTTGCTAAAAAGTCAATTATTTAAAAATGATAACCGTCTCAAAATTGTGATAAAAGATATAAACTCAATGTTAGAGTATTGTTCTTTTATTTTCACAAGGCTTGAGTATTTGCAAAACACCTTGTTAGGTATGATCAATATGGAACAGAATAAAACGATTAAAATATTTACAATTTTATCGGTGATATTTATGCCTCCAACTTTGATAGCAAGTATTTACGGAATGAACTTTAAGACCATGCCCGAACTCAATTGGCAATTTGGTTATCCCATGGCTATTTTAACTATTGCAAGTTCTTCCCTTATAACATGGCTGATATTTAAAAGAAAAAAATGGATATAAACATTTAAAACTGATAACATGAAAACAGAAGATTATTCTAAAGAAATATTTGAAAATTTCTTTAGCGCGAAAGACAAGGTCGTTATTGTAAGTTTAAAGGATGGAAGCGAAATCGAAGGAGCTTTCGTTAGTTTTTCTCATGGCGATGAAAATTCCGGGCACTTCATAGAGCGTTGGCATTTTGTGGAAACTAAGGATATTGAAAAATACAATCTTCTTTTTACGCTCGACGGAAGTGATGAAGTCGGCAATGTGATCCTGCAAAAAGACATTCTAAAAGTTCGATTTAAAGAATGATCTTAAAGTCCTTCATATTTTTTATACTGGCTGGCATCTGCGAAATTGGCGGTGGCTATCTTATTTGGTTATGCATTAAGCAAGGTAAACCAATGTATTATTCATTTTGGGGCGCTGTTATTCTCGCATCTTACGGTATCATTGCTACATTTCAATCTTCATCGTTCTCGCGCACTTATGCTGCTTATGGTGGTATTTTTATTGTCCTGTCTTTGTTATGGGGGTGGGTAGTTGATCGCGTTAAGCCTGACACTTATGATATCATTGGCGGTTCTGTAGTTCTTATTGGTATATTAATTATACTCTACGCTCCCCGAAATTAATTAACTTTAAGGTACTTGATTATGTCACATAATAATTTACAAAAACTAACGTTCGCCGGTTTCCTTGTTTCAATAGGGATTGTGTTTGGCGATATCGGCACCTCACCGCTTTATACATTCTCTGCTATTCTTGGAAAACAGCAAATTGATGAAGTTCTTGTTCTAGGCGGAGTGTCCGCAATTTTTTGGACTTTGTTTTTTCAAACAACTCTTAAATATGTATTAATAACCCTTCGTGCGGATAACAATGGCGAAGGAGGAATTTTTTCTTTATACACCTTGATCAGGAGATACAGGCATTGGCTTCTCTTTCCGGCTATTCTTGGCGGCAGTTTTTTATTGGCTGATAGTATTATCACGCCACCAATTTCCGTTTCATCTGCTATCGAAGGTTTAAAAGCGCGTAATCCTGATCTTCCACTTATTCCAATTGTTTTAGCCATCATTGTTTTTTTATTTCTTATTCAAAGAAAAGGTACAGCTTTTATTGGCAAATTATTTGGCCCGATCATGATACTTTGGTTTTCTATGATTGGCGTTTTGGGTATTGCCTCTTTATCGAATGACTTGTCCGTTCTTAAGGCATTCAATCCTTATTATGCGATTAAACTACTCACCGATCATCCCGGCGGGTTTTGGTTGTTAGGCGGTGTTTTTCTTTGTACAACAGGAGCCGAAGCTTTGTATTCTGATCTTGGGCACTGTGGCAGAAAAAATATTCAGATCAGTTGGATCTACGTTAAAATATGCCTCGTATTAAATTACTTTGGCCAGGCTGCATGGTTAATGCAGAAAAAAGGTACGGTATTATCAGCAACAAACCCTTTTTTTGGATTGGTGCCCGAATGGTTTCTAATTCCATCTATCATTATTGCAACCCTTGCAACCATCATTGCCAGCCAGGCATTGATCAGTGGTTCATTCACCTTAGTTGCCGAAGCCATTCGTTTAAACCTTTGGCCAAAATTAAAAGTAAAATTTCCATCTGATATCAAAGGCCAGTTATTCATTCCTTCTATAAATTGGTTGTTAATGATTGGTTGTTGCGGCGTTGTATTATATTTCAAAGAATCGCGCAATATGGAAGCTGCATTTGGCCTTTCGGTAACGCTTACCATGTTGATGACAACTATATTGCTTAGTTTTTATCTTATCGTAAAGAGAGTAAATATCCTCGCTGTGATCGCATTACTTGTTACTTTCTTAACTATCGAAGGAAGTTTTTTGGTTGCTAATCTTCAAAAATTTGCACATGGCGGTTGGGTAACTATGCTTATTGGTATTATTATTTTCCTTATCATGTTCGTTTGGCATCGCGCTACCGAAATTAAAAAAGGATTTCAGAGAGTGGTTGATCTTCATCCTTATCTTCCGATACTAAAAGAGTTGAGCAACGATCAAAGCGTTCCAAAATACGCCACTAATCTTGTTTACTTAACTGCTTCCGGTAATTCAACGTACATAGAAGAAAATACCATTCATTCTATTCTGCATAAACGCCCGAAGCGTGCCGATATTTATTGGTTTGTTCATATTGATGTGGTGGACGAGCCTTATAAGATGTCTTACAAAGTGGAGATATTAGAACCGGAGGAAGTGGTTTGGATAACCTTTAAATTGGGATTCAGGGTTGCGCCTAAAGTAAATAGTTTATTCAGGACTGTTGTTGAAGAAATGGTGCAGAATAAAGAAGTAAATATCCAAAGCCGTTATACCTCACTCGACAAACATAACATAACAGGAGATTTTAAATTTGTGGTCATTAAACGCTTTCTTTCATTCGAAAATGAATTATCATTTACAAATGATCTTATTCTGAAACTTTATTTTTTCTTAAAGTCGATCAGTTTGCCTGATGAAAAGGAGTATGGGCTCGACTATAGCAATTTAAAAATTGAAAAAGTTCCTTTGATCGTTAATCCGCCAAAGAATTTAAAATTAGAAAGAGAATAAGAGCATGTCTGAAGAAGAACAAAAAGAATATAATGCCAAACATTTCCTCGACCTGATAAAAAAAGCCAGGAGAGGGAAATTCAAGATTTATATTGGCATGAGCGCCGGTGTTGGAAAAACATTTCGCATGTTACAAGAAGCTCACGCGCTTACCAAAAGCGGTATTGATGTAAAGATCGGGTTTATTGAAACTCATAACCGGAAAGAAACCTCAGCTTTATTGGAAGGCTTGCCCGTAATTCCCCGCCGAAAATTATTTTATAAGGGAAAAGAGTTGGAAGAAATGGATGTGGAAGCAATTATCAATCTCCGCCCGGAGGTAGTGATAGTAGATGAATTAGCGCATACTAATATTGAAGGAAGTAAGAACGAAAAGCGTTGGCAGGATGTAATGGATATATTAGCGGCAGGTATAAATGTTATCAGCGCCATAAATATTCAGCATGTAGAAAGTTTAAATCAGGAGATCAAAGAGATCACAGGAATAGAAGTAAAAGAACGTGTTCCTGATAGTGTTTTAAGAACGGCTGATGAAGTAGTAAATATCGATCTCACGGCTGATGAATTGATCACCCGCCTAAAAGAAGGAAAGATCTATGAAAAAGAAAAAATTGAAACAGCTTTAAAAAATTTCTTTAAGAACGAACACATTTTGCAACTGCGTGAGTTGGCTTTAAAAGAAGTAGCCTCCCAGGTAGAAAGAAAAGTCGAAACAGAACTTCCAAAAAATCTTGGCTTGCGTCACGAAAAGTTTTTGGCTTGTATCAGCAGCAATGAAGCTACCTCTAAAAATGTGATCAGAAAAACAGCACGCTTGGCGAATTATTATAACAGTACCTGGTATGTGCTCTACGTACAAACCACAAAAGAAAGCAGTCAAAATATTTCATTAGTAAAACAACGTCATCTCATTAATAATTTCAAATTAGCTACCGAGCTTGGCGCTGAAATAATTAAAGTGGAGAATAACAAGATCGCCGGTGCTATTATTGAACAGGCCGAACAACGTCAAATAACAACAATTTGTATTGGTAAACCGCGGTTCGGGTTACTCAAATTTATTTTGGCAACGAGCGTATTTAATAAATTACTTAAAAAATTGTCATCCAGTAATATCGACCTGGTAATTTTATCATAACATGAAAATAAAAACAAAACTTACTTTAGGAATTGGGCTTCTTTTTGCATTGATAACGCTTCTTATCATTATCAGTGTTGCAAAAGTAAGGACCTTAAATGCAGAAACAAAGAATATCCTTGTAGCTAATTACAATACCCTTGAGTATTCCCGCCACATGCTAAAGGCGCTTGATGAATTTGGAAAAGAGAAGAACGCTCTCAATAAATTCAGGGATAATCTTCAAAAACAAAGCCAAAATGTTACTGAGATCGGAGAAGGAGAATTTACAGAAAATCTCATAGAGCATTTTACACAATTGAAGGCAAATCCAAATGATCATACTCTGCCGGGTTTGATCAGAACTGATTTGGATGCGATCATGAAAGTGAACATGACCGCCATCCAGCGTAAAAGCGAACAAGCGAACAAAACGGCAAGCGATACTATTTTTTGGATCTCCATTACAGGTTGTTTATGTTTTTTAATTGCGTTTGTGTTGCTATTGAACCTACCGGGCAGCATTGCAAATCCCATCAAAGAATTAACGGCAAGTATTAAAGAAATTGCTAATAAAAATTATTCCGAACGCGTCAACTTCGAAACTCATGGCGAGTTTGGTGATTTAGCAGCTTCTTTTAATACAATGGCTCAAAAGCTGGAAGAATATAACAATAGCAACCTGGCAAAGTTGATGATGGAGAAAAAACGCATTGAAACTCTTATTAATAATATGCACGATCCTGTAATTGGTTTGGACGAAGATTTCAAAATACTGTTTGCTAATAGCGAGGCGCTTAAGATCACGGGACTTAAAGAAGAGAACCTAATCGGAAAGTCTGCTCAGGAATTGTCAGTCATTAACGACCTTATCCGCTCTCTTATACAAGGTATTATAGCCAAAGACACAAAAAGATCGAAACCTATCAAGATTTATGCTGACGATAAAGAAAGTTATTTTGAAAAGGAAATATTGGACATTTCCATTGTTCCAACCGGTGAAAAAGAAAAAAAATTGATTGGTAATGTAATTATACTTCGCAATGTTACTTCCTATAAAGAATTAGATACTGCCAAAACAAATTTCATTGCAAATGTTTCTCACGAATTCAAAACGCCAATTTCATCCATTAAAATGAGCCTCCAGATTTTAGAAGATGAGAAAACCGGAAAAATTAATGATGAACAAAAAAATTTATTGGATAGCATTAAGGATGATGCCAATCGCCTTTTAAGGATCACAGGCGAATTATTGAATATGACGCAAGTAGAAAGCGGTAATATTCAGTTAAATATTATTCCTTCATCGCCTAAAGAGATCTTGCAATACGCTATCAACGCAAACAAAGTTCAAGCCGAACAAAGGCATATTGAAATGGAGGTTGTCTGTCCGGATGATATACCAAAAGTATTGGCGGATAAAGATAAAACTGCCTGGGTGCTAACAAACCTCATCTCAAATGCCATTCGTTATTCTTATGAGAACTCAAGTGTTTTCATTAAAATATTTGAGTATAAAGACACTATTAGGTTTAGTGTAATGGACACCGGCCAGGGAATTGCGCCGCAATACAAAGACAAGATCTTTGACAGATACTTCCGCGTTCCCGGTACCAAAAAAGAAGGAACCGGGTTAGGCCTTGCCATCAGTAAAGAATTTATAGAAGCGCAAGGTGGCAAAATAAATGTAGAAACTGATTTTGGAAAAGGAAGTGAATTTGTAGTTACATTAAATAAAGTAAACGTTTGAATGCAGGCTCGCCCATAAAACAATACAGTTTTTTGAAACAAAATTGACTTAGATTATTACTCAAGGGAGATAGCGGGGGTGAAAATAATTTTCAACAGGCAAAAATGTTTCACTTTTGTTCGGGAAGCTCTAAATTGCATAACTTTTCAAACTCAGAATCAGTTCAATACGCGATTAGGTTCGATTCCTGCCGGAGCCACAAATAAATTTTTGAACAGCTTTAATCGTCTTCAATCCGCTTCAATAGCGGGTTTTGCGTTCAAGGGGTTTTATTTAAACCAATATTTAATCGACATTTGTTTCACATGCACTTTGGTTTCGTACCTTCAGGCCAAAAAATTCAGATCTCAAATCTTCACAATTCCTGGCTAGGCTCACAACTGACTTACTTTACTGGCCATTCGTCTACCGGTTCTTTTTGTTTCTTCTTTACATTAAAAATACGATAACCTATACCAACTACTGCAACTGCATTACTAATTGGTATCGATCCTCCCAGGAATTCATAAGTGGCGCCCCAACCATAACCAAGGCCTAATTCAAGAAATAATTTTTTTGAGCGTATTAAATTTATCTTACCACCTCCCATTGCTATAAAACCATTTGCTAACTCCGTTTCGCCTGTTTTACCATCGGTAACAGATGAATAAGTACCGTAACAAAAATTAGCGAAAAACCATTTGTAACTTGCCTGCAAACCCACTTGATAGGCAAACTGACCTGAGAATATACCGGTGCCTATTAAAATACCGGAGCCTTTATATCCCAAAACTGTTTTAGCACCAAGCATACCATAGTTTGATCCCGCTCCAACGCCGATATCTATAATGGAGTTAGGAAAAGGCGGGCGTTCTTTTTTTTGACTGTAAATGCTAAAAAAACTTAAAGTAATGATACTGAACAACAAATATCTTTTCATGTTATAAATATATTGATTATTTAATTAAATAACACTTTTAAGAAATAAATTCAAAGTATATTGGAAATTAAAATTATTGAAAGCTATAAATAAAAAACCGCTGAAAAATTTCCAACGATTTTTCTTAACCATTATTTCTATCTACTGTGCTAAAGTTATACCTATTGTTTGTGGTACGGCATTTACAATAAAACTTTTGGCGTCTATTCTGACATTCTTTTTTATGCAGAGACCCTGACAATTATTACATTTCATAGGTTACAGGTGATAAAGTGAATAGTATCCAGCTACCATTTCCAAACAAGCAAAGAGAAACAGAAAAAAATTTGTTAAGAATACCATTTGTTGTTTTCCAAATCAATACTCTCTCGATTTGTAGCAAAATAATTTTTACCTGGGATTTGTAAGGGATTAATTTGTATTAACAATCAAGGATATGTTGAAAGTCGAAGTAAACGGGAATTAAAAAATTATTGAGGTATTATAAATAAAAAATGGCTGAGTTTTTCAGCGGTTTTTCTTAAACATTATTGCTATCTAAAGTGCTAGATTTTTACCTATTGTTGCCGAAGTGCTAAATTTATACCTTATTTAGCGCCAATTAAAACTTCCACCCAACACTTAAATAAAAGTTTATACACGATTGATTTAATGATTGTGGTCTAAAAAAAGGTTGGTCAGATATTATAGTTTTTCTCCATTGTGGACTGGAAACATCATAAGAATAAATTGCTCCAAAACCTGTTGTAATTCTTTTTTTAATTATATACCCATTATAGAAAGAAAGCATAGGCGAAAAATAAGGATTGCGCTCAGTAAAGTTTTCTGATTTTAATTTTATTTGACCTGTATTAAATCCCACTCCAAACTTTAATTTTATTATTTTACTTTCCTTGAATAAGCTCAAATTTAACACGTCCATCGAAAAATTGAATCCACTAAGATTTTGATTCAAAGTATCATTTACTGCTATGCTTTGTGGTAAAAAAAATGAATACGAAATTATTCCACGATATATATTCCTAGGATTTATTTGAAGTATAGAATGTGGCATTTGTATGCCAACAGAATAAATATTATTTTTTTTTTTATTAAATGAGGCAGTATATATATTTTTCGAAGCAAATACACCAAAAGAATTATAAAATTCTTTTTCCTTTTTTTTCTTTTTTTGAGCAGTTAATAAAAGTGGAAAGAAAAATATTAAAATTATTATCTTTTGCATCATAAAAAATTTAATTTTTATATAAAATTAAATTCGAAATTATAGGATTACTTTTTAACTTTAATAAATATAATTCTTTTTTGTCCATCTTTTCAGTAAGGACGTAAATTTTCTTATAATCAACGCCAAAAAAAAGAATCGAAACTCTATCCGAATTTTCAACAGGCAAAAAATGTTTCACTTTTGTTCGGAAGGTGTTCAATTGTATAACTTTTTAAGCTTAGTATCAATTGAGTACACGATCAGGTTCGATTTCTGCCGGAGCCAAAAGAGCAAAGAGGTAAGGTTACTTTTTATTTTCAAATAATTCTAATTTCTCAATCCATTCTTTCGGAATTTCAATGGTTTTCTTCTCATGATAATTCATACACACCAAAACAAAAGAAGCGTAAGCGGCAAATTCTTCTTTGCCATTATTTAACCTCACCAAAAGGTTTTCCATGGTAAAGCTTTTAGTGCCCACGCGGGTAACCCGCGAATAGGCCTTTACCTTATCCTGCAAATAAACAGGTTGTATGTAATCAATCTCGGTATGCGCCAGGATCAAGCCGGTGGCCTGCCAGTCGTTATCCCTGCCAATTACATCGTGAAAAAAATCAATGCGTGCCGTTTCAAAATAAGTTAATATAGTAGCGTTGTTTACATGGCCAGCCATATCGCAATCGGCAAAGCGAACTTGTATTGGCGTAACATGTTTATAATGCGAAACGTTTATTTTGGAAAGATCGACCATAACTAAATAATTGTAATACAAAGTTAAAAAAAGTATCTTTGATAAAAGCAGTTTTCAATAAAAACATGCCTGCTAAACAGATCATACAAGTATACGGACACCGTGGGGCGCGGGGCTATTTTCCCGAAAACACCATTACCGCTTTTTTAGAAGCCCTGAAAACAGGTGTTGATTTCTTAGAACTGGATGTTGTCATTTCTAAAGATCATAAAATAGTTGTTTCGCATGAACCCTGGATGAATGAATTGTTTTGCGCCAAAGAAAATGGGCAATTGGTAGAAAACAATTCCAGGGAAAAATACAATTTGTATAAAATGCCCTATTCTGAAATTGCCACATTTGATTGCGGAAAAAATGGCCATCCGCAATTTCCATTACAAAAAAAAATTACCGAACATAAACCTTTGCTCAGCGAAGTGTTCGAAAAAACGCTGGCTTATGCAAAAGCAAATAATTTAAAAGCTGTAAACTATAACATAGAAATAAAGACCGAAGATGGAGGCGATACTATTTTTCAACCTCCACCGGCTATTTTTGTTGACCTTGTATTGGCAGAATTAAAAAACAAAAATATGCTGGATAAATGTATCCTGCAATCTTTTGATGCGCGTATCTTAAACGAGTTGAGAAAAAAAGAAACTTCTGCTACATTGGCTTTTTTGGTAGAGAACAACAATGACCTTGAAAATAATCTTCAAAAATTAAATTTTGTGCCTGATATATACGCGCCCGAATTTATATTGGTAAATGAAACCCTGGTGCAACAATTGCGTTCAAAAAGTATAAAGCTACTTACATGGACAGTAAACGAAATCACTGATATTAAAAAAATGATCGCATTAAAAGTAGATGGTATTATCAGCGATTATCCCGACAGGGTAATTGATCTATTAAAATAACCGGATTTGTTTTCCTCTAAACATAGAAATGAGATAATTACACAAATGAGCAACAGCTCTTTTGATCTTTTGGTGATTGGCGGTGGCATCACCGGTGCAGGCATTGCACTGGATGCTACTGCAAGGGGATTAAAAGTGGCGTTAATAGATATGCAGGATTTTGCGGCCGGTACATCCAGCCGTTCTACTAAATTGATCCATGGCGGGCTCCGTTATTTAAAACAGTTTGAAATAAAACTGGTAGCAGAGGTTGGCAGGGAAAGAAAGATCGTTCAGAAAAATGCGCCCCATCTTACGCATCCCGAACACATGCTTTTACCAATTGTAAAACACGGATCGTTAAATAAATTCACAGCAAGAATTGCTATGAATATTTATGAATGGATAGCAAAAGTAAAAAAAGAAGAATGGCATAAGGTTTTAACGAAAGAAGAAACGATGCGCACCGAGCCTGCATTAAATGAAACCAATCTTTTAAGCAGCATTCTTTTTTACGAGTACCGCACTGATGACGCCCGCCTGACCATAGAGGTTTTGAAAGAGGCTGCTGAACGCGGAGCGAAAGTGCTCAATTATATAAAGGCCTGCTCTTTTATTTACGACAACAAAAAAATTACCGGTGCAAATTGTGAAGATGGAATAGCCGGCGAAAAATTTACGATAAAGGCCCGCTACGTTATTAATGCCGGAGGGCCATGGGTAGACGAGGTAGACGATCTTGACGGAAAAACAAACAAACACAAATTGCATATCACAAAAGGTATACACCTTGTAACCGACTGGAAAAATTTACCCGTTAAACAATCCGTTTACTTTGACTCATATGACAAGCGGATGATCTTCGTTATTCCGCGCGAAGGAAAAACGTACATGGGCACAACAGATACTTTTTATGAAGGAGATCTCATTCATCCAACCATCACCACTGCAGACAGAGATTATATTTTA
This sequence comes from Bacteroidia bacterium, assembly GCA_044226875.1. GTDB lineage: Bacteria > Bacteroidota > Bacteroidia > B-17B0 > Aurantibacillaceae > Aurantibacillus. The sequence goes on from JBGAGD010000001.1 coordinate 822,213, forward strand.
AAATGTGTGAATAACCAGTTCCCTCAAAATAAATTACATGTTTCAGATATAGAATCAGGATGGGCCGGTTTACGTCCATTGGTAAATAAGCCCGGCAAAGGCCCTTCCGAAATTTCGCGTAAGGATGAGATCTTTGAGTTGCCTTCGGGTTTAATTACCATTGCCGGCGGTAAACTAACCGGTTACCGTAAAATGGCGCAGCGCATTGTAGACCTAGTTGCAAAAAAAATAACTGCAACACAGCACAAAAAAATTCCAGAATGCAGCACACAAAACATTTCGCTTTCGGGTGGAAAAATAAACGCCGCTAAATTTTCAGATTTTATAATGCTCAAAATAGCGGAAGGATCTGCGGCCGGTCTCTCACAAAAAGAAGTATCTGTTCTGACCCATCGTTTTGGGTCTAATATAGATGAAGTATTTAAGATTATTTTACATCATAAAGAAAATTATACCGGAGAATTGCCATTGTTTATTTTTTCACAACTTATTTATTGTATAGAAAATGAAATGTGCGTTACACCTTCAGACTTTTTTATACGGCGTACCGGTGCTTTGTATTTCGATATACAAACCCTAAAGCAATGGAAAAAACAGGTTGTTTCTCAAATGCAGGAAAGCCTTGGCTGGAACGCGATGTTAACCGAACGGTACAGCAAAGAACTGGAACACGCTTTATCTGAAATAGCCAAATTAAATACTTAATAATAACCCACCTTTTTGTTAAGGGCTTCTACCATCCAATACGGATTCTTTTTAAATTTTTTCCAATCCTCCATTAAACTGTTATACAAATCTGTTAACGCCTGCTTGGTTTCGGGACTGTATTTTTCGTAGTCACTCTTATATTTTGGGTGATATAAAAATTTTTCGTAGTACTTAAGTAAATTAAAACACATGGTAAACTGGCCGCAGGCAATGATAGCGTTTGGCATATTTTTATGTCCTTTCAACTCTTCAGGCGTAAACCATAGCGTGGTTCCCATCTTTAAAGATTTTTCTGACACTTTCATAATATCATGCCCTGGATTTAATAACTCAGGATCCAAATATGGGTGTTTTTCTTTCCTCTTCTCTACTTCATCTTCGGCCAGTTCAAAAACCGCGTTCATGATCAATCGCAGGCGCCACGAAGGATCGCCATATACCCTTTCAAAACTGAACCAACGCATTTGTTTAATAAAAACCTTGGTCATCATTTTCATTACAGAGTTCCGGCGGTTTACCAAAAGGTTATTAAGTGTAGCAAATTTTAATTTATCTACATGAAAAAGCCGCTTTAAAAAGAAAGGAGGAACCCCCGCTCGTTTTGATAAACCAACAATGCCTCTTGATACAATAAAAAAGAAAAAAGCCACCAAAATTCCTAACGTTCCGGATACTGACAGAAGTATCACAACGGTTCTGCTTTCCGTATAACAGGCGTACACAATTGCGGTTAATCCAAGGATGGAACTTATGATGCCAAATATTTGCAATAACTTAAAACTCCATTTTCCAATATATGGGATCTTATCTTTATTGCTCCGGGTATAACTGCGCATGCGCGGATTAGTTCCATCTGATAAAATATACAAGTCTACCGCCTTTTTATCATGCGAGCGAAATTCATCCAGCTCGTCCGGGTAACTTTTCATACGTTCTTCGGCGTTGATGATAGAATCAACGCCCTGGTTATCATCCACACCCCCATCCATTAAACCTATGGGGTATTCGATCTTCTCACCATCATGCACATTGTGCGGCAAAAGCGACCTGTCTTTGAGTTTTACTGCACCGTCATAAATAAAATCATCAGGAAAATTAATAGGCTCAAAACCAAAAGGGAAACAGGAGGACGCAGCAATTATATCTGCCAACCGGATCTCTTTGGCAACATCAACGGGAATATGGATCTTTTTATTACCAATAAACTCATGCGTAAGGTTGCCGGCTTTTATATACGATCTTTCTGTTTTTTGAAAATGAAACGGTAGAGCAAAATTAAATTCGGTAGCGTTAAAACTGATCTCTTTAATATGGATCTTCGGCTCTTCCTTCCACAACAAGCCAAAAGTTTCGGATTCAAATGCTTTATGATAAATGGATGAAAAGGCATTTATTAAACTTCTTTGCCTTACCGAATTCCAGTTTTGATCCTCCGCCAAGTGTTGTAACGAATCTTCAACAAGATCCACCTTTGTCATAAAATCCAAAAGACTTTTATAACAGTCTTCAAACGTGCCGCCGTTTTTTAAAGTGGTAACATATTTTACACCGGCCAAAGTACCCGCCGAAACTGTAGACAGGATGCGTACCCTTTCCAACAAACTAACATTAAATAATTTTACAGACGACAGATAGGACAGAACACCCAGATGTACGCAGGTGGCCCGAAAGCCGCCTCCCGAAAGCGAAATAGCAATATTGTTGAAAGGCTGTTTTGGAAGATGAGACCTTCGTTTCGCTTTTATCTTTGGTATCTTATCTTTTTTTTCTTCCATAAAAGAATTAAAAGTTGTAGTGTATTAAAGTGTTTTTACATTATTGCTTTTCCTGAACGTTGTAATGTTCACTTTTGGAATATACATTTTATACGTTCTGTTAATGGCATCAATAAACTCATTTGCGAGCACCGCGTGCCCAAGCGCGTTAATATGCATGCCATCGAGCGCAAACAGCCCGCTTGTTTTGTAATGTAAATTATGATACACATTATCGTATGTACGGTCTTTTTTAATATTTCTTAAATGCCCGTTAAGATCTACAAACGCTAATTTTTTTTCGGAGGCAACGGTTTTTATGATAGTATTATATGCTTTGATCGCACTGTCTATTTCCTGTACCTGCGCTGCAGATAAATAATAATTTTCGGGAATTGGTCTATTGCCTCCAAGATAATCTTCTTTATTATCGTCCAATAAAATATCCAGCGAGATCATTTCGTTTTTTTCGATCTGCCTTATCCCGCTTTTTGCAGTTGCATCCTCTATCAAAAAGAAATTAGCACCGGCCGAAAAAGTAAAACCGGAACCGGCAAATTGTTTATTAAGACCGGTAACAGATTTAACGTCAGCCAGCAAGCCGTTAGGAGGAATAGTGTTGAACAAAGGCAACGAGCCCAATGAAGGCAGATTACAAATGACCCCGTTTGCACCGTTTGAGGTTAATGTATCCACTATAAAACGGAAACTGGTTTCAAAACCTTTGCCAACAGGGCCGTTAACTGGCGTAATAGGATCCATTGTGCCGCCTGAAATAGCGTATGCAAACAGATCGTTATTGCCAATAAACAACGAAAAAAAAGTAGGATCTTCCTTCATAACATCAGAAAGCATAGACGCCTTTTGCGGATCGGAAGCCATTCTGAAAAAATAGGGGTTGAAATTTCCGGCACCGTTATTATAATTACCGTACCCATTGGCAACAACATTAATGACCTTTGCACCAGGCACTCCCATATTATTAAATGGCCCCTGTTGCGGGTATATGTTTTCCGAAAATGCATTCAGATCGCCGGAAGGTGCAGCAAAAGTAAGTGACGGAAGCTTGTCTCCATTTCTCTTTTGCAGGATGAGCCGTGAATTTCCAAAAAAGCCAAACCCAACCGAATGTGGATGCAACAAAGGCTGATTGAATGGAACATGAAATTCCTGCGCCATCAAATTTGGGTAAGCATGCATTTGCCCTTCGTAGAACAAAGCTGCGTCTTTATAACCCGCGGTAAGCGAATCGCCCAAAGCAACAAAGCGGCTCATATCAATATGTTTGTTTAAGGAGTGCACAAGATCTTATTTGTTCTTTACATATTTTACGGCGGCAATTTTAAGAAGTTTCAGTATTGATCATTTAAATAAACTCTCTACAAGTTCTATATATGCATTCATCGCATCTTCTTTATTCATGCCTGCTTTACCTTTCCAGGCATTATATTTTGCCTGCGCAACAAAATCGAACATTTTTGGCGGCTCAATATTTATATCGCCAATTGTGGCCTGCTTGTTCAAAGCATATAAATTTAGCATTACCTCGTTGCCCGGTTTTTCGCTAAGGGTTAACACCTTTTGTTTTGCGGCTTCAAATTTTTCTTCGGTTGTCATTTTAAAAACAATATTTATTTTCTGAGATCAATTTTTCTGCAATTACCTGGCGCGCTGCTTTTGGATTAAAAGCATCTTGCTTAGTATAACGTTTTAAACCCATTAACATCATGCGCAATTCGTCGCCTTCGCCATAGCTGTTCAGAGCTTCTTTACCACTTAGCCAGATCTTATCACAGGCATCGTTAATATACACGCGCATCATAGCAAGTTGTTCTTTACAGGCTGTTTCGCCTTTCATTTTCACTAACTTCTCTACACGTAATAAAACAGATTCTGCCACATAAGTTTCAATGATCATATCTGCTGCATTCATTAACACCTCTTGTTCTTTACTCAATGTTGCCATCAATTTTTGAATAGCGCCACCGGCAACCAAAAGAATTGCTTTTTTATAATTGGCAATTAATTTTTTCTCGTAGGCAAACAAGGTATCATCCGGCTCGCTCATTTCGGGTAAGGCCACTAATTCTCCGGCTACTTTCTGGGCAGGCCCCATCAGGTCGATCTCGCCTTTCATAGCACGTTTCAAGATCATATCAACGATCAACAAACGGTTGATCTCGTTTGTGCCTTCAAAGATCCTGTTGATACGAGCATCGCGATAGATCCTGTCCATTGGCCCTTCTGCGCTATACCCCATACCTCCATATATCTGAACACCTTCATCAGCAACATAATCCAACGTTTCAGAACCATGCACTTTTAAGATCGCCGCTTCTACTGCAAATTGCTCAACCCCTTTTAGTTTTGCCTTTGCCTCATCCATGCCGCCTTCAATTAAAGCGTGAATAGCATCTTCAATATTTTGGGAAGCTCTGTAAATAGCGCTTTCGCATGCAAATACACGAATGGCCTGCTCGGCCAATTTATAACGGATAGCCCCATACTTGGAAATAGCGCGGCCGAATTGTGTACGCGCGTTGGCATATTCAACCGCTTTTGTAATTGTGTTTTTGCTTCCGCCAATAGCAGCGCCGGCTAATTTAATACGGCCAAGATTTAAAATATTAACTGCTATCTTAAAGCCGTTCTCTCTTTCAGATAAAAGATTCTCAACAGGTACTTTGCAATCATTGAAAAATACCTGGCGCGTAGAACTTCCCTTTATACCCATTTTATGTTCTTCAGGATTTAAAGAAATACCTCCAAACGATTTTTCTACAATAAAAGCCGATAGATTTTTATCGTCATCAATTTTTGCAAACACGGTAAAAATATCTGCAAAGCCGCCATTGGTGATCCACATTTTTTGTCCGTTCAAAATATAATGCTTACCATCGGCAGATAACTTTGCATTTGTTTTGCCACTATTGGCATCAGAACCGCTTGCAGGTTCAGTTAAACAATAACAGGCCTTCCATTCGCCGGTTGCCAGTTTTGGAATATATTTTTTCTTCTGCGCTTCGTTACCATAATATAATATGGGCAATGTACCAATACCTGTATGCGCCGAAAGCGCTACTGCCACTGAATGTCCGGCACCGATCACTTCGGTGGTTAACATGGAGGTTGTAAAATCAAAACCTAAACCACCCAGATCCTCAGGAATGGAAATACTTAAAATTCCCAAAGCCCCCGCTTTTTCAAGAATCGATGTCATAAGCCCTTCTTCCTGCGAATCGATACGATCAAGAATCGGCGAAACTTCCTGCGCAATAAAGTCTTCGCAGGTTTTTTTCATCATTAATTGTTCCTCTGTCCATTGTTCAGGAATAAAAATATCCTCCGCTAAAGTTTCTTTAATTAAGAACTCACCGCCTTTGGTTTTTGTTGCCATACTTTTGTTTTTTTATTTTTTCTTTTATATCAGATTTTTATTCATTTTGTCAGTTCGGGTCGCGTAACGAAGTGAAGTGTATCGAGAACTATTACCGCGTCTCGATACGCTTCGCTATTCGACGAGACCTTGTTTGCTTTCCATTTCACTCAACTCTTTAACAACGCCAAAGCGCCATCACATAATAATTTTGATCCGAAAGGAATACTTTCTTCGTTGAAGATCACTTTTGAATCATGTAAAAAATAACTTTTTTCAGCATCATCTTTTGCCCCTAAAAAATAGAACATAGATGGAACTTTTCGCGAATAAAAAGCAAAATCTTCCGATCCTAAAATCGCTTCTATGGGAATTACATTTTCTTTTTGAAACAATTCGTTTAACGCCGGAATAACTGTATTATGTACATTTTTGTCATTTAACAGGCTCGGGTAATTTAAATTGTATTCGATCTTTATTTTACAATCAAACGCTACTTCCGTTGCGTGAATTATCTTTTCCATTCGTGCAATAATTTCTGTAAAGGTTGTAAGATCAAGCGCACGAACTGTTCCTTCTAAAACAACTTTATCAGCAATAACATTTGGCGCAATTCCTCCATTTATTTTAGTGAACGAAATCACTGTTGGTTCGTGTGGCGCAATATATTTTGATGCAATAGAAGATACAGACTGGATAATGTGACTTGACACCAAAATAGCATCAATACCCAAATGTGGCGCCACTGCTGCATGTGCCATTTTACCGGTAATTTCTATCTTAAAGAAATTGGCACAGGCTAGTGCTTGCCCAAGTTTATATGCTACTTTGCCAACGGGTAAGAGCGGATGCACGTGTAATCCTAAAGCAGCTTTTACATTATCCAACTCGCCACTTTCAACCATCCTTTGTCCGCCCGATTTTTTTTCGGGATCATCGTACACATCTTCTTCAGAAGGTTGAAAAATAAATTTGATCGTTCCTTTAAATTCAGAATCTTTTAATAAAGCTGCAGCGCCTAATAACATGGTCGTATGCATATCATGACCGCACGCATGCATTAAAGAAATTTCAGTTCCGTTGCTTTTCTTCATTTTCTTCACACTTTTAAAGTCAAGGTCAGTATCTTCCTTTATCGGCAACGCATCCATATCGGCACGTAATGCTATACATGGCCCTTCGCCTTTCTTTAAAGTGGCAACCACGCCTGTTTTTGCAATATTCTCTTTGTATGGGATACCAAGAGTATCCAGTTCTTTACAAACCAACGCAGCTGTTTCAAATTCCTGGTACCCAATTTCAGGGTTAGCATGAATTTGCCTTCTTATGGCAACGAGTTTATTATATAGTTCCTTATTCATCTTTATAACAATTCAAATACGCCTGCCGCCCCATGGCCTGTACCAATACACATGGTAACCACACCGTACTTTTTATTGCGACGTCGCAGTTCGTTAAACATCTGTACCGATAGTTTTGCACCACTGCAACCTAACGGGTGCCCCAACGCAATGGCACCTCCATTTACATTTACCAATGAAGGGTCTAATTCTAATTTTCGGATAACGGTTAAGGATTGTGAAGCAAACGCTTCGTTCAGTTCAAAAAGATCGATGTCTTTTGTTTTTAAGCCGGCCTGTGCTAACGCTTTTGGAACTGCCGCAATTGGCCCTATTCCCATTATGCGAGGTGGCACCCCGGCCACGGCGTGAGATACCAGGCGGGCAATTGGCTTTAAATTCAATTCCTTCACCATACGTTCACTCATCACGATAACAAATGCTGCGCCATCGCTTGTTTGCGAAGAGTTTCCTGCCGTTACGCTTCCCCCCTGTGCAAACACGGGTTTTAATTTTGCTAATGCATCAACAGATGTATCACCGCGGGGGCCTTCATCTGTATCTACAATATATTCTTTTGTTTTGCGTTTTTGTTTTTCATCCAATAACGTTTCAGTTACTTTTACCGGAACGACCTCATCTTTGAATTTTCCTGCTTGTATGGCTGCAAGAGCCTTTTGATGTGACATATATGAGAACTGATCCTGGTCGTCGCGAGAAACGTTGAACTCCTTTGCAACTGCTTCGGCTGTTAAGCCCATGTTCCAATACCAATCAGCGTGCTCTTTTGCCACTTTAGGATTTGGCACTATTCGCCAGCCACCCATTGGTATCAGGCTCATACTTTCCACGCCTCCAGCAATGATACAATCTGCGTATCCTGCAGCGATCTTGGCAGAAGCAATTGAAATAGTTTCAAGGCCTGAACCGCAATAACGATTCACGGTCATACCCGAAACCTTGTCAGTATCTAACGCAAGAAGCGAGATCAACCTGCCAATGTTCAATCCCTGTTCTGCTTCCGGCATGGCGTTACCTACTATTACGTCATCAATACGTTCCTTATCTAATTGCGGAACTGAAGCTACCAGGTGCCTGATAATATCCGCCGCCAGATCATCCGGACGGGTAAAACGGAATAAACCTCTTGGCGCCTTTGCTACTGCACTCCTGTATCCTGCTATAATATATGCGTTCATTTTTTAATGGTTTCTGGTTTTAAGTTTTTTGTTTCTTGTTCTGTGTTTAGCTAGCCGGCCAACTGCTTTCTGAAAATCTAATTCCTGAGAATTTTCCCTCCATTAATTATACTGTGAATTCTCTCCAGCGTTTTACGTTGTGTACATAATTGCACGAAAATCTCGCGCTCAAGATCCAGCAAATATTGTTCGCTTACCAACGTTGGCTGTGATAAATTTCCGCCAGCCATTACAAATCCCAATTTTTCAGAGATCAGTTGATCGTGTTCGCTAATATAATTTCCACTTTTCATGGAGTCTGCCCCAACATAAACAAGCCCGAGCGCCTGGTTACCCAATACGCGGATATCGTTACGCGGTGTTGGTTTTGAGTATCCTTCTTCGGCCATTAGTAAACACTCTGCCTTTGCTTCGGCTAACTGCCTGCTTCTTGACGTAACAACCTTGTCTCGCCCTTTTATCAATATACCAAGATCAAAAGCTTCGTAAGCGGAAGTTGAAACTTTTGCCTGCCCAAGCGTTAAAAATTTCTCGCGAAACAAATTCAATTCGATATCACCATCATTCAGCGAATCGCTCAGGCGCAACGCAAACTCTTTTGTACCGCCACCACCCGGAATTAAGCCAACACCAAATTCTACCAGCCCAATATACGTTTCGGCGTGGGCAACTACTTTATCGGCGTGCAAACAAATTTCGCAAGCGCCTCCTAAAGTTAAATTGTGTGGTGCAGCCACAACCGGTATAGACGAATAGCGCAAACGCATGGTAGTATTCTGAAAAGTTTTAACTGCCATGTTAAGTTCATCCCAATCCTGCTCAACGGCCATCATATAGATCATGCCTACATTGGCACCCGCAGAAAAATTAGCACCCTCATTACTGATCACTAAACCTCTATAATCTTTTTCGGCGATCTCAACTGCTTTTGTCAAGCCAAACAGCACATCGCCGCCAATGGTATTCATTTTAGTATGAAACTCTGCGTTGATAATTCCATCGCCAAGATCGGTGATAGTTACACCGCTGTTTTTCCAAATCGTTTTGGTAGAACGGATATTTTCCAAAGAAATAAACTCTTCAGTACCGGGAATTATTTTATAAGCACGCGAAGGAATATCATAGAATTTGCGGACACCATTTTCTATTTTATAAAAAGAGGCATTTTCTTTTAGCATGTCATAAACCCATTGCGCTGGTTTAAGCGACGCCTGCTCCATTAAAGCCACAGCCTCTTTTACACCCATTGCATCCCAATATTCGAAAGGGCCAAGATCCCAGCCAAATCCGGCTTTTAAAGCATCATCAATTTTGTAAAGCTCATCCGAGATCTCCGGAATTCTGTTTGAAACATACTGGAACAACCCTGTGAATGTAGCACGGTAAAATTCTCCGGCCTTATCCTTTCCCGCAATTAAAATTTTTATGCGTTCTTTTAGATTGTCAACTGGTTTGGTTAATTCCAATGTAGCAAATTTTACTTTTTGCGATGCTTTGTATTCCAGTGTTTTCAGATCCAGCACCAATATCTCTGATTTACCTTCTTTGTTCTTTATTTTTTTGTAAAACCCTTGCCCCGTTTTATCGCCTACCCACTTATTATCTACCATTTTTTGAATATAGGCCGGTATCTCAAATAAATTTTTTGCTTCATCGTTCGGGCAATTTTGTTTTAGGCCCTTTGCAACCAATACCAACGTATCCAATCCCACCAAATCGCAGGTGCGGAAGGTTGCCGATTTTGGGCGCCCTAAAACCGGGCCCGTTAATTTATCAATCTCCTCAACGGTCAATCCTAATTTTTCAACCGTATGTAAAAGCGACATGATACTGTAAACCCCTACACGATTAGCGATGAAGGCAGGTGTATCTTTACAGAGCACCGTTGTTTTGCCTAAATACTGTTCGCCATAATGCATTAAAAAATTTACAATTTCGGGTGAAGTATGATCAGTTGGAATAATTTCGAGTAATTTTAAATAACGCGGGGGGTTAAAAAAATGCGTGCCACAAAAATGGGTTTTAAAATCATCTGAACGGCCTTCGGTCATTAAATGAATGGGTATACCCGAAGTGTTCGATGTAACAAGCGTTGCGGGTTTTCGAAATTTTTCTACATTTTCAAATACCTTCTTCTTAATATCAAGATTTTCGATCACCGCTTCTATCACCCAATCACAGTTAGAAATTTTAGACATATCATCTTCAAAGTTTCCCGTGCTGATACGCGATGCAAATTGTTTTTTATAAATTGGCGAAGGATTTGATTTTAAAGCAAACTGCAGATCGTTGGTGGCAATACGGTTTCTGACAGCTTTACTTTCCAAAGTAAGGCCTTTTGCTTTTTCGGCGTCGTTCAATTCTTTTGGAACAATATCGAGCAAAAGTACTTCGCAGCCAATGTTCGCAAAATGACAGGCAATTCTAGAGCCCATAACACCAGAGCCAAGTACAGCAACTTTATTAATGATTCGTTTCATGCTATTTATTCTAATTTTTTAAATTCTTACTTCTTTCTTCCGCCAGTTTGGTTATTTTATCAATGGTCTTAAAAAATTCCGCGATCTTAGTTTTACCTATTTTTTGTTCTACCATTTGGTTAAAATTTCTTACAATATTTTTTGCCTGCTCTTTTTTTTCTTTGCCTTTAGCGGTTAGCACTATTTTACATTTTCGTTTATCATTTTTATCGGGCACTCTCTGTATCAGCTTTTTTTCCTCCAGCGATTGTATGATCCGGGATAAAGAGGTGCTTTCCATACCCAGGTTTGGCGCTATCTCCGATGCATAAGCCCCTTCATGACTATCTATGTTCAACAAAAAATGTGACATGGCAATTGTTCCATCATGCAAAACCGCCTCAGCATTATACATCCTGCTTACCACGTACCAGGCAGTCTTTAATTTTGAGTCAACCGTCTCTGTCAGCTTCTTTCCCATTTCTCTCTCATTTATTATGCGTACATAATATATTCCTCAAACATCACATCAAATAGTATGTTTATAGATCTTATCATAAGCTTCTTTATTTTCCGCTAAAATTATTTTCCGTTTTAAAGACAATTTTGGAGTTAATTCTCCTTTGTCAATGGTCCACTCATGCGGTAATAGTTCCACTCTTTTGATCCTCTCGTACGATGCCAATTCTTCGTTTGCAGTATCCACTTCTCGTTTTATCCTCTCAATAATAACTTCATTCTTAATTATTTCTTCGTTAGAGGTGTAAGGAATATTTCTTTTTTCGCACCACTGTTTAATAAACGCAAATGCAGGAACAATAAAAGCTGCAGGAAATTTCTCATGCTCGCCAATAACCATTACCTGTTCTATAAAACGACTTTCCTTTAATTTGTTCTCTATACTTTGTGGTGTAATATATTTTCCACCCGATGTTTTAAACATTTCTTTTTTACGATCGGTGATCCGCAAAAATTTACCTTCATCAAAAACACCAACATCTCCCGTATGAAACCAACCGTCCGGGTCAATGGCTTCTTTCGTTAATTCAGGTTGCTTGTAATACCCCATCATCACGTTGGCGCCCTTTACATAGATCTCTCCGTCTTCGGCCAGTTTTACCTCTACGTTTTTTAGTACCAGCCCTACGGTGCCGATCTTTATCTTATCGTCATAAAAATTATTTACTGCAATAACCGGCGACGTTTCCGTTAACCCGTAACCTTCTAAAACCTTTATTCGTGCTGCATGAAAGACCTTTGCCAAACGCGGTTGTAAAGCAGATCCGCCGGACACTATAGCTCTTACATTGCCACCAAGCGCTTCACGCCATTTACTAAAAATCAATTTATTGGCGATCTTTAATTTAAATTCGTACCACCAACCATTTGCGCCGTGTTGTTCGTACCGCAGACCAAGGTTAACAGACCAGAAAAAAAGTACTTTTTTTATTCCGCTAAGTTGTGCGCCAGCGCTTACAATTCTTTCATATACCTTTTCTAAAAGCCTTGGCACGGTAACAAATATGTGTGGTTTTACTTCTTTAAGATTGGCGCCGATCGTATCCAGGCTTTCTGCATAATAAACCGACATGCCATTATTGGTATATAAATACGAAAGCATGCGTTCATACACATGGTTTAATGGCAAAAAGCTTAACGCACGCCATTCGGGAGTAAACGGACACAGGTCTTTAGTACCAATAACATTACTAATAAAATTGCGATGAGACAACATAACGCCTTTGGGATTGCCGGTTGTGCCGGAAGTATAAATAAGTGTAGCAAGATCATCTGCTTTTATTCCTGCTTTTATTTCCTCCAGCTTTTTTTCCTGTGGCTTATTTTTACCTATTTCGATAAGGTCTTTTAAACTACGTACACCAGGTAAAGGATTGAATGTGAATATTTCTTTGATGGTTGAATTGATAGAACAGGCCTTTACTTTTAAGTATTGCTCTTCGGTAGCTGTAAAAAAATATTTAATATCTGCTTCTTTTATAATAAGAGCCAGATCGTGATCGCTGATGGTTGGATAAAGCGGTGTGTTGATCGTGCCGGTTTGGAGGCAGGCATAATCCACAAAATTCCATTCGGGACGGTTATTTGAAATTAAGCCGATCTTATCTCCGGGCTGAAAGCCCAGGTCAATAAACGCATAACTAAGATAAGTTACAGTGTTAATATACTCTTCGGTACTGTATTTGCGCCAAACACCGTTTTCTTTTGCAGCAAGTGCATCTTGCCTGGAAGGCAAATGTTTTAATTGGTGCAGGAGGTCGAATAAACGAAAATTTTCCATAACACACTCTTTATATATGTATACGCTTCAACTTTTAAAAGGTTTAATTTTTTGCAAAGATTATTATGCGCGCATAAATTGCTGTATCTTTATAGTAAATAACCCGTATAATATGTCAAAAACCGAGATGACAGATACGTTAAAGATTGAGTTTCCGCTTATTATGGCGCCAATGTTTTTGGTAAGTAATGTGGAAATGCTCAAGGCTGGCATGAGAAGCGGGATCATGGCCACGTTTCCTTCGCTTAATTTCAGGAAAAATTCAGAATTAGACTCGGTTATAAAAGAATTGAACGTTTTTCATTCTCAAAATTTAAATGGAAATTACGGTGTTAACCTCATCGTACAAAAAACAAACCCATATTATAAAGAGCATTTAAAGATCTGTGTCGCTAATAAAGTACCTTTTTATATCACATCTCTTGGCAACCCAAAAGAAGTAATTGAAGCTGCCCACAGCTATGGAGCAAAAGTATTTTGTGATGTTACCAATATTGAGCATGCGCAAAAATGTTATGATAATGGTTGCGACGGATTTATTGCTGTTGGCCAGGGGGCAGGCGGACACGCAGGGCCAAACCCTTTGCAGGTATTGGTACCGGCCCTTAAAGCTCTTTTTCCGGATAAGATAATTATTGCGGCAGGTGGCATTGTAGGCGGCGCGGGTTTGCTTTCTGTAATGGCATTAGGCGCTGCTGGTGCCTCTGTTGGCACCCGTTTTATTGCCAGTACCGAATGCAGCGTAAACGATGAATATAAAAAAGCTATAATTGATTCGGGAATGGATAATATTGTAATGACAACCAAACTATCAGGATCGCCCGCCACCATTATCGATACAGCGGAGGCAAGGAAAATGGGTTACAACCAATCCTGGTTCGAAAAATTTATGAGCAACAATCCGCGTACAAAAAAATGGTTTAAAATGTTTGTACAGGCCCGGGGTATGAAAAAACTGGAGGAGTCTGTTTTACCGAACAATTATAAAAAATTATGGTGCGCCGGTAAGTCGGTCGAATTAATAGATAAGATCATTCCCTGTGAAGAGATCATCTCTCAGCTAAAAAAAGAATATCATCAATCGCTTGAGGCGTTAAAACAATTGAAATAATTCGATTTCTGATTTTTTAGAACAACCAATTTTATGTGCATATTTGTATGGCATGCCTATTACTAAATTAAACATACAGGATTTTCTTAAACTGGATATTATACTGGATGTTCGGAGCCCCGGCGAATACGATCATGCACATATTCCCGCTGCCATTTCGCTTCCGCTTTTTACCAACGAAGAAAGAAAAATAGTTGGCACCGCTTATAAACAAGAAAGCAGGGAACGCGCCATAAAGATCGGGCTTGATTTTTTTGGCGTTAAAACTGTAAAGTTAATTGAAACTGTAGAAAAAATAATCGCCGAAAAAAAAACAGGCAAAGAACTGGGCGTGCATTGTTGGCGCGGAGGTATGCGTAGTGCTGCCGTTGCCTGGCTATTGGATCTTTATGGTTTTAAAGTGTATTTACTTACCGGCGGTTACAAAGTATACCGCCACTGGGTGTTAGAACAATTTACAAAAAAATATGAATTGCAGATATTAGGCGGTTATACCGGATCGAATAAAACCGGGGTGTTACAGGCGCTTAAAAAAAACAATGAGCCCGTGATCGATCTTGAAAACCTTGCAGGTCACAAAGGATCGGCCTTTGGCAATTTAGAGCACCAACCTCAGCCTTCGCAGGAAATGTTTGAAAATGTTTTAGCAAAAGAACTGTTCCATGCTCAGCATGTAAATAAAAAGATCTGGATAGAAGATGAAAGTCAACGCATAGGTTTAATTAATATTCCTTTACCTTTTTACCGAATGATGCGTGTGCAGCCTGTTATTTTTTTAGATATTCCTTTTGAAGAGCGTTTAACATACATTGTAAATGATTACGGAAAACATAGCAAAGAAAAATTAGTAAATGCCATTATACGCATTACAAAAAAGCTTGGAGGCCTTGAAGCAAAAACGGCTATTAATTTTTTATTGGAAGACGATATTAAAAATTGCTTTGCAGTATTATTAAAATATTACGACAAAATCTATTTAAGAAATACTTACAAGCGCGATGAGGCTAAAGAACTGATCAAAGAGATTGGATCTGCTTCTGTTGATGCAAACTTAAATTCAAAAAAATTAATCGAACATGTTAGCACAAGATAATAGTATTGCTCTTACACAATACGCGCATGGCGCCGGTTGTGGTTGCAAAATAGCACCACAGGTATTAAAAGAGATCTTACAAAGCTCTTTTGTTTCACCATCACAAAACTTGTTGGTGGGCAACAATAGTAACGATGATGCCGCGGTCTATGATCTGGGCAATGAAAACGCATTGATCTCGACCACCGATTTTTTTATGCCAATAGTTGACGACGCCTTTGATTTTGGGCGAATAGCGGCTGCCAATGCTATTAGCGATGTATATGCCATGGGCGGCAAACCAATTATGGCGCTTGCCATTTTAGGCTGGCCCATTCAAAAACTACCAACCGCTTTGGCTCAAAAAGTAATTGAAGGCGCCAGAACCGTTTGCAAAGAAGCCGGCATTGCCCTGGCCGGCGGACATAGTATAGATACTCTTGAACCGATGTTTGGCCTGTCGGTAAACGGTTTGATAGAAAAAAAACATCTCAAAAAAAACAACACTGCCCTTGAAGGCGATCTTCTTTTCTTAACAAAACCAATTGGTGTTGGTGTTTTATCTACCGCTCAAAAAAGAGGTCTTTTAAAAGAAGAAGATAAAATAGTTTTAATAGATCAGTTAACCCAATTAAATAGTTTAGGAGAAAAATTAGGGAAGCTGCCCGGCGTAACAGCAATGACCGATGTTACAGGCTTTGGCTTATTAGGACATTTAATTGAAATGGCGCAGGGAAGCAATTTATCTGCCATTATTAATTATGACGCCGTTCAAAAAATCAGTTGCGTGCCTTTTTATTTAAAACAAAATGCCATTCCCGATGCTACATTCAGAAACTGGAATGCCTATAGCCCTGTTACTGAAATTGCCGAAGGCGTAGATGTAATGGAAGCTTTTAATTTATTACCCGACCCGCAGACCAATGGCGGCCTTTTATTTTCGGTAAACCCGTCTTTAATAGAAGAAGTTGTTGCTTTATTAAAAGAGAATGGTTTTGAAAGATCTGCTGCGCCTATTGGCAAAATGGTAAAACAAGCCGAAAAAGTAATAAAAGTTATTAAATAGAATAATTGTTATCTTCGTAAAGTAAATTTATAATATGACAATTGCCGTTTACGCCCGCTCAACAAAAGATAATCATTCAATTTATATTGAACAGATCTATGCGCTTTTAAAAAGCGAGAACGTAGAGCTTATTATTCACGAACCATATTATAACTACTTAAAACAAAATTATAATTTCAACATTAAGTTAGATACTTATTCAAATTCTGAAGAACTTATTTCAAAAGCATTTTACCTTATTTGCCTTGGTGGCGATGGTACTATGCTTGAAACGGTTTCGCTGGTAAGAAATTCGGGCATACCTGTGCTTGGCGTAAACACCGGCCGTTTGGGCTTTCTTGCATCAGTTAATAAAGACGATCTTAATAAAGCATTACAGCAATTATTAAAAGAAGAATTTACGCTTGATAAACGTGAGTTAATTGAAATAAGCGGCTGCAGCAATTGTTTTAAAGATGTTAACTACGCTTTAAATGAATTTACAATTCATAAAAATGATAGCAGTGCCATGATAAATATTGATACCTATATTGATGGCGTATTTTTAAACTCTTATTTTGCCGATGGCCTGATAGTGGCAACACCAACGGGCTCTACCGCATACTCATTAAGTTGTGGCGGCCCTATTATGATGCCCGACTCAGATAACTTTATCATTACCCCTATTGCCCCTCATAATTTAACGGTAAGACCCATTGTTGTTTCCAATAATAAAAAAATAAGTTTCCAGGTATCCGGCAGAAGCGATAGTTTTAATATTGCTCTTGATTCGCGTACAGCGCAGGTGCAATCCAACTCAGAAATAGTAATAAAAAAGGCCGATTTCAGAATGAACCTTATCAACCTTGAAGGCCAGCATTTTTTTACCACCTTACGCAATAAAATGATGTGGGGCCTTGATAAAAGGCACTAAACATATCTAAACCGTTTAGTTGCCGTTCATACTTCTGTTATTGCTTTTTTGATTTAATTTTTTTAGATTTGAGTATATCTAAAAACACATGAAAAAATCTACAATCTTATTAGCACTGGGATTATTATCTTTTGGCATGAACAGCCAGGGCAATGATAAGTTCTGGTCGCCAATTAACGAATCTGCTATTCAGCAAAAAGGAAAAAGGCAGATCGTTCCTCAAAAATATCTTACGTTTCACGTAAACGTAAGTGACCTGAAAGCGCAATTGGTTTCGGCGCCTTTAGAAAGCAATGTTAGAATAAATCAAAGCAATTGCATTATCTCGTTACCGTTACCAAACGGAACCGTGCAGCAATTTAAAGTGGTTGAAAGCCCCATTATGGAGCCGGGCCTTGCCGCGCAGTTTCCCGATTTTAAAACATACAGCCTAAAAGGCGTTGATGACATTTATGCGAACGGAAAATTAGACTGGAATGAATTTGGTTTTCACGCCATGATCAGAACTATTAATGGTGATTACTTCATTGACCCGTACAATAACGAAACCGTTACGGATTATATTACTTATTATACTGCAGATTTTGTGAAGGATCCTTCACAACGTTTACCTGAAGTTGGTGTTATTAAAAACGACAAAGACCAGTCATCTGCTTCTCCAAAAAAAAACGAAAGCGAAACAGCGCTAAGAAGTAGTTCAACACCCACAGGTGCATGCAGCGGCGCGCAATTAAGAACCTACCGTTTAGCGGTAGCCTGCACCGGCGAATACGCGGTTGCTGCTACAGGCTTTAGCTCACCTACCATTGCTCAAACCCTGGCTAAAATTATTACCAGCGTAAACCGTGTAGATGGTGTTTATGAAACAGAAGTTGCAGTGCGCCTTGTACTTGTTGCAACCGAAACAATGGTTGTTTTTACAAATGCGTCTACCGATCCTTTTAACGGTAATAACAATGCCAATACTTTGATCGGCGAAAGCCAAACGATCATCACCAACACAATTGGTGCTGCTAATTTTGATATAGGACATACCTTTAGCACTGGCGGTGGCGGTTTAGCGGGCCTTGGCGTGGTATGCCAGGGTGGTCAAAAAGCCAGCGGTATTACCGGTAGCCCAAGCCCTGTAGGCGATGCTTATGATATTGATTATGTAGCACACGAAATGGGGCACCAGTTTGGTGGCAACCATACATTTAATTCGGTAATTGGTTCGTGTGGCGGTGGAAACCGCAACGGATCTACTGCCGTTGAACCAGGCAGTGGTATTACAATTATGGCCTATGCAGGAATTTGCAATGGCGATGATCTTTCGGCACACAGTATTCCTTATTTTCACGCTATCAGTTATGATGAGATCGTAAATTACACTACTTTTTATGGCGGTAACAGCTGCCCGGTAACAACCACAACTGGTAACAATCCTCCAGTTGTTACAGGTTCGGGAAATTATATTGTACCAAAATCTACGCCGTTTGTTTTAACCGGCAGCGCAACAGATCCTGATGGCGACCCATTGACCTATTCTTGGGAAGAAACAGAGGCCGGCCCAACAGGCGGTACCTGGAACTCAGGATTAAAACCTTACTTTATGTCTTATACCCCTACCGCTATTCCTACACGTATGTTTCCAAAACAAAGCGTGGTATTAAGTGGCAATTTTACAGGTACTAAAGGAGAATATGTTCCTTCAACAGCACAAAACCTAACATTCAGATTAACTGCCCGCGATAACAAAATGGGCGGCGGCGGCGTTTGTTATGCTATCAATAATGTAACGGTTGATGCTTCGGGTCCTTTATCAGTAACATATCCTAATGCAACAGGTATTACCTGGGGTACGGGAACACAACAAACCATTACCTGGGCAGTTAATGGTACCGACCAGGCGCCGGTAAGCTGCGACAGTGTAAAAGTATCTATTTCATTGGATGGAGGTGCAACTTATAATGTACTGTTAGGTTCTACTCCTAATGATGGTACCGAATTAATTACCGCACCTACCGTAACTGCAAACGTTTCTACCTGCAGAATAAAAGTAGAAGCTAAAGGAAATATCTTTTACGATGTAAGTAATAATAATTTCACCATCTCAACAAGTGTTGGTTTAAGCCAGTTATCAAAAAACAATCCTGTTGGGTTATCGGTTTGGCCAAACCCATTTAATAACCAGGTTAATTTTGCAGTAGGCAATTTACAGGCAAATGCAAATACCGAAATTAAAATATTAGATGTTTTAGGTAAAACAGTTTACCAAAAAAATTATAGCAATAAAACCGAATTAAACGAAACGCTTGATCTTTCTAACGTAAGTGATGGTGTTTATTTTATTAACGTTACTAATAGTAACAACCATTCTGTATACAGGAT
Source organism: Bacteroidia bacterium (assembly GCA_044226875.1). Taxonomy (GTDB): domain Bacteria; phylum Bacteroidota; class Bacteroidia; order B-17B0; family Aurantibacillaceae; genus Aurantibacillus. The sequence goes on from JBGAGD010000001.1 coordinate 841,880, forward strand.
AGTTAAGAACTAATTAGTTTAAAAGATCCATTTAAAAGCCACTTACAATACCTAAATTACGCAACAGCGTTTTGAGGCAAAAATAAAAGAGGTCCAAATCGGGGGAATTACTCCCTTAACTCACAAAAGGGTCAAAAAAAGGCCAGGTCGTTCAGAACCTGGCCTTTTACATTGCAGAGGGCCTAATCAGGTATCGCATATCCTAGCTTCTCCTCGATTAATTCATATACCAGAAAAAGATGATTTTAAAACCGCAACTTGTAAGGCATATGAATATACTGGCAGTCTGGCGTACATTGTAGAGCACAATACTATTTTTAAAATTCGGAACGGCAAGAAAAAAGATGAAGGAAAAGTAATACAAAATAAAGATGAAATATGCATTAAAGGAAATGCCTGTGTGAAAGTATCTATAGAGCCACGCGGATGTATAAAGTTATATCATTTACCAAACACAAGTGATGTAACGGCCTCATTGAAAATTATTGGTGATAAAATATATAGGACGGTTGAAGTCGGGTGTGAAGCAGATTTAAAAAAGGAGTTTTTATTGTTCACTGGTAATAATAAAATTCAGATTGCCTTAATTTCTGTTTTATATAGACTTGGAATGGGACATTAATTTGCATTACGGTAAACCGTACTATTTAAGTAATTTCTTTATGTAGGATAAGATATTAAAGTTCTTATCTTTATATATCATTATTAAATTATGTTTCCCAGTGCATTGTTTTTACTTTGCTGTCATCACGAACAGCAATCAGGAATAAATCCTTGGCAAATTGCATTACCAATTATTACAGCAATTATTTCTGCAGGTATAGCCTATTTTATTGCAAGTTTCAATAATAAGAAAAATCAGCAGAAATCTTTAGACGACCAATTAGATAACATACTTAAGATAGCTGTTCAATATCCATATCTAGAAATGGAGAATTTCACTCATGCTTGGACAAATGATAAAATTTTAGTTAATCGGCCTGAAGATAAAGAAGAAGCGGAAAAATATCAACGTTATGATATATATTCAACATTGGTTTTTAATTATATGCAGCGATATTGTGAATTCCACGAATATCAACCAAATAATTTAGAAAAGGTAGATATTAAATCCTGGATTAAAATACATAAAGAAATATGGAACAACCCAGTGGGTACATCTGAAAACATTGATGGCTATCCTGAAAAATTCAGGAATCACATAAAAAATTATTTAAATTCATGATAAGACGTGCATTAATAATATATTGTGATAATACCCATAGTGGCCGTTTATATGGACCAGTGATTGACAATAAAAATCTAAGGTCATTTCTTTTAAATAATATTGGGGGTGATTGGGCTCCAGAAGAAGTTTTGTCCATTCGGAATCCGACAGTTTTACAGGTGCGTACTGCTCTTAAAAATCATTTTATTAATGCAGACTATGCTTTTGTCGTTTTCTCTGGCCATGGATTTATTAATACAGATGATGGCAATAGACAATATATAGAATTATACAACGACTCAATTTCGATACAAGAATTATACCCTAGGGCATTAAGACAAACAATTATTATTGATGCCTGCAGAGGATTTTATAGTCCTATACAGATTGAGCTGCAGAAGGCAATTGAAGGTATAGGTGACATATATCACTTTGAAGGATTACCATCAACACGATATTTATTTGAAAGAGAAATTATGAGCCGACCAGCAGGAGTGATAGTGCTTTATGCTGCAAGTTCTAATCAGAGCGCTTTAGATACAAACGGTGGCGGTGCATATATTTTATCGCTTTTAAAAACAGCTGAAAACTGGGGCAATAAAATTGATAGAACTAGAGTCTTACCATTAAATGTGGGACATGAGGTTGCAATTAGATATATGGAAAATAATTTTGAGACTATACAGACACCTGTAATTAAACCAGAACGAGAAATATATTATCCGCTAGCGGTCAAACTAAGATAAGTCTAGATGAAACGTAGAGCATTAATAATATATTGTAATGACACAAGCAGTGGACCTTTAAAAGGACCAAAGGAAGACCGTAATAATTATTTAAAATTTTTGACTAGCCCACTAGGAGGGCATTGGACCAGAAAGGAAATTTTTATACTTCATAATCCAACCATTGCACAAGTTAAAATTGCTGTAATAAATCATTTGAACGGGGCAGATTATAGTTTTACAATATTTACTGGTCATGGAGAAATGAGACCAGGCATTGCAAGCAATATTCAGTACCTAGAACTTTGGGATGGAGATTTATCGGTATTGCAATTACGCAATAATGCTCCAAAACAAACAATTATTGTTGATGCTTGTCGTGGCATTAGAAAAGAAACCGATGTTGAATTCCTTGGTTTGTTAGAGCATTTAGAGGAGTCTGGGTTTGCTGGACCTGAATCAACAAGACAACTTTTTGACGAAGAAATTGATGATTGTGAAGATGGTTTAATTGTTTTGTATGCTGCAAGCGAAAACCAAACGGCTCTTGATACGCAAAATGGTGGAGCTTATTTATTATCACTTCTTGTAACAGCAGAAGAATGGGCTTTAGATAACAATCATAACAATATATTACCCATAGATGTTGCACATGAATGGGCGAGTAATTTTTTAAATGAAAATTTTGACACAATTCAAGTTCCAGAAATTCGTGGACAAAAACGTAGAAATTTTTTTCCTTTTGCGGTTAAACTTTAAACAATTTAAATAATGAAAAAGAAAATATTAATTATAGGAAATGATAATGGACTTCCTGGTGTTAAAGTAGATATTACGAATTTCCAAACTTTTTTTAAAAGTGCTTTTGGAGGAAATTGGCAAGACCCAGAAATTGATGTCAAAGTGAATTGTAGTTTGACGGATTTGAGAAAAGATTTATCTTCTTTAAAGGGTTTAAATTTAGATTACTTGATAATAATATTTAGTGGACATGGAGGGCAAAAAAGGGAAACTGTATTAGAATTAAATTCAAAAGGCGAAACAATTGGAGACTCCGAATTGCAGAATATTGCAAAAAGACAACTAAATATTTACGACTGTTGTAGAAGTATCGGCCAACAAACAAATGAAAGCTTAGCTTTAGTAAATAAGATAAAACTTTATTCAGCATTTAACACAAGAGAAAAGTATGAAAAACGAATCATGCAAGCAATAAATCAACAAGTATCATTATATTCTTGTTCTGTTGGTGAAGTATCAAATGATACTTCTGAAGGTGGTTTATATTCTAAACATTTTATTGATTCAGCAAAAAATATAAATTCAGAATATAAGTTGGTGGGTGAAGCGCACACTGAAGCTTACAATTTGGTAGTAGAAGCAAATAAATATCTTCCAAAAGATAAACACCAGCACCCAGAATCTGTTTTACCTAGATGCTTATCTGACCAACAATTGATAATAAGTATAAATCCAAATAAGTAATAAAATTCTTTATTAAAAAAATAAAAACATGGCAAAATACGTTACAAAAAGATATATGGCTCGTTATACTGATGATATGGAAATATTTGAGATTAATGAAGAGGCACTTAGAACAGAATTAAAAGCTAAAAATTTAAGTTTTGTGGATGTTTTTAATATTACTGCCTGTGAAGGATACACCTACGTAATCTGTGAGGTACAGGACATAGTTAAATCAGCCGAGCCTTATATTGGATTTAATCAGAATAAAGGACCTCTGTTATAGGTATAGTTAAAATAAGGCATCCATATAAATAAAATTTCAGGCAGTAAATACATTATTAAAAATATAAATTTTCATCCCGGCTCCGACGCCGTTTTACCTTCTGCTTTAGCGTCGATGCAAAACCTTTTCAAATTAATGCGCAAAAACGAAACTTTAAAGATCCGTATTATAGGCCATACAAATGGCAATGATATGTCTCTTTCGCAAAAGCGCGCAATTACTATAAAAAAATTTCTTGAAAAAAGATCGATCGATCAAAACAGGATCAGTACCGAAGGAAGGGGCGGTACTGAAATGTTATATGAACTTGGCCCCAACACACCCGAGTGGCAGCAAATATTAAACAGGAGGGTAGAGATCTTTATTACAGAAAAATAAATTTTTTTACTGCCTTATTTTCCTTTAATTTTAATATATGCATTTAAGGTCCTGTTTGAATAAAATAATATTTTTCTTCTTATTACTTACTTTACAAGTCGGTGCGCAGGATGATCTTACAAAAAAACAATTGTATGACCTTTTAGCTAAGCAACCTGCGGATACTGTTTTAATTGATACTTATAATGAGCTTTGCTGGCCAATTTATTGTTATGATAACTTTGATTCGGCCATTTATTTTGGAAATAAAGCCATTGATCTTTCCGTAAAAATAAAAGATATAAAACGCGAAAGTATTGCTCACAGGCGTTTAGGCATTGTTTATACCAATACAAGCGATATTAAAACAGCGCTCTTTCATCAGCAAATAAGCTACGACCTTTCAGAAAAAATAAATTACAAGCGCGGCATGCAACTGGCGTTAAATAATATTGGTGTTATTTATCTAAATAACGAATTATTGAATAAGGCGCTTGGTTATTTTCTTAAAAGCCTTAAAATGGTTGAAGAAACCAATGACTATAGAACCGCAGCTAATCTGTACGTTAACTGTGGGATTATCTATCGCGGCATAAATGAATTAAAAAAGGCAAAAGAGTTTTTTTTAAAAGCTAATAATTTTGCCAGGATAAAAAGCGACGATGATATTTTAATAGTTAGCTTCTGTGAGCTCAGCTCTATTTGCAGAAACTTAAACCAGGTTGATTCTGCTATAATTTATCTTAACCAGGCAAAGAAAAATGTAACGGCATCAACAACCGCTAAAACAAAATTTTCTATTGGCATAAATGAAGGCCTGATCTTTTCTGCTAAAAAAGAACAAAAAAAAGCGCTGGAATGTTTTCTGAGAACAGAACAATACTCTAATATATTAACAGACAAGATCACTTTATTTATAGATATTGGTGATGAATATAATAAACTTAATAAGCCCGATAGTGCTTTTTATTATTTTAAAAAAGGTTATGCGCTTAGCGCAGAATATAAACTATATGATAACATTGAATACCTCAGCTATCAAATGGCTGTGTATTATAAGAACAAGAATGATTTTAAGAACTATTCTAACCTGATCGAGGTTCACTTAAATGCAAAAGACTCAAATTCAAAGATCACAACCGCGCAAAAGATAATCGGCCAGCAACTCGAATTTGATTTTCAAAAAAAACAAGTGGCCGATAGTATCAGCTATTCTCAAAAAGAAAAGATCAACAACGCCCAGTTAGAAGTTGCTAATGTTAAACTAAGTAATGAGAAGATATTTCGTGTTATGCTCATTCTTATTTTAGTGATCATTATTGTATTTTTAGTATTCATATATAACCGTTTCAGATTAACTGCAAAACAAAAAAAGATCATTGAAGAACAAAAACACCTGGTGGATGAAAAAAACAAGGAGATACTTGATTCAATAAATTATGCCAGGCGTTTACAGGAGGCGATCCTGCCACAACTAAATAACATTCAAAAAGATCTTGATTTTGACATTTTTTATTTACCTAAAGATATTATTGGTGGTGATTTTTATTTTTTTGAAAAACACAATGGCCATGTTTTTATTGCGGTTTGCGATTGTACAGGTCACGGAATTCCCGGTGCTATCATGTCGGTGGTTTGCCATCACGCTTTGCAAAAATCAATCGTTGAATTTAATTTAACCGACCCAAAACTTATTTTAGATAAAACCCGCGAAATTGTAATAGCGAGCTTAAACGCCACGCAGCAAAATATTAAAGATGGTATGGATTGTTCGCTTATTGTAATAAATGCGGCAACTAAAAAAATAAAATGGGCAGGCGCCAATAATCCTTTGTGGCGCATCTCTCCTCCAGTTAAGGGAAGTAACGTGAATTTGGCTTTAACTGAAATTAAGGCCGATAAACAACCTGTAGCCCTTTACGAAATGGCCAAACCTTATACCAGCCACGACATAACTAATGACCCCGGTACGTTATTGTATCTTTTTACAGATGGCTATCCTGACCAGTTTGGCGGGCCGAAAGGAAAGAAATATAAAGAAAAGCAATTAAAAGAATTTTTGATCACCATTGCCGATCACCCCCTGCAAAAACAAATAGAGTTATTACGCCAAAATTTTTCTTCCTGGAAGGGAGACCAGGACCAGGTAGACGATGTTGCAATTGGAATAATAAAACTTAATTAATACTGAGTTTTCATCTCAATGTATTTCAAGAACTCCTGCTTTGTATTTTCTTCTGCAAATTTTCCGCCGTAAAAGGAAGTAACTGTTGCCGAACTCGAATCTTCAACACCTCTTGACGAAACACATAAATGCCTTGCATCCATTAATACGGCCACATCTTCGGTTTTTAAAACAGATTGAAGTTCTTTAGCGATCTGTATGGTTAAGCGCTCCTGTACCTGCGGGCGTTTTGAAAAATACTGTACGATACGGTTCAATTTTGATAAGCCAATTACTTTGCCATTTGAAATATATGCTACATGGGCTTTACCAAATATTGGTACAAAATGGTGCTCACAATTGCTGTAAAACGTAATATCTTTTTCAACCAACATTTGGTTGTATTGGTATTTATTCTCGAAAAGCTTTGCTACCGGTTTGTTGGCAGGATCAAGTCCGCTAAAGATCTCTTTTACGTACATTTTGGCTACCCTAAGCGGTGTTCCTTTTAAGCTGTCATCATTCAGGTCAAGCCCCAAAGTTTCCATGATCTCTTTAAAATGCGTCTCGATCTTTTTTATTTTCTCATCGTTGGTCATAACAAAAGCATCTTTTTTCATTGGTGTTTCACTACCGGTGCTAACATGATCATTACCGATCTCATCTGCACTCAGTTCACTTAACTTTATTTTATCTTCTTTAAGCAGGGTATTCAACATAGTTTCTTTCTGTTTCATAAAGTATTATTTTTAGTTCAAGCTTATTCTCTATTTTCGGTCTCAATAAATCATAAATAACAATAGCAATGTTTTCTGCTGTTGGATTAAGGTCCTTAAATTCCTGTGTATCTAAGTTTAAATTCCTGTGGTCGAACTTTTCTATCACATTCTTATTTATAAGGTCACTTAAAACTTTAAGATCCATTACATAACCCGTCTTTACATCCACTTCGCCAATTACTTTAACTATCAACTCGTAATTATGGCCATGATAATTGGCATAATTGCATTTACCAAATATCAATGCATTTTCAGCATCAGTTAACGATGGATTATGCAGCCGGTGTGCAGCATTAAAATGTTCCTTTCTATAAACGGCAATTTTTTGCGCCATATTATTATTTAAATCAGAAATAGGTGGTTAGGCTATACCAATTAATTTTTTTATAAACGGTGTGCAAGAAGTTTGCTTACAAAGAGTTTATAAATTTGATTTACAATTTTACAAAATTGTTTTCAAGAATAAAGTTAAGAAATATTTTCTTTAAAAAGGCTATTCACCAAAATATTCCACGCCAATGCGGGGTGTTTCGTATAATTTAACACAATGTAACTCAACCCCTTTAGGTAAATGGGGTATTATCTGTTGCCAGATAGCCATTGCCAGATTTTCGGTACTGGCCAATACGCCGGCCATAAAATCAACGTCCAGGTTCAGGTTTCGGTGGTCTAACTTTTCACAAACATGCTCCTGTAAAATGGCACTTAATACTTTTGCATCCATTAAAAAGCCTGTTTCGGGGTTTATTTTTCCTTTAATAGTAACTATCAGTTCGTAATTATGCCCATGCCAGTTGGCATTGGCACATTTTCCAAAAACCTGGTTGTTTTTTTCTTCACTCCAGTTTGGGTTGTATAATTTGTGCGCCGCGTTAAAATGCTCGTGTCGTGTTAAATAAACCATGGCGTAAATTTACATAAATCTCAACATATTTGCCGTAGATTGTATCAGTAAAGGAGATAATTTTTATCATCCTCAACAATAATGTTATAAAAAATAACAAGGTCAAATCTGCAAAATCTGTGGCTTATTAATTGAGTATTGTTTAATTTTGATCATGCCTAAATTCTTAATAGTTGTTGCCACAAAATTTGAAGCGCAATCATTTATTGATCATTTTAAAATAAATGTTTATGCCGATACGGGTTTTTTTGTGGCCGATGAAGGGCCTGATATTACCTTACTGATCACCGGCGTGGGCATGGTAAATACAGCCTATTATCTTGGTCGTTATTCGCATAACTTGTTTGATCATGTAATAAACATGGGTGTATGCGGTGCGTTTAACCGCTCATTACATATAGGCGAAGTGGTAAATGTGATCGAAGATACCCTTAGCGAAATGGGCGCCGAAGATGACAGCAACTTTATTAAATATGCTGATATGAATTTAGGCGGCAAAAATATTTTTCAGTCGCAAATTGCTAATGACATTGCCCTGTTAAATACTTTAAAAAAAGTTAAAGGTATAACCGTAAATAAAGTGCATGGCAATACTGAAAGCATTAAAGCCATTACCAGCCTTTTTAACGCCGATGTTGAAAGCATGGAAGGCGCTGCTTTTTTAAGAGGCTGCAGCCGTTTATCAGAAAATTATTTTCAGATACGGGCCGTTTCCAATTATGTTGAAAAACGCGATAAAAGTAAATGGAACATGCCTTTGGCCATAAACAATTTAAATGATTTTGTTGTTAACCTAGTCATAACCCTCAACTCATGAAACTTACAATTGGATATTCGCCATGCCCGAATGACTGTTTTATTTTTGACGCTCTCATTCACGGCAAAATTGATACCGAAGGCCTGCAGTTCGAAGTGCGTTTGGAAGATGTGGAAACGCTTAATCAAAAAGCCTTGCATGGTTACCTGGATATCACAAAATTAAGTTATCACGCATATGCTTATGCGCTGAATGATTATATTTTGTTGCGTGCCGGAAGCGCTTTAGGTTTTAATTGCGGGCCTCTATTAATTCATTGTTCAAAATATAAACTCGATCTGGAAAATATGTCGGTAGCCATACCGGGAAAATATACAACTGCCAATTTATTGCTCTCCATTGCTTTTCCAAACCTTAAAAATAAAATAGAATACGTTTTTAGCGATATCGAGAATGCAGTTTTAAAAGGCGAAGTTGATGCAGGATTGATTATTCATGAGAACAGGTTCACGTATAAAGAGCGCGGCCTCGAAAAAATAATGGATCTCGGAGAGTATTGGGATTCTATGATCCACGCGCCCATTCCGCTTGGTGGCATTGTAATAAAGCGCAACCTTGGCGAAGAGCTACAACAAAAAGTAAACCGCTTAATTAAAAAAAGCGTTGAATTCGCTTTTGCCAACCCCGAAAGTTGTATGGATTATGTAAAAGCCCACGCGCAGGAAATGAGTGAAGAGGTAATGAATAAACATATAGCGCTTTATGTGAACGATTTTTCTGTTGACCTGGGTGAAAAAGGAATTAATGCGGTAAAATTATTGTTTGATAAGGGAAAAGAGTTGAAGTTGTTTGACTATAAAGATCAAAAGCTAGTAATTGACTAATTGTCCAGTTAATTAATTGTCACATTATTTTCTTTCCCACTTCTGGAACCTGAAGTCGAATTTATTTTTTTCATCCGCCTTATGCGGTTCTTCCCAGGCTAATTTAAATTTCTTTTTATCGATCTCGGGAAAAAAAGTATCGGCGTCAAATTCATGATTGATCACTGTTCTGTAAATAACATTCACAAGGCCCATCGATATTTTAAAGATCTCGGCGCCCCCGGTAATAAATACTTTTTCCTCGGTACAGTATTTTAAGGCGCCCTCCACAGAATGAAAGATCTCGGCGCCATCTACTTTATAATCGCCGCTTCGTGTAATAATAATATTTCTTCTTCCCGGCAATAACCGGCCAATGCTTTCGTATGTTTTGCGGCCCATTATTATCGGGCACCCCATAGTGGTTGCTTTGAAGAATTTCAGATCGGCTGGTAAATGGCAAAGCAGTTGATTATCTTTCCCTATTCCATTATTTAAATCCGTTACAACTATGGCAGCAATTATCATAATAAAGTTATTTTTGTAAAAGTGAATTTTAAATCTATAACACAAACCTATTTAAATAAGTTTAGCAATACAACAAAACTTATTAATGAAACAATTAACAAAGATTGTAAGCAGATCGTTATTATTCCTGCATATTGTGAACCTGAGCTTGAAAAAACACTGCAGTCGCTTTTAAATTGTAAAGTAACACGCAACACTACCGAAATAATTGTTGTTTTAAACTGTTCGGCCGAAGACAAAGAAGCGGCAGTGTTCCATCAAAAACAAAAGGCTGCATTAGAGCTAAAGTTTACTTCTCAAAAAAAAATAATTTTCCATTTTATATTGGTTAACAATCTTCCTGTAAAGCATGCCGGCGTCGGCCTTGCCCGCAAAATTGGTATGGATGAAGCCGCACGCCGTTTCAAAGAAATAGATTATGACGGTTTATTGATTTGCCTGGATGGTGATTGCACTGTAAATGAGAATTATTTGGCAGAACTTGAAAAATATGCCTTTAAGGCAACCAATTATAACGCTATTTGCCTGCATTTTGAACATGATATAGAACATGAGCAAGATGAAACGCTTAAACAAGGTATTATTTATTACGAATTGTTTTTGCGTTATTATAAAGAATGCCTTTGTTATTGTAGCTTTCCATACGCTTACCATACCATTGGTAGTAGTATGGCCGCCAAAACAAGTGTTTATTGTAAAGCCGGCGGGATGAATAAACGGAAGGCCGGTGAAGATTTTTATTTTTTAAACAAGATCTTTCACTATGGTAAAGTTATTGAATTGAATGCTGCTATAGTTTATCCGAGCGCGCGCATTAGCACCCGCGTGCCTTTTGGCACAGGCCGCGCACAACAAAATTTTATCGAAAAAAAAGAAGATTCATTTAAAACATATTCTTTTAAAATTTTTAAAGACCTGAAATTATTTTTCGAATGCGATCTGTATGATAATGACCCCGGTCAGTTTGTTTTTCCGGGATCAATTTCCCGGTTTTTAAAAGAAAATGACTTTGAAAATAAATTAGCCGAAATAAAAAAGAATACTACTTCCCACTTCCAATTTAAAAAACGTTTTTTTGATTGGTTTGACGGTTTTATGCTTTTAAAATTTGTTCATTTTGCCAGGGATAATTTTTATCCAAATGCCCCTGTTCTTGAAGAGGTAAACAATTTTATAAATACATTAAACAGCCCTGCCCTTCCATCAGAAAAAGCGCAATTACTTTATTTAAAGAGCCGGCAAAGTTTGACTTAATATTTTGTAAATTGTATTTGCATTTTACCACATATTTGGTTTGGCCTGCCAGATATATATTTTGTTCTTTTTTATTTATAATCTACATTAGATTTGATGTAAACTAAATGTTATGAGACCGGTTTTATTACTTTTTTTATTGCTTGTTTTTTATTTTAAAAACAATGCTCAAACTACAAATAGCTGTGGCTTTGATAAGGTTATGAAAATAAAAACAGAACAAGATCCTGTTTTAAAAGCCCGGTATCTAAAGAGGCTTCAACAACCTATTGTATATCCTAAAACCACTGCTGCAACAGTTTATACCATTCCGGTGGTATTTCATATTCTTCACCTGGGTGGCCCTGAAAATATCAGTGATGCGCAAATACTCGATGCTCTCTCCATCCTGAACAGGGATTTCAGAAAACAAAACGCAGATACTTCCGCTATTCTTGCACCTTTCCAGGCGGCGGATGTACATTTTGAATTCAGGCTTGCAACAAAAGATACCAGCGGTAATTGTACTACCGGCATTGTGCGGCATTACACACAACTAACACATTGGGATATTTTACCTCAAAATTATATTTACACCTGGGATCCATCAAAGTATTTAAATTTTTACATCGTAAAAGATATTCCAACTTTTAACAGTACGGGTGCGTATGCCTATGCGCCGGGCTCTACTGGTCCTGCAGAAGATGCTATTGTTGCCATTCACGACGGTGTTGGAAGCATTGGTACGGGCACACAACTGCATTCACGCGGCCTCACTCATGAGGTTGGTCATTGGTTCGATCTTATGCACATTTGGGGCAATGGGCCTTGTAATACAACCTGCGGCGATGATGGCATTAGCGACACGCCTGTAACGAAAGGCTTTTTTACATGTCCAGCAACTACGATGGCCATTTGCAATACTGGCGTTGCCGAAAATCACCAGAACTACGAAGACTATTCGGGCTGCGGAAAAATGTTTACCGCCGGGCAAGCGGCGCACATGAATGCTGTTATTAATGCTACACTGGCGGGCAGAAATAATTTATGGACCAACTCAAACTTGATCACCACCGGCGTGATCAATCCGTCAACCTCTTGCCAGTTAGTTGCTGAAGCAGGATGCAGCACAAATATTTATACCGTATGTCCCGGCCAACAACTATTATTTAATGATTACTCATATAATGGTACTGTTACAGCATGGGCCTGGTCGGCCGGTGGTGGTGCGGTTATAGCAAGCCCAACTGCTTCCAGCACCACTATCACTTTTCCATCTCAGGGGATACAAACGGTAAGTTTGCAGGTTTCAAACAGTGCTGGCTCGGCAATAATTACAAAAACGGTTTTGGTTTTAACTACCGCTGCAAATACTTTAGGCTACTCCGAGAGTTTTGAAGCAGCGGGATTACCTACCGGTTTTGGCACTCTTAATATGGCCGGCTCTCCATGGGCGCAATGCAATGTTGCCGCGGCATCCGGAAGTAAAAGTTATTTTATCCAGGGATCCACAGAGCCCGCATCAGCTGTAAATATTCTGGAAACGTCGTCTTATGATTTTTTAAATAATGCAGGATCAAGTTTTACATTTAAATATGCCTATGCCCGTTCTTCATCAACCACAACCGATGTTTTTAAAGTACAGGCCAGCGGTTGCGGAGGCGCTTGGGTAGATATCTATCAACCAAACAGCATAACGCTTGCATCAGGTTCGGGAGGGGTATCTTCTTCACCTTTTTATCCAACGGCTTCGCAATTTAAAACCTATATCCTTTCTGACCATCCTGCATTTACACCATTTTTAAACATGGCCAATGTAAAATTGCGGTTTTATTTTAAAGAAGATTCTGTTACAGGGAATGGAAATAACTTTTTTTTGGATGACCTTAATTTTGAAACGCCAAATGGCATTAAAGAAAACAATTTATCAGGTTCTGCTTTATTTAAACTCTATCCCAATCCAAGCAACGGCAGTGCGGTTGTTGATATAACGCTACGCTCCAGGTCAGTTGTAAATTATCAAATTGCAGATGTTAGTGGTCGTATCATAGAAAAACATGATAATTTAAATTCAGAACCCGGGCACCATTCTTATATCATTAATGGTTCAAAAACATTTCAAAAAGGATTATATATTGTTCAGTTCTTCATCAATAACGAAAAGGTAGTTCGTAAATTAATCATCGACTAAATAAAATGATCCTGGCCTTTAAATGTTAGAATAAATTTTCTAACTTTATTTTATGGAAGGAAATATTCTTATCGCACATCCTTTGTTGCAGGACGGTTTTTTTAACCGCTCAGTGGTGTATATTACTAATCATAACGAGAATGAATCACTGGGTTTTGTTTTAAATTTTAAAACACAATTCAGATTGCGCGATGTGAAACCGGAAATTAAGAACGGCAATTTTCCAATATACGAAGGTGGGCCTGTTGCAAAAGACCAACTGTTTTATATACACCGTTTAGGGCACAATTTAACCGACTCTGTAAAGATAAAAGATGACATTTTTTTTGGAGGAGATTTTCATCAGCTCATGTATATGATAGAACATGGCAAAGTAAAAAATTATGAAGTGCGTTTTTTTGCAGGCTATAGCGGCTGGGCAGCGGGTCAGCTAAATAATGAGATTAAGAATAAACACTGGCTCATTAACAAACATGTAGAGTCTGGCTTTTTTGGTAACGAGGCAGAAGATATGTGGAGACTGCAATTAACTGAAGTAAAACACGCATATGGCATTTTTGCTGATTTTGGCAATGATCCTTCTATGAACTAACCTCCCCAATTTTAAACACATAGGCACAATAGATGTTAAAACAAAGAATTATTTAAGTGTTCCTGTTTTTTGCCATCGGCGAAAACTATGTTATCTGTTTTTAAATTTCTTTGGTCAAGAAAAAGACCATGTGTCTATGTAGTTAAATTTATATACCGAGGTCAATCCCTGCTCATCAGGTCAACTTTTTCTGTTACTTTAACGGGATATTTCTTTTTAAGATAAAATTTTCCAGCCTTAAGGTCGCCCAAAACTTCTATCATTCCTTTACCACCCCCATTCATTAATTTCATTACATCCATTGGGTTGGCATTTTTAAAATCGCTTTTTAAATTAAAACTATAATTTTTTTCAGTGTCGCCGTTAATATGTACACGTTTTGTAAGTTTAGCCTGGCCAAGGTTTACGCCGTTATAAATAACATCAAACGAACTCCTGTAAACAGAAAATCCCATATGGTTTGGATTCTTGATCCCTAGTATAATGTCGGCATCCAAACCTCTTGGACTGATCTTATTTATTTTAAATCCTTTTACGCCAGTACACTGCGCTTCTTTAAAATCTTTGCAGGCAACAAAAAAAACTGTGGCAAATAAAAAACACGAAAGAAATAATTTAGTTGGCTTCATTCTTTAAGGTTTTAAGCAGGCTCGCAAAACTTGCGGCTGTCCATACACCCTCTAAAATAACAAAAGGTGTAAAATGTATCATGTAGCTCGAAATGCCTGCCATTGCAGCGCCCAGTATATTTAATATTAAGTAGGTTTTAGATTCGGAGGTTATCTTATTGCCAATGTTCAATGCAAAAGCAATTAAGAGCAATGTTACCCCAATGGTTCCTATCCACTCACTAGCTGTCATTATTATTTTTTAGAAAGCTCGGTGTAATATTTATAAAATAACGGAATAGTTTCTATGCCTTTATAATAATTAAACAAACCATAATGTTCGTTTGGCGAATGCAATGCGTCAGAATCCAATCCAAAACCAAGTAAGATACTATCTAAGCCTAACTCCTGGCGAAACAACGCCACAATAGGAATACTGCCTCCGCCGCGTGTTGGCACAGGCTTTTTGCCATAGGTATCATTCATGGCCATGCTGGCAGCTTTAAAACCATTATTTTCTGAACTTAAAAAATAAGGTTCGCCGCCGTGGTGAGGTTTAACGGTTATTTTTACTGATTTGGGCGCAATACTCTCAAAATATTTTTGAAAGATGGCAGAGATCTTATCTGAATTTTGGTTAGGCACCAAACGCATACTGATCTTTGCAAAGGCTTTTGAAGGCAACACCGTTTTAGCACCTTCGCCTGTGTAACCTCCCCAAATACCATTCACGTCAAGCGTTGGGCGAATTCCTGTTCTTTCAATAGTTGAGTATCCTTTCTCACCCCAGATATCCCCTACGTTCAGGTCTTTTTTAAATTCGTTCAGATCAAATGGTGCTTTTGCCATCTCCGCACGTTCTTCCGCGCTCAGCTCCATCACATCCGCATAAAAATCAGGAATGGTAATATGATTATTTTCATCATGGCAACTTGCTATCATTTTACATAAAATGTTTACCGGGTTTGCAACTGCGCCACCGTATACACCGCTATGCAGATCGCGGTTAGGGCCCACCACTTCAACTTCCATATACGCAAGACCGCGCAGCCCGGTATCAATACTCGGTGTGTCATTCGCAATAATAGAAGTATCTGAAATTAAGATGATATCCCCTTTTAGTTTCTCTTTGTTCTTAATGATCCATGGGCCAAGACTTGGAGAACCAACCTCTTCCTCGCCTTCTATCATAAATTTTACGTTACACGGCAGGGTATTGGTCTTCATCATTAATTCAAAAGCCTTTACGTGCATATACATCTGACCCTTGTCATCGCAAGCGCCGCGGGCAAAAATAGCGCCCTCCGGATGAATATCCGTTTTTTTAATTACCGGCTCAAAAGGTGGTGAATTCCATAACTCCAGCGGATCTGCAGGTTGAACATCGTAGTGTCCATATACCACTATAGTTGGCTTTTTTGGATCGATTATTTTTTCGCCGTAAACCACCGGAAAACCGTCGGTCTGGCATAATTCAACTTTATCGGCACCTGCTTCAATTAAACGTTGCTTAACTGCTTCTGCGGTTTTAATTACATCTGCCTTATAAGCACTGTCTGCACTTACCGATGGTATTCTTAACAATTCTAAAAGTTCGTTCAATACACGTTCTTTGTTCTGTCCTAAATAAGTTGTTATAGTAGATTTTTCCATAAAAAATAAAAGGTTAAAGTTAAGCTTTTGATGGACATATTAAAAAGAAATATTAAGCAATGGCTTAAAAATTTAGCATACCTAAAAGCCCTGTTAATTAGCAAAAAAGCAAACAATATTGTAGTATTTTTGCTAATACTAATTTACGCGTGAATTTTACCGGAAAATATTTTATCTTATCTCTTTGTTTGTTATTGCAACAAGCCGGGTTTGCGCAGGTTTTTTTATCTGCCGGGCGTTTCGCTATGGCCATACCAACGCGCTCGGCCAGCTGTGAAGGTATAAACGGTGAGGTGCTTAAGACGTATGTTAAAAATGATTCGCTGGTTTTTGAAACTGCTAACGGCATCAAAAAAACGATCGCGCCGGCAAAAAATAAAAGTGGCCCGGCGCTAAACGATCTGCCTGGTATTGCTATTGACAAGAGCTCGGGCAGCAACAAGGGCAGGATCTATATTTGCTGGAGCAGCGAAAAAAACGGAATTAGAAATAAGGATGTATTTGTGGCTTACAGTGATGACAATGGCAGATCATGGATAGACCCCGTTTTGGTGACCTACAGGCCAAATCACAGGGCGCAGGTTATGCCTGTAATTACCATTGATCAAAACGGTGTTGTTTATATTTTATATTATGATAGCCAGAATTATTTTGAGAACGTTACCACCAACGATGTGTATTTGGCTATGAGTACCAACGGCGGCTTAAAATTTAATTATTATAAATTAAATACCGAGCCGCTTAAAATAACGCTCAACACACAAAATAAAAATTATCTGAATTTAAATTCAGAAAATGGAATTATAACGGCAAGCTGGAACCAGGCAGGGAAAAATAAAACACCACTAACCCATCTTATTATTAATGACAGTTTTTTTGTGAACTATCAAAAAAACAACCTTAACGAAATAAGTTTTGAAAAAACCACTGCCTTTTTACCGGAAATAAAAATAAATTTAACTTCTGCAACGGATACAAAATTAACAGCAGCATTTACAAAGCCATTATTGGCCGGTTTTGAAAAGCAGGTAATTAAAAATTTTAAAATAAAAAAAGGCTCTAACACATTGACCATAGATACAAAAAAACTGGGACTGCAAAAAGGTAATTACACGCTCACATTTTACTACAATGGTAAAAATGATTTTATGTGGATAACAGAAGATTAAGAATAAATGGAAGTAAGAGCAGATACATATCTATGGGCTATACGCATGTACAAATCGCGCACACTGGCCTCAGATGCCATTAAGGGAGGCAAAGTAAAATTAAACGGTGATAATTTTAAACCATCGCATGCTGTAAAGATTGGAGAAAAGTATACCCTTACCATAGGTGATCAAAAAAAAATACTTGAAGTAACTGCTTTGCTTGAAAAAAGAGGTAATTTTGAATTAGCACAAAAACATTATACCGATCTTTCTCCTCCGCAAACAAAGCAGGAAAAATTAGATTCGGTGTTTTTTACAACCAACATTAAGCGCGATAAAGGATCGGGAAGGCCAACAAAAAAAGACAGGCGCGATATTTTTGGCTTTAACAATACAGATTAAAGTATATGTATAAAATAAAACTACTTCTGTTATTTGCGTTGTTGTTTTTTTCGAAGCATTTTTCTTTCGGACAACGGTCTCCTCAAAGGATCCTTGATTCTGTGCAAAATCTTGTGAACATTAACAAAGGTGCTGCTAAAGCAGAACAATTGATAGAGCTCGCCGGTTTATATATTGGTATAGATCAAAAAAAAGGCATTGAAGCGGCAAAAGAGGCCTTAAAAATAAGTGAGAAAGAAAATTATACGCCGGGTATTGCATCGGCCTATGTTGCGTTATCTTATTTAGACGAACCACACGAAAAACTTTTTAACAAAGCATTTGATTATGCCATTAAAAGTGAAGAACCTTATAGTTTGATAAGAGTGATCAACGTTTCAAAATTACTATTTACGGGCAAGGAGTACCCAAAAGTAATTTTGTGCCTTGACCGTATTTTACCGCTTGCAAAAAAAATAAACGATCCAAAACTGTTCGCAAAATTATACCGCGAAAAAGGTTATTATTATTTTAATAATTCAGATTTTAATAAATCAATCTCCCAGTTTAAATTAGCATTACAGGAATACAAAAAGCTAAATAAGAATATAGATGTGGCCGGTATGACCATGAACATAGGAGTTCTTTATTTTAAGATCTCCCAGTTAGACAGTTCTCTTAAATTTTACAACCAGGCCAAACAAGTTTTCGAAAAAAACCATGATCTTACAAATGAAGCCAGTGCCATTACAAATATTGCATTAACACTCGAAAAATTAGGAAGAGCCCCCGAAGCGCTTGCATTGCTGAAAACGGCGCAAAAAAAATATGAAGCTGAAAAGGATAGCTCATTGCTGGCCGGCGCTTATGAGATAATTGGCACTACCTATCTTGGCCTGGGCGATCTTAATAACTCCATCAATTATGCATTTAAAGCTTTAAATATTCGTGAGGCAACGCACGATTCAGATTTTTTAGGAAGCTCATACACCAATATATGTCATTTTTATTACAACCTTAATAATTACGACCGCTCTGAATATTATGCGCGCAAAGGCATAGAGTTTTCGTTAAAAGCAAATGCCAAAGAGGTTTTAGCGGCCTGCTACTCTAACCTTGGTTTAATATACGACAGAAAAAATATGCCGGATAGCAATCTTTATTACCAAAATCTTTCTTTGGAAATAAGAAAAGAAATGGGAATGGAAATTGAAATGGCAGAAAGCTATTACAATATTGCGGGTTATTATTTCAATAAAAAAGAGTTTGCACTGGCGGCCGTTAATTACAAGAGTTCAATTGCACTGGCTGAAAAAAGCGGCAGTCTTGAACAATTACCAAAATACCTTAAAGGCTATTCAAACTTCCTGGTAGAAGAAGGAAAATATAACCAAGCGCTTCCATTATTATTAAAAGCAGAAAAATTATTAATGGTGTCTAAAAAGCCTGACGAACTGTTTGATGTTTATGAGAACATGGCCATTTGTTATGATCAAACAAATAATTTTAAACTGGCCTATCGTTACCTTTCTTTAAGCAAACACATAAGCGATTCGCTAACTGCCGTTGAAAAGACCAAAACAAACGCCGAGGTTCTTGAAAAGTATGAGACCGATAAAAAACAAAAAGAAATTAGTTTACTTACAAAAGATAAAGAACTAAAAAATTTACAATACCAACAGCAACAGGAAAATTTGAATCAGCAAAAAAAATTACTATTTATTGCATTGGGCGGTTTTATTATCCTTTCCTGCTTTGCTTTTTTCTTATTTAAAAGTAATCGCGAAAAAAAACTGGCCAATAAAATAATATTAACACAAAAACAAGAGGTAGAAGCGCAAAAAGAACTGGTAGAAGAAAAAAATAACGAGATCATTGATTCTATACTTTATGCAAAAAAGATACAGGATGTTCTCCTGATCAACGACGTGTTTATTAAACAGCATTTTGACGATAACTTTATCTTATTTAAACCAAAAGATATTGTTAGTGGCGATTTTTACTGGGGGGTTGAAAAGAACGGGCTGATCTTTATTGCAGCCTGTGATAGTACCGGGCACGGTGTTCCGGGGGCTTTTATGAGTTTATTGAATATGTCTTTCTTAAATGAAGCCATTAAAGAAAGATCGATCTTAAGTCCTGATAAAATTTTAAATTATGTAAGAGAACGGTTAATCGAAACTGTTTCAAAAGATGGTGCACAGGATGGAATGGATGGCGTAGTGATCTGCTTTGATCTTAAAAAAAATAAGATGAGTTATGCCGCAGCGCATAATGCACCCGTAATAATAAGAGACGGCGCTTTACTGCCGCTTAATGCTGATAGGATGCCAATAGGAAAAGGAGTTAAGACCGAAGCCTTTCGCTTATTTGAAATGGAAATAAAACCTAACGATATTATCTATCTTGTAACGGATGGATTTTACGACCAGTTTGGTGGTGTTAAAGGAAAAAAATTAAAACAAAAGAATCTCTTGCAATTCTTACTGGAAAATAATACACAAACCTGTCAACAGCAATTGACTTTGCTCAATAATTATTTTGAAGACTGGAAAGGTAAACTTGAACAATTGGATGACGTGACCGTTATTGGTATACGGATATAATACTTTAGCACATCAAACAAGCCGCAACTAAAAAAGCTGCTAACATCAGGAACTTCGAAAATTTTTTTGATAACAATTTCGAAACGGGGTCTAATTTGATCTCTTTTGAATACATGGCTTTAATATTTAAAAGTTATTGTATAAAAAGATTCAAATCCTATTCCTGCGTTTACGGGTGTTTATATTGTTAAATAATGAGGATTTTAACAAAAGATACAAAGGCCCTGCGGAATTTAATACACAGTTCTGTATGTTACCACTTATAAAGTAAAACGGGCCAACTGCTAATTATTGATCTAATCCTCTTCAAAAACATTTACCTTAGTGTTAACTTTAAAAACTTAAACGCATGAAAACAAAACTACTTTTTATTTTATGTTTGGCTTTTTTAAACGGTTTAAGAGCGCAAACGCATGTTGCTACTTCCGATACGATCCTTTGCTCCGGCAATTCGGCAACATTAACTGCTATCCATGATTTTTTGCATAACTGGTGTTATTGGAGTACAGGAGGCTCGGGCAATTCTATAGTTGTTTCGCCTACAGTTAATACAACATACAGTGTTACCTGTTATGATGCGGATGCAGATCCGGCCGGAACATCTTTTGTTCAGCAGGTAATGATCTGCACGGGCATTAAACAGGAACTGGCAAGTGCCATTATTGAAATTTTTCCAAATCCTTCAACTGATCTTATTACAGTTTCGGGGCTTGAAAAAAATACATCGATAGAGGTATCCAATGCGCTTGGAGGCCTTGCATATAAGGGCGTTGCTAACGATGAAATAAAGCAGATCGATTTAAGTGATTATAAACCCGGCATTTATTTCATAACCATCCGTTCGGGCAAACAAGAATTTACAAGAAAGATAATTAAACAATAAATTATTTTATCACACCCAATTCTTTACCCACCTTGGCAAAGGCGGCGATGGCTTTGTCAAGGTGTTCTTTTTCGTGAGCAGCACTTAATTGCACACGTATGCGTGCTTTATCTTTTGGTACTACAGGAAAGAAGAATCCGATCACATAAATTCCTTCAGCCAATAACTTATCGGCAAAGGTTTGTGCTAATTTAGCGTCGTACAGCATTACCGGCACAATGGCACTATCCCCTTCGCGGATGTCCAGGCCAACTTCTTTTATTCCTTTTTTAAAGTAATTCACATTCCATTCCAGTTTATCGCGAAGCGCTGTTGTTTCTGATAACATATCAAATACAGCAATACTTGCTCCTACTATAACCGGCGATAGTGAATTACTAAATAAATATGGTCGCGAGCGCTGACGAAGGATCTCTACAATTTCTTTTCTTGCACTGGTAAAACCGCCCATGGCACCGCCTAAAGCTTTACCAAGCGTGCCTGTAACAATATCCACACGCCCCATTACGCCTTTTGCCTCTATGGTTCCTCTTCCGGTTTTACCAATAAAGCCGGTTGCATGGCTTTCGTCTACCATTACCAGTGCATTATATTTATCGGCCAGGTCGCAGATCTTATCTAACGGAGCCACAAAACCATCCATACTAAACACGCCATCCGTAACAATTATCCTGTTGCGCTGAGCCTGCGATTTTTTAAGCTGTTCTTCAAGATCAGCCATATCGCAGTTCTTGTAGCGGTAACGTTGGGCTTTACATAAACGCACCCCGTCAATAATACTGGCATGATTTAGTTCATCGCTGATAATGGCATCCTGCTCATCAAACAAAGGCTCAAATACGCCGCCATTGGCATCAAAGGCTGCCGCATATAAAATGGTATCTTCTGTACCCAAAAACTTAGCGATCTTAATTTCCAAATCTTTATGAATATCCTGTGTACCACAAATAAAACGTACACTGCTCATACCATACCCGTGGCTGTCTAATGCTTTTTTTGCTCCCGCAATTACTTTTGGGTGCGATGAAAGACCAAGATAATTATTAGCGCAAAAAATAATTACATCTTTTCCATTTACCTTAACAACGGCATCCATTGGCGTAGTAATGATCCGCTCGCGTTTAAATAAACCGTTGTTATCTATTTCTTTTAAGGTTTCCTGTAATTGTTTTTGAAGATTGCCGTACATATGATTAAGAGTTTAAATGCTGAACACAAATGTAATTAAGAAAGCACAAATACAAAATTTAAAAACTAAATTTTATTTAGTAGCTTCTTTACCTCCGTATTTGAGCCTTTGGCCGAAATGTTATTACAGCCCACTGGCATTATATTTACATTTACAATAAGCATGAAACTATTGGGTACTTTTTTGTGCGTAACAAGTGTTGCGTTCTGTTGTTTTTCTCAAACCGGCCCCGCAGGTGTTGGTACAAGTGCAAATAATGTGTTTTGGTTAAAGGCCGATGTTGGCCCTTCAAGCACCGTTAACGCAACGCCCATTTCCTATTGGAACGACCAATCGGGTAATGGCATTAACGTTTCTCAAACAGTTACAGCGCAGCAGCCCTCTTTTGCCACCAATGTTATTAATGGTTTTCCGGCCATACAGTTTGATAATGTAAACGGCGCGGGATTAAATGATAAAATGCTTGGCCCCGATTCGCCCATTTTGGATAATACCAGTGGTTATACTTTTTTTACGGTAAGCCGTCCTCAAAATTTTGGCGATGCCCACGTGATCGTGTCAAAACGCACTACCGTTTCTGTTGATCAGTCCTTTATGCTTTTTTACTATACTTCCAATAAATTTCATGTAGATATTCAAACTACAAATGATCGTTATGCTTCTAACACGGTTTATTCTGTAAATAATAACTATTTAATAGATGTGGTATATGACGGCACTTTGCCGGCAGCCAGTCGTAGTAAGACCTATAATGAACAATCGCTTGATATTACCTCATCAGAAACCAGCACACTGGTGCCTGATAATGCATCGCCCATAATTATTGGTACTACAGATGCGAGTGATCCAAGGCCATATGGGGGTTACATGTCTGAGGTGATCATTTATCGCCAGGCGCTTACCGATGCTCCAAAAATTATTGTAGATAATTACCTTTCTGCCAAATATAATATTGCACTTAGCGCTAACGATAAGTACGCAGGCGATAATCCCGCCAATGGCAATTACGACCGTGAAGTGGCAGGTATTGGAAAAGAGAACACCGGCAGCAATCCTTCTTTCTCTGCTTCCATTTCTGGTGGTTTAACCATTAGCTCTAATTCGGGTTTAAATAATTCGGATTATGCCCTGGCAGGACATGCCTCTTTGGCCAATTATCAAACTACGGTAGATGTTGGCGGCATGACCGGCCTTGCTAATGCCCGTTGGCTGCGCATCTGGTACATTGATGTTACAAACACGGGGCAAAACATAAATGCAGATATTGAGTTTGATATGAGCGATGGTGGTGTTGGAAATCCTGCCCTTTCTATCGCGTCCAATTACGTATTGTTATACAGGCCCGGCCAAAGCGGCAATTGGACAGAGACAGCAACAGGCAGTTCTATTGTTGGCGACCGTGTTATATTTAGCGGTTACACTTTGGTAGATGATGGCTATTATACTATTGGCACAAAAAATTATTTAGTAAGCCCTTTACCAATAACGCTTTTAAATTTTGACGCGATCAAAAATGACAATAAGGTAGACATTAGCTGGAGCACCGCTTCGGAGCAGAATAATGACCATTTTACCGTTCAAAGATCAAAGGATGCTATTACGTTTGAAGATGTTACAACTATTAAAGGCGCAACAAACAGCAGCTCTATCATCAATTATAACGAAACAGACTATAACCCTTATAACGGGCTATCTTATTATCGCCTTAAACAAACCGATCTTAATGGCTCTGTAAAATATTTTAATATGGTGCCGGTAAATTATGGTTTTGAGCAAAGCAAAGGCATAAATATTTTTCCAAATCCTTCGTCAGGTAACATTAATATCAATTTGTCGGGTTTAGAGAACCAGGAAGCAGTAATTGTAGTAAGAGATATTACAGGTAAAGAATACTTTTCAAAAGTACTTTTAAGCGTAACCGATAACCAGGTATACGCCGCCGATCTTGAAGGCAGGCTCATTCCGGGCACTTATATTGTTATTGCTTCTTCCAATAACAAAGTTTACAGTCAAAAAATAATCATTAAATAACTATTTGCTTTTTTTATAACTCTTATATTTGTAAAGTATGAGTTATATAATTTCGGGAATACAACAGGTAGGTATTGGCGTTGCAGATGTTAACGCCGGCTTTAAATGGTACAATCAAAATTTTGGTATGGATGTGCCGGTTTTTGAAGAAGCCGCAGAAGCCAACTTAATGCTGCCATATACAGGCGGCAAACCCCATAAGCGCCACGCTATATTAGCCATTAATATGAAAGGTGGTGGCGGTTTCGAAATATGGCAATACACCAGCCGTACACCGCAAGCGGCAACATTTAAGCCGCAAATGGGCGATCTTGGCCTGTTTTGTGCCAAAATGAAAACAGAGAATGTAAAAGCAAGTTATGATTTTTTAAAAGCAAAAAATGTAAAAATTCTGGGCGAGATCACTAAAAATCCGCTTGGTAAATTGCATTTTTTTATGGAAGATGCCTTTGGAAATTTATTTGAGATTATTGAAGATGATAAATGGTTTGCAAAAGGACAAAGGGAAACCGGCGGACCAATTGGTATGATCATTGGCGTTAGCGATATTGAAAGATCAATTAAATTTTATTCGGATATTTTAGGTTACGACAAAGTTCTATTTAAAGGTGAAAATAGCTTTGAAGATCTTGCAGTTTTACCAGGTGGCTCTGTTAACGCAAAGCGCGCCATTTTAACGCATAGCAAAGAACGTGTTGGCCCTTTCTCAAAATTATTTGGCAATAGTTATATAGAATTGATTGAAGCAAAAAATTATACGCCCCGCAAAATATTTGAGAACCGTTTTTGGGGAGATCTTGGTTTTATTCATTTATGTTTTGACATAAAGAATATGGCAGCGTTGCAAAAAGCCTGCGAAGCGGCCGGCCATCCCTTTACAGTAGATGGTGGTGCCGGTTTTGAAATGGGCGAAGCGGCCGGGCACTTCACTTATATTGAAGATCCGGACGGTTCGTTAATAGAATTTGTAGAAACAAAGAAGATCCCGATCATGAAAAAATGGGGTTGGTATTTGGATCTTAAAAAACGTGCTCCCGAAAAACCCTTGCCAAACTGGATGCTGAAGGCCCTGGGCATGAACAGGAAGAAATTCCAGTAAACCTCTGGCACTTTTTTTGCGTATATTTATGTATATGAAATTTCAAATTATACTTCTCGGTCTTATTATTTCATTTAAACTTTCTGCCCAGGTAGTGGGCTCTTCAAATACTGCCATCGAATCCTGCCTTGATTCTGTAGATTGTTACACTGTTAAAGGTCCTTCTTACCTGTTTTACGACGAAAGTAAAAACGACTTTTACCTGAAAGTTACTTTTGCTGATTTCAGGATTGAAGGTGATACCAGCGATACCTGGTTAAATAACCCATCAGACAGTACACTCTATTTTAAAGCCGACCTTCAAAAAGAACAATTTCCGGCACTAAGTAACCAGAACACAAAAAGTTTTACGCTACCGGGTCAAATTTATTTTAATCATAAATGGAAAGACCAGAACATTGTAATAAATATTTACAGTACCGAAAACAGCATTGTAAATACCAACAATACCAATGCCAATTTAAAATACGATAATTACAAAGTGAATTTTAGCCTGCCTTTTGTACCTAAACAGTTTAAAAATTATAAAAAGGCGCGCTACAATAAACAAACCGTTACCATAAATGTTACGCTTGGCCGGATCAACCTGTTAAGAGCAGATATGGAGAACATCCTCGACGAAGTGTATAACCAGCCTGGGCGCTGATTCTACTGATTTTTGCTTATCTTTGCGCCGTGATAAAGATCGGCGATAATATAGAGCTTCCTGATTTTCCGTTATTACTTGCGCCTATGGAGGATGTGAGCGATCCGCCCTTTCGTATGGTTTGCAAACAATACGGTGCCGACCTTATGTACACAGAATTTATTAGCAGCGAAGGCCTTATACGCGATGCTATTAAAAGCCGCAAAAAGCTCGATATTTTTGATTACGAACGTCCCATTGGCATACAGATATTTGGTGGTGACGAAGAGGCCATGGCACTTTCAGGAAAGATCGTTGATGCCGCTAACCCCGATATTGTAGATATTAATTTTGGTTGCCCGGTAAAAAAAGTAGTTTGTAAAGGTGCCGGTGCGGGCGTTTTAAAAGATGTTGATCTGATGGTGCGCTTAACAAAAGCTGTTATAAAAAGTACTAATTTACCCGTTACCGTTAAAACCCGCCTGGGCTGGGATGATGCTAGCATCAATATTATGGAAGTGGCCGAGCGTTTACAGGACGTTGGTATTAAAGCTTTAGCTATTCACGGCCGTACGCGCCAGCAAATGTATAAAGGCAATGCTAACTGGGAGCCAATTGCCGCGGTAAAAAACAACCCCCGCATCAAAATTCCTATTTTTGGTAATGGCGATATTGACAGCCCCGAAAAAGCGTTAGAGTATAAGAATAAATATGGTATTGACGGTATTATGATAGGCCGCGCCGCTATTGGCTACCCTTGGATCTTTAACGAAATAAAACATTTTTTTAAAACCGGCACACACCTGGCAAAACCAACTATTGGCAATCGTGTGGAAGTGTGTAAGCTGCATTTACAAAAATCGGTTGAATGGAAAGGCGAAAAATTAGGATTGCTCGAAATGCGCAACCATTACTCTAATTATTTTAAAGGCATACCTAATTTTAAAGAAACACGCACAAAATTGGTTACGCTTAATTCATCTGCAGAATTATTTGGTCTTTTGGATTCTGTAGCGCAAATGCCCGAATTACAAACGATCTGATCTTTTGTTTAAAAAAAGAATTCTCTTTTTATTTACTGTAATTCACCAACCGTTAACAAAATGTTTAACATTTCCACATGTAGATATATATCTGCGTAGAATCCGCTCTGCAAGCCAACTCCACAACTTTTTACAAGTAAATTTTTAATTCGCTGATTGTTAATTGCTTGCTAAATCCGCTACCAATCGTTTTACTGGCACATGTTTTAAAGGTATTGTGCAACAGCAAAAAATAGTATTAATCATTAAAACCTGAAATTATGTCTACTTTAAAAAACAAGAAAGACTCCGACAACGAGTCTATGGTTACGACCAATAACAAATCAACTGCTAATAATAGTAGTAATACTGATAATACCACTTCGGATGATAGTTCATCAAAAAGTGATATCAACGCCGAGGGTACCGATACTTCAAAATCGCAATACACGGGCTCTAACAGCGCTACAAAAAACAAAACCAACGAAGATACGAGCAACGAAAATAAATCTGTAGATTATACAAACCCTAAAGATTACGATCCACAAAAACATTATGGTACACAATACAACCAGGGTGAAAATCAATACCAGGGAAAAAACAAAAACCAAAACATCAATCAGTATAACCAGGATTCTGACCAAAGCAACCAGTATTATTCCAATCAAAAAAATAAATCGTGGAACCAGCCCTATAACCAATCAAACCAAAACTATGGTAACCAAAATTATAACCAGGGCTATAATCAAAACCAGGGCAATAATAATGGTTACAATAATCAAAATTATAACCAGGGGCAAAATTATAACAGTGGCTTTAATCAAAATTATGATCAGGGGTATGATCAAAATTATAACCAGGGTAATTATAATAATCAAAATTACGGCAACAGCTACAATAGTGGCTCTAACCAATACGGCTCAAGCAACCAGGGCTATGGTAACCAAAATTATCACAACTCTAACCAATACGGTTCGGGCAAAAACCAAAACTATGGTGGAAATTATAATAGCGGCTATAACCAGTATGATTCAAACAACCAGGGTTACAACAATCAAAACTATGGTGGCTCTAATCAGTATGGCTCGGCACAAAATCAAAACTATGGAAATTATAACAGTGGCTCTAATCAATACGGATCGGTAAACCAAGGTTACGGAAATCAAAATTATGGCGATTACAACCAATATGGTTCAGGCCAAAACTATGGCAGCCAATACAACCAGGGCTATAACAACTCTAACCAATACAACAGCGCCGGCAATAATTATAACAACCAGGGCTACGGCAACAACGATTATAACAACCAATCTTACAAAGGCTCTAATTACCAGCAAAACGATTATGATCAAAATTATAACTCAGGCAGCTATCACAAAGGCGGCTATAATAGTGGGTACAATTCAGATTATAATAATGGTGGTTACAACCAGGGTGGCGATTATTACGAAGGAAACTACAATCCCGAAAATTATCATAGCCAACCAAACTTCAATCAATCTCAAAACTGGAACAAGAACTATAATGACCATGGCGGCTGGAATAAAAGCGAAGGCAGCAATTACAAAAATCAGGGTTATGGAAACCATAAAAATTGGGGAAACAACCAGGGCGGCCATATGAAAAACAAGTATGGTACCGGCAGCGGATACGACAACTCTAATTATTATGAAAATGAAAATTCTTATAATAACGGTAATGGTGATCACAGAACATTTGGCAACCAAGGCTATCATGGTGGGTACAAAAATCAGGGCAATTACGGATATAACGATTACGAACGCGGTAACAACGAGTTTTATGATGATTACAATTCAGACAAGAACCGTTCGGGCAAAAAAAGTAAAAAAAGTAAAAAATAATAATTTTAATTAGTTATTGTTTTTTTAAAGTACAAACCCCGGCTTAAAACCCGGGGTTTACTTTTAAACTGGCATGATTTTTTAAGTAATGAATTAAAACCATAAAAAAAGAAAAAAATGAACACATCAAAAAAACTAACACTTGTAATAGCGGCTTTTGGCCTTGTATTTACATTAACTACATCTTGTTCTCAAAATAAAGATGCTAAAGAAATGGCAGAAGAAACAAACGAACAAAATCTTACTAATAAAGAAGAAAAGGGAGCTGAGCATTTAGTGGATGCTTACTCAGGAAATTTATTCGAAATAAGATCGTCAGAGAATGCCGCTTTAAACGCAAGTACTGCCGAGGTTAAAAAAATAGCCACCATGATGGTAGAAGCGCATTCAAAAATGAACCAGGATGTTGAGGCCTTAGCCAATACAAAAGGTGTAACCCTGCCAACCGATCTTACCGACGATCAACGCAAAGAGATTGAAAAGCTCACCGAAAAAACAGGCATTGATTATGATAAAGCTTATATTTCTAAAATGAAAGATAAACACGAAGATGCTGTAAAAATGCTGGAAAAGATCTCAGAAAAATGCGACGACGCCGAAATTAAAGCATGGGCTCAAAAAATATTGCCCGATGTAAGTTCTCATTTGGAAATGGTAAAAACGGCTGACGATAACTTAAAGGCCATGAAATAAAAAAGGATAAATAAATTAATAATATTAACAAAGAAGCTTCATTAAATGAGGCTTCTTTGTTTTTAAGTAATTATTTTCCAATTACTTTTTTTCGATGGGCTAAACCCCAAAAGTGCAGCTCGTCTAAAACTCTTTCGAGCGACAGGCCGTGAGCCGTTATTGAATATTGAACCGTTGGTGGAAACGTATCATACACCTCCCGCTTTATAAGCTTATTACCTTCCAGGTTTTTTAATTCTTTCGAAAGCGTTTTATCAGTTATTTTTGGCACCTCCTTTGCAATTTGCCCAAAACGTTTCGGCTTTTCTGATAGCGAAAAAAGGATCAATAATTTCCATCTGCCCTCTACCGCTTCGAGTGCGTCTTTAATAGAGAGCATTGTTTTAGGGCAACCACCTTTTGATAACATCGTTTTATTTTTACGTTACTTCCTCTTCAGATAGTACTATCCAAAAAGGAAGTACTATCATTTGGAAAGTAAATTTAAATAATTTTACAATATCAAAAGAAAAATAAACTATGAATGATGTTAAACAAAAATCCAAAGTGCTCAATATCGCGCTATGGACAGCGCAAATGATTTTATCGATCAGTATGGTCTGGGCAGCGTACATGAAACTTTTTGAAGATCCGGGAAAATTAGCCGCTATGTGGCCGTGGACGGCTAATAACCGGGGCCTGGTAAAATTTACCGGGGTTATTGACCTGGCGGCGGCATTGGGCCTGGTGTTACCAATGTGGCTTCGTATTCAACCCCGGCTAACAGTTTTTGCAGCATACGGCACTACCCTCTTAATGATAGCCGCTTCTGTTTTTCATATTAGCAGAGGCGAAGCGTCGCTGATAGGTATAAACGTTTTCTTTTTTGCGGCAGCACTCTTTATTGCAATAGGAAGACAAAAACAATTTTAAATAACACGAGATCGTATTACCTGAGATCCTTTTACTATTTTAGTTTTATTCGTAATCATATCCCGACTCACCCGATATGACAATGTATTTGTCAGTTCGAGTAGCGAAACGAAGTGGAGCGTGTCGAGAAGTGTTCCCGATACTCACGATAGCTATCGGGACTTTCTATCGTCAGGATTACCCGAAGCGACACATTGTATTTTTGAACTTCGATATTTACCCTTTAGCCTGATATATTTAATTCATATATCCTTCAATACTTGTATCGAAAGATTGTTTGTAATCACTAACGGTTCCGTAATTGACAGAATCAATAACAATTGACTTGCCTTTAACAGTTCCTAATTTAGAGAACGGAATGTTTTGTTTTTTTAATTCTGTTTCCAGCTTTAAAGCATTATCTGCCGAAGTGCTTACTACTACCCGGCTTTGTGCTTCCCCAAACAGGAATGCATCTTTACGAATAGCAATGTCTGTAGCGATCTCAAACCCTAAATTATTTACCATAGCGCTTTCTAAAAGCGTCATAAACAATCCACCGTCGCTTATATCGTGTGCCGAGCTGATCAATTTATATTTTATTACAGATTTAACGGCTTGTTGCACATTGTACTCTGTATCCAGGTTAAAATATGGCGCCGGGCTGTTCTTTACTTTGCAATAGCTGTATAAATATTCTGACGAAGAAATATCATTCTTGCTTTCGCCGATCAAATAAATAGTGTCGCCTTCGTTCTTAAAATCCAAAGTTGTTTGTAAGGCCTTGTCTTCTACAATACCTATCATACCAATGGTAGGTGTTGGAAATACGGGTCCTTCGTAGCTCGATTGATTGTAAAAACTTACGTTACCCCCTGTTACCGGCGTTTGAAATTTTAAACAAGCGCTGCTCATGCCTTTTATTGACCCTACAAATTGCCAATACACTTCGGGGTTGTAAGGATTACCAAAATTTAAACAATTGGTTACAGCACTTGGCAAACCACCACTGCAAACAATGTTACGCGCCGCTTCACTTACGGCAATAGCGCAACCAACTTCTGGGTCTGCATTTACGTAACGGCTGTTACAATCTACCGTCATGGCCAGGCCTTTTTTGCTGCCTTTAATATTTACAATAGCCGCATCACTTGGCTTATTAGTACTCATGTTAATGGTTCCAACCATGCTATCGTATTGGTTATATACCCAGCGCTTGCTTGCTAAATTAGGATGTTTAGCCAAATGTTGCATAATTGGTTTAAGATCGGTTGGTTCAAAAACAGAGTTAATATCAAATTTTTTAGACTCCGCATAATAAGCCGGCTCTTTGTACTCGCGCTTGTAAACAGGAGCGCCGCCGCCCAATACCAATACACCTGCAGGCACATCGGCAACCAGCTCATCATTCATATAATATTTTAAACGATCGCCGGTAGTTACCTCGCCAATTTGTTCGCAGTTAAGGTCCCATTTATCAAACACTGCTTTTACAAGCGCTTCTTTTCCTTTTTCAACCACTACCAACATACGCTCTTGCGATTCTGATAACAGGATCTCGAACGGATGCATACCTGCCTGGCGTGTTGGTACTTTATGTAACCAAATGTTCATGCCATGCTCGCCTTTTGCGCTCATTTCGGAAGTAGAACAGGTAATACCTGCTGCACCCATATCCTGCATGCCAACAACGGCACCGGTTTTAATAACTTCTAAAGTAGCTTCCAGTAATAATTTTTCCTGAAAAGGATCGCCTACCTGCACCGAAGGAAGGTCTTTTGCAGAATCTTCGGTAAGATCTTTACTGGCAAAGGCTGCCCCGGCAATACCATCTTTACCGGTTGACGAACCCACAATAAATACCGGGTTGCCGGCACCGTATGAAGTAGCGCTAACTGTTTCGCCTTGTTTTACAATACCAACACTCATGGCATTTACCAAAGGGTTAACGTTATAACATTCATCAAAAAATACTTCACCCGCCACTGTTGGTATACCAAAAGCATTGCCATAATCGCCAATACCTTTAACCACACCTTTCATTATCCATTGTGTTTTGGCAGAATTAATATCGCCAAAGCGTAAAGAATTTAATTGCGCAATTGGGCGGGCACCCATTGTAAAAATATCGCGGTTAATACCGCCAACACCCGTTGCAGCACCCTGGTATGGCTCAATAGCGCTTGGGTGATTATGCGATTCTATTTTAAAACAGCAGGCCAAACCATCGCCAATGTCCACGAGGCCGGCGTTTTCTTCTCCTGCCTTAGCCAACATATGCGGACCATCCTTAGGCAGGGTTTTTAACCAGGTAATCGAATTTTTGTAAGAACAATGTTCGCTCCACATTACCGAAAAAATCGAAACTTCAGTAAAATTAGGGGTTCTGCCCAATATCTGTTTTATCTTATCAAATTCCTCAGGTAAAAGTCCAAGGCTTTTTGCCTGTTCTACATCCGCTAATTGTTCTGAATATTTAAGTGTTGCCATAATAAAAATTAAAGCCTTAAAGGTATTGATTTTAAAGGTTTGGCGGGCGCTTTTTTAATGAACAAATTAAGGGGAAATGAGGCAATAACTGTTAAAAAATATTTAGAACAGGGGTAAATTCTGGCTAAAATTGCCATTACTTCGTTTATATTACCGTGAAGATCATTTTAAAATACATCTATACCGCGTTGTGCCTTCTTCTTTTGCTACAAAAAGAAGGCCTGGCCGTACAAAATAATAAGATAGATTCTTTACTTACCAATATAAAAACTTTAAATGCCGAATCGTCTTCGGCAAGTTTGGATGATACCGTAAGGATTGCCGCCTTAATTACTTTAAGCAATGAATATGCTGCTTTACGTGATTATTCAAAAGCGATAAAATATGCCAATATCGCAAAAATAATTTCCGAAAAACTGGTAAGCGCTTTAGATATTGCCATTTCAAAGAACTGGCTGGCCAACTCCATTCAATGCGTTGCCAATACTTTTGAAAAACAGGAGAACTATGCCATTGCTTTGGCGCAATATAAAAAAGAACTTATTTTAAGAGAAGGGCTTGGAAATAATTTAAAAACGGCCATTTGCCTTAATAATATTGGCGAGCTTTATAATTTCCAGGATAATTACGCGGCATCGTTAGACTATTATTACAGAGCGCTAAAGCTAATTGATGAGATCAATTTTAAAGATGAAGTAATAACTATATACAACAACCTGGGCATTGCTTACGACAGGCAAAACAATTACAACAAGGCCCTTGAATATTATAACAAGGTTTTAAAGTTAAGCATCGATATAGGCGATAAAATTACCATGGGCATTTCTTATTCGAACATTGGTACTGTTTTGGCAGAACAGGGTAAGAATGAGGAGTCGATAGAATATTTTTATAAATTTTTAAAGATCGCCGAAGAGTCGGGCGATAAAAAAAACATTGCTGCTGCTTATTTAAACATTTCCAATATATACGAATTGCTGGATGATTTTGATAAAGCATTTGAAACACAATTTAAAGCCTTAAAGATCTTTGAAGAAATTGGTAACCAGGGTGATCTTGCCCTTATAAATGAAAATCTTGGTATCTCATTCCTTTCAAAAGCAAAAAGAACAAATACTGATAAATCAAGAAGTTTGAACGAAGCCAAAAAATATTTTACGGTGGCATTGCAATTATATCAAAAAACCGGCCAAATAGAGGGTATAGGGCAGGTTTACGAGAGTTTATCTGAGTTAGAAGCGTTAATAGGCAATCACGAATTGTCTTTACAGCACTATAAACTTTATATACAATACAGGGATAGTTTAACAAAGCTGATAGATAATGAAAAAAGCATACGTGCTGAAATGAATTATGAATTTGCTCAAAAAGAAAACCTTACCAAACTGGAACAGGCCCGAAAGCAGGAAGCTGCAAAAGAAGTAAGCGATAAACAAAAAGCCCTGTTAAAGTTATTTATTGTTGCTTTTATTTTTATGGTTGTGCTGGCTGTTCTTATTTTTAGAAGTAACCGCAACAAACAAAAAGCCAATAAGATCATTACGCAACAAAAGGCAGAGGTTGAAAAACAAAAAAGTTTAGGTGAAGAAAAACAAAGACAGATCATCTCCAGTATTAATTATGCAAAGCGGATACAGGAATCCATGCTTATTTCAGAAGATGAGATCACTGCTCATATTCCCGATCTTTTTATTACTTATCTTCCAAAAGATATTGTAAGTGGCGATTTTTACTGGTATTCAAAGCAAGGCGACGAATCGTTTATTGTTGTTGCCGATTGTACCGGCCATGGAGTGCCCGGCGCCTTTTTAAGTATGGTTGGCAGTACCCTTTTAAACGAGATCGTCAATCATAAAAAAATACTTGGCCCTGCACAGATCATCAATGCGCTAGCCACGGGTTTATCGGGCACGTTTATAAATAAAGATAAAGAGGAATTGAATACCGATGGTATGGATATTTCTATTTGTAAGATCAATCATAAAACAAAAAAGTTATATTTTGTAGGCGCCAACCAATCGCTTTATATTGTTGATCATGCTACGGCTAAAGAAATAAAACCTCAGATAAGTTCTATAAACGGCATATTTGCAACAGATAAAACCAAAAAAACCACGGTGTTTGAAATGGACCTTAAAGAGAACGTCATGCTTTATCTTTCTACCGACGGTTTTGTTGACCAGATTGGCGAAGCCACCAATAAAAAATTCCTGAGCTCGCGTTACGAAAAATTATTGTTACACCTCTACTCCCTGTCTGTAGAAAAACAAAGGTATGTGCTGGAAGAAACGTTTGAAGACTGGAAAGGTGATTTTAAACAAACCGACGATGTGCTTGTTATTGGTTTTAAGATCTAGATCTCGTTAAAAACAAATTTAAAACTGGTAAGCTGTTCTAACCTTTTACCGGTTTGCATCATATCTACATCACCTTTATCATAGTTCCAGTTTAAGGTTAGCGTGTTGGTTTGTTTCAGCTGATCAAACAACATGATCATTTTCATAATCTGTTTTGTAGAAGAGGTGCTTATATAATCAAAATGAAACGTGATCTGGGTCTTTTCTTTTGGCGAGCGCAGGTAATTATTGATATACTCTAAATAAGGCTCATAAAAACGGATAGCATTTTCAGGCAACGATCTTTTTGAGATCTCGAATATTCCTTTATCACCATCAAATAGCAGGCAAGGCAGGTCGTCGGTTGCTTCTAATTTTAATATATCCATTTATTAATAACTAATATTTGCTTTTATTATAACAAAGGTCTTATCATCCATATACGGCACCAACTCCACTTCTATCTTATTTTTACTTTTAATTCGTATATCTATAAACCCCAGTCCTGCTCCTTTTTTCTTTTCGTCCTGTTCTAATACAATAGTTTCAAGATAAAGTTTTTCGATGGCCGCATTATCGAGCGAATTTACAAATTCAATTTTCTTTAATAACTCATCAATTTTAAAGTTCTCAACGTAGTTACCGGTAATAAGTGAACAAACATTATCATTATCGGCAACCATAAACAGGCCCGGCCTGTCTTCGCTATTGTTTAAACCAGCGGCATGATAGCTAATGTTCTGAAGCAGCTCGATCATAATGGCCACCGATGTTTTTTTAAAGCTGAAATTTTCGGTGAGATAAATGCTGCCTTCTGCCATAGATAAAAGGCTTCTTACATTTTCGTGTTTAAATTGCCCCTGAAAAAAGATCTTCAAATTATTTTCGATAACAGCGTGATGTACTCTTTTAACAACTTCGTGGTTGTATTGATCGATCACTGAATTATCAGCAGTTCCATCTGTAATTTTTGATTGAAAATAAAAATAAGAGTTCTCGCCATCTATCTTCTCAAAATCGTATAATAATTTGTTGCCACTTTTGCGCACCATTTCTATAAGGCCCAAACCAGCGCCCCCTTTTTCAGAAAAGCCACCGGCGCTCAGTACCTCTTTTTGATAATCCTTTAATTCATCGGGGCTCATTGAGTTTACTTTATTCAGTTTTTGCGAAAGGGGCTCAATATGATCATTCTCTATTGCATTGCCCGAGCCAACAAGATAGCCACCCAAAAACTTGTGTATTGAAAAAAAACCATCGGCCAAAAGGGCATTTTTGCTGCTTCCCTGGTGCCTGGTAATGTTTTGCAAAGATTCAACAATAATAAAATAAACTTTTTTCTTTACTTTGATACTTTCACTCTCCACATCCATATTGGTTTCGGCAAGTGCAAGAATGCGTTCGGTAAGATCGTTCGTAAAATCGCCATTATAGGCATAGTTTAACTGATAGTGATTTAATACTTTAAATAATTCTGCAATTGATAAGTATTTTCCACTATTTGTTGTCTGCATAATCAATCAAACATACACTTTTATTGCAAATTAAGAAAATTAAGTTGTGAAACTTCAATTGTTCAAGGGTAAAACCGTACAGATTCGTCGATAATTAAAATGCACAAATACGGCTAAAAAAATAACTTTTATTATTAATTACCTAATTGATTAATTATATTTGGTTAAATAAATTTTGTATGCTTTTTAAGTTTAAAAAACAACTTTCGGTTTTTGCCCTTTTATTGTCTGTTTTTGGTTATTCACAAAAAGGAACGCAGTTATCAAACGATACGGTTAAATTCGTAAACGACCTTGACCGTTACTTTGTAGAGAACACTTCCAACAGGCTTGAATCGGAAACTTACATGCGTACCTTTTCAAAATATTGGGAAGAAAATTATATTACCGGTTATTATAAAGAAGCAACCATTAAAGCGCTTAATTTAATGGCAGGTAAACATTTAAAACCTGTGCCATTTATGACAGGCTATTTTGCCGCATTATATGCCGCTCTTGAAAAGAACATCCCAAATGAGGCTTTTAAGAACTGGCAGTTTTGTCTGGAAAAAGTACTTGCCAAAAAAGGCATTGGTGGTGTGCAGGAGTTAATTGTACTTGGCGAAAACATGTTTAAATACAATGCCTTTTATAAAACACCTTCTTATGTTTATTATTCGCAACAACCAAATTATAAATTTGATTACGACACCATTCCAAAGATCATATTTAAAGATATTACCCTGATAGGTGTTAACCCGCGCGGCGATAGTATTGCTATTGAAGAAACGCAGGGTACCTTTTATCCGCAAATAGGAAATTTTGTTGGTAAAGGCGGTAAAATAAGCTGGGAGCGCTGTGGTTTGGATAAAGAGGTTTATGCTACCATTAAGCGCTATACCATTGATTGCAAAACCGGAAATTATTCGAGCGACACCGCTACCTTTGTTGGCAAACAGTTTTTCGATAAAGCACAGGTCGGTCGCTTTTCAGACCGTATCATTACAGAAAATGGCGAATTAACCTATCCCCGTTTTGATTCTTACAGCAAGCGTTTAATTGTAAAAAATATTTATCCGGATGTGGATTATGACGGTGGATTTGGTATGCGCGGCCCAAAATTTGTGGGGTCGGGTACAAATGCTAACCCGGCCAGGATCATCTTTAAACGTAATGGTGTTAAATTTTTAGAGATCGCCGCGCGCTCGTTTGGTATGAGCAAAGAACGCATTGTTGCTAACCCCGGCGCTGTAAAGTTCTTTTTAAATAAAGATACCATTTACCATCCGGGCTTAAGTTTTACTTACCAGGTAGATAAACGTTTGGTAACTATTTTAAGAGGCGATGATGGTTTGCAAAAAACACCTTTCTCTAACTCGTTTCATAAATACGATATGTACTTTGAACAGATCTTATGGCAATTGGATGAGCCTATGATGGCATTTAACTTCCTGCCAAATAATTTCCAGGGCGAAGCCTATTTTGAGTCGTCTGATTTTTATACCCGCGAAAAATCAGAGATCATAAAAGGAAAAGAAACGGTAAGCCCGGTTACAAAAATGATAGACTATTATAATGCAACAGATAAACCCGCGCAGTTTAGCGTAGTTGATTTTGCAAAATACATCAAGTTCCTGGCAGTGGATCTCAGACCAATTATTTTTAAAATGGCCATCTACGGTTTAATTTATTTTGATCCTGAAACGGATATGATAAAAGTAAGGCAGCGTTTATTTGATTATGCAGATAACCTTAAACATAAACATGATTACGATATCATTACCCTACACTCGGTAATACA
Source organism: Bacteroidia bacterium (assembly GCA_044226875.1). Lineage (GTDB taxonomy): Bacteria > Bacteroidota > Bacteroidia > B-17B0 > Aurantibacillaceae > Aurantibacillus. The sequence goes on from JBGAGD010000001.1 coordinate 880,744, forward strand.
AGGTAAAGATAATGGCACGCTTAATTTGCTTAATTACGATCTAACGGTTCGTGGCGTTAAGCAAATATTATTAAGCGATACACAAAAAGTATTTATGTTTCCAAGAAATGGCGAGTTGATCTTAAAAAAAAACCGCGAAATGCTTTTTAACGGCACTCTATCATCCGGTAAATTTGAATTTATAGGTAAAGATTTTATTTTTGATTATGAAGAGTTTAAGGTAAAAATGAAAACCATCGACTCTGTTAAGATCTACGTAGAAGCCTTTGAACCCGATATTAACGGCAACATACCATTTAAAAAAGTAAAAACATTAATTGAAAACGTAAATGGCGAATTAAGGATAGACGCCCCAAAGAACAAGAGTGGCTGGGGCCGTGCACCAACCTTCCCATCGTTTCAAAGCTTTAAAGAAAGTTATGCCTTTTACGATAAGCGGTCTATTTTTAAAAGCGTTTATAATAAAGATAAATTCTATTTTAAACTCGATCCGTTTTCTATTGATAGTCTCGATAACTTCAGGAATGAGGGTTTGCGCTTTGAAGGAACGTTTTCTTCGGCCGGCATTTTTCCCGACTTTAGAGAAACCTTAACTTTACAAAAAGACTATTCGCTTGGTTTTATAAGGCAAACACCGGCAGGGGGTTACCCCATTTACGGCGGCAAGGGTAATTTTAACCAGGAGATCCGTTTAAGCGATAAAGGTTTAAGAGGTGGCGGTGATCTTAATTTCAGCTCAAGCCATTCTACCGTGCCCGATCTTATTTTCTTTCCCGATAGCGCCAACGGCGTTGCCAACACCTTTGATGTAAAAGAAGGTGATGCGCCGGAATTTCCGACTGCACATGGCGATAGCGTTAGATTGCATTTTATGCCTTACAAAGATATTTTACAATCATTTGATATAAAGAAACCATTTAAAGTTTATAAAGAAAACGTTTCGTTCAAAGGCAGGTTCGATCTAACATACAAAGAGCTTACAGGTAACGGTAAAGCAGAATTTGAAAAAGCAGATCTTAGCTCGGGTAAAATATTATTTGTAAAGCGGCGTATGTTTAGCGATACGGCCAATTTCCATTTAAAAGCTTTTGACGAGGACGGTTTTACATTTAGTACCGTAAACGTAAATGCTAAAATAGATTTCGATCAGCGTGTTGGTGATTTTATCACCAATGGCGATGCCTCTTACGTAAAATTTGATAAGAATCAATACATAGCCTACATGGATCGTTTTAAGTGGTATATGGACCAGGAAGATATTGAATTGGGAGATACCCAGAAAAAAATTGATACCGATGGCTCTGAAAAAGGCCTCGACCTGGAAGGCCCGCAATTTATAAGTATTCATCCCAAACAGGATTCTTTGCGCTTTTTTGCACCTGGTGCAAAATACAATTTAAAAAAATACATCATCAAGTGTAAGAATGTGCCGTACATCAATGTGGCCGATGCCCGCATTTTTCCTTACAATGGCGACGTTACCATTTTTAAGAATGCTGTAATGGATACATTAAAAAATTCTTCGATCCTTGCTAATACCGTTACAAAATTCCATACCATTCGTAATGTTACGGCCAATATCTATGGCCGAAGAACCTATCTTGCATCCGGCGAGTACCAATATCTTGATGAGAACGAAAAACCTTATCTTATTAAATTTAATACCATACGGCCCGATACCACGGGGCAAACCATCTCGGAAGGTTTGATCGATGAAAAAGAAAAATTCCAGTTTAATGATCATTTTAGTTTTGCGGGTAAAGTATATTTATTTGCTACCAACGAGTTTTTATTTTACGAAGGTGGAACCAAGATCGTAAACAATTGTAATAAGATAGGTAAAGCCTATTTACAATTTACAGGAGAGATCAATCCAAAAGATATCCAGATCCCGATCCCTAAAAAAGCACTGGATGTAAAAGGCGCCGCCGTTGGAACGGGTTTATTCTATAACCAGGATACAAACATGGTGTACGCTTCTTTCTTATCACTACAAGGCGCCAGAAGCTCTAAAGATGTAATTGAAGCCGATGGTATTTTAACTTATGATAAAGAAAATGAAATGTACGAGATCTCTAATAAAGAAAAATTATTAGAAATGAGCTTGCCTGGTAATTATGTAAGCTTAAACACCGGCAATTGTTTGATATATACAGAAGGCCGCTATAACCTGAGCACAGATCTTGGCCAGGTAAAATTAACCAATGTCGGTAATGCTACTTATAAAACGGTTAAAGATAGTATCAGTTTTAATTTAATGATGACGATCGATTTCTTTTTTGAAAGCAGCGCTATCCGTAAAATGGCAAAGGATTTTGAGCTGTATCTCGGAACCCTTAACCCAACGCCTTTTGAAGGCGATCTTTTTAATCACGGGCTTATTGAGATCTTAGGAAAAGATAAAGGCGACAGGGCACTTTCTGAATTGAATTTATATGGAAACTATAAACGTTTTCCGGATGAGCTGGAAAAAAACATTGTGCTTAACGATGTAAAAATGAGTTATAATACCCAGGCAAAAGCATACCTGTCTGAAGGACAAATAGGCGTTGGCAATATTTTAAAAACCGAAATTTTCCGTTACATGAAAGGCAAAGTACAGGTTAAAAAACAAAGAGGTAAAGATAAAGACATGCTGGATATATACCTGGAAGCTGATGCCAACACCTGGTATTATTTTAATTATTATAATGGAAAAATGCTGGCAGTAAGCAGCAACGAACAATTTAATAAGGATATAAAAGAGCTTAAGGGTAAAAGCAAAAAAATGGATGTGGATAAAGGTCCATCATACAGCTTTGATGCCACCAGTGTGAAAAAGAAAGATGATTTCTTACGCAAAATGAAACAAATGGGCGCCATGGGCGATGAAGAAGAGGAAAAGAAAGAAGACTAACATTTTATCACTAAGCATCGTGTAAATCAAAAAAATGCTTAATTTAATGTCCTGTTTTAACTTATGAGTGAGGAAATACTAAGGGCATTAATGCAGTTATTTGCTATTATCGCAAAACAAGATGATGGCAGTGGCGAATCTGAACGCAATTTTGTGCGTTCGTTCTTATCCTTTCAATTAAATAAAACCAAAACAGAAGAATACCTTGCCTTATACGATAATTACCTTGTTGATAAAGAAGACAAACCCGAGAGGCTCATCGAAGGCGACGAAGAAAATCCCGCGCCGCGAAAACGCAAACGCACTTCGGTTTCAGACTCGGTAAGAACGCTTACAATTTGCATTAAGATCAATAAAACCCTTGCGCAAAAACAAAAAGTGATTGTGCTGGTGCGTTTGTATGAATTGCTAAAGGCTAACAATTCTTTTACCGAATCGCGTATTGAAATTATTAATACTGCCGCAGAGGGCTTTAATATTCCTGAAGAAGAAAAACGTGTGGCCGAAACATTTTTTACTCAGGTGCCAATTCCGGATGATATTGCGCAACACTTTGTAGTAATAAACGATTATCCCGAACCAAGATCAAAAGCCAACCGCATTCAATCAGAAGGATTGGACGGTGAAATTGTTACCATTCGTTTTCCAAGCGTAAACCTCTTATTTACCAACTATTCGGGTAATAACGAGTTGCATATTAACGGCATTCCGGTAGATAGAAAAATTGTTTACCTGTTGGCGCCGGGCAGCACCATTCGTGTGCCACGCGGTACCATCTATTATTCGGATATTGTAGAGAAATTCTTAAACATTACGCAAAACCACAAGTTAAGTTTTGTGGTAGAAAATTTAGAATATAAATTTCCGGGCGGTAAGATAGGTTTAAGGGATATAAATTTTTCTGAGTCGCACAGCTCACTGGTTGGTATTATGGGTGCCAGTGGTGCCGGCAAAACAACTTTATTAAATGTATTATCGGGTATCGAAAAACCAAGCGGTGGCAGCATTCGCATTAACGGCCTGGATGTTACCTACGATAAAACGCAAATAAAAGGGTTGATCGGTTACATCTCGCAGGATGATCTCTTAATTGAAGAATTAACCGTTTACCAAAACCTTTACATAAACGCACAACTTTGTTTTAAAGATAAAACACCCGAAGAGTTAAAGACCATTGTTTTAAAAACGCTCGAAGACCTTGGCCTTCTTGAAACAAAAGATATCATTGTTGGCAACGCGCTTAATAAAAAAATAAGCGGTGGCCAGCGTAAACGCTTAAATATTGCGCTGGACCTTATTCGTGAGCCTGCTATTTTATTTGTTGATGAACCAACATCCGGTTTGTCATCGCGCGATTCGGAGAATGTAATGGACCTTTTAAAAGAATTATCCTTAAAAGGCAATTTAATTTTTGTAGTTATCCATCAACCATCTTCAGATATCTTTAAAATGTTTGATAAGATCTGCGTGTTGGATGTGGGTGGCTATAACATTTATTATGGCAACCCGGTAGAAGCGGTAATGTATTTTAAAACCGCCGCAAATCACGTTAATTGCGACGTTGGCGAGTGCGAAATGTGCGGCAACGTAAATCCTGAACTGATCTTTAATATTTTAGAAAGCCAGGAGGTAGATGAATATGGAAATTACACCGGCCACAGAAAAGTGCAGCCCGAAGAATGGCATAGCGCTTTTAAAAGCAATGTAAAACTTGCCGAAGTAAAGGAAATAAAAGAAAAAGTTTTTAATCCCTACAACATTCCGGGCATTATAAAACAAATGTTTGTTTTTATTAAACGCGACCTGCTTTCAAAACTTGGTAACAGGCAATATTTGCTCATCAATTTTTTAGAAGCGCCTGTTCTTGCTTTATTACTTTCTATTGTGATCCGCTATACCTCGCATATAAAAGGCGCAGAATATATTTTCAGGGATAATGATAATGTGCCTGCCTATATTTTTATGTGCGTGATAGTAATGCTTTTTATTGGTTTAACTGTAAGCGCCGAGGAGATCTTTAAAGACCGTAAGATCTTAAAACGCGAACGTTTTTTAAATCTTAGTCCGCTGGCCTATTACCTCTCTAAAATAAAGATACTGTTTGTGATCTCGGCCATACAGGCTATACTCTTTGTTTTAATTGGTAATTATATTATCGAATTAAAAGGCATGAACTTTCAATGCTGGTTTATGCTTTTTTCTGTTGCTTGTTGCGCCAATTTAATTGGTTTAAACATTTCGAGCGCGTTTAATTCTGCGGTTACCATTTACATTTTAATTCCACTGTTAATTATCCCGCAATTAATTTTGGGAGGCGCCATGTTTACGTTTGATAAGCTAAACTCTGCTATTGGCGGCGGCTCGGGCGTGCCATCCATTGCCAGTTCTATGCCTTCGCGCTGGGCTTATGAAGGCCTAATGGTGCAACAATTTCGCTACAACAATTACGAAGAACCTTTTTTTGATTTTGATAAAAGCATAAGCCAGGTAAATAATAAAATGACCTATTATATTCCTGAATTGGTACAAATAGCAACAGATGCTTTACGTTTATCAAAAGAAAACGATGCAAAATCGCAGGAGGAATTAAAAGAGAAACTTGCTATTTTGCGTAATGAGTTGAACAGGGAGGCAAAAATAAATAAGGAAGTTGTTTTTACAGATATGGCCTTTTTAACGCCTAAAAAATTTACCAATCTTACTTTCGAAAATCTAAATAATCATTTTGTAAGGTTAAACCGGTATTACAATTTTCAGTTCATTCGTTTTGATCTTAAACGTAATTTAAAGCTATCGGGTTTTGTTGATACAAAAGACGGACAGGAGCTGTTTCAAAGAATTAAGAACAAATATTCGAATGAGTATTTAGAAGATGTGGTACGCAAAGAATACGTTAAAAATAAGTACATTGTTGAAAACGGCTACCTTAACCAGCAGATCGATCCTATTTATATTAACCCGCCAAAACAGTACATTTCTTACAATATTCACTTCTTTTCGCCCTATAAATACCTTTTTGGCAAAGAAATAAGTACTTTTTGGTTCAATTCGCTAGTTATCTGGCTACTTTCGCTGCTTCTGTTCATTCTTTTATATTTTGAAGTTCTTAAAAAAGCATTAAATTTGTTTGGTAAACACTAATTTTCAGGGCCTTAAACATTAAAAACATTTAATTTAAAAATGAAAACAAAATTATTGCTTGGACTTGGCTTTATCCTTACAAGCTTTTATACAAAAGCGCAATGCGTGTCGGATAATTGCAATTCAAAACTGGGAGCTTATACATATTTAAAAACGATCTACGTTGATAATACCAAACTGCAGGATAAACCGAATATGGTTACTTATTTGTTCAGTAAGGGATCAACCTATATGGTATTATGTTGCGACCAGGCAATTAAGGGCAGTCGTTTAATTGTAAATGTTTACGATAAGGATAAAAATTTAATTGCAACCAATAAATTAAAAAAGAAAGTTTATCCATCTATTCAGTATCCATGCAGCGCAACAGGCATTTATTATATAGAATCGTTTTACGAAGATTCTAAAGATCCTTGCGGCGTTAATATTCTTGGTTTCACAAAATCTTAATCTTCTTATTTATTTACAAAAAAATTATGAAAAATTTTAGCCGTATTGGTATTTATTTACTTGCACCCGCTTTTGTTTTATTTAGTTGCGGTGGCGAGGAAGAAAAATTTGTTGAGAAAAAAGAAGTAGTAGATACAATTCCAACAAAAGTAAAACCTGATATTTCTGCAGAGGTAATAAATAATATTATCATGTCCATCCCTTCGCCATTAGAAATGGCAACCATGTTAAAAGATAACGGGCAGGGTTACGACGCCAATTTACTGAACCCATCTACCAACTTAATTAAATACAATACCAATTATAAAGTGGCTTTTAACATTGGTGTTTATAGCGCCGATCTTGGTTACATTAACATTTACGAAAAAACATTTTCGGCAATGAGCTATTTGCAAAATATAAAAGAATTGGGAGATGAGATACACATTGGCCAGTTCTTCGATTTTGAAACTTTAAAACGTTTGGCAACCAACACTAAAAATTACGACTCGCTTATTTATATCAGCACCGATAATTTTAATAAAATGGACGCTCATTTAAGAACGCAAAACCGTAATGAATTAAGCGTATTAATGATAAGCGGCGCCTGGTTAGAAGGCGTGAACATTGCCTGCCAGGTTGCAAAAACAAAACCAAATAAAGAATTAACAGAGCGTTTGGGTTTTGAAAAAATTAACCTTGATAATATTTTGGTTATTTTAAATGCTTATAAGAACGATAAATACTTCGCGCAGATCGTTACAGAGTTTGAAAAACTAAAACAGATCTACAGCAAAATAAACATCAGCTACCAATACGTAGAACCTGAAACAAAAGAGGTGAACGGGCAATTGGTAATTGTGAACAAAAGCAAAAGTACCGTGGATATTACCGATGCGCAGTTAAAAGAGATCATTGCAGAGATTGCGAGGGTACGAAATATTATGATCAATTAATATTTAATATATTTTAAAACAAGAGGCCGCTGAAAAGTGGCCTTTTTTATTTGGGCGTTGCCTTCGGCCGGGCTATCGCTGCAAGTCCTCGTTCCGCTTCGCTACACTGTGGGCTTTTCGCTCTATCCCTAACGCAGCCATACGTAAACTGCGCCAAGGGTGGAGCGGCCTGTTTGAACTCTTTTTTATCAAGCAAAGCGGAATAAAAAAAGAGAGCAGCAACAGCCCGCCCGGGCGCTCAAAAAAAATATATTAAATATCAAATCATTCCCCGTGTTTTAATTTCAAGATACTTGTTTAATGTATTTACAGTAAGTTGTTGCGGTGTAGTGTAAACACTTAAAATGCCGTATTGCTGCAGCTCTTTGGTAATTTGGCGTTTTTCGAAATCAAATTTTTGCGCAATGGTTTGCTCATATATCTGGAATGTATTTTGAGGCTTTTGTTCTAAAAGATCTTTTAATTCTGTATTCTCAAAAAAGATAACTACCACTAAATGTTGCGTGGCCATTTTGCGAATGTATTTCATCTGTCGCCTCAGGCCGTTCAACGTTTCAAAATTTGTAAACAACAACAGCAAGCTACGCTGTGTGATCTTTGTTCGCGTAAAGGCCAACAGGTTTTCGTAATTGGTCTCCTCAAAATTTGTTTTGGCATTGTATAATGCTTCCTGCAAGCGCAATAACTGGTTACCCTTTCTATCCGCATTAACTGCCGTGTTTATCTTGTTAGAGAAGCCTATCAATCCGGGTTTATCCTGTTTTATCCATGCCACGTGCCCAAGCACCAGGCTGGCATTAATAGCATAATCCAACAGGGTTAATTCTTCAAAAGGCATTTTCATAATACGGCCCATATCTACCAGGCAATATACCTGCTGCGCCCTTTCATCACGGTAATGGTTGATCATTAACTGGTTTTTGCGCGCCGTGGCTTTCCAGTTAATGGTACGAATATCATCACCGATAACATATTCTTTTATTTGCTCAAACTCTGTACTATGGCCAATGCGACGGATCTTTTTCACTCCCAGTTCTGATAAACGATTACTGATGGCCAGTAATTCATATTGCCGTAATTTTAAAAACGAAGGGTAGCACGGCATCATAAAAGACTCTTCTATTTTTATGTGCCGCTCAATTAAATTTATGGGCGAACATACAAATAAATTGATCAGGCCAAAATGATACTCGCCTCGCTCTACGGGTCGTAATTGATAGGCAAAACGTTTTGTTTCGCTTGGCTTTAATTCAGACTCAATCTTAAAATCGCGCACCTGGAATTGCACGGGTAATTCATCAATAACCGATAATTTTATTTTAAAAGAATAATAATTCTCAACACGTAGTTCAAGGTCGTTTACATCTCCGTTACTTAAGCGTTGATATTTTGATTGCCTTAAAGCGCTTACTGGCTGGGCATTACGAAACAGTAAATAAATATCGATACTGGCAGTAAAAATAAGCAACACTAATAAAATAACAGCCACATCATAAATAAACGCAAATAAAAAAGATAAAATAAAAAGCAATATCAGGCTAAAAACAGCCCGATAAAACCATTTTGTTAATCTTACTTGTTTGAATATTTTACGTACGTTGTTTAGCAATTTTTTTCGGCGTCCTTCGTGGTTAAGCTTAACGCGGCACTTCCACCTTATCTATAATTTGTTGTATGATCGTATCTACACCAACTCCTTCCATTTCTTTTTCAGGCGTTAACATTACACGATGGCGCAATACAGGAAATGAAACAAACTTAATATCATCGGGTGTTACAAAATCGCGGTTTTGTAAACAGGCGTTTGCTTTGGCTGCATTTAAAATAGCCAGCGAAGCCCTGGGAGAAGCTCCCAGGAACAAGCCTGCATTTTTTCGTGTAGCCTGCACTATTTGCGAAATGTATTTAATAAGGTTTTGTTCTATCACAATTTTTGAGACAATTTTTTTAAGATCGTTAATAGAATTCCTGTTCAATACTTTATTTATTTTATTAAGATCGATAATATGGGCATTGTTATGAAAGTTCAATAACATGGTTCCCTCATCCTCAAGTGTTGGGTAACCAACATGGATCTTAAATAAAAAGCGATCGAGCTGTGCTTCCGGTAAACGGTAGGTTCCTTCCTGCTCTATTGGGTTTTGTGTGGCCAGTACCATAAAGGGCTGGTCTAATGGATATGTTTTTCCATCAACTGTAATTTGTCTTTCTTCCATTGCCTCAAACAAAGCCGCCTGCGTTTTTGCCGGCGAACGGTTTATCTCATCGGCCAAAACAATGTTTGCAAACAAAGGCCCTTTTTTAAATTCAAAATCGGTTGTTTTAGCGTTAAAAATAGAAGTGCCAATAATATCACTCGGCATAAGATCGGGAGTAAACTGAATACGTTTAAACTCCGCATCAATTGTCTTTGCCAGCAATTTAGAGGTTAAGGTCTTTGCCACACCGGGTACACCTTCTATCAAAACGTGCCCATCGGCCAATAGTGCAATAAGCAAAAGATCTATTAATTGTGGTTGCCCAACAATATATTTTGCGATCTCATCTTTAACCTCTTTTGTTTTACTAACAAGGTTGGTTAAGTCTATTCTGTTTTCAAATTGATTTTCCATTATCGTAAACTATTTTTATTAAAATTATGTATTTGCCTGTTTAATTCTACCAATTCATTTTCATTAATTTCGTTCGGTTCTTTTAATTTTTCGCAATAGATAAATAGCTGCCGCACCAGTTTTTTTTCAATACCGCTTAAAACGGAAACCTCGTCAAAAAAGGCATCGTTAATTTGATTGGTATTTACATGAAATCTTCGCCTGATGGTTTCGTAAAAGTATTTTATTTTTTCGGCGGCAATGCTTTGGTGGTTTTTACTATTGTAGTACACGTGACTTACCACATTTATAAACTCCAGTGTACTGTTCTTTGGCGGCTCTACCACCGGTATAGCCCTTTGGCGGCGCCGGCCTTCAAAGATCATATAAAAAACAAGTATAAAAACGATCATTAAATAAGCAGCGTATAACGAATCGCTTTCTAAAACAAATTTAATAAAAGAGTAATTGGTAACGTTATAGGTTTTGTAATACTCATCCCAAATCAATTCATCGTTCTTAATTAACGACAGCAGTGTATAAACCAGTTGCCGGTTTGGATTATTTGCAATAAAATAATTTCCAAAAACATCGGGCATGCTCATTAAATATAACTTGCCCTTACCAATAGTTGCAGAAATTAAGCAGGCCTTATCTTTTTCGCAATTGGCCAATACCTTAAACTGCGTTGTGTCAAAATTCCTGAAATAGCAAGACGACGCTACACGTGAATACGCAAACGTTTTTTTCTTTAGGTTGGACGCATTAAACGAAATAGTGACACCTTCCTTTTTGATCAAAGAATCAACCGACACAAAATAATCATTATAGTCAAAATCGGTCCTTAAATGAAATGTATCTGCCAACGCGCCTCTATACTCGTTAACCGAAATAAAAACGCTGTTACCCCTTTCTAAAAAACTGAACAGGGCTTTTATATCGTTTTTATTAAAGTTTACATTATCATTTACAATAAGCAGTGATGTTTTTTTCTTTTGCAGGTTATTTAAATTATAAAAGGTTTGATTATTGATCCGGTAACTCTTTGAATAAACATCTTCGAGCAAATTATAAATAGCAAAACAACCAAAAGGTGATTTATCTTTGCTCAGGTAAGTCCTTGTCCAGTTAATGGGCTTTGGCAAAAAATACTGCACAGCAATTACCAGGGCAAAAATACCGCAGAAAATGTATATGAATTTTTTGTTGCCTTTAAACACCTAGTTCTTTTTCAAAATTGTTAAACTCAGTTTCTTTTTCTTTATAATCTGTAATACCAATAATAAATTGACCGTACCAAACATGTTCGTATATATAACTTAAACGGATAAACGCATGCTGGTGCGCTTTACTTTTAAGCTCGTAACGGTAATCAATATTTGTTTTAAAAGAGGCAAAGGTGATGAGTTTTGCTTTATCTAAAAGAAATAAGATTTTAAGATAATGCCAGCGAATGGCTAAGCGGTGATCGCCATCAACAAGGGCGGCTTTGATCTTTTCTTCAAAATTAATTTTATCGAGATCTTCGGTAATATCCATAAAATTAAAGGCGGTGGCCTTGGGTTTTGGTTTAATTAAGCTTACCAGTTCAGATCTGGAAAACAGCCATATCAAAAGGCCAAGGGCAAGTAAACAAACGCTCCAGATAATTATTTTACGTGCGGTAAGTACATTCTCAAAGCCGGCATTACCAAATAATTTTTCGGCCAGCCATTCTAAAAAGCGCTCAAAAAAACCTTTTTCGGCGGTAACCGTAGTTTGATATTTTAATTTTGGGTCGGCGAATAATTTATTTTCTTTTTCGGTGGAAGGGCTTATTGTTTCAATTCTTGCAGAATCAACCTGCAATTGTGCATTCTCCGGCATTTTTACAATACTATTTGCAGGTACAGTATCGGCTGAAAGTTTAGCAAAAACCAAAAAAATAAAGAAAACTAAAATATGCTTTTTTAAGTGCAAGGTAATTATTGTATTTGATTGATCTTTTCAATAATGGAGCTGCCTTCTTTTTTCTCTTCAAGGCTGCTATATTGGTAGATCGTCATTAAATAATAAACAGAAAGCACGCCATATGATAACAATGAGCTAACGATGATGACGCAAACCAACAGCAGGGGTGTGGATTCATCATCCTGCCCATACCCAATAGTAGAGCGGGCCCTAGAGAATGTAGTTATCATAGAAATTACTATTACCGGTATTTGTACAATAAATCCCATAACAGAATAACTAACAAAAGCCAGGAAACTAACCACCCAGGTCATCCAAAAGTTATCTTTCATATAATACATTACTTTTTTTATAGCAGAAAAAATACCAATACGGTCGCGCTGGCAAACAAATATGGCGGCCAACGGAATAAAAGAAAGGATAGGTCCAAAAAGCAAAATAGCAATGAACAATAAAATAACCAATATCACCACCAATACAATGGCCCCACCCGAACCCCCACCGGCTATGGCAATAAGACCGCCAAATGCAAATGCAATTATAACTACGGCTAAAAATAAAACCAGGCTTAGCAGTATCATGTTTCCAAATACCCGCCAGAAATCGCCAAAAAAGCCGTTAATGGAATGGTTAATGGTTAAAGGCTCGCCCGCTTGAAGTTTTTCGTTGGCCAATAAATTCCTGTTTAAAATAACGTTATAAATAACAATGCCAATAAAAATAAAAATAGAAGAGAAGGCATAAGTGAACAGGATCTTACCTAAAATCTGATCCATGCTTCTGAACATATGGGCAAATGAGGCCGATGAGCCCAGCATGTAAGCCGATATCGCCGAACCGATTATAATGAAAGGGCCCGCTAAAAATAACAAACTGCTGAAAAAAGGTTTAAAATTTTGTTTTATAAAACCAAACGCGGCACCAAATACAGCACCAAGGTCGCGTACTTTTCTAAGATAGATTTTTTGCTCACTCATAACCAGGTTGATATTTTTTCTTTAAATAAATCGGTAAAACAATAAAGTAACCCACAATAAACATAAACGATACGCTAATAATAGCAAGGCTTAGAGCAATATGCATTTGAGTATATCTTGTAACAAAGCTTTCTAAAAAACCGGCGGTAATAAAAACCGGTACTAAACCGATCACAATTTTTAATCCGTCTTTTCCGCCGCGCATAAAAGATTTCATACGTGTATGTGTGCCCGGAAAAATAAAACTATTTCCTAATACAAAGCCGGCGCAGCCTGCAATAACAATGGCCGATATTTCGAGCGTACCATGGATCCAAACAACTTTTAATGCTTGTGGCAAAACATTGTTTTGATAGAACATTGCAAAAAAACAGCCCAGCATAACGCCATTATAGGCTAGAAAAAAAGAGGTGCCAAAGGCCGTACACAAACCAAAAACAAATGCTACAAAAGAAACCCGGATATTATTAATAGTGATCTGCAAAAACATCAGCAGTTGATTTCCTTCGCCATAAATAGCAAGAGGATTTCCCTTTTTAATATTCTCTAAAGTATAGTCCACATAATAATCTCCAAGTATCAAGCGCACAAAGCTATCGTCATAAATCTGAGAGAGCACGCCAACCAGAGTAGCAACGGCGGTTACAACAAATGCATAAAACAACTCTTTGTGATAGCGGCCAAACAATAAAGGCAGTTCTTTGGTATAAAACGTTACAAAACGGTTACCGCTTTCTTTTTTATTTTTATAAACAAGATGATGAACCCGTGATGCTATACCGTTTACATACGCATTAGTATTGGTTTTGTTGTAATTGGTATTAGCGTAAGAAAGATCGTCGGTTAACTCAATAAACATTTCTGTGATCTTTGCCGGATGAATGGCTTGTTTTTCATCCAGTACTTTTTCATATTCTTCCCACTTGGTGGCGTTTTGTTTTAAAAAAGTAATTTCCTTCATCTTTTTAATTGCCAGAAATATTACCTTAGCAATTATATAAATATATATATTAAAACAGAAATAGCCAATAGCTGTTAATGGAAGAAATAAAAATAACCACCTCTCAAAACGTAAGCCTGAGCTATGCCGCCGCCGGCGTTGGACCCAGAATACTGGCCGGCCTGCTAGACCTTATTTTTGTTTATGCTTATGCTTTTATCCTGATCATGATATTTTCGTTTGCGGTTATAAGAAGAGATTACAGTGGCGATTATGAAAGCCGCGAGAGCTTTAACCAAATAATGATCGGAATTTTAATATTGCTTTTATTACCTGCGCTGTTATACCATTTACTTTGCGAAACCTTTATGAACGGGCAAAGTTTTGGCAAAAAGATCATGAAAATAAAAGTGATCAAATTGGATGGCACACAGCCTAATTTTGGTTCATATTTGATCCGTTCCATGTTCAGATTGATCGATAAACCGATTGTTGCGTTAATTACCGTAGCAGTTTCGAAAAACTCGCAACGCTTTGGCGATATGGTGGCAGGCACAACTGTTATTTTAATGAATAAACGAATCTCATTGAATGAAACGATTTTAAACCGCCAAAAACCAGATTACAAAATCATCTATCAGCAGGTATCGTTACTGAGCGATACAGATGCTAATACCATTAAAGAGGTTCTGGATTTTAGCGTTGCCCAGGAGCAACCTCAGCACATTGCTTTATTGGCAAAAAAAATAAAAACCAAATACGGAATTAGCGATGTAAAGCAAAAAGATGTAGATTTTTTGAGAACACTATTAGCTGATTATTCACATTACCAATTCGAAAAATAAAAGGGTAAGAAGGATTTAAACACCAATATGAGCACTTATACGCAAATAATTTACCAGGTAGTATTTGGCACTAAAAATCGGGAAAATACTCTCTCGAAAAATAACCGTGATGAGCTCTATAAATATATTGCCGGGATTTTAATTAATAAAAAATGTCATTTATACAGGATCGGTGGTGTCGAAGATCATATTCATATTGTAACACACTTACATCCTTCAGTTTCTTTAGCTTCGTTAGTAAAAGATATAAAATTGGCGAGCTCTGAGTATATTAAAACTAATAATCTTTTTCTGAATTTTAATGGCTGGCAGGAAGGATATGGTGCATTTACATATTCGATTAAAGATAAAGAGCGTTTAATTGAATATGTGAAAGACCAGGAAAGCCATCATCACAGAACGTCCTTTAAAGAAGAATACCGGGCATTGCTTGCAGAGCATGATATCGAATTTGACGAAAAATACCTGTTATAAGAGAGTCTACCAACCCCTTATTCATATTTAATCCCTTCAGGGTTGCATGGGTTTGAATACTTCTTCCTTTATTATTCATATTCAATCCCTTCGGGATTGCGTTGGTCTGTATATCTCTTCCTTATTCATATTTAATCCCTTCAGGGTTGCATGGGTTTGCATACCTCTTCCCTTAATCATATTTAATCCTTTCGGATGGCGTTGATCTGTATATCTCTTACTCATTCATATTTAATCCCTTCGGGATGGCGTTGGTCTGTATATCTCTTCCTTATTCATATTTAATCCCTTCGGGATTGTTTGGGTTTGAATACTTTTTCCTTTATTCATATTCAACCCCTTCGGGATGGCGTTGGTCTGTATATCTCTTCCTTATTCATATTTAATCCCTTCGGGATGGCGTTGGTCTGTATATCTCTTCCTTATTCATATTTAATCCCTTCGGGATTGCATGGGTTTGAGTATCTCTTCCCTTATTCATATTTAATCCCTTCAGGGTTGCATGGGTTTGAGTATCTCTTCCCTTATTCATATTTAATCCCTTCAGGGTTGCATGGGTTTGCATACCTCTTCCTTTATTATTCATATTCAATCCCTTCGGGATGGCGTAGGTCTGTATATCCCTTCCTTATTCTTATTTAATCCCTTCGGGATTTGGTGATGTAGTGAATATTAAGTCCGAAGGACTTAAACATAAATAACGAACACATCAGAAAAATATCCCAAGCCTGAAGGGCTTGAATGAATACAGAATTAGCTATATATAAAAAACCCCTCTCAGTTTTTTTGAGAGGGGTTTAGAATTTATAAGATTTTAAATTTATTTTTTTAATGCTTCCGCTAAAGCATCCACATTTTGAGCAACAACAGTGCCTGGTAATTTTACCGGAGCTCCTAACTGAGCCACAAAACTTCCCTGAACTTCACCGGTTTTAAAGGTTGTGAAACCAATACGGTATAAACCAACAGTTAATGCTTTTAACGGGTTGCTTGCTTCGCTGGTAATACGCATTAACGAGTTGTATTTGCTTCCTGATGGTTGCGCAGGCATCTCTCCTGAATCATCGTTTGATTCGATCGTATTCCATTTTGCAGTTTTACCTTTTGCAGATACGTCTTCTTTAGAGGTTACACCTTCAGCTTTTTCAAAAGAGATCCAGGTATCAAAAAAGTTCTTGGTATCTTCTTTATTTCCCATATAATCTGCTGCTACGAAATCTGTTTTTTCGGGACTCATCTTTGCAGGAGCCGGAGAGATCATGCGCAAGCCAATTTCAGGAGCAACTGCCGGGATCCAAACATATAAATAATAATATTTTTTGCCGCCTTTTTCTTCGTCTGGTTTAGCGCCTGGTTTAATATAACCGTAATAAGAAATCACATCAGTGTATGGTACTCTTATCTCTTTTCCCATTACAGATTTTTTGCCCATGTCGGCTTTAAATTTATCTAACTCCTGCGCATTAACAGTGTTAACGCAAAGTGCAGTTACTGCTGCAACCGATAAAATGCTTAAACTTTTTTTCATAAAGGATTTAATGTTTTTGTTTTTTGCCTACTCTGTTAAAGCTTTTCGGCTTACGCTTAAGGCATTAAATATAGTATTTTTATTATACCCAAAAAGCCATTAAGGTTTAAATAATTGCAAACAAAAAGCCCTCCCCGAATACAGGGAGGGCTTTCGCAAAAACTACTATAATATTATAATCCCAATAAAACCTCTTCAGGTAATTTACCGCCAAATAACATGCGGTTAGGGTTCTCCAGCATCTCTTTAACTTTAACTAAAAAGCCAACGCTTTCTCTTCCATCAATTATTCTGTGATCGTAGCTTAAAGCCACGTACATCATTGGGCGTATAACTACCTGGCCATTAACAGCCATTGGGCGTTCAACCACATTGTGCATTCCTAAAATAGCGCTTTGTGGCGGGTTAATGATTGGGGTACTCATCATACTGCCAAATACACCGCCATTGGTAATCGTAAACGTTCCGCCGGTCATATCATCTATGGTCAATTTACCATCGCGTGCTTTTATGGCAAGATCCTTAATGCCTGATTCTATTTGTGCAAGGCTCATTAACTCGGCGTTACGTAATACCGGCACCATTAAACCTTTAGGGGCGCTAACAGCAATACCAACATCGCAATACTTATTGTAAACGATCTCTTCCCCATCTATCATAGCATTTACAGCCGGAAAATGATACAATGCTTCGGTAACAGCCTTTGTAAAGAAACTCATGAACCCAATGTTACTGCCGTATACTTCTTTGAATTTATCTTTGTATTTGGCGCGGATAGCATAAATACCACTCATATCAATTTCGTTGAAGGTGGTTAACATGGCTGTTTCGTTTTTAACAGAAACCAAACGCTTGGCAACTGTTTTACGCAGTGATGTCATTTTGGTACGGTCCTGTGTTCTTTCACCTTTCCACGAATTTGAAAGTACTGCTCCGGCAGTAGGCAAACCGTTAGATAATGCTGCCAATACATCTTGTTTTGTGATACGGCCATCTTTACCTGTACCGTTTAACTGGTTGCTTTTAATATTGTTTTCGGCCATCATTTTAGCAGCAGCAACACTCGGCGTGCCTGTTGCGTAAGTTGAGTTTTGCTTATTGCCGGCAGTTTCCTGCTTAACTTCTTTTTTCGGTTCTTCTTTCTTTGATTCTTCTTTTTTAGCCTCTGTTTTTGGTGTTTCTTTTTTGGCTTCCGGCTTAACCGAAGTATCTATTTTTACAACTACCTGTCCAACTTTCACAGTATCGCCTTCTGCGGCTAAAACCTCTATCTTTCCTGATTCTTCGGCGTTTAATGTTAATGTTGCTTTATCAGAATCGATCTCAGCCAGAACATCGTCTTTCTCAACAACATCGCCGGTATTTTTTACCCAACGTGCAATAACTACTTCTGTAATTGATTCTCCGGGGCTTGGTACTTTTAATTCTACAATTGCCATATATTATGAATGTTAAATTTTAAATTATAAATTTTGAATTATTATTTAACCAATACTTTAGAAAAAATAGTGGTCATAATTTCTTCGTTTTCGGCTGAGTGACGTTTTGCAAAGCCAGTTGCAGGGCTGGCAGCTTCATCTCTTCCTACATATTTTAAATTCTGGGCGCGCATATGTTTTTCTACAAAACGCCATGGCCCCATGTTCTCGGGCTCTTCCTGTACAAACAAATACTCTTTTGTTTTGTTATATTTTTTCAGGATCGCATCTACCTGCTTTTTAGGGAAAGGATACAATTGCTCTAAACGGATAAATGCAATGTCTTCGCAATTTTCTTTTTCGCGGCGCTCAATAAGATCGTAATATACTTTACCGGAACAGAAAGCAACACGCGTTACTTTTTTCACGTCTGCTGCCGGATCATCCAATACTTCCTGGAAGTTTACTTTAGTAAAATCACTTAACTTGCTTACACAACTTGGGTAGCGCAATAATTTTTTTGGTGTAAAACAAACCAATGGTTTACGAAAATCGCGTTTTAACTGGCGGCGGATAACGTGAAATTGCTGTGCCGGCGTTGTTGTATTTACAATTTGCATATTGTTTTCGGCACAAGCCTGTAAGAAACGCTCCATGCGGGCGCTTGAATGCTCAGGGCCCTGGCCTTCGTATCCGTGCGGCAATAATAACACAAGCCCATTCATACGGCGCCATTTGTATTCTGCCGAAGTTAAGTACTGATCAACTATAATTTGCGCGCCATTAAAGAAATCGCCAAACTGCGCTTCCCAAATGGTTAATGTATTTGGTGCAGCAAAAGCATAACCGTATTCAAAACCTAATACACCATACTCACTTAACAAAGAGTTATAGATACTTAATTTTGCTTTTGAATCAATGCTGTTTAATGGTGTATATTCTTCTTCGCTATCTTCTACCTTAACAACGGCATGACGGTGAGAGAATGTGCCACGCTCAACATCCTGGCCGCTAAAACGTACAGGATAGCCTTCTTTCATTAAACTGGCGTATGCTAATAATTCGCCCATGGCCCAATCATAATTATCGTTGGTGATCATGGCTTTCCTGTCTTCAAATACTTTTTGTATTTTATTGAAGAATTTTTTATCCTTTGGAAGTTCGGTAGTTGCTTTAGCGAGCTCTAAAAACAATTTTTCGTCGATAACTGTTTTTGGAGACTCTTCAAAATCCTTATCGGTAGCCATTTTCACACCTTTCCAGTTTCCTTCCAGGAAAGAAGTGATCTTTGCCTTATCTGTTTTTTTGGCTTCATCCAGGTTCGAATCGAGCTCGGCTTTAAACTGGTTTTCTATTTCTTTTGCTTCGTTCGCTAACTCCGATCCTTCAGCTGCTAATTTTTTAACGTAAATTTCTTTCGGGTTTGGATGCGAAGCAATGGCTTTGTATAATAACGGTTGTGTAAAGCGAGGCTCATCACCCTCGTTATGGCCATATTTACGGTAACATAATACATCAATAAATACATCACGGTTAAACGCCTGGCGGAACTCCATTGCCAATTTAGAGATGAAACAAAGCGCCTCTACATCATCGCCGTTTACGTGAAACACCGGGCATAGAACTACTTTTGCAATATCTGTGCAATAGGTTGATGAACGGGCATCGATAAAATTTGTTGTAAAACCAACCTGGTTATTAATTACGAAATGCACTGTACCACCGGTTTTGTAACCATCCAGCTGGCTCATTTGTAGCACTTCATAAACAATACCCTGACCTGCCACCGCAGCGTCGCCATGCAATATAACAGGGCAGGCTTTTGAATTATCGCCTTTGTGCAAATTATCAATTTTTGCGCGGATGATACCTTCAACTACCGGCGCAACGGTTTCTAAGTGTGATGGGTTTGGTGTTAAGCTGATATGCACTTTTTTTCCTTCATCGCTTATCTGATCGGACGAATAACCCATATGGTATTTAACGTCGCCGTCAAATAAAGAATCTTCGCTTGGCCTGCCTTCAAACTCGGTAAAAACATCTTTGTATGTTTTGTTCATGATGTTTGTAAGCACATTTAAACGGCCGCGGTGAGCCATTCCAATTACATAATCCTGTATGCCTAAGTTAACGCCATGTTCCATTAAGGCATTAATAGCAGGAATGACAGCTTCTGCGCCCTCTAACGAAAAACGCTTTTGACCCACAAATTTAGTATGCAAATAATTTTCGAAAACAACGGCTTGTGTTAGTTTTTTAAGGATTGTTTTTTTCTGTGCCGCTGTAAACGCGGGAGTGTTACGGTTCTTTTCCATGCGCTCCTGCAACCATTTTAATACTTTTGGTTCGCGCATATATAAATACTCTACACCAATGCTCTGGCAGTAGGTTTGCTCTAAATGGGCAACAATATCTTTTAATTTTGCGGCGCCAATACCAATAACACTTCCTGCCTGAAATACAACTTCATTATCTTTATCTGAAAGGCCAAAATTTTCGAGTGCCAAAGAGGGTTCGTAAGTACGACGTTGGCGCACAGGGTTTGTTTTGGTGAACAGGTGGCCACGTTGGCGGTAACCGTTTATTAACCCAATTACTTTAAACTCTTTACTTACGTTTTCGGGAATGGCGCCACTCTCGCCGCCATCGTATGAAGTACGTGCAAATTCAAAACCTTTAAAAAAATCACGCCAAGAGGCATCAACGGAATTAGGATCCTGCGAATATTGTAAAAACAACTGCTCAATTGCGGTTACATCGCTAGTTCCAACGAATGAAAATTTGTCCATTTTATTTGATTAGAATAGAACGTAAAATTAACAAATTTTGCAAGATTTGAGCTAATTTTAGCTTACTTTTGTATTGATGAAAAGCCCTTTTAAATTACTTTTTTTGCCTTTTTTGCTAATATTGGCTTTATCCGCAACATTTTACGGGCAAAACAACCAAACCCTTACCCAATTAAAGGTTAAACAGCTTATTGATAAAAAAGCAGAATACAACCGTTTAACCAACAGCGAGATTGATGGCTACAGGATAAAGATCCATTTTGGAAGCAATAAAGATGCGGCCAAAACTGTAAAAACAAAATTTGCAGCAAAATTTGGTGATTATAATATTTATGAAGATTACCAGCAACCTTATTTTGTGGTTTTGATAGGCGATTTTAAAACCAAGCTGGAAGCTTTTGAAACGCTTAAAAAAATCCAGCCTGAATTTCCTGATTCTTTTATCGTTAAAGGAAAAATAAAAGCCCGGTAATTTAGAGTTTTTCGAGGAGAAGGTCTCTTATAAGTTCGGGTTGCTCGTATGTAACCAAATGCCCTGTATTTTCTAATTTTAAAAAAACAGAAGAGCAACTGTTTAAATGGCATTTTGCAAAACTATAGTTGCAGGTGTCAGCAATATTATCCTTAGCGCCGGTAATAACAAAAGTGGGTGTATATAACTTTTTCCATTCGGGCAACATTAATCGCATTTCGCTCTGGTGTGAGTATTTTTCGGCAGTTGCCACATTGACCATATCGGGCAACATCCATTGCATCGGTTTTGATTTTATCAATCCGCTAAACCAATAAAATTTTTCGTGCTGCGGATCAATAACCGGCGAGATCATAAATAATCTATCTATTTGTTGCGGGTAATGAATGGAAAGCCAGGCTGCCATTGGGGCGCCATACGAACGACCAAGAAGCACGGCTTTTTTTCCGGAGCTATTTTCTTTTTCGATAATGGCCTTTACGGCCAGGGCCTGAATTTGTGTGGAGGTTTGCGCTTTACCGTAGTCGGATTTGCCATAACCCAAACGGTCAACGGCAACGATCTTATATTTTTGCTGTAGTAAAGTATCGTCCATTAAATTCATGTAGCCATACCAGGCGCCAGGCGCACCATGTATAAACACAAGTAAAGGCAACGAATCATTCTTGCACATAACCGCATAATGGATCTTTTTTCCGAGAAAAGAAACATCTTTATAACAGGGCTTTAATTTTTGGTGTACGTAGTGTTGTTCTAATTCGGCATCGGTATAAATATACCTGTTAAGCATGAAACAGCCACTTAATAAAATAGTGGCAACTGCTATACAAAAAGAAATTATAAGCCGTTTAAAATGCACATATAAAGATACGCAGGCTTTTTGTTATTTTATTGTTAAATCAAAGCAGCAAGTATTAAAAGAAAGAAATTTTAACTCTTTTTATTCTGCAATTCATCCAGTTTGCGCGCAACATATTTTTCGCTTGGCAACAAAGCCTGTTGTATGCGTTTGGCGTAGTGAATACTATCTGTAATTTCTTTATTCTTTTCTTCTACTATCAGTTTTTGGTTCTCAATGATCTTATTTTGTTGTTTGGTAAGCCTGAACCTTTGTAACAACATGTATGAAAAAATTAAAACAATTAAAAGCACGCCAACAGAAATATAAATAATGGTACGCTGCTTGGCTTTTTCTTCTTCTTGTTTTTGCAGTTCTGCTTCTGCTTTTGTTTTAAGTTCGTTTTCCTGCCTGTCTAACGCAAATTGAGTTTTTAAACTGTTAAGCGATTCGTTCTTTGATGAATTAAAGATACTATCGTTTAACCTGGTAGAGATCTCGTGATACATTAAGGCGGTTTTATATTCATTTTTTTCTTTAAAGAGTTTGTACAAGCCTTTTGCAGCTTCTTTTTGCTCATTTATATTACCGATTTTTTCAGATATGGTATACGCCTCTTCAAGATTCTTTATTGCTTCATTTTTATTGCCTGATTTAAAATAAACCTCTGCCATAAATATATCTATCTCTGCCAGAAATCTTTTTTCATTCATTTCTTCGATGAGTTTTTTTGCTTCACTGTACAGGTCTATTGACTCTTTGAGTTTGCCCTGGTCGTAATAAATACTGGCAATATTGCCTTTGGTTAAAACCATAGATTCTTTTTCATCAAGGTCTTTAGCTATGCTTAAAGCTTTCTCATAACATTCTAATGCTTTTTGTTGTTGTTTTTTGGTTCGGTATAAACTTCCAAGGTTGTTTAAAGACCTTACCATATCAGCTCTGTTCTGCATTTTTTCATGCATATCATAACTTCTTTGCTGATAAATCAAAGCAAGGCTATCATCTTTTAAGGCCGAATAGATAACTGCAATGTTGCCAATAATAGCGGCTACCTGTGCTTCGTCCTTTAGCTCTTCCTGTATTTTCATGGCTTTTTGAAAATACTCTATGGCTTTTGGATATTCGGCCAGGTTATAATAAACGATGGCAATATTGTTATAAGAACCCGCTATGGCTTTTTTATTATTTTGTTCAAGACTTATTTCTAATCCTTTTTTATGGTTTTGCATGGCCAGCGGATAATTAGAAAGGCCCTGGTAGCAATTTGCAATTTGATTATATACTTTAGGAATAAATTTTTTGAACCCGACCTTTTGTGCCAGTGTTAATGCCTGCTGCGATATTTCAAGAGCCTTCCCAACCTCTCCTTTGCCCTGGTATTCTTTACTAAGCATAAGGGTTTTCTTTACGCGGGTGGTATCGGCAAGCTCACCATCCAGTTCTTTTTTTAACGCTTCTATTTTTTCTGTATGTTGTTGTGCGCTTATGCTATATGGAACAAAAGCAAAAAAGATAAACAGGTAATATGCTTTAAACATTTTTATCATTCATTAAATTTTTTTCGAGTTCTACCATACCTTCAGCTCCGGGGTAAACAGATTCATTTGTATATAACCGTATACCCAAAATACAAACATCATCTACCTGCTCGAGTTTACCGATCCATTTTTCAAATCGTTGTTTCAAGACAACTTCCTGTTTATATACGTCTAATTTATTATTTTCCAGGAGAAGTTCTTCCAGTTGTTTATATTTAAATTTCTTTCCCTTTGGGCCGCCAAACTGATCTGGATAACCATCGGTGTACAAATACAGCATGTCGCCTTTTTTTGCATTGAATGAAAACTCAGTGAAACTTTCTGCTTTTTCGCCCACGCCCACCGGCATTTTATCGCAACTAAGTTCTACCAGTTTATTATCAGATATTAGAACGGGGCTGTTGTTTGCTGCTGCGTAAGTGATGGTGTTACTGCCTTCTTCCATACAAAGTAATATCCCATCCATACCGTCCTTTCTGCCATTTTGCGAAATAGTTTCGGTTAAACGCTTACGCACGTGATCAAATACCTGGTTAGGCTTTAAAATGTTTTTTTCCTGGATGGCCTCGTTAAGGTAATTGATATTAAGCAAGCTCATAAAAGCGCCAGGTACTCCATGACCTGTGCTATCGCAAACGGCAAGGTAAAAATGGTTATCTTTTTTTGTTGCCCAGTAAAAATCGCCACTTACAATATCCTTTGGTTTAAAATATACAAAACTATCCGGTACGGTTTCGTTTACCAGCGCGTGATTGGCGATCATTGTTTTTTGAATTTGAAGGGCATAATTAATGGAGTCAACAATTTCTTTTTGTTTTTCGTCGACAAGATCCTTTTGGTGCGCAATCTCCTTTTTCTGTTCGTTAAGCAAAACATTATCTTTTTGTTTAACACTGTATGCACGTAAACTAAAGATCAATAACACAATCACCAAAAAACCAACAATACTCCCTGCAATCAGTAAAGTAGTTTGCCGCTTGTTCTCTGCCGATACTTTTTCTTTTTCAGAATTTAACACCGCTAATTCTTTTTCCTTTTTGTCGAGCTTATTCATCGAGTTTAAGGTGGCCATCCTGGTATCAAAGCTTTCGCTGTTAAGTGTATCGCGAATGAGGGTTGCTTTTTCGTATTCTTCGAACGACATTTTATAATCGCCCAATCCGCGATACATTTGCGAGCGCCCGAAATGTAAAGTAGCCAGCTCTGCTTTATTACCTGCCCTGGTAATTATCGGGATGGCGAGGTCTGACGCTTCAAGTCCTTTTTTATAGTTCTTTAAATATTTATAACAATCGGCTTTAATGGCCAGTAAAAACCCATACATTTCAAAACTGTTCACGGTATCAACCAGGGCCAGTCCTTTCGCTACTTCTGCCAATCCCTCGTTATACCGCCCAATGTTTAATAAATAGTTTGTTTTAGACATGTGATAGCTGGCCGTATAGTCTTTTTCGTTTAACTGCGTTGCAATTTGCTCCATTTCTTTAAGAAAAAATTCGCATCCTTTAAGATCTTTATTATTTCTAGTATTGCTTGTTAAATTAAAAACGATCACACTATTTTGCCTTATGTTATTTTCCTTTTTATAATGATCGTAGGCCGGCTTATAGTATTTATAAGCTTCTCCGTACAAACCCCGTTTATCGTAGATGGAAGCGATGTTAGTATAAATGCTGGCCAGTTGCTGCTCTTGCACCTCTTTACTAAGTTGCTTGGTAATTGCTATTGCTTTTTGATAAGTTTCTATTGCCAGTTCATTAAGGTCGGCGTTGTTATAAACAATACCAATATTGCTAAGAATAAGTACTTCATTTTCTTTTTCGTGAAAATATTGGGCGTTCTCAAGGCCTTTGTTCAGATAGTTTAACGCGGTAGCATTATCCTTTTTTAAAATATAAATAGAACCAAGATTGCAATACGCGCCGGTAAGTTTTTGTCGAGGCCCGTATTTTAAACGCAATTCAATTACTTCCTGGCCAACTTTAATAGCCTCATCCAGTTTGTTGCTGTACCTTAGAATTATTCCCCGCGCATTTTTTGCGGCAATTATACCGTTCAAATAATTTATTTTATTGGAAAGGTCGAGCGCCTGTTTTAAATATATTTCTGATGTATCAACAGAAAAATCGAGATATTGCCACGCCAATTCATTTAAAAAGAAGGCCCTGGCCGTATCTTCCTGGTTGTGTATTTGTACCTGTTGTTTAATACTATCCAGTATTCTAATTTGCGAAAAAAGGATTCCGCAACTAAAAACAAACAGGATAGCAAAAATTTTTCTCATTTTATATTTTTATTCCTATTACGCAAACGTCGTCAACCTGCTCTAAATTTCCTCTCCATTTTTCGATGGTGGTATCCAATATTTCTTTTTGTTTTTCAACCAACGAATTAGTATTTGCCAGTAAGAGTTGATTTAATTGTTTGTATTTAAATTTTTTACCCTTTGGGCCCCCGAACTGATCGGCAAAACCATCTGTATACAGGTAAAGAGAGTCGCCTTTTTGTAACTGTAACTGCTGCAGTTTAAAATCTTTCATTGTTTCGCCTTTACCAACAGGCATTTTATCTTTAGGTAACTCTATTATTTCATTATTGCGGATCAACACCGGCGAATTATTTGCGGCAGCATATTCTATGTTTAGGGTTGTGTTATTAACTGCAATTTTAATGATCACCGCATCCATGCCATCCTGTCCTCCGCCCATATTTTCTAATAAACGCCTGCGCACGTGGTTTAACACTTCGTTAGGCGCAGATATATTTTTTTCGTTAATGGCTTCGTTCAAAAAGCTAATGTTGAGTAAACTCATAAAGGCGCCCGGCACGCCGTGCCCGGTGCTGTCGCAAACTGCAAGATAAAAATAGCCGTCTTTTTTTGTTGCCCAGTAAAAATCGCCGCTCACTATATCTTTTGGTTTAAAAAATATAAAATGAGAGGGTAAATTATCTTTCAAAAGATCGCTGTGGGCCAACAACGCAAATTGAATACGTTTAGCGTAATTAATAGAATCAAGCATTTCGTTACGTTGTTGTTCGATAATATCTTTTTGCTTTTTATTCTCTTTAAACCGTTTAAGAATTATTAAAGCAAAAACAGAAACAATGATCAAAAACAGAACGGATGCTCCAATGACCAGGTCTTTTTTAAATGCTTCTGATCTTGCTTCGGCTTCTTTCTTTTCCTGTTCTTTTTGCAGGATGATCTTTTCTTTATCGTGCTCGTATTTTAAGATCTCGCTTGTAAGTTTGCGCGTGTTTGTTTGATTATAAAGGCTGTCTTTTATGGTTACCCATATTTTATGAAATTCGAGTGCTTTTTTATAATCGCCTTTTGCCTCATATACAAAACTTAATTTATCGGCTATGCTTTGTATCAATTCTTTATTATCATTGGCTTTAGCTTTTTGAAAACCTTCTTCAAACATGGCAATTGCTTTGGCTGTATTATGTCTGTCATAGGCAATCTGGCCAAGTGCTTCAAGGCAGGTAGCGATCCCTTCAAAATTATTATTCTTTTTTGAAAGTTCGAGAGAGCGTTCGTAAAGCACCACGGCTTCATCTATCTTTTTTTGTTTTTCGTATACATTGGCAAGATTATAACTGCCAATAGCAAGCATTTCTTCATCACCGATCTCTTCGGCCATTGCCAGAGAGGGTTTTAAATAATAAAAAGCGCTGTCATAACTATCAAGGGTTTGATAGAATAAACCTATTGACATATATGAATTGCTTATGCCCCAGGTATCTTTCATCCGTTTCCTGAGTTCAAGGCCCATTCTATAATATTTTATGGTATTTGTGGTATCGCGATTTTCCTGGAAAAGGTGGCCAATATTCGTATACGCGCTTCCCATGCCTTCGCTATCGTGCAGCCTTTCTTTTATTTTCAGCGCTTCAAAATAAAAATCCATGGCGGTAGAAATGTTGCCGCGTGATTTATAAGCAACTCCCAAATTATTAAGCATGCCCGACATGCGTGAAGAATCTCGTAATTCGCCATAAAGATTTTTTGCCTGCGTAAAATAAAAAACAGAAGAGTCGAGCACGCCCCTGAAGTTATAAACCTGCCCTATGTAATTGCTCGCTATAGCAATTCCTTTTTTATACTTAAGTTTTTTTGAAAGATCGTATCCTTTTTTAATAAAATGGTATGCAGTATCAACCATACCCTTGCTAATGTATGTGTTACAAATATTAAAATAGATCTTAGCGCCAATAGTATCGTTAGGGTGTGACTTTAGAACATTTAAAAGACTATCTACCTTTCTTTTTTGAGAAAAAGAATTCTGGATAAAAATGAAAAGTAAAAAAAATACTATTATTTTTTTGGACATCTTTTTTTGCCAAAACACTTTGTTTGCTTGTTTTGTCATTTAAATATAACAAAAAACCCTTGTTGTTTAAACAAGGGTTTTTACAATAATACCAAAGAGTTTACTTAAGCATTAACAGCTTCCTCCATATACGCCTCTATTGGCGCGCAAGAGCATACCAGGTTCCTGTCGCCATAAGCGTTATCAACTTTTGCAACACTTGGCCAGAATTTGTTATCACGTACCCAGTTTAACGGATATGCTGCTTTTTGGCGTGTATATGATTTTTTCCACTCATCGCTCACAACCAACTTACAAGTGTGTGGCGCGTTTTTAATAACGTTATCGGCCTTGTCGTATTTTCCTTCCTCTATCTCTTTAATTTCTTTGCGAATAGAGATCATGGCTTCGCAAAAACGATCCAGCTCAGCTTTGCCTTCCGATTCTGTTGGCTCCACCATCAATGTATTTACAACCGGAAAAGCTACTGTTGGTGCATGAAAGCCATAATCCATCAAACGTTTGGCCATATCTGCTACCTCCACATTACTTGCCATTTTAAATTCATTGCAATCCAAAATCATTTCGTGAGCGCAACGGCCGTTTTTACCGGTATATAAAATTTTATAATGTCCTTTTAAACATTCTTTAATATAGTTGGCATTTAAAATAGCAGTTTCTGTAGCTTCTTTTACGCCTTCGTTACCAAGCATTTTAATATAGCCGTAAGAGATTAAAAGTATTAATGCGCTTCCGTATGGTGCTGCAGATACCGCTGTAATTCCTTTTGGTCCGCTGGTGTTAACGATAGTGTGTGATGGCAGGAACGGCACTAATTTTTCAACCACGCCAATTGGGCCCATGCCAGGTCCGCCGCCACCATGAGGAATAGCAAAGGTTTTATGTAAATTTAAGTGGCAAACATCTGCTCCAATTGTTCCTGGCGACGTTAAACCAACCTGTGCATTCATGTTGGCGCCATCCATATAAACCAATCCGCCATTGTCGTGAATTAGTTTAGTGATATCCATGATCGACTCTTCATAAACTCCATGAGTAGAGGGGTATGTAACCATCAGACAAGATAAATTGTCTTTATGTTTTTCTGCCTTTTCTTTAAGATCGGCAAGATCGATATTTCCTTTATCATCGCATTTTGTAACAACAATGGTCATTCCCGCCATAGCAGCACTTGCAGGGTTTGTGCCATGAGCCGATGAAGGAATTAACGCAACATTACGATTTGGTTGCCCGTTGGCTATATGATACGCGCGGATAACCATCAGGCCGGCGTATTCACCTTGTGCGCCAGAATTTGGCTGAAAGCTCATACGCGCAAAACCGGTGATCTCAGAAAGATCTTTGTTTAATTGTTCGATCAGTTCGGTATATCCTTGTGCCTGCTCAACAGGAACAAATGGATGAATGCTTGCAAACTCAGGCCAGGTAATTGGTAATAATTCTGAAGCTGCGTTTAATTTCATAGTACAAGATCCCAAAGAGATCATAGAGTGTACCAACGAAAGATCTTTGTTCTCTAAACGTTTAATGTAGCGCATCATTTCGCTTTCGCTGTGATACGAATTAAAAACCGGGTGCGTTAAAAAATGAGATTGGCGATTTAAGATTGACGATTTTATGAGGTCTGATTTTTTAACCGATCCGTTAGACTGTATTCCAAAACACTCTAAAATATCTTTAACATCATTTTCTTCTACTGTTTGATCTAAACTGAGAGCAATATGTTTGTCGTCAATTTTTCTAAAATTGATCTCTTTTGATAATGCCGACGCCATCGCTTTTTGCGCATCGCACTCAATAACTATTGTATCAAAATATAATTTTGTTTTTACGTTTAAGCCGGCTTTTTTTAGTTCAGATGCAATTGTATTTGTTGCGCTGTGCACACCTTCTGCTATGGCTTTAATACCATCCTGGCCATGATATACGGCGTACATACTGGCCATAATGGCAAGAAGCGCCTGTGCTGTACAAATATTAGAAGTTGCCTTATCGCGTTTAATGTGTTGCTCGCGTGTTTGTAAAGCCATGCGTAGTGCAGGGTTGCCTTCTGCATCAATAGACACGCCAATGATACGGCCCGGAATTAAACGTTTGTAATCTTCGCGACATGCAAAAAATGCGGCATGCGGACCGCCATAGCCTAATGGTACACCAAAACGCTGCGAGTTACCAACTACACAGTCAGCGCCCCACTCGCCGGGAGGCGTTAATAAAGCAAGGGCCAAAAGATCGGTTGCAACTGCCAATTGAATATCTAACGCCTTTGCGTTTGTCGCAAAAGTTTTATAATCACTCACTTCACCATTAATATCGGGATATTGAATTAATGCGCCAAAATAAGAATCATCCAATTTGGTAGTGTTGGCATCGCCAATTACCAGCTCAATACCATAAGGTACAGCGCGGGTCTTCACTACATCAATAGTTTGAGGGAAGCAGGTATTGCTTACAAAGAATTTATTGGAGTTGTTCTTTACTTTATCTTTACTACGGTTGCTGTAAAACATAAATAATGCTTCTGCCGCTGCTGTTGCCTCATCCAATAAAGATGCATTTGCAATTGGCATAGCAGTAAGATCCATTACCATGGTTTGGAAATTCAGGATCGCTTCCAAACGACCTTGTGCGATCTCGGCCTGGTAAGGTGTGTAGGCTGTATACCAACCCGGGTTCTCTAATACGTTACGTTGAATAACGGCTGGTAAAATATTATTGTAATATCCTAAACCAATGTAAGAACGAAATACTTTGTTTTTTTTGCCAAGGGCCTTTAAGTGCTTGGTATATTGAAACTCGCTCATAGCGGGTGCTATGTTCAAAGGTTTTTTTAAACGAATGTTTGCCGGCACGGTTTGGTTAATTAATTCATCAACAGATGAAACACCAATTTTTGCCAACATTTCTTTGATCTCATTTTTGCGTGGCCCGTTGTGGCGGGAAGCGAATTTATCAGTAGTCATTTGTAAGTTTTTTGAAGCATTAAATTTACGCAAAAAAGCCCGGATTTTATGCTAAATTTTTTTAACATTTGTTCATAACGAAAAGGCTTACGAGGCTTGAAAAAAGGGCATTTTTTATGCTTAAACCCTGATACCGATCATACAGACATCGTCTACCTGCTCATAATCCCCTTTCCACATCTGGAAAGCGTTATTGATCTTATCTTTTTGCTCGGCCAAAGGCAGGTTTGAAATACTGATAAGGATATCTTTAAGTAGTTTGTATTTTAGTTTTTTGCCGGCCGGGCCGCCAAACTGGTCGGGAAAACCATCGGTGAACAGGTAAACAAGATCGTTCTCTTTTAAAGCAATATTTTGCGACGTAAATTGCTGAGGCTTATCTTCAATAAAGGCGCCAACGGGGAATTTATCACCATTATATTCTGTAAGCACCGAATTTGATATCACATAAATAGAATTCATGGCGCCGGCAAACGAAAATTCTTTCTTCTTTTTGTTGATCGCTAGAAGCGTAATATCCATTCCGTCTTTAACTGTATCTTCATTAAAACTCTGGTGCAGGGCTTGCGTTAACCAACCATTTACCGCGTTTAAAATATCTGCAGGATCGCTTAAATTTTTTTCGAGTACCGCTTTATTTAAAAGATTGTAATTGATTATTGAGATAAGCGCGCCAGGAACCCCGTGGCCTGTACAATCGGCAACAGCAATAAAAATATGATTGGCAGTTTGCTCTATCCAGTAAAAATCGCCACTTAAAATATCTTTTGGTTTAAAATACACGAAGGAATTGGGAATGGTGTCTTTTACCAGTTTATCGGGAGGAAGGATAGCGTGTTGGATACGCTCTGCATATTTAATACTATCGGTAATATCCTTATGCTGGGCCTCAACAACTTTGTTTTTTTCTTCAATGATATTGTTCTTTTCTCCCAGTTCAAGGTTGATCTTGTTTTTTTGACGGTTTTGCCTTACCAGCACAAATGCAACAACGGCTAAAATGGCTAAAATAATGCCTATTAAAAAAATAGTTATTTGCTGGCGACTGCTTTCAACTTCGTTTACCCGTAGTTTTTCATTCAGCAATTGATTCTCTTTTTCCTTTTCGTTGAGTTCGTATTTTTTTTCCAGTTCAGATATGGCCTTTTGGTTATCAGAATTTACGAGAGAATCTTTTATCGAAATATGGGCCTGCAGATCTTCGTATGCTTCTTTGGTTTTACCAATGTCGTAAAAAATAGCGGCGCGGTTAAGATATAAATTGCCAATGTTGCTTTTATTTTCTCTTAAATTTTCATATTCAAATGCTTTATTGATATATTTTAGAGCGTCATCAAATTTTTTGATACTTCTTGCCAGTTCAGCGCCATTAGAAAAGCCATTACTTAAATGGTTAATATCATTTATTTTTTTAAAATATTCAAGAGCTTTGTTATTATATTCTATTGCTTTAGAGATATTGTTTTTATGATATTCTAATTTACAATAATTGGTATATGCATTTCCAATTTCCAATGGCTTTTTCAATTCTTCGTTGATCTCAATTGATTTTTTTATCGCAATTTCTGCTTTATAATAATTTTTTAATTCTACATATGCCAATCCAAGATTGCCCAAATTGCTTGATAATTCGGGTTTCATATTATTCAATTCATATATCTCTACACTTTTTTCCCAATACATTGTTGCCTTATCAAAATGTCCCAGGTAATAATTAATCATTCCCAAATCACTATATCCAATAGCAATTTTTTGAGGCACCTTAGTTTTCTCCCATATTTTTAATGCGTCGTAATAGAGCTCTGCCGCTTTTTCATATTCGCCGGAATAGATCTGAATTAGGGCTTTGCTTCGCAGACATTTGGCCTGGCAGCCCAAATTTTTTGTCTTAATAGACTGTATCATTAACTTGTTTACAGAGTCGATTGCTGCGGAGTAGTTTTCTTCTCCCATTAATATGTTAACATATTGCAGTCCTAAGGCGATTTGATATCCTTTGTCTTTTTTTGCAATTTCCTGTGCAGCGTAATAATACTTCCTGGCTTTTTCGAAATTGGCCGCATCTTTAAATGGAATAATAAGGTGATCGATAAATATTGAAAGCTTCAAGGAATCATTCTTAGTTGCTGCAATTATGTTCAACAAGGAATCTGCATTTTGAGCAAATGCATTGCTTAAGTTTAATACAATTATTAATGTTAAGAAGAGATTACGCATAGCTTTGCCTGCAGTATAAATATATACAAATATTTTTTATTTAGAATTATAATTTTTATACTTGCTTATATTAACCAATTATCCCAAAAACATTATGGCATTAGGTAAAGTAGACTCTATTAATCCTTCTAATCCGGCAAGCGGAACAGTAAAAGAAGATGAAACAGAACAAATATATCCTTATGAGGATAAAAATTTTCCAAGCACCGGTTTAAAGGTTGGCGATCCTTGTACCTACGATATTGACTATTCAGTGGAAAGGCCGATTGCAACTAACTTACAAGCTTATGTGCCAACAACCCGCGATATTACAACGCCTGTGGAAGGGCCTATTACGGTAAATGTGGGAGAAACCCTTAATATTAAAAAAGGGGGAATGGTAAAAGGTAACGTTAACGTTATGAATGCAAATTTAATTGTTGAGGATACAGGTTCAATTGAAGGAAATGTTGAGGTTAATTCACAAGGCAGCTTTATTGTTCGTAAAGGGGGAATGGTAAAGGGTAATATTAATGTCCTTCAGGGCAGCGCCTGTAAAGTTGTAAATAAAGGCAATATAAAAGGCAATATTAATGTTGTTTCGGCAAACCGTTTAATTGTTGGCAATGATAACGGCGGCGGCACAATTACTGGTTCTATCACAGTTGATAAGATCCGTAAAGTTTCTATTACAGCAACCTCTGTAATTAATTGCGGCGCTTAATTTTTAAATTTTTATCATTAAAACCCGGGATAGAATCTGTCCCGGGTTTTTTATTTGTATTCAACGTAGAACTACGCCTGACAGTATGTTTATGTAGATAGCTGGATCTTTATTTTTTTATTCTTTATTTTTTCTTCACTAATTAGTTTTATCGTGTTATTGATCTTATTGGCTTTAATTGCCACATAGGCCGAATGATCAAGCACTTCTATCCTGCCCACTTCATCTTTTTTAAGATCACCTTTTTGCAAAAGCATGCCCACAATATCCATTTTATTTATCTTGTCTTTTTTTCCTGCGCCAATATAAAGTGTTTTCCACTCAGATGGTTTTGGGGCAGTAAATTTGACGGGTAGGGTTTCTTCTTCGGGTGTAATTTCTAAGAACGGGGGTAAATGATCATCTATATCCAATAAATAATAAACTGTTCCAGTTGCATGCATCCTGGCAGTGCGGCCGTTCCTATGGATCATTGTATCTTCGGTTGTTGGCAGCTGGTAATGTACTACGGCTTCAATCTCAGGAATATCAAGGCCCCTGGCCGCCAGATCGGTTGTAATGAGCAGCCCGGTACTTCCATTACGTAATTTGATCAACGTTTTTTCCCTGTCTATCTGATCTAATCCGCCATGATAGATCTCGTGTGCAACTTTATAATATTCTAATTGTTCGCTGATCCTGTTCACAGCATCGCGATGATTGCAAAACACCATGGTTGATCTGTTACCGATCTTACTTATCAATAACATCAAGGCCTCCAGTTTATCGTCGCCGGCAACTCTCACTAACCTCAGCTTTAAGGCTTCTTTATTTTCTGGTTTTGTGGTTGTAAAATTTAACTCTTCGTATTTTTTTAATCCAACAAATTCGGGAATTTCCTGTAACTGTGTTGCAGAAGTTAAGATGCGTTTTTTTATTTGTGTGCTGCTTTTAATAATGAACGACATCTCTTCGTGAAAGCCTGCCTCCAGCGATTTATCAAACTCATCCAATATCAATGTGTGTACATGATATGTGGTTACATTTTGTTTTCTTAAATGATGCGCAATGCGGCCGGGAGTACCAATTAGCAAAGCAGGCGGCTGTTGTAAATTGTTTTTTTCGATCTTAACATCATGGCCGCCGTAACAGGTGTTTACTTTAAAACCTGTTGCCATTTGTTTAAACACCTGTTCTATTTGCAAAGCAAGTTCGCGGGTTGGTACTAAAATCAATACCTGCACACCTTCTTTTTCTTTATCAAAAATGTTTAAAAGCGGAAGAAGAAATGCAAGTGTTTTACCCGAACCTGTTGGCGAAATTAAAACAACATCCTGCGGTTTGGCAATCGCGTCAATAGTTTGTGTTTGCATTTGGTTTAATGCATCTATTTTAAAAAGCGAAAGGATGTTTTTGAAATTCATGTTTTATAAAAATAAAAAAACCCGGGTTTTAATCGGGCTTTAAGATTGGGGTGGAGAATATCGGATTCGAACCGATCACCTCTTCACTGCCAGCGAAGCGCTCTAGCCAAATGAGCTAATCCCCCATTACTAATTAAGAACGTGCAAAAATAAGATTAATTTCTTATTATGGCCGGATAAATTTTATTAAAAAGTATGGAAATAAAAAAGGCGCTTTAAAAGCGCCTTTCAATTTTTAGTTTTCAACCTGTGTATCGCCAACGTATATACCGCCTTTGTATACAGCTATTCGGGTTAAAATACCATTATCGTCGTAGATATAAGCTTTTCCATCCATAAAGCGGTTATCTTTAAATACACCGTCTTTTGTAATTTGTTTGTTCTTGTTATATAAAGTTTGTTGTCCGTTTAACACTAATGGTCCGGCGCCTTTTTTTACAGCTTCGTTTGGTTTTTCATCGGCCTTAACCGTTACTTTTGGAGCATTGTCCGCAGGTTCGTCTGATTTTGGAGCAATAGGTTTTTTTGGTTGGTATTCTTTTATTGAAGCAACATCTACATTTCCATCCGCAAAATTCTTTTCTGCTTTAACATCACCATTCTCGTAATATTCTTTTATCAACCCGCTCTCTTTACCATTTGCAAAATTACCTTCAATGGCTAACTGGCCATTATCGTAAAAATATTTTTGAGCACCTTCGCGTTTACCATTTGGGTTAAAAACAAATTCGTGTTGAACCTGTCCGTTATCATAATAAAGTTTGTAGTTACCAACCCAACGGTTATTTTTCCAGTTTCCTTCTTCACTGATCTTACCGTTTTCGTGGTACATGATGGCATAA
This sequence comes from Bacteroidia bacterium, assembly GCA_044226875.1. GTDB lineage: Bacteria > Bacteroidota > Bacteroidia > B-17B0 > Aurantibacillaceae > Aurantibacillus. The sequence goes on from JBGAGD010000001.1 coordinate 916,994, forward strand.
CCATCCGGACGGCCATTTGTGAAAGTTAATTTATTGCGCATGTTACCATTGCAAAAGAACTCCACCCAAATGCCCGCTTTCCTGTTATCCTGGTATTTACCTTCTTCTACTTTGGCATCAGGGGCATAACAGGTACCTGGTTTATGTTTCCCGAATAAAATCCATTTGCCTTGTTTTTTTCCTTCTGCATCAATCTTATTAATGGTGTCTTTTCCATTGGCGGGATTAACCTCAAAAGTCTGCGACTGAGAGAAACCGATGGAAGACGTGAAGAATAAAATGAGTATAAATTTTTTCATGGGTATATCAAATTTATTAATAATTCTGGTTAATTCAATACTTTTTAGATTAAAAACAGAAAATGTTCGATAAAAGGTTTAAAAACATAATTTAAACGCTAAAACCCATTAAATACTGAATTTCTGTTAGTTTATTCACGCTGATTTTTACGTTTTAAACCATAAAAAGTTGCGCAAATTGTAGAAAAAAAACTACTTTTTAAGGAATGGGATTTTACACACTTTGGCCTTGATCGGTTTATCACGAATAAGGATAAAGATCTCAGTTTCGGGTTTTGAAAGCTCTGTTTTTACATAGCCTAATCCTATAGCTTTATTTAATGTGGGCGATTGAGTACCCGAAGTTACTTTGCCGATAACGGTGCCACCTGCGTCTACAATTGCATAATCATGACGGGGAATACCGCGGTCTATCATTTCGAAACCAACCAATTTTTTTGCAACACCATTGGTTTTATGTTTTTCGATATTGGCTTTATTGGTAAAATCTTTAGTGAATTTGGTGATCCAGCCAAGGCCTGCTTCAATGGGCGAGGTGGTATCGTCAATATCATTACCATATAAACAAAAGCCCATTTCCAAACGAAGGGTATCGCGGGCTCCAAGTCCTATTGGTTTAATGCCAAATTCTTCTCCCGCTTTAAAGATCCCGTCCCACATGGCCTGCGCGTGTTTATTATCAAAATAAAGCTCAAAGCCCCCGGCGCCGGTATAACCGGTGTTGCTTATCACTACATTATCGATACCGTTAAATTTTCCTTTAACAAATGAGTAGTATGGGATGTCGGCCAATTTAATATCTGTTAATTTTTGTAAAGCGTTTATTGCTTTTGGTCCTTGCACGGCCAGTAGTGAAGTGTCATCCGAAATGTTTTTCATATCAACCCCCCAGGTATCGTGCTTTTTGATCCAGTTCCAGTCTTTTTCTATATTGCTGGCATTTACAACCAGTAAATAGGTTTGGGCATCTATTCTGTAAACCAAAAGATCATCAACAATACCTCCATCTGCATTTGGTAAACAAGAATACTGTGCCTTACCATCTGTTAAAACCGAAGCATCGTTACTTGTTACTTTTTGAATAAGATCCAAAGCGTGCGGACCTTTTAAAATAAATTCGCCCATATGGCTTACATCAAAAACACCTACGCCGTTTCTTACTGTATTATGTTCTTCGTTTAAGCCGGCATAAGAAACAGGCATGTTATACCCCGCAAAAGGAACCATTTTAGCGCCTAAAGCAATGTGTGTATTTGTTAAAGCAGTTGATTTCATAGTTGGAGATTCTATATTTTATTATGAGGGACTAAATGTAAACAAAAATGTATAAAAAAGCATTTTATATAAAAATAAAAAAGCCCCTCCGTTTTGGGAAGGGCTTTTTTAAAAGATAAAAAGTTAGTTTACATTTTCGATAACCATAGCGCTGGCACCGCCGCCGCCATTACAGATACCGGCCGCACCGTATTTTGCCTTGTTTTGTTTTAATACGTTTAAAAGCGTAACCATAATACGCGCTCCACTTGCGCCTAAAGGATGGCCTAACGAAACAGCGCCACCATTTACGTTAACTTTTGATGCATCTAAATTCATCATTTTAATATTTGCCAAACCAACCACGCTAAATGCTTCGTTCAATTCAAAATAATTAACGTCGCTCATTTTTAAGCCGGCTTTTTCTACTGCTTTTGGTACAGCTAAGCTTGGTGTGGTTGTAAACCACTCAGGAGCTTGTTCTGCATCTGCAAACCCTTTAATTTTTGCCAATGGTTTAATGCCTAAAGCATCTGCTTTTTCTTTGCTCATTAAAATAACAACGGCAGCTCCATCGTTCATATTACTTGCGTTAGCAGCTGTTACAGTACCATCTTTTTGAAATACCGGTTTTAAAGTTGGGATCTTATCAAAAATTACGTTTTTATATTCTTCGTCCTCAATAAAATCAACATCGCCTTTTTTTGTTTTTACAGTTACAGGAACAACTTCATCTTTAAACTTTCCTGCTTTCCAGGCAGCTGCAGAACGGGTATATGATTCAACGGCAAAGGCATCCTGTTCTTCGCGTGTAAATTTATGATCTTTAGCGCAAAGCTCGGCGCAATTACCCATTGGCACATTACCATAAACATCGGTTAAACCATCTTTAGCCAAACCATCAATTAATTTTACGTCGCCATATTTTGAACCCCAGCGTGTGCTGTCAGAATAAAAAGGAACAGCGCTCATGTTTTCCATACCTCCGGCAACAATGATATCGGCATCGCCAAGCATAATGCTTTGTGCGCCCAGCATAATTGATTTCATACCACTGGCACAAACCTTGTTTACTGTTGTGCAAATAACACCGTCGGGTAAGCCTGCAAACTTAGCAGCCTGGCGGGCTGGTGCCTGGCCAAGGTTGGCCTGCAATACAGAGCCCATGTAAACTTCGTTAACCAATTTAGGATCTAAATTAATCTTTGCCAGAGCGCCTTTAATGGCCGCCGCGCCTAATTGTGTTGCCGATACACCGGCTAATGTTCCACCAAAAGAACCGATCGCAGTTCTTACCGCAGAAACTATATATACTTCCTTCATTTTATTTAATCGTTTTAGTTTTTTTGAACGGCCTAAATTAGCATTTTAATTATAAGAATCACGTTAAATGTTGTAAACAGTTTTTAAAGGATTTTTAAGTACTTTCGTCGAAGAAAAATGATGCAGGGAACAGTAATAAAATCAACCGGTAGCAATTATTTGGTAAAAGTAAACGACACGGTTCATTTATGCCGTTTAAAGGGAAAAATAAGGATGGAAGGCCGGAAAACCACCAATCCTATTGCTGTAGGCGATATTGTGGATATTGAGCTGGAAGAGAACGAAGAGGCGAATATCGTAAAGATCCATCCCCGCAAAAATTACATTATCCGCAAATCCATAAATCTTAGCAAACAGGCGCAAATTTTAGCCAGTAATTTAGACCAGGCCGTGTTAATTGCAACTTTGGTTTCGCCAAGAACCAGCCTAGGTTTTATTGATCGTTTTTTAATTACGGCGGAGGCTTATCGCATTCCTGCAAAAATTATTTTTAATAAATGTGACCTTTTGAATGATGATCTGTTACAAATTCAAAAAGAGACCATTGACATTTACACAAAAGTGGGTTACGAATGTTTTGAAGTAAGCAGTTATGATGAAAAACAAATCAAGCAACTTCAAAATTTATTTAAAGATAAGACCACTTTAGTTGCCGGCCACTCGGGTGTTGGAAAATCGACTTTCATTAACGCTTTGCAACCGGGGCTAGACCTGAAGACCGGCGAGATCTCGTCGGCCCATGCAAAGGGGATGCACACTACCACTTTTGCAGAGTTACATACGCTTGATTTTGGCGGAAGCATTATTGACAGCCCCGGCATTAAAGAGCTTGGCCTTGTTGAAATGAAAAAAGAAGAAGTAGGCCACTACTTTCCCGAAATTCGTGATCGTATGAACGATTGTAAATTCAATAATTGTTTGCATGTTAACGAACCCAAATGTGCTGTGTTAAAAGCCGTTGAAGACGGCGAAATAAGCGAAGAACGTTACCATAGTTACCTTGGCATTTTAAATGGCGAAGAAATGGACTGGAAGGAGTGGGAGGTTAAATAGTTGGCAGTGTTAAGTAGGCAGTATACACTGCAAACTGCTGACTAAAATCTGCCTACTGTTCTTGAACAAGAAACTCAACCAGTTTTTTAACCGCCAAAGCACGATGACTAATTGTATTCTTTACCTCGGCGCTTAATTCAGCAAATGTACTCCGGTATCCCTGCGGAATAAATAAAGGGTCATACCCAAACCCGTTAGTGCCTCTTTTTTCGTAAGAGATGGTGCCTTTAATTGCTCCTTCAAAATAATGAACCTCGTTATTTAAAATTAAGGTGATCACTGTTACAAATCTTGCCTTGCGATCTGTGATCAACTTCATTTCTTCTAACAATTTTTTGTTGTTGTTCTCATCGCTTTTTGGAGTGCCTGCATAACGTGCGCTATAAACGCCCGGGGCATTATTCAATGCATTTACTTCCAAACCACTGTCATCAGCAAATACAGCAATAGCTTCATTTTTCTTTTTCAGGAAATCCAAAACATATTGCGCTTTTAAAAATGAATTTTCTTTTATCGTTGTGCCCGGTTCCGGAATATCTTCAGTGATACCAATATCTTCTAAACCCAATAATTCAAAATGCGAAGGCAATAAGGCTTTGATCTCTTTGATTTTATTTTTGTTTGAAGAGGCGAAAATCAGTTTCATTAATTTACTTTTATTCCTATAACCAGCAGGTCATCTACCTGTTCATGCGGCCCCATCCAGGTGTTGATCTTGTCTGATACGTTTGTTTTTTGCTCATTTACTTTTAAGGTGGAGATCTCCTGTAAAAAAGTTTTCATATTCTTTGCCATGAATTTTTTTCCATCAGGCCCGCCAAATTGATCTGGAAACCCATCACTGGTCATGTATATGGAATCTCCGGCATCTAAAATCATCTCATGCTGTTGGTATTCAAAATTATGATCGGTAAAACTTGCAACACTCGCTTTAGTGGGTTTTATTTCTAAAAATTCTTTTGTGCCTGCTTTTACGATCCACAACGGCCGGTGTGCACCTGCATAAGTGATTTTTTTACTTTTTATATTGTACTTTATTAAAGCCGTCTCCATCCCGTCTTTCGATTTGCCATCAGACTCTATATTTTGCCTTAAAACATTTTTAATGGAGTTATTTGCTAAAAATAAAATTTGTGCCGGCTCAGTATTTTGCAGTGCTGCTTCGGTTAATTTGTTAGAGCAGATCATACTCATAAAGGCCCCCGGAACTCCATGGCCGGTACAATCTGCACAGGCAATTAAAAATTCGTTGTCATTTATTTTGTGGAACCAATAAAAATCGCCACTCACAATATCTTTTGGTTGAAAAAAAACAAAACCGTCCTTATAAGTAGCATCAATTTCTTTTAGCGATGGCAAAACCGATTCCTGGATACGTTGTGCATAGTTAATGCTATCGGTGATCTCCTTTTTCTGGTCGGCCAACAAATGCACCTGCTCTTCGATGGTTGCAGTGCGAAGCTTAACGGTCTCTTCCAGTTTTATATTTTGTATTTTTAAACGTTTGGTATAAATTCTTACAACAACATAAATAAACAAGCAGAACAAAATAAAATAAATGGCATACGCCCAATAAGTACGATACCATGGCGCTAAAATAGTGAACGAAAAATTTATTTCTTTTATATCGTTAGAGAAAGCATTGCGCGCTTTTAGATAAAATGTATAATCCCCTTCCTGTAAATTATCGTATTTAAACTCTTTAGCCCTTTTCCAACTGCTGTACCCATTTTCTTTTCCTTTTAAATAATAACTGAATTCGGTAAGGTTATTGTCTTCAAAACTTGTAAAACCGGGAAAGATCCTGATATCATTCTTAACATAACTGATCTTTGATTCTATTGCTTTACCTGCATCAAAAATATTTTGAATAACGGTGTCTTTTCCTGCTTCAACGTTACTTATAAATAATTTGTAATCGCGTTTTACTTCGCTCAATTCATCATGTAAAAGAAAAAGGCCTTCATCACACGAAATAAAAAGTTGTTTATCTGTTGTATCATAACTTATTAAATTGGCCTTAATGTATTTTAAATGATTAAGGCTGCTGTTGATCTTTACAAAACCATTCTTCTGCTTTTTAATGTAAATGCTTTGCGTTACATATTCGCCGGTTTGTGCGCTCTTTGCTGTTTGGTTACAAACAATATCACCATTAAACTCTGCGGCCCTAAAGATCTGTCCGTCATTAGAAAGGTTCCATAGATCCGGGTCTTTTACGCAAACATATTTGTTTTGGGGCTTTTCCTGTAAAGAATAAATGCCAACATCTGTGCCTATCAATAATTTTTTTTCATAACTAAAAACGTAATTCTCGCTTAGATCGGGCAAACCATCCTTTATTTGAAGCGAATCAAGAAGGTATGAGTTCTTATAATTTAAAAAATAAATGCCTTTATCACTGGTTCCAAAATAAATATTCTTGTTATCATCACTTGCAAGACTTCTAACGTCTGTATTTAGGATATAGCTTTTTATATAGCTGGTATTCTCGCCCGAAATATTCAACACATCTACACCATTATCGTGCCCGCAATACAAAACGTTAGGTTGATAAGGATCGTTAAGCATGTAATAAATTGTGCCGTACTCACTCTGGTGTGCCAGTTGTATGGCTTTGCCATTATACACATATAACCCGCTATTGGCAGAAAAGAATAACTTGTTCTTATAATTTAAAATATACCAGGTTTGCTCATTAAAATCATTGAGCTGTTTAAAGAGATAATCTTTTGAATCAAAATAAAAAACACCTTTATCTGTGGCAATGTACAAAACGTTATTGTATATGGCAGATGATTGCACAACACCGTTAATACCATTCTTCCGTGTAAACTTTCTTAATGGCGATTTTACCTCAACGAACGAGATACCATAGTTTAAAGCCAGCCAAATGTTCCCGTTAATGTCTTCATAACCGCCTTTGATGTTTTCGTCATATACGCCGGTTTTGCTATTTAGCCGGTTTATTATTTTAAGATCTTTATCTAAAATAAAGGCGCCTGATTTGTTGGAAGTAACTACAAAATTGCCATTATTAAGCGGAAAGCCATTTACTATTTCTGCATCTATCAATTCACGGTTACTTTCTGCCCCTGGCAATTGTTTAAATTCGGTGAGCTCAGGAGCTGATGAATTATAGTTTGCCTTAAATAACCCTAATCCCCTGAAACCTATTGCATACTCTGAGCTCTCTAATTTATAAGTGAAATAAAATTTATTGTTAGACAGCTCTTCTGTTTTAGTAACAGGCTTTAAAACGCCGTTGCTTAATACCAATAAATTGTTCTCAATATCTTCTACAAAAAGGTGGTTGCCCATTATTATTGGCCGGATATGAAAACGGTTAACAGGAAAAAAAGTTTTGAATTCGCCTTTAGCATATTCGATCAATACCTCTTCTGATAAAAAATAGGTTTTGTCGTTTAGCGAACAAATATATTTTATTGGCAAGCCGGGTTTAAAACTTCCGGGTATGTTATTTCGATATGAGAAGAATTGATAGATGCCTCTTGCATCCTGGTTAAAAAAACCAAAATCACCATCGTCGCATCCAATATAGATCTCGTTATTTTTTGAGATGGAAATGGCTGTAACTGTTGGTTCGTTCTTATTTACTTTAACGGTCTTCCAGTTATATCCATCATAAATTAAAACACCAGCGCTGTTTGCCGAGAAAATGAGGCCTTCTTTATTTTGAACGATGCCAAAATTAATATTGCCGCCTTTATACTCTTTGGGTAAATAATTATTTATAAAAAATTCGCCACCCTGCGAGTAAGCTATAAAAGAAATTATGCTTAATAAAAAGAGGAAATATTTTTTTATTGGCTTCAATTATTTTTATTGAACACTAAAAATAACTAAAAAAAGCCAGCAAACGAAGTGCTGGTTGTTAAAGGAAAACGAACGCGCTTATTTTCTTAATTCGAAATTCTGGCCCAGGTATACTTTGCGAACCTGCTCATCATTTGCGAGATCTTCGGCGCTACCGCTTTTAATAACGCTGCCCGAATATAAAAGGTAAGATCTGTCGGTAATATTCAATGTTTCGTGCACATTGTGATCGGTAATTAAAATGCCAATATTTTTATCTTTTAATTTTCGTACCACGGTTTGAATGTCTTCAACAGCAATAGGATCAACACCTGCAAAAGGTTCGTCCAATAAAATAAATTTAGGGTCGGTTGCCAGGGCCCTTGCTATTTCTGTTCTGCGGCGCTCGCCACCACTTAACTGATCGCCAAGATTTTTGCGTACATGATGCAAAGCAAACTCATCCAGTAAACTTTCTACCTTCAGGTCTTGTTCTTTTTTGGTGAGCTTTGTCATTTCCAAAACGGCGCGTAAATTATCTTCAATACTTAATTTACGAAATACTGAAGCTTCCTGCGGTAAATATCCAACGCCCAGTTGTGCGCGACGATACATGGGCTCTTTGGTAATATCCAAATCGTCTAAAAAAATTTTACCGCTGTTTGGTTTTACCATTCCAACGATCATATAGAACGATGTTGTTTTGCCTGCGCCATTGGGGCCAAGTAATCCAACAATTTCGCCTTGCTGCACCTGAACAGAAACGTTGTTTGCCACCGTTCTGTTCTTATATTTTTTTACCAGGTTTTCGCTACGTAAGATCATTTAAACAAATGTAACTAGTTTTTTTTAGAATTGCTTTTTATTGAAATTATAAGTAGGATCAAATAACAAATTTTGCATTTTTACAATGCCAGCTGGAAACTGAATTTAAAGCCAAAATTATCGATGGCCCTTGGTAATTGGTAATTAAGGCGCCAGAAGGCATCGATCCTGAACACTTTAAAAATATTTTCAACACCCACGCTTGCTTCAGCATATGGGCCTTTATTAAGCGATGATAAGGTGCTTGGAAATAATAACGGCACCCTGTTCTTATCGTTTACACTGCCCCACACACTTTTAACAGTGGCTACTTCGCGCCATTTTAATTTGCGAAGCAATGGGATCTTATTAAAGAACAATCCTTCAAAATGATGAAACAACGCAGCTGACACAAACTGGTCGCTCGCAAATTCATAATAATGCATCATGTTAAAGGCCATGTAATCGTATATGTAAGTTTGATTTCCACCATGCAATTCCATTAGTGGATAAGGCACAACCCCCCAGATCTTTCCGCCTTCAACCGTAAAATCTGTATATCCTAAAATAGGTGTTATGCGAATACGGTCGCTTACATTTACCACCAGTTTTTGATAATCGTATTCGCCTTTAAAAGCATTTTGCAGTGATTTAGCGTAATTTACCTGTACCACCGGAAACCTTGTGCCTATTGAGATGCGCTGAAATCCTTCGCCAACATATTTTTCTTTCCACGCAAAACGCACATTAATCCGCGCTTCTGTATTATTGATATATTCACGCTCACCTACAGCGCCATCATTTTTTATATACTGGTATTTGTTGGTTCCTAACGGCGCAAATTTTCTGCCGGCAAGGCTCACTCTTGAGATAAGGCCCGGAAACCATTCGCGTTCGTAATAGCCTTCTACTTTATCTACACGTGTTAAGTTAGTTAACGGGCTTGATCGGAAAATTGATGCCAAAGCATTATCTTGCGAAAAGCCGTTGGTACTTTGGCCTAATATCTCATTATCGCTTTTATAATTCATGCCCACAATTTGCCGTTTTGGTGTTTTGGAAAGAAAGCTTTTAAACCCAAGCGCATACTTCCATTTTTCATCTAACAAACCATACGCCACATAGCCATTTAACTCATACCATTTACTAAAGAGGGCGCTGGTTCTACCACCAAATCTTAAACGCAGGCCTTCTACCCTGTTGTATGAAACCAAATTTGAATACGGCCCTATCTCAAAATTATTTACTTTTTTATACCCTGCAACCAATAGATAAAAAACATCTACCCAGGTTTTATAAATTGGCAAGGATTGAATGGTGTCTATCATTTTAAAGATCTTAAGCTCGCGTTGTGTTAAGCTATCGTGGCGGTGTTCCATCCAAAACTCATCTGATTTTTTTGTGGCGCCATCTTCAACAATGATCTTATCTGCAAACTCATAGAACTTATCGTCTTTTGGCTGATTTAATTTTATTTTTTTGTAGGATGTTGTTTTTCGTCCATAGAAACCAATGGCTTTTTTTGTTGGCGCAAAATCAATTACCAGCCTGTCTTTACTTAGCATCCAGATGCTATCGATGTACGAAAATTCTTCTACCACATTTACCGAATTGATGAAATTGATGTTTGCATCTTTAGGCAGGCTCATTTCTAAACGCTTTACACCCCAGGTAGTATCTGCTATCCAGATGTTACCGGTAAAACTTAACTCTTGCACACGTTTTGGTTTAAAACGGATGTGATAGATGTATTGGTTGTTCTCAAAAGCGCTGTCTTCCAGGTAATATTTATAATAGAACAGTCCGTTCTCGCTTATTGGGCTTGGCAGTTGCTTATTGAACACCAAAATATTATTATCGTAAATATTTATATTCTGGTACATATCGCCCAGTACTTGTGAAACACTGGCATTCTCAATACCTGTGATCTTACTTGCAACAACAACTTCTTTTTTATGTACCGGATTTTTTTTGTAATAGAATTGCGAAAGGTTTTCGATGATGAAAAATGGAAGGGACGGTTTTTCGCCACTAAAACTGCTGTCTACATTATCAAACACAAAACTTATAGGTTTTAATAATTTTTTTTCGCGCATTTCTTTTGGTATGCGGTTAAGGTCAAATTCTAATTTATTGTAGGCTTCGTATTCGTATGCATCTAAATTATTTCTATCATTAACTATTTTTGCTTTTACGCAATTTCGGATGATACGATGTGCAGGATTATCGCCGGATTTTACAACCACCTCATCCAGCGAAACGCCTCCTACACTCTCTAACGGAAAATTGATATCCTGTTCGGCTAAGTTTTTGTTGATGGGCCTTGCAAGCCTTTTGTAGCCAACATATAAAGCCACCACCGAATCGCCAAGCTTTGATGTTTTAATGATGTAATTGCCGTCAAAATCGGCTTGTGCACCAATTGTGGTGCCTTTTATCAGTAAAGGCACAAAGGGAAGCGCCTCTTTATTATCGGCAGCAAAAACCTTTCCGCGAATAGTAAATTGAGCGTTTAAAGCAAACGGAAATACTAGTAAAAGAAATAAGCTCTTGATAAGAGTTTTAAATTTCATGCAGGGTTATAGTTTACTTTTTTTCGTCCGGCTTCCTGTCTTCTATAACTACCTGGGTAAAATCAAAATACCTTATCGGGTTTACGAAGAAATTTTTAAGGCGGGTTTTAATCAGCCTGCAATTGCTTTCGTACCAAAGCGCCATAATTGGTGCATCATCCATTAAAATTTGTTCTGCTTTTAAAAAATAAACCGCAGCGGTATCGCGGTTTAAAGCATCGCGCCCCATTTTGTAATATTTATCGTATTCTGAATTTTTGTATTTAATAGTGTTTGGATAGGTTGTTCTGCTCATATCGGCCGTAATAGGTTCGCCGTAGAATATCGACAGAAACGATTCCGGGCTTGGGTAATCTGCTACCCAGCCATCCCTGAAAATATCGCCCTGGCCTCTTTGCTGTAATTCAAATTTTTCGGCGTTTGGCAAAGACTCAAATGTGATGTTTACATTTAAGTTGTTTTTTAGCTGTTTTTGGATCTCGGCTGCTACTGTATTATTTCTTGAATTGCCTGAGTTTACGATCAACTGTATCTCTGCAAGGCCTTTGCCGTTAGGATAACCAGCTTCTGCCAATAATTTTTTTGCTTTTTCAAGATCAAAATCATAGCCTTTTACGTTATACGATTTATAAAAATCAAACGTAGGGGGCACAATGCCGTTAATTGCCGGGCCGTAAGCCTGTCCGTTTAAAACCCTGTCAATTATTTTACTTCTGTCAATACCGTAATTAAGGGCCTGTCTCATTTTAAGGTTATTAAACGGCGCACGGTGCACATTAAAAACGTAATAAAATGTGCCCATTTCAGGGCGCTGATCCAATATAAATACAGGCGGGCTTCCTTTAAATGCTTTTATATTCTCTTCCACCACCTGTTTTAACTGCGAACTGGGAACAGATCCTATAAAATCCACATTACCATTTTGAAATCGTTGTAAAGCAACCTCGGTTGAGGGAACAATGTCGATAATAACAGAATCAATATACGGCAAAGATTTGCCATCCTTATCTTTTGCGTAATAATTGCCGTTTTTATACAAGGCATAATGTGTTTTTGTAGATGTTTTTTCATCTAGTACAAATGGGCCCGCGCCAACAAAAGAGTCTTCCTTTTTAAGCTTATAGGCTTCTTCGCAAATGATTGCTGCTACAGGGTTTGCAAGGATCTCTAAAAAGATATTGGGAGAGTTAAGCAGTTCAATGGTAAATGTAAGATCATCAATAATCTTAAATCCTTTTAAGTCTGTTTTCTGGCCTTTTGAGCTACCCTGGTAATAGTCATTAGCCCCTGTGATCCTGTCTTTACAAACCGTTTCAAACTGAACGTTTCCGGGCCTGTCGGTACAAAGTAATTCAAAAGTAAACTTTACATCCTTGCTTGTTATATCTTCATTATTCTGAAATTTTAATCCTTTTCTAAGATGAAAAGTGATGGATTTGCCACTTGGATCGATCTCCCATTTTTCGGCCAGGCCGGGCATTACTGTAAGATCTTTGGGGTTTATTCTAACCAAACCTTCGTGGATCTGAGATGCAATCAGGCCTTCAACAACGTTTGTAATTCGGTGAGGAAAGATGCTTACAGGCGTTATTACTTCGGCAATTCTAACCACTTTATTCCCCCCCTTAAACTCGGCTGCCTCAGAGCCCGAACCATCGCTTTTGCATGATCCTAAAAACAGTGTGAATACCAGTGAAATAGAGCTAAATAGCGAAATTCTCATAATTATCGAGTTTAATTAACAAATTTAATTAAATTACTTTAGATAAAAATGAAATAAAGTGCAAATTTCCCAAAAATATATTTTGTAATTCAAAAAATTGATTATAATATTGCAACGTTAAGAATTGAACTATTTTCGATGAAAAAATTTATACTTTACTTACTTCTTTGTTTTACTGGCATAAACTTTGCTAGCGCCCAAGGCGGTGTAATAATTTTAGAAGGTAATTATCAGGGCAAGAACATTTACGTACAAAACCCATTTGGAAGTGGCGGCGTTGGTTTTTGTGTAACTGAGGTAAAGGTAAACGGCAACATTACCACTGATGAGATCAACTCGAGCGCTTTTGAAATAGACATGAAGCCTCACAAATTAAACATTGGCGATAAAGTTGAGATCAAAATTTTCCATAAAGAAGACTGCAAACCTAAAGTATTAAATCCTGAAGTTTTAAAACCAAAAAGTACTTACGAAGTTGTTAGTATGAGCGCTGATAAAGATGGTAACATCAAATGGACCACCAAATCAGAAACCGGTAAACTGGCCTTTGCCGTAGAGCAATTCCGTTGGAACAAATGGGTAAAAGTTGGCGAGGTTGATGGTGTTGGAACTCCTACAAGTAACGAGTATTCTTTTAAAGTTGTGCCCCACAGCGGTAAAAACCAGGTTCGTGTTCGCCAAACAGACTATAGCGGCCAGCCACGTTTAAGTAAACCAACCGAGTACATGAGCGAGGTTCCTGAAATTGATTACGCGCCTATTAAAGCAAGTAAAGACATTACTTTTTTCCAAAAAGGAAAATCAGATAAACAAATTGAAACCATGTACGAGATCTATGATCAATATGGTAACATCGTTAAAAAAGGATTTGGCAGTAAGTTAGACGTAAGTAATTTACCTAAAGGTGGTTACTTCCTTAACTTCGATAATAAAATGGGTGAGTTCGTAAAAAAATAATTCCCACAGCAAGAAATTTTTAAAAACCCTTTTCCTAAACGAAGAGGGTTTTTTATTTTAATAACCTTAAATTTGCAATATGTATTCTATAACCATAAACGGAAACCAAACACTTAAAACCAATTTAAACACCAGTGGTAAAGAGTTTGAGGGCACTTTGAACGATGCCATTGTAAAGGGTAATTTTGAAAAGATAAACGCCTACCAGTATCATTTTATAATGAACAACAAATCTTATAATGTGGATGTTATAAAAGCAAACGCTGAGGAAAAAACGCTTGTGGTAAAGATCAACTCTGTAAAATTTAACCTGCAGTTAAAAGATAAATACGATGAGCTGTTACATAGCCTTGGCCTTGATAATTTAGCTTCTAAAAAAATAAACGAAATAAAAGCGCCAATGCCGGGCATGGTATTAAATATATTAGTTAAAGAAGGGGATGAGGTGAACAAAGGCGATGCCTTGATTGTTTTAGAAGCAATGAAAATGGAAAATATTTTAAAGAGCCCTAGTAGCGGTATCATTAAAAAAATTCCGATAAGTAAAGGTACTGCCGTAGAAAAAAACCAAATACTAATTCAATTCTAACATGAGCGATAACAGGAGAGATTTTTTGAAAAAAAGCGCATTGCTTGGCCTGTCGGGCCTTGCGGGCTCACTTATTGGCAAAACTAAAATTGATAAGGTTGAAGAGTTTGCCAATACATTAGATAAAGCGGCGGCCTTTACACTGCCAAAGCTGCCTTATGCTTATGATGCGCTGGAGCCATATATTGATAAAGAAACCATGGAGATACACCATGATAAGCACCATGCGGCATATGTAAATAAATTAAACGAAACGCCATCTACCAATCTTGATTTTTCGGCAGACGATGCTACAAAATGCAAAAGCATTGATAAAGCAAGCTCATCTGTGATCAGGAATAATTTGGGCGGGCATTACAATCACTCGTTGTTCTGGACCTTATTAAAACCAAACCCAAAAGGTGAGCCTAATTTACCTGTAGGACAATTGAACGAAGCCATCAAGAAAAATTTTAACTCGTTTGACGATTTTAAAAAAGAATTTACAGAAAAAGCAAGTAAGATCTTTGGAAGTGGTTGGTGCTGGCTGATATTGCAAGAAGGTAAATTAAAGATCGTTACAACTCCAAACCAGGATAATCCTTTAATGAAAGTGGTTGAAGAACAGGGAAAACCTGTACTGGCATTAGACATATGGGAGCACGCTTATTATTTAAAATATCAAAACAAACGCGCAGATTATATTAATAACTGGTGGAACATTGTGAACTGGCAAAAAGCCGATGAATTGTATTTAGGAAAAAGTTAATATCAATCTATACGAATCAAAATACGAATTGATGCAAATCCATTCGCTCCAAATTAAAGTATGACACACAAAAATTTTAAGAACATTGATAAGGTTACATACGGCCGCGGCTCATTTGCGCAACTAACCGAAACCATTGAACCAGTAAGAAAAGAGAACAAGAATTATTTTGTTTTTATCGTAGACAATTATTTTAAGGGAAAGCCTTTAAGCAACAAGCTTCAGAACAAACCCGAAGATCTTGTTTATTTTATAGATGTTGATCCGTACGAACCAACCACGCAACAAATAGATACTTTACGCGATGAAATTCTTGCTAAAAAAGGTTTGCCAAGCGGTGTAATTGGCATTGGCGGCGGCAGCATTATGGACATTGCAAAAGCCTTGTCGCTGATGTTAACCAACGAAGGTTCTTCTACTTTATACCAGGGATTAAATTTAATTAAGAAGCCGGGTATTTATCATTTAGGTGTGCCAACCATTTCGGGTACAGGTGCCGAAGTATCAATGACGGCTGTGCTTACTGGCCCTGAAAAAAAATTAGGTTTAAAATGCGACTGGACCGTTTTTAACCAGGTGATATTAGACCCTGAATTAATTGCCAGCGTACCAACCGATTGGTGGTTCTATACGGGTATGGATACTTATATTCACTGCATAGAGTCGCATGGGGGTATTCGCAACAATGCTTTTAGCCTTGCCTATGGCGACCAGGCCCTACACCTTTGCAGAGAAGTTTACCTAGGCGATAATGCCGGACAAACAGCAGATAATGATGATAAATTAATGGTGGCCTCTTTAATGGGCGGCCTGAGTTTAACATACAGCGAAGTTGGTGTTTGCCATGCATTAAGCTACGGCCTCTCCAAGATCCACGGCACACGTCATTGTTATGCCAACTGTGTTATCTTTCAACATTTGGGCGATATCTATCCTGAAGGGCATGGCGATTTTATGCAAATGATCAAAAAGCATAAAATTAATTTACCTCAAAACTTAAGTAAAGATTGGGATGAAGAAACATTGACAAAGATGGCAACCGTTAGTTATAATTTACCGTTTATGTGGAACCATGCTTTTGGCGATAACTACAAAGAGATTGCCACAATGGATTACATTAAAGATCTTTTCAGGAGGTTGTAACTTTTCTTTAAGACAAAATTAATTTATCGGCCTTTGTCACTTCGAGTAATTCCCACGAAAGGAAATGTATCGAGAAACGTTCTCGAACTAAAAACATAGGAGATAATTTTACTTGTTTAAAACTCAAACATCTCGGCCACAATGCCCGGAACTATACCAATAGCAATTGTTGCGGCTGTTGTTAAAACTATAACCAATACATTTGATCTTTCGATCGGTAAAGGTTCGTGAGTTTCCTGCTTCTTAAAATACATGGCAATTACAATACGTAAATAATAATACACGCCAATTGCCGATGTTAAGATCGCTACGATCAATAACCATTTATATTGTGTGCCGATCATTGCGGTGAACACAAAATATTTTGCAAAGAAACCAGATGTGACAGGAATACCAGCCAGCGATAACATAGCAACCGCCATACATAAAGCTAAACTCGGGTTGCGTTTTGCCAAACCATTAAAAGCATCCACATTTTCGTTTCCTTTTTTAGTTACGTTGTAAACAATACCAAAAGCGGCAATGCTTCCTAACGAATAAGCTAACGAATAATAAATCAAAGCGCTTACCGATAAATTACTTCTAACGTTTGCTAAAATTACCATTAGCATAAAGGCTGCATGGCTAATGCTTGAGTATGCCAGAATGCGTTTTACGTTATTTTGCATGGCGGCAGAGAAGTTAGCGATCACTAACGATAAAGCAACTACACCCGCTAAAATACCCGTCCAAACAGAACTGATCTCGGCAAAGCCAACCATGAATAAACGCATAAACGCTGCAAAGGCAGCAGTTTTTACAACCGTGCTCATTAGTGCCGTAATTAATGTTGGAGAGCCCTGGTAAACATCCGGTGCCCAAAAATGGAATGGCGCCACAGATACTTTAAAGCACATAGCTATCAGCATAAATACAACACCTACGTAAAAGAACAATGGCATATCGGCGCCATTCTCAGAAATGAACGTACGGATCTGCATAAGGTCAAAACTACCGGTAGCGCCATATACAAGGGCAATACCGAATAACAAAAAGCCGCTGGCAAACGATCCCATGATCAGGTATTTAAAACCTGCTTCATTACTCTTAATGTCTTTCTTTTTACTGGCAGCTAAAACGTAAAGCGGAATACTCATGATCTCTACTCCTAAAAACAAAGTGGTCATGTTCTTAAACGCCGTTAACATCAGTGCTCCAACTAAGGCAAATAATACAAGCGCAAAATGATCGACCATATTTGAATCCTGTTCGAAATAATCGTTCGCTAAAATAAACCAGAAGAAAGCGGTTGCAAGAATAATTCCCGAAAAGGCAATGGCCAGTTTATCAAAACCGATCATGTTATCAAAATAAGGAATGCTCATTCCTGTTTTCCATTCCATGAAATTAAAAGCGTAAGCAGCAACAATTCCAAGTAACACTATTGGAAACAATAATTTTTTAAACTTGAAGATCTCAGCCAGCATTGCTAAAATTCCCAGTCCACTTATAATTAATAGTCCTTTCATAATCAATTTTAGATTTACGATTTAAGAGTTTTGATTTCTTAAACCGAAATTAATTTTTATTTTAAATTCAACATTATCATTTTAACTGCTTCTTCAGCAACATCGTTTAATGGTTTTGGATAGATCCCAAACGCAATAACCACTACGCAAATAATGCTAAGCACTACCTTATCCGTCATTGCCAATGGGCCAAAAGCTACATTAGAATCGTTACGATCGCCGAGCATAATTTTTTGATAGGCGCGTAACATATAAACCGCGCCAAGTATCACTGTTAATCCTGCAAAGGCGGCAATACCGGCGCTAAATTGGTAAACACCGTTTATTAATAAAAACTCTCCCACAAAACCATTGGTTAACGGTAAAGCCACCGAGCCTAATAAAATAATTAAGAATAACACGGCAAAGTTTCCATTCATGCCGCGAATGCCGCCCAATTTATCCATCTCACGGGTTCCGGTATGACG
Source organism: Bacteroidia bacterium (assembly GCA_044226875.1). GTDB lineage: Bacteria > Bacteroidota > Bacteroidia > B-17B0 > Aurantibacillaceae > Aurantibacillus. The sequence goes on from JBGAGD010000001.1 coordinate 935,251, forward strand.
GAATAAAATATCGGCAATAAAAAACAAGCCAACCACATTTACCCCATGCGCTAACATTTGCATAATAGCACCTTGTATACCCTGCTGGTTGCAAGAAAGAATACCGGCGCTTATTAAACCAACGTGCGCAATAGATGAGTAAGCAATTAAACGTTTAAAATCTTTTTGGTTGATAGCAATAATGGAAGCGTACACAATACCAACTACGGAAAGCGCAATGGCAGTCCCTCCCCATTTTTCTAATCCCAGTGGCACAATTGGCAATAACCATTTTATTACCCCAAAAGTTCCCATTTTAAGCATAATACCCGAAAGCAGCATGGTGCCTTGCGTTGGTGCAGTAACGTAGGTATCGGGTTGCCATGTATGTAAAGGAAAAACCGGCATTTTAATTGCAAAAGCAATAAAGATCATCCAGAAAACTGCACTTTGTTGCGTTTCGGTTAAAGCCCTGCCTGCATTGTAAAGATCCTGAACAGCCCATGATTTAATACCGTCTACTGCTGTGTGGTTGTATAAATAAATTAATCCCACTAACATGAATAATGAACCGAATAGCGTATACACGAAGAATTTGAAAGTGATCCTTCCGCGGTCTTCGCCACCCCACAACAAACAAATAAAGTAGATAGGAATTAAAGCCAGCTCCCAGAACACATAAAACAAAAAGCCGTCGTTAGCAGTAAATACACCAACCAATGCCATTTGCATAAGCAAGATCAACCCGTAAAAATTGTTGGGATTACTATATTCATTTTTAAAAGATGAAAGTATGATCAAGGGAACCAGAAAAGTTGTAAGCATTACCATTAGTAAGGCCATACCATCCATACCAACAGAGAAATGAATGCCCAGAGATCTAACCCACGCGTGATCAAAACTTAATTGCGCGCATGCAGGGTTATGTTTAAACATACAAAAAGCAGCAACCGACAACCCGAACTCAATGATCGAAAAGCCAAGCGCCAGGTTACGGGCTCCGTTGCCTTTTACAAAGAAAATTAAAAGGCCGGCCAGTAATGGAAATAAAATTAATAAAGCTGTTAACATAAATTCCTGTATCCTAAATTAAAAAGGTTAATAACATAATAAACACAATACCAATTACCATACTGATAACATAAAAACCAATGTTACCTTGTTGTAATAACCTGATGCCTGAGCCAATGCCTTTAACAGCGGCTCCCACACCATTTACAATACCATCAATGATCTGAATATCGAAAAATTTGTGGAGGGCAACAGAAATCGCATCTAACGGTTTGGTGATTACCGCATTATAGAATTCGTCTACATAATATTTATTATAAACCAATTTTTGGAAGCCTGGCATTTTATCGCCCTCTTTAAGTGGCAACGTTTTCTTTTGCATATATACAATGTAAGCAAAATAAATAGTGGCGGCAGCGGCTAAAACCGCAATACCCATTAACATCCATTCCGTTTCATGCGGCATGGTGCTTGGGTCTTTTCTTAAGATAACGGTTTCGAGGTTGTTGGCCATCCAGTTTGGCATATGCCAGAACTCCGGCAAACCAAGTAAACCACCAATAACAGATAATACAGCAAGAACGATTAACGGAAAGGTCATAGACGGTGGCGACTCATGCAAGTGATGTTCTTGCTCGTGCGTGCCCCTGAATTTGCCATAAAACGTAAGGAATAATAAACGGAACATATAAAAAACAGTAAGCATAGATGTTACCTGGCCAACAAACCAAAGTACCGGGCTGTGTTCGTATGCATGCGCCAGTATCTCATCTTTAGAGAAGAAACCGCTGAATGGTGGAATACCGCTAATAGCAATGGTACCTATAAGCATAGTGATAAAAGTAATTTTGATCTTGCTGCTTAAACCGCCCATTTTGCGGATATCCTGCTCGCCACCCATAGCGTGAATAACAGAGCCCGCCCCAAGGAATAATAGTGCTTTAAAGAATGCGTGTGTGGTAACGTGAAACACAGAAGAACTATAAGCGCCAACGCCAAGGCCCAGGAACATTAAACCCAATTGCGATACCGTTGAATAGGCAAGGATCTTTTTAATATCGTTTTGAAACAAGCCAATGGTTGCCGCAAATAAAGCGGTGATGCCACCAACGATAGCTACCGTTTCGCTTGCTACCTCGCTGATCGAATAAAAAATGTTAGAACGAACGATCATATAGATACCCGCAGTAACCATGGTTGCCGCGTGAATTAAGGCAGATACGGGAGTTGGACCGGCCATTGCATCGGGTAACCATGTATATAAAGGTAATTGCGCAGATTTACCCATTGCGCCTACAAATAACAATAATGCAATGCAAGTAATGATGTGTGTTGGCACAGTGCCGGCTTTTACAAACACATCATTGTAAGAGATGCTTCCAAAGGTGATAAACACTAAAATAATTCCTAATAAAAAACCAAGATCGCCGATACGGTTCATTACAAAAGCTTTTCTTGCGGCATTGTTGTAGGCTGTGTTTTTAAACCAGAAACCTATTAATAAATAAGAACATAAACCTACACCTTCCCAACCAACAAACATAATTAAGTAGTTGTTTCCTAAAACCAACAGCAACATAAAGAACACGAACAGGTTTAAATAGGTGAAAAAGCGCGCAAAGCCCTCATCATCGTGCATGTAACCAATCGAATATACATGAATTAAAAAGCCGATGCCGGTAATGATCAATAAAAATAAAGAAGATAAAGGATCAACCAATAATTCGAAAGGAATAACAAGCGTATCGGAATTGATCCATGAAAATAAATTAACAATGTGTGATTTGTTTTCTGAATGATTTAATTCCATAAAAATTAAAACAGACAAAATAAAAGAAGCCAAAATGCTTACAGAGGCGATCACACCACTTAAGCTCTTGCTCATTTTTTTACCGAAGAATCCGTTTATTAAAAATCCTATTAAAGGAAATAACGGAACTAAACCTATTAATTTAATCATAAAGCGGGAACTAATTTTTTAAATTACTTAATATGTCTGTATCAATTGTTTTTACATTTCTGTAGATCATGCTTAAAATAGCAAGCCCAACAGCAACCTCGGCCGCAGCCACTGCCATAATAAAAAATACAAATACCTGTCCACTGGCATCGCCGTGTAAAGTACTAAAGGCAACCAGCAACAAATTAACGGCATTAAGCATTAACTCAATACACATAAAAATAATGATAGAGTTGCGGCGGGCCATAACACCAACTGCGCCAATAATAAATAATACTGCGCTTAACAGTAAATAATAGTTTATAGAAATTCCGTTTATCATTTTAATTTTTCAATTAGTCGATTAGTCAATTCGACAATTATTATTAATTTATTTTATATTTAGTAAATTGGCTAATTGACTCATTGCCAAATTATCTAACTATTTAATTTCTTTTTTACCAATCATGATCGATCCTACCAAAGCCGCAAGCAATAAAATACTCGCAATTTCGAACGGGAATAAAAATTCGCTGAACAATACTTTTCCTAAATTTTTTACCAGGCCAATTTGTGAAGCACCGTATGAACTTAATCCTAACTGCTCGCTTCCTTTTAATGAACCTACTAAAACAAACAATAACATACCGCCGGCAATAGCGGCAATAATTTTTGTGATCCAGGTTTTTTGAGGTTCGTTATCCTGGTTTAGATCCATTAACATGATCACGAATAAGAAGAGTACCATAATAGCACCTGCATATACCACAATATGCACTACGGCTAAAAATTGCGCGTTCATTAATAAATAATGGCCCGCAATGCAAAAAAAGGTCATTACCAGGTAAAGTACAGAATTTACCGGGTTGCGGCTAAACACTACCATTAAACCAAACATGATGGACAGGAAGGAAAGTATTCCAAAAAGCCATTGTGTAATTGTGTATCCTAACATATTTTTTTTTAATTATTTAATTCGGCAATTAATTAATGTGACAATTTAATTATCTAATTGTCCCGTTGGCTAATTGACTAATGTTTATTTCCCTTATTTAAATTTTTTCCTTGCCAAACTTCATTATGTTTCAGGCCCGGTATCTTTTTAAATTCTGCAACGGCTAACGTTTGGCGCTTTGTTACATCAATACGTTTATCCACCTTTTCTACCAATTTATCTTTACCGTATACAAAATCTTCTCTTTCATATTCGGTATCTACCAAACGATCAGTTAAAAAGATCGCTTCTTTTGGACAAGCCTCTTCGCATAAACCGCAGAAGATACAACGCAACATATTTATCTCGTATGTTTTTGCGTATTTTTCTTCCCTGTATAAACTTTCTTCTCCTTTTTTCCTTTCAGCGCTTTCCATTGTGATGGCTTCAGCAGGGCAAGCTACAGCGCAAAGACCGCAAGCCGTACAACGCTCAGCACCATTCTCGTCGCGCTTTAATACATGCCATCCTCTGTATACAGCTGCCATTGGGCGGGTTTCTTCAGGATATTTTACAGTGGCCCTGCGTTTAAACAAGTGACTTCCTGTAATTAACATCCCTTTTAAAATGCCTGGCAAATAAAGTTTTTCAACCCCGGTTTGAACTTTATTTGATACTACTTTGCTTCTATTCGTTAACTGCATTTTTTTATTATTTAAATAATGATACTATGGCAAGAAGTAGAACAAAATAAAGTTCTGCTCCATGCGCTAATTCAATTATTATTTTAAGTCCTTTTTTCAATGTTTAAAAAGTAATGTGTCCTCTAAAAAATTCTACAACAACCGTTATCAATAAATTTAAAAGAGAAAGCGGTAATAAATATCTCCAGCCTAAATTCATTAACTGATCATAACGGAAACGCGGTAAGGTCCAGCGTATCCACATAAAAACAGAAATGAAAATAACAATTTTGGTAAAGTATGCGCCAAAGCCAATAATAGCGATCCATTTAGAGCCATCGGCCAAACCTAACGAATGATATAATTCTTGTGCAAAAGGAAAATTGTATCCGCCAAAATAAAAGGCACTCATTACAGCAGATGACACAAACATATTGATATATTCTGCAAATAAGAACAACCCTAATTTCATAGAAGAATATTCTGTATGATAACCACCAACCAATTCTGCTTCACACTCAGGTAAATCAAAAGGCGCGCGGTTGGTTTCTGCCAGGGCACAAACAAAAAAGATAATAAAACCAAGCGGTTGCCATACAACGTTTGCCAAACCGGCATCCTGTTGTTCTACAATTTCGCGAAGGCTTAAAGTTCCTCCTGAGGTAATGATCAAAGCAATAACAGCAATACCCATTGCAATTTCGTAACTGATCATTTGACTTGATGCGCGGATGGCGCCGAGTAATGCGTATTTATTGTTGGATGCCCAACCGCCGATCATGATACCATAAACACCGATAGAAACAACACCGAATAAAAACAACACACCAATATTAATGTCGGTAATTTGCACACTGTATAAAGTACCTTTTATGTAAACATCTTTACACCAAGGAATAACAGAGCCTGTCATTAACGCAGTAAGCATAAACAAGCTTGGACCAAGGATAAATAAAAAACGATTAGATACGTTTGGAATGATCTCTTCTTTAAAGAACATTTTGCCACCATCGGCCAATGGTTGTAATATACCAAAAGGGCCTGCACGATCAGGACCCACGCGATCCTGTAATAAAGCAGAGAGTTTGCGCTCCCACAATGTAGAGTATGCTGCAACCGCCAGTGAAATAGCAAAAACAGCTACGCACACAATTAATTTATAAATAACAAAGGTCAACATATCTTTTTCTTATTAAGGTTTTTTATCTATTGGCATAAATCCTAAAGCTTTTTGCTGTTTCATTACCTGCACTTTTAATTCATTTAAATGCTGATAATGATTTTGCGAGATCACCGAGTTTCTGTGTATTGGTGATGGTCCTTCAATTACCCAATCGCTCGTTTTTTTGTGATCGTAACGGCAAGAGTTGCAAATAAATTCTTCTACCTCATCCCATTGATCTTTACGCGCTGTAACACGCACCACTTCTTCACCTTTTAACCATACACGGGTTTTACCGCAGCATTTATCACATTTACGATGTGCATCTACAGGTTTGGTAAACCATACACGTTGCTTGAAGCGGAATGTTTTATCAGTTAAAGCGCCAACGGGGCAAACATCAATTACGTTTCCTGAAAAATCGTTATCAATCACCTGCTCAATGTAAGTAGAGATCTCGGAAGCATCGCCACGATGAACAACACCGTGTAAACGTTTATCTGTAATTTGCTCGGCAGTTTTTACACAGCGGTAGCAAAGGATACAGCGTGTCATGTGTAATTTTATCTTATCGCCGATATCGATCATTTCGTATTCGCGGCGCTTAAATTCGTAACGTGTTTTAGCAGAGCCATTCTCGTAACCAAGATCCTGAAGCTTGCATTCGCCGGCTTGATCGCAGATAGGGCAATCCAACGGATGGTTGATCAATAAAAATTCTACAACGCCTTTGCGCGCCTCTAAAACATCTTTATTGATAAAATTCTCAACTACCATACCATCCATTACTTCTGTTCTGCAGGAAGCAACAGGTTTAGGCATTGGCGTAGGATTAGCTGTACTGCCTTGTGTAACTTTTACAATGCAGGTACGGCAATAACCACCGCTGGTTTTTAATTTGGTGTAATAGCACATAGCAGGAGGTGCCACTTCCGGCCCTATCAAGCGTGCTGCCTGGAGAATAGTGGTTCCTTTTGGCACATCTATTTCTATTCCATCTATAGTTACTTTCATTGGTTAATTACAATTTTTTTTAATAAGGTCTTTTACTTCCTGATCTTTATCGTTCAACAAAATCATTTTATTCCAGGCTTCGCAAGCCTTAGTTGTATTTTTAAATTTCATGTGCATTGCCGCTTTGTTATAAAGTGCATTGGAATAATTTGGTTCATACTCTAAAGATTTGTCAAACGATTTTAATGCCGCTTCATATCTTCCCTGATTTACCTGATCCATTCCAATATTAAAGAATTCGATTGCTTTTTCTTTATTCTTTCTTTTTTCCTTTTCGGCAACTACATCAATTGGCTTGTTTACATTTTCAGGATTACAATTTTTTGCAACTTCTTTTTCAACTTCTTCTTTTCTAATATTTTTGGAGACCATTGTATTCCACGTTTCGCATGCTTTTGATCTATCTCCTAAATAAAAATGCATTTTAGCTTTATCATAAAGTGCAAATTTATTATCAGGCTCATTCGCCAATGCTAATTCAAATTTTTCGAGTGCTTTTTGATATTGCTCCTGTTGATCTAACTTATGTCCTTCGTTCCAATAGTCCATAGCTTTTTGATGTTCTTTTGAAACAGGTTCAGGATTAACAATACCAATGTTTTTATAGCTTATTGGTAAAATCATAAATACTTTTACTTTTTTATTCTTGTCGATTCCGGGTTGCCATGCTGGCATTTTAGAAACTAATCTAATTGCTTCATTATCAAATTCTTTATAATTTGATTGCTTAATAACTACTGGATCTACAATTTTTCCATTCGTATCTACAATAAACTTAACGAACGTTTTTTCGGATTTTGAACCCTCTCTTACTTCAGGTGGAATATTCATATTAATTTGAATATATTTAGCTATACCAGCATTTCCTCCAAAGTACTTAGGCATTGAATCTGCAACTGTTAACACATCATCAGCTGCCTGCGATCTCATCACAAAACAAATAAATAAGAATAATATGTTACAAAACGTTTTCAACACTTTACTTAATAATCTTTATATAATTTAAATTTCCAGTTGTAGAATAATATTTCACAAGATAAATTCCGCTATTTAATTTATTCAGATCAACTGAATTATCTTTTACATCATTACTTACAATTTCAGAAACAATTTTTCCCTGCATATCAATGATCGAAATTTTGAAATTTGCTTCTGCATTTTCAATTTTTAATTTATTGGATGAGCCATCAAAAAAGATCTTTACATTTTGTGCTTGCGAATTCTTTTTTACGGAAGTTGGAATAGTATTGTATTCAATAATATAATAAATGGAATTTGTTTCAGCGATATCGTTCCACTCTCCGGCAATGCCATAAGGCCAGCTTCCTAATGCCATAGCAACAGCATCCTGGTTAGAAGCAAAATCATCCGGCTCCTGGATAGTTGCAGTGCTTTTTCCTCCCCAATTTACAAAACTGCTATTTACAACTGAGCCTGTTCCTGCACCGGCTGCACCCTGCCCTGTCCAAAAAGGTGAGCCAATTAAATTATTATCACCATCCCAAAACCATGATCCTTCTGTAAACTTATCATTGCCACCTAACCAAATATACGACGCACCGCCTCCGTCACCAACAGGGCTATAATTGGAAGCAATACCTGAAGAAATAATGGCATTGTAAACGGCTGTTTGCTCTGCCTGATCATTGATCTCAACAAGAAAACCTCCGTCTGCTGCTGCACAAGCCGCCGCAACAGTCCATGTTTTTGCTTCTTTAATTATATTATAAAAATGTGTGTTATGAATAAATCCGTAAGCATTAGCGTTAGAATAACAGGTTGCCTGCGAAACAGAGCTCATATTTTGGGCAATAACGTTTTCCAGCTTGCCGGAAAGTAGAATTACAAACAATATGTATGCTATTTTTTTCACTAGGCTTTTACATTATATAATTTATTGTAATGACTTACATCAACAAATTTTTTGCTGCGTGCCACTTCTAAAAATTCTTGTTTAAAGTGCCTGATAGCGGCGGCCACTGGCCATGCAGCGGCTTCCCCAAGCGGGCAGATCGTTTTGCCTTCTATTTTACTTTGAATGTCCCACAACAGATCAACATCTTTTTCTTCTGCGGTGCCGTTCAAAAATTTCTTTAAGATCTTTTCCATCCAACCGGTTCCTTCGCGGCAAGGCGAACATTGTCCGCAACTTTCGTGATGATAAAAACGCGTGAAGGTGAATAGGTTTTTTACAATGCTGGTATCTTCATCCATTACAATAAAACCGCCAGAGCCTAACATGGTTCCGGTTACAAATCCGCCATCAGCAAGACTTTCGTAGGTCATTAAACGCGGCTCGCCTTTTGCGGTTTTTAAAATTAATTCAGTTGGTAAAATTGGAACAGAAGATCCTCCCGCAACAACAGCTTTCATTTTTTTACCGTTGCGGATACCGCCACAATATTCTTCGCTATAAATAAATTCTTCAACAGTAATACCTAATTCAATCTCATAAACACCTGGCTTATTTATGTGGCCAGAGGCAGAAATTAATTTTGTGCCGGTTGATTTGCCGATACCAATTTTTGCATACTCTTCGCCACCCATGTTTACGATCGGGCAAACAGCTGCAATGGTTTCAACGTTATTTACCACTGTTGGGCAACCCCACAAACCTGCCACCGCGGGAAAAGGTGGTTTGATACGTGGGTTACCACGCTTGCCTTCCAACGATTCTAATAATGCTGTTTCTTCGCCGCAGATATAAGCGCCGCCGCCCACCTGCACATAACAATCGTGCGAGAAGCCGGTACCTAAAATATTTTGTCCTAACCAACCGGCTGCATAAGCTTCTTTAATAGCGTTCTCAACAATACGGGCAACGTAAAAATATTCGCCGCGAATGTAAATGTAAGATGCTTTTGCGCCCAATGCATATGACGAGGTGATCATCCCTTCAATCAACGCATGAGGGATCTTCTCCATCAAATAACGGTCTTTAAATGTGCCCGGTTCCGATTCGTCGGCATTGCACACCAAATAACGAGGCACTCCTTCGGGCTTTGCTAAAAAACTCCATTTCATGCCAGTTGGAAAACCCGCACCACCACGGCCACGCAACCCGGATTTTTTTACCTCATCGGTAACCTGGTCGGGCGTCATTGTTTTTAATGCTTTTTCTACAGAAGCGTAACCTCCATGCGCACGATATACTTCCAGGGTATCTATTCCTGCAACTTTATCGTTATGTATCAATAATTTTTTGCCCATATTAATTACAATGTGTTCTTATAATCTAAGTCTGTATAACTTCTCAATTTTCCGTCTGCTTTATAATCCGCCAGAATTTTATCTACTTTTTCGTAAGTTAGATTTTCGTGGAAGCTTGCGCCGCATTGCAGCATTGGCGCTGTACCGCAAGAGCCTAAACACTCTGCAACCTTTAGCGTGAACATGCCATCGCTTGATGTTTCGCCAACTTTAATGTTTAATTTTTTCTCAATGTATTTTACAATATCTTCTGCACCGTTCAACCAGCAAGAGCTTGTTTGGCAAACTTCCAAAACACATTTACCAACCGGTTTTAGATTATACATGGTGTAAAACGAAGCTACCTCAAATACTTCAATGGGTTTTATTTTTAAAATAGAAGCAACGTAATCCATCACTTCAGGACTCAACCAACCGTTGAATTCGGCCTGCGCCACATGTAATACAGGCAGTAAGGCAGATTTTTGTTTTCCTTCGGGATAATGTGAAATAATTGTTTGAACAGTTTTCATTGCCTCATCACTGAATTTTATTTCAGCGCGTTTGGCTTTATCAAAATGTTGTGTTCCGTGTAATTGTGCTCCCATTTTTAATAATTATAAATTTTGAATTTTAAATGATGACTGTTTTTCTCGTTATTTCTCATTTAAAATTTATCATTCAACATTTCTTATGCATCCAGTTCTCCGGCTATCACATTCATGCTACTCATAGTAATGATCGCATCTGAAAGCATAATGCCTTTTACCATTTCAGGATAAGCCTGGTAGTAAATAAAGCATGGCCTTCTAAAATGTAAACGAAACGGTGTTCTGCCGCCATCGCTTACTAAATAAAATCCTAATTCGCCATTACCGCCTTCAACGCTGTGATATACCTCGCCTTTAGGCACTTCTGTTTCGCCCATCACAATTTTAAAGTGATAGATCAACGCTTCCATATTGTTGTATACTTCCTCCTTTGGCGGAAGATAGAACTCGGGAATATCAGCATGGAAAGGCTCATCTTTAGGCATATTTTTAATAGCCTGTTCAATGATCTTTAGACTTTGCCACATTTCTTCCTGGCGCACCATAAAGCGATCGTATGTATCGCCGGCAGTACCAACCGGAATTATAAAATCAAAATCCTGGTAAGATGAATATGGTGTTGCAACACGCACATCATAATCTACACCAGCCGCGCGAAGGTTTGGGCCGGTAAAACTATATTCCAATGCCATTTTAGAAGAGATAGGGCCGCAGTTAACCGTACGGTCCATAAAGATCTTATTACGCTCTAACAGGTTTGCAAATTCTTTTAATGCTTTTGGATATTCTTTAACAAAGTTATGGATGAGGTCCCAGGTGGTTTTGCTCCACTCTCTTTCAAAGCCGCCAATACGGCCAATGTTGGTTGTTAAGCGGGCGCCGCAAATACTTTCGTAGATATCGTAAATTTTTTCGCGCCATTGAAAGATGTATAAGAAGCCTGTCATAGCGCCGGTATCAACGCCAATAACAGAGTTACAGATCAAATGATCGGCAATACGCGCCAATTCCATAATAATAACGCGCATATAATCTACACGCTTCGGGATTTTTGCTCCAATCAGTTTTTCAACCGTCATATGCCATCCCATATTGTTGATGGGTGATGAGCAATAATTTAAACGATCGGTAATTGGTGTAATTTGGTTGTACGGGCGGCGTTCTGCCAGCTTTTCGAAAGCGCGGTGAATGTAACCAACAGTTGGTTCTGCCTCGTGAATGATCTCTCCGTCCATTTTTAAAATGTTTTGGAAGATACCGTGCGTGGCGGGATGCGTTGGACCAAGATTAAGAATGGAATATTCTTTTTCGATTGTGTCTTCAGACTCCGGAATAATATTTTCTTTTTTACTCATCTTATTATTTAAGATTTAAGATCGAAGATTTAAGATTTTACTTCTTAAATCTACAACCTGATTTCTAACTTCTTATCGTCCAAACATTTTGTCATCCTTATCATCACGTGCCTGGTCTTCTAACGGATACTCCTTTCTCATTGGAAAGATATCCATTTCGTCTACATTTAAAATGCGTTTTAATTTTGGATGGCCTTTAAATCTTACACCATAAAAATCAAATGTCTCGCGTTCCATCCAGTTTGCGCCCGGCCAAAGGTCGGTAGCTGTGGGGATTTCGGGTTTATTGATATCAAAATAGGTTCTGATCCTTACACGGTAATTTTTTACCATGTTGTGTAAATGGTAAATTACTCCCAGCTGTTTCTCGTCTGCCGTTTGAAAGCCGGTAAGGTCGGTTAAGAAGTGAAAATTCAATTCTTCATCGTTCTTTAAAAACTCCAACACTTCGTGAATGTTGTCTTTTTTAATTGTAAATGCAGGAAAATCATAAGCAAGATCTGAAGCTTCAATGGCCTCAGGAAATTTTGCGCTGATCTTATCGCTTAGTTTTTTAAATAATTCTTCGTTCATATTTAAAATTTTATTCTAAACCGTAACTGTTCAATAAGCGCTTGTATTCATCAGAATTACGGCGGCGTAACGATTCGTTCTTGGCTAATTCCTGGATCTTTAAAATACCTTCAATGATCTGTTCAGGGCGTGGCGGGCAACCCGGCACATAAACGTCAACCGGAATGATCCTGTCTATACCCTGTAAAACTGAGTAAGTGTCGAAAATACCACCGCTGCTGGCGCATGCACCAACAGATAATACCCATTTTGGTTCTGCCATCTGATCATAAACCTGGCGAAGGGTTGGTCCCATTTTTTTTGCGATAGTACCCATTACCATTAGAAGATCGGCCTGGCGGGGCGAAAAGCTTAAACGCTCTGCGCCAAAACGGCCCAGGTCATAATTAGAGGCCATAGTGGCCATAAATTCAATACCGCAGCAAGACGTGGCAAAAGGCAGTGGCCATAATGAATTGGCGCGTGCCAGCCCGATCACATCATCTAATTTGGCTGCAAAAAAACCCGGCCCTTCAAGGCCCTGAGGGCTTTTGGCTATCTCGAGTTTTGTTCTTTTTTTAATTTCTTTACTCATCTTTTAAAAAATTTTAAATGTTGAATTTTAAATGTTGAATTATTTTTCATTTAAAACTTAGCATTCATCATTTAACATTTATTTATTCTTCCCACTTCAGCGCTTTTTTAGAAAGCATGTAATAAAATCCTACCAATAACAAGGCTATAAAGCTAAAAACCTCAATAATACCAAGCACTCCAAGCTCTTTAAAATTAACGGCCCATGGATACATAAAGATCACTTCAATATCAAAAAGCACAAATAAAATAGCCACTAAAAAGTATTTGATAGAGAAAGGTAAACGTGCATTACCCTGCGCCTCAACACCACATTCAAAAGAATCCAATTTAATTTTTGTTTTACGTTTTGGGCCTAAAAGATGTGAAGCAACCATTGTTGTAACAACAAAACCCATAGCTACTAAAAACATAAGTACGATAGGAATATACGCGGTTGGTGACGAAACAGTATTCATAAAAATTGCGTTTTAAGACTGTAAGATTAACGAATTTTATAGAAAACATCAAACAATTGTGCTTAAAAAAAAGACATTTATTTTTTGTTGGATAGTAAATTTTAGATTATTTAAAATTCCCAGTAAAATCAGCATTTCCACGTATTCTTCTATCGACGAAAATAACCGCCTTATCGTAATTTATAATCATTCTAAACAAGCTTTTTTGGTTAAAATTTTGTTTTGGTTAAAATTTAAATTTTTGCACGGTGTAAAAAGCCCCGTTGCCTTGTTTTTAAGGCCTTTTATCGCAAAAAACATTAATAATTTTGCTTTTGATACAAGATTTAATACCTTTGTGGTCAATAATTTAAAACATGACACCAACTTTCATCTTAGGTATTTTAGGGGGCTTAGGCGCACCAGAGATCATTATCATTTTAGTAATTGTTTTATTAATGTTCGGCGGTAAAAAAATTCCGGAATTAATGAAAGGCCTTGGAAGAGGAATTAAAGATTTTAAAGATGCCAGCAAAGGCACTGATAGCTCTGAAATAGAGAAAAAATAATCCGATAGCTATCGGGATTATTTGTAGATTTAAAGCGTTATTCAAACAAGAGTAACGCTTTTGTTGTTTTTAAAACCTCATTTACGTGTATTCATTTTCTAATATAAACACCTTGCATGCCGATCTTAAAGCCGGCAAGATAACCTGTGTAGACCTTGTTGAACAAGCTATTTCTGCCATTGCAGAAAAAAAACATTTAAATATTTTTTTAGAGGTTTTTGAGGCCTCTGCAAAGGAAGCTGCAAAAAAAACAGATGAAAAAATAAAATACGGAACGGCCGGAAAACTTGCCGGTGTTATTGTTGGCTTAAAAGATAATATCTGTTATAAAGGACATAAAGTATCGGCCTCATCAAAAATTTTAGAAGGATTTGAGTCTTTATATTCATCAACTGTTGTGGATAGATTACTTGCTGAAGATGCGATAATAATAGGCCGCACCAATTGTGATGAATTTGCTATGGGCAGCAGTAACGAAAATTCTGCCTTTGGAAATGTATTGAACCCTTTAAACGAAAAGTGTGTTCCGGGAGGATCATCTGGCGGTGCAGCTGCGGCAATTGCAGCTGATCTGTGTCATGTAACCTTTGGTTCAGATACTGGGGGCTCTATTCGTCAACCGGCTTCTTTTACGGGAACCGTAGGCCTTAAGCCAACTTACGGCAGGGTATCGCGTTACGGGCTTATCGCTTACGCATCTTCGTTTGATCAGATTGGCCCGATCACAAAAACAGTTGATGACGCGGCCATTGTTTTAGAAATAATTGCCGGGCAGGATAAGAATGACAACACCTCATCTTCTAAAAAAGTGGATGAATACAGCAAAAATCTATCAGAGAATAAAAAGTATAAGATCGCTTATTTAAAAGAGTGTGTTGAGGCTGAAGGTCTTGACCCCGAAGTAAAAGCGGCTGTTTTAAAACAAATGGAATGGTTAAAAAGCCAGGGCCATACCGTTGAAGCAGTGAGCTTTCCATATCTTGAATATTTAGTGCCAACTTATTATGTTTTAACAACTGCCGAAGCTTCTTCTAACCTTTCGCGGTTTGACGGAATACATTATGGTTACAGAAGCAAATTAGCTACCGATCTTGAAAGCACTTACAAAAAATCGCGTAGCGAAGGCTTTGGCAAAGAGGTTAAGCGAAGGATAATGCTTGGTACCTTTGTGTTAAGCGCAGGTTATTATGATGCATATTATAGTAAAGGCCAAAAAGTTCGCCGCATCATTCACGAAAAAACCAACGAGATCTTAAAAAATCACGATTTTATTTTAACCCCTTCTACTCCCGGCACAGCCTTTGAGTTTGGCAAGAACAGCGCCGATCCTATCAAAATGTATTTAGAGGATATTTTTACTGTTCAGGCAAATATTGCCGGCATTCCGGCTATATCGGTGCCCTGCGGTATGCACAGCAATGGTTTGCCTATGGGTTTACAGTTAATGGCCGGTTATTTTGAAGAAGGTAAATTATTAAGCCTGGCCTCTAAGATCCCGGCTAAATAGAATCTATCCGCGGTTTAATTCGTTTCAGACCAAAAAATTATCAACAGATTAGCTTCTTGTGCATAAATCGTTTAAATTTACCTTGAAATTTTAAAAACACAATCTTATGAAAGTATCCGTTATTGGTGCAGGAAATGTAGGAGCAACATGTGCAGAATACATTGCGCTTAATCGCATAGCAAGCGAAGTAGTTATTTTAGATATTAAAGAAAATTTTGCTGAAGGAAAAGCGTTAGACTTAATGCAAACAGCAACACTTAACGGTTTTAATACCCGTATCAGTGGCAGCACAAACGATTATTCAAAAACTGCAGGAAGCAAAGTTGTAGTTATAACCAGCGGTATTCCCCGCAAACCAGGCATGACCCGCGAAGAGTTAATTGGCATTAATGCAGGTATCGTAAAAACAGTAACTGAAAATGTATTGAAACACTCTCCGGAAGCTATTATCATTGTGGTAAGTAACCCAATGGATACGATGACCTACTTGGCTTTAAAAGAAAGTAAATTACCTAAAAACAGAATTATTGGAATGGGTGGTATTTTAGACAGCGCCCGTTTTAAATGCTATTTATCTCAGGCCTTAAATGCGCCGGCAAGTGATATTAGCGGTGTGGTTATTGGTGGCCATGGCGATACAACCATGATCCCTTTAACACGTTTGGCTTCTTATACAGGTGTTCCGGTTTCGCAATTCTTAGATGCTGAAACATTGAAAAAAGTTTCGGCCGACACAATGGTTGGTGGCGCTACTTTAACCGGTATGCTTGGTACCAGCGCATGGTATGCTCCGGGAGCGGCAGTTGCTGCTTTAGTGAACAGTATCATTAACGACCAGAAAAAATTATTCCCTTGCTGCGTTGCTTTGGATGGCGAGTACGGACAAAAAGATATTTGCCTTGGCGTACCGGTAATTATCGGTAAAAACGGATGGGAAAAAATTGTTGATTATAAATTAAATGCCGAAGAACAAGCTGCATTTAATAAGAGCGCAGACGCTGTTAGGGCCATGAACCAGGTTTTAGCAGATATGAAAACCGCTTAATAAAAATTGATTCTTTATAAAAACCGTTTCAGCAAATGCCGAAACGGTTTTTTTATTGCTTATTTTTACCTGATCAAAATGAAAAAAATACTCGCGCTGTTATTCGTAACATTTTCTTTGCTTTTGTTTGGGCAATACGACCAAATGGCGCGCAATGCTTTTATATCTGGCAATATCGATCCTGCTTTTGATTACTGGAACATCTCCAGCCCAAACTTAACCTTTCACTCCTCTTTTAAACCTTTTTTAAGCAGCACTTTTAATAACGCGGGCGATTCTGCCATACCTTTTAAATTTTACGCTTTTAAAAATTTCTTTTTAAGTAAAACCCTAAACGAAAAACCTGAAAAAAGAAACTGGTACAATATACAGGTGCACCCTATACTGGATGAGGAAGTTGGCTATGACGGGCTGGCAAAAAGGGTTTTAAATGATTTTGTTGGCGGCACACATGTAAAAGTAAATATCAATAACGATTTTACATTTGCGGGAACCATTATTGGCGGCAAAAGCATGTTGCCTTTTTTTATGGACACTGTTCTTTCGGGTCAAAAAATAATTCCAACCTACGGGCAGGCATATGGCAACAATAAAACCGGTTATTCTTTTATGGATTATACGGGTTATGTTTCTTATTCGCCAAACAATAATAAGATCTTTAATTTTCAGTTAGGCCGCGATAAACATTTTATTGGTGATGGGTACAGGAGCTTGCTGTTGAGCGATAACGCACCGGCCTATCCTTATTTTAGAATTAATACAAACATATGGCGTTTGCAATACAATGTTTGGTATGCCTGGATGTTTGATGTAACAGGCGCTAACGGAATGCAAAAGAATTATCAGAACAAATTTGGCACCTTTCATTATTTAAGCTATAATATTACTAAGGAGTTAAATGTTGGTGTTTTCGAAAACATTATTTTCAGGGGCACTGATTCAAACCAGGTAAGAGGTTTTGATCCTAATTATTTGAACCCCATTGTTTTTTTCAGGCCGCAGGAATTTTCGATCGGCTCGCCGGATAACGCGTTTATTGGATTGAACGCAAATTATAAATTATTTAATCGCATAAAATTATACGGGCAGCTGGGTTTAGATGAGTTCTTTTTAAAAGAGATTCGTGCACACCGTGGCTGGTGGGGTAATAAGCAAGCCTGGCAATTAGGCGCAAAATATATTAACGCGTTTAATGTAAAAGGTTTAAGCCTGCTGGCAGAATATAATGAAGTAAGGCCTTACACCTACTCGCATGGTGTGGTTGAACAAAATTATTCGCATTACGGCATGGCGCTTGCGCACCCTTTTGGCTCTAATTTTAAAGAATTTTTAGGTTTCTTATCTTACCGTAAAAACAGTTTTGAATTTAACTGGCAAGGCATGTACGCCATAATTGGAAAAGACTCGTTGAACAGCAAATCAAATATTGGCCAGAATATTTTTTTGAGTTATACTACAAGGGCCATGGAATATGGCAACAAAACAACACAGGGGCTTAAAACAAATTTGTTACAAAGTAATTTAAAGTTTACTTATTATCTTATTCCCGATATGAATATGAGGCTTGAGCTGGGCTATATTCAACGTTCAGAAACCAGTAAAAGCGGTTATGTTTTGCAAAGTCCGTTTGTTTATTTCGGCTTTAAAACAAGTTTCTGGAACAGGTACCGCGATCTTTAAGAAGCGCTGATCTCTTTTAAAACCTCTAAACTTTTAATAGTGCCAAACCCCGGAAAATGCAGGCGGTAATACGCTAATAATATCTCCAGAATGATCTGTCTTTGCTCGTTCGAGATCCTGGACTTAAGCGCGTTTACCTTTAAAAATTCAGAAAACAAAAGCGAGTCTTCCTTATTCAATCCAAGAGGGAACGCCAGTGCCATAGAGGAAAACTGCCCCTCGCGACAGTCAAAATAAGGCGTTTGTATTGAGAAATTATTTTGCGGTTCAACGCCAAAGTATTTTGTAAGCTCTGCTAAAAAATATAAGTGCAAATTAATAAATTCTGTTTCGGTATCATTTAAATACACCAGGCACGATTCAATAAATTCAAACAAATGTTTGTTTGCCGCACTTTCTTTAATTGTTTTAAGAAGGATTTCGTTTAAGAATTGTGCTATGCTAAGTTTTGACAGGGAGTTAGGAATGTTAGACAGGATATAGTAGCTGGAAGCTTCTGTAACCTGGTGAACCTCTTTGTTTTGTTTTAAAATGAGCTCTGCATTTATTAAGCTTAAAGGAAAAACGTGGCTTGATCGTATATTTTTATTAAGCGCCACTGCGGCAGTTACCAAACCGTTATTGTGTGTAAATAACTTTAAAATGAATTTTTTATCGGCATGTTTTATTGCCTGCAAAACAATGGCTTTATCCGAAACACGCATTAATTTACCACCAGGATTTTTGAAACCGCCCTTTGCTCACCATTCGTTGATGTGGCATAAATAACATACACGCCGGTAGAAACGCGGCTACCCGAAAGTGTTTTTACAGGCCACTCTATTTGACCGCCCTGCGATTTTGTTTCCCAAACTAAATTTCCGCCTTGATCAACAATTTTTACAACAGAATTATCAATTAAACCGCGAACAAAAACGGTACCCGCATAATTTGCCCTTACAGGATTTGGATAAGCGAATACATTCTCATATTTATCGGCACCTTCAATAATTATACTTCTAAAAGATTGTAATCCAAGGTCTGTACCAATGTATATATCGCCTGTTACCTCATCATAATTTATATCAATAATAGTATTTGAATATAAAGGGCTATTATCTTTTGTAAAATGATACAGCTCTTTTAAACCATCGGGGCTAAAACAATATAATCCCCCATCAAACGTGCCAACCCATTTATTATTTGCACCGTCAACAACAATAGAAACAACCGTTTCTTTATCCAGCAACAATTCAACGTTACCATCCTGAACAATTTTTATTGGTTGCCCATCATAGTTTGACCCGCTAAAAATATTTGTAGGATTATAAAATACCCTTATCCCTTCATCGGTGCCCACCCATATTTTACCGTCTTTGTCTTCTGCAATAGAATAAACCGAATTGGTTCCGCCAAGATTTCCGGTGCCAACATCTTTATTAAGTATTTTGTAATTTGCATTTTGAACCGGCGATGAGAAATTGCCGTGATTAAAAACCGTTATCCCCCCTTGTCTTTCATGTAAGATCCATATATAATTGTTCTTGTCTACAAATACCTTTCTTACAAATCGCGGCGCATCGAATAAAAAATTCTGAAAGCTTCCGTCTGTTTTCTTTACCGTTAAAAAGTTTTTGGAATCGCTTCCGGCAAACCATAAATTACCGCTTTTATCCATGCACATACCACTGCAGCGCGATGTGTTTACGCCCAGCTCGGGCATAGGTGAATTGGAAGCATTATAAATAGCCACTAATTGATTGTTCTTATACTCAAGCAGGCCGGTGCTCCAAGAGCTGGCGTAAAACCGGCTTTTATCTTTTCTATCAAAATAAACCCAGTTTATATCAAATATATTTCCGTTAGAGAAATCGGTAAAATAATTGTAAGACCAATTATTATCGTCGTAAACATTTACGCCTTCTACCACAAAGTTTGTTCCACCGCCCTGGTTGGGGGCAGAAGGAGAGGTTGCCACCCTGCCATTAAAAACATCAATATTGCTTATGAGATTGCTGTGGGTGCCATTTACATTAACTACATTTTGCGGATCGAAAGGACCAAGGGTTTGAAAAGCACCATTAAACCTATCTGCTACCCAAAAAGAATTTTGATCTTTTACCCATTCAAAAAACACATCCTGGGCATCAAATTTTGGCGAGCCGTTTACTGAATTAATGTGCACAAGATTTGTTAGAGTGCTTATATCATAACACACAACACCAAACTGATCTATAAAGGAAAGGAATTTACTATATGTGTATGTTAGTTTTTTAACTGTTAACTGTGTAGGGTTATTTGTACTGTTGAATAATTTTGCCCAAACATTATTTGTAAGGGCATATAGTGTATCCTTAGATGTTTCTGCGGCGTTTGTTTTCCAGGGAGAGTATGCTGCCACAATTTTTCCGGATACATTAACCACGCTGCCTACCGGCCCTGCAGGAATGCTTGTAGATGGCACCAATGTCCAGTTATTAAAATTATTCAGGATCTTTGTTTTATAGTTTGATCTGTACAAACCATTTGGCGTGGCGGCAAAAATAAGCGAATCGTTCAAAGCAATTTGATATACTTCAAGGTTTGTTCCTCCCGGGCCAATAATATAAGTTTCTTTTACCTCCAGCTTTTCGGTATCAAAAATAATAATTCCAAAACCGCAGGCCAGGTAAGCGAACTGGTCTTTAAAGCAAACTTCATTTATTATTTTTTTGCCGCTTAATATCTTTGATTTAATATCTGAATAGTTTTTGACCTCATCGGAGTTATTAATAACATCAATATTACAATTATCGTATACAACTAAAAGTTTGTTGTTATTTGGGTTGGCCCTTAATAAACGAACTCCCACATCGCTTAACCCGTTTATTTTATTTAATCTTTCAATGCTAAAATCTTCTTCGGTAACTTTTATAATGCCATTGTAATTTGAGGCGTATATTTTTCCATTAAATTTTGTAATAGAGTTACAGTTATTCAATCCCAGGTGATCTTGCCAGGTGCGTGGCCCAACTTGCGGAGTAACGAAATAAAATGCGAAACAAAAAATAACTAAAAAAAAGCGGTTCATTTTTGAGTTTTGGTGTAAAAACACATATATAACGCTAAAATTACAACAATATTATATTAAATACGCAAATTAAGAGCTTATATTTGTATTTTATATGCCATTAAAATGGCCTCGTAGCTCAACTGGATAGAGTGTCGGTTTCCGGAGCCGAAGGTTATGGGTTCGACTCCCCTCGAGGTCACTAATTGTTTTATAAGAATATGCTTTTTTTTCTAACGCTTTAAGCGTTTTTATATTGGGTGCAATCCTATAAATTTATATTAGTAAAAAGTATTTAAAGCCTCCCCCCAAAGGGGTGAATTGTTTCAGGGGCTTTATTTTTAGGGTTTTTTCTTTATAGAAAATATATGCCAAACCATCTATGTATTTAGCTATTCATCTAAAAGTTAATGCCAAATCAAATTCAATGCTACTTTTGTGCTCTTAATTTTTAATGTAACTATAAACTATGAAAAAGTTATTCTCTGTTTTGTTTATTGCCTTAAGCTTTTTTTCAGTTAAGGCCGATGAAGGTATGTGGCTGGTGCAGCTTATTGGCGAAAAAACCTATGCCGATATGCAAAAAAAAGGCCTTAAGTTAACTAAAGAACAATTATACAGCGCTAATCACAGTAGTATTAAAGATGCTATAGTTTTATTTGGTGGTGGCTGCACCGCCGAAATAGTTAGTAAAGAAGGTTTGGTTTTTACCAACCACCATTGCGGCTACGCTGCTATTGCTGCAGCCAGCTCGGTAGCACATAACTATTTAAAAGATGGCTTTTGGGCAAAATCAAAACAGGAGGAAATTGCAAGCCCGGGTTTAAGTGTTCAGTTTTTAGTAAGTATTGAAGACGTTACCGACAAAGTAAACGAAAAAATAAAAGAGGTTGCTGCAAACGACCTGGCTGCAAAATTGCCTGGTATTTTAACGGCGATGTCGGCCAAAGCTGCCGAAGGTACCGGTTACGAGATACGAATCAGCAGTTTTTTTAAAGGTAACCAGTTCCTGCAATTTACTTATCAAAGGTATACCGATATACGTTTAGTAGGCACGCCACCAGAGAGTATTGGTAAATTTGGCGGCGATACTGATAACTGGGAGTGGCCGCGCCACACGGGCGATTTTTCTATCTTTCGTGTGTATATGAGCAAAGACGGCAAACCTGCAGATTACAGTGCAGAGAACGTACCCTATGTACCAAAACATTTTTTACCGGTTTCTATTAAAGGTATAAAAGATGGTGATTACTCTATGATCTACGGATATCCTGGTGGTACCAACCGTTACGAAACCTCGTACGGCGTTAAATTAAAGATCGATATCGAAAATCCTTTTACTGTAAGCCTGCGCGATGCACGTTTAAAATTAATGATGACGGAAATGTTAAAAGCGCCTGCCACTAAAATTCAGTTAGCCAGTTACTATGCACAGGTTGCCAACTACTGGAAATTTTTTGATGGCGAAACAAAACAATTAATTAAATACAATGTAATTGCTCAAAAACAAAAAGAGGAGGCTGCTTTTGAAGCATGGGCCAAAGGTAAACCAGAATACGATAACTTATTTACCAGCATAAAAACCGCTTACGATAACTGGAGGCCATACGCCAAACAACGCGTTTATTTAAATGAAGGCATTCTTGGATCGCCATTAATTGCTTTTGCCGCATCGCTAAAAGCCCTTGATGCCGCATTAAGCGATGCTGCCGCAAAACCTGAAAATTTAAGTAAGATAATAGCAACTGTTAAAGCCGGACAGGACAGGTTCAATAAAGGCGAGAACACCGTTTCTGACCAGAATATTTTAGCGATCGTTACAAAACTTTTTTACACTGATATTGATGCAAGCCAACGCCCGCAAGCGTTTTATACCATGCTTAAAAACACATACGGCGCGCTTGAAAAAGATGAAACTTATGATAAATTTGCCAAGCATGTTTTTGACAACAGCATAATATTAAATAAAGATAAATGGGATGCTTTTATTGCAAAACCAGATACCGCCACGCTTCACAAAGATCCGGCATACCAGACCGCAGTTGCTTTTGTAGATAATTTTAACAACAACTATGGCAAATATTTTACCGAGTTTAATGGTGTTACATATGCATTAAATAAAAAATATTTAAAAGGTGTTTTAGAAATGAAAAAAGGTCAGGCTATTTATCCTGATGCCAACCAAACCATGCGCGTTTCTTATGGTAATGTAAAATCATATTCGCCAAGAGACGGCGTTAACTACAATTACATTTGTACTTTAAACGGTGTTATGGAAAAATATAAACCGGGTGATTATGAATTTGACGCACCGGCCAAATTGTTAGAATTGATAAAGAATAAAGATTATGGCCAGTACATTGATAAAGCTACCAATGATATTGTAGTTACCTTTATTACTACCGATGATATTACCGGTGGTAACTCGGGCTCGCCTGTTATGAACGCTAAAGGCGAATTGATAGGCCTTGCCTTTGATGGCAACTACGAAGCGTTAAGCCACAAAATCGCTTTTGATAAGAACCTTAACCGCACCATTTGTGTTGATGTTAGGTTTGTATTATTTATTATCGATAAACTGGGTGGAGCAAAAAACATTATTGATGAGCTTATGTTAATGAAGAACTAAGCCTTAAACCATTAAACAAAAAAGCCGGTCGCGTTTTACGACCGGCTTTTTTGTTAAGTGATTTTTTTAATGTGCTATGGGTTTACGGTTGTTCTTTGCTTTGGTATCGGGTATGATATAACCTATTCTAAAGCCAGCGGTAAAAGATAACCCACTATTTGGTATTCTTAAAAAACCATGATAATTATAAATGGATGTATTTTCTCTTCCATAATAATTGTAGTTGTAATTTTGTGAATTGGTAAAAGGGTTATTAAAAAAATCAGGGTTTGAGTAGGTTTGGGTTTGGCCTGTAAATCCTGCCCCGATATAATAATCCATTGTTAAAATATTACCTAAAATAAACTGGCGGCCATAATTTACAAAACCGCCATAAGCAACAGAATTAAGGTTAGAATAAACCGTTTGTGTAGGCACAGCACCTTGGTATGGGTAAGTGCTTTGGCCATAATATACCAAGCTCAGGTCTTCAAAATTGATATAGGAAACTGCCAGATCAAGTTTTATGTATCTTCCCTTTAAAGGATGCGCATATTTTAATCCTTTTACAGAAAAATCCTGGCCTAAAAAGAATTTTATTCCGGGTTTAAAATAAAACCCGTTATTTCTAATACTATTATTAAGCCCGGAGTTCCTGAATAATGTATTTGTGCTTCCAAGTTCAGAATTAATATAACCTGCCTCAGCATCAATATTCATTCCTACCTTGATCACCTTTTCGTAGGCAAGCGAAATTTGATTGTTGGCAATAGAAAAAGGGTGCAGTTTAATTACCTGCCTGTTACCTATAATTTCTTTATGTTCGTTTTCTAAAGAAAGTTCATCGGGCAAAAGCAGCTCGGTAAACCCATTGGCCAGGGTATATTTATTTACAGATGATTTATCAATCACATAAAGCGGTCCTTCGGGGTTTGAAGCTATTTTGTACCTTATTTCGGTATCATTAATTTCCAAGATCTTACAGGCAATTTTTTTATTTTTTTGAAGGTATAAGGTATCTGCCTGTGAAAAGATTGCTGTAGAAACAAAGAGAAAGAAAAACGAGATGATTATCTTTTTCATGATTATTGTTTTAATTAAAGGT
Organism: Bacteroidia bacterium; assembly: GCA_044226875.1. Classification (GTDB taxonomy): domain Bacteria; phylum Bacteroidota; class Bacteroidia; order B-17B0; family Aurantibacillaceae; genus Aurantibacillus. The sequence continues at coordinate 960,193 of JBGAGD010000001.1, forward strand.
ATAAAAAATGTTTTTAAACCAAAAAGATCAAAAGTTAAATCTGCATCAATAAAAAAACTTTTTAATTTCCGGGTCTATTTTATCCAGTTCGGGTGTTGGGCTCTCTTTATAATATTGATTTAAATTATAATTAAACTGGTTTATTCCATTTGAAATAAATTCATAAGCATCGCCTTTATCAACCAATAAAGTTTTAAAGCCTTTTGGCGGAGATTTAAATTTTTTGCCAACTGTTGCTTTCATATCTTCGATCTGCGTTTTGTCTACCCCATATGTAATTTTATTATCTTCATATTTATAATACATTGGTACGGGGCCAACATAACCGGATATTTTTTTGGTAAATAAGGCCAGGTAAGGAAAAGGGCGTTTTAGCTGATGGCCGTATTTGTTTTTTACAACAATATCATACATGTTGCCGGTAGGATTACCATGTTCGGTAACGATCCTTGCCGAGTCTTCTTTAACAAAACCAATTGAAGAGTTGTAGGCAAAATCTTTTTCGGCGATCAGGTAAAATTTCTCATCCATTACAATATTAGGATCGATCGTAAGATTAGTATCTAAGAAAATACCACTTCTTGCGCCGTTCAATAAGCTATCGGTACTGTTACTGTAAATGAAATAAATTTTGCTGAATTTATAATTATCCCTGTAGCCCATCATTATATTTTTATTTATAATAAAGGCCTCTGCTATTTTTCCATTTGCCTTTTCGGTTTTACCAACACTTTTAAAGGCTTTAACCTGGTTTATATTTGTTTTTAATTTTACAACCAGCGCGCCTGTTTTTAACTGGTTTATTTGCCAGGCGCCAATAATCATTCTTTTTTTTCTGAACTTTTCAAATTGTTTTGGGTCTTTATAATCATTTGTGTTCTCGTATTCATTGCCCTCTTGCGCTTTTACAAAGGCAAAACTCAACCCAAACACTAAAAAAAGAATTACTTTTTTATTTAATAACCGAACCATTTTCAATATCGTTTTTTACTGGTGAAACAAAACTTAATTCGCCCTTTGTGTTTTCTGCCATCAGGATCATACCCTGGCTCTCAATGCCTTTAATTTTGCGTGGTGCCAGGTTAACTAACAGGCAAACTTTATGCCCGATAATATCTTCGGGTTTATAATAGGCTGCAATACCACTTACAACGGTACGTTTATCAATGCCCGTATCCAATGTCAGTTTTAATAATTTATCCGTTTTCGGAACTGCTTCTGCGCTAAGGATAGTAGCTGTACGAATGTCCATTTTAGAAAAATCGTCAAAGGTGGTTTCTCCTTTAAACGCAACAGGTCCGGTACTCGCCATATTATCTTCTTTACTTTTTTGCAGCTTGTTTAACTGCACCTGAATTTGTTCATCTTCTACTTTAGAGAATAATAATTCGTCTTTATTTATTTTATGCCCATGCGCCATGTTGGATGTTTGGCTTGCAGCGGCCCAACGCAAAGGTTTAATGTTCAATAACTCGAATAGTTTTTTTGAGGTAAAAGGTAAGAACGGCTCGGCTAAAATAGCCAGGTTACAGGATATCTGTAAGGCCACATTCATAATTGTTTTTACGCGTTGCTCGTCCGTTTTAATTAATTTCCACGGCTCGGTCTCAGCCAAATACTTATTTCCCAGGCGGGCTACATTCATCCATTCACTAACGGCTTCGCGAAACTTAAATTGTTCTATGGCCTTAGAAATTTTTAAGGGGGCGGCCGCTAATTCTTCTAAAACCAAAAGGTCCTCCTTATTGTATGTTTTAGCCTCGGGCACTTTGCCTTCGTAAAACTTGTGCGTTAACACTAAAGTTCTATTAATAAAGTTTCCAAAAATAGCTACCAGTTCGCTGTTATTCTTTGTTTGAAAGTCTTTCCAGGTAAAATCGTTGTCTTTTGTTTCGGGTGCGTTTGAGCAAAGTGTATAACGCAACACATCCTGCATGCCTGTAAAATCCTGTAAATACTCGTGCAGCCATACGGCCCAGTTGCGCGAAGTAGAGATCTTGTCACCTTCCAAATTTAAAAATTCGTTAGCCGGCACATTATCGGCTAAAATAAATTCGCCGTGCTCCATTAACATAGCCGGAAAAATAATGCAATGAAAAACGATATTATCTTTTCCAATAAAATGTATTAAGCGCGAGTCGTCTTTTTTCCAATAATCCTCCCAGTTATCGGGCAACAGTTCTTTTGTTGCAGAGATGTAACCTATAGGCGCATCAAACCAAACGTAAAGTACTTTTCCTTCGGCGCCCTTAACAGGTACTGGTACGCCCCAATCCAGGTCGCGTGTCATTGCACGTGGCTGTAATCCATCCCCACTATCTAACCAGCTTTTGCACTGGCCATAAACATTGGCCTTCCAATCGCTGTGTTTTTCAATATAGGCTTTGATCTTTGGTTGTAATTTATCTAAGGGTAAAAACCAGTTCTTGGTTTGTTTTAGCACTGGCTTACTACCCGATAAGGTTGACCTCGGATCGATAAGATCGGTAGCGTTAAGCGACGACCCGCAACGTTCGCATTGATCTCCGTAAGCATTTGGATTGGCGCATTTAGGGCAGGTTCCAACAATATAGCGGTCTGCTAAAAATTGTTTGGCCTCTTCGTCGTAATACTGTTCGGTTACTTCTTCAGTAAATCCATTTTTATCATATAGTACTTTAAAAAAATCGGAGGCTGTTTGATGGTGTACCTTTGAAGAGGTGCGTGAATATATATCAAAAGAAATTCCAAATTCTTTAAACGAAGTTCCCATAATATTGTGGTACTTGTCTACAATAGCCTGTGGGGTGGTATGTTCTTTTTTAGCCTTTATGGTAATAGGCACTCCGTGTTCATCGCTTCCGCATATAAATTTAACATCATGGCCAATACTGCGCAGGTATCTTACGTAAATATCTGCCGGCAAATAACAACCTGCAAGGTGGCCAATATGAACAGGCCCGTTTGCATAGGGCAATGCTGCTGTAACTAATGTTCTTTTAAATTTTGAATTCATTTTTATCTCCTAAAGTGCAACCCGTTATGCCTTTTCAATTTTTTTAGTGAAAATGCAAATCAATTAATTTTTTGTTATATTTATACAAAAGTAACTATAACTATTAAAATAAATTAAGAATGAGCAATAAAAAAGAAATTTGGAAAACAATTACTGTTAATGGCAAAAAACCTTCGGTGCCATACGTAATTTCTAATCACGGCCATTTTGGTGTATTACTGGATAAGAGTGGCAAAGTTGAAAGAAGAAACTTTAAACCAACTGCAGGTAGTTATCGTTTTAACGTAAGGCAGGATGGTAAAGCGGCTGCCATATTCTTATACAAAGAAGTGGCCAAAGCTTTCTTAAAAAAACCATCGCCAAAACATAAATTTGTTATTCATAAAGATCATAATTATTTAAATGACCATGTAGATAATTTAAAGTGGGCCACCCAGGCCGAGCACAGGGCACACACTACATTTAGCCCAAACGCCATCCTATCGCGTAAGAAAAAGGCTATCGTTAAAAGCGCCCATTCACAGGTGTTTGACGAGAAAAGTATTGCTACGCTAAAGAAAATGATCTGGGACCCGAAAAGAAAATTATCATTTAAACAGATAGCCGAGAAGTTTGGCGTTTCTGAAATGCAGATCTACCGCATTAAAACCGGCCAGTTCTGGTACCATGTTAGGGTTGAGAATGAGCCTGTTCATGCCAAATACAAGCAAAACCTAAGCAACATAGCTTACCAGGAAAAAAAGCAGGATATTGAAACGGCTAAAAAAGAAAAGCGTGAAGCTTCTTTGAAAAAAAGTGCGTCAAAAACCAAAAGCAGTAAAGGCAAAAAGTCAAAATCTTCAAAGAAAAAAAAGAAATGATCTGATGGCCGTCATTCCTCCTTACTTAAAAAAAGGTGATACCATTTTAATTATTGCAACTGCACGCGCCCGATCGAAAGAGGCCATACAGCCTGCTATAGATACTTTAAAAAGCTGGGGTTTAAAGGTAGTAACCGGCCCCAATGCATTTAAAACGCATCATCAATTTGCCGGAACAGATGAGCAGCGGGCAAACGACCTGCAATGGGCCATTGATCATAAAACAGCTAAGGCCATTTTAATAAGTGGCGGTGGTTATGGCGGCATGCGGGTTGTAGACCATGTAAATTTTAAGCCGCTTTTAAAAAATCCCAAATGGTTTGTTGGTTATAGCGATACAACTGTTATACACAACCGTTTGTTTCATTTAAAAATGGCCGCTATTCACGGCACTATGGCTTTTCAATTTTCAAAAAGCCAGGAAGCAACCTTATCTATAAAACATCTTTTGTTTGGCGAGAAAATAAATTACAACATTCCAAAAAACAAACTTAACCGCCAGGGCATTGCCGAAGGCGAAATTGTTGGCGGTAATTTATCATTACTGTATGCGCTGAGTGGAAGTGTAGATGATGTTTCGGGAAAAAACAAGATCTTATTTATTGAAGACCTTGACGAACAATTATACCATATTGACCGGATGATGCTGCAATTAAAACGCAGTGGCAAATTAAAACATTTAAAAGGCCTTATTGTTGGCGGCATGAGCGATATGAAAGATAATGCCATCCCTTTTGGAAAAACAGCCGAAGAAATTGTGATGGATGCGGTTAAAGAATACAATTATCCTGTTTGCTTTAACTTTCCGGCGGGGCATATTGAAAAGAATATGGCGCTTTATTTAGGTAAAAAAGCAAAACTGGAAGTTACCAAAAATAAAGTATCGTTAAATTACCTGTAACATGATCTGCAAAACAACCGATAATTATAACTTATATTATGAAGTGCAGGGAAATACAGCTTCTTCTGAAACCCTTGTGTTTTTAAACGGTTTAACACAATCTACCCTTGCCTGGTTTTTTGTGCTCCCATTCTTTAAAGAAAGATATAAAATTATTTTGCTCGATTTTATTTTGCAGGGACAAAGTGATAAGCCGGATAAGCCTCGTAATTTTGATCAGCATGCCATTGATGTAAAAACAGTTTTAGAGCAGGAAAAAATCACTACGGCAACTATCATAGGCCTATCGTATGGTAGTTTAGTGGCGCAGCATTTCGCGGTCAATCACCCCAACCTGATCCGTAAATTAATTTTGATTTCAACATTTGCCAATAAAACGCCTTATTACGAAGCCATTGAATTAAGCTGGTGGCGGGCTTTAGAGTTTGGCGGTTATAATTTGATGCTGGATATTATGCTGCCAAGTGTATTAAGCGAAAATTATTTTGCCAACCCAATTATTCCTATTCAGTTAATGAAAGAAACGCGAGCTGATATTAACCAGAACAAACAAGCTATTTTTCATTTAATGCAGGCAACTAAAGACAGGCCCGATTATCGCCCGGAGCTTGACAAAATAGATATACCCACCTTAATTGTGCAAGGTGAAAAAGATCTTTTATTGCCGGTGCATTTGGCTGAAGAAGTGCACAAGCATATTAAAAACTCCAAATTTATTGTGGTTAAAAATGCAGGCCATACTTTAAACCTGGAGCATGTGCCTGAGGTGTGTGGTTATGTCAAGGAATTTCTGAAATGAGTAAACCTCCAAAATTTAAACGTTGTTTTATTAATGATGCGTCTTGTAAAGGCAATTTAATTTTTGCACATACCCTTTCGCGCTCTGCGTCCATGAGATTAATCCAAGGAAAGGATGCCAAAAATCAATCTGTTGTAATTCAAATAGGGGCGAAAAAATTAGATAATTCTTATGAACCTAAACCCATGGGGTGGTCAATTGCTTCAGCGTATCATTGTTTTTGTGAATTTCATGATAATAAAATATTCGAAAAGATCGAAAACGGGTCAGAATTAGATCTAAAAAATCAAGAGCATTTATTTTTACATACGCTTCGCTCATTTGCGTTTTGCTATCATAAAAAGAAAAGTGAATTAGATCCCAATAATAAATTCACCGATGGGTTTACAGGAACTATTAGTGAGGTCTTAAGCCTTTTACCTGAAGACGATTCTTTAAAATTTAAAGATGAAGAATCGTATAAAAAATATAGCCTGCATTTGCAGTTTAGCTGCTATGAGAAAATTCGCCTACAATTAATCTCGATATTAAATTCGGGTCAATATGACAAACTTATTTACAGAATAGCGGCTTTTCCAAAATTTCCTTTTGCTTGTGCTGGTACTTTAATGGCAGAACTTATTGATTTCAAAAACGAGAAAATGTCTTTTTTTTCGCGAGACCCTTCTACTCCCATTCACCATAAACCTGCATTCATGCTGACCATTTTGCCTAATAAACTCAAAACGTGTTTAATTGGTGCAATAATAAAAGAAGATAATAATGCTTTACTATTACTTAAAAAGTTCGACAATTTAAAAAATACAGAATTTTCAAATGTTCTTAGTCGCTTAGTCCTTACCTCGCACAAGGAAAATACTTTTTTTCATCCAAAACTGTGGGAATATATGAAAGAAAAGAGTTATGATAAAATAGTGCTTTCAGAAATTAATAAAGATCGAGAAACTGATAATTTGTATGAAGATCTTAAGCAATCGGAGATCAATATTTTTTCCGATGAATTTACATGTGAGCATCTTGGGATAAGTTAAATCAAATCAAACAAAGAGTTTACCCCCGGATAACGCTCTACGGTAAAACCTTCTGCATAAGACACACCCATTGCCCTGCCCCATAGTGCCATTTTAGCGTCTAAGGTTTCTAAAAAAGCTTTGCTTGAAATTGGTGTTTCCGGTTCGCCCGATCTTGGATCGTAAAACTGCGAAGAAAAAGCCATTACCGCTTTGTGCTTTATGTCTTTAAAATCTGTAACATCAATTACAAAATCAGGATGAATGTAATGGTCTTGAATATAATGATACACAGCTTTTGGTCTCCAGGCGTTTTGTTGCTTTCCGTCCACAAATGTTTCTATTTTTATTAAACCGCTGTAAAAACAAGCGTCAGAGGTTAATTTGGCAGAGCGCCCATGATCGGGGTGACGATCGCTGACAGCGTTACACAAAATTATTTCGGGTTGATGTTTACGGATGATCTCAATTATTTGCCTTACATGCGCTTCGTTGTTTTCAAAAAAGCCATCTTTCATGTTTAGTTGCGTTCTAAACGATACCCCTAAAATTTTTGCAGCATCATTTGCTTCTTTTGTTCTTAGTACTGCATTACCGCGGGTACCAAGCTCGCCACGGGTAAGATCAAGAATGCCCACTTTTTTACCGGCAGCAATATGTTTTGCAATGGTGCCGCTGCAACCCAGCTCCACATCATCCGGATGAACACCAATTGCTAAAATATCGATCTTCATTTTTATTTTTGGTTTGACTTTTTAATTAAGTCGTTGAGCTTTTCGTTTATTTTTGGAAGGTTTCGGAACAAAACAAAGCTGCGTTTAAACTCGCTGCTGTTAAAGGCCGGAGAGCCTTGTACGATTTCATTCTCTTTTTCTATGCTGGCCGCAATGCCCGATTGCCCACCTATTTTAACACCATTGGCAATTTTTAAGTGGCCGGCAATGCCCACCTGTGCTCCTATCATGCAATTCTTACCCACCTTTGTAGATCCGGCCACACCCGATAATCCGGCAATAACAGTATTCTCTCCCACTTCTGCATTATGAGCGATCTGAACCAGGTTGTCCAGCTTAACGCCTTTGCGTAAAATGGTAGAGCCCAAAGTGGCCCTGTCTATAGATGAATTAGAGCCTATCTCTACATTATCTTCAATAACAACGTTACCGATCTGAGGCACTTTAGCAAATGCCTGTCCTTCGGTATTTGGAGCAAAACCAAAACCATCGCTTCCTATAACGGTTCCGGCGTGTACGGTGCAGTTAGCGCCAATTACACAATCATAATATAACTTTACCCCCGGAAATAATGTTGTATTATCGCCAATCACACAATTATCGCCAACGTAAACATGGGGGTATAATTTTACATTGTTACCGATCCTGGCATTTTGACCTATATAGGCAAAGGCGCCAACATAACAATCGGTGCCCATTTTAGCGCTTTCAGAAATAAAGGATGGTTGTTCGATACCTGTTTTTTGACCTCTTATTTGAGTGTATATCTCTAACAATTTTGCGAAAGATTCGTATGCATTCTCTACACGAATTAATGTACAGGTAGATTTTACAGGTTTTTCGAGATGCAGTGTTTTATTTACAATAACAATGCTGGCATCGGTAGTATAAATAAAATGTGTGTATACCGGGTTAGCTAAAAAAGATAATGTTTTTGTTTTTCCTTCTTCTATTTTTGAAAGGTTGTTTACAGTAACGTTTGCATTACCTTCTACGGTTCCGTTTAAAAGTTGTGCTATTTGTTGTGCCGAAAATTCCATACAATTTAACTCTTTAAATTTAAGTATTTATTTAATACGCAATTCGTTTAGACAAAAGTTGTGTTGGTTTTTCTACAAACCGATACATAATGTAGGACGACAAGATGGTAATTAACAGGCCAAACAAGATAACAACAGGCTTTTGCCAGCTTAAAAAATAACTATGGCTTAATACGTTTATAATGCTTGCCCCTATTAATGGATGAACAAGGTAAAGCGAGTAGGAAATATTGCCAAAAAAATCGAATAATTTGTTTGAGTACCTGTTAAGAAATTGAACGGCTATAACAATACATAGGCCCATAATGCCATCTATATGTCCGAATTTAAAATACACCATTGCGCCCGAAAGCAACAAAACAACAATAAATTCAATAAGCGAGATCTTATTTACGTAAAACAGGCTCCAGCAAATTCCCATCAAAAACATAGCCGAATATGCCGGGAAAAAAAACGTATTGTTATAAAAAAAAGGCAGAACCAGCATAACCGTATAAAAAATAAAACGCCCTATGGCGCCGCCTTTTATTACAAGCAAAATTAAAACGCTCATGGCTAAATAATATTGAAACTCAATGGCCAGTGTAGCAAAAACTTCGTTTAGCCAGGTGTAATGTTCAAAAAAGGGAATGAGGTAACCAAGATGTAAAACAATTTGGTTAAAATTAAAAGTAACGGCGTTATCATTTAAGATCTTTTGCCGGGCAATAATTATTATAATGGATAATGCTATTGCAACAAGATAAGGCGGCTCAATGCGGATGACACGCTTAAGAAAAAATTTATGCCATTTAAAAACAGTGTAATCCGCACGTAATAACGACAGCGGAATTACCATGCCCGAAATAATAAAAAAAAGTGTTACCCCGTATTGTCCATAATAAGCAACGCTCAAAATATTTTCATCGCTAACATAATTTGTAGTGCAATAAATAAAATGATACAAACAAACACAAAGAGAGGCGACGCCGCGCAAATTATTTATAAATGGTATTTGTGCTTTATTATTTAACATTCAAAATCAGTTCCCGGAGTTTTTGTTTTTCGTTGGCCCAGTTTAAAGTTTTTACTGCAATTGCTGTATTTTGTTTATACAAGGCCAATTCGTTTGACACGAGAATGTTGTTTATCTTTGAAGCAATGTGTGCCGGTTGATGCCCCTCAATAAAATCTCCAACTTTAAATTCGGTTATTACTTTTTCTATTTCGGGCAAACGGCTCGCTAATATTGGCAAACCAGCCTGTAAATAATCAAATATCTTATTTGGCAAACTATAATAGTAATTAAGGTTTGTATTTTTATCTATACTCAAACCAAGATCGGCATTATAAGTATAGTGCATTAATTGTGTTTTTGGGATCTTGTTAATGAGCAACACCTTTTCTGACAGGCGCTGATCTTTTACTTTCTTTTGCAATATTTCCCAAACGTCGCCGCTTCCAATTATCAATAATATTGCATTATCTACAAGAGCCATGGCGTCAATTAACTCTTCGGCACCCCTGTCTATATTAATACCGGCGCCCTGTAGCAAAATAATTTTTTTATTGGCCGGTAACTGTAGCTCTGCTTTTGTTTTTGGCTTAAAATTCATTATCTCGTCAGAAATGTTCCTTATTACGCTAAATTTTATTTTGTATTTTTCTTCAAGTAGTTTGGCAATACTGTCATTTACCGTAATACAGTTCTTTAGTTTTGGAACAATGCGTTTTTCAATACCCAGCCAGATCTTTCTTTTAAATGGCGCGTGTAAAAGCTCAGGCACTTCACAAAACAATTCGTGGCTATCGTAAATTAAGGGTATGCCTTTTATTTTTGAAACCATATAATTTGGCAACAAGGTATCCAGGTCGTTGGCGTACAACAGATCGGCCTTTTTAAATAAAAGTTTAAAGAATAATCTTAAATTAAAAAAGAAATAAAACAAAGGTCCCTTTAAAAACAATAACCGCATGCGTATTGTAGTAAAGGGCCATGCCGGAACGGGCATTGATGAAGGAAGTTGCCTTCCGATCAAAACAACATCATACCCGCAATCTGTAAGCGTTAAACAGGTTTTGTTAACGCGGTTATCTGTTACAAGATCGTTAATGACGCTTACTAAGGCTATTTTTTTTGTTGTAAACAAATACTTTGTTGATATTGGGTTAAAGATAGAAATATTACCCCTAATTTATTAGTTATTTTTGACCCGGAATGCCTGTTATTTCAGAACATAAAAATCTTAGATCCCTCAATACTTTTGGCATTGATGCTTCTTGCGATTTTTTTACCGAAATTAATACAATAAACGATTTTCAGGAGCTCATTAAAACTGAGGTATACAGGAACAATAAAAAACTGATCATTGGCGGAGGAAGCAACCTTTTGTTTACACAAGACTTTAAAGGACTTGTAATAAAAAACAATTTAAAAGGTATTGAAGAAATAGCTGCAGATAATAACGCATCAATAGCAGTAAAAGCAATGGCCGGCGAGAACTGGCATGAATTTGTGATGTGGTGTATCTCCAGAAACTATTGCGGGCTGGAGAATTTGTCGCTTATTCCGGGCTGTATAGGCGCCAGCCCCATGCAAAACATTGGTGCTTACGGTGTAGAGATCAAAGAGGTTTTCTATGAGTTAGAGGCATACGATATGATAACCGGGGAAAAACGCGTGTTCTCAAAAGAAGAGTGTAATTTTGGGTATCGCGAAAGTGTTTTTAAACACGAATTTAAAGGAAAATACCTGATCGCTTCGGTAACTTATCTCTTAAAACGCAATTCTTCTGCGGTTAATGTATCTTATGGGGCCATTACATCAGAGTTGGAAGCTGCCGGGATAAAAAATCCGACAATAAAAGATGTTTCCAATGCGGTGATCCATATCAGGCAAAGCAAGCTGCCAAACCCTGCAGAGATAGGTAATGCAGGCAGTTTTTTTAAAAATCCCGAAGTTTCAAAAGAAAAATACGAATCCCTTAAAAGAGAATTTGATACCCTGGTTGCCTACCCGCTTGCAAACGGTAATTTTAAACTGGCCGCCGGCTGGCTTATTGAGCAGTGCGGCCTTAAAGGCTATGAAAAAAACGGCGCAGCTGTACATTCAAAACAAGCCCTGGTATTGATAAATAAGGATAATTGCACCGGTAAAGCCGTATTTGAGCTGTCAGGCTATGTTTTACAAAAAGTATTTGATAAATTTGGAGTAACTCTTGAGCGCGAAGTAAACATAATCTGATGATTGGTTTTTTAATTGATTTTGGGATCTTTTCAAATTTATTTTATACCGGTTTTGTTTTTTTTAAAGAACCGTTCGAGTTTTACTTTTCCTACATCCCTATTTTAATTTTACTACCCATCTTTATTATTAAGTACCGGTTTTTTACGCCTACACTTTATATACTTATCCCCCTTCTGGTTGTTGGGGTTTTTAATGTTTTAATTGATAATAATACAGCGCCAAAATTTTTAAAGATCTATTTAAACCTGTGTGTAAACCTTGTTTTTTATCAATACGTTATGCAATACTACAACTATGACGTAAAACTGATCTTTAAAAAATACATCAACATCTCTTTTTTTATTTGCGCCCTTGGCCTTTTTCAGTTATTCAGTTTTTGGATAGGTTTTACTTATGGTTATGATCTAAGATTATTATTGCCGCTTAACAAATGGGGGGTTAACCCGGGCGGTCTTGGTATCAGGATAAACAGCTTGTTTAGCGAGCCATCCTCGTTAGGTATCGCCATCGCCCCTGCATTTTTTGTATCCATCTATCAAATAGTAACCCGCACTAATGAATTTATTTCTTTAAAACGCTGCCTGGTAATTATTGTTTGTTATTGTTTATCTTTTTCAAGTCTTGCTTTCCTCGGCATCTTTATTTCCATTATTTTAATAACGCTTAATTTTGGCGCCATCAGGTATTTCTTATTTGCAATTCCTATTTCAGTTTTTTTATTTTTTGTGGCCTACAATAATGCAACAGAGTTTAAAGTAAGGGTTGATGGTGTTAGAGAATTATTTATTGGGAATATTTTAGATGAAGCGAGGCCTGGCGAAACCAAACTTGCAAAAAATAAAAGGATCCGCGATTTTCTTAACAGGGTACACGGTTCATCGTTTGTGTTTTATAACAATTACAACGTAGCCAGGCAAAATTTTTTAAAAAATCCCTTGTTCGGAACCGGCATTGGCTCCCACGAATTTGCTTATGATAAATACACTTTAAATAAATTAATTGGCGGTATATATGAGTTCAATACCGGTGATGCTAATTCACTTTTTTTAAGAACAACATCAGAGGTTGGTTTATTTGGTGCTTTGTTTTTGATCTTATTTATTCTTAAATATTTTGTATCGCACGATCTAACAGGCAACGAGGATAACGATTACTGGCTCATCAGCAATGGCCTTTTAGTTCTCATTCTTCTTACTTATTTACGGCAGGGAAATTACACGTATAACGGTTTCTTCTTTTACGGCTGGATGTATTTTTATAATAAAGTCTCATACAATAAATACGTTGAAGAGTTGGATAAAACAACAAAAGTTGCCGAGGCAACACCGCAAACTACTTAGCGGTACCAAGGCTTAATGATAATGTTGTATACCCCTATGCCAAAAATCTTATATTTGTAAAGCTAAAAAGGTGAAGATACTTGTTTTATATGAAGAGTTAGCCTGGTACTTTGTAAACTGCCTAAACGTTCTGGCTAAAGATCATGGCTTTTCAATTACAGTTTTTTGTAAAGAGATCAATCCAAACGCACCTTTTGAATTTAATGGCCTCCATTCAAATATTACAATTAAAGACAGAAGTAATTTTACTACCGGTGAATTATTACTCGAAACTAAAAAGTTTGCTCCCGATGTGATTTTTTTGGGTGGCTGGATCTATAAACCATACCTGGCTGTAATAAAAAAAAGTGGCGTAAAAAACTGCATCTTAGGCATAGATAACCAATGGAAGGGTTCGCTAAAACAAATACTGGGTTGCGTTTATTTCAGGTTAACACTTAAGCCTTATCTAAAAAGTGTATTTGTTCCGGGAAGTTTACAATTTACTTTTGCAAAAAAACTGGGTTTTTCTGAAAAACATATTTCTAAAGGACTCTATTGCTGCGATTATCATTTATTTAATAACCTTTTTGAACAAACCAAAGCGCAAAAGCAAAGGTCTTTTCCAAAACGTTTTTTGTTTGCCGGTCGCTATGTAAAAGAAAAAGGCATACAAGAGCTCTGGGACACTTTTATTGAAATTCAAAAAGAAAGTCCTTCAGATTGGGAATTGTGGTGCATTGGAACAGGAAATATTGCACCGGTTCAACATCCCAAAATAAAACACTTTGGTTTTAAACAGCCGGAAGAGCTTAAAAGTATTATTGAACAAACCGGTGTTTTTGTTTTGCCCAGTGTATTTGAACCCTGGGGTGTGGTGGTACACGAATACGCAGCCGCAGGCTTTCCTATGATCTGTTCAAACAAAGTAGGCGCTATCGATTCTTTTTTAGAAGATGGTAAAAATGGCTTTATTATTGAAGCCGGTAATAAAGAAGCGCTAAAAATAAATCTTCGCAAAATTATTGATATGTCGCCGGAAGAACTTATCTTAATGTCAAATTACAGTTCCAAAATTTCGGCTACACTTACACCCGAAATCTGGGCCGGCAATTTTATCAAACTATATCAAAATGGAGCGAACTAAAATATTGGTTACCGGGGGCGCCGGCAACATAGGTAGCGCTTTGGTTGAAAAGCTGATAAGCAACCCAAAGAACTTTGTTGTTATTATAGATAACCTTTCTACAGGTTTTCTTTCAAAATTACCATCATCGAACTACACTAACTGGAAATTTATTAACGGAGATGTAAATAATCCGAGTGATCTCGGGTCGGTGATGCTCTCTTACCATTTTGATTACGTTTTTCACTTTGCCGCAGTGGTTGGCGTTTTAAGAACACAGGAAAATCCGATAGACGTTTTAAATGACATTGAAGGAATAAAGAATATTTTAAACCTTTCTAAGAACACTTCGGTTAAACATGTTTATTTTTCATCCAGTTCAGAAGTATATGGCGAACCCGTTGAGCTCCCGCAAAATGAATACAGAACCCCGCTAAACTCGAGAGTGCCTTATGCTGTAGTTAAAAATGTTGGCGAGTGTTTTTTCAGAAGCTACTGGCAATCGTTTCACTTGCCCTATACCATTTTTCGTTTCTTTAATACATACGGCCCTAACCAAAGTACAGATTTTGTTGTTTCGCGGTTCTTATCCTCTGCGTTAAAAAATAAAGACATTACCATTTATGGCGATGGTATGCAAACGCGCACCTTTACTTATGTAGATGATACGGTAAATGTTTGCGTTAAAATATTTGAAGAACATTTATTAGTGAACGATGTTATTAATATTGGCAACGACAAATTAATGACCATTAAAGACCTGGCAGAACTTACCATAAAAATAACAGGCTCTTCTTCAAAAATAATTCACCTGCCACCCCTTAAAGAAGGTGATATGACGCGTAGACAGCCGGATAATAAAAAAATGCTTGAGATACTGAATAAAAACCTGGTAAGTATAGAAGAAGGGATCAAATTAATGATGCACGATGAACGCTTTTTAAAATCTACGGGGCTAAAATAAATTATGTGTGGCATAAACGGCTTCATATCTGATCTGCAATCTACCGAACAAAAAAAAGATATTGTTCAAAAAATGAATTTAACCCTCAGTCACCGGGGGCCTGATAATGATGGCGTTTGGGCAGAGGGGCAAATTGCGCTTGGCCACAGGCGCCTTTCGATAATTGACCTGAGCGCAGATGGCAACCAGCCCTTTTTTTCAAATGATAAACGTTATGTAATTGTTTATAACGGCGAATTATATAACTATAAAGAATTAAAATTAGATCTTCAACGCGCTTCACACGGCTCAAACGAGCAGCCGTATTTTTTTAAGACCAATACAGATACCGAAGTGATTTTAGCGGCCTTTATCCGCCACGGTACAAAATGCCTTCAACTGTTCAACGGCATGTATGCATTTGCTATTTATGATACCGTTGAAAAAAAACTGACCATTGCCAGGGATCGCCTTGGCGTAAAACCTTTGTATTATTATTATGGTGATGAAGGCTTGATGTTTTCGAGCGAAACAAGGCCGATCATACACTCCAAACTAAAATCTTTTGCTTTAAATAAAGACGTGCTGGCAGAGTACATGATGTACCAAACTGTTTTTGCACCAAATACCATTATAAAAGGTGTAAAAGTTTTGATGCCCGGAAATTATTTAGAATTTCATAATAATAAAGCCAGCATAACAGAATATTATTCGGTTAACAAATCCCTGAAACAACAAACAGATTTAAATTATACCGACACCTGTTTTAAGGTAAATGAGCTCTTAACACAATCTGTACACCGCCGCCTGGTGGCCGATGTGCCTTTTGGCGCTTTTCTTTCGGGAGGTATAGATTCAAGCGCCATTGTTGGCTTAATGAGCAAAGTAAGTTCAGAAAAGATACAAACCTTTAATATAAGTTTTGACGAAAGTGAATTTTCCGAGTCGAAATACGCAAAGCTTATTGCACAAAAATTTAATACTCAACATCACGAAATTAAATTAACACCTGATGATTTTTTAAAACAATTACCCGAAGCGCTTTTGGCTACAGATCATCCAAGCGGCGATGGGCCAAATACCTACATTGTTTCAAAAGCAACCAAACAGGCTGGGGTTACCATGGCGTTAAGCGGCATTGGCGGCGATGAACTTTTTGCCGGTTACGATGTTTTTAAACGTATGGCGGAACTTCAAAAAAAATCGTGGCTAAATGCGTTGCCCGGTTTTAGCCGTAAAGCCGCCGGCTTTGTTATTCAAAAAAGAAAAAGATCTATTGCCGGCAATAAAATTGAGGAGCTGTTAAGCCAGGAAAAAATAAATTTTAATTCGGCTTATCCTTTAAGCAGAAGTGTATTTACTGAAAAAGAACTTTCAGGCCTTTTAAAAAGTGTAAACCCTTATACGCATATAAACCAGATAGTTTCAGAAATACCTCAGGTAAAAGATCATTTATTAAGCGCAGTTTCTATTGCCGAAATAACCACTTATTTGCAGAACGTATTACTTCGCGATGCCGACCAAATGAGCATGGCAGTGGCCCTTGAGGTTAGAGAACCTTTCCTGGACTACCGGCTGATCGATTTTGTGTTGAGTGTTAATGATGAAAAAAAATATCCGCATACACCAAAAAAATTATTGATAGATTCTTTAGGCGAGCTATTGCCCGGCGAAATAGTTAACCGGCCAAAAATGGGTTTTACATTGCCGTGGCAGCATTGGCTAAAAACAAATTTAAAATCTTTCTGCGAAAAAAACATTACAGAGTTTTCGAATTACGATTTTTGTAATAGAACGGAAGTACAACGCTTGTGGCAGCGTTTCTTAAATAACGACAAAACCGTTAGCTGGAGCAGGATATGGCATATTGTAGTATTAAACAATTGGATAAAGGAAAATAAACTATTAACGTAAGCATTTTGAATAAATCCAAAATAGTGATTTTTATGCACTGGTATTTACCGGGTACAAAAGCCGGCGGCCCGGTGCGGTCGGTGTTTTCGATGGTATCATTATTAAAGGATTATTTCGATTTTTATATCATTACTACCAATAAAGATCTTGGGGGCACGGTGGAGTATACCGAAATCACAGCAAACAAACTCTTCCAAAAAGATGAAGTAAACTATTATTACTTTACCGATGAAAAAATGACCGCAGACAATGTGCTTTTATTATTGAAAGAAATTGACCCTGCCGTTATTTACCTGAATAGTTTTTGGTCATTTCCTTTTTCGATAAATATCATTCGCTTAAAAAACAGGAAATTGATAACCGCCCCCATTTTGCTGGCGCCAAGAGGCATGTTAAGCAAAGGTGCGCTAAGCCTCAAGTCGTTCAAAAAAAATATTTATCTAACTTCTGCCAAATTATTTGGTTGGTATAAACATGTTTACTTTCATGCTACCAATAAACAGGAAGCAACAGACATTAAGGCCCGCTTCGCATCGGCAAAAATTACTGTAGCTTCCAATTTAAATTCTGGTGTTATACTCAAAAACACCTCTGTAAAAAAAGTAAACGGGTTAAATCTTTTTTTTCTCTCGCGGATTTCTGAAGTTAAAAACCTTCATTTTGCTTTAGAGGTTTTAAACCAGATACCAAAGGATATAAGCGTTACTTATGATATTTATGGTAATATCGAAAACCAGGATTATTGGAACAGATGTAAACAACTTATAGAGCGCTTGCCAGAAAATATAACAGTGGCCTATAAAAAAGAACTGGCTTTTAATGAGGTTCAGGATACCATCAAAAATTACAACGCGTTGTTCCTTCCAACATTAAATGAAAATTTTGGGCATTCTATTGTAGAGAGTTTATTATCCGGCTGCCCGGCCATTATCAGCGATCAAACACCGTGGAGCGACCTGGAACAAAATAATTGCGGTTTTGCGTTGAGTTTAAACAATAAGGAAAAATTTGTTGACGCCATTGTAACCATGGCCAGGTTAAACCAGGAAGAATTTTCACAAAAAAGCAATGCCGCAAATAACTATATTAGCGGTAAAATAGAAATAGCTAAAAGT
The DNA here is from genome assembly GCA_044226875.1 of Bacteroidia bacterium. Taxonomy (GTDB): domain Bacteria; phylum Bacteroidota; class Bacteroidia; order B-17B0; family Aurantibacillaceae; genus Aurantibacillus. The sequence continues at coordinate 978,175 of JBGAGD010000001.1, forward strand.
ATAAACTTATATAAAAGCTTGTTTAATGGAATTAAAAACTGATCTTTCCAGTTTTGATAACGAATGGTATAAACCCGGCAGAAATCTTATTGTGCGGGCACTATGGTACTTTGTTAATTACATTTTCTTTAAATCGGCTTATCCTTTTTACGGGCCTAAACGTGTTTTGTTACGTATGTTTGGTGCCAAAGTTGGCAAAGGTGTTATTATAAAACCACACGTTTCTATCAAATATCCATGGCACCTGGTAATTGGCGATCATGTTTGGATAGGTGAACAGGCGTGGATCGATAACCTTGCCAAAGTAACTTTAAAAGATCACTCCTGCGTTTCGCAGGGTGCCATGCTTTTATGCGGAAATCATAATTACAAAAGAACAACCTTCGACCTGCTTGTTGGTGAAATTACATTAGAAGAAGGTGCCTGGGCCGGCGCTAAAACGGTAATTTGCCCGGGTGTAAGATTAGGCAGCCACAGTTTACTAACGGTTGGCAGCATTGCTACAAGTTCTTTAGAAGCCAACTGGATCTACCAGGGCAACCCTGCAAAAAAGTTAAAGGCCCGCGAAATAAAACCCGGTAAGCGTTAACCTTTTTCATCAATCCGTTCAACCTTTGTTACCCCTTTTACTTTTTTAAGGATCTCCATTAAATGATTGAGGTGTTTTGTATCGTGTACATAGATCATGATCGTGCCTTCAAAAAGCCCGTCATCCGTATCAAATTTAATAGAGCGCATATTTATATTATTTTCGCCCGAAATAATTTTGGTGATATTATTTACCAAACCTAATTCATCCGTGCCAATAATCTTTATACCGGCAAGGAAGGATATAAGCTGATCGTTCATCCATTTTGCTTTTACAACACGGTAAGCATAATTGGAAAGAAGTTTAATAGCATTAGGGCAATTAACACGGTGAATCTTTATGCCCTCGCCAACAGTAATAAACCCAAACACGTCATCACCCGGAATAGGGTTGCAACATGGTGATAACTTATAGTCCAGTTTTTGCATGTCGTCGCCAATAACCAGCATATCGCTGCTTCCGCGGGCGTTGGTAACTAATTGTTCTATTTTTGGAGTTGCTGCCTTACGCCCGGGTTTTACGGGACTGTTCTTAAAACGAACAAATTCTTTTATCTCTTTTACATCCACATTTCCTAAAGCAGCGCGGTAAAATAATTCCTGCGATGAAGGAATTTTTAAGAACGCACAAAAATCGTTTACGTTTTGTAACGTAAAATCCAGTTTATTCTTGTAGAACTTACGCTCCATGATCTCCCTTCCTTCTTCTGCAACTTTTTTACGTTGTTCTTTTAAACTGCTCTTTATTTTTGATTTTGCTTTAGCGGTAATAACAAAACCAAGCCAATCTTCTTTTGGTGTTTGTTTGTTGCTGGTAAGAATTTCTATCTGATCGCCGCTTTTTATTTCGTAGCTTAATGGCACCAGTTTAAAATTTACCTTAGCCCCAATGCATTGCTCGCCTACTTTTGTGTGGATCTCGAATGCAAAATCCAGGGCGGTAGCGCCAACCGGTAAGGTTTTCATATCGCCTTTGGGCGTAAATGCAAATAACTCATCGCTAAATAAATTCAGCTTAAAGTCATCCATAAACTCTAACGCATTTGGATCGGGGTTTTCGAGCATTTCACGAATACGCTGAAGCCAGTTCTCTAAATTATTTTCTTTATCAGCAGCGCTATCTTTATACTTCCAGTGTGCGGCGTAACCTTTTTCGGCGAGTTCGTCCATTCTCACTGTTCTGATCTGCACTTCCACCCATTTACCTTCGGGGCCCATAACTGTTGTATGTAAACTCTCGTACCCGTTGCTTTTTGGCGTACTTATCCAATCGCGCAAACGTTCAGGACTTGGATGATAAAAATCGGTAATGATCGAATATACTTTCCAGCAATCCGACTTCTCGTGATCCAGTGGTGTATCAATAACAATTCGAATAGCGAAGAGATCATATATTTCTTCGAACGCCACCCCTTTTGTTTTTGTTTTATTATAAATACTGTAAATAGATTTTGGCCGGCCAAAAATTTTAAATTTAAAGCCTTGTTCAATTAAGATCTCTTTTAAAGGCTCAATAAATTTTTGCACAAAACGTTTGCGCTCGGGCTCTGTTTCCTGTAGTTTAACCGCAATATCATAATAGCCTTCGGAGTTGGTATATTTTAAACCAAGATCTTCAAGTTCGGTTTTAATGTTGTTTAACCCTAAACGGTGCGCTAAGGGTGCGTATAAGAAAAGGGTTTCGCTGGCTATTTTAAGTTGCTTCTCACGCTTCATATGTTCCAGCGTACGCATGTTATGCAACCTGTCGGCCAGTTTAATTAAGATCACGCGAATATCCTCGCTCATGGTTAAGAGAACTTTTCTGAAATTCTCCGCCTGGATAGAAGATGTATTATCTATTACTCCCGAAATTTTTGTCAGTCCGTTAATGATCTGCGCTACCTTTTCGCCAAACAATCCTTTTACATCATCAAGGGTAAGGTCTGTATCTTCAACAGTATCATGCAAAAGGGCGCAAACAATGCCGGTGGCACCGAGGCCAATTTCTTCGGCGCAAATTTGTGCTACAGCAATGGGGTGGTAAATATAGGGTTCGCCGCTTTTACGGCGCATTTCTTTATGAGCTTCAACAGCAACTTCAAAAGCTTTACGGATAATTTCTTTGTCACCTTTTTCTAACCGGCGCTTGCAGGCTTTAATTAAGATTTTATACCGGTTTAAAATTTCCTTACGCTCCGCTTCCAGATCAATTTTCATAATAACCTATTTCATAATTTGTTTAGAAATATGTTTATGAAGGTATTAATTTTGCGTAACATTAAAAAGCCTTTGCTTTGAAAATTTTTATCTATATCTACTACTTCTTTCGTTCGGTGGCATTACGCGGACTTATAAATACCATAAGGCTTGGCGGGGCAGAGGCAAAAAACGAAAAAGAATACGGAATAAGCACTTCGTCTATTAAAAAAAGTGATTCGACAGAGTTTTTTCATTACCAGGGGTCGGGGTATCTTGTTCTGTTCAGGATATTTGAATATATGGCGCCACAGACAAAACATTTTGATTTTGTTGATATTGGCTGTGGTAAAGGCCGCCCAATATTTGTGGCAGAGCATTACGGGTACAATAATTTAACCGGCATTGAACTGGATAAGGAATTGATTGATGCTGCGAATGAAAATTTGAAAAATTATACATTAAAAAGAAAAACATCGCAGATAAGATTTATTCACGCCAACGCGTTGGAATATAATTACCAAAACATACCCACGGTTTATTTTTTATTTAATCCTTTTAACGAAGATGTTTTGAAAAGAGTATTGGAAAAAATCATTATGTCAACAACTTCAGAAACCCGGATCGTATACATGAACCCAATGTATAAACAGGCTTTTTCAGAAAACAAATTTGAAGTTGTAACAGAAATAAAAACAAAAAGATATTTGGAAGCAATTATCTATCGCTTAAAATTTTAATTTAGATTTTGGTTATTTGCACCCCCCAACTATTCTCTTTTCAAAACAATTCTAAACGTTGTTCCTTTATTGATCTCACTTTTTAAAACAAAGATCTTTCCGCTGTGGTAAATTTCGATAATGCGTTTACACAAACTTAAGCCAAGGCCCCAGCCTCTTTGTTTAGAAGTGTAACCAGGTTCGAACACGGTTTTAAATTTTGATTTTGGAATGCCTTTTCCGGTATCGGAAATATCCACGTATAATCCTTCGGGCACATCTATCAAAGCAACTTCTATGTCTCCTTTCCCTTCCATGGCGTCAACTGCATTCTTACAAATGTTCTCTATCACCCATTCAAATAGAGGAACGCATAGATTAACCTGCAAGTTTTCTTCGGGTAATTTTAAAGTATATTTTGTGTTTTTTGATGTGCGGTGTTTTAAATATTCTACAGCTTCGGTAAGCACTTCGTTAATATTAGATGGAACCAATGTAGGTTGCGAACCAATTTTACTAAAACGATCGGTAATAGTGTTTAAACGCTTCACATCCTGCTGCATTTCGTTCACAATGTTCTCATCCACTCCGCTAGCCCTCAAATGCTCGTTCCAGGCCATAAGCGACGAAAGCGGTGTTCCTAACTGGTGGGCGGTTTCTTTACTCATACCAACCCATACCTGGTCTTGCTCTGCCTTTCGCGCAGTGCTAAAAAGTATGTAAGCAATTAATAAAAATAAACCTATTACACCAAACTGTACATATGGGTAATACTTAAGTTGCGTTAATAATTCAGATGGGGCGTAAAAAATATAATCTACAGTGCCTTCGCCAAGATCGATCTCTATTGGTGTATTTTCTGAAGAAAGCTCAGCCAGTTTTTGTTTTAACTTTTCAGGTGAATCTATTTGTGTGGTATCTATCTTTCCGCCTTTAGCAATAACGGTATCCTGCGCTTTGTTAGTGTAAATTACCGGTACGGCGGCCGAGTTAACAACTACTTCGGTAATAAATGATTTGATTAAACTATCAAATACGAGTTTAATATCGCTAAACACGCGACTGTCTTTATGATACAGCCTTTGTTTTATGCCTTTATAAACATCAATTTCTACAGGCTCGTACAAACTTTTCATGATCTGCAATTGCTCCTGCAAATACTCTTTGTCTTTTTCCTTTGTAGAATCAAGATTTCTCGAGATCTGGATCTCATCTCGTTCGTTGGTTAAGATCACCGGCACCGACGTGTTTTCCTGCAATACTTTTAAAACAAAAGATACATCCTGGGCATCGGCGCTCAATTGTTTTGTTGCCTCGGCATATAACTCAGCTTTTTTGCGTTCGCCGGTTTTAATTTTTTCGAACAGTTCGTTTGTAAATTTTACAAGATTGGCTTTTTTTTGAACGGCCTTGGCCCATAGTTCTACCTTTTCTTTTTCGTTCTTAGAGATCTTTTTTACAAGATTACGGGTATACCACAACGAGGCAATAATAATTAGTAAAGCCGAAGCAGCCAGGCCCAATTTCCAACTTTGTTTCTTGTTATAGATACTCATCTTTTATAAAGATAAACTTTATTTTGCGAACAGGTATAACCGATCTTATCTCTACGGTTTAAAAATCTTCGTCATCCTCCTTCTTCTTCTTAGGCTCTAACGTCTTTTTTGGCTGATTATTGTTGGGTTTTTCCAATTCAAAGTTTTGGTTGGCATTGTCTTTCTTTTTTGCAGAAACAGAATCTTTTTTAAACAGCCCGAATTCTTCTTTCAGCAACTGTTTTATGTTTTGTTTTTCTTCTTTAAGGTCTTTTTTAATATTCTCTTTAAGGCCTTTCCTGTCGTATTTTATTATGGGTTTGTCCACTGTGCCAGTCATTAAGATAAAGGCGCTGCGTTTGTTGTCCGGATCATTCTCTACCGGGCCAAACTCTTCGGCATCTTTATTTTTGCGTTTCCTGGCCAAAAGATCGCTGATCAGTAATTCTATATGATAATTAATATCGTTATTAAATGTGTGTGAGCCCCAGAAAATAATATTCAAAGCCGAATTTTTAATGGAAGTGCTTGGTAAAAAAATGGTTTTGTCTTTTATCTCAATAACGCTTTGCAAACTTGAAAATTTTATTTTCTGTAGATCCTGAATATCTACAAATTTAGATAGGCTTAACAAAGGCTTAAAATCAATGAGTTCGCCTTTATCGATCGTTAAATTTATGTTTGATCGTATTGAGCTAAGGTCTGCTTCCAGCGCATTGCTCCAGGTGCCCGAAAATTCAATACCGGCAGTAGCTAAGCCTTTAATGTTGTTTTCTTTTAATGTTGTTTGCCCAAAATCGTTTAATTGGGTAAACATGGTACTTATGTTTATGTTGTTTAACTTACTTTGTAATACCACTTCCAGTTTGCTGTTGGAGTTATCTGCATAAGCGTCTATTTCGGCTTCTCCCTGCATGGTGCTAAGCTTCATATCACTTACAATCGCTTTTTGGTTTTTAATTTCTATCTCTCCGGTGATCGACTGTGCTTCAAATTTTTCGTAACTGAATTTTGCTATGGCTGCATTTAATTTAAATTGTATGTTTTTTGGAATAAGCGGCGCTGACCGGTCTTGAGAAGATTTATATTTTAGCATAAAATCTTCTAACTTTATATAGTTAGAGAACAGGTTTCCGGTAATTATAAGTGGTGCCGTTTTATCTGACAAATAATTAAAGATCCCCGGCAGTTTTCCATTTAGTGTTATATCAGAGCTCCCTCTTTTCAGTTTAAGGTCTTTTACTTCCACCTCCCTTTCTTTAGCAATAACAGAGCAATTCTCAACCGCAAAAATGGTTTCATCATTCTTAAATTGTGCTTCAAGATTAGTTACATTGGCATCAAGATCTATTTTTACTTTGGTTGAAAAGGTTTGATCCTTCAGGTCGCTTAACAATCCCTCTATTTCTGAACTTATTTTTAGCGTGCCTTTTAATTTACTTAAAGTATCTATTGGCCAAAAGCTTTGCAGGTTTTCGAGATTGGCCGTTGCGTCAACCACACAATGAATTAACGGATTTGAAAGATCGTTTATGGATAGATTTCCTTTCAGCTCGTCGTTATTTAGTTTTAAATACACATTTGTAAGATCAAGGTTAGATCGTTTATTTGAGTAATTGAATTTCCCTTCTATATTGATATTTGTAGCGGTAATTGAGTTTGGTTTGTAAGTTACCTCGCCGTTTTTAATACCGAATTCGCTCTGTACATTAAAATCGTTTTTATTGGCGTAATTAAAATTTCCTTTGGCGTAAAAATTTCCTTCGCTTTTATAATCGCTTGCTTTTTGTTTTTGCTCTTCGGGCAATAAAGACATAACGGTGGCAATATCCAAGTTAGAAGCTTCATAATTTATATTCATTTTTTGAAGACTGTCTCCATATATGAAATCGCCGCTCAAATTAAAGAGCATACTGTTAAGGCTTATATTTGTTCTATCAAATAAATAATTATTGCCTTTTACAATAAGGTTGATATCTAAATTACAATTCTTGTTTTTAAGAAAGTTTTTTTTACTGGCAGCAATCTGGTTGATAAGGATCCTTCCTTTTGAGCTCAGATCATATTCTGCATCGCTAAAATTTCCGTTAAAGCTTAGGTCTTTTATCGAAAGATCTGTTTTGAACACTCTTTTTTTGTCGCGGTAAATTACATGGCAGTTTTCGAGTTTTATAAGGTTCAAATTAAAATTGATAGAATCGTTTTTACTTTTTGAAGATGACTCCTCCCAAAAAATGTAATTCGGTTTTCCCTCTTTAGTTAAACCCGGCTTTGCTATTGCATTTTTAAGTGTTATTTTTTTGATATTGTATTTTTTGTTCCAAAGGTCGCTGATATTAAAATGCAGGTTAAGTTGTTCGGCAAACACAAGTGTGTCTCTTTTTTTTACCTGTAGCGCTTCCAACATTAAAACATTTTTAAATTCCATTGAACAATCAGGAAATGTTTTTATAATAGTAAGATCTATGTTTTTCGGATCGATGGCTACTTCAGATCTAAGGTGTTTATTTAATTCTCCCAGTAAAACCGCCTTTACTTCGTCCTGATAAATAAATAACAAACCTATTAAGGCGCCACAAATAAGAATGAACGTAACTGATAAGTAAAAAAATAATTTTACAAGGCGTTTAAGAACTGAATTTTTTCCAGGAGTTATTTCGGTGGTGTTTTCCAATAGTGTAAATGTCAGTAAAACTATAATCCGTATTAAGGTTTACGTTACTAGAAATAAACAATTGGCTTTTTATAAAATTATTGTTTTGCTTAAATGGCCTAAAAGCCGCAACCATACTAAAACAACTAGTGGTAAACTACTTTTTTAAAAGTAGTTTTTTGATTGTTAATTAAATAAAAAAAGTAAATGCCTTTGCCAAATTTTTTAAGATCTACATAGTCTTCGGGCGACTTTAAGCCGTTTTCATAAATGATATTACCTGTGCCGTTAAGGATCCTTAAAACAGAATTTGTTTCTTTTCTTTTGTCGGATCTTATTATAATATCTCCTGTTGCTGATGGATTGGGCATTATGGCAAGGTCATCCATATCTATATCCGCAAGGCTTAAAATAGGAGAGTATGAATAGCTGTCGTCTTTATTCATTAATTTTAAGCGGAAATAAACGTTCCGGGTTCCAAAATTATTTGGAATTATACTGTTGTAATAATTTACATCGTAAATATTGCCGGCCGCGGCAACACGCGTTTGCTTCTGAAAGCTAACGGCATCAAAAGAATACTCTACCTCATACCCGAGCATATGTTTTTCTGATACGGTTGACCATTTTAAATTTATTTCGTCCTTATCCACATCGGCGGTAAAACTTAAAAGCTGTAAGGGTAAAGGGCTTGGCGTGCAACCAACAGCGCTGTATACAATGGTATAGGTTAGTAATTCAGATACCCTGTTGGATGTTAAGTTAAAAGATACCTGGCCGCCCACCTGCGTATATGGCCCAACAAAAACACTGGTGTTGCCACCCGCTGTTTGCACTCCCGAATTGCAATTGGTTGTACCTAAACTACCAACTATACTAAATTGGTCTCCCGCATCGAGCCCGGCACCTGCGCCGGCACCCGAACAGCCTGCCCTGTCGCCAACCCCGCCGCTTACAGTTACTGTGCAGCCAGCAGGTATAACTATAATGGCAGATCTTGATTGTGTACTGCAATTTCCTGTTCCGGCAGAAGGCTCGGTTGTGCCACATGCCCCGTTAGCATCAGGATAATCAACACTTCCCGCATAAGCAGCATCGTTACAACCCGAACAGCCACAGTTTTCGGCCGCTGACACCGGCTTGCGGCTAACAAAACCGGTTATGGTTTGCGCCTGTATATTCATAAAAAATATACAGCATGCAAAAACGTATATCACCGGTTTTAAACAGATCATTGCAACAACTTCGGGTTTATAAAACAAAGCGGTTAAGGATTCTTTTGCTTTTGAACAAAAGTCAAAATTCCTTTAGGGTGTTCACTTTTTATTTAAGTGCATAACAAATTTAGAACATTTATGCTTGTATCCTATTTTACAGATATTAAGTAAATATTAACCTTTTAACGCAATATTCATAAAAACAGCTTCTTTTTACAGATTATATGTTAAAATAACCAGGCTAAAATTCATGCTTTGCCCGAAATTTTGTAAATTTAATACTATGAAAAATTTGATCGTTGGTTTATCATTAGCTGTTATTGGTTTAACGGCTGTATCTTTTATTAATTCGCCACCCGAAGAGCTGGCTATTAATGCTGCCATACCGCAGGCCGATTATAAAATGAAAGATGTAAGCGGTAAAACTGTTTCGTTAAACGACATTAAAACCGCGAAAGGTTTATTGGTAATTTTTAGCTGCAATACCTGCCCTTATGTAAAATTAAGCGAAGCCCGCATAAAAGAATATTCTGATTTTTGTTTGGCTAACGGCATTGGCTGTGCTCTAATAAACAGTAACGAAGCACAACGCGCTGAAGACGACAGTTTTGACGAAATGTCGAAATATTTTGCTGCGCAAAAATTAAGATGCGTATACGCGGTAGACGAAAAAAGTGCTTTAGCAAACGCTTTTGGTGCTACACGCACACCACAATGTTTTTTATTTAATACCAAAGGCCTGGTATACAAAGGCGCTATTGATGATAATGTGAAAGATGCGGCTGCGGTTAAAGCGCCATATCTTAAAGACGCCTTAAATGCTTTGCTAAAAAGCGAAACCCCTAAAACTCAGGAAACAAAATCTATTGGTTGTACTATTAAACGGGTAGAGTAATAGTTTATTCCTATTAATAATAAAGAGCCTTACATATGTGAGGCTTTTTTATTTAGGGGCGGCCGCGCTTTTCGATCTAAACATTTTGTGGTAAAGCCGCCCGGGTTTTGCGTGAGGGATATGCAGGGTTTAGCTCTTTTGCCTGCTAAGGCAAAAAGCCGGAGCGAAGCGAAGCCCGAAATAGCCCGGCCCAAAGGGGGCACGCCCAAAAAGCATAATTTTTTATTAGAATCCTTATCTTTACATAAATGTTTAAGAAAGAATTAGACCCCGAAGATTTTTATTACAGTGCCGAAGGCTATATTGTGTTTACCGAAAAGTATCATTTAAAGCGCGGCTATTGCTGTAAAAGCGGCTGCAGGCATTGCCCATACGGCTACGATAAAAAAACCGGCAATTTTATTAAAGACAATCCTAAGAAATAAAAAAATTATGTCAACAACCACAAGCATTTCATTTAAAGAACTTATTTTGCAGGGCATACCTCAGCAATTACCAGCAGAAAAACCATACGAAACTACTATTAACCACGCGCCTAAGCGCAAAGATATTTTAAGTGCCGACGAAAAAAAATTAGCGGTTAGAAATGCACTGCGTTATTTTGATGCGAAACATCATGCCACTTTAGCAAAAGAATTTGCACAGGAACTAAAAACATACGGCCGCATTTATATGCACCGCTTTAGGCCCGATTATAAGATTTACGCAAGGCCAATTTTAGAATACCCGCACAAAAGCCTGCAGGCAGCCGCTATCATGCACATGCTTAGTAATAATTTAGATTATGCGGTAGCACAACATCCACACGAATTAATTACCTACGGTGGCAATGGCGCTGTTTTTCAAAACTGGGCACAATACTTATTAACCATGCAATACCTGGCTAATATGACCGATGAACAAACGCTTGTATTATACAGCGGCCATCCTATGGGCTTGTTTCCTTCGCATAAAGATGCGCCACGTGTTGTGGTTACCAATGGTATGATGATACCCAATTACAGCAAGCCCGACGACTGGGAAAAATTTAATGCATTGGGCGTAACGCAATACGGCCAAATGACAGCCGGAAGTTTTATGTATATTGGGCCGCAGGGTATTGTACACGGCACAACCATAACCGTTATGAATGCCGCGCGTAAAAAATTTAAAACCGAGGCCGACCGTAAAGGAAAATTATTTGTTACCTGTGGGCTGGGTGGTATGAGTGGCGCGCAACCCAAAGCGGCAAAAATTGCGGGCCTGGTTTCTATTACCGCCGAAATAAACCCGAAGGCTGTAAAAACACGTCACAACCAAGGTTGGGTAGATGAAGTTTTTTCTGACCTCGATAAATTAATTGCACGTACAAAAACCGCACAACAAAATAAAGAAGCGGTAAGTTTGGCTTACGAAGGCAATGTGGTCGATCTTTGGGAGCGTATGGTAAAAGAAAACATGCCGGTAGATATTGGCAGCGACCAAACATCGTTGCACAACCCTTGGGCCGGGGGTTATTACCCTGCCGGCTTTTCGCTTAAAGACAGTAATAAAATGATGGCTGAACAACCGGAGCAATTTAAAAAAGAAGTTCAAAAAACACTGGTGCGCCATATTAATGCGGTAAATGCTTTAACTGCAAAAGGCATGTACTTTTTTGATTACGGCAACGCTTTTCTTTTAGAGGTATCGAGGGCTGGTGGCGATGTATTTGCCAACAAAGAGGCCGGAGAGTTTAAATACAAAAGTTATGTTCAGGACATTTTAGGCCCAATGTGTTTTGATTTTGGTTTTGGTCCGTTTAGATGGGTGTGTACCTCTGCAAAACCCGAAGATCTTGCTATTACAGATAAACTGGCACAGCAGGTACTTGAAGAGATCTACAAAACCGCCCCTAATGAAATTAAACAACAGTTGCACGACAACATTGTTTGGATAAAAGATGCGCAGCAAAATAACCTGGTAGTTGGCTCGCAGGCCCGCATCCTATATGCCGATAGTGAAGGGCGGATAAAAATTGCAAAAGCCGTTAACAAAGCCATTAAAGAAGGAAAGATTTCTGCGCCTGTTGTGCTGGGAAGAGATCATCATGATGTAAGCGGCACAGATAGCCCGTATCGCGAAACATCAAACATTTACGACGGCTCAAAATTTACGGCAGATATGGCCGTACAAAATTTTGTGGGCGACGCTTTTCGTGGTGCAACCTGGATAAGCCTGCACAACGGTGGAGGCGTTGGCTGGGGCGAAGTGATAAACGGCGGTTTTGGTTTGGTACTGGATGGAAGTGCCGATGCAGAAAGGCGATTAGAACAAATGTTGTTTTGGGATGTGAACAACGGTATCTCGCGCCGTGCATGGGCCCGTAATGATGAGGCTTTATTTGCCATTAAGCGCGAAATGGAACGCACGCCTAATTTAAAAATAACATTACCAAACCTTGTTGACGATACTTTGTTAGAAGGGCTTTAATTTATATGGCACAGGATTTGTGCCTTTCAAAGAATGGGCAATACGAAAACCATATCCGGAATTTATAAAGAACACTTAACGTCTTTTTATAAACATATTAAAGAGGCCAAAAACCTTAATGAAGAGGTTGTTCACAAACTGCGGGTAGACATTAAACAATTGCGTTCGTTATACAGGTTCTTAGAAGTTTTATCCAAAAATAAATTTAGCAGGAAAAAAGTACAGAAAATAATTTCGCCGCTTTTTGATGCAGCCGGAGAAATGCGGACCACCGCACTCAATCTTAAATTAACCAAAGCCCTTCCAATAAAAATACTGTCTCCCTTTGTTCTTTATTTAAAAAAAGAAGAGCAGCAAAAAAAAGAACTTTTTATAAAAGAGCTTAAAGATTTTGACCGCAAAAAATTTGAGAAAAAACAGAAAAACATCATTCGCTACTTTAAAAAAGAAAAAGGTAAATCCATCAATAAAAGGTCAAAAGAATATATTGGCTCTATATATAACGAGATCAGGGCCGTGATTCCCGGTGCTACCAGCGATGAAAGTTTTCACGAAATAAGAAAAAAATTGAAGGATATTAAAGCCATTACTAAGCTTTTAGAAAGTTTGTTGCACGATAAAACTTTAAACATACAATACAAAAAGATAAAAACACTCGAAGAAAAAATTGGTAAGTGGCACGATTCGGTAATATTTGCTCAGGAACTTGAAAAATTCATCTCTACAAACATTTCAAAATATTTAAGCCTGGCTAAAAAAACCAAAAACAATAAGCAAAATAAAAAACTATCGTTGCTTGTAGTGAAACTTAAAGTGCGTTCTGAAACAAATAAAAAAAATATTGCAAAGCAATTAGAGAAAACTTTGCTTAAAATCCTACCAATCACTGCTGCTGCCACCTCCGCCTGAGTCGCCACCACCCCCGCCGTCAAAACTGGAGCCGGAGTCTGACGATGAATCGCTCCATGAAGATGAGGAGGATGAGTCGGAAGACGAATAATAACTTGTGCCGGAATCATACGTTTGATAATTGCCCGAGCGTTTCCATTTACCAAACAGTTCTCCCGAAATTACCATCATACAAAAATGTAAAAGGGCACCAAAAAAAGGCAGAGCGAAAAATATCAAAGCAATGATGGTAAGAATACTTTTTCGTGTTGTTGTCCTTTGATATTTGGCGTTGTTTCTGTAAATTAAGTAAAAGTAAATTGCCAGAACCAGGGCGTTAATTAAATAGCCTACAAAAAGAATGATCTTAAAAGCGGTATCAAATTCGGCGCCATCCGGTTTAAATTCATTCTGGCTATAATAAATAAGCTGGTCAACTCCCTTATCAATACCCAAAAAATAATCGCCATTCTTAAAATATGGCCGCATATCATTATCCTGTATACGTTTGGTTAACAGATCTGGCAAAGCGCCCTCCAAACCATAACCTGTTTGAATGCGGAACTTGTGATCGTTCACAAAAACGGCAACAAGCACGCCGTTATTTTTATTTGCCGCTCCTATTTTCCAGTTATGAAAGATCTCCTCGCAAAGCGAACTCATATCGCTACCGTTTAATGACGCTGTAACATAAACGAATATTTGATTAGATGTTTTTTTTTCGAAATTACCCAGCTTTGTATTTAAGCTTTGCTGTTGCCCGACACTTAATACGTTTGCCTCATCTGTAACATAGTTTAAAGGCTTTGCGGGGTAATTTTGCCCTTTTATAAAAAGCGGCAGCAGAACTAAAAAAAGAAACAACTGTTTAAGCATATTTAAAAATACCAAAAAAATTTACGTTTTACTGTAACTTTTTTGTTTTTGCGTGCGTCTTATGCTTAAATAAAAACAAATTAAAAATGAAAACTTTAAAATCTCTTATTTTCCTGTTGTGCTTCTTTTCTCTATCTGTTAATGCTGCAACCGATGGCGAAGCGCCTTTACACGCTTTAAGTAAAAAAATTAAGAGTGCATTAAACATGCCCGAAGCATTAAAAAAACAAAAGCAGCCGCAAAAAATAACCATTTATTTTGTAGTAAATGAATGTGGCGATGTGACGGAAGCCGACGCAAAAACCGAAAATAAAGATGCAAAGGCTGACCTGGAGAACCAGTTCATGAAAATGAATTTTAAGGGATTGCAGCCTTGTGTGAGAAATAGTGTGGATGTAAATTTTATTGTTTATTAATGAAAACAAAAAACCCACCTTTTATCTTGGTGGGTTTTTGCTTTTGTCCAGTTCACTATTTTTGAGATAGCAAAATTGACGTTTATTATTTACGCTTTTGTTGTAGATCTTTTTTAAGATCAGCGTTTTGTTTTTTATTCTTATCAGACTCTACTTTGTGCGTCTGTGTTCCGTGTGATGGCGCCGCTTTTTTTATGCGCTCTCTCGCATCATCTCTTCCTTGTCTTGGCATAATCTGTGTTTTTAATATGTTTCTTGTAAATAATATCGCAAGAACCAAGCCAAAAAAGTATTTAATTACAGATCAACAACTTAAAAGGGTGCCAACTAAAAAGCCTGTGTAATAATATACACAGGCCTTAAAGCATTTCTACATAAACAATATTATAATAAAGCGCGGAATAATAAAAATAATCCGCCAGAAAGAATAATTGTTACAGGAAGCGTTAATAACCAGGCAAGGGCAATGGTTTTGATAGTGCCTTTTTGTAAATTCTTTAATCCCTTTTTAGCTACCATAGAACCTGCAATACCAGAAGATAACATGTGGGTGGTTGAAACCGGTGCCCCGTAAGCTGTTGCTATACCAATACCCATAGAGGCCACCAACTCTGCACTGGCGCCCTGTGCATAACTCATGTGTTGTTTCCCGATCTTTTCGCCAACTGTTTTTACAATGCGTTTCCAGCCCACCATGGTGCCTAAACCAAGGCATAGCGAAATAAGAATAATTACCCAGGACGGCGCGTACTCTATTAATTTTTTTGTTGATTTTATTTCGTGTGTCAGATCTTTAATTTCGTTTGTACTTAAGGTTAAGTTACCTCCTTTAATTATTTTTTCGGCGCCCTTTGTTATTTTGATCACATCTTTTCTTAATGAGAAACGACTGGTTACGGCAATGTCATCAGGATGGATGGTTGCGCCAACTGACTCCTGGAAAAGTTTTGAGTGTTTCATGATCTCACCATACATTTTCTTTTCCTTTCCCGCTAAAACGGCAGTATCGGCCTTAGCCATCAGTAATTCTATTTTTTTTACGTTGCCGTTTACGTTTTGAAGATTAATGCTTGAATCTAAAGCAAACTGGCCCGGAAGCACAGCAATTAAAATAAGCATGATCAAACCCACACCTTTTTGTCCATCGTTTTGCCCGTGAAAAAAACTTACAAGACCACAAGTGCACCATAAAATAAGGCGTACCCAAAGTGGTGGTACTTTGCCGGGAATGGGCTCTTTATAAATAATTTCATTTTTAATAAACCGCTTAAATAAGAACATCACAATAATAGCTACCGAAAAACCAAGCAACGGAGACAAAAGCAAAGCTAAACCTGTATCTTTTGCTTTATCCCAGTTTACAGCAGAAAGGCCAATATCGCCGGGAAGAAACGAGAAGGCCAAACCAATACCCAAAATAGAGCCAATAACGGTATGCGAACTTGAAGATGGTATACCAAAATACCAGGTTCCAAAATTCCAGATAATAGCACTTACCAACAGCGCCAGTATCATGGCTATGCCATGGTAAGGGTTGGTATCTACCAGGGCGTCCATCGGTAAAAGGTTTACAATGCCCATGGCCACGGTAATACCGCCTAACATAACGCCTGTAAAATTTAAAATCCCACTGTATACAACTGCTACGGTGGGTTTCATAGAATTAGTGTAAATAACCGTTGCTACCGCATTGGCCGTATCGTGAAAGCCGTTAATGAATTCAAAAAAGCAGGCAAATAAAAGGCAAAGTATTAAAAGTACTGTAAGTGTGGTATCTAATCCGAACATAGTGTGTTAATTTATGCCTCAAAGCTATCCCTTTAAGTTGCAGGTAATGTTAAGTTAATGTTAAGTTCTTTAAAACTTGCTTAAGCCTTGGTATTGTTGCGTTTTTGGCCGGGCGATTATAGATTTTATGTTGTTTTTTAAGGGTTTTAAGGCTCATAAACCGGCTTATTTTTCGTCCTTCTTTTTGCCAAAAGGATCGTAAATAATCAGGTCAAACATCAGGTTATACGAAACGTTAAAAGCATTAATACCGGGTTTATCCCGCCAGTATTGATGCATGAGGCCAAAGTCAAGATCCACGTTCTTATCTCCCAGCCTTCGCCTGTAATAAACAGAAAACCTGTTTTCGGTAAACTGGTAAGGCGACCAGTTTTTACCTGCAGTCGGTTTTGAATAATTGTCAATTGCCGTTAACACCTCGTCCATAGCAATGAACCAATTTTTTTTATCTGCAGATAGCGGGAATCGCCAGGTTTCCATATACCTTAAACGAAACTCAAAGGGTGTTGTCCAGGCGTGACTAAAATATTGGTTGTAATAAAACCGGTTATCTGTGCGTAACAGGTGTGTTATTTTAATAGAATTTATGTGATGTGTATAAAATATTTTTTGATACGGCCTTATTTCGTTCCTGAATATGTATGGAGCGGGCCGGGCATCGTAGGGGATATTGTCTTCGTAAAAATTTCTTCGCCAATAACCAAAAGAAAAAACATAACCCCAGTGCTCATGCGGCTTAAAAACAAAATCCTGCGTAATTACATTCAGGCCTAAGCGTTTGGTGAGGTCATAATTATCGGGATCGCTGTGGCGGCCATAACCAATGTCGGTAACCGAGAGCCATTTATTTGTCAATTCCTGGTCAATGCCAACCGCTGCCCACATGGTAAGCTTGCCGCCCTGGGCCTCGGCCCCAATCTGCGACAACACTTTTTTAGCTGAAAAAAAAGCAAGAAATATAAATAGCCACAAAGGCCTTTGTCTTTTTTTCATTTACCGGCTAAGGTAAAAAAAGCCTTAGCAACATGGTAATAAAAAAGCAATTAAAATGCCAGCTGGTATTGAAATACCACACATCCTTTACGTGTATTTTGGGTGACGTTGCCGTTTGCATCTTCCTGAAAAAACGGCCTGTTTTGATAATTAAGGGTAAACTTGGCATTGTGCCCTTTTACAAGCCAGTTGATGCCCGCATCAAAAACGATCATTGGGTCTTTTAAGCGGTGATAACTTGCGTATTGACAATCGCCATAAAACTGAAGTGTACCCTGATCTTTAAAAAGATCCTTTTTTAATTTATATGCGGTTTGCGCATAAAAAATATCGCCCGTACCTAAATAAGGAAAAGCGTTTCCGAATGCTGCTTTATTAAAATTAGTTACTGTTTTATTTCCAGATGATGTAGCAGGATTATCGGGCCCTGTTACTTTGATAAAATTATTACCGTAATTGTAATTGGAATAACATCCATAAAAACTATAAGCGGTACCTTTTTCTTTATTTACCGGCACATCGTAAAACACATCAAACGCGTATAATAAAATATCGCTGTAGGTGGTATCGAGATTGGTGTTTTGACGGAACATGGCATCTTTCTGATAATAAGCGCCGCCACCTATATTAAATATTTTTTTTGAACCCAAATAAGATCCTGCGGTTGATGGCCCAAAATTGCTTTCCTGGTCTAAGAACTGATACATTAAATAGCCCTGGTAAACCATGTTTGGCGGCAATGTGGAAAACGTTGGGTTTTGATTGATAGCGTCGATACCTGAAGCAGTTTGAATAACAAAGGGCTTGCCTGCAGAAACGCGGTAATCCAATTTTCCTAATTTACCTTTGGCATAAATACCTAAGCGGCGAACAAACTGGTCATACGTGTCGTTTGTTACCTCCTGGTAATTTGGAGGATCTAATACTAAAATGCTGGATGTGGAAATATTTGAGAACCGGGAAGGGCCGTTCCACCCATTTAAACCAAAACCAACAGAAAGGCGTTTTTTTATTACAGCATAATCTGTTGTAACATCATGAAAAAAAGCACCGGCCTTACGCGCAGAAAGATAATTAAGGTTGTTTTGGCCAAATTGCATAAAGAAAGAGATCCTGTCGGTTACCTGCCCGCTTAACACAAAACGTATACGGCGAATGCTAAGATCGGATGTGTTTTCCTGTTTACGGCCCTGCACAAGGGTTTGCGGGTTATTATCTGTGAACCTTGCCCATATTTGACTGGTCATGTTCAGCTTAATAAACTGCGAACTATCTTTAGTATTGGTATAAAATTTTAACCCATCTTTTAGTTTATCAGAAAGTTGGGCAAAAGTAAATTCTACATTTATAAAAAGTGCTATTAATGTTAAGCAAAGGTTAATTTTATGCATTTTGTTAATTTTTGCACAAAAAAACCCATTGTTTGTTATCACAAACAAATTTTAATGTTAAGAAATTGTTAATTTGTTAAATAAAAAGCCCGCTCTTAATTATAAGAACCGGGCTGTAGTTTTAAAGTTCTTGCTTACTTCTTTAAAGAATCTCTTATTTCCATTAATAACTTTTCGCTTACAGTTGGCTCGGGCGGGGTAGCCGGTGCGGCCTCTTCTTTTTTCTTCATCCTGTTAAGGCCTTTAATGATCATAAACAGTGCAAAGGCCACCAAAACAAATGAAATGATCTGTGAAAGGAAATTACCATACTTAATGGCCGTACCCGGAATAACCAGTTGCGAAAGATCGGCAATATGCGCAGCATTTAATGCCGGGGTTAAAATTGCGGGTGTAAGTATATCGTCTACCAGCGATTTTACAATACCGCCAAAAGCGGCGCCAATTACAACCCCTACCGCAAGGTCAACCACGTTGCCCCGCATAGCAAAATCCTTAAATTCTTTTACCATTCCCATATGTTTACTTTTTAGTTATTACCAAGTACTTTTAAAAGTTCGTCGAGCTTAGGTGTTAAAATGATCTCCGTTCTTCTGTTCTTCTTCCTGGCTTCCGGCGTTTTACCATTATCCAAAGGAAAAAATTCGCCGCGGCCGGCAGCTGTAAATCTTTGAGCATCGATCTTTGCGGCGCCCAACATTATTTTAGTTACCGAGGTGGCGCGCATAACGCTTAGGTCCCAATTATCTTTTATTTCGCCGGCGCCTTTCATAGGTACGTCATCTGTATGGCCTTCTACCATTACGTTTATGTCCGGGTTTTGCTCTAATACTTTTGCAACGTTCTTTAATGCTTCAATGCCTCGTGCCTCCACATTTGTTTTACCGCTGGCAAACAAAAGGCTTTCATCCATACTCACATATACTTTTCCGTTCTTTTTTGTAATGGTTAAACCTTTGTTTTCAAAGCCCAGCAAAGCATCGCTCAGCTTTTTCATAAGGTCTGCAGCAGCCTGGTCTTTCTTTTTAAGAATATCTTCTAATTCATTTACACGAGCCTCCCGCTTCTTAAGTTCAATATTAAGCGCATCCAGGTCTGCCTTTTGTAAAAGCAATTTGGCTTCAAGTGCTTTTAACTCATCTTGCTTTTTTAATAATTGTTCCTGCGTTAATTGAAGGTCGCCGCTTAATTTAGCGTTATCATTTGCACTGCCGGTTAGCAATTTATTTAAACGATCCATAAGCTGCCCGTTTAACTGATCAAGTTTATCATATTTAGAGGTAAGGTTCCTGTAATTGCTTCCTATAATGGAGGTGTCTCTTTTTAGCCCTACATTTTCCTTTTCATTTTTTACCATTTGCTCTTTTATTTTAGCCAATTCGGCTTCGTTCTCCTGGGCAGATTTTTTAATAGATGCCAATTCTGTTTCGCAGGCCTTTTGTTTGTCTTTAGATTCTTCCAGCAATCTTGCCGGAACGCACGAGGCTAATACCGCTATTGCAATAGCATATAAAAAGTTTGTCTTTTTCATCATGCTTAAAGATAAGTTCATTTTTAATAGGTTTTTGTTATAATCCTATGCGTTTTTAACAAGGTAATTGTTTACAAAAATACCTATCTTGTGTGGTACATTTTCTGTGAAAAAACACCTCAGCATATTGCTTTTTCTGCTAGCTGCTTTATTTGGCATGGGCCAGGGCGGACCTGATTCTACCGCATATAATAAACTTTTTAGCGACTACGAAACTGTTGCCACTGCCGACAGGGCAAAAGCACTAAACATTCTTACCACAATAGAAAAGAAAAGTGCTGCCGAGAACAATTTTTTTTATTTGTCGGAAGCCATAGTTTATAAGGCCATACAATACTATTATGAAAACAACTACGATAGTTCTGTTTTTTTAATAAATAAAGCACTTTTTTTTGCCAAAAAAACAAAACATCCAAAAGTAGAAATGCGCGCTTATAATTTATTGGGCGCAATCTATTATAATAAAGGCGATTTTAAGAACACTGAAAAATATTACAACGAAAAAATAAAAATTGCCGAAAATAATAACGACACGGCAGCGGTGTTTGGCACTTACTACAATATGGGGCTCGTGTATTTTCAACAAGGTAATTACCTAAAATCTGCTGACTACAATTTTAAAGCGTTGAATTATTTTGAGCGCGTTAAAGATACTTTTAATGTTATCTCGTCCCTTCAATCTATAGGCTATACCTATATGAATCTGGAAGATGTTCCTTCATCCATAAAATTTTACGCAAAAGCCTTGGGGCTTGCTAAGGTATTTAAAGACAACTACCAGCTTGCCGGCATTTATATTGACCTTGCAACCTCGCAAGGTATTATTAACAAACCCGATTCTGAATTATATTATCTTGATCTTGCTTTAAAACTTTCTGCTAAAGAGAAAGATAATTTTCATTTTACCATTGCGTTAAATAACAAAGCCGATCATTACATCCGCGAAAAAAATTACGAACAGGCACTTATTTTATCGCGCGAGGCCGAGAAAATAAATTTAGCAAACGACAGAAGGCTGGTGCTGTGTGAGGTATACAGCAACATGTCTAACGCTTTTTATCATTTAAATAAATTAGACAGCTCTCTTAAATACGCTAAAAAAGGTTATACCATTGGGGTTGAAGTTCAGCAGGCTAAAATGGTACGGCTTTGCACCAAAACCTTATCTTTTATTTACGAGGCCAAAAAACAGCCCGACAGCGCTTTAAAATATTACAAATTGTATTTTGCTTTTAACGACACTTTAAAAAAAGAAAGCCAGCTACGCGGTATTGCGCAAAAAGAATTTATGTTCGAAAAACAAAACCAGGAAGAAATGCGCGCCAAAGAAAAATTACTGGCCGATACCAAACTGGAAAAGCAAAAACAAATTAACCTGATCGTTATTATTGCTTCTGTTTTATTAGCAATATTTCTGCTGATAGGTATTGTAAATTACAGGCAAAAACAAAAGGCAAACGCACAGGTGGTGTTACAAAAAAAACTATTGGAAGATAAACAGAAAGAAATTTTAGATTCTATTAATTACGCCAGTCGCATACAGCAAAGTTTAATGCCAACCGACAAGTACATTGACAAAAATTTAAAAAAATTAAAAGATTAACATGGTACCTATTAAAACATTAGAAGAATATAGAACCGCCTACAAAAAAAGCGTAGAGGCACCGGAAGATTTTTGGGCAGATGTTGCAGGAAATTTTAGCTGGCAAAAAAAATGGGATAAAGTTTTAGATTGGAATTTTAATGACCCCGATGTAAAATGGTTTATTAATGGCAAATTCAATATTACCGAAAATGCTATAGACAGGCATTTACCAACCAAGGCTGATAAAACCGCGTTTATCTGGGAATCAAATTCTATTGATAGGCCTAACCGGATTATTACATATCAAAATTTGCATGACGAGGTTTGTAAAGTGGCCAATACTTTACGATCGGTAGGTGTAAAAAAAGGCGACCGGGTTTGTATTTATATGCCAATGGTGCCCGAAACTGTTTTCGCTATGCTGGCCTGCGCCCGTATCGGCGCCATACACTCGGTTGTATTTGCGGGTTTTTCCGCATCTGCATTAGCCGGAAGAATACAGGATAGTGATTGTAAGACCGTATTAACCAGCGATGGAGCCTACCGTGGTGTAAAAGATATTCCTATTAAAGCTGTTGTAGATGAAGCTTTGGAAACCTGCCCGGGTGTAGAAAAAGTATTAGTTTACAAACATACGGGCACACCTATTCAATTGCAAAAAGATCGCGACTTTATCTGGCAAGACCTGGTGCCAAAGGCTCCGGCTGTTTGTGAGCCCGAATTAATGGATAGTGAAGACATGTTGTTTATCCTTTACACATCCGGCTCTACCGGCAAGCCCAAAGGCGTTGTGCATACCTGTGGTGGTTATATGGTGTATACCTGTTATTCGTTCTTAAATGTTTTTCAAATAGATACAAGCGCCACTTCAAAAGATGTATTTTGGTGTACCGCGGATGTAGGCTGGGTAACCGGGCATTCGTATATTACATACGGTCCGCTGCTTGCCGGAGCAACCTCCGTTTTATTTGAAGGTGTACCTACTTTTCCGGACGCTGGCAGGTTTTGGAAAGTAATTGATAAACATAAAGTAACGCACTTTTATACAGCACCAACTGCCATAAGGGCACTGGAGGCAGCGGGACTGGATTTTGTAAAACCTTATAAACTTGATTCTTTAAAAGTATTAGGCAGCGTAGGCGAACCAATAAACGAAGAAGCATGGAACTGGTACAATAAGAACATTGGAAAAGAAAAATGTCCGATCGTAGATACCTGGTGGCAAACAGAAACCGGCGGTATTTTAATTTCGGCTTTGGCCGGTGTAACGCCTACCAAACCAAGTTTTGCAACATTGCCTTTACCCGGCGTTCAGCCATTATTGGTTGACGAAAAGGGCAACGAACTTAAAGGAAATAATGCGGAAGGGAATTTGTGTATTAAATTTCCGTGGCCCTCTATTATACGTACTACCTATGGCGATCATGAACGCTGTAAGCAGGCTTACTTTGCAACTTATAACGGTTTGTACTTTACCGGAGATGGTTGCAGAAGAGATGAAAATGGTTTTTACAGGATCACCGGCAGGGTTGACGATGTGATGAATATTTCAGGCCACCGCATTGGCACTGCCGAAGTGGAAAGCGCTATTAACATGCACATAGATGTGGTAGAAAGCGCCGTAGTAGGCTATCCGCATGATATAAAAGGACAAGGTATTTATGCTTATGTGATTGCACCTTCAACAAAAAAAGATACTGAGCTTTTGCGTAAAGAAATTCTTGCAGAGGTTACCAAAATAATTGGGCCCATTGCAAAACCTGATAAAATTCAAATAGTAAGCGGTTTACCAAAAACACGCAGCGGAAAAATCATGCGCCGTATTTTACGAAAAGTGGCAGAGGGCGAATTAAGTAATTTAGGCGATACCTCAACACTTTTAGATCCGGCAGTGGTTGATGAAATAATTAAAGGGAGGTTATAATGGAAACGATCATTTACAATTATTACAATTCTCCGGTTGGAGAAATAGAGTTAGCCGAAGAAGATGGCTTTTTATTGTGGGCCAAATTTGTTGAAACAGAAAAAAATAAAAGATCCAAACAAACAGAAACATCATCGCCCCTTTTTATAAAAGCGAAAGAACAGCTGGACCGTTATTTTAAAAATGAGTTGGAAAACTTTGATCTTCCTTTAACTATGCGTGGAACGGATTTTCAAAAAACGGTTTGGGAAAAATTAACGTTGATCCCGTTTGGCAAAACGATCAGTTATTTAACTTTGAGCAAACAAGTTGGAGATGTAAAAGCTATAAGAGCGGTTGCATCCACTAACGGAAAAAATCGTTTTTGCATTATTATTCCTTGTCACCGCGTTATTGGAACGGATGGTTCGTTAACGGGCTATGCCGGCGATCTGTGGCGGAAAAAATGGTTGCTTGAACATGAATTGAAAAAAACAAATCATCAAACCGATCTCTTTTTATGAAAAACTATATTGATAGGTCCATTAACTACAACGCGTATATGGATCTGTTGGAACGCCTGATGGCGCAGGGAAAAACAACCGGCCCAAATCAAAGTGAAGATTACCTGAACTACGCTAAACTGAATTTAGCGCGCATGCACCGCCTCAATAAAACCGGCACTTTAAGCACGGACTTAAAGGAAGCGCTTAAACAAATAAAAGACGATTTTATTTTTTTAGTGCTTACAGAAGGCTGGTGTGGTGATGCAGCGCAGAATTTACCTACCATGCATTTGATTGAACAGGAGTGTATGAATATCGAACTAAAATTACTTTTTCGTGATGAGAATTTAGAGTTGATGGATCAGTATT
The DNA here is from genome assembly GCA_044226875.1 of Bacteroidia bacterium. Lineage (GTDB taxonomy): Bacteria > Bacteroidota > Bacteroidia > B-17B0 > Aurantibacillaceae > Aurantibacillus. Next base: position 1,002,657 of record JBGAGD010000001.1, read on the forward strand.
TAACTAATGGTACCCGATCGATCCCAAAATTAATTTGTTTAGAAAAAAACACTTTGAAAGAGGTTTTCAATTGGGGACCGCGTCCCGCTGCGGTGCAGCATATTATGCTGGAGTTAAAAGAAAAAGGAGCCGACAAGAAAGAAAAAGCAGAAAAAATTCATAGTTGGTATGCGGAAGATAAAACGTTGAGTTTGCAGAACGAGATGAAGACCTTGATTGAAGAACATTTGATTTGAGTTTGAAGTTCTCGATACCATTTTGCAACAAGCGGGTAAAATTTACTTGAACTTACATTCTATTTTACTCTTATTTGTCACGTCGGGTAGGATTTGTGCCTCTTTTTGATCTCGATAGCTATCGGGACGTTTTTTGAAAGTAGTTCTCGATACGCTCCAATTCGTTTCGCTACTCGAACTGATAGATTCCTTTCGTATTCTGTCACGTCGAGTAGAAAATTCTGTCTCCTTGAATTTTCGTATCGAGACGTTCTATACAAGTTCTCGATGCAATTTTGCAAGAGGCAGGCAAAATTTACTCGAACTGACAGACTTACTTCTTAAATTTCTTTTTTGCCAATAATTTCAACAGATCAAAATTACCATCAATCAATGCCTGCTTTTTAGAATGACTCCATTTCTTAATTCTAGTTTCCCATTCAAAAGCTAAATTGTAATCATTGAAAATTGTATGATATACTAATTCTACAGGTTTTCGGCTATATGTGTAAGCCTCTTTATTTATTCCATTATTGTGTTGCAAGATCCTGTCATCTAAATTATTTGATACGCCAACATAGAAGGAACCATCGTTACATTTTAGAATATATAGATACATAGCTTTATACATATTATCTCTTCTTAGTTTTTTTTGCTATTGCGCAAAACAACTTCTCGATACGGATTTGAAAGTCGTTCTCGATACGCTCCACTTCGTTTCGCTACTCGAACTGACAGGTTCCTTTCGCGTTCTGTCACGTCGAGTAGGATTTGCGTCTCTTTTTGATCCCGATAGCTATCGGGACGTATCGAGACGCTTCTAAACCAACTCGTACATTTTACCGGGCCGTGAACGCACCAGGTTACTAAATTCCAACTGCAACAACAAAGCAGAAATTTTGCTAACGGTAAATTCGGTGCTTTGACAGATCTCGTCAACATGAAGGCTTGGCTTTTTTTCGAAAAGCTCTATGACTTTCTTTTCTTCGTCGTTTAAATTTATAAGCAGCGGGATTTGTTTTGTTGTTTTTGTTTTCCTCTCTGTATCCTGCCATTGCATGGCGTATAAAAGATCGGTGGCATTCTCTATCAGCACGGCGCGGTTTTGTTTTATCAACCCGTTGCAGCCTTCAGCTAAAACATCTCCTGCCCTTCCCGGAAAAGCAAACACATCTTTATTATAACTATTGGCAATAGTGGCCGTAATTAAACTTCCTCCCCCACGCTTACTTTCAACAACTACAAGTGCATCGCACAGGCCGGCAACGATCCTGTTTCGTTTCGGAAAGTTTACCGCATCAGGATTTGTGCCGCTCATAAAATCGGTAAGTATGCCTCCCTGCCCTATCATGCGTTTTGCAATTTTATCGTGCAGCTGCGGGTAGATCCTGTCGAGCCCATGCGCGACTACGCCAACTGTTTGTAAATTGTTTTCCAAAGCAGTTTTGTGCGCTAATACATCCACACCATATGCGAGTCCACTTAAAATTAATGCGCCTGTATCTCTCAATTCAGAAATAAATTCTATCGTTTTTTCTTTGCCGTATTCACTGGGTTTTCTTGTACCAACAACGCTGATTATTTTTTCGTGATTTAAATTGGCGTTGCCTTTGTAGTACATTAAAACAGGGCTATCGCTGCAGTATTTTAATCTTGCGGGGTAGTTTTCATCTGTAAAAAAAAGCGGTGTTATTTTATATTTATCAATAAACTCAATTTCTTCTTCGGCACGTTTTAAAACGTTTTTACTATTAACAATTGAGTTGGCCCATGCCGAACCAATACCCGGAATTTTTAACAAATGCGCCTGCTTTTGTTTAAAAACTTCGCTGGCACTGCCACAATAGGCCAGTAATGATTTTGCGTTAACGTCGCCAATGCCTTCTATTAAGGTCAATCCGATCTGATAAGGCAATTCATTTAAATTCATATTTTGCAGCAATTTTGTTTCAAAATAAAAAAAGCATTTACTATATTGTAAAATTATTCTAAACCAAACATGAACAAATCTACAGCTAAACTTATTATAGTTCTTGCTCTGTTTTGTAGTATTTTAAGATCGCAAACCAACACCGGTTCTGTAAAAGGATTTGTAACAGATAAAAAAACAAACGATACTTTGATCGGCGCTGTTATAAGCGTAAATGCCAAAACCGCTGTAACAAGTAATTTGCAGGGCTTTTTTGATCTAAAATTAAACCCTGGCCTTTACACATTAAAATGCGTGATGGTTGGGTATAAAACTTTTGAAACACCTGTTGAAGTAAAAGAGAACGAATCGGTTGTGTTTAGTATAATGCTTGAAGATGGTAATACAGCGCTGGATGAAGTAGTTATTAGCGCCGGAAAATTCGAACAAAAACTAAGCGATGTTACCGTAAGTATGGATGTGATAAAACCATCGCTCATTCAAAATAAAAACGCTACCACTTTAGATGTGATCATGAACCAGGTGCCCGGCGTTACCGTTGCAGACGGGCAGGCAAGCATACGTGGCGGCAGTGGTTTTAGTTATGGCGCCGGCAGTCGCGTATTAATGCTGGTTGATGAGATGCCAATGATAAGCGCTGATGCGGGAGATATTAAATGGAATTATTTGCCTCTGGAAAATATAGAACAGGTAGAGGTGATTAAAGGCGCTTCGTCTGCGCTATTTGGATCAAGCGCTTTGAACGGTGTTATTAATTTACGCACCATTTACGCAAAAGATAAACCTATTACCAACGTTTCTACTTTTTTTGGAAGTTATGATGCGCCAAGCAAAACCTACAAATGGTGGAAAGGCACAACGCAATTTCAAAAGGGCGTAAATTTTTCGCATGCACAAAAAATAAACAACTGGGATCTTGTAATTGGCGGACACATGTTTACCGACGACGGTTTTAGAATGCTGGAAACAGAAGACCGGCAACGTTTTAATGCCAACTTAAGATACAACTTTAAAAAAGTGCCCGGCTTGTCTGTTGGCGCAAATACCAATATGATGAATACGCGCGGCGGTTTGTTTTTCTTATGGCAGAGTTATGATTCTGCTTACATTCCACAAGGCAGAACCATACAAAAATATAATAACGATCGTTTTAATGTTGATCCTTTTGTAACTTATTACTGGAAGAACAATAAATTAAGCTTGCGTAACCGTTATTTTAAAACCGTAAACCGCAATGATAAGAACCAGGGAAGTTCGGCCGAATTATATTACAGCGAACTGCAATATCAAAAACATTTTGCCAATAACTTAAACATTACAACAGGCGCTGTGTATATGGAACAGCAGGTGTTGGGCGACTCATTATATGGCAAACACAGTGGCCAGAACATTGCCGGCTACATACAGGCCGATAAAAAATTCTTTGAAAAGCTTACCGTTTCTATTGGAGTAAGGGGCGAGTTTTATAAAGTAGATACGGCAAAAACAAAGGGATATCTTGTTCCCAACAAAGGTACATTGCCTCTGCCTTTTCAACCGGTGGCGCGAATTGGTTTAAATTATCACGCGTTCGAATATACTTTTTTCAGGGCTTCGTTCGGGCAGGGCTATCGTTTTCCAACAGTTGCAGAAAAATTTATCAGTACATCTGTTAGCTCTTTAAAGATCTATCCCAACTCTTCTTTACAGCCCGAGCGCGGTTACAGTGCAGAGCTTGGCGTTAAGCAAGGTTTTAAAATTGGTGGCTTTAGAGGCTTTTTGGATGCAGCGGCATTTTACACCCATTACAGCAACATGATAGAATTTGTTTTTGATATTTATAAGCCGGGTGGCGCTACAGGTGTTTTTTACCAGGATATTGCTTATGCAGGTTTTAAATCGAAAAATATTGGCGAAGCAGAAATTACCGGGGAAGAGCTTTCCATAAGCGGAACAGGAAAAATAGGGCCGATCAATGTAACTGTATTTTCGGGCTACACATACATGAACCCCATTAACCCTCATTTTAACGCCGCAAAAGATACGCTTGGTTTACCAGGCATAAATGTTTTAAAATACAGGAGCAAACATTTATTAAAAAATGATATACAGCTCGATTATAAATTTATTTCGCTGGGTTACAGTGTTCGCTTTCAAAGCAAGATCGAAAATATTGATCGCCGTTTTATAGAAAGTATTTTACACGAATATAATGATATTGCAAACGGCGTTAACTGGGATGAAATTGATGCAACGTATATTTTACCAGGCCTGAACAAGAATTTTGGCGAGTTTCAAAAGGCAGTGTGGGTGCATGATGCGAGGCTTGCTGTAAATTTAAATAAAAGTATAAAGGTGTCTTTCATTGTAAATAACTTCACCAATGTTTCGTACCAGGCAAGGCCGGGCGATATGCGCCCGCCTACGCAGTATGTGGGGCAGCTGGCGATTAAGATCTAGATTTTATTATTTATGAAATAACTACACATTTAACTACCCGCGTACTGTAGCGCATATCTCCCACTGTGGGTGAGATAGCCGAAGATTTGTAGCGGGTATAAACAAGTTAGGCGGCATTTATAAGGAGGACAAACAAAATGGCAACACCAGGCAGACCGCATAAATCAGACCCGCGTGTCGACAACATGACATCGGACATCGAAAAGGGTGACAATGAAAAAATAAAAATACTTTTGACCGAAATT
>JBGAGD010000002.1:0-926414 GCA_044226875.1 Bacteroidia bacterium
TGCAAACACTGCAACCGTTTATGTTATCGGTTAAACAATAGGTATATGTTCCGGGCCCGCCCGGGTTAAAGATAGATACAGAACCGCCATTGGTAGCTGCGCCCGGCGATGACGGCGAATACCAGGAATGCGTAACATTATTGGTTGGACTCAGGGCTGTACCGGTAAATGTAGCAACAGCGCTGGTACTGTTACATGCTATGTTTTGAATTGATGGAGAAACTGTAGAAGATGGTGTAGTTATATTTTGTGTAACTATAAATGTTTGTGTTGCAGTACATCCTGCAGCATTAACGCCTACAACGGTCCAGGTGCCTTGATTGGCAGCGGTAAAAATTCCTAACGATCCTGTTTGCGGCGCCGATACACCATTGGTCCAGCTATAGGTATAACTTGGCGGGTTTAAAGCAATTTGTACAGTTGGCTGTGCACAGGTTATTGAATAGATACTGGCATTGGGCACCAGGTTAAAAGAGATTGGCGGCGGTATTGGACTTAAACTAAAACTTGCGGTAGTTGAACAACCTCCGGCGGCAATAACAGTAGCATTGTAAACCCCCGGAGCGTTAGGTCCGCTTCCGGATGTTTGCGTAGGACTTGAGATACTACTTGGTATAGGCGACCAGCTAACCGTATAATTTGGAACAGGTAATGGCGGATTAAATGTTAAGCCTAAATTAAAAGCATTATTTGTGTTTGTACATGTAGATTGTGTTGTTGTGGGCACTGCACTTGGTTGCGGGTTAACGGTAACAGTAGATACTGCCGTAGTTGTTTGAACCGCATTTGAACTATTTGTTCCGGTAATATAAGTAGTATACGTGGTAGTTACCAAAGGCGCCACCACAAAGCTTCCGGTGGTATTTGACTGTGCTCCCGGGCTCAACGAGTAGGTAGGATTGGTAAGACCTGCAAAATTTACCGGTGTAATAGTAGCATTTGATCCGGCACATATCATATAATTTGGATTGCAGTTTGGATTACATGATAACGACGCGGTACCTAATGTTTGAAAACTCACAAGCGTATTAATGTTACTGTAATTTGAAATGCATATTACGAATTGCTGACAGGCATTAACCAATAAAGGCGGTTCGTAGTTTGAAGGCGACCCACCGGTTGGTATATTTGATGGTGATGCAATACCCGTACCGCCTGAGCCTGGCCCATTCCAATTACACCTTATGGGTGGTAAAGTATTATTAAAGATCTGGTTGCAGGCTGTTGGAGAATATGGCCACATGGCCCAATCATAAAAACCCGATTGCGGGTTGGCGCTTGTTGCTGCTCCAAAAACAAACTCTAAACTTCCGGCGTTACCAACAGTTATTATTAACCATTGCGGGTTGTTCTCGTTGGTTAATAAACAACCGGCATTTGAACTGGCCGGGTTTGTATTAGGATTACTTACGCTGGGATTACTTAACTCATTTATACTTCCATAATTTGGTTGAGAGGAAGGAATGCTATTGAATGGGAAGTTTGGATTGCTGCAAAGAGGAATTGCGTTAATGCAATCTGCATTTACCTGCGAATTTATTTTTTGACTAATAAAGAAAACCGCAAATAGTAAAATAATTTTTTTCATGCTTTGAGATTATCTGGTTATTAATTTATTGATAGATTCAAATATTTTATCAGGAGGCAGGTTTTTATAGATCTCATTTCCCTGGTCATCAAAAACAACATTTGACATAGCGTTAGAGTTTGACACATCTATACCATTTAACTGTATCAATTTTGAAGCGCCATCTTTATTCAGGATAATAGATGAAGATTCTCCTTCAGTATTTATTGCCACACAAATAATACCTTTTAAACCTCCTTTTAGTTTGGCAAATTCGTAGATCTTATAATTATTATTAAACTGCTTATTTGCCTCTCTCGATTCCTGGTTGTTGGCAGACCAGATATTAACCGCAATCAACTTATTATCTACACTGATTTCAGGATGCTTTTCTTTAATGGCCTGTTTAACCTTTAAAAACAAGTTTGATTGCGCATTTAGTAGTGTGCTAAATGCCATAAATAAAACGATTGGGATTAATTTTCTCATGCTCTAATTTAACCAAAAAAAACAACAAACAAAAAAGCCCCATCTTATTTTAGACGGGGCTTTTAATTGTATAGATTAATTTTTAACTAGCGGTATAAGCTGATATTTCCTTTTTTATCATATGTAGTACCATCTTTACCAGTTGCTTTGATGATATAGAAATAAGTTCCTACAGCAGCATCTTTACCAGACATATTCTTACCATTCCACTCAATGTTTCCGGTTGAGCTGGTAGATTCGAATACTTTATTACCCCAACGGTCAAAGATCAAGGCAGAGATATCTGTTACATTAGAAACTTTTAAGAAATACACATCATTGCTTCCGTCACCATTAGGTGTAAACACGTTCGGCACTTCTAACTTAGATGGTACATCAACTGTAATGATTTTTGAAACAGTATCAACGCAGGTTCCTTTGCTGATATACATAGTAACCGTATAAGTTCCGGGGTTATTATATGTAGTAGAAGGAGAAATGCTAACAGAAGGTGTTATCAGGCTACTGCCATTACCGAAACTCCAGGCGCTAGTAATACTCGCTGTTGGCGTAGTGCTAGACGATGATGTAGATAAGTTCTGGAAGCTAACAGTTAAAGGAGCAAAACCGTTTGTAGTGCTTGGATTAAAATCACCGTTCAATGAACCGTTAATTACATCCACATCACCCTGGCTTACACAACCATTTGCTGAGTTGGTAACATATATTTTGTACTCACCCACTTTATTAACTGTTGTAATAGATGAAGTAAGTGCGCCAAAAGATACAGTTGGAACAGCTACCCACGAGTAAGTGAAACCACTGGTTGTTCCTGTAATAATAGGGAAGATAGTAGCATTTGTTGCCGCACAATCTAAAATAAACGGCGCCGGCGGATTTGGTGTATTTACTATCGGATACACTCTGTTATCACCCAATGTTTTAGTAGCTACTGCTTTACAACCGTTGTTAAGGTCCATTGCAACTAATGTATAAGCATTACTTGTTGTTGCAGGTGTAAAGGCTATGTAGTTAGAACTATTAGCTAAAGTCGGCTGCGGTGAAGGGCCACTCCATAAATACCCTGTTACAGGTAAAGTTGGGAAGAATACCGCAGGAACGTTACTAGTACTATTATTAGTTAAGCTAATAGAGTAGCTTCTGCAATCAATAGCATTACTACCGGTAATAACCGCAGTTGGCTTAGCAGTATTTTGGAAAATAGTTATCGTTTGTGTGCTCTTACATAAATTGATATTATCAGTTACAGATAATGTATAAGTAGCAACAACCGTGTTAGTAGTATTTGTTGAAGTAAACACTGTTAATGTATCGTTTGGTAACTGACCGGCCGGAGGACCAGGGAATGCCCAGCTAAACGACACGTTAGTGTTTGTACTTGTACCTTGTAATAAAGTGCTTGGTACAAAACAGGTTAAAGTTGCCTGAACAGCAGATGCTACGCTTGTAGGAGCAAATGTGTTAGAGATGATAGATACCGGCACTTTGGTTTCGCAACCATTAGTATTATCATGAACAACTACAGTATATTGACCAGGCGTATTTACAGTATAAACACTCGGGCCGGTTAAAGGATTTAATGTATAAGTTCCTAAAAAGCTTGGAGCCAATAATGTATAAGATACTGGTCCACCTGTTGGAGGACTGGTAGATGAAGTATAAGTATTTACGTTCGAAATACTAATAGTAGTTAAACTTGTAGTATTACAACCTATCGTAAATTGCTGAGGGCAGGTTACTGAATATGTTGGATATCCACTGGTAGTAGTTACAGTAACAGTTTTGCAAATGCTACAACCATTAATGTTATCTGTTAAACAATAAGTATATGTTCCAGGTCCACCCGGACTATAAATTGATACAGAACCTCCATTGGTAGCTGCACCCGGAGATGATGGAGAATACCATGAGTGAGTAACATTCGTAGTTGGGCTTAAGGCCGTTCCGGTAAAGGTTGCAGCCGCGCTTGTACTGTTACAGGCAATATTTTGAATTCCCGGCGTAACTGTAGAAGATGGTGTAACGGTGTTAATTCCTATTGTAAAGATCGAGAATGAACTACATGAAGTTGCCGGATCAGTTACAGTTACTGTAAATGTAGCAGGGTTACTGAAAGTAACATTGGTTCCTGATGCTGTACTACTTAAGCTAACCCAGGTATAAGTAACCGGGCCATTTGTATAATTTGTAGAAGCAGTCATATTAATATTAGGATATTGACATGTAATACTGTTTGAGCCCGTAACATTTGTAATAGTTAATGTCGGTATCGGCGGCGCGTTATTGATATTAACTGTAGCGGTTGTAGTACAACCCAGTGGGTCACTTACCGTAACACTTACCGGCCCCGTACCAATGGTATAGGTTGCTTGTGTAGTGGTAGAGTTTAAAGCAACAGGCGTAGGCGACCAGACTATTGTTGACGCGACGGATGCAGAACCTGCACTTGTACAGGATGCAATGGCCAGTGTTCCACCGCAAGGCGCCTGGGCAACAGAAGCAAAAACCTGTGGAGCAGGTGTAATAGAAACAGTAATTACACGAATAACCGGAAAACATGCACCTGCAGGAGCCATTGTTAATGTATAGTTACCCGAAATAGTAGTTGTATAAGTTTGATTTGTCATTGCTGGTGTAGTAAAAGGAGGGCCTACACCCGGACCAGCCCATGAATAAGGCCCTAGTCCTGGAGGAGCAATGATAGTAGCGCCAGTGGCACCACAGGTTGGTAATGTAATAGAAGGCGTGCCGGCAGCAAAAGGGTTACCATTACCGATAATGGTCATTGGTCCGCATTGCGCGTCAAAATATACGTATCCGTAGTGACCACCAGCATCACAATCTGTTGAAATAACGTCAATCTGAATATTTTGTCCGATATAAGCAGTTAAATCAATAGAGTTAACTTTCCATTTGTTAAAGATAATTGCACCAGTACCAGTGTATGGAGTTCCTGATGGAGCATTAAAGTATTGAGGAGCATCTGTACCAGAAGGACAAGAAACACTTGGAGCAGAAACGGAATAACTTGGACAAGTAATAACAGTAGGAACCGGAGTAGCACTTAAGTTAGTTAATTTAATAACGAAGGCACCGGCATCGCAGCAGCTGTGGCCGGTAGAGAATACTGATAAGAACGCAAATTGAAACAATGCGTTATTTGAAGTAACAACAAAAGATTTTGTTAATTGCTCAATACTGTAGTCATTTACGTTGTTATTGATCCTGATAATATTAGTACCAAACATGGCAGGAATAGAAGGGTTTACAGAGTTACCACTGTTTGGAGTCGTTCCAAACACAGAATAGATCGGATAAGTACCGCCAATTGTCGGATCGATAAATCCGGCAGTTGTACAGTTGATCAAAGCCGATTCTGACGGTTGATTTGGAGCAGAAATATTACAAGAGTTAAAGTTGTTGGTACCGCCCATAATTGTCCAACCGTTAATTTGGTTGGAAGCAGTGATATTTGCAGCAGCAGTAGATCCTTCAAAATCTTCGTTAACACAAGCAGGTACAACAGCAGCTGTACGTGCCGTGTAATTAAATGTGTTCTTTAAATATTTTTTTGAAGTTAAATTATATTTGCTGTTTACATAAGCTCTTTTTAACTTATACATTCTTACCTTGAACTCCTCACCCAAAAAACCTTCGGTAATCGCAGAATTTCTTGCGGCCTCTTCTTCAAAGCCAGCTAAAGAGTCAGCTGTGAATACATAATTAAATGGAGGAGCGTTTTGAGCTGTTTTGTTAATTTGCGCATAACCTGCCTGGCAAGCTACGATTATTGCAAACACTAACAGTTTCATTGTTTTTTGCATTTTTTTCATGTTTTAAAATTCTAATTAAGTGTGTAAATATAACTCTTTAGTTTATTTTAACAAATAACATCAACATTCGTGCCAAACTCGAAAATTTGTTAAAATCCGCAACCTTTTTACCCTTTTTTTCGTGTTAAATTTAAATTATCTTTGAACTTTATTCAAATTATATGCAACTATTACAAAATAAAGTAGCCCTTATTACCGGAGCAACCCGCGGAATTGGTCGCGGAATTGCCATTACCTTTGCTAAAAATGGAGCAAATATTGCGTTCACCTACGTTAGCTCGGAAGAAAAAGCCAAAGCTTTCGAAGCAGAACTTAATGCCCTTGGTATAAAAGCCAAAGGTTATAAAAGCGATGCCGGGGATTTTAAATCGGCTGATGAACTGGTTACTGCTGTTGTTGCAGAGTTTGGTACAATTGATGTTTTGGTAAATAACGCCGGCATTACCCGCGATACTTTGTTAATGCGTATGAGCGAACAACAGTGGGATGAAGTAATGAACGCCAATCTTAAATCTGTTTTCAATCTTACAAAAGCGGTGCAACGCCCTATGTTAAAGGCAAAAAAAGGCTCTATCATTAATATGAGCTCTGTGGTTGGCATTAAAGGCAACGCCGGACAGAGCAATTATGCGGCTTCAAAAGCGGGCATTATCGGTTTTACAAAATCTGTGGCTCTTGAGCTCGGTTCACGAAACATCCGTTCAAATGCAATTGCCCCCGGGTTTATAGAAACCGAAATGACGGCGGCGCTTGACGAAAAAGTTGTTCAGCAATGGCGCGAAGGTATTCCATTAAAGCGTGGAGGCACAACCGAAGATGTTGCTAATGTAACTTTGTTTCTTGCAAGCGATATGAGCGCCTATGTTACCGGCCAATGCATTAGCGTTTGCGGCGGCATGCTTACCTAATTTTAAACAAACTTGTTTTCAAAAATAATAGTTAATAGTCCCTGGTATTTTTTTTTATTAAGCCTTTGTGTCGGTTTAATAATTGCCGGATTATTGTATTATAAAAACAAAAAAAATACAGACGTTCCACGACCTGTTATTTATCTTTTATTTATTTCCCGGTTTGTAAGCATTACGCTGATCTCACTTTTCTTACTGTCGATATTACTAAAACAAGTAACTAACGAAACCCAAAATCCGGTTATCCTTTTAGCCATTGACAATTCCTCTTCTATGGTCATGCAAAAAGATAGCCTTAATGTTAAAAAAGATTTTTTAGCAAGATTAGAGGAGTTTAAAAAAAATATTTCAAAAAAATTTGAAGTAAGATCTGTTTTATTTGGCAACACTACAAACAGCTCTAACAATACGCCGTCCTTTAACGAGAAGGAAACCGATATTTCTAACCTCATTACAGAGGTTGAGAATAATTTTTCGGGCCAGAATGTGGGTGCCTTAGTAATTGTAAGTGATGGCATTTACAATAAAGGCGCTAATCCCATTTATGCTTCTGAAAAACTAAACTTTCCTGTATTTCCGATAGCAATGGGCGATACCAGTGAAATAAAAGACATTGCCATTCAAAAGATAAATCATAACCAGGTAGCTTATTTAGGAAATATTTTTCCGGCGGAAGTAATTATTTCGGCGAAAAATTTTTCCGGTAAAGAAGTAGAGGTAAGCTTATTTCAGAACCAAACCGAAAAATCAAAACAGGTATTAAAAATAACATCTGATAATTTTTTAGCAACCTGTAATTTTACTTTCAATGCCAATACCACCGGCATTTCAAAATATACTGCCAGGGTAACCGTATTGGAAGGAGAGAAAAATATTTTAAATAATCAACAGTCGTTTATTATAGATGTAATAGATAATAAAGAAAAGGTATTATTGCTTGCTACGGCCCCACATCCTGATATTGCGGCCATAAAAGATGCCATTTTAAACAGCACTAGTTACGAGGTTGAATACGGCCTTAGCTCCGAATTTAAAAAGCCGTTAAAACAATACAGTCTTGTTATTTTGCACGGTGCTTTATCAAACCAAAACCCGGTTGTAAATGAGTGCAAAATAAACTCCATTCCTTTATGGATAGTTGCTCCGGCTTCGGGAGAGAATTTACCGGGCGTTAGGATAATGTCTTCTGTAAATAAATTTAACGATGCTGAAGCATTTATCAATCCATCCTTTGGCCTGTTTACAATTAGCGATGAGCTTAAAAAGTTCATGAAAGAAATGCCCGCCATAAAAACTTTTTTTGGAAGTTACATTATGGGCAACGGCGCCAACACACTAATTGATCAACGTATTGGTGTGGTGGAAACCAATAATCCTATACTGATCTTTACCGAAGTGAACGGCTTAAAAAACTCTGTGTTTATTGGCGACGGTTTATGGAAATGGAAAATGCGGGATTTTGCAGAACACACTAACAACAATTTATTTAATGAATTGATCAGTAAATCTGTTCAATACCTATCTGTAAAAAGTGATAAGAGTTTTTTCAGGATCACTGCTCCAAAAACCATTAATGAAAATGAAACGATTGAAATAGGTGCCGAGGTATACAATAAAAGTTATGAATTAATTACCGAACCCGACGTTACCCTGGTACTCACAAATCCCGAAGGCAAAAAATTCAATTATACATTAAGCAAAACTACAAATGCCTATAAATTAAATATTGGCATCCTGCCTTTTGGTGAGTATAAGTACGAAGCAAAAGTAAAAGTAAACAACGAGTTATTTGTAAAACAAGGAAGCATTCATGTTAAAGAAATAGTTTCTGAAAAATTAAACGCTGTGGCCAATCACCAGGTTTTAAGCGCTATGGCAAAAAGAACGGGCGGCAAATTATTTTATAAAAATGAATTGGAAAGTTTAGAAAAAGAGATCCTGAAAAATGACCAGATAAAACCTATTACCTATTCACAAAATAACACTACTTTATTGATCGATCTGAAATGGTTATTCTGGATAATTTTAATTTTTCTTTCCATTGAATGGTATTTTAGAAAACGTTACACCTCTATTTAGATTCAAATTATGTTAAAAAAGAAACATACCCTTTTTATGGTATCAATTCTTGTTTTGTGCCTTCAATCCTGCAGTTTACAGCAAATAAAAGAGGAATCGCCTAATGTTAATGTAATACAAAATGGAACAAAATTTAAAATTAACCTGCCCGAAGATCATTCTAACGGGTATTTATGGCAATTAGGCGAAAACTATGATCATTCAAAAATAAAAAACTGTGGAGCCGTTTGGCATGGTGTGGAAAAAGGAATTGATTTTAACCTGCAAGCCTTGTCAATAGGGCAAACCACGCTTTCGTTGGTTTTAAGAAAATATAATGACACAATAAGTAATAAAGATTTTATTGTTAATATCATTAACAAATAATTTTTTTAGTCTCGGTTCAAATACTATCTTTACAAAGCTAAAAAAAAACACACAAATTAATTTATTGAAAAATGAATAACCAAAATGTAATTCGGTTTAACAACACGAACCGACAATTTTATACCGAACTAAAAAAACGTGTTGATTTTTACTTTAGAGATAATAAGATCTCAAAAAGTGGAAATGCAAATATGTACCTTAAAACGGTTTTTATGTTTGCAGCCTATTTCGTACCATACATTTTAATCTGCTTAAATGTTTTCGAAAGCAAACTGGTATGGTTCTTTTTATCTGTTATTATGGGCTTTTCAATGGCGGGTATTGGCCTTTGCATTATGCACGATGCCAATCATGGCAGTTATAGTAAGAATACACGTTTAAACCGCTTTTTAGGATATATCTCTATTAATTTACTTGGCGGTTATTCTTTAAACTGGCGTATCCAACACAATGTGATCCACCATACTTACACAAACGTACATGATGTGGATGAGGATATAGCACCTCCGGGCTTTATGCGTTTTGATCCGCATGCCAAACATAAGTGGATCCATAAACTTCAATTCCTTTATGCCTGGTTCTTTTACGGTATGATGACGCTTATGTGGAGCACCACAAAAGATTTTAAACAATTAAGCCGTTACAATAAAGAAGGTCATTTAAAAACCGCCAACACAACCTATGGTAAAGAGCTTACATTGCTCATCCTTTTCAAAATGGCTTATTACCTTTATATGCTACTCCCTTATTTCCTGGTAAAAGAAATGACCATTCTTAACTGGCTTTGCGGTTATTTAATACTGCATTATATTGCGGGTTTGGTTCTTGCTATGATCTTCCAGCCGGCACATGTGGTTAGCGAAACTGAGTTTCCGTTACCATGCGATGAAGGTAATATGGAGAACCATTGGGCAGAACACCAATTAAGGACTACTATGAATTTTGGCACCAACGATCCTGTTTTTTCATGGCTGGTGGGTGGTTTAAATCACCAGGTTGAACATCACTTATTTCCAACAATATGCCATGTGCATTATCCAAAAATTTCAAAAATTGTAAAAGAAACGGCTAAAGAATTTAACTTGCCTTATCTTGATAAAAAAACCTTTGTTGGCGCGCTTTGGTCGCACGAACAAATGCTTTGGAAACTGGGCCGCGCTGCTTAACAGTTTAATAACATTATTCCAAATGGGCTTTACTAAAAATAAAGCCCATTTTTGTTTTCAACTCTCCCCATCTATTTCCAAAAAAACTGTAACTTCGGGTTGATTTTTAATCTCAATTATTTATGGAAAAATTTGATGTTACAATTATCGGAGCCGGACCCGGTGGATATGTTGCTGCAATCCGTTGCGCACAATTAGGAATGAAAACTGCTTTGATAGAGAAATATCCTTCTCTTGGAGGAACCTGTTTAAATGTGGGCTGCATCCCTTCAAAAGCCTTATTGGATTCTAGCGAGCATTTTCATAATGCCATGCATAATTTTAAAGAACATGGCATAGATATTAATGAACCAAAAGCAAACATCAAACAAATGATTGAGCGTAAACGCGGCGTTGTAAAAATGACCGTTGACGGTATTAATTTTTTGATGAAAAAAAATAAGATCACTGTTTATACGGGGCATGGTTCGTTCGTAACAAAAAATCAAATTGAAATTGCAAAGGCAGATGGTTCTAAAGAAACCATAGAAACTGCCAAAACAATTATAGCAACGGGCTCAAAACCTTCTTCATTACCAGGTATTGAGATCGATAAAAAACGTGTGATCACTTCAACCGAAGCCCTTGAATTACAAGAAGTACCAAAACACCTCATCATCATTGGCGGCGGTGTTATTGGCCTTGAATTAGGAAGCGTTTACGGGCGTTTAGGCGCTAAAGTAACGGTTGTTGAGTTTATGGACCGCATTATTGCCGGAATGGATGGCGGCTTAAGCAAAGAACTACAACGTGTACTTAAAAAAGAATTAAGCTTTGAGTTTTTACTGAAGCATAAAGTTACCGGTACTAAAGCAACCGCCAAAGAGGTAACCGTTAGTGCCTTAAATGCCAAAGATGAGAAAATAGAAATTAAAGGCGATTATTGTTTGGTGGCTGTTGGTAGAAAACCATACACCGATAATTTAGGGCTTGATAAAATTGGCGTAAAAGTAGATAACCGCGGTAAGATAGAAACAGATGACCATTTGCGTACAAATGTAGAAGGTATTTACGCTATTGGCGATGTGATTAAAGGCGCCATGTTAGCGCATAAGGCAGAAGAAGAAGGTGTTTTTGTTGCTGAAATGTTAGCCGGTCAAAAACCGCATATCGATTATAATTTAATTCCGGGTGTGGTATACACATGGCCTGAAGTGGCTGCTGTTGGCTTAACCGAAGAGCAATTAAAAGAGCAAGGTAAAAAATACAAAGTAGGTTCATTTCCATTTAAAGCAAGTGGTCGCGCCCGCGCAAGTATGGATACCGATGGATTTGTAAAAGTATTGGCCGATGAAACAACCGACGAAATTTTAGGCGTTCATATGATAGGCCCCCGTACCGCCGATATGATAGCCGAAGCCGTAGTGGCAATGGAGTATAAAGCCAGCGCCGAAGATATTTCACGCATGAGCCATGCGCACCCAACATTTACCGAAAGCATGAAAGAAGCTTGTTTGGATGCAACCGGCAAACGCGCGTTACATATTTAATTTATTTTTTTAAGCTGAAAAGAAATATAAAATGCACGCAGGTAAACGCTTCACTTTTAAACAGGTTCTGTATTGGACCAGAAGGGATGTGTATTTTTTCTGCATGTACTCTATTCTGATAACAGCACTGCATTATTTTCTTAACACAAACTGGTTGGTGATACCGTGGGTTGCTATTGGCCTTGTGGGTACCGCAGCTGCATTTTTAATTGGTTTTAAGAATACACAAACCTATGCACGTGTTTGGGAAGGCAGGCAAATATGGGGCTCTATTGTAAACAACAGCAGAACCTGGGGCATCTTAATAAAAGATACCGTAAATTCAGATAAGAACGAAATAAAGGAATTAATTTACAGGCACCTGGCCTGGTTAACCACCTTACGTTACCAATTGCGCGAATCAAGAATATGGGAAACCCAGGAGTTAAAAAGTAATAAAGAATTTGCCAACTATTACAAAGTACCCGAGAAAGAAACCAGGCTGGAAGATGAATTGAAAAAATATTTATCGCCTAACGACATCTCTTATATTTTAACCAAAAAAAATAAAGCAGCGCAACTAATTGCTATGCAATCGTCGCATTTGAGAAAATTAAAACAGGATGGTAAATTATCTGAATTTGATTTTATAGAATTAGAAAGAATGCTTTCTTCTTTTTACGACGACCAGGGAAAATCAGAACGTTTGAAGAATTTTCCTTATCCCCGCCAATTTGCAACCATCAATCAAATGTTTGTAAGATTATTTATTGCCATGCTGCCATTAGGTATCATCCAGGAATTTGATAAACTTACGCCTGAAACAGGCAAACTTTTTTTATGGGCCACGGTTCCCTGTTCGGTAATTGTTTCATTTGTATTTCACTTAATGGAACGTATTGGCGAGGCAACAGAAAATCCTTTTGAAGGTGGCGCTAACGATGTTCCCATTTCAGCCATTGCGCGAGGTATAGAAATTGATCTTCGCGATATGATGGACGAAACAAATTTACCACAACCATTAACCCCAATTAACGATATATTATTATGAATATAGAAGAGATCTTTAAACACAACCAGGACTGGGTAACAGAAAAATTATCGAAGGATAAAAATTATTTCGAGAACCTATCAAAAGGGCAAGCGCCTTCTATGCTATACATTGGCTGCTCTGATAGTCGTGTAACAGCCGAAGAAATGATGGGCGTGCAACCTGGTGAAGTGTTTGTGCACCGTAACATTGCCAACCTTGTAAACAATGTTGATCTAAATGTAATGTCGGTTATCAATTATGGCGTACGTCATTTGAAAGTGCAGCATGTAATTGTTTGCGGCCATTATTATTGTGGCGGCGTTAAAGCTGCCATGCAGGCGCAGGATCTTGGCATACTCAATCCATGGTTAAGAGGAATAAGGGATGTTTACCGTTTGCATAAAGATGAGTTAAACAAAATTTCATCAGAAGATGAAAGATACAATCGTTTAATAGAATTGAACGTGCAGGAACAATGCATTAATGTGATCAAAACTGCTGCTGTACAGGAAGCCAATGCCAGTCGAGGTTTAAGGGTACATGGCTGGATCTTTGATGTACATAGCGGAAAACTAAAGGATCTGAACATTAACTTTGATAATATATTAAAGGACATCATGGAGATCTATAATTTAAAAAAATAGGGTCTTAAATTTAATTTAAAGCAAATGATGAAAGTTGGAATTATAATGGGAAGCAAAAGTGATCTGCCAACCATGCAGGCTGCCGCAGATATCTTAAAGGAGTTTGGGATAGAATACGAGATAGACATCGTATCGGCACACCGCACACCCGAAAAAATGTTTGACTATGCTAAAAATGCACATACCCGCGGCTTACAGGTAATTATTGCCGGTGCCGGTGGCGCTGCGCATTTACCGGGCATGGTAGCCTCATTAACGCCTTTACCTGTAATTGGCGTACCTGTAAAAAGCAGCAACAGCATTGATGGTTGGGATAGTTTATTAAGCATTGTGCAAATGCCAAATGGCGTGCCGGTTGCTACCGTTGCTGTTAACGCATCTCAAAATGCGGGAATTTTAGCAGCGCAGATCATTGGCGCTTCTGATAAGAACATATTAGAAAAGATGATCGCTTTTAAAACCTCCTTAAAAGAAAAAGTAATTGAAGCAAGCGATGCATTAAAAAGCACCAGCCCTAAAAAATATTTGTAATTTTTTCTATTAGCAATGGCAAAAAAAAGTAATCTCATAAAGCTGGGCGATGCCATTGATCAATTATTTAAGCAGGAAAAACTGGATGTTAAGATCTCTCAATTTACTGTAAAGAATAGCTGGAAAGACATTGTAGGTGAAGTGATCGCAAAAAGCACCAGCGAAATTTTTTTTAATGATAAGACCATTTTTGTAGGTTTAAATTCTGCCGCGCTTAAACACGAATTGTCTTTCAGGAAAGAGGAAATTGTTGCCAATATCAATAAATTTTGCGGTTATAAATTAGTTGAACAAATTGTAATACGTTAATGAAAGTGGTTAAACTCATCCCGGTTTTATTTTGTTTTGTTTCTTTTTCTCAAAAAACAGATTCTGTTACTTTAAAAAAAATTTACGATTATTACCTTACCAAAAGCAAATGCTATTCTAATTTAGAATACCTCACGCAAAAGATTGGCGGGCGTTTAAGTGGCTCGCCGCAAGCCGCACAGGCTGTAATATGGGCCAAAAAGGCCATGTACGAAGCAGGCGCAGATACCGTTATTTTACAACCCTGCATGGTGCCGCACTGGGTTCGTGGTGCAAAAGAAAAATGCAATCTATCATCAGCAAAATTAAAACTAAACAAAACATTAAATTGTGTTGCCCTTGGCAACTGCATTGGCACAGGTGCTAAAGGGGTTAATGCAAAAGTAATTGAAGTAAAGAGTTTTGATGAGCTCGAAAAATTAGGAGAAACAAACGTAAAGGGCAAAATAGTTTTTTATAATGTTTTTTTTGATCAAAGGCATATAAGAACCGGAACAGCTTATGGCGAATCTGTAAAATACCGCGGCAAAGGCGCCAGCTATGCTGCTAAATATGGCGCTGTTGGTTCTATTGTAAGAAGCATGACCTCGGTTGCCGACGATGAGCCACACACAGGCAATATGAATTATGATACAACCATCAGTAAAACAAAAATTCCTACATTGGCCATTAGCTATAAAGCCGCCGACCTGCTAAGCGAAACATTAAAAAAAGATACTGATCTTACAGTTTACATCGAAACACATTGCCAAACATTACCCGATAAACCTTCGTTTAATGTTGTTGGGCAAATTACCGGCACTGAAAAACCAAACGAATTTATTATTGCCGGCGGGCACCTGGACAGTTGGGATAATGGGCAAGGCGCGCATGATGATGGTACAGGCGTTGTACAGAGTATTGAAATTTTGCAGGTATATAAATTGCTTGGCGTAAAACCAATACACAGTATCAGGGCCGTTGCTTTTATGAATGAAGAAAACGGCTTACGTGGTGGCGAAGCTTATGCTAAATTTGCAAAAGAAAAAAACGAAAAACATTTATCTGCTTTGGAAACAGATGCCGGAGGTTTTAGTCCGCGGGGTTTTGGTGTTGATACAACAAATGGATTGTACAATTTAGTTGTAAAATGGAAAGAACTTTTTAAACCTTATTTTGTTGACCGGATAGAGAAAGAAGGCGGCGGAGCCGATCTGATGGCGCTTGAAAAATTAAACGTGCCATGCATAGGTTTTGAACCCGATACACAACGTTATTTTGATATACACCATACCGCCGCGGATACATTTGATAAAGTGCATAAACGTGAGCTGGAATTAAGTTCTGCAGCTATAGGTGCACTTATTTACCTGTTGGATAAATATCAATAACTACACGCCGTTTTAGCCTTTTTTGTAATAAGAATATGGCTATTTTTTCTATCTTTGTATATAAATAAATTATCATGATAGAGACTATGACAAAGAGCGCTGAATTAATGGACCTGGAAGAAAAATTTGGGGCACATAATTACCATCCAATTCCTGTTGTTTTAGAAAAAGGCGAAGGCGTTTATGTTTGGGACGTTGAAGGAAAAAAATATTTTGACTTTTTAGCTGCATACAGTGCAGTAAACCAGGGACATTGTCATCCTCGCATTGTTAAGGCTTTAACCACGCAGGCACAAAAATTAACATTGTGCTCGCGGGCATTTTATAATTCGCTTTTAGGCGAATACGAAAAATTTATTACCGATTATTTTGGATACGATAAAGTGTTGCCAATGAACACAGGTGTTGAAGGCGATGAAACGGCTATGAAATTAGCGCGCCGCTGGGCATACGATGTAAAAGGTGTTGAAAAAGATAAAGCAAAACTGGTTTTTGCAAAAGGAAATTTTATGGGGCGTACATTGGCTGCTATCTCTGCAAGTAACGATCCGAGCAGCTACGGCGGCTTTGGTCCGTTTATGCCGGGTTACGAACTGGTAGAATATAACGACCTTAATGCGTTGGAAAATGCGATTAAAGATCCAAACACTGCCGCTTTTATTGTTGAACCTATACAAGGTGAAGCCGGCGTTGTTGTACCAGATGATGGTTATTTAAAAGGTGTAAGAGAGCTTTGCACAAAATATAATGTGTTGTTTGTGGCAGACGAGGTACAAACCGGTTTATCAAGGACCGGAAAATTACTGGCCTGCGATCATGAAAATGTAAAACCAGATATTTTGGTTTTAGGAAAAGCATTAAGCGGCGGTATACTTCCTGTAAGTGCCGTATTGGCGTCTAACGAAATTATGATGACCATTAAACCCGGTGAGCATGGAAGCACTTATGGCGGTAACCCATTAGCCTGTGCTGTTGCCATGGAGGCTTTAAAAGTATTGAAAGACGAAAAGCTTGCTGAGAACTCAGAAAAACTTGGTGCAATCTTTCGTGACGAAATGAATAAACTAAAAGCGGAAACAGATCTTATTACTACCGTTCGTGGTAAAGGTTTATTTAACGCCATTGTTATTAAAGAAAAAGAAGGTAAAACTGCCTGGGATGTATGTTTAAAATTTGCCGAACACGGTTTATTGGCAAAACCTACACATGGCGATATTATTCGCTTTGCCCCGCCACTTGTAATTAATAAAGAACAGTTGATGGAGTGTGTGGCAATAATCCGTAAAGTTATTTTAAATTTTTAGGTAAATAATGGAATACTATAAATTATTTAAAACGCTAAACCAGCACAAGGTAAAATACCTGATATGCGGAGGAATGGCGGTAAATATTTATGGAGTTCCTCGAATGACTGCCGACATTGATATTTTACTTGATTTTGAAGAAGAAAATGTAACGCATTTTGAAAATGCTATCAAAATTCTTTTATACCAAAACAGTATTCCTGTCTCTATAAAGAACTTTCTTAATAAAGAAGAGCGCAAAAAAGCCATTACCGAAAAAAATTTAATTGCTTATTCTTATTATAATTCACAATCAGGTTTTATGATGCTCGATGTTTTATTAGACACACCTATAGAGTTTCAGGAACTTTGGAAACGAAGATCAGAAAGGAATGTACAGGATGAACAAGTTACTTTTGTAAGTATCGAAGATCTTATTGAATTAAAAAAATACTCGAACCGTATCCAGGACCAGGCAGATGTTTTACTTTTATCAAAATTTATAAAATGAAAATCATACCTAAAAAAGAGAATCAAAATATTGGTTTTCATTATACCGTAACGGATGAACAGATAAAAGAGCACCAAAAAAAAAGTGCCGCAGAAGTTATTGAATGGCTGGAATCAACAGCAAGATTTATTTACGAAATACAAACTCCCGAGGAACGGGAACGCATGAAAAACGCAAAAAATTTTAAATGGTAAGTTATAATCCAAAAGATTGGTTCAGGCTCATTTTCCAGTTTCATAAATCAGATACTTTTCGCATCCTTATTCCAACCATGACGCTTTTGGGCGCCATTACCTTTGGTATTTGTATCATCGAAAAAAAATTCCTGACAATAGAGATCCCCACCTTAACGATCTTTCATCAGATAGCCGGTTTTATTATTTCAATGGTGTTGGTTTTTCGTATCAACACTGCGTATGATCGCTGGTGGGAAGGAAGAAAATTATGGGGCGCATTGATCAATAACACACGTAACCTGGCCATTAAGCTGCACGCTTTTGTTCCGGGTGATGATCTTAAAACAAGAACAGAACTTCACAAACAGATAAGTAATTTTGCTTTCGCACTAAAAGAACATTTGCGCGATAATGTTACCAACGAAGATATAAGCTTTACAGAACTATTCAAAGAACAAGCCTATAACAAAGTATCTCACAAACCTAATTACATAGCAAGGCAACTTGGTGCCTATTGTTTAGAGATCACCAAAAAAAACAATCACTCGCCAAATGATTATTTAGTGCTTACCGAAAACCTGAATCAGCTGGCAGATATTTGCGGTGCCTGCGAGCGTATTAAAAAAACGCCCATCCCCTACTCTTACAGCCTATTTATAAAGAAGATCATTTTTATTTATATTGTTACTATGCCAATTGCATTTGGTCTTACCATTGGTTACTGGGCCATCCCTATTGTTATGATCATGTTTTACGCCTTTGCATCATTAGAGATCATTAGCGAAGAAATTGAAGATCCTTTTGGTACCGACGATAACGACCTGCCAACAGATGAAATGGCTGTGAGGATAAAAGAAAACATACGCGAAATATTATTGGGAGATGAAGATTAAATACGACTTTACACACAAAGGTGATTTTGAAATGAAGGTCACTACTTTTTTTGGCCTCGAAGAAGTTCTTGCAAAAGAATTGTTACATCTTGGGGGAAAAGAGATCACTGAGTTTAAGCGGGGCGTATCGGTTGTTGGCGATCTTGGTTTTTTGTACAAAGCTAATTTATGTTTGCACACGGCTTTAAAAATTGTTATTCCGATAACAAAATTTGAGGCCAATAACGAATATGAATTTTACGATAATATTAAAAAGATAGATTGGGAAAGATTTATTTCGGTTACCGATTCTATTATGATAGAAAGTGTTTTAAACTCCGAGATATTTACTCATTCTTTATTTGCCAATCAAAAAGCCAAAGATGCCATTGTAGATCGTTTTCGCGAGAAGACAGGCGACAGGCCAAATGTAGACCTCATCCGCCCGGCTTTTAAATTATACATCCATATTTTTAAGAACGAAGTAACACTTAATTTAGACAGCAGCGGTGATCCTTTATATAAGCGCGGCTATCGCTCAGATATTAACGAAGCGCCCATGAAAGAGGTTTTAGCGGCGGGGCTGGTAAAATTAAGCGGTTGGGAAAGGCACCAGGAATTAATTGATGGTATGTGCGGTGCCGGAACAATAGCCATAGAGGCCGCATTGTGGGCAAATAATATCCCGCCGGGTTATTACCGTTCTGATTTTACATTTATGCGTTGGCGCAATTATGATGAAAAATTGTATGAGACCATTTACGACAGCAGCATCAACAAAATAAAAAATGCAGAGATAAATATTATTGCCAACGATATTGATGAACCTACTTTAAAAAAAGCAATTACCAATACAAAAAATGCAAAAGTAGATGAAGATATTAAATGTGTGAATCAATCTTTTTTTGATCTGATGCCAACACGTGGCAGTGGTGTCGTTATCCTTAATCCGCCTTACGGCGAGCGTTTACCGGTAGCTGAAATAGAAAAGATGTATAAGGAAATTGGCAATAAATTAAAAAAAGATTTCCAGAATTATAATGCCTGGATAATTACAAGTAGTCCGGATGCTATAAAGAGTATTGGATTGAGACCATCGCGAAAGATCCACATTTACAATGGCTCGTTAGAATGCCGTTATTTAAAATTTGAGCTGTACGGTGGAAGCAAAAAAGCTTCTAAAAACCCGGAGACCATGACTAAAAGATAATTTAAACCACATATAGGTTATTATTTTGTCTCAATACCCGCACGCAAACAGAGTTCTTCGCCTTTGGTGAAGAAAATTATGAATCCTTAATAAAAACTTGGTTTTTTACTTATCAGAATTCTATGTGCCTATGTGGTTAAAATTTATTCTAGGCTTTCACCAAAAATTTACCCTGCATTACGGGTACCACCGGGCATTGATTAGGCGTTAAGCAATATTTAATATCCCTTTCAAGATTTAAATTGGCTAAACGGTTACGGTGCGAAGAGTTGGCCAGGTATTTTACTAAATCATGTTTAGCTATTTTATAAAGATCAATAGCAGCTAAAGTAGAATCGCAATGTGTATCAAACCCATTTTTAAATATCAGGCTATCTGCTATGGCCCCTGCCAGTAAAGTATCTTCGAGGTTAAATTTATTTTTCCATCCTGCGCATAAGAACAGAACATCTTTTTTTTCTGCCTTTATGTATTCAACAACAGCATCTAAATTTAAAAAACTTGCTATGATTATTTTATGGGCTTTTTTTGCCGCATCAATGGCTTGCGTGCCATTGGTAGTAGTAATAGCAATGGTTTTGCCTTTTACTTTTGAATTCATGTAACCAAAAGGGCTGTTTCCAAGATCAAAACCCTGTACAATTTCACCATCCCGCTCAGCAGCAACCATAAATCCATTGCTTTTATACTCCAGTGCCTCTTCAACGGTGGCAACAGGTATCATCTTTAAAACGCCATTGTAAAAAGCGGTGGTAATGGCTGAAGTAGCACGTAATACGTCAATTACAACCACAACAGAATCTGTTTTATGAAAAAGCGGGTAAGATTGGGGACTAAAACAAACTTCGATGTTCATTAGCTTAAAGCATAATTTCTTTAACAAACTTAGCAATTAAAAATTACAATTAAAAAATTACCTACAATTAACTAAAATAGCCATAAAAAAACATAAATTTAAGGCATGATAAATTTTATAAAATCTAAAATTGAGGAATCGGTTGCCCTGAAATCCTCTTTATTATCCAATACCGAAATTTTAACAGCAGTGGATACTATTGTTAATGATATTGTAAATTGTTACAAGAATGGCGGAAAAGTGCTGTGGTGTGGCAATGGCGGTAGCGCTGCCGATGCACAGCATATGGCTGCCGAATTAAGTGGCAGGTTTTATTACGATCGCCCGCCGCTTTTCTCTGAGGCATTACATGTTAACACCAGCTATATTACTGCGGTAGCAAACGATTATAGTTACGATATTATTTATAGCAGGTTGGTTGAAGCGATGGGCAAAAAAGGCGATATTCTTATAGGACTTAGTACCAGTGGTAATAGTGGCAACGTAATAAAAGCCATTGAAAAAGCAAACGCCATGGGTATAACCACAATTGCATTTACGGGACAAACAGGCGGTAAAATAAAAGGCCTTAGTAAATATCTGATAAACATTCCAAGTACTGATACACCAAGGATACAGGAATGTCATATGCTATTATGCCATACCATTTGCGAAATGGTTGAAATGAATCTATTCCCAAAAAAATAAAAATGTTTAAGCGCGGATATTACTTTATTTTCTATTTTCTTTTAATGGGAAATTGTTTTGTATCTGCACAAGACAAATCGCGTATGGTTGATAGCTTAACAAAAGTATTTGTTACAGCTCCTGATACTACAAAAGTAAAGATCCTTTGCAAATTCTCACGTATGATGGTTGGCAACAACCCCGATAGCTCTGCTATATTGGCCGATAGCGCCCTTACCATTGCAAAACGGAATAAATACCTGTTTGGCATGGCGCAGGCTTATGCTAATCTTGGCGGCGCCTTAACCACTACCGGAAAATACGATCTTGCCATAAAAAACCTTATAAACAGCGCTACTATTTTCGAAAAAACAAAAAACATTTACGGATTGACCAATGTTCTTAACACTATTGGCAATGCTTACCTCGGCATTAAAAACACCAACAAGGCTTATGAGTATTATTTAAAATCATATGAATATGCCAACCAGGAGCCCGTAAATGAGAACATGGTGGCCGTAACTTCGTTTGGCATCGGTTCTATTTTAACTGAGCAGGGAAAAAGTGCAGAAGCTATTTCGTATTTTAGAAAAGCAGAAGAGAGTTTCAAGAAGCAAAATATTTTAAACTACGCTGCAATGGCAGTATCCATGATCGGCGAAACTTATTATCGCGATTCGAATTATGTAGAGGCTGAGAAAAATTACACCAAAGTAATTCCTGTTTTTAGAGAAATGCACGATGATTATGGCCTTGCCAGCGCTTTAGCAAATATGGGCAAAATAGAATTTGACAGGAAAAATTATAAAAATGCCTCTGCCAATTATGAAGAGGCCCTTAGCATTAATTTAAAAAGAAATGCTTACGATAATATACAAACCAATGCTCTGGCACTAAGTGAGATAATGGATGCGCAAAATAGATCTGCAGAAGCATTAAAGTATTACAAAACCTACATGCAATATAAAGATTCGGTTGTAAATATTGAACGAAACAGGTCTATTGCCGAAGCAGAATCAAAATATGAATCAGAAAAAAAAGAACAACAGTTAAAAGTAAAAAATTTAGAGCTTGAGAAAACTCAGATCCAATCTTCGCAAAGAGGAATGCTTGTATACATTTTTGCTGGCGCCATGGTGGTGTTTATTGTTTTATTGTTTTTTGTATTTAAACAATTTAACGAAAAGAAAAAAGCCAATATTTTACTCACCAATAAAAACGAAGAAATAGAAAAACAAAAATCCATTATCGAAGAAAAAAATAAAGACATTACTGATAGCATCAATTATTCAAAACATATTCAACAGGCCATTATTCCATCCACATTAAAAGTAAAATCTACCTTAAACGAATCGCTTATTTTTTTCAGACCAAAAGATATTATTAGCGGCGACTTTTATTTTGTGGAAAAACTCAATAACTCAATTTACATTGCCGTTATTGATTGTACGGGCCATGGCGTGCCGGGCGCGCTACTAAGTGTGTTCGCCTACTCCAATATTAAAAACATCATCTCTACCGGAATTTACAGCAAAAATCCTGCCGGTATTTTAACCGAACTTTGCCGGCAATTTAAAGCCAACCTACAATCACACGCCATTAAGATCAACGATGGCGTAGATATGTCTATTTGTATTTTAAATACCGAAACAAATAAACTTTATTATTCGGGCGCTAAAAACAATATGCTGCAGGTTAATAAAGATGGTTTAAAAGAATATAGTGCAGATCGCTGGGGAGTAAGCGGCTCTAATGAAGAAGCACATACTGTATTCACCAATCACGAAATTAATGCGAAAGAAGGCGATAAATATTTTTTATTTACCGATGGTTTTGCCGATCAGTTTGGCGGACCGAAAGGAAAAAAATTCAAACTTAAACAGCTGGAAAGTTTATTATTGATGACCCACGATATGCCTTTTGAACAGCAAAGCTTTACGTTAAACCAAACATTTGTTGACTGGAAAGGAAACCTTGAGCAAATTGACGATGTAACCATAGTTGGCTTTGGAATATGATAACAACAGCCATTATATTAGCCGGTGGTTTTGGAACGCGCTTGCAATCTATTATAAGTGATCTTCCTAAACCTATGGCACCTGTAAATGGCGAACCATTTTTAAATTACCAGCTGCGCTACCTCAAACATTATGGTATTAAAAATGTAATTTTCTCTACAGGTTATATGGCGCAGGCCATCCGCTCCTATTATGGAAATGAGTGGGAAGGTTTAGCAATTCTTTATTCGCACGAAGAAAATCCTTTAGGCACAGGAGGAGGCATTCGCTTAGCATTAGAAAAAAGCAATGAAGAAACCAATCTTGTTTTAAATGGCGATTCTTTTTTTGACGTAAATATATTTCACTTTTTCAGAGTACATGGCGCCGATACTTCAAGATCGTCTTTGGCATTAAGGCGCATACAAAACGCCGCCAGGTATGGAACCATAGAATTGAACCAGGATAATGAGATCGTTTCTTTTCACGAGAAGCACGGTATCGAAAAAGAAGGATTGATAAATGGCGGTATCTATCTTTTGGAAAAAACTTTTTTTATAGAGAATACCCCTGCCGGTAAAAATTTTTCTATTGAAAAAGATTTTTTCGAGAAACATGCAGGCAAAAAAGAACTGAAAGGATATGAATCGGAAGGATACTTTATTGATATTGGTATTCCGGATGATTTTAAAAAAGCACAGGATGACTTTAAAGGATTTAAATATAACTAAAGAGTGGACATTATTCCTTGACCGCGATGGCGTTATCAACAAAAAAATTGATAATGATTACGTAAAGCATTGGATAGATTTTAAATTTTTAGAAGGTGTTTTTGATGCCCTTAAAAAATTTGATACTGTGTTTGGTAAAATTGTGATTGTAACCAACCAACAGGGTATTGGCAAGGGTTTATACAGAACCGAGGATCTTGAACTGATCCATCAAAATATGTTATATGAAATAACTTATTTAGGTGGGAGAATTGATAAGGTTTATTTTTCCCCTTATTTACATACACAAAACCATTCTACCCGAAAACCCGGAATTGGTATGGCTTTACAGGCACAGAAAGATTTTCCGGAAATTGACCTTACTAAAAGTATAATTGTGGGTGATAGCATAAGCGATATGGAATTTGGAAGAAATGCGGGAATGAAAACCGTTTTTATTTCGGAAGAAAAAAGAAACGATCAAAAAATAGATTTTCAGTTTGAATCTTTAATAGAACTGGCAAACAACTTATAATTTGAAGATCTCCATCATAACCATTACTTACAATTCGGCTGCTTCGTTAGAGCAAACGATCCGTTCTGTTTTAGACCAGAGTTATACCGACATTGAATATATAATTGTTGATGGAGGCTCTACTGATAATACTTTACAGATCATTGAAAAATATAAAAACAGGGTAGCAAAATTTATTTCAGAAAAAGATAATGGCCTGTATGACGCTTTAAACAAAGGAATCGGCCTGGCAAGCGGAGATGTTATTGGCATTTTACATTCCGACGATTTTTACATTGATAAGAATGTTATTAAAAAATACGCGGATACAATCATCAAAAATAATGCCGATGCCGTATACAGCGATCTTTTTTATGTTGATAAAGAAAATACAGACAAAGTGATCCGTAAATGGACCAGCGGAAACCATAAACCAACTTCTTTTTTACAAGGATGGATGCCACCCCACCCTACTTTTTTTGTTAAGCGGGAAGTGTATCAAAAATTTGGAAAATTTAATTTGGAATTTAAACACTCTGCCGATTATGAATTAATGTTGCGTTTTATTTATAAGCATAAAATAAAACTCAGTTATTTAAACGAATTTACCATTAAAATGCGTGTTGGTGGCCAAAGCAACGCTAATATGCAAAACAGGGTAAACGCCAATTTAGAGGACCGCAAAGCATGGAAAATAAACGGGTTAAAGCCTAGGTTCTATACTCTGTATCTAAAACCTTTGCGAAAAATATTACAATTTTTTTGACATTTCCCGCTTAAGCCCCTTACAGCATTTGATTTATAAATAAAATTTTATATATTAGTATAATCTAAAATTTATCAAATGAAAAAAATCTACTCTGTAATTATTTTACTTGCCTTTGTATTGCCTCAAAGCTTTTTTGGTCAATGTTCTTTGTACCCCGTTTCTTTATCTTCAAAAGTTGCAAACAGTAACCTGATCATTGAAGGAAAGGTGCTCTCACAAAGATCATTTTGGAATACAGATAGAAATTACATTTATACCTCTAATCTTGTTAATGTAAACCAGGTATTTAAAGGCGCTGTATATACTTCGGCAGTTGAAATTATTACCGAAGGGGGTTTGGTAGATATGAATAAACAAGTTGTAGATCCATCCCTGCAATTAAATATCGGCGATGAAGGTGTGTTCATTCTTAACACCTTCAATCAGCCTTCACAATTCGGCAACCCGGTTTACCAGGTGTATGCCGACCAGCAAGGATTTTATAAATTTGATATTAAAGAAAACGCGGCAACCGTTCCGTTCAAAAATTATAACACCATCAACTCAGTTTACGGTGAATTTGAATTAGCATTAGGAACAGATCTTCCGGGCTTTTCAGATCCAAATTCAGCGAATCGTTTCACATCCTCTGTAAGTTCGATTGCTGCAATAACCGGTATCTCACCAACTACAATTACCGCCGGTACATTTTCTGTTTTAACCATTACAGGTTCTGGCTTTGGTGCAACACAAGGTACGTCAATAGTAGAATTTAAAAACGCGGATGACGGCGGCGCAACTTATATCCAACCGGATGTTACACAGTATGTATCCTGGAATAATACTCAAATACAGGTAATGGTTCCTACAAAATCAGGAACCATCGGAACGGCAGGCACTGGCCCGATTCGTGTAACTGTTGGCAGTTCTACAGTGAGCACTCAAACGCTTACTGTAAATTATGGAGAATTAAATGTTTTATATACGAACACTATCACAACACAATCTGTCTTTAATACACGTCATATTGGTCTTAATGGTATGAATGGGGTTACCTGGCAGATGTATACCAGCTTTGACGCCAACGCTACAGCAAAAGCTTCGTTCCTGCGCGCATTTCAAACATGGCGCTGCAATACAAACATCAACTGGCTTTTAGGTACCACCGTAACAACGAATACAATTGCTGCAGATGGTGTGGATGTAATTCGTTTTGACATTGGCTCTGAATTACCTGCGGGTGTGTTGGGGCGTTGCACAAGTTATTTTAATGGGTGTCCTGCCGCAGGCCCTACTTTAAACTGGTATGTATCTGAATTGGATATTTGTTTTGATGACCCTGCAACAAGTGCTATTACCTGGAACTTTGGCCCTGCCAACGCCACAGGCTCACAATACGATTTTGAATCGGTTGCTGTGCACGAACTTGGTCACGGACACCAGCTTTCACATGTTATAAATAACAGCGACGTAATGCATTATTCAATTGCCAATGCTGTAAATAAACGTACACTTATTGCCGCTAATATTAATGGTGGTATGGATGTAATGAGCCGGAGCACTGCCGCATCTATCTGCGCAAAACCGAACATGGTGCCAATTACTGCAAGCCTTTGTGCCGCAGGCTCGCCAACACCAGCCTTTTCGCTGGTAACTCCGGCTTGTGTAGGACAGGTTATTGCCGTTAACAGTTCAACAACAAGCGGTGCAACTAATTTTTCGTGGACGATGACCGGTGGAAGCACAACAAGTTCAACGCTCATGAACACAAGCACCAGTTATGCTGCACCCGGAGTATATACGATTACTTTATTAGCTACAAACGGCGTTGGTTCTACTTCGGTAAATCATACTATTTCTATTGTTGCGGTTCCTAACGTTTCGGTTACTTCCGCAAATATATGCTCAGGAAATAACGCTACGTTAACTGCAAGCGGCGCTACTTCATATACCTGGAACCCCGGTGCTTTAACCGGAGCTTCACAAATTTTAAGCCCTGCCACAACACAGGTATACACCGTATTAGGAAGCAACGGAACATGTACAAATACCTCAACGGGAACGATAAATGTAACAACATCTCCAACGGTTTCAGTTCCAAACGCCGTGATCTGTTCGGGAGGATCAACATTAATAACGGCAACAGGCGCAACAAATTACACATTTAATCCGGGTTCGTTAATTGGAGCATCTCAAACGCTTAATCCTTCGGGCACTTTGGTTTATACAGTTACAGGCGCCAACGGTTCGTGCCTTAACTCAAAATCATTTACTATAACAGTAAATCCAACACCCACGGTAAACGTGCCAAATGCAGTTATCTGTTCAGGATCTTCAACGTTAATAACAGCGAGCGGCGCCACATCGTATACATGGAATCCCGGATCGTTAACGGGAACTTCACAAAATTTAAATCCGGTTACAACTACAACCTATACCGTAACAGGTGCAACCGGTGGTTGTTCAGTAAACAAGAGTTTTACATTAACCGTTAACCCTACCCCTACCATCTCTGTGCCTAACCCAACCATTTGTTCAGGAACGTCTACATTAGTTACAGCAACCGGCGCGGCATCATACACATGGAATCCGGGCGCACTAACGGGTTCGTCGCAAACATACAGCCCGGCAACTACAAGCACGTATACGATCACAGGCGTTACAGGACCATGTTCCAGCACAAACAGTTTTACATTAACTGTAAATTCAACACCAACGGTTTCGACTGTTGCATCTGTAACATTAATTTGTACGGGACAAACCACAACATTAACAGTAAGCGGTGCAAGTAGTTATACATTTAACCCTGGCGCAATAACGGGTAACTCAATATCGGTAAGCCCAACAGCCAGTACAACGTATACTGTAGACGGGCAAAGCAACGGTTGCTCAGGTACATCCCTTGTAACAGTTTCTGTATCGTTATGTACCGGAATTACTAAAACAGGCAATTCTGCAGATCTGAAAATTTATCCAAACCCAACAGAAGGTATCGTTAATTTGAATTTTGGTGAAGAATTTACAGGGCAGGTTACTTTATTTAATGCACTTGGGCAATTATTGATCTCTCAAAAAATAATTGCTTCAGATAATACAACGCTGGATCTTTCGGTGTATCCTAAAGGTGTTTATACGGCAAAACTAAACCCGCTTAATGGAAAAGGAATTGTTATAAGAATTGTGCGCGATTAATATTTAATTTTTACAAAATAAAAAAGGGAGCGGAAACTCCCTTTTTTATTTCATGATCATATCATACCTGTCAAGATCTTTACCGTAACCATCTTTGGTTATTTTGGTGATCTCAAATCCAAGTTTTTCAAAAAATCCAAAAGTATGTTGCGAAGTATCCAAATGTATAGGCACGTTAGGATAGAGTTGTTTGATCTCTTCTGCCCTGTATAAAAAGAATTTTTTACCAATACCCTTTTTGTGGAAGGAATTAAGAACCATCCCCCATGTCATATGCGCTTCTTTCAGGTCAGTAATATAAAATCCTCCGCAGGCAATTACCCTGGAATTTTGTTCTACAACATAAAAATTTTCAGCGGTGTTGGTTGTATAGGCAACCCTATTCTCATCTTTCGAATCCAGCCATTTTTCAAGAAACGTCAATTCTTCAGGAGCGAAATATAAATGCACGTTACTTTTAAATATTTCGATACAGGCCTTTCTATCAGAAGGTTTATATTCCCTGATGGTAGTAATTTCATTATCTAAAACCAATATTTTTACCCTGGTTGTCACTGCTATCTTTTATTATTATGTTTTTGTTATTTTTTTATTCCAATATGTTTTGATCTTTTCAAGATCTGCCGGCAAAATAAATTTTTTATAAGAGCCGTCGGGGTTTTTAATTTCGCTTATCAGCAAGCCCTCTCCTTTCTCTTCCCCCAAATAATATTTTAAAACGTCGCCACTATTTGTGACTACGATTTTTGGCCCTGCAAATGAAACATGTTTAAACCAGATATGGCACAAGATAAGGTGCGCCATTATAACTTTGGACGAATCGTTTAATGCTGCTATAAGCTTTGTTGTGGCAGGCTTACCTATTTTAATTAGTTTATGGGCTGCTTTACTTTTCATTGAAAAATTGGCGGCTTTGTTATGTAAGATAATAAACTCGTCGTTATTGATCTTCAGAATATTTGCATCGGCCTTTGATGACTGCGCATAATTTTGAATAGCAAGTGACATAATTATTATAACAGTGAATAACCTCATTTTTTATCCTTTTTCTACCTGGTATTTTACAAGACTTTTAACCGCTTCGTCAAACGCCAGTTTTCCTTCCATATACTTGTTCCAATATTCTTTGCATCCTTCAACAGTGGTTTTAAAATCAGGGAATTTATCTTCGAATTTCATTTGCACATAATAAGGCTCATATTTTTTCCATTGCTGTTTAAATTGTTTTTCCATTACAAAACCTGTAGTATAAAAAATAATACTATGCCACATATTTCCGGTTTTTTTTGCAGCTTCGTTTTTTGAAAGTTCAGCAATCCTTTCCTGCAATTTATCGGCCAAAAAGTGTGAAGTTTCGTGAAAAATAACTTCAGCTGCCAGATCACCCTGGTTTGATTTACTTACAGATGAATAGATTATGTGTTCGAAGCCATTTTTAAAACTATAGGCGCCGGCCCAGGTGGCATAACAGGTAAGATCTATGCGGATCTTTTCTGAAGGTAATTTTGTTTGATAGATCTTCTCGAGTTCCGGAACAAAAGTTGTTTCCATTTTTATGATCTGGTCTTTATAGGAATTTAACCAGGCTTTATTGGCAGAATCAATACCAGCCCAGTACAATTTTGTAAAATAAGGTTGAAATTTTTTCAGGGCTTCCAATGCATCTGCCTGCCATTTTAAATTCAATTTAATTTTTGATTTTCCTTCATCGCTTAAATAATCTGAGAATTCGCTCATGGTATTATCAAACAAAAGATCTTTGGTTACCAGCGAATCGCGGTAATACATAATTATAGTATTTAATTCCTGAGCCCCTTTTGCATTTAAAACGCTGTATTTATCCTTAAACGCGTAAAAGGCCAGCGAATCGTTTGGCTTTTTGGTAAACTTGCAACCCAACGCCCTGTTATATAAATACAAATGCGCATTTAGTTGTTTGCTGCTTTGAAAAGAAAAATATTTACTTTCGAGTAATACTGGTTTTCTTGAAAATGCGCTTGTGCTTACCAACAATAAACACAAAGCTATCGCATTAAAACATGTTTTCATGGTTTTTAATTTTTAATTAATAATTAAACTGAACGTTATTAAAAACCCCTTTCATAATTAAATGAAAGGGGTTCTGTTTTTAAGATCAATAATCCAGGTTACCGAAATCTAATTTTTTTCCTCTTATTCTTAAGATCAATCTTAAAATTAAAATTAAGAAAGGAATATACATTGCGGCTTTTGGAAGGTCAAAATGAGTTAAAATAATTATTGATTTACGTTTTAATCTTTCAGTGATCAGATACATTGACGGGATCAATAACAATGTAAGAACAGTTGCAAAGATCAAACCAAAGATCATCGTCCAGCTCAACGGGCCCCAGAACACTACGCTATCTCCACCAAAGAAGATGTGCGGATTTAATTCTGAGAACAATGTTTCGAAATTGATATTTAAACCAACTGCTAACGGAATTAGACCAAGTATAGCAGCAATAGCTGTAAGAATTACCGGCGTCATACGTGTACGGCCAGCTTCTAAAGTTGCTGCGTATAAGCTCATACCGCCTTCGCGGGCAAACTCCGCAAACTCTACAAGCAAGATACCATTACGTACCACTATACCACCTAAGGCAATGATACCTACACCGGTCATGATGATACTCATATCCATCTTAAACGCAGCCACACCGATCAATACACCAATGATACTGAATAAGATCTCGGAAAGAATGATAAGCGGTTTACCCAACGAGTTAAATAAGCCCACCAATACCAGCAACATTAACATGATAGCTGTACCAAATGCGCGTCCTAAAAAGGCGCTGGTCTCTGCCTGATCTTCGGCCTGGCCACCAAATTTTACTGTAACACCATTATCTGCCACAAAATCCTTTAACAGCTTTTGTACATTGCCTGCCACCTCGTTAGGATTAAATCCTTCTCTCACATCACCAGATAGGGTAATGATACGTGTATTGTTTTTACGTTTGATACCGGCATACGTGTAATCGTAATGAATATTACTTACAGCTGATAACGGAACGCTGCGTACCGCACCACCCATATTCATATCACGATAATTGATCTTAAGGTTACGGATGGTTTCTATATCAATACGCTGATCGTATTTAAAACGCAAGTTCACTGGATATTCATCGTCCACATCCCTGAATTTTGTTGCTTCATAACCGAACACAGCGCTACGTATCTCAAAAGCCAACTGTTGCGTTGATAAACCTTCGCGTTGTGCACGTTCGCGATCAATATCAAAAACGATCTCAGGTTTATTGCTAACGAAATCGGATTTTAAATTATCAACACCGCCAATTTTTGCGTCGTTAATGAATTTTTTAACCCTATCTGCATTTTTAGCCAGGGCAACAAAGTCGTCGCCGGTAATTTCTACAGTAATAGGTTTTGCCTGTGGCGGACCCGCCTGCTCTTTATTAACGGTAATTTCAACGCCTGGCAGTTCCCAGTTCATAGCCTGTAATTTAGCAAGGTATTCTGATGTTGATTTACCATGACGTTTTTCAAACTCAACAAAGTTAATGGCGATCTTACCTTTATTAGGATAAGAGTTCTGATCACCATCCCTTGGATCTGTTACACCAATAGTTACATTAGAGATCATTGATTCAATAATAGGATCATCCTGCTTAACAACAGTATAAACCTTTTTCTCTACTTTACGCATTACGCCGTTGGTAATAGCCGGATCGGTTCCTTCAGGTAATTTCACATAAACGTAAACGTTGTTTGGATCACCCTGAGGGAAGAATACTACTTTAGGGCCACGGGCCGCAAAGAAAATAAATGAGAAAATAAATAATCCCAGCACCGCTACTAACGGTCTCCATGGTTTACGCAAACACCATTCTAAAGCTCTTGTATATCTATTTACAAATGCCGGCCATACACGGAACTGCCATGCTTCGATAGCTTTGTATAACCATAACCTGTGCAATACTAAAAACAACGCAAGGAAAATAATGAAGTTACCAACACCAACGTGGCCACCCATGTAAGCTATTAAGGTAACCACTGCATAAAGGATCAATTGCATTCTTGCCTTTTTATTTATTTTACCGTAATTACTTTGTTCCTCTTCATGAGACTTCATAAAGTCTACAGCAAACACCGGATTAATAATATACGCAACAAAGAGTGAGGCCAGTAACGAAATAATTAATGTAATTGGTAAGAAGTACATGAACTTACCGATGATGCCGGTCCAGAATGCTAAAGGAATGAAAGGTGCCAATGTTGTAATAGTACCAGAAAGTACCGGCATAAATACCTCGCCCGCGGCCATTTTAGCTGCAGTTTTAATATCACGTTTACCATTGTCGAACAAACGATGCGTATTTTCAATAACCACAATGGCGTCATCCACCACAATACCCAATGCAAGTAAAAACGCGAATAATACGATCATGTTGAACGAGAACCCTATGCTTGGCATTACCAGGAAGGCAATGAACATTGATAATGGCACAGATAAGGCAACGAACAATGCGTTAGTAACCCCCATAAAGAACATTAACACAATTGTTACCAAAACGAAACCAATAATAATTGTATTGATCAGATCCTGTAAAGTTGTTTTTGTTTTCGCACTTTGATCACCGCTTAAAGTAATTTCAAGGCCTTCAGGCAATTTGCCTTTTTTCATCTCTTCTATTTTCTTTTTGATGTGATCTGCTGCATCAATAAGATTCTCGCCTGAGCGTTTAATAACGTTAAGCGTAATTACGTTTTGACCTTTAGAGCTTGAGTAACTTTCTTTTTCTTTAAAGCCATCTTTTACTTCAGCAATATCTTTTAAAAATAATTTTGCGCCAACGGCAGAAGTAATGATAATGTTCTCGATCTCTTTCGGATCTTTGAATTCGCCTTTAATACTAAGTGTTGGCTTCATACCTTCTAATGGCACGTTACCACCGGTAATAGAAAGGTTTTCGCGGGCAATGGCACCAGAAATATCCTGGAAAGTAAGTTGCGCAGCCTGCATTTTATAAGCATCTACATTTACCTGGATCTCGCGATCCAATGCACCAACAATTTTTACTTCGTTGATCTCTTTCAAGCCTTCTATTTCATCCTGCAGATCTTCAGCATATTCTTTCATCTGCTTAAGATCGTAGTTACCCGCAAGGTTGATGTACATGATAGGGATCTCAGAGAAAGCGATCTCTTTGATCATTGGTTCTTTGGTAAGCGTAGCCGGCATATCTGCGCGGGCTTCATCCACCGCATCTTTTACCTTTTGCTTGGCCACGTCTACTTTTACATCGGTTCTAAACTCAACAATGATCACCGAAACGTCTTGCAACGAGGTACTGTTGAATTTTTTGATCCCCGAAATACCTTTCAATCGTTTTTCGATAGGCTTGGTAATAGTATTCTCAATATTAGTAGGAGAGTTACCCCAGTTAATGGTATTAATATAAATAGTAG
The DNA here is from genome assembly GCA_044226875.1 of Bacteroidia bacterium. Classification (GTDB taxonomy): domain Bacteria; phylum Bacteroidota; class Bacteroidia; order B-17B0; family Aurantibacillaceae; genus Aurantibacillus. The sequence continues at coordinate 33,990 of JBGAGD010000002.1, forward strand.
GAACTGTGATATCTGGAAAGTTCTCTTTTGGTAAAGAGTTATATGCCATAATACCGGCCAAAGAAATAAAAATGGTAACCAAATAAATGGTCATTTTATTATCTATTGCCCAGCTGGACGGTTTAAATTCTTTTATTTTATCTAACATGATTGGTTATTTTAATATTAACATTACCAAATTTATTTTGCTTGACCTGCTTTAATGGCCATACCTTCGGTTACAAGGTCATAACCTTCGGTGATCATTTTATCACCTTCTTTTAAACCATCCAATATTTCGGCCATACCGCTGTATTCGCGACCGATCTTAACCTGTTTTTTAACTGCTTTGCCATTCTCGTCTATCATCACAAAGCTTTCTTCAGCACCTTTTTGAATATATTTTACAGGTACTACAACTTCGGGAGTTGCAGATTTGTAATCGTTTATTTTTAAACGCGCCACCATATTTGGGTGATATTCTTTTTGTGCATCCAATAATACCTCAACACCAAAAGTTCTTGTTAAGTTATTGATCCCTCTTGAAGCATAATGAATTTTAGAAGTTAAAGAATCTTTCATATCAGGAAATAAAACCATTACATCGTTACCGGTTTTAACACGTGCAGCATAACTTTCTGCTACATCGGCCTTAACTTTTAAGTTTGAGAAATTAATAACACTGATTGCATTCATACCCGGAGCAATTGCCTGGCCAACTTTTATGTTTAACGCATCAATTGTACCGTTAATTGGCGAAATGATCTTGCTCATGCGAACTTGTTCCTGCATGGTGTTCATTTTATTTTCTAAACTTTCTTTGTTTGTTTTTGACTGAAGGTATTGGATCTCGGTTCCGATCTTTTGCTCCCAAAGGTTTTTTTGCTTATCGTAAACTTGTTTAGCAAGATCAAGATTTGTTTGCAGGTCGGCAATTTGCTGGTAAATAGCGCGCGCGTCTGTTTCAGCAAGTACTTGTCCTTTACTAACCTCATCGCCCACTTTTACATTTATTTTAGTAACTGTACCGGGCATTTCAGACGAAAGTGCAACGTTCTCATCTGCATCAATACGGCCCTGGATCTCGATATATGTTTTAAATATCTGAGATGCTACTGGTGTAACAACCACCTCAAGTGCTTTTTCTTCTTTTTTGGTTGTATCTGTTTTTGCAACCGCTTCTTCAAGCGCTGCAATCTTTGTATCTAATTCTGTTTTTTGTTTTTTGAGTTTTTCCAACTCAGCTTTTGGATCTTTTGAGCCGCAAGAAGCCACAAAGATCACCATTACTAGTATTAGTATTGAATTTTTCATTTTGTTGTTATTTAAATTAGTGGTCATATAATGTATTTTTATATTAATTGTTTGTAGATTTATTTTACAAGGGTTCCGGTTGCTTTCAGGTAATCAACTTTGGCTACCATCATATCATAGGCTGCGCTGTAATAATTGGTTTGTGCTTCGGTTAACGACGATTCTGCAGTAACAACTTCAATATTGCTGCCAACGCCACCTTCGTATTTTTTTTGCGCCACATCGTAAACATGTTGTGCAAGCTCTACATTTTTCTTTTGCCTTAAAAAAGTAGAATAAGCGTTTGAATAATTGATGCTTGCAGTAGTAGCTTCTAACTGCGCAGATAACTCAAGGGTTTTAATCGTATTCTTGTTTTTAAAAGAAGTTATTTTTGCCTGTTGCAACCTGTTCATACGTTGCCAGCCTGTAAAAAAGTTAAAGTTCATAGTAGCACCGATCAATGCAATATTATACCACGCTTTGGTGATATCGCTGCCGCTTGGTTCAAAAATGGTGAACTGGCTGCGTTGCGCATTGTATTGAATAGATCCATAACCGGTAAGTGTTGGCAAAAACGCATATTTCTGACGCCTGATATCCAGGTCGTAAAGTTTTTGCTGGCTTTGTAATAACATATAATCCGGCCTTTGCGAAATATCAATTTTAGCGGTGTTTAGCGGCTCAAAATTATTTTCAACGCTAATGCTATCTGTTAAAGTTATAGGGTCCTCAATTTTATACCCCATCTGAAATTTAAGAACGTTCTCAGATAAGTTAATTAACTTGGCAGTTTTATCTGACTCGGTAACTAAATTATTATACTGAACTTCCAATCTCTCTACATCGATTAATTCTACAAAACCCTGTTGGTTTGAAGCCTTGGTATCGTCATAGGCCTTTTTAAGTTTTTTGATGTTGGCATCGAGCGACTTAATTCTTTCTCGGCTGATAATTACCATGTAGTAAGCTTTGGTAACCTGCGATACAAGTTCGGCCTTACTCCTGGTAACGCTTATTTTTGAAAGGTTCATGTACTCTCTTTGTGCGGTTAGGCCAAAAAAGTAATCGCTGCTAATAGTTTCAGAAGCGCTGATACCAGCAGTAGCGTTATATTTAGTACCAAATTTAACAGGAATGTATGATCCCGGAGGGCCACCAAAGATCTGGCCGGGTAATAACGACGTAGGAATGGTGATGTAATCCTTCAGGTCGAGGCTACCTGTAACCTGAGGTAAACCCATACCTGCAACTTCTTTACGTTTGTAATTTGCATTTTTTAAATCCAACTCAGAGTTTAAATAACTCGGGCTGTTTTTAATGGCATACTCTATGGCTTGCTGCAGGCTATAACTGCCAGCGTTTGCTTCCTGCGCCTTGGTTTTTGTTAACACTGCGATAGATAATAGCAGTGCGTATTTTTTTAAGTGTATCATATGTGTATTTTTATTCTTCTTCTTCTTTTATTTTTTTGTAATTATTGATAAGCTTATGTCCTTTCATGGTACAAATCCCATAAGCAAAAAGATCAAGTATCAATTCTGATGTTTTGGTAAAGCTTATTTTTTCATAAGAAAAATAACCGCCAAACATTAACATATCTATTTGCGCTAACCTGTATCTTGCCGTAAACTCAACATCCAGGTCTGCACGATAAACGCCCAGCTCTTTTCCTCTTTTAATGTTTATAAGAACATATTTATAAGCACAATCTTCTTTAAATTTCTGAAAGCGCTTAAAGGCCGTTGGGTAGTACTTTTGAAGGTCCAAAAAGAAAACAGGGTTAATGTTTTGCATCATTTCCTTCATTCTTAAAGAAATTAACATAATTTCATGAATCGGATCTTTTGCTTCCTCATTCATTTTATGAAATCCATTCTCCTGGTCTACCAATTGTAACTCACATAATTGATTTACCAGATCGTCTTTTTCTTTATAAAACTGGTAAATTGTTTTTTTAGACATACCAAGTTCTTTTGCAATGTCATCCATCGTTACGCGCTTAATGCCATATTTAAAAAATAAGGCAAGGGCGGCTTTGAGGATCTTTTCTTGTGTTTCCATTTTCACTAATTCGGGTACAAAACTATGGAAACTTTTTTTGTCTTGCAAGTTTCCTTGAAAAAATATTTTTTTGCATCTTTGTAACCGAATGGTAGAAAAGAAAAATACCCGATGGGCAAGATTTGGTGCTTTTTTAAGGAGCAAATACCGCCTGGTTATCTTGAACGACAATACTTTTGGCGAGAAGATATCGCTGCGGCTATCGCCATTAGGGCTAATTATCGGAATTTTTGCCATAACCATAGTAATGACAACGCTTGTAATAAGCCTGGTAGCCTTTACCCCTTTAAGGGAGTATATTCCGGGTTATGGAACCGTTGCCGAGCGTAAGCAGATCTTATCTTTAACCCAAAAGGCAGATTCTATGGAACAGACCTTGGAGGCCAGGGCGGCTTATATGAACAGCATTTTAAATGTTTTAAATGAAAAAGTAGAAACCAAGACCGAAAAGCCAAAAAAAGACACTACCGGTAAATATGCCAACATTAATACCAAGGCCAGTGCCAATGATATGGAGTTTAGAAACGACTTTGAACAAAACAAAAACAATTCAATAGCCACTAAAACAAAATATAAAGGCTTAAGCGATGTTGTATTTTTTACGCCTGCCAAAGGTTTAATTACATCCTCCTTTAATTTATCTGAAAATCATTTTGGGCTGGATATTGTTACCAAGCCCGATGAGACCATAAAATCCACTTTGGATGGCACCGTTGTTTTTGCTGGCTTTTCTGCCGAAGATGGAAATATTATTGAAGTGCAGCATGCCAACAACCTTACCAGTATATATAAACACAACTCTACCCTTTTAAAAAGAACCGGCGATAGAATAAAAGCTGGCGAAGCTATTTCAGTAGTAGGTAATACAGGTGAAAAAAGTAAGGGCCCACATTTGCATTTTGAATTGTGGTTTGATGGGCAGCCTATTAATCCTCAGGATTTTGTTGCCTTTTAAAAAAGGCCTTTGAAATAAACAAAGTGTAAAAGAAAGCGTAAAAGGTTAATCCTGCCTGCGTTTCGAGGGTATCTTCTAAAATAAACGATAAACATAAAATTAAAAAATAAGGCCAGAATATCGGATGCAAATATTTTTTAAGATCAATGACCGGATACGAAAAACTAACTAAAAACACCAGTAAACCTATCAGCCCCAAAGCAACCGTAATGGTTATAAACTGATTGTGCGGACGTTTATACCAATGTTCGGTTAATGGCGAGGCTGTTTCAACATATGTTTTATTTAATTCCATTTGCACATCGCCGGTGCCAACACCAGTTAAACTATTTTTTTTGATCAGAAAAATGGCGGCCTTCCAAAAATACAAGCGCATGGTTAATGAATGGCCATTAATGTTTCTGTCGTTTTTAAATTCATCATATTCCCAAATAAATTCATTCATGCGTTTGTGCAAAAAACTCCATTCGTGATATTTATAGTTTGTGATATTGGCTCTGATATTTTTAAAATCCTCTTCGTTTAATTTTGTTAACCCTATCGAATCTTTATTTAATCCTTTACTGGCCATATATCTAAGTATTACCTGGAAGCGTTCGATATTATGGAGCCTGGGTTTATAACTAAAACTATCCTCGGGGAAACGCCTTTTCCATTCCTGCCTTAACTCATCGGGTTGTATGTTAATAAATACGTAATTGCCATTTTCTTTTTGCGATGTTCCTTTATAGTTCAAATATTTTTTACCTGTTGAACTTTGTGTATGTTGAATATTGTTGTCGGTATTTTTTGTAGCCAGTTGCGCATTTAATACAGAAGATAAAAAATTATAGCTATAAAAGACCAGGGCAATTATTACGGCAGCCGAAATAATTTTGATATACAATTTTTGCTTAAGAAGAAAAACAAATAAAGCCACAGAACCGATAATAAACAAATTGATTATTCCGGAGGCAAGGCCCAGTGCAAACAAAACAAAAACAAAATAAGCAAGCAATAGTCCGAATAAAATTTTGCCTGTGTTTTTTTGTGCAGTATAAATAAAGTAAAAACAACAGGTAATGGCAACATTCAAATATAAGCCCAGGCGAATATGGCTCATGAACCGGGATGCATTGCGCGCTATATCTGTGCTATGTAAAATATAGTTATAAATAAGACACCAGGCCGTATCGGCAAAAGAGCCTATTAAAAAACAATACAGCAAAAAATCAAATTCTTTTTTGCTCAGAGGTTTTGTTGTAAAAAGCAGCATTGGAAGAAACAGTAACGGAAGTTTGATCCGCAGGTCCAATAGGCCGCCTTCCATATCTGTTGTGTAAAGCAAACCAAAAATATGAATGAGAGGAAGAGAGATAATTATCCAGAATAATTTTGTAGACCGCAACTGGTTCCATTTACGTTTAAAATCTCCTTCAATGATCCAGTTGCCCAATAAAATAAATTGAGGCACGCTTGTAGGAACTGTGCCCATCATTACTCCAAAGGCAAGCGAGAAAATGCCGAACAAAAATAAATACCTATGGATCTTTTCTGAAAACATACCGTACTCTCAAAGAAACGAAAAAAGCATTAATATAGTGCCTAAAAAAACAAAATCCCACCTAAAAAGGGTGGGATTTTTTATTAAATAATTTTATTTAAACAATGAAATGAAGCAAGGCATGTGACCACTGCGTCAAACATGATAGAAACAGATCCTAGTTACCAAAATCAGACAAGAATTTGATCCTCATAATCCTAATTTCTTCTTCGGTATAATCATTCTCGCCTAATTCTTTTAACGCTTCGGCAACGCTATCTGTATCACTTTCTTTAAAATACTCCATTACCTCTTCCTGCTTTTCCTCATCCACAACATCTTCGATGTAATAGTTAATGTTTACTTTGGTGCCGGATTCAACAATGGTTTCAATTTCGGTTAATAATGCAGGTAAGGCTAAGTTCTTACTCTTTGCCATATCCCTTAAACTGATCTTCCTGTCAATGTTTTGAATGATGTATACTTTTAAGCCGGATTTATTTACCACCGATTTAATAACCATATCAACCGGGCGTTCTATTTCATTATCCTCAACATATTTTTTAATAAGATCAATGAACGGTTTACCAAACTTAGCGGCTTTACCAGCACCCACCCCACTTATTTTTGTCATCTCATCCATAGTTATGGGATATTGGATAGACATCTCTTCTAACGATGATTCCTGGAAGATCACATAAGGAGGCAGATTTTTTAATTTAGCGGTTTTCTTAACAAGATCTTTTAATAAGGCATACAATGTTTCATCTGCAGCGCCATTACCGCCCTTACCACCAATCATTACATCATCATCGGTATCTTTATCGGTATTATTGTAATCGTGATCGCGGGTAAATTTAATACTTGCAGGTTTTTTTAAGAAGGCATGGCCCTTTTCAGTTACACGTAATAAACCGTAGTTCTCAATATCTTTCGATAAAAATCCATTTACAATGGCCTGGCGTAAAATAGCCTGCCAGAATTTTTCATCCTTATCGTGATCTACACCTTTACCCCAGGTTTCTAAATTGTTATGCTTGTAGGTTTTTGCTGTAGCTGTTAATGTACCCATTAACACGTTGATCACATCTTTTAATTTATGTCTTTCTTTAATCTCTAAAACTGCTTCAATGGCCAGCTCAAGATCTTCTTTTGCTTCAAATTTTTGTTTTGGATGGCGGCAATTATCGCACATACCTGCACATTTTGGTTCATCAAATTCTTCTCCAAAATAATGCAATAAGAATTTACGGCGGCAACTGCTTGTTTCTGCAAAAGAGGCTGTTTCAGAAAGCATTTGCTTACCAATTTCCTGCTCGGCAACCGGCTTATCTTTCATAAACTTTTCGAGCTTGAGAATATCGTCGTGGCTATAAAAAGTAACACAATTGCCTTCTCCGCCATCGCGGCCAGCGCGGCCTGTTTCCTGGTAATATCCTTCGAGTGATTTTGGAATATCGTGATGAATAACAAAACGTACATCCGGCTTATCTATACCCATCCCAAACGCAATGGTTGCTACGATCACATTTAATTCTTCCATTAAGAACTGATCCTGTGTTCTTGCGCGTTCTTTAGCATCAAGGCCTGCGTGATACGGTGCCGCTTTAATACCGTTTACTTTTAAAGCCTCTGCTATCTCTTCTACCTTCTTCCTGCTTAAACAATAAATGATACCGCTTTTGCCACTGTTTTGTTTTACATATTTAATGATCTCTTTATTTACATTTTGTTTTGCACGCACTTCGTAATACAAATTAGTACGGTTAAAAGAAGACTTAAATAAATTAGCACTCATCATGCCCAGGTTCTTTTGAATATCCTGTTGCACTTTTGGTGTGGCGGTGGCAGTTAATGCCATTACCGGCACATTGCCAACAGCATCAATGATCGGGCGCAATCTTCTGTACTCCGGACGAAAATCGTGTCCCCATTCAGAGATACAGTGTGCTTCGTCTATCGCAAAAAATGAGATCTTAAATTCTTTGAAAAATGCAATGTTATCTTCTTTAGTTAATGTTTCGGGAGCAACGTATAATAATTTTGTTTTGCCCGATAAAACATCCTTTTTTACCGTAGCAATTTCTGCTTTATTAAGCGATGAATTTAAAAAGTGGGCAATGCCATTTTCGTTACTAAACCCACGAATGGCATCTACCTGGTTTTTCATTAAAGCGATTAAGGGTGAAACCACAATGGCGGTTCCATCAGATATAATAGCGGGTAATTGGTAACATAAACTTTTTCCGCCGCCAGTTGGCATGATAACAAAAGTGTCGTTACCGGCCAATAGGTTTCTTATGATCTTTTCCTGTGTACCTTTAAAACCGTCAAATCCGAAGAAACTCTTTAGGGTTTCCAATACTTCTGTTGTTTCAACTTCGCCAACCATGCTTTTCATTGATTAAAATGTGTATTCTATTGAGTAAATAATGCAATTCTACTTTAAAGATATACAATTTTTTTTCTATAAAACAAAACTTTTATCTCTAAAAGGCAAAATAATAGATGACATTGCCATTTTTTTAGATATAATTTTTTGGGTTTTAGAGATTAGGGTTCATTTTTGGATAAAACCGGAGCAGGATTATTATAAAAACAAAAGAGGTTATGGCGTTGAAATAAAAACCAAAGCCTATTTGATTTGCCAACAAATAAAAAAGAGCTTTTGCAAAAACAGAAATAAGATATAACTGAACGCCCCATTGCTTAAAATACCATAAACCAACGCATGCAATAAAATTGGCGGCAACCAGTATACCATATATAGCCGGCATAAAAACACCCAGCTTTTTTATTTGCGGCGAGAATACCTGCGGAAAAGTGAACACCACGGATAAATAGCCGATAACACAAATAAACGTTATGATCTTTGGCCTTATCATTTTTAATTGCTTCTTATTGCTTCTACCGGATCTAATTGCGAAGCACTATAGGCCGGGATAAAGCCGCTTATAATGCCTATTAAAATAGAAATGGTAAACCCTAAAATAATATTTGTGCTTGTTAAACTTATATCCATATCAATCACATCCTTACCAAGCAATGTTATAATGTAGGTGACCAGCAGACCAAAAAAACCGCCAATGGTACTTAGCATCACGCTTTCGCCCAAAAACTGTACCAGTATAAAAAAATTCTTTGCACCCAAACTTTTTTGTATCCCTATTAAATTAGTTCGCTCTTTTACAGAAACAAACATAATGTTGGCAATACCAAAACCTCCTACTAAAATAGAAAAACCGCCAATGATCCAGCCAGCTGTTCCGATAATATCAAATAAGCCATCAAAACCTTTACTAATTAAACTGGTTTCGTTCAAAGCAAAGTTGGGTTCGCTTAAAGGCTTCAATTTACGAATACCTCTTAAAATACCGGTCAGCTCTGCCATCATTTCTGCATTAGAAACATTTGGTTTTGCCTTGGCGTAAATAATAGGATCGGCACCTTCGGCTTTTGGATCTAAAAAGAATCGCGCGAAATTAAATGGTGTTATTACCTGGTAATCGAAACTTATTCCTAATAAACTTTCGCCTTCTTTTTTAATAACGCCAATAACAACAGCTTTTTGCCCGGCTATCTTTATTTCTTTACCAACAGGATCTTCGTTCGGAAAAAGCCCTTCGGCAATGCTCGCCCCAATTAATGCCAAATGGTAACCGGCCTCTGTCTCGTTCTGTGTAAAATACCTTCCGGCAGTAAGTTCAAAATTTTTTATTTTATAAAAATCATGAGATATCCCCGCCACAATTGCATTTTGAATGCTGTTGGATTTGTATTTTATGGTGCGGCGTTTACCCATACGGTAAGCAAGGGCCTCGGTGCTTTTGCAGCGTTTTTCGATCTCATCCAACTCGTTATATTGCGGAACCGGCCTGTTTATATATTTCCACCAGGGATAATCGGGCCCAAAATCCCAGGGCCATTTTTGAATATATACTACATTGTTACCTAACGATTGGATGCTACCACGAATATTACTTTCCAAACCATCTACAATTGTAAAAACAAGGATAATTGCAAAGATGCCAATAGTGATACCGAGCAGACTTAAAAAAGACCGCAATTTATTTGTTACAAGCGATTGCCATGCAAACAATAAACTCTCTTTAAACAATACCCATAGCATTTGTTACACTAAAGGTACGGTTTTATACTATTAACGTTTGAGTTTTATTATGAAAGGTTATTGAGAATGGAAAATGGAAAATGTAAGATGGAAAACGGTTATTATGACACAGGACTATAACTACAACAGTTTACTTCTTGCTTATATTTTTCTCTTCTTCCTTATATTTAAGATAGGCTTCGTGTTTTTTGCGTTGGCGTTTACGCATTAAATAAATAACCGACGCCAGGATAAAGAAACCAAAAAAGAACAAAGCACTATCGTTATCTTTCATGATCAAAAAATAGATCACTAACAAAATGCCGATAACTACGCCAACTAACCAAAGGCGTTCTAAAAAAATAAATGTCTTCGTTTGAAAATCAGAGTTCATTGTTCTTTAATTTTATTGTTCCGGTTACTTCTTTAATTTCATATTTAGAAAAATCCTGGTTGCTTTTTAATCCTTTGCCCATTATTACCTGATCTGCGGTAGTTATTTTTACAAATGCATCTGTATAAATAGTTTTGTTTTGTTCATCCCAGGTTAATTTCTCCGTTTCAAGTTTTTCGCCATTTTTATTTATTACTTCAACCGCGTATTTTGCTTCCATTTTTCTCGACACATCGTAGCGGATACCATAACGCGCTTTTAGGGTGCTTGAGATTTTTTCGTCGCGATCAAAAAAAGTCACAAAAACGCCTTTTGGTAAAATGGTAAAAGGTTCGGTAACATTTTTTGTAAAAATAAGCATTCGGTTGGCTTTTAAAACAATTTTAAGCTGAGCGCTGTCAGTATATAATAACGTAACACTATCGCCTATTTGTGAAGGGCTTTTTTTGTTGTTGGGAAGCGCCATCACATCTTTAAGATCGTTTGTACAGGCAGAAAAAAAACAAATAATGCCTGCAATAAAAAATATGTGTTTGATCTTTAGCATGTAATGGTAGCACTTGATTTTAGATCCGGCTACAAATGTAATCCAAAATTAATTCTCGAGGTATTTTTGGAACCAACGGTCGCTGAAAGTGAAACCAAAATTAATTTTCCAGTAATTCTCTTTCATTAAATTATTTGCCGTGGTACCCATTTGGCCATATTGTGCGCTAATATTAACCATAGATGAAAGGCGCCCAATACCTACAGGAAAACCAACACCCGCTGTAACCGCATAATTTGAAAGCGTTGTGTTCTTAAGTTCAATGTAACCGGTTTGATAATTTGCGCCTAACCTGTAATTTAATTTTTTAAATAATGCGCCTGAACCTGAAGCGTATTTATCGGGCACATAATTTACACCAAAAGCAATTCTGTAATTATCTTTTAATGCGCTTGGGTTATCTATAAAATTAAATTTAGACCAGTTGGTAATGGCAAAATCGGCAACGGCATTAATACGTTCGCCTTTTTTAAAGCCAATACCAAAGCCCTGCTCAAGCGGTAAAGCAATACTGGCTTTTGCATTAGCGGTGTATAGAACAGTGTCTCTTATAATTTCCTGCCCAAAGCCATTTAAAATGTAATTATAAATTGTAGAGCTATAATTTACTTTTAAAGAGTTATTAAGCGCCATAAAATAACCGAAAGTAAATTTCAGCTTTTCATTAAAATGCCTTTTATGTAATGGTGTAGCGGCACTGATACTGTCTCTTTTGATCTTAAGTTCAGCATCAGAAAAAGTACCAAGCGCTTTTAAAGTGGCTACATGTTTTTCAATACTTCTGCGCCGGCCTTTTTTATCAATAATACTATCAATAGTAACAGCAGTTTGCGCGCCAAAGTTACCGGTAAAATCGCCCATGCTTAAATAGCGCGACCGATAGGTATTATTATATAAGATAGAACTTGGATAGACCACGCGTGCATCCTGCTCTATAGTACCAAACACATAATTTGCATTGAACCCTACAGATAGATCACTTAACACTTTTGCAAAAAACTCGCCAACCATATAGCCGGTGTGGCTTTTTCTTTTAACCGAGTCGGGAATGAACAGGTTCTTTCTTCTATATTTTATAAGTCTTTTTTGAAATGGCATCATACCATAACCTATAAAAGCTTTGTTCAATCCGCCGGTACCATTATACAGGTAACTTACATTTCCTATACCGGCCTCGTTGGTAGTATTTTTTGTATCATAGCCTACATTACTGTATGGCATGATACCAAAACTGGCGCCGCCGTTTTTTCTTATCGGGAAACCCAATGCGCCATAAGCAAAATTAGCACCCCATTTATTTAAAGACGAAGTACTGCTTTTAAAAGTTGAATTAACGAAGGTACCACCCACTTCAAGCGTACTGAATTTTATACGCGAATAAGCGGCCGGGTTACCGGCGTTTATGAACATAGCCTGTGGATAGGCGCTTCCGTTTCCTGAATCCGGCATTAACGCTATATATGCGCCACCCATTCCTGCATTGTGTGCAAATGTGGTTGGTGTAATATCGCCCAAACCATAGCGCGAATAGGGGCTGAACGTATTATTTTGAGCCTTGAAAAAAGAAGACTTTAAAGTAAAAAGAACAAAAAAGAAAATAAATCTATTTTTCAAGGTTATAATTTAAAATGGTGTTTAAACCGTAAAGCAATAAGTTTTGGTTGGCAAATAAACGATTTTTAAGTTGTTTGCCCAAATAATCAGCATCGCCACCGGTTAATACTACCTGCAAATTAGCATATTTTAAGAGGTAGCGGTCAATTATTCCATCCACTTCGGCTGCGGCGCCAATAAGGGCACCACTAAGCATAGAATTTTTGGTACTTGTACCTATTAATTCATCAAAAGTTTTATCCATTTCAATTACCGGCAGGGCATGGGTAAATTCTTTCATAGCTTTTAACCGCATGGGCAGGCCGGGAGAAATGGCACCGCCAAGATATTCGTTATTGGCATTTACAAAATTGTATTTTATGCAGGTGCCAGCGTCTATAGTTAAAACATTTTGGTTTGGATAAAAGCTGTACGCGCCCACCGAACCGGCAATCCTGTCGGAACCAAGCGTTAACGCACTTTGGTATAGGTTTTTTAAGGGAATTGGCGTAGTTGCCTCAAATAGAATAACTTTTTTGCCTTTTGGCAAGGCCTTTATAAACTCGGTATGCATGGCAGTTACGGAGCCTATGATACAATTTTGAAAATCGGGGATCTGCTTAAGGCCCTCTATTAAGCCGGCGGTAGAATTAAATACATAAGAGTGCTGTAACTCAGCACCTTCAAAGATACCGGCTTTAATGCGTGTATTTCCAAAATCCACTACAAAATTCATCCTTGTAAAGATAGATTTTAAATAGAAAACGAAATTTTAATTAAGATTTTTTTAGAAATATTTTGTGGGCTAAATAAAATATGTATTTTTGCACCCTCGAATAAAGAGTGAGCTGGTGCCTTAGCTCAGTCGGTAGAGCAAAGGACTGAAAATCCTTGTGTCCCTGGTTCGATTCCTGGAGGCACCACAATAAAGCAGAAAAAGCCTTTCCGGAATATGCGGAAAGGCTTTTCTGTTTAAATAATTGACTATAAAATTAAGTATAAGCCTTTTCTGCTGCTTTTATCTTTTTGTTCAATCTATCAATTGCATCTTCAGCAACTTCAGCATATTCGTCAATTTTTTTATTGCTGGCCCTCACCTTTTCTTTCAATTCATCTACAAGGTCTTCGGCGCCTTCAAATATTTTTTTGCGCGTTCTGCTGCCTTTTTCGGGAGCCATTAATATACCTGCAGCTGCTCCTATTACTGCTCCTAATATTAATAATGTTATTGGGTTTTTCATAATTTCTGATTTTTTGTTTAACACTTACTATATGCTAAACCTATGCCACCAGAAAATTTTATTTAACCCTGTACCAAAATCTTATTTATAGCATTTTTTAAAGTAATATAAACGGCAGGGCCTTCCAGCTTTTCGCCATTTATAAAAAAAGAAGGCGTAGCATTAACCCCGCTGCGCATGCCGCTCATAAAATCGGCTTCCACTTTTTCTTTGAGCAGTTCATCTTCAAGATCTTTTGCGAACAGCTCCATATCAAGGTTTAATTGTTCTGCAAAAGAAATGATATTATAACGTGTGATCTTACTTTGGTTCTCAAAAAGTATATCGTGCATTGGCCAAAAGGCATTTTGTTTTGCTGCAGCTTCTGTACTAACGGCCGCTATAAAGGCATGAGGGTGGATCTTTGTTAATGCAAAATTCCTGAAAACAAAATTCAGTTTATCGCCAAATTCTTCCTGCAATTTTTTTACTACCGGATACGCTTTGCCGCAATGTGGGCATTGGTAATCACCATATTCTACTAAAACAACAGGGGCTTTATTATTTCCCTGTTGATTATCTTTTTCTGTGACCGGGTATCTTAACGTTGCCAAAATCTATTTTTTTAAATTATTCAGTTCATCTAAAGCGTCCATAATACCATCGGCCCCGGGGTTAATACCAACCGGCGATTCGTAGCTCCAGTATACACAACCCTCTTCATCCAAAACATACAACACACGCTTGCTTTGTCCTTCAATATCATCATAAGCATGATACATTTTTGAAACCTCGCCTTTTGCTTCAAAATCTGCCAACAGCGGAAAATGTAATTTTCTATCTGCTGCAAACGCCATATGGCACCACTTACTATCTACCGATATACCAACCAATTCGGCATTGGCCTTTCTAAAATATTTATGCATCTCGCTGTATAAAGCCATCTGGTCGCCACAAACAGGGCTCCAATCTGCCGGATAAAAAGCAAGAATTACTTTTTTGCCTTTTAAGTGACTAAGTTTCAATTTTTGATCGGGTGTGGCGTATAATTCAAAATCGGGGGCTTTCTCTCCTTTTTGTAACATTTGGGTTTATTTTAATGTATAGTAATATTACTATTTCCCGGTATTCTTTCAAAGCAGTTTTAATTAATTTTTTAATTGCCAATATCGTTTAGGTTTTTAGATTGACAAAAACCGTTTCCACATATTTTGGAAAAAATTACACATTTTAAACGGGAATGTTGATTTTATGTGATTGCGGAATTTATTTTTTTCAGGTATGTTTTTTGAGTGCATAAAAAAAGTTTAAACAAAATATTATGCATACTTCTTTCATTTATAACAATACAGGCGATGCCATACCAATCAAAAATATTGATTCAGTGGATAAAATAGAGCCCGAAGATTTTAAATTAAATTATTTTAAAAAGCAGCAACCTCTGGTAATTAAAAACATGGCTAAAGACTGGCCAGCCTATTCTAAATGGAACTGGGATTATTTTAAACAAATTGTTGGCAAGAAGAACGTTGGCATTTATAATAATATAAAAAGCACGGCCTATTGCCCTGTGAATAAGGCCGACGATTATACCACCATTGAAAAGTATATTGATATGATCAATGCCGGACAATCAGAGTGGCGGATATTTTTATTCAATTTATTTCAGCATGCACCGCAAATTACCAAAGATTTTACCTGGCCCGATCAATTAATGAAAGGCTTTGTAAAACGTGTGCCCATGCTTTTTATTGGGGGCAAAGGCAGCATTACCCACATGCATTACGATATGGACCTGAGCCATATTTTACACACACAATTTGCGGGTAAAAAACATGTGTTGCTGTTTCCA
Source organism: Bacteroidia bacterium (assembly GCA_044226875.1). Taxonomy (GTDB): domain Bacteria; phylum Bacteroidota; class Bacteroidia; order B-17B0; family Aurantibacillaceae; genus Aurantibacillus. Next base: position 49,517 of record JBGAGD010000002.1, read on the forward strand.
TACTCCGAAAAAGATAAATTATACCGGAAACCCTTTGAAGTGTTAAGTCTCGCAGATTTCAGCAATTTTCACGATAAAGAAAAAAGCAAACTGGACACAGAAAAATTTCCGGCTGTTAAACAAGCACAAGGCTTTTATACTCAGCTCGATCATGGAGACACCCTGTTTATGCCAGGTGGTTACTGGCATCATATGGAATATGAAGATAACGGGTTTGCAATGAGCCTCAGGGCCCTGCAAGGATCGGTAAGTGGCAAGGCGCATGCACTATGGAGCCTTTTGGGGATGCGTAATATTGATACGCTGATGAAAAAAACTGCACCTCTTACCTGGTACGATTGGAAAGTAAAAAAGATATACGAGAATGCCACTAAGGCAACCTCTTCACCTGTTGGAAAACAACAACCTATCTATAGTTCAAAAACACAGTACACATAAATAACCGGCTGTTGCCTTATAAGCGATATATGGCGCATTTTTATCCAAAAAAAATTTTATCATTCTTACTTTTAATGATCACTTACTTTTGCTATTGTCAAAAGGGCCAGGTGGCAAATGTTGACGAATCGGTATTAGCCATGAGCGATCGTACTTATCTTTCGTTCGGACAGGGCATTGGCAGCTATAAAACTTTATACGGCGTTAAGCGACTAACACCAATTATTTTTGAAGGGCAAATCTCGCCAGATTTTTTGCTTAACCTTTCCAAACAACGTACTATGGGTATTGCCGTTTTTCCAAAAATACTGGTACGCATGTATAATGAGAATAGCGTGCCGGTAAAAACACCAAGCTATATGCCCAGCGCGCTGTTCTATCATCGCGTAAAATTGCCGTCTTCAAAAAATTCAAAGCTGCTTAATTCGCAAAACCAAATTGCTTTTATGACCTACCGTGTTCTCCATCATTCAAACGGGCAGGATGGCAGCTATTATATTGCCGGTACTGATAGCGTTAACTACACCAACGGTAATTTTTCTACTAACGCTTTGGAGATTGCCTTTAGCTGGTCGGCTATTGACTCCGGGGCGATGGGAAAGTCATTTATGAATGGCCGGATTGCCTACGAACGTCAATTGGATTTTGAAAGAGAAGCGGCTTTAAAAGACAGGTACTATTATAACAAAGCTACAGTAGAAAGCCATTTTATTTATTCAGAAAAAATTAAAACGTACATCACTTACAGTTTTATGTGGGGCACAAAAACGTTTGGCACCAAACACTCTATCGACATTTTTTTACTAGGAAAACCTTTTCAAAAACTAACTGATTTTTCTGTATTCATAAGGGGGTACGTAGGGCCGGATTATTATAATCTATATTATTCGAACATACTTCGTGCCATAACTTTTGGCATTATTGCCGATCCATTAAGCATACCGGTATTCAAAAAAAGGAAGAATTACTGAATATTTTGTTAAATAACATTTGCTTTATTTCTTTTAACAGTGTAAACAATATTTCCGCATTTTTATTTTTTACCTTTAGTATAAGCAATTTAAATGTTATGAAAACACTTGGCATTTTAACCTTTATGGTACTTTATAGTACTTTTGGGTTTTCTCAGGACACCTTATATACCAAAGAAGGGCAAACAATTAATGGCAAAGTTACTGAAGTAACGCAAGACCAGATCAAATACAAAAAAGCTTCCAATCCCGATGGGCCGTCTTATGTAATAAGCACATCGGATGTTGTTTTAATTCATTACAAAAATGGCTCTAAAGACGTTTTTCAAAATCAACAAAACTCCTCAGGCAATGCCGCAACAGCTAATTCAAATCAAAATAACAATGGTTACGCCGACCCTGTATATGTAAATACAAGGCCAAATGTAAATGTTGTTGTTGGCGGTGCTCCTTATATTGCCTATACTCCGTTTTGGGGTGGCTGGTGGGGCGGCTGGGGTTGGGGTGGTTATTATCGCAGGCCTTACTATTATGGCGGTGGCTACTATCACCATGGTTATCATGGCGGTTACCATCAAGGCGGAGGGCATTATGGTCATTATGGTCATCACAGATAGTAATACTATTTAAGAGGGTACTGAATAAGTATCCTTTTTGTTTTTTTAACAGCAAAAAATATACGGGCTTATTTTAATTACTGACCTTTAATTTTATCAAAAAAACATGAAGACAATTTACTTATTGCCAATTCTTTTACTGATCACCTTTACGGGTTTTTCGCAGGACACACTTTTTACAAAAAACGGCAAAACACTGCCAGTTAAAGTGGTTGAAATAGGCTTAACTGACATACATTACCGTTTAACCTCCAATCCTGAAAAACTTCATTCTATTGATATGTCTGAAGTTTCTTCGGTTCATTACGCAAATGGCACAAAAGACGATTTCTATTATACATCAGGGCCGGGCAAATATAACGTGGCCCCGGATGATTCTATCAGCAATGCAATAGCCAAAAAAGACACCCCGCAAAATACCGATCAAAACCGGGTATTTTCGCAAAATGCAAAAAACCAGGCTATAGCTGATGCGGTTTTTGTGGGGGTACGCGTAATTGGTTTTGCTTTAAGGATAGCGCTTGAAATAGCTCTTGCCAGTAGCGGTTGCCACAGCAGTTCAGGTAATTACAGCAATCATTCTTCAGGCAACAATCATCCAAGGGGACATTGATCTTTTTAACTCCCCTTAATATCAAATAATCGCTAAAACACTACACTTAATAAATTAAAACGGGCAGCCTATAAAAGCTCCCCGTTTTTGGTTTTTAATAGCCTCACCTTTGAGGTATAAATTAAAAACCAATGAAAACCAAACTCTTTTTATTTGCAATTGTAATTACGCTTTTTTGTATTGCCTTGTTTAGCGCCTGTCTTCAGTCAAGGCCAAAGATCAAAGGCATCGATCCTGCTTTTGGAAAATATATTTCGGGTTATACCTCGGGTATGGTCTCCAGGAAATCAACCATCCGCATTGAGCTTGCTCACGGGCTCAATGAAAAACAAACAGCGGCACAGGCTAGCAATAACGTTAGTATTTCAACAACAAACGTTGTGCAGGATTCGCTTGCATTTTTAAGATCGCGGCAATTACCCGATTCTTCTTTATTAAAAGATGCTTTTACATTTGAGCCCGCCATAAAAGGCCATGCTGTTTGGATCAGTGATAAGGTAATTGAGTTCATTCCTTCAGAAATATTACCCGCTAACCAATTCTATAATGTAGACTTTAAATTAAAGGACGTAACAAAAGTAGACGATGGCCTTGAACATTTTAATTTCCAGTTATCTACTTTTCCTCAAAATGTATTTGTATCTATCGACGGGCTTCGTAGTTATGACGATTATAATATAGAATGGCAAAAATTAACCGGCAAAATCACTACGTCAGATTATGAAGATACCGCTTCGATAAGAAAAGTTTTAAGCGTAACTCAAAACGGAAAGAGCATGCCCGTTACATTAAACTACAGTTATAACAATAATGAATTTTATTTTTATATAGATAGTATCGAAAGAAAACAAACAGCAGGTAAAATTTTAGTAAGCTGGAAAGGCGAAGTTATTAAAGCCATTAATAATGGCAGCCAGGAAATTAAAATTCCGGCACTTGGCGATTTTTCTGTTAACGATGCCCGGGTGATCGATAAAGACGACCAGTATGTTGAACTAACCTTTAGCGACCCTTTGGATTACAATCAAAATTTAAAAGGTATCATTAGCATACAGGGCATTGAGAACCTTACTTATGCAATTGAAAATAATGTTGTAAAAGTGTTTTTAAGTAATCGCCTTGTTGGCGAAAAATTAATTACAGTAACAACGGGCATTAAAAATTTTAAAGGTTATAAAATGAATACAGCTTTTACACAAAGCTTAACTTTTGAAGAACCAAAACCGCTGGTGCGTATTAAAGGCAATGGCAGCATATTACCAAATAGCAACGGACTTATCTTTCCCTTTGAAGCTATAAGTTTAAAAGCAGTAGATGTACGCGTTATTAAGATCTTTGAGAACAACATTCACCAGTTCCTTCAAACAAATAATCTTGATGGCCAGGATGGCTTGACGCGTGTTGGAAAAGTAGTGGCCGAAAAAACATTTCAACTGGATGGTGATAAAAAAATAAATCTTAAGCAATGGAACAAACATGTAATCGATCTCGGAAAATTAATTACTCCCGACCCTGGTGCTATATACAGGGTAAGTATAAAATATTCTAAAGCCTACGCTATATGTGATTGCGAAGGTGTTGAAGACGATAATGCCGAACAAAACGATGAAACGAAAAACGAAACGACGTCTAATGAAGATAAGGATGAATGGAATGACGAAGATGTCTACCGTTATAATTTTGATGGTGGCTATGATAACTGGGATTATTACGGTGAGGACTATTCGCCGTGCAACAGTAATTATTATTATGGAAAGGCTGTAAGCAGAAATATTTTAGCGTCAGATATCGGGCTTATTTATAAACTGGACGATAATAAAATGTCGCACGCGTTTGTAAGTGACATGATAAATGCCAAACCAATTGCCAATGCAAGTATAGAATATTATGATTATACCAAACAGATAATTGCGCAGGGAACGACCGATGCAAATGGCATGTTGGATATACAGTTAAAACGCAAGCCTTTTTTAATGTTGGCAAAACACGGCAAGCAACGCGGCTACTTAAAGTTATTAGATGGCTATACTAACTCGCTGAGTAAATTTGATGTAGAAGGAGAGGTAGTTCAGAAAGGTGTAAAAGGTTTTTTATATGGTGAGCGTGGCGTTTGGCGCCCCGGCGATTCGCTTTACATTAATTTTATTATGGAAGACAAAGAAAAGCGTTTGCCTGCCAATCACCCGGTTAAATTCGAATTGCAGGATCCTAACGGAACCATTGTTTATCAAACCACTAAAACAAAGAATTTAAATGGTTTATATGATTTCAGAACAGCTACTTCTGATGAAGCGATAACCGGAAACTACACTGCTATTGCAAAAATAGGTAACCGCATCTTTTCAGAATATTTTAAAATTGAAACTGTAAAACCAAACCGTTTAAAAATTTACCTGGATCTTAATGATCAAAACAATAAAGACAGTATCGCAAAGCTCTCGGTTAAATGGTTACACGGTGCAGTTGCAAAAAATTTGCATGCCCTGGTAAATTTAAGTGTAAACCAAAGCAAAACAATTTTCGAAAAATACAGATCATATGAGTTTGATTCTCCAATAAGAAATTATTATTCAGAAGCTGAAGCTGTGTTTGATGGCAACTTAAATGAAAAAGGAGAGGCCGGTTTAAACACTAACATTAATGTAGGACAAACCGCACCGGGCATGCTACGCGCAACATACATCACCAAAGTATTTGAAGAAGGCGGCGATTTTAGTATTGACCGGTACAGTACCCTTTACTCACCTTACAAAACATATGTAGGTTTACGCACACCCGAAACAAAAAACTATGATAACACACTGCAAACCGGCAACAATTATAATTTTGATGTTATAACAGTAAATAATAAAGGCTCTTTAATAACTGCAAATAAATTGCAGGTAAAAATTTATAAAGTGCAATGGCGTTGGTGGTATGATAGAAGCGACGATGACCTTGCGCAATATATTTCGCGGGCAGGCACCATTGTTTTAAAAGATACTATTATCAAAGCAGCAGAAGGAAAAGGTTCTTTTAACTTTCATGTGCAGTATCCGGAATATGGCCGTTATTTAATTACCGTAACCGATCTTGTAGGCGGCCATCAAACCGGCAAAACCGTTACTATTGACTGGCCGTATTGGAGCCGCGGCAACCGCAGCAATAACGAAAATGCCAACATGCTTAATTTTGCCTGCGATAAAGAAAAATATACTTCAGGCGAAAATATAAAATTATCTTTTCCTTCTCCAGCAGATGGCATTGCATTGGTAAGTATTGAAACCGGAAGAAAAGTGGTTAAAAAATTCTGGATCCCAACCAAAAAAGGAGAAACTGTTCACGAATTTCAGGCAACAGCCGATATGGCGCCAAATGCCTATGTGCATGTTACGTTGATACAGCCACACGCCAATACAAAAAACGATCTGCCTATTCGTATGTATGGCATTGTTCCTGTTTTAGTTGATGAACCTTCCACACATCTTGATCCTGAAATTAAAATGGCAGATGTAATAAAACCCGAATCGTTTACAACCATTCATGTAAAAGAAAAAAAAGGCAGAAAGATGACATATACCTTGGCAATGGTTGATGAAGGTTTATTAGATCTTACACGTTTTAAAACACCGCAACCATGGAACACCTTTTATGCACGCGAAGCGCTGGGTGTAAAAACATGGGATATGTATGATGCCGTTATTGGTGCCTACGCAGGCAAATTAGATAAATTATTAAGCATTGGTGGCGACGGCGATGCAAACGCCGGTAAAGGTGTTAAAGCCAATCGTTTTAAACCCATGGTAAAATTTATGGGACCATTTTATCTTAATGCCGGCCAGGAAAAAGCGCACATTGTCGAAATTCCAAATTATGTTGGTTCGGTAAGAGTTATGGTGGTAGCGGAAGATGAAGGCTCGTATGGTAATACAGAAAAAGCTGTGGCAGTAAGAAAACCGTTGATGATCCTGGCCACTTTACCGCGCGTTTTAGGTCCGGGCGAAAATGTGTATTTACCGGTTGACGTTTTTGCAATGGAGAAGCAGGTAAGAGATGTAAAGATAAATATAGAAGTAAACGATCTTTTGGAAATAGATGGCGGCAAAGAACAAACTATGCATTTTAAAGAAATTGGTGACGAAGTGATGAATTTTAAATTGAACGTGGCACAAAAATTAGGGATTGCCAAAGTAAAAATCACTGCAACAAGTGGCAAAGAAAAAGCCGAGCAGGAAATAGAGCTGGATGTTCGCCCGGCAAATCCGAAAGTAACCGATGGTTCGGATATGGTTTTAGAACCCGGTAAAGAGTGGAACACTGAAATTGCATTTAAAGGCATTACAGGTAGCAACAAAGCAACGATCGAGTTCTCAAGCATTCCATCCATGGGCCTTGAAAAACGTTTGGATTATCTGATTCAATACCCGCATGGCTGTATTGAGCAAACAACGTCTTCGGTATTTCCGCAGTTATTTGTTATGAATTTAATGGATATGAAAGAAGCTCAAAAATTAAAAGTAAGCAGCAACATTAAAGCCGGCTTAAAACGACTGCAATTATTTCAAACGGCTAACGGCGGTTTTTCGTATTGGCCAGGCGAAGGCTATGATAGCGAATGGGGAAGTAATTACGCGGGCCATTTTTTAATTGAAGCCGAAAAACAAGGTTATAGCCTGCCGGTTAATTTAAAAAGCAAATGGGTAAAATATCAACAACAACAGGCCCGCAATTGGTCAAGTAATAACGGCATATATTCTCACCCACATGGTAACGAAACAAATGAAGTGATACAAGCTTACCGTTTATTTGTACTGGCCTTAAGTAATAATGCCGAAATGGGCGCTATGAATCGTTTGCGTGAAGAAAAAAATCTTTCGGCCACAGCAAAATGGCGTTTGGCAGCCGCTTATAAATTGGTTGGGCAAAACGAGGTGGCTGTTAAATTAATTGAAGGCCTTCCAACAACAGTTAAACCTTATAAAGAATTATCTTACAGTTACGGTTCAGATACTCGCGATGAAGCTATGATCCTTGAAACACTAAGTCTCCTTCATGAAAAAAATAAAGCATGGCCCTTAGCAAAAGAAATTGCAAAAGCTTTGAACTCGCAAACCTGGATGAGTACACAAGAAACAGCTTATAGTTTGTTGGCCATGTGCGAATATACCGGCGTAAAAGAAAACAACAGCGAAATGAATTTTTCTTACAGTTTAAATGGCGAAGAAAAAAATGGCAGCTCAAAAAGATCTGTTTATCAAATTAAATATTCAGATAACGATTTTGCGCAGAAAGCAAATATCATTATGAAGAACACCGGTAAAGGCACCTTATTTGCAAAAGTAATTGTTGAAGGTGTACCATTAACAGGAGATAAAACAGCCAGCATGAAAGATCTTAACATGGTTGTAAAATATAAAGACATGAAAGGAAAAGAAATTCAACCCGATAAATTACAACAAGGAACTGATTTTGTTGCAGAAGTAACGATCTCTAACCCCGGTACCAAAGGATTTTTAAAGGAGATGGCACTTAACCAGATCTTCCCGAGCGGTTGGGAAATTCATAATACGCGTATGGACGGAACATCATCATCAAATACCGCACGATACCAGGATATTCGCGACGACCGGGTTTACAGTTATTACGATCTTGCCGAGAACACAAGTAAAACATTTGTGATACAGTTAAATGCTACCTACCTGGGCAAATTTTATTTACCAACATTATACAGCGAAGCTATGTATGACAACATGATAAACGCCAGGGTACCTGGCCGCTGGATAGAAGTAGTAAAAGATGCAGGTGTTGTAGCTCAAAAGTAAAACACCTGTTGTGCAGAAGGGTTAAAGGTTTCCCTTCTGCATTTTTAAATATTTATCTCAATGAAAAGAAAACACAGATCAGGCATAATACTTTTGTTGATAGCGATAATTGGCTACACGATCTATTATGTGCTTACAAATTCTAATCCAAATCCAAATTATTACGTTGGTCAAAAACTCGATAGTTTAAATGGCGTATATGTTTATTATAATGGCGGTGTAGGTCATACCGGCAAAAGAAATCTAGGGCCCGATGGTTACAACATAGGGTTAACGTATCAGTGCGTTGAATTTGCCAAGCGTTATTATTACCAGTATTATAAACACAGGATGCCAGACACATATGGCCATGCAAAGGATTTTTTTGATTCCGACTTAAGAGATGGCGAACTAAATAAAAAAAGAAACCTGGTACAATATACTAATCCCGGTTTTTCAAAACCCTGTGTTGGCGATTTGGTTATTTTCTCCGGTCATCCAGCAAATAAATACGGGCATGTTGCAATTATTTCATGCGTAATGCAAAACGAAGTGGAGATCATTCAACAAAATCCCGGCCCTTTCGCATCTTCAAGAGTTAGGTATAGCCTGGCATTTACCAATAAACAGTATATTATAAAACACGAACGGCTTTTGGGTTGGCTGCGAATGCAAAATGTTAATTAACAGATAAGGTATTGCAAAAGACGTTGGTTTTTGTATTTTAGAGTAACAAAAAGATCACACATGAAAAAATTTACATGTCTTTTCGCATTATTATTTATTACGACATTTACGATTGCCCAAACACAGGCCGGGCAAAACAAACGCGCCACTTTTTGGATCTTTGGAACGCAGGCCGATCTTAATTTTTCAACCGGCACACCAACAGTAGCCGCATTTCCAATATTAAGTTCACCCGAAGCGGCGGCTGTAATGAGCGACACTTTAGGCAATCTTTTGTTTTATACAGATGGTGTACATGTTTATGATAATACGCACAGTCAAATGCAAAATGGCTATGCCATGCTTGGCAACATTGGCGCAACACAGGGCGCGTTAATAGTTCCTTATCCAAATAAAGATTCTTTGTACTATATATTTACGTTGGATGAGGCCGGTGGCTCAAACGGCTTACAATATTCGATGGTGAGCATGAACAGGAACAGTGGGCTTGGCGATGTAACCGCGGTTAAAAATGTTACGTTAAGCCCGGTTATGACTGAAAAATTAACATCGGTTAAAGACCCAATGGCTAAACGCTATTGGGTAGCAGCTCATCAATGGGGCAATAATACCTTTGAGCTATATGTTGTAAACAGCTCGGGCCTTCAACCAAAAACAACACAATCTATTGGTACCGCACATACTACTACAAGCGTTCAAAACACTTACGGGCAAATGAAATTTAGTCCTTGTGGCAACAGGCTTGGTTGCGCTATTGGTTATCAAAATATTGTAGAGGTTTTTAATTTTAATACAACTACAGGTGTTATTAGTAATCCATTAAGTATTAATTGCGGGGCGCACGTGTATGGTTTTGAATTTTCGCCGGATGGAAATATGATGTACGCCACCTGCTACGATCCGTTTGGCACATTGTTACAATGGGATCTGACCTCAGGAAATCCGGCAACTATCAATGCGTCAAAAACAATATTAAGTGTTAATGACCTGAGGCAACTTCAGTTGGCCAATAATGGAAAACTATATGTTTGCCAGTCTTTTGATTATTATATGGGAGAGATATCCAATCCAAATGTTGCCGGCATTGGCTGTAATTACCAGGATAGTGCAGTATATTTAGATCCTAATAATATTGGGATGATGTCAAATCTGGGGCTTCCAAATTTCGTACAATCATTTATGTTGTTGCCTCAATACACCTGTACGGTTGCAGTACCAACAGGAATTGCCGAATCAGTTTCCGAAAAAGAATTTGGTGTTTTTCCTAACCCTTCATCTAACGAATTTAATTTAAAAGTCGCGGAAGCAACAAATGTAAAAATATATTCAGTTACCGGTGCATTGATAGAAGAACTTAATGCCACTGAAAATGAAAAAATCAGTTTCGGAAAAAATTACACCAGAGGAATTTATCTGATTCGAATTGGGAACTCAAATACTACACGCGTTGTAAAAGAATGATCTTTACAGTTTAAGGTTTGAGGTGAAAAAAAGATGTTTCATATTATTCTTTTTGTTACTAATAAAAACGGTTTCTACGCAAACCTTAAATTATACGTTTACAACATTGGGAGGAACATATGTTGCTTTAGGCACACCTACTGCCATTCCTGAGATTTATTTTGGCGCCGACGATGAGATCTCCAATACTTACAAAAAGCGATATCCATTTTTTGCCAAATCCATCTAATTTGGAAATTTTCATTGAAGGAAAGAACGAATGGCCTTACTCCGTGATCGATCCATCGGGATTGCTTATTAAACAAGGTATAATTGAAAACTCTATGATCGATATCTCTGATCTTAAAAATGGAATTTATTTTTTGAAGATCGGCGATTCTTATTCAAAATTACTTGTGAGCCATTAATAGCTATAACGTCGCCAATAAAATCGATTAACTTTTAAGCTTATCCTGTTATAGCTCTTCCAACATTTTCATTACTTCGGGGCGCTTGCGGGTAGACACCGGAACCGTGCATCCATCATTCATTAAAATATAACCGCCGTCTGTTTTTACAAATTCTTTTATATATTTTGTATTGATCAAATGCGATTGATGCACCCTGTAAAAACCCTGATCACTTAGCAGGTCTTCAAAATCTTTTAAAGTTTTGGTAACCAATAATTTTTTCCCATTCAAAAAATAAAACTCAGTATAATTCACATTGCTTTCGCAACGCAACACATCGTTAATACTTACAATATGAATTTTATCCTGCGTATGCAGGGCCAGGCGTTCGTGCGGCTTGTTGTGATTTTTTAAAGAATCGTTCAACAACTGATACTTTTCATTTTCGTTCAATTGCTGTTCGCGGATCTTTTTTAAAGCAGCGATCAACTCGTCCGGATCTACGGGTTTTAATAGATAATCAATGGCCGCATACCTAAATGCTTTAATTGCATGCGCATCTGAAGCAGTAATAAAAATAATTTTAAAATTTATTTCCTTTAAAATATCCAATAGATCAAAGCCGCTTCCATCCTGCATCTGAATATCTAAAAACAAAATATCTGGCTTTACAGCCTTAAGCAATTTAGCGCCCTCCACTACTCCATTGGCCTCACCAATGATCTGCACATCGCTGGCATACACTTGCAGATCTTTTTTTAGCGTTATTCTTGCCTGCTCAATATCGTCGATTATAATTGCTTTTATCATTTGATGCTAATTTAAAAAATAGCCGTGAATTAATCTAAATATGTATCTATGAATTTGAAATTTAAGTTATAGGTATCTTAACAATCACTTTTGTTCCTTTTGCATTTCCTTCCTTATCATAAAGGTCTATGATCTCCAACGACCCGGTATTTCCGCCTTCCTGCAAAAGATCAAGGCGTTCTTGAGTAACCAATAACGCGGTTGACCGATGATACGTTTCTTTACTAACTTTATTCAATGCCTCTGCTTTCACCCTGCCTATTCCATTATCTGTTACCGAGCATTCTAAATTACTTCCTTTTTCAATAAAATTAACTTCTATGAGTCCCATCTTTCCATCAACATGTTTTAAGCCATGCTTTATCGCGTTTTCAATAAAAGGCTGCAATAACATAGGTGGTATCTTTAAATAATCTTTTTCTATTTTATCATCTACTGTTATTTTATACTCAAAACGATCGCCATTACAAAATTTCTCTATCAGCAAATAATTTTCAAGTGTATTTATTTCTTCTTCTAAGGTAATGGTTGTATTTCTCGAATTATCAAGGATCTGGCGCATTAAACGTGAGAACTTTGCTAAATAATAACGTGCAGCCTGCTCATTATCTGTTCCAATTTGCGATTGAATAGAATTTAAGGCGTTAAAAATAAAATGCGGATTCATTTGTAAGCGCAAGGCCTTTTGCTCCAACTCTACAACTTCTTTTTCGAGTTGTAGTTTTTTTTGTTCTTCCAACGCTTTTGCTGTAACACGCTGCACTCTCCACCTAAAGATGCCAAACACAATGGCAAAACCACTTATGATCATTAAACTGATAAACCAAAGGCTTCTCCAGAACGGAGGCGAAATGTAAAATTTAAACGCCGCAGCTTCTTTATTCCAAACCCCGTCTTCATTACAAGCCTTTACCAAAAAAGTATAATTGCCCGATCCAAGGTTAGAATAATTTACATTTTGTTGTGCAGTAACCGGCGACCATGTTTTATCAGAACCTTCTAACTTCCATTGGTACCTCACTGCTTCGGGGTTACTGAAACTGATCCCATTAAAATCAAAACTTAAATTATTTTGATCGTAGGGCAAAGAAAGATCATTGATCTTGTTCCAATCACTCACACAATTTTTATACTCTGTTTTTGAAATAGGAATATTAAATAATTTTACATCCGTAATGGTTGTTACAGGTTCGTTATCATTCTTCACCAGGTTTGCAGGATTATATTTTGTTAACCCGTTAATGGTACCAAACCAAATTGTGCCATCGGCATCGTTAAATACAGAATTCTGACAGGTTTCGATCCCTGTAAACCCTTCACCTTTACCATAATGTTTTATTTCAACAGGTTTTCTTTCTTTATCAAGAAAAATATGATCAAGACCAGTTTCGCTTCCAACAAATAAATTATTGTTGTTATCGCAACTTAATAAATAGATGTTAGAAGAGGTTAATCCGTTTGTATGGTCGTATCTTTTAAGTTTAAGGTCGCCCTGGTATAATGGAAAACATAAGATACCATCGCCGCCCGTACCTGCCCATAAGTAGCCGCTTTTATCTTCTGTAAAACAACGAATAGAGCTTGAGGGCAATTTAGTGTTGAGGGTAAAAAAAGGTTTTTTTATTTTATCATTTTCAATATAACCAATACCATTATTTTCAGTAGCATACCAAATGCGCCCACGCCTGTCATAATGCAACGCCGTTAAGCGGGGATGTAATAAACCTTCTTTTACATTAAAATTTATCAATAGCGGCGAACCCTTTAATACCAGTTTATATAAGCCTGCTCCGGCTGTGGCTATCCAAAGATCGCCGTTCTTATCTTTAATAATAGAACGAATGTATTTTTTATTTAACTCATTAATGGCGCTAAAAGTAAAACCATCGCCGGATACAAAAACACCCTGACCATCTGTGCCAAAATAAATATTACCGTTATTATCTTCGTTAATGGCTTTTACTTTTACATCTGCAAAACCTTTTAAAGAATTGTAATTTGTAAAACGTGAACTATCAAAAACAGTTACTCCTTTATCCGAAGTGCCAGCCCACAACCGCTGTTTACTATCGCGAAAAATGCTATAAATAAAATTACCACCAAGGCCCGACGATTTATCATAAACCGTAAATTGTTTCCCAAAATAGTTACAAACGCCTCCACCAGAAGTGCCAAACCAATAATTACCACTCTTATCTTGTATAATACTTCTTACGTGATTATTGCTCAACCCTTCGTTTTCAGTGATCCACGAAAAATTTTTTGAGAGCGTGTTATATTCTGCTACACCATTGTTTAAGGTTGCCAGCCAAACATTTCCACGCTTATCAAAATAACAATCTAAAATTGTTTGTTTGTACAATTCCAGGTTAAGGTCTATCCTGAAAAATCTTTCTCCATCATAAACATAAACACCATCACCGTATGTACCTATCCACAAATTTCCCTTTGCGTCCTGCTTTATACACGGAATTGAATTATTGGTAAAACCATTTGATTTATCATATTTTATTTTTGAGAACGCATTGTTGCTCTCTGTTATTTTATAAAGACCTTCTGAATTACCGTACCAGACATTGTTTTGCTTATCCACTAAAATGGATGTTACAACTGTTTTTTTATCTTTTAATAATTCAGATACATTGGTGATCCCTTTGTCATCTATAAATAAAATACCCACATTGGTTGCCAGCCATTTTCTGCCTTTATTATCAAAATCAATACTTTTTATACTTACCTGGGCAGAGTCGCCCACCAATTTAAATTTTTTGAATTCAATGCCATTATACCTGCACAACCCATTCATCGTGCCGATCCATAAATTATGAGCTGCATCTTCTTTTATACAGGAAACATAATTGTTTATGAGCCCGTCTTTTACCGTATAGGTCTTAAAATTTATTCCGTCAAAACAGCTAATGCCACCGCCTTGCGTACCCATCCATAAATAACCCCGGCTATCCTGTAATAAACTATATACCTGCGATTGGGCCACGCCTTCTTTTACCGAGTAATTATGGAAATTATATTGCTGCGCAATGCCGGCAAAGGCGGTAATGATTACAAAGAAGAGATATTTGAAGATTTTTTTTATAAAAAGGCAAATTTCAGTTAATCAAAGATAAAAAACACTTCCCATTAAAAGTGCTGCGAATAATAAAAGGGCAAAAAATTGTTTTTTATGCCCTGTACCTTTGAATTGTAAATGTTGCAAAGAGCCTATATTACCTATAAACAGAACCAAAGCGCCATTAAAAAATGGAGAAATCGCCTGCTGGCAACAGCTTTAACGGTTTTTAGCATTTGGTACATTAACTGCCTGCCGGCTGAGTTATTTAACGTCCCTACTTCTACCGTTTTGCTGGATAAGGACGGAAATCTATTGGGTGCAAAAATAGCGACAGATGGCCAATGGCGTTTTAGCCCCGGCAAAAATATCCCTTCAAAATTCGAAACCTGCTTACTGGAGTTTGAAGACCGGAACTTTTATAAGCATTATGGTATTAGCGCCAGGGGTATTGGCCGTGCTATTTCGCAAAATGTAAGAAACAGGAAAGTAGTTAGCGGGGGAAGCACACTTACCATGCAGCTGGCGCGGATCATGCTTAAAAACCCGCCACGTACCTTAAAAGAAAAAATGCTTGAAATAATCCTGGCTACACGCATGGAGATCAGGTTTAAAAAACAGGAGATCTTAAATTATTATGCGTCTAATGCACCGTTCGGTAATAACGTAGTTGGCCTTGAAGCAGCATCGTGGCGTTATTTTGGCAGGGATGCCAACGCTTTAAGCTGGGCCGAAAGCGCTACACTGGCTGTTTTACCTAACGCGCCAGGACTTATCTATCCCGGTAAAAACCACAAACGTTTACTTGAAAAACGCAACCGTTTATTAAAACGATTATACGACATTCAAAAAATAGACAAAACAACTTATCAATTAGCCCTTGCAGAACCTTTACCTGAAAGGCCTTTGCGTTTACCACAATTTGCCCCGCACCTTTTGGCCAAACTGATTAAAGAAGGTTATAAAGGCAAAACAATACTAAGTACGCTTGATAATACACTACAACAAAAAGCGTTGCAGCTTTTACAAACGCATAGTGAGCGTTTACAGGAAAATAAAATATATAACGGTGCGATAATGATCACTTCTGTTAAAACCGGAAAAATATTAGCCTACGTTGCTAACACAAGATCTCAGGGAAATGAACATGGCAATGATGTAGATTGTATTTCTGCAGCACGGAGTACAGGGAGCATCTTAAAACCTTTTTTATATGCAAAGTGTATGGAAGACGGATTAATAACCCCAACCATGTTAGTGCCCGACATTCCCACACAATTTGGAAGTTTTTCGCCTAAAAATTTCACCAAACAATACGATGGTGCAGTGGCTGCCAACAAAGCTTTAGCAAGAAGTTTAAACATACCCATGGTACGTATGCTAAATGATTACGGGTTGGAAAAATTTCATCGTGATCTTAAAAATTATGGTCTTACCACCTTACATAAGCCCGCCAAATACTATGGCCTTTCTTTAATACTGGGCGGTGCAGAAGCCAGGCTGGATGAATTGAGCAGGGCTTATACGCAAATGGCGCAGGAATTAAAATGGAGCGAAAGTAAAGAGATAGTAGCAGTGAATGAAATATCCAAAAAAAACAAAAAAAGAAAAGAAAAAAAATATGCAAAGATAAAAACAAACAAGGCATGCATCTACAGTACCTTCCAGGCAATGGTTGATGTTAACCGGCCGGATGAAGATGGTAATTGGCGCGCATTTGCATCGGCACAAAAAATTGCCTGGAAAACCGGTACCAGTTTTGGTTTCAGGGATGCCTGGGCCATTGGCATTACACCCGATTATGTTGTTGCCGTTTGGATGGGAAATGCCGATGGCGAAGGCCGGCCGGGACTTACGGGAATAAAAGCAGCGGCCCCTTTGTTGTTTGACGTATTTGCACAATTACCAAGGTCGCAAACATGGTTTGCCGAACCACATGAAGAAATGAGTAAAATAAATATCTGCATTGAAAGCGGTCATCGTGCTTCGGAACTTTGTGACAGAACTGAACTTACGTGGATGCCAAAAAATTGTCTTAACACAACTTCTTGTCCTTATCATCAAACCGTGCATCTCACAAAAAATAATTTATACCGTGTAGATAGTGATTGCGAAAATGTTTACAACATGAAACATGTAACCTGGTTCATATTACCACCATTAATAGAACGTTATTACAAATTCAATCACCCAAATTACAGGCTATTGCCCGATTTTAAACCCGAATGTCTTGCAAAGATAACCGATAGGGCCATTGCAGTATTGTACCCAAAACCAAACAGTAAAATATACGTACCAGTTGAAATTGATGGAAGAACCGGCCGAACCGTATTTGAGGCGACGCACCGAAACATTAACACAAAATTGTATTGGCATCTTGACGACGAATTTATTGGCGAAACAAAAGAGATTCATCAACTGGCATTAAATCCGGCCATTGGTAAACACAAATTACTGCTTATCGACGAAAACGGCATTTCGCTTTCAACAAAATTTGAGACATTGGGAAAATAGCTGTGGATTTCACCCCTCACTTTAGGTAATTCATATATGCATTTTAACAATTGACATATTGTTTTTTAACTGGTATTAAAATTGCCGTATAAATAAGTAGAAAGAAAAAAACACTTAAAACTTATTATTATGGAAACAACCCAGGTTTATGCAAAAGAGCAGCAAAGAAGCCATTCAATCTCGATTAAATGCATTGCTGTTGGATTAACTACATCAATTGCGTTAATAGCTTACTTCGTATTAATTAAAACGTTTGCCCTGGAAAATATCATGTATCTGCGCCTGGCAAATATTTTTATTTTGTTAGGAGGCATTTTAACTGCCGAACGTTTATGCAGTAGCAAAATTGCGCATAAAGTAGAATACTTAAGAGGTATTAAAATTGGTACTCAGGTAACCTTGCTGGCAACCATACCATATGTGATATTTTTATATTTTAATATAAAATTAGATCCTGCTTTCATGTCTTATATACAAAATGCTACCAGCTTCGGGCATTTTT
Source organism: Bacteroidia bacterium (assembly GCA_044226875.1). Taxonomy (GTDB): domain Bacteria; phylum Bacteroidota; class Bacteroidia; order B-17B0; family Aurantibacillaceae; genus Aurantibacillus. Next base: position 67,366 of record JBGAGD010000002.1, read on the forward strand.
TAACACCTTTGCCAGCTTGTGTTGCAGGAATTGTTACCATTGAAGGTGTAACCTCTGGTTTTATTTTAACGTTTGTTGTAATGCAATATTTTAAAAGAAAATAACATTTTCTTTTTGAACCAGAAATTAAACTGATTGTTGAATTTAAAAACAAACAGCCATGAAAACGATCCTCGTTCCCACAGATTATTCTGAAGCAGCAAAAAATGCGTCCATTTATGCTGCCGAATATGCAAAGGCCACTCAATGCAGGATAATTCTTTATCATACTTATCATGTTCCTATTGTTATATCTTCTGATGTACCAACTGCTGTTATGATGGATCCGCAGGTTTTAAAAGAGGAGAATGAAGAAATCTTAAATAAAGAAGCAGCCGAGATAACCAAACTTACGGGTTTACCAATTACAACTATGCTTACCGAAGGGTTCGCAGTTGACGAGATCATTGACATTGAAAGGACAGAAAAACCTGATCTTATAATTATGGGAATGGGAGAAAGCGGTGCTTTAAACGAGTTTATGATTGGCAGTATAGCTACCGATGTCATTCGCCAGAGCCTGGTTCCGGTGATGATCATACCTTCAAAAGCAAAATTCAAACAATACAAAAAAATTGTTTTTGCAACAGATTACAGTTCAGAAACCGACCTGCATTTGCTTGACCCATTGAAAGATTTTTCAAAAATGTTCTACTCGCAATTATTTATTCTAAATATTGTAAAAGAGCTGGAAATAATTGGTGTAGAAAAAGAAGTTTCAAGAATGCGCATACAAAATTACTTTGATGATCTGGAGCACACACATTATTATCTGGAAGATGATGACATTATTCATGGATTAAATGAGTTTATTGACGAATACAATATTGACATTGTTACCATGCTTCCTCACCGGCATAACTTATTTGCACGTGTTTTTAAAGAAAGTACCACAAAAAAAATGGCTTTTCACACACATGTGCCTTTGTTAACTTTACCATCCAGAACATTCTAAAAAGTTTAGTGCAAAATATCCCTGAAATCAGGGAATACGGACTACCGTATTTATTTAACTGATTTTAAAAATAAACTGTTAATTGCAAAAAAAGTGGCAAGATTTTGTCACTTTTTTTTTTCAGCTACGTATATATAATACGATGTAGCAAAACGCAAAATATGGCAAATAGCCAGGAAATAGCAACAAAGGCGCTATATGTTGAAAATGATCTTAAAGATCAAAGGATCTTTCAGCGATACGTTAAAAGTGGGAAAATATCTCTACAATATGATGTTGTGTCCTATAAAGAGGAAGCCAGGAAATTACTCGTCAATAATTATTACGACATTATTCTTACAGACTCATTTTTTAAAAACGAAAAAAACATCCCCATTATTTTTATTTCAGATATAAATGATCACCATCATCTTGCCGATATAATCACTAAAGGTGCTTGTGATTATCTTATAAAAGATCCTAAACGTAATTACCTAACTCTTTTGCCATTTGTAATTGAAAGAGCATTGGTGCATAAACTGGCAACTAAAAGTACGTACGGGCGGGATAAAAACAGTTGGGCCATAGATCAGATCACGCATGCAATAACTATCATCAACAAACAAGGCTATATTGATTGGGTAAATAAAGGTTTTGAAAATCTTTTTGGATATACCATTCACGAAGCAAAGAATAAACATGTTCGTACCTTCAGAGGAAATGATATAGACGAAAAAAAATTAGGGAAAATATTTGCCTATGCCTTTAAGCAAAAAAATACACTTACCTGCGAATCGCGAATAACAAACAAAAATGGCAAACAAAGCTGGGTATATACAACCGTTACACCGGTAATTGATGAAACCAATACGATTAACAATGTTATAATTGTAGATACAGATATAAGCGAAAAGAAAAAAATTGAACACGACCTTATCCGGTCGAAAGAAAAAGCCGAAGCGGCCGCGGTTATGAAACAGCAATTTATAGCCAATATGAGCCACGAGATAAGAACACCCATAAATGCCATTATGGGTATGATGCACATGCTGGAAAATACAGAAGATGCAACAACACGCAAAAAGTATTTGCAGTTGGTAAATTACGCTTCAAACAACCTGTTAAATATTATAAACGATATTTTGGATATTTCAAAACTTGAGGTTGGTAAAATACCACACGAAAAAAATGATTTTAATATTATTGAGCTGGTTTCAAATATTAAAACATCTATGCAATACCGGGCGCAGGAAAAAGGTCTTGAGCTTAGCTGTATTATTGATAAGGATGTACCGGCTTATTTGCATGGAGACCAGGCAAGGTTAAATCAAATACTCATTAACCTGGTAGCAAATGCGCTTAAATTTACCTTTATTGGCAATGTAACCGTTTCCCTTAAATTATTATCAAAAACAAAACAAACGGCTAAGCTGTTATTCACAGTTTCCGATACAGGTATTGGTATAGCGAAATCGGCCCAATCGCATATTTTCCAATATTTTCACGTTGCCCATGCAGATTCTGGTAATCGCGATAGTACTGGCCTTGGATTAGCAATTGTAAAACGCCTTGTTGAAAGCCAAAAAGGAAAAGTTTGGTTTAAAAGCGAAGAAAATAAAGGCTCAGAATTTTTTGTTGAATTACCGTTTGAACTCAGTAAAAAAAGTGAGAAAGAAACATCCGGTCCGCAAATTTTGATCAATGGCCCGATTTTAAAGGATAAAACTGTTTTACTGGTAGAAGATGAGATACTAAATCAAATGGTGGCTAAATATTTATTGGAGAATGATTTGGGAGCTTCTGTAACCAGCGCTTCAAATGGAAAACAAGCCATTAAAATGCTTCAGGCCAAAAACTTCGACCTCGTTATTATGGATATTGAAATGCCGGTAATGAACGGTTATGAAGCTGCAAAATACATACGCAAAAAGTTAACGGCACCAAAAAATGCCGTGCCCATACTGGCAATGACCGCACATGCGTTTACCGAAGAAGAACTAAAATGCAAACAGGCAGGGATGAATGGTTTTGTTTCTAAGCCATTTAAATTAGATGAATTAAAACAAACGTTAAACTCCATATTGCTTTCAAAAAAAAACTAAACAAAACTCTATGCTTTTAAAATGCGTTATAATAGATGATGATCCTTTTTTTACGAAGGTACTGGAGGAGTATATTTCAAAGACAGACAGCATAAATTGTATTGGCACCTATCACAGTCCGTTTGAAGCGCTTGATAAAATTAATTTTAACGAAATTGATTTTTTATTTTTAGACGTAGAAATGCCCGACATGACGGGCATCGAATTTCTAAATGGTTTACCAACACGCCCGCCAATAATATTTGTATCCGGAAAAAGATCATATGGTGTAGATGCCTTTGATAATAACGCATTGGATTACCTTCATAAACCTTTTTCGTTTACAAGGTTCCTGGCATGTATCAATAAGGTAAAATCGCATTTTGACGCCACCAAAACCGGTAAGATCTCATCCTCACAAAACATATACATTAAGCACGATGGTATTCATATCCGGCTTTGTGTTGATGATATATGTGTTGTAAGGGCGCACGATAATGATATTACGTTAAATACAAACGTGCGGTCTTATAAAACACATTTAAGGTTAAAAGATATTTACGAGATGCTGCCATTGAATAATTTTATGCAGGTACACCGGTCTTTCATAGTGCAGCTTTCAAAGATCGATAAGGTTGATGGCGAAATAATTGAGATCAATGGCCGTACCATTCCCGTGAGCAGAACCTACCTGGATGAGTTATACGAACGTTTAAAAATAAAATAATATGGACATACAAGCTTTAAAGAATTATTTAAACTGCGACAATACCTTTTTGCAGAGCCTTGTGCAAACTTTTATTGAAGAAGCTACGGATATAACAAGAAAGATAGAACTTGCCTGGCAAAACGAAAACCCGAAAAGCATAAAATTAAATGCTCATAAGCTGTTAAGTTCGGTAAGGATCCTTGAATTGGCGGAGCTTACCGGCCTGCTCGAAAAGATCGAAAAAAACGCGCTGACCCAGCCCCGGTCTAAAGAACTGGAGAACCAGATCAAACAACTTTCTGTTTCAACAGAGAAGGCAATATATGATATGCATATTACTTTAGAAGAATTGGAATCCTGAAAATTTCACCTCTAAAATTGGTTGTTTTACCCTTTTTTATATACAACTGAGCGCTAGAAAAACTTCTTTTTTGTTTTATCACGTATAATAATTAAATAATTAGGTGATGACAGCAAGAAAAGTTATAGAACTGGATAAAGCAATAGAAGAGGCCGTACAATTTGGATTCACAAAACAATTTATCTTACTGGATGGACAGATAAAAAACCTGGTATCAAATAAAAACTATTTAAAAGAAGAATTTGCAATTGTAAAAAGATACCCCATCAACTCCGCAAAAGGTTACGAAGGAACAATCTCTTATGTTGTTTCAAACGATTGCACACTTGGCTATTTCCTTAAGGAACGAAAGAAAAATCTTAGAAAATTATTAGCAGTAGAAAAACATTCTCATTTTGAAATATAGTTTCCCATAAAAAAATAAAAGCTTAGGCCCCTTGTCTTTTCAAGCGTTTTAGAGCATTTTAAAATATTGTAAATTAAGATGTTATAAATAAATACACGAAAAAGCAAATACGGCACGGAGTTTGGCACACATAAACAGATAAAATTGACATACTAAAAACCTGGAACTCATGAAATCTCTTATCGTCTTTTATTCCGTTTGCATTTTAATGTTCTATAGCCTTATCGTATATATTGGCCATCGTCACAAAAATTCTGAAAATATTCAAAGTACCGGTCTTTTAGAAGAAGTAACCGTTCCATCTACAGATTATAAGATCAGCAAAGCAAGGTTATTGGCCCAAAGCTTTGATAACGCTATTGTTTACACAAAAATGAATGAACCTGCCATGGCCTCAGAAGAGATCTACAACTCTATCATGCTATTAGCAAATAATGGCAACACCGACGAAACCTATTCTCTTGAAACAATGAATAAATTGCTGAAAGACCTTAGCATTTGCTATATCACTCTTGAACAGAAAAAAAATGTATCGATTAATATCAACAAAGTATTTGAAAGCTCTGAACTATTTATCGCTTACGGTTACATCCATCAATCTAAAAAAGAATTAAAACATAATAATATTTTAAAGGCGCTCGAAAACATAACCAAAGCGCAGGAATGCCTTGCCCTATCAGCTAAATATGCAAAAGAAAACGATCTTGCAACGCATGTAAAGTTGTTAGAGAACACAAAGCAGCTTATTAACGAAATAACATCACAAAGCTCTTAAAATAATTAAAAAAGTTACAACGTAAATTATTCTGTCTTTATGAAAACTCCAAACCATTTTAACGTCATTGTGTTAGAAGACAGTGCCTTCTTCAATGATATCCTCACCAGGCAATTGCAAAATTACACCGACGCTATTGCGGCCGACAAGAATTTTAGTTATGATATACAATCGTATACCAACGTTAACGATTGTTTGCGCAACCTAAAAGCCGAAACAGATATTGCATTTTTAGACTACTACTTAAGTGATAGTATCAATGCAATAGATGTCATGAAAAAGATCCAGAAAAAATGCGACGACTGCAAAATAATTGTATTATCGCAGATCAGGAACATTAAAACCTCCCTTCAAACCATTAATGAAGGCGCGGCAGATTTTATAAGCAAAGATCGTTTTGCGCTGGCACGTTGCTGTTATATTCTGGAGGAGGTTATTAATGAACGTTTAAGCCTTGGCATGTAATTCAAATCCCAAAAATCCCTATCCTTAATTAGCATTTTGCTATTGTAAATCCGGCTTTTTTTATGTAAATTAGATAATCATTTATGAATGACAAGCCGTTTACCATATATGTTGTGGAAGATAATGAATGGTTTAACAAACTTTTAGTTCATATTCTTTCCCTAAACCCGGATTATCATATAAAAACATTTTTAAACGCTAAAGAATTTTTAAAATGTTTGGATGATGCGCCTCATGTAGTAACATTAGACTATATGCTGCCTGAAATGGATGGCAAAGAAGTACTCTCAAAAATAAAGGCCCATAACCCCGATATTGAGGTAATAATCGTATCTGAACAAAAAAATATTGATACAGCAGTTGATCTGCTTAAACATGGTGCTTACGATTATATTGTAAAAGAAAAAGATATTCGTGAGCGTTTACTGAGCGCTTTAAAGAACATCCAAAAAAATGCACATTTAAAAAACAGGATCCAGCATCTTGAAAAAGAAGTACAAAAAAAATACGATTTTCAAAAATCTATAATCGGTAATAGCCCCGCCTTACTAAAAACCTTAGAATTGGTTAAAAAAGCAGTTGCTACAAACATAACCGTTACCATCAGTGGCGAAACCGGAACCGGCAAGGAGATCATTGCAAAAGCCATTCACTATAATTCGCCCCGAAAAAATAAATTATTTGTACCGGTAAATATTGCCGCTATTCCTGCCGACCTTATAGAAAGCGAATTGTTTGGCCACGAGAAAGGCGCTTTTACCGGAGCCGCCGCGCGAAGGATAGGTAAGTTTGAAGAAGCAAACGGAGGTACTCTTTTTTTGGATGAAATAGGCGAAATGGACCTTTCTGTGCAGGCAAAATTACTACGGGCATTGCAGGAAAAAGAAATTACAAGAATTGGTAACAATACGCCAATAAAAGTAGATTGCCGGATAATTGTTGCCACACACCGTAATTTAAATACCGAAATTAAAGATGGCAAATTCAGAGAAGATCTTTATTACCGTCTTTTTGGTTTGCCAATTGAATTAGCGCCTTTACGCGAAAGAGGTAAAGATATTATATTACTCGCCGGTTATTTTTTGGATCTTTTTTGCGCTGAAAATAAATTAAAAGAAAAACCCGTTTCGTTGGAAGCGCAAAAAAAATTATTGGCCTATGATTTTCCGGGAAACGTGAGGGAACTAAAGTCGATGATAGAATTAGCAATGGTTATGAGCACGGGTAATGAAATTGGCGCCGAAGATATTGTTTGCGGTTCACCTCATGTTATAGGTGATGCTGACGGTGAAGAACACACTTTAAGAGAGTACGAATTGAAAATCCTAAAAAAGTACTTAAAAAAGTACGATAACGATATAAAAATAGTAGCTAAAAAACTTGGCATTGGCCAATCTACTATTTACAGAATGCTAAAAGAACTATAACTATATTTATAATGCTTGTTTTGCAGATAAAGAAATAACGAATGAAAAATATTATTTTATTTAAGTGGCTTAAAGATATTTCAATTGCAAAAAAACTTTATTTTACAGTTGGGATAATGGCATTGCTGATAGGCCTTGAATTGTTTGCCCTCTTTTTTTCGATCCACACGCTATCATCAGTAAGAGCTTATGTTGAAGGCGAAGGGCTTTGGTCTAAAGCACAAAAAGATGCTGTTTATCATTTATTAAAGTACGGCATCAGTCATAACGAAAACGATTACAATAAATTTTATGAGTTTATAAAAGTGCCGCTTGGCGATAGTAAAGCCCGTGCTGAACTGATGAAGGCAGAACCCGATCTTGCAATTGTAAGGCAGGGTTTTATCGAAGGCAGAAACCATCCCGAAGATATTGATGGTATGATAAATCTCTTCAGGCGCTTTAATAAAGTATCGTACATCCATAAAGCCATTTATTATTGGGGCGAAGCAGAGCCCATTGCGCTTAAATTCATCCCCATTGCAGATAGTTTACATAAAGAAATAAATTCAGGCGCGCCTTCCGAACAAAAGATACATGCCTTATTAAACCAGATAAACCCACTTACCAAAAAAATAACCGGGCCCGAAGATAATTTTTCTTACACGCTCGGAGAAGGTTCGCGCTGGCTGGAAGGTTTGGTTTTAAAATTACTATTTGTGATCGCACTTAGTGTTGAGATATCGGGTTTATTATTGGCCATTTCGGTAAGCCGGGGCATACAAAAAGGTTTAACAGAAATTATTACCGCTACTTCTCACTTTGCGAAAGGAAATTTACAAACACGAGCCAAAGTATTCTCAAAAGATGAAATTGGTATGCTGGCAAATTCATTCAACAGCATGTCGGCCGAGTTAGAGCGAAGCATTAATGAAATAGGCCAGGCCGAAAGAAAGTTTAAAGGTCTTTTAGAGGCCGCCCCGGATGCCATTGTTATTATGAATAATGCAGGTGTGATACAATTGGTAAATGCACAGGCCGAAAAATTATTTAATTACGGGAGAAATGAATTATTATCTCAACAAATAAATATGTTGGTTACCGACCGTATTTCTAAAACATTTGTAAAGAATGATAAACAATTCTACGAAGATCATAGATCAGGAAGCCTTGTAACAGATATAAACGGCCGTAAAAAGAATGGTGCCGAATTTCCGATCGAAATAAGCCTTAATCCGTTACAAACAGAAGAAGGCATGCTTATTTTTGCAGCTATAAGGGACGTATCAGAACGAAAACATCTTAAAGAACTCGAAAATAAAAATAAAGAGCTTGAACAATTCGCTTACATTGCCTCACACGATCTGCAGGAACCTTTAAATACCATAACCAGTTTTATTAATTTATTTGAAGCCGAAAATAAAATTAAATTGAACGAAGAAGGAAAAGCTTACATTGGATACATCCGCAAATCGGCCGACAGGATGACGGAGCTTATTACCGATATTTTAGAATACTCACGCATTGGCGGCAAAAGTCAGTTAGAAATAGTTGATTGTAATAAAATTGTGAAGGATGTTATTGATGATATGAAAGCCAGTATTATTGAAACTAATTCTGAAATTGAAGTGGATCCTTTGCCAACGTTTAAAGTTTATCCTGTTGAATTGCGGCTTCTTTTTCAAAACCTTATAAGCAACGCCATTAAATTTCGCAAAAAAGACCAGCAGGCCCTTATAAAGATCCGTTATAAAAAAGAAAATACTAATCATCATTTCATAATTGAAGATAACGGTATTGGCCTTGATGAAAAGTATAAAGATAAGATCTTTGTTATCTTTCAGAGACTTCACAGCAGCAGGGATTATGAAGGCACTGGCATTGGACTTGCACATTGTAAAAAAATTGTTGAATTTCACAATGGCAAAATATGGGTAGAATCGACACCTAAAATTGGCAGTAAATTTCATTTTATATTACCGGACAATGAATAATAATGTGAAAAAAAAATTAAAATGTATCTTACTTATTGAAGACAATGAGTTTACAAACATTTATAATCAAAAGCTCATATTGAATTTAAATATTGTTGAAAATATATTTGTAATGGAAAGTGGTGAAGAGGCGCTTGATTTTATTGGAAGAAAAGGAAAATACACTTCAGATAAAATAAATTACCCCGATCCTGAAATTATTTTTTTAGATATTAATATGCCAGGTATAAACGGCTGGGAGTTTATTGATGAGTATAAAAAATTACATAAAAAAAACGGACCGTCTGCTCAGATCGTAATGCTTACTACCTCGCCTAACCCCGATGATGAACATAAAGCAAAACAGATACACGAAGTAATTGCCTTTAAGCGTAAACCTTTAGCCCAAAACATTATTCTGGATATTCTTAAAGAACATTTTGCCGAACATTTATAATAAGCGGTTTTTTAAGAAACGTACCTGTCGGCATTTGCTATATTATTTACCATATCGTAAGCATAATCCATCGTAAATGGTTTTGTAAGATACGCGCTGGCACCCATTTTATAAGCAGTTTGCATAATGCGTGGCTGCGCAATCGACGACATGATCACTATTGGAATATGCTCTGCCAGCATCCGCGAATGAATAGCGTTCATAAAATCAAGCCCGTTCATATCCGGAAGCAAAATATCCAGTAACATAATGCTGGGCGTAATAACGTTTGCTTTAAAATAAGCATCGTCAACGTTAGACGATACTGTTACCTTGTAATTTTCTTTTTCAAAACGGCTCTTTAATGTCCAGAGTATAAATTCATCGTCATCGACTATGAAAATATGTTTTTGTTTAGTTTTCATGACAGATCATTTTAGTTTATACTATTTTATTTATCCTTTAAGTTTAATTATTTCTTTTTCAAGATCGTTTGAAATAAGGGTAAGATTTTTATCGATAAAGCCAACCAGGTCGTCTATACGCTTTTGTTCCTCTTTGTTTGTTGCGTTTGTTTCAACGAAACGCAATTTTTCCGAAAGGTTATTTAATCCCATAAAATGAAAAGACGGAATACCTTTATGCGCTAACGCAGCTAGTTCTTCCCAATCGTTATTTAATAAAGCTGTTTTCATTTTTGCCGTAATTTCCGAAGAGCTCCTGATAAAAATTTCAATCATGTTTGCTAAAAAAACATTATTGCCATTACTAAGTTTTATAAGCTCGGTTAAATCATAACTATACTTTTTTTGTGCAATCTTCTTATTGCCTCCAGATCTGAGAGTAGTCATAAAAACGCTGTTTTATCTATATGAACAGAGCTAATTTTATGCCAAAAAAAGGGTAAAAACAGGTATTACAACTTATTGGTTTATAAACTATTACAAAACGTTTTTTTCGCTGTTTTTATTTTTAAAAATGCTAGTTTCTCAAAATAAGAATGTTTTATTGTTTTGAGAATCTTACTGGCACCTTTTTTGCGGACAAATAATAAAATAAACGTCATGATCTACCAGATACTCGATCTTCCACCCAATATGATTGGTTTTAAAGCAGCATGGAAGGTTACTAAAAAAGATTTTGAAGAGGTTGTAATTCCCTGTGTTGAGAAGCATGTAGAAAAAATGGGACAAATAAATTATCTCCTCGTATTAGGTAATTCGGTGAAAAATTTAACTTTTTTGGCCTGGTTAAAAGATGTACTTATGAGTTTAAAATATTTAACCCGGTGGAACCGTGCTGCAATTGTGAGCAGTTCGGCACTTGTTGTTGTTGTAACAAAGATCTTTAGCATTCTTGTTCCGGGCGAGTTCAGGGTTTTTTCGCGCGATAAAATGACCTCGGCCATTAATTGGGTTTCGACCGGCAACCTTAGCTAAGTTTTTTTAAGATCAATAAAGATGGAACATTTTCCAGCCAATCTGTTTCATGCTCAATAAAATAATTCCAGGCGTCAAGGCTTAACAAAAGCAGATCTTTATTCTGTAAAAATTCTGCGTTCATTTTTTCGCGGCCGTACAATACAATATGATTGGGGGCTCCCTGTTCTATGGCCCTGATATTTTCTTTGAACACCGTATTTTCTTTTACCTTATCAAGGTAATCGATCATCATTATCCTTGCTTCACTATTATGGATCATTTTTTGCGCATAACCAAGTAAAAATGCGTCTTCATTACCTAAAATAAGTATGATGACATCTTCCACTTTTTTTAGTCCCTTGTCTGCAAAAATGCCAAGTTCTGTTTTTACAGATCTTACAATGGCGTTCGTACGGTCATCAAATCCATTGGTACCAATTATTTTTTCATTGCCGGTAAGTGTATTATATAATTTTTCAGGATTAATGATGGTGCTGGTAATTCCAATTAGTTTTCCCAAAAAACTTCCTTCATACATAGATTGTCCCATCCCTACAATTAGCAGGTCATAATCGCCGTTGTTGGTAGTATCTATGATCTCTTTTTCAAAATCAAGTGTTGGTTTAAAATGTGTTTCGATAGCCAGGTTATACTTATTGGCCTCACGTTTTATCGGTTTAAAACTTTCACGTTCTACTTCACGAATATTGTATTGATGCAATTCGTTACTCGGTTCAAGATGTAAAGCCGAAACAACCGCATTGTTCTGAAGCTTGCTTACAAGGCTGTTTACAAGGCGCACCATGCTCTTTCCCCTTTCCGGATCACCAAATGAGAATAATATCTTATAACGATTATGCTTTTGTATCTCACCGGTTCTTTCATCTGATCTTTTATCAGGAAATATATAATTTATAAAATCAAGGGCCGGGCCGGTCATAAATGTTGTAACCAAAGCCATAATTACCATCATGGCAAAGATAGGTGGTGGTAGTATTCCAAGATCGAAACCAATATTTAACACGATCAGTTCCATTAATCCCCGTGTATTCATCAATGCTCCTATCATCAAACTATCCTTCCACGATTGACCCACCATTTTTGCGGCGGCCGCACTCCCTAAAAATTTACCCGCCACTGCAACTGCAATTATCCACCCGCAGGTTTCCCATAAGCTTATATCGTTCAATAAACCTATTTGAGTTCTTAGCCCGGTAAATACAAAAAACAATGGCAGCAAAAGTACAATAGATACATCCTCTACCTTTTCGATGAACACGTTTCTGAAATGTAAATTTTGCGGCATGATAGCGCCGGCCATAAACGCTCCAAATAAAGCATGTATGCCAATGATCTCTGTGAGGTAGGAAGAAACAAGCAGTGTTACAAAAAATATGGCTACCACAGGTTTACTTAAGGTATCCTGGTGCGAGTAGATATCGCCAAGACGTTTTAAAAACGGCTGAACAACCTTTAGCATTAAAAATACATAGGCAACAGCCATTAAAATAATGTATAAAGAACTAATTATTGAACCGGCCTTTACAATAGCAATAACTGCTGCAAGAATACACCATGCTGTAATATCATCTGCTGCGGCACAGGTAATTACAATGGTGCCAATGCGCGTTTTTGTTAGCTGCCGCTCCTGAACAATTCTTGCCAGAACAGGAAAAGCGGTTATACTGGTAGATATGCCTATGAACAAAGCAAACGATAAAAAATTAATATTATCGGGCGCGTATTGGCGATAAATAAAATAAGCTAGCCCCATACCCAAAGCAAAAGGAAAAATAATACTTGCGTGGCTAATGATAACTGCCTCGTGTGCTTTATTCTTTAGATTTTTAAGATCCAGCTCCATCCCAACAATAAACATAAACAAGATCAAACCGATCTGGCTAATGAATTGCAGGTTGGCCATAGATGATTTTGGAAATAAGAAAAGAGAAAACTCGGGAAAGAACATTCCAATAAAAGAAGGGCCTAAAAATATGCCGGCAATTATTTCGCCGATAACGGTTGGCTGCCCAATTTTTTTAAAGATAAAGCTAAACACTCTTGCCACAACAATAATGGTAATTATCTGTAACAAAAGAATAGCTAACGGATGCGTAACATTATGATGCAGGGTTTCCTTGATCTGGCCTATGCTATTTGAACCAACAACTTCTTTTACCTGCGTTACTTTACCCGCTTCCAATGGTTCGCCCTTTACAACAATATAATACATGATGCAAAAAAATCCACCAATGGTTATAATATAAAATAACAGATCCTTTACACTCTTCATATTTATTTGGCTTAAAATACAAAGCTATTATCAATACACGTAACTATAAAGGCTGCCCCACTGGAATGTAATAAGAGCCGTAAAAAATGTAATGAAATTATTGGGACTTGATCTTTAAACGGAATTCATCCCGGTAAACATCGCTTAAGATCAATTTTACAGCGGGTTTTATATTAAGATCGGTAGTTATTTCTTCAGAGGTAAAATGTTTTACGATCTTAAGGGCTATGAGATCTTTTTTATTGATACGGCAAAATTTTGCAACCGGTAAAACTGCCATGATCTGTTCAAAGCTTGTGTTTTTAATAGTTGTTTTATTGCCATTTTGTAAATAAACAAGTTTATCGCGACTATCGGTATCTGACGAGGTAATGTATAAAATATCTTTAAAATTAAGTATCGCTTTGCCTTTATCCGTATTCCAGATGGCGTGATTCTTTGTTTCGCGATTCTTTAGCTCTAAAGCGGCAAACGCTTTATTCATGGCTTTTTCAAAACGCTCCTTTTGTATAGGCTTGCGGATATAATCTATGGCATTGATATCAAAAGCTTCTGCGGCAAATTCTTTATGCGCAGTTGTAAAAATTATAAACTTACCATCCAGGTGCCTGCCAACTTCCAAACCGTTTATTCCGGGCATTTGAACGTCCAGGATACACACATCAAAATCCAATTCGGGGATTGCTTTTAAGAATTTTTTTGGATCGTTAAAGGCTTTAATAACCTCTACATGCTCGATCTGCTCACACATGGCCTTTATGTAACTTAAAGCAGGAAGTTCATCATCCAACAGTAAGCATTTTAGCTTTGTACTCAAACAAATTTAATTTTAATTGTGAAATAAAAACATCGTTCTCAACAAACTGGTCTAACTTATAACAGTCTTTATAAATGATCTCTAAACGCTTTTGCATATTTTCTTTACCCACACCGCTATTGGGCTTTTTTAATGTAGCCCTGGCGCTGATCTTATTGGCTACGGTCAAAATAAAAAAGTCATCTTTTAATTCAAATGTTATCGAAATAAATGAATCATCACTTTGAATATCCGCATGTTTAAATGCGTTCTCAATAAGATCAACCGATATCATTGGCGCCAAAAGTTCCTGGTCGTATAAAAGATGCTCTTTATTGATCTTATTCTTTATTTTAATATCAAACAGCGGACTAAGCTTTAATTTATTGATCTCGATCAGGCTTAAAGCAAAATCAACCTCTTCCCTTACACTCACAAATTTCTTATCGGTTTCGTAAAGAATATAATCTAAAACATTACTTAACTTATCTAAAGAAAAATAAGTTTGATACGCATGGGATTGTATGGAGTTTAAAATATTCTTAAATAAATGCGGGTTGATCTTGTATTTAAGATCTTCCAGTTCTATAGCATTGATCTTATTTTCCAGCGCTTTAAATTCTTCCTGCAGTTTTTGATTTTGCTTTAACAGTTTTTTTTCGCGTAACCACTGGTATATAATGCACCCAAAAAGCACTGCAACGATGCTACAAAATACTAATATGCTTTTTGAGATATACATACAGTAAAGGTACTAATTATTAGTTCATGTTAACAAATGTGAAACCCGTTTTTAGGATTCAAAAAAATGTAATTTTACTCTATAATATATTAACTATGTCATTAAGCATTTATGGTAAATTACCTTCCGGCGAACGATTAAAAAGGATCAAAGCTTCTCCTAATTATAAAGACGGTGCTTTTCAGAATATTTCCAAAACAAATGCCATGGCCGAAGACGCTTCCTTCTGCAAAATGATGGAAGGTTTTTTTAGTAAACCTAAAACCGTAACACCGCCTGCCATTTTACCTTCAGTTAAAACCGACCTTAAAAAAATAAATTCAGCCCAACCGGTTATTACCTGGTTTGGCCATTCATCTTACCTTATTAAAATAAATAACAAAACCATCCTGGTTGACCCTGTGTTTAGTGGCAATGCTGCCCCTGTATCATTCATGATAAAAGCCTTTAAAGGGACCGATGTATACTCGGTAGAAGATCTCCCACCAATTGATATTTTACTTTTAACGCACGATCATTACGACCATCTTGATCATAAAACAGTGAAGAAATTAAATACCAAGGTCAAAAAAATTGCCTGCTCACTTGGGCTTGGTTCGCATTTGGAACACTGGGGCATCTCAAAAAATAAAATAACCGAACTGGATTGGTGGGAAACTTTTAATGATGGCGATATAACATTAACAAGCGCACCCACCAGGCATTTTACAGGGCGTGGTATAAAACGCGGACAAACCCTTTGGGCATCGTTTGTTTTAAACACACCTAACTACAATCTGTTTTTAGGCGGCGATTCGGGTTATGATAAACATTTTAAGGAGATCGGAGAAAAATTCGGCCCTTTTGATATTGCCATTCTTGAATCGGGCCAGTACAATAAACTTTGGCCAAACATACATATGATGCCGGAAGAAACTGTTCAGGCAAGTATTGATCTTAAAGCAAAGGTATTGCTACCGGTGCATTGGGCTAAATTTTCGCTGGCCATGCACCCATGGAACGAGCCCATTGAGCGCATTGTAAAAAAAGCAAACGAATTAAAGGTAAAGATTACCACACCCATGATAGGAGAACCTGTGGTATTAGGAACTTCACTGCCGGATAAAACCTGGTGGGAAAAAATTTAAATACTGTAAAAAAATTAAAGAGACTGTTTAATTTTGTTGGATAACTCCAGGTATTTTATATCATTGATTCTTTTAAGCTCTATAAAATAATTTATAATTATAAAAAGCGCTAAGATACATGGAAATTCCCTGCAAGTAACCGTCATAAACATATGCCGCTTTACCTCCATGGCATCCGCATTATAAAGTATCATGGTGTTTAAAATAAACAGGCAACCAAGTATTGCAGGCATCAGATCAATAATGCTCTTTGTTTTATAAAAAATAAAAATGCAAATGAGCATTAATAAAATAAAAACATAATTATTAAAGACCGGGAAAAAGTTATCGGCGTTTTCAAAAAAACCACCGGGCGATTTTGGGTAATATCCCCCAATATCGTACATAAAGATCCTCTCTAATTGTGCAGATGTTTGATCTTCAAAGAAAAAATAACCGGGATGAGTGATAATGAACTTTTGGTAGGTGGATACACCTTTATCTTTAACCCATTTAAGCAATTTAGGATATAATGAATCTTCATATACGGCATAAACTTTTTCTACACCCTGGTTTGTAGATACGTCAATATTCTTAAAATCTGCTTTAACTTCTTCCACATCGGGCATTCCCTGTTCTTTAAACCATTCCAGGTATTTATCGGTTTGTGAAATCCTCACAATAATAGAATTAAAAACCGGCATAACAGATCTTTCCCCTCTTTTACTGGTATAATTTTGCGCCGCAAATAAACAAATAGCAAAAGAAATAAAAAGAATATTCACCTTAGTTTTGCTCTTGTCGTAAAAAAAAGTAATGGCAAAATTCACGATAAAAAATATCAGAACGATATACGGCCAATTATCGCGTGTAAACGAGAATAAAATTGTAGTGAAAATAAGGCATATTATAGAAAATCTAGAATAGGACTGATAATACCACAGAATATTTGCTATCCACAAAAATAAAAAAGATATGCTGATAGATTCTGAAGATACATTCCCCGACCACCCGACCATGTTCCACCAGGTAAAGAAGAATAACAAAAAAACAGAATTAATGGATCGGACCAGGTAGTTTTTGAGATAATTATTAATTACAACTATTAAAGCAATAACACTTAAACAGTAAAAATATTTTTGAAAAAGCACCATCTCAAACATATCAGAATCAACTAACTTATACATTAGCGACATGGTAAACGGCCGCGGAGAGAACCATCTTCTTGGTTGCGGGGCATAAAAATCTGCACTTAATAAACTTGATTGTGATTGTAATCTATAATCATTTGTATCCCAGTACAGGTTCCATATGGGCTGTACCTGTGGTACCACAACAACTATCTTTAGAAACCAGATTATAGAAATGATCAGTACGGTAAAATAAGCTCTTGAAGTATTGATCTTTTCAAAATAGTTTTTAAGTTTCATCATTAAATAATAAGATACAAGATACGTGGAATCTGATTTTAAAAATAAAAAAAAATGCTATACATGGTAATGGTACAGCATTTTATTTATTAACCAAAAAAACGGCTTATTTTGAGAGGATCTTAAACTCTACCCGCCTGTTTAATTGCCTGCCCTTAGCGGTAGCATTTGTAGCAACAGGCTTTGTCTCTCCATAATTTTTTAATACTACGCGGCCGGCACTATCGCCAGTTTTACTTTGAAGATATTTTGAAACCGCTTCGGCTCTCTTATGTGATAATTCATTGTTGTATGTTTTTGTACCAATATTATCGGTATGTCCTGATATTTCTACCTGCATGGCAGGATAGGCTTTTAATAATTTAACCAACCGGTCTAATTCATAGTAAGATTCTTTCCTGAGTTCAGCTTTATCAAAATCAAAAAAGATATTATTGATGGAAATTGACTGGCCTGCTTCGATAGGTGTTAAGTAAAGATCTTTTTCTATTTGTTTGTACTGTGCCAAATTTATAAGGTCCATATTTGCGTTTACAGAAATAAAACCTTCTTTTTCGGCAAGATATCCATAATTACTTCCTGAAGGAAGTACAATAGCATACTCGCCCGTTACGGGATGAGAAACCGCAATACCCGACTCTTTTCCATTCGAAAGGTCCTCGAAGAAAATCTTTACGCCAGCCAACGGTTGGTTGGTTTTGCTATCTAATACTTTGCCTTTAACATATACCACGGGTGTTGGCTTAAGCGTTTTAGGCAACTCTAGTGTATACAGATCGTAGTCTCCGGCTGTTTCACTTTCGGTTGTAAAATAAACTTTATTACCGGATGCTGACACGGTAAAAAAAGACTCGTTGTTAGATGTATTTACTTTTGGTCCCAGGTTTTCCGGTTCCGACCATTTTGTCCATGTACTATCCAATCTCCTTGTCATATAAACATCGCTTCCACCGTAACCTGTCAATCCATCAGAGGTATAATATAACGTGCGATCGTCTGCCGCAAGAAAAGGTGCCGTTTCCAATCCTTTTGAATTTACTGTAGGTCCCAGGTTAACGGGTTTCGACCAACTGCTGTCGGGTTGAATAAAACTTACGTAAAGATCTAGGCTTCCAAAGCTGTTCTTTTTTATCTCTTGTGCTGTTAGCAAATATTTTTGACTGTTTGAAAGGTAATATGCAACAAGGTCGCTTTTATTAAAATCATCGTGCACCTTTAACTGTTGCGGAAAGCTCCAACCCGTTGGCGTTCTATGGGTCACTGAAACTCCCTGGCGCATGGTTCCGTCAGTATGGTAAGCGTTACCTAACAATATTGTGTTACCATCTGGCGAAATAGAGTTTATGAAATTTGGAAACCTGTTATTTAAAGGCTCGCCCATATTTTTGGCTGGGCCCCAGGTATTATTCTTTGCATCCCATTCTGCATACCATATATCTTCGTCATCATCTTTGCCTCCAATATTACCCGGATCGCGGTACCTGCTAAAATATAAAGTATTACCGTCTGGCGACACCAAGGGTCCCATTTCAGGATATTGGCTATTTACCCCACCTGTTAATTTGGTAGCCACCATGTTTGATTTAACGATGTCTGCTTCATTTAATTCTATTTTTATTGGCTTATCGGCCTGCGAAAGGCCAATAGCATCAATTGCAACAGGAACATTCTTCACCGACTGAAAAATAATTTTTACGGCTGCTATTTTAAAATCAACCGTCGATGCATCCACATTCAATAGCCTGCTGCCGCCCGGGTCTTTTTTAAAAGTATAGGATACGATCTCCTTTTCACGATCCAGTGAATCGTAAGCAATGATACGGCTGATATAACCGGGATGATTGGACTCGGCAACCAAAACATATTTTGCGTTTACAGGGGTAAGAAATCCAACTTTAATAAACTCCGCTTTCTCTCCCGTGCCTTTTGGCTCCCATGCATTGGCATTTTTACCGCTTCTGGGCAATACATTTGGCCTGCCTAAAACCTGTTTTGAAGAATATTCTTTAGTTCCAACCTGTGATGAAAAGTCGATAACTTTATATGCCCATTGAATGTTTTGAGAACGAACACTATTTAAAAGACTTAAAATAAAAACGAAAGACAGAGTAATAAATTTTTTCATAAACCAATTTTTATTGGATTATGGCAATTGTTATTCCTGCGTGGTTATTATTGCCCATGCCTTTAAAGCGGGGAAAATAAAAACATTCCTTTAAAACAGTGGCAGCTTTTCTACATATTCCTGTAGAGTATATTACCCTATAAGCATCATTAAAATTCTAACCTGTAACTCAGCAATGGCAACAAAGGCGTTTGATACCAGTATTTAACCTGGCCGGTTTGCGTATCAAAATATTGCCCGCCAACATTTTTGCGATTGGTGGTATTTTGAATATCAAGCGCTACAGTGCTTGTTACTTTTTTATAATTGCGTTTTAAACTGATCCTCGTATCCAGCCTGTAATAATCTGGTGTCTTATTTCCAAACGTTTTATCGGTAACATATTCGGTTTGGCCTTTGGCAATGGAAGCAGGCAGATCGATGGGTGTATAACGGTAACCGCCAACATAAATAGATTTAATATTAAACCCGAGGATCCTGTTCTTATTTTTTCCGGATAAGATCCATTCTTTACCACCTGTAAATGTGATCGCATAATTCGTATTAAAGCGCGTATCATACCAGTTGCCATTTGGTGCTTTGTATTTTGAATCGTAGAACGAGCAAGACAATAAATAATAAAGATTGCGTTGTAAAAAACGTTCGTAAGTAAGCTCTAATCCGTAATTTCTTCCCAGGCCTTTGTTCACCAGCTGATCTGTATTATATCCGTCTGTTGAATTTAATATAGAATACGTGCTTGTTTTGTCTATGCTAACGGGTACATTAAAAAGATGCTGGTAATACACCTCTGTTTTAATGTGCGAATACTCGTTAATGATACGATCATAGCCCAGTACAATATGATGTGCTTTGCTTAAGCCAAGATCTTTATTGGGTGTGGAAAACGTATTATCATCATTTTGTTTTTTTGCAAAATAAACACCAATTGGCTGCAACTGACTGTGCAGGCCATAACCAAGAGTAAAGTAATTTTTATTAGTGGCCGCATATTTTACCGAAGCCCTTGGCTCTACCGAATTAGAATTATTTAAAAAAACCTGGAAATAATGCAATCCAATATTGGTGGTTAGTTTTTCTGTTGCCCTGCAGTTCCATTGAAAAAAGGCCTGCGCTGTTTGTGTATTACCTTTTACATTTATCTTCTCAATCAGAACATTTGTGTCTGCCATATCGCCCTGCGTTAAGTTATAGCCAAGCTCATTTAAAATAAAACCGCTGCGGATGCTGTTTTTTGCATCTATTTTTTGTGTGTAGGTAGAAGATAAAGTGATCTTGTTTTGTACATATTTTTGTTCATACTCTTTTGTAAAACTTACATAGTCAGAATTCATTTTTCTACCTACATCGCCATTTTCTGTACCTGAAAATACAAGAGCTGTTTTTAAATAAGACTGATTTTTAAATAATTTTGTATTGGTTAATCCAACAGCGCCGGTATTACTGTAAAATTTCTCGCTATAACGTGTAAATCCATCTTCTTTCCATTTTAAAGAATCTGGCTTGGCATAGGATGTTTGATCACTGAGTCCGCCAAAACCAAATGCGCTAAAGGTGCCCAGCTTTTTTGTTGGTAAAGAAATATTGAAAGAAAGGTCTTGAAAATTGGTCACTGCATCACCCAACGGCACGCCAATTTTTCCAAGAATAGATAGTGTTGAATAGCGATAATTCACTAAATACGAACCATCGTATCCTTTCTTAAAAGGCCCTTCGGTAGAAATATCGGCACCTAAAACACCAAGCTGCATAGTATACTCGCGTTTTTGATTATTACCTTTGCGCAATTTAAGATCAAATACCCCCGATAAAGCATTTCCATATTCCGCTGCAAATGCTCCTGTTGAAAAATCAGAATTGGTGAGTAACTGAGCACTCAAAATAGAGATGCCTCCACCCGATGTACCCACATTTGAAAAGTGATTTGGATTTGGAATTTCAACTCCTTCCATGCGCCACAATAAACCGTTGGGAGAGTTACCACGAATGGAGATAGTATTATTGCCATCACTGCCTGATACCACACCTGCAAAAGCAAGTGCCATACGAGCTGGATCATTGGCTGCAGCTGCAAATTTCTGGCTCTCTTCAACCGAAAAAGCACGTGTACTAACAGTAGACATTTCATTTAACGGTTTGTTCTTTTCTACCTTTGCAGTTACTTCTACTTCATTCATTTGCTTAATGTCTTCTTCAAGATTAATATTAAGCACCAATTCTTTCCCCGCATTTACTGATAGGTTTTGTAAAGACGATTGTTTGTAGCCAATATAGGTAATACTTAAACTCTGTTTACCCACAGGCACTTCCCTTAAAGTGAATTTTCCATTTTCGTCGCTGGTAACGGCCATCACGGGATTAGAGTTTACCAGCATCACAACGGCTCCGGGTATGGGTGTTTGAGATACCTTATCCACAATGGCGCCACGCACCGTTTGAAAGATAGTTTGCGCTTTAAAATTAAAGGCAATACAAACCCAGGCTATAATTAAATAGCTTCTTTTTTTTATGCTCATAAATTATTTTATAAATGAATTAAACTTCCCGAACCACTGATACTCGAATTTACTGCAGGCAGGCCTTTATATTTTATATTACCACTTCCGGAAATAGTTACATTTAAACTTTCCAAAACATTTACCGAAATATTACCCGAACCGCTTACTTTTGCGATCACCGCAGATGCCTGGCAATTTAAAGCGTCAATATTACCGGAACCGCTCACCGACACATTAAAGTTGTTAAGTGATCCGCCATATACCTGTACATTACCTGAGCCGCTAATGTGTGCATCCAATGTTTGAGCTATTAAAGAGGGAATAGAAATATTTCCGGAACCGCTCACTTTTAAATTCACAGACGAGCTGCTTAAATTGTTTTGAACTTTAATATCGCCACTCCCGCTTACGGCTAAAGAATTTATTCGTGGCGAATGAACTGTAACCGTTACTCTTTTATGTTTCCATACATTCTTTCTAAAATCCACTTCTAAAGTAGAACCGTTTACCTTTGTATCTAATACATCGATGATGTTTTTCTGGCCATTTACTTCCAGATAATAAACCGAATCCTGCGAGTATAAAAGATCCGCATCCATATGAAGCTCGATCCTGTCAAAATCACCTACCGTTCTTGTTTCAGAAACGTTACTGCCATGGCCGGTAATACCCCATAAATTTGCTTTGCGACAGCCTTGTACTATGAGAAGTACGGAAATTATCAATGGAAAAATAAATTTCGTTGTTTTCATGCTTTTATTTTTTGTTATATGATTACAGACAGTATAAATAGTATTTACCCTTAGTGTTTTAACATTTATTTTAATTGTAACTAACAATAAAATTGAAATTCCTGTTCAATCTTACTTTCAGTTTGCAATCCCAGTTTAATACTTTTGCAATTAAATTTTGCTCCTGCTTTTTTTGCAGCAGGTTTAATCGCGCTGAATTACAGGCGTACATGTTTTTACCCGTTGTAATTGCAGTATTACGAAAAACATAAAACGATGTTTTTAAGCCACTTGTTTTTAAGTTTTCCGTTGGCGTAGATCCGATACACTGATAAACCTGCATCAGTACAAAACACATATATATAATTGCCTGCTTTTTCATCTATAAAAATTATTCTTCGGATAATTGTTTAAAAGCGTGTTTAGATGAAAAGAAAACAATTGCAGCGATAAGTATTAATAATATGATCTTCATAGTTGTTGTCTTATATAATTAAGACAACGAAGGAAACCGATACCCTTATTTAAAAAAGAGATTTTTTAGAAAAAACGGAAGGCTACTTTAGCACCAAGCCATGCTTTAAGATTATAATTTTTATTATAATCATTATTTAAGAAATAATATGGAGCAACTTTGCTGTAAATATCATTATACTGCATATTATAGGTGTCGCATAAATATACATTCAGTACAGGGCCGGCAGCTATAGAAAAACGTTTCGTGAATTTATACTCAAGTCCAATGTATAATTTATATTGATCACTTGTGGCTAAAACAAAATTACCTTTACTAATATGATGGCTGGATAATGTGATATCACTTCTTAACTTATTTTTGATCGTGAAAGACGTACCTATGCCATACCCCACAGACCATAAGGGTTTTGCTGATTCCAGGCTTGAACCGGCGCTTATTACATTGTAAAATTTACTAACGCCACTTCGTACTGAAACATTCCCATAAAATAACTCGTCAGATGAAACCTCAACCTGGTGCACTCCATGCCTCACCAGACTAAATACACCAATAGGCAGGCCGTAGCACGAATCAGAAATATTAAGTACTGCTATTTGTAAACCTTTTACATTTTTTGCACTGTTTACAAATCCGGCCACCTGCGCACCGTCAACATTTTTAGCTTGGTTTACAAAACCTGCTACCTGGATACCATCAACATTTTTAGCGTAATTAACATAACCGGCCATTTGTGCGCCCCTTACACTATCCCTGTTAAAGTTTACAAAACCGGCCGCTTGTATACCACGTAACTTTCCAAAATTACTATTTACAAAACCCGAAGCCTGTATGCCACTTACATATTTACCGGTTGCATTAAAAAACCCGGCCAGTTGAGCCCCCTTTACAGAATCGCCAACAATATTAAAAAAGCCTGCCAGCTGCGCCCCTCGTACCTTTTCGCGATCAATATTAAAAAAGCCTCCAAGCTCTAACAAAGTTGTTCCGCGCGAATAGCCGCCAAAAATATTAAACGAGTAGCGATTATAAATATTGCCCGAAAGTAAACCATTGGTACCAACAAACGGCAAAACCGACACCTGGAAGTTGCGTGAAAGAGTATCTTTTACATTTAAAGTGTTTACGTAACCTTTAAATTGTTTAAATAAATTATTAGTGTAATTGCTAAAATCCTTCAGCTTCATTTTCCACATTACAGAATCTTTATTTTTTATTGAATCCTTTATAGGATCGAGGTTAATAAATGTGATAAGATTGTTTTTTATATCGGAGATCTTCAACACTGTATCTCTGTAATTTTCTTTATTAACGATAATGCTTTGATTTTTTGTTGGGATGGAAATGGAATAATAACCATATTCATCTGTTGTTACCGACTGTAAGCTGGCTTTATCATAAATAGTAACGTTGGCAATTTTTTTATCGGTTAGTTTATCATATACGTAACCATTTACCTCTGTTTTTTTAGGATTTTTTTCTGCCATTCTCTCTTTAAGAATAATATAATTATTCTTTGATTTAAAGCTGATGTGTTGCGGCAGTAATAAGGCCAGTGCCTCGCGAACCGATTTTTGTTTGATATGAATTGTAACCGGTGTAAGGTTATCAATAATTGAGGAGGAATAAGAAAAGATGAGTCCCGTTTGATCCTGGATCTTATTTAAGGCGCTACTAACCGGTTCGTTATTAAGCGCCAGGTTCACCTCCCGTTCAAGAGGCGGTATGGCGGGAAAACAAAAGCTGCAGCCAATTAATATAAAATTAAAAAGTAATATAAAACGTAGCATGATTGTATTTATTTTACGTCAGATCTGCTTTTAAGAATTACAGCGCTGTCTTTTTTCTCAACTTCCAGGTCAAGTGTTTCGGCTATCATATTTATAACAGTTTCTATTGGCTCGTTATTAAATACCACCGATAATTTTTTAGTGGCGAGCTGATCGTCGTTTATCTCGATATTGGCGTCATAAACATTATTTATCTCCCTGATCACTTCTTCCAAGGCCGTTCCGTTAAAATGAAATACTTTAGAACGATAGCTGGTAGCATTTGCTGCGGGATCTAAAACACCTCTGACAAATTCTTTAGCCGTAATATTATAAATTGCTTTTTGGCCTTTTATCAAATTTAATCCTACATCATTCGTAGTAAAAAACTGCACTTCGCCACTTTCAACAATAACCTCTATGGTATTAGTGCCCGGAATTGCTTTAACGTTAAAAGCAGTACCAATATCTTTTATTACCACATCATCAATAACAATTTCAAAAGGTTGTTTTTCATTATGCACCACTTCAAAAAAAGCCTCACCTTTTAATTTTACCTGGCGCACATTGTTTTTTGTTACGTAACTGATCTCAGAATGCTTGTTGATAAATACGCGACTGCCATCGGGTAAAGTGTCTAAAACCGTTGTATTTGCTGAAGCATATTGTAATGGCTGCGTTTGACCATTCTCTAAAACCATTTTAATAACAAAGGCCAATGCCATAATTAATATCAGTGAGGCAGCGGCCCTTAAAACCACTTTGCGTTTATAAAGTGGGATTACTTTCGTTTCTGTATCGCCAATTCGCCCATCAAGTTTATTCCAGGCTGTATTTACATTAACGGGATGTGTGATCTTTAAACTATCGATCTCGCCGAACAATTTTTTACTCAATTCAAAATAGTCTGCATTTTGAGCGGAAGCATTTTTCCAGGCGTCAAGCAAAGCAATTTCATCTTTACTTGCTTCCCCCGAAAGTACTTTTGCAATCAGATCGTCGCTATTTTCTAAATCTTTCATCCCCTAATTATTTATAAATAAAAACCAAAGTACTATTGGCAAATGATCTTTTAATTTTTCGCGCATTATTTTTAAGGCCTTGCCCATGTGCGCTTCCACGGTTTTAACCGAAATATTTAACTGATCCGCAATTTCCGCATATTTCAAATTTTCAAAGCGACTTAATTTAAAAACCACACCACATTGTTCAGGTAAAGAATCCAAAGCTTCGTTTATTTGTGTTCTTAGTTCTTTTGCCTGCATAGTTACTGATGCGTCTTCAAAACTTCCAACCGCATTTTTTTTATAATCTTCGGCATACATGGTTCTTACTTTTGTATGCTTGATCTTATTTAAAGAATCGTTGTGCACGGCCCTGTATAAATACGATTTTATGGATGTATTAATTTCCAGGGTCTCTCTTTTATTCCATATGTTATAAAATATATTTTGCACTACTTCTTCTGCTTCATCATTATCTTTAAGTAAAGAGCCGGCATAATTGCATAACACCTGGTAATAAAGCCTGAAGATCTCTTCAAACGCTTTTTTATCACCTTTGCTTATTAATTGCCAATATTGTTGCTCGCTTAACTCCACTTTTCGGGAAAAATTCTCACAAAGATACATTTTAACCTTAACCCGAAATACCGATACGCTATTATTTGCTAAATCGCTTATCCCTTCCGGTTTACAGTGGCTTTTTGCTATCAAACAATTTTGCCTTTACATATTTAAGACAATTTAAAAAGGCCTTACCCTTAGTATAATTTTATATTTTTTTGGCAAAGGGGTAAAAATGCTCTGTTTATAAGGAAAAGAGCCGATTTTAACACTAAAAAAAGGGGCAAATAATTAACGAAAAAGCTCAAAAAAAACACAATATTAATGTATCTTTAGCCTTTCTGATAAATTCGCATAAAAAAGCGAAGACCGGAATGGAAAAAACAATTTATTGAATATTAAGAACAACATTATTATAATTTAGTACTTATATGTGGAAATATTTCTCGGGAGTTTTATTAAGAAATAAATTAACGTTCACGATCGGTGTTTTGTTGCTGACCATTTTTATGGGTTACGAAGCTTCAAGAATGGAACTTTCTTATGAATTTGCCAAAATATTACCGAGCGACGACAGCACCTTTATTGAATACCAGAATTTTAAAAAACAATTTGGCGAAGATGGCAATGTAATGGTAATGGGTTTTGCTGATAAGAACCTGTTTCAATTAGAAAAATTTAAAGACTGGGCCAAATTAAACGATGACCTGAAGAATATTCAGGGCGTTAAAAATATCATGTCGCTACCCACCTGTTACAGGTTGGTAAAAAACGACAGCCTCGAAAAATTTGTTTTCGATACGTTGATAAAACATCCTGTCACCTCGCAATTAGAAGTAGATAGTTTTAAAAAAGAAATTATGAATATGCCTTTTTACGAAGGCATCATATACAATAAAGAAACAGGCGCCAACCTGGTGGCCATTACTTTTACCAAAAAAGATCTTGATAGTAAGCGCCGTTTGGATATGGTAAAAGAGATCCGCGCGCTTGGCGATGAGTTCTCGAAAAAATATAATGTAGAAATGCATTATTCAGGCATGCCATACATCCGTTCGCAATTAATGACAAAGGTGCGCGCCGAGATGACGCTGTTCTTAATTCTTGCCATAATTGTAACAGCCATCATTTTATGGATGTTCTTTCGCTCATTCACAACGGTTTTCTTTTCGCTGATCGTAGTAGTGATGGGTGTTGTTTGGTCAATTGGTATCATGTACCTGTTTGGCTATAAGATCACGGTACTTTCGGGTTTAATTGCGCCTTTGATAATGGTAATCGGTTTGCCAAACTGCATCTTCCTGGTTAACAAATACCAAAGCGAATTTATGGCGCACGGTAATAAAATAAAGGCCCTGGCAAGAAGTATAGAGACCATTGGTGTAACTTTATTTTTAGCAAATATTACAACAGCTATCGGTTTTGGTGTATTGTATTTTACAAAAAGTTCAATGCTGGTTGAATTTGGTATAGTGGCTGCCATTAGCGTAATGGCAACTTATTTAATCACATTGATACTAATACCTGTTATTTTAAATTATTTACCAACGCCAAAGGCAAAACATACCAAACACCAGGAAGGTAAACGCATTAATAAAGCGCTGGATATTATTGACGCCCTTGTGCAAAAGCGTCGCACAGCCATTTACGTTATCACAACGCTAATTACTCTTGTGTCTCTTTGGGGAATGACATTTATTGATATGAACGGATATGTAGTAGATGATCTTCCTGAAAAAGATCCTGTATATACCGACCTTAGCTTTTTTGAATCTAATTTTAAAGGCGTATTACCGTTTGAAATTTCTATTGATACCAAAAAACCAAACGGTTTATTTTCTGATAATGCCAAAGCAGTATATAAAATAAAACGTTTGCAAAAAACGTTTGAAGAATATCCTATCTTTTCAAAACCTTTATCCATCTTAGAGGCCATCAAATTTTCTTACCAGGCCTACCATGATGGCAATCCTAAATTTTATAAAGTGCCAAGCATTAGCGATCTGAAAACATTGTCAGAGTACTCGGGTTCGTTAAAAGGCCAGAATAACCGATTGCAAAATTTTTTAGATACCAACAAGCAAATTACGCGTGTAAGTTTTCAGGTGGCAGATATAGGTTCTAAAAAAATGAAAACCTTAATGAAAGAACTTCGCCCTAAAATTGATTCTATTTTCGATCCTAAAGATTATCATGTAAGCACAACGGGCCACAGTTTGGTATTTTTAAAGAATAACGATTATTTATTATCCAACCTGTTAGAAAGCCTTGTTATTGAAATTGTGTTAATTGCCATTGTTGGTATTGCTTTATTCCGATCGGTACGCATTATTATCTTGTCAAAACTTCCTTGTTTAATTCCTTTAGTGATCACAGCAGGCATTATGGGTTTTTTAGATATACGTTTTAAGCCTTCTACCATTTTAATTTTTAGCATTGCCTTTGGTATCTCCTCCGATGGTACGATTTATTTTTTAACCAAATACAGGCAGGAATTAAAAAAAGGCGCTAAAAATGCTGCAGCGGCTATCTCAGCGGCAATACACGACACAGGGTTGAGTATGATCTACACCTCTATCATTTTATTTTGCGGTTTTGCCATATTTGCTGCATCAAGTTTTGGTGGCACTGTTGCTTTAGGTGTTTTGGTATCTTTAACTTTATTAATGAGCATGTTCACCAATTTAATTTTGTTACCTGCCATCCTTTTATCTATTCACCGCAAATCGCTCAATAATGAAATTGTGGAAGAACCTTTAATAGATATGGAAGAAAGTATCGAAGAGCGGGGAAAAGATCTTTCGGATATTTGATTTACGACAATTAAGAAGAATCAGAGCATTTGATTTTTCTGGTAGCAAATTTGCCTAACTTTATTAGAATAAAAATTAAATGAACAGAGCACTTTTTATTTTTATCTTTTTAATTACTTCTTCCTTCTTTTTAAAAGCCCAAAAGGAAGCCGGGCCCGATACTGTTTTTACAGGCATTTACATTACAAGCATTCACGACATAGATTTTAAACAAAAAGAATATACCATTAATCTTTGGTTATGGTTAAAATATAAGAACAGAGATTTTGATTTTTCGCAGAACCTTGAAGTGCCACAAGCCAAAAGTGTTACAAAATCGTACGCTACAATCGATTCTTCAGGCAGCAGAATTTATATTTTAATGAAACTTCAATGCGTAATGAAAGATTCGTGGAAGATCAGCCGCTTTCCTTTCGATCATCAAAAATTGAGATTATCATTAGAGAATTCTCAATTCGATTCGCGCTCTTTGATATTTGTGGCCGACACTGTTGGCAAACATTACGACCCCCGCTTTACTTTAAGCGGCTGGACCATTGATACCTTTAGAGTAACTACAAAAATAAAAACATACGAAACCGGTTTTGGTGATGAAAGTTTAAGCAAACCACAGGCAAAATACAGTGCCTATACGGTTCATATTGGCATTGGGCGGGAGGCCATGGGCCTGTTCTGGAAAATGTTCTTTGGTATGTATGTAGCCTTTCTTATTGCCTTTGTTTGTTTTTACATTCACCCCGAAAGCATTGAAGCGCGTTTTGGATTAGGCGTTGGTGCTTTATTTGCCGTGGTTGGTAATAAATATGTTGTTGATTCGGTATTGCCTGAATCAAGCTCGTTAACCCTGGTAGATACGCTTCATGGCATTACTTTACTTTTTATATTTATGGTGATCGTATCTTCCGTATATGCACTCAATCTCGTAAAAAAAGGCGAAGCAGACAAAGTAAAAAAGTTCGACAAAATAGTATCAAGGTTGTTAATACTACTTTACATCCTCTTAAACTTTTGGTTCATTTCACGTGCAACCGGCGCGGTTCAATAATAGCTTATTTCATTTTATTGTATAATACGGCCGCAGTATTATAGTTATCGGGAAGCATCTGGTCTGATTTGATACCTATGGTAGAGGCTTGGGTAACATGAAACGTATATTTCTTTACTATCCTGCCGTTTGTCTGAAACTCCGATCTCCCGCTCGGAAATCCTTTCATGTGAACATTAGGATCAACAGTACCTCCGCAATTGCTAAAACATAACCCTATTGCACAAAGTAAACCGTTCATAAAAAATGATTTTGTTGTTTTCATACATTTATTTTTTAAGATTATTTATAATATCTGTTCTTTTAAAAAATAAACAAATACTCCTCTGTTTTGTTTAATATATAGCGTAAGGCTCAAAAAAAAGTATGCATTACAAAGGCATTAATTATGATGTTGGCACCAAAACGCTTACAGGTGGCTTAACCCGGGAAGGTTTTGACAGTTTTTTGGTGACCAAAGAAATAGAAACCATTAAGAACGAATTACATTGCAATGCTATCCGTATTTCTGGCCTTGATATTGACCGCCTTGTAAGAACCTCAGAAATTGCCCTAAAACAGGGGCTCACTGTATGGTTCTCTCCGGCCCTTCATTATAGCGACCAGGTAACCACTTTAAAATATATTATTCAATGCGCTATGGCGGCCGAAAAACTCAGGCTGGTGTATCCCAACATTATATTTGTTACAGGTTGCGAATTAAGTTTATTTACAAGCGGTTTTATTAATGGCCAAACTGGTAACGACCGCATCAAAAAAATGTTCTCGCCATTAAGCCTTTTAAAAAATATGCTGGGCATAAAACGTGTTTACAATAAACGTTTAAATTTTTTTCTGGAAGCTGCTGTTCATGAAATAAGAAAACATTTTCGCGGCCAGCTCACATACGCAGCCGGTGCCTGGGAAAAAATTGACTGGCACTTATTTGATATTATTGGTGTTGATCTTTACCGTTCGGTTTATAATAAAAGAACTTACGTAAAAGAGTTGCAGGCTTATAAAAAAATGGGCAAGCCGATAAGTATAATGGAATTTGGGTGTTGTGCCTATAAAGGAGCCGATGAAAAAGGACCTATGGGCTGGGCCATTGTTGATTGGAAAAAGAACCGGCCCGAACTGAAAGGAAAATTTATAAGGGACGGGCATACCCAGGCCCAATATATCATTGATCTGCTTACCATTTTTGATAAGGAAAAAGTATTTGCCTCTTTTGTATTTACGTTCGTGAGCTATAATTATATTTATGATGAAAACCCGCAATACGACCTTGATATGGCATCGTATGGCATAGTAAAAGTTATTCGCAGAGATGTTCAGGGTTATGAAGGTTTACCCTGGATGCCCAAGATCGCTTTTTTTGAATTATCTAAATATTACGCTACGCATTGAAAGCTTACTGGCATAATTTTAGAATGTATTTTATAAATTATTGCTAAACATGAAAAACCTGATAATAATTTTTTTCGCTTTTTGCCTGAATACGTTCACTGCACAAACGCCTGCCATGGTTGGTGGTATTGAGCCCCCGGCAGTGGTACGCGATGCATTTACCAAACAGCATCCCGAAATTACACCTAACTGGAGCAATGATAACAAAAATTACCGCGCTACTTACGAAGATCCAAAAACGGCCAAACAGGTAATTATTGTTTACGATAAAAAAGGAGAAGTGATCAGGAAAGAAAGTGAATTAGAGAATATGGATTATCCAAGACCCATTCACGAATATTATACTAAAAACTATCCCGAAGAAAAATATACAACCTGGTCGGTACAGGATCATACAGGAGTTAATTCGTATTATGTAAATCGTGGACCCGAAACAATATGGTTTGATAAAGCCGGAAATTATATTCCTGCCCAACAACCCAAAAAGCCTAAAAATAAGGTTATAAAATAATTTTAACCCACTTGTGCAACCTGAAATTTTCCGGCTTTCTTTTTATGCTTTGTAGTTTCATAAATAATAAGTGGTGCTAAAAAAACTGCGGGGCCTAACCACAAAACAATTGGGGGCGCGGGTATTATTTTATAGTTATTAACCACAAAAGCAGTAATAGCGCCAATATAACTTCCAAGCATACCGCTTATATGAGCCAGTAGCCAGTAATTCCTGTAAACCAGTTTCTTTTTAAAACGTTGTATGGTATAATAGTTTCCGCGAATGCCAAGTATACCAAATACAAGGCTAATAATTCCAAAGGTTGTATTTTGACCTGTTAAAAGATAAATCCCAAAACCAATAAAGCTTAAATGCATTAAACCAAAAAACCATTCAATAGCCCAATCCAATACATGAGGTTTTTGATCGAGATGCAATTTTTTGAGTTTTAAAGAACGGTACGCTGTTAAGCAGGCATAATATGTAAAAAAGGATACGCAAAATAAAAAAATATTGGAATGTGCTATTGACATATAAATAGCCGAAACAAAAATAACCGTCATAGCCCAAAAATAGATCTTGCCAACAGGCTTATGGATCTTTACTTTGTTACGTAAAATAATGGCCAACAAGCCGCTTAATAAAGCTACCGAACCGGCAATAATGTGTAAAATTAAAATGCTGCGAAAAATCATAATTTCTTTTTTTACAAAGGTAGGGGCGCAAAAATCCTTCTTCCAAATTAAAGGGTTATTGAACAAGCTTTTGGGCTGATTATCAAGCTTTGGGACAAATGACAAAGCATTTTGGGGCAAAAAAGCGGCCTATTTTATTGTTTTAAGTTTTTCAACCACCAAAGTTCCATAATTGCGGGATACCGGAACCTGGTATTCGGCGCCATCAAAAGTTAATTTATATCCCGCCGCATTACCTTCGATATTTGTTACATTTTTGAGGTTAACTATGAATGTACGATGACATCTTATCACAAAATCTACATTTACCTGGGTCTCTATACGTTTTAAACTGCTTCTGATCAATTGTTTTTTTATTTTCCCTTCTTCCAAAAAAATAAAATTCGAATAATTATCTGCCGATTCGATATATAAAAGTTGTTCTGCATTTAACTCCAGCTTATCCTTTTCATTCTCGGCAATAAACATAAGTTTTTGCGGATGCTTAATTTCCTCCCTTACCTGGCTTGGGTCATTTGGCAAAGGTTCTTCCCCGAGCACGCTTATTTTTTTTGTAGGATCTTCCGTTTTTATTTCATCGTGATGAAGATGTTCGTTAACGATCACTGCCTGCTCAAAATTTATTTTTAAAAGTTTATTATGTTTTCTCATAACATGTATGGTTACCGGAAAAACGCCGATCATGATTACCGAGGATAAGGCAAATAAAAATCCTTTTAAATTTAGCGGCATGGCGTGAAGCAAATTACCATATAGCAGGTTGGCAATAGCAATAAAAATAATTACCGTAAGTATGGAAAGAATTTCTTTACCCACGGTCCAACGATCTTCTAAATGTTTTTTAGAAACCAGTAAGCGAATAACGAACTGAATACATAATGGAACAACAAATGAGATAATGCCAAAGCCAATTAATTTAAGCGTTTTATTATTTGTTTGCCATTCGTTTATTTGAAAAGGTTCAAAAACAATTAAGAAAAAAGCCACAAAACAGCCAACAAAAAAGGTATTTTTTACCGATCTAGTTGCAACATCTGCCCGCGGAAAAGGTTTATTTAAAAAAGAGAAGATCATTTACTTTATTTTCAGGATCAAAAAACGACTTTGCAAAAAGTTATTTTATACTTCCCTAAAATACTTAAAAGTATTAATGCCAAAAATAGTTTTGCTTTTATTCATCGGCAATAAAAGGCCTTTCAACGATAGGAAAAATACTGGAAAATCAGGCAAAAAGTTAAAACAATATATTTTAACATATTGAATTTCAAATTATTACATATTTTTTTGCATATTACTTCATTTTGAAATATATTTGTTTAAATCTTTAAAACGAATAAATACTAAATTCTCAATACTACAGTAAAATTCTACCCGGTTGCAATTCGTTTAATTTTAAAATTTATTGGATTTTCAAAATTGCAACTCGTTTGGAAAAATGTGTTGGAATTTAAATATATAAGATATAAGCGGTTTTGGGTCACACCCTTTTTCTCAAAGCCGCTTTAATAAGATAAAAAGGGAAAAATAAAAAATAAAAAAAATGGAAAAAGGAACAGTAAAGTTTTTCAACCAAACAAAAGGATTCGGATTTATTAAAGTTGAAGGATCTGGAAAAGAAGTATTCGTGCACGTATCTGGCATTAAAGAAGAAATTCGCGAGAACGACGAAGTAGTGTTTGAAATTCAAGAAGGTAAAAAAGGTTTAAACGCGGTTAACGTTAAGTTAGCTTAATCTTTTTTAGTTAATTAAATAATTGCGATTACAACACTTATAAAAAATATATAAAATCACACAATTTTAATTAACAAAAAACCCCTTTCAGAAATGAGAGGGGTTTTTTATTTTATATCAAAAAGAAAATTAAACCGTCATAATTTCTTTTTCTTTTTGCTCAATATGCTTATCAACTTTTGCAACACTTGCATCAGTTAATGTTTGAATTTTAGTTTCGCCGCTTTTAGCTTCATCTTCAGGCAAACCATCTTTCTGCAACTTTTTAATTTGCTCCATACAATCTTTACGCACATTACGAATACCAACTTTTGCATCTTCGCCAAAACTTTTTGCAGTTTTGGTTAATTGTTTACGGCGTTCTTCAGTTAAAGGTGGCACCATAATACGAATAATCACACCATCGTTTTGCGGGTTAAATCCCAGGTTAGCGGCCTGGATCGCCTTTTCAATGGGTGTTAACATACTTTTTTCCCACGGTTGAATAACCAGTGTGCGCGAATCCTGTGAGTTAACACTTGCAGTATTGCTTAATGGCACCATACTGCCATAATAATCTACCATCACATTCTCAAGCATTGCGGGGCTTGCCTTACCCGCGCGTACTTTTTGAAGTTCAGATTCTAAATGGCCAATGGCTTTATCCATTGATGTTTTTGCATTTTCTAATACTGTATTTAAATTGCTCATAATTTAGTTGTTACTGATTTAACTTTTTACTTTTTCTTTGGTTTCTACTTTAAATAATTCTACTAAATTCTTTAAGGTAAAATCAATTTCTTCTTTAGTAGTGTATTTACTAAAACTAAAACGTACCGATGGGCGCTCCATATCACTTCCTATTCCTCTTAAAACGTGGCTACCCTGGTTGCTTCCACTGCTACAGGCACTTCCGCCACTTGCAGCAATTCCTAAAATATCAAGATTGAATAATAACATTTCGGCGTCCGGATGATTTGGAAAACATACGTTTAATACAGTATATAACGATTTTTCATCCGAGGTTTCGCCATTAAATGCAACACCCGGAATTGTTTGTATCAATTGCTCGCGCATATAATTCTTTAAACCACGAATATGTTTCTGATGCTCATCCATTTCATCAAAACAGATCTCCAGTGCTTTCGCAAGCCCAACGATCCCATATACATTCTCTGTACCGCCACGCATATTACGCTCCTGCGCGCCACCATGTATGAAAGGAGAAATTTTGTGATCGTGATTGATGTATAAAAAACCAACGCCTTTAGGGCCGTGAAATTTATGTGCGGCACAGGTAACAAAATGCACTTTTAAATCGCGAAGATCCATTTTATAGTGCCCCATAGTTTGCACGGTATCACTATGAAAAATGGCGTTGTATTTTTCACACAACTCCCCCACTTCTTTTAATGGCAATAAAGTTCCTATTTCGTTATTGGCGTGCATTAACGAAACCAGGCTACGCGAATTATTCTTTAAAAGTTGCTCAAGATCTTCAAGATCCACGTTTCCTTTTTTATCCAGCTTTACCCAGCTTACTTTTATTTTGCCGGCTTTTTCCAACATTTTTAATGTATGCTCTACAGCATGGTGTTCAATACAACTCGATATAACATGTTTAATATCGTAAGTTATTATTGATTGGTTAATGGCCATGTTATCCGCTTCTGTACCGCCCGAAGTAAAAAATATTTCAGCCGGTGTAACATTTAATAATTTTGCAACTGTTTTGCGGGCCGTTTCAATGGCAGCGCGTGTTTTTCTGCCAAACGAATGTATAGAAGATGGGTTACCAAAATCTTCGGTCATTAAAGGCAGCATGGCTTTTAAAACATTTTCATCTAGCCTTGTAGTTGCGGCGTTATCGAGATATACTTTCATTTTTTAATTCTTGATGATTTCTTTTATGTCGGAAATGATTTTTTTTGCAAGGTTATCTGCCGTAGAAGCCGTTTCACTCTCGCTATAGATCCTGATAATTGGCTCGGTATTGCTTTTACGCAAATGCACCCACTCTTTATCAAATTCTATTTTTACTCCGTCGATAGTATTAATAGGTTGTTTTTTATATTTTTTACTTACCTCTGCCAGCACTTTATCTACATTTATCTGCGGCGTTAATTCTATTTTATTTTTTGAGATAAAATAACCCGGGTAAGATTTGCGTAACATGGATACTGATTTTCCGAATTTAGCAAGGTGCGTTAAAAATATGGCAATTCCCACTAATGCATCGCGGCCATAATGTAACTCAGGTAAAATAATCCCTCCGTTACCTTCGCCGCCAATAACGGCTTTGGTATCTTTCATCATTTTTACCACGTTTACTTCGCCCACAGCCGAAGCAGAATAAATGCCGCCTTGTTTTTCGGTAACATCGCGCAAAGCACGTGTGCTCGATAAATTGCTAACCGTGTTTCCTTTTTTATTTTTTTGAAGGATGTAATCTGCAACAGCAACTAGTGTATATTCTTCGCCAAACATTTCTCCATCTTCGCAAACAAAGGCCAAACGATCAACATCCGGATCGACGCTAATACCTAAATGTGCTTTTTGTTTTACAACGGTTTTACTTAAATCAATCAAATGTTCAGGTAACGGTTCGGGGTTATGCGCAAAATTACCGGTTGGCTCGCCGTGGATGACCGTAACATTTTTAACGCCCAGTTTTTCCAACAATGCTGGCACAACAATAGCGCCGCTTGAATTAATAGCATCTACCACAATGGTGAAATTTGCTTTTTTTATAGCAGCAACATCTACGTATGGCAGATCAATTATTTTTTTGAAATGAACGTTAATAAAATCTGAATTGGTTTTATAAACACCCAGCTCGTTTACTTCGGCATAATTAAAATCGGCCTTTTCTGCCAGTTTTAAGATCTCTTGTCCGTTTGCTTCGCTAATAAACTCGCCCTTTTCATTAAGTAGTTTTAAGGCATTCCATTGTTTTGGGTTATGGCTGGCAGTTAAAATAATACCGCCCTGTGCCTTTAACTCGGTAACAGCCATTTCTACAGTTGGCGTGGTGCTTAATTCAAGGTCTATTACGTTAATACCAAGGCCAATCAATGTTCCGGTAACTATATTGGATACCATTTGCCCGCTAAGCCTGGCATCGCGCCCAATAACCACGGTGGTTCTTTCCTTTTTTTTCTGGTTATTTAAAACCCAGGTACCATATGCTGAGGCAAATTTTACAACGTCTAAAGGAGTTAAGCCATTGTCGGGTTTTCCGCCAATAGTTCCCCTGATTCCGGATATACTTTTTATAAGAGTCACAACTAATAAATTTTGAGAGGTAAAGATAGGAAAAACCTCAGTCTTTAAGCTTATTTAAGTTAACAAAAATTGTTGATTTTTTGTTTAAAATAAGGCTTTTGCAACGGTTTTTATTGCGAATTTTAGCGTTATTCCACTAAATATGGCAAAAAGCCTTTTTATAACGGTTTGTTTTTTATTGCTTCAAAATCTCGGTTTGGGTTCGGGCCCTGTTATGCAAAAATGTTATTTGTTAGACGCGGATATGACGGTGATCGATTCTGTTGTTTACCAAACAGAAATAAATACAAACCTGGAAAATAAAAACCGCCCTAACCCGTTATTAAAACTGTTCAGGGCAAAGCAAAAAAAGAACAAAAAAATAACAGCGGCACTTTTGGCCTTCCCTTTTCCTTTTGGAATTGTGGGTTTGCACAGGATCTATTTAGGAACAGCGCCTTATGTACCGGTAGTTTATATAGCAAGTTTGGGAGGCATTTTTGGCGTTTTACCATTTATTGATTTTTGCGTTTTGCTTTTAGATAAAGACGAGAAACGATATATTGAAAATAAAAAAGTTTTTATGTGGGTTAATTAATCCCAACTAAATATGTGTGGCATTGCGGGCATAATCTTAAAACAAAAAACCGATTTTAATTTAAATAAAAAAATTGCGGCAATGACCAATGCCATTAGTCATCGCGGGCCAGATGGCGAAGGTTTTATTTTAGCCAGCGAACAAACCATTACACCACATTTTAATACTTTGCGGCAAAATTACAAACGTAAAGATCTTCATTATATACCAATCACCGACCTTGAAAATGCCAATCCAAACTCGTTCTTAGCCTTTGGACACAGGCGTTTGGCCATTATCGATCTTTCTGAAAGCGGCCATCAGCCGATGTGCGATAAAGAAACAAAAAACTGGATTACATTTAACGGGGAGATCTATAACTACATTGAAATAAAAGAGGAATTAAAAAAGCTTGGGCACACATTTATTTCTGAAAGCGATACTGAGGTTATACTGGCGGCCTACCGGCAATGGGGTATTAATTGTATAGAACGATTTAACGGCATGTGGGCCTTTTGCCTTTATGATAGCGAAAAACAAATCTGCTTTGCATCGCGCGATAGATTTG
This sequence comes from Bacteroidia bacterium, assembly GCA_044226875.1. Taxonomy (GTDB): domain Bacteria; phylum Bacteroidota; class Bacteroidia; order B-17B0; family Aurantibacillaceae; genus Aurantibacillus. The sequence goes on from JBGAGD010000002.1 coordinate 106,457, forward strand.
GAGTGAAGCCATTTTATTACATCAACAGCAAAGAATTTTTCTGTTTTGCCAGCGAACAAAAAGCATTTGTAAGATCGGGATTGCTTGCTCCTAAAATAAATGATGAATCGTTACATAGTTATTTAATAAACGGTTTGCTGGAAACAACGGCCACTAATTTTTTTGAGGGTGTAACCGAACTGATGCCGGGCCATAATTTAATTTACGGGATAAAAACAGGGGAAATTAAGATCAGCGCCTACTATCATTTAAACGATCATATTACGCTGGCAAACGACACGTTAAGCGAAAATGAACTCATTGAAAAAATTGCCTTTACCTTTGAGAATGCAGTAAAATTAAGGTTAAGAAGCGATGTAGAAGTAGGCACCTGTTTAAGCGGTGGTATTGATAGCAGTGCTTTGGCTGTTACTATTGCAGAGATCACAAAACAACCTTTATATTGTTTTACCTCGGTTTTTAAGAATAACCAGATAAGCGAAGAAAGTTTTGCAAATGCTGCTGCAAAAAAAATACAGGCAAAACATTTTAAAGTTGAACCAACACTTGAAGGCTTTTTAAAAGAAGCAGATGATTTAATTTACTCGCAGGATGTGCCAATATGGGACACCAGTACATATGCCCAATACAAAGTAATGGAACTGGCAAAACAAAATAATATTAAAGTGGTGTTGGATGGCCAGGGAGCAGATGAATTGTTTGGCGGATATCACCATCATTTTTTAGCCAAGTGGAACAATCTATTTTCTAATGGCAATTTTATGCTGGCCATGAATGATATTTCAGCAAGTAAAAAAACAATTGGTTATCCACTGCAATTTTATTTAAAAGAAAAAGCAAAGCAAAAAAATTATTTCAATAAAAAACATTTCAGTTTATTTTTTAAGAACGATTTTTTAAACTCAGCCGAAATAAAAAACCCTTCTGTTTATTTTGATTCGGTTAATTTACAGTTGGCCGATGATATCTATAACACCCGTTTAAAATCTTTTTTAAAGTGTGAAGATCGTTGCGGCATGTGGCATAGCGTAGAAAGCAGGACTCCTTTTGCTGACGATATTGAACTTATTAACTTATTATTTTCGTTTAACGGTAATAAAAAAATAAAAGACGGTGTATCTAAATATTTTTTGCGCGAAGCCGTGAAAAATAAATTACCAAAGGAGATCTACCAGCGTTACGATAAAAAAGGTTTTGAAACTCCAATGCAACAATGGGTTCAGAAGCTTCGCCCGCAATTACTTTCAGAAATAAAAGCGGCAAATTTTGATTTTGTAAATAATAACGATCTTGAAAAAGCAAACCCTTCGGGTGTTTTTCATAATAAGTTACTTTTTAAACTTTTTGTGTTAAGTCGCTGGAAAAAGGCGTTTCAGTGATACAAAATTTTCTAAAAAAATTTAGATCCAAAAACAGCGGAAACCAACAATTTAAAATTCCGGAATATAGCTATATCTTTTGTTTCGGGATCTTTCATGCGGTCAGGCAGATCGGCCAGCTCGCCGATTTGTCCGGCACTTACCCATTCGGGTAATCCATAAAACCAAACGGGCGTTTCCTTACATATGTTTTGCTGTTTTAATTTTGAAGCAACAAAAGGCCCTTCGCTTTTTTTTCCGTTAAAAAAGTAATACAATCGCATAAGCCTTAATTTTTAGTTAATAAAGAGTCTTTAAAACACATAATCCTTATTAAATAGATGCATAAAGTTTACTTAAGGTTGGAATTTTCGGTCAAATTTGCCAAAAAAAAATCAAGGGCCTATACGTTAAAAAGCGTATTTAATATTAAAATAAGCACCTACGAGGGCGTTTTTTGTGATATTAAAATCTGATGGTACTTGTTTATTACCGGCATAGGTATTATTAAATCCATATTCGGCATTTAAGCCATAACCAAAAATAAATTGACGCATTATCTTTTCCTGGCCCATAGCTATCTTAATACCATAATCATGCGATTTATAGCTATCTGTATTAATAAAATTAACCTTACTATATGAATAATTGTAGTCCTTTAAATAAGAGCCGTATAAACCTGCTTTAAACGTATACCTCGAAGAAATGCGCCTGTAATGCGCCTGATCAATGTTTAGCTGGTATAACAACGTGATCTTGGCGTAATTAAATTGCAGGGTATGCGTTGAATAATTTCCTTCTATATATTCGCCATACTGTTGGCGCGATGTGGAATTAAAATAAAATTCTGATGACAGCGCGTTGAATTTAGACAGGTTATAATTGGCCACCAATCCATAGCTGCTTCCAAATGCAAGAAACGTTTGTGTAAGGCTATTGCTGTTAAACCCGCTTTGTGTTTCGTTGTTTAATAACCATGTATTATTAAAAGAATAAGTAGCGCCTATTTCAAATCTTTTTTGTTTTACCGCTAAATCATTTTTTAAAAGCCCCGTATCAAGCGCATTATTTGCATATGTAGAATTAGAAATATCCACACTTGCCATATCCTGGTTTGCTAATAACATTGGCGGCATTAATGGATCAAGAAACTCAGCGTTCATGATATCATTTGCAGGAACATCTGCGATATCGTTTTCAACTGCATTTTCGGTAATCAGATCAGAATGGCCGGTGGATACATTTGTAGTTTTTTGATTATTGCTACCGTAAATTTTGTTTTTGCTTTGTGATACTGCTACACCAATATTTGTTGTTTGATAAGTATGTTTTGAATTATTTGTAATTAGGTGTTGTTCAGTTCGCTGGCTGGCTTTTATGGCTGCATCTGGCACTTTATTTTTGGCGTTTTGTTTAGCAACCTGTTCTACATTTAAAATTACGAGTTCGTTCTTTTCTGAATATTTATAAACGCTAACACCTGCAAGAAATAAAATTCCCAATATCAAGGCAGCAACATTTCTCCAGTACAGTATACGGCGCCTGTCTAATTCCCCGCTTATTCTTTCCCAAACCTTATCAATATTTAGTTGTTTGTTTACAGTGCCCCAAATATGATCGGGGGCGGTTTGATTCATGTTTTCAAAACCTTCTTTTACTTTAGCTTCGATGGTTTTATCGGTATCAGAAACAGGCAAACGCTCTGAGAATTTATTCCATAGGTCCTCCGGAGCCTCTTTATCAAGCCCATCAAAGATCGTTTTGATCTTATTGTCTATGTTCTTATTCTCATCCATTTTGCTTTATCATAGCCTCTTTAAAAAGAAACCTTGCCCTGTTCAACTGAGATTTTGAAGTGCCTTCAGATATTTCCATTATCTCGGCTATCTCCTTATGATTGTATCCTTCAATAGCAAATAATTTTAATACCATTGCTGCCTTAGAAGGTAATTGGTTTACAAGTTTAATAACATCTTCAGCATTTATTTTTTCAAGGATATTATCAATGTTCGGCTCAACAACATTTTCGTACTCATCAAGAAATTCCTGTTCTCTCTTCTTCTTACGATAAAATTCAAGGGCTGTATTTACGATTATTCTTCTTATCCAACCTTCAAACGATCCTTCAAAATTAAAAGAGTGCAGATTTCTGAATACTTTAATAAAACCTTCCTGCAAAATATCACAAGCCTCTTCCTGGTCGTCAGTATAAGTAAGGCTAACATTATACATTTTATCGGCAAATTTGCGATACAGGATCTCCTGGCATTTTCTGTTACCAGCAATACATTTTTGTATCAGTTCCTGCTCCGGGATCATGCCGTTTAATTTTTATTTCAGCTAAAGATCACCTGCGTAACATCATCATGCACGCGGTTTTGCATGGCCGCGTTGATGTTATTGTTGGTGTTCTTATTAATTAGAATTGTTGGTATACCGTTCATATTCGTTAACGATGCGTTATCCATCATTGTATTTGTAATGGTTTGAAACCAGTATACAGGATCCATTATTATCTTAACGCTTGAGACCACATCTTTATCCAACACAATTTTTGAATTGCCCGATGAATTTTTTGCAAAGATCACAAATGTTTGTGGGGCCTGGAATTCGAACCTTACCGGATAAGTGTTGCCATCGGTAGTATTTTTATATGTTCCTAAAACAACTATTTGTTTATCATTCTGAGAGCCGGCTGTTTTATAGGAGATCTTTATTTGCGAATAAGATCCTTGTGGAATATCAAAATTCCATTCAGGAATTGCAGCATTGGGATCGAAAGATGCATTAATGGTGCCTGAATTTTTATCAAAATGCACATCATCTCCCTGGTCTCTTTTTCCATCAAAAGAAAAATTATCCAATAAAATATTGCCGCCGTAAAATGCAAGATTTCCTCCCAGGCAAGGCGACCGGTTAATATCTATCTTAAATGTAACTGCCGTTGGTAATTTCCATTGCGCTTCTTTTTTCTTTTTGCATGAAAAACCAGCAAGGGTTATTACCAACACTAATAATTTTATGTAGAATTTAAACATATTTATTCTCTTTTTATTAGATGTATTAAAGATACAAAAGGTTGGATTCTTATCTGCTTATAGACCCTGTTTTAGTTAAAAAACCTCTCTTTTTAACTGTTAAATTCAATGGTTTTGCCTTAACAAATTAAAATTATCCAACTTCCACTGCTATTTTGTTACTTTATGTTTATTTGGCAATAAGTTAAGTTTTTTTAAACTGCCTATGCCAACCAATACCGGTTTATAGGTTAGGTGTTCATTTATATAAATGTTATCCAGCTTATCAAAAATATATTCAAATTCTTTTTGGTTTTTAAATGGCAATCCGCGCAGGTTGTTGCATATTTCAAGATAAGAAATATCAATGATCTCGGCAGTTGGCAAGGTAAGCCATGCGTGTACATTTACATTACGGTAATCAGGAATGATCTTGTGAAACAAGATCTCTACTTCTTTTTCGCTAAACTGAATGGTATTTATTCCTTTAAAGTTTAAACCGCCAATAGTAAGCATTGAAGAGGTATCGAGATAATCTTCGAGATAAGGTTTAAACCTTGCAACTATTTCAATGCTGTTGCTGTAACTAATATCTTCTGCCTTAACATTACCCATACATTGAAAAAAATGTTTCAGTACTCCGGCTTTGGTTTCGGGTGTAGAAAATTTTTTCTTCATGGTCTTTAATTTCAGATCGCCTTGTTCGGGCAGATCAAAGCCATTCGCGGTTGTTCTTGAAACAGCCTCCGAAAACAGGTTCATGTATTCATCAAACATTATAGTACGGTTAACTTATATAATGATAGATGATGGCAGGCGCTAATAGGTTGGAAAATGCTAAAAAATAGTTTTTACCTTTCGTAAAAACGCAAGAAGCTGAAAATAAGAATGGTATAAAAAAAGATACGCTGCGCGGCCTTACAAGAATTTATAAAATTCTAAGATTTGCCGCTTTCTTTATTCTGTAAAAAATAATATTGAAATCCAAAACCTAACCCGAAGCCACTGGCTTTCCATTTGGTAATAGCAATGTATTGGTTAAATGTATCGTTATTGGTAGTAAGATTATTATAGCTTACAAAAGGCGCGTATAATTTAAAATTGATACCAAAATGCCCAAAATAAATACGCGGATTGGCATATAGCGAGATAAAACTACCTCCGCCTTTCAAAACCAAACCCAAACTATCATTTGCCTGGTATTTAAATGTTGAGTAGCCTGCATCTGCGCCCAACACAAGATCAAAATGTTTATTTACCACAGGGTGGTAATTGACATTCACAACAAAATCGTTGGTTCTTACGTAGGGTTTTACGTGTGTTACCGAATCGCGGGTAGTAAAGTACTTATTGGTTTTAAAGCCGGCGCCCACGCCAAAGCGTTTATGCAAACCGTATTCGGCGCCAAACCCAAAATTAGTATTGGCTGCCCTGTCGTTTTGCACAGTATCGCGTGTACGGTTGGGGTCTTTTATTTTAATTTTCAGAACTGTGTTGTAGTTCTCAAATCCAGTATTTAGGCTGGTTACCAATGCGCCTTTATAAAACGATTGTGCGTTTAAAACTGTTACACTGATAATAAATAAACTGATAAAGGCTAATTTTCTCATAAAATAGGGTTGCTTTATCATAAGTCGTTTAAAAAAAGCAATACCCTATCTTAAAAAATTATTTTGATAAGATCTTAAACTCCGTTCTCCTGTTCTTTGCTTTGTTCTCGGGCGTATCGTTCTTTACCTTTGGCTTCAGATCGGCATATCCTTTATATTTAAGCCTTGCGGCATCAATCTTACTGGTTGTAATTAAATAATCGTAAACGGCTTTGGCACGATTTTCTGAAAGCGTAATATTATTTTTCCGGATACCGTCGCTATCAGTATGCCCGCCAATTTCAACTTTTAACGTAGCGTTCTTTGTTAAGAAGGCTCCAAGTTTATCCAGCTCTGCTTTACTTTCGGGTTTAAGATCCCATTTATTCACGTCAAAAAATACATTTTTTAATTCTACCACGCTTCCTGTATCAATAGGGTCTAATGGAATATCCAGCAAAAAGGGTTTATTAAAATCCGTTTCCTTTCCTTTTAAACTGAAGTTATCGCTATAAAATAAAAAGCCATCTTTATTAACGTTCACTAAATAATTTTTATTGGCGGTGAGTGTTACAAAAAATTCGCCATTACTTTGTGAGTAAGATCTTGTAATGGTTTGTTGTGTTTCAAGATCTACCAATTCAAAATTTGCATCCAGTGGTTCTTTTGTTTTTGAATTGTATACTTTGCCTTTTACATAAGTGATCTTTTCAGGCCTAAGATCTGCGGGCAATTCAAACTGGTAAATATCCAAATCGCCAAAACCACCTGCCCTTTCGCTGGCAAAGTAAGCCAGTTGCCCGGCCGGATCAACTATAAAACTGTTATCATCAACAAATGTATTGATAGGATAACCCAGATTTACGGCAGGCCCCCAATCACCATTAGGTTGCCGCTTGCTCATAAAAATATCCTGCCCGCCCATGCCGGGGTGTCCATCGCTTGAAAAATACAGGGTCATATTATCCGGATGAATAAAAACAGACTCTTCGTTACCGGGCGAGTTAATATTGGCATTTAATTTTACAGCGGGTTGAAATTTTCCATCATCGCCAATTACACTCATATACACATCAATATCCTTATTATTAGCGCCACGACCCCTGAATCCTTTGATAAAATACAGAGTTTTGCCATCGCTGCTAAAACTTGGTTGTGTTTCCCAATTGGCACTGTTAATGGCAGGACCGGCGTTGCGCGGGCGTGTCCACTTACCATTTATTTTTTGTGCGTAAAAAATATCGCAGCTTCCCATTCCTTTCCTGTCTTGCGCACCATAATCTCCATAATCATCACTACAGGATGCAAAGAACATGATATTACCATCTGAGGATAATGTTGGCGCGCCTTCGTTACCATTACTGTTAATGTTTGTAATAGGTGTGGCAGTTTGCCAAACGTTATTTACTTTATTGCTTATAAAAAAATCTTCGTTCTGGGCGCCGGGCACGCCTTCGCGGGGCAGGCCGCGGGTAAACATAAATTGCTTGCCATCGCCGGTAATTGCTGGAAAATACTCGCCATATTGTGTGTTGATGCCAGCGCCCACATTTACAGGTTTAAACGGTTTAGGGTTTTTCACCGCCTCTGCGCCAAAAGTGGCATTTACCAAAAGTTTTTGTGCAGTTTCTTTTGTATTTGGATTAACGCGTTCAAATTTTAAAAAGGTTTCGAGGTTTGTTTTTGCATCTGCATATTGCCCGGTTGATAATTGCGATGCGGCTAAAAAGAAAAACGCACTCGGAAAAAATTTAGGATTTATTTCAATGGCTTTTTTAAAATAGGTTATTGCCTCATCGTGTTTACCAATAACCTGGTACAGATTTGCAAGACCAAGATAGGCTTCAACAAAATTCTTATCTTCTTCAATTGCTTTTTTTAAAGCTTTTTCCGCAACATCGTCTTTTTTTATTTCGAAGGCAGCTTTACCTTCTTCTAAATATTTAATAGCTTTTTTATTTGTGCTGGTATATTGGCCCGGAGGATTTTGAGCTTGTGCAAATCCACATAAAAAAAACAAACAACTAAAAATTATACTTTTATAAACTGTCTTAAAATTTTTCATTCTTAATTTTTAATTTATAATTACTTATAATCCAACCCAGGCCCTTAAAGTTTGTTTTTGCTTATCGCTTAATTGTTTCTTCAAACCGATCTGGTTCTTACGAACTGTTTTCATTTTTTTAGCAACAGCGCTTAGTTCTTTTATTTTGTATTTTCCTTTTTTACCTTTTGGTCTGTATATCTCGATCGTTACTTTGTCACCTTCTTTTAATGTTTCATAATAATTATTGATCATTTCTTTAAGAGATTCTATTTTTATTTCCTTGCCGTTTATCCTGCTTAACTCATCGCCTTTTTTAAATCCTAAAGCCTTGCCAAATTCATCCAGGTTATCAATACTTTCAACATACAACCTGTTTGTGGTTTCGTTATAATTCAGATCTGCATTACCTAAAGAAAACTCGTAGGTAATTGTTTCCTTTGAAAAATCAATACCGATTTTATCCAGTACTTCTGCCATTGGCAAAGGAGTTGTGCCGGCAACGTATTTCCTCAAAAAAGCCCCTATCTCGGGATAAGTAAATTTCTCAATATCGTTAAAAAGATCTTCATCATTAAACGATTTATGTTTACCATACTTTGTGGCAAGGTCTTTCATTAAATTTTGTGTGCCATATTTTCCATCGCTGTAATGGCGCAGTAAAATATCCAAACACATACCAATAACCGCGCCTTTTTCGTAAACATTAGAATACTGCGTGTGGATCTTTTCTTCCAGAACATGTTTGCTCATGTACGTAAAGCTCATTGTATCATTATAACTGGTGATGCTGTTATCGTATTTCTGCATCATAGTACTGATCAGTTTATCAATATCGGTTATACCGCCTTTAGTTTGTGCCAGGTGAGCAGAATACTCGGTCATACCTTCATAAAGCCACAAATGCTCGCTCATTTTCGGGTTTGAAAAATCAAAATCACCAATTTCTTTTGAATGAATATTTAATGGTGTTACAATATGAAAAAATTCATGTGCCGAAACATCCCTTATCTCTTGTTGAAGGCTGGTACTGTCATATTCAGGCAAAACATAAAAAGATGAATACGAATGTTCCAGGGCCCCGCTTGCTCCTGAAAGTGTAGCCCGGTCTATAAAATAAAACAAGAAAGCATATTTACTCACGGGCAATTCACCTCCGAGAAAATCTTTTTGAGCATTTAATAATTCTTTTAATGTTGATGCAATGTAGCGCGCATTGATCTTTTTATTGGGCGAATAATTTGCTACCAACACTTTTGTATTAGCTACTAAAACGGTTGATGTATCGGGCAAAGAATACATAATAGGCGAATCAACCAGATCATGATAATCAAAAACCGAAATAACGTCCTTTGTATCGCCTAATTGAATATCAGATAAACCTGTAGCGGGATAAAAGCCTTTTGGTTTTTCAAATTCCAAAATAAAATTTTTGTTAAGCATGCCTCTTATAAAACCAAACATGCTATGTGTATTGATGGCAAAATTCTTACCATCTTCAAAATTGGTACCGCCCGGTTCAAAAACAATTTTATCTTTTGTATCCGGCAGATCTGTTTTATCCCAAGTATCATCCACATCATAGGTTATCTTATCAATAGCTGTTGCCGGCGAGATCTTATAAGTATTGGCATCTGATTTTGTTACTTTAATTACCGCACCGTTCTTTCCGGTAACTTTAAAGTTAGAGATGAATCTTCCAAAATTATACACCTCATAAGTGCCCGGCACCATCGCAGGGAACGAAAATTCAATTTCGTTTTGGGTAATAGTTGGTGGCGTTAACTGAACCGATATTTTATCGTTTACTACTTTAGTTAAATTTATATAATACCGGTAATTATCATCTGCAATTAAAAAATTGCTAACTAAAAAACCAACAACAAGAATTATATGCTTCATAAAATTTATTTTAATATTAATTTAAAATTTGTCCAACGGTATTTGCGCAAAAAAATAAAAAAAGTAATAACAAACATTACTATTGAAACAATTACTTCTATAAGGGGATCGGATGACTTGGCCAGGAAAATAGCATCTGTTTGTAACACACCATTGGGTGTAGTAACCAATAAGCTCGAAATTAAATTATTTGCCAGATGTATTCCCAGGGCCAGTTCAAGCCCTTCATCCAAAAGTGTAACGGCTCCTAAAAAAAAGCCAAACAAGGTATAATAAGGCAACATGATCATCCAGCCGTATTCTTTTACTTCAGGGTTTTCCATGTGCAAAACACCAAATAAAACAGAGGTAATGATCAAAGGAACAATGCCATTCTTTAGCATCAACGCAAGACCCTGCATTAAATAACCGCGAATGATGATTTCTTCGGCACTGGTTTGAATGGGCATTAACAAAACGCAGACAATAAAAAGAAGTATAAAATTACCGGGTTTAAACTGCATTGTTATTTCGGAAGGATTAACTGCTACTGAAACCAAAGTAACTATTACCACCAAAATTGCCCAAATGCCAAAAGCAAAAAAGAAACGGCTTAAGCGTAATTTATTATATGCGGTAATAACAGATAAAAATACTTTGTGGTGAACTCTTCTTACCACCACGTATAAACCAAACAAAGCAAAGGCAAACATGGCCAACAACATAGCCAATAAAAAATTTTTATTGATCCCGATCTTTTCGGCGTCAAATAAAATTCCGGGATTGTCCTGCAGATCGGTAAGCGTTAAACCATTACTTAAAGCAACCTGAAGTAAAGGAAAAGAAATAAGCAACTGGCAAACCACGTAACCTAAAAAAACAGCACATAAACCGGCCACATACATCCACCAATCATTTAAACCATTTACAGCGCCCGAGTTTAAAAACAAATTATTAAAAGGTAACTCCCTTTTAGGTGTATCCTGAATTATATTATCCATTAAAATTTAAAAATGGCAATAAAATTAAATAACTTTGATGCCAATATATTCTATAAATATATCTAAAATTTGATCATCGGAACAGTGCAAAAGCTTAAAAAATACCAAATCTTCATAATTTTAATTCCCACGCTGTTGTTGATTATTTCCTGCGCGCAAGCCAAAAAAGAAAAAATAATTGCTACAGAAGCCCAATTAGGCGAAGCGTTGTATTTTGACCCCATTCTTTCGCGTGACAGCTCTGTAAGCTGTGCCAGTTGCCATAAGCCAGAATTTGCATTTGCAGATAATTCTCCGGTAAGTATTGGTATTTATCATCAAAAAGGTACGCGCAACACACCTTCATCCATGAACCAAACCGAAAGAAATGCTTATTTCTGGGATGGCCGCGCCGAAACTCTGGAAGAACAAGCGCTTGGGCCAATTGAAAACCCGGTAGAAATGGACCTGCCTATTTCGTTAGCGGTTAGGCGTTTGATTAAAAATGCCAATTACTATGCAACCTTTATTAGTATTTACGGTAAACCGCCCAACGATAAATTGCTGGCTCAAGCTCTTTCCCGCTTTGAAAAAACACTGGAAACCAACAACACCGCTTTTGATAAATACATGGATGGCCGTGATACAACACTTTTTTCTGCAAGTGCCAAACGTGGCTTACGATTATTTAATGGCAAAGGTAAGTGCTTTGATTGCCACTTTGGCGTTGATTTTAGCGGTAATGATGAGTTTAAGAACATTGGTTTATATAACGGTAAAGAATTAAATGATAAGGGCCGTTTTATAGTTACAAATAATCCGAAAGATCTTGGCGCCTTTAAAACACCGGGCCTGCGTAATATTGCGCAAACAGCGCCTTATATGCATAACGGTATGTTTAAAAATTTAACTGAAGTAATTGAACATTATAACGATCCTGATAAATTTGTAAAAGGCGCCATTAACCGAGATACGAGCATGAACAAACCCTTGCGTTTAACGGCGCAGGAGAAAAAAGACCTTGAAAATTTTATGCTGAGTTTAAGCGATGAGCGGTTTTTGAAAGGGAAAAATTAATTTTTTTTCATTTCCTTTTTTATGGAATTTATCCACTCCAATGCGGCTTTTTCATTCGAAAACAATTTAATTCTTTGCTCGGGCCGGTTTATTTTCATATAAAAATTTGCCAGCAAGCGTGTAGCAAGATTATCTATAATAATAGCTTCCGCAATTATATTTTTATTTTTTAATTTTGCAGCGTGTTTTCTTGCTTCGTGTGATGATATGCTGCCAACCCCTGGAAAAACGATAAGGTAACAAGGTCCGTCTTCTACCAACGACCTTAAATAAATATTCATTTCATCAATTTCGGGGATCTCAATTTCGGCATTTTCAAAAGTTTGAACGTAAATAATGTCGCCATATTTTAGGTCCATTTTACAGATCGCTGTAACTATACTTTTTGATGCGCTGGTGTTTTCGTTGGTCACGTTTAAATATTGTATTGGGATTTATCTGATCACACTACCTTATACAACACCGGTTTGCTTGGGCTGGCGTCGTTCTCAAAAGGAGCGATCTGCAAATTTAAAATGTAAGTACCGTCATACACTTCGTTAGGCACATAAATAAATTCGGTGATGGTTTTGTGTAACTGTGTATTTTCCGGATAGTACCAAAATGCATGGTGCGCTTCCAGCTTACCTCCATCCTGCTCCCTGTCAATACTTGGCATATCTATCAGCAAATGCATTACTCCCAATTCATTTAAATATTCTATGCCTTCTTTTAATACATAAGGCGGATTGGTATTACTGTAATTAATATGCATTTTATTTGGGCCATTGCTTAACGTGCGGATAACAACGGCTTCCGGCTTACCGCTTTCTTTCAATAACGTTTCTAACGCCTTCCGTGTTATCACAAAATCACCATTCTCCAGTTGTTCGGGTAATACTGTAATTACCTCAGCAACAAACATAAAACGGTCCAGGTTCTTATTGATCGTATAAAACTCTTTACTGATGTGGCCTACACACTCAGTATGTGTACCATTGCCATGCGGGTTAAAGGTAACTGTTCTAAAATTTACGCTGCCACCTTTGTTTACATCGCCAACCCACTCGCCCATTACAACGGGTTCCAGCTTCATTGGCTCCACATACCAGGCGCTGGCACAATCCTGGCCGGTATGTAACGGAATGGAAATATCTATCGGCTTAAAAAAATCGATCCTGTACTCTTTTCCTTTATGAAATATGGTTGCGATCATACTTTAATTTTAAGATTTAAAATTTCAGATCTAAGATCTTAAACTGCTACCGCCGCTTTAATATGTGGATGCGGATCGTAATTTTCTAAAGTAAAATCTTCAAACTTAAAATCAAAAATAGATTTTACATTCGGGTTGATCTTCATGGTGGGTAGCGGCCTTAACTCGCGTGATAACTGCAGCCTGGCCTGCTCAATATGATTTGAATATAAATGCGCATCGCCCAAAGTATGAATGAACTCACCCAGCTGAAGATCGCATACCTGCGCAACCATCATCATTAATAAAGCGTACGAGGCGATATTAAATGGCACCCCCAAAAAAATATCGGCACTGCGCTGGTATAACTGGCAACTTAATTTTCCGTTAGCAACATAAAACTGAAAAAAAGCGTGGCAGGGTGGCAATTTCATATTATTTATATCAGCCACATTCCATGCGCTTACAATTAACCTGCGTGAATCGGGATTTTTTTTGATCATATCAATTACCTGCGTGATCTGATCGACATGACCGCCGTTTGGCGTTGGCCAGTTGCGCCACTGATACCCGTATACCGGCCCAAGGTTACCGTTCTCATCTGCCCAATCATCCCATATACTTACACCGTTTTCTTTTAAATATTTAATATTCGTATCACCTTTTAAGAACCAAAGTAATTCGTGGATAATACTTTTGGTGTGTAATTTTTTTGTTGTACACAAAGGAAAACCATCCTGCAAATTAAAACGCATTTGATAACCAAAAACACTCACTGTTCCTGTTCCTGTTCTGTCTGTTTTTGTAGCGCCAACATTTAATACATGTTGCATCAGTTCGTGATACTGTTTCATAGCTTGTAATCAATTTATACAAAAATAAAAATCCCGCAGCTTATTAACCGCGGGATTTATTAAAAGTTTTTAGTTTTTATGATCTTTTATCGTATAAGGTTCACATGCCCGGTAAACTCTCTGTAACCCTCGCCATGCGTGCCAAGCACCTTTATTTTGTATATATAAACGCTTTCTTCGGATTGTTTTCCTTTTATGGTGCCGTCCCAGCCTTTACTGTAATCGCGCGAAAAATAGATCTGGTTGCCACCACGGGTCCACAATTCCATTATAAAATCATCTGTTGAAAAACCAATTCCTTCTACCCTGAAAAGATCATTCAGACCATCACCATTAGGCGTAAATGTATTTGGGATATAAATACTCATATCATCTATAACTTCCAGCATCTTAAATACGGTATCTGCGCAGCCCTTATTTGTAGTGGCAATTAATACCGTTGGATATTTACCTACCGTCTCATAATACCGCACGGGGTTTAATTCGCTGGTGGTATCCATATCCACCACACCGGTACCGCTAAACATCCATGTTTGAAAGTTAACCGGTCCGTTCTTATAGGTTGGAAAAAACGTAACACGATTATCTGTTAATGTAGGAAACTCGGGTGTATGTGTAAAATCTGCGTGTGGCCTTGGATTTACTATAATATCTGCTGGATATTTATAGTTAGCCGAACAACCGTTAACTCCTTTTGTAACGATGTTCAACGCATATCTTCCCGGCTCGTTAATACAGAAATAAAAACTATCTCCCTGCATCTTATTGATCCCGCCAAAATTATAGGTTACAAGTGCCGCATCTGTTCCAAGTTTTGCATTATAAAAAGCACAAAAAGGTTCGCAGCCCTCAGTATTATCTAATCTCAGATCGGGCTTAGGGGCTTGTTTTACATTTACGGTAAACGTGTGTGCAATAGTGTAAGTTGGACAAGCAATATCGTAAGCATATAAATTATAAATAATTGTACCTGTTGGACTAAGTGTTTGTGTATTACCTGTTGGCGAGCTAAGGAACACCGATGGATTCCATACATAGGCATAATTAGTGCTTCCACCTGTTGATCCAACTTTATACCTCAGCGTATCGCCATTGCAGATAGAAACGCTGTTAGGCACCAGTGTAAACTGTATTGGCGAGGCAACGTTTACAATAATTTCCTGGGTTGTAGAACAAAAACCAAGAGTGGCCGTTAAACTATAGGTACCGGAATTTGCCGTAGTTGCATTTGGAATATTTAAATTTTGTGCATTTGAAATAACACCCGTTGCATTTTGCCATGTATAAGAGCTTGCACCTGCAGGCCCTGCAATATTTATTGGCGAATTGTAACAAACAGATTCAGAAACCGGTAACGTAAAAGTAATAACCGGGTTGACAATAAGATTTAACGTAGCTGAATTATTACAGGTAATAAATCCGTTTGTATAATTGGTTACAATGGTATATACGCCAGCTGCAGTAACAGGTGTATTGTAGATCGTTGCATTTGGTGTATTTGCACTGAATCCTCCAGGTCCACTCCAGGCATACGCAACTGCACCAACCGAACTTGCCTGTAATATATTTGTTTGCCCTGCGCAACCATTCATTACTGAATTTAAGGTGATTGAGTTTACCGGAACAATTGCCATTTGTGCTGTACCAATATTTGTGCAACTTACACTACCAATAGCAAATGTAGCACTCGCAGAGTACGTTCCGGCCCCGGCTAAAGGAATATTCGGAATTGAAGGCCCGGAAAGATTAGATGAAAAACCATTTGGCCCGCTCCATGAAAAAGAAATTGCACCCGGCGCCGTGATCGAAAGTGCAGGCGTACTGTTTTGACAAACATTTGCCGGAACATTTGCTGTTACTGCAGGAGCCGTTACAACCGATACATTTGAGACAGCAGTTGTTGAGCAGGTTAAATTGCCGTTCGAGAAAAAAGCAATTGCAGTATAATTACCGGCAGCCGCCGGAAGAATATTTGTAATTACAGGGTTTTGCACCGAAGACGAGTAAGCGCCTGGCCCGTTCCATGAATAAGATACGGCAGATGCTGCACTTGCCGCCAGGTTTAGATTTGACCCCTGGCAAATGGTATAGGTTGACGCGCCCCCAACCGTATTGGTACCAACAACATTTACCTGGCTGGTGTTTGTGTTCGTGCAACTTACTGTTCCTATCGAAAATAAAGCGGTGGTCGTATAAACACCAGTGCCGTTGGTTTGAATATTTGGAATGGATGGTGCTGTTATATTTGAACTAAATAAATTAGGCCCGTTCCAGGAATAAGAAGTTGCGCCAAGTGCATTGGCCGAAAAGTTGGCCGTTGCATTCTGACATATGTTAGCCGGGTAGGTTACGCTTATGGTAGGTGTGGCAACCACCGAAACGTTAGCTATTGCAGAAGTGGTACAGGTTAAATTACCATTGGTAAAAAAGGCTGTGGCTGTATAATTACCTGCTCCCGACGGAAGAATTCCCGTTACAGTTGGATTTTGTACCGCCGATGTATAGGCTCCCGGCCCATTCCAGGAGTATGAAACTGCGGTAGCAGCATTAGAAGTAAGATTAAGATTTGAACCTTCGCACACTGTAAAATTATTGGCAACCGAAACTGTATTGGTTGTTACCACACTTATTTGGCCTGTACCGGTTGTTGTGCAACTTACCGAACCGATAGAGAACATGGCTGTAGAAGTGTATATACCAGACGCTGCCGGTTGAACATTTATAATATTAGGTGTAGCGCTTGTTGAATTAAAACTATTTGGCCCGTTCCACGAATAAGAGATTGCCCCGGTTGCGCTTGTGGTTAAGTTAGCAGTAGCATTCTGACAAATATTAGCGGGTACAGAAACACTAACTGTTGCTGTTGGCACAACCGAAACATTAGATACCGCAGCTGTAGTACAGGTTAAGACACCGTTTGTAAAATAAGCTGTAGCCGTATAATTGCCCGAACCTGAAGGAATGATACCGTTTACCGTTGGGTTTTGAATAGCAGATGTATAAGCACCGGGCCCATTCCACGAATAGGATGTTGCAGAGGTGGCGTTCGAAACTAAATTTAAATTTACACCTTCGCAAACCGTAAAATTAGGCGTAACTGTAACTGTGTTTGTGCCCACAACACTTATCTGGTCGGTTCCTGTGGTGGTACAACTTACGCTTCCTATGGCAAAGGTTGCCACAACTGTGTAAATACCCGAACCGTTAGTTTGAATATTTGCAATTGAAGGATTTGTAAGATTTGAGCTAAAACTATTCGGCCCGCTCCATTGATAAGATAATGGCGCAGTTGCGGTTGTAGTTAAATTAGCGGTTGCATTTTGGCAAATATTATTTGGTACGGCTACAGTTACAGGTGATGTGGCAACAATAGAAACATTCGAAACAGCTCCGGTAGTACATGTTAAAATACCATTGGTAAACATAGCGGTAACACTATAATTTCCTGCATCAGCCGGCAATACCGAAGCGCGACTGGGATTTTGCAACGGCGAAGTATATCCGCTTGGTCCTATCCAATTATACGAAACGGCAGCAGCCGCGTTAGAAGTTAAATTTAAAGTTGAACCCTGGCACAAAGTAAAATTTGATGTTACCGCCACTGTGTTTGTTGCTACTACATCAATTTGTGTTGTACTGGTTTGCGGACAGGCAAGGCCTAGAAAATTATTATTTGAATTAACGGTATAAATTCCCGATGAAACCGGTTGTAAAGTATTTAAAGTTGGATTTTGAGATGTTGACGAAAAAGCATTTGGCCCGGTCCAGGCATAAGCTGTTGCAGTAGGCATGGCAGAAGTCAGGTTTACCGTACCACCCTGGCAAACATTTGTGCTTCCGCTAATGGCAATTGTATTATTAGGCGAAACATTTACAGGCGTTGTTTGTGTACCAATACATCCATTTGTGTAATTAGCAACTACCGAAAAGGTTCCGATGTTTGATGTAGTAATATTTGGGATAGAGATGGATGTTGTTGAAAAAGAAGTTGTAGGCACAGAAGGCCCTGTTACATTCATAGTGCCGCTTCCGGCAGGGCTAATGGTAAAGGTAGCATTACTTCCATAACAAAAATTTGTAGGCGTTGTTATCGAAATAGGAATGTTAGGGTTGATAGTTAAGGTAAAAGTTGTTTGATCGGCAATGGCAACACCCACATTGTTTAACCCCTGCGCCTGAACGGTATATACCTGGTTTGTGAGCGAACTCACGGTAAACGAAGGATTGGTTTGTACTACAGCACCGGGATAAAGAGTATAGGTTCCTGAAGAAGCATTTACCCAGGTTCCGGTAAAAACCGCCAGCTGTCCGGGGCATGCGGTAAGGTTGGGGTAATTTAAGGGGTTGCATGAAACACCTGCGCTGCCCGTGTTGGCAAAAGAAACGTTGGTGTTCACACCACTTGGATTAGTGATCAAAATAATATATTGCTGTCCCTGCACTACCGGTATAGAGGGTTGAAAATTGCAGGGCGACGCGCCAAAAGGAACCGCTCCCATACCGGTACCACCCGACCCTGTGCAATTCCAGTTACAGGCTACAGGAGGCAATGTGTTGTTAAAAATATCGTTACAGGCGGTTGGCGAATAAGGCCACATGATCCAATCGTAATTTCCGGCTTGCGGAAAAGCAGAACCAAATGCGCCAAAAGAAAAACCCAGGTTACCTGAGCTTGTAATATTTAATAACAACCACTGCGGGTTGGCTACATTGGTAAACATACAACCGGCATTAACCGATTGTGGATTTGAAAAAGGGTTACTCACATTTAAGCCCGGTGTTAAACCTGTACCTGCTCCTGCGGTAAAACTAAAAAGTGAATTTGTACAAAGATTTACTGCGTTATTGCAGGCTGCAGGATTTTGAGAAAAAGAAGCTGTTGTCAAAAAAATTGACAGCACAAAAATTACAAATATTTTAAAAATAGTTCTCTTCACCAGACCTTGATCCTAAAACAATTTAAACCCAGAATTTATTTTGTAAAAAACACTAAACAAAGTTATGAATAATCTCAAGAATGTATCGTTTTTCCCTAGGCTAAACCGACGGTTTACTCAATAAAGTCGACGAAAAATAAAAAATACCCTGCGGTGGGTATTCAAAAAAAATCCCCCTGTTTTTAGCAGGAGGATCTTATAATAAAAAACTTAAAAATTGTTATTTCATTAAGGTAACATGTCCTATATATTCTTTTTTACCTTCTCCGTTAGCGCCAATAGCATATATTTTATAAATATATACACCATCCTGTGCCGGTTGGCCTTTTACAGTACCATCCCACCCTTTGGTAACATCTTTTGTTACATACATCGAGTGGCCCCAACGGTCAAATAATTCCATACTATAACCTGTAGCTTTAAGGCCCAATCCTTTTATGTTAAACACATCATTAACTCCATCGCCGTTAGGCGTAAATGTATTTGGAATGAACACATTGAAGTCTTCTACGATCTCAAGATATTTTACAATACTATCCACACAACCTTTATCGGTTCTTTGAATGAGCATAACAGGATATTTTCCCGGATTTTCATACACACGTTGTGGATTTTGCAAATTGGTCGTATCATATCCATCTATTCCTGTGCCAGAGAACATCCAGTTAATGCCGGCAATAGGACCGTATTTATGTGTAGGATCAAATGTAACCTGGTTATCACTGGTAGTAACCTTGTCAGGTGTCCATGTAAAATCAGAATGTGGTTTTGGCCAAACAGCAATTGGCACCGGGTAATCGTAAATTCCTTTACAACCGTTCTTGCCTAAAGATGTGATCTTTAAATGATAAGTGCCCGGATCGTTAAGGCAGTATGAGAAGCTATCTGCCTGGATAATATTATTTTCTCCGAAATTGAAAGTAGTGATTGCCGATTCGTTTTGCTTATTTGTATTATAAAATAAACATAACGGTTCGCAGCCTTGCGCTTTATCCAGTTGAAGATCTGGCACAGGTGGCTGATTTACTGTAACCGTAAACGTATAAAACACAGTATAGTGAGGGCAAGCTATGTCGTAACCGGCCAGGTTATAAACCGTAGTACCAATAGGATGACCGTATTGCACACTGCCGGTTGGAGATCCGAGAAACACGCCAGGTGTCCAAACATATGCATAATTCTCACTTCCGCCGGTTGATCCGACAAATAACGCAACGCTATCTCCACGACAAATAGTTTGGTTTGGCGGTGTTAACGTATAGGCCAATGGCGTTAATACCTCGATCTGGGTTTTTTGAGTAGTGATACAAGGCCCTAACTGCACGTTTAATGTATATGTACCCGATTGGCTTGGCTGAATCGAAGGAATAGTAAGGTTTTGAGAGTTGGAAGTAAATCCGTTAGAACTCGTCCAGGTATATGTAGTTGCACCCGGAGGTCCGTTCACGTTCAGTAAAGTATTGTAACATACCTGCCTGTAATCGTCAAGCGTAAATGTTATAATTGGGTTTACAGTAAGCTGCACGGTATTTGAATTGTAACAAACAAGCGAGCCGTTATTATATGTGGTGAACACCGTGTAAATTCCGGTAGCAGCAGGTGTTGGAAAATACAATGTTGTATTTGCAGTAAGTGCTGTGAAAGTATTTGGGCCAGACCAAGAATACGTTGCTGCACCGGTAGACATTGAATTTAAATACGCGTTGTTTGGTTCGCAAACATTAACTGTTGGTGTTACAATAACCGGATTAACCGGTACAACAGCAATTTGGTTAGAACCTGTCATTGTACAACTCACCGATCCTATTGCAAAGGTTGCTGTGGCATAATAAGTTCCGGCCTGGTTTGGCTGTATGTTTGGAATTGTAGTTGCCTGAAGATTAGATCCGAAATTACCCGGCCCAACCCACGAATACCCAACCGCGCCAGGAGCTAAAGCACTAATATTGGCAGTTGCGTACTGGCATAAATTATTTGTTGTATTTACCTGTACAGGCGAAGTGGCAACCACCGAAACGTTAGTAACCGCATTGGATGTACATACCAAAGTTGTTATTGGGCTTGTAAAGTATGCTGTAACGCTATAATCACCAGAATTTACAGGCAATACATTGCTGATGCTTGGATTTTGTTGTGTGGTATTAAAACCCGGCCCTGTCCACGAATATGAAGCGGCACCCGCGGCACCTGAAATAAGATTTAGCGTTGTACCCTGGCAAAGCGTAAATGTGGGTGTAACAGCAACCGTTGATATAGGCACTATTCCTAAAGTAGCAGAACCTATATCCTGGCAAACCCCGCCATTTGTAAAGGTATTTGTTACCGTTACAGAATAGGTTCCCGAATTGGTTGGCACCGGGCTGGGTATTGAAGGATTTACTGCTGAAGAATTATATCCGTTTGGCCCCAGCCATGAATATGACGTTGTACCGGCAACACTTGTATTTACCGAAAACGTAACCGGCACCCCCTGGCAAACAGGGCCGTTATTTGATACAGAAGTAATGGTAGGTGTTGGATTAACTATTACCTGTGTTGTTTGTGTACCAACGCAACCGGCAGTGTTTGTAAATGAAACCGAATAAACTGTAGTGGAAAGAGGATTAGCGGTAACATTGGCACCCGCCGTACTGCTCAATGTAGCTCCGGGAGCCCAGGTATATGTAGGCGCGCCATTAGCTGTTAAGCCAACACTTCCGCCCGAGCATATGGTTCCGCCTGTAATTGTAATAGGGTTAAGAGGAGTTGTAGTAACAGAAACCACAGCGCTTCCGGTCTTGCAACCTAAATTATCGGCCACATTTACGGTATATGTACCTGATGAAAGATTTGTTGCTACTGAAGTACTTTGTGCCGTTGGCGTCCAGGTATAGGTATAGGCCGGATTTCCGCCTAAAACAGTAACTGTTGCATTTGATGTTGGGCAGGAAGGAGTACTTGCTGCCGTTACTGTTAAACAAGGGCCGGTTTGCCAATACATACCTGCCATATTGATCGAATAACAGTCGCCTGTACTGGTTAAACCATAGTTAGCAGTAGTTTGCCCATTAACTGCAGGGGCACCCGGGCCTGTAATATAATCCCAAACCTGTTGCGATGCTACAGGATAAGTGGCGTTATTTGTAAGACTATTAAATTTGATTTGTGGCGCAGAGATCTGCTGAAGATCACCAACAACCATAAAGTTTTGTGTTGACGTTGGGTTACCGCAAACATTAAAACCAGAGATAAGCGCATTAACACTACCGCCAATCCCCACAAGGCAGCCATCAGCAAGCACAATGCTGCCTGTTATATTTAAATTCGGGTCTACGTAAATGATGAACAAGGTAGCGCCATCCGTATCTTTATTGGGTGTTTGAGGCATTACAGGGCATCCTGATAAAGAATATGTACCGTTACCGGTAATTATAGAAGTAACATTAGCGCGGTATGTATAAGTTCCGCCATAACCCCAGCATTTATCCGTATGGGTGCCTATTTGTGTCATAGGAAAAGACTGACTTGTAGCAGCGGGGTTAACAATGGTAGCATTAAAGGCGCCCATATTTCCAGAACCTCCCGAATACAAAAAGGCCGCCTGGATAATAGCTCCGGCAGGAATACCGGTAACTACCAACGGGCAAGGCTGTGTAGTACCCGTTGCTGGCGTAAAACCAAAAGATCTTTTATTTAACCTGGCAGAAACCTGCGTGTAACCCAAACCACAAGCCGTTTGCGTATAGCTGGTAGCAAGGGTACCATTGCCATTCATAACACTGTTATTGGAGTTACCCTTTGGATTAGAGGATACAGTAGGTGTGGGCGGTGTAGCCCAAACACAATTTTGACAGTGTGTGCCAGGAATATGGGTACTGGCGGGAACACTGGTAACTTGAGAGATAATTGCCTGGCAGAAAAATAGACAAAGGATCAGGAGTTTAGTAGTAGTAGCTTTCATTGCCTTAAGGTTTGATATAAAGGTAGATAAACACCAAAGGCATAGCAAACTATTCGCTCATTTTAAGACCCCGTTCACGAAATAAGCCAAGCTTTAATTTTATTTAAAACGTTTTAAATAAGGAATTTTTAAAAAAACACGAAAAAGACGCTCCTTTTATAAAAGAAAAATCCCCCTGGTTGAGAGGAGGATCTTTGCAATAAAATCTGAGTTCGTTTTATTTCATTAATGTTACATGGCCAACATATTCTTTTCGCCCTTCTCCATTTGCACCAACCGCCCTTATTTTATATATGTAAACACCATCCTGAACCTGTTGTCCTTTTACCGATCCATCCCAGCCTTTTGTAAGGTCTTTACTAAAGAATAAAGATTGGCCCCAACGGTCAAATAATTCCATGCTAAACCCTTCAGGTTTAAATCCGGTTCCCTTTACAATGAAGATATCATTTAAGCCATCGCCATTTGGGGTAAATGAATTTGGAATATAAACGTTAAGATCATCAATTACATCGATGTATTTTACGATCGAATCCACACAACCTTTTTCCGTTCTTTGAATAAGCATAATCGGATATTTGCCAATAGTTTCATAAACGCGTTGCGGGTTTTTTAAATTGGTTGTATCAAAACCATCAACGCCTGTTCCCATAAACATCCAGTTAATACTTGTTACAGGACCGTATTTTGAAGTTGGTAAAAAAGTTACATTGTTATCACTTAATGTTACCACATCAGGTGTCCAGCTAAAATCAGAATGGGGTTTAGGCCAAACCACAATTGGCACAGGATACTCATATACTCCCGAGCAACCGTTTTTTCCTTTTGAAAGGATCTTCAGATTATAAGTGCCCGGTTCGTCAAGGCAATACGTAAAGCTATCTGTTTGCATTACTCTTATACCACCAAAATCATACGTAGTGATAGCTGATTCATTTTGGGTTTGCGTATTATAAAATAAACATAACGGTTCGCAGCCTTGTGCTTTTTCTAATTGCAGATTAGGCTTTGGCGGTTGATTTACCGTAACGGTAAAACTATGGTTAATGGTGTAATTCGGACAGGCTATATCATAACCCGTTAAATTATAAATTGTTGTTCCTATTGGCTGGCCATATTGTACGCTACCTGTTGGCGATCCTAAAAATACCGGCGGATCCCATACATAGGCATAATTCTCGCTTCCACCCATAGAGCCCACAACCAATTTTACACTATCGCCCCTGCAAATTGTTCTGTCTTGTGGCGTTAATGTAAATGCAATAGGTGTTAATACATCAATATTAATACTTTTAGATGTAAAGCATGGCCCTAACGAAATATTTAAAGTATAACTACCTGCCTGGTTTGGTTGAATACCGGGTATTGTTAAGTTTTGAGAACTAGAAGTAAAACCTGTTGAGCTTGTCCATGAATAAGTTGTGGCGCCTGCCGGACCAGCAATATTTAACATAGTATTGTAACACACCTGTTTATCCGGCTCAAGGGTAAATGTTAGCTTCGGGTTTACAATTAACTGAACAGTATTTGAATTAAAACATACCAAAGATCCGTTATTGTATGTTGTGCTTATTGTATAAATACCCGAGGCCGAAGGCGTCAGCTGATACAAATTCACATTTGCTGTATTTGCTGTAAAACCATTAGGACCCGTCCATGAATAAGTTGCGGCACCGCTTGAACTGGAATTTAAAGAAGTGTTATTTGGCTCACAGATACTAATGGTTGGCGTTACAATAATTGGATTTACAGGCACCACATTTATTTGGTTAGAACCCGTGGTTGTACAGCTTACTGAACCAATAGCAAACGTGGCAGTTGCATAATAAACACCCGAAGCAATTGGCATAATGCTGTTAATGGACGTTGCCTGTAAATTAGAGCTGAAGTTATTTGGCCCTACCCACGAATAACCAATAGCACCGGGAGCACTGGCACTAATATTTGCCGTTGTATACTGGCAAAGGTTATTAGGCACGTTAACAGTTACCGGAGATGTTGGAACAACTGATAAATTACTTACTGCTGACTGCGAACAGACTAGTGTAGTGGCAGGGTTTGTAAATAGCGCGGTTACAGTATAATTACCCGAATTAACCGGCGTTACATTACTAATTACCGGGTTTTGAAGATTTGAAGTGTAACTTGCCGGACCAACCCATGAAAAAGCATTTGGTTGTGTGGATATAGTTGTATTTAAGGTTAAGTTGGATCCCGGGCAAAGCGTGTACGTTGCACTCGACGGCGTAGCTGTATTAATAATTATAGCCTGTAAGCTTGTATCTTGTTTACAAGATAATGTTGATGTAAATATTAAAGGTGTGTTAACCGCAGTGGTAAAAATTGTACTTGCCAAACTTTGCGTGTAGCTATAGACGGACGTCGCACTATATGTTCCGGCATTTAATGAGCTGGAATTTACGATGGATGGCGATTGCACGTTTTGGTTAAAACCATTTGGACCTAACCAGGAGTATGAAGCAATAACAGACTGGCCCGGAGCGGCAACAGCTGGGTTTATTGGCGTTAATGAAAAATTTAAGGTAGTGCCCTGGCAAGCCGGTGCATTTACACCAAACACCGAAATTGTAGGCGATGGTTCTACCATAACCTGCACCGTAGTTGAGCAAGCACCAACTGTACCGTTTGAGCCGGCATAAATTGTATAAATACCGCTGGCTAAAGGCGTTGGGTTAGGAGAGTATAAATATTGAGTAGTTATTACAGTGCCCGGGCCAGGTGTGGTTTGGGTAATGTAACTACCAGTAGTTGGTGTTGAAGCCGGATTAACAGGTACCGCGGTTGAATTTACCACGCTATTAAAACCATTTGGTCCGGTCCATGAAAAAGTTAAAACGCCTGTTGCGGTTGTAGTTATTTGAGCTGTTAAACTTAATGAATTTAATGCTGGTGGTGTACGTGAACACATTGCATAACTCTCGTTAACAGTTGGGTTTATGCCCGGAAGATAATAAACTGTTATATTTCCATTTCCATTTTGAGTTGCCGGTACACATATTGAACCTGCCGGATAAAAACTTGATCCGCCGCCACCGCCGCCACCGCCGTTTGCACCACTGCAACAGCCATCGTTGCCGCCGCCGCCGCCGCCGTAATAACCGCCGCCGCCGCCGCCGCCAGATGCATCTCCCCAAGGACCACCTTGTCCGCCAACACCCAGTACTCCCGGAGAACCTCCCGGAGGTGTTGCAGCCCATGGCGTTCCACCGGCGCCACCGGCAACTTGTGTTCCACCGCCACCGCCAAAACCAAAAGTATTACAACCTGGTGCACCGTTATTACAATTTGCAGCACCGCCGCATACAGAGTTTGAACCACCACCAGCGCCGCCACCGCCGCCAGCAACAAGTATTCTATTAGCTAAAGCAAAAGGTGCTACCCTAACATCCGAAGCACCGCCACCTCCATATGATCTGGATGCTGCGCTACCACTTGAAGGCTGGCCTGTACCGCCGCCGTTAAAGCCTCCGGACGCCGCGCCCTGAGTTCCGGCACCGCCCACCATAATTTGAAATACCTGGCCTGGTGTAACTGCGTAAGTTGCCTGTATTGCAGCCCCTAAACCGCCATTACCACCGCCTTTTGCACCTCTAAGAACAAATGTAACAGTAGATACGCATAGATTACTTGGAACAGTAAATGTTTGAATTGCTCCGGTATAAGCGAAACTTACAGACGAGGCTAATGGGGCAATTGGTGATAAACTCTGCCCACTAACTTTGGTAACTGCTAACAGTATTAAAAATGCGATAAACTTCTTCATAATCTGTTAACGAATTTATAATTAAGTTTTCTATTTTCCTTTTTTTTCACTCATTTAAAGTTAACATTGAATAACTAAAAAGCAATTTTTAGGGGTAACAGGCGTTTTTAATAGTTAAAATGTGCTTTTGTGCAGCTTTATTTGTTTACGGCTCGTAAATTTCTGGAAAAATTGCCTCAAGCCTAAAATTTAGATTTTGCCTTTAAAAACAGGTCTTTTTTTAGCCCTTAAAACGGTAATGTCCGATGATTATGTATGAGAACAACATATCTTCGATGGTATTGCCACCACCAATGTTATGGGCTATTAAATAACGCTTGCCGTCCACCGATCTTTGATCTGTAACAATGCCAATATGTGTTATTCCGCTCACGGCGTTCTTGTTTTGAAGGTTCCAGGTTACAAGATCGCCTGGTTTATAATCTTCCGGCTTATCAGAGATCTTTAACTCTGCTTTTTTATTCTTAAAATAGGTCATAAGGTTTGGAACCCTGCGGTGGTCGATATTTGAATCGGGTGCCTTCAGCTTCCATAATTTAGGATACTCTTTAAAATGCTTCATCATATCTTCATGCACTTCTTTTTGAAGATCGATATTAACGCCGCGGTAAGCGCGTATCACCAGATCGGTACAAACCCCGGTGTTTGAGGGCACATCGCCATTGGGATATTTTATCTGAACATATGCCGGAACGTAAGTAACCTTTTGTTTTGTTTGCTCAATTGCCTTTTTCACCAGTTTTTGAAAAAAATCATCTCCCTGCCTAAATGAAACCAACAGGCAAAGCAGGCAAAAAAGTAAATAATGGGTTAATTTTTTAAACATTTATTATAAAATTACAATTTTCAGATAAATCATAAAAGCTATTTTGGTTTTAAAAAATTTGTACCTTTCAAACCATAAATTTTATAATATGAAAGGAATTATTTTAGCTGGCGGTTCTGGCACACGTTTACACCCACTTACTTTGGCAATGAGTAAACAGATGATGCCTATATATGATAAACCAATGATCTATTATCCCTTGTCTGTTTTAATGATGGCGGGTATTAATGAGATATTGATCATATCAACACCACACGATCTTCCAAATTTTGAACGGCTTTTGGGTACCGGCGAAAATATTGGTTGTAAATTTTCTTACGTGGTTCAGGAAGTTCCTAACGGTTTGGCGCAGGCCTTTGTACTTGGCGAAAAATTTATTGGTAAAGATAAAGTAGCTTTAATTTTAGGTGATAATATTTTTTATGGCGTAGGCCTTGGCGGCGCATTAAGGCAAATAAATAACCCTGAGGGCGGCGTGGTGTTTGCATATCACGTAAGTGACCCTGAACGTTATGGTGTGGTAGAATTTGATAAATCAAACAAAGTACTCTCTATCGAAGAAAAACCAAAAGAGCCAAAATCAAATTATGCTGTACCTGGTTTATATTTTTACGACAACTCTGTAGTTGAAATAGCAAAAAAATTAAAACCAAGTCCGCGTGGTGAATATGAAATTACAGATGTAAATAAAGAATATTTAAAACAGGGTAAACTAAAAGTTTCAATTATGGATAGAGGTACTGCCTGGTTAGACACTGGTACTTTTCCATCTTTAATGCAGGCCGGCCAGTTTGTGCAGGTAATTGAAGAGCGCCAGGGTTTAAAAATTGGTTGTATTGAAGAAGTTGCTTTTAATATGGGCTTTATCAATAAAGAACAACTCATTAAAGTAGCTACCCCGCTAACTAAAAGTGGTTACGGCACTTATTTATTGGATATTGCAAAGAACGCTTAATTGTTTTTCGTGAATAATTATCAAACATTATCGGCACTTTTCACAGATCATCTTGAAGTGTATTGTTCTAATTTAAATTCGAGATCGCCTAAAGAACTTTATGAACCCGAAAGTTACATTCTATCGCTTGGGGGAAAAAGATTAAGGCCTTTACTGGCTTTAATTGCCTGCGATCTGTTTGATAAAGATCCAAAACTGGCTTTAAATTCTGCGCTTTCGGTAGAGTTGTTCCATAATTTTTCGTTAATGCACGACGACATTTTAGATGCCGCTCCTTTACGCCGTAATAAAGAAACCGTGCATATGAAATGGAATACCAACATTGCCATTTTAAGCGGTGATGTAATGCTTGTAAAAGCAAAACAGGTGTTAGAACATTATGATTTTAAAGAATTTAAAAAACTGAATACACTTTTAAATAAAACAGCTATTGAAGTTTGCGAAGGCCAGCAATACGATATGAACTTTGAAACATATGAAAATGTTCATGTAGCTAATTATATTGATATGATCACCAACAAAACTGCAGTATTATTAGGTTGCAGTTTAAAAATGGGCGCAATAAATGCCAATGCCAAAGAAGAAGACCAAAATAATTTATATGCTTTTGGAAAACATCTTGGCATTGCTTTTCAGTTAATGGATGATCTGCTGGATGCATTTGCTGATGATGCTAAAAAATTTGGCAAACAAATTGGCGGCGATATTATTGCAAATAAAAAAACTTTCCTGTTCTTAAAAGCAAAAGAACTGGCAAATGAAAAGCAGCAAAAAGCGCTTATTAAATTTGCAAAAATGAAAGATGCAGCAAAAAAAATAGAAGGCGTTTTAGGAATTTACAACGACCTCAACATTAAAAAACTATGCCAGCAGGAAGCCGATACGCATACGTTACAGGCCATTGATCTTTTAAATAAAGTAAATGCCAGCCCGGTAAAAAAAGAAGAATTAAAAAAATACGCTAAAGAGCTTTTGCACAGGCAAACGTAAAACTTTAAAGATCTTCGAGGTTAAGGATGGTTAATATCCTTCCACCCAAAAAATAGATCTTGTTACGCATCATGATACTTGGCTCCACAATATTTAAAGTGGCCAGTAATTCAAAGTTCTTATTAATAACGAATGTATTTTTAAAGTTAGAGATCACCGTTTTATCCTTATATACTTTATCCATTTTAAACAATTCAGTAAAATGGTATTCGTACTGCACGTCTACTTTATCTACACCATATACCTTATTATTATCGGTTTTAAAATACACCACATTATCATTAATAAAATTTAAGGGTACATAATAGCCTTCTTTTTCGGTAAAGTATTCATCACCATTAATAAATTCAACAAAGCGTCCGTATTTATGATCATCCAGCGGGATCATATTTTCGTAAGCCTCGTTATTAGCATTTGTTTGAATAACATTTTTTTTATCGGCCAATAAATACGATTGTTTTTGCGGTAAAAAATCGATCAGGTTCTCGGACGTATATTTACTTTGCGAATTGATCTTACCTGTTGCGCCATCAATATTCATTACAAATGGCTTGCCGTATAAAACGTAATTATCTTTAAACTCGCTTAACCCAAGATTGATCAGTGTTAGGGCCGATCCGCTCTTTGTTAGAATTGTTTTTGAAATAGGCAAAGCGCTCAGGTCGGTTTCCCAAAGCAACTCACCATTTGCCTTTACAGCGATCATTTTTTGTTTGCCGGCCAGGTAAATAACATCCCCATCAATTAAAATGTTGGATGCGATCTCATTTACTAAATTCTCCTCTGCTGTAGTTTTAATGGTTGAAGAAATTTTTTGAACATTTTCTTTATTGGCGATTGAAAGCACTAATGGTTTTTGGCTTTTTTCGGCAGTAGAAATGGCATGCGACCAAAGTAAACCCCTGTGTATATTAACAGCATGCAAACCATTTGCGACAATAATCAGTGTTGTATCATTAAGGTATTTTACATCCAGCCAGTTCTCTTTGCCTGTAATGGTAGCAGTCCAATATACGGCGCCGTTTAAAAGGCTCACACAACTCAATTCATCTTTATTTTTTGCGTTGCCGTACATCAGCCCCGCATTGATTGCAGGAATGGTATAAATGATCCTGTCGCTAAAATCAAACACTTCAAAGCCATGTTTTTTATCGTAACGGCTGGTTTTTGTTTCGTTAGAAAAAAGTAAAAAATCTCCGGTAAGGTTGAGATCAAAACGCGAACTTTCGTATAACCAGTTAATAGAATCGGTGGTACAATCAAGGCCGGCAATAAAACCACGGTTAAGATACAATCTGCCTCCTGCGTCTTTTTTACGTGTAGAAAATATCAACTGGTCAGATGCGGTATCCGTTTTATAATCATACAAAGGCATAGTAAGGCTATACGTTCGGGCTGTAATTGTTTTTATACTTGTTGCAGATACTCCAATATCTCTTGTATAGGACTTATAATAATTTATTTGCGTTTGGGCGATGAATGAACCAACGCAAATAAAAACAAAAACAAAACCAAAAAACTGTCTCATAAAAAATCTCAAAAATTAAACTTTTAACCCTATCACCAACACATCGTCCACTTGCTCAAGATCACCCTGCCAGGCAGCAAGCGTTTGATCTAAAAAGGCCAACTGCTCTTTAACCGACATTTGCGCTATTTGCGTTAATAATTTCCTGAAATTACCAACCATAAATTTTTTACCCTTTGGCCCGCCAAACTGATCGGCATAACCATCGCTAAAAGAAAATAACTGATCGCCTTTTTGCAACTGAATGGTGTGGTTCTCAAAATTCTCTTTCTCACCAATAAACGCACCAATCGGAAATTTGTTTGCATCGTGCTGTATTAATTCTCCATTTCTCACAATATACAATGGATTATATGCGGCAGCATATTGCAGCTCTAATGTATCAAAATTTATACAGCACAAGGTTATGTCCATACCATCTTTTGATTGTGTTCCGGAATTATTAACGTGTAAGGTATTGATTACCCCTTCGCGTAACTTAT
Organism: Bacteroidia bacterium; assembly: GCA_044226875.1. Lineage (GTDB taxonomy): Bacteria > Bacteroidota > Bacteroidia > B-17B0 > Aurantibacillaceae > Aurantibacillus. The sequence continues at coordinate 137,873 of JBGAGD010000002.1, forward strand.
CCAAAATCTCTGAAGGCTTAATAACATTGGTATTGCTGATGATATCTTTTAAAATATTATGCCCCACTAAACTCATAAACGCCCCTGGAACGCCATGCCCCGTACAATCTACTGCAGCAAAATAGGTGAGATTGTTCTTTTTTTCTATCCAGTAAAAATCGCCGCTAACAATATCTTTTGGTTTAAATAATACAAATGAGTTTGGTAAGATCTGGTTAATGATACTTTCCGGCGGAAGAATGGCTTCCTGGATCCTTTTGGCATAATGAATACTATCAGTTACCTGTTTGTAAAGGATTTCAAGCTCTTCGTTTTTATTTTCGATCTCTGATTTTTGGCGCACCACTTCTTCGGTACGCTCCATTACTTTGCGTTCGAGGCTTCTTTCATTCTCAGCAAGGTCGTCACGCATCTTTAATAAGGCATGCCCTAAACTATCATCTTTACTTAAGGGTTTATAATCGGCATCAAATTTTCCGGCACCGGTTTCTTTCGCAAACTCGGTTGTTTGCTCCATAGATGTAATCAGATCGGTTAAGGCAACCCCCATTTCCCCTACTTCATCATTACGGGTTTGAATACGTTCTTTAGGTAAAATACCCAATCCCATAGAGAGCAACATTTTTTTTAATACCTGTATGGGCTTGGTAATTGAGCGCGTGGTATATAACGCAATTAAAATTCCGCCAATTACCAGTGTTATACCAAGTAACTGAACAAAACGATTTAAAAAATTAAAAGAGGCAAACATATCTTCTTTTACTTTTTCGGCAGCCTCTTGTTTGTATGCAATAAGCGAATTAAGATTACGATAAATGGTTTTAATATTTACTTCAGAATCTTCGTACTGCAAACGTGCCATCATATACACATTTGGGTCTTCGTAATTCTCTACAGCGCTTAGCTGTTCTATGATCTCGTTCTGGTATACTTTAAATAAAGTTTCTATTCTTCCAAAAATTACTTTTAGCTGTGTTTTTTCGTCGTTAGACCAAGTCGTGGAAAGGCCTAATAATAATTTTTTTTGTTCAGGATATTCAACTTTAATAATATTTTTTAATTCATCTCTGAACTCAACATCGTTAAAACTTTTATTGTAAAACCATTTGGATACGTTTGTGTGTGATCGCTGTAATAAAAGATTCAATTCTTTTAATTCTGCAACGCTGGGTGTTATCTGGCCCACCACAGTTTCGGTTTGCTTTTTGCTATCGTTTAACGTAAAAACGGTTAAAATAAATGCCACCATTGTTAAAACAATAAATGAACCAAATCCTAATCCAATTTTTCTTCCTATTGTGAATCTAATTGCCATTAGTCTAGTTTAATGTTTAACTCTTTGCATTTCTTTTTAAACTCTTCTTCTTTTGCTTTTTCGTTAAGCATTTTATAAATGCTGTGTAATGCTTCAACAGCTTTTAGGTTTTTATTATCAACTTTATAAACCTTAATTATAAATTGTTCGGCTTGTTTTGCAAGCTTCACAATATTTTCCTGCACAATATCTATCTGCGAAAAATCTGCGCCGTAATCGAGGCCTTTACCAAGGTTTACGGCCTGGTTATAATACATAATACCCAAGTTAATATTTGCAGACGGGTTTTCGGGTTGCATATCCAGTACTTTTAGCAAGGCGATCTTTGCGGTTTCCTGTGCGTCGGTATTTTTATTGTCTTTATTAAAAATATCAGAGTATAAACTTCCTACAGCCAGGTTATACTCAATATCTCTTGGCGCAAAATTGGTTCCGGGTTCTGCAATATTAAAATTCTCTTTAAAATTATTGTAGGCAATTAAGCTGCGTTTGTAATTTACAGAATCCATCAATAATACTTTTGACAGGTTAAAATAACCAGCGGCAATATTTGAGAGTAATTTTTTATTATTGGCAGCAAAGGTTTCATCTGGTTTTAAAGCGCCAGATATTTTTAAAGAAGAAAGAATGGTATCGCGTAAAGCAGAGTGTAATTTTAATTTATCGCTGCGTTTATAGATCTCAAAATAAATATAAGCACGGGTTGTCCAACTCACATAATCACCTTTTGTTTCAGAATGAACAATAACACTATCAATAGCCAGCCTTGCCAGGTCGGCATTTTTAGATTGCAGTAATTGTTGGGCTCTGTTAAGCTTATCATTCTGCGCAAAACCATTCACAATACACAGCATCAATATGCTGTATACCAGGTTTTTTATTATGTTGCGCCTTTTGCTCATCATTTCTTTTTTAATATTACTCTACATTAATTGCAAGTGTTTTAAAATCATCATTGGTTTTTAGTCCGGCTTTAACAGCGTTATTTTTATTGTACTCAAATTTTAATTTGTTATCTACGATCACAAAATTTATGCTCGATCCTGTTTTGCAGGCATTAGGGTTTTCGGCTACCACAAGAGTGCTGTTAGATTTGCTTTTTGCTGAAGCTTCTGAAACAGATTTTGAAGCATCGGGCAATAAGTAAATTATCTGCGCATGAACAGAGGCGTCAAATACAAAAGAATTTTTTATTTCTATATCCTGGTTACCTACCTTTTTTTTACTGGCAAGGGTCTTTAATTCGGTAATAAGATTTTCATTCTTACCAACCACATAAATTACAAAGTTGCCGGCCTTTTTTTTATCAGACCACTCAAAATACCTGGTAAAATTGTAAAGAAAAACAGCCTTGATCTTTGAGTTAGTATCATAATTGGAAGGTTGCTGAAATCGTAAGGAGATCAGGCAAAACACAAATAGCCAATATTTAAAAATTTTGGGCAGTTTTTTAAAAATTTATCTAATTTACAAATATAATGCTTGCTTTTTAATAGCTTTTATTGTTATTTTAATAATTTAGCCCTAAAATCGTATTGCAATTGAGCGCTACCAACAAATACAGCAATTACACCGATAACGATTTGATTAACACTTTTTTAGAAAAAGATGATAATACGATCGTTGGTGTGCTTTATGAGCGTTACGGCCATTTGGTTTTGGGTTTATGCATAAAATACCTTAAAAACAAAGATGAGGCGCAAGATGCAGTTATTCAAATATTTACAAACCTCCTAAAAGACCTGAAAAAGCATAAAATTGAGTTCTTTAAAAGCTGGTTATATGTTTACAGCAAGAATTTTTGTTTGATGGAGTTGCGTAAAAGGCAGAGTGCGCTTAAGAAAGAGCTCGAATTAAAGGAAAATGTTCATTTAATTATGGATTATTCCAACCCCGAGCATCTCAATGAAAAAGAGAAGCAAATTACCATTATGGAAAAAGCCCTCGAATTATTAAATACTGAACAAAAAAAATGCATAGATCTTTTTTATCTTAAGAATAAGTCTTACGTAGAGATAGTTGATATTACGGGCTACACGGCCAATGAAGTAAAGAGCCATATTCAAAACGGTAAAAGAAATTTAAAAATAAAAATGGAAACTTTAATTAATGAAGAACCCGGAACACAATAATAATTTAGATCACCTTTTTAATAAGGCAAAGGCAGATAAGCAGGATCTTGACGATTTTGAAAGGGATGCTCTTGCCGGTTTTGATATGCTTGATTCTGAGCAGGAAGCAAAGGACCTGAAAGCTTCTTTAGATACACGCATTCAAAAAGAATTATTTACCAAAGAAGAAAAAAATAATCCTAAAGTTTATTGGTTGGCAGCTGCCGGCCTGGCCCTTGTTATTGGATTAAGTACTTTATTTGTGATAAACAATAACGATTCGCTTTCAAAAAGCGGCAAATTGGCCATTACAAATACTGAAGAAAGCAAAAAAGAAGTATTGCCCGAAAGCGGCGCCCAGTTAAATGAACAAGCGGTTCCGCCCCCACCTGTTGAAAGCGCAACTTCAGTTAACGAAATTTCGCTACCAAAAGAAGAACTTGAAAAAGATAAAGCAGGTGAAAAGTTAGAACAAAAACACATTGACCAAAAAGTTATTTCCTTACAAGAGAAAAAAGAGCCTAACAATGGCATTTCTTCGAGATCTGTTTTAACACCGGTAAATGCCGGCCCAAAAGATATTAAGGATTTTGAAAATGAACGTGCTGACAGAAAAAAAGATGCTTATAAAAATGCCGAAGATAATATAGCAAATAACAATAAAGCGGCAGATCTAGATGACCTTTCAAAATCCAGTGGCACAAAAGGTAAAGAGACCGAAGCTTTTAAATCGCAGGTTAGTACTGTTAAGCAAGAAGCTACGCCGGCCTATGCCTATACAGAAACAACTACAAAAGATGTTCCTGCAACTAAAGTGGCAAAAGAAAAAGCAAAGAACAATGATAAGAACGGCGATGCGGATGGAAAAATGCTAAGTGATGAAATTGCAGCAAACAATACTGCCTCGGGCTATTCGTTTGAAAGAAGAGAAGAAACAACCGCAGGTAAAAAAACAAAAAAACATCGTGCAAAACAAAACGCTACTGCGGGTGTAGCTGCCGATGATGTGAGTGAAGTAACTCCGGGCTCTCCTGTTCTTGCTACAAAAACTGCCAGCGGAGAAACAAATAACGCGCCGGTTGAAGAAAAAAAGGAAGAGAACAACCGCATTACTACATATTATTCTGGTGGCGAAAATGCTATTTACTTTGATCTTAAAAATAAACTAACAACGGCAAATTTAAACCAGAAATTTGATGCTACACTTTTTGTGAACGAAAATAAAGAAGTAACAAAAGCTGAGATCACAAACGGTTACGATCTTACCAAACAACAAAAAGAGGAAGTAGTTAAGATCTTAAAATCGTTAGATAAATTTAATTTTACAACAACACCTGCAAAAAAAGGAGAATATCCTTATAAAATTTCGTATCGGCCATAGCGCGATGGAACACAGATGACACAGATTTGACAGATTAGCGCTGATTTTTTTAGTCCGACTGGGTATAAAAACAATTAATTATATTATTCACTTTCTTATTTTCATCAAAACAAATATGTCTCATTCTGTAATAATAACCTCTGGAAGGATGAAAACTGTATACATATACATTATGTTTAATTAAACTTGTATCATTGGGATAATACAAATTAAATGATTTTGATTTTTGGAGCAAATATTTGTACTTTTTAGAATGCTCATGTGGTTTAAACGTTGCTAACGGTTTTCCAAGGATTTCTAAAACTTCGTTTTCAGTCATACCTAATTTTATTTTCAAATATTTTCCATGAGTATACTCACCCGAATATTTGGTATCATCAAAGAAAAACGAACTTTCTATTTCAGCAAAAAAACCATCCAATTTAATCCTGTCATCGTTTATAATTACATTTATAACACGCAATAAAAACAATAAAATAAGTATTATGAAAATATATTTTTTCATTTAGTTTTACTTTTAATTTCCAAATAACGGAAAACCTAATAAAATATTATAAGCTAATATTTTAAATAAAGTAAAAACTATAATCTTAGCGAAAAACGTGAAATTTAATCTGTGAAAATCTGTTTGATCAGTATTATCTGCGTTCCATCACGAAAATTACTTTTTGGTAAGTTCCTTAAACACATCTTCCATTTTTTGCTCCTCTTTATTTAAGGTTAATACGCTTAAATTATTGGCAACAGCAAAATTAAAAATGTCTTTACGTACATCTTCTTTAGATGTGGAGATCAATTGCCAGGTATTTCCACTTAACTGATTTACCTTTTCAATATGTGCAATATTGCGGAGTAATTTTTCAGAAATCTCTTTATCAAATTCAACGGTAATAATTTGTTGTGTTGTATTTTTCTGAAGGTTTTTTGTTTCGTCGTTGGCAACGATCTCTCCTTTGTTGATAATGATCACGCGATCGCAGATGGCCTCTACTTCCTGCATAATATGCGTGCTAAGCATAACGGTTTTCTCTTTGCCAAGTGCTTTGATCAGGCCGCGGATCTCTTCCAACTGATTTGGATCCAAACCGGTTGTTGGCTCATCCATGATCAGTACTTTAGGATCGTGAATAATTGCCTGGGCCAAACCAACACGCTGGCGATATCCTTTACTTAACGCGCCGATCTTTTTATTTTGCTCAATTTGCAGGCCTGTCATCTCGATCATATCCTTTACACGGCCTTTAATATTTTTTATTTTATAGATCCCTCCCACAAATTCTAAAAATTCTTTTACATACATATCCAGGTATAACGGATTATGTTCGGGCAAATAACCAATTTGTTTTCTTACTTCTATGCTTTGGCTGGTAATATCAAAACCACATACTTTTGCGTTACCCTCTGAAGGCGGAATGTAACAGGTAAGTATTTTCATCATGGTACTTTTACCGGCGCCATTAGGGCCCAAAAAACCAACAATTTCATTGCTGCCAACCTCAAACGACACATTATTCAACGCCTTTTGAGCGCCATAAAGTTTAGTGATATTATTTACTTGGATAGACATATTATTCCTGGTTTCTGGTTTCTGGTTTTTTGCTTCTAGCTTAGAGTTATTTGTTTTCTCTAAAAACGTTTGTTACTACCCAGCCCTTGCCCCAGTCTTCAATTTCCTGTGCCGACCAGATCTCGGGATAAAAAATACGTTTCTGGAAACGTGGCGGCAAATATTTTTGCCAGTTGGTACCCCCGGTTGCTGCAATATCTTCGGTATTTTGCTGCAGGTACTGCACAGCAGATTTATAATGTACCAAAGGCCAGTTTACATTTACATTTACATCCAGCTCTTTTAAAGCATTTATCACTTTTATATTTTTTTGGTCTGCTTCCGGTAAAGATCTATATTTTGCCCACAAATTTTTTGTTTGGTATTCATGTCCAAGACTGATAAAATCTTTAGAGTATTTTTTTTCGAATTGCAAAAGCGTTAATGTTTTTTTACCGGTACTTAATTCCGTTGCGCCTTTGTTCCAATAAATATATTTGAACATTTCTTCGATAGACGGGTTTTTGTCTTTCAGTGTTGGCCGTATATCTTTATCTACCAGGTTAAAAAAATCTGTAGAGCAGATCTCTATTTTTCTGTATTGCGCACTTTGAAAACCACTTGCAGGTAGCAATGCCATACGGTAACGCAGGAATTGTTCTTTCTCCATACCGTTGATCATGATCTCAAAAGATTTGGTAAGTGCTTCAAAATAACGATTAATGCGCCCTACCCTTTCAATAAAGAAATTCGCATCGAGTTTCTCTTTCCATCCAACTAATTTACCGTTTGGTAAAATATCAGGTCCATTATTTCCTATTTGTTCAAATTCGTGTAAGGCAAGTTTAAAATAAAGTTCGGTGATCTGGTGATACATGATAAAGATCTGCTCATCTGGAAAATCAGTTTTCGGGTTTTGCAACGTTAACAAAGTCTCTACCTGCGTGTAATCCCAATAGGTTAAATAATTAGATAATAAAAGGCCATCCAGGTAACTATTAATATCCTGGCCCATTTGAGCATATTTATCCTGCAGTAATTTTATTTTCTCTTCTATTTTGTTGTCTATTGCCATAACTATTTTGCTTTATATTCTGTTACGCTTAAATATCCTTTAACGGGTTTTTCAAAAGTAAGCATTTTATCGGTTTATTCCTCTTTTATCCATAGCCTTTTGGTAGGCGTTAGCATATTTTAAATGCTCTTCATACGTACTCGAAAAATCAGAATACCCGTTAAGTTCAGGCTTTGCGCAAAAGAAAATGAACTTATGCTTTGCATGATTTAAAACCGCATCTATAGCCGATGTTGACACCAGGCAAATAGGGCCGGGAGGTAACCCTTTATATTTATAAGTATTATATGGCGAATCGATCTCTTTATCTTTATCTAAAACACGTTGTACATCAAAATTCTTGTTTGCAAATTTTAATGTCGGGTCGGCCTGCAGGTACATATCTTTTTTAATGCGGTTAATATATACGCCGGCTATCTTTTCCTGTTCGCTTTCAATTGCGCTTTCTGATTGGGCAATAGAGGCAAGTGTGATCACTTCAACAACTGAAAAACCTATTTTTTTTGCCAGGCCTTTTCTTTTTTCGTTCCAGGTAAGATCGTATTCGTTTTTTAACGCTGCAAAAAGTTCATCCGTACTAATTGCCCAGCTTACATCATAAACACCCGGAACAACCAGCGCAAAAGCGGTTTCGGGATCCAGCCTGAAATTGTCATCCAGCTTTTTTTCATCTGTAAGATAATTCTCAAGGTCTTCTTCATTCATCTCTAATTTATCGTCTGCATATGTAACAAACTCTTCCAGATTATGAATTTGTGAATTAAGGGTTAGTTTTACTTTTTCCTGTTTGTTGTATTTTATAAGGTTAATGATCTGGCGCTTGGTCATACCGTTGGTGATACGGTATTTGCCGGGATGAATGTTTTTATCAAGGTCCATCTTTTTTGCCAGGAACTCAAATGCTTTAACATCGTCGATAATATTCTCTGAATTAATATCACTTATCACATCTTCGAAGGTGTCGTTTGTTTCGATATAGATGTATGTGTAATTTTTATCTTTTAAATTGATGGCCCCGCCAAGATATTTTTGATACAAAAAATAACCTCCGGCTGCAAATGCAAGAACAAGAATTAAGCTTATTATTTTAGATCTGCCTTTTTTACTCATAACATTCGTTCAATTTGTTGTAAAGCCATTTTTGCTTTTTGATTATTTGGATTCTTTTTTAAAATTATCTGCAAATAGTTTATAGCTTCTTTTTTATTTTTTGTAAAAGCGTAATAACCCGCTAAATTTAATAATAAAGGTTCATAATCGGGATCCATTTTTTGTGCAAATGTATATAATCTAAATGCCTCGGCTTGTTGCCCCTGGCTTAACCTTATAAAACCCAGGTTGGTAAGCGCAGAAACATTTTTTGGATTTTCTTTCAACACAAAATCAAATTGTTCGATGGCATCATTAAAATTATTTAAAGCGGCCAAAGTGGTTCCGAGTTTATTTCTAAAACTTAGATTGTAAGGTGCCAGGTTAACGGCCTGCTTAAACCATTTTACCGAACCCGGTGCATTATTGGTATAAAAATATGCTTCTGCTATACGGTAACAAGTCCAGGCATCGGTATTATCATAGGATTGTTTTGTAAATAATATGTTGTAGCATTTTTGTTCGCCTGCCTGGTTAACGTACGCAATTATTTTTTGAAAATCCTGTTTAATGAAGTTCAGTTGTATCAGAGCGCGAAGGTTTGTAAACAGGTCGTTGGCTGTTTTATCCTTTAATAAAGCAGCTGCGGAATCGAGATAAGGATTGTTTTGATCAAATTTATCGTATTGGTTTATGTATGCCTGCGCCTTTGTAAGCGCGGATGGATTTTTTTCGTTGATAGAATACAGACCTACAAATGTTTTGATCTTATTTTGTTCGGCCTTTGAAACCGGTTTGCGGATATAATGATCGTGCACCGAAACGTGAGGAATATCAATAGATCCGGAAAGTGGCATGTGACAGCTAACACAATTATTCCAGTTTTTAAGTTGGCGATGCGTGGCCTGAAGTGCTAACAATTGCTCACTGCTTACTTTTGATGATTGATGGCAATTATTACATGCATCGTTAAACACATTGGTGTTTGTTTCTTTAACGCTTACGTGCGGGTTATGGCAAGTTATACAAGTCATTGCTTCTTTATACGGCTTTAACGAATTTTTATTTTGTATCTTTTCGTATGATTTTATAAAACAGGCGCTTTGTTTTAAACGATCGGCATGCGAAGCCATAATAAATTCGTCATCGGCATTTTTATATTTTGGAAGAAATACAGAGATAAAATCGCTGAGTTTTTGGCCCGGTTTAAAATCGTAAAAAGATTTACCTTCTTTTAAGACTGCATTTCCCTGAAGATGACAGCGCTGGCAAAGATCAAACTGGCGATCGATAGATAATTTGGCGGGGTTTACAATGGAATAATCAATAAATTTAGAAGTATCTACTTTAGCGCCTGTTTGTCTTTGGGCTACGTGAATACTTCCTGGCCCATGGCAGCGCTCGCAATCAATACCGGTTGGTATACTTATGTATTTATTTTCTGAACCTAAAACAAAATTTGGATAACCATTATGGCAACTCATACATTCTAAACCTATTTTACGCGAAAAATGGGTATTAAAACCGTTTTCAAAACCTGGCGGCAGGTCCCAATGTTTTTTTTGCGTGTAAAAGGTCATTGGCATTTGGTTAAAGTAACCATTTACATTTTGCAAATGCGAATTGGTATGCTGCCCCGAACCAATAATAAAATTTACCTGTTCGGTACGTGAATGAACAGTATCTTTTCCCTGCAAACGATACTCTTTAAAATATAAACTGTCTTTATCCCAAAAAGCCTTGTAGTGCATATCTGAGAATTTATCATAAATACTTGCGTTAGAAAAATCGGCTGCAGATTTTTCTTTAGTAGCAAGTCCTAAAGATTTGCCCATGCCGGTTTTTATAAATGTGTTATAAATATCCTGATGGCAAAGCTTACAGGTATTCATACCAACATATTTGGCAGAATCGGAATGATTAAGATAAAGTGAGGAATCTTTTTTTGGAATTTCTGTTACGCTTTTAGTATGAGGTGTATCGCAAAATTTTAGTAATCCAACTAATGCAATTGTAACAGATAAGAATATATGAACTTTTTTAGGCACCCGTATTTATTAGTTGCAAAAACCAAACGTCTTCAAAAGAATTAATGCCTTTTTTGTGCCAGGCTTTTTTTAAACCTACTTTTTCAAAGCCTGCCTTTTCAAACAAAGCCAGGCTAGCTGCATTGGTTTGATTTACATGAACAAATACCTGTTTTAAATGAAGGGTGGAAAAAGCGTAAAAAGTAACCAGCTTAATGCATTCTGAGGCAAAACCGTTTCCACGATGATCGTCATGAATATAAATACCCAGGCCGCAACGTGCGTGCTGTGGTTCAAACTCAAACATATCAATAATACCAATGGTTTCGTTAGTACCGTTTTTGCTCACCATTAAACGCAATTGTTTGTTGGTATATATATCCTGGTAAGCAGTATTTACAAATTCATCCAATACTGCTTTAGAGAATGGCGTTTGTGTATAACTAACTTCCCAAAGGCTGTGGTTATTTTCCCAACGATATAAAATATCGGCGTCGGACGGCTCAAGAGCCCTGATCGAAATATTTTCTCCGTTCAAAAACATTAATCCTTATTATAAAGTATACGTTTTGTTTTAATAATGTCGTCTAATTCTTCAATAGTATAAAAAGGCAATTCCAATTTATTATTTTTTACGTCAAAGTTTAAAGAAAAAGCATATTCGAGATATGCATTCTCGTTTAGGCGCTTCATAAATTCAAAATAAAGCTCTGTCTTTAAATTTTGTACAGCATAAAATTCTTCAAAAAATACTTTTACTGGCGAAAGACAGGTTGCGCCATTTTGTTTAATAGGTTCAGAACGTTTTATGATCTCTTTAAAAATGTTTTCCTGGTATTCTAAACTAAAAACAGGATGCTTTTTTAATTTTATAAAAATACTTTCCTCTTTTTTTATAGCAATGGTTTTAAGCAACGCCTCCAGAGAAACATCCAGTTCCTGGCCTTTTATTGTAAGTGAATTATACTTTCCGTCAATTAACAGGCCAATATGCGGGGGAATCATATTTGCATGCAATACAACGATCCAGGAATCTTTTTTTAAAGATTCAGGACTATAAGCTGTAGTTTTAACATTTATATTGACCTTTTCGCTTATCACGTTAAATTTATTGTGCCTTTAAATACCTGCATGGCAGGACCAATGAGCCATATGTTATAAAAATTCTTATCTAATACTCTTTCAAATTTAACTTCCAGGTTTCCTCCCAGTGTTTTTATCAAGCAATTATTTTTGCCATTTGAAATTCCTTTAACAGCAGCCACCAATGCAGCGGCTGTAACACCTGTGCCGCAAGAATAGGTCTCATCTTCTACACCTCTTTCATATGTGCGTACAAATAAACTATCCTCTAACCTTTCTATAAAATTAACGTTGGTTCCTTCTGCTTTAAATCTTTCGTTATAACGAATAAAAGCTCCTGAAGTTTTTACATCAAAATGCTCTACATCATTTACGATTTTTACGTAATGCGGCGACCCGGTGTTTAAATAAAAATAGTCGTCGCCCACTTCAACATTTTTTACATCCTGCATTTTTAAAGAAACAATTTCATTTTCATCAATTGTTGCCTCGTGTATACCGTCTATAGCCAAAAATTTTGCTTTGTTATCAATAATACCCAGTTGTTTTGCAAAAGCGGTAATACAGCGCCCGCCATTGCCACACATACTGCTTGGGTTGCCATCACTGTTATAATATACCATTTTAAAATCCGATCCGGGTTCTAATTCCAACAGCATTAACCCGTCTGCACCAATACCAAAGCGACGATCACACAAAAATTTAACCTGCTCGTTACTTAATGAGATCTCATTTAAACGGTTATCTATTAAAATAAAATCATTACCCGTGCCCTGGTATTTATAAAACGAAAGCTGCATAGTAGATTAGTTAATTTTTGCTAATAGATCTGAATCAACAACTCTTTCGAGCGATTTAAAATCTGCACCATAAAAAAGCTTGTAAACCTGGTCAGAGCTTTTAATGTAATAGGCGTTATCCAGTTCATATAACGATACATTATTATAATCGAGAAAACCGTAAAGCAGTACTTTGTTCTTAGAAAAACGGTATCCTTTGGAGTTAAGCGGTGTTTTCCAGAACTCAATAAAATAAATATCAGAATTGTTTTCTTTTACGCCGGCAATTTGAGCTGCTAACGAATCGTTTGCCTGGCCGGCAGGATTGATCCTGATCACTTTCACATTTTTTACAGATAGCAATTCGTCGGTGGCAACATTAATTTCGGTATTGTCTCTTATAAGGCTATCTACTTCCGAATAATTTACCGGGTTTGTTTTACCAAGGTTTATTTTAAACCGTTCTTTATTCTTTTTCTTCTCTTCATCCTCCTTATCGTTGTCTTTAACCTGCTGTTCAACTACAGTGATTTGCGACGATGCCGAATCTTTTATTTTATTAAAAAGATCATTTATCTTAAAAACAAAAAATCCAACGCCAACTATAAGCCCGATCGATAATCCAAAAACAAAGGTTGGTATTTTACGCTTAATTCTCATTTAATTTTTCCAGAGTAAATTTAGCAATTTTTTTGGTGCGCCGGTTAAGGTTTGTTAAAAAGAAACCAAAAAAGTAACAACCGTATTACCTTTACGTTTATAATCTAAAAACAAAATAAAAAGCTATGAAAAAGTTCATGTCAACCCTTTTTGTGGCGTGTTTAGGAGGACTAATAAGCCTAACAAGCGCCCGTTATTTTTATTCAGGCGATAAGAATAATACAGATCAAATCACAAAGCCTTTTGAACAAAAGAATATTCATCTTACAAATTATAGCGGAAACACGAGTTCGGGGCTTAACGTTGATTTTACAAACGCAGCCGAAAAATCAGTTAACGCCGTAGTGCATATTAAAACCACAAGTGAGCAGGTAAATAACCTAAACTACGATCCATTTGCCGAGTGGTTTTACGGCCCGCAAAAAAGGCAACAAAATTACAGCATGGAAGGCAGTGGCAGCGGTGTAATAATAAGCAGCGATGGCTACATTGTAACAAACAACCATGTTGTGGCCGGCGCAGACAAAATTGAAGTGGTTTTAAACGACAGAAGAACCTATGTTGGTGAAGTTATTGGCGCCGACGCAAGTACCGACGTTGCTTTGGTTAAGATCAAAGAAAAAGATCTGCCATTTTTAAATTATGGTAATAGCGAAACTGTAAAAGTTGGCGAATGGGCGCTTGCCGTTGGTAACCCATTTAATCTTGAAAGTACTGTAACAGCCGGCATTATCAGCGCCAAAGGCAGAAGCAATATCCTTGACAATAACAAACGTCCTATTGAATCGTTCATACAAACCGACGCAGCTGTTAACCCGGGAAACAGTGGCGGTGCGTTGGTAAATGTAAACGGCGAACTTATAGGGATAAATACTGCTATAGCGTCGAATAACGGTGCTTACCAGGGCTATTCTTTTGCAGTACCCGTAAATATTGTTAAAAAAATTGTGAGCGATCTTGTTGAGTTTGGTATAGTTCAGCGAGCTTATTTTGGTGTAAGTATAAGAGATGTTGATGCCAAGTTTGCTGCTGATAAAAACATAAAACTTTTGAAAGGTATTTATGTAAATGGTGTAACGCAGGGTGGAAGTGCCGAAGATGCGGGCATTCAGGAAGGAGATGTAATTACTAAGATTCAAAATGTTAATGTTGGAAGCGTAAGCGAACTGCAGGAACAACTGAGTAAATACAGGCCAGGAGATAAAATCAATATAGTTGCAGTAAGAAACAACAAAGAAATGGATATGGCCGTAACGCTAAAAAGCCTGGATAATACAACCAGCCTGGTAAAGAAAAGCGAGATCGCAAAAAAATCAATGTCGGCTTTAGGCGCTGATTTTGAAGAAATGACCAGCGCTGAATTGGCAAAATTCAGAATAGACAATGGTGTTAAGATCAAAAAACTATCTGTTGGCAAATTAGCGCAAGTAGGCATAAAAGAAGGCTTTATCATTACCAGCATTGATAAGAAAAAAGTAAGTAATACCCAGGATATTACCAACGCACTCGAAAACAAATCGGGTACAGTGCTAATTGAAGGATTTTATCCAAATGGTGCGCGTGCCTATTATGGCTTTGCCCTATAAACATTTTTTCATTAACAAAAATAAAGGCGGGTATTTTATCCGCCTTTATTTTTGTTTTATACCTCTCAATAAATTTTATTTAGCCATATCAAAATTTATCTTAAATTTATATACCAAAAAATAAAATTATGAGTTCAACAAACGCATCAAGTTATTACCCGGCAAAAGTTGGGAACACATGGACCTATCAAATGAAAGACGGTACAACTTATACCAACTCTATTAAAAGTGTTGATGCAGGAGATCCGAATTTGTTTACCATGTTCAATTCAAGTGTTAACAAAGACACTCTTTTAAAAACGGAAGGCTCAAATTATTTGACAAAGTATGATGATGAAAGCGGTTTCCAGGTATTTTTAAAAGACACATTAAAACAAGGGGATAGCTGGGAAATAAAATTTAAAGCGAATGGTCTTGACAGCGTTTTAATAATGACCGTGAAGGAAACAGGTAAACAAATGGATGTTGCCGGAAAAAATTTTAGCAACATTATTTTTATAGAAGCTGAAAGTAAATTAATGATGAATGGGAATTTGATCCCTCTTAACTTTTTTACTCAATATTATTATGCAATGGGAGTTGGCCTGGTACAAACTACCTCGTCCGTTGGTGACGCTCACAGCCTTATAGATTATCAACTAAAATAAAACGATCTCAATTTAAAATATTATACAATTAATGATTTGAAATCGACTACAACGATAATAAATTTAAAAAAACGGATAAAAGAGCTTGAGAAAGAAAATAAAGCCCTAAAAAAGAAAACATCTTTTTTCTTTTCGGATAAAACCGTTGTAAAGAGTCCGAAAGAAATGAAACCGATCTTTGATAAAGCATCTTTAACGGTAAAAAAATACTTCGAATCCTTTAAGGCAAACCCGGGCTCATCAAAAATTGAAGTTAACGGCCAGCGTTACGTACTAATGCGTGCCGAATCGTTAGCGAATGATTTTTTTAAGAACATCATAAAACTGTATGCCGACAGGCCTTTACCTGAAGCGATAAAGATAGGCCGCAACCTCTTATTTGATATGGCCCATTTAATTGGCATGGAAGACGCAAAGAACTTTCATTCGAAAATGAAATTAAAAGATCCTATTTCGAAAATGGCGGCCGGGCCTGTACATTTTGCATACACCGGCTGGGCCTTTGTGGATATATTGGAAGAGAGCAGACCGAGTCCGGATAAAAATTTTTATTTAAAATATAATCACCCTTTTTCATTTGAAGCCGACTCATGGATACGATCTAAAGAAAAGCCTGATTTTCCGGTGTGTACGATGAATGCCGGCTACTCGTCGGGTTGGTGCGAGGAAAGTTTTGGAATTGATCTTACGGCAGTAGAAATTACCTGCCGGGCAAAGGGAGACAAGAACTGTACATTTATTATGGCACCACCTGATAAAATAAATATTTACCTGCAAAAAGAATCGGTTAAATATAAACGCGTAAAAAAATACGATGTGCCCTTGTTCTTTGAAAGAAAAAAGGTAGAAGAAAAACTTAATAATGCTGTAAAAGAAAAAGAAACTCTTTTAAAAGAGATTCATCACCGGGTAAAAAATAATCTTCAAATAATTACAAGCTTATTACGGTTGCACGCCGAAAAAGAAAACAATCTGCATTTTTCTGAATTGGTCTCTGAAAGTCAAAATAGAATAGTATCCATGGCGTTGATCCATGAAATGTTGTATGCCAGTACAAATTTTAGCAGCATAAAATTATCCGACTACTCTACACATATATTTAATCAATTAAGAAGCACCTATAACAAGCCGTTTGTAAAATTATACCTTTCAATACCAAACGATTTTTCTTTTGAGATCGACAAAATGATCCCGATTGGATTGATCATGAATGAGGTGATAAGTAACTCTTTTAAATATGCTTTTTCTAAAAATAAAGGGAAGATATTTATAACCTTAAACAGAAACTCTTTAACCATTGGCGATAATGGACAAGGATTACCAAAGAATTTTGATAAAAATGAAAAGGAAAGTTTTGGAATCCAATTGATACATTTATTAGCAGAACAAATCGATACTGTTTTAACTATTGACAGAAAAAAAGGAAGCGCTTTTACTTTTACATTTAAAGAAGCTTTTAAAAAGAACCTTTCGGAATAGTTTAAGCACAATATATAAAAATAACAAGATCTTAAAGTTCATCGTGCATTGATAGAGGCCTAAGCGGTTAAGAATTTAAACAAGCCGCGCGAAGCATTTGCATATACTGCAATCCTTTTTCCCGAGCCAGCTTTATATTATTTTCCGGAATAAGCTCAGGGTGTTTATATAATGAAAGAGCTTTGGTAATGCTCTCTTCTCTTAACAAATGTAACATCGGATATACCGAACGATTGGTGTAATTAGCTGCGTCATCATTTGAAGCGCCTTCAAAACAATAGTCAGGATGAAAGCTTGCCAACTGGTAAATACCTTCATATCCTTCATCTGCTATTAATTCATCGGCCACAGAAACAAGATCGAGGTAATCATTAAAATCAGAAAAACTATTTGGAAGAATAATAAAAGAAGTTTCAATGTCTTCGTTAGTATCCAGGTAATGCATTTCTTTTATCAAAGTTTCAAGACTGTTTTCCAGATCTGCATTAACTAATACATTATAATGAATACTTTTTTTTAATAATGCTTTGGCAGCAAAGGGACAAAAATTCAAATCTATTACTACGGATTTTATCCACTTTTTTGTTTGCTCTATAATTACCGAATCGTTCAAAATATATTTTTTTGTTTATTATAAAGTTGAAGAAAAAAAACGAAACTTAATTATTTGTTTATTTAAAAATTTAACCATTACCTCCCAATCACTCTAATACCGGGCTTTTTAACATATTTTTTATTTTGGCACGGTTGTTGTAAAACTGTTTTTGGCACTAAATAATCTTTAACCTTAAAATAAAAAAAATGAAAGCGACACGTAAAATATTCGTGATCCTCTGGGCTGTTATTGCATTAAATGTAAATAAAACACAAGCACAAGTGGATCTTAAAACATCTTACATCTTTGCCGGCGATTCTATTGCTGGCTTTGATGAACCTTCTGCTTCGGCCAACGCAACTGCTGCAAAACTTTATGGGTTGGAGTATAAATTATTTATGTACGATCAAAAACGAACGTATATAAAAAAGAAATTCAATTTAAAAACAGAAAACACGAACAGTAATTTTCGGTACATACAAGCGGCTTTATTAAAATCTATGCTGGTTGCCGGTGGCGGTTGCAATAATGAAGACTTTGAACTGGCCACTTCCCAGATAAATGCTCCAAACCCTGTGCAAGGCTGGGTTATGCAATCAGGTGTTACCGGTGCTTTTTTATCCTGCCTGCCCCCTACTTTTTCAGCAAATAATAATTACACAGTTTTTAGCGCACCAACAGTTGACCCAAAAATTCCGGGGCAAATAAGTTCCTATTTTAATTCAGCTTCAAACACAACACCTTCGGGTAATTGTTTTTTGAAATTGAATGACGCCACTGCCGGCGCTAAAGCAGCAAAAGCATCTAAAACATTTATTGTCACACCCAATAATGCATTATTTCAATATGCCTATTTACCGGTGATACAAGATGGCTCGCATAGCTGTTGCGATCAGCCTGGTTTTAATATACAAATTACTGTTACAAATACGGTTACAAATGCATCTACTGTTTTAGCCTGTCCTAATATTTCCGTAGCGGTACCCGGCGCATCCTGTTCATTCACGATCCCACCCGGCGGCCCTGTATTTCAAACAGCTATTGGCGGAGGCTCGTGGGTTTATTCTAACTGGACAGCCTCTGCAATTGATCTTACGCCTTATATGAACAATCAAATTCAAATAGACGTTACTGTTGTAGATTGTACAGCTGGCGGGCATGGTGCGTATGTTTATTTTGATTCGAAATGTTCGCCAATGACCATTATTGGAAATAATAATCCGTTTCCGGCAGGAACACCTTCCATTACATTGCCAACCTGCGGCGCCACCGGTGCTACTATTATTGCGCCTCCCGGCCTTGGACCTTATTCGTGGAGCGGTACAGGTATTAATCCCCCATACACCATACCATCTGTTACAAATAATACTTTATTTACAACATTTTCAGGTACCATCAGTTTAACTATGAATCCTCCGGGTTCCTGCGCGCCTATCATTCGAATCATCACCGTTACTATTACACCTTCACCCCAGGTCTTTGCATCTGTTCAACAGGCTCCCTGCGGAGGAACTATTGCCATCGCATCATGCACCACTGCGGGATCTGCCTCGGTAGCTTCTACTATTTCATGGTCGCCAAATCCATTGTCGATTACATCAACATCCACACAGGCATCATATCCTATTTCAACAGGACCTGTTACTGTAACAGCCTCCGACCCGTTAGGATGTACTGCCAGTGCTACTGTAAACATTAACGGCGCAGCCCCTGCGCCAACGTTTACTATCACAAATGTAACAGGTTCTAACAGCATCACCTGCGCACATCCAAATATCAATTATATTGCAACCAGCAATTATACATTTGGTGCATTAACATATACGTGGGTAAGTTTAAGCAGCACTGCAAGCGGAACAAATGTTACTTTTAGCAACAACACGCAATACACTGTTACCGGTACCGATGCTGCTACCGGTTGTAGTTCTTTTTCGGTTTTTGCCATTGGCATTAATACAACTGTGCCAACATTAACAGTTACGCCGGGTTCACAAAACATAGCTTGTCCCATTGGTTCGCCGGCAACATTTACAGCTGTTACAACTAGTACCGCAGTAAACTCAACTCAATGCTGGACCTCTCCTTTTTCTACCGGCCCGGCATGTGTTAACGGTACCATTTCTGTTTTTCCGGCGCCAATTGGTGTAAGTACAGTTTGTATTACCGATAATATTAACGGTTGTAGTTTTTGTAAAACGGTCACTGTAACATCTACGTCCGGTTTTCCTACATACAGTGTTACTTGCCCGCAACAATTTACAATTGGCTGTGGCAGTACCAGCTTAACGTCTATCAGTATCTCTAATGTTAATACGTATACCTCATCATCAAGCCCGCCAACCGGGGGCCCGGTATCTTACACATTATTGCCTCCAAGTTTTTCGGGAAGTTACACGTTGGACCCTTTAACCGGCCCAAGCGTATATACAGTAAATACACCCGGCCAGTATACCGTTGTTGTGCATGATAACACCAATGGCTGCGAAACTGCGGTACCGGTATCCATATTCACTAATACCTTTGCACCGCAGATATCAGCTGCGGCAAACCAGCAAACGTTAACCTGTAAAGTACCAAGTACGTTATTGCAAGGTACAAGTACAACATCTAACGTTTCGTACAGCTGGGCATTTCCAGGGCCTCCGGCCGGACAATTACCAAACGATACTTTAACTGTGTTTACAACAACCAATACAACCAATACTGTTGTAGCCACCTATACGCTATCCATCACCGATAATATCAATAAATGTAAAAGCAGTCAGACCTTAACTATTTATCAAAATATTTCAAGGCCAACTGCTTCGATTACCGGTGGTAATTCTATTACCTGCAATACACCAACCGTTAGCTTAACCAATGCAAGTTATACGAACGCAGTTTCAGCGGCATTTCCTCATAGTTTAGGTGTAACAGGTTTATTGTGGTCTGGTCCTTCGCCTCAACCAACGCTGGCCAATTCATCTAATTATATTGCGTTTACTCCAGCTACGGCAAGTAATGCATACACATTGGTGGTTATGGATCAAAATAATGGTTGCACCGCTGTTGCTACAAAAACTATAGCCGATAACCGAATCTATCCCATTGTAAATACACCTAATGCGCCGGCACCATTTGTTCTGGACTGCGCGGCGATAAATGCAACCATTTATCCAATTATTACAGGCACAACAACCGGCTTTACTTATGCGTGGGGAACCATTCCGACGGTTTCGTTTGGCTGCCTGAGCTGTTCGGTAACAACGGTAGACGCACCCGGTGAATATAATATTTTTGTGACCAACCCCGCAAACGGTTGTATAAGCCAGGGGCAGGTTACTGTTATCAACGGTGGATTGAATGGTGATTTTAACCCGAGCGTAACAAGTGGTTATGCACCGCTAACGGTTAGCTTTCAAAATTTATCGTCTTCATCATCGAGTACCACTCCAACGGCGAGTATCGTTTCGGCATGGAGCTTTGGTAATGGCAATACACAGATAACACCGTTAGTGAGCACTTCGCCATCTGCTACATATGTGAATCCTGGCACTTATTCTGTAACCATGTTTGTTAGCAAAGGCAGTTGTCGCGATACGGTGGTAAAAATAATTACGGTAGATATCCCTTCTAAAATGGAAGTACCAAATGTTTTTACACCAAATAACGATAACAACAACGATATATTCTTTTTGCATGTTGCCAACATAACAGAATTAAATACGGTAATATTTGATCGTTGGGGCAATAAGGTTTTTGAAACAAACAGTAATACCGGAAATATTGCGTGGGATGGCAAAAACATGTGGGGCAAAGAAGCAGCAGCCGGTACTTATTTTTATATCATAAAAGGAACAGGTAAAGACGGAACCGCGTATGATAAAAAGGGAAATGTAAGTTTGTACAGATAAGAGAGGAAGGATGAGTTAATAGTCAAAAAATCCCGCCACATACCGGCGGGATTTTTTTTATTGTTCCTCAAAATTTTGCTCAGTTTTAAAATCAATTATTTTTCTTTTGCTTTTTCGCATCCATGTTTGCAAAATTCCATCCGCATCAGGGTAATAGGTTTTTCGGTTTACCATGCCAGCCAGTTCTTCTCTTGATGAGAAATTATCTGAATTATCAAAATAGCCATAACCTACATAGTGCCCGTTCTCGATAAGTATAGCCACATTCTCATCAACCCTTCTGCCCTTTTCTATGATCACAAAATCAGGATGATGAAAACTATACTGAGCAACTATTTTTTGCGCACGTTTATTATATTCTTCAATTTCTTCTTCGCGTGCACAAATGCCATTACATTTTTTTATCTGGTGATTAAAACAAAAACTGCCTTCGCTGGTCAACGAACAATATTGCAAACAAAGCGTATGTTCGTCAATCCAATTTTCAAGTCTTTCGCGGGTACTTAAATAATTTGTAAACGCCACCAGCGAATTCTCAGATTCTTCATAAGGCACTATTTTAAAGTTAACAATGCCTTCTTTATTCATAAACCAATCTATGCTATGCGTAAAAATATCGGCTTTACTTTTTCGGTTATAAAGCGGTTTATGTTTTTTTATCTCTTCCGCTTCCAGTAACAGTGCGATTATTTCGCTGCCTGTTTCAACAAAATCTACATTATAAAGGTCGTTAAGCATTTTTTTGCTTTTGCGCTCATCACTATTAAAATGGCTTTGCGCACGGTTATACATATTTACGCTTTTACCTATGTAAATGATCTGGCCCTCTTTATTTAAAAAATAATATACACCACAACTTTCGGGTAATTTATTAAGGATGTATTTTTTAATGTTATCAATACGGCGTGTCATTATTTCAACAACGCCTTTATTTTTATATTGGGGATTGTTGTTTTTTAGCTGGATCAAAAGATCGAATAATTGCGCGGTAGCCACTGCATCGCCCTCTGCGCGGTGGCGACCAAATATTTCGATACCTAAAGAGGCGCACAAATGACCGAGGCTGTATGAGATCCTTCCCGGGATCAATTTACGGCTTAAGCGCACAGTGCATAAAGTTTCTCGTTGATATTTATAGCCTAAAGAGGCGAATTCGTCTTTAACAAAATTATAGTCAAAACCAACGTTGTGAGCCACGAAAACACAATTCTCGGTCATTTCAATAATTTTTTTCGCTACTTCGTAAAATTTTGGGGCATCGGCCACCATTTCGTTGGTGATATTGGTGAGACTGGTAAAATAGGGCGAGATATTACATTCGGGATTAATAAGGGTGGTAAATTTATCTATTACTGATAATCCATCATGAACCAGGATACAGATCTCTGTAATTCTCCCTCGCTGGAAATTAAATTTGCCACCACAGGTTTCTATGTCGATTATTGCAAACACGGTTCTGCAAAGGAACGGCTTTATTTGTAACTGATAAAATAATGCTATAATTCATAGCTAAAGAAATGGAAAATGGAACATGTAAAAGGGAAAATGGATCTGTTCTTTCTTCCATCTTGTCTTTTCCATTTTTTACTTATCCAGCCATTGCTTGAAATCACTCACCCGTTCGCGGCTCACAATACTATCTTCATCATTTAAAACGGCAGAGTTTATTTTTAAACGGCTGTTAAAATATGGTCCTACCTTTTGAACGCTGCTAATATTAATAAGCACTTTACGGTTTATCCTGAAAAACACATCCGGCGAAATAACACTTTCCAAATTATCGAGCGTGTAATCTATAACATAACGTTTACCATTTTCGGCAACGAGCAGAACCATACCATCTTCTGAAATAAAATGAAGGATCTCTTCGGTTTTCACCGATGAAATATTATCTCCCATTTTAACCATAAAACGGTTTTTATATTGTTTATTAATACTTTGATAAGCATTGGCAATATTTTCGAGGATCGAAGAGTGATTATAATTATTAAACTTGTTGTATTTTGCAATTGCCTTCCTCAGATCTTCTATACCGATTGGCTTTAAAAGATAATCTACACTATTCATTTTAAAAGCCTTTATGGCATATTCGTTATAAGCGGTTGTAAAAATTACAGGTGTTTCAACCGCTATTTTAGAAAAAATATCAAAGCTTAAACCGTCGGCCAAATGAATATCAACAAAAAGCAGATCGGCCTTTAATCCTTTTTTAAATTCTTCTACACTTTTTTTAACCGAATCGAAATTGGCAATGATGTTAATAGTGGGATCTACTTTTTTTAAAAGCGTTTCAAGATGCTCTGCCGATAATTTTTCGTCTTCAATTATTATTGCTTTCATTTTATTTTAATAATGGAAGTTTTACAATGAAACAGTTTTCAGTTTTGTTTACTTCAACCGCCTGGTCGGTAAAAAATTTATATCGGTCTCTGATATTCTGAAGTCCTGTTTTAGAGCTGATCTCGTTAGAAGTACGCAACTGAAGATTATTTGAAACGGTGAGCATATCGTTTTCAATTTTTATATGAACCGTTAAGGGCAAATCATTCGAGATCTCATTATGCTTTATGGCATTTTCAACAAGCATTTGAAGCGATAACGGCGGCAACATTAAATGGGTCTTTTCATCCGGCACCCGAATATCAAAACTGATATTCTTATCAAAACGGATCTGCAACAGGTAAGTATACGATTGAATAAAAGCCAGCTCATTTTCGAGCGACACTAATTCACTGTTCCTGTTATCCAGCAAATAACGGTACACTTTAGAAAGCTGGTTGATAAAATCAACGGCTTTATCCTGGTCTTTATACACCAGGGATGATAACACGCTTAAATTATTAAAAAGGAAATGAGGGTTTAATTGATTTTTTAAATTTTGTAATTGCGCCTGCAGATTTTCTGCTTTGTATTTTTCAATTTCAACGAGAGACCTTTTCCAATTACCAAAAAACTGGGTACTAACCTCTATAGCCAAAATAATAATTGAAATCAATATTCCTAAAACAACAGCCGTATACATAAAGGCATCTTTGGTTTCGTCAGGCAAAGGGCAAACCAGTTTATTAAAAGCCACCATCGAAAGGTAGATCGCAACGGCGCTAAAGATCAAACTTACCGGAAGCTGAACGATGATACGCCTGCCCGGATTCTTCTCCCAGGGGAAAGACCTGTCTATGAGCGTATCGATCCTTAAATTACCTTCCCAAACCAATATGGTAATTGCAATGGAAATAAAAAAATCCCAGAATTTATTATGCTCATGAGCACCGGCAATTTTCATACTATCCAGTAGTATTGAAATGCAGACGCCTACAAGTATCATAAAAACAAAACGTATATTGTTCTTTCTCATTGCTTAAATGTAATAAAATTTAATCTACAAAGTTACGCAGCATTTTTTCCGAAGGCCCCTATCCTTTCGATCCACTTTTCCCTAAACTCTGTTTGCGATTTACGTATTGGCCCAATGCCGGTAACTTTTACAGGTTCTACACCACAAAAACCAAGCACACGATCTTTTACCTGTTTAACCGAAGGCTGCCCATAAAAATATTTGTATATCCATACCGGAGTATCTATTGTATAAATAACATGCCCGCTTTTGCCCATCAATAATTTGTCCCAAAAAACCGAATTTTCGCGATACTTAAAAGCAAAACCGGGCAGCAATGTTCTGTCAAAAAAACCTTTTAATACCGCGGGCACTGAGCCCCACCAAACCGGGTGCACAATTACTATATGTTCTGCCCAGGTTATCTTATCCTGTGCAAATTCAAGATCCCTTTCTGTTTTATTTTTGCGGGAGTAACCGTTCTTAAGGTTTGGATCAAATTCAAGATCATAAAGATTTAATTGTATAACATCATTACCCGCTGCAGAGGCTGCTGACCGGTAGGCATCGCTTAATGCATTACAAAAACTATCTTTTTTAGGATGCCCGTTGATGATCAGTATTTTTTTCATATGCTTTGTGGTTAATTTAGAATTGGATTTTGTAAACAAAATTTGGAAAAAAGCCAATTTGGTAAGCGGTGTTGATCTGGTTAGTTAGCGGGTTGTAACGTTGCGCAAATACGTTTTTATTATTTGTTACATTTTGTATGTCAAACGAGATGGTTTGCGCTATTTTACTTTTGCTGCTGTTAAATGTAAACCCCGTTTTTACATCCAATCTAAAAAAATCCGGATTACGTTGCGAAAACGCGTAAGCATCTCCTTGCAAAACCTGTGTATGAGCTGCCTGCGAAGCTGCAAGATCTATAGGGGTATAATAACGGCCGCCGGCTTGTGTCATTTTTACACCAACCGAAAATACATTGCGTTTTTCTTTACCGATCTTAAAATCCTTTCCACCCAATACATTGTAAACAAAGTTGCCGTTAAAAGCGGTGTTGTGTTCAACATTATCACTGCCTTTATATTTCGATTCGTAAATTGTACCCGTAATCAATACATAATATCCTTTACTAAAAAATTTCTCAACGGTTAACTCTGCGCCATAGTTGGTACCCGTGCCGGTATTTTTAAGATCGCTTTGGTTGTTAGGCAAAAAACTTGCACCAGAGTTTAACATCGAAAAGCTACTTGGCACCTGTGTTACCGGAACATTAGATAACATCTGGTAATATACTTCGGTTTTTATTCTCCAATCTTTTACAGGTAAAATATCATACCCTAAAACAAAATGCTGGCTGCGGGTAAAGCCCAGGTTTTTATTTGTTTGATCATAAGTACCATCGGGTTTCAAGGTACGGTAAAAATACACGTCTGTTGGTTGCATTTGGCTATGCATACCATAACCAGCGCTTATCGTATTTTTTTGGTTGATCTGGTATTTTACACCTACGCGCGGTTCAATAGAGGTAGAATTATTTAATGCCAGCAATTGCCCGTGCACACCCAGGTTCAAAGTAAGTTTTTCTGTAAAACGGTATTTGGCTTGTGCGTAAGCCTGGTGTAACAGAGTGTAATCATTATAATCCCAATATTGATTCCAAACTGAGCTAGAATCCAGCTCGCGGGCATTTAAAATTAAATTGATCACCTCTGAAATGGCGCCAACCTTTACGAACAGTTTCGAATTTATTTTTGAGTTGTACGATAAATTAATTGAATAATGCAACTGGCTGGTTTTATTCTCAACATCTCTTTGCAAAGGTTTTGTATCTGTAGCGACCCTGTCTTCCAAAAAATTAGAACCATTGTAAGTAGCGCCAATAACGGTGTTAAAATAAGACCTCTCATTTACTTTAATAAAGTGTTTTAATCCTATCAAACCAATATCGCTCGTGAAATAGCTATCCCGTGTGGGATTTGCAAAAAGATCGGTGCTATCAATTTTTGTATGTAAAAAATCTATTTTGCTTTTTGCACCAAGGCCGAACAAAGTAAATTTTCCAAATCTTGTATTGCCGCTATTAATCTTAAAAGAAAGGTCCTGGTAAAAAGGCGTGGCAGCTGTACCAATTGGAATACCAATTTTTTGAGCAACACCTGTAAAAGAATAACGGTAGGCAAATAAATAAGACGATCCTTTTTCTTTATTGATGGGGCCTTCGGTCATTGCCTCTAAGCCTGTAAGTGCCCCTAACTGAAAAGTGTGTTCACGCTTTTCCGAATTTCCTGTTCTAAAACCAAGATCGAACACACCGGCGTTTGCGTTACCGTACTCGGATGGAAAAGCGGAAGTGAAAAAGTCTGAATTTTTGATAACGTTTGTATTAATGGCGCTAACAGGCCCGCCGGTTGTACCCACAGTAGAAAAATGATTTGGGTTTGGAATGTTCAAACCTTCTATACGCCATAAAACACCTGTTGGCGAATTACCACGAATAACAATATCGTTTCGTGAATCATCTGGCGAGCTCACCCCCGCAAAATTGGCCGCTAAACGCGATGGATCGGAACGGCCCCCGGCATAACGGTTTACTTCTTCCATTGAAAATGACCGCCCGCTTACACTGGTCATTTCATTATTGGTCTCGTTTTTCTTTGTGCCTGAAACAACTACTTCGTTCAACGAACTGATATTTTCTTCCATCCCAATATCCAGCACAACTTCTTTACCCGAAGTTACCACTACGTTTGGCATAACAATTTCTTTATAACCCATATAAGATATTTTAAGATCATAACGCCCCGGGTTTACATCGGCGATCTTAAATTTTCCATCCATATCGGTAACAGAACCTTTTAAAGGATCGGTACCGATCACAATAACGTTTGCTCCCGGAATTGCAGATTGAGACTGTTTATCAACCACAGTTCCGCGAATATTTTGCGCCGGATTTTGTGCTTTGATCTTAAAAGCAAATACCATTAAAAATAATGCTAATAACAGGGAATAGTTTTTTTTCATTTTGTTTAATTTTATGGATCAAAATTACTTTGCGGGTAAAAAACCCCGAAACGCAAAACCGGTGAATTGTTGAATTAAGGCGATGAATTGTAAAACGCTTACTTTAAGTATATTGCAAGGCCCGATCGAAAAAAAAGCAGAAAATATACCCTTGGCTGGGTATATTCTTTTAATTTTAAAGTGCCTACACTTGAACAAGCAATTCTATACCAAAAAATTTAATATTTTTAAAGAATATTTTAAAGTCAGGAAAAGGCAAATACGATTTAAAAAATTAAAAATAAAAGAATGGAAAATTTAATTATTGCGTCAACATTAAAAACTCCCGGAGTAAATTTCAATACCGATGGTGAGCTTTCAATTTCAGGAAAATCAATTCCTGAGGATTCAAACAATTATTATAAGCCACTTTTTGCCTGGGTAGAAGAATTCAGAAAAACATCGCCACCGGCTTTGACCTTGACCCTGAGACTTGAATACATGAATACCTCAAGCGTTCGCATTATGTTAAAGTTCTTACAAAACCTGGTTGCTATGTCAAAAGAGAATGTTGCTGTTAAAATAAAATGGGTTTACGATTTTGATGATGACGATATTTGCGAGCAGGGAGAGATCATCCAGGAAAGTATTAAATATCCCATTGAAATGGTAGAACATAAACCATAACTTACCTTAAGGCATAGCCATAAGAGTAAGTATAAAATAATTTGATATGAAATTAATTTTATTCCTCTTATTGGCATATTCGTTTGCCTTTGCACAAATAGATCAAAAGCAGGTTGATTCACTTTCTAAGATCGCTTCAGGTAATTCATCCGACAGTATCCGCATCTCCGCTTTATCAGATCTCAATTGGATCTACTCGGTATCTAATCCAAAAAAATCTAAAGAATACGCAATACAGGAAATTCAACTATCCGTTAACGCTTCTCCTTTATTAAAAGCACAGGCTTATAATGATCTGGCTATTTCTTTTTATCGTTTAACATTAAACGACTCGGCTTTATTCTATAATAAAAAAGCTTATGAAATTCGAAAGGCCAGCGGAAGAAAAGATCTTGTGGCTTCATCGTTAAGCAAAATAGCGGTTATTTATACCGAAACAGGAAATTACCAACAGGCCTTGCTTACAAATTTAGAGGCGTTGAATATATACGAGCAAAGAAAAGACGAACCAAAACTAGCATTAATGTATAGCAACATTGGCCAGTTATATGATAAAATAAACCGTACCGATAAGGAAATATTTTATTGCGAAAAAGCTTTGGCATTGTGCAAAAAATTGGGAGATGAATACGGAGAGGCCAATTGCTGCTCTAACCTGGCAAGCTGTTATTTAAAAGAAGGCAAAGCACAATTGGCGTTTGACCTTATGGCCAAATCCATAAACGTGTATACCAAATTTGGCGACTCGCTGAATTTAGCAGGAGCCTATAATAACCTTGGTTACATGCACCGTTTAATTGGAAACAATAAAGAAGCGAAAGCGCATTATTTAAAAGCCATTGTTATTTGTAAACGTATAAATAATACCCAAAGCCTGCTTTTATATTTACACAACTTAAGTTCAATTTACGTACTCGAAAAAAATTATCTCGGAGCCGAAAAAACAAGCAAAGAAGTATTGGCCTTAACCCCCCTTACAAATACCGAACAATTGCTTTTAACGTACAGAATGCTTGCCACCATTGCACCTTATTTAAATAAAGCAGATGAGGCTCAGCATTACCTTGATGAATTTGTGCTTTTAAAGGATTCTGTGTTTTCAAAGGAAAATGCTAATTCAATGGCACACATGCAAACACTTTTTGAAACCGAGAAGCAGGAGTTAACGATACAAAATCTTGAAAAAGATAAAACCTTGCAGGCAACACAGTTAAAAAAACGAAATGCCACCATTCTTGCGGTCACTATTGGTCTGGGGCTATCCATCCTTTTAATCTTCGCTGTTTTAAGGGGTTACCGTGCTAAACAAAAAGCAAACACCATCATTACCGAACAAAAAGAAAAAGTAGAATCTCAGCGTGATGAATTAAAATTTAAGAACGAAATAATTGAAGAGAAAAATAAAGAAATTACCGATAGCATAAATTATGCAAAAAGGATCCAGGATGCTATTTTACCTTCTACAGCTGATCTTAAAAAGCATTTACCAAATAATTTTGTGTATTATAGGCCCAAAGATATTGTTGCCGGTGATTTTTACTGGATGTATACAAATGACGAAATGATCTTTATTGCAGCTGCCGATTCAACAGGACATGGCGTACCGGGTGCCATGGTTAGTATAGTATGCAGCAACGCGCTCGATAAAGCAGTAAAAGATTTTAACCTGGTGCAACCCGGAGAGATCCTGGATAAAACAACCGACCTGGTTGTTGAAACATTTGTGAAGAACGGAGAAGTTTTAAAAGGCGAAATGGGTGAAGAAATAAAAGATGGTATGGATATTTCCTTATTATGTATAGATAAAAAAAATAAGAAAGTTTTCTGGAGCGGTGCCAACAATCAATTATGGTATATAAATCCCGAAACGGTTGTTGACAACGAACATATTGCTAATAGAGAAATGAAAGAGTTAAAAGCAGACAAACAACCTATTGGAAAGAATGACCACCGCAAACCTTTTATAACTCACCAGATACCATACCAGGAAGGAACCATTTTTTATTTAATGACCGACGGTTATCCCGACCAGTTCGGTGGGCCAAAAGGCAAAAAGTTTAAATACAAACAACTGGAAGATCTGCTGGTAGAGAACTGCATGTTGCCACTTGAAAAACAAAAAGAGATCCTGGATAAAACCTTTGAGAACTGGAAAACCGGTCATGAACAGGTAGATGACGTAACCATCCTGGGCGTAATGTTATAAATTAAAAAAATTGTTAAACCTTATTCTTACTATCTGCATATCCCCCACTTAGGGGGATATTCCTTTTAGCGCTCTTTAGTTAATTTTAATAAATAAATCACAACAACGAATCATTAAAATCATCTCACATGAAAACAATTCAAATTTTTACTGCATTACTTTTTACGTCTGCGCTATCCTATTCGCAGGTTTTAAAATCGCTTCCCCCGGGTGGTAACAAAAAAGCAACCACCACCGAGCAGATCGGTATTACTGAAATTACTATTAAATATGATCGCCCCGGCGTTAAAGGCCGTGAAGGGAAAATATACGGAACAGATATTGTACACCAGGGTTTTGAGAATCTTGGCTTTGGTACCGCAAAAGCATCACCGTGGCGTGCCGGCGCTAACGAAAATACAACTTTCGAAACTTCTACCGACGTAAAAATAGAAGGGCAAAATTTGCCGGCCGGTAAATACGGCTTTTTTATTGCCTACGGACCTAACGAATCAACACTTATCTTTTCAAAGAACAGCACCTCGTGGGGAAGTTATTTTTACAACGAGGGCGAAGATGTTTTACGTGTAAAAATAAAGCCTGTTACGCTAGATAAAAGCGTAGAAAGATTAAAATATGAATTCATGAACCAAAACGATAATTCTGCGGTAGTTGCTTTACAATGGGAGAAATTGAGCTTTCCATTTAAGGTAGAAGTTGATCTTGTAAAAACACAATTGGATAATCTTCGTTTGGCCCTAAGAAATAAAGATGGCTTTAAATGGGAAGTTTCTGAACAAGCGGCAAGTTTGTGTTTGCAAAACAATACCAATTTGGAAGAAGGCCTGCAATGGTCCGATAACGCGGTAGGTTTTGATAAGAACTTCACTACTTTAAGTACAAATGCCGCGCTTCTTGAAAAACTTGGCAAACAACAAAAAGCAGACTCTACTATGAAAGCTGCATACGCAATGGGAAGCATGATAGAGCTTCACCAGTACGGCAGGAAATTATTAGGCCAGAAAAAAAATAAAGAAGCGTTGGAAGTATTTCAGTTAAACGCAAAGAAAAATCCGAAACAATTTACAACTTACGCCGGTTTAACGAGAGGGTACTCGGCCAATGGTGATTATAAAGCTGCTTTAACCAACGCAAAAGCCGCTTTAGCATTAGCTCCGGACGACCTGAATAAAAAATCAGTGCAAAGCATGATAGATAAGCTGGAAAAAGGGCAGGATGTGAATTAGCTTTTTATATTATATAATTTTAATTTTTAAAAATGTTTTATGTATTTTCATAAAACATTTTTTATTTTATAACTGATCAAAATAGTATGCAAAAAAGAACACTTGGCAATACCGATATACAAACACTGCCCCTCGCATTTGGCGGCAATGTATTTGGCTGGACCATCAACGAAAAAACATCCTTTGAATTACTGGACCAATATGTTGCATCCGGTTTTACACTGATAGACACTGCAGATGTTTATTCACGCTGGGCGTCGGGTATTGGTGGCGAATCGGAGACTATCATAGGTAACTGGATGAAATTACGCAAGAACCGCAATAAAGTTAGTATTGCTACAAAGGCCGGGATGGATATGGGCCAGGGAAAAATTGATATTTCTAAAAAATATATTTTAAAAGCTGTTGAAGCCTCTTTAAAAAGATTGCAAACAGACCACATCGATCTTTATCAATCGCACAAGGATGATGAAACAACCCCTGTTGAAGAAACACTGGATGCCTATCAACAATTGATAAAAGAAGGAAAAGTAAGATGGATAGGAGCTTCTAACTTCTCTCCTGCCCGTTTAAAATCATCTTTGGAAGCAAGTAAAAAATATAATTTGCCTCGTTATGAAACTTTGCAGCCAATTTACAATTTGTATAACCGCGAAGAATTTGAAAAAGAATTACGCGCCATCTGTATTGAAAATAATATTGGCGTTATTAACTATTACGCCTTGGCCGCTGGTTTTTTAACCGGTAAATACCGTTCAGAAAGTGACGTTTCGAAAAGCGTGCGTGGGGCCGGAGCGCAAAGCAAATACATGAACGAAAAAGGGTTTCGTATTTTAAAAGCTATGGATGAGATCGCTGCAGAATATAATACCGATCTTGCCACCATCTCAATTGCATGGCTAATTGCACAACCCGGTGTAACTGCACCAATTGCCAGTGCCACTAATAGCGGGCAATTACACACTATTTTAAAAGCAGTAGAGTTTAATCTTAAGCCCGACGCACTTGCTTTTCTAAATAAGGCCAGCGAATGGAAATGATCAGCGGTTTTTAAGCTTTTTTGAAATTCACGATTATTTAACTACTTTTAATACATACTATTATTACACCTTGAAAAATTACATCAAACTACTTGCGGCATTTTTATTTATCACCGCTATGGGCCGTGCGCAATGGTCGTTAAAACTTAGCAGTAATGTTTATTTGCGCACATGGAAGCTGGATACAAAGGCCAGTAAAGAAGAGAAAGAAATTGGTGGCGCAACTATTGCGCTTTTTCAAAATGGCAAACAGATAAACCAAACCACATCGGGTGGCGATGGTGAGTTTACCATTATGGTACCAAAGGATGGTGAATTTTATTTAACGGTTTCCTTTCCTGGTTGCAATACCAAACGCATGTCTATCAATACACAAAAT
Source organism: Bacteroidia bacterium (assembly GCA_044226875.1). Lineage (GTDB taxonomy): Bacteria > Bacteroidota > Bacteroidia > B-17B0 > Aurantibacillaceae > Aurantibacillus. The sequence goes on from JBGAGD010000002.1 coordinate 171,017, forward strand.
GTTCCTGAAAAACTACAAGGCGATAATTACAAACCAACTTTTGAAATTACCGGTGGCTTTATTATGGTAAAACCTTATCCGGGCATCAATTATTCAGAATTAAGCCAGGATCTTATCCGCGTAGAATTTCTTCCGGGCAAAAAAGCCTTTGATGATACAGAAGCAGGCACGGAAAGAGGTTTATCCATCGTTTCAAAAATTTATGCTGCAGAAGACGACCTCTTCAATAAATTTTGTTCAACCAATAAAGCAGGCGACGTTGCTTTAGCAAAACCTGACTGCCCCCTTGCCAAATCACTTTACGAAAAAGCAATTGCTTTAATTCCGGGAGAACAATATCCTGTTACGCAATTGGCAAAAGTTGGCCTGTGTTTAAAAGATAAAGAAGCAGCAGAGAAAAAAGCAGCAGAAGAAGCGGCTGCCAAAGTTGCTGCACAAGCCGCCGCCGATAAGAAAGCCATTGAAGAAGCAACCGCAAAAGCCGCAGCTCTTGCTGCTGCAAAAGATGCTGCAGATAAAAAAGCTGCTGAAGATGCCGCTGCAAAAACAGCGGCTAAAGAAAAAGACGCTGCCGCTAAAAAAGAAGCTGATGATAAAAAAGCAATTGCCGATGCTGTGGCAAAAGCAAATGCAGAAAAAGCAGCGTTAATAAAAGAGGAAGAAGCAAAACTTGCCAAAGCAAATAAAGAAAAAGCCGAAAAAGAAAAAGCTGAGAACGATAAAATAGCGAAACAAAAAGCTGCAGACGAAAAAAAAGCAACCGAAGCTAAAACGCCAACACAAACAGCAAGCGCTAACCAAACGCCAACTGAAAAAAAAGGAGATATTAAAATAAAACAAAAATCACCTCAGCAAATTGAACAGGAGGCTAAAGACGCAAAAAAACGTGAAGGGCTTCACAACTCTATACAGGAAGATAAAGATGCCATGAAAGCCGATGCTGATAAAGCAAAAGCAAAATATGAAGAGAAACAAAAAGCTCAACGCGAAAAAGAAGAAAAACAAAAAGAAGGTTTAGCCAAATCAAAAGCGGAAGATGAAGCGGCTATGAAAGAAGCAGAAGCTAAGAAAGAAGCCAAACGTAAAGAAAAAGAAGAAAAACAAAAAGAAGGCCTCGCAAAATCAAAGGCAGAAGACGAAGCTGCCATGAAGGCAGATGAAGAAAAAAGAGAGGCTAAACGCAGGCAACAAGAAGAAGAGGAAAAAGAAAGGAAAAAACGCGAGGCCGAAAAGAAAGAGAACGACCCTGATAGGGATAAAGGCGATTCAGATCACAGCATTCCGCAGGTAATTGGCGCTGCCGAAAAATACCGTGAAAGAATTAAAGCTGCCGATGAATTATTTAAAAAGAAACGTTACGAAGAAGCAAAACCGGTTTATGAAGAAGCACTTCTTTATAAAGAAAAAGATCCTTATGCTACTTCAAAATTAGCCGAGATCCAAAAACTATCTGTACCAAAATAAATGGAATCTGATCTACCTTTATTAAATGCTGTTGAACTGCGTGTGCTTGGCTCTTTGATCGAAAAAAGCAAAACCACACCGGATTATTATCCGATGACATTAAACGCTTTAACCGCGGCCTGCAATCAAAAAACATCGCGTAAACCTGTTGTTGACTACGATGAAGAAACGGTTGTAATGGCATTAAATAATTTAAAAAGCCAGAGCCTGGTTAGTACGGCCGTTGGCGGAAGCATACGATCTGTAAAATACAAACACAATTTTACAACGGTATATCCCCTTACGGATGGCGAACTGGCCGTTTTATGTTTATTGTTTTTACGTGGCCCGCAAACTCCCGGCGAATTAAATACCAACTCTGCGCGGCTTCACGAATTCAGATCGTTAGAAAGCGTGCTTGAAACTCTAAATAATTTAACCACTCGTCAACCGGCTTTTGTTAAAGAATTACCTAAGCGTGCCGGCCAAAAAGAAACGCGCTTTGCACATTTATTGGGTGGCGAAATTCAGTTTGCTGACGACGAGGAGGTACATGAAGAACCCGCAAGAAAAAATGTATCAGATCTTGAAAACCGCCTGGCCATTGTTGAGCAGGAGCTGGCCGAAGTAAAAGAAATGCTTGCAAAGATCACTAAAGATCTGTTTTAAGTTAAAAAGCCCTTGTTAATTAACAAGGGCTTTTCTTTTATTACTTATTTGTTGCGGTTGATGCTACAGCGGTTGTTACATTATTAATTGTTAGATTAATTGTAACTATATGTTTTTGCTTACCTCCATGCCCACAATTACCCTTATGAAATAATTTTTGATGATGTTCGCGGTGATCGCATTCCGGGTGCTCACATGCACCGTGCCCTTCTTTGCCATCTGCCAAAACAATAACATCGGTACCTGCAAAATTCTCGGTTGGTGTATAATTAAAAACAAAATTACCCGCACTGTTCTTTTCGATCTTAATAGTAGCAGGATGCTCGGCCTGTTTAACTACTACGTAAGGTTCGGGGCCATCGGTTGCCGGTAGCGTATAAGAGTAGGTTTCATTTACTTTTACCGTGGCATCAACTGTTTGTGTAACGGGTGGTTGTTCTGCCGATTGTTCTTGTTTTTTACATGATTGCAAAGTAGCAATACATATTCCTGCTGAGGCAAGTAATAAACTGATCTTTTTCATATGCTTTTCTTTTAAATTAATATTAAAACACTGTTATTGTTTATAAGACGGCTTTTTTTTCTAAAACTTGTGCCCTAAAAACTAAATTAATGTTAATTTGTTTTAATTTTGATCTAATTATGAAAGCGAGTATCAAACCATCGAATCTTGAATTTTTAAAGCTTCTTAAAAAGAATAATAACCGCGATTGGTTTAACGCCAATAAAGAACGTTATTTAAGCGAACTAAAAAGCATAGAAGCCTTTGCTGATGCCTTATTGGTTGAAATGAACAAGCACGATGTAATCGAAACAGCAACCGGAAAAAAAAGCCTGCATCGCATTTACCGGGATGTTCGTTTCTCTAAAGAAAAAACGCCCTACAACACTCATTGGGGTGCCAGTTTTAAACGTGCTTCAAAATCGCGAAGAGGCTCGTACTATTTTCATATTGCACCCGGCAATACTTTTTTGGCCGGGGGCTTTTGGGGGCCAGAGCCTGCAGACCTCAAACGCATTCGCGATGAATTTGCATATGATGCAAAACCTTTTCGTGCGATCTTAAAAAATAAAAATTTCGTAACTACTTTTGGATCCTTAAGAGGAGAGCAAATTAAAACGACGCCAAAGGGATTTAGCGCCGATGATGAAGCTATAGACCTTTTACGCTATAAACAATTTTTATTACGCAAAGATTTTACTGATAAAGAAGTGTTGAGCCCTGATTTTTTAAAAACAGTAAACGCTACATTTAAAACCATGCGCCCGTTCTTAAATTATATGAGCGAAGTTTTAACTACAGACGTTAATGGCATTTCTATTGTTTAACAATTTAAATACAACTATTATGACATTTACCGAAACATTATTAGTGGCGCTGATCCCATCTGTAATAACCGCCGTTATAACAGCCATTATTTCTTTAATGATCTTTCGTTTGCAACTTACCTCTTTTAAAAGAGAGACCATGGCTGAGCGCGCTGCCAAACATTTTTTAGAACATAAAGGTTATACCGACCGTTCTTTTGAAACACTCAAAAAACATTTGGGTGGCTGGGATCACGATGAGGATGAGCTGCGCCGCATATTGGTGAGGGCCGGTGCTGTAAGAACTTTCAGGGATGATAAAGAATGGTGGACATTATTAAGCCGCTGGCAGGAAAAAATTGATAAATTGAAAGAGTAAGTCTTCATATATCCACCAATGGTCGTCATTCCGGGCTTGACCCGGAATCTCAGTTCTTACATCTATATATTTAATAATGGAACCTCACGCTGGTATCCCAGACGTTAGGGATTGCAGCGAAAAGCCCGGAATGCAGCAAAGCGGAATGAGGACTTGAAGCGAAAAGCCCGGGCCGCAGGCAACGCCCAACTCATCTGAAACATTTATTTTGCGTAACTTTAGATAATGAAAAACGCTATTCATATTTCTATTTTCATACTAAGTATTTTTAGTTTTGCCTTTAACGCACCGTCAAAGTATAATGATCCAAAAAATACTGTTTCTGCAGACAGTTTAGTTGCGTTCGCAAAAAAACAAATGGGCACTAAATATTGTTATGGCAATTGCACACCCAAAACCGGTTTTGATTGTTCGGGATTTGTGTATTATACCTTTGCACATTTTAATATTAAAGTACCTCGCTCGTCAATGGATTACGAAAAAGGCGGCAAAATAATCCTGCTTGATTCGGCGCGGGTTGGTGATGTGATCGTTTTTACCGGTACCAATGCCAAGAACAGGCATCCCGGCCATGTAGGTATTATTTTATCAAAGCCCGGCGAAGAAACAAAATTCATTCACAGCTCTTCCAGCAAAAAAGGGTCGGGCGTAAAGATCTCTACTTTTAAAGAATCGCCGTATTATAAAGTGCGTTTTATAAAAGTGGTGAGGATAGCAAATGTAATTTAGTTTTATTATTTTTAAATAAAATATTTTTTATGGCAAAAACAGATTGGAGCACGGCATTAAAACCCTTACTTACAAAATACAAAGGCAAAGCACATCCTTTAGAATATAAAAATCTTTACCAGCTGGTAGTTATGGTAGTTTTATCGGCGCAGGATTCCGATAAGAACATAAATAACCTTGCCCCTGCCCTTTTTAAAAAATTCCCAAATATGAAAACACTTGCAACGGCAAGTGAAAAAGAATTATTTGAATATATAAGCAAGGTTCGCAACTTTGGAAATAAGACCAAATGGCTGATGGAGCTTTCGAAGACCATAAAGGACGACAAGAACATACCACTTACAATGGAAGAGCTCACTAAATTGCCGGGTATTGGCCGAAAATCTGCCAACGTAATTATGCGGGGCGCCGGTGTAAAGGCCGAAGGCGTTATTGTTGATCTGCATGTAGTGCGTGTGGCGCCAAGAATTGGTATTGCTACAGGCACTGATCCAAAAAAAATAGAGAAACAGATCATGGAAGTGATCCCTGAAAAAGACTGGGGCGAGATAGGCATGGCCATCTCATTTTTAGGAAGAGAAACCTGCAGACCATCACACCCGCAACATGCAGATTGCCCGGTGAGCAAACACTGCGCGTACTTTAAAGAGAATCATTGACACTTTCTTAATTCGTTGTCACTTCTAGTAGCCACAACGGAGCGTATCGAGAAGCACTCTGGATACGGCACAAAAAAGTACTCGAACTGACATTAAAATTCTATTCCGCGTAAACTCATATTTATCAGCGTCGTCAGCGTTCGATCACCTATTAAAAACACAAAAGGCCGGATACACAACCGGCCTTTTTTTGAATAAGTGTGTTTGCATTATTCAATTGTGATCTGTTTTTTTGGCTTTAGCCTCGAGTCTTCACGTTTTCCAACAGTTAAGGATAACAAACCATCCTTGTAATTTGCGGCTATCTTCTCCACATCTGCTGTTTCTGGTAAAGTAAATGTGCGCTTGAATGTTCCATAATGAAACTCGGTGCGCGTTACTTTTTCATTCTCACTCTTCTCTTCTTTACGTTCGCCGCTAACGGTCAAAATACCATTATCAACTTCTACTTTAAAATCTTCTTTGTTCATTCCGGGCACTGCAAGATCTATTTTAAAATCTTCTGTACGCTCTTTAATATTTACCGAAGGCATCCAGTTTACAGCTTCTTCTTTCCACAAACGATCAATCGTATCGTTAAAAAATGAAGGGAAATCAACACCGCGGTTAAAGTGTGAGTAATTGTTTACTCCGTTGCCGTTTTTAAATTTTATAAATGTCATAATTTTATTTTTTTGAGTTTTTATTTTTTAAGGTTAGCTACCTGCATGCCTTTAATCAAACCCTGTTCCATTGCTTAAAAGCATGACAGAACTTAACTTTTTCACATTTTTTTTGAATTGTTGCCTGAAAAAAAATCAGTTTTGTTAGTGTTTTAAAGACATTCTGGCAATTAAAAAAATATAGAGCAATAAATTTTCATAGCTTTGAAAGATAATTTACCGCACAACTTATGATCGGCCGCACTCTTTCTTTATACAAAACTTCTTTTACCGGCTTATCTAAAGAAACCTGGCTGCTTTCATTTATCATGCTTATTAACCGTAGCGGCACTATGGTTGTACCATTTATGACCCTTTATTTAACCGGTAAAGAAATGCGCCGCAGCTTAAGCGATGCGGGAACGGTAATGGGTTTATTTGGCCTGGGCGCTATTATTGGCGCCTACTTTGGCGGAAGGTTGACGGATAGAATTGGTTTTTATTCTGTACAGTTATTCACTCTTTTTTTTGGTGGTGTTTTATTTATCATACTCGGGCAAATTCATTCTTTCCCGCTTATTTGTGTATTTACATTTTTACTGAGTTTTGTGAACGAAGGTTTTCGACCAGCCAATTCCGCTGCCATTGCCTTTTATAGTACACCCGAAAACCGTACCCGATCGTATTCTTTAAACCGCCTGGCAGTTAATTTGGGTTGGGCGGTTGGCACATCGGTTGGAGGTTTAATAGCGGCTTATAATTATGAATTGCTATTTTGGGTAGATGGCGTTACCAATATCTGCGCAGCCATTTTAATGTTTTGTGTTTTAAAACCATCTGCCATTGATCCGGGTAAAACAGAAATCAAAAAAGAAGAGCTTTTAAACACACAGTCCGCCTACAAGGATAGAGATTACCTGTGGTTTATTTTTTTAGTGACCGTTTTTGGTTTTTGCTTTTTTCAATTGTTCACTACCATTCCAAAATATTTTCGCGATAATTTATCCTTAAGCGAAAGTTACATTGGTATTATAATGGCTTTAAATGGTATTTTAATTGTAGCCATTGAAATGGTATTGATCTATCAATTAGAGCAGAAGAAAAAGAACATGTTCTTTATTCGCCTGGGGGTTATATTATGCGCATTGGCTTTTTTCTCTTTATTACTTCCCGGCAACGCAAAATTTATAACCCTGGTAATGATCTTATTTATTACCATCGGTGAGATCACTTGCATGCCTTTTATGAATACTTATTGGTCTATGCGATCGAATGATAAAAATCGTGGACAATACGCCGCATTATATACAATTGCCTGGGGAGCCGGGCAAACGTTTGGGCCGTTCTTTTGCTCAAATTTAGTGGAAGCAACCAGTTTTATTGTTTTATTTATAACCCTTGGCGGCCTTTTACTTTTAACTGCTTTAGGATTTTATACTTTAAAAGACCGGTAAAAATTAAAAACCGCTGCTTAAAATAAACAGCGGTTTTTAATTCAGGAATACATTCAAAAATAATATTCCAATTTAGTACACCGTATCCCATCTTTGCTTATGCAATGATGTCGGCTTATGGTAGAATTATATTTTGTTTACCTCAACTCTCTTAAAGATCGTCATCCTTTTCCTTTGTGTTTTTCAACTTCAGGCGTTAAGGTTAATTACAATTATAATATGCAAATCGTATGCCAAAGAATGGGTTAAGATTTGAATTAACTTATTTTTAGAAATAGAAGGAGGAAGTTGCTTTATGAACTTAAAAATCAAAGCACGTTTATCAGGTCAATATTAAAGATCAATACTGAGTTTGCGGGAATACTACCTGTGGCCTGAGAGCCGTAGCCTAATGCAGAAGGAATAAGCAACATTCCTTTGCCGCCTTTTTTAAAATATGGAATTCCTTCCTGCCAACCTTTAATTACATTACCAAGATTAAAGGTTGAGCCCGCAGCCGGGCTTTGATCAAATACAGACCCGTCTTTTAAAGTGCCTTTATAATTTACGGTAACATTTGAATTGCCATTTGGTTGAGCCCCCGTGCCCTGGGTTGAAATAACATAATAAAGGCCGCTTCCGGTTTTAGTTGCATTTAAATGATTGTTGGAAATATAATCTGTAATGATCTTATCATCAAGGTCGGCCTGCGTAGCTTTTTTTTTCTTTTTACAAGATAAGCAGCTTAAAATGATCATTAATAAAATTAGACTTCTTTTCATTGGAGTATTACAAATATAATTCATTTATAGCAATAATCTAAATGCGGATCCCTATGATACAAATATCGTCAACCTGCTCGAGGCCGCTTTTGTTATTTGTAGTATGCCAGGCCTTCCAGTTATCAAAGGCCTGGGCCAGTTTTTGTTTTTGAGTTTCCATTGGTTCATTCACATTACCGAGGATCATTTCCAGCAATTGTTTGTATTTGAACTTTTTTCCTCTTGGCCCGCCAAACTGATCGGCATAGCCATCAGTGAACATATAAATACAATCGCCCTTTTGTAATTGTATACTATCATTAAAGAACAATTTTTTTTCGTTTATATATCCACCGATACTTGCTTTAGCAGGTTTTAATTCCGTAATAACTCCATTCCTGATATGAATAAGCGGACGATGTGCGCCCGAAAAATTAAGTACATTACTTTCAAGATGAATGGCGCATAAAGCCATATCCATTCCATCCTGGATATTTTTATCCGCATTTTCCTTTGCAAATGAGGTAAAGATAGTTTGATCCAGTTCTTTTAATACACCTGCCGGATCAGTGATCTGTTTATCATTTACAATATAATTTAAATGGTTAACACCCATTACGCTCATAAATGCGCCGGGCACGCCGTGACCTGTGCAATCAACAGCTGCCAGCATTAGTGTACCTTTTATTTTAGTGAACCAATACAGATCGCCACTCACAATATCTTTAGGCAAATAATAAATAAAATGCTCCGGAAAATAATCATTCAGCTGACCATCGGGTGGCAATATGGCCTCCTGTATACGTTTGGCGTAACGAATACTGTCCATGATCTCTTTTCGTTGCAACGAAATTTCATCGCGGTTAACCTGTATCTCGTTATAAGCATTTTGCAATTGAAGGTTTGAGCGCTGTTTTAAACGATAACGGTTAAATATTAAAAAAGCAATAACGAATAATACGATAACACCGCCCAATAAAATATTTTTTTGCAGGTTGTTTATTTTAATCTGGCTTTCCTGTTTTTCTTTTTGTTGATTTAGTTCTGTGATCTCTGCCGATTGTCTTTCTGTTTTATACAGAGCTTCCATCTCGGCAATTTTTTCGGCGCTTTCGTTTTTAAAAACGGTGTCTTTAAGATCTGCATAGCGTTTAAAATAATCTGCAGACAATTTAAAATCGTTCGCCTTTTCGCTTAAACTGCCCAGGCTTTTTAATGCCGTCAACTGATGGGTTGTTAACCCTGTTTTTGTAGCCAATTCAAGCGCTTCTTTATAATTGATCAGGGCTTCTTTTTCGCGATCGGTATTGTAATAAAAATTACCCGCTTCTATCAGGTAGCGGCAGATCCCTTCCTGGTCCCCCGACTCCCTTTTTATTTCAAGCGCTTCAATAACAAGCGGTAAACCTTTATCGTATTGCTTTTTCCTGAAATAGATCTCAGCAACAGATCCTAAGGATACGGCCAGTTTATTTTTATCGCCAATTTTTATATATACTTCTTTTGTTTGATTGAATTTCTCAAGGGCTTCATCGTATTTTCCATTATCCATTAATATGTTGGCAATATTGTGCCTTACATTGGCCAGGTATTCTACTTCATTTATAGACACCAGTATTTTTTCGGCTTCGGTATAACTGTTAAGCGCCTGTTTTTCGTTTGGAATACTATGATAAACGTTACCCATATTAACAAGGCAGCCCGCATAATCCCTTTTTCGTCCCATTAAACGAAAGATCTTTTCTGCTTTAACATAATGATCTATTGCCTTTGTAAGATCGTGGAGCTCTTTATAACAGCCGCCAAGCGCATTGTAGATCTTCCCTATACCATCCGAATCGTGACGTTGTTCGTACAATTCAAGGCTTGTATTATAATATTTAATGGCTGATTGGTTTTCGCCAAGCGACTCAAATGTTTTAGCGTAAAAATAAAGATTTTGAGCCAGGGCTTTAGTATTACCCGAAGCCTTTGCCAATTCTGAACCCTTTAAAAAATAATTATTTGCGGGACGAAATTTGCCATTGCGCCCATGCCATAAGCCATTTGATAAATTGGCTTCTATTTGTCCCGGCGCATAATTTGCCAGCTTATACATACTGAGTGCTTCGTTGTACTGTTTTACCACGGCATCAAAGTCGCCCTTTGTTTCTTTATATTTTCCAAGCGCTAAAAAATAATCTCCCGAATATTTTTTTATACCCGATGCTTTAACAAGGTTATAAGCTTCTTCCAGATATTTTAACGGCACATTGGTTGTATCTCTAAAATGAATAGCGGCCAATTTAAGAAGTGTAGAAATGCGGGCGGTGTCTTTTTGAACTGATAAAACTTTAACAAGGCTATCTTCTTTTTTGTTTTGAGCAATTAGGCGGAAAGAAAAACCATTAAAACCAAGCAATAATAAAACTAAACATGTGCGGGCACTTACTTTTTTTTTCATGAGGAATATTGAGTACAAGATATAATAATGCGACTATTATTTTTTTTAAATCCGAACACCGATCACACAAACGTCATCGACCTGTTCAAGGTCACGTGGGCTGATGCCGCTTACCGGCCAGGCTTTCCAGGTTTCGAATGTAGTGGCAAGTTTTTCTTTCTGGGTTTCCATGGAGTCATTTACGTTTTTCAGAATAAGGTCGAGCAATTGTTTGTATTTGAATTTTTTTCCTCTGGGCCCTCCAAACTGATCGGCATAACCATCAGTGAACATATAGATACAGTCGCCTTTTTCTAACTGCAGACTATTATTGTAAAACACTTTGTTCTCGCTTAAATAACCACCAATACTTGCTTTGGTTGGTTTTAACTCTGTAACAATATTATTTCTTACGTGCACCAGCGGGCGATAAGCCCCGGAAAAATTAAGCATTTTTGTTTCGAGATCTATAGCGCACAAAGCAAGGTCCATTCCATCCTGAATATTTTTTTCGTTTTTTGAAAAAGATGAAAAAATATCCTGGTCAAGTTTTGTAAGCACCTGAGATGGATCTGTAATTTGTTTATCGTTAACAAGGTAATTTAAATGTTCCACGCCTATCACACTCATAAATGCCCCCGGCACACCGTGGCCGGTACAATCAACTGCAGCAAGCATTATGGTGTTTTTTACTTTTGAGAACCAGTAGAGATCGCCGCTTACAATATCTTTTGGGCGATATAACACAAAATGCTCTGAGAAAAAACTATCAAGCATGCCCTGCGCGGGTAAAATTGCTTCCTGTATCCGTTTTGCGTAATGGATACTGTCCATGATTTCTTTTTTCTGCAAAGAGATCTCATCGCGGTTAACCTGGATCTCGTTATAGGCAGATTGCAACTCTAAATTAGAACGTTGCTTTAACCGGTAACGGTTAAAAATTAAAAAAGCAATAATAAATAAAACGATAACGCCGCCAAGCAGCATGTTGCGCTGCATATTCTTTACCTGCAATTGGTTTTCCTGTACTTTTTTCTGTTCGTTCAGCATACTGATCTCGCCGGCCTGTTTTTCGGTTTTATACAATGTTTCCATCTCCGCGATCTTAGCAGCACTTTCTGTTTTAAAAATAGAATCTTTTAACTCGGCATAGGTATTAAGATATTCATTTGCAAGTTTGTGGTTGTTTAATTGTGTATTTAATTCTGATAATTTTTTCAGAGCGTTGATCTCCGAACCTATGTGTCCAATCTTTCTTGAAAGATCAAGTGCTTCCTTATAAGAGGCAATGGCTTGTTTTGCTTTTCCGGTTTCAGAATATAATTCGCCCAATTGTAGTAAGCCTAAACAAACACCTTCCTGCTCTTCTATATCCCTTTTTATTTTAAGCGCCTCGTTGATCATGGCGAAGGCTTTTTCATTTTGTTTGTTGTATGAATATATTTCTGCAATGGAGAACAAACAGTTTGCATAATAGTCATCATTACCAAGTTCAAGAAATATCTCTTTTGCCTGGTTAAATTTTACCAATGCCTGGTCGTATTTTTCACGCTCAAGTAAAATAGTGCCAATACTGTGTCTTACATTGGCGAGATAATCTTTATTATTAATGGATTCAAGTATCTTTTCGGCTTCATAAAAACCTGAGAGGGCTTTATCCTGGTTATGCATGGCCTCGTATATAAAGCCCATGTTTACAAGGCAACCGGCATAATCTTTTTGGCGCCCCATTTTTTCGTATATTTTTTTTGCGGAAATAAAAGCTGCAATGCCATTTGCAAAATCGCTTGTACCCTGGTAAGCGCTACCTAATACGTTATACAATTTGGCCATCCCATCCGAATCGTTCAGTTGAATATATTTTTGAAGTGCTTGTTTATAATTTTCAATTGCCGGTACATTTTCTCCAAGGTTATGGTATGCATAACCAATATTATAAATATTATCAGCTTCTTCTTTTACATTGCCCGATTCTTTTGCTTTTTTAACCGCTTCTTCAAACATGGGAATGGCCAATCTCACTTTACCATTTATGGCGTGGCACACCCCATTTCTATACAAAGCATTTATCTGCCCCGGAAAATAGCGTGCGGCCTTGTACATGATCAGGGCATTCTTATAATTATCAACGGCTGCGTTAGGATCACCTTGTTTTTCTTTATATAAGGCTAAAGAAATATAATAATCACCAAGGTATTTTTTTTCGCCGGAAGGTTTTGCAAGATTATAGGCTTTATTAAGGTAATTACTTGCAGCTTTGGTTGTATCTCTGAAATGAATGGATGCTAATTTTAAAAGGGTTTGAATTTGCGCTGTATCTTTTTGCGTTTTAAGAACCTGAAGCAAACTATCTTCTTTTTTATTTTGAGAATAAATAAAAGAATTTATGCCAATAAGCACTATACAAATGAAGACCTTTGGAAAATTAATTCTCATAAATTTTTATACTCAACTTATATTTTATACTATTTGCTTCAAGTACCTTCTTAATAATGTCAGTTCGAGTACCGAAGCGTATCGAGAACACAACCAGAACGCTTCTCGATACGTTCCTCCTTTCGTCGAAACTACTCGAAGTGACAAAGCAATTTGAAGCTATATTTTCACTCCAATAATACAAACGTCATCTACCTGCTCCAGCTTCCCTTTCCAATCATTAAAAGCGGCTTCAAGATGTTTTTTCTGATCTGCTAAATTCTCATCAGCATGCGAGATCAAAAAATCCTGCAATGGTTTGTATTTGAATTTTTTTCCTTTGGCACCACCAAACTGATCTGCAAAGCCATCTGTTAATGTAAAAATAATATCGCCCGCCATAAGATCAATGGTTTGTTCTTTAAACGGTATGTTATCGCGCTCATGTTTACCAACCGGCATCCTGTCTGATTTAAGGTCTATCAACTCATGCCCGTTCCCTGTTCTTCTAACTATCCACACCGGGTTATTTGCCGAAGCGTAGGTTAACTTTTTATTTTTAAAATCAAAACTCACTAAACTGCAATCCATCCCGTCTTTTCCTCCTTCCAAACTTCCATCCTGCGACAACGATTGAATGATACGTTGCCGCGCGTGATCTAAAATTTGTGCGGGGCTGGTTAATTTACGTTCGTTAATAGCTTCGTTAATGCAGGAAATATTCAACATACTCATCATGGCACCCGGCACACCGTGGCCGGTGCTATCTGCAGTTAATAAGGCAAAATTGCCGTTTGCCAACGGAGAGGCCCAATAAAAATCGCCGCTTACAATATCTTTAGGATTAAAATATAAAAAGTAATTCTTTAAATTGGAATTGAGCAACTGATCGCTGGCCAGTAAAGCTTTTTGAATACGTTGCGCATAATTGATACTATCAACTATTTCTTTTTGTTTTTCCTCTATCAGTTCTTTTTGTTCTACCACCTCAGCGGTTCTTTCTGCCACGATCTTTTCAAGTTGTTTTTGCTGAGCCCTTAATTGGGCAGTACGCCAATTGATAACCAGGTAAATTAAAGTAATTGCAATTACCACATATAAAAAATAAGCGATCCAGGTTTTCCACCATGGCGGGTCGATCACAAATTTATATTCGATCACGTTGCTTAATTTTTGTGACAAGCCAACCGCTTTTACTTTAAAAATATAATCGCCGCAGGGCAAATTACTGTATAAGGCTTTATTATCTGTTGTTGGCGGACTCCAATCCTTATCAATACCTTCAAGCATGTACTGATAATTTATTTTATCGGGCGCCGACCAATCGATTCCGCTAAAATGAAAAGTAACGTGATTTAAATAATAAGGCAGCACTAAATTTTTTGGTAATTATAAAATGGTTCCAAACCATCAAATCTTACTTTTTCTAAACTCTTTTTTGTTTCGTCGCCAACGATCATTGGGTGGCCCGACTTTAAAGAATCCTGCAAGGCAAAAAAATCAATAAATGTTTGTTCTAATTCAATACTGTTTAATTGAATCTGCGGCGTTTCTGACGACAAGGTAAAAGTATTGAGATTGAGGGTGCTCAGTGCTTTGCCATTGCCCCACCAGGCATTGTTCTTACTATCTATTAATGCCGCATTTGGAAAGAAGTTATTTGCCTTTAATCCGCTAGAGGTAGTATATACCTGTATGTGGTATGAATTGGCTTTTGAAGAATCCTGTGAAGGCGTTTTTACGATGTAATTCAAACCATTTTCGGTAGCTACCCATAAGTTATTTTTATCATCTTCAATAATTGAATTAATGATGTTATTACTTAATCCATCTTTATCAGTGATCTTTAAAAACTCAACCTGCCTGGCGCACAGCGATGCTTTATCCAGCATGTATAAACCTTTGCCATCAGTACCAAACCAAATGTCACCTTTTTTATCTTCAAAAATTGTTTTTACATAATCGTTACCAAGCCCTTGCTTTTTTGTATAGTACTTAAAAAATTCGCCATCAAAACGGCAAGCGCCACCACCATCTGTGCCAAACCATATGTTACCACAATTATCCTGGCGCATGCACAATACCGTATTATTGCTCAGCCCTTCTGATTCTGAAAATGTTGTAAAAAAAGTTCCGTCAAAACGCGACGCGCCATTACCGTCCGATCCAAACCATATATTGCCGTTACTATCTTCCATAATTGAAAAAATGTAATCACTGCACAAACCCTGTTGCTCGGTAAAATTTGAAAATATTTTTCCATCAAATTTTATTACACCGCCACCATCTGTTCCAAACCAAAGATTACCGGCTTTATCGGCTAGCGTTGCTTTAACATAGTTACTTGCAAAACCTTCCTTTTCGGTAAGGTGCATAAAATTCTTTCCATCGTATGAAATTATTCCGTCGCCATAAGTACCAAACCAGATATTGCCGGCTTTATCTTCAGAAACAGACCTTACGGTATTATTGCCTAAACCTTCTTTACCAGTGTAGTGCGTAAATAATTTTCCGTCGTAACGATTGGCACCTCCGCCGTATGTGCCAAACCAGATATTGCCGGCTTTATCTTCGTACATGGACTTTACGTAGTTATTACTTAGTCCTTCCTGCCCAGCAAAATGCGTAAATGTTTTTCCATCAAAACGGTTAGCCCCACCACTGTATGTGCCAAACCAAATATTGCCCAGTTTATCCTGCAAAATAGAAAGTACAGAGTTGTTGCTTAGTCCCTGGCTTTCTCTGTATTGTTTAAATGTTTTTCCATCATATAAATTCACGCCACCTTCATCTACACCAAACCACAAGCCTCCGTCTTTATCCTCAAACATAGATAAAACGATGTTGTTACTTAAACCTTCATTTTCTGAATAGGTTGTAAACGACTTACCATCGTACTTGCATAAACCACTTCCGTTGGTACCAAACCACATATTACCGTTTCTGTCTTCAAGCACACATCTCACTGAGTTATTGCACAAACCCTCTTTCTCGGTATAATAGGTAAAGTCTTTTCCATCGTATTTGCAGGCGCCGCCGC
Organism: Bacteroidia bacterium; assembly: GCA_044226875.1. GTDB lineage: Bacteria > Bacteroidota > Bacteroidia > B-17B0 > Aurantibacillaceae > Aurantibacillus. The sequence goes on from JBGAGD010000002.1 coordinate 186,916, forward strand.
CATTTGTACCAAACCAAATATTACCTTTTTTATCCTGTATAATTGATAAGACTGTATTATTGCTTAAACCTTCTTTTTCTGAAAAACGCGTAAACACTTTTCCATCGTACTTACAGGCACCACCACCTTCAGTACCAAACCACAAATTACCCTCTTTATCCTGCAGGATGGAAAGTACAATGTTATTACTTAGACCTTCTTTTTCGGTAAAATGTACGAATGAGCGACCATCGTATTTGCTAACCCCGCTTTTGGTGCCAAACCATATATTACCATTCTTATCGGCTATGGTTGCATTTACATAAGGAGAGTTCATGCCCTGGTCAACATCCAGATATTGTAAATTACAGATAGTAGCATCTTTAAACCTGGGTGGCATGGCAGTTACAGGTATTGGTTGTTTGCAAAAAAATACCTTGCCAATGGCTGGTGCTTTTTTGGGAAGACCAAAAGTATCGGTACCCGGTGTAGTAACTGTAAGTTTTTCGGGTATGGTAACACTATTGGGCTCGCTTACCGGGTACACATTGGTATTAGTTGGTAAAACAAATGGACTTGTGATATTTAATATTTTTGGGGAGCCGGCCGCTACCGGCATAGAAACTGCCCGACGGATGCTTACCAGGTTTTTTTTGGATTCGATTAACGAATCTGTCCGCTTGGTTTTAGTATCAACAGTGCTTGATGCCTGTTTATTATTACAAGCACAAAAAACAAGAAAGAAAAAAAAGTAAAGACTATTTTTTAACAACTGTTTATACATGTTACCAGTTAAAGATATAGAAAAAAACCACAATATAAAACCTTAATTTACAAAGCAATTAAGATACGTAAATTTTATACATTAGGATTTATACGAAGGCAGGGATTTAGCCGACAAAGACTTGTAAATTGAGTTATCACTTCAAGCTCAAAAAAGCGTGGGAAAAATAAAACAGCCGGAAAAGGAACCAATGAAAAAATTACTTTATTAAAACTACTCTCCCTCCCCGGCTGTTAGGAAATAAAAAACTAGCAATTTTCTATCCTCTTTTTAGACTTCTGTTTTTGTGCAAAGTTTAATTTACCCTCTCTGTTTTCTTAAAAATATCTCCACTTATTCAAAAGATCGCCACAGTTAAAAGACTCTTGCCCGTTAAAAACACTTTTATATCCTTTTACCCGTTATTTGTTAAAATAATTTATGGAAATATAAATTTCCTGCATCTAAATAATAAATACACAATTTATGGAAAATTCAAAACTTATTATCCGCATCCAGGAACCATGCCACGAAAACTGGAACAATATGTTACCTGACCCAAAAGGCAAATTCTGCACCTCATGCAGTAAATCGGTAGTAGATTTTTCGAACAAGACCGATACCCAGATCCACAACATTTTATTGCAGCACAAGGGAGAACAAGTTTGTGGCCGTTTTGTAAAAACGCAGCTTAACCGGCCATTAAACCTTAAAATAGACCTTAACCATTTACCAAAAAACGTAGGCACTACAAAAGCATTTGCAATGGCTCTGTTTTTAGTGTTTGGTACCTTTTTATTTAGCTGTACCGATATGCATGGGCAAAAGGTAGAGACCATAGAAGTTGTTAATGATAAACCCGAAAATTTTATAAAGGGTGAACTGGCAATGCCACTTCCTGAAGATACAGTACCGGTTGTAACCCCACAATGTATTATTTCCGAATCGTATGTTGCGGGTGGCATAAGCTACGAAAACATTCCACCGGCAATTGATTCGCTGGAATCTATTCTTGAGCCCACCGTTTTGGGAGGATTACGGGTAGAAAACTATGTTGAAGAAAAAGACCCGACCGTTACAGATTCTTTAGTTGATAATGATGGATCAAGAAAAATTGACCAACTCATAAATGACGACAAACAAATTGAACTGAACGTTTTTCCAAATCCAACAACAGGTGAGTTTATCATTAAGTACAACGTTTTAAAAAGAGCAGATGTAAAAGTAGATATTCTTGATATGAAAGGCTCGTTAATAAGAACAGTTGTAGATGTAAGCGCGCAATTTGAAGGTAAATACAACATACCGGTTAATGTTGCCGATCTTCCTAACGGGATCTACATTGTAAACCTAGTTAATAACGGTAAACGTTATACAGAAAAACTGGTCGTTGAGAAATAATTTCCTCAGGCCCTCAAACATAGACCATTACTGCATTTAACAAATCCACATAGGTAAAATTACCTACTTCAAAATAGGTAATTTTACCTATTGATAGTTTGTTTATATTTCTAAACCTTTGTATAAGGAGGTAAAAATGAAAACAAACAAAACATTGTTAGAATTAAAAGGAAATGTGGAACAGTTTTCACCATACTGGCGCGAATGGTCACATAACGAACGGTGTTTGTTAAGTGGTGACGAAAAACGTACCATAGATGAGTATGTAAAGAGGAAATTTGAATTAACCTTCAGCGAGAATCTATTCTTCTTCCGCGAATCTCAAAAAATAAAATTCTTGAATTATAAATTACGTTATGATCATAAAACATACAAAGAATGGATCGTAGAGATGTTCTTGTTCCGTTTAATAAAATTAGGCGAATTAAATAACGAAAAAAATTATACTACCCTTATCTGGGAGTTAAACCTTGAACAAGACCTGAAAGAAAACCTGGCAAAATTCAACACCTTTACTTTGAACGAGATCTTTCAAAGATATAAACCCGAAGATTTTTTAACACCGGTAATTTATAATAAAGTGGTAGATACCCTTAAAATTTTGAGACGTGCTGAAGACAATTTAGATATTGCTTTAAAAACACCTTCAAAACAAAAAGTGGCTTAAAACAACAATTGTTTTAATTTGTCTTACCGAAAACATATTGAGCTGAGCCTGGCTCATAGTAATAATCATCATTGCAAGTTAAAAAAATAAAGCAAAACTCGCTTTTAAGAAGAACGGCGTACCCGGCGTGTAATGCAACTCATCTACAGAATGTGCTTCTCCTTTTAACCGACTTTCTGTATCAAATTGTGCCTGGTTCCATCTTGTATTCAAAATATTTTCGGCGGTTAAGCCTACCTGGAATTTTGAAGTGGTATAATTCACAACAGCATCCAGCAAAAAATAACCAAATGCCGTTACTGTATTATCTTCATTGGCGGGTCTTGAATCAATATAACGGTAACGTAAACTTGCGTTGATACCTTTATTGGCTTTATAACTTAAACCACCGGTGCTTGTTAACGACGGCGCTAAGGGAATATAATTTTCGCCTTTTGGAAGATTCGTAAAACGGCCATGACTATAATTCAGATCGCCATCAGCAAAAAAGTGTTCTGTTAATTGCCATCTTACTGAAAGATCCGCACCCAACCTTCTTGTTGCGCCATTGATCTCAACAATAGCTTCATCACCAACATATACCAATTCATTCTGCATTTCAAGTCCCCACAGGGCAGCGTTTACGATCATGTTCTTGCCGATTTTAAAAGTAGATCCCGCTTCGTAACCAAAAGCGGTTGGCAAACTGTGATCAGTTGTGTTTAAAACTACCGAGCGGGCGTCGTTTGAATGAAAACCTAAACCTGCGTGTGCGTATAATTGTATCTCTTGTGCAACATTATAGTACAAATTCAATTTAGGACTTACTTTAGGCGCTTGTTTTCTTCCACTCAAACTGTCATATTGAAAATTACGAAAGGTAAAATCAAAATAATCAAAACGCAGGCCTGTATTAATTGAAAATTTAGAGGTCAGTTCTAATGTTTCATCCAAATACGCACTTGCATTTTGCTGGTTTAAATGCCCGATCGAAAATGTATCGAGTACCACGCGTTTAATAGTATGCCGTAATGAAACGACACCATCATCGATACGTGTACCTGCACCGACAAGTGTTTTAAGGTTTTTACCAAATAACGTTGAACTTTTTTCATAGGTAAATTTATAGCCGTAAATATTTCTTCCTTTTTCGGTTTGGTTGATCTGATCGCCATTGATACTGTCATGCAGAAAAAAAGTAAAGTTTGAATATAAATTAAATTGATAATAAGAATAATAAGCCTGATTTTTAATGATACCACCATTCTTTAAAGTAGTGGTTAAAACAGCGTTGACATTTGTTCTGGCCGTTGTGCCACCTTCCGTGGGGTCAATGCTCCCAAAGCGAGTGATAGCGCCATCACTAACGGCCCGTTGGGGAATCTGACCAGAAGCATCCCAGCCTGAATTAAAGTTAGAGCCCGATAAAACAAAATAATTATTATGATTGAGCTGTGCGTTGTATTTTGCAAAAAAATTAGAACGAAAAAAATGTTGTTTGTTTTCAAAATAAGAATTTGAGAAATAATATTCGCCTGCTACATAAAAATTTTCGTAATTTTTTGTAAATAAATGATTGCCTCTTAAAAGATCAAGCATTGCCATACCGCGATAAGTATTAAACTGCCCTACTTCAGTTTTTACCATGCTTTTTCCAATACTGTTCTTGGTAGAAAATTCACCGGCGCCCGAGGTGGCAAAATCGCCATAAGCTGTATTATATGTTCCTTTATATACTTTTAATTTATCTACCGTTTCAGGAATCACAAAATGAAAATCTGCATATCCTTGTCCGTGTGCATGCGATACCATATTTACCGGCATACCATCTATATTAACCGAGAAATCGGTACCATGATCGCAATCAAAACCGCGTAAAAAGATCTGCTCTGCTTTACCGCCACCAGCATGTTGTGCAATAAATAAACCAGGTACCAGGCGCAAAAGATCTTGTGCTGAGTTGGTTGGGCGCAATTGTTTATCAATACCACTTATAATTTGAGAAGCCTGGTTATTTTTTGAATCAGAAATAACTACCTCTTTTAAATTGATAGCTTTATTATTTAGCGAATCTTTGATTTGATCTTGGGCAAACAAAGCTGCATTGAGCAAACAAATACATGCTGCAAAATAATTATGTTTCATTTTTACCTAATTAATTGTTGAATAAACAACTGTAAGGCGGGGCCAAAAAATTTCCTGTTAAAAAAAGAAAGCAAATCCTTTAATTAATTTTAAGCACAGGCCTTACAGTTTTAGTAACTAATCTGTTAGGCGTTGTTTTTTGGTGGGGGGAAATCGATCCGGGTAAATCCGGCAAGAACATCCTGCGATTGACAGATATTTGCGGGAATAAGAAAAGCATTTAATTCGGTTATAAAATTTGTATTTTGAAACTCTTTGGCAGTGAGTTCCTTTATTTTTTCTGAAAGATCAATTTTTTGTTGCGGATTTTTATTTTCTTTTTCATGAAGATCGTTCAATTCTGCGTGCACGTGATATTTACCATTTTCAAAGTGAACAGTGGCCATATGTTGAACCCGCCAAAAAGTATGCGCCAAAAAATCTTCGGCTATAATTGCCAAAGGCTTTACCTGCGCAAACACGTAAACGGATAAAACAATATATACAAAAACTTTCTTCACTTATTTTTATTTACGAAGTAAAATTACCGTTGGATTTAGCTCTATGAAAAAAAAGCACGTTCGATGGTCCAGTAAAGAGCAATGGCTGCAATAATGATGGATAAAGGGTTAACAATGCGCTGCCTGTACCATGGTTTTTGATTGAACCATTTGCCAAATAACCACCATGCGGCCAAAATAATGCTTATTTGCCCTAACTCTACCCCGATGTTAAAACTGATCAAAGCGTTAAAAAATTCGCGTTTTGGCAGACCAAGGTCTTTTAGCACACCGGCAAAACCCAGGCCATGTATTAAACCAAAGGCAAATACAATTAAAATACGGCTTGTTTTTAGTTTATCGGTAATAACATTTTCTAAAGCAACAAACATAATTGAAAGTGCAATAACAGGCTCAATGATATGTGGCGGCGCTGCAATTTTACCATACATAGCAAAGCCTAGTGTAATAGAATGAGCGATTGTAAACGCGGTGGCCTGCCATAAAATGGTTTTTAATTTAGGGCTTAATAAAAAAAGTGAGAGGATAAATAAGATATGATCAAATCCTAAGGGAATAATGTGGGTAAAACCCAGTTGCAGGTACACAAAAAAAATGTCTGTACGCGATAATTTTTCCAGCTCGGGATTATCTACATGCGCATGCGATGAGAATGGAGCTAAAAGACAAAGTACTAAAAATAAGATCGCAATTTTTTTATACGCTTTTTTATCGAACATAATTTACGAAAGATAAGGAATTGCCTCTTTCTTTAATTCAGGGTCAAGAAAAGGATTTGCCTCAAACGCTTTTTTAACCATGGCTTTTCCTTTAGAAGTTTCGCCAGCCTTAACTTTTATTAAACCGGCGTGGCATATCAGTAGCGGGTTATTATTGTTTGTTTTAAGCGCTACGTTTATAAGTTTATTAGCCTCTGCAAATTCACCTTTTTTATATTTAACCCAGGCCAACGTTTCTGCAACGTCCATATTATCCGGCCTGCGCTCATATTCAACCAGCGCATGTTTTAAGGCATTATCAATATCATTTAATTTTAAATAGGCGTAAGCCAGTTCTTTATCAGCATAATGACCGTGTCCTGTTTCGCTTTCCACATCGGCATTTGGACCAAGCATTTCAATAACAGCCTCTGCATTTTTTTTGGCTTTTTCTTTCTGATCATTCAACCTGTAAAGATCTGTTAACTCATCAGAAAAAGAATATTCTGTAATAAGGCTTTTTGCCTTTTCATAATAAGCAATGGCCTCTTTATAATTTCCTTTTGCTTTTGCGATACGTCCGTGTCCGGCAATAGCAAAGGCATAATCAGGCCTTTCTGCCAGTGCGTATTTATATTGATATTCTGCACTGTCAAGACTTCCGGTATTTTCGTATAAATGCGCCAGGATACAACGTGTCCATTCTGTTTGTTCTAACCCCGGATAACCCGCAGCTATGGCCAGTTTCATTACACCAATGGCACCTTGTGTATCGCCATAAATTTCGCGCAGGTACGAGACCCGTGAATACGAACGAATATCGGGGCGGATGGACACCATTTTGTCTGCCATTTTCACAGCAGTATCATAGTTTCCCAGTTCCAAATTCGCATCGCATAAGATACCGTAAATAAATGCACTGTTTGGGTTAATAGGTAATGCTTTTTTTGCCGCTTCCAATCCTTCAGCAAAATGATGTTGTGATAAAAGTACTGTTGCCTTACAACACAACGCATCAAAATTATCGGGCTGATTCTCTAATACTTTATCGAGCAATTCTAACGCAGCTTTATCATAATACCCATGATCGCCGGTCTCTCTTCCTTCCTGTATATAAGCCTGAGATAAAGAGAGCATTGATTTATAATCTGCCGGATTTTGTTCTATCGCAGCCAGTAACCCCTCCATTGCTTTTTTAGAATTAAGCCATTCGCCAGATAAACTAATTGCACCGGTTCTGTTCTTAAACGGGGGGATCGCTTTTTCTGGTTCCTTTGAGAATAAAAAAATACAGCCTAATAATACCGTAGTAAAAGCCACTAATATTATATATAGATTCTTGCGCATGATATTTTTATTAAAGTAAAATAAAAAGAACCGGATAGCTTTACTATCCGATCCTTTTTTAAAATAATTTATTTTTTATTTAACAACAGAGATCTTTATTGATTGAACTGTTCTGTATCCTGAAGATAAAGTAGCGATATAAATACCACTTGCTAAATGATCAGCATCAAAACTTGCTTCGTAATCACCCGGTTGTTTTGTTTCGTTAATAGCAGTTCCTACTTTTTTACCTGCAAGGTCGTAGATAGAAATTGTTACAGGTGCAGTTTCAGTTACATGATATTTAAAAGTTGTTTGTCCTTTAAACGGATTAGGATAATTTTGCATCATCGCTAATTTTGGTGCACTAACGCCAACGCCCAATTCCTGGATTCCCGTTGGAAGGTTGTTAACCGCAATAGGACCGCCGCACTTTCCATACCCACTCCAAGGTGTTTGCACATATGGGAAATTGGCTCTGAAAGTAGTATCATTTTTTTGGATACCGGTACTGTAACTTAAGTTAGCCAGTAACTGCGGAGACACAACTGCCGTAAATGGATTAGGTACATCGTCATACCATAAACCTATTGCAGCCAATACTACTCCACCCACAGCTTGCAGCTCAATACGCGTAACGTCATCTTCTAACCTTCTGCCGTTAGGGAAGCCGTCCATATTAGGGATCCATTGCATAGCACTTGTGCTGTATGTAGGATTGGTTAAACCTAAAACTGCAGCGTACAATAAACCTTCAGAGCTAAAATCCGGATGATTACGCGGTGTAACAGGCACAGCCATGTTCAAACGTAACATATCGCCAAAGGTTGGTAAAAAGTTATTGATAAACGGTTTGCCCGCTGCTAAAGGATTGCCGGCTGGTTTACCCGTTGCCAACTGATATGGACGTAAATTTGGAACGCCTGTATGGAAGATAGGAAGTAGATCTACCGAACGTGGTTTGTTGGCACGCAGTAAATAGTTACCGAACAATGCCGGATCTAAAGCTGTACCTACAACAGCAGGTGAGCTTAACAAAGGAAATAAACCTTGTTGACCATTAGCAAAATTATACGTTCCTAACGATGCTGTTTGGGTGCGTAAAGAAGTTGAAAGCGCCGGAACTGCAGTAGCGTATGGATTATTTCCCATATATAATGCTAATTCGGGATTACAGAAATAATTTTCCATCCATGCTACTTCGTTATATGGTGTACGCGAATTCCAAACATCTTTTGATCCGATAGGAATAACAGCTTCGTTGGTTAATGGCATACCAACACGCGAGATCTGGATCCAGCTACCCGAATAAGATGGAACACCGTTTGCACTTAATGTTCTTACCTGTTGTCTGCTGGCCGAAGCCCAAACACCAATAATAAAACGGCTATCTAAAATATTTGTTGCTGAACTTACAGATAAGCCCGTTTGCTGCAAGGTGCTAATCGGAATTTGTAAAGCAATGCTATGTACATTTTTACAAGCCACACCGTCTTCAGGTTTATTTACACCTGTACCACCTGCACGTGTTTGGCCAAGATCAAAGATACCGCCAAGATCAACAAAGAAAGGATCATCAGCAGGGCCACAAAAAACTTTTTCGCCACCACCACCGGTTGCATTTGCAATGGAGTTGGCAATTAAAGTTGTATAATCGGCAACCGCCAACCCTACCGGTGTATTAATAGAGCGAGGTCCGATATTTGGAGGAGCAACTGTACCGCTTGAAACAATAGTTGTAAAAGCTCCGCCATTTACACTTTTTTCAGCCAGGTACGTTGTTTTCAAATTCTCTTTTCCTAAACGGATATTAAAGAAAGTGGATGTATCCTGGTTGGTTTTTGTAAATGTAAAACGGTAAGTAATATCGTCACCTGCTGTTGGTGTTACTGTACTGCCATTTTCGATATGTATCTCGTAACGGATGTTCTCACCAAAAGATGCGTAGTTAGGGCCGCCTTGTGGTAACTCTAACGGAACGTAGTTAGCAATGATGGTAATTTTATTTGTATCATCCGGACTACGGAATGCATACAAATCTGTATTATCTGCCAACGGATCGCTTGCGATCAAAGGTGCTTCCCTGTGGCTTGAAGCTTGAAGGGATTTCTGTGAATCCCAGGTATACATAGTGATGGCCGTAGCAACAACACAAGATGCACCAAGAATTTTTGTTATTAATTTCTTATTCATGATTTCTAGTTTATTTTTTTTACTGTTATCACGGAATTCGCCATTGGCTCCTTTCATGATTTCTAGTTTAAATTTTTAATGTTGTTAATACGTTTATTGTCCACTATGATTTTCGTAACCGCCCCATGGGTTTTGCACATACGGGAAATTAGCTTTAAAGGTAGTGTCGTTATTTTGAACACCTGTGCTATAGCTTAGGTTTGATAATAATTGTGGAGAAACAACTGCCGTAAACGGATTAGGCACATCGTCGTACCATAAACCTATTGCAGCCAATACTACTCCACCCACAGCTTGTAGCTCAATACGCGTAACGTCATCTTCTAACCTTCTGCCGTTAGGGAAGCCATCCATATTAGGGATCCATTGCATAGCACTTGTGCTGTATGTAGGATTGGTTAAACCCAGCACCGCAGCAGATAATAAACCTTCAGAACTAAAGTTTGGATGATTGCGTGGTGTAACAGGCACAGCCATGTTCAAACGTAACATATCGCCAAAGGTTGGTAAAAAGTTATTGATAAATGGTTTGCCCGCTGCTAAAGGATTGCCGGCTGGTTTACCGGTTGCTAACTGATATGGACGTAAATTTGGAACGCCTGTATGGAAGATAGGAAGTAGATCTACCGAACGTGGTTTGTTGGCACGCAGTAAATAGTTACCGAACAATGCAGGATCTAAAGCTGTACCTACAACAGCAGGTGAGCTTAACAAAGGAAATAAACCTTGTTGACCATTAGCAAAATTATACGTTCCTAACGATGCTGTTTGTGTACGTAAAGAAGTTGAAAGCGCCGGAACTGCCGCCGCATAAGGGTTGTTACCAATATATAAAGCAAGTTCAGGGTTGCAGAAATAATTTTCCTGCCATGCAATTTCGTTATACGGTGTGCGTGCGTTCCAGATATCTTTTGCGCCAATAGGAATAATAGCTTCGTTGGTTAATGGCATACCTACGCGAGATACCTGAACCCAGCCACCTGTGTTTGAAGGATTACCACCCGCAGTACTTAATGTTTTTGTTGTTTGCCTGCTGGCCGAAGCCCAAACACCAATAATAAAACGGCTATCTAAAATATTTGTTGCTGAACTAACTGCTAACCCTGTTTGTTGCAGGGTGCTGATAGGTATCTGCATGACGATACTGTGAACATTTTTATGACCAACGCCATCGCGCGGTGTGTTAGTACCTGTACCACCTGCGCGTGTTTGGCCAAGATCAAAGATACCGCCAAGATCAACAAAGAAAGGATCGTCTACCGGGCCGCAGAAAACTTTTTCGCCACCACCACCGGTTGCATTTGCAATTGCGGCAGTAACCAAAGCGTTATAATTTGCTACGTTCAATCCAACAGCGGTTGTAATTGAACGTGGCCCTATATTTGGAGGAGGAACAGTACCACTTGCAACAATAGTTGTAAACGGACCGCCATTTACACTTTTCTCAGCCAGGTACGTTGTTTTTAAATTTTCCTTATTCAAACGGATATTGAAAAAGGTAGTAGTGTCTTGATTTACTTTTGTAAATGTAAAGCGATATGTAATGTCATCGCCTGCAGTTGGTGTTACTGTACTGCCATTTTCAATATGTATCTCGTAACGGATGTTCTCACCAAAAGATGCATAGTTAGGACCACCTTGCGGTAATTGCAAAGGAACATAATTAGCAATAATGGTAATTTTATTTGTATCATCCGGACTACGGAATGCATACAAATCTGTGTTGTCGGCAAGCGGATCGTTCGCGATCAACGGCGCCTCCCTGTGGCTCGAGGCCTGAAGGGATTTCTGTGAATCCCAGGTATACATTGTAACTGCCGCAGCAATCACACAGCTTATACCCAGTATCGATTTTGTAGTTTTTTTCATCTTTTAACAGGATTAGTTATATCCTATTTACGCCATGAAAAAGAATTTAGATTTTTTAGAATTGAAATTTATTAAACTGATAATCAAACAATTATTATTTTACCAATAAAAAATTTCGGTTTGATTTTACTGAAGAGTGAATAACAAAAGATGCCTTGCCTATTATGTGGCTTTCGGGGATAAAGCCCCAGTGGCGCGAATCTATTGAGTTATAGCGATTATCACCCATAACAAAATAATAATTTTGTTTAAACGTGTAATACAAAGAGCTGTTATTTATAAAAACACTATCTTTCTTAAATGCGATCATAGCTCCTTCAAAACGTTCTAATATTTTTTGATACAATGGCAGGTTGATTTTTGTAATAGTTATGCTATCTCCTTTTTTTGGAACATATAATGGGCCAAAAAAATCGGGGTTCCATTGATAACCCGCCGGATAATTTGGAAATACGTTTGGATTATAATAACTTTTGGCATAAGGTTGTATAGTGATAGATTTTATATAGCTTAATTTATACAATGAATCTGCTTCTGCTGCGCTCATGCATAAATTATAAGTTTTATCCTGCCTACCCTTGTTCTCTAAAATATTTAAACGCATCAATAAAGTGCTATCAATTATTTTGTCACTAATAACGTTATAATTTTTGTAAATGTTTGCTGGTTCATCCATCTGCCCGTTAATATATACCTTACCATTCTCTATTTGAAGCGTATCTCCGGGTAACGCCATACAGCGTTTAATATATTCTTCCTGAATATCAACTGGCATTTCATCCGTTAAAGAATAATTAAAAGCTATTACATCATTACGATCAATACCATCATAACCAAACAGGCGCCAGTAAGGTAATTGTATCCAATCTAAATATTTTGTATTGCCGCCAATATTAAAAGAAAGTGGTGTTATTGGCAAGCGTGCACCATATGCCAGTTTATTTATTACTATATAATCACCTTCAAATAAAGTACCATGCATAGATGCTGAAGGAATTAAAAACGTTTGGAAAAGAAAAGTGCGCACAAAAAGCCACACTATAAATGACCAGAATAGGATCTTGACTATTTTACGGATAATGATCAAAATTTTTCGGCGAGGATAAAATGTAAGACCATTGCAAGAATTTTATTTACGCGGCAATGCGCTGCAATATTACTTTGCAAGGCACATCAGACGTAACTTTAACTACGTGGCCTAAATGCAGTGGCAACGAAAAATAATCTCCGGCAACTAAAGAGTGTTTTCCCTTATCGGTCATTATATCACATGTACCCTCCACTATCAGAAATTTTTCGTATTCGTTATCGTGTATCTCGTATGGTGTAGATTCTTTTATCCAAACAATAGCAGTCATTACTTTGGGCTGATGACCAATAATCTTAACTTCAATATCTTCAAGTGCTTCGGTTAATTTCATATCAGCACGGTTTAACCAGTTGGCATAATCTGCAATTAACGACTTCTCATTTAAAAGTGGTGGAGAGGAAGGGATTTCTCCTTTCTTTATACGTTCGGTATAATCTATGGTAGCCATTACCATAGGTTTTATTGTTCTGTTAATGCCAGGTGCGCTGGTTTCAGAATACACCATCAGTGCTTTTGCTATAGTAACGATCTCATCTTTGATTTCGGGATGGAGGTCAGACATTTTTTCAACATCAGAAGTTTCTTCATCGGACGTTAAGCCCAGAACGTACATTTCAAGGATACCGGAATTTATGTAATCGTGTACATTTTTCATTTAACTAGCTTCTAAGTTGATCAAACTCTAATTTTAATTTAACTTTTAATTCTTCAATAGAAATATTCAAAACTTCTGCAGCCTTGTTCAAAGAATATCCTTTAAAATAAATTAGTGTTAACACCTCCTTATTTTTAGGTACGTTATTTATCTGGTTTTGGATTTCTGAATTTTTGTTAAGGTTTTGCTTTTCCTGTAGCTCGGTGGTTACATCCCTTGCTATTGAGAGCATCCAGGCCATAAGCCGTTGTTTCGAAGGATCAAATTTTGGCATGTTTTGCCAGATGTTGATAAAAGATCTTTGAAAAGCCTCTTCACAAATATTTATATCTGAGCAGGCTTTGCTGATCACGCAGTACAATACAGAAGAATAATTATCGTACAAAATGCTAAAAGCCAATTGATCGCCCTTTCGGATCAAAGCAATTAATTCTTGCTGGGTATATGCTTTAGCAGCAATTGGCACGGTATAAAGCTAATGATTTTCTTATTAGAACCAAATATGCGTCTGCAAAAAAGAAAAGCCAGGCATTTAACGGGTAATGCCATTTTGCACAGCATATTTTACAAGACCGGCAATGTTCTTTACTTTTAGTTTTTTGATCAGGTTCTTCCTGTGTGTTTCAACGGTATAAACGCTTATAAAAAGCTTTTCGGCAATTTCGGGAGTTGTATTTTCCTGTGCGATCAGTTTCAAAACCTCAATTTCGCGATCGGTTAGGCGGTATTGCTGATCATTTAGAAAACTTTCGGGGTATTCATTATTTGTTTGGGCATTTAACAATTTTAACCCAACATCGTTGCTAAAATATTTTGTACCGGCCGCAACAGAAATAATGGCCTTTTCCAATTCCTGCATACGTGTGTTTTTAAGGATGTATCCCGAAACACCAATTTCGATCAACTCTTCTATATATTCTTTTTCAAGAAACATACTTAAAGCAATAATGCGTACATCGGGAAATTTTTTTACAATTAATTTGGCTGCCTCAAAGCCATTCATTTCAGGCATATTGATATCCAGCAATACAACATCTACTGGCTTTTTGTCTAATAGTTCAATTAGCTGTATCCCGTTGTTAGCACCACCTTCAACTTTAACCAATCCATTTATTGCTAACGACAGGGTAATGCCTTCAATAAACATTTCGTGATCATCAGCAATATAAATTTTAATACTTTCGCGTTCGTTCATTTTGGCCCGTCAATAAATTTAAGGTAATTTCTATTACGCTAATCTACTGCAAATTTTTGGCAAAACTTAATTTACAAACAAAATAGTTGAAAATGAAAAAGATAGAATTATCCAACAATCGTATTATATCTCTAATTTTCTTAAACTACGAGAATAATTGCCTTACCTGGCAGTTTTTTGGTTTAAGAACTGTCCTTTTTTGGCAGTATTTAATTGCTTCAAAAAAACTGATTTGTGCCATAACACAAAAGCGATTGTGACACAATATAAAACAGCCAGGCAAATTATTTTAAATTTTATTGAAGATAACACCATTGATATTGCCTCTCTTCTTAACTCTTTTTTCGTCATTATTTAAATATCAATAGTAAAGCCCCCGGTTAAACGGGGGCTTTTATTTTTTGACGATCTGTTTTCCTTTCCTGGTATTTCACCACCAAAGGCATCTGATCTTATTTCGCTGATCACTCATTTGAAATCCGATCTTAACAGATAATCTGATGACATTGCTCTTTGAATTTTGTGCCAGTAAATATTTAAATATATGAGGTGTTTAATCTGCTATTTATACGCCGATCTTCCACAAACTGCGGAATATATGCTTATTGCGTAATGAGCTAATATGCTCTTAACGCTTTGCACTATGTTGCAGTGCCCCAACACTATGCGAGGAAAAACAGTAACATATTTTTTGTAAGTCAAGAATTGCTTCCAATATCTCCCATTTTATTTTATTGTGGCATAAAATTCTCTTAGTAAGAATATATTCACAAATAAAAAAATAAACTAAAATGAAAAAACTAGCATTTATTTTATTTCTTGCAATTGCAGGATTAAATAATTCAGGATTCGCACAAACAAAAGTTGTTTTAAGCGACAAAACAGGATGGCACAAGATCGGTGAAACCTCTGTTGATTTTACTAAAGACCGCGATGAAGTTTCGGTAGTTGGCGCAGACAAATTTGCCGCACTTATTTTTGAGGTTGCAGATGAGCCTATTGACCTGATGGACATTGAGGTTTTTTACGAAAGTGGAGATAATCAAAAGGTATCCGTTAACTTTCCTATTAAAGCTCCGGGTCAAAGCAAATCTATTGCCCTTAATGGAGGCGAAAGAAGCATAAAGAAAATTGTTTTTGTTTACAAAACAATGCCTAACCATAAAGATAAAAAAGCTCATGTTGAGATCTGGGGGCTTAAAACAAACGCAGACAAAAAATAAATAATAATCAGAAAAAAGAAAAAGGGTTGTACAGTTGTATAACCCTTTTTTGTTTTATACCGTTTTGTTGTGTAAAAACATACTCATAAAAAACAGCCCAACCACACACCAACGAGTGTTTATGAGAAATATGGGCTGGCATAATTTTTTAACCTGTTTCAAAAACAAATATTTACAAATCAAAAATTAAAAACATGAAAAAACAATTATCTTTTTTAAAAACAGCAGTTGTAGCAATGGGACTATTCTTCTCTACAGTTGCGAAAGCGGATTTTACCGCGATTGCTTCAGGAAACTGGAGCAGTGCCTCTACCTGGTCGTTAGGCATGGTGCCAACCGCTACGGTATCTAATCAAAACATTACCATACCAACCGGCATTACAGTTACACTGGATGCCAATGTAACATTTTCGGGGCTACTTAATAATTTTACGGTAAATGGTACACTATCAAACACTACAGGCTTTGGCATTGCTATTACACAAGGTGCACTTGCCGGCAACGGAACCATCTCGGTAAACAGTGTTACCTTTACATCATTGAGTACAGCGCCATTTACAGGTACGTTAAATTTAAAGCATCTTATTAATTCTACAACCTTGCTTGGTCTATCGTCGGTTGTTAGCGTCTCTGATACGTTAAATTTAATAAGCGGAAACGTTTTGCTTAACAACAACAGTAACCTTACCATGCTAACCAATTCTATTGTTAAAGTTGACAATGGATCTTTGAACATTGGCGGCGGCATTTTTAATTCCGGCAATGCATATAGCGTTATGTATATAGGCACATCAAAAACAACGGGCATTGAGCTAAATTCTGTTACGTTAAAACAACTATACCTGAATATGAATAATAACAATCAAACAATTACTTTAAATAACAACGCTACAGTAAATGGAACGTTAACCTGCAATTCGGGAAAACTTGCCCTAAATGGTAAACAACTCACTTTAAAAGGAGATGTATATTTTGGTGCGGGTAGTTCGCTATCAAGCAATGCATCGTCTGATCTAACGGTTCTTGGAAGCGGCGGTTTAAATGGTATGCTGTTATTTGATGCCGGATCATCTTTAAACGATCTTACCATCAACAGAGCCTCGGGCGGCATGGTAAAAATTGCATCTGCGGTTAATGTTGCCGGCCATTTAAATTTATTGGATGGTTTTTTTAGCATTGAAAGCGGCGGTGTGGTTACAATGAATACCGGAAGCACCGTACATGTAGAAAAAAACGTTTTTTCGCTTAATACAGGATCTTTTGTAGGAACCGCTTCTTATAATGTAGAGTATATGGGAAACACCAGCGCCACATCAGGACCTGAATTAAGCGGCGTAGGTTTAAACAATGTAACAGTAAATTATACTTCGAACACAAACAAGGTAACCCTTAATAATAATACAATGATCGGTGGCAGTTTAAATATGACCAAAGGAAGTTTAAGTTTAAATGGCAAAAACCTTTTACTTAACGGCACCATCTCTCAAAACCAAAATGCTACATTTATCGGGCACAGCGCCTCTGAATTGAATCTAAATTTAAGTTCAGTAACGAACGATACTTTATTCTTTGATAATTCAACTACAGCCAACCAATCGTTAAGTAAATTAAGACTTAATTTAGGTGGTACAAACCCGGTAATTGTTCTTGGCAGTAAATTAACCATTGGTAACGAATTAGGATTTATTAAAGGGCAACTTGAATTAACAACCGGCGATATGGAACTTATGCCTGCAGCCTCAATAACAGGTTATGACGATACAAAATACATTGTAACATCGGGCACTAACAATTCAGGATCTTTAATTATGAATGTTACAGCAGGCTCGTCTTATGTAATATTTCCTGTGGGCACATCAAGCAATTATTCGCCGGCACAAATTCAACAGGCATCTGCAGCAACAACCGGTACGTTTAGTGTAAAAGCAATGAATAATGTGTTAAGCGGAGGCACTTACGGTTTTGTAAATTCTCAAACTTTAAAAGTGGTAGACAGAACATGGTTCATTCATTCGGGTGTGACAACACTAAATACCAACATTAAATTAGGTTGGATGGCTGCCGCTGAAGTGAACGGCTTTAACAGAAATAATTCATATATCAGTCACTACAACTCTTCTGCATGGGATGTTGCAAGTACTGCAAGCGCTACAGCAGGTGCAAATAGCACTTATGAACTAACAAGAACAGGTTTAACTTCGCTTAGCCCTTTTGCGGTAACAGAAGCCGGCCAGGCACTAAAAGTTCCTGAAGTTGCGAAATTAACCGGTATTGACGTTTACCCTAACCCGGCAAAAGATATGGTAACTGTTAAACTGATAAACCCTACAGATGAATATAAATATGAATTAACGGATATAACCGGAAGAACAGTATCATCTGTTGCAAACACCAATACAATAAACAGATTTGATGTTTCGAACTTAAGCACCGGTTGTTATTTTATTAAAATAACCAACCTAAGCGATAATAAAGCGGTTACAAAACGTTTCGTGAAAGATTAATATATTTTATTATTCTATATTAAAAAAGCCTCTCTTTTAACGGGAGGCTTTTTATTTGCAGGTAAGTACCTAAACTAAAAACGCCCTTACACGTTTTGTGTAAGAGCGTTTAAACTTTAAGAAAACAACACTTATTTCTTTTTAACGAGTAGAGCTCCGCCCAAAAGAGCGAGAACAAATAATACTACGAAAACGAAAAATAAGATCTTTGCAATACCAGCAGCGCTTGCTGCAATACCGGTAAAGCCAAAAAGTGCTGCTATTAAAGCAATAACTAAAAATATAGCTGCCCAACGTAACATAATTTTATTTTTTTAATTGTTAATACTACTTATACAGTAATAATATTGTGCCAGTTTGCTATCTGCTTCAAAAACAATTATTTCTCTTACAAATATATTTTGTACGCGAAAACAATTCTACATACTATCTCACATTACCCCAATGAAAAAGGCATACTCATAAAGTATGCCTTTTTATAATTTATTTAAGATCTGCTATCCGTTAACCAACAAATTAAAAGTTTTCATTTTGTTGTATAACGTTTTTCTATCAATGTTCAATATAATTGCTGCTTTGGATTTATTAAAATTAACCTTACGCAACACTTCATGAATTTTTTCATATTCGGCATGTAAAGCAGCCGATTTAAGATCTGGCATATCTTTAGAACTCACCGAATGTTCCTTATTATCCTCGGCCAGGTTAAATTTAGACTGGAAGATAATTTCCTGTGGGAGTGTTTCAAGCGTAATTACATCTTTATTGGTTAATAAAGCCGCTCTTTTTATGATGTTATTCATCTCCCTCAAATTTCCGGGCCAGTTATAATCCAAAAAGATCTTTTCTACTTCCGGAACAAAGCCCTGAATGTTTTTATTTAATTCTGCATTTGAATTTTTAAGGAAAAAATCTGCAAAAAGCATAATATCCTCGCCTCTTTCGCGCAACGGAGGAAGATCGATCGAAAACTCATTGAAACGATGATAGAGATCTTCGCGGAATTTACCTTTTGCAGTAACCTCGCTTAATTTTTCGTTCGATGCAACAATGATCCTTACATCAATGTTGGTTTCTTTTTGAGAACCGATTCTTCGGATCTTTCTTTCCTGGATAACCCTTAATAAAGATACCTGTATATCGTAAGTAAGGTTTCCGATCTCATCTAAAAAGATAGTGCCGCCATTAGCCAATTCAAACTGGCCAATTTTTGTTTGCAAAGCACCCGTAAAAGATCCTTTTTCGTGCCCAAACAATTCGCTTCCTGCCAATTCTTTGGTTAAAGAGCCGCAATCAACTGCAATGAACGGTTTATCTTTTCTTGAGCTTTGTGTATGAATACTGTAAGCAACGGATTCTTTACCCGTTCCACTTTCGCCATAAATAATTACAGAGTAATTGGTTGGCGCTACCAGTTTAATTTGGTTGTGCAGCTTATCAGATTCTTTACTCTTACCAATTACCAATTTATTTGGATCGCTAACCACATGTCTTTTATTTGGCGTTGAGTCTACTTTTGAATCTGTGCTATCAGCATTTTCGGCCTGCTCTGCTTTAGAATTTTTCTGAGCGATTGCTTTATCAACAAGCATCAATACCTCTTCGGGTAATAATGGTTTTGTAATATAATCAAAGGCTCCGTTCTTGATCACATCCACTGCTGTTTTAACATCTGAATACCCGGTAATAATTATTACCTGCGTTTTTGGATTTAATTCTTTAATGCTGATAAGCAGTTCTTTTCCATCTGTGTCAGGCAATCTGAAATCACAAAAAGCAATATCAACCTCATTTTCCTTTAAATAGGTTAAAGCCTTTTTACCGCTGGTAACATAATTTGTATCATGTCCCTTTCTTTTAAGAAATCTGTCAAGTAGTTGACAAATATCGGTGTCGTCGTCAATAATGAGAATTTTAGCCATGATCGTTTTAGTTAATGGTGGATGTATTTGTTTTTATTTGATTGATTACTTCTAATAGTTGATTAATTACAAACGGCTTTTTTACAAAGCCATCAGCCCCTAAATCCTTATATCCATCTGCCAATTTATCGTTATCGGCACTAATAAATATAACTATGTTGCGATCATTCTTAAATTTCCTGGCGTAATAGGTTCCGTTTCCATCCGGAAGATTTACGTCCAAAATGATCACATCAGGTTTAGTTTCTACATTTGCTTCAAGACCTCGTTTTAAATTTTCAGCTTCTACAACATTATAATTATGCGACGTTAAGGCTCTTTTTAAGAGAAACCTTATATCTGCCTCATCATCTATAATCAAAATCTTTTTGTTCATATGATCAACTTAAAAGTTGTTCTGCTAAGTTAAGGTAATAAATTCAAATTTTTAAATCAACATAACATATAAAATTTATATGTTATGTTGATGCGCACTCTATTTTATTTATTGAATATCGCAATTCCTTGTGTAAGACCCGCCAATATCTGAACCGGTTTTTTCATTTGCATTACACCTGTCATCAGCTTTTGGCCTTGTATCTTTATACGTATATTGTCCGTCGTCGGTTGTGTATGAAGAACTGGATCCGGTATATGTTTTTGTACATTTACACACATAATCTTTTTTACATGAAGACATTGTTACGCCAAGCCCCATTGCTGCTATTAATATGATTAACTTTTTCATTGTTTTTAATTTTTAAATTGTTCCTATTTTATTTATTTAGTCCGAAGACCTTGCTGTTTTGTGTTTTATAAAATCTTCTAACTTGCCTATGCCGGCAGCTATCAGATCAGAGTGGTTTGTTATTACATAATCTGCTGCTTTTCTAACCAATATTGAGGTAATAAAGCTTTTTATTGAAACCCCTTTTCCGAAAAGTTTGGCAAGTAAAAAATCCTTTCCCAAATTTAATCCCAGTGTTTTAAGATCACTTTTCGCTTCAGGATCGCCTGATAATTTATTTACCATGTTTTTTAGGATCACAGATGGGTGCATAGAATAAACCACTTCTTTTACATTGTGTTTTATTATAAGCTCTTGTTCCTCTTTAAGGCTGTTAAGCTGCATAATACGTTGATGTAATTGAGTATCGTTTGTAATTTCCAGTGCCATCGGTTTCAAGATTACAGGTTATTATTTTTAAAGATCTCTTTTATGATCTTATTGCGGAAGGGCTTTGCGATCAATTTTTTCCGCACACAAATCAGAAAAAATGCTACCACAAAATAACCCCCTCCAACAACAAAAAATCCACAATATCCGTTTTCGAAAACGGTATTTAAATAAAATGAAAGAGCAAAACTTAACATTAAAACAGTTAATGCAGTTAAAAAAACTATTGGTATAACCGATAAAATGTTTGAGCCTATATGCGCAACTTTATCAGATGCTTTTAAAACGCCCAACTCGTATCGCGTATTTATATAGTCTTTTATACTATCAACGGTTTCTTCAATTTTTGACTGCTCTTCCATAAAATTTATAATGATTTTGGTACTTTTAAGCTAAATCTGCCTTTGCTTTATCAGACATTGACTTGTACTGGTGATCCATTTTATTTTTTGCAGTTCTTGCAAGATCATCTACTTTTTCTTCGGCCATATCTTTAAATTTTCCGGCTTTTTCTTTAAGATCGTCTGCAAGATCTTTAGCACCGTTAAATAATTTTTTGCGAGTTTCGCTTCCTTTATCAGGCGCCAATAAAATTCCTAATGCTGCACCAACTGCCGCACCTAATAATAAAGCGCCTATCAATTTCCCTGAGTTTTCCATATTATTTTTGTTTAAAGAGTTTATAATTTATAATGTCTAAAAGATGTCTAAAATTGTGCCATACAAAAAACTTTTTTTAAAATATTAATAATCAAATAATTAAACATCTTTAAAATTTACCCAAAATTCGAAAGAGGAAAAAAATTCCCCAAAATGGGAAATTTCAATCAAAAACACGGGTATCTATTATTAATTAAACAAAGGTTTATTTTATAAATTCTCAAAATGAGAATTTTCCCCACATTCTAACTTAAGCGCTGGCATGATTTTTACGGCAAAATTCAATTAATACTTCTTTTATTATGGAAACAACTAAGGAAAAAATTGAAAAAATAATTTCCCAATTAAATGATCTGGTAGAGATAAACAACGACCGCATACAAGGTTACGAAAGAGCAATTGCCGAAACCGATGACGAAGACCTTACTTACCTTTTTACAAATATGGCAGCTCATAGCAGGGCATATAAAAATGACCTAAGCCGCGAGGTGCTTTCCTTAGGCGGTGCTCCTACAGATGGTACAAAAAATTCGGGAAAATTATTTCGGGCCTGGATGGACATAAAAGCTGCACTAACAGGTAAAAACAGAAAAGAGATACTTGCTTCATGCGAGTTTGGCGAAGGCGCCGCGTTAGATACATACAAAACCGTATTGGCAGACGAGGACGAGGTTTTAACAAAAGACCTTTCAAAATTAATTCTGCTGCAAAAACAAGAGATACAATTAGATCATGATCGCGTAAAAGCGTTAAAAGAGCTCGGTAAAAATCTTTAACCCATGTTTTTAATGCTGTGAAAAATGCCCGAAAAAAAAAACTGTAGAAATATTTCCACTAATTTTTTTGAACCATATCCAATTAAAAAAACACCTAACAAAAAAATTAAAACAAAGCGATACAACACCTTGCATACCCTAGTGGCAGGATTTTTTAATGTGATATCTTAAAATATTATTATGAGAATAAATAAAAATATAGAAAGTGTAAATTCTATCAGTATTAACGACTTTAACAAAAACTATTTTAAACCTCAAAAACCGCTTCTTATTAAAGGCCTGGCCAATCATTACCCCGCAGGTAAAAAATGGAGCATTGATTATATAAAAGAATACTGTGGCGACGTAACCGTAGAGATCTTTGATAACAATATAAAAAACAATTCATCATCTGCTTTTACAACCCCAGATCTGGAAATGAACTTTAAAGACTATGTTGATACCATTATAAAAGACGAACCATCAAGTTTGCGGGTGTTTCTTTTTAATATGTTTAAGAAGAAGCCCGGATTGCGCAAAGATTTTCCTTGCCCTTATATGCTTAAAGGCATACTTGGCAAAATAGGTTTTATGTTTTTTGGAAGCAAGAATATCAAAGTACGCATTCACCAGGATATTGATATGTCGAGTGTAATGCTTACTCAATTTCATGGAAGAAAAAAAGTGATATTAATTTCGCCGGAATATTCTAAACTTTTATATCGTTTACCTTTTAACACATACTCGCTGGTTGATCTTGACAATCCTGATCTTAAAAAATATCCTGGATTGGCCTATGTAGAAGCAGAAGAATATATTTTAGAACCCGGCGACTCTTTGTTTATGCCCAGCGGCTACTGGCATTATATTACTTACCTAGAAGGAGGTTTTGGAGTGAGTTACCGAAAACTTGCCCCCACATTTAAAATGAAACTAATTGGCGGATTATCTTTAGCGGTATATATGCCTATTGATAAATTATTAAATATACTGTTTGGAAAAAAATGGCTAGCCAAAAAAGAACAAATAGCAGATAGAAGAGCCAATACAGAGATCATTAAACGCATGTTACAAAACGGGCAATTGCAAAAAGAAGATAATAAAGAAAACAAACCTTATTTTAGCTCTGAATTAAAACCAGGTCATTAGCGCTTTATTTTGCGTTTAAATTTTTAAGACATTTTGAAAGATCAATGCCTTTACCTAAAACTCCGGCAAAAATATCGCCGGTTTTTTTTATACGTTTTAAAATAGTATGTATTGTAAATTCTTGCGGTGATAATCCTTTTTTCACTTCGTTCCACAACAAAGGAGTTGACACAGTGGCGCCGGCTTTTGGCCTCAGGCTGTATACACAGGCTATTGTTTGTCCGCGCCGGTTTTGTAAATGATCGAGATAAATTTTATTGTTCCCTCTTTTTTTCAAATTTCGTTCAAGGCTTGTAGATCCCGGAAGTTGTTCGTTGGTTAAAATGCAGATAAGATGAGCAAAATCTTTTACCTGTTCATACGTATATTTCTTTTGCATGGGAATATATACGTGCAAACCGGTTGCGCCGGAGGTTTTACAAAAACAATCGGCACCGGCTTTATCTAAAATAGCTTTAACCACATTTGCGGTTTCAATTACCTGGTTAAATGTGTTTTTTTGAGAAGGATCAAGATCAATGATCAGATAATCGGGTTTATCTAATGCTTTAATTGTAGAATGCCACGGATTTAGTTCAATACAACCCAGGTTATTTAAATAAGCCAGCGTTGCTTTGTTATTACATAAAATATAATCCACATGTTTGTTGGTTGATTCAGAAAACAGATCAATGGTCTCTACCCAATCAGGCGCAGCGTGCCCGGCATCCTTGTGAAAAAAAGCCGGTTTATCAATTCCGTTTGGCGTGCGCAGAAGTGATTGCGGGCGTCCTTTTAAATACGGCATAATATAATCGCTAATATCCTGGTAATAATTTATTACATCTCCTTTTGTGATCTTTTCTTTGGGCCAGAATATTTTTGACAAATTGGTAAGAGGTACTTCTATTTTACCAAAAGAAATTATGTTCTCGTTTTGAGTATTCTTTTCTTTGTCTTTTTTTAAGTTATTTTTCCCGGCCGCTTTCTTTACTATTTTTTTTCCACTTTTTTTTGTGATCTTTTTTGTTGCTTCCATAGTTACTTCTTTTGCTTTTTTATCTTCTCTTAATCTTAAAAAAACAGGATGGCGCATACTGCCATCTCTTGTGATCTCTGTATATTTTATTTCGCACACCAACACCGGTTTTACCCAGGTTACAGGCATGTTTGTTTTTACTTTTTCTTTAAAAGGTGATTTTTTTTGAATAAGCGGCTTTAACAAGGTACTCATTTTTTTTAATCCTTCCTGATCAAAGCCAGAGCCCGTGTGTCCGGCATATTTTAATTCAGATCCTTCTTTGATTCCTAAAACCAAAGCGCCAAAATATTTTCTTGAACCGGTTGGTTCGGTAAATCCCGCAATTATTGCCTCCTGCGAATGGTGGTGTTTTATTTTGAGCCACTCTTTTGTTCTAACACCAGGATGGTATAACGAATCTGCCTTTTTGGCCATGATACCTTCAAGATCTCTTTTGCGGGCGATCTCAAAAAATTCTTCTCCATATTCTTTAATGTGATCTGAATATTTTATCGTGTCGCTGGATTTGAGCAGTTTTTTTAGCAACTTTTTTCTTTCAGTTAATGGAAGACTGTATGTTTCTTTTCCGTTGATCTTCAAAACGTCAAAAACATAATATAGAATTGGATATCCCGCATCGCTATCATAATGTTGCAATAATTGAAAACTGGGATCGCCTTTTTCGTTCAGTGCCACCACTTCACCATCCAATACTGCGTTAATGTTTAGTTTTTTCAGGGCTTCAATAACAACAGGATAAGATTCATTAAACGTATTTCCATTTCTTGAATAAAGCGAGACCTTTTTTTTATTTACTTCTGCAATGGCCCTGTATCCGTCCCATTTTATTTCAAAGATCCATTCTTTATCGCTAAAAGCGTTTACGGCTTCTTTAGCAAGCATAGGTTTAATATAGGCTTTAAGTTTCCTGGTTTTTCCCGGAAGAGCTCTTACGCTTTTTTTTTTACAGGTTTTATGTTTAGGGGAATTTTCTTTTTATTTTTTTCAAGCCATTTATTAATGGGAGAATTTTTTGGTGTTTTTTCTTCGCTGTTATATTCTTCGTCTACCGCAAACTTATCATTATGTTTTATCAATAACCACGCGTTTTCCTGTTTACCTTTTAATTTTACTAATGCAAATTCACCTTTTAATTTTTTTCCATAAAGGGTAAATTTAAGATTACCGGCTTTTAAACCCGCTTTTAATTTTTTTTCAGCTGTTTTGGTATCTGAATTTTCAATATCGGACAAAGCGCCGGTATCCCAAACTTCAACAATACCGGCACCGTAATTTCCTTCGGGAATAACTCCTTCAAAATTACGATAACTATATGGATGATCTTCTACCATCATGGCCAGACGCTTATCTTTTGGGTTTAAAGACGGACCTTTGGGCACCGCCCAACTTTTAAGCGTACCTTCCATTTCCAACCTAAAATCGTAATGCAGGTGAGAGGCCTTATGGCGTTGCACAACAAAAATTAATTTTGATACTGCCTTTTTTAATTTACCCGAAGGCTCGGGAGTATCTTTGAAATTTCTTTTCTTATTATAAAGTTGTAAGCTCATACTACGATGCTTTTTTACGTTTGCTTAGGCTTGCTTTTAACTGGCTCATCAAATCTTTTGATTTGCTATGAACCACTTTTAATTTTGTTGTTTTAACCTGCTTGCCTTTTGATTTGGCCTTTATGATCTTCATCAGATCAGCACTATATGTATCTTTGTAGCGCGAAATATTAAAATTACCCGTTAACGAATTAATAAGAGAGATGGCCATTTTTAACTCGCCTGCTTTTACCTCTGCTTTGGCCGGCAGGCTAAGATCTTCGGGCTTGCGTATCTCTTCATAAAAACGTATACGATTTAGAATTATCACTTTTTCAGTTGCGCGCAAAACAGCCAGGCTCTCTCTATTTCTCATTACAAAAGATGCAACCGCCACTTTCCCGGTTTTTGTTAACGCTTCCCGCAACAAGGCATATGCCCGTGCACCGCCTTTTTCAGGCTCCAGGTAATAGGGCGTTTCGAAATATACACTTTCTATTTGATCTTCTTTAACAAAATCAGTTATTTCGATGGTTTTTGTTTTCTTAGGGCTTGCAGATTCAAAATCCTTATCCGTTAATACAACATATTCATCGTTTGGCAATTTAAACCCCTTTACAATATTGGCCCATTCTACTTCTTTACCTGTTTTTTCGTTAACACGCATAAAACGGATATTAGAATGATCTTTTTTATCAAGCATATCCAAATCAAGCGTACTTGATTCGGTTGCGCTGTATAATTTAACCGGTATGTTTACCAGTCCAAATCCTATTGCCCCTGTCCATATTGGTCTCATAATTTACTTTTTGAATTAATAGATTCTTTTTTGAAAATTTTCATTAACACCTTTTCTTCGGGCGTCAGGTCTGTTTCGGTCTTGCCATTTTCTATTTTATCCAGGTCTGAAAAATAATTTTCTAACCGCTTGTCTTCAAATAAAGAAATGATGATCGGATGAACGTAATATTTTTTACAAACATTGCGCGTATTGCCTAATTGTTTTGAAACCATTTCAAGTGCTTCAACGATCTTTTTTTTAGTTTCAGTTTGCGTATTACAGCAACCCAGTTCTTTAAATGCCAAAAAAGCATGAATAGTGCCCGACCATGTTCGAAAATCTTTAGCTGAAAAATCTTTTCCGCTTATTTTTTTTATATACTCATTCACCATTCCCGAATCGATAGAATGGCGCTGGTTGTTTTCATCTAAATATTGAAATAGTTCTTTACCCGGAATATCTCTACACTTTTTTACAAGCGCTGCCATACGTTTATTATTTATGCTTATCGAATGATTGACGCCTTTTTTTCCTTTAAAAGTAAATTGAATTTTACTGCCAAAAAATTTTACGTGCTTATCCTTAAGTGTTGTTAAGCCATAAGATCCATAAAGTTTTTCGTATAGGTTATTACCTACACGAATATTGGTGCGTTCCATCAAACTAACTACAAGGGCCATTATTTTACTTACCGGCAAGCCCGGAAGAGAAAGATCTTTTTCAAGTTGCCGGCGTATTTGGGGTAAAACTATACCAAACTCGTATAGGCGATAAAATTTTGTGTGATTACGCAATGAATTCCAAAGCGAATGATAACGGTATTGTTTTCTGTTTTTGAGATCGATACCTGTTGCCTGTAAATGTCCATTCTCTAACAGGCAAATCCAAACATTTTGCCAGGCTGGTGGAATAACGAGTTTTTTTATACGCTCGAGTTCTTTTTTATTATTAAGGTTTTTATTATTTAAACGATACTGAAAACTCTTGCCTTTTTTAATACGCCGGATACCGGGATCAGCGTCTTTTACGTAAACAAGATTAACGGCTTCGGCACTTTTTACAGAGTCTTTAAGTATTGAAGTTATTTTTTTTGGCGTGAGCCGGTTTATTTCATCAGAGGTAACTAACATAACTTTTAGGCATTTACAATTTCGCCACCGTTTGGATGTAAAACCTGCCCGGTGATATATGAAGAATCGCTGCAGGCAAGAAAAAGGTAACTTGAGGCTACCTCAACGGGTTCGGCGGCTCGTTTCATTGGCACTTCGCTTCCAAACACCGAAACTTTTTCTGGTGTAAAGCTGGAAACAATAAGGGGTGTCCAAACCGGCCCCGGGGCCACTGCATTTACGCGAATACCTTTACCAACCAAACTGGCAGATAAACTTCGCGTAAACGAAACAATAGCGCCCTTTGTTGATGCATAATCAATTAAACCTGCGCTACCCCGATAGGCAGTTACCGAAGTTGTATTAATAATGGCTGCACCCTTTTTTAAATGTGGTATTGTATTTTTTGTCATCCAAAAAACTGAGAAAAAATTTGTTCGAAATGTTTTTAGCAGGTGCTCTGTTGTTATTTTTTCTATACTTTTGCTTTCGTAATGAATAGCGGCGTTGTTTATAAGAATATCAATGCGTTTATAGGTTTTAAATGTTTTTTTAACTGCATATATGCATTTTGCTTCTTTACTGATATCAGAAGAAATCAGTAAACATCTTTGCCCATATTCTTCAATTAACTTTTTTGTATCTTCAGCATCCTTGTGCTCATTTAAATAAACAATGGCAATATCTGCACCTTCTTTTGCAAATAGTATGGCTACAGCCCTGCCTATACCGCTATCGCCACCAGTAATCAGCAATACCTTACCATTTAACTTTCCGCTACCTTTTATTCTTTTATCATCATACAACGGAACCGGGCGCATTTTAAATTCTTTCCCCGGCCTGTTTTGATGTTGCGGCTTCCTTATTTCTTTTTTTGGACTGGATTTTTGCATAAATTTTTATTCCTCGGCTACTTCCAGCTCTTCAATGGTTTCTTCTGCAGTAATAAATAATTCATCTTTTAAAGTATCTTCCTTAATAGCTTCAAAAGTTTCTTCAGCTTCCATTTCTTCGGTTAGTGTTTCTTCTAAAAGCGTTACTACATTATACTCACCAAGCTTGTAGCCCATACTTATCAATTCTGTGTACCTGGCAATTTCGTATTTTTCTATCCTGGCAACTGCTTCAATTAAAATAAGGTCTCTTGAAAGGGTTTCTTTTTTTACGGAATTAATTTCTGCCAGGTCTTTTAAAATAATCCCTTCCAGCTCTTTTGCTTTCCTGGAAATTACTTTTTCATTTAAGATCTCAAAGACTTGATTTAACCTGTTTATATGCTGTTGTGTTGCCTGAAAATGTCCTTTAAAGCTTGCTTTGAGATAACGGGTAGTTGCAGCCCTTTCGTATCTTGGTAATATTTTAAGTAAATGCTTTTCTATCCAATACACCTCTTTTAGTTGGTATACAAGTATCTTTTTTTGTGATCCGGTATTATTTTCCATAACTTAATTTTGTTTGCGGTATGTTTTAGCTAATTATATGCCATTGTTCTATTATAAAAACAGCTACTGAACAGAAGAGTTTAAAATATAAATTTTATTAAATAAATTAAATTGGGGAACAAATGCCACAGTTTAAAAAAAGTAAATGATATAATTACTGTACTTTTAAATTATATTTTACTGATAAATCGCTATTACTACAAATTTTATATATTTATAATATTTTATGCCCCTTATTGACGTTAAGATATCAAATAAGAATTATTTTTATTTAATTGCCGCTTTTTCAATTATCATTATCCTGGCATCCATCTTACTTGCTCTTTACACAATTACCGATAATTACCGCTCGCTTTCTTATCTAGACAAAGCTTATGGAATTACAGCCAGAATTGACAAGATCTACTCGATAATGAAAGATGCAGATAATCAGCAAGGGGGCTATTTGATCACGAATAAGATAGATTTTTTAAAGAATTACGACGACAACCAAAAGGACGTTAATCTTGAGTACGCCATATTAAATAACATTTTAAAAGGGGAAAAAGGGCAACAGGAAAATCTTATTACACTGAAGATAGAAATTGATATGAAGTTCAGGCTACTGGCGTCGGTTAAAAATTATTTTGAAAAAGGAAATATCAGGAACGATTCGTTAAGAAAAATTCTGGCAAAAAGTGATTTTATAATGACTAAAACCCATGAGACCGTAAATAAAATGAAGAAACTCGAATACAAACGTTTTTCTTCTTTACGCGAAAAAACTTTTACCAAATCAGAACTTTCTATTTTTATTATTGCCCTTACCTCGGGCATTTCAATATTGCTTTTGATAAGTATTTTGGTGGCGTTAAAACGCGAGCACGGCTCAAAAGCGCTGATCGAAGAAAAACTAATTGCCTCTGAAAGTCTTTTGCAACAGCAGGTTCATATGCTTAACATGTCTAACAAAGAGTTAGAGCAATTTGCGTATGTTGCATCGCACGACCTTGAAGAGCCGTTAAGAAAAATAAGTTCGTTTAGCGAAAAAGTGCATTTAAAACTGGCCAATTACCAGGATGAAGAGGTAAAAGATTCATTAAAAAGAATGAACAATTCTGTGGCCAGGATGCGGGTTCTTATAAGTGATCTTTTAAATTATTCGCGTGTAACGCGGTTACTGGACATTAATGAAAATGTAAAGCTCGATGCTATTTTTAAATTGATCATTGAAGATCTTGGAGTTGCACTATCTAACAAAGGCGCGGTTGTGAATATTTCGCCGATGGATGAAATACAGGGTAATAATACGCAACTTCGTCAATTATTTCAAAACCTTATTAGTAACGCGCTAAAATTCAGCGATAAGTCTGTTCCTGAAATAAATATTACCAGCAGGTATTATAGTGAGGAAGAATTAAACACAACCAATTGGGCAAGCGACTTTAAAACAAAACACAAAAAATATTATTGTATTTTTGTAAAAGATAATGGAATAGGTTTTGAGTTACAATACCTGAGGCAAATTTTCATTATTTTTCAAAGGCTTCACGGCCGATCTGAATATGACGGAACTGGCATTGGATTAGCTATTTGTAAACGTATAGTAGAGAATCATGAAGGATTTATAACAGCAGAAAGTGAGGTCGGAAAAGGAACTACCTTTATTGTTGGCTTACCATCAAAATAAATTTATGAATATTGAAAAACCCGAAACCAATTCTTGCATATTAATCGCAGACGATGATATGGACGATCAGTATATGATCAAACAGGCCTTTTCGAGTATACATTTAAACGAAAATGTGCATACTGTAAATGATGGCGTAGAACTTTTGGATTACCTGCATAAAAAAGGCAAGTATAAAGGCGCCAATATCCTTGTTCCCAAAGTGATTTTACTGGATCTTAATATGCCTAAAAAAGATGGCAGAGAATGTCTTAAAGAAATAAAAACAAATCCAAAATTCTCAAAGATCCCCGTTATTATTTACAGCACCAGCAGTAACCCTGATGACATATCTTACGCATACGAAATGGGCGCAAGCAGTTATATTACAAAACCCTATTCTTACCAGGAACTGGTTAAAATAATGGATGTATTCAAACAATATTGGTTTAGCGTTGTTAAAACTTCACATATTAACTTATGAGTACTACAAAGTCAATACGCTTACTGGTTGTTGAAGATGACGAAGACGATTATTTCTTATTAGAGAGTAGTTTAAAAAGTACATCTTTTGATAAAACCATCATCTGGGCCGATACATTTAATAAAGCAAAAGAAATTTTAAGATCACAGAGCATCGATATTGTTGTTGTGGATTACAGGTTAGGGGTTCACACCGGTATTGAGCTGGTTTCGTATATAAACGACAAGCACCCTTTTACCCCAACTATTTTAATGACGGGGCTACAGGCCCTTTCAATTGACGAACAGGCTTTAAAGTCTGGGGTATACGATTATCTGGTTAAAGGACAATACACTTCTGAGGATATTGATAAAAGTATCCGCTATGCACTCGAAAAATCAAATGTATTAAGATCACTTAAAGAGAGCGAGAACAAATTCAGGAGTTTATTTGAAAATGCTGTTGAATATGTATTTATTGTGGATTTTGATCTGAATGTGATTGATGCAAATAAAGCGACTCTTAAGTTCTTTGAATATGATAATAAAGAGCAAATTATCAACACCAATATTTCTGAATATTTCTATCCTAAAATATTTGAAGCTGAAAAAAATTCAAATCATTCTCTTGAAATAGAATTAACTATTCCTGAAAAAAATAAAAAATGCTACTGCATTCTAAATCTTTCTGTTGTAGATGCCGATAAACGATTTTACCAGTTGGTACTACACGATATCACCGAAAGAAAGCAAACCGAACAAAAAGAGAAATTACTCGAAAAACAAATGCTAACAGGTAAAGTAGCCCGTGTAATTGCCCACGAAATTAAAAACCCACTCACTAACATACATTTATCACTGGCCGAACTAAGAGATATCTTAAACAGTAAAACTGCAAACGAAGATCCGGGAGATTTTTTAGATATTATTGACCGCAATAGCAAAAGAATAAATATTTTAATTGAAGACCTTTTAAACGCCACCAGGTTTGATACCATTAATATTGGCAAATTATATATTCACGATTTACTTAATGAAACCTGCTTACTGATACAGGATAGGGCAAAATTAAAAGAGATAACCATAGAGAAAGATATCAAAGAAAATATCGTTATTAACGGCGACAAAGAAAAGTTAATTATTGCATTGCTAAATATTTTGGTAAACGCCCTGGAAGCAGTAAGCAGCAGCAATGGAAAATTAAAAATAGCCGCTCGGGCCGATAACGAAAATGCAATACTTACTATATCCGATAATGGAAAAGGAATTCCGCAACAGGATCTTAATAAATTATTTGAGCCTTTCTTTACATCAAAAAAAGGTGGAACAGGCCTGGGTTTAACAGCCACGCATACGATCATATCAAAACACGATGGCTCTATAAAAATAGCAAGCGAAGTGAATAAAGGAACTACCTTTACCATCTTCCTTCCATTACAAGGTTAATTACTTCAATGGGCCCTCTGTAGTTATAAGGTTCCACGATTTAGCTGGCTTAAGCACATCGCTTCCAATAAAAAAAAGCAGCACCACAAAAAACAGCATGGTAATTACCAAAGCAAATTTTGTTATCGCTAAAAAAAGCCTTGTAAAAAATGTGTATTTTATTTCGTTCGTTATCATTTTAAAAACTATTTGTTAACCGGTATGGTTTTATTATCTATGGTTGTGGTATGCTCATTTATTTGTGTGTTCAATCTTTTCTCCACCACGTTTTTCTCTATCCAAATTGCGTACTTGTTCGGTTCTATCCTCCTTTTTTTATGTTGAACGTAAACCTGGGTAAACTCTGCCCCAAAATATAAAATGATAGCGGAATAGTATACCCATAAAAGAATGACGATCATTGATCCTGCAGCCCCATACGCACTGATACTGTTATTATGCTTTAGATAGTAGCCGATCAGGAATTTACCGAGCAAGAACAATAACGAAGTTGCAAAAGCGCCAACCCAAACATCTTTCCACAAGATCTTTGCGTCGGGCAATACTTTTAAAATAGAAGCAAATAATAAAGTTGTTACCACAACCATTATCCCGTAGTCCAAAACAAAAAGATATTTTACCATATCCTCCGAAAAATAATGTTCAAGCCGGTGTAAAAAACCTTCAAGCAATGCATTTAATACCAGCGAAACCAATAATATAAAACCCAAAACGATTACCATCGAAAAAGAGATCAAACGGTTGAGCAACATTTTTATCAATCCTTTTTCAGGTTTTGTTTGCAAGCCCCAGATCGAATTGATTGAATCCTGTATCTCGCCAAACATGCCTGTTGCGGCCACCAGTAAAGTAACTGCGCCAATAATGGTGGCAACAAAATTATCCTGGTGCAGGGTTGTTTTTTTTAATATATCCTGGATCTGTACTGCGGCGTCATTACCAATAAGTCCGCGGATCTCAGTAAACACTTGTCCTTGCACCGCATCCCTTCCAAAAAAAATACTACATAAACCAATAACCACAATAAGCATAGATGGTAAAGAAAAGATAGTATAATATGCCAGGGCTGCGCTTAATTTTAAAACCCGGTCGTTATTAAATTCCTTAAACGAATCTTTTATGATACTCCACAAATTTTTTACGATTATCCTTCTCATAATTAAAATATAGCTCTCAAAATCTGTTCCAATTGGCATGAAATTAAAGTAACAGATGTTAAATATTATATTATGAGCACTCAAAAAGTAAATACTACAGCAGTAACAAATCAGAATATAAAAAAACATAAAAGAAAAAAACTGAAAATAATACTTGCTTCTATTATAGTTGTGCTAATAGTTTTCAGGATCTTTCTACCATCTATTGTATTGCATTATGTAAATAAAAAACTCGGTACCTTAAAAGAATATTATGGCCATGTGCAGGATATTGACATTGCTTTAATTAGAGGGGCTTACATTATTAATGACATTAAGCTGGTTAAGATAGGCAACGAGCAAGGTAAAAGCGATACTATTCCCTTCTTTAGAGCATCTACCATCGATTTGTCGGTTGAATGGAGAGCTCTTTTTAAAGGCTCGGTTGTTGGCGAGATTTACGTTGATAATACAGAAGTAAATTTTGTGAAAGGAAAACACAAAGAGGAAGATGCAAAAGCTGATACTGCTGATTTTAGAAGACTAATAAAAGATCTTATGCCATTAACGGTAAATCATTTTGAGATCACAAATGGCGAGATCCATTACGTTGATCCTTTTTCGGCACCTAAGCTAAATATTGCATTAAAAAATTTAAAAATTGTTGCCACTAACTTATCAAATGTGAATGATAGTACAAAAAAACTCCCCGCTCATGCAGTGGCCAACGGCCAGGCTTACGACGGTACTTTTGAATTACACGTGGATTTTGACGCGCTTCAAAAAAAACCAACGTTTGACATGAATGCAGAAATTAAACACGTTAACCTGGTTTTATTAAATGACTTTTTAAAAGCTTATGCAAATTTTGAAGTTGAAAAAGGAAATTTTGGTTTGTATACAGAATTTGCGGGCAAAGACGGAGGTTTTGGCGGTTATGTAAAACCTGTGATAAAGGACTTTAAAGTAAAAAAAGAAGGTTCTTTTAACGAACGATTTTATGAAACATTAATAGGCGCAGGAGCTGCGCTACTCAAAAACAGAAGCACCGAAGAAGTGGCCACCAAAGTAAATATAAAAGGCCGCTTTGATGACCCCACAATAAATCTATGGCGCGCCATTAGTTTTGTTTTGCGCAATGCGTTTGTACATGCTTTGAAACCAACAATAGATAATACCATTAATATCAATCAACTGGACGACGCAAAAGATAAAACATTTTTAGAAAAAATATTTGGCAGCGGTAAACATAAAAAAGACAAAAAGAAACATCACTAGCAATGAAGAATATTACTTCTAAGATCATAAAACGTTTTATTATTATCTTTTTTATTGCCATTGTTGGCCTGGTCATCTATTATTTATTCAATCCAAAAAAGGCACTTAAGCTCATCTTTCCGGATATAAGTGACATAAGTTATATAAACGCTGTTATTAAGAACGATTCTGCATTAACCAGGATCTCTATGGTATTTCAAAATAAAAATCCGTATAAGCTGGACATAGACACACTCGATTTTACAATAAAATTGGCCGATACCATTATTGCAAAACAAAAGATCGCTCTTCTCCTAAAACAATCGCAATTTGATATTGATACCGTTAAAGTACCGTTAAACCTTGATATTAAAAAAATAAAAAGCCTTATAAAGAGTTTGCAGGATCAGGATTCTACAGAAATAAAAATAGAGGGCTCTGCCACTTACGAAACGTTTTTTGGAAAAACAAAATTCAATTTTAATAAAAACAATAAAATACAAGTGCCCGTTCCACCCGAAATAAAAGTGCTGAAAGTAGAACGAAAAAAATTCAATTTTAAAGAAAAGAAATTAAAAGCTGTTGCCACAATAGAAATAATCAATAAAGGCAAATTGA
Organism: Bacteroidia bacterium; assembly: GCA_044226875.1. Classification (GTDB taxonomy): domain Bacteria; phylum Bacteroidota; class Bacteroidia; order B-17B0; family Aurantibacillaceae; genus Aurantibacillus. The sequence goes on from JBGAGD010000002.1 coordinate 223,194, forward strand.
TAGACCTCCAGTTAAAAGATATACACTATAGGCTTCTCGTTAAAAATACACTCGAGTCGCATGGTGTTATTTCTAAAACCATTTCTATAAAACCACGATCAAGCATTATTGTAAACATACCCGTTGAAATTGAGATCTATCATCCTTTAAAAACTGCCTGGCTGGTAAGAATTGATAAAGACCAACTGAATTATTCATTACACGTTACCTGCAATATAAAAGAGAATATTTCTGCCAAATCGTTTGAAAGTGCCGCAGAGATGAGCGCAACAGGCTCTCTGGAGCTTGTAAAATAACAAAAACAATTCCCCAAACCGGGATATTTTTTCCGCAGCGATTATAAATTATCCTTGTTAGATGGCTCAAAAGTCCCTATATATAAGGGTTTAAAGGTAAATCCACAGTTTTCAGGTCTCGGCATTGTATTAGTATCACTATGTGTAGATAAAAAACAATAACAATGAAAAATTTCAATTATATACTGGCCGTAATTTTTATCATATTATGGGTAGTAGGTTTCTTTACACATTTAGCCGGTAGTTATGTTCATCTTCTTTTGGTAGCAGCTTTTATATTGATCTTGCTGAATATTTTTAATGAAGATAACAGCAACCGAACAGAACATACAAATTATTAATAAATTAAAACAGCGAGGCAAGGCTCGCTGTCGCGAGTGAAAACCCCGCGACAATATAATATCATGAGCAATTTACTTTATGTGTTGGCAGTAATTTTAATTATTTCGTGGGCAATAGGCTTTTTTGCCTATAGCGCCGGCAGCCTTATCCATATTTTATTGGTAATTGCATTAATCGCAGTTATTTTAAGAGTGATAAGAGGAAAAGAAATAGTATAAATAATTACAAATTACAATTAAAAAAGCCCGGTTACATTAACCGGGCTTTTTAATTTGATAAGGTTGAAAATAAATTAAGTATGTGGTTCTTTTTTTGTGATCTCCTCTACTTCTGTAATAAATTGCGATACCTTTCTGTTGGCATAAGGCCCTCCATAAGCATCTACTAACATTCCTTTTACACTATCATCGGTTTCAATTGCATATACAATAGCATTATCTGCAGGATCGCTCTCTCCTTCAAACCTATAAAAACTAACTATTTTAACCTGCTCGGGTTTGTAAACTTTTTGTTTACTTGGCGCTTCTAAACCTTTTTCCTTTGCAATAAAGTTTTCGGTGTAACCATCTGCCTGAAGCTTATTCATGCATCCGGTCATTGTTGTCATTTCTGATTTTTTAAACGGTTCCATAATTATTTTTTTTAGTATTGTTTTAATATTTATCTGTAAGAATCATGCCATTTGCTAAAACCCTTATTTTATTGAGTCGTTTTTTTTGAAAGAAGAAACTCTTATGGAAAATATTTCCCAAAATTACACACCATTAAAAAACCGGGTAATTTTATAACATTTTATGATTTGAACCGGTACACAAAAATTAAGCCATTTTTGAGTGAGTAATTTATTCTACAATTTTGGCCGGAAGCCTTATTTTCAGACGCTTTTTTTGGGAAATAGAATATATTTCCACTACATTGGTAAAGGAATAAAATACCTGATTTGAGTATAAAAAATTCCGGTGCAGTATTAAAATTTTAATTGACGATTATGAGCAGTAAAAAAGAAAAAGTGGTTAAACCAACCAATGGAAAATCCACTAACGGTAATGGGTCTGCCAATGGCAATGGCTATCATGAAAAAGATACCCTTGTAACTGAAAAATCTAAAGTATTAAAAAACAAAATTAAAGTCGAAGATTTTAAAATAGATCCGCTCGAACAGCTATCTGGTACGCTTGATAAAAAAGAACTGTTGCATGTTTTAACAGAAGTAAAGAACGGAAATTTTACAGCACGTATGCCCATCGATCATGTAGGGCTAAGTGGAAAGATCTGTGATACACTCAACGATATTATTAGTCTCAACGAAAAAATGATGTTCGAATTTACCAAAGCGGGTAACACCATTGGTAAACAAGGTAAATTAACGCAACGTATTGAAGTGCCCGTTACCAGCGGATCCTGGAGAACCGGTATTGATTCGTTGAATACACTTATTTCCGATCTGGTACATCCCACCATTGAGATCGCTCACGTAATTAGTTCCGTTGCAAAGGGAAACCTTTCGCAACAAATGTCTGAAAAGATCGGCGACCACTCTTTACAGGGTGAGTTTGCCCGTATTGCCAAAGAGGTAAACGACATGGTGAAACAGCTTAACCTCTTCTCGATGGAGGTTACACGTGTGGCCCGTGAGGTAGGCTCTGAAGGTAAATTAGGTGGCCAGGCAAAAGTAAAAGGTGTTGCTGGTGTATGGAAAGACCTTACCGACTCGGTAAATCAAATGGCTGGTAACTTAACAGCACAGGTACGTAACATTGCCGATGTAACAACGGCTGTAGCCAAAGGCGACCTATCTAAAAAAATTACTGTTGACGTGAAAGGAGAGATCCTTGAATTAAAAAATACGATCAACACCATGGTGGATCAGCTCAATTCTTTCTCGTCTGAGGTAACTCGTGTGGCACTTGAAGTTGGTACAGAAGGAAAACTTGGCGGGCAAGCACAGGTAAAAGGTGTTGCAGGTACATGGAAAGATCTTACCGACTCGGTAAATCAAATGGGCTCTAACTTAACAGCACAGGTGCGTAACATTGCAGAGGTAACAACCGCGGTAGCAAAAGGCGATTTATCACGCAAGATCACCGTTGACGTGAAAGGCGAGATCCTTGAATTAAAAAATACAATTAATACCATGGTGGATCAGCTGAACTCTTTTGGTTCTGAAGTTACACGTGTGGCACGCGAAGTGGGTAGCGAAGGAAAATTAGGCGGACAAGCCACTGTTGAAGGTGTTGGCGGTGTATGGAAAGACCTAACCGACTCGGTAAACCAAATGGGCTCTAATTTAACCGCACAGGTACGTAACATTGCAGAGGTAACAACGGCGGTTGCTAAAGGCGACTTAAGCCGTAAAATTACGGTTGATGTGAAGGGTGAGATCTTAGAATTAAAAAATACGATCAACACTATGGTGGATCAGTTGAACTCTTTCTCTTCTGAAGTTACACGTGTGGCGCGCGAAGTTGGTAGCGAAGGAAAATTAGGCGGACAAGCTGCTGTAAAAGGTGTTGCCGGTGTATGGAAAGACCTTACCGACTCGGTAAACCAAATGGGTTCTAACTTAACAGCACAGGTACGTAACATTGCAGAAGTAACAACGGCGGTTGCTAAAGGCGACTTAAGCCGTAAAATTACAGTTGACGTGAAAGGCGAGATCTTAGAATTGAAGAAAACCATCAACACCATGGTGGATCAGTTAAATTCGTTTGCCTCTGAAGTAACCCGCGTGGCATTAGAAGTAGGTACAGAAGGAAAATTAGGCGGACAAGCTAGAGTTACCGGCGTGGGTGGAACATGGAAAGACCTTACAGATTCTGTAAATCAAATGGGCTCTAACCTAACATCACAGGTACGTAACATTGCAGAAGTAACAACAGCGGTGGCCAACGGTGACTTAAGCCGTAAAATTACAGTGGATGTTAAAGGCGAGATCCTTGAATTAAAAAATACAATTAATACCATGGTGGATCAGCTGAATTCTTTTGGTTCGGAAGTAACACGTGTGGCACGCGAAGTTGGTAGTGAAGGTAAATTAGGCGGACAAGCCACTGTTGATGGTGTAGGTGGTGTATGGAAAGATCTTACCGATTCGGTAAATCAAATGGCATCTAACTTAACCGGCCAGGTACGTAATATTGCAGAGGTAACAACTGCTGTGGCAAAAGGCGACTTATCACGTAAGATCACTGTTGACGTGAAAGGTGAGATCCTTGAATTAAAAAATACAATTAATACCATGGTGGATCAGCTGAACTCTTTTGGTTCGGAAGTAACGCGTGTGGCCCGCGAAGTTGGTAGCGAAGGTAAATTAGGCGGGCAAGCCGATGTGCCTGGTGTTGGTGGAACATGGAAAGATCTTACAGATTCTGTAAATAAAATGGCCTCTAACTTAACATCACAGGTACGTAACATTGCAGAGGTAACAACGGCTGTGGCCAATGGCGACTTAAGCCGTAAAATTGGTGTTGATGTGAAAGGAGAGATCCTTGAATTAAAAAACACGATCAACACCATGGTGGATCAGTTACGCGGCTTTGCTTCGGAAGTAACACGCGTGGCGCGTGAGGTTGGTACCGAAGGTAAATTAGGAGGACAAGCTAACGTGCCGGGGGTTGCCGGAACGTGGAAAGATCTTACCGATTCGGTAAATCAAATGGCCGGTAACTTAACATCGCAGGTACGTAATATTGCAGAGGTAGCTATTGCTGTGGCAAACGGCGATATGTCTAAAAAAATTACGGTTGACGTTCGTGGAGAGATCTTACAGTTAAAAGAAACATTGAATACCATGGTGGATCAGCTACGCGCATTCGCTTCAGAAGTAACGCGTGTAGCCCGTGAGGTGGGAACAGATGGTAAATTAGGCGGGCAAGCCTTTGTACCCGGTGTTGCCGGAACTTGGAAAGATCTTACCGATTCGGTAAATCAAATGACATCTAATTTAACTTCGCAGGTACGTAATATTGCTGAAGTAACAAAAGCAGTGGCATCGGGCAATTTATCAAAAACAGTTGCCATCGACGTGAAAGGTGAAATTCTTGATCTTAAAAATACCATCAATACCATGGTGGAACAATTGAATTCATTCGCCTTTGAGGTTACACGTGTAGCGCGTGAGGTTGGAACTGAGGGAAAACTGGGCGGACAAGCAGAAGTAAAAGGTGTTGCCGGTACATGGAAGGATCTGACCGACTCGGTTAACATGATGGGATCTAACTTAACATCACAGGTTCGTGGTATCGCAAAAGTTGTAACATCTGTTGCCACCGGAAACTTACGTCAAAAATTATCTATTGATGCAAAAGGCGAAGTAGCGCAGTTAACTGAAACGATCAACGAGATGATAGATACCTTAGCTGTGTTTGCCGACCAGGTAACCAACGTTGCCCGCGAGGTAGGTGTTGAAGGAAGATTAGGCGGGCAAGCCAGTGTACCGGGGGCTTCAGGTATCTGGAAAAACTTAACAGAGAACGTAAATCAATTAGCCGAGAACTTAACAACGCAGGTTCGCTCTATTTCGGAAGTGGCATCTGCCGTAACAAAAGGCGATCTAACACGTAACATTCGTGTAGATGCAAAAGGCGAAGTGGAAGCCTTGAAAGATACGATCAATCAAATGATCGCTAACCTGCGCGAAACAACATTGCGTAACCAGGAGCAGGATTGGCTAAAATCTAACCTTGCCAAGTTCACGCAAATGTTACAAGGCCAAAAAGATCTTAATACCGTAACGCAACGTATCTTATCTGAATTAGCGCAGGTAGTAACCGCACACTATGGTGCCTTCTATATTTTAAAAGGTGATGAAGAATCGCAAAGCCCTAAATTAAAACTATTTGCGTCGTATGCTTACAAACCTCAAAAGAATATTCCTACAGAGTTTGCAATTGGCGAAGGTTTGGTTGGCCAATGTGCTTTTGAGAAAGAAAGGATCTTATTAAACAATGTTCCCGGCGATTACATTAAGATCAATTCTTCGCTTGGAAAAACAAAACCGCTTAATTTAATTATTTTACCGGTGTTGTTTGAGAACGATGTGAAAGCTGTTATTGAATTAGCATCTTTAGATACATTCAGTATCACTCACCTCGATTTCTTAAGCCAATTAACAGAAAGTATCGGTATCGTATTAAATACAATCGAAACTAACTCAAGAACGGAAGAATTATTAGCACAATCGCAATCGTTAGCGGGCGAGTTAAAAATTCAGCAGGAAGAATTACGCAGAACGAATGATGAGTTGCAGGATAAAGCCTTATTGCTCGTAAAACAAAAAGACGAGGTAGAAGCCAAGAACAAAGAGGTAGAAGAAGCCCGTCGTTCGTTGGAAGAAAAAGCAGAGCAGTTAACGCTTACTTCTAAATATAAATCAGAATTCTTAGCGAATATGTCGCACGAGTTACGTACGCCTTTAAACTCATTATTGATCCTTGCACAGCAACTTTATGAAAATGCAGAAGGCAATCTTAATGATAAACAGGTGCGTTACGCAAAAACCATCCACTCTTGCGGTGATGACTTGATTCAACTGATCAATGATATTCTCGATCTGTCAAAGATCGAATCAGGGTTTATTTCGGCCAATTTCTCAAGCGTTCGCTTTGCAGAAATTGCTTCTTTTGTTGAAACAACCTTTAAACCAATTTCAGAAGCAAAACAACTTAAGTTCTCTATCGAAACAGAAAGTACGTTGCCTGACATGATGGAAACCGATCTTCAACGTTTGAACCAGATCTTAAAAAATCTATTATCTAACTCATTTAAATTTACAGAAAAAGGAGAAGTAAAATTACTTATCACAGAAGGTAAAAACTGGAAACAAGGTATGATGGCCAGTTTAGATAATGCAAAACGTGTTGTTGCTTTCTCTATTATTGATACCGGTATTGGAATTCCACAGGAAAAACAAAATATCATTTTCGAAGCGTTCCAACAAGCGGAAGGGTCTACATCCCGTAAATATGGTGGAACAGGATTGGGTCTCTCTATCAGCCGTGGTTTGGCAGAGTTATTGGGTGGAACCATTGAATTGGAAAGTTTACCGGGAAGAGGAAGTACCTTTACCTTATACCTTCCTGTAGAAAATGTACAGGGCCTTGTAACCGTTGAAACTTCAACCAACCCGGCTTACAAACAACTACAGCTGGCCGACGAGAATCAAAATCTGGACAAACTTCTGAATTCACTGAACATCACTACCGAAGATCAGAAAAAATTGAACATTAACGAGATGATCAATGAGTCTGGCGATGACAGAAGTAACATTCAACCAAATGATAAAGTGATCTTAATTGTTGAAGATGATCTTCGTTTTGGAAAGATATTGATCGATATGGCACATGGCAACGGGCTTAAAGCAATTGTTGCAGTAAGCTATATTGAGGTGTTTGATTTTATAAATCGTTTTATGCCGGTGGCCATAACGCTCGATGTTAAGTTGCCGGATACAAGTGGTTGGAAGGTGCTTGACCTGTTACGCAACGACCTCAGCTACCGTCATATTCCGATTCATTTAATTTCAGGCGAAGAGAACCGTAACCTTGCCCTAAAACGCGGCGCAAGAAGTTTCTTACTAAAACCGTTAGAGAATGAAGCACTGAATGATCTCTTCAAAGACATCTTATCTTTTAGCGAAAAAGAAACCAATCATGTTTTGATTGTTGAAGACAATGAAATAGACTCGTCTCAGATCGCTAAAGTTTTACAAGGCGAAAAAATTGAGATCAGTATTGCCAGCACAGGTAAAAAAGCTCTGAAGTTAATTGAAAGCAATCATTATGACTGTATTATCCTTGATTATACCTTGCCTGACATTGCCGGTCCTGAACTACTTCAAAATGTAACCGAAGTAAAAGAAAAAATGACACCCGTTATTCTTTATTCGGCAAAAGATTTTACCGCAGGCGAAATGCACCAGGTAAGCAATAACTCCAATACGGTGGTTGCAAAAGGTGTAAATTCGATTGAATACCTTTTGGAAGAAACTGTTCTTCATTTACACATAGACCATAAAGAACTGGCGCCGGAGAAAAAGAAAGTGATCGAAAACATTCGTATGAAAGAAGATATCCTGACCGGTAAAAATATTTTGGTTGTGGATGACGACGTGCGTAACCTTTTTGCATTAACTACTGTGTTTGAACGTTTAAACATTAATGCTATTACTGCAGAATCGGGTAAGGAAGCTATTAACATCTTAAATGAAAACCCAAAGATTGACATGGTGTTAATGGATATTATGATGCCCGAAATGGATGGTTATGAAACAACGCAAAAGATACGCCGCGAACACAAGAACAGTTCGTTGCCGATAATTGCCGTTACCGCAAAAGCGATGAAAGGCGACAGGCAAAAATGTATTGAGGCCGGTGCATCTGATTACATTACCAAACCGTTGAAGATCGATCAGTTACTTTCACTTATGCGTATTTGGTTCTATAAATAGTAAATAAAATTTATGCCGCCTAAAATACTATTAGTTGATGATCGTGAAGATAACCTGATGTCCATTGAAGCAATTCTTGGCACGGATGGTTACCAGTTTGTAAAAGCCAATTCGGGCAGGCAGGCGCTTAAGATCCTGCTTACCGAATTTGATTTTGCATTGATATTGATGGATGTTAAGATGCCTAATCTTAACGGCTTTGAGACTGCCGGACTTATTTATGAACGCGAAAAATTAAAGCACATCCCCATAATTTTTATTACGGCTAATAATTTTGGCGACGAGAACATTTTTAAAGGTTACCGGAGCGGTGCCGTAGATTATATTTACAAACCAATCAATCCTGAATTGTTAAGAGCTAAAGTTGGCGTGTTTGTTGACCTTTACAGGAAAAATCATAAATTGCTACAGCAGGAGCAAACTTTAAAAACCATCAATAAAAGTCTTGAAACTGAAATTAACGACAGGATCGCTTCTGAGGAAAAAGTAAAAGAACTCAACCATCAATTGCTGCAAAATATTGAACGTTTAGAATCGGCTAATAAAGAATTGGATCGTTTTGCATTTATGGCTTCGCACGATCTGCAGGAGCCTCTACGCAAGATCATTACCTTTAGTGATCGTTTATCGTCTAAATACCAGGGTAAATTAGATGATGAGGCCGATATGTATATTAACCGTATACAAAGCGCAGCCGAAAGAATGCGTTTACTGATAAAGGATATTTTAGCCTTATCAAAGATCATTGCCGATAAGGACTCTTTTGTAGAGACAAATTTAAACAACCTGGTAAATGATGTTGTGCACGAGATGGAAAGTGGGATAAAAGAAAAAGACGCTAAGATACTTATAGAGAAACTACCCTCACTATACATTAACCCGGGGCTGATGCGTTCATTATTTCAAAACCTTATCAGCAATTCTTTAAAATATTCAAAAAAGAATGTAAAGCCAATCATCAGGATAAGTTCTGAGGTAAGTTTTGAAAGGAACAAGAACGACAAAAAACCTAAGGAAAAGTATCATCGCATTCATATTACAGATAATGGTATTGGCTTTGATCAAAAAGACTCCGAACAGATCTTCAGTATTTTTAAGCGGTTACATTTTAATAATGAATTTGAAGGTACAGGTATTGGCCTGGCCATCTGCAAAAAGATCACTGAGCAGCATAACGGTTTTATTTCTGCCCGCAGCAAAGTAGATGAAGGCTCCACATTTATTATCTCTTTGCCCGCCGCACCCGTGGAAACAGCGGTTGACAGCTAAGGAGGCACAATCGGAAATGTTCTTGAAATATCTTATATTTGATTAAACTAAAAGTACTGTTTTTTAAAAAGTTCTATAAAAAGATCAGTCATCCTTAAAAAACTGCAAAATGAAAAAACTGCTATTATTGCTCATTTGCACAATTACGTTTTCTACCACGCTAAAATCGCAAAGCTGGTGTTATCCCGGTGCCCAATGGTATTATACAAGTAACTATTCTTTCAGTTCAATGGGGTATATCAAACATACCTTTACTAACACGGTAACCATAAATAGTTTAACTTGCCAGAAAATTGCTTTTTTAGCACAGCATTTTTCTTACTACACAAATTCGGTTTCAACGTTTAGCTCGGATTATTATACTTATTTTAACAACAACGTGGTTTATTTATACGACGCCACTTCTACCAATTTTGATACACTATTTAACTATAACGCTGTGATAGGCAGCAAATGGAGTCTGCCCAACAAATCCACCGCCAATTGCAGCAATTCGCGGGTAACGGTTACTGATACCGGTCACCATGTGATACAGGGAGTTAATTTAAAATGGTTTAAGGTTAGTATCAGTGCTTATCAATATACATTTACTTCACCGCTAATTTCTACAGATACCATATATGAAAGACTTGGTTGTGTTATGAAATATTTTTTTAACCCGGGTGAAATGTGTCCTACATATACTGATGGGGAAATTGGCGGTCCATTGAGATGTTATAGTGACAACCAGATATCAAACTATAATCGTACTGCCGGCCCATGTAATTATTATTACATACCAACAGGTTTAAAAGAAAACGGGTTCTTAGAAAATTTAAAGGCCTATCCAAATCCTGCGCATGATCTGTTAAGCATTGATGTTAGTGACTCGCAACGGCAATCTATTTCGATGCAAATGACCACACCTTTAGGCCAAAAAGTACTGGAAGCCAGGCTGGAAAAAACAATTGACATAGGCAAGTTAGAGAATGGTATCTATTTTTTACAATTTTTTAAAGAAGGGAAATTGATCTTCACGCAAAAGATCATAAAGGATTGAAGTGGAAGATAGATCAGGGATTGTAAATGATCTCTACCGCCCCGCTTTTATGAAGGTCTGAAACAAGGGTAACATTTGTTTTTTTAACACCGTCGTTAATATTAATAGCAGCGGTATTTGGCGGTACTCTTCCCAGATTTAATGCGTGCATCACCAAAATATTTGAGCCCGGTTCAAGCTGTATGTTGATTGTTTTTTTTGTTTTTGATACAGTATAATTTTCGAGGATCGGTTTACCATTCAAATAAAGCGAGATCTCATCACCATCTACCCTGTTCTTATCCCAAACCTGCAATGTAATCTCATTGTTTAAAACTGTTACCGATTGCTGCACATGAAATCTTCTGCCGTTTATTTTATGATGATGGAATTTTTTTTCGTGATGTTTTATTTCTATAGAATCGACAGCCAGATCGTCAAACTTATCCGCTTTTGTTGAATCAACCGGTTTTGGTTTAATCTTATAATTAAAGGTATACGCTAGATTAAGCATAATTGTTGAACCCGTGTAAGTTATATAACTTTTGCCAAGTGAAGTATTTTGTTTAAAGAATTCATACTCTATGGTTCTCGTATTTGTGAATGGAAAATGATACACAATACCAAAATCAAACATGGCATTATTTCCAAGTATGAATTTCCTGCCAATTTCGGTGCTTAACATCCAGCTTGTCTTCGTGGCGGCCACCACTGTTAATTTTTTTCCTGTACCGTGATCTGTCCAGTCTTCCTGGTACCCGGCATATTCTTTTGTATTAAAATTACTGTGCATAAAAGTTTGGCCAAAAGATAGTTTAGCGTACCAGAATCTTTCGCTGCTCAAGGGGTATTTGTTGAATGTCCATGTACGCATTAGCGCTACAGAGTATTTTAGATAGTTATCTGCATCCACCCAGTTCTGCACAGTATCACCATTATAAGTGTAACGAAAAGGTTCTTTAAACGAATAACAGGCCTTGTTCTTTTGAAACTCCATTAAAACAGAAGTAACATTCATAGAGTGTTTATCTCGCCAGGTAAAGCCGGCGCGGGCCCCAATACTTGTATTTGCAATAATTGCAACGTGCCTGGCGCCATTCACATCAGTTAAAGCTCCGATACCGTAATTTGTAGTACGCTGTAAAAAATTAGAACTTGTTGTCTGCAAGTGCGAAGGCGACCACCCCATCATGCCGGCATTAAAACCAAACGACCAGTATTTATCACGCGTAGTATTTTGGCCAAATAAAATTCCTGCGTAGAAAATAAAAATAATACAGATACATTTTTGCATATTACACCCAAACGTGTTCGGGTATAAAAATACGTAAAAAGGCGCACAGATATTTTCCGTGCGCCTTTGCTTTATTAATAACTTGTTATTTATCGTTTCGAAATAGCATCCGAATCGTATAAGTAGATCTCTACCCTTCTGTTCTTCCTGCTTTTTATTTTGTTTACGATCGGGTTACTGCTTCCAAAACCTTCGGTAACAAGATTACTTTCTTTCATCCCTTTTTTAATTAAATAATTTTTAACTGCATTTGCCCTGCTAACCGAAAGCGGATCGTTAATAGCAGTGGTACCTGTTTGATCGGTGTATCCCGCAATAAAAAAACTCAGGTCCGGATGCTTGATCATCCAATCGGCAATGCCATCCAGTTCTTTATCAAATTGCGGTTCTATTACAGAACTTCCGGTAGCAAAATGCAGGTCCATCAATTCAACATAATCAACCCCAACAACAATGGCATCCATATCCGGGCCGGTTATATAAGGCGCTATGCTTACATCGGCAATATAATAATACGCTTTACGTGTGTCGTTTTGTAACGGCCCAACGGTTTTAATTGCCTGAAAATTCTCATCTTTAAAACAACCAATAGTTATATATTTTTCGCCACCAACCGCAACATATGCACCATACATAGTTACCCAGTTAGTAGAATCAGTAATAATGCGATGAGAAATAAATTGTGGCGTTTGAGTTAAAAATGAATTAGATGCCTGTTTAACTTTATCGCTGGTGAGCAAAGCGCCAAGGCAGGAAACCGCACGGCCGCTTTTTTCGGCCAAACTTACTTTAAAAGAAACCTGGTAAGTTTTTCCTGCAACCAGTGGCTCTGTTAATTCGCCTTCAAGATATTCTGAATACATTTTATAACCATCTTTTAAATGCAGCATGGCATTATTTGCGCTATCGGTCTTATTATTCGCTCCGTCATCATAATAGGCAATAATACCTGCGTAATTTTCTCCGCTCATTGGGGCAGCCTGGTAACCCATATAATTTCCGGGGATAGCATTTGCTTTGTGGCATTTGCTTGACTTTGTTTTATCAAACAGATCTACTGTGCCCCCATTTGCGTTATGCCATGTTTTTGTTTTACAGATCTCACCATATCCTGTTGGGATGCATTTCGCGTCCAGCCCTGCATTTGCAACAAGGCTTTGAGAAAAGCCATTGCTTAAACCGGTTATTAAAAATAATGCAGGGGCTATTGTTCTTATTGAATTAATTGTTCTCATAATTTCTTTTTCTTAATATTATAAATAGGTCAAATTTTATACCTGTAGCTTTTTTTTACTGCATAGACACACTGGTGATCATTTTACCGGTGCCCGATACTTTAAATTCTACTTTACGGTTTTGCTGGTGTTGTTGCTCGTCGCAAACTACATCATCCGTACAACCATTCTCTATCATGCTTTCGCCATAACCAACAACGGAAGTTATTCGACGTTGTGAGATACCATTATGCACTAAATAGTTCTTTACAGTATTGGCACGCTTAACCGACAGGTTTTTATTATACGCTTCTGTTCCGCGCGAATCTGCATAACCGTTAATAATTAACGTCATATCGCGGTTACGTTTTAAAACAGCTATATTTTGATCTAAAATTGTCTTTGCATCTTCACGAAGTGTATACTGATCAAAATCAAAATAATCCGGTGTTGTATTCCAGCCAAGCGCGTTTAACTGTTCATCTGTTAATTCATTAGCTGTACTTTTTTGTTTTTTTGTTTTAAGCTCCTTAGTGTTTTTTTGTTTTATGTTTTCGTTGTCCAAATTGTTTGCTAGAATGGTTTGGCCAACAATTATTTCTTTCTCAGTACATTTGGCCACCAATGTTGGGCAGGTATCGCAATACACCACTACCTTAGCAAAAACCTTATATGTATTATTACCGCTAAAAGCATATTCTACATTGCTGCTTGTTTGCGCCAATAATTCATCATTCACCTTCCAGCTAATGGATCGTACATTGTTTTGGTATTGTTGCGGGATGCTTAATTCGAAATTGTAGGTTAGCTGGCTTTCTGCGCTTTGTGTTGCACTAATAACAAAGGTTGTATCGATCGCTTTGCATTTTGGCGTTTCGTTAGAAACGTAATGTACGTTATAAATATCCATATCACCGTAACCACCCTGCCTGCTTGAAGAATAAAAACCTTTTGAACTGTTTGGATTCAAAGCAAAATAAATATCATCGCCTGGTGTGTTAATAGGCTGCCCCAGGTTTTCCGGATCGGTCCATTTACCACTCTCATCCATATGTGTTTTATAAACATCGTAACCACCATAGCCCGGCAGCCCGTTCGATGCAAAGAACAAAGTACCATCTTCGGTTAAAAAAGGAGCGTCTTCATTATAATCTGTATTAATATTGTACGGCAGTAATTGCGGATCGGACCAGCTACCATCTGAACCTTTTAATGATTTATAAATATCTGTTCCTCCTCTGCCCTTATCAGACTCGCTGGTAAACAATAACATTTTTCCATCGGGCGAAACAAAAGCGTGTCCCTGCAGATATGAAAAATTTATATTTTTAGACATTTCTTTCTCCCCTTTGGTAGTATCCATAAGATCTGCTTCATATAATTTTCCGCCCCTGAATACATAAAGTGTTTTACCATCGGGCGATACCGAAACAGCAGATTCGCCGCCTTTCCTGAATTTTGTTTTGTCGCCGTTCTCTGGAAAAGTAATTCTTCTTGGAGTAGAAAAAGACCCATTATTTACCGTAGAAACGTACATGCTTTCGAAATACCTTCGGTCAAGCCCGTTCTTTTTTTCTTTTGGCGTATCTTTTCTTTTAGATGTAAAGATCAGCTCGCCATGGGTATACACGGGTCCATACTCTGGCATATCTGTATTAATTACTGACCCAACATTTTTAGTAGATTGTTGTTCCAGTGGTGCTATTTCCGGATGTTCCATGGCATATTTGCAATCCGCTATGCGTTTCGCTAAAAAAATATCGTAATCAGGACTATCTTCATTATTATTTTTTTGGGTTTTGCCATAAAAATAAAGTGCGCGGGGATAATTCCCTATATAGTGATAACTTCTCCCCAGGTCATCATTTATCTTCATGGCATTTTTTCCGGGGCTTTTCTTTAAAGCTTTTTCAAGATATGGAATGGCTTTATCATATCTACCTATATATTCTGATAATACAACTCCTTTTCCTGCATTTGCGTAAAAGTTATTACTATCCTTTGCGAGTATCTGATCGTAATAAGATACAGCTTTGTCATAATCATATGTATCAACAGCTTTACTTGCTTTTCTGAGCAATTTTTTTTCTTCCGAACAGGATACTATTATTATGGCAGATAGTACTAGTGGTATAAATATTATTTTTTTCATGTTTTCTTTTTTTTAAACAGATACCTGCAAAGGCATTGCCATACTGTTTTCCGAAAAAAAATTGCACCACAAAAAATAATTTGAGAACTAAACTCCCCGAACAGGGAATTTTGATTTCTGTTTTATAGTTAAACTCTTTAAAATATATTGGCATAATATTTACTATTATAAAATATCTTTCACTCAACATATAGGGAGGGGATGGCTTTTATGAAAAAGAACTTGCTCGGGATAATGCAACTATTTTAAAATAAATCTATCTCCTCCTTCCTTTTAAAAGGAAGTCAGGAAAGACAGAACTCAATTACAAATTTTTAATAATTATTTATGTCACAAAGTTTATCCATACAATTTAAAAGAAGAGATCAAAAGATAGTTAGTATTAAAGAAAATCTCTTGTTCAGCAAAAAAGCCAAATGCCCGAGATGCGAAACAAAAGTAGTTTTACAACACAGTAGCAAAAGCAGCAAGCTTTGCTTTTTTTGTTCGAACTGCCAGTTATTATTTCAAAAATAAGCTCAATTAATTCATCATTCAATTTAAAATCTATGAAAAATCTATTACAAATTATCTTTATAAGCATTATTACAAGCTTATTATTCTCGGCCTGCGGCAAGCAAATGTCAATTACCAAAAGAAAGTATAACAAAGGTTATTATGTGAGCCATACAAATAAAAAACAAGGCCTCAAATCACAAACAGGTATTGCATCTGTAAAGGCTGAAAGTTTACAGCCAATACACACAAAATTAACCGAACAGCCCGCCGGCCAAAAAGAGGTTCAGTTAACTGCTTTGGCTCCAACGCCACCTGAAATTGTAGCAGACAGCAAAGAAAACGCAGGTGCCATAAACAAAATTGCACGTAAAAATTATTATAAGGTAAAACCGTTAGAAAAACTTTTACCAAGCCAGGTATATACCAGCGAATTAAAAAGAAAAATGAACTCTACCGCCACAAGCGAAGATGCTTTAAGTTTATTATGGATAATTATTGTTGTATTATTGATATTGTACCTCATAGGCTTACTGGCCGGTGGCTGGGGACTTGGGTGGGCCATACATATTTTAGTGATCGTTGCTGTTGTACTACTTATACTTTGGTTACTGCGAATACTGTAGTTAATTATTAATTAACATTAAAAAGGCAAACAATTGTTTGCCTTTTTTGTTTTTAGAACAACCAATAAACAACAATTAAATGACTACGGATAATAATTTAAAAATGGCCGAAAAAACAAAAGAAATTGTGCTTTCTTTTTTAAATGCCTTAAACGCTGAAGATTTTAAAGCCGCAAGAAAATATGTACATCACGATTTTAAATTTGAAGGTGTACTTGGTTCGCGCAATGGCGCAGACGAATATTTTAATGATATGGAAAAGATGAAATTAAAATATAATATTAAAAAAAGTTTTGTTGATGAGAATGACGTTTGCGTTATATATGACTTTGTTTCAAATGGTATAACAACATCAGCCTGCGGCTTGTATCATTTAAATCTTGGTAAATTAAGTTACCTTAAGGTTATCTTTGATCCGCGGGTGCTTATTGAATCCCAAAAAAATTAATTGCTAAAGAGTAAAAAAAAAATCCTTCAAATTGAAGGATTTTTTTATTTGATATTATTTGAGTAATTAGTTCGTTTAAGGAGGTTAGTTTGGAATATGTATATGTATAAGTTGTGTTTTAAAAAAGGCAGTAACAAATTACTCAAATCTATACTTGTTTATATTGCTAAAATTATACCAAACTAAAACGCCCGCTATCAGTGGCTTTCAGTTTTTAACAGAGGGGCAACAAATCCACAATTGTTAAAATTTTGGGTAAAAATGTGGAATTTTTGTCCTTTTATTAAAGCCTTGGCGGGCTTTTAAAAAGTTTATTTATCCAAAAAGACACGGTATGTATTTCGCCTTTTTTCTTTAAAAAGTCCTTAATTACCTGCAAATTTATGCTACCTGTTTCAATGATGGCAGTGTTGATCTGCTTTACATCAACACCCCATTTTTTCGTCCAGTAAGCGAGGTCCTGCCTATCTTCAGGATGAATGATATATCTTTTCGAAAAATAATTCATGATATTTATTTTTTATTTCTTTTTATTTTCAAGCAACGTATTATTTTCTTTTACAGGCAAAAATGTGCCATGGGCCTTAAAATCCGTTTCTTTATGGTATGGCAGATCTGTATTAGCGGGTCCGTTCAAAACTTTTCCTTCATAAGTAAAGCGGCTTCCGTGGCAAGGGCAATCCCAGCTTTTTTCATCGTTATTCCATTTTACCGTACATTTTAAATGTGTGCATTGGGCTCCTACAAAGTGTAAACAATCTGATTCGTCGCAAAAAACGCCGTATTTTTTTTCATTTAGTGTAATTAATTTTCCTTCGTTCTTAGCAACAGACTTTATTTCGTTTAATTTTGAATCTTCCCAGTCTTCTATTTTGAATAAGCTTGAAAAAGCATTCGCGATCCCTTCCCACACTATTTTTCCAACGTCCTTTAGTATCGTTCTGGAGGGATCATAGACCTCGCTGAATTTATTTTCATTACCATTTATAAGATCTGTAATGAGCTCTGCCGCTATAGTGCCATGTGTCATTCCATTACCCGAATCACCGCTAACAATAAATACATTATCCTTATCAAAAGGGTTTTTTCCAATAAAGGCAATGCTATCGGCTGGCTCCATTACCTGGCCCGACCATTTATAAATTACCTCTTCAATGTCAAAATATTCTTTAGCCCATTTTTCTAATAACGCATAACGCTCCGTTTCAGGGACATGTCCTATATCTGTAGATCCGGTGGGATGATCTTCTCCGCCTATAATTAAAAGATCATATGTATTGTCATACCTTTGCGTGCGCACATAATGATATGGCGGTGTATTATTATTCGCAGAAAAATCGCCCGTATCCCACCATAAATTTTTTGCCTCGCTGCCTTTTTTAATTTTGGCTGCTATTACATACGTACGGTAGGCTATTTGTTTTAAGTGTATTGCTACCTTATTATTAACGGGTGTATTAGTTGCAACAACAACATATTTTGCGTTTATCTTAAAATCATCATCTGTAACTACGCCGGTATGATCAATTTTTTTTGCGTGTGTGTTTGTGTAAATTAAACACTGGTTGTTTTGTTGTATCACCTCGCAAAGGGCTTTAATATATTTTAAAGGATGAAATTGTGCCTGGTTTAAAAAACGCAAACACGGTCCGTAATAATTTGCCATTCCCGGCACGCGCTCTAACTCTTCTACAGCTATGCCGGCTTTTGTTGCCGCTTTGTATTCTTTTCCTAACGATTCTACATCATCGGTTGGATGAAGAAAGAGGTAACCATTTACCCTTTCAAAATCACATTTTATGTTTTCACGCTTTACAGCGCGCTCAATAAAATCAATAGCGCTCTTGTGGCTCTCGGCGATAAGTTTTGTTTTTTCGTCGCCAAACATCTTTTCCAGGTTATAATAACGGTCGTCGAGCGCTGTTACAAGATGAGCTGTAGTGCGACCGGTTTCACCGCTACCGATAAAACCATCTTCAACGATCACCACCTTTTTTCCTGATCTTACAAGATTATAAGCGATGCTAACTCCGGCCATACCGCCACCAACAATAACAACATCTGTTTCAATGTTTTCGTCTAATTTTCTAAATGCCAAAGGCTCTGTCGAATCTATCCAAACAGAACTATGTGCCCCGGAAGTTATTTTTTCTTCCATTGGGTGTATATGCGTTTTTGATTCCATAATTTTCTTTTATGAAAACCATACAAAAACAATTCCCGCATTTTTATTTTTTCAAGCCTTTTAAATTCAACAAAATGCTTTTGTTTGTTTTAAAAAAGAGTAGAATATTACTCATTGTGTTGATTCCCGGTCTCAAAAAATAAAATTTCGGCGTGTCTGATCAAAAAAAAACGAATATTTATATAAAAACTTTCTGGCATATTCTTTTATCTGTTATGGTATGATCTTAAAGAGCTTTGTACTCATAGAAAAAAATAACCGTTATCTTTTAATTAAAGAATCGGCAAAAAAATGGAAGGGTAAATGGTTTTTGCCAGGCGGTAAGGTAGAAATAAACGAAACGCCCGAAAAAGCGGCCCACCGAGAAGTTAAAGAAGAAGCCGGCTGCGACGTGATCCTTTCGGGCATCTTTTACTTCAGGTATCATGGCGATATCTTTGACCGTTATTTATCACTGTTTTACTCTGCCACCATTATGGGAGAAGAGCTTATTAAACAATCTGCAGACAAGCATTCGTTAGAGGTTAAATGGTTTACTTATGACGAAATTAAAGATCTGCCTGTGCGCCAAAAATTGCCGGAAATAATCTCTCATTTCAACAAGAATAACATTATTCCGACAAAAAATTTTGAGATCATGTAAGCGCAATTCATTTTTTCATGGAGTTCTTTTCTTCTTCTTTCTTCTCATCCTCTATCAGCTCAATTTGCTTTTTCTTTTTAAGGATCAACACCAGAATTAAAACTACCAAAGCCAGATAGAAAATGATCTCGGCACCTGTTCTTATAAGCGGGTCGTAATTCATTATTATTGTTTTAATATTAATTTTCTTTTAATCTTTTGTCGTCCTCTTCCTCATCCAGTTCATCTTCGGTGTCGTCTGTCTGAGAGCTGATCAGGTTTATCTCTTCATCTATTCTTTCTTCATTGTCTTTAATAAGATCCTTATCTGCTGAAACAGATTTCTCTAATTTGTCTGAACAACCTTTATTATTTGAGCGGGGTTTCATATTTATATTATAACAAGCCGGATGCCAAATATTTTTGCGTTTTACCCGATCAGAGCATTAATAACCCTTTAAAATCTAAAAAAATTCCCCACTTTTTTAATAATTGCGGAGTTTGTTGCTCAAATTCCACAACTGGCCATTATTGGTTGTTTTATAATTAACTGACTTTCATTAAATTACTTTAACAAAAAAATTCGGCACTATTATTTCAATTATATATTGAACTTAAACTGAACCGTTATGGCTATTATCCAATCACAAACGCAAAAGTTAACGCAAAAGTTAACACACCAACAAATTCAATTAATAAATATATTGGGCTTGCCAACCATTGCGCTTGAGCAACATATTGCCAATGAAATGGCCATTAACCCGGCCCTTGAATTTGATACTGTTGAAAAAGAGACCAACGAAGAAGATAACCAGGAAAATGATGAATCGGAGGTGCCACAGACCGATGACTATATTGCGGAAGCAAAAATAGGAGAAGATTATGATTATAAGGATTACATGGACAGGGACTCTTTGGATGATTATAAATATGAAGCAAATAATCATGTTAAGGAAGATGAAAAAAGAGAACAGGTTTTTTTGGAGAATCATGATTTTACCGTTTCACTGATCACACAACTTGGCCTGTTACCAATTACTGCAGAAGAAAAAGAAATTGGAATATATCTGATAAATACTTTGGATAACGATGGCTATTTAAGAAGGCCAATTGCAGATATTGCCGATGAATTTTCTTTTGTGAATTATTTCGTAAGCGAAGAAACAGTAAATACTGTTTTAAATAAAATAAAAACTTTAGATCCGATCGGTATTGGCGCTAAAGATCTTAAAGAATGTTTATTGTTACAATTACAGCACAAAAAAGAAAAAACAAAAGATACATACAATGCCATCAAAATTCTTGAGTCGCATATGAACGAACTATCGGTGAAAAATTTTGATATCATTAAAAGAACCTTAAAAATAGATAATGAGGAATTACAGGATGCGTTATCTGAAATTAAAAAATTAAACCCTGCACCTGCCGGAAGTACCAAAGAAAGCGGAGGAAAAGCCATTACCATTGAGCCCGATTTTACCGTAACGGTAGAAGGTGACAAAGTAGAATTATTCCTGAACTCGGCTAAACATCCACCGCTTAAAATAAGCGACGATTATACCGAAATGCTTAACACTTATTCAAAATCAAAAGATAAAAGCCTGCGCGAGGCAAGCAGCTTTATTAAAAGCAAGGTTGAAAGCGCAAAATGGTTTATTGAAGCTTTACAGCAACGCGAAAAAGTAATGATAACCGTTGCTAAGGCAATTGTGAAGCATCAAAAGAAATTTTTTCTTACCGGCGATGAAGCAGATCTGAAACCATTGATCTTAAAAACCATTGCCGAAGAAATTGATTCTGATATTTCAACCGTATCGCGTATTGTGATAAGCAAATACATTCAAACTTCTTATGGCACGTTGTTAATGAAACATCTGTTTACAGAAGGCTTAAGCACAACCAACGGCGAGATAGTGAGCACCAAAGAAGTTAAAAAGGTATTGATGGAATGCGTGAACATGGAAGATAAGAATAACCCGCTAAGCGATGAGCAAATAGCACATATGCTAATGCAAAAAACTTATTCTATTGCCCGCAGAACCGTTGCTAAATACAGGGAAGAATTAAATATCCCAAGCAAAAACTTTAGAAGGGCCGCTGCTGCGTGATCCAATTCCTGATTCATATAATTTCCGATATTTGTACCGGGCTTTAATGTTATAAGGGATTGAATTATGAAAAAAAAGAAAATACTAATTCTTGGTGGTGGATTTGCAGGCTTGCAGTTAGCACAAAAACTAAATAACAAATTTTTTGCCGTTACACTTATTGATAAATTAAATTATCACCAGTTTCAGCCTTTATTTTACCAGGTTGCAACAGCGCGGCTTGAACCTGCAAATATTTCTTTTCCATTCAGGAAGATCTTCCAAAAATCGAAGAATATAGAGATTCGTTTAGCCGAAGCCATTGAAATATTACCTGCAGAAAATAAGATACGCACAACAGAATGCGATTTTTATTTTGATTACCTTGTAATTGCAACCGGTTGTAAGACCAATTTTTTTGGGAATAAACAAATTGAAAAATTTGCTTACTCTATGAAAACAACACAGGAAGCCATTAACATCAGGAACGAGATCTTACTTAGCTTTGAAAAATTCATTTGCTCTACCGAAGAAGAAAAAGAAGCGCTCTTAAATATTATTATAGTAGGCGCGGGTCCAACAGGCGTTGAGTTGGCAGGTTCATTTGCCGAAATGAAAAAATACATCTTACCAAAAGATTATCCCCATATTGATTTTTCGGGTTTAAGCACCACTATTTTAGAGGGTAGTAAAAACACTCTCAACAGCATGAGTGCCGAATCGCAAAAAGCCTCTCGAAACTATCTTGAAACGCTCGGCGTAAAAATTAAAACCGAAGTATTTGTAACCGATTACGATGGTACTACCGTTACATTAAATACCGGCGAAAAAATAAAAAGTAAAAATGTGATCTGGGCTGCCGGCGTTACAGGTAATATTATTAACGGCTTAACTGCAGACTCTGTTATTAAGAACAGGTTTGTTGTGGATCGTTTTAACCGGGTAAAAAACTATTCCAACATTTTTGCAATTGGCGATGTGGCTTATATGGTAACACCAAAATATCCAAATGCACATCCTCAGCTTGCTAACGTTGCCATTAACCAGGGCAAAAATCTTGCGCACAATCTTTTAGCTATCGAGAACGGGAAACCATTAAACGAATATGAATATAAGGATCTTGGTTCAATGGCAACGATAGGCAAATACAAAGCCGTTGTCGATCTTCCCAATTTAAAGTTCCAGGGGCGATTGGCCTGGTACATTTGGATGTTCTTACATTTGATGCTTATTTTAAGCGTGAGAAACAAATTTTTAACTTTCATGAACTGGACCTGGAATTTTTTAACGAAAGATTCGTCGTTACGCCTGATCTTTAAAAACAATAAATAATTTTTAATCCGTTATAAGGTCTACTGCTGTTTCAACAGAGTTTCTATTTCGTTTGTATTTCTTTTTTAATTGAAACATTTGCACATCTTTTACAATTTCGCGTATATCAATTGCCAAACCTATTGATGTAAATAGGCCGTCAAAATGAAAGTTCTTTACTTCATTAAAAAGAGTTTTTCTATATCCCACAATTCCTTTGATACCGATCCACCGTGTTGGTTTTAATGTAGCAGAAAGCCCAAAATCGGTCAAAATTATTAGGCCCGATTGGTGCGATCGTATCTCACCCGTTGCCGGATTTTTATATTGCAGGCTGTTCTTTCCGAAGCCAAAATCCAAAGGCATACCCAGAGAAATAAACCGTGTTTTTTTATAAATGAATTCCGTATTAATGCTTCCATACTTAAGATCCAGGTTTCGGTTTAATTCCATATTGTTCTCTGTTATCCTATATGTGTCAAGATTGTCATTTAACCAATAATACCCTAATGTTAAGCGCAATTTCTCTTTTAATAACACTCCGGCATCCAGGCCGTTGGAATTAAGCATTTGCCCTTTAAAAAAGATACTGCGGTTATCAACCCTAAACTGGGGCCGTACAAATTTTACCCGCATAATATAGATCGAATCTTTTGTAAAGGCTTTACGATCTTTTTTTGATAAAGTACCTTTTGTTTGTGAATAAGAGACGAGCGTGCAAAAAATGCAACTCATCATTACTAAAACTATAAGAGTAGATCTTGGAATTGACATGTTGTGACTATAACAATTCTCATTCCTGTAAAATCCTGATATTTATTTTTTGATCTGTGGAAATATGCACACAAGCACACCCCATTTTTAAAAAATTCCACAAATAACTCTAAAAGATCGCAGACAGAGGCTATGGTATAAAAACCGTGAAATATAGGTTCAAATAATTTCTCTGGCACAAAATTTTTATGAGGATATATATATATACAATTAAAAAACAGAAACCATGAAAAATATAATATTCTCAATGATCTTGACGGTACTTTTTTGTGGTACTATCAAATCGCAGGAAAAATTCGGAAACACATTAAATGTAGGCGCAGGTGTAGGCTATTATGGATATGCACCGGCATTAACGATGAATTATGAATTTGATGTATTTAAAAATTTTACGTTAGCGCCATTTGCTTCAGTAATTACATGGCGTGACTACCGTTACTGGGGTGACTATTATTATCCTTACAGAAATTATTATTACCGCGAAACCATTGTTCCGGTTGGTGTAAAAGGCACTTACTACTTTGATGAATTGTTGCACGCCAGCGATAAGTGGGATTTTTATGCCGGAGCTTCGTTAGGTGTAGCATTTCATACCACACACTGGGATGATGGTTATTATGGAGACAGAGTTGTACGCACCTACTCATCACCTTTATACGGCAACCTGCACATTGGTACAGAAGCTCACCTTTCTCAAAAAGTTGGTTTATTCCTTGATCTTTCTACAGGTATGTCAACTTTAGGTTTAGGATTTCATTTCTGATAACCACAAAACGCTGCATTCTATTAATGGTTAATGCATTAACCAATGACAAATATTCGCGCATCTATTCTTATAAAACGCATACTTATGGTTTGCGTTTTATTTTTTTTAATAAGTAGCGTTGGCAATGCTCAAAAAAACAAAGTGTCCAAAAAGAATAAAGCACCTGCAAAAGACACATTGATCGTTTACAAAAAATTAAAACATTTCGCCTACAAATACAAATTAACGGCTAAGTTATATGACGCAACCTTTGTGGACCCGGAACCAAAAGAATATCCAAAACAGCCCGCCTCAAAAGAAGAGAAAAATGTAAACCCATATTTAAAATACCAGGATAAGATCATCAGACAGATCAATGTTATCGTATATGATCCTTTTGGCCATGTTGTAAGCGATACAAACGCAAGAAATATGAACGGCTTACAAAAGCTTGGTAATAATTTACATTTCAGAACCAGGCATTTTGTTATCATAAATAAATTATTATTCCATGAACACGACTCTGTAGATGCACTTAAAATAAGCGAATCGGAGAGGTTATTGCGCCAGGCCGTGTTTGTAAATGATGCCAATATCTTTATTACAAAAACAGGTAATAAAGACAGCGTGGATGTGAATGTTATTGTACTTGATAAATGGCCGATAACGGTTCCCATAACCATCACCGATATTTCGGGAAATATACGGTTCAGAAATCAAAACCTTTTTGGGCTTGGGCAACAGTTTGAATTGTATACAGGTTTTAAAAAACCCAATCTTATGGAATATGCCGGCTCCTACAATATTGCCAATATTGATAACACCTATATATCATCTCAACTTTCGGCTCATAAGGATATTAACGGTACTGATCTTGCTCTTTCGTTCGACCGTGGATTTTTTTCGCCCCTAACTAAATGGGCCGGCGGTTTAAGTGTAGCAAACTATCAAAGGTATTTTGCGTATGCCGATAGTACGGATGGTGCCCCGCTTAAGGCTAACATGGATATTTTTGCTTATGATGTTTGGGCAGGAAGGAGTTTTAAATTAAGTAAAGAAAAAACTTTCTTTAACCAGAGTACAAACATCATTACCGGCCTGCGTTTTACCAACTCTTCTTATCTTCAACGGCCACCCTTTTCGATAGACAAGGGCGTCAGCAACCAAAACACATCGGCCATCATTGGCAATGTTGGTTTTGCCATTCAGCAATATTATAAAGAAAAATATGTATATCGCTTTGGTGCCACAGAAGACGTACCCGAGGGGTTGATCGTGCAATTTATTTATGGTGGCTATAAAAAAGAATTTAAATCTTTTAGATACTATACAGGATTTGAATTAGCAAGGGCAAAACACTTTAATTTCGGATACTTGTCTGCTACTATCTCCGAAGGTATCTTCTATAATAAAAACGTTCCCAATGATATTACAACAAATTTTAATATGTATTATTTTAGCGACCTTGCAAGGCGCGGCAAATGGTTCTTTCGTCAGTTCTTTTATTACAACCTTGTACACGGCGAAAATAAAATTTCAGGAGAGCGCTTGACTTTATCGCCTGGTGAGTTATATGGTTTTAACGGAACCACACTTTCGGGCAATACAAAAATGACCTTTAATTCGGAAACTGTTGCTTACATGCCTTATAATATCATTGGTTTCAGGCTGGCGCCAATATTAATGATCGGCAACGGAATGATCGGCGATCCGCAAAACCATATCATACATAGCAGGATCTACCAATCTTATTCTTTAGGCATGCTATTCAGGAATGAAAGTTTATTGAGCAGTACCTTTCAGTTATCTGTGGGTTTTTACCCGGTTTTACCAGAGGGCAAAAGCAATGTATTTATTTACAATCCTGTAACAAGTTTTACTTTAAGGGTGCGGGCATTCTCGGTAAACAAACCCGATTTTGTGAGCTATTATTAATACTGGCATTGTGTTGGATAATATCTATGGGCAATATTGCCGTTAACTATTTAAACTATATTATGGGCGAAATAAAAGATCTATCGCATAGCGAAGCGATAAAAAAATTAAAAGAATTAGCTGAGGATATCAATATTTGCATGTTCTGCACAAAAACAAACTCACTCCCTTTTGAAACCAGGCCAATGGGAACACAGAAAGTAGACGAAAATGGAACTTTTTGGTTTTTCAGTGCAGTAGATAGTGATAAAAATTCGGAAATTAAGAACGATCAGGACGTGCAGTTATTATACGCAAAAGTTTCTGATTCTCATTATTTATCTGTGAGCGGTAAAGCAACGATCTCAAAAGATAAAGCAAAAATTAACGAGCTGTGGAATAAAATGGCCGAAGCCTGGTTTAAAGGAGGGAAAGATGATCCCAACCTGACAGTGATACGTGTTGAACCTACAAACGCACATTATTGGGATACCGTGAACGGAAAAATGATATCACTAATTAAGATCGCCGTTTCTGCTATTTC
Source organism: Bacteroidia bacterium (assembly GCA_044226875.1). Classification (GTDB taxonomy): domain Bacteria; phylum Bacteroidota; class Bacteroidia; order B-17B0; family Aurantibacillaceae; genus Aurantibacillus. The sequence goes on from JBGAGD010000002.1 coordinate 249,977, forward strand.
AGGCAAAAGAATGGATGGCGGCATTGAAGGCGACATTAAAATAAAATAACCAAATAAAAATAAAAAAGATGTGTATTCTGTACACATCTTTTTTATTTAGTTTCTTTGAGAGCTAATTATTTTCTACTTAAGATCACATCCAAAACTTTATTTTCTTCTTTCTCTTCTTCCACCCTGTTCTTTACATATTCGATCGCATCGTGAACAGAATCTGTGCATAGCACTATAAAAGCTCCTTGCTTTGCATGATCGATCGCATGTTGAATAGCTTCGAGCTCGTCTGATATTACTGTAATAGAAGCATTCTTATTCTCCTGCTTTATCCCTTCCACCAATAAATTCGTAACTTCTGATTTGGATCTGCCGCGCATATCTTTATCATGGCGGATAATAATTTCATCAAACATCTGACCCGATAAGATCCCCAGATTTTTTATATCGCCGTCTCGTCTGTCTCCAACACCGGTTATGATACCGATTTTTGAAGGAGACTTGATCCTGTCCATAAACGTTTTTAATTCGGTAAAACCGCCTGTATTATGAGCGTAATCGATCATCAGATCAAAATTTCTGAATTTAAAAATATTCATACGCCCTGGTGTAAGTTCGGGCGACGGTATAAAAGTTTCAAGCCCTTTACGAATATCTTCTATCTTAAATCCTTGTATAACGGCTGCAAGTACCGAAGGTAAAATGTTTTTTATCATACACTCTGCTTTTCCTTCAAAAGCTAACGGAATATTTTCTATTTTACTTACACGGATCTTCCATTCTCCTTTACAAACCGTTAAATAACCTTTTTCGATCACCGCCGCCAAACCTCCGTTTTCGCAGTGCTCTTTTACACGCTCATTATCTGCGCTGGTACTGAATAATGCGATATTACAATCCAAGTCGTTCTTCATATCGTAAACAAGATCATCCTCTGCGTTTAAGATAGAGTAACCGTGATCGAATGTGCTTTTGGCCACTACTGATTTTACGCGCGCCATTTCATCAAGGGTTTTAATTCCTTTTAATCCTAAATGATCTTCAGAGATGTTTGTAACAATACTGATATCGCAATGATCAAATCCTAAACCGGAGCGTAGTATACCTCCGCGGGCGCATTCTAAAACTGCAAAATCAACTGTTGGGTCGGTAAGTATGGTAGCTGCGCTCTGACTACCGGTGCAATCGCCGTAGTGAATACAGTTATCCTGTATATAAATTCCATCGGTAGTAATGTAGCCCACGCGGTGCCCGGCCATTTTCGCAATGTGGGCGGTTAAACGCGTGGTAGTTGTTTTTCCATTTGTACCGGTGATTGCAATAATAGGAATACGCGAATTTTTTCCTTCGGGAAACAACATATCAATTACAGGCTCTGCCACATTTCTTGCTAATCCTTTCGACGGACTTAAATGCATTCTGAAACCCGGACAGGCATTCACTTCTATAATTGCGCCGTTGTTATTTAAATTTAACGGCACAGTAATATCTTTTGCTACAACATCAATACCGCAAATATCCAGATTCATTAATTTTGCAATACGTTCGGCCATAAAAATATTTGTTGGATGTAAGCTATCTGTAACATCTGTTGATGTGCCGCCAGTGCTTATGTTCGCAGTATCCTTTAAAAATAAGATCTCGCCAATTGGCAATATAGTTTCGAGGGTTAATTTTTTTTCCCTTAATATCTCGGTGGTTACTTTATCGATCTTTATAGTGGTCATTTCTTTTTCGTGTCCATCACCACGTCGCGGATCGGCATTGGTTTGATCAATGAGTTGTTGTAGTGTAGAAACACCATCGCCCATTACCATGGCTGGCGTACGCTTTGCAACAGCCACTAATTTAAAATTGATCAGTAAAAAACGATAATCATCGCCTTCAATAAATCGTTCAATAATAATTTCGTCGGATATTGTTCTTGCAATTTGAAAAGCCGAAAGAGCATGGTGTAATGTTTGAATATTGGTTGTGATGCCCCTGCCGTGGTTACCATCAATTGGTTTTATCACCACCGGGAACCCCATTTCAGAAATAATTTCTTTTAATCCTTCTTCTGTATCCGTTACCTCGCCAGTTGGCACAGGTATATAAGCTTTTGCAAGGATCTTTTTTGTTTCTTCTTTATCGCATGCTGTTTCAACGCCCCAGTTACTGGTATTGGATGTCATTGATGCCCGTATCATTTTTTGATTGGCTCCCTGCCCTAACAATATTAACGAGCCGCTTTCCATGCTTCGCACAGGAATATTCTTTTTCTTAGCTTCATTAATGATTGATTGGGTACTTGGTCCAAAACCTTTCCTTAATTTGATCTTTCTTAATACTTCAATATCGTCATTTAAATTATATGCTTCACCGCTGATCAATTTTTCTGCAATTCTCACAGCTGCCTCTGCTGCGTACTGGCCTGCAGATTCTATTTCATAAGAGAACACTACATTATATACACCCTCTTCACCGGCGGATCGCGTTCTTCCAAAACCGCACTCCATGCCTGCAATGCTTTGGATCTCTAACGCAATATGTTCAATAACATGACCCATCCAGGTGCCTTCTTTTACCCGCTCAAAAAAACCGCCTTCATAACATGGCGAACAACGATGACTATATAATGAGGGGATCATTGCTTCCATTCTTTCGTAAAAACCATCTATCAGGTTGGTTGGACGTTCTTCCAGCTCTTCAATATCTAATTTTAATACAATAAGGTTATGCCGGCAGTTCGACCAGTAATTAGGGCCTTTTAACGTTTTGATCTCTAGAACTTTCATAGATTATTTTTTTGTACTTAATAAGTTGAAAATACCATGCCATTTTTTTTGAAACGTATTTGTTTGATTTCTAAATCAAAACTTGTAGATATTAATCACTCACCTTGTGGTTTTGTAGAATTGTTTCCCCGTTTAAAAATCCCCATTTATCAATAGTTACGAGTGGTTTTAGAAATATGTAAATTAAAATTTCTGGCATTAAGTTTTCATGGATATTCTGGAAAAACAAAATTGTTTAGATAAATAAAACAAAAACTAAAAATAAACTACTATGAAAAATTACATTTTTATTGCAGCGGCAACATTAACAATGATGACAGCATGTAAAGATCCACAAAAAGATGAAACCGTTGTTCGCCAGCGAGATTCGCTTATGGCGGTTATAGATGAAAGAGAAAATTCTGTTAATGATTTTATGAGTTCTTTTGGTGAAGTAGAGCGTAACCTGGATTCGGTAAGCAGAAAACAACATATTATTTTAATGAATACCAGCAAGGGCGATATGAAGGCTGATCAAAAAGCGCGCATCAATGCCGAGATCAAAGCTATTAACGACCTGATGGATGCTAACAGCAAAAAAATAAAACAATTAAGCCATAAACTTAACCGTGCCGATAAAAAGAACGCACAGTTGGAAAAAACCATTGCGATGTTGAACGAACAGTTGAATCAAAAATATGCCGAACTTACTGAATTGAACCAACGTTTAAATGAATTGAACATGCAGGTAGCACAATTACAAACTTCTGTAGATACCTTATCATCTCAAAATATGGCGCAAACGCAAACCATTAACGAAAGAACAACTCAATTGCATACAGCTTATTATGTAGTTGGCCACTCAAAAGATCTACAACGATCAAATTTAATTGACAAAAAAGGTGGCTTGCTTGGCATTGGCAGAACCTCTAAATTAAGTGACAATGTGGATAACAGCATGTTCACTAAAATAGATTACACCGAAACAACAAGTATACCTGTAAACAGTAAAGAAGCAAAATTAGTTACCTCGCATCCAACAGATTCTTATGCCTGGGATAAAACCGGAAAAACCATCAACAGCTTAATGATCACAGATCCTGAGAAATTCTGGAGCGAATCAAAATATTTAGTCATAGCTGATTAAATTTTGAAGTTTAGTTTAAAGTTTAAATTCAAAAACAAAAAAGCCACTCGAAAGGGTGGCTTTTTGTTATTTTACATATTGAAGTGCTATGAGCCGTTTCATAATAGCTTCCTTGTATGATGTATTATTATTGCTTAAACAAATAACGGTAATGCCCGAATTTTTAAATTGCATCATATCGGTTACAAAAGCAGTTTGATTGCTTTGAAAAAAAGAAACACTCTCACTCCTATTAATTGTTTGTGTATACCAGGTAAAACTTTTAGGCACCGGCGTTTGGCGGCGCCAATTGGCAGGCTCCCAAAAAGCTGAGAATTTTTCAGTAGCGCCGCAATTCGCAAACACACATTCTTTAATGGCGTTTATATATTTACGCAGATCATTAACAGAACTATATACATTACTAAACAATACAGACGACATATTGCAGCCACTATTATTAATAATTTTAAAATTTTTGCCATTGCTTACATAACCATTGGTGCTGCTTGTATTTACATCGCTTATTTTTGAGTTGATCATGCCTGCCGGGGCCAGGATGTTTTTTTGAATAAAATCGGCCCATTTTTCTCCGCTTGTTTTTTCTATGATCAAAGCCAATAAAGAAAAGTTGGCGTTAGAATAGCTAAAATTACTCCCGGGCTCAAATCCGGTTTTTTCTGCCAATTTATCTACCGTTATGTTTTTTGTTAACTGCACATTTTGCAGGCCCGAGGTATGGTTCAATAAGTGTTTTAGTTTTATTTTTTTTATCTGCTCTTTGTTCTTTAGCGTTGGAAAATGTTTTACCAGGCTATCGTCAATGGATAACTTGCCCTCTTGCTGCAATACCAATATGGTGTATGAAATAAAAGTTTCGGTAACAGGGCCAATGTTAATCACAGTATTTTCATCAAAAGCCTTTTTTTCTTTTATATTGGCAAGGCCAAACGACCTTGCATATAAGATCTCGCCGTTGCGTTGTATAAAAATACTTCCACCGGGTTCTGCCTCTGGTAGTTTAGAAAAAACAGAATCGAGCCCAAGCGTTAAAAGAACATGTTCCTGGCTGAAAACAGGGCCAATAGAAAATAAAAAATAAAGAAAGAAAAGGTTTTTCATTTGCTTTAAAATAACCACAAAGTACATAAAGATTTTCATAAAGCACACAAGGGTATTTTCTGATATTAAAAAGTTGTTATCTCGAAATCACAAATTTTTCACAAACCGTTCTGTAATTGTTGTATTCAAGCGAAAGAAAATAAATTCCTTCAGGCAGGTCTCTTATATTAACAGAATTATTTTTTATATCTGCTTTTATTGTTTGATTAAGATTATTGAGGATCCTGATCTTAGAAACTAAATCCGGATGAATATTGATATTTAAAATCTCGTTTGCCGGATTTGGATATATTTCAAAAGCAGTATTTAAATTATTTTCTTTAATTCCAGTTGCAGTACAATTAACTATTGGAAAAGTAATTGCAGAACAGGGGTTTAATACAACTGGAACAGCTGACGGATTATTTATTGTAGCTAAAGGTTCATAATATACAAATAGATTCCCAAAACCGGGTATTATATTTAGTGTTCCATTATTTTTCACCCAAACTTCGCTAAAATTTGGCAATTTAATTTGTAAAACAAAGTAGCCCCAGGGTTAACATAAAAAGAAATGTACCCAAAAGCAACAGTATCATATACAATTGTATTGGGCCCACATAAATATCTTGCAAAAATGTAATTTGTTGGAGTATTTGTTGTATTAGGATAAAAAATTTCTCCAGATGTATATGTCGGAGCACAAAAATTTTGCGCTTTTAATAATATGTTACTGATTAAAAATATTGCAAAGAATAAATTTTTCATTTATCTAACGGGTAATTACAAATTGTCTATTAATACTATCAAGATTATTATTGCTAAGGCTTAAAAAATAAATACCGTTTTCAAACTGACTTGTTTTTATATTGAAACTTTTTTCTTTAAATACTATATCTTCTTCTCTTATTATTTGCCCGAGGTTATTTAAAATTTTCAATTTAAATTTTTCTTCATTACTGATATTTTCAATCTCAATTATTAACTCCTCGTTAACCGGATTAGGATAAACTTTTACCCCTTCATTTATGTCTTTTAATTCGTTTATTCCTACTCCACTTGGATGAACCACAACCGTATCATACTTTATATTCCCACAAATATCCTGCTTTACCATATAGGTTTGTGTTGTAGCTGCCACCGTAATTGTTATACCAGCCGCCGTATCAATAGCCGTTGTATTATTTGGTAAATGATACCACATACAGGCCTCATCAATACCAACATCCTGTGGCCTCCCTAAATAAACGGTTGTTGTTGGGATACCCCAAATATCTGGCCCTGTATAAGCTGGAAGATCAATGTCTATTACACTAACATCATCATAAATAACATCACAAAAAATTAAAGGCAAATTTGTTGGATTAATCATGACAGAGTTAGTTGTAACATCGCTTTTAAAATTACCGAGCATCATATATTTTTCCGTCCCGTTTGCTGTAAATATTCCAGTCAGTAAAGCCCAGTGCGCTGTGTCTGTTATAAAATTATTATTTGGGTTTTGTATTTGCGGAGTTAAATATGTAATAGGTTTATCGCATTGAGTCATTGTATCGGTACTATTGTCTCCAAAATATGCACCTAAACCATCAACTCCATAACTGGACTGATCTGTTACGTTATAATAAATTTTCACACAATAATTGTGACCAATTTGTAAGGTTTGCTTTAAACTATTTCGGGGATATCCTCTGGTAGTCTGAGGTGTATTAGGTTTAAAAACCAATGTACTTAAAAAATAATTATTCCCATTTTTAGGCCATTGATTTGTAAAAGAGCTTCCAGGAACTAAATACGGATATATATATTCACCTAAAAATACTCCACAATATTTGTTTGTATCAATAGAATTCCAATATTTAGCATTTGCGACGGATGGCGTACTCGCGCAATATCCACATATCTCAAAGCTTCCATTATTCACATAGTTTGCAATCTGAGATTTGAGTGAAATTGAAATAAAAAACAGGAAAAGCAAAAAGCTTTCCCTGTTTTTAAATAAAAAACACAATCTACTATTTTGTAATAACCAATTTCTTAGTCGTGCTTTCATTTTTATTATTAATAATTGTAATTAAATAAAGTCCGCTAATTAAATTTATATCTAATTTACTAATAAAATTGCGGGTTTGCAAATGTTCCTGATGTAGGATCCCACCATTTAGATCTTTGACAATCAACAACAAATTCTCAGCATCTATTTTGCTAACAATATTCAATTCACCGGTAGTTGGATTAGGAAAAAGATCAACTGACCAATTATTAGCCTGCATTCCATTTGTAAGCCTATTGCTTTCCTGTCCATTATTACTCCTGGTATTATTAACGCAATTATCATTAAAGATTAGCACTATGCTATTAATTAAATTATAAAGCGTTCTTGCCTGATAAACAATAGTTCCATCAGTGCTCGGGCATTGTTGGGCAAGGTTATACAATGCAGCACTATCTGTCTGTGAAAAATCAACATTTTGATATTTGGCATATAAACTATAGTAACTTTTATAATTAGCTGCCGATGTATTATTACTGGTAATAGAATTATTTATGCTCTGCGCCAGTGTTATTTGCCCGCTACTTAATGCTGATTCCGTTTGATTGAACAGGTCCATGCTATTACCTGCTTGGCTATTGTAAAAATCAATATACGCAGAATCACTATTACGTAATGAATCATTGTTAGCTAAAAAGCGGTACAGGATATTATCCGAAGTATATTGCATTGGGTCAATAGCATTGATTAGTTTTGCACTTGCTTGACCGGGATTAACATGCGGTGGAATAATGATCCGGCCGCCTCCACCACCACCACCACAGGAATAGGAACCGGTATTAGTTGTTGGTGTATTTGCAGTATTAGAATAAGATAATGGTCCAGAAACATAACCCGGATTAGGAGGAAAAAAACCAGCGCTTATTTTTACCCATAATATTGAAGTAGACGCGGTGCTTGTTCCGTCAACGAAAGTACCAACATTTGTTCCGGTCCACGTTGACCCATTCCACTTATTATCACTTGGAGAACCGCTGCTGCCTTGAGTGCCAATAACAGCTGTGTTTGTTAATACCATGCCACGCGCGTGGCTGGTCATGCTGTTACCTTTCCAGGCACTGGCAGCGCTATTCTGGTCAAACACAAAGCCCTGGTAAGCGGTGTTAAGTGTATTGCAGGTTACCGCGCAGGTTGGGCTTGCCGCCACTTTTACCAATGTTACTAGGGTGTTGGTGGTGTTTACAGCATTAAGGGTATTGGTGTTAATGTTAACGTATGGTAGGTTGCCGCAATAAATGCCATACTGTGTTGCGTTTATGGTAGCATCGTTCACTAAATTAACGGTATTGGTTTGCACAAATACTGGGTAGGCAAACGCGCTTACACTGGCGCCACGCCAAACCCGATCAAAAGTATTGCTCTGTATGCGTAAGCCTACTGTACCGATATAGTTCCAGCCGGCCGTAGTAGCAGAACCAAATGTAACAGCACTATTCACAAACTCATTAACAATACTGGTAGTGTTTGTTATCTGCGCGCCAAAATAGTTATAGTCTACAAATAAATTATTTGCTAATATACCTGTATAAGTAGTAGCGCCATAAGTATAAGTGCCGGATGAAACATTGATCGCAACAGGATTACTGATATTGGCAAAATTATTGTAGCGGATAGTATGACTAAACCTGTTGGTAGAATTTATAATACCTGTATTGCCGGGGAAGAAAGATGTACTGGTAGCGGCAGTGCTGGTTTGTGTACTTCTGAATGTTGCGTAATTACAATCGAGCTCATATACATTTGTTGCTTCCACCGCTTTGTAACAATCCCAAAAACGGTTGCCTACACTGTAACTCGTGCTATATGTGCCGCTGGCCGTTAAATTTAAACGGGCATTTAAACTACTGTTAATTATGCTTCTTATACCATCGCCACCGCTATAACCGCAGCTTCTGCCGCAAGAGTATAAGCGTTGCGAATTTTGAAACGCATTATTAAGTGAACTTACATTAGAATTGGTGGCATCAATACCATATATCAATGCATCAAATAAGTTAAAATTAGATTCGTTACTGGCAGAGCCCACCACCACATCTGTATAATTATTTCCGGCGCTTAGGCCAGCATTATTAATAAGCACGCCTGTTAGTGCAGATTGAGACGAGTAAGGATTTTTAAGGTTTGTAATAGTAGCACTTTGTAAAGCATAAGGTGGTGTTAATGCCGTTGTAGACGTATTTGCATATCTCAGGCCAGGTGAACTGGCAGAAGTAGTTGGCCAGGATGTTGGAGAAAAAGTAAGGCTCCGGCTTGTAAATACGCATTCTGTAATACTAAAAGGATAGGATGCGACATTTTGTTGATAGCTGTCTATTTTAATACCAATATAATTTTTATTGAAGGTTGTTCTGTTAATTGATAAAATAGGATTCACAGAACTGGTAGTATTTCCAGTCACATCTATAGCTGTAATGGCATCCTCTACTAAAACGTGATTACCAAAACCGGATAGAGTCGTACTTACTTTACCTCCATCCTGAACTACAACACCTTGCCATAACGCAGTACCACATCCATACAAATGTGATCCCCTAAGCGCGAGGTGCGCATTCGGACTTACAATTATTTTTACATTTGGGGCAAACAGGTATTCGGCGTCCGAAAGAGTTACCTGCATACCGGATGGAATAGTGACATCGTGATTAAAAACGATGGGCGTAGTATAGGTTATTCCTCCTAGCGTGGTGGTAGGAAATGCGGAGCTCGTAAATGCCGCTATTGTTGATGTACAGCAAGAACCGGAAACATTTATAATAGTTGTAGCTGTATTCTGACATAGAATGCCTGCTGTATAGGTATAAGTAACGGTATAATTACCTACTGACAACGAACCGACAGTATTTGTAGATGCCGTTCCATTTACAGAATAGGTGGCGCCACTTGTATTTGTTTGAGTGATAAGCGAATTAAGGTTTAATGTTTCGGTAGGACAGATCGTTGCACTGTAGATGGCTGCAAACTCGTCTGTATAAATGATACTTACCGTTTTTGTATACACGCAGCCATTTGTGTACGTAGCTGAGGCTGAATAAGTGCCGTTAGCGGTTGTGGTTATTGGTGCGTTAACTGTTACCGGTGGCGATAATGTATAATTCGATATCCCTGTAACCGTTATTGTAGAAGGGTAATTATAAGGAGGCTGGTTACAAACAACCGAAGGAGTTGCTGTAACCGTAAAAAAGTTGGCAGTAGCAGGATAAACATTTTGCGTTACTACACAACTATTTGTACAACCTAAAGCGCTTGTACCAGTTACAGTATATGCAGTTGTTACTGAAGGCGAGATAACAGCGCTTGAGCCTATTATATTGCCAGGGCTCCAGGTGTAAGTACTCGCGCCGCTCGCACTTAATGTTGTGCTAATGTTAGGACAAATAGTTGGCGTTGTTACACTGCAATTTACAGTTGGCAAAGAATAAATAAAAACAGAAGCCGTTTTTGTTCCTACGCAGCCAAAAGAATTTGTTCCTGAAACAGTATAAATAGTAGTTACTGAAGGGGTAACGTTATTATTTGAGTTCACAACATTACCTGGTTGCCAGGTATAAGTTAATGCGCCAGAAGCTACGAGATTAATGCTGCTGTTTAAACAAATAGAATTGGATGTTGCCGGAGAAATACTGATAGCTGAAGGATTATTAACTGTAACAACAACGGTATTTGTTTTTACACATCCATTACTTGTTGTTCCGGTAACAGTATAAGTTGTGGTAACAGTTGGTGAAACAACTACAGATGTTCCACCAAGTAGCCCTGGTTGCCAGGTAAAGCCGGAACCGTTAGAGCCCGTGAGTGTTGAACTAAATCCTGTACAAATGACTGTTGGTGAAGCTGAAGCAGTTACAGTACTTGTATATGTATAGATAGTAATGGTTTTTGTTTGAATACATCCGCTTGTTCCTGTTCCTGAAACGGTATAAGTCGTAGTAACACTTGGTGAAAATACTATATTATTACCGACATTACCCCCAGGGGAATAAGTATAAGATCCTGTACCTCCAGATAACGATCCGGTAATTGAAACTGTTGAATTTGGACAAATTGTAGCCGCTGATGATGAAAGTGTTAATGGGTTTAATGTATTAGATGTAATAGTAATATTATTATTTGCAGAACAAGACTGATTATTAGAATCAAAACCTGTCACTTGTATATTGTAATTTGATGTAGTAGATAAAGTTGCAACGGGGTTTTGAATTGAAGAGTTACTTAATCCTGTGCCACTCCAATTATATCCTAAAGAAGTGAGGCTTCCGGAGCTGCATGGAAAAGTTAAATTTAAATTTACGCTTCCACAAACATTGACACTTGGAGAACTTGCAGTTGCAATAACATCAAAAGGTTGAACACTTACTTCGTCAATTAATGTGTAACTATAATAATCTAAAGGAAAAGATGTGTTTGGCGCTGTGCAGGTAAAAGAAGTTGGAAATGTTCCCTGTCCAATAATTGATGTCGAAGGTCTTCCAATAGTCAAATAATTTTCGCCGCCGCTGGATGAATAATAACAGAAAGTAAGTTTTGTCCACCCGGATGTATTATTTAATACGCTTACATTAGTATATGTTCCAGCAGGAGTATTAGTAATTGCAACTCCATTTGCGGCAGTTTGATTAATTACATTTGGGGTTAGAAAAATAGAAATTTTATCTAGTATTCCCGTTAAGTTTTGACCTTTGCTAATATAAAAAGAAATTATATAGTTCTTTCCGGCAATCAAAGTACTTGATAGCTTAGTTTGAGCATACTCACAATATTGTGCTAAAGTGACAGGGTCAGAAGCACTGAAAATACCAATGTAATTATTATTAACCGAACAGGAAGTTGCAGAAGTTGGTTGTTTATATCCGGCCACATTACACGGTACACCTACAGGTGCAAATGAAGTGCCGCTCGAAAACAGGTCAACATCTCCTGTGTTGGCATTTGACCAGTTATATGCAAATGGTAGCTGAGCATAGTTATTAACTGGGTTGCTTATATGTTCAAAACCACCATTACAAACCAATTCACAGGTTCCCGAAACAGGACATGGGTTGCCCGCAGGACAAGTAAAACTCGCGGCACTCGCGCCATTGCTTACAGCAACATTATTTACAACATATACAGTGTTTGTTGTTATTTTACCTATTTCAATAAGATATTCTTTTAAGGGACATAGATCCTGTAAAATAGTTATACTATCTCCACTCACTGTTGGTGTTATTGATAGCTGATTTGTAGCAAGATTCGAACAGTCATTATTATAAAGCTTTACATAATAGTTTCCTGTTGAAGCGTAGCCTTTTACATACAATTTAATTTTATGTTGTAGGCTTTTAGCAGTAAACTTAAAAAACCTGTCCTGCACATTAAAAGAGTCAAGTGTAGAAAAGGCGCCGTTGAGGCCATCCAATAAGACAGGCGAGCTACAGGTTTGCGCTTTTATATTTGTAACGCTTACAAATAAAGCAAATAATAAAATCAGTTTTTTCATGATCATTGTTTTTTAATTATTAAATACTAAAAAGCAGGCCTTCCTGCTACAAAATAAGAAACGGAACAAATGGGTACACGAGAACTTAATAAGGATTAAAATTTTGTTTTACAAATACACAACAAAGCAAAACAAATTAAAAAAACTTAAACACAGGTTAAGGTTATAAAATCTTTATTAAAATCGCAATAGGTATTTATACCTATTTTTTTACTATGTTAAAAATGGGTTAAGAAATTGAATATCAACAAAAATTATTTTCGCGCTATTTTTTGAAACCTATGACAGAAAATAAAATCAGTGTAGATCCGTTCTATCAGCGTTATCTGCGTTCTGTTGCGTAATTTAAAACACCAAACTAAATGCCGTACCTTCGCCTTCGCGCGATTGCACCTGTATATTGCCTTTATGTAACATCATAATTTGTTTGCACAAACTTAAGCCAATACCGCTGCCGGTTTTTTTGGTACTAAAAAAAGGTATAAAGATCTTATCCAGGATCTCCTGTTTAATACCAGCGCCATTGTCAATAATTTTAATGGTTGCTTTACCACTTAAAGAGGTTTCGGCAGAGATAATGATTTTTGGTTGTTCTGTATCTTTTATGGCATCAATGGCATTTAATAATAAATTGATCAGAACCTGTTCAATAAGGCTCGAGTCCACCTCCATGGTCATAAACGGATCGCGCAATATGATCTCGAGATTTATCTTCTTTTTTTCGAGAGTAGGTTGCAGTAATTGTTGTACATGTTCAAAAAGATCTATGAGCAATACTTTTGTTACGTTGGCTTTTGTGATCTTGCTTAAGCTCCTGTAGGTTTCGGTAAACTTCAACAAGCCTTCGCTTCTTTTTTTAATGGTACCAATTCCCATTTCAATATCGTTAAGAGCTTCTTTAGAATTATCGGGCTGCGCCACAGTTTCCTGTATCCGCTCTTTTAATGTTTCGGCCAGTGAAGAAATAGGCGCTACCGAATTCATGATCTCGTGTGTCATTACACTCAATAATTTTTGCCAGGCCTGCGATTCAGTTTCATCCAACGCTTCGTTAATATTCTGAAAGGCAATTAATTTATATTTCTTATCCTCGTTCTGAAAAGTAGTTGCCGATAATAAGATCTTAAAAACAGTGTTCTCTTTAGTAATAGTGCTTACAATATTATTTCCTGGCGCCAGGTTCATCACTTCGTTATATAACACTTCATTTCTTTTTTCAAGCGAATGAATGGTCTTTAAATACGGGATCTGCAGTAAATTCTTAAAAGCTTCGTTCATCCACAAAATTTCGCCGCCTTCTGTTTCGTAAGATAATATCCCGGTATCTACGATCTGTAAAATTGTTTTTAAATGCAGGTACTGTGTTTCTTTTTCTTTGCTTATTACCTTAAAGGTAGAGTTGATCTCATTAAAGCTTGAACGAAAAGGTTGTAGTTCCGATGGCGCGCGCTTCACATCAAAATATCTCGAAAAATCGCGGTAATGCACCGATTCTACAAATTGCTCTATCTCGCTTTGCGCTTTTTTATGGTACTTATAATAATCAAAAAATTGAAAGATAATAATTGGCACTACTATTACTTCAAGCAAATACCACTCTTTAACCAAAGCCAGCGATGCTAAAAAAAGAGTGATAAAAACAAGTAACGCTCTTATGAGGATATTGAAGCCAAAGTGTTTAGATCTCATATTTACTCAATCTGCGGTATAGTGCTGTACGCGTAATACCAAGTTCTTTAGCGGCTTTGGTAATATTACCATTGTTCTTTTCGATCACTTTTAAAATGGTTTGCTTTTCAATAGCGCTTAATTTTGTTTCGCTTTCTTCTTCAGAAATGATCTTTGTGTTTGTTTCGAGCGGCGAAAAAATAAGGTCGTTGGCTTGTATCACTTCGGTATCGGCCATTATCACAGCCCGCTCAATAATATATTGCAGCTCACGCACATTTCCCGGAAAATGGTATTCTCCGATCTTCTGCAAAGCTTTTTCGCTTAATTCTATATCGGGTTTAAAATATTTATTGCCATAAAACTTTAAAAAGTGTTTTGCCAGCAAACCTATATCGCTTTTGCGCGAACGTAAAGGCGGTACTATAATTTCTACCGTATTAATTCGGTATATCAGATCTTTTCTGAATTTATTCTCATTGGCCAGTTCTGTTAGGGGCAAATTAGTGGCGCAAATCAAGCGTATATCGATAGGAATGTTATTATTTGTTCCTAAGCGCGTAATTTGCCTGTTTTGCAATACACTTAACAATTTTGCCTGTTGCTGTAACGAGATGTTACCTATCTCGTCCATAAATAACGTGCCGTTGTTTGCCGCTTCAAAACGCCCTATCCTGTCTTCACGTGCATCGGTAAAAGCTCCTTTTTTATGGCCAAACAGTTCGCTTTCAAATAAACTTTCGGTTAAAGCACCTACATCCACTTTCACATAATTATCCGCATTGCGTAACGAGCGCTGGTGAATGGCTTTTGCAATAAGATCCTTACCGGTACCATTCTCTCCTAAAATTAAAATATTGGCATCTGTAGGCGCTACCTTTTCTATTTTATTAAAGATCGAAAGCATGGCTTCACTCTCGCCTACCAGGCCAAGCTCTTCGTAATTTTGTTGCGGGCCCGAATTTTTTTCGCCGTCTTTTTTACAAAGAATATCTTTAATCGTTTCTACCAGTTTTTGATTGTTCCATGGCTTTACCACAAAATCAGAGGCACCTTCTTTTAGCGAGCGTATGGCAAGATCAATATCTGCATACGCTGTTATCATAATAACCGAAATAGATGGCTTTGTTTCTTTAATGCGCTTTAACCAAAAAATACCTTCGTTACCGGTATTGATGGATGCATTAAAATTCATGTCGAGCAAAATAAGATCAAAAGAATGTTTTTTTATGAGCGCTAAAAGATTTTCAGGATTTTTTTCGGTGATCACTTCCTTTACTTCTTTTTTAAGCAGTAAACTAATAGCTGTTAAAACGTCTTTATCGTCGTCTAAAACTAATATGGTTGCTTGTTTCAAATTCATAAAAATATTCTTCCCATAAATATACCAAGAACATAATTAATTGATCTGAAAAACGTTAATAAAAAGTGGATAAAAAATAGTGTATCAAAACCGAACACTCTCTGTTCGCCAACGTGCAAATTTTTATGATTTCAGATATTGTATTTTATTGATTATCAACGCTTAACAAATGTGGCATGATAATGCTATTAAAAGAGCGTAATGTTATTATGTTTTAGAATGCATGGTGTATTGTAAATTAGAACTATAGCTGCAAAATAGTTTAACAAGCACCATGCGTTTTTGAGTTAAAAATTTATGGATAGAGTAATTGAAAAGAAAAAGTGGCCTGCCAGGAAAATAATAACGGTAGTTTCTGTTAGTGCAATTGTATTATTGATATTAGGAAGTTTTTATTTTACTTCCGGTAAATCAAAATTAAATGTAGATACTGAGCGTATCACGATCAGCGAAGTAACAAAAGGTTCGTTCAGGGAATTTATACCGGTTAACGGAATCGTTTTACCCATTACCACTATTTATCTTGATGCTATGGAAGGTGGCCGCGTGGAAGAAAAATTTGTTGAAGATGGCGCCATCATGAAAAAAGGCGATCCTATTATGCGTTTATCAAACACCGATCTTGAGCTAAGTCTTGCCAACCAGGAGACCTCAGTATTTAACCTTTTAACTCAAATGCAGATCTCGCGCAACGCCGCGCAGCAAAATACCATCATGAAATTAAACCAGGGATCGGATGTAGAGAATGGTTTTATTGAAGCAGAACGTGTTTACAAACTAAACAAACATTTATATGATGAGAAAGCTATTTCGTTACAGGAATTCAAACAATCTGAAAACAATTATAATTATTATTTAAAAAAGAAAACACTTACCGATCAGATCCTGAAACAGGATTCAAGTTCTGTGAGAATAGAATTGAACCAGGCGGCAGAATCTTACAAACGTACGCAGGACGCACTGAAGATCATGCGTCGTAAAGTAGAAGATCTTGTAGTGCGTGCCCCGATAGATGGCCAGCTAACTTCTATGGATGTGGAAATAGGCCAAAACAAGAATAAAGGCGAACGTCTTGGGCAAATAGATGTAACCACGGGCTTTAAGGTAAGAGTGGATATTGATGAGCATTACATTTCGAGGATCTTTAATGGCTTAATGGGCGAATTTACCATTGGCGGTAAAGACTACAAGTTAAAAATAACAAAAGTGTATACGCAGGTAACCAACGGCAAATTTCAGGTAGATATGAAATTTGAAGGCGAGGTGCCAAAGGATGTACGCCGCGGCCAAACACTGCAAATACGTCTGGCATTGAGCGACGAAACGCAGGCTGTACTTTTGCCTAAAGGTGGCTTTTACCAGCAAACTGGTGGTAACTGGATCTTTAAAGTAAATGAAGATGGCTCTGTTGCTTACAGAATTGACATACAATTAGGAAGGCAAAACCCTGAGTATTACGAAGTAATGAGCGGGCTGCAGGTTGGTGATAAAGTAATAACCTCGGGCTACGATAATTATGAGAATACGCAGGAACTGGTGTTAAAGGAAAAGAAATGACGAAGAATATAACAAAATACTATTGTCAGGTCGAGTAGAAAATTCTTTTTTGAATTTTCGTATCGAGACCTTTTTTTCGCTTTCCGATGCGATTTTTTTTCAAAAATCTACTCGAAGTGACATCCGGAAATAACAAAATAAAAAACATAAAAACAAACAATATGATAAAAGTAAGTAACCTCGAAAAAATTTATCGCACAGAAGAAGTAGAAACTGTTGCTTTAAATAACATTTCGTTCGATATCAAACAAGGCGAATTTGTTGCCATTATGGGTCCTTCGGGCTGTGGCAAATCAACGCTGCTAAACATTATTGGTCTATTAGACGATCTTGATGCCGGCAGTTTTATATTTAACGATACTGAAGTAGCAAAATTCAATGAACGCAAGCGTGCAGAAATGCGTAAACACAACATTGGTTTTGTTTTTCAAAGTTTTAATCTTATAGATGAGTTAACTGTTTTTGAAAACGTAGAGTTACCATTAATTTATACCGGTGTGAGTTCTGCCGAAAGAAAAAAAATTGTTGACGAAGTATTAGATAAAATTCAGATCGCACACCGCCGTAATCATTACCCACAGCAGCTTTCGGGTGGTCAGCAACAACGTGTGGCCGTTGCCCGCGCAGTAGTAAACAAACCAAAATTAATATTAGCCGATGAGCCAACAGGTAATTTGGATTCGCGCAACGGTAATGATGTGATGCAGCTATTAACCGATCTGAATGAGCAAGGCACCACCATTATCATGGTAACACACTCTGAGCACGATGCACGTTACACGCACCGGGTGATCAATATGCTTGACGGACAAATCGTAACTGAAAAAATAACCGGCTAAAAAGCAATGCCGTGCTAAAAAATTATTTTAAAATAGCTTTTCGTAACCTGTTACGCAATAGAAGTTACTCAGTAATTAATATAGTAGGTTTAGCAATTGGCAGCGAGTTACCGGTTTCGGTTAACAATTAAAACATTTATTAAAGCGCTATTGCAAACCTTATTAAAATCTAAGAACAGAATAAATGTTTAAAAATTATTTTAAAATAGCCTTACGCAGCATTGCGAAGAACCGCACCCACTCTGCGATAAACATTTTTGGTCTATCACTGGCCTTTCTTTGCAGCGTATTGCTTTTTTTAAATGCCTGGTTCGAGCTATCGTTTGATAATTTTTACCCGGACAAAGAGAGATTATTTAAGATATACTATCACGCCGCTACATTCGAAAAAAGTGACGATAACTCGAGTATGCCATATCCATTGGCCAGTAGTGTAAAAAAAGAAATTCAATTGGTAGAATCGGCAACGCGTTTTATGCACAACGACAAAGGCGTTGAATACAAAGGAAAGAAATTAGAGCTCCAGGTAAATTTAGTCGATAATGATTTCTTAAATGTTTTTGGGTTTCCTGTAATTTCAGGTAACAAAAACAATCCGTTAAAAGATATTGGCAGTATAGTACTTACCGAATATGCAGCAAAACGCATTTTTGGTAAAGAAAATCCAATAGGAAAAACAGTTACGATAAAAGTTTCAGATCATCCTAAAGAGTTGATCGTAGCGGCAGTATTGAAGGATTTTCCTGACAACTCTTCTTTAAGATTTGATGCATTGGCCCGCACCGAGCTCAGAGCCGACTTTGCAACAGAAAGTAATAACTGGAACATGTGGAACCATGATGTATACGTAAAACTTGCGCATGCATCTGATCAAAAGACCGTTGAAAAAAGCATGACCTATCTTTTTAATAAAAACTCGGGTATTGATACGCTTGAGCAAAAAAAAGAAAGCTACATAAGAGATGAAAACGGCGCCTTTAATTCTTTAAAATTGTTGCCAATAACCGAGGTTCATTTTAATAATGAAGTTGGTTCGGGTAATAGCACCGTAAGCAAAACATATATTTATACTATTTTATTGATCAGTTTTTTTATCCTGGCCATTGCCTGTTTTAATTTCATCAATCTTAATATTGCGCGTTCATTTACAAGAACTAAAGAAGTTGGTGTTCGCAAATCGCTTGGAGCAAGCCGCCAGCAGATCTTCTTCCAGGTTTGGGGAGAAAGCTTAACGATCACCGTTATATCTCTTATTACCGGAATTACGTTGGCTGCTATATTATTCCCATACTTCAACCAACTGTTCGATGCCAACCTCAACCTGTCTTTTTTTTATAAGCCTTCAACAATAATTATGCTTATACTGAGCGTGATCATCATTTCATTATGCGCAGGCGGTTATCCTGCAATGATCATTTCAAAACTTTCGGTTACCGGCGTTTTAAAAGGAAACGTTTCTTTAAAAAAACCGAGCGCTTTCAGAAATTCGTTGATCATTCTTCAGTTTACTATTGCCAGCCTGCTTATGTGTTGCACGCTTATTGCCTATAAACAATTTACCTATATGCGCGAAATGCCTTTAGGATTTAGTAAAGAAGCCGTTATAAGCATGCCTGTACCAAGCAGCAACGGGCGCGAGATCTTAAAGAAATTCAGAAACAGGCTTGCCTCACAAACATCCATTATAAGTTTAACCGGCGCTTCCGTAAATCTTGGATTGGGTAAAGACGGCAGTACGTCTAAATGGACCAAAGGCTTTGAACATAAAGGCAAGAATATTTCTACAAACTGGATGACGGTTGATTATGATTTTTTAAGGACAACCGGCATTAAAGCTCTTAAAGGACGTGACTTTAGCAGCACATACGGTACAGATGCCAAAGGAAGTGTTATTGTAACCGAAAGTATGGTAAAACAATTAAACGTTACTGAACCAATAGGTTATTCGTTTTTAGAAGAAGATACTGCTTCTCCCCGGTATACAATTGTGGGCGTTGTACCTGATTTTCATTTGTATTCGGCGCACGAAAAAACCGAACCGGTTACTATGGAAATGTCTCCGGATTTTCCGGTGCAATACATTTTAATTAAAACCAAAAGCAATAACCCTACCCAGGTGATGAGTCTGGTAGAAAATACATTCAAAGAAATTCAACCGGGTAAAGAATTCAAAGGTTCTTTCCTGGACGAAAATGTAGATCGCTGGTATCAAAAAGAAAAACGATTGTCTGTATTATTGGGTGTTTCTTCGGTTGTTGCTATTTGCCTTTCATGCCTTGGGTTATTTGCACTTGCATTGTTGATGATACAGCAGCGCATTAAAGAAATAGGCGTTCGTAAAGTTTTAGGTGCTTCAGTGGCAAACATCAACGCCCTTCTTACAAAAGATTTTTTAAAACTGGTAATAGTTGCACTTATAATTGCAGCGCCTTTGGCCTGGTGGCTTATGAACAAATGGCTACAGGATTTTCCTTACCGTACTGCCATTAGCTGGACAGTTTTTGTGTTTGTAGGTTTAGCTGCAGTATTTATCTCTATAGCAACCATAAGTTTTCATACAATAAGGGCCGCATTGGCAAACCCCGTTAAGAGCTTAAGAACAGAATAAGTATATGATCAGAAATTATTTTAAAATAGCATTACGCAATATTTTGAGACATAAATCTTATGCCATTATAAACATTATTGGCCTTGCTACCGGTATTGCTGCTTGTATGCTTATTTATATGTTTGTAAGCAATGAGCTTTCGTTCGATAAATTCAACCGCAATTCAAAAAATATTTACCGACTTGTTTTTGATTATAAATTTCCGGATAAGCTTGATCACTTAGCCGTTGCTTCGCCAATTGCAGGAATAACAGTTAAAAAAGATTTTCCCGAGGTTATTAACCAAACGTCAATTTCACAATATGCAGGAAAACTTCTAGTAAAATATGAAGATAAAAAATTTTATGAAGAAAATACATATGTAGCCGATTCTACTTTTTTTAACGTATTTGATTATAAATTAATTGTTGGTGATAAAAACACGGTTCTAAAAGATCCAAATACTGTTGCCATTGATCAAAGTATGGCTAAAAAATATTTTGGTAACACTGATCCCATTGGCAAAAAGTTGCAATATGATAATGGCGACGGTACTTTTGCTTCTTATAAAATAACAGGTGTTTTTGAAGATGTACCTGCAAACAGTCATTTGGTATTTAACTCACTTGTTTCATACAAAACCCTTGAAGTGCTTTTTGGCCCGCAGGGTGCCGGCAATTGGCACAATGCCGGCTCGTTTGTGTATTTACAATTAAAAGAAAGTACAGATGTAAATGCTTTTGAAAAAAAGATAATGCATTTGTATGATAAATACGCCGCCCAATATAAAGACGTAAAAGCAAACATTAGCATGTATCTCGAACCTTTAACTGATATCCATTTGCGTTCGGACAGATTATTTGACGCTGCTATTAAAGGCAATGTATCTTATGTTTATATATTTTCTGTTGTTGCAATCTTCCTATTATTAATAGCCTGTATCAACTACATAAATCTTGCTACGGCACAAGGCAAGGTAAGAATGAAAGAAATTGGTGTTAGAAAAGTAATTGGCGCAGAAAGAAAAAATCTTGTACAACAATTGGTTTTTGAATCAGCAACAGTAGTTTTGTTTTCAGTTTTTTTATCACAACTCATTTTATTTCTTTTTCTTCCGGCATTTAATCAAATGGCAGGCCTTGATTTAACATCTGCTGATATTTATACATTTAAAAATTGTGTGTTTATTGCCTTATTAGGTTTAGGTATTATTTTACTTTCTGGAATTTATCCGGCTTTCTATCTTACCTCTGTTAGTCCGGTAAAAGCTATAAAAAGTAACTCAACATCTGGCGAAAAAGGGATTACTCTGCGTAAAGCATTAGTGGTTACGCAATTTACTATCTCTATCATTTTAATTACATCAACTTTAATTGTACGGAGCCAGGTAAATTTTATGATGGATCACGATCCCGGTTTTAATAAAAGTAACATCATTGCCATTCGCATGCAGGATACAATAGCTGTAAGTAATTACAGAGCTATTAAAAATGATATGCTTCAACTACAAGGTGTTTCAAAAGTATCGCAAACTTCTACCTTGCCAGGAGATTCTCCCGACAGAAAAATAACGCAGGTGGAAGGCAGAACGGATGGTGTAATTAATGAAATTCCGATTGAACCAATTTGGGTTGACCCGGATTATTTTGCGTTAATGCAAATGAAGTTAACAGAAGGGCGTTGGTTTGATGTTACGCATGGTCTTGATATCAGGCAATCGTTTGTGGTAAATGAAGCCGGCACCAAAAAATTTACCTGGAAAAAAAATCTTGGAAAAAAAATTATATGGGGCCGCGGGCCAAGAAAACGTGACGGAAAAGTAATTGGCGTAGTGAAAGATGTTTATACCGGGTCATTAAAAAATGAAGTTGAACCAATTGTTTTTATCTGTGACGAAAATCCTGGAAAAGTATATACGATAGGTTATTTTCTGGTTAGGATAAATGATGGTAATAAAGAAGCCACGGTAAAACAAATTTGTAACGTGTGGGCTAACTACGATAAAGTACATCCAATTGATTACAAATTCTTAGATGATAACATTTACCAGCTTTATAACAGCGAACAAAGAATAAATTTATTATTCCTGTGTTTTTCTTTATTGACAATCTTTATTGCCTGTATGGGTTTATTCGGCCTCGTATCTTTTTCAGTTGCACAACGCGTTAAAGAAATTGGTGTTAGAAAAGTTTTAGGTGCAAGCGTAGGAAATGTTGCTACACTCCTTTCAAAAGATTTTGTGAAACCTGTTTTAGTTGCATTTATTATTGCCATACCAATTGGCTGGTACGCCATGCACAAATGGTTACAGGATTTTGCTTTCAGAACAAATATACAATGGTGGACATTTATAATTGCCGGAATTGTTGCATTGGCAATAGCTTTAATAACCGTGTTAACACAAGCTATAAAAGCAGCCCTTACAAATCCTACAAAAAGTCTAAGAACCGAATAAATATATGATCAGGAATTATTTTAAAATAGCATGGCGTAGTTTAAAAAAGAACAAATTAACTTCTTTTATTAATGTGTTTGGACTTACACTTAGCATTAGCATTTGCCTGCTTATTGTTTTATTCATTTTCGAAGAAGTAAATTACGATAAATTCGAAACTGATAACGAACGCATTTACCGGGCCGAACAGATCGTTGTTCAGGGAGATGGCGTAAAGAAAGAATGGGCCGCCTCGCCCGCGCTTTTTAAAAGCGGCTTTCTCGATAAATATGAAGAGGTTGAATCGTCATCACGTTTAATGCCAAATGCTTACGCATTCATTAAGATAGGAGAAAAATTATTTAAAGAAGAAAACTCTTTTTTGGTTGATTCTACCTTTTTTAATACGCTGGGATTAAATCTTATTAAAGGTAATGTTGCAAAGGCTCTAGCAGATCCAACTTCGATTGTTATCAGCGAGAAAATGGCGATGAAATTCTTTAACACTACCAATGTGCTTGGGCAAACCATTGAAGTAAATACACGGCCTTTTAAAGTAACTGGTATCCTGAAGGATCTGCCGGATAATTCACATTTACAACTATCATTGTTACGTTCTATTCTGCTACAAAAGGATCAGCCTTTTTTTAGCAGCTGGACCTCAAATGCATTATATACATACGTTAAGCTAAAAAAAGGCGTCGATCCCGAAAAGCTGTCAGATATGTTTGCAACAGAGTTTGTAAAAAACGGCCTGAGCCAGAAAAAAGAATACCTCACTTTCCGATTACATAATATATCTGATATACACCTAGGTGGAAATATCGAAAAAGAACTTTCACCAAACAGCAGTTGGATCTTTGTCTATATTTTTATATCCATCGGTTTTCTTATTATTCTCCTCGCCTCTATCAATTACATAAATCTAACGACTTCAAGATCGCTTGAACGATCGAAGGAAATAGGCTTGCGCAAAACTGTGGGGGCTACCAAAACAAACCTTATTACCCAGTTCATTACAGAGTCGGTGCTAGTAACTCTGCTTTCATTTGGCATTGCCATACTTGTTGTTGCATTGGCATTACCTGCTTTTAATACAATTGCCGGCAAGCACCTTTCCATATTAACTATTATGAACCAATTCTTTATTTTGACCTCGGTGGGAATAATTGTGTTCATTGGTTTTATTGCTGGTATTTACCCTGCATTTGTTATCTCATCATTTGATCCTGTAAATACATTAAAAGGTGTAATGGCGCCGAATATGCAATCGGGTGTATCTTTCTTTTTAAGAAAAGGTCTTGTGGTATTTCAATTCGTTATCTCTGCATTTTTAGTTGTATCGTCGCTTGTAGTGATCAAGCAGATCAATTTTATATTTGAAAAACCACTGGGCTTTAATAAAGAAAATGTAATGTTATTGCCTGCCATGAACCTTGATGATAATATTTTGAATGAAGTACGAACGGATCTGAAAAATAATTCATCAATAATTGACATTTCTGCAACATCGGCAACACCAGGTAAAAGGGTTATCCTGGAAGGGATACAATTTGCGGGCCAGCCCGATGTTAATTCAATACGCACCATGTTTGTTGATCACAATTACTTTAAAACAATGAGGGTAGATATTGTAAAAGGAAGAGATTTTAACCGCGACATTGCAAGCGATTCAACTGCAAATGTTATTTTAAATGAAGCTGCAATAAAAGCTTATAATTTAAAACATCCTATCGGCCAAAATGTTACGCTTATGAGCGGGGCGCCAAAATTGGCAAAAATCATAGGAGTTGCCCATGATTTTCACCAGGGATCGTTACACAACTCTATTGAGCCAACAGTGTTTTTAATAGAGCCCATTTATTATTCGATGGTAGTGCGTTTTAAAGGCGATCCTGAAAAATTAAAACAAGCCTTTATAGCTGAATGGCACAAACGTTTTCCTAAAGAATTATTTACATACACGCTACTTGATGACGATCTGAAAAAACTTTACAGGTCAGAGATCACCTTTAAACGCATTTTGATCATCTTTACGGTTTTGGCTATTGTCATTGCTTCACTTGGTTTATTTGGGTTGATATTCTTTTCGAACGCATTACGCAAAAAAGAAATAGGCGTAAGAAAAGTATTGGGCGCAGAGAACAGCAAAATTGTATACCTGCTTTCAAGAGAATATATCACATTGATCCTTTTATCTCTTATCATTTCTTTGCCCCTTGCAAATTTTGCGTTGCATGCCTGGCTCGAGAATTTTGCTTACAAAACAACTATATCAGTGAGTGTATATTTAGTTGGCGCTTTAATAACCTGTGTTATAGCGCTTGCAACGGTTTGTGGCCAGGGATTACACTCGGCAATGGCCAGCCCGATAAAAAATTTAAGAACAGAATAAAATAATATGATAAAGAATTATTTAAAAATAGCCTGGCGTAATTTGTGGAAGAACAAATTATTTTCATTGATTAATATTATTGGCCTTGCGGTAGGCGTGGCCTGTTGTATTTTAATATTCCTTTATGTACAAAACGAATTAAGTTATGACACATTTAATGATAAGGCGGATCGCATTTATCGCGTAACATCGCACATCATACAGGAAAACAAAGATGAATATTTTGCCCCCACCTCGCCCATAACATCAAAAAAAATACAAGCGGCTTTTCCGGAAGTAGAAAAAATTGTAAGATTTAATTTCGCAAGAAGACCTGTAGCCTATAAAGAAAAACGTTTCTATGATACAAAGATCCTCTACGCCGACTCTACCTTGCTCGATATCTTTAATTTTCCTTTAACGGAAGGAAATCCAAAAAAGGCGTTGAGCGCACCATATACAATTATAGTTACAGAAAAAATAGCAAAAAAATATTTTGGTAGCGAGCCTGCACTTGGTAAAATGCTGAAATTCTCTGACTCTTTGAGCGTAATGGTTACAGGCGTTATGAAAGACATTCCGCTTAACTCGCATATTAATTTTGATTGTGTTATCTCAAGAAGCACGTTGCTTGATGTAAATAAAGGCATTCCTAACTGGGTAGAAGACAACGACAACAGCTGGTTAAACTGCGACTCATACGCATACCTGTTATTAAAAAACACGGTTGATGTAAAAACCTTTGAAGCAAAAGTTAATAAATTCTTATTGAAAGAAACCGCAGGCCTTAAAAAAGATGTTGGTATGAATATGGCTGTTGTATTACAACCATTAAAGGATATTCACTTACATTCTGCCCTTGAACACGAATTTCCTAATTCAAATAACAGCGATATTACCTATGTGTATATTTTTTCTGCAACTGCATTTTTAATTCTGCTAATAGCTTGCTGTAATTTTATCAATCTCTCTACCGCCAGGTCACTAAACAGGTCAAAAGAAATTGGCCTGCGCAAAGTTATAGGTGCTATGCGCGGGCAATTAATAGCCCAGTTCCTTGGCGAGTCGGTTTTATTCTCAGTTATCGCCAGCATTTTATCCCTGTTGTTGGTCATTTTATTTATCCCGGTTTTTAATTCTTTTATCGGCACCAAACTTGGCTTAAATGTTAGTATTGTTTGGATCTATCTTGCGATCATTTGCAGCGTTGGCTTTCTTGCGGGTCTTTACCCGGCATTGCTTATGTCTTCCTTTGCGCCCATACGCTCATTAAAAGGTAAGATCACGCACGGCATTATGGATATTATTTTCAGAAAAGGTTTAGTTGTATTTCAATTTTCTATAGCAATTATTTTAATTATTGGTACAACTTTAATACTTCAGCAATTAGACTTTATACAAAACAGAAACATCGGTTTAAATAAAGACCAGGTTTTGGCTATTGAACTAAAAGGCATTCCTCCCCAAAAAGGCAAGGTACTCATAGATGAGCTTAAAAAAAATCCAAAAGTAGTAAGTACCAGTCTAAACAATTTTTCTTTTAAAGGCGTACCTAACATAACTGTTTTACCAGAAGGTTTTGCGCAAAACGAGTTAAGCAGCTCACCAGTAATATCGGTGGATGAGGATTTTTTTAAGACCATGCAGATTGAGGTGATCGAAGGGCGAAATTTTTCGAAGGATTTTCCTACAGATGTTAATGAGGCCTTTATCGTAAACGAAGCTGCTGTAAAGGATTTCAGATGGAAAACGCCGAAAAATGCCATTGGCAAAAAAGTAGATTGGGCCTTTGGTAAAAGCGGTAAAATAATTGGAGTAGTTAAAGATTTCAACTTCGCATCTTTAAAAGAAGACGTGAAGCCAATGCTTATTCATATTTTTCCGCCTTGGCATGGCCTGGTAACCGTTCGTTTAAAAACCAGCGACCTGGCCGTTACTATGAAAGAGATCGAATCAAGCTGGAGAAGCGTTGCAGGAGATGCACCATTTAAATCTTCTTTTATGCAGGAAGATTTTGACTCTCTCTATAAATCCGAGCAAAATATGCGTTCTGTATTAAGTGCCTTTACTTTTTTATCGGTATTGGTTGCTTGCCTTGGTTTGTTTGGTTTAGCGGCATTTACCATCAAACAGCGTTTTCGCGAGATCGGTATCAGAAAAGTTTTGGGTTCAAGCGTTCCGGGTATCGTGCAATTGCTTTCAAAAGATTTTTTAAAGTTGGTGGTCCTTTCTATAATAATTGCCGCGCCAATTGCCTGGTATGCCATGCATAAATGGTTACAGGATTTTGCTTACAAGGTTGATATTAGCTGGTGGGTGTTTTTAGTAGCAGGTATCTTAGCATTATTAATTGCCTTTACAACCGTTGCGCTGCAGGCCATAAAAGCTGCCGTTGCTAATCCAATAAAAAGTTTGAGAACAGAATAAGGTGTTAAAAAATTATTTTAAAATAGCGTTCAGAAACCTGTTGAAGTACAAAATGACTTCATCTATTAACCTGCTTGGGTTAACAGTTGGCCTTACCTGCTGTTTGCTTATTCTTATTTATATTATTAACGAACTTAGTTATGACAGGTTCAATGCAAAAGCCGGCCAAATATACCGTGTAACAAGAAGTTTTAATACGATAGACGGCGTTGAAAATTTACATCTCGCCACTGTGGCCCCGCCATTTGGTCCGTTATTAAAAAATGATTTCCCGGATATTGAGAAAGTAACGCGCATTCTTTCAAATGGCCTTACAGTTTTTCGTTATAAGGATAAGATCCTTAACGAACGAAATGCTTATTACGCCGAAACTAATTTCTTCGATTTTTTTTCGGTGCCGTTATTAAAAGGCAATATTCATAACGCTCTTGAAGAACCTCTTAGCGTATTGCTGAATGAAGAAACAGCAAAAAAATATTTTGGAAACGAAGATCCGATAAATAAAATGGTAAAACTCGATAACCTTTATACCTACAAGGTTACCGGCATTTTCTCAGACTTTCCTGCCAGCTCGCATTTTCATCCAAAGATCCTTATTTCGTTCAGCTCATTAAAAGATTCGACCTTGTATGGTGAAAGACAATTACAAAGTAACTGGAGCAATAACGCCTTTCACACGTATTTAATGTTGCCTCAAAATTATCCTGTAAAAAATATTGAATCAAAATTCCCTTCTTTTTTAAATAAAAATATGCCTTCCCGTAATATGATCTTTAAACCTTCGCAAGGAACAAAATTACATTTACAAAAGCTCACGGATATTCATTTGCAATCGGCTCTTGAAGCCGAAATTGAGCCAAATGGCAGCATTAGCCGGGTATACATCTTTTCCTGTATAGCCCTCTTTATTTTGTTGATAGCTTGTATAAATTATATGAATCTTTCAACGGCACGTTCGGTTTTAAGGGCCAAAGAAATTGGTATCCGAAAAGCAATTGGCGCCAAACGTAAAGAGATCATCGCGCAATTTTTAAGCGAGTCGGTTTTAATTACATTCATTTCCTTAAGCGCAGCCATTCTTATTACACTTATTATCCTTCCGTATATCAATCTATTTTCCGGTCAGCAATTATCAGCTACGGTACTTTTAAATTATAGGATCGTTGCGTTAATGCTCGTTTTGCCTTTTATAATTGGCTTTATAAGCGGCGCCTACCCCGCTTTATTTCTTTCGTCGTTTGAGCCTGTAAAAGTTTTAAAAGGAGTATTGAAAGTGAGTAAAAGTAATTTTTCGTTTAGAAAAGTATTGGTGGTAACTCAATTCTCTGTTTCTATTATTTTGATCATTTCAACGATCATTGTATTGCGCCAGTTGAGTTTTATGCAAAATACCAACCTTGGCTTCAATAAAGATTGTGTTGTTACTTCTTTTTTTAGCTCAGATCTCACAAAACACTATGCTAGCTTCAAGAATGAACTGCTTAAAACTTCCCTGGTTAAAAGTATTACGCGCTCTTCCAGAATTCCAACCGGCAATTTACTGGATGATCTTGGTGGACTTGCTGTCATGAACGGAGACTCCATGAAACCGGTTCAGAATGTTGATATGAAATTAGTTTCTATTGACTACGACTACATCCCAACATTTGGAATTGAGATGGCTGCCGGAAGGAATTTCACAAATGATTTTTCTACAGACAGTAATAATTTTGTGATAAATGCCGCGGCGGCAAAAGCACTTGGATGGAAAGACCCTGCAATAGCAGTTGGTAAAGATGTAAGGTATGGTGGTGTTCAGGGAAAAATTGTTGGTATCACAAAAGATTTTCATTTTGAATCAATGCATAAAGATATTGTGCCGATAATATTCAGCCCGTCAAGACAAAATTCGCTATTTACCCTTTCGTTTAAAATTGACGGAAATAACATGCATAAAGCTATTTCGGAGATCGAAAAAAGATGGCACGCTTATTTGCCGGATGTTCCGTTCCAGTACACATTCATAGATGACAATGTAAAACAACTATATAAAAGCGAGCAACAGCAAAGTACACTTTTTACGATCTTTTCGGTTATCGCTATTTTTATTGCCTGCCTTGGATTATTAGGCCTGTCATCGTTTACCATCACGCAAAGGATAAAAGAAATTGGTATCAGAAAAATTTTAGGCGCCAGTATTCCCGAACTGGTAAAGCTTTTGTCAACCGATTTTATTTACCTGGTTTTTGCAGCTTCTGTTATTTCATTTCCGGTTGCCTGGTTTATGATGGATAAATGGTTACGGGATTTTGCTTATCGGATCTCCATTCCATTATGGGCTTTTATCTTGTCGGGCAGCATTGCCATACTAATTGCATTTATAACCATAAGCAGCCAAACCGTAAAAGCTGCCATTGCTAACCCTGTAAAAAGTTTAAGAACAGAATAAATGTTAAAGAACTATTTTAAAATAGCGACACGGGTTCTAATTAAAAGAAAAGAATATTCCTTACTGAATATTGTTGGTTTAACATTAGGCATGACCTGTTGTTTATTGATCTTTCATTATGTCTCTTATGAGCAGAGTTATGATGTTATTTCCGGCGGCGAAAATATTTATCGCATTCGCATGGATAACTATCAAAATGGGCGATTGCAGGATAAATGGGCAACCACATTTTCTTCTATAGGGCCAATTGTAAAAAAAGAATATCCACAGGTGGAAGAATTTTGTCGTTTACTGCCATTCAATTTACTTTTATCAAATGAAGAAAATAATAAAAAATTTCATGAACAAAAAGGCTATTTTGCAGATCAGTCTTTCATCAAATTATTTAATACCGATCTCATTTCCGGTAACCCAAAATACGCGTTAAATGGGCCTGACAAAATTATTATTTCGCAAAAAATGGCTGAAAAATATTTTGGGAACGAACCTGCGCTTGGAAAAAAATTAGCTGTAAAAAATGTATCAACTAACCCCTTAGAAGTAACGGGTGTATTTAAAGAACATCCTAAAAACTCTCATTTGGTTATTGATTACCTTGTTTCGTTTTACACCTATAGTAACCTGCTTAAAACATGGGCTCCGGGCGCCAATACAGAAACCGGTTTCAATAACATCGATTTTTTTAATTATTTAAAGCTCCATCCGGGAAGTGATCCCAAAAAGCTGGAAAAAGATCTGGTTAAATTTTCTGATAAATATCTTGAACCCGACAAAATAAATAAGAGTTGGTCTGAACTAAAACTTATACCTTTAAAAGATATCCATCTATACTCCAATTCTAACCAGGAAGCAGAAGTGAACGGAAATGGAAGAAGGGTTACTTTTCTTTTTTTGATTGCTATATTTATTATTTGCATTGCCTGGATCAATTATATTAATTTAACCACAGCACGCTCGCTTGAAAGGGCAAAAGAAGTTGGTATAAAAAAAGTTCTGGGCGCTATCCGTCTAAATCTGATAAAACAATTTGCCGCAGAGAATATTTTATTAAATTCCATTTCACTCCTGTTATCACTTTTTCTGTTTTATTCGTTAATTAAGCCTTTTGATCTTTTTACCGGACGCGAAATGTATACAGAAATCGATCTATCTTACAGCTACTGGCTGACATTTATCGTTCTATTCTTCTGCGGAACTTTATTATCCGGTTTGTACCCGGCTTTCGTACTCTCCGGCTTTATGCCGGTTACGGTTTTAAAAGGAGCCTTTAAAAATTCAACTGCAGGATTAAATCTAAGAAAAGGATTAATTATCACACAATTTTCTGTAACTGTTATTTTAATTGCGGGAACGCTTATTGTATATAAACAATTGCAATACATGCAACAAAAAGATCTTGCTATTGATATGCAGCAAACCCTTGTTTTACGTGGGGCCATTTCAACCAAAAGAGACGTTTACAAAAATACATTTACTTCATTTAAAGATGAATTATTAAATCACACTAACATTAAAAGTGTTACGGCATCAAACCACGTTCTGTCGCAGGAAATATATGAAGGCAGAGGAGCTGCAAGAATAGACGGTAAACAAAAAGAAGCCCCATACATGCCCATACTCAGGGGGGATTACGATTTTGTTTCCTCATACGGCTTAAAAATTATTGCCGGTAGAGATTTTTCGAAAAACTTTCCTACAGATAAAAAAGCCGTTATCCTAAATCAGAGTGCTTTAACGTCACTGGCTTTTGAATCGGCAACCAGCGCTGTAAACAAACAAATATTATTAGGCAACGATACCCTTAAAGTGATAGGCGTTATGGCTGATTTCCATCAACAGGGTTTGCAAAAACCAATTGTTCCTATCTCCTTATTGTTAACCCCGTGGATAAGGGATTATTATTCCATCAAATTAGATGCGAAAGATATTCCTAAAACAGTTGAAATGGTACATAAAATATGGAACAGTCATTTTCCTGCCGAACCTTTCAATTATTTTTTTCTGGATGATTCGTTTAACAATCAATACAAAGCAGATGTTTTATTTGGAAAAGTATTTGCCTTATTTTCTTTTTTGGCAATATTTATAGCATGTTCGGGTTTATTAGGCCTATCATCTTATAATGTTATTCAGCGCGCGAAAGAAATAGGGATCAGAAAAGTCTTAGGAGCTTCCACCAATACGATTGTACTTTTATTGTCAAAGGATTTTATAAAACTGATCTTCATCTCCCTTTTAATTTCTTTGCCTCTTGGCTGGTATTTAATGAATAAATGGCTACAGGATTACGCTTACCACATTTCTATCTCGTGGCTGGTATTTTTGATTGCAGCAATTATGGCCATGAGTATTGCATTTATAACAATAAGTTTCCAGGCCATAAAAGCCGCTATTGCTAATCCTGTAAAAAGTTTAAGAACCGAATAAGATGCTAAAGAACTATTTTAAAATAGCGTGGATAAATTTATTCAGGAACAAAGGTTTCTCGTTGGTTAATATTCTTGGTCTTTCCGCAGGAATGATTTGCACCATATTTATCCTTTTATGGGTAAATGATGAACTGAGCTTTAATAAAGATCAAAAGAATTATAACTCTATCTATAAGATCTATGCGAACAGAAATGTAAACAACCAGGTTTCTACCGATTACAAAATGCCTTTTCCTTTGGCAAAAGCGTTGGAAGACAATTACCCCCAAATAAAAAATGCTGTTGTGGTATCAAATGACTGGAGCCATATGTTCTTTTATAATGGCAAAAAATTAAATAAAAAGGGCCTTGCCGTTACCGGTCATTTTTTTAGCATCTTTAATTTTGACTTCATTAAAGGTGATCCTCAAACGGCGCTTACAGATCCCAACTCCATTGTATTGACCGAAAGCACTGCCCGTGCACTATTTGGCAACGAAGAGGCCATTGGTAAAATGATAAAAATGGATAAAGATCTTACCACTGCCCAGCAAATTATGCCAGTAAAAGTTACTGCTGTTGTAGCAGATCCGCCAAAAAATTCAAGTTTTGATTTTGAATACCTGGAAACCTATTCAACTGAACTTTTTAATGCCGCCATGAAACAGTGGAGCCAGCCGTATTGGTCGGTTTATATTCAAACCATTGCGGGCACTGATATTTCAAAATTGAATAACAATATAAACACACTGGTAAAAAAATACAATCCTGAAGATAAAGTGACCACCTACTTTACTTTTCCTATGAGCAATTGGCATCTGGAAGATGAATTTAAAGATGGCGTAAATACAGGTGGTGCTATTGAGTACGTAAAACTCTTTGCTGCAATTGCATTTATTATATTACTTATAGCCTGCATCAATTTTATGAATTTGTCCACGGCCCGTTCAGAAAAAAAATCGAAAGAGGTTGGTGTAAGAAAAACACTTGGTTCAAGCAAAAAACAACTGGTTATTCAATTCTTTTGTGAATCTATGCTCATTACAAGCCTTGCCTTTATTATTGCCATAGTTTTTGTTTACTTCCTTCTTCCATCGTTTAATTTGTTTGTAAATAAAGATCTTCGGTTTGAAATTTCGCAGCCTTATTTTTGGATAAGCATGTTTACTATTTTAATTTTTACCGGCTTTATTTCCGGAAGCTACCCCGCTCTATATTTATCCTCTTTTAAACCCATTGCGGTTTTAAAAAATATAAAAACATCCGGTAAAAGAGCGTTATTACCAAGAAGGATACTTGTTACCTCTCAATTTATCATCTCTATTTTATTGATCTGCGTTACAGCGATTGTTTACCAGCAGCTACAATATGTAAAAGGCCGTGAGATTGGTTATAAATCTGAGAACCTGATAACCATCACTTCTTCTCCAGATCTGAATAAGAACTATTCAGTACTTAAAAATGAATTATTAAAAACCGGTTATGTAGAAGCCGTTACACGTGCATCAGCTCCGTTAACTGAAATATGGTGGAACAATGTGCCTGCGCCCGATTGGGAAGGCAAACCACAAAATGCAACGCTTGAATTTACGGGCCTTGGGGTTGATGTTGATTTTACAAAAACCACGGGGCTAAAGATCTTAGAAGGAAAAGATTTTTCGGGTTTACCGATCGACTCGGTATCGGTGATATTCAATAAAACGGCTATAAAAGCTATGGGCATAAAAAACCCTGTTGGCAAACAGGTAAGCTATGGATCAGAAAAATGCACGATTATTGGGGTTGTGGATGATATGGTCATGCAATCGCCATATACCCCGGTCAATCCCTTGGTTGTTTTTTATAATAAGCGTTCAAAATGTATTGATGTGCGTTTAAAAAATAACCAGGATATGCATGCTGCAATTAAAAAAATAGAAAACATAGTTAATAAATACAATCCCGTTTACCCATTCGAATATGAGTTTGTTGACGAGGCTTTTAACCGAAAATTCGTAAGTGAAGAATTGATCAGTAAACTGGCAACCATTTTTTCTGCATTGGCCATATTTATTTGCTGCATTGGCATGGCTGCGCTTACCGCTTTTACGATCGAAAAGCGCACAAAAGAAATTGGTGTACGCAAAGTACTGGGTGCTTCGTTAACCCAATTGGTAGTATTGATATCCAACGAATTTATCAGGTTGGTATCTGTGGCGCTTCTTATCAGTATTCCATTAACCTGGTTCTTAATGAACAAATGGCTGCAGAAATATGCGTTTCACACTACAATTAGTGTGTGGCTTTTCATAATTGTTGGATTATTAATAATTGCACTAACATTCATAATAGTGTTTTTTAATACATTAAAAACTGCCAATACAAACCCAACAAAAAATTTAAGAACAGAATAATATGCTAAAGAATTATTTAAAAATAGCGTTCAGGAATTTGTTTAAGCACAAGGTTTTTTCGCTTATCAATATTAGCGGTCTTGCCATTGGTATTGCTGCATTTTTACTCATTTTGCAGTACGTTACTTTTGAAACCAGTTACGATAAATTTCAGGAGAAAGGTGATCGTATTTACCGCTTGCAGCAAAACAGGTATAACGATGGTAAACTTACAACACAATGGGCGGCTGGTGCTGCGGGCGTTGGTAAAACCATTAAAGATGCTTTTCCAGAAATAGAATCGATGGCAAAATTAACGCCTGAAGAAGCTGTTATTTCTTATAATGAGAAAAAATTTAAAGAGAAAAAGATTTTTTTTGCTACCAATTCTTTTTTGCCAATGTTTTCATACAAAGCAACAAAAGGAAAATTAACCGACGCTTTAAAGGAGCCCTTTACTGCAGTAATTACAGAATCAACCGCAAAAAGATATTTCGGCAATGAAGACCCTATAGGTAAACTAATAAGCAACAATAAAAGAGATAATTACAAAATTACAGCTGTTGTACCCGATCTGCCGGTAAATACACATTTAAAATTTGACATTCTTTTTTCTTTCTCTACCTATTTGCAATTTGCCGGCCCCGACGCTGAAACCACGTTTGACTGGGACGGATTTTATACCTACGTTCAATTAATACCCGGCACAAAGCCCGAATTGCTTGAAAAAAAGATCAAAACATATATCACAAAAAAAATTGGTGAGGAGTATAAAAAAAGAAATGAGAGCGTTGAATACAAGTTACAACCAATGCGCGATATACATTTATACTCTTCTTATATGATGGAAGCAGAAGTGAATGGCAATGGCCAGTCTGTTTATTTCTTATTGATCATTGCTGTTTTTATTATCATTATTGCGTGGATAAATTACATCAATCTTTCTACCGCCCGGGCAATAGACAGGGCAAAAGAAGTTGGTGTGAGAAAAGTAATGGGTTCATACCGTTCGCAATTAATTACCCAGTTTATGTTTGAAGCATTCTTAATTAATTTATTTGCTGTACTGGTGGCTTTTGTTTTGATATTGATCTCATTGCCTTTATTTAATTCTTTAACAGGTAAACATATTGGTTTTTCATTGCTAAATGATACGTATTTCTGGCTTGCTATAATTGGTCTGTTTATCGGCGGTACTTTATTGGCAGGTATCTATCCGGCTTTGGTCATGTCTTCATTTAAACCCATTACGGTTTTAAAAGGAAAATTTACAAGAAGTAAACAAGGTGCTTTCTTAAGGCACTCGTTAGTGATCGTTCAATTCGCCTCTTCAGTGATCTTAATGGTTGGCACGTTTGGGGTATACCGTCAGTTACATTTTATGCAAAGCCAGGATCTTGGTGTGAATATTGATAGAACCCTGGTATTAAACGGCCCATCGGTAATAGATACATCAACTTATAAAGACCGTTTAAGAACATTTAAAATTGAATTATCAAAAACACCGGGCATTCATAAAGTTGTTACCTCTACTGCTGTGCCCGGCAAAAAAGTGGGATGGAACGCCGGTGGAATTAAATTGGTTGAAGACGGACAAGATAAAGCCAATCAATACAGGGCCATGGGTATTGATTATGATTTTTTAGAGGCTTATGGAATAAAAATTTTGAAAGGAAGGAATTTTTCAGAACAATTTCCAAACGACAAAAAATGTGTTTTATTTAATGAAGCCGCTGTTAAACTCATTGGCTTTAAAAAACCAGAAGAAGCCCTTAACAGGCGCATTGATTTTTGGGGCCAACAATTTACCATTATTGGTGTAGTGGCCAATCATCACCAGGAAGGCCTTCGTGAGCCATACGATGCTCACATATACAGGTTAACGCCAAACAACAGTAGTTACGTATCTTTAAAGATCGAAGGAAACAAAGACCCTCAGGAGATCATCCAAATTGCTGAAAAAAAATGGAACGAATTCTTTCCCGGCAACCCTTTCGAATATTTCTTTTTGGACGATCATTACAGGGAACAATACAACGCCGACCAACAATTTGGAAAAACATTTACCTTGTTTGCAGTATTGGCTATTTTTGTAGCCTCGCTCGGTTTGTTAGGTCTGGCTTCATTTGCCACAACACAACGCACAAAAGAAATCGGTATCAGAAAAATATCCGGGGCAACTGTTCCAAAATTACTGTTGCTTTTAACTAAAGATTTTATAAAACCCGTTTTATTATCCTTTATAATTGCTTTACCCATTACCTATTATCTTTTAAACAAATGGTTGCAGAATTATGCCTTTAAAACAAACATCACTGCCTGGCTATTTATATTACCCGGTTTACTTATTTTAATAATAGCCATTGCAACCATTAGCACGCAAACATATAAAGCAGCAAACGCCAATCCCACTAAAAGTTTAAAAACAGAATGATATGATAAAAAACTATTTTAAAATAGCCTGGATAAATCTATTCCGCAACAAAGGATTTTCAAGTATGAATATCCTTGGCCTCTCTATTGGCATGGCTTGCGCCATTTTTATTCTATTATGGGTAAAAGATGAACTGGCCTTTGATAAGGACCAGAAAAATTATGAAAGCATTTACCAGGTATACGGCAACCGTAATTTTGATAACGAAATTTATACAGATGCTAACATCGCCTATCCGTTAGCAAAAGCCCTTGAAACAGGATATCCTCAAATTAAACATGCCGTTGTTACATCAAGTGGCGACTCGTATGTATTCTCTTATAAAGATAAAAAATTGAAAAAGAACGGACGAAATGTTAGTGAGCATTTTTTTGACATCTTTAACTGGCAATTTATAAAAGGCAATAAACAAAGTGTTTTTAGCGACCGTTCAAACATTGTCATTACGGAAAGCACTGCGAAATCACTATTTGGCAATGAAGACCCAATAGATAAAATGATACAACTGGATGGGGCAATTCCGGCAAAGGTAACCGCCGTTATCGCTGATCCCAAACCAAATTCAAGTTTTGATTTTGAGTATGTAATGCCATATAATTCTGAATTTGATAATAATGCAATGAAAGAATGGCGTAATTCGTTTTCACGTATATACGTAAATGCTACTGCCGGAACCGATGCCGCCACCTTAGATAAAATAGTAAATGACGTAATGACCAAACATGTTCCTAACGATAAGATCAGTACTTATTTTACTTTTCCAATGAAAGACTGGCACTTAAGAAGTGATTTTAAGAACGGTGTTGTTGTTGGCGGTATGATCGAATACGTTAAACTGTTTTCAGTCATCGCTATAATCATTCTTGTTATTGCCTGCATCAATTTTATGAATCTGTCAACGGCCCGCTCCGAAAAAAAATCAAAGGAAGTAGGCGTAAGAAAAACACTTGGTTCAAGCCGCAAGCAGCTTATCACACAATTCTTCTGCGAATCTGTTTTACTCACATTAATTGCTTTTTCGTTTTCGGTGCTCCTGGTTTTTTTACTTCTTCCTTCTTTTAACGTACTGGTAAATAAAAAACTTAGCCTGGATATCAGCGAGCCTTATGTTTGGTTAAGCGCTTTTGTAATTATTGTTTTTACAGGTCTTGTGTCAGGAAGTTATCCTGCATTATATCTTTCATCTTTTAATCCGGCCAAAGTTTTAAAAGGAAATAACCTTACGGGCAAAAAAGCGCTTTTACCGAGGCGTATACTTGTTACTTCACAATTTGTTATTTCTATTCTGCTTATCTCTTCAACCATTATTGTATACAGGCAAATACAACATGTAAAAAACAGGCCCACGGGTTATGCTTCTCAAAATCTTATATTAACGCCTGCCTCTGCCGATCTCGCAAAAAATTACGAAGCCGTTAAACAGGAGCTTATAAATTCAGGTGCCATTGAAGGAATTACAAGAACATCATCGCCTGTTACAGAAAGTTGGTGGACAACGCCTTCTCCACAATGGAAAGGTAAACCCAAAGATGGCAATATCATATTTATGGGTATGCATACTGACGCCGATTTCGCAAAAACAATTGGGCTTAAGGTCTTACAAGGTCATTATTTTCAAAATATGCCGTCCGATTCTTCAGCAATAATTTTTAATAAAACTGCGGTTGAAACTATGGGCTTAAAAGATCCCCTGGGAATGGAAATGACCTATGGCCCTCGAAAATACACAGTAATTGGCATTGTGGATGATATTGTGATCGAGTCGCCGTACAAATCCGCCATGCCTTTAATGATCTTTAATAACAACAAAGAATTTAGCTGCTTGCATATGCGTTTAAACAAAAATGTTCCACCGGCCGAATCTATGAAAAAGGTTGAAGCCATTGTAAGTAAATATAATCCTGTTTATCCTTTCGAATTTCAGTTTATAGACGAAGCCTTTAATAAAAAATTCATTACTGAAGAACTTATTGGTAAACTCACCAATATTTTTGCAGGCCTTGCCATTTTTATCTGTTGTATTGGTCTTGCTGGTTTAACGGCTTACACTATAGAAAAAAGAACCCGCGAACTGGGTATAAGAAAAGTTTTAGGCGCTACATTATTACAACTCGTTGGTCTGATATCTACCGAATTTATTAAACTGGTATCGATCGCCTTTGTAATTACCATACCGCTAACCGTTCTATTAATGAACAAATGGCTGCAAAATTATGATTTTAAGGTTTCAATAAGCGCGTGGATATTTGTTGTGGTGGGTATTGTTATCCTTACCCTCACCTTACTGATCGTGTTATTGAACACTTTAAAAACAGCCAAGAAAAATCCAACAAAAAATTTAAGAACTGAATAATAAAAGATCATGCTTAAAAATTATCTCAAACTGGCGTTAAGAAATCTCTGGAAGAATAAGATCTTTTCGGGGATCAACATCATTGGCCTTTCTATTGGCCTTGCAGTGTGTATCACTATTTTGTTGTTTGTGCAATACGAACAGAGTTTTGATTCATTTCATACAAAAAATATTTACAGGTTAGATGAAGTGCAGAGCTGGGAAGGAATGGTTCAGCCACAAAAAGTGGCTCTTTCCATGTATCCTATGGCCGCTACTTTAAAGAATGATTTTCCTGAAATACTTAACGCAACGCACTTTCATTTTAATCCAGCCACGAGTTTAAAATACAACGATACTAAAATATTTTTTAAACAATCGTATTGGGCAGATTCAAATTTTTTAAAACTCTTTGATTTTAAGTTAGCAAAAGGTGATAGGAAAACAGCTCTTCGCGAACCAAAAAGCATTGTACTGACTCCCGAAAGCGCTGAAAAACTTTTTGGCAAAGAAGATCCTTTAGGTAAAACCGTAAGCACAAACAATAGCCGCGATACTATGCAGTTTATTGTGACGGGTGTATTAGAGCCTCTTCCCAAAAACTCTCACCTGCAATTTGAGATATTGTATTCTTTCAATTCCTTTATTGGACCCGAAGGCATGGATCAATGGGGAGGTAATTGGACCATCACTTACCTGGAGTTAGCGCCAAATACAAATATTGTCGCTCTTGAAAAAAAATTCCCGGCGTACCTCCAAAAATATATGGGTAAAGATATTACCAAAGGATATAAATTATTCCTGCAATCATTACCGGATATACACGGCAGGTCTAACGACATAACACATGATTATAACAATTTTCAAAAATTTGACGCCGATTATACAAAAGTATTTTTTCTTATTGCCATTATAGTTTTACTTATAGGCTGTATCAATTTTATTAACCTTTCAACAGCGCGCTCAAGCGGCAGGGCTAAAGAAGTTGGTGTGCGAAAATCTATTGGTGCACATCGTTTTCAACTAGCTTTTCAATTTATTGGCGAATCGGTTTTATTATCCTTAATTGCTATGACCATTGCTATTGTTTTAGTAAACCTGTTTCTTCCTTATGTGAACCATTTAAGCGGGCATGAGTTGGATTTTTCCGTTTTCACTAACCCTTTTCTTTTATTAAAAGTACTTGCGGGTACAATTTTAATTGGAATTGTTTCAGGGATTTACCCTGCATTATATCTATCCGCTTTTAAACCTGTGCAAGTACTTAAAGGAACTATATTAACCGGCAATAATAAAAGCTTTACGCGAAACGTTTTAGTGGTGAGTCAGTTTGCGGGCGCCGCATTTTTAATAATTGCTACCATATTTGTAGTACGCCAGCTTAATTTTATGCAAAACAGGGATACCGGATTTAGCCGCGATCAGATAGTGATGCTTCCCGGTGCTTACAAGAACTGGTATCGTTTAAAAGATGAGTTATTAAAGAACACGCTTGTGAAAAGCGTAAGCGCTTCTACACAACGCTTAGGAAACAATCTGCATCAAACAGGTGTTGCATTTTATGGCGACGGGCCGGTAAAGGAATTGGCCACATCGCATGTATTGGTGGATCATGACTTTTTAAGCATCTACAATATTAAATTATTGGCAGGAAAGAATTTTACAAGAGAAAACGAAGGGCACGAAATTGTTGTAAATGAAACAATGGCAAAAGAGTTATTAAAAGATCATCCCAAAGCGTCAATTGAATCATTAATTGGCAAACGCATACAAATGGATGAGGACAGCACAACAAAATTAGTAGGTGTATGCAAGGATTTTAATTTTAATTCTTTACATCATAAGATCGAAACCCTCTGTTTATACAATAAAAAACAAGGTGGTTATAGTGATGTGTGCGTTAAAATTGATGGAGCAAGAACAGAGGAAGCACTCGCCTATCTTAAAACAACATGGGAGAACATCATTCCCAATTATCCTTACGAATATCAATTCTTAGACGATCATTTTGCCTTAATGTACGAAGCTGATAAAAAAGTAAGCAAAGTTGTTAGCATCCTTGCAGGCCTCGCTATTTTTATTGCCTGCCTTGGGTTACTTGGCCTTGCTTCTTATTCAACAGAAAAAAGGGTAAAAGAAATAGGCATCCGTAAAGTGATGGGTGCATCGGTTGCTAATGTTGTATCTTTACTTTCAATTGATTTTGTAAAACTGGTTATAATTGCCAATATTATTGCATGGCCTTTGGGTTGGTGGGTAATTTCGAACTGGCTGCAGGATTTTGCTTATCGTATTGATATAAGCTGGTGGGTTTTTATACTTGCCGGCGTCTCTTCACTTTTAATTGCTTTATTTACAATTAGTACACAAACGATCAGAGCTGCAAAAAGTAATCCGATAAAAAATTTAAGAACAGAATAAATGAATTTTCATAATCTTAAAATAGCGTACCGCAACCTGTTAAAGAGAAAAGTCTTTTCTATACTTAACATTTTATGCCTTACAATAGGCATGACCTGCTGTTTGCTTATTTTTCATTATGTATCCTACGAAAAAAGCTACGATAATTTTGTTCCCGGCTCCATTTATCGTATCAGGCTTGATTATTACCAGCAAGGCGTTTTAGAATGGAGATCGGCTACATCTTATCCTGCTATTGGTCCTGCACTAAAAAGAGATTTTCCTGAGGTTGAATCATTTTGCCGTTTAATAGATGCGCAGTTATTATTTGTAAATACCCAAACAAATATAAAATTTAACGAAAAGCAAGGTTATTTTACCGATCCCTCATTCATTAAAATGTTTGGAATAAAACTTAGTGAAGGAAATATTAAAACCGCCTTAGATGCACCTAACAAAATAATCTTATCGTCGTTAACGGCAAAAAAATATTTTGGCAATGAGCCGGCAGTTGGAAAAACATTAACTATTAAACACGAATCGCTTGAAGCAGATTCGCTCGGGCTTCCTTTTGAAGTAACAGGTGTTTTTGATTATCCAAAAAACTCGCACCTTGCAATAGATTACCTTTTGCCTTTGGCCACTTTAAAAAGAATGATCCACGATACCACCGGTCAAATTGAAAATATGTTCGATTGGTATGATTATTATACGTACATCCAGCTAAAACCCGGTACCAGCACAGAGCGTCTGGAAGCTAAATTTCCTGCATTCTGCAATAAATATATGGATGATAACAAAGGCAACAGCAATACTTACGATAAGTTATCGGTTATTCCTGTAAAAGATATCCATTTATATTCTAATTATAACCAGGAAGCAGAGGTAAATGGGAACGGAAGAACGGTTACCTTTTTATTTCTGATAGCCATATTTATTATAGGCATTGCCTGGGTAAATTACATCAATCTTACAACTGCCAGGTCTACTGAGCGGGCAAAAGAAGTGGGAGTAAAAAAAGTTTTAGGGGCAAACCGTTATGAATTGATAAAACAATTTTTTATAGAAAACATTATTCTTAACAGTGTATCGCTTATCTTTTCAATTCTCTTATTTTATTTCCTGGTAAAAAGCTTCGATACTTTTACCGGTCACGAAAATTTTCCCGGCATTTTTCTTACGAAAAAATACTGGTTATTATTTACGGGGTTATTTTTAACGGGTACTTTTATTTCTGGGCTTTATCCTTCGTTGGTACTATCCGGCTTTCAACCAATAAAAGTTCTAAAAGGTGCTTTTAAAAATACCGCCAGCGGCATCCTGTTACGAAAAAGTTTAACGGTATCGCAATTTGTTGTTTCCATAGTATTAATTGCTGGAACAGTTATTGTATATCAGCAGGTACAGTTTATGCGTAAAAAAGATCTGGGTGTAACTATCGATCAAACACTTGTATTAAATGGCGCAGGAACAACTCCTATATCAAGCTATTTTAAAAATTACCAGGTGTTTAAAAATGAAGTATTGCAGCAACCAGGAGTTAAAAATATAACAGCTTCCAGTATTGTTATGGGCCAGGAAATATACTGGACAACCGGTGTCTACCGCTTAGGCGCACCTAAAAATACCTGGGTAACACTGTACAACATGGGTATTGATCACGATTTTATCCCTTCCTATCAGCTTGCCCTTTCGGCCGGAAGGAATTTTTTAAAAGATTATACTTCTGATAAGAAGGCTGCTATACTAAATGATTACTCTGCACGCTTTTTAGGTTTTAAAAATGCCGAAGATGCGATCAATAAAAAAATAGTTGATAATGAAGATACACTTACTATTGTTGGCGTAATAAAAGATTACCATCATGAAGGATTACAAAAAGCCGTTAACCCGTTATTAATTCGTTTTACGCCCGACATGAGGCGGTTCTATTCTGTAAAAATAGACCCGGCCAATATTCACCAGACAATTGCAGAACTCGAAAAAATATGGAATAAGAATTTTCCTTCCGATCCTTTTAATTATTTTTTTCTTGATGATGCATTTAATCAGCAATACAAAACAGATATTTTATTTGGTAAGGTCTTTAGCATATTCGCATTTCTTGCCATTTTCATTTCCTGTCTCGGATTGCTAGGCCTGTCAGCATACAGCACACTTCAAAGAAGCAAAGAAATTGGTATTCGAAAAGTACTCGGCGCATCGGCAGAAAAGATCTTATTCATGCTTTCAAAAGATTTTTTAAACCTGGTTATTATTTCTTTTGTAATAGCTCTTCCGGTGGGCTGGTACATTATGAATAACTGGTTACAGGATTTTGCCTATCGCATTACCATACAATGGTGGGTGTTTATGGTTGCGGGATTAATTGCTTTATTAATTGCCGGCCTGACGATTATTTTGCAGGCTTTTAAATCAGTGAACGAAAATCCAACAAAAAACCTTAGAACAGAATAAAAAACAAAAATTATGATAGAGTTAAAGAACATTTTTAAATGGGTAAACCAGGGGTCAA
Source organism: Bacteroidia bacterium (assembly GCA_044226875.1). Lineage (GTDB taxonomy): Bacteria > Bacteroidota > Bacteroidia > B-17B0 > Aurantibacillaceae > Aurantibacillus. Next base: position 294,618 of record JBGAGD010000002.1, read on the forward strand.
ACAAAACATTTTTATTAAGAGACATTAATTTAACTATTAATGAAGGGGAGTTCATTTCCATTATGGGCCCTTCTGGTTCAGGTAAGTCAACCTTATTAAATGTAATAGGTATGCTTGACGAGTTTGACGAAGGAGACTATTTATTTATGGGCAAATCTGTTAAAGGATTAAAAGAAAAACAAAGATCTCAGTTATATAAAGAACATATTGGTTTTGTTTTTCAGGCGTATCATTTAATTGATGAGCTAACTGTTTTCGAAAATATTGAAACACCTCTTTTGTACCAGGATATGAAGTCTTCAGAACGCAAAGCAATTGTTTCAGATGCGCTCGACCGTTTTAATATAGTCGGTAAAAAGGATCTCTTTCCAACACAATTATCTGGCGGGCAGCAGCAATTAGTGGGCATTGCCAGAGCCCTTATAAGTAAACCAAAATTATTATTGGCCGATGAACCCACCGGCAACCTTAATTCAAAACAAGGAGAAGAGATCATGGAATTATTTAAGAAGTTAAATAAAGAGGATGGAGTTACCATTATCCAAGTAACGCATTCAGAAAAGAACGCCGAATACGGTTCGCGCGTAATTAATTTACTGGACGGAAGAATTGAAAAATAATATGATGAAAAAAATTTTAAAGGCATGTGTTACAGTATTACTGTATACAACTGCGCGCGCTCAGGACACAACGGTTTACAACTTAAAGCAATGTATTGATATTGCTTTGCAAAATAATTTGAACGTGCGCCTTTCTGAATTTCAGAAAGAAAGCAATGATGCAAGACTTCAACAATCAAGGGCCGCTTACCTGCCCTATTTAACAGGGTATGCCAATCAGGGTGTTAGCGAGGGCAAGAGTATTAACCCATACACCAATCAATTCATTAACCAAAAAGTAAATACAGGACAATACGGTTTAAACGCCGGCATGACACTCTTTAATGGTTTTAATACATTTAATACCATGCGCCAAAGTGCTTTTACTTACCAGGCCGGCAAAATGGATTGGGAACAATCAAAAATGGATATTACCATTAGCATAACACTTGCTTATTTACAGGTATTAAGCAACGAAGAACAATTAAACCAGGCTGCATCACAGGTGGAAGTGAGTAAAGCGCAGGTTACCCGTTTAAATACACTTGAAAAGAATGAAGCGATCTCGCCCTCGGTATTATATGATACAAAAGGGCAGCTGGCCAATGATAGATTAAGTTATATTAACACAAAGTCATCTTTGGCAAGTTCGAAAATTTCGCTGGCGCAATTAATGAATACTAATTTTCCACCAAATGTAAAATTTGAAAAAATAAATGTAGATAACGAGCTAAAAGCATTTGAAACCTCAAAAGAAACTATTTACGACGATGCTTCAAAAAATCTGCCAATGGTAAAGGCCGCAGAGTATCGTCGGTTAAGCGCTTTAAAAGGACTTCATGCTTCGAGGGGTTTAATTTTTCCTTCCCTTAGTTTAAATGGCAGCGTTGGCACCAATTATTCCGATGCCGCACTCTCACAAAAATTAATTGGCGTGGCAGATGCCGGTACAGATAATTACGTGATCGTAAACAATGTGCCAACTACCGTATACGCACCACAATACAATTTTGCTACCGAAAAAATATCCTTTCAAAACCAGTTTAAAAATAACCTTAATACTTACGTTGGCCTTAGCCTGCAGTTTACCATTTTTAATTCGTTACGCACCAAAACACAAATGACGCTCTCAAAAATAAATAAAGAACAGGCCGAAGTAAGGCAGAAAACAACCATCAATTCTTTAAGATCTTCAATTGACCAGGCCTATAATGATATGACAACTTCTTACGAACGTTATCTGATCTTGCAAAGCCAGGTTGAGGATTACTCTGCGTCGTTTAAGATAGCCACTTCAAAATTTGAAAAAGGAGCCATCTCGCCTATTGACTACGTTATCACAAAAAGTAATAACGATAAAGCTAAAATGAATTTGATCGCATCTAAATATGATTACATCCTTAAAAGTAAGATCCTTGAATATTATAAAGGCAAATAAAAAGATCCCCGAAAAAAACGGGGATCTTAAAATTCTTAATTCTTTATTACTCTAAATACGTTTACCTGCTTGCCTTCTTTTATAACACGAATATAATAGATGCCATCCGGCTGTTGCGTAAGGTCTGTTTTGGATACCGTACTTTCTATATTGCGTTTATTGATCAGCATACCCAAATTGTTATATACTTCCACTGAGTAATTATCTTCAAGTTTTTGCATGCTCATATAAATTTCGCCACTGGTTGGATTTGGATATAACTCTACTAAAGAAACGTTGTTCGAAGGATTTGAAATTCCAGTACATGCAGATACGTTTTGAACAATTGCTGCTGTTGCAACGCAGCCGGCAGCGCTGGTACCGGTAAGTGAATACGTTGTAGTTACCGTAGGGCTGACACTTATTGTATATACGCTCGATCCATTGCTCCAGGTATAACTCGCAGCAGAAGTACTGGCCGTTAAAATTACGGGTTGCCCGGCGCAGCTAAGCGATGCCGATGAGAACGCAGCAACAAATGGCAATGGATTAACAATAATCGAAATAGTTTTACTACCCGCACATGTACCGTTAAAACCGTCTACTGTGTATGTTGCCGTAGCAGAGGGTGTAATTGCATTTATAGCAGTGGTTGGTCCGTTGCTCCATGAATAGGTACTTGCACCCTGGGCAAATAAAGTGGTAGATTGCCCGGCGCAAACCGTTGTGTTGCCTGAAACCAAAACCGTTGGTGTGGTGGTAACATTAATGTTAATGGTATTTGTAGCCGTGCATAACGGAAAATTAGGAATGCCACCAAGTGTTGTTGTAAAAGAGTATACTGTTGACGTGCTTGGAGAAACACTCGTTGTTTGCGTTGTTGCAGAATTGCTCCACAAATAATTAGCAAATGTTTGAGAAACTGAAAGTGTTGTTGCCGAACCAGAACATATAGATGCTGAGCTGGCACTTAATACCGGTGTTGGTGTTGCTACAACTTTGATCACCTGGCCGGTAAATGCGTTTGGCCCAGCCCCCCCTGCAATTAACGAAATTGTATACGTAACCAGGGTAGTATTGCTAAAAGTAAAGGTAGGACTGGCCGCGTAAGCATTACTAATAGTAACATTTGTAGAGGGATTAGTAAACCATGTATAACTTGTTGCCCCTGTACTTGCATTTGTAAAAGTATAAACGCCAGCGCACATAGTACCTGATGATATCGGATTTGTAAGAGTTCCGGACACTGTTGAACCGGTGGGGCTGGCAAACGAGGCTGTTTGAGACCGGCCAGTGTATGAAATAAACAGTAAAACTAAAAAAATAAGTGACTTTAAAAGTGCAGCCGTTTTTTTGTAATTGTTTTTCATAAATTTTAATTTAATAGTTAATACAATAGTTAATTCCTTATACAAGGCAAACATCGTTATATTAAATCAATAAATTAAAATGCTCACTCATTCAAAAGTATATTTTGATAATTTATTTAAGGATGGACATATACCGATCGTGTCAAAACTTAATTTAATAAACCCGATTTATTTATTAAGCACGATCTTTTTAGAGGTGACGCCGCTTTTTAAAGCTAATTGCATAAAATAGATCCCGCTTAAATTATTACCCAGGTCTATTTCCATTTCAGCTCCCGTAATTTTTGATTGAAAAATTATTTGTCCTAAAATATCCGTGATCAATATATCATCGTCTTGCGTGGCTCCTTTAATAACAAACGTTCCGGCGCTTGGGTTTGGGCTAATAGTCACATCGGTTGTACTACTGCACCCAACCGCAACTAACTTTGGCTGCTCCCGAGCACCGTTCGAACCATTTTGTTTAAGCGCGTAATACGTTGTGCCGGCCAAAGGTTTTGTATCAACAAAAGAGTAAGAAAGTACTTCGTTACTATTGCCAGCGCCTGCAATGGCTCCAACAAATTCATAGTCAGCTCCGTTAGCTGTGCGTTCAATAATAAACTGATCGTTGTTTTTTTGTAAAGCCGTTGTCCAATTTAAATTAACTTTTCCATCCTCACATTTTGCGTCAAACGAAAGCAGTTCAATTGGTAAGGTACAGGCGCTATAGGTTACTCTTAAATTAGAAGAAGTTCCGTTAATGATCTTATAATCGGTAGAAGGTTCGTTGCTAAATTGTAACGCTACTTCAAATTTACCAAGCGGTAATTGAGTTTGCAAAAGTGTGTTAGCACTTGCCCCTAAACTATAATATCCGTAAGTGCCCGTACCGTTAATAGTAAAAGAATTATAGAACCCATTTCCAAAATCGGTATATGCCGCCGGGTTAATAGCCAGGTACGGACCAAAGGTACCTGTAACATCGTTAATAAATACTACTTCGGGGGTATTGGCAACAACTGTTCCAACGTTCACTTGCAATTCAACATTAGTGATACAAGAGTTTGTTGGTATAGAAGATGTATTGAATAAGATCCATCCACGATGCGTTAAATTAGCACAGCAAACACCAATAAACACAAAGCCAGCATTATCAACCCAATTATTTGGTGATTGCCAGCCTCCGTCTATCCCTGCCAGCACAACAGTTGGATCAATTGAAACGGGATATTTGGTATTTGCATCTTTTAACCATTGCACCGGAACCATCGTTGTAATATTCCAAAGGTCGTTCTCATGTTCAATTAAATATTTTCCTTTCACCGGGTTGGCCCCATCTGATTGCGATCCATAGCTATCAAAAAAAACCGGCTCAGGAATTGTGAGGACCAGGCTTCCTTTTGCATCTGTTATTATTAGAGGGGAAGACGTTAAGATGTTTGACGCGTTATCGGCGGTTGTAATTTTCCAGCCTACAGGTAATTCGAGTGTTTCGCGGAAACCAAAATATCCTGAAGACACTTCATTTAATAAAGTTGGTAAAGTACTTAAAATAACATCGTTCTTTATTTTACCATTTAATACTGTAAATTCATCAGAAATATTAGTGTAAATATTAGAATACTTAATGCGGTTATCAGCAACATTTGCGATGGCCTCAAACGAATTGCCGGTTATTACACTCAACTCATACGAGTTATTAAAAAGCACCTGTTTTTTTTCGGCATGAATAATAATTTCATCATTCTCGTTCACAATTAAGGTTATTCTGCTTTTATCATTTATGTTATTTGGGAAATAAGACCTGATAACATTGTTTTCATTCTGGTACCCGCTTTTATTCGGGATGATATTTGTACTTATTTCTTCCCACATATTATTTTTTTTGTAATGAACCGGCAATGACGATATAACCGCCTCATTATTCCCGTTCTCTTTTAGGTATACTTTAGAATACATTCCTCTTTCACCCTTTATCTCAAAAGGTGTATTAATTACAGAGCTTGTTTGTGCATCTATATTAAATGCCAGTGCCGTCAGTAAGCCTGTTAAATAAAAGCTTTCTCCCACTGTTAAACCTTTTATTATTGCACATATATTTTTAATGACAGATGCCATATCATAAACTACTTTAAAATAAATGAAAAGGAGGGTTCTAAAAAGACCAGGGAACATTCGAACAAAAATCGCAGAACCTGTAAACGATTTCTTAATTTGCATTTAAAAATACATTATTTTTTAATTACATCCTAAATATACAATAGCGATAAATACATCTACAAATAATATACAAATACAATCGCTATCTTCTAAATCGATGTAAAAACAAAAAGTAATTGTACTTTTGAATATCTTTGTTTTGAATTTACACTCAATGCTGAATAAAAATCTTGTCGTTCAATCTGCTTTACCTGCATCGTCCATTTCGCATTTTGTACATAGTTTTTGGATGCTCGAAAACAAAACGGGCAAAGACATTCCGCTAACCCTGCTACCCAATGGCATGGTAGATATGACGTTGATGAAAATAGGCCAACAGGATTGGCAAATGGTTGTAAGGGGAATTGATACCGTGCCCAGCGATATCTCTATAAAACCAAATACAAAAATGTTTGCCGTTGGATTCAAATTGCTGGCTGTTGAATATCTTTTGGGAAGTTCGATAAAGGATGTGCTAAACGAAGGAAGATCCTTTAACGATGATCACTGGAAATTTAAACTAACTGATCTGGCCACGCTTAAAAAATTTTGCGCTAAAACAACAAAAATAATAAACACGCTGGCTCCGCAGGATGTAGATAACCGAAAGAAAAAACTATTCGAGCTTATTTATTACTCTCACGGTTCGGTAACTGTTAACGAGCTTTCAAAAAAAGTATATTGGAGCAGCAGGCAGATCAACCGTTATTTTAACGACCAGTTTGGTATCTCGCTTAAAACTTATTGTAACATCCTCCGTTTTGGCGCTTCATTTAAACACATTAGCAAAGGCAAGCTTTTTCCTGAACAAAATTTCACCGATCAAAATCATTTTATCAAAGAAATAAAAAGATATGCCGGTGTAACTCCAAAAGAATTAAGTAAAAACAAGGATGGCCGCTTTATCGATATTACAGCCATTAAAACATTTCCCGAAAAAAACGGCTGATTTTTACTATTTCATTTCCTGCAATTGTAGCAACTTTGTACTGTAATTAAACAATACATTATTATGTTGATACAAAATAAAAAAACAGCAATTGTTGGCGGTGGCCCTGGCGGACTAACACTGGCCAGACTTCTTCAGTTACAAGGGGCAAATGTCAAAGTATACGAACGTGATCTGAATAAAGATGCAAGGGTGCAGGGTTCACCACTTGACCTGCATAAGGACTCGGGCCTGGCGGCAATTAACAAAGCAGGCTTATTACAGGAATTCAAAACTAATTTTCTTGCAGGTGCAGACAGGATGCAGATCATGAATGAGAATGCAGAAATATTTCATAGCGATCATGATGACAAACCGGAAGAAAATTTTGGTCACGAACATTTTAGGCCTGAAATAGACCGCGGGGTTTTAAGAAAAATATTACTCGAATCGCTTAAGCCCGACACGGTGGTTTGGAACAGTCATTTTATTTCGCTGGAAGCGCAAGGTGAAGGTTGGTTACTGCATTTCAAAAACGGCTCGTCTGAATATGCCGATCTTGTGGTTGCTGCTGATGGTGCCAGTTCCAAGATCCGCCCTTACATTACGGATATTAAACCATTTTATTCGGGCATTACCATGCTTGAGGGAAATATTTATAACGCCAAAAAGAATGCACCAAAAATAAATGCACTTTTGCGCGGCGGAAAGATCATGGCATTCGGAAATAAAAAAGACCTGTTAATGGGCCAAAAAGCAAATGGGGAAATAGGCTTTTATGCGAGCTTTAAAACAGGCGAAAAATGGGCGCAGAACAATGGCCTGGATTATTTTGATAAAGAGCAAATATTAAACTGGTTCAAACAAGAATATCCCGAATGGAATAACGTTTGGCATGAACTTTTTGAAAGCACAGCAACACCTTTTATTCCAAGACCCATATATTGTATGCCATTAGATCAAACCTGGAAAACTTTACCAAATTTAACCATGCTGGGCGACGCGGCGCATGTAATGCCGCCTTTTGCCGGCGAGGGTGTTAATATGGCAATGCGCGATGCGCTTGAATTAAGCGAATCTTTAACCTCCGGCAATTTTAGTTCAATGCAGGAGGCGATCTCATCATACGAAGAGAGCATGCGCGGGCGCGCCTCAAAAATGGCAAAAGAATCACTTGAAAATGGAGAAAGAATGCATTCAGAAAATGCCCTGAATACTATGTTGGATTTTTTTGGCGAACATGAATGAAAAATGTTTGATATGATCGCACATTTCTGGGATCTTACTAAAACAAATTTCCCAAATAATGTAAAAAAGTTATTCATGTCAACAATTAATCGTAATATTACGATACGTTTTAAATCGATGGGATAACTAAAATTAAAGAGTCTGCGTTATAAATATTGTTTGGCTTTTGTCTAAATCATGAAAAATGGAAATAACATCAGAAAAGATCTGGACAGATCATTATAAAAAACTTAAGGCTTTTACACTATCACGTGTAAAAGACAGTGATGCCTGCAACGATATCCTGCAGGATGTATTTATTAAACTACATCTTAATCTCCACACGCTTAAACATAAAGACCGGATTGAGCCCTGGGTTTATCAAATTACCAGAAATGAGATCAACAGCTATTTCCGTAAACAAAAAATTACGATTGATACAGAAGAATTGGAATTACCGGAAGAAACTTTTGAAGTAAAGAATAACTCGCGCTTTACCAAATGTTTTATTTCCTTTATCAAAAAACTTCCTGATAAATATAAAGAGGCTATTGAATTGGTGGAATTAAAAAATTTCAGTCAGTTACAATTATCCGAAAAGTTAAACATCTCTTATTCGGGAGCAAAAAGCAGGGTACAAAGAGGAAGAGAATTATTGAAGAAACACTTTTCTGATTGCTGCGATGTTACAGCCGATAAATATGGCAACATCGTGTCTGCCCGAAGCAGCTGCTCTGCCTGCCAGATATAAAAAAGCGGGATAACACCTGCTACCCCGCTTTTATTCTTAACAGCAGCTTGAGCCACATGTACAAGTGCAAGTGTCACCACAATTGCAACCTTTTTCTTTGTTATCGTTCATGTTTTTTGTTTTTTAAATTACAATCAATATCGACTGCATTAAATAGATGCAGTAAGCTTTAAAAAGACGCAAAATTACCAGGTTAAATACGACCCGGCTTCATATTATAATGCTATCCAATATATTGCAATGTAAATTTGAATTTTGTATATTTGTAGTGTTGAAAAAATTAATAGCCATATTCCTTTTATTACAGATCGCAAGTAGCAATGCTTTTGCAGAGGAAGTAATTAAACTGCCAAAACTTTTTACACATTTTTATCATCACTCGCAAGAACATAAAGATACCAAAGGCTTTTTCGACTTTCTTCATAAACACTATTCTGATCATCATGAAAATGATGTACACTCAAAAAAGCACAACGACGAGGATGATAAGGACTGCGACCTTCCTTTTAAACATTGCGGAAATAGCTGCATAAACATTCACGCACCGGTTTTAGGTTTTGTATCCTCTTACCTTACTACAGATTTTAATGTTGTTATTTTAGAATCTTCCCCTTATACCAGTGAAAATGACAGGATCGAAACCAACGATCTTTGTTCTATCTGGCAACCGCCTAAGCTTGCTTAATTTTCTTTTCAGTTATCATAACTGAAACACACGGATAATTCTTATCCGCCATTTTTCCATTTAACTATTTAAAAACAAAGGCTTATTGCCTCTGTCAACATTATCAATTCATAATTATGTTAGATAAAGTAATTCACTTTTCTATAAAGAATAAGATCGTAGTGGCAATGTTCACCATTGCCCTGATCATTTGGGGCGCTTACTCGGTAACCAAATTACCTATCGATGCTGTGCCTGATATTACCAATAACCAGGTGCAGGTACTCACGGTCTCTCCTTCATTGGCCGCGCAGGATATTGAGCGTCTCGTAACTTTTCCGGTTGAACAAACCATGGCAAATATTCCCGGTATTGAAGAGGTGCGTTCTTTTTCCAGGTTTGGTCTTTCGGTAGTAACAATAGTTTTTAAAGAACACGTTGATGTTTATTGGGCCCGCCAGCAGGTTAACGAGCGCCTTACGGCAGCAAAAGCAATTATACCACCTGGGGTTGGCGTACCCGAACTGGCGCCACTTACTACGGGCCTTGGCGAGATCTACCAATATGTGATCCATACCGAAAAAGGTTTTGAATCCAAATACACGCCTATGGAATTAAGAACCATACAGGACTGGATCGTAAGAAGACAGTTGCTTGGCACCGAAGGTGTGGCAGACGTGAGCAGTTTTGGCGGTTATCTGAAGCAATATGAAATTGCCTTAAACCCCGACAAACTCAGGAGCATGAATATTTCGGTAAATGATATCTTTACCGCCCTTCAAAAAAACAATCAGAACACCGGTGGTGCTTACATCGATAAAAAACCAAATGCCTATTTTATCCGCACTGAAGGGCTTATTGCAACAAAAGAAGATATTGAGAAAATTGTAGTTAAAGTAAACGAAAAAGGAATCCCGGTGCTTATACGAAACGTGGCAGAAGTTAATTATGGCCACGCAACCCGCTATGGTGCTATGACGCGGGGCGACGAAGGAGAAGTGGTTGGCGCAATTGTGATGATGCTGAAAGGTGCCAATTCATCGCAGGTAATTAAAAATGTTAAGCAGCGCATAGCACAAATAGAAAAAACTTTACCAAAAGGTGTTGTTATTGAACCTTTTTTAGATAGAACAAAATTAGTTGACAATGCCATTGGCACGGTAACTAAAAATCTTGCGGAGGGGGCTTTGATCGTTATATTCGTATTGGTTCTTTTACTCGGAAACATACGGGCGGGTTTGATCGTTGCTTCTGTAATTCCCCTTGCGATGTTATTTGCCATTTCGTTAATGAACTTATTTGGTGTATCAGGAAATTTAATGAGCCTTGGCGCTATTGATTTTGGATTGATCGTGGATGGCGCCGTGATCATTGTTGAAGCAACCTTGCATCATTTGTATAGTAAAAAATCATTGATCAATACGGCCGGCAAAAAATTTACGCAGCTGGAAATGGATAACGAAGTATATGAATCTGCATCTAAAATAAGAAGCTCTGCTGCCTTTGGCGAAATAATCATACTTATTGTGTATTTACCAATCCTTGCACTTGTTGGTATAGAGGGAAAAATGTTTAAGCCTATGGCACAAACGGTTTCATTTGCTATTCTCGGTGCGTTTATTCTTTCGCTTACTTATGTGCCAATGATAACGGCCTTGTTCCTGAATAAACAGGTAGAAAATAAAAAAAATATCTCCGATCGCATCATTGCTTTTTTTCAGCGCATATACGATCCTATGATCCGCTTCGCTTTAAAACGGAAAGTGGCAACTATAACTACAGCTTTTACATTACTTATATTAAGTATTGTTGTTTTTATGAACCTTGGAGGAGAATTCATTCCTACACTGGATGAAGGCGATTTTGCCGTTGAAACACGCTTATTGCAAGGCAGCTCTATCTCAAAAACGATTGAGGCTTCTTTAAGGGCAGCCAGGATCTTAAAAGAAAAATTTCCGGAGGTGAAAGAGGTCATTGGTAAGATCGGCTCCAGCGAAATTCCTACCGATCCAATGCCGGTTGAAGCCTGCGATGTAATGATCATCTTAAAAGATAAATCGGAATGGACCAGTGCGGAAAGCCGCGACGAGTTAGCAGAAAAAATGGCTAAGGAATTGGAGAATATTCCGGGTGTCACATTCGGGTTTCAACAACCTATTCAAATGCGTTTTAATGAATTGATGACCGGTGCCAGGCAGGATGTTGTAATAAAAGTTTATGGCGAAGATCTGACCATACTTTCTGACTATGCAAATAAGATCGGTAAAATCGTATCTACCGTTAAAGGCGCGCAGGATATTTATGTTGAACAGGTAACAGGCCAATCGCAGATTGTTGTAAAATTTGATCGCGATAAGATCGCTTTATTTGGTTTAAATATTGAAGACATTAACCGGGCCATCAATGCCGGCTTTGCGGGTCAATCGGCCGGATTTGTTTACGAAGGGGAAAAACGTTTTGACCTTGTTGTTCGTTTAGACAAAGATAACAGGCAAAATATAGAAAACATCAATGATCTTTTTGTTACAACACCAAATGGGCAACAAGTTCCAATTGCGCAACTGGCCGATGTAGAACTTAAAATAAGTCCAAATCAAATTCAACGCGACGATGCGAAAAGAAGAATAACCATTGGCTTTAATGTTCGCGGGCGCGATGTAGAAAGTGTTGTAAAAGAAATGCAGCAAAAAATAGATAAAAGTATAAGGTTTAGCGCCGGTTATTATCCAACTTACGGTGGCACATTCAAAAATCTGATAGAAGCCCGCCAGCGTCTTGCCATTGCGGTTCCGGTAGCACTGTTACTGATCTTTATGTTGCTTTATTTTACATTTCGTTCGGTAAAACAAAGCGTACTCATTTTTACAGCAATTCCTCTTTCGGCAATAGGTGGGATAATTGCACTATGGTTAAGAGATATGCCGTTCAGCATTTCGGCCGGTGTTGGCTTTATTGCATTGTTTGGAGTGGCAGTGCTTAACGGCATTGTATTAATTGCAGAGTTCAATCGATTAAAAACAGAAGGTATGACAGATATAAAAGAGATCATCCTAAAAGGTACCTCGGTACGTTTACGCCCGGTTATCATGACTGCTTTAGTAGCATCACTGGGTTTTTTACCAATGGCTTTATCTCACGGCTCGGGTGCCGAAGTACAAAAGCCCCTGGCAACAGTGGTAATTGGTGGTTTATTCACGGCTACCTTACTTACGCTTATGGTATTGCCGGTTTTATTCTGGTTCTCTGAAAGAACAGGAAAACAAAGAACGTTGCCCAATGTGGTTACTGTAATTACCCTTCTTTTATTTTTGCCGGGTTTTGCAAACGCACAGGATAATAATTTTCTAACACGCCAGCAGGCCCTTGAAAATGCGTTAAAAAACAACGCTGGTATTAAGGCCGGTAATTACGAAATCGATTACAGTCACGCGCTTAAAAGAACCTCAACTGATATTGGTAAAACAAACGTATCGTTATTATTTGGTCAGTATAACTCTATCAATACCGATAATAATATTACCATCACCCAGGGCATTCCGTTTCCAACAGTATTTACTTCACAAAATCAATTGAATAATGCAATTGTAAAAGGCAGTGAGCAAAAACTACAGGTAACAAAAAACGAATTGATCTACCAGGTTAGATCCGTGTATGGTTATCTGGAATACTTATATTCTGAGAAAATACTTTTATTACAACAGGATAGCATCTATACGGCATTTTTAAAGGCATCCAATAATCGTTTAAAAGCCGGTGAAAGCAACCTGCTTGAGAAAACCACGGCAGAAACAGAATTGCTGGCAGTAAAAAATAAATTCTCTCAAAACCAAACTGCAATTCTTATTTATTTATCAAAATTGCAAGCGCTAACAAATAGCAGATCAGCAATACAGATAGAACAAAAACAGTTTACAAAACGTGAGGTCATTCTTCCTTCGGATAGCACTGCTTTTCTTCAAAATCCTTATTTGCTATTTCTTAAACAACAAATAGAAATAAGCAACAGGCAGAAAAAAGCAGAGGCTGCAAAGGTACTTCCCGATTTTACACTTGGTTATTTTAACCAAAGTTTAATAGGCAATCAAACTATAAATGGTAACGATGTATACTTCGACGCTTCAAAACGGTTTACAGGTTTACAGGTTGGCATTGCTATTCCTTTGTGGTTTGTACCACAGTCTGCTAAAATAAAAGCCGCTACCTTAAATCAAAAAGCCTCCGAAAGTAACTTCGAACAATACCAGGTTAATCTGCAAAGCCAGTACATGCAAAGTTTGCAGGAGTATCTTCAAAGCAAAAACACGCTTGATTATTATGAGAAAAGCGCGCTTACTAACGCTGATCTCATCATCAGGCAGGCAGAAATAGGTTTTAAAAGCGGAGATATAGCTTATATTGAGTTTTTACAGGGTTTAAAAAGTGGTTTAAGCATTAAAACAAATTACTTGTTTGCTTTGAACGAATACAATCAAAATGTTATTAAACTGGAATTCATCTTAGGTAAATAATCATTTAAAATTAAATTATGAAGAATATGATAAAAAAAATAAGTGCGCTGTTTACTATTATACTACTGTTAAGCGCCTGCGGAAACAGATCGGTTAATGCTTCAAAAGAAGAAACACAAAAAAACGCGGCAGATATTGTAGAACTTACACCCGCACAGGCAAAACTCATCGGTCTTAAAATTGGTGCGCCAGAAAAAAGAGCATTGAGCGGCGCCATAAAAGTGAATGGTATGTTGGATGTACCTCCGCAAAACCTTGTGAGTATTTCTGCACCCCTGGGAGGTTTTGTAAAAAGCACAGAATTGTTGCAGGGCATGAAAGTAAGTAAAGGCCAGGCCATTGTTGTATTACAACATCCGGATTACATACAAATGCAGCAGGACTATTTAGAAAGCAAAAGCCAGCTGGATTACCTGGAAACAGAATACAAACGCCAGCAAGATCTTGCGAAAGAAAATGTAAATTCACAAAAAACGTTGCAGCAGGCAAAAGCGCAATACGAAAGCATGCTTGCAAAAAATGCCGGGCTAAGATCAAAACTGAATTTGATCGGTATCAATCCCGGTAATTTAACAAGTCTGAACATTCAGAACACCATCACCATGACCTCGCCCATAAATGGATACGTAACCGCTGTAAACGTTAATATAGGCATGTACGTTAATCCAACCGATATTATGTTTAAGATCGTGGATACAGAACATCTACATGCCGAGTTAACTGTATTTGAAAAAGATGTACCAAAAATAAAGATAGGGCAGAAGGTAAGATTTACGCTTGCAAATGAGAACAAAGAACGTGTTGCAACGGTTTATCTAATTGGGCGTGAAATTGATAAAGACAGAACGGTACGCATTCATTGTCATTTGGATATTGAAGACAGCAACTTATTACCGGGCATGTACCTGAAAGCCTATGTTGAGGCCGGAACCCAGGATGTGCCTGCTGTACCGGATAATGCCGTTGTAAACTATGAAGGCAAAGATTATGTTTTTATTGGGGAAGGAAAAGATCATTTTAAAATGACAGAAGTTCAGAAAGGGATAAGCGAACTTGGTTATACCCAAATTGAATTCGATAAGAATATTTCAGAGCAATCGAAGATCGTTATTAATGGAGCGTACGATCTGCTTGCCAAAATGAAGAATAGTGAGGAAGAATAATTCACACAAATTTTTATATTATGAAAAAACAATTGGCATTTTGTTGTTTGGGTTTCTGTTTCTTTATTTCTTGCAGCGATGAATGTAAAGATGAAGCGTGTAAGAAACCTGCCAGTTCTTGCGTTACCGTTAACACAGGAACTATCGCGAAAAATTCCGGCGGGGAAGTAAGTTGTAAGCTCACCTCCGAAGAACTACTAAAAAGAAAAGAAACTGTATTAGTGAGCCTGAAACAAAAAGTACTTGAAAAAAAAGAACTACCAAATGGCTACTCTTTTAAGTTTGAAGGCACAGATGCCGTCATTGATGAACTAGCGGAGTTTGTAAAAAGTGAACGTTCGTGCTGCAATTTTTTTGTTTTCACACTCTCGTTTAGTGGCGATGGAAAAGAAGCCTGGTTGAGTTTAACCGGGCCAAATGGAGCTAAAGAAATGATCACATCCGAGCTTGGACTGTAGATCAATCTGTTAAACTTAGTTTTTTTACAACACTTTGGCCATTACTTGTAACAACCAGTTGGTAAAAACCTGCCGGAAATTCTTCCAGGTTAAGATCAATTGCATTCGTTCCTGTATTTAGCGTGGCTTTTTTTACTAATAACAATTGTCCTGTTGCATTCACTAAGGATAAAGTTACAGGAGAAGGGGATTTAGCCTCAATTGCGGCATGCAAAAAGCCGTTAGATGGATTTGGGTAAACCAGTACATTTAAATTTTTCTGCAGTTGCGAATTTACGCTTACACTAAGCGGTTGAGATTGGCTAATGTTTATGTTATCCAAATAAATATTATTTCCGGCATCGTTCTTTACACGAAATTTTACCAGCACATCCGGTTGGTTAAAGCCGGGCAATGAGATTGTTTCGTTACGCCATTGGTTTGCAGCTGGCGTAAAGCTTGAGGCCATAGCATATTGAATGGTTGATAAAACAGAATCCTGTTTTTGGTATACCAGCGTCCATGTACTTCCGCAATTAGAGGAGGCCAATACTTCCAATGTATCACTACGATAATAACGCCTTGCATAAGCTACATCAAAGGTCATAAGCGGAGCAGCAGTTCCCGAAAGATCAAGAGGAGGAAGAATCATCTCGTCTACATCGCCCCTGTTATTATTATAACAAGCCTGATAAAAAGCCGACTCACTACTCAGATTAAAACCACCCGCAGAAGTTGATTTTACCCAGGCAGTTCCTTCATCATAATTTAGAACACTCCATTTTACCGGAGGAAAAGTGCCAACAAATCCTTCTGCCACCTGTGTGTTAGTTGCGTTCGTGCCTACAAAGAAGCTGGTGATAGCCTGGTTGTTTAATGAGTCTGAATCTATTCCACTTACATTACTTATTTTACATGAAAAATTATGGCCGCCACTTACGTTGGTTGTAAATGATGGCAGGGCAATTGTTTTATATGCCCCGTTATTAAGCGTACCCGACCATGATACGGTAGGTTGTGCCACAGCATCGAGGAAAGGTGTAATTATAAAATTAGTGATAGTGTTAGCACCATTGTTGCGCATAACCAATACCGGATAAATTGGCCCTGTGTTGCAAACCATGTTTGGAGAGCAGGATAGCGAGATCGCCTCCGCATCATTTAATCCAACTCCCTGCTTTTCTGCCCGTACCGCCTGCGCAACTTTCCTGGTGCCATCATCCTGGATGAAACCGGCAAATGCAACTTCTTCTTTTTTGCGCGTGTAAGAAGGAAGCGGGCAGTTGAGTGTAAATGTTTGTGTTTGCCCTGTTATCCAATTACCTGCCATGGGCACTCCACCCTGCAAGGTAGGGAAGGATTTTATGGCTACATCATGAAATTCGGTTTCGCCATTATTACCCGGTTGCGTTGTAAATTGAATGATACGTTCTACCATCACTGTGCGGAAAACGAGATTCCCTGTCGCCGTAAAGTTGGCCGTTGCCTGGATATTTACGGTTAGATTAACTGCGCTTTGTGTAGCATCCCAGGAGCGATCCATAGTTATTGAAAATGCAGATGTATAAGATTGAGCAGTTGCACAATCCTGTGTGTTAGCGGCATTCTGTAACCATCCATCAAATTGCATAGTAGGTGCTGCTCCGATACCCGCTCCATTATTATAGCCGTAGCCGCCGGCAGCAACAGATCTGTGGCGCCAGTCTATTTCTGTTTTGTTGGTTTGATATAACGACCATGTATTGGTTGGCGCTGAAGGAATTGGCACCTGCCACTTAACGGCCACTACCCGTTTGTAATTTATAGGCATTGCCATTGTTGCATTAATGGCCGGATTTGCTGCAGCACAAGGCCCGCAGTTCTCGCCGGTAAATTCTTCAAATAGGCTTAAACGCGGGGTTTGCGCAAACAGAATTGAACTAAAAATAAAAATATTAAAAAGTAATATATGTTTTTTCATACCGGCCCGTTTTTGTAAATATACAAATGATCGTATAATTACTATTACAAACCGAAAGATGTTTTAGTTGGGTTAACCAATAAATTTATTTGCTATAGTAAACCGGATCGCCATGAATTGGCTCAATATCTTTTTTAAATTTACTGATCAGGTCAAATTCATCTATTGTAACGGGAGGATAAGCCTGCGCCACCTTTTCCATCACTTTAATAAAGGTTTTTTTTAACTCTGGGCTCAGGTAGTGACTGTTTAAACGAACCTGTTTCATTGCCCATTCATAAGCATCTTTAGTAGATATTATCTTTTCCTTATCCATTATTTGAAAAATAATATCAGATACGTTAAAGTCCTGATCCTTACAACGTAATTCGGCGGCAACCATGTTGGCAAATCTTATCCGCTCCTCTTTTTGCACATCGCCATCTGCTTTGGCAATTGCATAGGCGAGTTGACCTATTGCGTAATGTAAATTTTCAAGTGGTGTCATGATCTTTTTTTATTAAAGATCGGGCAAACCTGAACAATTTCGCATGAGCCAACTCATTTTCAAAAATGATCGTTGTCATGCATTACGGAGCAATGCGATGGATATTCCACAATCCATCTGCGGGTTGAAAAGTGTATTGGATCCTGTCGTGTAACCTGTTAGGTTGCCCCTGCCAGAATTCGAACTTTAAAGGTTTAAGGCAGTAACCTCCCCAGAATTCGGGATATGGGATCGTTTTATCGTTATATTTTTTTTCAAATTCCATGTAGTTCTTCTCAAGCACCGTTTTATTATCGATAATTGAACTTTGTGGCGATATCCATGCGGAGATCCTACTTTCAAAAGGCCTTTCATTAAAATATTTTTCTGATACTTGGGGGTGTACCTGTTCTAAAGCACCTTCTATTCTTATTTGCCGGTGTAACTGAGGCCAAAAAAACAGCAAAGATCCGTTAGGGTTTTCATTTATCTCTTTTCCTTTTTGACTGTTGTAATTAGTAAAAAAAGTAAATCCCTTTGCATCATAATCTTTTAAAAGAACAATCCTAACAGATGGCATACCGTCTTTGTTTGCTGTGGCCAGGGCCATTGCATTTGGCTCTGCAACACTTTTATCCAATGCCTGTTTAAACCATTTTGCAAACTGCTGCAGCGGATCTTCCAGGACAAATTTTTCATCCAATAGATCGCCCTGGTACTCATTTCTTAATTTACTTATATGCTCTTTCATTATAGATAATTAAAATTTTTATGCTTTGCCCAGTTCTTTTAATCGCTGAATATGCGATAAAAGAGCGCTTCTAAAAGTTGGCTGAACATTATATTGTAGCCCAAACTCTTTGGCCGTTTGCTCTACAATTGGAGCAATGTTTTTATAATGTACATGACAAATATTAGGGAATAAATGATGTTCGATCTGGAAGTTAAGCCCCCCGATATACCACCCCAATAATTTATTACTTCTTGCAAAATCTGCCGTAGTATTTAACTGATGAACACTCCATTCGGTGTGCACATTTCTTTCTGCCAGGGGTTGCCCCGCTCCTTCAACAATATGTGCCATTTGAAAAATAAAACTCAGGATAATGCTCGCTGTCCAATGCATAATAAAAAAACCAAGCAATATCTGCCAAATTGAATAATCGGTTAAAAAAAGCGGCAGACAAAGAATAACAAACAGGTAGATAGCTTTTCTTAAAAGCATTTTAATAAATTCGGTCAACATTTTTTTATTCTGACTTTTAATGAGGCCTTTTTTATGATATGTATATAGCCTTGTAAAATCGTTTGTAAGCATGCTTATCGTCATTAAACCATAAAAAATAAAAGCATACAAATATTGGTATCTGTGATACCACTTCACCGGCCTATTCTCCGATAATCTTATTGGCCCTTTATCTTCAATATCTTCATCAAAACCCGAGATGTTGGTATAGGTATGATGGAGTACATTATGTTGTATCTTCCAATTCAAAACATTACTGCCCAGCAAATATAAACTGCCGCCCAGCAAATTATTGACAAAATGTTTTTTTGAGTAGGCGCCATGGCACGAATCATGCATTACACCCATGCCAATACCTGCAATACCCACACCCATTAGCGTTACAAGTGTAATGGCAACAACCGTTGGTACATGAATGGTTAATAAAATAATAAAAGGCACGATATACCAACTCAATAAAATAATGGTTTTTATGATCATTTTATTATTTGCTTTTGGAGAAATATGGTTTAGTTTAAAATAACCATTTACTCTTTTTCTTAGTTCAACAACAAAATTATGTTCGTTCGAATTAGCTGCAGTAAACTTTATTGTTTCCATAAATTACCTGAATAAAGTTACCCCGTAAATGATAAGGCTAAAAATTTTTATAAATTCCATCATAATATAAATAAAATGTAAGTTAGAGGGTTGGATGTCCCAGCCGCGGATATGCATCTCGGCACGTGCATCTAGTTCTGGCAATGCGTACCACGTTTGTATTATTAAAATTATTATTGGAATAATTGCGAAGAGGTTTTGCCAGTTTATATATTGTTTTTGTGTAAGAGCAATGGTAATAATAATTATCAGCGCAAATACCCACTCTACCTTATTGAGGGCACTAAAAACCAAACGCCCTATTCCCAGGCCAAGTGGTAAAGTAATGCCAGGCGCCCGAAATTTAAGCCAGGCCTCCATAAAGCTAATGGCGCTAACAAATCCAACCCATAAAAAGGTGGTAATGATCACAAGAGCTGTATTTAATTTTATCATAATTTAAGCAGTTGTACTAAATATATTTTTATCAGGCATTTTTTGCCAGTACCTTTTATCTAAAGCAAGGCATATATTCCTCAAAAACAGTTTTCCCTGGCCCGATAAACTGATCTTATGACCAGTAATGCGTATCAAATCATCGTTAACAAGCTCAGTTAATTTTGTTTTAATCTTTTCAAATAAAGGCTGGTTACACAAGGAAGAAAAATCTGTTTCGTACCTGCACATTAAATTAAGAATGTGTTGTCTTATTTTCAGATCTTCATTTGTGAGAATATGACCTTTACCAATAGGAAATTTGCCCTGTTCTACACAGGCCTGATATTCTTCAACGGTTTTAATATTCTGGCAAAAAGCATCCCAGGTATCGCTGATGGAAGAACAACCCAGACCTATCAATAATTTTGTTTTGTTGGGTGTGTAACCCATAAAATTGCGATGCAACTTGCCATTATTGCACGCTTCTAGAAGATCGTCGCCAGGTAAAGAAAAATGATCCATTCCGATATCAGAGTAACCAGCCTGCGTAAAAAGTTGTTTGCCCAATTCATATAATCTTCTTTTATAACTATCTACCGGCAGATCTTTTTCGGTGTATTTGCGTTGGCCGGGCTTTAACCAGGGTACGTGCGCGTAGCTATAAAAAGCAATTCGTTCGGGTTTTAAAGAAATAATTTGTTTTATCGTAGAAATTACTGATTCAATGGTTTGGTACGGCAAGCCATACACAAGATCAATATTAATTGATGTGTATCCTATCTGGCGTGCAGTATCCATAACGTATTGCACTTCCTCAAATGTTTGGTAACGGTTTATCGTTTCCTGAACTTTCTCATCAAAATCCTGCACTCCAAAACTCACACGTTTAAATCCAAGACCAAATAACGTTTGCAAATGTTCTTTTGTTGTATTTGCAGGGTGCCCTTCAAAACTAAAATCATAATTATCTGCAACAGCTGAAGTATTGAGAATGGTGGTAATTAAAAACTCCAGATTTTTCGGAGAAAAAAAAGTAGGAGTGCCGCCTCCAAGATGTATCTCTTTAATAACAGGTTTTTCTCTGAACTGCTTTAAATACAGTTGCCACTCTTGCAAAAGAGCTTTTATATAAATTGATTCTACTTTGTGATTTACTGTTATCCGGGTATTACAGGCGCAATAGGTGCACAGACTTTCGCAAAAAGGCAGATGAATGTATAAGCTAATACCATCTTTATTATTAGCTATAAAAGAATTCTTAATATGTTTTATCCACTGCTCTTCGTTAAGGTTGTTATCCCAATAAGGTACTGTAGGATAACTTGTATACCTTGGCGCCTGCACATTATATTTTGAAACCAGATCCATCTTACTTTTTAATACTTAATTGTTCATTCTTTAACTCCGTTAAAAAATTATCGATCACACCCTTTCTTACATGGGGCATTACTACAATCTTATACCATTTTGGTTTATGATGGCTGTTGGGAACGAGATGATATTTTTTTGCCAGGGACACGCTGATAAACTCTGAATTTATGGTAATGATATTAAGATCGGGGTTTCTGAAATAGTGTATATGCCACTCGTCTAATTTTTCGCAAATAGAATTTGCCTGATCTACCAGGTTATGCATTTTAACACGCCATCCCTCCGAGCCATGAATACGCAGGATCATCCAAACACAAACCGCATTGGCACCAGAGCGGCTGCCGCATAAGGTAAAATCTTTTCCTTTAACATAGCCCGCCTCATTTGTACAAACATATTGCAAAAAATTTTTCCGAATCAAAAAAATACCGGTTCCATAAGGCGCCTGCAGCATTTTATGGCCATCAATAGAAAATGATGAAATATTATTATTCTTAAACGTAAATGGATTTTTTGAAGTTGTAAAAGGATAAATAAAGCCACCGTATGCACAATCCACATGTAATTTATAATTGATGTGTGCCAGGTTCAAAAAATTGGTTATGGTCTCAATATCATCTACAGAACCAAACATGGTAGTACACATGTTTATGTTAACTATAAAATATTTTGTGCCTGCATTTTTTGCTTCAAAGATCTTTTGCTCCAGATCTTTGATGTTTATCGCCCGTGTTATTTCTTCTACCTTCAGTTCAATTCCTTTTAAATTTAACAGATCTATTCCTTTTGGTATAGAATAATGTGTATCTGCAGAAAATATAACCGCTATTTCATCGTGCCGGGCAACATAATTTTGTATAAAATAATTCCGGTAGATCCATAGTGCTTCGATATTTGCCTCTGTACCCCCACTTGCTACGTAACCATCGTAAGAATCTGGTTGGGCAGAAAATATTTCTTCCGCACATATTTTTATAAGGTCCTTTTCCAATTGCTGCGTGCCCCTGAAAAAATCTTCATGCTCATCACCAAAAGTGTGCACCCCAATATGATTTGGATTTGCTATTAAAGTAGAAAGGAATGGTGCGTCTTTCAAAAAAGGCGCATCGTCGTAAAAAATGTCCGTGTCTAAAAAAGTGCCCGGCAAGCCAAGGATATTTTCTGTACGGTAATTCGTATTGCCACTTAAAGCTTCAAATACTTTATTTTTTATTTTCGAATATGAATATTTTTCCCAAAACATATCTTATTTTTTATGGCAACAATTAATTTGTTTGTGACAAGTGTTGCTGGTAACGTTTTGCTCTGCTATGGCCGGGCTTAAATATTTTATATTTAGATTTAACCCTCGCAGTACCAACAGCAAGGCCATTACACCGATCATTACAGGCATCATCTTTCTTATAACGGTTCTTGTTCGTAATGTTATTAAGTGACTGGTATAACTAATAGCAAACATAAAAGGCAGTGTTCCAAATCCAAAAACAGCCATAAAAACAGAGCCTTTTATACTATTGCCTGTGGCCACGGCCCCTGCGATAGCAAGATAAACCAACCCGCAAGGAAGCAAACCATTTAAAAAACCAATAGTAAAAAAAGAACTTATGGTTTTTTGCCTGAGTTTAGAAGCAATAACATTTTTAAATTTTGAGAAGACAGGATTTAACCCGCTAAACAGTTTTAATTTTGCCGTTAAACCGTACGATAAAAAAAGACCCAGTAATATGATCACCCCAAGGATAACTGACAAAAGTTGCTGAAAGCCAAATAAAAAAAGGCTTTGACCAATAGCGCCGAATAGAGCGCCAAGTAGCGCATAGGTAATTACCCTGCCGAAATTGTATGCTAAAATAGAACCCACCCGAACTGATAAGGGCATGGTATGAACCGGTAAAGCCAACGCAATTGGGCCGCACATGCCAATGCAATGAAAACTGCCTAAAAATCCTAATGATATAGCTGCAATTAAAAAAGCCATTACATAGTAATTATTTGTTCTTTATAATAGGTTTTTTTGTTCTCGTGCCAGGTAATACACATTTTATAAACTCCTTTTGCAAACATTGTTCTATCTATAAATTGCCTTCCTGTCTCATCAAAATGCAATTTTATTTTCAGGTCTTTTGAAGCATCAGAAGGGCGAAAAAATAACACTTCGCCGTTAAATGTTTTACTATTGGCAGGAGCTGTAAGCGTGATCTTATCTTTTTCCAGCTTATAATCGATGCTGGTTTCTAATTTTTTCTCATTCTCAATGGCATCAATGCGATCCTGGTATCTTAACTCCTGAGAATAATAATCCTTTGCAACCAATTCGCTTTTGTTGCGACTGCTTATAACTACCAGGCTTGATATTAATATCACAAACCCAGTATAAACTATTGTAATTTTGATTCCCCAATTCATGACGCTTATTTTTTAATTTATATTGCCACCGGCCCAAGAAAATTTGTTTTTACGGTTTTAATTAATTTACCGTTACTATAAATACCGATCTTTAATTCTGTTTTTCGTTTTTTAATATCTTTTTTATTTAAGAAAAGAAAAAAACTTCCCTGGGTCATATCCTCTTTTTTTACTGCTAATGATTTACCTATCACCTCTATTGTTGCATTTGGAAATTCTTCCACCTTCATTTCAACCGGCAGATCTTTACGCGTTTTATTAACGAGCTTGATGGTAAACAGGTTACTTACCTGTTCGTTTGGCTGTTCCTGGTACAACATGCCTTTAGCGCGGATGATCGTTGCATCGTAATCTGAACGGCTTATCAACAAGAAACTTTCAATTGCGATCAACAAAATCAATACAGCAGAATATGCTTTCATGCGACCGGTAAAAGCTAGTTTTACTTTATTCTTGATTCCATTCTCCGAATCAAAACGGATCAAGCCTTTTTCCATTCCCACACTTTCCATCATATGATCACAGGCATCGATACATGCGGTACAGTTTGTACATTCCAATTGGGTACCGTTACGAATATCAATTCCGGTAGGGCAAACTTTTACGCATAAACTACAATCTATGCAATCGCCTCCAATTCGAATTTCATTCTTTTTGAATTTGTGCCGGTCCTCTCCCCTTACATAATCGTATGCAACAACAACCGAATCTTTATCTAACAGTACACCCTGCATTCTGCCGTAGGGACATACAATAAGGCAAACCTGTTCTCTGAACCAGGAGTAAACAAAGAAGAAGACACCTGTAAAAATGATCATGGCAATAAAACCACCTGCATGCATTGCCGGAGGCTCAGAAATGATCTTAAATAATTCATCAACGCCAATTATGTAAGCAAGAAAAGTGTTGGCGATCAAAAAAGACAACAGAAAAAATAAAAAATATTTAGATACACGCTTTGCAATCTTATCGAAGTGCCATGGTGCTTTTGCCAGGGCTTTTTGATGGGGCGCGTCACCATCTATCCAATACTCTATACGCCTGAAGAGCATTTCCATAAAAATAGTTTGCGGGCAGGCCCAGCCACAAAATACGCGTCCAAAAATAACAGTGAATAGTGCAATAAAAACTATGAATATCAATAAACCGATACCAAAAATAAAAAAGTCCTGTGGCCAAAAGATCATCCCAAATAAGATAAACTTCCGCTCCAAAACGTTGATCATAAAAAGCGGCTCACCATCTACTTTAACAAATGGTAGTCCAAAAAAAAGGGCCAGGTATAAATAACTTAAATACTTCCGGTAATTAAATAATTTTCCTTTTGGCTTGTAGGGATATAACCACCTGCGTTTTCCATTCTCATCAACCGTTCCAATGTGATCTCTAAAACCTTCAATATTTTCAGTAAGTGCCATTCTTAATTAAGTTCTATTGTATGGTATCCTTTGCCACACTTAAAGTGTCGGCTTTTATTTGCAGTGAATCGTTTGTGGTTTTTACTTCTTCTTTATACAGATCGCCTTGAGGTGCTTTTGCGCCGTCAGGATTTGTGCCTTTAAGCGTTCTTATAAAACTGGCTATCTGGGCAATTTGCATTGGAGACAGATCTTCCTTCCATGATTTCATACCTTTATCAACCCAACCATATTTTATAGTTTTGAATATATCCGAAATGCTTCCACCATGCAACCAATACTCGTCGGTTAAATTTGGCCCAACGGTACCCTGTCCAAATTTACCATGGCATGCTGCGCAATTAGCCGTAAAAAATTCTTTACCTGCTTCAACGTCTGCACCTTCTAATTGCTTAACCGTTGTTTCGTCAACATTGTTTGCAGCGGTTTTCATGTATTCTTCTATCTCTGCTTTTGCGGCAGCCAAAGATTTTTCATATTCAATGGTTTGCAAGTCACCAGTGCCGGTAATATGAAAATTAATAAGGTACACAACACCAATAAGTATGGTAAGATAGAATCCATACTTCCACCATGGTGGCAGATCGTTATCAAGCTCTGTTATTCCATCATAATTATGATCGAGTGTAATTTCCGCCTCTTTTTCAATATCAACTGATGCATTTATTTTTTCTAAGATCGTTTTTGTTTTGATCTCAGGTGTAACAACTGTTACTTCATCTGCTTTTACCATACCCATTATAAGGCGGTATAGTATGGCTATTACAACGCACTCAAGAAAAATAAGGGTAAGCATAAAGAAAAAAGTAAACATATCGAGGCCTCCTATGAGCCACGAATTAGCGGCAGCCGCTGTATTAGTTTGTGCTGTTGAAGAATAAGCCGCAAGTAATAAAAATACGATCATAACGCTTTTTATTCCTGCCTGATTGTTCTTAGCCTGTTGTTTCTTTTTAAATTTATCTTGTATGTACTCGCTGTGTGCGATGTTTTTTAGCGCACTGCTTAACCCTATCACTACTAACAATAGTACAATTATTATTACCAGCAAAGTATTAAACAATGCGTTGGAAAAATAAGTTTTTGTAGAGGCACTTTCTATTTCCTGTGCGTAATTTGCCAATGGTGCAAACAATAGCCCGGCAAGCCAAATTGTATTTTTATTTAAATTCATCATAAGACTGATTATTTGAAATTGAACCTGAATTATCTGCATTTAATGGAAGCTGCGACAGAGTTTTAAAATATTCTTTGCTTCCTTTTATTATAAATACTGCAACCCCAATAAAAAAAACAAAAAAGATAATAAGCGAAGCCAATGGGTAAAAACCGATACCCGTTATACTTTCTAAATAATTTATAAATTTCATATTTATGTTTTTAGTTTATTTTTTAGCCGTTTCTTTCGATTGATTTTTAATATCCGTACCCATTCTTTGCAGGTAAGAGATCAGCGCCACGATCTCGCGATCGGGTAATACCTGCACACCATCCTTTTTCAGATTTTCGGCAATGGTTCGCGCTTGTTTTTCCATATCTTTTGCAGCAAGATTTTCGTAACCTGCAGGATAAGGAACACCTAAACGTTGCATGGCTTTAATTTTAGCAACAGTGGAAGAAACATCGATCTGATCATCAAACAGCCATGGATAAGGTGGCATTATTGAACCGGGAGACATTGAACCAGGATCCAGCATGTGGTTATAATGCCAACTATCAGGATACTTTCCGCCAACGCGTGCCAGATCGGGCCCTGTGCGTTTGCTTCCCCATTGAAAAGGGTGGTCGTATACGAACTCTCCGGCTTTAGAATATTCGCCATAGCGTGATGTTTCACTTCTGAAAGGGCGGATCATTTGCGAGTGGCATGTATAACATCCTTCACGCACATAAATATCGCGGCCCTGTAATTCGAGCGGTGTATAAGGCTTAACACTTGAAATTGTAGGAATATTTGATTTTACTAAAAATGTTGGAATGATCTCGATAACCCCACCAATAACAACAACAACTAAACTCACTATCATTAATTGAACAGGCTTACGCTCGATCCAACGGTGCCAGTGATCGCCTTTATGTTTTTGATACACTCTTTCCAACGCCGGAGCTTCAGCATCTTCGTTTGCAAGAAACGAACCTGCTTTGACCGTTTTTACAAGGTTGTATACCATTAATACGGCTCCTATTAAATAAAGCGTTCCACCAATAGCTCTTGTAGCATAGAACGGAATCATTTTTGTTACCGTATCCATGAATTGCCATTTTAACTGACCTTCGGGAGTAAACTCTTTCCACATTAAACTTTGCATGATGCCACTTACATACATTGGCACGGCGTATAATACTATACCCAGAGTTCCTATCCAGAAATGCGCGTTTGCTAATTTTTTTGAATACAATTCTATCCTGAACATTTTTGGGATCAACCAATATAAGATACCAAAGGTCAAAAATCCGTTCCAGCCAAGTGCGCCTACATGCACATGAGCAACTATCCAATCGGTGTAATGTGCTATGGCGCTAACATTTTTAAGAGATAGCATCGGTCCTTCAAAAGTTGCCATACCGTATGCTGTTACTGCAACAACCATAAATTTCAGTACCACTTCTTCTCTTACCTTATCCCAGGCACCTCTTAGTGTTAACAAACCGTTTATCATACCGCCCCAGGATGGCGCAATAAGCATTACCGAAAAGACAACGCCTAATGATTGCGCCCAATCAGGCACTGCAGTATATAACAAATGGTGAGGCCCTGCCCAGATGTAAATAAATATAAGCGACCAAAAGTGAATGATAGACAACCGGTAAGAATAAACAGGACGGTTAGCAGCTTTGGGCAAAAAATAATACATCAAACCTAAATAAGGAGTAGTTAAAAAGAAGGCTACCGCATTATGGCCATACCACCATTGTACTAAAGCATCTTGCACTCCGGCATACCACGAATAGGATTTCCAAAACGAAACAGGGATTTCAATTGAATTTACAATATGCAACATGGCTACTGTTACCAGTGTGGCAATATAAAACCAGATAGCAACGTATAAATGTCTTTCTCTCCGGCGTATAATGGTTCCAAACATATTCCATCCAAAAACCACCCACACAAGCGTTATTAAAATATCTATTGGCCACTCCAGTTCAGCGTATTCTTTACCTGTTGTTTTACCTAACGCTAATGAAATAGCGGCCAAAACAATAATTAATTGCCAGCCGTAAAAATGCAGCTTACTTAAAAAATCGCTGAACATGCGCGTTTTAAGCAAACGTTGCAGAGAATAATAAACACCCATAAAAATTCCGTTTCCAACAAAAGCAAATATTACGGCGTTTGTATGCACCGGCCTAACCCGGCCAAATGTTGTATACGGCAAATTCATATTTAAAGCTGGTATAAAAAGTTGTAGTGCCGCCAATAAGCCTGCAAGCATTCCTACAATTCCCCAAAACATGGTTGCGTAAGCAAACCATTTTACAATTTTATTATCATATTGAAATTTTTGTAACTCCATAATTATTGGTTTTCTGGTTGATGATCTTTGGTTTTCTGTTTTATATCGTTGTCAAAAAGTATTCGTACTGAAGGCGTGTAATCATCTTCGAACTGGTTGGTTTTAACCGACCATATGAATGCAATTAAAAATCCTATGGCTATTAAAAGGCTGGCTCCGATAAGTATGAAAATGACGCTCATATTTTGGAACAAAGGTATTGGGATGCTTTTTTGATGGCTATGAGCAACTTCAGTTAATCGTATGATTTATGTCAGTATTTTTATTTTTACTGGTAATAGCTTTAAGTTTATACGCAAACAACGAACTCATACCTGTGGTTAAAAGTACAATGCTGATTGAGCTAACAGGCATTAATATAGCCGCAATTACCGGTTGCAGTTGCCCTTGCACCGCAAAATATAATCCCACAATATTATAAACAATCGATATTACAAAACTTGTATTGATAATAGCTTTGTTTTTATTGCAATAATCCAATAACAAATTAAAATAGCGGAAGCTTTTTCCTTCCATAATAACATCGCAGGCAGGTGAGAAATTATTTATATTATCTGTTACAGCAATGCCTACATTGCTTTCCTTTAAAGCGCCTGCATCGTTCAAACCATCTCCTATCATGATTATTTTTTTTCCGGAGTGTTGTAAATCTTTTATATGTTCAAGCTTGCTTTGAGGTGTTTGCCCAAATAAAAGATCACCGTTAAAAAGATCAATGAGTTTGTTACGCTCCGCATCGTTATCACCGGATAATAATGATAACCTGTATTTTTTTTGCAGTTGATCTAAAACATTTTTTAACCCGGGCCGGTATTGATTTTGGATATTGAATTTGCCAATTATTACATCGTTAATTTTTATGATAACGCTGCTACCGTTAAGATTATCAATACCCGAGTAATTTACAAAAGAACCAGAGCCCAGGCTTAGGTTTTTACTTTCTATTCTTCCTTTTATCCCGGATCCTTTGACCTCCTGAAAATTTAGTACAGGCAGGAGAGATGATTCAGGCAAGTAGTTTACAATAGCCCTGCTTAATACATGGCGCGATTGATTTGCCAGCGATCTGATATATTGTTGTGTTAGCGGATCGAGCTCCTGACCTTCATAAGAAATAAAGGCGTTATGTTGTTTTGTAATGGTGCCGGTCTTATCAAATACGATTTCGTTTGCAGCTGATATTTGTTCTATCACTTCGGCATTCCTTGCATAAAAACCATATTTCTGCAATAGTCTTAACATATTGCCGTTTGTAAATGTTGCAGAGAGCAATAATGCGCATGGGCAAGCAACTATAAGAATGGAAGTTACGGCGTTCCACAAAAGTGATCTGTTTGTAAAATACCAATAAATTGCCGTAATGATAGCTACAGAAAATAATATTAGCGTAAAATATTTACTTAGCGCGTGTATATAAGAATTACTTTTTTCTTCATTTTTTTTAAAGGAATCATTGTTCCACAATTGCGTTAAATAACTTTGTGATACTTCTTTAACTACTTCTAGTTCAAGCGCACCGCCAATTTGTTTGCCGCCTGCATAAATGATCTCACCAATTCCCTTTTCAACAGGAATGGCTTCGCCTGAAACAAAACTATAATCTATTTTTGCTTTTCCCAGAAACAGGATACAATCGGCAGGGATGATCTCTTCATCAAAGATTTTAATGCGGTGCCCAACTTTTAAATCTGAAACCGGAATCTGCGTTTCTGTGCCATTATCGTTAATTAGAGTTACGCCTAAAGGAAAGTAAGAAGTATAATCCCTGTTGAAGGTTAGAGTATTATATGTTTTATTTTGGAAGAAGCGACCTACAAGCATAAAAAATACGATGCCCGACATCGAATCGAGATAACCGGCACCAGTACCGGATAAGATCTCGTATATACTTCTTATAAAAGTTATTACAATTGCAAGAGCAATTGGCGTATCTATGTTTAAAAATTTTTGTTTTACACTGCTCCAGGCAGAAATAAAAAAATCTGCGGCACCATAAAAAAATACAGGTAACGATAATCCCAGGCACAAATAGGAGAACAAATTCTTCAGCCCTTTTTCTTCTATATTTCCCAGCGAAAAATATTCCGGAAAGCTCAACATCATAATATTTGCAAAACAAAAACCGGTAATACCGATCTTATAGATCCTGCTTTTGTCGTAGATTTTTACTTTTTCTTCGGCTATTGAGTTCAAACTAAAATGAGGTTCGTAACCTATTGACGTAAGTAATTCGGTTACTTTTCTTAACGATGTGGAGTGGTGTTCAAAAACAACTGTAACTTCTTTCTTTAAAAAATTTACCTGCGAACGCAGGATATCCGGATTTATACGGCCTAGGTTCTCTAACAACCAAATGCAGGAACTGCAATGCATTTGGGGTAAATAAAACGTTATATGGCTTTGATGTTCGTTCTTAAAATGTATTAATCTCTCTTCAAGTTTCCTATCGTCGAGAAAAGCGAATTTTTCGGGCCTTACTTTTGTCCTCTGATTTATACCGGGATTGGTATTGATATTATAATAATCGCATAGTTCAACCTTATTTATTATTTCATAAACCGTTTTGCAACCCTGGCAGCAAAATATCTTATCTTCAATATGTATATTTTTATTATCGCAACTTTCGCCGCAATGATAACATACGGTTAAAGCAGAAGTATCCATTTTCATGGAATCAAAATTAGCCACGAACGGAAACACCATAAATGACAACACCCAGCATGAAATATGATTAATATCATGCCGGGTGCTACAGGATTATTTACCTGGAAAGGAAAATTTATTGTAACGTGCCTCGCCTTGCCTGCTCTGCTTCAATACTTTCAAATAACGCTTTGAAATTGCCTTTACCAAACGATTTTGCGCCTTTTCGCTGAATGATCTCAAAAAATAAGGTTGGCCGGTCTTCAACAGGTTTTGTAAAGATCTGCAATAAATATCCTTCTTCATCCCGATCAACCATAATCCCCCATTTTTTTAAAGTTTCAAGATCCTCGTCAATAATACCTACGCGGCTTTTTACTGTGTCGTAGTAGCTTCCAGGTACGTATAAAAACTCTACTCCTCTTTTACGCATTTCCGAAACTGTAAAAATAATATCGTCGGTTGCAACCGCAATGTGCTGGCAACCCGGCCCGCGATAAAAATCGAGATATTCCTCTACCTGCGATTTCATTTTACCAATAGCAGGTTCGTTTATAGGAAATTTTATCCTGCCGTTCCCGCTTGTCATCACTTTGCTCATAAGTGCTGTGTATTCGGTAGAAATATCTTTGTCATCAAATGACACCAATTTTGCAAAACCCAACACGCTGGCATAAAACTCCGACCATTTATTCATGGCTCCGAGCTCAACGTTTCCTACCATATGATCAATATATTTTAAACCAGTTGGCGTTGGATTATATTCGGTTTTCCAGGCTGTATATCCAGGCATAAATAATCCTTTGTAATTTTTTCGTTCTACAAATACGTGCACTGTTTCGCCGTAAGTGTGAATGCCTGCTCTCACTATCTCTCCGTCGCTATCTACCAATACCTCTGGTTTAAAATATGACTTTGCTCCTCGCTTAATTGTTTCGTCATATGCCTTCCTTGCATCGTTCACCCAAAATGCTATTGTTTTTACGCCATCACCATGGTTGCGTATGTGGTGAGAGATCTCGCTATCCGGATCAAAAGGGCTTGTTAAAACGAGTCGTATTTTTCCCTGCATTAAAACGTATGAAACGCTGTCGCGACAACCTGTTTCCAAACCTGCGTAAGCCAGTTCCTGGAACCCAAAGGCTGTTTTATAAAAATGCGCAGCTTGTTTGGCGTTACCAACATATAATTCAACATAATCCGTCCCATCTATGGGTAAAAAATCTTTCGCCCCGGCAAAAACTTTTTCACCGTTGTAGTCAAAATTTTTAATGTTCGTTAAGTCTTTTGTTTCCATAATAAATCTGTTTAATGTTTAATACCTTCACTTATCCACGATTTGAAATAGTCTTTTACTTCATACTTCATAGCATCGATTGTTATTTTTAATGGGTTAAATGGGTCTATCATTACCGCAAGCTCTTTGGTTTCTTTTTTACCAATACTTCGTTCGATAGCGCCGGGGTGCGGCCCATGGGGTATGCCCGCGGGATGTAACGTAAATTGCCCTGCTTTGATGTTATTGCGGCTCATAAAATCGCCATCAACATAATAAAGGATCTCATCTGCATCAACATTGCTATGGTGGTATGGCGCAGGAATGGCATTTGGATGATAGTCATACAGGCGCGGTACAAATGAGCATATAACAAAATTGCGTCCTTCAAACTGTTGATGAATTGGTGGAGGCATGTGTATGCGGCCGGTTATAGGCTCAAAATTAAAAATAGAAAAAGCATAAGGGTAGCTATAACCATCCCAACCTACAACGTCGAACGGGTGTGTTTCATAAGTGTAAGGATAAATAAGGCCACGCTTCTTTATCATGATCTTAAAACTACCTCGTTCATCGTGCGTTTTTAGATTGTATGGTAACTTAAAATCGCGCTCACAAAACGGAGAATGTTCGAGCAACTGGCCAAATTCATTGCGGTATCGCTTAGGTGTTCTTACAGGGCTATGCGATTCGATCATTAAAATTTTATTGTCATTAGTCTTAAACTCCAGTTTGTAAACCGTTCCTCTTGGTATAACAACGTAATCGCCATATTCAAAATCTACAGTGCCATACATTGTTTTACAACAACCTTCGCCTTTATGAATAAATAATAATTCGTCAGAATCTGCATTCTTAAAAAAATATTCGTCCATCGAAGCGGATGGTGCCGCCATACCGATCTGCATATCATCGTTAAAGAAAAAAACCTTTCGGCTTTGCAAATAATCTTCTTCCGGTTCAATATCCAACGGCATAAAGCTTAATGCCTTTAGATTATCTTCTATCGCAACTTCGGGTCTTGCATAGTGCGCTTTACCAAGTGCTTTAACCATTGTAGGCGGATAGAGATGATATAACAATGAAGAGGTTCCTGAAAAACCTTCAGTTCCGAATAGTTCTTCATGATATAAAGAACCGTCTTTCTTTTTAAATACTGTATGCCTTTTGTCAGGCATTATTCCATGTCGTTGATAGATTGCCATTATTTTAGAATTTTAATACAAATAAACTTCACTCTTCATTAAGCACAAATGACCGATATCATGCGTAAGACAATTATGTTAAGATCGTTAACGGCCCGGCTATCTTTTTATGGCAGGGCATTTGAATAAATCAACGCCTTTGTATGATCATATCCCATTTCAATTATCTTGTCTATCTTTTTCGTATCGAATAAGCCAAACTCCTTCAACCCTTCGGGTTCAATAAACAAATGCAGCCGTTCTTTCTCGCGCATTACTTTTTCCCTTATGCTTAAATGCAATATCCTTTCCAATTGTTTCATAACATTATCTTCTGAATTATAGCTGTTTAAAGGGTTTACATGCACACCTATTGTTTTAAGGTGCGAGTTTTTAAAAGGTTCAGAAGGCAAATTACCACTCAAACCACCATCAACATAGTGCTTTCCATTTATAATCACCGGCGGAAATATAATGGGTATAGATGCCGATGCGATCAAAGCATCTGCAAGTAAGCCTTTATTGATAATTACCTGGCTTCCGTTGTCGAGATCGGTTACACTAACGTACAGGGGATGTTTCAGCTCATCAAATGTTTTACTGCGTAAATATTTTTCGAACAATTTTCGCAAGGCTTCAATGGATAAAAATCCCTGCGTAAAATGGAAGTTAAATCGTGTAATTGGTATTCCTTCACGACAGATCTTAGCTACTTCATCAGGCGTATATCCATCGCACAAAAAAGCCGCAACAATTGCGCCAGAACTGGTTGCGCTTATTGCATTAAAGGTGATGGCTTGCTCTTGCAGCGCTTTGATTACCCCAATGTGCGCAAAACCCCTGGCACCTCCACCCGATAAAACAAAATCGTACTTTTGCATGATAGAATGTTAGAGATATTTTTTTATTCCGCCCCTTAAAACAGCTTTATCAACTAAACCAACATAAACCCACTCCTGGCAGCCATTTTTATAGATCATAAAAACCGGCAAGGCATCAATATCAAATGCTGTTGTTATTTCTTTATCCCTGTCAGTATCTATTTTCAACAAGCACAGCTTGTTGCCAAAATCCTTTTCTATTTCCTGTAAAACAGGTTTCATCTTACCGCATACAGTGCACCATTGCGCAGAAAAATAAACTAAAACCAAAGTATCTTTTTTATTTATTTGTCTGTTAAAGTCTTCTAACGTAATAGGCTTGTCTTCTTGTTTTGTAGTGCTTGTAATATTGAATGCCAGATTAAGTAATCCACAAATTACCAGCGCCGCAAAACTTATATCCGAAAAATGAAACCTTTTCATGAGATCACATCCATTTACTTAAAAAAGCATTTAATTCTTTTTTAAAAGAAGAAAATATTTTTTCAAATGCGGCCATTTTCTCTCTTATCCCTGCATGATCTTCAATACTTCTGTGATCAACGGCCACCGAATTCTTTTTTATTTCATTATCAATCGCATCATTATCCAGGTTAAGATCGTGTTTTAAGATGCTTAGTTGATTTGTCTGTATCAACAATTGATTTTGAAAATGTTCTATTTGGGCAAGTACTTCTTTTGAAGTATTCTTGGAAGCGATCTCAGCAATTCTCTCATTCATTATTTTGATCTCATCGCGATAAAACAATAAATTGCTCATCCATTCTTTATTTTCTTCGTGCTGCGTATAAATTTTTTCAGTTTTCATAATATATTTTGTTAATGATTTAGAGCAAAGTTCGCTACATTTTTAAACCTGTTAAATGACAAATCTCCTTTGTTATAATGATACATATCATCGCTTTTCTGTATTTGCCCTATTAACTATCTGTTTAATTATACTATCAAAATTATGTGCTGCCAGTTGCATCTTTTGCAAAATCTGGTGATTAATGGGATCGTTATGATCTTCAAAATTAAACAGGCTTATCAATCCAAGTATATTTGCAACGGGCTGCCTCACCTGGTGCGACTGAAACGCAGCAATTTCTGAGAGCCTTTGATTTTGCTCGTTTAATATCTTTTCTTTTTCCTTTCTTTCCGTAATATCAACAAAACTGGCATAGATACGGTGTTTTGGACTATCGCTTAACAGCCGCAGGCGTACCTCACAATAGAAAGATTCACCCAAACCGTTAACCGCTAACCATTCAAAAATCATTTTTTCCCCATTTAGCGTTCGCATTATCATTTCCTGCGCTTTTTTTAAAGAAGTGTTTCCGCATGGTTGATACTTGGGTGAAAAATCGAGGGGCCCTTTTTTCAATAATTCTTCGGAAGATTGTTTAAGCAGGGTTACGGCATTTGTGTTGTGTTTTACAAAAGCCATGCTTTCTACATCCACTATAGTAATTGCTTCCGGAGCATTTTCAAAAAAATCCCTAAACCGTTTATCTTTTTTTTCGAGTGCTTTTTCGATCTCAATTCTATGACTTATGTCTTTGAAATTAGAAACTAATGCGCTAATACCCGGCTCGTTTAGCATATTGGTGATTGTACCTTCGCACCACAGCCAACCACCGTCTTTTTTTTGGATACGTTGCTTTAAAAAAACAGATGTACCGGGCACATTTATTACATTTTGTATACTGTCGATCCGGGTCGCTATGTCCTCTTTATGTATCAGCTCCAGGTCATGCTTCCTGGAAATATCTTCTTTGGCGTAACCTAATGCATTACATAATGCCGGGCTGGCGTAAGTTATCTGTCCGTTTGGCAAAACAAGAGAGATCATATCAAAACTCTTTTCGATAAGAGTTTGAAACTTCCTTTCGCTTATTAAAAGGTCATGTTTGGCCTCGATTAACAGGAATTTTAATATCTCGCTTTCCGACATCGGTTTTTTGTATCAAATGTCTGGTAACTCAACCGATATGGAGATGACCTCACTCAAATAGCGATATGACTTTGGTCATATTTTACAAAAAGCATGATTTTTATCTTTATAAAAAAATAATTAAATTTACTGTGAACACCCTTAATATTAAGAAGATGGATAGCAAAGAAGGCCTTGACGCCTTATTTCTTTACGCTACTGAAGGAATTCTCGTTACAAACGATAAAGGGGAGATTATGCGCATTAATCCCAGTGCAGAAAAACTTTTCGGTTACGAAAAAAATGAACTGCTGGGTAAAAAAATTGAAGTATTGATACCGAAACGTTTTAAAGCACACGCAAAACATCGTGAAGGGTATAATGAAAATCCACATCCGCGATCGATGGGTGCCGGTATGGATCTGTTCGGCCAAAAAAAAGACGGTAGCGAGATACCGGTTGAAATAAGTTTAAGCCCTTATTCAAATAAGGACGGAAAATTTGTTATTGCCTTTATAGTTGATATTACCGTTCGTAAAAACGCAGAAGCCAAGTTAAAAAATTATTCTGCCGACCTTGAAAACCAGGTAAAGAACAGAACACTTATACTCGAGGAAGCAATCGAGGAATTGGAAAAAACAAAAAAAGATCTTTTTAATGCTTTAAATAAAGAGAAGGAACTAAATGAACTTAAAACACGTTTCGTGTCAATGGCTTCACATGAGTTCAGAACGCCGCTTACCACAATGATGTCGTCCCTGTCGCTGGTTACAAAATATGGCGAACAAAATGATAAGGAAAACCAGGTAAAACATGTTAGTAAAATAAAAACTTCCATCAATAATCTAACTGATATCCTCAACGATTTTTTATCGGTTAGCAAGTTGGAAGAAGGGAAGGTGGAAAATATGCCGCAGGAAGATAATTTAAGAACTTTTATTGCTGATGTGATCACCGAAATGAAACCCCTTGCCATAAACGGCCAGCAACTTATTCAGCAATTTACAGGAAATGATAAGGCATTATTTGACAAAAAATTACTTAAAAATGTACTCTTTAACCTGATCTCTAACGCCATTAAATTTTCGCCGCAAGGTGGTTCTGTAATTATTTATGCCCAGGTACTTAATTCTGCTATAAAGATCTCTATAAAGGATAACGGAATCGGGATCTCAAAAGAAGATCAAAAACATTTGTTTGAGCGTTTTTTTAGGGCCCATAATGCTACACACATTCAAGGCACAGGCCTGGGTTTAAATATTGTAGCCCGTTATGTTGACCTGATGGGTGGTACCATTGATTTTGAAAGTAAAGAAAATGAAGGTTCTGAGTTTATAATTGTAATCCCACAATAATTCTTCCCAAATGAAAAAAATTCTCTTAATAGAAGACAATAAGGATGTACGCGAGAATACAGCCGAGATTCTTACACTTGCGCAGTATAATGTTATTACCGCCGAAAACGGAAAAATTGGTGTAGAGGTAGCTCAAAAGGAAAAACCCGACCTTATCATTTGTGATATTATGATGCCCGTACTAGACGGACATGGAGCTTTGCATCTTTTATCTAAAAATGACGAAACAGCAAGCATCCCTTTTATTTTTTTAACCGCCAAGGCAGAACGCAACGATTTTAGAAAGGGAATGGAAATGGGTGCGGATGATTATCTTACCAAACCTTTTGATGATATTGAATTATTAAATGCAATTGAAAGCAGGTTAAAAAAGAACGAGATACTTAAAAAAGAATTTACTAAAAACCTCGACGGCTTAAATGACTTTATAAACGAAGCCAAAGGGATTGAATCGTTGAAAAAACTTTCGGAAGAGCGCGATATTAGGAACTACAAAAAGAAAACGGATATTTATAAAGAAGGCAGTTTTCCAAAAGGTATCTATTTTGTAAATAAAGGTAAAGTAAAAACATATCAAACAAACGAACTGGGAAAAGAACTGATCACAGAATTACATAAAGAAGGAGATTTTTTTGGTTATTTATCCTTGCTAAAGGACGAAAAATATACCAGTTCGGCTACAACTTTAGAAGATTCTGAAGTATATATGATCCCAAAGGACGATTTTTTTTCGCTCATCTATAAAAACGCTGAAATATCGAAAAAATTCATAGAGATACTTTCGGATAATTTAAAAGAAAAAGAAAAACAACTTGTAAAACTTGCATATAACTCGGTAAGAAAAAGAGTAGCTGAAGCTCTTGTAAAACTATCCGACAAGTATAAAAAAGAAAACGAAACAAACTTCAGCATGAACGTATCTCGTGAAGATCTTTCTAATATGGTTGGTACCGCCACAGAAACCGTGATACGCACCTTAAGCGATTTTAAAGAAGACAAATTGATCGAAATAAACGGCGGCACCATTTCAATTATCAATTATGCCAAACTGGCTTCAATGAAGAATTGAATATCTATAACTAATACACTCAAAAGGCCAGATCGGCACTTTGATTTTGTTCAAGGGGAATCACCTTCGCCTTTTTACCTAAAAAATTTTACTCATGTTTGTTTGGCTTTGCAGCGTAAAGCCGCGCCTTACTGACGAAGGTCATACATCCTTCTGACCTACCTCATTCATTTACCGGGTGTTTCGCTCTAATTTTGTTCTATAATTATTACTGAACAAAAAAATGGAATCGCTCAATCAATACAATTATGCTGCTGCAGAACTGCTGGCGAGGTTATTTTTAGGTTGTCTGTTCTTTTTCCAGGGCTATGATGCGGTATTTAATATAAAGATCAAAAACGTTATTCAAACGTTTGAAGAGGATTTTACAAAAAAAGGAATTCCAAGATTTTTGATAGTAACAGGCTCGTGGTTTACTTCTTATACTGAACTGATCGGCGGGGTGTTTTTAATCTTTGGCTTTTTTCAATATATAACTTTATACATGCTTGGCCTTAACTTATTAATTGCTGCCATTGGCTTCGGCATAAACACTCCTGTGTGGGATACCCGTTATGTTTTTCCGCGCCTGGTATTGATCCTTTTGTTACTCATCATTCCTCAAAGCTGGAATATTTTATCGATCGATCATCTAATTTTTAAACCCTAAAAAATAATAAATATGGAAACAACAATTCATTCTACAAAATCAATGGCAAAAACAAACCAAAAGAGTAACGCCACTAATAAAACGTTTTGGGATAAAGCAGAATTTAGCCGTTACGGCATTATATCTATGATTGTTCTTATAACCGGTTGTTTAGGTGGGATAGCGGCTTCGTTTGGGGCGAACGGAGATGCGTTGCAGCTTTCGTTAATTGCATTTCCAACAATTATTACGCTAGCCTATATCTTAGCCGTTGCGCCTATGAAATCGATCTTGTACCTGGCATCTTTGGCAGTTGTGCTTGACCTGGTAGTACTTATTTTTTAAACTTTAAAAATGACTCATGAAAACAATCCTGGTTCCAACAGATTTTTCGGCTATCTCTGCAAATTCTGCAGATTATGCAGCTGAAATTGCCAAACGCGCAAAAGCAAAAATAGTATTATTTCATGCTTACCATGTACCCGTTGTAACATCAGATGTTATGGTAATTGCACCTGCATTGGATGAATTGGAAGCCGACGCTTTAAATAAACTCAGGAATTTAAAAAACGAAATGCTAAAAAAGCATGGCGATACTTTAAATATTGACCTGGCTTGTGTTTGGGGTTTTGGTGCTGATGAGATCAACTCATATACAAAAGAAAATAAAGTGGATCTGATAGTAATTGGTACGCATGGTGCGGGTTTCGTTTCAGAAAGGTTAATCGGCAGTGTTACCACCGCGTTGATCAGATCTTCAAATTGCCCTGTTCTGGCTATTGACAATAAGGTAAAATTTATTGAACCAAAAAGAATTGCATTTGCTTGTGATTACCTGGAAACCGAATCCAAAGAAACGTTCACACTGTTCAAAGAACTTGTTAATTTATTCAGGTCACACGTATATGTACTTAACGTAATAAATAAAAAAGATTTTGTTCCTACGGTTAAAGAAGCAGTATCCGATTTTATTGACCTTGAAAATTCTTTTGATGACGTTGAGCACTCATTACATTACATTCACGACAAGAACATTGTAGAAGGGATAAACGAATTTGTAACTGATAAGAAAATGGATATGATCGTAATGATTCCCAGAAAACACTCCATGCTGCAAAACATCTTCCACGAACCAAATACAAAAAGAATGGCATTTCATACAAACGTTCCGCTATTAGCTTTACATAATTAAAATAATATGGATACGAAATCAATAAAAGAAAAGATCGCCAGCGGACAGATCACCGATGAAGAGATTTCTACATTACTTGGTGAAAATAAAAAAAACCATAGAAGAGGAAATTTTCTCAAAACCCTTGTAAAGGGCTATACTGAAGCATATACTGTACCTAATATGTACAAAACTACTTTAGAAGCTATTTTGATATTTGTGGTTTTATTGGGCGGCATGCTCCTGTCTTACGCAGGAAAAATGGACAATACAATTACTGCTGTATTATTTGCTGCCGTGTTGGGATTTCTTTTTGGCAAACTACGTTAACTACGCAATAAATAATAAAAATGAAAATAGCTATAAACGATAAGCGAAAGATCTTTGCGATCCAGGAAGAATTCAATACCCTTTTTCCTTTTCTTAAGATTGAATTTTTCTCGAAGCCGCATAAAGTTGGAGGTCCGTCGGCTAAAAAACTAATGAAGCATAACGCAAAAACCCTTGAAGAATGCAGAACCATTCACAATAAGGGACAAATCACAATAACCCCAAACCTCACTGTTTCTGATCTTGAACAGAAATTTCAGGATGTTTATGGTTTAAGCGTACAGGTATTTAGAAAATCTGGTAAAGTATGGTTAGAAACGACTGTTACGGATGGTTGGTCGCTTGCAGAACAAAACAGGCAGGGCGAAGCTTTAAGCAGTACTTCGAAAACTACTGACTAACGTCATCTTTTTAGCTGCGATGCATCATTTTTAAACATACGTATCCATTGTAATTTTGTACCAGACATTATAATTATAAAACTCAAAAATAGTAATCATGAAAAACAAAAACGAAAATTTCGCTCCAACGCTATTCACTGATATTTTTGATAGCGCAAAGTATTTAGGCAAAAACTGGCTTGAGAAAGAATTTGGCCAGTCTTTACCTGCTGTAAATATTAAAGAAAGTGCCAAAGAATTTAGTCTTGAATTTGCAGCGCCGGGTTTTAAAAAGAACGATTTTAAGATAAACGTTGACAATAACATACTTACGATCACCGCAGAAAAAAAAGAAGAAAAAACTGAAGAGAATAAACGTTTTACAAGAAGGGAATTTGCCTATAATTCCTTTTCGCGCTCCTTCACGCTACCCGACAATACTAATGCGGATAAGATCGACGCTAAATACAATGACGGAATTCTGAAATTGAGCGTTCCAAAAAAAGAAGAAACAAAAATTCTTCCAAAAAAGGAAATCACTGTAGCTTAATTACCAGAGTTTCAAAGCCCAGTCTATCTTCCAGGATTGGGCTTTCTTTTTAACAATCAAAAAGCAAATAATATGAAAACAATTATTGCTGGCACAGATTTTTCGCCGGCCTCACTAAACGCGTGCAAATACGCAGCATTTTTAGCAAGTAAATTACATTGCAAACTAATGTTATTTAATCTATTCGAAACGCCCATCATTCACTCAAATGTGGGCTTATATGGTATAAGTTTTACAGCGCAAAAAAGCTCGAGCAACCAAAAAACAAAAGCTTTGGCCTTACAATTGCAAAAAGAATTTCCAAAAATAAAAATAGATTATTTTACAACTTTTGGAGATCTGAAAACAGAGATCGAAAATTTTACCTCTACCCATAAGGTACAAGCTGCTGTTATGGGATTATCTGCAAAAGATAAGATCTCAAAATTTATTTTTGAAAGCAGTGGTATAAGGTTAGCAGGTAAAATAAACTGCCCTGTTATTATCGTGCCTTCAAATTACAAGGATCATAATCTATCTAAGATATTACTGGCTGTAGATACCAGCGAAAAACTTTTAAAACCATCTTTGGCGCAATTTGAAAAATTCGTTAGTGACTCAAAAAGCAGGTTAAACGTATTACATGTACGAACCGAAAATGAAATTGGGTTAGTACCGGTAAAAACCATTAAGCTAAACGGCAAAAACCTTCCGATAGAAACCATCAGATCAAAAGACATTCAAAGTGGGGTAAAAAAAGCCTGCGCAGGCGCCGGTATTAATATGGTTTCTATCATCAGCAAAAAACATTCTGTCTTTTACAACCTGTTCTTTGAAACAACCACAAAAAAAATCGTGTTCTCGGCAAAAATACCGGTTATGGCTATTCACGAATAAAATTTGCCAGCGATGAATTTTTTAACAAAAAAATTAATATGGTCAAACGCCGAACTTGGATTGATAAAAATATGCCTTGTATGTTTTGGCGTATGTGTGGGCATTTATTTTTACGACCAGCTTAGCAATTACATTTGGGATTTTTTTACTGTATTTGCTGCTACCAGCTTATGGGCGGGTTTTGTATGGTTCAAAAAGATGAAAAGATCGTAGATGAAAAAAAACGCCTTAAATAAAATATTTAGTGAGGCCGGTGAACTTTACAGTTTTGCTGTTAGATTTTTTAAGGAAATATTTAGCCGCCGATTCGAATTTGCCGAAATGTTGCAGCAGTGTTACCAGATCGGAAATAAAACATTATTACTGGCAGGCGTTACCGGTTTTATTATGGGTTTGGTAATAACGATCCAATCACATCCTTCTATGAAGGCTTTTGGAGCTGAATCCTGGCTTCCCTCGGTTGTTTCGGTATCTCTCGTTCGCGAGATCGTTCCGGTAATAACTGCGCTTATCTGTGCCGGAAAAATAGGCTCGGGCATCGGTGCTGAGCTTGGATCTATGAAAGTAACCGAACAAATTGATGCAATGGAAGTGTCAGGCACAAATCCATACAAGTATCTTGTTGTAACGCGAGTAGTTGCCACCATACTTATGTTACCGTTATTAGTAATTATAAGCGACACAATTGCTTTATACGGAGCCTACCTCGGAATTAACATGAAACAGATTGTTAGTTTTCATTTGTTCACTACCCAGGTGTTTGCCAAGCTCTCGTTCGGCGATGTATTACCTTCCATCATAAAATCTTTCTTTTTCGGATTTGCAATCGGCATCATAGGATGTTTTAAGGGCTATAATACAAAAAACGGAACCCAGGGTGTAGGAAGAACAGCTAATGCCGCCGTTGTTCTTTCGACTTTTGTTGTTTTTATTATTGACCTCATGGCAGCTCAAATTGCCGACATATTTAATATTACCTGATACCCATGGAAAGCAACACCGTAATTAATATATCAGATTTAAAAAAATCCTTTGGCAATAACCACGTACTGCGCAAATTTAATATCGATCTTAAAGCCGGCGAAAATCTTGTTGTACTTGGTAAATCCGGTTCCGGTAAATCTGTGCTCATTAAATGTATAATTGGCCTGTTAAACCCCGATGCAGGAAGAATAGAAGTTTTTGGTAAAAATATTCCCGATCTTGATCATGCCCGGCTCGACGAAATGCGGGCAAGAGTTGGTTTTCTTTTTCAAAGCAATGCATTATATGATTCGATGACGGTTAGAGAAAATCTTGAATTTCCTTTGAGGCGCCATTGGATTAAAAACTCAAAAGTAAATGTTGATGATCTTGTTGCAGAGGCACTGGCAAATGTGGGGCTTTCAGAGACCATTGATATGATGCCAGACGAACTGTCGGGTGGCATGAGAAAACGCATAGCCCTTGCACGCACATTGATCCTTAAACCCAGCATTATCTTATACGATGAGCCAACAACCGGGCTCGATCCGGTAACCGGAAGAGAAATATGTCAATTAATGCTCGAGGTACAAAAAAAATATAATACCTCGTCAATTATTATTTCGCACGATATGAATTGTGTTCGTATAACAGCCAACCGTATAGTGTTGTTAATGGACGGCAGCTGCTATACAATGGGCACGTACGAAGAAT
Source organism: Bacteroidia bacterium (assembly GCA_044226875.1). Classification (GTDB taxonomy): domain Bacteria; phylum Bacteroidota; class Bacteroidia; order B-17B0; family Aurantibacillaceae; genus Aurantibacillus. Next base: position 339,197 of record JBGAGD010000002.1, read on the forward strand.
TAAAGCGATCGAATGACCCTAAAATAAAACAATTTTTTGATTGATACGTAATGAAAGAACAAAGTTCAAATAAAGTAAAACTCGGAGCTTTTGTATTGACAGGCACCACCCTTCTGATACTTGGCTTATATTACATTGGCAGCAAAAGTAATTTGTTTCGGTCTTCTATCAATGTTAGTGCAGATTTTAATAATGTTGGTGGTTTGCTTCCGGGTAACAACGTTCGCTTCAATGGTATTAACGTTGGCACTATCTCAAAAGTTTACGCTAACTCAGATACAACTATTAAAGTTGAATTTAGCATCGACGAAAATTGCACCAGGTATATCTCTAAAAATGCCATTGCAGCAATTGGAACGGATGGTTTGCTGGGCAATAAATTAATAAACATATCTCCAGGTAAAAAAGGCATAGCCCCTGTTTCGGATGGCGACGTTATGACGACATTGAGATCAATTCAAATGGATAATGCCTTACGGACATTAACCGCTACTAACTCCAATCTTCAAATAATAACCAGCAACTTAAAAGATGTTTCAGAAAAATTCAATAATACAAATTCTTTATGGCATTTATTAACCGATACCGCGGTTGCAGAAAATGTAAAAAAAGCGATCGTTAAATTCAGGATCACAGGAGATAATACGGCAATGCTCACCGGCGATCTAAGCCAGATCACCAAAGAAATAAAGGTAGGAAAAGGCGCTTTTGGTGCTTTATTAACTGATACGTCGTTATCCTGCAAATTAAATCAAACCGTTGTTAATATAAAGTCGTTGAGTGATACCCTGGCTTTTGTTTCCGGAAATTTTAAAACCATTTCCGACAAAATAAAAAAAGGGAACGGAGCCATTGGAACTTTACTTACTGATACCAGCTTTGTTCATCACCTTAATCAGAGTATTGAAAACATAAACTACGCATCAGGTAATTTTAACCAGAATATGGAGGCATTAAAATATTCGTGGCCTTTCAAAAAATATTTCAGGAAACAAAAGCGTAAAAGCAAATAAATCTGAGACAGATTGATACATTAAACCCGTTTACATTTTGATGATACTTCCGTCCTGCATTTCAATAATGCGGTTGGTTTTTAGCGCAAACTCATTATCATGCGTAACTATGAGTAAAGATTGTTTGTATTCTACCGAAAGTTCCTTAAAAACATTAAAAACAATTTCACTGTTTTTTTTATCAAGGTTACCGGTTGGTTCATCTCCCATAATAATAACCGGGTCATTTATTAAGGCCCTGGCAATTGCCACCCGTTGTTTCTGCCCGCCCGAAAGTTGATTAGGGCTTTTCAGTGCTTCGTTTTCTATTCCTAATATTTTAAGTTTTTCGTAAGCCTTGTGTTCAATCTCCTTTTCCGTGTACTTACCTAATTTTAATCCCGGAAGCATTACATTTTTTATTGCTGAAAATTCATTTAAAAGATAATGAAACTGAAAAACAAAACCGATCTCTTCATTTCGCACTTTTGCGAGCGCTGCTTCCTTTTTATCTTTCATGTTAATACCATTTATAAAAAGTTCGCCCTGGTAATCTGTATCCATTGTTGAAAGTATGTAAAGCAATGTGGACTTGCCGCAACCGGATTTACCAATGATAGAGACAAATTCGCCTTTTTTAACCGCAAAATTAATATCCTTTAACACCTGTATCGAAACAGGATCGTGAAAATACTTTGAGATCTTTTTTGCTTCCAGGATAATTTGTTCCATATCATTTACCTCTGATAATTATTACCGGATCGATCTTGCTTGCTTTGCGTGAAGGAAAATAACCGGCAAAATAAGTTGTTATTACAGAAAAAACACCTCCTATAATATAAAAATTTGGATTATAATTAATAGGATAGGTTTTAATAGTTGGCAATGCCGCTGTGTTAAATGGTATATGGTCTATTATCTCGGATAAACCAAATCCAAAAACAAGTCCAAGCAAACCGCCGAAAACGCCAATACTTAATGCGATCGTTATAAACATTAAGTTTACATCTTTGCCCGAAAACCCGGTGGCTTTTAATATTGCAATTGAGTCCATTTTTTCATATATCATCATGTTTAAAATATTATAAATTCCAAACCCCGCTACAATCAATAAAGTAACACCCACGGCGTAGGAAATCAGGCCGCGGATAAAGCTGCCTGTTTCAAATTGAGAATTTGCAGTTTGAATGTCCACTGCTTCAACATCAAATAACAACGCATATATTTTCGCTAAGCCCGGCGCTAATAATATGTTATTTAATTTTATCTGTATGTCTGTAACATAACTATTCGATCGCCCAAGCATATTTTGTACAGTTTTTAGTGAAGCGTAACTTTGTACCTTATCTACCTCCTGCAAACCTGTTTGAAAAAAGCCAACGACCTTTAAATTGATACGTTCGCCGCTGGGAGCCGTGATCTGGATAATATCGCCAATATTTGCAAGCATCTTCTCGGCTGCTCCTTTTCCTAAAATTATACTGTTAGGAATATTTTTTAGATCTATATAATTACCACTAACCACATAGTCGTTAAATAAAAACAAGCGATTTTCCTGTTCAACATCTATGCCATTTAAAACTCCTGTAAGATTTATATTTCCTACATTGTAAAATACCGGTGTGGTAATCTTAGGCGCAACACCAACTACCTCGGGTTGTTTTTTTAAGTAATTGATTATTGTTAAGGCGTTATATATTTCCAGGCGTTCGTTTTTAGGTTTTATGGAACTTATAAAATTGTAACTGCCTTTATATTTTAACGACTTGTTAATTGGTTGTGTTTTAGTTGGCAAGATCTCGTTATACAACCTAACGTGCGGCGTTCTATTTACCACTAAACCATCAAGCAACTCATTTAATCCAGACATAAAACTTAATAAGCCAATGAACATGGTTATACTAAAAGTAACTCCGATTGCAGCAACAAGCGACTGCCGCCATCTCGCTGATAATAACGCAAAAGCAACGTTTACAATTAACTTAATATTCATTTTAAAGGTAAGATCAGTTGATCTTTACTGGTTATTCCGGAAATCACTTCAATATTATCATAATCCTTCAGGCCTGTTTTTATGATCGCCTGCTGCTTATCTATTTTTACAACAATTGAGTCGTTAAGCACGTAGCGCCTTGGTATAACCATAGCTTGTGCTTTAGACTGAATGAGGATATTTGCCTCAAACGAAATGTTGGGGTATAGAACTTCCGGCGACTTTATAAACCTGGCTTCGACAATAAACGTTTTGTTCCTGTCGTTCATTAATGGATCTATCTTGGTAACAACGGCTTCAAACAACTTGCCTTTATAGCTATCTAAAGTTATTAATACCTTTTGCCCTGACCTTATTTTTAAAATATCATTTTCGTCAACCTGCATTTCTAAAATAAAATTTTTCGCATCGCCAATTATTGCCAGTGGCGTTTGTAACCCAACAATCTCGCCCCTTTTTTTAATAATGCTATATACGATGCCATCGATCTCACTTTTTACGACGTAATCACTTTTAAGTTTCTCAGCAATAAGTAAGTTCTTTTTTGACTGAGCTGATGTATAATTTAATTGCCGGTTTAAATCCCGGTAGCTGAGATTAGCATTATAAAATGCATTTTTTGAGTTCTGGTAGGCAAATTCGCGCTGTTCCAGATCTACCTTTGTTCCAATTTGTTGTTTCCAGAGTAATGCTTGCCTGAAATACAATAGCGAATCAAGTTTCATTTTATCTTTGGAAATACTTATTAACGACAAAGCTTCATCCAATTTGCTTTTATTCTCATCCAGGTCTGAAAATTGGGCAGAAAGTTTTGCGTTTTCCTCGTTTAATTGCTGTAGTTCGTTCGAGATCGTTAAGACCGGGGTTCCCACATGTACACTATCTCCATCAGAGAGAAAGATGTTATTAATAATTCCGTTTACGTTAGCAAAAGCTTCATACTGGTTCTCACTTTTTATGGTTCCTGATGCATAGACCGATTCTGAGATTGGCTGTACTTTGGGTTTAATTTTTTCTTGCTTGTTAGTACACGAATTCAGGAGAACTAAAAACAAAAAAAAGACTGAAATTTTATTCATAAGTCAAAATTATTCAATAGTATAAATTGAAAAACTGACCAAAGTCATTTTATATGCTAATAATGGTCATGATGTTAAATGCTTATCAGAGCTAATTTTACTTTGATCTACGGAAGAAAAAGAATTGCCGCCATGACCACTGAAAATATTATTTATTTTACTCTTCTTGCAATAATAGCCGAAATTTTAGGAACCATAGGTGGCTTTGGCTCCTCTTTATTTTTTGTGCCAATTGCCGGCTTTTTTCTTGATTTTTATTCTGTATTGGGTATAACTGCTTTGTTTCATCTGGCAAGTAATATTTCTAAGATCACTTTATTCAGAAACGGTTTCGACAAACGCCTCGTTATTAGAATGGGTATTCCATCTATTATTTTTGTTATTATCGGTGCAAATCTGAGCAACTATTTTAATTCGCTTATTTTGGAAAAAATTCTGGCCGGTTTTTTAATTTGCTTCAGTCTCACATTAATATTGTTTAAAAGCCTGGTGATTAAGCCAAATTTATTAAACTCAATTGGTGGCGGCGCACTTTCTGGCTTAATGGCGGGAATTGTTGGCACAGGTGGCGCTGTTCGGGGAATTGTATTAGCATCATTTAATCTCGAAAAAAGTATCTTTATTACAACTTCAGCATTGATCGACCTGGGAATTGATTTATCCAGGAGTATTGTGTATTGGAATAATGGGTATGTACATAATCACGATCTTTATCTTATTCCCATTTTAATTGCGGTTGGCTTTACAGGCACATTTATTGCAAAAAAAATATTAAATCATTTTACCGATAAACAATTTAAACTTACTGTTTTATTTTTAATACTTACTGTTGGTATTATTACGCTTACAAAACAGTTTTATCAATACGAATAAAAATATTTTGTATTATTTCTATTCCTGCAAAAAAAACCTGATCTGCGGAAACCCCAACCTCCCTTTTAACGGTCATTCTTATGTTGTCAGATTTCATCAGCCAAAAAGAAAGTATCGCAGAGAACCTGCGAAAAAGAGCAGTTCACTAATATTTTATTTGAAAATTTTATAAAACGAACCATGTTATTACTGCAAATAACATGATAATAAGTGTTGCAAATCCAAGAACATTGGCCAATCTATTATTGGTATTATTACCCATTACATTTTTATTGTTGCAAACGTGAAGAATAATGGCGATCAAAAACGGAGCCGTAATACCGTAAACTATTGAAGTAAAAACTAAGGTTTTTATCGGATCGATATCACTAAAATTAATTAGTAGCCCCAAAACGATAGATACTATTAGCGTAAGGTAAAAACCTTTTGCTTCATGCCATTTTTTATTCAATCCTTCTTCCCAGCCAAATGTTTCTGCCAGCATATATGATAATGATCCGGCCAAAACGGGGATTGCCAAAAAACCTGTTCCTATAACCCCAATAGCAAATAAAAAATATGCTGCATCGCCTGCCAAGGGTTTTAAAGCTATTGCTGCATCCTCAACATTATCGATCTTGGTAATTCCGTTCTTAAATAAAACGCTACCCGTGGTTAAAATAATAAAATACATTATCAAGTTCGAAAAAAACATGCCAATATTAACATCCAGTTTCATATTATGAATGCAGGCTTTATCTATCATAATTGTAGATTGGCGCTGCGCTTGTTCCTCGCCTTCCATTGAGGCTTGCCAAAAAAAAAGATATGGAGAAATTGTTGTTCCCAATATGGCAACAAGCATAGAAATAAAATCTTTATCGAATTTTATTTCTGGAATAAACGTTGCTCTTATTACTTCTGTTATATTTTGTTCAAGTAAAAAAGGCACGATAGCATATACCATTAAAACAAGACAAAGCCATTTCATGACATTGGCAATTTTGCGATATGAAAAAAAAGTAAGACAGATTATAAGCACAGCAATAAAGATCATAGAGAACATGTTACTGTGAACAGACGGGTATAAAAGATTTGCAACAGCGCCCATACCCGCAATGTCTGCGCCAATATTTAAAACAATTGCAGGAAAAGAGAAAAGTATCATCAGGTATAGAACTTTCCGGGAGTAGTGTTTCTTTAGAGTACTGGTTAGTCCCCCGGATGTAACGAGGCCTATCCTGGCGCACATTTCCTGTATTGTTGCCATCAGCGGAAAAGTGATCAAAGCGGTCCATAAGGTTGCAAGGCCAAAACCCGCCCCCGCCTGCGAATAGGTTGCAATACCCGAAGGGTCATCATCGCTTGCTCCCGTTATAAAACCGGGGCCAAGTAGCTTCCAGATATTCTTAAATTTCTTTTTTATGAATATTACCATTCATCAACTCTCTGCTTTTACAAATATTAAATTATTTGCTTCAAAAATTGCTAATCGTTATCAAAACAATACATGATAATAATCATCCCGTAGCAAAAGCCACATCATAATTTTTTCCGCCCGGATAAAATAGCTTTACAATGCTAATGAAGACTAGTTAAGTAAATCGGTTGATATCAAATACATAAGTCATGAGTAAAAATTTAAATGTAACAAAATCGAGCGGTGAGAAAAGTCCCTTTTCGGAACAAAAACTACGCAAATCACTTGAAAGAAGTGGAGCCAGTGATGATCAAATAAATTCGGTTTTAAAAGAAATAACACTTAAACTTTTTGAAGGTATTTCCACCAAGCAGATCTATAAATTAGCTTTTTCAAAACTTAAAAATAATTCGCGCCATACTGCGGCGCGTTATCATTTAAAAAATGCAATTATGGAATTGGGTCCTTCGGGTTTTCCTTTTGAACGTTTTTTTGCAGAAATATTGAACTGCCAAGGCTATACAACAAAAGTAGACCAGGTAGAACAAGGGAAATGTATTACCCACGAAATAGATATTATTGCTGAAAAAAACAATGACGTTTCTATAATAGAATGCAAATTTCACAACCAGGCCGGCAAGTTTAGCGATGTTCAGGTTCCGCTATATATACAATCGCGGTTTAAAGATGTAGAAGAACAATGGCTAAAACAAACCGATAGCAAAAACAAATCGTATCGTGCCTGGGTCGTTACAAATACAAGATTCTCTATAGATGCGACCCGTTACGGCAATTGTGCAGGTTTAAATTTAGTGGCATGGGATTATCCAATGAATAAAGGTATAAAGGATCTTATTGATTCTTATGGCCTCTATCCTATTACCTGCCTTACTTCTTTAACCCGCCTGGAAAAACAAAGATTACTTGATAAGGCAATAGTATTATGCAAAGAAATTTATAATAACAAACCTATTTTGCAAAGCGCCGGCATTAAAGAGTCGCGCATTACTACCGTAATGAAGGAAGCAGAACAATTGTGCCAGCATTTAATAAACGTAAAAACAACAACCACATAAATATGAGCAATATTAAAATCAAATTTTTAGGTGCAGCCGGTACAGTAACTGGTTCTAAATACCTGGTAGAAACCGGCAAAAAAAAGATCATGATCGATTGCGGATTATTTCAAGGGTTAAAAGAGCTAAGGAAATTGAATTGGGAAAAATTGCCCTTTAGTGTTTCTGAAATAGATTTTGTATTATTAACTCATGGACATTTAGATCATGTGGGTTATCTGCCACTTTTAAAAAAACAAGGTTTTAAAGGATGCATTTATTCTACTGCGCCAACAATAGAAATAGCAAAACTAATATTATTAGATAGCGCTCAAATTCAGGAGGAAGACGCAGAGCGCGCTAATCACTATGGTTACAGCAAACACCATCCGGCAAAACCTTTATATGATACCGCAGAAGCGCAAGCAGTTTTTCAGCAATTTACTCCTGTTATAGTAAATAGATGGTTTGATATTGACCCTAATACTTCTTTCAGATTCAGGTACAATGGCCACATTATCGGTGCCTGCTTTATTGAGTTAAAACTAAATGGTAAGCTCCTGATTTTTTCAGGCGATGTTGGCCGGCCGGTAGATCCTTTATTAAGGGCTCCCGAAAAACCAGAATTAGCGGATGTAATTGTTATTGAATCTACTTATGGCAACAGGATCCATCCATCAGACTCTGAGCAGTTATTGGCTACAACAATAAATAAAGCCATTGAACGCACCGGCACCGTTATCATTCCAAGCTTCGCCGTTGAACGAACACAACTTATAATGTATCTGTTATGGAAACTGAAAGCAGAAAATAAGATCCCGGTAATTCCGATATACATGGATAGCCCTATGGGAACACATGTACTTGAAATATTTCACCATAATACGGAATGGCATAAACTATCATTGGAAGATTCAGTAAAGATCTGTAGTGAAATAAGATTAGTGCACAACGACAAGGAAACTCAAAACGTTATAAAAAATAAAAGCTCAAAAATAATTATTGCCAGTAGCGGTATGGCAACGGGCGGTAGAGTTTTATCTTATTTTGAGAGATACCTGGGCGACCCTGATGCTACAATTTTACTAGCGGGCTACCAGGGAGAGGGCACGCGGGGCAGAGCGTTACTTGACGGCGCCAAAGAAATAAAAATGCGCGGAAGATTGTGGCCGGTAAAAGCCAGTATTGAATTAATTGAGGGTTTATCTGCACATGCAGATCAAAAAGAACTTTTAGACTGGTTAAACAGGATAGTTAGTGAACCTTCGCAGGTTTTTGTAACACACGGCGAAAAAGAATCTTCGCTTGCCTTTGCCGAAAAAATAAAAGAAGAATACAACTGGAATGTTATTGTACCTACTCTAAACCAGGTAATAGAAATTGAATGAAAATTGCAGTTTATAGTTGCCACAATTTCGAAATGCCTTTCCTTGAAAAATACCTGCTAACTGGCAATAAAGTTATTTTTATAGAACAGGAGCTGAACGAGTATACAGTTGCCCTTGCAAACTCGTGCGAGGCGGTATCATTATTTACCTCGGATAAAGCGGATGCCAATGTTCTCGAAAAATTATCTGCTCTGGGAATAAAATATATTGCGCTCCGATCTGTAGGATTCGATCATGTTGATATTGCAAAAGCAAGATCGTTAAATATAAGTGTTACAAACGTTCCTGCATACTCACCATATGCGGTCGCCGAACATGCTGTTACTTTGCTAATGGCTTTAAACCGTCACCTTATCTTATCGCAGGAGCTTATTAGAAAAAATGATTTCAGGTTGGATGGCCTGACCGGTTTTGATCTGCACGAAAAAACGGTGGGTATAATTGGCTTAGGTAATATAGGTAATGTATTTGCAAAGATAATGACAGGTTTTGGATGTAAAATACTTTGTTATGATCCACATGTCGATCCCAACACCTGCCCAACACCTGACCTGCATTTTACAGATCTTAAAAATTTATGTGCCAACTCTGATATAATATCCGTTCACTGTCCGTTAAATAAAAGTACAAAACACCTGCTTAACGCAGAATTGTTTTCGATAATGAAAAAAGGGGTTTTTATTATTAACACAGCCCGGGGGTCAATCATTAAAACAGAAGATCTTTTTCCTTTTATTGAAAACGGCACTATTGGGGGTATAGGGCTAGATGTTTATGAATATGAAAAAGGGCTTTTCTTTCGCGATCATACAAATTCCACTTTCCAGGATCCGTTATTTCAAAAATTGATTTCGTATAAAAATGTGATGATCACAGCCCACCAGGCTTTTCTCACGCAAACTGCTTTACAAAATATTGCAGAAACAACAGCTGGCAACCTTAAATGCATGGCAAATAGCCTGCCCTGTAAAAACGAGCTAACTGCGATAGATCATATCAAAAATTGATTTCGATCATTTTAAAAACTTTGCCACAGAACGATATTTGCATTGTAAAAATTATTTAAATGATATTTTTAGCCGTTCTTTTAATTATTTTATTTTTATGCATAAACTATCTTTTTTTTGCGCCTTTTTATATAGAGATCGATAGCAGATCCGGAATTTACAGATTCCGGTTTCATAAACTCGTAAGCGTTTATTTTTTTGTTGATAAAAATCCTTCCTTGCTTTTAATAAAGATCTTAGCCTGGAAAAAGGAAATTGATCTTTCAAAAATTTCGGGTACGAAAAATGATAACAACAAAAAACAACCAAAACAAAAAAGCGTTTTTCAGGTTAAAAAGCTGTGGTCTGTTCTAAAAAGTTTTAGCATTAAAGAGTGTTATATAACAGTAGATTCGGGCAACATGGCGTTAAATGGAATATTGTATCCTATAATCTATTTACTGAGTGTAAAAACACGTAAGAACATAACAATAAATTTTACGGGCAACACTATTGTGAACATAAGAATAAAAAACAATTTGGCCCGTATAACCCGGGCATATCTAAGATCATAAACAATTAAAACAAAAAAAATGGAAAATTTAAACGAAACGATCAGCAAACTTACCGATTTTCTTAAATCTGAAGCAAGAACAGAAACAATCATTGGCCAGCAATTTAACCTGGGCGAATATGTGTGTATACCCGTTATGTCGGTTGGCCTTGGCTTTGGCGGTGGTATGGGCGAAAACAAAGATAAAAAAACCGATAACAATGGTACCGGCGTTGGTGGTGGCGTTGGTGTAGGTCTGGGTCCGGTAGGTTTCCTGGTTACAAGAGGAAGTGAAATACAGTTCATCTCCACAAAATCCTCGCAGGGCTTAAACGCAGCGTTGGAAAAATTACCTGAGCTTGTAGAAAAGTTTGCAGGAAAAACAAAAAAAGGATCAGAATAGTTTGCTTAATCATTTAAATGATCAATGCACGAAATTGAACTAAAAAAAAGTATAGTATCACTGTTAGACAATGGTATTTTACACATCCACTTTAAACCTGGCGCAGAGATCCTTCTTTCTGACGCAGCGCTTATAGTAGAAGCTATGGAAAAAGTTGGTAAAGGAAAAAAATATCCTGTATTGATTGATGCCGGAGAATTTGTAAGTGTTGACCAGGAAGTGAGAGCATTTTCTGCCAGTGCCGAAAGTAATATGTTCACACTTGCCGATGCAATTGCCTATTACTCCTTCGGACAAAAACTTGTGGTAGACTTTTACATTAAAAATAACCAGCCCGTTGTACCAACCCGCGCGTTTTCTAATAAAAATGATGCTGTAAAATGGCTGCAAACGTATATAAAGTAATAAACAAAAAGGTAAATCGGGGTTCTTAGTTATGTGAAATATAAAACAGCATAAACAATTTTAACAGGTCATACCTTAGCTTACAAATCAGGAGTTCGGAGTTATGTAATTCTAATTGCATACACAGTTGCTTGAAATGAGATTAACTCCGTTGATCTCTCCTAACCTTTAGTCAAAATGCAAAGTAGCTAAGCGATTTTTGCTTTTATGTTCATTTCGCTTGAAACTAAGGTTTCGCTCATGTTCATAAAAACAAAAAGTCCCGCCTTCGGCGGGACCTTTGCATTTATTAGTGGAGAAGGATGAACTATTCTCGAACTCTTTTTGGCAAGACCTAACAAGAATAGCAACTATCGCTAAATGTATCACAACTAAGTACAGCGTGAGGCAAAAAATCCAATAAATTCGTTCAAAATTTAAATAGATATGGAACTGGTAATCTTCACAAAAGAACAGCACGACGAGATAATTAAAAGATTAGATCTTTTAAATGAAAATCTCAAAAAGCAACAACAACCTTCTAACTTAAAATATATAAATAACGAAGAGTTCTTGATTTATATGCAGATTTCAAAACGTACAGCGCAAACTTGGAGAGATCAGGGAAAAATCTCTTTTTCTCAAATTGGAAATAAGATTTATTATTTACTTTCTGATGTTGAGGACCTTTTAAAACACCATCACATCAAAGCCTTTAATCCCAGTTTCAGAACAAGGATTTTAAAATAAAGATGCCCACTTTTTAAATTAAACTTCCTAAAAATCAATAATTTATTCTTTTTATGTTACAATTTTATTGTGCATATTTATATTAATCGTAATTTTACGATGTAAATGGGCGCAACTAAAACAGAAGAATTCACAATTAAGGATAATAAAATTGCAAAGTATGCAAAAGCACTCGCGCATCCTGCGCGTGTAGCTATACTTCAATTATTGATCAAAAAACAGGCTTGTATCTGCGGCGATATTGTTGATGAATTACCTCTTTCCCAAAGTACCGTATCACAACATTTAAAAGAGCTAAAAGAAGCCGGTCTGATCAAAGGCGATGTTGAGGGTGTAAAAATATGCTATTGCATTGATGAAAAAGAATGGGAAAATGCTAAATCGTATTTCGATTCTTTATTCGTTTCCTACACCAATAAAAACAAATGCTGTTAATTACATTAAAATTTTAACCTAAAAAAATTTACTTAAATCAATCGTAAAATACCGATATACAACTAAAAACAAGCCTCATGAAACTATCAGAAGTAAAAAAACATCTTGAAACGGCAACCGCTGTCAACTTTCAATTACCTAATGGCACTTTCGTACCGGAACATTTTCACGTTACCGAGGTAGGTATCATCACAAAAAACTTTATTGATTGTGGCGGCAGGGTTCGCGCAGAAAAAGTCGCAAACTTTCAGTTATGGAATGCTGATGATACAGAACACCGTTTAAAGCCCGGCAAGCTAACCAATATCATAGCGCTATCAGAACAAGTATTGGGCATGGAAGATCTTGAAGTGGAAGTTGAATATCAGTCCGACACAATCGGAAAGTATGGTATAGATTACGATGGTCAAAACTTTTTATTAGTACCAAAGCAAACTGATTGCCTGGCTAAAGATAATTGCGGAGTTCCTGAGAATAAGGAAAAAATAAGTTTATCAATGTTAGGAGAACAAAAAGCCGAAGCGTGTTGCACACCTAGTGGCAAATGCTGTTAACAATGAATTACTTTATTAAATATAAGAAGCCTATTATTATAACTTCTTCAGTTATCATTCTGCAATTAATTTTCGGCTTCGATCCTAAATTCTGTATTATAAATATTGTTTGGCTTTTTGTTTAATTATGACAGCAACGAAAATATTAGTTCTATGTACCGGTAACAGTTGCCGAAGTCAAATAGCTGAAGGCTATTTGAGACACTTTGCCAATGGCAAAGCAGAAGTGTATAGCGCAGGAATAGAAACACACGGAGTTAATCCAAAAGCTATTCAGGTAATGAAAGAAGATGGCATTGATATATCTAAACACACTTCAAATAATGTGGATGAGTATAGTTATATCAATTTTGATTATATAATTACCGTTTGTGATAATGCAAAAGAAAATTGTCCCTACTTTCCTTCACAGGCAAAACGATTTCATCAGAATTTTCCTGACCCTGCAAAAGCAACAGGTAATGAAACAGAAATTATGGACGAGTTCCGGAGAGTACGGGATTTAATTAAAACGTATAGCAAAGAGTTCATCGCTAATATATGAAAGCAAAAAAATCATTTTGGGCATCTATCACAGGCGGCCTTACATCCGCAACTCCAATTCTATTATCCTGTTGTAAAAGCGGTGCCTGTGTCGGTGTTTGTGCAAGCCCAATAGCTTCGCTATTTGGTGTTTCTTCTGCTACACTTGCCAACTCGCCTTTAATAAGTGCCTTAGAACCTGTATTAATTGCAGTAAGTGCTGTATCATTTACAATCTCTTATTATTCGCTATATATATTACCAAAGTTAAATTGTAATACACCTGACGGATGTGTATGTGATCCAACAGCAAAAGAAAAGCGCAAAGTGAAAATTAATAAAGCTGTTTTTTGGACCGGTTTAATTTTAAGTATTGGTTTCTTGAGTTATTTTGAAATTTCAAAATATCAGGCATCGACAGCAGCAAATACAGAATGCTCAACTACTGAATGTGCACCGGGATCATGTTCCGAAGATACTGCAACAGAAGAAAGTTGTACAACGTCCTGCGATTCTACTTCCTCATGCTGCACAAATGAAACTAACACACTAACTTCAAATAATATGGAATTGTCATGCAAATTAACCTCCCCTGAACTTCAAAAGAGAAAAGAAACTGTAATTGCTGAATTAAAAAAAGAAATGCTTGAAAAGAAAGAATTACCGAACGGCTTTGCGTTTAAATTCAAAGGTGATGATCAAACCATTGATAAATTAAATGAGTTCATTAAATCAGAAAGGCAATGCTGTGATTTTTTCATTTTTGACCTCTCAGTTAGCGGTAATAAAAGCGAGGTCTGGCTAAAAATGACGGGTTCCAAAGAAGCAAAAGACTTCATAACCTCCGAGATTGGTTTATAATAAATTTTGTATCTTTAACCCGTTGAAAAAGGCATTTTACATATTATTCTCAATTTACTTCTTATCGCTTGCAGTAATGCCTTGTGGTGATAAAGACGATTGCAACGAAAAAAACCATACAGAACAAACGGCTCAAAACGAACACCACGATCATGATGATGAAGTGTGTACACCTTTCTGTGTTTGTTCGTGCTGCGCTACTCATGTTTTATTTACTAATTTCTCAAGCGATTTCTCAATTCATAAAGAATTAGCAACGGTTTATACTAAACCTGCTAATGCAGACATTTGTTCTGCTGTTATTTCTATCTGGCAACCACCCAAGCTCAGCTGCTAATTAGTTGCGTATAAATTTTATACGCTTTTTCCATTTTCATTTATTTTAATTAGCACATATGAAAAAATTATTCATAGTGGCTTTACTAATGATCCTGTACGCATCATTAGGGGCCCAAAATACATTTAACGCGTACATAAAGGATGAAACCACTAAAGAGGCATTAACCGGCGCTACGGCATTTTTAATCGGTTCTCAGAATGGTGCATCCGCAGATATTAATGGGTTAGTTACCCTTAATAATATTCCCGGTGGCAAACAGGCCATTCGCTTTTCTTTTATCGGTTATGAAGAAAGAACAGATACTATAAGCTTTCCAATAGGCGATACACTTACTATTTATTTGAAAGGTGAAGGTGATGAATTGGATGAGATTGTGGTGTCATCAACCCGCAGTTCAAGAACAATAAAGGATATTCCCACACGAATAGAATTTATTGCCGGTGAAGAATTGGATGAAAAAGCCAATATGAAGCCAGGCGATATCCGCATGGCTTTAAGTGAAAGTACAGGTATTCAAACACAACAAACTTCTGCTACCTCTGCCAATTCATCTATCCGTATTCAGGGACTTGATGGCCGTTATACTCAAATATTAAAAGATGGTTTTCCTTTGTTCTCTGGTTATTCCGGTGGATTGGGTTTATTGCAAACACCGCCATTGGATTTAAAGCAGATCGAGGTGGTTAAAGGTTCTGCCTCTACTCTATATGGTGGTGGTGCTATTGCCGGCCTTGTCAATCTTATTTCTAAAACACCAACCAAAGAAAGGGAACTCAGGTTTTTAATTAACGGTACGTCCGCAAAGGGCTTGGATGTAAATGCCTATTACGGTAAGCAGTTCAATAAAATGGGTGTTACCTTATTTGCTTCGCACAACCGCAATGGGGCTTATGATCCTGCCGGAATTGATTTAACAGCCATTCCAAAATTTGAACGTTATACCATTAATCCAAAACTGTTTTTCAATTTCACACCTAACACAACCTTAATGCTTGGTTTAAACACTGGTTTTGAAAACCGTATCGGTGGTGATTTGCATTACATCGCTGGCAAAGGCGATAGCATTCATAGCTATTTTGAAAAGAACAATACGCAACGTATCAGCACGCAATTTAACCTGGAGCATAAATTTGGTAAATGCAGCCACTTAACGTTAAAGAACTCATACAATTCATTTAACCGCTTGGTGCAAACACCGGGATATGAATTTAACGGTACTCAAAATGCAACGTTCACGGAGTTCAATTATGCTAATCATGGAGAAAAAACAGAATGGATCGCAGGTTTAAATTTGTGGACGGATAATTTTACAGAAAAGAAATTAGACACCTTACCGCTTCGTAATTACGACCAAACTACGTTTGGCGTATTTGTTCAAAATACATTTAAAGCAGCAAAATGGCTAAACATCGAAAGTGGTTTAAGGGCAGATTATGTCATTAATTACGACCCCGTTATTTTACCGCGCGTATCGCTATTGTTTAAGATCAATCCAAAACTAACGTCCCGTTTAGGTGGTGGACTTGGTTACAAAGCGCCTACCATTTTTACAGAAGAAAGCGAAAGAATACAATACCGCAATGTATTGCCAATTGATAAAACAAATATCCTTGAAAAAAGCTACGGTGCAAATTGGGACGTTAATTACAGAACATCAATTTTTGATGATAAGGTAACAGTAAGCATTAACCAATTGTTCTTTTATACATTTCTTGATCGCCCTTTAACGCTTACACCCGATACAAATTCTTTGTATAGGTTTACTAATATTAACGGCCATATTGATAGCAGGGGTTTTGAAACGAATGTAAAAATCAGCTATAAACATTTTAAACTGTTTCTTGGTTATACTTACACAGATACTAAAACGCATATCGGAAGCATCCACACCGTTAATTACTTAACTCCATTGAATAAAATTAATTCCGTACTGTTTTATGAAATAGAGGATAAATGGAAAGTGGGATTGGAAGCTTATTATTTCGATAGACAAAAATTAAGCGATGGTAAAACCGGCAGGGATTATTGGATGTGTGGTTTTATGGTAGAAAAGCTTTGGGAGAAAATATCTGTTTACATAAACTTTGAAAATTTCCTGGATGCAAGGCAAACAAGGTTTGATAATATCTATACAGGCACGCAAACAAACCCTGTGTTCAGGGATATTTACGCGCCATTAGATGGTTTTGTTTTTAATGGTGGAATTAAAATTAAATTGTAATTGTTATGATAAATAAAGATCCAAACCATAAACATACTTACGATGCTCAGGGCAATATGACCTGTTGTTCATTGGAAGAAAAGATCGATGCAAAAACAGGAAAGCCACACGCGCATCCTGAACACGGCCATGATCATGCTGATGGAGAAGAACACGAGCACACACATGGTGCTGATGAGAAAGCAGCATGGAAAGTATATCTGCCTGCTATTATCAGTTTTGTTTTATTAGCTATTGGGCTTGCATTCGAACATTTTATTAAACCTGCATTCTTTGAGAGTTATGTAAAATTAGCCTGGTACATAGCGGCGTATTTACCCGTTGGATTACCGGTAATGAAAGATGCTGTAAAGTCTATTGTAAAAGGCGCGTTCTTTTCCGAATTCTTTTTAATGTCCATTGCTACCATTGGTGCATTTTTTATTGGAGAATATGCCGAAGGTGTAACCGTCATGTTATTTTATGCAATTGGCGAGTTGTTTCAGGCAGCAGCAGTAAATCGCGCAAAACGTAGTATCAAAGCTTTGTTGGATATTCGCCCTGATATAGTGAATGTAAATCGCAACGGTACTATACAAACTGTTTCACCATCAAAAATTCAGATCGGTGATATTATACAGGTCAAGCCCGGCGAAAAAGTAGCATTGGATGGTGAATTACTCTCTGAATCGGCTTCGTTTAACACAGCAGCTTTAACAGGCGAGAGTAAACCCGACACCAGGCGAAAAGGCGAAACGGTTTTGGCAGGCATGATCAATTTAAATTCTGTGTCCGATATTAAAGTAACAGCATTATTTAAAGACAGCAAGCTGTCTAAAATATTGCAGATGGTTCAGGATGCAACGGCTCGTAAATCACCTACACAATTATTCATTTCTAAATTTGCAAAAATCTATACACCTATTGTTGTGTTTCTCGCAATAGGTATTTGTTTACTGCCTTACTTTTTTGTCCAAAATTATGTATTCAACGAATGGCTCTACAAATCATTGGTATTCTTGGTTATCTCCTGTCCTTGCGCTTTGGTGATCTCTATTCCTTTAGGTTATTTTGGCGGCATTGGTTTGGCATCCCGAAACGGCATTTTATTTAAAGGTTCTAATTACTTGGATGTAATGACAAAAATAGATACAGTGGTGATGGATAAAACAGGCACATTAACCAAAGGAGTGTTTAAGGTTCAGAAAATTGTTGCAGTTGACACAGATGAAAAAGAATTGTTAAAACTAACAGCAGCTATAGAAAGTAAATCGACCCATCCCATTGCACAGGCTGTGGTAAGCCATGCCGGTAAAGCTATTGAAGGTTTAAACATCGGTAACGTAGAAGAAGTTTCAGGGCATGGGCTAAAAGGAACAATTGAAGGAAAAGAAGTTTTAGCAGGAAATTTAAAGCTGCTTAAAAAATTCAATATCCCTTACGACAGAACGATCGAAACAGTTGTAGAAACCATTGTTGTTATTGCGGTGAATAATAAATACGCAGGCTACATAACTATTGCCGATGAAATAAAAGAAGATGCTGAAAGAGCAATAAAACAAATGCATGAACTCAACATTAAAACTGTTATGCTTTCAGGCGATAAAAAAACAGTAGTTGATAAAGTGGCGCAGACTTTAAAAATAGATTCTGCCTTTGGCGATCTGTTACCGGAAAACAAAGTAGAAAAAGTTCAGGCATTAAAAAATAAAGGAAGAACAATTGCATTTGTCGGCGATGGTATAAACGATGCGCCTGTAATTGCTTTGGCTGATGCAGGTATAGCAATGGGTGGTCTGGGCAGCGATGCTACCATCGAAACCGCCGATATTGTTATTCAGAACGATCAGCCTTCAAAAATTGTTTCGACAATTAAAATAGGCCGTATTACAAAACGCATTGTTTGGCAAAACATTTCCCTGGCAATGGGCGTTAAAGTAATTGTCCTTATTATGGGTGCCGGTGGCGTTGCCACCTTATGGGAAGCCGTTTTTGCTGATGTGGGCGTAGCCCTGTTAGCGATCTTAAATGCTGTAAGAATTCAAAAAATAAAAATAAATTAATAACTCAAAACATAAACTATGAAAGCAACTAAAATCACTAAAATTGCAATTCTTTTTCTAATGTTCATTTTTGTATCTGCATTCTCACAGAAAAAAGACAACATCAAAACCGCGGTAATTAAAACAAAAATCTATTGCGATCATTGCAAGCAATGCGAAACCTGTGGCGATAAATTCAATAAAGACCTTTATAACGAAGATGGCATTAAACGGGTAGATATAGATTCAAAAGCTAACACAATCACAGTAATTTACGATACACGTAAAACCGACATTGATAAGATTCGTTTATTTATTTCAAAATTAGGTTACGATGCCGATGAAGTAAAAGCTGATCCTGCCGGAGTAGCAAAGTTAGACGGTTGCTGTAAAAAGTAAATTTGAGTTCGATTTCCTTCGCCTGTCAAACAAAAAAGCACTTGATTATCAGGGGCTTTTTTTATGTGGAGCCAAATGAAGTATTCTCGAACTCTTTTTGGCGAGATCTTAGCGTCTTAATTAAATTAAATAGTGTTATTAAAAATTTAAAATAGAAAGGTAATTAGGCTCATAGATCCCAAAACAAATATAATTTTATTAGATACATAGATATCTGTATAATATACTTAACGATGCCAAAGTACTTTACATTCTTTTTTAACGATTTAATATCTTTACTTTTCTTAGCTTTTTTCATGTTATTACAATTAATAACACAAAATTCCGAAATGATAGAAACGTTTTTAGGAACATAGAACGGCTATTTTAGAAGACCTCTGTTCCTGTTGATTGTCAGTATTTTAAGGATTGCCAAGCTTATACCACGCTTTTACTTTGGCAATCACAAAATCTTCTGAATCTGTTACGTTACGAAAGAAGCGCGAGTTCTGAAGCATTAAAGCAATAATGGCAAAATACTTCTCCGAAGGAGATTCATGCTCACCCGGAGGAGCCTCGTTAAGCAGATATTTATAGAATGCGCAAACAAATTTTATTATGAAACGTTCTTCCGGCAAACTTAATTTGTCTCCGTATTGCACTTGAAAATTACCTTCTTCAATTTCTTTTACTTTAGTTTCTACTATTCCAACTTCGAAGTCTTCCTCATGGTCCGTTATGTGATTCTTTATTGCTTGCTCCAAAATAAACATAGAAAGCGGTTCGCTTAGGGATTGAACACCGATTCCATTATCCAATTCAAACTTTATACTTTTTAATTTGCCACCAGCCTTCATTGATTTAAACAATGCTGCTAACTCGGCATAATCAGGAACTTTATTTATTCTTTCAAGAGAAAGTTGAGCACTTATAAACATATTGTTCTCTTTCAAGCATTGAGAAATATGAGCAAAGTCTTCCTTTAAATTCATTAATTTAAATCTTATTCCAATTGTACTTGCCACGATTAATGAATCTGCTCTTGTTTCTTCCTTAGCTAGATCTATTAAGTTCGAGTCAAAATATTTCAATAGCCGATCTTTGTTGATTGGAATATTAACATGTGTGATTTTTTCCTTAAGCTCATTACGTTTGATCCAATTGCGAATAAGCTTTATCTTATCGCTTTCCGAGTGCCCTTCATTGCCTATTGGAATTCTTGAAAATTCCAACATTTTGACAACGAGTGAAAGTAATTTATTTGGTGTTGGTGCTTTGCCATTACTTATGCCGGCAGACTTGAAAAAATTATAAAGTGATAATGTATAATCCGATTTGAAATTTAATTTTCTAATTATAAAAGAATACTTATTAGGAAATCTTTCCAATTCTATTTTCCAATTTTTGAAATGTGAATTCTCTTCTAATTGACTTTTAAAATTGCGTAAAATATCACTTGCTAACCATGGATCCCTTATACTTTTTTTGTCACCTAGATAAATAAAATCAATCCTTTCAAGTTTTGGTGGAGGTTTTTTATTTCCAATAAACCAACTTTTATCAAATTCTCGATCTAATACATCATACATAATTTTTGCTTCTTTCTTGCTTTCACGAATTTGCTTTTCATACTTTTCATTATCGAATAAAAACACGTCTTCAAAATATATATTCTGAGCCGTTGCAATGATTTCAAAAATTAAATCTCCAATGTTCTCAAGTTTATTGCTTTTAATAAAATCTTGAATTGAGTCAAATTCCTTTTTTGTTAAAATAACTCGATAGTATTTATTTTGTGGAATGTACCCTAGGTCAAATGCTTTTATATTAAAAGCTTCCTTGAAAAAATCTATTAACAAACCAAGCATCCATTGTTTATGCTTAATGCTCTTGTCATAGGGAGGAGCGTCCGGCATTTTGTACAATTCGTGTTCTACAAAATTCTTATCCTTACGAGCTTTTTCAAGATTAGTTTGCTTCTCACAGTCCAATTCAAAAAGAGCACGAAACCTCTTTTTCTTTTCGTCATAATATCTGAAAACATAAGTAAACCTCCAATACCTTTCTGCTTCATGATCATATTTACCTAAATCATATTTTCTGTCGCCTTTATTATCCCTTTTTGATTTTGACATCGTTTGTAATTTGTATATCTAAGTTAAGGCTAAAAAGTGCTATGATAACCAATTTCAGTTCCAATAAGATCTCGGGTTTCTTCGAAAATTAATATCTTCGCCAACATTCCCCTTTCGTCGATTCCTGAATTTGATAAAAGATTTAGCAAATACGAAATTAGAACCGTAAATAATTTCACATTCATTATATAACTATTACTCGTTTATAAACAGTGTTAAGAATTTCAAATAATCTTCTTGCTGAATATAAGTTAATATATCATGGTCTGCTTTTTTGCTTACCGGAGCGGAAATTATATTTTTTCCTAAGCTATAAAATTTAAAACAAGCCTTTGTCCTGTCAACTTCTCCGAGATAGTCGCACCCTAGACTACTTGCATTCATATTTCTTGCTGATAGACGCGGTATCTTATGACCGGCCAGTTTAATCGCTCTCTTGGTAAGCATCCGATCCTCTGTATTAATGCAAACGAAATACTTTTTATTGGTCGTGCTTGCTGAGTCGATATCTACAAAAGTGTTTTCTCCAGGAACTGAAGCCGCACTTAAAAAAATTGAGATTTTCGCATCTGGAAGCTTAGTTTTTTTTAATCGGCTAAATAGATCAAAAGCGACAGGATCTCGCAATTCGAATTCCCCAAGTGTTTTCTCATCAATTTCTTCCTGGTACATATAATTCACGTATTTTGATTGCATTCTACTATATGTATTTATTAAAGCAGTTGTTGCTACAACAGCACCTAAACTGTGAGAGAAAATTTTTATTTTCGGTGAAACTTGAGCTTCCTTTTGATAAAGGCTTGTTAGGTCGTTTATTATATTCCTTAATGTAATTCCTGCATAGTATGCGCGATTAGAATAATATAAGAATCTAACGCCGTTCTTTATTCCTTCAGAATTGTCTTTATCATCGCTCAAGTCAAAAGTTGCCTGACTTTCGATCTCGCATTTTTTTTGAGCATTACTTGGCCAAAATATAGGCACATATAGTATTTTAGAAGCCTTGACTTCACCTTTTGAAATTAGGCCATTAACTGTATTATTAATTACAATATTTTGAATATTTGCAAGGCTGTATGGAACATTATACCCATGAATAAAAAAAATGACCTGATTGTAACGTCCCGAATCCAATTTAGCTTTAATTTGTCGAACCAATATCTTGTTATAGTACGCATCCCACTTCTCATAAAAAGAATTTACGTCTTTGTCAGTAAAGTCGAATTCTATTTCTTTTTCAATAAATTTTAAAGCATCTATTTCTTCCGAATTACTAAGTGTTTTTAAACTCGACTGAAAAGGATAATACCTCCTCATTATTAAATCATAAATAGAATATTTAAAATTATCAATATCATTACGTTTACCTGCAAATTCCATTGCAGATACATCTTTCAATAACTCGCCTGATGGATATATACTTCCATAGCTATCAAATTTTACTGGAAAAAAATTTGGGCCAGCATTAAGAGAAGTTAGTAAATCTTCTTTGAAATATTGTCCCCAATTATTTTTAATTAGTGTTTTCTGCTCCGGACTATATTGGCTGAAGAATTTATATTTAGAAGGTTCTATATCTTGAGCCACTGCCGATATAGAAATGATAATAAGTAACAACGCATTTAATCTTAATTTGGTCATTGATTTTATTTTTAATATTTATCGAAGGTGTTGAGTTAATATTATTTATAAAAGAGTGTTTCACGCCATAGTCAATTTTTTTGAAAAGTTATTTGAGAAAATGGCAACTAATTTACATGAGTTTATCTAATGAATTCTGACCAAAATATTCCTTGTAAGTTTCAATCGCAAAAGTGTCCATCATTCCAGATATGTAGTCGCAAACAAGTCTTCTGCGTTCGCTTTCGGACTCATTCGTCCTGTATTCAGGGGGAAGTAACATTTGATTTGACTCATCACTAAAAAGTCCGAATAACTCTTTGATAACCTTATTGCCTTTTTTTTCATAGATAATAACTGAAGGTGACTTCGTCACACATTGAAAATTAATTTTTTTTAGTCCTTCAGATAACATTTCTAAAGTTTTATAATTAATCTCTTTACTATTTTGACTACCCGTTTTTTCTTTGTCTTTGTCTTTCATTTCGACAAATCCAATATCTTTGACTAGACAGTCCACAATCTTCGAGGTGAGTTCTTTAGTGAAAAAATACATGTAGTCCTCTGAACTAGTTGACTTCGAAGTTTCGGCTGCAATCTTGCACTTCTCTACTATATCTTTTAAGTGTGCATAAGCACAGTTATATTTTTTGTGATTCTGAAATTCGAATAACAGTTCATCAATCGTAAATATTTTTGCTTTTAGTGCGTCTTCTAAATCATGAGCAGCGTAAGCAATTTCGTCTGCAACATCCATAATTTGAGCGTCAATTGTGCGAAGATTAACATTAGCTTCCTGTCCAATTTTCAGAACTAGATTTAGATCGTCTTCATAAAGAAACTTTTCATTATCATTTTTTGAATTTATATACTTAACAACCCCAAGTAAAGACCTTTTTGATAAAAATAATCCATCTTCATTGGGATAGCGTCTTTCAAGTTTATTGAGAACCCGAAATGTTTGAGCATTTCCCTCATACCCGCCATCTTTGGCCATCAATTTATTTAATATTGATTCGCCTGCGTGACCGAATGGCGGATTTCCAATATCATGTGCTAAAGATATTGCTTCAATAACATACATGCCTTTGTCAAACATTGAAAATGTTGAAAAGCCATATTCTTGTACGCTTCGTTTCAAAGCATCCGCTATCGTGCGCGCTATCTGAGAAACTTCATGACTATGAGTCAAACGATTGCGGTAAAACCTATTGCTGGCTATACTCAAAAATTGCATTTTTCCCTGAAGACGACGAAAAGACGAACTATAAAGCACCCTTGCATAGTCTTTATTGAATTGGTGCCTACCCTGGATATTTTTTGTTTTGTTTATTGGATCTTCAAGTAACGCATAATTTTTTGAAATTTCGTAGATTTCCGCTGCATCATCCTTTGAAATTGATAACTTAAATTCTTCCATAAGATTGTAATTTTCGCACACTTTTATAATAAAAAAAGAATATTATAAAAAATGTTTTTCTGAGGCTACCAATATATATGTTTAAAATAAGAAAAACACCTACGTCTGTAGGTAGGTTGCATTGACTAATTTATCAATCGTTAAATATAATGTTAAAATTATCGATGAATAAAAAGCTTGCTTAAACTCCACGGAAATTGGTTTCTTCACAACTACTCTTCGTAGTTTTCGTTATGAAGTAACACTCTGAATATCTTTTAATATGTTTCGAGTCTTTTGACCTAGACTCTTTCTTTCCTAGGTTATTTAAACCAGAAAATCACTCATAACAGACTTGGCTTATGACACCAAGCCCATTTTATAATTGATAGCGCACATAATATATGACGCCAATAGTAGTTGGTGGAGAGAGAGGAATCGAACCTCTCAAGCCCAGCATTCGGGAAGTGGATGTAGCTTTGGTCTGCACTTCACAAGGCTATCATGGGGTGGTGATTCATACCAATATCTCCGCAAGGGCGCCACACCAGATTTTTTTGCCAATAGTTTTATAGTCTATATTCATAATTCTTCGTTTTAAATGTTCAATAATTAATTCCAATATTTCATGGAGAATAACACCAAACACCACCCCAAAGACCTCGTGAAACATCAGAGCTAAACCAACTTTTGTTCCCAATACTTTAACATAAAGATATGAAATTTCGTAAATTAATTACTAATTAGTCAACCGCCAATGCTTTTGCTTGCTGTTTTAGAAATTCCTTTATTATTTTATTGCGAATAACAACTTTATCTTCTTCATTAACCGTCTCTTTTTGACTTATATAATACCCCTTTAATTGCATTTTATCGCCCGGCTGTACATCAAATTCTAAATTATCGCCTTTGTTTAAGGTAACATTAGAAAAAGTGATTTTGCCATTTATCATAATTGAATTAATGTATGTGACTTCATCTTCCAATTCTGCTATTACAAATGCTTTTACATTTTCGGGAAAAACAATTTCCTCTACCATTTCCTTCCCCGGAGTTTGTGTGAGCAACTCCCTCACATATTCAAGCTTTGAATCTAATCTTCGATAGAATAAGTGGGGACAACTTCCCATATGCCACCACCTATTTAAAAGGACCAAATTATTTAGGTCCAGTTCGTGCATTTCGCTTGTATTGATTCTATCATCTGCATTATAAACGACTCCCGAAGGTCTAATATATTTTCCGATAAATTGAAAATCAGTTTTTTTCGCATCCCGCATTAAATGAGTCAGAACTTGAGATCGTGGAAATTCTTTCATTTCCTTGTCAAAAATAACTGTTTCATTAAACGACTCTTCTTCAAAAGGAACTAAAATTATACCGCAGGGAACTAAAATTGTTTCATTTGGAAGTAATGCTATTTGAGGAAAAGACAACTGCAATTCCGTTTCTTTTTCCTTAGACAAAACGTTTACTAAAATTGTTGAGTCTGTTTGCGTGTTGCCAATTAATGACCTTAATTCTACTTTAGTTGAGGAAATGTTTGTTAGTGCCAAAAATGAATACCAGAACTTTTTAAAAATTAAATATTCGATATAAGGCGGGTTCCCAATTGCGTCGTCGCCACAAGCAATATAGTTATCGCGAATAGCCGATATCGCAAATTCTTTAGGATCTATATTGTTGTCTAATAAATGGCAAATAAATGGATCTAACTTTTCTCTCACACAAAGCAAATCCTCTCTTTTTGGAATGCGTGTCACGTGAAAATATGGAAACTCAGTTGATGATTTATCTACATAACTTGCATCTGTGTATGTTGAAAATATTTCGTTAGCAGTATTAAATCCCCTATAACTAATTGAGCTCACCTGATAGTTATGCTTATTATTTATAAAAAAAGGCGTAATAAATTTTAATATATCATTTTTCAATAGGGTAGTGTTTGGAAATGGAAACTCTTCAAGATCACCGGAAAATATTTCGTTTGCAGATTGATAGTCTTCGAGGATCATGTGGCGGAAATGCAAATGATTACTTGTATTTGATGATGCTTGAATCCTATGCTCTTTTACGATTTTATACCAAACGTCTCTAGCTTGTCTCAATTCAGGTTTAGAATATTTTGTGCCTTTTGGATGGTTAGGATTATAATGTCCTGCATTGGCATGACAATCAAGACAAAGTGCAATTGCATTTTCGAATGTATTTGAACCACCCTCTGCTTCCTGATCGATATGGTGAACTTCCATATTTAAACCTTTATAGCGATGGCAAACACAACAATGTCTAGCAGCCGCTACCAACGCATCTTTCCTTATTGCAGGTGAAAATCCCATTTTTGAAATTAAAGATAAGATTTAAATTAATATATTAACGGTGTTTCAAATGATCTTGAATGTAAAAAGATCATAAACAGATTAAAAGTTAATTAGAATTGATTAACAAGAATTCCTATCTATTGCAAATTCTATAGAGTAAGTTTTTCTTTATCTACTCCTTGCATTAACCCATCTTCTGCTTCGATAATTGGGTCGTACCAATCAGCTTTTTTTCGCGCCCATTTAACCCATTCTTGCAGTGTATCTTTAGATTCATTCTGTATAGACTTTTTCTCAACTGCATCAATATAATTTCTAATAAATTCAGCTTCTTGCCAGCGCTTGGCATTTTGCAATAATTTTTTAAACTTATTCAGTTCTTCCTGTTTTTGCTTTAATGTGTTTTGCTTAATAAGGTCTTTTTTTCTTTCCTCTTCCCAATATTCTTTTATTTTTAAATTTTCATCGATTATTTCTTTCGATTTAGTTTCTAGGAAAGCTAGTATTTTAGATAGTTGTTTTTCAAGTGGTAATTTTCCATCTTTAAATTCATAGATCCTATAAGATCTTTCTTTTATGCTAAAGCACAATATACCCGTGGGAGAATCTTCAGCGGTTTTCCAATTGAATTTTGTTTCAACCATAACTCGTTTCATTTTTTCTCTTATACTAACTTCCAATTGTTCGCCATTAATTACTACCAACGTCTCTTCTTGTTGAATTAATTTATGCCCCCTCACCCTTATAAGCTTTATAAAAGAATCCATAAAGCAAAGGGAGCGATTAATATTTTCGGGTGATACCTTAATGCTTAATTGATCTCTATACGTGTGAACTAAACCTCTTTCAGTTCCATTTTCACGAGGTTTTTGTTTAAACAGAACTTCTTTTGCTATTAAAATTAACTTATCAGGATTAACTAATTTTTCAGAAACAACCATTGGTAGCGATGAGTCTATTTCAATTTCTTTTTGTAACCTAATTATAGGAGATGATTCTTGATTTTGTTTCTTACCTTCGTTTAAAGTAATTATCACTTCGAGATCACCGAAATATTCTAATGACAGCGGTATAATTTCTACTTCTTTTCCATGTTGAATTTTTTGCCAATGACCAGATTTAGGAAGAGGAATATCCATCTTTTTACAAATTTGTCTTAAGCGAGAATCAGTTATTAAATAATTTTTAGCAAGTGTAGTCATTGGTATTGACCATACAAGGTCATATAATTCCTTACGGGTAATCTTAATACGATTATTCATTTTTTTTAAAGATTAATAAAATTTAGTCAACTGAATTATATTTAGCAAAGAAATCCTTTTTTGAAACTTTTGTTGCTTCACCTTCGTTGTACCCAATATTCGTTCTAACCCAGATAAGATAATCATCGTTAAAATCAATAAATACAGGCTTCTGAGCATCTTGCCAGGATATGCGTGGTTTATTCCAAGAAAATACAACAGTTTTACGTTCAATTTCTGTTTTATTCTTACTATATAATTTATACACTTCGGCCCAAGTTCTCTCTTTAATAGCGGTAGCGCTATGCATGTTCATTAGATCATAGCGATAAATGTTTTCTCGTTTATCGTAAATAAATTTAAGTCTAAGTAAAATTTCATGAATACCATTGTGTACTATCTTGTCTCCATAAATAACAAGGACCCTTGCATTCGGCTCAGTCTTTAGTAATTTGGTATTCTCTATTACTTCACTTTTTAATTCCCATGATAAAAAATCTTTATCAAAATATGTAAAATTTTTCTTAAAGTGTGCACCGTTAATTATCCATATCATCCGATCATAAAAAGCCTCACGCGCTCTAATTGTTTCCGCTGATATTGGAGAGTTTTGAAACTCAATAACAATATTATCTTTCGTTAATACATCTGCAATATGCCTCTCGCCATCTTTTACCAATGATTTTTCAGAGTATTCAGAGCCAAATTTATTTTTCCAATTTCTATGCCATAGAGTCTCCGGTTCATACCAGCTATCACAACTTTCAACTGAGATATGAGCCCAATGCCAAATAATTTTACTTCCGCATTTTGCCAGCACTTCTCCATTGCAATGTTCGCAGAGCGCTTTTAGCTTTGGTTCAGCGGTTCTTCTTAGGCCATTTAATTTAGCGTATTGCATTTCGGTAATAACCTTACAAAATTACGAAATGTTTAAAAAATATTTTATTTGCTATAAATTGTAGCAAATACGTACTACTATTTATGGCTACATTTAATCACCCATAATTAGTAGGATGAGAAAGGTAGCGGACAGATCGGTAATTGAACAATTGCAGCAACAAATAATAAAGTTGCAGAAGCATGAAGCGCAAACTGCTGAACAGCCGTTACAAATTGGTTTGGGAATGATGGAAGACGCTTTTCCGGGAAATGTATTTGCAAAAGGGGCGATTCATGAACTGATTAGTAACACATCAGAAGAAGCAACCTGTACCAGCGGTTTTATTTCGGTGGTACTTGGCAAGCTGATACAAAACAAGGGGTATTGCCTTTGGATAAGTACTGTGCCAAGAAGAAGTGTTTTACCAACTGCATTAAAAGGATTTGGCATTGATCCTGAACGCATTTTATTTGTAGATGCCGGCAGAACCAAAGATACTTTATGGGCTATTGAAGAATCTTTAAAGTGTGATGCATTGGTGGCTGTTGTTGGAGAAATAAGCGAGCTGAATTTTAATGATTCGAGACGTTTACAATTAGCTGTAGAGAAAAGTCGGGTGACAGGATTTATTCATCGCTTTAGACCAAAGACAGAAAATGCAGTTGCTTGTGTAAGCAGATGGAAAATAAAACCTATTGCGAGTTTGCCGGGCGAAACACCAGGCGTTGGATTTTCGAGATGGCATGTTGAATTATTAAAAGTAAGAAACGGACAAACAGGAAACTGGCAGGTGCAATGGAGTCCACAAGGATTAGAATACATATTACCCGAACAACATATACATGAGTTTGATGAAAGACAAATTGGTTAAGGATGAGCAGAAGAATTGTTGTGATATGGTTTCCGCATTTGGTAACTGACAGGTTATTGAGAAAACAACCTGAGTTAAAGGACTCGCCTTTTGCCATGGTAATGCCTGAACGCGGAAGAAAGATCGTAAAAGCCGTTAACATTTTAGCAAAAGAAAAGGGTGTTTATGAAAACATGGTATTGGCAGATTGCAAAGCGTTGGTTCCTGAATTAACTGTATTGGATTATGATGCCAATGAACGCCAAAAATTATTGACAGCTTTAGCCGAATGGTGCATACGTTACAGCCCTTTTATTTCAATTGATTTGCCTGATGTTTTAATTCTTGATGTGAGTGGTTGTACTCACTTGTGGGGTGGTGAAGAAAGTTATTTAAAGGATATTCATAAAAAATTTACTGAATTTGGTTATACGATCAGAAGCGCTATGGCAGATACGATTGGGACTGCGTGGGCTATTTGCCATTATGGAGAAAATGCAAGCATTATAGAAACAGGAAAAGAAATTGCAGTTCTTTCTACTCTACCTCCTGCTGCTTTGCGATTAGAACAAACCATTTTAGACAAACTGGATAAGCTTGGATTAAAAACCGTAGGCAGTTTTATAAAGATGCCTAATAGCGCTTTAAGAAGAAGGTTCGGGCAAACTATATTACAGAGGATAGCACAAGCCCTTGGTGAAGAAATGGAAATTACTGAACCTGTACAACCTCTTATCCCTTTCCAGGAACGTTTACCAAGTTTAGAACCAATACGCACAGCAGAAGGTATTGAAATAGCGATCAAAGAACTATTACAAATGCTCTGCGAACGTTTACAAAAAGAAATGAAAGGTTTACGTAAATGTGTGTTGACGTGTTACAGAATAGATGGTGTTGTGGTAAAAACAGAAATTGGTACAAGCAAACCATCGCGCAACACTTTGCATCTATTTAAACTATTTGAAAATAAAATTGCAACGATAGAACCTGATCTTGGGATTGAATTGTTTGTAATGGATGCGCCTGTGGTTGAAGAATTAAATAGTAGTCAGGATGCGTTATGGACTGTAAGCGGCAAAGACGAAAGCGTTATTGCAGAATTACTGGACCGGCTTTCGGGTAAAACAGGTGTACACGCTATACATCGTTTTTTACCTGCTGAACATTACTGGCCGGAACGCTCTTTTAAAAATGCTACTTCTTTAAGTGAAAAACCAAGTATAGAATGGAGAACTGATCTGCCAAGACCTTTGCATATTTTACCTGTTCCTGAAGTAATTGAAGTGAGTGTTCCTATCCCTGATTATCCACCATTATTATTCATATACAAAGGTGCGAGGCATAAAGTAAAAAAGGCAGATGGACCAGAACGCATAGAACAGGAATGGTGGCTGCAAAATGGTTTATACAGAGATTACTATTGCGTGGAAGATGAACAAGGTGCGCGTTACTGGCTGTTTCGTTCAGGCGAGTACGATAGTGACAATGTGAAATGGTTTATACATGGATTCTTTACTTAGCCCTCACCCCAACCCTCTCCCATAAGGAGAGGGAGTAGAACAAATGGAATACGCAGAATTACAAATAACAAGCAATTTCACTTTTTTAAGAGGTGGTTCTCATCCTGAGGAATTGGTTGAGCAAGCGCTTGCGCTTGGTTACACAGAAATTGCCATTACTGATTTTAATACACTTGCAGGTGTTGTAAGAGCCTATACAGCTACTAAAGGAAAAAATATTCGCATTATACCCGGTTGCAGATTGGAATTATTAGACGGGCATTCTTTGCTTGCCTATCCTCAAACAAAAGACGGTTACGCTAATTTATCGGGTTTATTATCGAAAGGAAATATGCGTGCTGAAAAAGGTAAATGTTTTTTGTATAAGAGAGATGTGTATGAATTTGCAAAGGATCTGTTATTTGTGATGGTGCCACCGATGAGTTTAAATGCCGCTTTTGAAATAGAAGAACCTTTTATACAAACGTTAGCAGAATATAAACAGCAATTGGGCAATAGTTTTTATTTAGGTGCAACACGCTCTTATCATGCGAATGATAATAAAAAATTATTTCGCCTGGCAGAACTCTCTAAGCTGTATAAAGTGCCATTGGTTGCTATGAATGATGTGCATTATCATTCACCTGAAAGAAGGGAGTTACAAGATGTATTAACCTGCATCAGAGAAAAATGTACTATTACCAATGCAGGATTTAAACTGTATCAAAATGCGGAGCGTTATTTGAAAACAGCGGAAGAAATGAAACGTTTGTTTGCGCAATATCCCGAAGCAATTGTCAACTCAAAAAAAATAGCCAATGCCTGTCAGTTTAGTTTGGGAGAATTAAAATACACTTATCCAAAAGGCCTTACTACAGAAGGGAGAACACATCAGGAAGAATTAGCACATCATACCTGGCTTGGTGCACACAAAATGTTTGGAGACGAAATACCTGAGAAAGTAAAAAAGAGTATTGAATTTGAACTGGCATTTATAGAACGGAAAGACCTTGCGTATTATTTTTTAACGGTGTTTGATTACGTGTGTGAAGCACGGAGGCGAGATATATTGTGTCAAGGGCGTGGCTCTGCTGCTAACTCAGTTGTTTGCTACAGTTTGGGAATTACATCTGTAAACCCTATGAAACACCGTTTGCTTTTTAGTCGCTTTATGAGCGATGCAAGGGACGAACCACCGGATATAGATGTGGATTTTGAACATGATCGACGGGAAGAAATTATACAATACATGTATGGAAAGTATGGCCGTGAACACGCTGCGATTGTTGCGACTGTGACACAGGTACATTTTAAAGGAGCGGTGCGTGATGTTGGTAAAGCCATGGGCTTATCATTAGATGCTATTGATAGTTTGGCGTCGAGTGGTTGGGAATTTGATGAAGAATGGTTTGAAGGGAAAGAAGTATCGTCTAAAGGATTTAATGCCAAAGACCCACATCTTTTAAAAGTTCTTGATCTTACGAACCAATACAGAGGATTTCCAAGGCAATTAGGACAACATACCGGTGGTTTTGTATTGACAGAAAATAAAATATCTGACTTATGCCCTACACTTAATGCGCGCATGGAAAACCGAACAAATATTGAATGGAACAAAGATGATATTGAAAGCCTCGGTATTTTAAAAGTAGATGTATTGGCTTTGGGTATGCTAACCTGCATACGGATGTGTTTTGATTTTGCGAAGCTGCACTATGGCCTTGACCTAACGCTTGCGAACATACCGCAAGATGATCCTGTAGTTTATGACATGATCTGTAAAGCCGATACGATTGGTGTGTTTCAAATAGAAAGCCGGGCGCAAATGAGTATGAGTCCGAGAATGAAAGCAAGGTGCTTTTATGATTTGGTGATGCAAATAGCGATGGTGAGACCGGGACCCATACAAGGCGGTGCTGTGAATCCGCTTTTGAGAAGACGCAACGGTGAAGAACCTATTGTGTACCCATCAAAAGAACTGGAAGAAGTTTTAGGCAGAACAATGGGTGTGGTTTTATTCCAGGAACAAGCGATGGAAGTTGCAATAATTGCAGGAGGATTTACAGATGCAGAAGCGGATCAGTTAAGAAGAAGCATGGCATCTTTTAAAGCGGATGGAAAGGTTGGTTTGTTTGAAGAAAAGCTTGTGAAAGGAATGATGGCTAAAGGTTATAAAGAAGATTATGCCAGAAGCACGTTTAAGCAATTGAAGGGTTTTAGCGGTTATGGATTTCCTGAAAGCCATTCATCAAGCTTTGCTTTGTTGGCTTATGTGAGTGCGTGGTTAAAATGCCATTATCCAGATGTATTTGCTGCGGGATTACTGAACAGCCAGCCCATGGGATTTTACCAACCTGCACAAATTATTTCGTGCGCTAAAAAACATGGTGTGACTGTTAGACCTGTTGATATTAATTACAGTAATTGGGATAACATACTGGAAGAAAAAGCGGGAAAGTATTTTGTATTGCGTTTAGGTTTTAGAGAAGTGAAAGGATTGCGTGAAGAAGATATGCAGCTGCTTGTGGCTGTGAGGGAAACGTTGAAACAACAAAAAGCAAGAGACAAGAAGCAAGATTCAAGACAAAATACAGAAGACAATAAAACGAAAACACCGGCACATAGAATAGCAAAGCTATTGGATGCAGGGATTTCGATATCGTCTTTAGAATTGCTTGCGAATGCAGATGCGTTTCGTTCGATAGGATTAGACCGCCGTAAAGCACTTTGGGAAATTTCGGCTCTGAAGGATCATAACATTGGTTTATTTGCCGGACAAGCTATAGATACTTCTGCTGAAAATGATATTGTGATTCCTGACATGACTTTATCGCAGCATGTGTTGGAAGACTATAAATCTACAGGGCTTTCATTAAAAGCACATCCAGTTAGCTTTATAAGAAATAAGCTCAGTGAATTGCAGGTTACAGCGAATGAAGAAATAATAAACCGTAATGATGGATCTTACATCAAAGTATCAGGCCTTATATTAGTAAGGCAACGTCCGGGAACCGCAAGCGGTATCTGCTTTATTACGATTGAAGACGAAACAGGTATTGCTAACTTAGTTGTGTTTGAAAAACTATTTACACAATACAGAAATGAGATTGTGCGTAGTAAATTTATGATGGTAGAAGGAACCGTACAAAAAGAAGGTGAGGTAATACACATTATTGTGAAGCGATGCTATAACCTTACAGGGCTATTGATGCCGCTTGATAATACCGAAGCAAATGGCGACGAAGATCAATCGGAGGATTACCATATAAGCAGGTACATGGGTGCAGAGAATGATCGGAAAGAACTTGTTAAAGCAAATAACGGAGCTTCTTTTCAGTACGATGTCTTTCATGGGGGAAGGAATTTTCATTAATTTTTTTAATGGAATAAAATTTAAATAGATTGAAAGTCTGATTCGATACATTTAAATAATTTATCCTGACAAGCTGAAATCCTTTTCCATCTAGTGACATAGGCTATGCTTTACAAAATTTACATTCTGTTTGTCAGAATAAAATTTTGTAGTAATTAAAAATCCAATATACTTTTACAAAAAAAACAATGGCAATATCTCGTCTGTGCGAAAATCCCGAGTGTAATAATTGGTTTGAACCCAAACACGACGGTGCAAAAAGTTGTAAAATAAAATGTAAAAATCGAAAAAATTACATTTTCAATTCTCTCCAATATTCTTATGAGATATTGGCAACGGCTCAAAGAAAAAAAAATTATCAAATTTTAGAGTATTTATTTGGGATCAAAAAAAACTCTATAACGCGTGAAGGGCTCGAATTAATGGGCTTCAGTTTTAAGGTATTTTTTCCACCATTACTTGACGAAGAGAACAATCAGTATTATAGATTCGGTAATACTTTGCTCAAGTTTGTATCAGAAACATTATTTGAAATTCAATATCTAGACCATGAAAACATTCAAACAAAGTGATTTCCTAATTTACAATGCCCATTCAGCAAATCCAATGGGATCAGTTGCAAAAGGTATTAAAGACATCAAAGCTGCCCAACCGAATTTGATTACGACTGAGATTGTACAAGGACCTCCAACTATAACAGATAAAATTCTATCTGTAAATGATATAAAATTTAATCAAAATAAATATCGTGGCGTTATTACGGCAGTTTGCCTTTCTATAACTGCTGCAATAATCATTGTAGGTATAAAGTATATTACATCTGATACAAAAAGAGACAATGACAATATTAACCACAAAAAACAAAAACCATGAGCGTAAATCTAAACATCCAAGTACCACCTATGCGTGAATTTAAAAATGTTTCGCTATTAAAAATGAAAGAAAAACTATATGGTGCCAATGGTGAAAATAACAAAAATGCTGAAATAACAAACGATGCTAAAATCACTGACGAAGAAAATGTCAAACAAAATGACTACTACTATAATCGTTGGATACGAATACTAGCAGCTGCCATTTTTGCATGTGCGGCAATTCCATTCATTACATGGATTTTAGAAAGACTCAATAAATTAGTGCGTGCAGCAAAAAATCTTGAAAATGCTTTTTTAGCATAATAGCTTTTTTGGCTCAATTTAAGGTCAAACTAAGTAGTTCGACTTACATGGGTTTAATTACAGACATATATAGCTGTAATTCTTCCCATATAACTACGAAACTGTCATTTATTTCTTTAAGTTCGTTTTTCGACTTAATTTCAAAATCAGCATAATCAAAAGTTGGGTGGAGATCTAAGTCCCCGATTTGTGCTTCGATATCTGAAAAATACAATTTAAGTTTTCTATTAACATAGTTTATAAGCACATTTATTTGTTCATATAAAACTTTATCAAATTGTTCATTAGCATTTTTAAAGGTATTAGAATAAGGTGCGTCAATTTTGTTCATCAACTTATGAATACGTTTAGCTTTCCTTTCTTCCTTACCAAGAATTAAATCTAATAACGCACTTCCAAATCCAAGACCAAAACCAAATGCAGCCACAACAGGGTTCCAAATAAATCCAGCTATTGCAGCAATAATACCTTTTCCCCACGCAGACGAAAAATCAAAAGGCGGTAGCGCAATTTCCTTTATTTCTTCATTCGAATATTTAAATTCTTTCTTATCAAGATTAATTATATCACGTACCTGTTTGAGATTTTCTTCAATCCATTTATCAATATAATCTTGCAAACTCGTTAATTCCAAAGCCAAATCATCCTGGGTTTTAATAACTGCATTATGTCCCCTTTTAATCAAGAAAGTTTTTATTTTTTCATCTGAAGGCATATCCGTCATTTTTATCAAAGATTTTTCTAAAGACTTTAAAATCCCGACTTTCCGCAGGTCCAGATTTTTTGTAATAGAGCTATAAATCTTATCTCTTTGTTTTACAATATAATCTTCAAGATTAGGAATTTTTGTTTTAACGCCTTTTATAGCGTTAACAAGAATACTTTTTTGACTCGCTTGAAGAGATCTTGTTCGTTTAATACTTTCAAGTTGTATTATTGATTGTTGTAATTCCCTTATCAATGAATACAATTTAAAAAAACCAACTTTATTCTCGGTTAGCATAAATGACCATAAATCATTTTCCAATTCTTCGATAGAACTAATCTCTTTGCCCAATTTAGCCAAATCATTATTTTTGTCAGGATCAATGGAAAGAAAATAGATTTTAGAAGATATCTTATCTTTCAATTTATATTTTTCAAGATTTTTTTCAATTTCATTTTTAAGCCCTTGTAATCTTTCAAGTGGAAGCTCATCCACCTTATTTACTATTAAAAATATTTTGTCTTTTGATTGAGAGAATTTTTCTATATGCCGCTTATAATCGTTCTTGAAAACAAAGCTGCCTGTTTTAGCACTTGCTCCATCAATAATATATAAAATCACATTTGCACAATCGGCTGTGTGAAAAGCGAAATCCATTATCTGATCATTAGGATCATCAAGACCTGGTATATCATAAAACATTACTCCTCTTTCCAATTGACTTGACGATATGAAAACGTTCACTTCGCTCACTCCTTTATAATTGTCTTCATTTTGTTCGCGAGCAGCATATTGCTTTATATTTTCAGATGAGTAAGCCAAAACTTCAGAAGATTTTTTTGAATCATAGAAGTTTATTTTAACTTTCTCGTCGCGACCTGGATGAATTAAAATTGGAACACCAGTCGTTTGCCAAATATCTGTTGGAGAAATGTCTGGCCTTTTTAATAGGGAATTTATTAGACTACTTTTACCCACTCTTGACAAACCAGTTATAGCTATTCGGTAGACAGCGTTTTCTAATTTTTCTTTTAATTTTATTACATCGACTTTAACAGATTCAAAAGGTGTATTATTGACAAGTTTCTCGTACGTATAGATTGACTTTGTAATTTTATCTTTTAAATCAAAAAACACTCCCGGTTCGAGAAGTTTTTTTGGAACATATCTATAATTATAAACATATTCTCTTATAGATTCCTTACTCTTTTCATTTATTAAATTTAGTTTCGGAATTTTAATTAACACTTTTTCATTTTTTGTCCAAAAAGGCGAAGTTTTTTCTAAGTCAGATATAAACTCTTCGTCAATCCATTGATAATAAAACGCTCCTGTTTTCAAGTCATTAACAACAAACAAAAAGGGAATCTGTGCAGAAGAGTTGTACCACTGTCTTATTTTTCGTGTTTCAATAGGGTGAGGCACAATGAACTCATCTTTAATTTGAAGCTTTGTTTGAGATTTCAATTGAGCAAGAAAAAAACGCCCATCTGGTTTATATTCCTCAATATTTATTGTTGAAACAACTTCAACGTGATAATCGTGACCGTGATCTGCTCCTGATGTACCTGTGCATACCCAAGGACTCATTAAAATCTCAAAACCATTTCTTGACGTGCGTTCCTTAACGTTAGACGATCCTATTCGAACCTCTTTTTTCTTTTTTACAATTTTAGGGACTTTCTTAGACTTTGCTTTTACATTTAATTTACTTTTTGCTGACGTTGTAGATTTTCGATTCATAACTTAAGTTTTAAATTTTGATAATATTATTCTGATTAAGTGCAATACATCTGCACACTTTGCACTATAAAATATAAGTTATTGACTCTTAAAATATTGGAGTTACTATGAGTAACTTATTGAGGCCTATTAGAGGTATAACGTAAATTGGAATAATTAATTTGTTTTATTCGCGTAATCTTGCCTCTCGCATTTATTCCAAACTCCATTTCAATCTGGCAATTTTGAAATTTCTTTTTAGATGTTCTATAGCAGGTGTAATCACCATTGAATCTCCAATATTGAACACTATCGTTCTTAGAGAATAAAACTAAACTTTCTTTATCAATTGTATTTTTAGGATCGATGTAATCAATATTTGTTTGCCTTATGATCTCAATTTCAGTTGGATTAACATCCTTTCTTAAATAGAACTGATCAACCCTGTTGGCAAAGAAATCGTATGCATCAAATTTTTTATCATTATTACTGTCATAATACTTTACTATGAGGTTAAAAACCTGCTCTTTATTAAGACCTTCTTTCCCACCTTTGTGTTTACTGTAAGTTGAGGACTCCTGTAAGTAATATCCATAAACAAAAAAAGTTATAATCAAAATTAGCGCAATTATTCCAGTTACTATCCAGCTCGTTTTTCGTTTGTGTTTTTTCTTGTCTACTGGCTGAATTTGATTGAAAGAATTATTAAAATTGTCTTCCAACTTTTCTTTTAAATGCAGGTCGTTGCGAACATCATCTTCAATAGATTTTTCTTTTTTGACATATGCATTTTTTGAGAAATCTGCGTATTGTCCACCAAGATACACCTCAAAAAACCAAATTATAAGAGAGTTGAGAGCTGTTTCTACTGCTCTAAGCTCGTCATCGCTAACGTACTCACTTTTGTTGTGATGAGCCGCCAGATTCCTCCATGGAATTATTGTTCCAATATGAATTTTTTGTTTTTCAGGCAAAATATCGTCGAGGATCTTTTTGAATTCATATAACCCTCGTTGATTTGGCTTCAGCGCATCCAATTCGGTTACTCTGCCTTCTTTTCTAATAATGTAGTCTAAAAGATGCTCAGCGGTCACTCCGGCACTAGATATAGCTCCTCGAATTCTTGGCTTTGTTTTATTCTTATCGTATGATAATACGTTGAATTCATTTTTTAATTCATCATACTCATGATGAATTCTACGAACTTGTTCATTCAAAATATTTGAATCTCTATTGTCCATATTTTCCTAAAAACTCCTATTTGGTATATTTTGTTCTTTCAGAAAGTTCATCCTTTATTTCTTTAGGCTCCAAAATCTCAATTTTATTGCCATGTGATAACAAGACCGACTGTAACTCATAATTTGGTTTTACTTTAATAAAAATAGTAACAAATTTCTTTTCTTCTTTATTTATTCTTGTCTGAGAGTGGTGTAAAGGTTTTGTTTCAATGTAAGGCCATAATTCGTTAGCAATTTTAAGCACGATTTTTTGTAATGGTACATCTCTTACAGTAACTCCGATCACATCATCCAAATACTCGTTAAAATCAATAACGTTATTTTTTTTATACTTGATTTTTAAATTTTTGATGTCGAGTATACGATCCAATGCCAAATTAGTTATCTTCATTTCTTTATCGTTATAGCCAAAACAAAACCAGCGGTTGTTGTATTGCTTTAAGAAATATGGATGTAAGTCGACTTCTAAAGCTTTCTCTTGAGCGAAACCTTTATATGTTACTACGATTGGTTGTTCATAAAGAATAGAGTTGAAAATCGGAGAAATATGTTTTACAGCTGTATAATGTAAATTTTCGTCAAAAGCTATTATTTTTTCTGCACCTTTTTTTAATCCAAAACTTGACTCAAACTTGGCAACTACTTCTTCTATCCATTCGAATTGGGGCATCCCTTTAAATCGGGAGAGTATCATCAGCGCTTCTTTAATTTGCATCGCTTCAGATTCATTCAAACCTTTGCCTGTTATTGAAAAATTAATATCACGATATCTGTAGTAAACTTCTTTTCCATCTTTAATTTTGATTAATTCGACACGGTAACCATCCTCACTCTCCATAAATTTAATGTCGTCATACAGTTGTCGCTTTTTTATACCTTCCGTTTTATGATCATGCGATGCTAAAGCATTATTACATGCTTCAAGCAAATCAAGAATAGAATATCTTCTTCCCGGATTCCGGAAACACCTATCTAAAGCTAAATATCTTATAGTAGCATGTTTATTCGTGGCCATAAAATTATGTGTGCAGATATACTGCATAAATGTAACCAAAATTTGCATGGTATTTATTAAATCGATAATGAAAAAACATGGAATTCTTAGAATATGCTTTATTTATGCCCTTTCTAAACTAAGCGAAAAAATCATAGATCAAATTATTATACAAGAACTGTCTAAAAATCAGAAAATAAATTTTTTGTGTTCTATGAGTAATCGAAGGATTTGTATAATGCTTTTAAAAATCGGATTCAAAAGACAATTTTTAAAATCAGTTTTGCATGAGTAAAATTTTGTTTTTTTTACTGCCACATGCCCGGATGAGAGCTGATCAACGTGGAATTTCGATCGAAATGATTAAAATTGCCATCCTGAAAGGTAAGGTTCTATTCCGACAGGGATTAAGATATTTTATCTGTGTTGAAAAAAAAATGAGTAAAATAATCGCACCATCCAAGATTGATAAATATAAAAATATCGTCGTGATAATGAATCAAAAAAATGAAGTTGTCACTTGCTATAAGAACAA
Organism: Bacteroidia bacterium; assembly: GCA_044226875.1. Lineage (GTDB taxonomy): Bacteria > Bacteroidota > Bacteroidia > B-17B0 > Aurantibacillaceae > Aurantibacillus. Next base: position 380,081 of record JBGAGD010000002.1, read on the forward strand.
AAATGCAATATCAAATATCAGAAGAAAAAATAAGTGGAAATTTAGGTATCGGTAACTCAATAATTGACAATAAAGAAATAAATAATAGTGCTAAAAAATTTATTTTAATAATATTGTCATAAATAAATGAGGTTTAACTTATATTAAAACATAAATTTTATTTAGTTGGCAAGCGTTTTTCAAAGCTTTTTATTTTTTTTCAGCGTTTTTCAGCGTTTTTCAGCGTTTTCTAGCGCTTTTCAACCTTTTTTATATTTAAGTATAATGCCATATTCGGTAATAGATTAACATCTTTATTAAACAGACTTACCCTCTACTTTTTTTAATCTTAGACTTTTTCTTCAGTTTATTTTTACGCATTACGATATTCTCTTCGTTAATCAAATCTACCATTGATTTAAGGTCCTTTATAGCGCTTAGAACTTCCGTAGATTTTACCTTTGAATTGTTATATTCGGTAATTTCCTGGTCGGATATATATTTAAAAAACAAATTCTCGCCAAGAATCTTATTAATTCGCAACAGTACTTCAGTATCTATACTTTCTTTATTAAAAACTTTATACGCATTACTACGAGTAAAGTTCATCTTTTTAGCGAAGGTGGTGACGTCAATATTTTTTGTTCTTAGAGCATCTTTTATAATACTTCCTATATGTATAGCCATAAGAAACAAAATTCTACAAATCGTATACAAATCCCTAACTTACTGTGTATCCATGTATTATAATTTTGTATCCATTTAGTTTACACATTGTTTTTTTTACTATTTTTGATTTATGTCCAATAGCTCTATATCGAATATTTTAAAATTAAAACATAATGATAAGGTTATAGAATCTTACCCAAGTATTTATTCAAAAATCTTAAAATTAAGTGAACGCATTGAAAAGTGTAACTCAAAGATATTGTTATCCGACGATAAAACAGAACAACTTGAATATAGAATAGCTCTTAAAAAAGAAATTAATGAGTTAGTTATGCAAGGTTTAAACGAAGAGCTTGGCCAAATGTTTAAGGTTTGTCTAAATGTAAAACCTGAAAATAAATTGCCCGAAAGAATAAATATTCACGCTGTGTTCAAAAAGACAATTGTTTTTGATTTTCCAGTTGCAAAAGAAATACAAGAAGTAATTTTCAATGGAAGGAAGTTAAATCCGGGAAATTATTTTTGCATAATATGGCTTGGTGATCTCATTGGATTTCCTGATTCGGAAAGATTTATAACTCTGTATCAATATAATATTCGTAGCATCTCGCCTCTAATTGGTGAAATGTATGTCTATGATAGCATATCAAATGGCGTTGAAGTTTGTGGCGTTATATTTAATCAAGGTGAGGAAGTTTTGGAGCCTTTATATTCAACTATACAGGTTGTATCGAAAGAACTTTTTAAAGCATACCGTATTAATCTTACAAATAAAGAAGATTCAAGCAACGAAAAAGTGATTGAAGGGTGGGAATATTATGATAAGTATGGAAAACAAGTATCAAATTACGACGACAACTGAATATTTAGATATTAAAAATTAAATAACAATTAAAAATAAAACCCAATGAAAAAACAAACAATTACAGCTTACATAGTAGGCTCTGTATTAACATTAGCCTTTGCATTTACAGCCAAAAAAAACGAGATCGATAAATCATTAGCAAAGGTGAATCAGATTGACGGAAAATACGTTTTTATTAATTGCACTCCAGCGATTCCATACGAAACTGCGTTTGAATACACAACTAGGTTGAGTAAAATGGGCTGTCCAAGTATCTTAGAAATGGCTGAAGCTTCAGTTAAAAGTGCAAATAAAAAAGGGCTGCCGTATGATGCCATAATCGTTGGTGACACAAAGTTAGATCTAGCAATTAAATTTAAATAGCTAATTAAATGAAAATAGAAAGAGGAATTATTTCTGCTGACATAAGCAATGATCATGTTCATGTGCGTGGTGTGGGCACTCTCTATAAATTAAACTCAGCATCACTATTTGAACGTAGTTACAAAAACTATGAGAGCGTTCTCGGAGTGATATTAGAAAAAGAATATACAGTTTGCCATGAGTTTGAATTAACAACTGGAGAAAAGTTTTTTGGATACATTATTAATAACGGCTTTGGAAGTAATGCAGTGAGGGTGCAAGTAATAAACGACTTTGATCATAAAACTCATTTTCCATATAACCAAGATAAAGACTATGTCCTCGGACCACAATTAGTCATAAAAAAAGAAAGTATTTTAGACTTTCTTGATGAAGTTTAAATTTTAAAGGAAATAATGTTAACAATTGTGTTCTAATTGTTTTACCTTTTTCAACCATCGTATAGCTTTTTCTTTATCGGTAAATAATTTCGCAGGTTTATCAGGCTTATCAACTTTAATAAAAAGATTTCCTAAAAATTTAGAGATCGGACTATTAACATGAATGGCAGCGCCTAAAGCGTTCTTAGTGCCTTCACTGCTTGACAAATATTTTCGAGCTTTTTCGTCAACAGATAAAACCCCACGGATGTCAACATATAACGGATAATCTTTGTAATTAGAGAGTTCCAAACGCCTTTGAATAATTGCCTTTGCAAAATCTATTGAAATAGTAACGTCGGCATCAAACACGATTTGAATAATGCCATCATCTAGGCACATCTTCGAAATTTGATTTGATTCCCATGCACCCATTAATTCATGTGCCTAAATTGTTCAACCCAGCGAATTGCTTTTTCTTTGTCCGTAAACAACTTTGCGGGAGTAACTGGCTTGTCAATGCTTAAAAACACGTTGCCTAAGAATCTTGCAATAGGGCTATCCAAATATATTGCACCCGCCAAAATCAATTTACCGGCTTCCTTGCTGGCAAAATAATTTCTCGATTCCTTATCAATAGTTAGTAAATTTCTAACGTCAACAAGCACAGGTCGGGCTATACCGCCGAATGTATCGATACGGCTCTTAACCATTTTTTCAGCAACCTCAATTGTGATAACTAATTGTGGTTTATACACCTGAAATCCAATGCCATTTTCAATCCACATTTCCGAAAATTCGTCTTCAAAATACCCTTCTTTCATTAATTATTTCATTTTTTATAACCTTAGTGCACACAAATCGTTTGACTCTATAATAAGTATCCCAAAAATAAGAAAAATATGAAAAAAAGCAAGCCGGAAGGCATTATTAACTCTATTAACGAAATCATAGATAACGGCAGGCAACGTGAGATTCTTCAGCTTTACACAGAAGATCTCGCCTATAATGGCCGTACAATAAAAATAAAAGGTAGTGATAAACTTAATTTTGGATCATGCAGTTATTTGGGCCTCGAGCTAGATGAAAGGCTTAAAGCAGCTGCAATTGAAGCTATTCAGAATTATGGAATTCAATATTCATCTTCGAGAAGTTATGTATCCTGTACGTTGTATACAGAACTAGAATCACTAATTAAACAGCTGTTCGGTCATTATACTCTACTTACGCCAACTACAACTTTAGGTCATCAAGCGGTGATTCCAATAGTAGTAGAAACAGGTGATCTAATTATTTTAGATCAGCAAGTACATGCAAGTGTTCAATATGCAGCTTTAAGTATGCAAAATAAAGGTGTCGAGGTTACAATAGTGCGTCATAACGACATGAACGAATTAGAAGCAATTCTAATCAAACACTCAAATTCCCGTAATAAAATTTGGTACATGGCTGATGGAATATACTCAATGTATGGAGACTATTTACCTATCCACCCGTTAATCGATCTACTAAAAAAATACCAGAATTTTTATCTGTATGTAGATGATGCTCACGGAATGTCATGGGCTGGAGCAAATGGAAAGGGATATGTATTAGGCCAAACAGCGCTTCACGAAAAAATGATAGTTGGAACCTCTCTTGCAAAAGCATTCGGAACAGGAGGAGGCGTATTTTTATTTTCCAATGAAGCTTTATGTCAAAAGGTTCGAAATTGCGGTGGACCTTTAATTTTTTCAGGCCCAAACCAAATTCCAGTGATCGCTGCAAGTATCGCGTCAGCTAAAATTCATTTGTCTCACGAAATATATTTGTTACAAGATAATTTGCGGCAAAAAATTCTTTATTGTCATGATTTACTAATTAAATATAACTTACCTGTCGTATCAAATCCTGAAACACCCATAAAATTTATAGGTCTCGGATTGACGAGGGTCGGATATAACATGATAACTCGAATGTTGAAGGCCGGATATTATTGCAATCTCGCAATCTTTCCCGCTGTCCCTGAAACTTGCACGGGCCTAAGATTTACAATAACAGTACATCACACTCTAAAGGATATTGAAAACCTGATTAAGACTCTTGCTTTGAATCTACCTAAAGCTTTAAGCGACGAAGGCAGAACATCAATGGATATAAAAAGAGCGTTCAGGAAAGTGATTGATTTTGATCAATTAACTGAAAACAAAAATTTAAAAAACGAAGGATTTAATAGATCTAACTTCAAAGTACAATACGAAAAAAGTATAGCTTGCATTGCAAAAGAGCTATGGAATAGATTATTACCAAATGGTAATTTCGATTGGGATTGGCTATTGCTTCTCGAGCAAACATTTAAAAATAATAGCAAACCGGAACATAACTGGGATTTTCATTATTATGTAATCTATGAATCCAATAAACCTGTCTTAGCTACATTTTTTACCTCAACTATAAATAAGGATGATATGCTGGCACAAAATAATATTTCTTTTCAAATTGAGATAGAGAGAATAGCCAATCCTTACTACTTATGTTCACAAACATTTATGATGGGTTCACTTATCACTGAAGGCCAACATCTTTATATAGATAGATCAAATAAAAGTTGGCGAGAAATTCTCATGCTACTATTAGATAATGTTTGGCCTGAACAAATTAAACAAAGCGCAAACACTTTATGCCTTCGAGATTTTCAAGCAGATGACAAAGAGATACAGGATTTTTTTATGAATCAGGGGTTTATTAAAGTCGGTTTACCTGACAATCACGTTGTTGAAAATGTAAACTGGAAAAGCAAAATGGATTTTATTTCACCATTAAGATCACGTGAGCGGTGGTATTTAAAAGATAATGTTTTAAAGTACGAATCCTTGTTTGACGTTGAAATTATAAAAGATCATTCAGAGAAAGAGATTGATATATGGTATGAATTGTATAAGAATGTAAAAGGTCGAAGCTTTGAGTTAAATACTTTTGATCTACCTAAAAAACTGTTTGTTGAAATGGCAAAAAGTTCTCATGTAGAAATTATGCAATTAAAGCTAAAATCAGACAACGAAATATCGAGAAAAGTCGTAGGCGTTACATTCAATTTAATAACAAAAAGTAATAATTACTGTGGCATTCTAATCGGCCTGGATTACGATTATTTAAAAACACACGGTATATATAAACAAACTTTATTCCAATCAATTATTCGAGCTGGACAACTTAACAGCAAACAGATCTATCTAGGGTTTACCGCGTCGGATGTAAAGCGAAAATTTGGAGCAACGGTTGTTCAGCAGGTTGCATACTTGCAGACTCAAGATAATTATTCACAAACAGTTATTAACTCTTTTGCAAATGTTGGTAGGCCAATAAATGGAAATAAAATAAATGAAAATAAAAATGACGTGTTGTCAGAAGCTTAGTTGGACAAGTTCTTAGTGCATTTTTATTTTGCTAGAGTAGGAAGAATAACAGAAAACATCGTGCCTTTTCCAAAAGTACTTTCCACCTCTATTTTTCCGCTTAGCTTTTCAACGTAATCTTTCACTACGCTTAATCCGATTCCTTTCCCTTCTATAAATGACGAAACACGATATTGAGGTTCAAATATTTTTTCTAACTCATTTTGCCTGATTCCAATTCCAGTATCTATAATTTGTAGTGTAAACATATTTTCTTCTTGTGGAAAAAACCTTACTTTAACTAACGTCATTTTGTTCGGTTTACGATAGTTTACAGAATTAGAGATTAGATTTTGTAAAATAGATTTAACTAGCCTACGTTTACTGTAAAAATTAGTAGAATGAATTTCTTTAATAAATTCTACATTATTTATATTCATTAAATTTAAATCTTCGATTATTTGATCAGTCATTTGTCCAATATCTGTCAATTCCGAAATCTCCGTAGAATTATTTGATATTGAAATAATAGAATTTAATTCTTCAGTAGTGTTATTTTTTAATCTAGCGGTTGTGCTTTTTAGATTACTTATTAGCAACTTTGACTCATCATCGATTAACTTTTTACTTAAAAGATCTAAACCAGCCATTAAAGTATTAATAGGAGCTATTTTATCGTGCAGTTGCTGTCTCAAATCAATTTCACTAGTATTAAATTCATTCTGCTGAATTTTAAATAGATAAATGTACTCTTGAGCAGTTAGACCTTTCGAAACAGATTTTACGCTCAACAGAGCTTTAAATCGAGATGTACTATTACTTTGAAAAACAAGTTCAACTTGTAAATCCTTAACAATGTATAAAGACTTTATTTGCCTCTTTATCTTAGCGAACTCGGGTAACAAATCAGAAATATTTTTATTTAACCAAGTGTGATCATTAATTTCAAGAAACTGCTCGCCTAGATTATTTAGGTACTTAATATTTCCGTTTTTGTCGGTAATTATTGCTATTAAGCCTGGAACATCTGCAACTATTTCATTTAATGCATTCATTGAAACTACAGAGTGTTGCATCGTTTCAATCAATGTGTTTAACATTACGGCCTTATAACTAAAAATGTTCTCTTTACTATTTCCAATTTGTGTAAAGGTAACTCTCCTTGTAAAATCTAGTTGTATTGCCGAAAATAAAACACTCTCAAAATCATTAAAAAAATCCTTGTAAATATCCTCTCTAACTTTAAGAAATAATATCTTCTCTGTAATTGCTAAAATTTCATCTTCTTTAATATCCCAAGATTTGCTATCGCTAGTTAATATATTATATGCCTGTTTTAATAGAATTTCAAGACCGTTTATGAAATACGCGTCGTAAGTTTTCTGATCTTTGTAGGCATTCTCAACTTCTTTTAACCAAATTTTTTCATACAAAACAACGTTTTCACCTCTATCTAACAAAGCTGAATACATTTGTTTTACTAAACCTACGGCAACGGGATCAATACCTTTAATAATATTCTCAGGCCTATTTAGGTTTTTCATCTTTATGTAGTCTTCAACCTTATTTTTCATATTTTATTTTAAAAACCTCGCTTTTTGTTTTTAGCAATACGATTTGTCTTTATAAATCGTTGGTCTCTCCTTACTATATTTTACATATTCCTGCTTTTATGCTATACTTAACAAGCCCAACAATTGATTTGGATTTCGTTTTTAAATATATATTACGTCTATGGAATTCTACTCCATAGGATGTAATGCCTAATCGTTTTGAAATTTCATTTGTCGTTTTCTCATTGCAAATTAGTTTTAAAACTTGTTTCTCTCTAGGCGAAAGGTCTGAACGGATAATTTTTAGACTTACTACTTCCATGTTGCACTTTTCAAATTATAGAGTTTTATCTTGTTATTACAAACCTGGTCGATGAGCCATTAATGTTAATATAATAGACTCCGCAAGATAAATAATCCAAATCAATTGATATTTTTTTGCTAGATGGTCTATAATCTTCCTTGATCAGCTGGTTTAAGCTATTAAATATCTTTACGCAAATATCATTTTTTCCATAATGTTCTAGTTCAACATTTAGAATAGTGGTGCAAGGATTAGGAAAAATTTTAATATTTGAATCCTTCGAATTGGAGTAAAGTTTCGTTAGTATTTGGTTAACCTTTCTGATTCTAAAGTTATGTGTATCTACAATAAAAAATTCACCTAACTGATTAAGTCCAATATCAGTAGGTAGATCTAATTCTGCTAAAATTGCTGGGCCACCGTCACCCGAAAAATTATTATTTGGGTAACAACTTGGCACCGCAGTGCATGTACCCGCTACTGTATTAATTGTGCCAGTATTTTTATCAATCTTTCTAACTCTCTGATTTCCTACATCCGTAATATATAATCCTTCATTTTGATCAATTCCAAGTCCCCAGGGCATTGACAGGCTTGCGTTAATAGCTAATCCTCCGTCACCTGTGAAAGCAGAATTTCCATTTCCAGCGATTGTTGTAATAACACCTGAAGGTAAGTTCACTTTTCTGATTCTATTGTTTCCATAGTCAGCTATAAACAAATTGTACTGTCCATCAACAACAATATCGAAAGGCCTGTCCAATTCTGCAAGCGTCGCCTGCCCACCATCTCCACTAAATGCTCCTATCATATTAACTCCTGAATAATTTCCATTTCCCGCTACAGTAGAAATTATATTAGTTGTCATATCGATTTTTCGCACAATGTTCTGTGATTGAGAAAAATAAACATTGCCAACTTTATCTAAAGTAATAAAACTTGGAAAGTGAAGTTTGGCTGACGTGGCTACGCCGCCATCACCGCTATAACCTGTGGCACCAGTTCCAGCTATAGTTGTAATGATGCCTGTAACTTTGTTTACCATTCGAATTCTATTATTATCGCGATCAGCTATAAATAAATTTCCAATAGTGTCAACAGCAACTCCATACGGAAAAGAAAGTTTGGCCTGAGTCGCAAGCCCATTGTCTCCACTAAATCCGATGGAATTGCTTCCGGCTACAGTAGTTATCACACCGGTCACGGAATTTATTTTCCGGATTACATGATTTACGGCATCTGCAATATAGAGATTATCAAACTTATCTATGGCTACAGAGCTTGGATTATTAAACGTTGCTGATATAGCCTGGCCATTGTCTCCGCTATATCCAGCAGAGCCATTTCCAGCATAGGTGCTTATATTTTGAGCGATAATTTCACTTATAACAATAGTAAAAACTGCAACTAAATATATTTTATTCATTATTAAAAATAACAATGCGTTTATTTAAATTATAATTTTCATCAATATCAATATTTAAAGTATAGATGCCGTTTGAAATATTTTTTACATTAACTGTTAAGATTTCGTTTTTAAAACTACCCCTTACCTCTCTTACAATTTCGCCCAATGAATTTATTATTTTCAATTTATAATCACTGTTGATTAAATCTTTATTATATAACTCAATATTTAATTTACCATCTATTGGGTTAGGATATAAATTAATACTATTGAATGTTATTTCTTTTTTATTTAATCCTACGCCACTTGCATAAACAATAACCGTATCGTATTTTATATTCCCGCAAATATCCTGCTTCACCATATATGTCTCAGTTGTTGCCGCAACTGTTATTGTGATACCTGCAGCTGTATCTATTGATGTACTTGTATTTGGCAACTTGTACCAAAAGCAGTCATCGTCTAAACCAACTTCGCGCGGTCTTCCTAAATAAACTGTATTAGTGGGTATACCCCAAACATCAGCTCCTGCAAATGCTGGCAGATCAGTTTCAATAACAGATACATCATCGATAAAATAAGATGCTATACCCGCCGTATTATTTCCATCTAATGCAGTAAATGTGGTCGCTGCAGTATACCTAAAGTTTCCTATTGTAATATATTCTTCCGTACCATCTGCCACAAAACTGCCCTGTACCTTCATCCAGTTTAACGTGTCTTTGTAAAAAATTCCGGTTGGACTTTTTACTTGAGGTGTTGCAGGTGCTTCTTTTGCCCAGCCGATACTCTGTATACTTCCGTCATCAAAATAAGCACCTAGTTCATCCACGGCATAATTGACGTAGTTAATTAAATTTGCCCAATATGTAACACAATAAGTTTTGCCGGCCACCAGTTTATTAGACATTTTTTGTTGAGCATACCATCGCCAATTCACGGAAGGGTCTGGTGTGTACTTCAAATAAACTAAATATGCGTAGGCATTCCCTGAATGAGCGAATTGATAACCGCCACCGTATAAATTACTTGGCACGCCATCACTTGGATTCGGATTGAAACACCCGTGTAAAATTATTCCATACCCTCCACCATTTTTCAATGTATCCCAGCGATGGGTCAAATTCAAGGGAGCATAATTCCAAATAGTATTATTTTGCATATAAACAGAACAGCTATCTAATTGCTCAAAACTACCGTTGATGACATAATTGATCTGCGCGTTAAAACAAAAACTCACAATACAAAAGCTAAAAGCCAAAAGAAATATTCTTTTGGCTTTTATTCTTTCTTCACTTATGTTATTTTTTTTAATCAATTATAATTCTATGAACATCTACACTTTTATTACTTAGTCGTACTTTAACCAAATAACTCCCTTTTAAAAGTTTAGTATTTACTTTTATTGAGGGACCATTCTCAGTTATGCTATTCAGTAATTTTCCACCAAGATCATAAATACTTATTTCCTCAATAATACCCTCTGTTTTTTGGTTTATTTCAACTGTGAACTCGCCATTACTTGGATTTGGATAAAGTTTAGTCTTAATTATTACATTCACATCAACTTCATCTTTTACAACATTGTCAAACAAACGACTCCCCACACTTAACATACAGTTATCATTAAAATTCGAATAGCTGTTATTCATAATATTGTATAAAGCTCTGGCCTGGTAAACAATCCCGCCATCCGTATAAGGACATTGGTTACAAAGATTTAAAAGAACGCTGCTATCTGCACTACTAAAGTTAGCGCTTTTTACCTTTAAATACAAATTATAGTAAGTTTTATAGTTATTTTCAACTGTATTTGTAGCTGTTACCGCTGATAGTTTACTTTGAGCAGCAACAAAATTTCCATTAGTCAGGTCTTTTTCTATAGATACAAATTTATTCATACATGAACTTAAAGCATTAGAATAAAATGTTGTTAAAATTGTAGAACCGCTTGCATAACTATTGTTAGCTTCTAACGTTCTGTAAACTCTATTTTTATCAATATACTTAACCTCATTAGCTATATTTGGATTTGTATTACTTACCAAACTTTCTAATAAAGAACGCTGAGTTAAACTAATAGTGCTACTTGAGGGTGCAGACGAACTCATAGCTGCAAACCCGGAGCCTCCTTCGGAACCGCCACCACCACCGCTCAAACGACATGATGGACTAAGTGATGAAGCATTTAGAATTGTATTTGGACCAAGAGCGTTATGGAAATAATCGTCAAAAGCCATTGTTCCAGGTGTTGCGATAACTGTGCTACTACCATTTGGATCTAATGCACCACCCCAAGTCACATAAATTTTAGAATTTTGAGCAGACGAATATTGATTGTAATTCATTGTTTTTTTGTTACTGCCTGTCCAACTACCTAACCACTGATTATTTGTAGGTATTGTAGACGAACCCTGTGTTCCAATAGTTGCGGTATTGGTCATACTGATACCATACTTCTGGTTTTGCATTATGTTATCCTGTACAGAAGTAATTGCCTGGCTTGCGTTAAAATTCAAGCCATGGTAAGTATTAGCAGTTGTGTTGCATTTTACAGTCAGCTGGCTATTCATACTTGTTTTAATAGCGCTAATCTCGTTTGTATAAGTAGACGTAGAGCCGCTAATATTATTTTGATTAACCAAGCTATTTGCTATCTGTGTTGTTAAAACACCGTTTTGTATTGGAGTGTAAAAAGTTGATGGTTCATTATCCATAGTTATTAAATTGCTATTTACATGTGTCGCTGAAAAACCAATGTTAGAAACAGAAACACCATTATGAACATTAACTAATGTGTTTTGAAGAACAGACGAATAACATGAAATTGGGCTTTGTGTTGTGCTGGAAGCCGAAAATGGATCACTAATACTTACAGCTACGTTTATAAATTCGTTACTCACTGGAGAAACGGGATGTTTAGCTACTTTGTTAGATGTAATATCGATAGCTCCGACAATTCTACCTGTACCTGAATTTGAACCTACATTAAAATATCCCGCATCCAAACCTACAAGGATCGCATTTTTAATGTTATAGATCTGGTTATACTGAACAGTCATATAGTAATAGCGATTTGTATTTAAATTAAATGCTCTGTCTCCAAAAGTACCCGTAGTATACAATAGATTGTAATTATTTACATAAGAATATGCGCGAGCATACTGAATAACAGCACCCAAATACCCCGTAGCATCTACGCAAGAAATTTTATCATAAAATAAATTGGTATTTAAGGTATTACTTGTAGCGCTAGTTAGTTTTATCTCATTATTATTATATGCAGATGAATTTCCGTTATCGCTTATTGCAACTATTGCCTTGCCGCCCTGAGCGTTAAACTTCCCAAATCTACGACCATTTTGAAATACAGAATTTACAACCGTGAAATTACTATTGTGCGCATTTATATCTTCTCTTAAATTATCAAAACAGTTAAAATTATTTGAGCCTGGCTGCCCTATATAAATCCCTTTAAAAACGGCTCCTAGAGGTATGGTAGTGTAACCATTCTGGTCAAGTACAATACCTGTGGAAGGAAAAATTCCTGAGTTAGGAGCTTTCATGCCTAGAGCAGGATAAGTTGCATCATTGATATAAGGTGTTTGCAGAGGACTTGAATTACCACTCGCTCCATTTTTTATTGTATTCGTGGCGGGGTGACTTAATGTGCTAAAAGTGATTGTACGGCTTGTAAACAAACAATTATTTATTGCATAAGGATATGTTATTTGATTGCCATCAAATTTGTTTAATCTTATACTTATTTGGTTGCGATTAAATGTTGCATTATCGGCGGTAAACACGTTGGTTGTTGTGAAGCCACTCGCTGTAACAGAAAAATCAACTGCTACAAAAGCATCTTCAATTAAACTTGTTCTAGCAGACGAAGATGAAATATTTAATCGCCCACCTTGCAATACAGTAATGCCTTGCCACATGTTATCGCACGAATACAAGTGACTACCTACAATATTTAGTATTGCATTATTATTTACGACAATGTTAACTCCAGGATAAATTCTAAAATCGCTATTACTAAATGTTACAACGCCATTGACCGAAAGATTTGCTGTTACGCAATAAACTGTATTAGTTGCTGGAGATGTATTTACATTCCCCGATAATGTAGATGTGCAACCAGATATACAACTACACGGTGCATTAATATAAGGAATTGAAATGCTTGCCGTAGTGCCGCAACCTAAAGAACTTGTATTTACAATGTATACTTGATTTGCAGTTGGTGTATATACAGCCGGGTTGCCAACGATCGTTCCCGGTGTCCAAGTGTAACCATATGGTGAACTTGGAATTGCTGTCAATGTCAGGTTTGATGTTGTACACCCATATGGCGAACTGGCCACAATTGTTGGAGTGGGTGGTAATGGAACGACTGATATCTGCAAGCTACCACTCGCCGCACAACTATTTGTCGTAAGACCACTAATACTATATGTTGTTGTTACAGTTGGAGACACGCACACAGTATTTCCGTACAAGGGACCAGGTGTCCATGTGAAATTGCTACCAACTGCCGTTAAACAAGTTGTGATTGTATTTACGCTTCCTGTATAACAAATAGGATTTAGCGTTGAAGTTATTGTGATAGACGCAGGATCTCCGACAACACCTGAAACGTTAACCGTTTTTGTAACAACGCAAGTTCCTGTATTATATGAAGCGGTGTAAGTTCCGCTCGCCGTTGGCGTAATTACCACACTTGGTCCTACTAACCCTGATGGTTGCCAAGTGGCGGTAGGAACTCCGATAGCATTTAAAGTATAAGAAGATCCATAACATAGAGGTGTTGGTGTAATCGCACTAGCTGTAAACGATGGAACAATCACGGTGGTGGTAAGCACAATGTTAGGTTGGGGAGGTGTTGCAATTGGAGGTATAGCAACGAGTGTGTACACCGTAGTTATTGATGGTGATGCAATAGGATTAGGACATGTTGAACACGACAAACTTGATTGAGGCTGCCATACAAGAGAGTAAGAGCCTATGTTAGCACAACCATTTGCCGCTGTCAACTGCACAGTTGAGTTAGGGCAGATTGTAACTAAAGTTGGCGTTATTGTTATTGGCGGATTCATTTCCTGCACCAGGATATTATCAATCAGGAAGTCAAACCCGAGTCCAGCACTTCTATCAACCTGCAATAATTCAATAGAAAATGAAGTAGCCGTAGTAATTGTTGGAGATGTCACTACTGTAAAATTGAAAACATGTACTGAACTATTGTGGGATCCTCCATATATGTCGGGGTAGTATGGGTAAGTTGATGGAACAAAATTCTTGCTTAATAAGGTATTACTTGAATTATAAAATTTAATTCTGTGCTTAATAGGACCGCAATATCCTATCGAATCCTCCGACTGGTTAGTTTTTACAGAAATGTAGTATTCTGTTGATGGTTTTAATCCGGTAATTGCCTGCCCTAAGTTTATCCAGCTTCCGCTCGAACCAGGACAAGTTAGTGGGGCATAAGAATCGCAGGTATACGCTTTCCCTGTTCCTCCAATTATGTTAGACATTGCTGGCACGGCACCAAAAGGTGGATAGTTTATATTTGGATTATTATTACTAGTGATCGAAGGATATTGAGTATAAAAACCTGTCGGACCAGCTTCCATATCGCCATTGTATACCAAATTACTACAGCAGTCAACAACGCTAAACGTAGCTACTCCTGAACTCACAGTACTGCAATTTGCAGGAACCATACTAAAAGAAACATTACTTGTAACCGTAAATGTATGCGGATAGGTGTAAACCCCATTTGGAGTATTGGCGTAGTGAAAATTATTGTTATTTACAGTATAAAAATTTGTCCCATCTGTAATTGTTGCATTTGTAGAATATGCAGGAAATTGAATTAAAATAGTTTGTTCCGTTCCTCGACAAACTTTAAATCCATTTCCACTCTGACCAACAATTTTTGGAGTTCCATTTGGAACATTCACAACATTAGTTGTAGTTGATACAGTGGTACCGTTCGAAACCGAAAGTGTAACTGTAAAACTTGTTGGGGGAATTGTATATGTATGTATAGGATTTGCCAAATTACTTGTAGTAGCATCGCCAAAATTCCAGGTATATGACGTCGCGCTTAGATAATTTGGTAAGATTGGAGTATTAAATTGTACAGCAGATGTGCTACAAGTGATGGCAGATCCAATAATCGAACTGGTAAAAACTGATGTCAACAGTCCGGGACCGCAACTCGGAATATTATTTACGCCTGTAGCAATGAGATTTGAATTAGTGATCAAATTGAATCTTTGGGCAGTTAAAGCAATTGTAGACCACGCCGGATCAAGAGCGCCATACGCCCTTTGACTTTGTTTTAATGTGAAGGTGTTCATTAAATCATCGTCACTATAACTCATGAAATTTTCAAGAAGATCATTTTCATCCGGCAGTAAACCATATGGTGCGTAAGACTCATTGCAAGTATTGAGTGGACCAGGACCTACATTTCCATTTATTTTCGTAGGCGGTGTGTCATAGATGAGATCGCCTTCGCTATTTGCTGTACCCGCGGTTTGTCCATAACAACTGACAACTGTACTTCCTGCTGTTGCAATGTTTGAACCCGTGATTGTTTCAAAAGTGTGAAATAGACCCAGATAATGTCCAACCTCATGCGCTAAAATATTTCCTTTATCTAAGGGTTGAAACATTCCGAAATTGATATACGTACTGTTACCAATACAGTCGTTTCGCATAACAATTCCATCAATTGGCCATGTCATCCATGGAAACGTTCCAACACCAATTATACTTGGGCTATCAAAAATACTATAAGTTGAATTTTGCGTAATATTTGGAACGCACCAAATATTTAGATACATATTCGGTGGAAAATTTAAAGTGTAATTCGTAAGAGTTGCTAAAGTTGCAATACTCGTTGTATTCGTAATTACTATGTTTGATGTAATAAGTGTGTTTGTGCTAACGTAATTCATAACACCAACACTTGATGTCGGCCAAGCAACGGGCCCGGAAGAAGTTTGCATTTGTTTAGCGAGACAGAATTTAATCTGAGTATTTACGGCCTGACCGCCACTAGAAACACCGTTCAAACTAGCTAAGCTATTTGAAAAAGCAGCATTCAAGCTTGCCAACTGCCAAAGTATTTGTTGATAGGTAGGTATTGGTGTAGCAATATTCGGATCTTTAATTATATGAAAAACAACCGGTATTATATAAGGGGTTGGAGTTGAAATTGAACTCGTGCTTTTGTATTGTAACGCGCTCTCGTACTGCGCGCTTCTAACAGCCACATTAGCGTCTGAAGCCATATTATACATTAACGCGTCAGTAGATCCGCACTGCCAATCATCAGACACGATAACGGTCGGTGTAGGCTGCGCGTATATATTATTTAGGCCGATTAATAAAAAACAAAAAGTTAAAATTCGATTAATGATTATTTTTTTCATAAAATTTATTTTAATTGTAAACATTTCTAAGATTTTAATTTAAAAACTAAGCTATCTCTTTAAAATAGCTTAAGCGATTTAATTGAAACTAATCGTCCATAATTATTATTTTTTTTGAACCTATGTAAAACATTTAATTCAGCTGTAATTGTTCAAGAGATGTAAGTTTTTTCTTTGTTAGTGTTTCAAACTCCATAATTGATTTAAACACTTTTTCTTTTTCAAAATCTTCTTCCCTATAATTTTCAAAAATTTGGTTTAAGTACAAAATATTTAATTTCAATAAACTGCTTTTTAATTCTTCCCTTAGTTCCAAGCTTCCTATTGGCTGATGCAAATAATTTTGTCCACCATTACTTCTTGCCATTTCAACAACACCAAATAAGAAATTTAATATTATCCATTCTTTAAACTTCTTGCTATCCCATCTTAATTTTGCATTAATTCTCTCAATATGCTTAGTTTGATTATAAAACATAAACGAGTCAATTAAATTCAGCGTAAAATTATTTCTCTTATGAATATCGATAGTGTAAATATCCTCGTCTGTCAGAGAACAATCTTCATTTTGAATCCAATCTGACCAAAACGATCCATAATCGCATATATTATCTTGAAGTTGACGCAAAACAAAATTTATTTTCATTCCGGCCAAATGTAAACGGAAAAATCATCAAAAACAGCTACGATAAAACGTAGAAATGCAAAAACCTACGTTTAGACGTAGGTAAAAACTTTATTAAAAGACAAGCATAAACAAAAAAATATCTTATTTTTAACAAGTATAAGTTTCTAACCATTTATGAGTAGTACCAAAATTAAGATCATGATCGCTGATGATCACTTAGCTGTCATGCAAAGTATTATCAGTAGGCTTAATGAAGAAGAAAACATTGTTGTTATAGGTCAGGCTACAAATGGCAAACAGTTAATTGATCTTATTGAAAAAGAAGAACCAGACATCGCGATAATTGATTTAGAAATGCCTATAATGACTGGTGCTGAAGCAGTAAAAATAATAGCTGCTAATTTTCCAAAAGTTAAGCCGATTATGCTTAGTGGTTATTATTCTGAATATTTTATTTCTGAACTTGTAAAAATGGGAGCATGTGCTTACCTGGCGAAAAATTTCGATATCGATGAAGTGATTAATACGATTAATAAAGTTTATGAGGAAGGTTATTATTTCAATAAAAAAGTAGCAAAGATTTTCGTTACTGAGCAATCAAAAAAAACATTTGAAAATATTATTAAACAAATTTCGCTTACAGAAAGAGAAGTCGAGGTTCTGACATTAGTATGCAAAGAAAAATCGAATAAAGAAATTGCTTTGCAGTTAAACATAACTTATGACACGGTTGACTTTCATAGAAAGAATATATATAAAAAAACAAATTCAAGTAACGTTGTAGGACTAGTTAAGTATGCAATTAAGAGTGGAATTGTTGATTATGACTAAAACTTTCAATGAATATTGAAAGTGAGTCCAATTTCAGCAAAATGATGCCATCTTTTTGACATGTCTATATGATGGCTCCATTCGTTTTTAGCATCTAAGCGCCCAAGTTTTGTTTCAGGACTAAACATAAACCAGTTGTAGAAAAATGTTGCATATCGAGTTGTGTATGAAACACAAATATTAACTGTATGAACTAAACGTTGTACTTTGTCAGATTGCAAAACATATACACTTTTTGGAGTAAATTTATCTGCCTTTAAGGTGTCTTGATCTGTTGTGTTATTTATTCCATAACCTTCAAGCATTGTGTTGTGTACAACATAAGTGGATTTAAAAGATGCCGAATACATTAGATAATCTAATGGATGAAATGCTCCTTGCCTAATTCTATGATTTATAAAATTATGATTTGCTTGAGAAAATTTTTTGTTACTGAATCCGAATCCTAATGAAGCATTAGTCATATAGGTTCCTAATTTAGCCTCAAACATAGGTACAAAATTGAAAATTTTAATACTATTTAGATTCTTGTCATTCTCAGATAGTGTAACTTGATATTCAAATTTTTCTTCAATAGAAATTCCTAATCTGCCTCCTTTGGAAATTTGAGCGTCCCATCCTTTTGGTCTTAGACTATAAGAAATATCTTGGTGCAGCACGTTTTGAAAAACTTCGCCCGCTCGACCTCCAATTTTTCCAAATTTGATTGTACTCGACCACCTAAGTTTATCATATTTTGAAAGTGCCTTTTTACTCCATCCAAAATATTGGAAAGACGCATGGGGACGGTCAAGCGAATCAATATCATCAGCTTTCTGAAATTTTGTTACATCATTAAAAGAAGGCGTAAACACATCGAAACCATACAGAAAAGTTTGATATGATTTAACTGGTCTCCTACGCAATGGATTAAGGTAATCTGTACCCAGTTCAATTAATAGTGATCCCGTATAATCCCTATCGAAATTTTGCCGAAACGGACAGAATAAGTCATTTCCTGTCCGAACGCTAAAGAATTTTATAGGCATTTTCCTTTTTGTTTCGTAAGTATAATATGGGTATTTATACACCATCAGAAGATTCAATTGTTTTGACACTTCTTTGATAATCTTATCTTTAAACATGTGATTTCCGGCAGCATTCAAAGCAAACAATGTAGTCGTGTCATCTTTAATTGCCCTTTCTAAAAGTACAACTATATATGGCTCACGCATAAAGCTAATTAACTCTCTAGTTTCTGGTGAAATGTTTTCTGAAAATGCTGTAGCTTTTTCGCAGTTAAATAAAATCGTCATTAAATTAACAGCAGCAGTATTTACATATTCATAATTCAAATCTTTAATAGATGCCGTAAAACTTTCAGCACTTTTTTGAGCTTCGGTAGCCGAAGACGATAAGACCGTACTATTATATAATATATTATATTCTTGGGTAAACGAGACTAGACAGGGATTCTGTGCTTTGAGAAAAACTGAATTTAAAATGAATAGTAGAATTACCGTAATGCGCATAATGAACAAATGTAGATTAAAATTAATTGACAAAAACCTACGTTCACACGTAGTTTTGTCGTTTTAACAGTATCTATGTGTCACATCGGAATCTTTTGCTTAGCGTGCGCAAGTCGTCTTGCTAGCATCTGAAGTAATTCTTCACTCATTTTTCTAGTATTATCCAAAACCTCAAAAACAAATACCTCAAGAATCAATTCTCCAATTAAAGATCTTGGATTTGTTTCTTGAAAACCATTAGCAGTGTTATCTAAATTTAAAACACACAGCCGGGCAAATGACGTGTCAAAATGGGGTTTGTAGCCATGAATAAATGCATTTCTTAACGTATTTATTATGTTTAAATACTTGTTACAAAACAACCGATGATTAGAAAGCCATACTCCGTAAAATATATCGTTTTTCTTGTATCCTAACTCAACTAAATTATCCCAATTTTTCATTAAGCGTGTAATGGTTATGCTCTGATAAGGGCTTTTACCCTCGTGCACTGTAATTTTTTTTAATAATGTTTCCACTAGCTTAGCGATATTCTCATGAATGGAGGCAATCAATAAAATAAACGCTTGGAAATTAGCCTTAATTAAATCAGAATAAGCTTTGTGATCTGAAACAACTAATCTGGTTTGAAAACTACTAGTTCCATACACAAATGCAAATTCGGCCTGGACCGGCCGCGTCATACTCGCATTCAATATTATCAATGGATCATATGTAGTGTCGAAATATGTGCAATATATTATCTCAGCCTGACGTATTTTGTTCTCAATAGCTTCGATTAAATCTCCACAATCAACCAAACTTAACTCCGCCCGCTGGTATTGGGTTTTAAAAGAAGTATGTAATCTATCATTAAAAAATGCTGGATTGTTTTTTAACGCCACCAAGTTTACAATTTTTGTGCGTAATTCAGCAAAGTCTGTAAGATGTTTTGTCACCATGTTTCTTCCTCCGTTTCTGTATTCATATCTATACTCTCTTGAACGTTCTTTAAAACATCAGAAAAAAAAGTCGATAGTTTTAAATTGCCAAAATTCTTCTTCCCAATGTACTTCATAACAGTTTCTTTCATGGCAACATCAACAGCAAAAGGCTGGCCCGCCACACCAGATTTTAATCCTGTGTGTGTGGCAGACCATAGGGCTGCGAAATATATATCCTTTTCAATCTTTTTATTAGAGTTTTTTGAGCTTAATAAAACCACTTCGCTTAAAATATCGAACAGCATATCATTTTTAGCAGTAAATATTGACAGTGATTGTGCAATTCTTAGTATTATAATATCGTTGTTTTTGTTTTTTTTGATTAAACTAGAATAAAGATTACATTGTCCTACGCTAATATATTTTGCCGACAGAAAAAAAGACAAAAAACCCGTCGAATATAGCGAACTATATGGTCCAAAATCCTGAACTACAAACCATCTGAAAATTTTTGAAAATAGACTTTCTAATTGTTGATGCGGAACGTTTTGGAAAGTTGGATAATTAGAATTTGTGGGTACAACTTTGTATCCAAAAGAATTTGGGTCTTGTTTTTTCATTAGTCCCATTTTATATTTCATCCTTGCTAAAAAATAATCACAAATTTTATCCTCTCCATTGTTGAGCATAATTCCATTGAGAAACTTTTCTAGATGATAAACAGAATTTATTTGGATAGTTGTGCTTAATATGATTTCCTCTATTAACTCCTGCTTTCCGGGATTTAGCCTATCAAATGAGGATAGTAGATCATCAAGCTGTCGCTCATTGCACTTTTTCAAAAAATATCTCATTTGAGTCAGCGCTACTTGTTCATTTATTAAAAACAAAGTCACTATGGAACTAGCAAGACCGTAATATTCTTGAATATTATCATCTTTCAATACTGCTATGATCAATTCTTGATCCCTTACGGATAAAATCTTTTTTGCCTTTTCAATAAGATCTTTATGGTACATAAATCCCGATTCATATACTGATAGTACAAAAACTTTGGATTGTTGGGTTTCCAGACGCCTTATAGGCTCAATAAATTTCCAATAAAATTCAGCATCAAGCTGATCGATATAAATATTACGCACCATTAAAACACAGTGTGTGAGAACATAATCTGGATCTGTTGCCCACCATATTTCCAAAAATCTTTTACCTCTTATATTATCTGTTGCAATATGGTGAAGGAAAAAGTAAATATTATGAGGATACAAATTTCCTTCTTTTAATATAATTGTCAGACTTCGTGCAATATCTTCTATTGAGTACTTTTCAGTAATAGATTTTGCCTTCTCGACTTTCCAATTTTCCTCGTCTCGAAACTCCCTGATATTTCTGGGATTAAACAAATCTAAAATTACTTCCGTTAAATCATTCTTACTAAGAGCCTTCTCAATTTCAGCAAATCTTTTACTATGTTTAGTATTAATTTTCCATAATTTGTATAAATAGAATTTATCTTTAATCGATTGCTTTTGCGATATAGATAAATCTTGCTTCGCAATTTTTTCAATTGAATCAATTATTTTTGTTATCTCATCTTCTCCGTCATACTTATTCTTTTTTGCTGATAATATTTTAGCAGGTATGTCCAAAATTACATCAAGCGCCAAATTTTTAGCTTCATCTATTTTTGTCCTTTTACAGAAGCTAAATAATAATGTCGCACAATTTTTTCTCAGTGTCTTAATGTTTGGATTTTCCGGAACGTAACAGGTTCTAATATGTATTGAATTGGATTTAATATAATCAGCTTCAAAGTCAGTATGTTCCAATTTAAGAAGATTTGTTATGCATTTAATTGCAAAATTATTCTTATTTAAATCATTGGTCTTTAATAGATCCTTACATGCTATGTAAATACTATTTTGCCTTTCGCTTTTATATTTTGAATAGAAGTCACGCGAGTTATAGTTCGAAATATTATTTATAAAATCTTCGTCTTTTGTTTTATCAAATAATTTATATGTTAGTTCAACCGATAATTGTGAAAATTCTTCAATCTCATTGAGCTTAAGTGTTATTTCTTTTAAGCGACGTTTAACCGGATCAAAAACGTGATCTTTTTGTCCCATCGAGTTTTTAAAAGAAGTGTGAACTAAATGATTAGAATTTAAAAATATATTCAATACCTTTTCAATTGCCTTAACTGCAATTGAAGGCTTTGAATATGTGATGTAGTTTATGGTCTCCAATATTTTTCCTAACTGGAATTGATCAGAGCACTGGTCGATAACATCAGCATAATTATTAAAAATTTTATTAATGTATGATACGTAGTCCGCTTTTTCGCCAACCTCAATACCGTTTAAATTTTTAACAACATTGTCCAAGAACTGAGAATATTTCGGTATTGTTTCTTCAAGCCATTTAGACTGCTTCAACTTGTTTACTAAAATAATATCACTGTAAAGATCGGGCTTTATTGAATATTCTCCAGCGCCAGAAATAAGCTCATATCTTTGGAGATCATTGATAACAACCCTAACAGTTTCCAAAGGGATATTTTCCCCAACAGATATTTGATTGAGATTATCTGGATGATAAATTTGTAAAGGTTCAATTAAAGCGAATAAATGTATTATTCTTTTCACTTCATTAATATTAAATCCGTGTTCCTCTTTTATTCGATCAATTAATTGACCAACATAAGTGTTCACATAATTAATAAGAAAATTATCGGCATTAATTTTGTTTAATGGCAAACCACTTTTTATAACCTGAAATAAGGTTTTTAAGACAAGTGGTTTGCCATTTGTTAATGAAATAAAGTAGTTTATATATTCCCTTGTGTCATAATTCTGAAGTTCAGTTTGAATGATCTTTTTGGTTTCAGTCTTATTAAATTTATCTAGCTTTATAAAACTAATTCTGTCAAGATCATGCTGCTTTAATTCTTTTATAATGCTCTGAAGATAATGTGTTCTAGCTGTTAATAAAAATTTTACTTTATTTGGTTTTATTGCCCTGGAAATTTCAATCAAATCAATAAGATCGTTTGAAGCGTATCTATGAGCATCATCCAACAACACAATATAATTTTTTTTTCCACTAAATGCCTTGTGAAGTAACTCGAAATTTAATTGATGTGAAATAAAAACCAACGGAATCCAATTTTCCTTTGGCTCTATAAATTTTTGAAAAAATTCTATACATAACCTTGTCTTTCCTATACCACCCTCTCCCCCAATTATAAATGCTTTTTTGTCGTCGGCCAAAATAAACTTGTCCAACTTCTCCAAATGCGTTTCGCGATAGTAGAAATGATTTGAGTGCGAATACGATTTGTCGTCTGTCGGTTCTAACTGATCAGAAAAATATTCTTTGTAATCTTGTACGTAATATTTTGCTCCGCTATTGTATGTTAAATGTAATAAAGGATATTTGGCAACCAAGACATTCAGTTTCGCACCATCCCAAATATCAAATTCTATATTTGGAATATCTTTCGCTAATAGCAAAAGTTCTTTTCTCTGCTGTGGGTTTATCTCTACATTGGTGACAAAAACTAAAACGGTCTCATCTTTTATATTTTTTAATAGATCCTTTTTTATATCATTTTTCAATAAACTGATCGAAGCACTTCTTCCAGTTTCAGGAGAGTGGAATTTATATTGAAACCTCCACTTTCCTACTTTATCGTCATATTTCCCTTCATAAATTCCGTCTATTCCTCCATCCTTACCAGGAGCGGTAAACGGGACATATTTTTTTGAAATCTCGAAACTCAATAAAGTATTGCAAAATGATTGGAACTCCTCACCACTAAAATTAGTCCAGTCCATATTATTCATCAAATTATGCTATTATTACATAAAATTAGTATTTTATTAGTAGTATAATTATTATTTGAACCTAAATAATTAGTAAAAAATGATTTAAAATAAATTCAAGGACTTATCCTTGAATATTAATTATGGCGCGAATTCTGATTCTCTCCACCCTATTTAGCCTACCTCAAGAGTTCTTAGACTTAATAGCCTACGTTTAGACGTAGGTGTATTTATTGAAATAAAAATTTACATTTAAGCATTCTGCTAAACTAATATCAATAATGGAACTTACTGTAATTGGTAACATAAATTTTTGCCTCGATATTCAAGAACCAAAACTACTGTCTTACAAAATTTCGGGTCTGTGGACTTTTGACCGAAATGATAGTGACCTACTAGTTTGCCAGGAGAACTTATGCTTTAAGATTAGTGGATATAATATAGTGAGATTAATGTCTAAAATTAAAGGCTGCGATTATGAGGACGTTTCAAAAATTCTTAAATCATTCAATATAGATTTTATTTTAACTGGCGAAACAACAATTCAAGAATTTGATTTGATAAAATCTCTTTTTAGTTTGTTTTATTGGTTGGATTTTCAGCTCGTTGATAATAGAAATATATTAGTCGTCGCAGATCCGGTATTTGAAAAAAACACAGAAATCCCGAGTATCTTCGACGATTTTATAATAGATTATCCTGATAAAATATTTGAAGGGAAATTAAAGGATATGTATCTGATTAAAAAAGAATATGAAAGCAAATTTACTGATGAAAAGCGCGAGTTGATCGGCATAAATCTTCTTTCTGAATTTAAGGTAATGGTAAACAGTAGGACTGTAACAAACTATTTTGTCCCATTCACCAAACCTGCTTATAAAAAAGAACTATACAGAACTCAAGGTGTTCTCGACTTTTACAAAAAATTATTAGATGATCGAGACTCTTGTTTAAGAAAACACTTTAACAGATGATATTTTCGATTTTCATATTACCGATTTTAAAAATAACAAGCAGTTTAGTTTCAGTTATAATAACTGCGGGTGTTAAGACTTCGAAAGACACGAGAAGGTACGAGATAAGTCTCCAGCATGTAGAAGAAGAAATAGCAAAAGGAGGGCGTGCAAGACAACTATACGGCAATGATGCTAGACAATACATGGACATTCATAAACCAATAACAATAAAATTTGGAAACGAGTTTATATGCAATGCCCACAGACCTCTTTTCATATTATATGCAATCATGCTTTGGGCCCAATTAACATATCCCATAGCTGTAATGGCTGTTTTACTTGGATTATCTTTCTATTTTATTGAGCAACATATAGAAAGTTTAAAGGAAAAAAAATGGTATAAAGTTACGATACTAGCTTTATGGTTAGTTACATACCCAATTTTATTATGGTCGGAATGGCTGTTTCACAATTAAGTAAATTTTAATAGTAAAATATAATGTTGAAATTTGATCTTGCATATATTTGGATTAAAAGCTACAATAATATTGAAGAACAAGGCTTTTCATTTGGAGGAAAATTCAACTTCACATTTAATAAAGCGGAAAATTCAATATCTTATACTATCAATCCAGAATACGATGTAAACTTCTTTAATGCATGCGACACAGAAACTAGCTGCGGAAAAATTTCGAGCGTAACTGCAATAGTTGGATCCAATGGCAGTGGTAAAAGTAGCATTTTGGAATTCTATTGCAGCCTACTTAGATTCAAAGACGGGATTGAAAGAACTATAAAGATCGATGAAGATCTCATAATTTTTGAATCAACTAACTATTTTTTCGTATATACACAGAACAAGGTAAAGAAATTCTTTAACATGGGAACTTCGGATGGTTCTTTCGATCTTAATAATCCAGATGAGACACTTTTGCAAAAACATGATATTGCATTTTCGCAATTAATTATTCCTATATTCTATTCCACATCTTGGTCGGACAATATTACCAAATTACATTCGAGGGAATGGGAATTAATTAATATTTCTAACAGTAATTTTTATTATAATTCACACTTTATTCCAGTTGTAATGGATATAGAGCGTAATAATTCCTTCCTCACAATTAATCATCCAAGTAGGCATCTAAGTGAAGACGTAAAAAGGCAAATCTTTTTCATAGATTCAAACAAAGATTGGCTTGAAAAGGAATGTGAAATAAAAGAACCTAATCATATTGGATTTGGCATAATTCAGATCGGCTTTTCCCACACCAAAAATTTTAAAGATCTTTTCAACGCTCTCTTTAAAAAAATAAATCCTGAAAACATGTATGATTTCTCTAAGCTTTTGTTTGCCACAGCTAGCCTATATGCATATGTTTATCCACAAAACACAAATATTGAAAAGACTAATTTATTACATAAATTATTAGAAAAAATTGACAGTTTGAAGCCGCTTAATGGTTTTATAAATTTCTTAGAATCACACGAATTTAACGTGCCAACCACCTTTGCGGTCGTATTAGACAATAAGCGTCCTGTCAAAATAGATGACTACAAAATACCAGAAACTATTTCTTTTTTAAAGTTTATTTACGATAATTTTACACCGGGGATTTTATCATTTAGTCGTTATACAAATCCATTAAGTGACTATAGAAAACTTCAAACTTTTAATCCAGTAGAATATCAATTAAATTTTGATTACGCAGGAAAATTTCTTCATCTTTATTTAAATCATTTAGAGCGTTATGTAACTAAAGATTATTTATATTTTGAAAGCTTAAAATACAGTACCGGCGAAATTTCCCTGCTAAATCTATTTTCTAGACTTCCGTTTATTCAAACTAATGTGTTAAAAGACTTTGATAGATTTAATAGAGTAAGGTTTACAAAAACAAATAATCTGGTTCTTATACTTGATGAAGGTGAGTCATATTTCCATCCACAATGGCAAAAAAAGTTTTTGAAGCTTCTTACTCAGTTCGTTTCCAAACTATTCGTTGGAAAAAGTGTACAAATAATTATAACCAGTCATTCTCCCATTTTTCTATCCGATCTTCCAAGTAAAAATATTATTTATATGGATCGAGACGATTACGGAAGAGGAGTTAATATTACTTCGCAAATTAATCAGGAAACTTTTGCAGCAAATATTTATTCGCTATATGCCAACTCTTTTTTTTTGAAAAACGGTATGATAGGCGATTTTGCATTAAAAAAATTAAAAGAAGTAACACACGAACTATCATCAGAATCCAAACTATCAAAGGATAGAATTATCGAAATTAAAAAGATTATTAGTCTGATTGGAGAACCTGTATGGAAAGCAAAGTTTATAGAGATGCTTAACAACAAAGAATAAAAATGTATTTAAAAAAAGAAGGAAAATACAACCATTCGCTAGAGGTAATTGCTAAGGAGTATTATAGTAAACTAAATCCAAAAAATAAACATACCTCTACCTACAAATCATCTTCAATTATTGATCGGATTAAAAAGCAAATCATAAAATTGGAACGCGAACTATCTGGTAGCCCAAGAAAAGGCAAAAAAGACAAAGAAATTCTATTCTTTAATCGTCTATTAAAAGATATCGAAGAAATAATTATAGCTAATCCCAAAAAACTCTCAGAAATAGTTGACCAATACGAAAATTTCATAAAAGAAGAAAAAATTCCACCATTATATATTTCATCAAAAACAAAAATAACATCTACTAAGTTCGGCAAAAAAATCCTAAAAACTTTAAACTATTCCGCCTATCGCTCAAGTGCAAAATTCATATGGTGGTCTGAGCAAGTCGATGCGCCTATTTGCCTTTACTGTCAATATGAAAGACTTGATAAAGTATCTGATGTAGAAACAGAAACTATGAAGCTTCTATATCAGGTTGATCATTTCATATCCAAAGCAAAAGCACCATATTTATCAATATCTTTTTTTAATTTGATACCAAGTTGTTATAGTTGTAATAAAACATTTAAGGGTGAGAAGCAATTTCATCTAACCTCTCATATTCATCCTTACGAGGATAATTTCGACGATACAAAGGAATTTGTGCTTTCGAAACCAATTGTTGATAATGATACTAATTCGTTTGAAATAATTTTTTCTTGTAAAAATCCGACAAAAAAATTGATAGTTAAGTCAGATGGAAATGTGCGTGATTTGAATTTAGAAAAAAGATATGGTTTATACAAAAACGAGGTTCTTCAACTTAACACCTTTGTATTTAGCTATCCAAAAGAACATATTGAAATGCTTGTAAACCCACCACCGGGAATGCCTAGTTATGATAATAAATCTACAGTGATAAAAAACTTTGCTAAAATTTTCCATATTCCTTTAAACAAGCATGAAGCTTCTAAAATGCAATGCGGAAAATTAAAGTTTGATCTCCTCATGGGTGAACTTAAAAAATCCGAGGTTGTCAAAATCATAAATAATAACTGCTAGAAAAGCAATCCAAATATTTAAAATTAAAGACTTATTACCTATTTTTTTCCAATTCTAGTTTTTTAAGTTGGATGTGCAGCAGTTTGCAATTTCGATAGTTATAAAAATTTCGTAAAAGCATTTTGAAATCAAAAATAAATTTTACATATTTGTAAATAATAGCGTATAAATTTGATTATTAATATTTTATGATAGAAGGCAGATTTGGAAAATATCTAAATAAAACTAAGCTTTATAATGTAGCTGATACCAATTTAACTAGTAGGCAAATGCACTATTTACATCAGAAATCCATTCTAATTCTTAAACATCACGATTATTTTACCTACAGATTTTCATTTGCAGAACTTCTTTGGTTGCGACTTGTAACAGAACTTCGTGAGATGACCATAAGTTTCGAGACAATTAAGAAGATTAAAGATGAGCTCTTTAAAACAACTGAGTTGTCCGAATATATTAGTGATCCGAAATTCCGTATATATCTTAATATGGCATTAGATGAAACAGAATTAACTGAATTGGAAATATCTGAGATTATGGCTGATGAAAACCTAATTAAAAAATATTTGAATTTAAAGATTAGTTACTTCGACCGTATTATTAATCAACTATTAGTCGAAAAAAACAGAATTTCATTAATAATAGCTATTAAAAAAAGAGAGTACGGCACGGAAATTAACAGATCCAATTCCCCTTATTGGTTAACTATTTTTTCTCCGGAAAAAATTATCGATCACTCGAAAGAGAAAGATTATTTTGAAATATTCAATCATAAAAATATATCGATTCCATTAAATGATCTTTTACAGGATATAATATACAGCATTGATTACAAAAAATTACCCAAAAATCTGATACAACTTAGCGATTCAGAACAATTTTTAATCGATCACATTCGTAGTGGTGATTATAAATCAATCTCGATTAGATTTAACGATAATAAACAACCTTACTTAGCTGAACTAACAGAAATAAAAAAACTTAAGGCTGAGACACGTTTATATGAAATTATTCATAAGGGAGCATACGAGGATATAGAAATAAAAACACAGAATGGTGAAATATATTCATTTAAAAGTACCAAAAAAGTAAAACTTAATTAGCAAGCGAACGGAAACACCGGGCAATGATTTTTTGAGAAGATTTATCAAATTAAATTGAAACTCTTCACATCGAAAAATAAAAATGTTATCATTTGAAGAATGTAAAAAAATTTTAAATAAAGGAAAAGACCACTATAAGGATGAAGAAATAAAACTGATCATGAATTTTATTGATCTGTGGGCACGACTAAATGCCAAATCTATTATTAATAATATAAATAAAAGATGAAGAGAGCTTGTATAATGAGCAGAGTATCTAGTGAGGAACAAACTCATGGTTATTCCTTAGATTCTCAAACTGAACAGCTAAAACGTTATTGCGAACAACGCAATATAGAAATCGTATATGAATTTGTAGAAGACCATTCTGCAAAAACTTTTGACAGACCACAGTTTCAGAAATTTCTAAAGCTAGCAAAAAGTCAAAAAGGTTTTGTTGATTGTTTTTTATTTATTTCCTGGGATAGGTTTTCACGCAATACCACTGATGCCTATATGATGATCAGAACGCTTAAAGGATTAGGTATACAAGCACAAGCAACTACACAACCGATTGATTTTTCCATTCCGGAAAGTAAATTTATGTTAGCGTATTACCTCACGTTTCCGGAGGTAGATAATGATAGAAGATCGATAAAAATTAAAGATGGAATAAGAGCTGCCTGGAAAGCCGGAAGATGGACTTCAACCGCTCCAAAAGGATATTTAAATTCACGCGACAATACAAACAAACCTTTATTAATTATAAATCCAAAATTAGCTCCAGCCGTTTTAACGATGTTTGAATTAGCTGCAACAGGAATGGCACAATATAGAATTCGAGCTGAAATAAAAGACATGGGTCTAAAATACAGCAAAAATGGAATTGCCATTGCTTTAAGAAATCCTATTTACATGGGCAAAATAATTATCCCGCCAGATGATAATAATTGTGGCGCACAAATTATTGAAGCTATGCATGAACCGATTGTAGCTCCGGATCTATTTTATAAAGTACAGGATGTAATTAATAAAAAGGTGAACAAGCGTATTGCACCAAAAAATAAAAAAATAAGACCTGAATTTCCTTTGAGAGGTCTGTTGCTTTGCAATAAATGTGGAGCTTTAATGACTGCAAGTGCAAGCACAGGGAAAATGGGAACAAAATTTTTCTATTATCATTGTAACGCTTGTCATAAAGAAAGAATTCCTGCTGCAATTGTAAATTCAGATATTGATGAGACATTTAAATTATTTCAATTCAAGAAAAATCCCACTGAATTATATAACATCATTTTAAATAAATATTTAGGAGAGACTAAAAAAAACTCTAAAGAACAATTGACAAAGTCAGAAAGAGAATTAGAAACGGTAAATAAACGTTTAGAAAATTTACAGTTGTTGTTCATAGATGGAAATATTGAAGTTAACGAATATTCAAAATTGAAGCTAAAATTTACATCGGAAATAGCTGAATTA
This sequence comes from Bacteroidia bacterium, assembly GCA_044226875.1. Taxonomy (GTDB): domain Bacteria; phylum Bacteroidota; class Bacteroidia; order B-17B0; family Aurantibacillaceae; genus Aurantibacillus. Next base: position 411,102 of record JBGAGD010000002.1, read on the forward strand.
AAAAACAGCTCGTTAGAAAATAAAAACAAGGCTCGTGAAATTGCAGACGGAGTTAAAGACTCAATAAATTTATTTAAAAACCTCTCAAAGTCTCTGAAATCAATGGATTTAGACGATAGATATCAAATTATGAGTTCGATATTTCCTGAAAAACTAAAATTTGATGGAAAAAATTGTCGAACTCCAAATTCAAACAAAGTGTTAGACCTACTTCTCACTGTTGACGGTAATTTTCAAGGAAATAAAAAAAGGGACAAACTCAAAAAAATTGGTTTGTCCCTTCGGGTGGATCCGGAGAGATTCGAACTCTCGTCCAAATAAGGAAAAAATAAGCCTTCTACATGTTTAGTTATAACTTGGTTGTAGGCTAAAGGCAGGCGTTATATCAAACCAATCTTTAACTTAGTTGCTGATATTGTTTTGCATAGCAACATTTGCAAAACAAACTGCACGTTTATGATGCTTAACCCGGGGCGCAGGGCAGCTTAGCTCCCCGAAAAGCAAAGGTTACCTAATTCTAAATTAAGCAGCCATAGCGTAAGAATTATCTTCGCCAAATAAAAGTTTTGAAAGTTCAGTTTAAAGAGCTCGTCTTACAACGCTCTACATGCTTACTTATCTTATGCGCTTACTGTCAAAACCGGTCGGACCCAATTCGAAATATTCAATGAGATATTATAAATTCATTTAGGATTTCTTTAAAGAACTAGCTCAAAGTTAACAAAAAAAACTGCTTTTTGCCTGTTCTTTATTTATATTTAACTAAAATTATATGCTATGAAAAAAATTCTTTTGTCTTTGCTTATTGTTGCTTCTGTTAGTTTTACGGCACAAACATTCAAATCAAAACCTCTGAAAATCAAATACACGCCGCCTGCAGGTTGGATAGCGGAAGAGTTTGGAGATCCTTTGGATTGGGAAAAATCGGGCAACGCTTTCTGCAAATGCTCGGGTGTAAAATTCAGCAAACAACATAAAGATGGCAAAATGAATGTTTTGGTTTACCCAAGCACGCAATCGGGCCTTGATTCAACTAAAAGAAATTTTGTAGGCTCATTAGCTTTTGTTGATGTACAAAAATATGATAAAACAAAAAACAAATTTTTTTCATTCGAGAGAAAAAAATCAAATTTTACCGATGCTAAAAAGAATAACGAAAAATCCTTTGATGTGATCCGCTATTTCACCAAAGTAGACGATCATTTTTATATCATCTATGCATGGCAGGAAAACAAACAATTAATGAGCCCTCAAACTGAAAAAGAGTTATACGAAATGGTTAACGCCATTGAACCTCTTTAAAAAAGTTGATCTATTTTTTTGTAAATAAATAAGAATCCATATCCAATGATGGATTTACTTTTATTTCGATCGTTTTATCATCACACTTTATTTCCTGTACTCCCAGCGTAACATCTTTGTATTCTATCATTAACGATGATGGACCCGAGAACTGAACTTTTGCTTTGTATTGAGGATGAAATTCAAAATCTATTTCTGCATATTTATCTTTTGCAGTTACGGTTATTTTGCCATACTGCTTATTATAATAAGTACCTTCTAACTTTTTATACTCCTCTGCTTTTGATCTATAAGCTAAAACCTTACCACGTGTTTTTTCCACTTTTTTTTGCTCGCGCTGCGCCCTGTTTGTAAAATAACCATAGTATAGCGTATTATAATCATTATAACTTTGGTTGGTAATATCGCGGATCAGCGTCTTGCCCAATGCTTCAAATAAGTATTGCGCGTCGCTATTTGTGAGAATAACAAAGCCGGTATTTTCTTCCGGTATTAAAACTGTTTTACTTAAAAAACCGTTTACACCCCCATCATGCATTACTACTTTTTTTGAACCTTCATCTTTTAAGAACCAACCCAAGCCATAATTCTCAAAATTATTTCCGTTACCCTCACCTTCTCCAACAATAGTGTTTGATATTCTTGTGTTACTGATCACATTAGCGGGTACAACCTGCTTATTATTGTATTTTCCATCCGCTAACTGCATCATCAGCCATTTGCTCATGTCATTTACTGACGACGAAACAGATGCAGACGGACCTACGTTATCCAGTGCCATTGCCTCTATTTCAATAAGTGCAGTATCTACAATTGTATATGCTTTGGAAGCGTTTGCAGATGTGAAAAAATCTTTTTGAAGCGAAGATGTGCTTTTCATTTCCAATGGTATAAAAAAATGATGCTTTAAATAATCATCCCAACTGGTATCGCAAACTGCCGGAATGATCTCACCTGCAGTTATGAAACCCAGGTTGCAATAACCATAGGCCTCGCGCAACCCGTGTTTTGGCGTTACATTTACCATGTTCTCTATTAACTGTTTTCTTGATTTGGTAGAATTAAAATTCGTAAAGTCGCTTTGAAAGGTGCCAAAGCCTATACGGTGAGATAGCACATCACGAATGGTAATTTGTTGCGTTAGCCACTGTTCGTTCATCTTAAAATAAGGAAGATATTTTATTACTTTATCATCCAGGCGTAATTTTCCATACTGTTCTAACAATGCCAGCGATGTGCCGGTAAACGCCTTGCTGCAAGATGCGATCTGGAAAACTGTATTTTCGGTTACGGGTGTTTTTTTGTTTTTATCAGCATACCCATACCCTTTCATAAACGCCACTTTGCCATCTTTTACAATAGCGATAGCTAAGCCCGGCAGGCGCCAGTGTTTTATTTCGCGTTTAATAAAATTATCAAGACTATCTTTTATAAAATTAGTTTGTGCAAATGTTACATTGGCCATTAAAAGCAATGCGCTTATCTTCAAATAAAACTTCATACTATTTATTTATTAATTCTTTTACCTTTAAAATTTCAAGATCCCTTTTAGCTAAAATATCCTTCATTGTATATTCAATTTTATGATCGGGCATAATACCCCTGCCGGTTATTTGCGGGCAAATATCGTGCACAATTCTAAACGCCGGCATCCGTATTTTGGTTCTTGTGTTTGGAAGCTTGTAATAAGGCGTAATGCCTGCATTACATCCTTCCATGGTACCCGAAGTTTCTTCGCCAATGAACACGGCCCGTTTGCTTGCTTTTAAATAAGCAGCCACCAAACACGATGCAGAAAACGAACCGCCGTTTATCAGTACAAATACTTTTTTATCGTAATGGTTTTTCTTTCTTGGTTTTATCGTATAAATAAAATTATCAGTATCATTAATGGTTTTCTTTTTTGAAATGATCGCAAAACCAAATCGCATTAATTTAAACCAGATATTACCTGAAGTATATTTTTTATATGGATAAGATCTTATTCCTGTACGCAACGTTTGCGTTTTTGCGGTATCTAACAAATAACTTAATAAATTATAACTGTTCTCTAAACTACCGCCGCCATTATTGCGCAGGTCAATAATAAGATTTTCGGTTTTATTTTTTTTCAATTTTCTAAACACTTTGCGATATGCTTTACTCGAACGTTTTCTTGAAAAGGCATCTATCTTTAACAGAAAACTTTTGTTATTTGCGTCGAGATAGCCCGCCCGCATTTTTGCCAAACGATAACGTGTAAAAGTACTGTCTATCTTTGGCCCTAAAGGAATGGCGGGAATTGTTTTTGCCTTGAAAGCTGCGTATTTTACCGTTTTTACTGTTTTGCCGCTTAAATATTCAACCTGGAAAGTGTCGGGCCGGCCAAATAAAGAAAGATAATAAGAATTAAATCCCAGTTGTATATAATGATCTTTGCCGGTGCGGTTATACCCATCTGTACTTATGAACCGTTTGCAATAGCGCAACATCGAATCGGCGGCAATACCATTAATAGCAACGATCTCGGTACCTCTTTTTAAAAGCGTGTCTTTCTTTTTGTTTGCCGAGGCCAGTACATATATCTTATCATTTATTGGAAGAAAAAAATAAGGCGAAAAATTATTTGTTTGTTTTGAAGCTGCCCTGTAATATGCTTTTGATAATATTGCCTCTGTATGCCCGCAATGTACCTCATCTATCAGGATCTTGGTTTTGATCCTGAATTGTTTCTCAGTTAAGCTATCATTAAGACCAACAATAAAATCGCTGAACAATTTAGTATAATATTCTCTTGATTTGTAAATACCAATGGCCGGATGCATGGCCAGCATTACATTTTTTAGTATTTCTGCATCTGTTTTTAATTGAACGGGTGAATATTTTTTTGTTAATGCCGATTGTTGTCCGGGCTGCGAAAAGCAGCAAAGCCCGAAAAAAAACATAAAAAAAATAATAAACGAAACCTGTTTAAAAAATGGCATAAATGTTATCTTTGTAAAAATACAAAATAGAATGCAAAGAATTAAAATAGGCGTATTACGCGAAGAAAAAAGTCCGCCAGACAAGCGCGTACCGCTTACACCACTTATCTGTTCAGATCTTACACGTAAATACCCCAATATAGAAATTGTTGTTCAGCCCAGCAAAATAAGGTGCTACAGCGATGATGAATATACCTCTTTTGGTATTACCCTTCAGGAAGACCTTAGCGATTGTGATGTATTAATGGGTGTTAAGGAAGTACCACCTAACCTTATCATTCCCGGCAAAAAATATTTTTTCTTTTCACATACCATTAAAAAGCAACCGCATAATAAAAAGTTAATGAAGGCTATCATTGAAAAGAAAATACAAATGATAGACTATGAAACATTAACAGATAAAAATCATAACCGCATTATTGGCTTTGGCCGCTATGCCGGTGTTGTAGGCGCATACAACGGCATCTTAGGCTATGGCTTAAAATACGATCTTTTTCGTTTAAAGCCTGCTAACCTTTGCCGCGACCGCGCCGAAATGGAAGAAGAATTAAAACGCGTAAAACTGCCAAATATAAAAATTGCTTTAACCGGTGGCGGGCGTGTTGCCAACGGCGTTATAGAAACTTTAAGTGCCTTACGTATCCGTAAAGTAACACCAGAAGAGTTTTTAATGGCTTCTTTCCGCGAACCCGTGTATTGCCAGCTCAACCCCCGCGATTATGTGGAACGGCCGGATGACCACAATTTTGATCTTAACGATTTTTTTAAACATCCTGAACATTTTGTTTCCAAATTCAGCGCCTTTACAAAAGTAACAGACCTGTTCTTATCTGCTCATTACTGGGATCCCCGTTCGCCGAAAATGTTTACGGTAAACGATATGAAAGAAAAAGATTTTCACATGTCGGTAATTGCCGATATTACCTGCGATATTGATGGTTCTGTGCCAACAACAGTGCGTGCAAGCAGCATTGCGCAACCGTTTTACGGTTATAATATTGTTACCGGTAAAGAAGATCTTCCTTTTAATAAAGACACCATTTGCATTATGGCTGTAGATAATTTACCTTGTGAATTACCACGTGATGCCAGTGATGATTTTGGAAAAGACCTTACTGAACGCGTATTGCCGTTCTTAGTTTCTGAAGACCAGGATAAGATCATAGAGCGCGCCAGCATTGCCATTGATGGTAAGCTTACCAAACCTTTTGAATATTTAAGTGATTACGCTTATTAATAAAAAAAGCCACATTTAAAATGTGGCTTTTTTATTTTCTATTAATTGAGATTGAAATATTTACTTATCCCTGTCTTTTAACCATTTTGTAACTGCGGGCGCTAATTCTTTTTGGGATTTACCGCCAACAAATACACCAATGTGCCCGCCTTTAAAGCTGTATAATTCTTTATCCTTACTACCAACAAGATCGTTTAAAGGAATGGTTGCAGCCGGAGGAACCAAATGATCCTCGGTTGCATAAATATTCAATAACGGCGAAGTAAGGTTTTTTAAATTCACTTTTTTGCCACCAACTTCCAATTCGCCTTTTACTAATTTATTTTGCTGGTAAAGATCTTTCATAAACTGGCGGAAACATTCGCCGGTCTGATCAGGACTTTCCGCGATCCATTTTTCCATCCGCAAAAAGTTCATTAATTTATCTTTATCATCCAGGCTGTTGGTTAATGTTTGTTGCTTTTGCACTTTCATCATGGGCTTAAGCATATCAAAACCCTGGTTCAAAAAATCGCCGGGAATCAGGCCATGATTAGCATCCACCAGTTTATCAAAATCCATATCCTTGCTCCATTTAAAAAGCAAACCATCGTTGGTGCTAAAATCAACAGGTGTTACGTGCGTAACTAAATTTTTTATTTTGTTAGGGTATAAAGAAGAATAGATAACGCTTAATGTTCCGCCCTGGCAAATACTCAAAATATTGATCTTATCGATGCGGTGTTTTTTACGTATAAAATCAACACAGTTGTTAATGTATCCGTTCACATAATCGTCCATACTGATATACCTGTCTCCTTTTGTCGGGTAACCCCAATCGATCAGGTAAATATCAAAACCGGCGTTCAATAAATTTTTAATATAACTGCGATCAGGCTGAATATCTAGCATTTTGTATGTATTTACTAATGCATAAACGATCAGTATCGGAGTTTTAAAAGTAGCATCTGTATCGCGGTTATAACGGTAAAGGGTTAATTTATCTTCGTTATATACGGCAGTTTTTGGAGAAGTAGCGATCTCTACCTCTTTTATATTTTTTAAAGTTTCGTAGCTTTTAATAACTTTCTGACTCATGTCAGTCATTTCTTTCAGGATATCTGTTTCCATAATTAAAACTTAAGTTTACCAATATAAACAAAAAAAGCCGCCCTGCAAACACACAAACGGACGGCCTTTAGGGTTCCTAGCTATAAGGACTATTTTTTCTTTTTAGAGTTTTTATCATCTTCAAAAAGATCTGCACCTTGCGCAGCTAATTTTGACTGAAGATCTTTTACCTGTTTTTTTAATTCGTAAACAGCTTTTTGCATTTCTTCAACTTCTGATTTAAACACGATCGGATAATTTTCAAATACATGCTCAAATTGCGATTCGAAATGTTTTTTAACGTCCATGCTTAAGTTTAAAGCATCTGCTTTTACTTTGCTGAATTCGTCTGTAGCAAATAACTCAGTAAATAATTGCTCGTTTACTTTTACCCACTCATTATACATTTCCTGCGCATTAGGAGTTTGAGTTAAATTAGAAGGATTGCTGAATTTTTCTGCGTAATCTTTAGCAATTTTCTCAATGCTTTTTTGAGTTGTTGCTTGTAACTGCATTTGTAATTCAGATTGTTTAATGCTGTACTCAGTCATTTTATCCATTAAAGCAATGGTTGCCTCAACGTTTTCTTTTTCTTTTCCGGGATTAGCTAATTTTAAAATAGGCTCAAATGTTTTACCAAAAATATTGTTGGTTTTATTGTAAAGCTCTTTTAAAGCAGCAATATTAGAAGCATCGCCGGCAAACACGTTTGGAATTTCTTTAGACATGTTTTGAACCTGGGCATAATATTCTTTAGCTAAATTATTGCTATTGGCAAAAAAACCATGTATTTGCTTCATACCGTTATCATATACTTCTTTTATAGAAGAACCGGTATAAAAATTACCAAACATTTGTTTAGTTAAATTGCTGTAGCTATCTGCAGTAAAATAATTTTTGAAAGCATCCATGTTAAACTGGCCTTTTTTCATAGCTTCTGCCATTGGTTGAAAAAACTCCTGCATTTTAGCATAGTTTTGGTTGCCTTGCATAAAATTGTTGAAGATATCTTTATTAAAAGTACCGTTCATATTTTTGCTCATAGCATCATAAGATGAATTTAAAGTGTTCATCCATGAATTGTAAATATTTGTAAAAGCAGTATTTGTTTGACCAAAATTGCTCATATAATCCTGTGCAGGTTTACCAAAGCTTTGAAAACTGTTATTAATGCTTTGGTTAAAATCTGCCATTTGTTTTGCATAAGCAGATTGTTGGTTGAACCAGTTCTTGAAAAAATCCTGTGGATTAGTATCTGTACCATTAAACATGTTTGCAGACGATTGTTGCATACCGTTTAAAATAGACATTTGTTTTTCTAACCACTCTTTATATATCGTTTGACCTTCGTGAGAAATGTTACCATTACTCAAAGCGGCTTGCATTTTCTTTGCAGAGTCCATCCATGTATTTAAATACTGTGTTTGGGTCTCAACCATTGTGTCGATAAACGGGTTTGATGTTTTCATTGTTTTTATTATTATATTGTTATTATATTGTTATTCAGAATCTTAGTTGTAAATTGCTGAAATTCAGTTTTTTACACGTGTTTTTAAAATTCCGGTGCAAATATCGGGAATTAATCGCTCTAAAACCAAATTTTGTCGATTAAATTATTGTTAAAAGAACAAAAAGCCATGTTTAACGATTTAGATTTAAGTGTTTTAGCGTATAAAATCTCGAAATCACCTACTATCTTTTGCCACAGATTGCACTGATTACACAGAATTGTTTGAAATAAAACAATCTGGGATTCAAAATAAAATCTGCGGCTTTCATTTTAATATCTTTGCGCTATTGAGTTTAACGGCAAATAATTATTCAGGTTTCATAAAAAAAGAGGCAAAACGCCTCGGCTTTGATTTTTGTGGCATTAGTAAGGCGGAGTTCCTGGAAGAAGAAGCGCCGCGTTTGGAAAAATGGCTGAAAGAAAATAAAAATGGCCATATGAAATACATGGAAAATTATTTTGACAAACGTTTGGACCCGCGTTTATTGGTTGATAATGCAAAATCGGTTATCTCTTTATTATATAATTATTATCCTGAGCAAAAACAAAATGAAGGCGCTCCAAAAATAAGTAAGTATGCTTTTGGAACAGATTATCATGAAGTGATAAAAGCTAAACTTAACGAATTTTTATTTTCTTTAAAACAGGAAATAGGAAATATTTCGGGCCGCGCCTTTGTAGATAGCGCACCGGTGATGGATAAAGTATGGGCCGCAAAAAGTGGTTTGGGCTGGGTTGGAAAAAACTCTAACCTGATCAATAAACAAAACGGTTCTTTCTTTTTTATTGCTGAACTCATAATTGATGTGGAATTAGAATATGACAGCCCTATCAAAGATTATTGCGGCACCTGCACCAAATGCATTGATGCCTGCCCTACCGACGCTATTGTTGCACCTTATATTGTAGATGGCAGTAAATGTATTAGTTATTTAACCATTGAATTAAAGGAGGCCATACCTACTGAATTTAAAGATAAAATGGATGGCTGGGCTTTTGGTTGTGATGTTTGCCAGGATGTTTGTCCGTGGAATAGTTTTAGCACTTCGCATCACGAAACACAATTTAATAATACTAACGGCCTGCTCAATTACACCGAAGCCGAATGGAATGATATTACCGAAGAGACCTTTAATACTATTTTTAAATATTCGGCAGTAAAAAGAACTAAGTACAAAGGGTTAAAAAGGAATTTGATGTTTTTGAAGAAGTGATGTGATTTAATTGTCAGTTCAAGTAGCGAAGCGTATCGAGAACTATTGAAAAGTTTCCCGATACGATTTTTTTTAAAAATCCACCCCGAAGTAACAATCTATAGAATACAAACTACTTCAACATAAACTCCCTCCACTTTTCCAATAACTCTTCTTCGCTACAAGTAATTTCTTTTAAAATTTCTGCTTTTTTATTGAACTTTAAAAGTGACGCCAGTTTTTTTCTTCCGTATGTTTCGTCAATGTATTTTACAACAGAGCCAGAGAGACCGTATTTTAATTTACCAGTCCAGAAATGATCCAAGGTTTTTGGAATCCTATTGCCGGCCACCGCTTTTTTTACTTCGTTCATACGCACCGTATCGCATTGACCGGATGCATAAGTTGCCAGGCCTTCCACAAACCAATCAATATTATCTGCATCACTAAAATCGGGGCTTGCGTTTTGCTGTCCGTGAAATACATGCACTAATTCATGCGTAATTAATTTTTGTGTTTTACCTGTTTCCGAATAAATATGTTCGCAGGCCTCTTTATCCCAAACAGAAAAAGATAGAAGGTCAAGTTTATCAGCAACGCCACTTGCTACCATCCAGCATTCTGATCTAAAGCCGGGGATTTTAAAATCTTTTTGCCAGGTAGTATCCAGCGAGGTGCGTTTTGGATGTACATAAACATTAAAGGGCTTTTTAAACGGTATTTCAAAAAACTTCTTTACATCTTTAATACCTTTCTCTAAAAAAGCGTTGTATTCTTTTTTGTTTGTTTGATCACCTTCTGTGTAATACAGAGTGTATGCCTTATGGCTCTCACTTAACCAAACGGCTGTAGGTTTAAAAGCAAAAATGCTGATAGCTAATAGTGTTATTATCAAAGATCTTGTTGCCATAATTTAAAGATTAAAAAAACCGCAACCCAAATTGCAGCAAGGGTCACGGTTTGGTTCACATGAAAAAAAACTATTGACTATTAATTTTTGACAAAAGTAAGCTGGTAACAACAGTTTTACTTAAAGCCGGTATTAATAAATAGTAAAGCATTTATTTAATTTTTTTTGCAGGCATTTTTGCGCCTCCCTGTAATAACGTTAATGAAGTAACATTGCCTTTATCATCTTTGTTAAATTGTAATTGCGCATCAACCACTTTTACAAAATAATTGTAATCCGATTCGGGATATATTTCGCATGCGCGCTGGCCGGTTGCCTGCGAAAATAGTTTAGTACCATCTGTTGTAATTGTCATAACAAAACCCGGTTCTAACTCATACTCGCCCACTAATTTTTGATAGATCTTTTTATCTATGTTTGCTATTTTTCGTTCAACCGGCAATTCATACTTTTGATCGAACATAATAGCTTTTGCAATTCTGTTTGCATTAAAAACCTGTTGGTTATCTACATTCTTTAAAATAATAATACATAATTCATCATCCGGAAAACGATTGATAACTGTGGCAAAACCTTGTATGCCGCCGGTATGCATAATTATTTTGTGATCTTTGTATTTATCAACCATCCACCCATAACCGTAATTGTCTTTATAAGGCGTTAGTATTTTTTCAAACGTTGATTTCTTTACTAGTTTTTCAGTATAAAACGATTGATCCCATAAAAACATATCTTCCACGGTTGAATAAAGCGCGCCGGCGCCGGCCGGAATACTCATGTCTATATATGGTGCTTGTTCTAAACCTTCTCCATTTTCGGTATAACCAACAGCCATGTTTTTTAAAACATCTTTATTATTATATAGGCCTGAATTTTTCATTCCTAAAGGCGTAAAAATTACTTCCTTAATATACTCACCGTAATTTTTGCCTGAGGCTTTTTCAATAATATAAGAAAGTATAACATAACCTGAATTACTGTAGCTGAATTTTGTACCCGGTTCAAAATCCAAAGGCATGTTTTTTGTAATTGCTATTGTTTGTTCTAGCGTGTGTGGTATTGTTATAACACTGTCAAATACCGGCATATCGGTAACATTATGGATACCTGACGTGTGCGTTAATAAATTATGGATCGTTATTTTATCACCATTTGGATAATCGGAAATATATTTATTTAGTTTATCATCGGTACTTAGTTTACCTTTTTCCTGCAGGATCATAATTGCCATGGCAGTAAATTGTTTTGAAACAGATGCCAGTTTAAATTTTGTGGTTGGTGAATTTGGAATATCATAACTATAATTTGCCATGCCATAACCTTTGCTCAAAAGTACCTTGCCTTTTTTTGCAATAAGTATTGAACCGCTGAACATGTTTTTTTTAGAATATACCTGTAATAACGAGTCCACCCTGGATGCTTTTGCGACCTCGTTTTGCGCATTAGTAAAAATTACGCATAGTGATAACAGTATGAATAAATATTTTTTCATATAGATTTTAAATTAAGACGTTTATAAATATTAAAAGTTACAACCTGGCCAAATAAAAAAAATTTATTTTTCTCCTTTATCGCCCTTATCCCCTTTTGATCCCTTATCTCCTTTAGGTTCTTTTGGCTGCTTAGGTTCTTTTGGTTGTTTCGGCTCCTTTGGTTCTTTTGGTTCTTTTATCTGTGTATCTGTTGTTTCAGCATCTTCCGCTTTATCAGGTGTTTTTATCTTTATACCATTCTCATCGATCTTGATCTCTGCATCTTTACCATTCACTTTTATTCCATCTTCATTAATTGTGATGTTCTTTCCTTTTAAAGAATGGTTATAGTGTTTGTAGCTTTCTTCTTCATCCAATTCATCCAGGCCGTCGCAATCAATACATTTTAAACCAGTTTCGGTCATTTGCCACCTACGGCTGATCATATTGCCATCCCAGGTATTTGTTGTATTCTCAATATCATCGAGTGAGTATTTTACACTTTTATCAAAATAAATAACCTTTCCTTTTGGTAATTTAATTTTAATGTCTACCTCCTGCGCACGGAATTTTATACCTTCGGCTACGGTAAACACTTCGTCAAAGATCAGCTCATTATTATTTTGCGTGTAAGCATATTTTATTGATTTGGCATTTTCGTTTGCTTCACGCTTGGTATTGCCTTTTGCAATATAATTGATCACTAATTCTATACTGTCTGTATTGCTTTCTACCACATCAATACCAGCGGCGCCTACTATATTTAATTTGCCATTCAACTCTCCAAAATGAAAACCGTTATTGTGATTTCCAAAATGCGTTTCAAGATCATCTGCATTTTCAAAACCAAAAGGTTTTAAGGTGGCCATGGCAGGGTTTAACTTTATTACCAATGTATCGCCGGTATTATGCAACACCACTGTTTCTTTTACTTTTGAGGTTTCGTTGAATTGCTTAACGGTACTAATTGTTACATAAGAACCAATGATGATACCAAGTAACCAGGTAAGACCCAATGATAAATTTAACCAGCGATTGCTGTACCTTATTTTGAACAGGAGTTTTATACCAGAATATAACAACATAAAAACCGGTATACCCATAACAATGATAAAGGATACAACAGCTAAAGCGTAATCTGACGAAGAACTAAAGATCGATGATTTCCATTGGCTGATATCAGAATTAGAACCTGCTAAAGAAATACCAAAAATAGATGTGATATAAGCGAATAAAAAACCTATGCCGATCACCACCAGTACAAAACCAACAAGGCGCCCAAAAACATTAAAAAAAGCGTTTAATATCCTCGACACATTGCCGCGAATGCTGTTATGATAATCATTATTTGAAAAACGGTTCTTTACATCTTCGGCCTCATCTTTAAATGATTTAAAAATGTTATTGATATTGGCCGCCTCGCCGCGCATAGCAAATTTTTCGGCAGTAGTTTTTGCTTCAGGAATTATTATCCATAAAATAATATATACCCATAAGCTTAAGCCGCCAAAAAATATCAATAAGAACATGGCTAAACGGATCCAAACTGTATCCACATCAAAATAAGCCGCCAAACCGCTACATACACCACCAAGTGCCTTATCATCAGGGTTCCTGAACATTCTGCGTTTTATTTTTTCGCCTGTGGCTGTTTGTTCTTGCTGTGTTTTATTTTCTTCTTTTGGTTGTTCTCCACCAAAATCTTCGGGCTTACCCATAATGCCTTTTACGTAATCTACGTCGGCCATTAATACAACCTGTTTTATTGCGTTTACTTTTTCCTGCAATAATTCGGCGATGCGCGATTCAATATCGCTCATGATCTCGTTACCGCCATCAGTATTGCTAAAATAGCCTTTAATTGTAGCCAGGTATTTACTTAAACTATCGTAAGCATCTTCTTCAATATGAAAAATTATGCCGCTTATGTTTATGGTTACTGTTTTGTTCATTGTTTAATATTTTAAATGTTATTTTTTCCTTTTTCAATTGTTTTGTTAACTGCATCTACCAATTCGGCCCACGAGAGCTGGAGATCTTTTAAATATTTTTCTCCTATTTCGGTTAGCTTGTAGTATTTGCGTGGCGGCCCGCTGGTACTTTCTTCCCATCGATAGCCAAGTAAGCCTGTATTTTTTAATCGTGTTAGTAACGGGTATAAGGTTCCTTCAACTACTACTAACTTTGTATCCTTTAGTTTATCTATAATTTCTGTAGGATAAGCGTCTCCTTGCGAGAGGATAGAAAGTATGCAGAGTTCAAGAACACCTTTTCGCATTTGGGCCTGCGCGCTGGCTGCCCTCTCTAAACCTCCATCCGGTTTTTCTGAATTCTCTGAGTTTACCATTTTCTGTTCTAATTTTTTATGAATACTATTTAAACTGTTTTAATATTAAGTGTAACGCTGTGCACAACATTACTCTTTAATTTTACAAGGTTTAATTTTGAAAACTGTTTTTCGATCTCCGTTTTTAAATTTTGGTCAGTGGTTTTTGCTAAAACAAAATCCACGTTACCGTTTTTATCGGTTGTAAAAAGTACTTCAACTTTTTGCGATTCGTTAACCGGGATTACAATTTGCGGAAATCTGAAATAATCTTTAATTGTTTTTTCGGTTTCAATTGCTTCGGGGTGTATGTTTGTTATATTAATTGGCTTTGCATTTAAAGAGGTAACTATTAAACCCATCATTAAGGCAAGAGCGGCTATTTTATTTTTTGTTTTCATTTTTTTTAATTTTTTAAATTTCCTATTCAGTACTTTTAAACCATAGCTATTTGGTGATACAAACATACGTCATTATTTTAGTACCTTGCACAACATAGTACTAAAATTATTGTTAAAATTTCTTAACTATTTGATTATCAATAATAAAAAATAACAAGGACTTTCTTAAAATTTGATATCTTTGTATGAAATTTATAAAAAATGCACAGTTGGTCTGCGGATTTTGCCGCTTTATTTTCCTTACAAGGGCTTATTGGTTTAATTACTCTTTCCATTTTAGAAATAATATTAGGTATAGATAATATCATATTTATATCGATAGCTGTAAACAAATTACCCGTATCTCAACAAAAAAAAGCCCGTACAATAGGGCTTTCGTTAGCGCTGATCGTGCGCTCTGTATTATTATTATTTATTGGCTGGATAGCAGGCTTAAAGGAAGCTCTTTTTCATATTGGCACCTGGGGCGTTAGTGGCAAAGGATTGATCTTAATTGGCGGAGGTATATTTTTATTGATAAAGACCTGGCAGGAGATCATGGAAAAAATCAATACCGATGAAGATGAAATTGAGCGCACCACTAAGGGTAAAAGCTCGTTCAATGCCATCATCCTTCAAATTGTTATTATTGATTTTGTATTTAGTTTTGATAGCATACTTGCTGCCGTTGGTGTTAGTGGTGTAGTTTTGATCATGATAAGCGCTGTGGTAATAAGTATGTTATTAATGATGTTATTTAGCGGCGGTGTGGCAAAATTTATTAATAAGAACCAGGGTATAAAAATGATAGCGTTGGTTTTTTTATTGGCTATTGGCGGTATACTATTAGCAGAAGGCTTAATAGATTGTTATAATTTTTCGGTGCCGGAAGAAGAACATATTAAGTTAAATAAAAACTATGCATACATAGCTTTGGCCTTTGCATTGGTAATTGAGTTCTTTAACATGAAAGAGCGCGCGGTTAAACGCAAGAAAAATTTGGGATTGTAATAGCGACTAGTTAATAGTCTTAGGGATCAGGGAAAACAATTCAGCTCGAAATTAATTTACTGTATTGCTCTTTATAATTTTGTTTTGAAAAAAAACGAATGCTTTTTTCAGATATATTTTGTTTTTCCTTAAGATCGGGTTTTATATTAGTATCGTTGAAACCGGTATACAAAATGCCCCAGTTTTTTTCGACACTTAACTGAGTATAATCGCCCAGCTCATCTGAAATAATAACTTTTAGGCCCGAGGCCAGATACTCTGCATATTTTAAAGGCGAGGCCACTTTATTTGTATCCGACCTTTCTCTTATTAATAAACCATAATCACCCACCAACAAATACTGCGAAACCTTATTTGCAGGCAAGTTTTTTTGGATGACCTGTTGCGGAAATAATTTTTTAAGTTTATCAATCTCCAAATCTGGCGAAGAAAAAAAGACCAGCTTATTGGCATTACTCTTATTTAAAATGGGTTCAATAAATGAAAATAAAAGTCCGAATGATTGCCAGCCCGCTATTGATCCTGAATACACAAACACCGTATCTTCTTCATGTAAACCTATTTCTTTTCTTTTTTCAAGAATGGTGGCAGGCAAGATCTTTATCTTTTCAAAATCAGAATTAAGCGTACAAGGAATGATAACGTGTTTATCATTAGCGTAAGAATATTTTTTTTTCCAAAATTTTACTAATTCGTTCGAAACGGCTATTCTAAAATCAGAAAAATTGATCGCTTCTTTTTCGTATGTACCAATGGCGCCTAGCAAAAAAGTATCATTTACAACCTTATACTCTTTCCACTCTGCTTCTATTGCACCGCGGCCGTCGTACACCACTTTTAATGCTTTATCCTTTACACATAAAGCCAGTTTTGTGGCCATTACGCTCCTGGCAATGATCTTTTCGGGTTTATATATAAAACATATCAGCCGCATTAAAAATTTATTCTTAGCCCAGTTTTGCATTTTTGGATACATTGGCAAAACAATGGCGTTTGGCAACTCGCGCTTAATATTGCGCCGGTTGGCCAAATAATCCCTTAAAGAAATAAAGGCCAGCAACCTGACCTTTTTTTCGAAATGCTGATCAATGAATTTTACAACATCAATTACCTGTGAAGAAAAAATTCCAGAAGGCGCCTCATTAAAAGTTACATAAAGTATCACAGATCTTTTGAAATTACTTTTAAAATGCGTTCTGTTGCTTTACCATCCCACATATTAGGGATATTACCTTTTTTGTAAGACCCGTCTTCAATTTTTTTGATATAACTTTTAACAACGTCAATATCAAAAGATAATAATGTGTTAGAGCCTTCGGTAACCGTAACCGGCCTTTCGGTATTAGGGCGTAATGTTAGGCAAGGTTTTTGGCGAAAGGTTGATTCTTCCTGAATACCACCACTATCTGTTAAAATGAATGAACAATTTTTTACGAGTTTTTGAAAGGCAAAATAATCCAGTGGTTCTGTACAAATAAGGTTTTTATTATTTGTGATCTTGTCATACAAACCAAACTCCTTTGCATTTTTAATAGTGCGCGGATGAATAGCAAAAACAACTTTATAATTTACAGATACATGATCTATAAGCCGGATAAGTTTTTCAAATTCACTTTTATTATCCACCGTAGCCGGGCGGTGCATGGTCATCAATACAAATTTATTATTATTGATCCCTAATTCCTGCAATACAGTTGATGCTTCTATTTCTTTTTCAAAAGCAACCATAGTATCTATCATAGTATTACCAACAACATGAATATTCTCGGGGTTTCGTTTTTCATTTTTCAAATGCTCTAAACCGCTGGGCTCGGTAATAAAAAAAAGATCGGTAAGCTCATCTGTAACTATACGGTTAAACTCTTCGGGCATGGTGCGATCAAAACTTCTGAGGCCAGCCTCAATGTGCCCTAACTTTATACCACTCTTATTGGCAAACAATGCACCAGCCATGGTAGAGTTAACATCGCCGGGTACCAATAAAAGATCAGGTTTGCCGATCTTTTCTACCAGGTCTTCTAACTTTACCATTATTTCTGCAATTTGCTTATTTGCAGAAGCCGGAGTGATGTTCAAATAATGATCGGGTATCAAATTAAACTGCCTGAAAAAAACATCAGCCATTTTTTTGTCGTAATGCTGGCCTGTGTGTATAATAGAAATTTCGATAGCGGGGTAAAGTTCTTTTGCACACTTTTTAAATTGTGTTACTTTAATAAAATTAGGGCGTGTGCCAATTAAAATATATATCTTCATTTTTCTATATTATTTTCTTTCGTTCCTGGTCTATAATATCCAAAGGCGTTTTTAAACCCTTTAGCTTAAGCTTTGCACTGAGCATATTATCAAATAAATTGCATTTTAGCGCGTTCACATCTTTTTTCCAGAGGTAACCTTTTTCGAGCGTGGCGCCAAAACGTTCTTTAAATTGCTGGATGCCGTGCAACTTTGTTCCGGAAACATCACTTAACCTTGCGCCTACAAAATCGTAACGTTTTACATTTTGCTTTTTTAATAATTTGATCGTATTCCAGTGCAGATAATTTA
This sequence comes from Bacteroidia bacterium, assembly GCA_044226875.1. Classification (GTDB taxonomy): domain Bacteria; phylum Bacteroidota; class Bacteroidia; order B-17B0; family Aurantibacillaceae; genus Aurantibacillus. Next base: position 429,042 of record JBGAGD010000002.1, read on the forward strand.
TGGCGCCATTTATCTGTATTTTTTCAGCAGACGCGCCATACAGATAAAAGCTGCCAAATTTAGTGAAAGGCATAAATAATGCGCCCTGCGGAATATCATTAAAATAAGCAACCCCGCAAATACTATTTTTTGACAGATGCTTATAAAAATTTTTAAAATAATCTTTAGGCTGGTAATACATTGCCGAGCGTTGCATGGTTTGTTCGTATAACGAATAAAAATCTTCTATCACCTCTTTACCGTATTTTAATACAATGCCTTTTTTTTCTGCATTAAGAATTACATTTCTATGTTTTGAATGCAGATCTTTAAACAGTTCTTCTTCGGTCTTTTTTTGAAGATCAATAAAATACGTTCCAAAAGGTGTTGAAATAGTTTTTGAAGGCGCTACCCTGAATATGGCAAAATTTTCGGGCTGTATAATTCTATGGGCAATTCTTTTATTTTCTACAAATGAAATGAAATCATTAAGAAAGGCCTTCTCCTTATCGGCACTTAATCTTTCGCCAAAATTATTTAACGGCGGATACACAGGCTGGATCACCTTAAGGAATTTGTTCTTCCAAAGCTTACAACACATTGTGTTCGTTTCATCATCTTTGATAAAAAAAATACTTTTGTTCTCTTCGCTCTTCATAAAGTGCGAATACGATCTGTGGTAAAAGTAAGGTAACACTTCCGCATTATCATTATAGTTATCCAGAATTTCCATTCAGTACGCTGAGACTATCGTGGCTACCCTTTCTATTTCAGCTTCGGGAATACTTGCTTCAGTTGATAGCTCCACAAAATGTTGCGCCCATTTATTAAAATTTGGAAGCCCTGTTTTAGCTCCCGGAACAACATTATCTGGTTTAAATAAATAAAAATGAGGAATGTTATGTTCCTGCAAATAGTTGTTAAAGTCTTTAGCAGAGCCTTCAATAAAAAGAACGATCTTAAAATAGCCGCCTTTATCATCGTCGTAGGCTATTTGTAATTTCTTATTCTGTTCAACTTTTTCTTTTATGCTGCGATATCTCTTTTTTCGTAAAGGAATAATTTCTTTTAAATCAGAAAGGATAAACGAGGCCGCTTTTTTTTGAAATGGTGCCATTTTAAAAATATCTGAAGAGGATCTTGAAATACCATTACGAACGGTGTTCATCAGCGTATCGCGTTTCGAAAATCTATTTCCGTAAATGCGTGACTTCGCAAAAAAGATCGCTTTGGCGTTATGAAAACCAAATGCAGGATCGCTCTTTGTATATTTAGAATAATCATCATCGCTTATATTTTTTGCCCAGCCACCACCTGCGGCCGTTACAGATTTACCAGGACCAAATGAATAAACAATACCATTGCTTTGGGTTAATTGTGCCTCATCAATACCATAGCTCTGAGCTGCATCATGTACCAGAAAAATATTGTTTGTTGCGCAAAATTCTGTAATTCGCACCGTATCCGGATGAATGAAGCCATGCAAATGGACAAGAATTATTGCTTTTATATTTTCATTCATGATCCTTGTAAGATCATAATCTGTCCAAAACGTTTTATCATTTTTCAGATCAAAGAGAACGGGTGCTAAAAGTTCTGCATCCACACTGTTTTTTACATCCTTACAAACATATGCAGGAATGGCCACTTTACTACCTGATGCGAGTTTAAGAGTTTTTAATACACATCTAAGCGCGCTTTTACCAGAATTAAAAGTATACTTTAATTCTGGGTTAACGCTATCAGCAAAATTCAGATCCCGAAGTGCAGAAGGGAAATAATACATTTATCCATTTAGTTTTTGCGCGACCAGTACGTAGGAGTTTTTATACGTACGACTATATTGCGGGTTTGAACTTTTATACGGGTTTTTATCATATGCCCCTACCTTTTTACCATCAAAGGCTTGTTCGTGTTTTATGATCTTAAAATAAGGTGCAATAATTTTTTCTATGGCTTTGGGCGAATACTGGATATAGGTGATATCGTTATATACCGTATCTAACCAGCTGGTGGCATGAGGATAATTAAGATAAAAAATGCCGTTGGGTTCGAGGCTATCGTAAACTTTCTTAAAAAAATCCTTTATGCTATGTGGAGGTATATATATTAACACACCCATACAATACATAAAATTGAATCTTTTATCTATTTGCAGCTTAATAAAATCGCCCTGGAAGAACTGCGCCTTTGGTACATTCTTTTTTGCTTCACTGATCATCACCTCACTAATATCGATAGCGAATAGCTGGTAGCTGGTAGCTTTAAAATACCCAAGATACATACCCGGCCCGCAACCAAGATCGAAGATCTTACCATCGGGTGCACAAAAATCTGAAACTGCTTTTAACAGATCTGCCTTAGATTTTTTGAGTACCTCGTTTATCTCAGGCCTGTCAGAATAACCGGCATTTTCTTGAGTGGACTTGGCTTGCGCAAGTTCAAAAGACAAATAGGGATTTTTTTTATAAAAGACCTTATTTTCTAATCCAATAAAACGCATAACACCGTTTACAATAAAATTATTTAAAAAAATCTGAAATATAAGTCTTTGTAGTAGCATGTGATAATAATTAAAAGTGATGTTCTTTTTCCTGTGAAATAAATTTTCTTTTTACCGCAAATAATTTTTCGGCAAGGTTAAAACCTAGAATACTATATGCTATTTTGTAATACCAGGGCGTTACAAAAGATATTTGCGGTGAAAAATTCTTATCTATGGAAAGAGGGTACAATTCTACTGCTTTTTGCTTATTAAGTGTGTACAAAAATCTAAGGTCCTTTAAAATAAAATTCTGCACTTCATCAATAAGTGTGTTCTTATTCTTTTCCGTACTTTTTAAAAAAAAGTCTTTAAACAAGATCCTTAACTGAATACGGGTAATGGTATTTTTTTCGTAATTATTTGAGATGGATCCGCTTAGTCTTCTGTTGTAGAGCATAGAAGGCTGATGATCTATAACGATCTGTTTCTTATCTATTTTTTTTAAGATCCTGAACATTAATTCGTATTCCTGGCTCGACGGATATTTTTCGTTAAAGAAACCTACTTCATCCAATATCTGTTTATTCCAAAAATTAGCTACCGTGTTTCCGAGGCTGCTTGTAATTAATAACGACCACGGATCTGTATCTTCTATTTTAAATAATTCAAGTGCGCCATTATTTATAGACATGTCGAAAGCGCTTACCAGCAATTTTGTATCCCGTTGCAATAAGCTAATATGGCGTTCGAATTTGTGTGTATAGATAATATCGTCTGCATCGAGAAACTGGATCCATTCGCCTTTTGCTATCGATAACCCTTTATTCCTGGCCGCGCCTGCGCCGGGTTTCATTTCTCTTTCAATAAAAAAATCCGGATACTTTTTTGAGTAGTCTGTTAAAATTTGCCAGGTATTATCCGTTGAGTTATTATCGATACAAATGATCTCATAATGTTTATAGGTTTGCGTTAATACAGAATTAATGGCGGCAGCAATAAAAGAGGATGAATTAAAGCAAGGTATGATAACAGAGATGAGCGGCGTATTATGCATTTATAGAGCGAGGGTACCGGGTAGTTTTTGAATTTTGAACGGCATGCATATTTTTATAATCTGTTTGAAGCGCATATCTTTTTGTAAGAAATTTTAAATACCGTTCAAAGCAGTAAAGATTATGCCTGGTAAGCATTTTTGGGTGTGTAATGAAATGAATATATGAATGCTTATCTGTAAAATCTCTATATAATTTTAGTTTTGGGCCGGTAAGTAATTCTAACGATGTCATTTCTATATTGTAGTTACTTTTTCTTACGAATGAATCACTCATAATTGTTTTTTCTTCGGGCTTCATTACAGCCAATCCGTCTCCAAAATTCTGATAGTTTAATCTGTAAAGTATTTTCAGGAAGATCTTATTCTTCATTTTCTCACTTTTAGAAAGAGAAATATTGGTAATAGAAAATTCGGTGAATTTGCCGTTGTCTTCTGCTTTTTCGATCTCGGAATTAAATCTGTAAATTTTTTCTTTAGGAAAATTCAAAAAATTGTAATAAAATTTATCGTTTAATAATTTAAAATCTGCCAGTACTGAAAAATCGTATTTGATATTGTATTTCTCAAAAAACGGCTTAAAATCTGAAAATGGTTGTATACACCAGCCGCCCGCCCTGTATGCGTCAATTTCGTAAGTGATACCGGCTTTTTTCTGTATCTCATGAATAAAATTAATGGACATGGAAAATAAAAGATCTCTTTCTTCATTGCTGATATTATGAAAGCGGTATTTATCAAGATCTTTTAAGATCCATTGTTTGGAGTCTTTATTATAGCTGGCTTCGAGCCAGTGCGGGTGTATGTGTGGGAATATATAATGTCCGTCTTTAAGGATCTTTACGAGCTGATCAAAAATCAATTCATAATCTTCTTCTGCGCCCGGATCATTTTCAACACTCATTAATCGCATCAAATAAACAGTATCTACAAAAAACAAACTTTTTTTGATCTTGTATTTTCCTAAAACCTTTAAGATATTATTTGTGGGCTCAATAATACAATTCTTTGCTGTGCCGGATTTTGATCCAAGAAACAATTCATAATCAAATGTAAACAGAACCTGTTTTTGTTTTGCAAGGTTCAAGAGGGTAATTTCGGAGCTGCCAGCCTTTTTTAATATAGTATCTATCTTTAAAATGGTTTTATCAATTGTATATTCAGAAACGTCATAATCATAATTATAAACGTACTTACTTTTATTCTTATACAACTCGAGTAGTTTTTGTTCGAAGTTTTCTGAGTTAATCCTAAAGCCTAAATTATTCTTTTCAAAAAATTCTGTTACATAACCCTCTTCACTATATAAAATAACCGGTGTTCGTGAATAAATGATCTCATAAAATTTAGTCGACATATTATCCCTGCTATACCCCGGATTAAACAGGAAAACAAAATCATAATTTTGAAATTTGGTGAACAGTTCTTTGGCTTCTATTTGTTTAAAGGATCTTACATTAACTGCGTTATATTTTTTAACGTAACTAAGATGATGTGTATTGTCGCTATAAATATCGAGTTCAAACTTGTCGGTGTTTTTTGCCATAAAAGAAAAGAAACGTTCAACAGCTTCCTCAAGATTTTGATACACCGTACCGTATAATATCATCCTGATCTTTTCTGAACTTGTTTTTTTGCTCACTGCTATTTCTTTCTGATCAAAAAAATGCGGAATGCAGATATATTTATCGGAAAACTCGGGATAGTTCTTTTTGAGGTAATCTATATTATGCTGGCTTGTAACGCTTATCATATCTGAATTTTTAAGCATCAGGTATTCGCGTCTTTTTTCAAAGGCCATTCGTTTTGGATTAAGATTAGGGTATCCCCAATTTGGGCCCCATGTCCATGGATCTCTAAGATCGTTTAAAATAAAAATATTTTTAAAATGTTTTTTTAAAAGAGTTGTAAAGTACATAACACCAAAAGGGCCGCCAGTTGCAATTACCTGCTCAATATTATTTTCGCTAATTACGGCCCTGGCTTTTTTAAGCATAGTTCTCTTCCAGAAAACAGACCGGTCTAAATACGAACCCCTGGTAAAAAGAGGAAGAACCAGGATCAACAATTTATACAGGATCTTTTGAAAAAAAGAGTGATTAAAATCTACCAGTACCTTAAAGTATCTTGAAGGAACACAATGAAGAACGATATCAGGGTTTTTCACTATCATATCCGTCCATAACGACTCTTTATCGAATGGGTTCTTTGCATAAATAACGTGCACTGTGTAGCCAAGTTTGGTAAGCTCAACAGCGTGTTTTGCCCATCTGCGGCCGCCAATGCCATAGTGGGGAGGAAATACATAAGAAATAAGTAAAATGTTTTTTTTACCCGTTGGCATTCAGTCTTTCAATTAATTGGATAGGGTTATTGAAGAACTCTTTATGTTTCATTAATTCTTCTTTACTTCTGTTCCACCAGTTGCTTGCTTCTAATTTTTTTATTTCATCTTCCGAAAAACGATATTTTATAACCTTGGCCGGGATACCAACAGCTATTGCATATGGCGGTATATCTGTATTAACGAAAGCGCCTGCGCCAATAACAGCGCCATTACCTATTTTTACACCGGCAACAATTATTACGTTAGCCGATATCAACACGTCATTTCCGATCTCAACATTGCCATTAGCCTGTTCATTAAAATTATTTTTGTCAACCCAGCCCCTTCTTTTTGCGTAAAATACAGGGCTTGTACTTATGTAATTTAACGGGTGGGATGCTACTCCAATTTTAACATCATAAGATATACTACAAAATTTACCAATTGCAGAGCAGCTGCCTATGTATGTGCCCTTACCAACATACAACCCATCGTTTAAAATTTCAAGCGATTCATCTATCTCAACATTTTTTTCAATAGAGATGTAGTCTCCAAGGCTTTTTACAGTGGCAGGAATAACAGATCTTATCTTTTTATATTTGCTTTTGCCCGGATAAATGAAATTCAATTTAAAATAAATCTTCACATCCAGTATTATTTTTTTTATGCCACCAATGAATTCCATTTTCTTGTAAGTTTAGTAAAAAGATCATTTTTACGAAGTGTTTGCGAAAACCCTTCCCAAATGCTATCCAGCCTTTTTTGCTGAGCGCTGTAGTTCTTTAATATTTTAAATTTCCATTTACCAAAACCTTTTAAGTATTTGTTATATTCTAAAAGATCCATATCACTAATATGAATATACGCTGATGCTTTATCCATAAATTCTTTATAGGCGTCGCCCATTTTTTTCATATCTGTTTCCCTTACCCCACTGGTAACGGTTGTAGGCGACAAAACCCTTAAATACACCGGATCTTTTACCTGGGAAAATATGAGCGTTTTGTTTGAATAATATTTTATCCATTCTTTGCTATGATCGGCCTGCAGTAAAGGGATATTATCTTCGGTTACTTCCTTCATCGCGTGTTCGTATTTATGTATAACGGTATTTGCCAACCAACTTCTTTTTTGCTGACTTATTTTGCCGCTTACCAGGTCGTAAAAAGTGTGATAATTGTCGGCATAACAATCAAAATCAAGTGCTGCAATTTTCTCCAGGATATTTGGATTGATGATATCATCATCATCAATTCTTATTATATAATCCGGTTTTTGTTTTAACCCTAATATATATTCTTTAGCAAAGATCAATTTTATCTCTTTAGAGACAGCGTTGATCTTTACATATTTGATATTACCTTCTGTTTTCTCTTCTTCTCCAATTAAAAGGGCTTGCCAGTTTTGATACGACTGATCATTCAAAGCCATTATAAATTGCTCAAATAAAGCTTTTCGAAGAGGAGTAAGAAGTTTTTTTGGAGTAAGAGGCGTTATAAATAAAAAACTTTTCTGCATTTTTTATTTTGAAAATAGTTTTCGGTAATAGGAAGTTGAAAGGCCATGCCCACGATCGGTATAATAAATTTCGATAGGAAGATCTTTTCCCGTTATTGCTTTTCCTTTATAGTCTTCACCTAAAAAACGAATATTAATATTCTTATTTGTAAGGATCTTCAATAATTCATCTTCCGAATTATACGTCAAAACTTCATCTACATATTTACAAGCCGACATGATAAGTACCCGTTCTTCAATAGAAAAAACCGGCTTTTGTTTGCCGGGATTAATTGCTTCTGAAATATTCTCGGCGCGGTTTAGAGCAACTATAAGGTAATCACAATGCTGTTTACACTCCTGCAGCATTAGAACATGGCCTGCATGAAACAGATCAAAAACGCCACAGGTAAACCCTATTTTCATTTTTTTGTAGTGTATGTTAATAAACCAAGGCCCCTTCCACCTTCGTACCAATCTTTCACAAACTCTTTACTTTCAAATTGTTGTTTTATCTCTTTCCAAAATTTATCTACACCGTAAATTGGATTTGGGTGCGGAGCAATATCGTGAAACATTACCAGGGCATTGTCGGCTAAAAATTCTTTATAGGTATTAAAATCTTCTTTTACACCGTCGTAGGTATGATCACCGTCAATAAACATAAAATCAACTTTCTTACTTTTAAGGTATCCAGACACCTTTGCAAAAGTTTCTTTATCATGCGAATTTGCGCGAATAAGGTTTACTGTTTGATTTTTTTTAGCAAAAGATCTGTAAACAGGCTCTTTCCAATCAGGGTAACCGCCACCAAATTTACCCCCGGGCAGATCAACGCTTAAAATGTGAGCATCGGGTGCCGCCATGCGGGTAAGTAAGAACAACGTACCTCCGTTTGCTGTTCCAATTTCCATTACATTTTTTGGAGGGTTTTTTTCGATGATCCTTAAAACCTCTACTATTTCATCCTTTTCCTGCCATGGTTCTACCAGCTCAAACTCTTTTGAAAATGCTACATCCATTAATTCTTTATGCGTTAACGTTTCGGGTAATTGAGCAATTTTTGCGCTTATTTTTTTAAACGCACGTTGAAGGTTAAACAAACCTATTTTTTTTCTGATTGATGAAAGCATAGTGTTAATTTTTAATGGTTGTTTTAAGATATTGATCGAGAACTGCGGTTGGTTCCCAATTAAGTAGTTGTTTTGCTTTTTTTACATCGGCAAAAGTAATTTCAGATTCACCTTCGCGTTTTGCAATAAATTCGTATTGGGGTGAGATCATTTTTGCAAGATCTAAAACGCTGATGGTTGACCCATTACCAATATTAAAAGCTGTGTTTAATTTATTTGGGTTAATTGCTGCCAGGTAATTTGCACTGGCAAGATCACTTACGTGTATAAAATCGCGTTGCTGGCTCCCATCGCCGGTTACAAGAAGGGGCATCTTATTTTGATAACGGTATAAAAATATACCTACCACGCTGCTGTATGCGTTAAATTTGTTTTCGGGATTAAAGCTGCGTGGCCCATAAGGATTAAAGTAACGCAGGCAAACATAATCTAACGGGTAGCGAGTACTTAAAAGCTCAAGATATTTTTCTACCTCATATTTTTGAAAAGCATAAGGGCTCAGGCAATCTATCTTCTCATTTTCTGGAGTTGGTATAATTGCCGGAGTACCGTATATGGCACTGGAGCTGCTAAAAACAAATTTTGGAAAATAGTTTTCTTTAACCATCAACTCGATTAAGTACATAGAGTTGGTAAGATTTTCGGAAATATGTTCTGTAACAAATTCAAAGCTTGGTTGAATGCGCGGTAAGGCCGCAAGGTGAAAAACAACATCAAACTCTTTTAGTGACCGGATGCTATTTACCGAATCTTTTACAAATTTAAAACGCTTGTTATTGAAGTATTGTTTAATATTGTTTTCGGTACCGGTACTGTAATTATCAATACCGGTAATATTCCACGTTGTTTTTTCAAGCAGGTAATCTAAAAGATTGCTGCCAATAAAACCCGCTACACCAGTTATCAAAACATTATTTATTGTTCTCATGAATAATATCTAAAATAGTGTGCAATATAGTTTGATGATAACATTCAACAATACCGTAAGAATCTGAATTGAGGTAAAAATTGATCTTACCTTTTTTTGCCAGTTTATTATCAATCTTAAAACCGGTAAGCGTAATTACATTCTTATTTATTGAATTAACGTAATCTACAGCATTATTAATATTTGCTGAATTGCCGGAACTGCTTATCGCAACCAGGATATCGCCGGGCTTAAAATAAACCTTTAGCCATTCTACCATAGCATTTTCATAACCATAATCGTTAGCAAAGCAGGTAATAAGGGCCGGATCGGTAAATGAAAAAGATTCGTATTTAAGCACCTTCGCAAAATCTTCCATTAAGTGAGAGCAAATTGAATTTGAACCGCCATTACCAATAAAAAATATACGTTTATGCGCGGTGATAAGCTTGACAGATGCTTCTATCTGTTCGTCAATTACCTTTGAGTTTAAGAACTCGGTAAATTTTTGTTTATAGGTATTTAGCAGCATGTTCTAATAATAATTTTTTTGTTACTGATTTTTCGTTGCATAACCAGGTTGTAGATAAACTGGCAGCAAGTGACGGCAAATATAAATTGTTCTTATCTTTATTAAGGTGCGACATGATGCAGGCAAAAGCAAAAAAAGTATCGCCAGCCCCGATCGTATCCACTATCTGTGTTTTAAAAGAAGCATGTGTTTCAACGGTTTTTCCGTTGGTAAATGTTGAACCCGCCTTACCTGTTGTTACAAATAAATGATTGCAATTTAACTCGTAATTAAATATTTCAAGTATCTGTTCGTTGGTTGGATTTTCTATGCGTTTATTTATTTGCAAACTTGCTTCTCTCAGATCTATACAAGCGCTTTTCTTTTTACTGTTCTTCCATTTTGAGATACGGTTAAATCCAAAATTATTTGAATTTGTCTGGCACATCAAATGAAAACCGTCTGTAATATCCAGTTTATCACAAAAACCATGGCCAAAATCGGCAACTATTACCACATCGTAGTCGGCAGTATTTATTTTAATAGGTTTAAAATCTTTTATATCAAAACGGTTAATCTCAACATGCTTTTTTTTATCGCCAACGTCTACATAACGTGTTTTTACAATTTCGCCTTTAGTATTTGTTATTACTTTAACTTCTTTAACAAAATCGTATAAATGATTAGCTATAGCCTGTGCACCGCCTTGCTGAACGGCTTTTTCACCTTCGAGCTTAAATACCGGGCAAAACGATTTCATAGATTGCCCTTCGTATGACACTTCTATAAATTCATCAACAATAGTTTCGCCAACAACCAAAACTCTTAAATTTTTGATCTCCTCAAAAACTGTATTCAAATGATCTATCATAATTATTTCTTTAAAGATAACGATTTCACCCGATCCACTATATCATTTTCATTAAAAGCATACTGCAATTGCTTTTTGGTTAAATTCTTTCTAAAACGTAACGTGTCTATCAATCCTTTAATGGGAGGTTTGCCATTAAAAATAAGCAGAACGTTTGTATTTGTATAACAGCCAACGTGCACCGCGCCAGAATGCTGTGTTATAACAAGGCTGGCGTTACAACATTTTTCAATTACTACTTTGTTATCGGTTGACAGGCAAACTTCAATATTACCTTCCGAAGCAATTTCTGCACTCATGCTTGGATGCCCGGTAATATATACTTTATCAAAATACGGCGCTACCAATCTCGCAATTGCCAGATAATCCCATGGCGCCCCATTGTTAAGCGTTACAGCAACATTGCCTTTCTTTCTTGGAAAAATAACACAAGAGTTTTCTTTTGCAGTTTTATATACGTTTTCGATATTATAAACATGCTGCCTGCCTTTTTTTAATTGCCAGTTACGAAACACAAACCAGTACATATCATGATCGGCAATATTTAAATAGGCTTTTTTACTATTAAGAGCAATTTCATGGAAGTTGTCAATTTCTTTTTGCACATCTGCCGGGGGAATTGCCCTGTTGGATGTGGAAGGTACCTCTGCAAAAAAATCGCGTAAAGGATAATATTTATGAATGATGGATTGGCCGCTTTCGTCTACAAGAAACGATTTATGAAGCGCCATACCGCAATAGTGAATTTTTACACCCTGTTGATAAAGATGGCTTAAAAAAGGCAGATTATGTAATAGAAAGTGACCAAACTCTCCTTTAAATGGTCCGTAGTAACATTCTTTTTCTTTTAACGCCTTTTTATAAAAAATATTTATGTCCTTGTATGCTTTTGCAACTATTTTTAAGTAGTGAACCTTACCAAAAATATTTAAGGTTCTTTGGCCGTAAATTACTGTTGTTGCTTCGGTTGGAATAATATATTTTAGTTCTTCCTGGGTCATATTTTGTTTAATTCGGCAATAAGTAATTTGGTTTGATGATCAAATGTGTGTTGATCTATATTATAATTTTTATCAGGTATTAAATTAGACGTTAAATTATCCAGTACTAATTTTACTTGCTGCAAAATATTATCCTTTGTAATATGAAAGCCCAATTTATTTTTTTCAAGAAATTCCGAAACCATCCCCGCGCCGCCAAAATAAAGAATAGGCTTTTTTAATGCCACCAGTTCATAAAATTTAGACGACATGGCGTTTACCCGGTTTGGCGGCAATATCAAAACAGCAAAATCAGAATTGATCACTTTTTCAAAATATGATTTTGTATCAATAAAGCCAAATCGTTTAATGGCCAGGTGTTCCATTTCTTTTTCATAACCTTTTATTGACACATAAAATTCGGCTTTTACCTTTTTTGTTTTTAACAGAAGATCAATAAGATCTTTTATCAATGAGATATTTTCGGTAATGCCTGCGTAAAAGGCGCCGCCATATATCAGAGAAATAGTATCAGTTGCTTTCTTTTGCGTATCCGATACCCTAATATCTTCCGGATCTACACAATGTGGCAGGCAATAAGAAGCTTTATTGAATTTTTCAGAATAAAACAATTGCATTTCTTTATTGGGAGACATGATAAGATCAACTGCTGAGATCACTTTTTTTTGAAGTTCTTTTTCGTAAGTTATCTGTTGCGGGGTTAAACCCGGAAATACATCTTCCCAATAATCACGATAGTCAATAACAAATTTCACTGAAGGAAATTCTGATTTTAATCTTATAATAACAGAGCTATATGAAAAAGGACCAACACTAATAATGACCGTATTAATATTATTTTTTAAAATACTATCCTTTACACTTTCATAGTACTTTTCTAAATTATTTGCCGAAGGATCGTTATAATTTCCCTGCAGTTTTTTCTTTCTATTTTCAAATGCCAGATAAGATAACTTCCATTTTATTTTCTCAAAAAACCCAACCGGTAATTTTGTCTGGTAAAATGGCTTTTTGTTTCCGATATGCTCTACCCTTGTGATACGCTTATTAAGAGACGTAATATCCTTATCCCATGGTGAAGTTCCAGAATAGTTTCCAGCCACTACAAAAACATCTACTCCATTTTTTACGAAAAATTTGCAATGTTTTGCCCAACGTCTGCCACCAACTGTATTATAGGGTGGAAAATAAAACGAAACAACCAGGATCTTCAATTTTTGGCCATTCACTTACTTTATTTTTTTTGCTTTTACAAAAAAGTTGTGGTTAAATACTTCCGCCTGTTCCACTTCAAATCCCGCATTCCTTAAACTTTCCTCCAATATCTTTGTATCCTCAAAATGATGCATATGATCGTCTTCTACCTTACCTCTTTTTTTATTGTGATATTTTTTTGCGTAGTGTTCAAATTTTAAAACCAGTCGGTTATATATTTTATTTTGAAAAGAACGCGGCTGATTATCCTTACTTAATTCTGCCGGTACTTTTGGTTTAGGCATTTTTACATTTAAAGAATCCAAATGACTTGCAATTAAAATAGAGCCACCCGGTTTTAAAACACGATTGGCTTCGGCCATAAATTTTTTATAATCTTTAAAATGATCGATCGAAGAAATGCTCATTACAAGGTCTGCAAAACCAGACCGGAAAGGCAGGTTTTCTGCAAAGCATAAAATATGTGATAAAGGATAATGCACTAACTTAGGATAAAGTCTTAAGAACTGATCGTGAATAAGGCGGAGATTTGGGTCAACCAAAAAATAATCTACCGACTCCTGGTTAAAGAAGAACGTTCCGTAGATCTGACCTGTACCCGCGCCGACATCAATAACAGTTGCATTTTTAAGCTGGTTGAGCCCTGTTTTTGCACCAATATAATTATAAATAGAAAGAGAATTTAATAATACGTAAGGTGTAAGATATTTTTGATAGTTAACAAGTGTATCGTTCAGCTCTGCCCATTGGCTATGAAGTTCGGAATTATCGGCCTTTGAGCTTCTAAAATCAATAACATTATTTTTTATAAAAAAGGTATCTCCGTTTTCGGCAACCAGTTTATTGTTTTCCAATTTAAAACCTGTATCGGTTTTAAAAGGGTGCGCCAGGTTTTGAATATATGAGTTTACCGGTTTCCTGTTTTGTTCAAACAATTGCGCTTCCTGGTAAATGTTCCGATGTTGACTCATCAGGTAGCTATACATTTCAATAGGATCCATTTTTTATTTTTTTATTTAAGTTTTGTTATTGCCCTTCTCCATAGGCTAATTAGCTTAACCGGATATTTCATGATTGCGATAAAAATACCTTGTGCTAATTTATTCTCAGCTTCGGTGCCATAAAAATCATGTTCAACCCTTGGCAGCTTCATTATATTTTCGAATTCTTCTGCCGTTAAGCCAAACTTTTTAATAACAAATGCCTTGTCTTCCTCCTGCAATTCTTTAGTATAATCATTCGTTTTTAACTCCTCTATCGCATCTTGTTTTTTTAGTTGCCCCGAGCATATTAAGGCCGAGAGGTGCGCTTTACGCTTATCTATATTAAATTTAGTTGGCAGAATATACCCCTGGTAAAATCTTGTAAAAACAGATTCGTAATGCTTTCCACCGTAATCTTTCCATCCCAGTTTATCTGTTATTAATTGTTTTACTTTTGCTTTATTATAATCAACGTAATTTAATAAGCTGATGGATTGTATGCCGTTTACCTGGTTGTAAAAATATCTTGTGTAAAAGTCAAATTTCGGAAGCGTAGTTAGTTTTTGTCCGTTACCAAATTTCTTATAAATATTTAAAAGGTTGGTTTGATCTGATTTTTTTCTGTAAGCCCAATCTAAAGGCATACCATATTCTGTTACAATATTTGCCCCGCTTAAAATGTATTTTATATTATTTTGTTTGGCAATTTTATTTAACGCTGCAAATATTAACTGATCGGTTGGCACTTCAATATCCACAACTGACGCTTTTAAATAGGCGAGTTGTATCTCTTTAAACTCGTGCCAGTTAATAACGTACGTATTAAGATCGAGATTTAATTTTGAAACAATGTTTTCTATGTTCTTCACTGCCAGCTCAGAATTCCATCCGTTATCAAAATGCACTGCCATTGGCCGCAATCCTAATTCGTTTGCCAGGTAAGCCATGTAAGTACTATCAACACCGCCGCTTAACCCGAGTATGCAATCGTATTTATTGTTCTTACCAACTTTTTTTACGTAGTTCACTATTTCGTCCAGGTTTTTTTTTCTGATTGCCGGATCAATAGTGATGAACTTTTTCATTTGCCTATCAAAATCGTGACAATAATTGCAAACACCATTCTGATCAAAGGTAATTGCAGTGCTTGTTGTGTCGAGCAAACACCTGGTGCACTGTTTATAGTTACTTTCTGCCATTATAAAGAGGCCATTTTACCGGCAAGGTTTTTATGATTGGAGGGTGCATAAAAATTTTCTTTATAAAATTTTTGTATACCGTTCCTATATTCTTCGTTATATAATTTACCCGTTTTATGCGCTTGCGAAATTACAGAAGCAATTGTGTTGCTATCAAAATCCTTTGGAATAAGGAAACCAGTTCTTTCTGTCACTATTTCGGGTACGCCACAAATGTCGGGCCCCATTACGGGTATGCCAAAAGCAATTGTTTCCATAAGGGTTACAGGAATGCCTTCGCTTTCTGAAACATTAATAAATATACTTATAGCGTTGTTTTTTAAATAGTGTAGAAAATCTTTGTTGGATACATATCCCTTAAACTCGCAAATAACCGAAGGTTTATTTAAGAGGGCGGCCTTTTGTTTTACACTTTGCAATAACGGGCCATCCCCAAAATGTGTCCATTTTACTTTATCGCTTATGTTTGAAAGTATATCCACAACCAACTCAACCCTTTTTAACGGTATAAGTGATGAGCATGAAACAATATGCAATTCGCTACTGTTTATTGGCGCCGGCGTTTCGTTTAGCAAAAGACCAAGTCTTGAAACTTCTATCTTTTCATCGTTTACAGAAAAATTATTTTTAAGATATTTTTTTGCGAAGGCCGAAACCGGAAAGATCTTATCTGTTTTTGAAAGCTGAAAATACCTGAAAGGTAAAATCCGTTTTACCTGGTCTTCGTCATAATCTGCACCATGTACCCGCGACACCATTTTGAGAGACGGATTATCTACCTTTATAATACTTAACGCAGCCATCCATTGCATGTACCAGTATGAATAAAAAACAGTTTCTGAGTTTATATCTTTTTTGATGAAGTTCTCGAATTTTTTTGCGGTAGCTATCTTCAAGGTAAGATCGTTGATACAGGTTTTAAAATTTTTAAGATAAAAAGTTCTGTTATGCGTTTTGGTAAACTCAAATAAAAAAATGTTAAACACTTTTCCAAAATTTTGAAGCACTGTTTTTGCGCGGTTACAGGATTGAAAAAAGTCGAAATTCAAAACTTCAAGATTGGGGGCCGAAAAATTAAGAATTGTTTTATCGGGATAAAGCGGTATTACATACACTTTTTTAAATGTT
Source organism: Bacteroidia bacterium (assembly GCA_044226875.1). GTDB lineage: Bacteria > Bacteroidota > Bacteroidia > B-17B0 > Aurantibacillaceae > Aurantibacillus. Next base: position 445,328 of record JBGAGD010000002.1, read on the forward strand.
TCGCAAAGATAAGGCAGTTCTTTTTCAAAAAAGGCTTCTCTTGTTTCATTCGAAAAATTTTCAGCAAGAATATAAAGCGTTTTATTCACTAGTTCGTATACAAGCTGTCTAAAATCATAGCGCCGGCTTTTGCGGTAAAATGTAAATTCTCAAAATTGAGTGTACTATCCATTGAGATCTTATTTATACCGGTAAGATCGTAAAGTTTTTTTCCAAAAATATCAGCCATGCTCTTGTATATAGCAGGTGCAATTTTCTGACCCTGAAAATCAGGTGGAATGATCACTTTATAATTAACTTTGTTTACATCCAGCGCATTCTTAATATCAGCAAGAAGTAAACTATCTTCTGTATTTACGTACCGTTGCTTTCTTGGAAAAGCATTGTATTCTGGACGAAAACGCCTTTTGTACTCTGTAAAATCGGTGTTAATAAGGCTGTCTGCCAACGATTGGTATTGATTGCTTACAATAACGTTTTGCGTTTCCGCAGGATCTTTAAACGCCTGCTTCATCCAGCTCTCTTTGTATTTGCCGGTTAGTTTATAATAGATATGTTTCAAAAAAAAGTAATTATCAAAATAGTATTTTATGTAATCGCCATAAAACCGAATATAAGATATATTGGATGTAACAGGAGAATGCTCATAAACAGGGCCTTTATAAAACCTGTGTTCGTTATTGGTGTTTTCGAGTATGCCGGCATCTATTAAGATCAATGCATTCTCAATTTTCTGGTGTTTTAAAATAAGTTCGATTTTCTTTTTGATATTCATAACACTTTCGCCGGGAGAACTGTAATTGAAAACAACTTCATTACCTATATATTTTTGCCAATCACGTTCAGAAAACGCGTGTGTACGGGAATTTCCAAAAATAAATGAAGAATATTTATTTTTGTTCTTTAAGAAATTCCTTGTTTTAATAACATCATCACTTCCTTCGGCAAGGCAATCATCCTTAAATAAAACACCAAAAGGATCATCGGTAATAAAAAAGAATAAGCATACCAATAACGGAAAAGAAAAAATAAAACAATTAATAATTAGCTTTTTCAAAACTGAAAATAAATAAACTGGTTCCTTTCAAACACGCCTAACAAAATGCTGCCGTAGATCAAAAAAAAATAAGTGGCGTATCGCATAGGTTTATTAAATGTTGCAAAATAGGAAGCAATATCTCTGTTTTTTTGTTTCCATTCAACAACAAATACTAAAACACATAATGCTATTGAAAGAAACAGAACTGAGCTTTCCTTATTTGCATACAAAAATTTAAGGCGTGCCAGGTTAGTATTACTGATAATTTGCGCGATCTGCTGCGGTAAATTTTTTACTGAGCTGCCAATGATCTCGAAGGCCTGTACAATACTGGTAGCCCTGAAAAAAACCCAGGCAATAACAATTAGCAGCAATACAATTGCGCGCTTTAAGAACAGGTTTATCTTTAATTTAAGGTTACTCTGCTTTATTGCATTTTCTACCGATACAAAAGTTCCGTGCAAAAAGCCCCAAAATACAAATGTCCAATTGGCGCCATGCCAGAACCCGCTTATTAAAAAAACAATAAACTGATTTATGATGGTACGTGGCTTCGATATGCGGTTGCCGCCGAGGGGAATATAAAGGTAATCCCTGAACCAGGTTGATAAAGAAATATGCCAACGACCCCAGAACTCTGCTACTGACTTTGAAAAATATGGCTGTCGAAAATTCACCATCAGATCAAAGCCCATTACTTTGGCACTGCCTAAGGCAATTTCGGAATACGCAGAAAAATCAAAATAAATCTGTAAAGCAAAAAACAGGCAGGCAATTATTACAGGTATGCCTTCATAATTTTGAGAATGATCAAAAACCTGGTTAACATATATCGCCAATCTATCGGCAATGGCCACCTTTTTGAACATGCCCCAGGCCATTATCTTAAGCCCGTTTACAACATTTGCATATGAAAAAGCTTTTGCCTGGTGAAACTGGAATAAAATATTTTGCGGCCGTTCTATTGGGCCGGCAACCAACTGCGGATAAAACATTACATAAAGCGCATAAATACCAAAATGTTTTTCGGGTTGCTGATTGCCCCGATACACTTCGATAGTATAACTCATTGCCTGAAAGGTATGGAACGATAAGCCAATTGGCAACAGGATCTTAAGGAAAGGCAATTCTGAACCGGTTATAGAATTAATGTTATCAATAAAAAAATTGTAGTACTTAAATACAGCTAATACACCAATATTGGCAATAAGACTGAAGATCAAAAAGAGCTTTTTATTGCTGACGCTTTTTGCAATGAGCAATCCCGCAAAATAATCGATAACGATCGTACCAAATAAAATTAAAATATAAACAGGTACAAATGCCATATAAAACCAGCAACTGGCCAGTAACAAATGAAACCAACGATATTTTGGCGGCAACAAATAATAGATTGGTGTAACAATAATAAAAAAGAAAATAAACTCTATTGAGTTAAACAACATGCGCTACGGTTTTATATTTTCTAAAAGGGTTTTTACTTTTACATTCACATCCATATACTTTAAAGCAAGATCTCTTAAGTTGATACGATGCTGTTCATCTGCATAGAACCTTGTTGCAAATTTTTCAATGTTTTCAAAATCGATCATAGAATCATCATTTGCCAGCTGCAAATAATAAGGTTCAAACTCTTTATGATAAAAGTCTTCCTCCTTATAACCCACTACCACAGGCACACCAAAAGAAACACTTTCTTTTACCTTTAATGTAGATGCAGCATGAAGATTGATCTTATGCAGGCCCAGTGATCCGAAACAAACATGTACCGAATTATAAAAAGAAGCCAGTTCCGGTTTATTTATTTTCCCTAAAACCAAAATATTCTGTGTGATCTTATTATCTGATAAAAGTTTTTTAAGATAATGGTCGTTTTGATCAATACCTGCAATAACAAGTTTATATTTATCCTGCACAGGCGCAAACGATCGTATCAGTCTTTCAATACCATACCAGGGCGCGGTATTGGTAACGATCATACCAAGTGTAAAAATGCCGGTGTTTTTATTATATACCGTAGAAGAAACGTTAATTGCATTTACATCGTAGAAATTACTTGAAACGAATACTCCGTAACCCGGAGCACGCTGTTTTTCATAATCAGCAATTTCTGTAGTTACACATGCCCCTTTGTATGCCATTTTCATGATCTTTGGTGCCATTTTTTTTTCGGCAACCAAAGGATATTTTTTTTCCTGGTACCAGAAAAAAAACTTTGAAGGTAAAATACTAAACGGGGCATAATTTTTATTTCGGATCGCTACCTTCAACTCTTCTATTTCTTTTGAGTTGTGTTCAAAAACAATTTTCTTGGCAAATATCTCCGAGAATTTTTTTAATCCTAAAGACGCAAAAGGGTAACGAAAAATAAAACGATCGTAGGTTAACGATCTTTCTTTAATATAAGTTGCCAGTAAGCCATAAAACAGCTCGTCACTTTTTATCTTATTAAAATAACCGTTGTTTGCTTTCTCAACCCCGATCTCTATATTAATGTATTGATCGTTTTTTTCTACCTCACGAAGTTGGTTATGTTTAAGGCTAATTGAGGCATTTAACCATATGCAATTTGCACTAAATTTTTGAATCGCGGTTATTTTTGAAAGTAGTTTTTTTGAAACACCTTCGCTACCGGGGTTAATGGTTTCGTTAACGGTAAGATAAAGAATACTGAACGAGTAATTCATCTTCAGGAATTTTTTAAAATTCCGAGGCGTTTAAGCACCTGGTATTTATACACAAGCTCCAGTTTTTTGATAATGCGTTTTAAAAGGGGCGGTCTATCATAGCCATAAATATCGTGCGATACCGGGGGTTTATTCATCACCTCTTCAAACTGCTCTGGCGTGAGATCCCATTTTTTAAGCACATACGCTTTATCTTCCATTTGCTTTTCGATAGCGTATGGTGGGTGCGATAATTCTTCCAAAGCTTCTTTACGCGTGGTAAAACCCGCCATGATCATACACGATAAATGCGCTTTGCGTTTATCAATATTCCATTTTTTTGGAAGGATATATCCCTGGTAAAACCGGGTAAAAACAGATTCAAAATGTTTACACTCGTAAAATATATAATTAAATTCTTTTTCAAGCCTTTGCTTTATAGCTTTATGATCATAATTAATATATTCAAAAACGGTGTGGATCTTATATCCCTGTTCTCTGTACCTGATCCTGTCTTTAAAGCTTAGCGTAGGGAAACCGGTAATATCTTTTTGTCCGAATTTTGCATGAATATTTTTAAGATTGGTAAGATCAAATTTGTGATGAAAGGCCCAATCCTGCGGAAGGATCTCTTCGGTATAAATATTATTTCCTGAAATAATATTTTTAATACCTTTTTCTTTTGCAACTTTAAACAACACAGCAAAGATCAATTGATCATTTGGCACTTCAATATCCAATACAGAAGCTTTAAAATACGAAAGCTGAAGATCTTTAAATTGCTCCCAATTAATAACATGTGTATATAACTCAAAATTTAGTTTGGTTAAAATGTTATTGATATTGGTAACCGCAAGGTCACTGTTCCAGCCATTATCAAAATGCACTATCAAAGGCCTCAGGCCCCATTCTTTAGCGAGTATACATAAATAAGAACTATCCATACCGCCACTAATACCCAAAATACAGTCGTAGGTATTGTTCTTACCTTCGTTTTTAATTTTAGCGATCAAACTATCCAGTTTTTGTTTACGTTCTTGCGGAGTAAAATCAAAAACCGTTTGTTTTAAACTTACTTCATAATTCCTGCAAAAATTACAAACGCCATCTTTATCAAATGTAATGTGAATGGTAGTTGTATCCATTACACACCTGGTGCATTGTTTATAGTTAGTATCGTTCATTAGTTCTCCTGAAGAAGTAAAAAGTTTATCACCGGCCAAATGGCATGGGCGGAATTATCATTCCAGCTTTTTTTGCCGCAATGCTCATGAATGTACGCCTTTATTAATGCGGCATTTAAAACCGAACTATTTTGCAGTTTTGAAGAATTTGCCATATCCTGTAAATATGTGTTTAGTGGGCCATTGAACCAATCGGCAATTGGTGCGCCCAAACCTATCTTTAATTTACGTGTACGAATATCTTCAGGCATTATGCCTTTCATGCTTTCGCGCAATATATATTTTGTGAAACCGTTGTTAAGCTTACTTTGTTGCGGCAGTGCCATCGTATACGTAACAAGCCTGTAATCCATAAACGGCATGCGTATCTCTATCTGGTGTTGCATGGCGCCACGGTCAAAATCGCGCAGGTTATAAGGCAGATCGTTATAATGAAACTCAGTTAACAATTGCTGCTCTCCCAAATTACTATTCTTATTTAAAACAGAATAAACATCCGGATAAGAAGCGGCGCTTACATTTTTATTGCCGTAAAAATCAGCGGCTACAAACGCATTAATAGTATATGCATTTTGTAAGGCTTGCGCCGGCAAAAACGATTTTATCATTTTCCTGATCTTACTTTTTACAGATCCTTGTAAGGCTTTTAGTTGAACCGCTCTTGCTTTTGCTTTGCTAACCGCTTCCTGGGCTTTGTGTGGAAAATGCATGCCGATCAGTGTTTCTTCAATTACTTTTGCGTAGGCCTGATCGTTATTCAGATAAGCGTTCATTAATGCAGCAATAACCGACGATTGATAACCATATATATATTCATCTACGCCGTGGCCATCCATAGATACAACAATACCATTCTGATGCATGGCCTTATAAACATAAGTAAGACAAGAAAGAGGAGTACCGGATATAAAATCCGACATGGCGGTACTTTGCTCAAGTTCGGCTATAATATTATCATTGGTTGGTTCTACAATAACACCGTTACCATTTGTTTGTTTTAATACTGACTCAATGTATTTACGTTCATCTATGTCGCTGCCCGGAAAAGCAATGCTAAATGCCTTTTGCCAGTCTTTTGCCACGCGCCCGTCGCCATTGTTTTTCATTACGTGCGCCAGCATACAATATACAGCTGTAGAATCAATGCCACCACTCAAAGCGCTTGCTACTGATACGTCACTTCTTAACCGTAATTTACAAGCATCGGCAAGCAGTTCTAAAAACTGCTGTTTTTGATCTTCGAAATTTTTCGGTATTTGAGGGAGGTGATCAAGTGTTTTCCACCATTTACTTACCTCTGCTATTTTATCACGCTTAATGATCATTAAGTTACCCGGTAAAAGTTGCTTAATGCCATTATAAATCGTTTCTCCGGCAGGTTCTAAAACGTTATGAGCATTTAAGGCTCTTAAAAGATTTTGTTCGTGATAAGAACGTTTATGATCTTTAATATATTTAAAGGCTACCGTTTCAGAAGCAAATGCAAAGAACTTACCGGGTTCAAAACAAAAATGAAGAGGCTTTACACCAAACCTGTCGCGACATAGGATCAATGTTTTTTCGTGAGTATCCCAAATGGCAATGGCCCACATGCCATTGAATTTATTAAAACAGCTCTTACCCCACTCTGTATAGGCGGCCAATACAACTTCCGAATCGCTGTCTGATAAAAATTTATATCCTTTTTCAAGAAGTTCTTTCCTGATCTCTATAAAATTATAGATCTCGCCGTTGAACGTGAGCCAGTATCTTTTTCCGGCATAGGTCATTGGTTGCTTACCGGCATCAGAAAGATCTAGAATGGATAAACGCCTGTGGCCTAAAGCCAGGTTATCTTCTGCAAATATTTCGTACCCCGCTCCATCAGGGCCACGATGAAACATACTATCTGTGATCGAACGGATCTCATCGTTCGTTATCTTATCATTAAACCGCCATATGCCTGCAATGCCACACATACTAAAATTTTAACCCGGCTCTTTCGCCGGGCTTAACGTTTTCTTTATACCACTTACAATCTTTCACAAACTCATTCCATTTATTAAGATCAACTATTTCGTTTTCTGCTGGCATATATTCGTTTCTAAAAAAATCTGGAAAATAATCCGGTTGTGTATTATGTTCCAAAATATTCATTACCCTATTGCAAAAAGCATTCACATCATGATACTTCAACACATAATCCCTTCCTTTTACCGAATACTTTACGCGTTTTTCATAATTCAAAACAGTATCTCTGAGAACATCTTTGATGGAGTAAATATCAGCATCAATAATGGGGCATTCTTCTTTTATATGCGGTAAATAATCGTTGTACTGCATGCGTGATATAACAACTTTACCGCAACTTAATAATTCATAGCTTTGCTTACCGCCACCATGCGCCAATAGTTGAACGATCATAACATCAATATCCTTATAAAAATCATACACTTTATTATAAGGTATTTTTTCCATCAAACGAAACTCAAAATCAAGCCCTTCCTCCTGCAGCTCTTTTACGGCTTTTAATATATACTCTGTGCCTTTTACTTTTTTATCGCTGGGTGCATGTGCTACAACGGGTCTTAACTTTCTTTGTTTGCGCGAAGGCAAAAAATTTACGGCATTTAATTGCATGTAATAATGCATATAAGGCCTTAAAGCCATATGTGCGGTATCAGGATGCATGACCAGAACATCAGCATGTTTTTCAACATTTCTCAAATAACCCACCCATTTATCTATCGTTAGCGATCTTAAATATGCCTCCTCGTATTCCATTATGGGGATACTTCTTTTTTCATGCCATTGTTTCATGGCGTTATACCATCTTACATCATCGCCAAAAACCAGGCATATTAATTTTTTACCGGCCTGTTTAATTTGTGCCAGGTCACTATAATCACTATTAAAAGAAGGATGATACATAATAAAAATATCATTTTCCTTAATCGCTTTCTTTAATAGTTTTTGTCTTACATGCGCAGCCGCATCTTGTTTAAATAGTTTATACTTTATTTTAAATTTAGTGCTTGAATAATATTTTTTGATCTCTTCGGCAATATTAAAATCTATTTGTGATTGATCGTAAATACCGTTTTGTTCATGCACTGCAGAATAAACCTTATATCCTTTATTAACCAAAGCCTCTCTCATTTCGCCAATAGTTGAGCAAAGGTCTTGCATGCCAATAAAAATATTTTGCTTTTGGGCCAGCGTTAAACTATTTTGTTTTTAATAAACCAATCTGCCGTTTTTAATACGCCTTCTTCAAGATCTACTTTTGCTTTAAAACCTAAAAGTTCTTTTGCTTTTTCAACACTCGGAATTCTTAGCTCAACATCGGCAGATAATGCATCTTTAAATATTATTTTTGAATCGGACTTAAGTACGCGGCAAACAACTTCGGCAAGGCCTAAAATTGTTGTAACAGCCCTGGCATTACCAATATTAAAGCTTTGCCCGATGGCAGATTTATTTTCCAAAGCAAGCATAATACAGTCTACAAAATCGTCAACATAACACCAGGCGCGTATCTGGTTACCATCACCATTAATAGAAATATCCTGATTTTTCAAAGCTTTTTTTATAAATATTTGTATGGCGCCTTCGCCGGTTTGGCCCGGACCATAAACATTAAATGGCCTAACGGTTACTGCCGGCAAATTATAAACTTTATAATAAGAATGCGCTAAATGTTCGCCTGCTAATTTACTCACAGCGTACGTCCATCGCGCTTCGCCGGCACTACCTGCCACTGTATTATCTCCTTCGGTAGATTTGAAGGCGTATGAACCAAAAATTTCCGAGGTTGAAAAATCTATAAACCTTTCTGAAATGTTGTTGATCTTTGCAGCCTCTAATGCATTGGCAGTACCTATCATATTTACACGCATGGTTTTTACTGGGTCTTTAATTACCGTATCAATACCTGCAATACCGGCCGCGTGTATTACCATATCAGTTCCTTTCATAGCGTTGGTCATAGAGTCCTGATCCAATACATCGCCTTTAATAATTTTAATTTTTGGGTGATTGGCGTAAGGTGATGAGCTTAGTGTGTCGCGATGAAAATTGTCGTACACTACTATCTCATTATGATCTACAAGACGGGCAATAATTGTATTAGCAATAAAACCTGCGCCCCCGGTTATAAAGATTTTCTTATTTTGTATCATCTTATATTTGTTTTATTTATTTCTATTTCTGATAAATTTTGCCGGTGTGCCTGCAATAATACTGTAGGCATCAAATTGTTTATTGTTTACAAGGCTATTAGTACCAACTATGCTACCTTTTCTTATCACACTGCCTCCCAATACCTTTACATCAAAGCCAAACCACACATCTTCTTCAATAGTGATTTTTTCAAAAGACAGGCCTTGTTCGTAAATCGGCTTATCCATGTCTTCAAAATTATGATTAGAAGTAATTATTTTAGTACCGGCACCTATCAAATTATTGTTTCCGATCTTTAACCCGCCTTTACCAACAAAAAAACAATGCTGCCCCACTTTGATATTATTGCCCCACTCAATTTCTGATGGATATTTAATTGTTACACCATCACTTATCTGAATATTTTTGCCAAAAGATTTAAAAAAAGGTTTGTAGAATATTCTTCGTAATGTTATTCCAAAGCCAAAGGCATTGTATTTTAAAAAACCTTGTATTATAAAAAACAATTTATCGCTCATATCATTTTTAATAAGGTGTTTTTTATGTTGGTTGATTCCAGAAAAGGCGTATCTGACAAAGGACTGAATTGTTCTTTAACCTCTATTACTTCAATTAAACTTTGAGATCCGATTCTTTCTTTTAAAAAAAAAACCACATCACTTAAATACATATACTTGTTATTGGAAATAAAAGAAATCTTTGATTTAAAAAAAGAACCATACATCGATTTAACAACGTCGTTAATATCATTAAGATTTATCAGAATATTATTTATTTTAATTAGCTGATTATCTTTTAAGTTATTTATTAATCTTGTAATAAGCCTGTTTTTGTTTTCACCAGGGCCAATGGGGTAAGAAAGCCTGATAATATGATAATCAATACCCGATGAAATCAAATACTCTTCGGCTTGTTTTTTTGATTGAACATACACGCTCGATGCAATTGCATCTTCAGATAATACCGAAATAGTAGATACATATACATATTTTATAGATTTTGCTGTTGAACGTATATAATTGCAAAAATCTTTGAACCCATTCACGTTGCATCTCATTATTTCCTCCGAATTACCGTTATTTACATTTACACAGTCAATGATAGTGGAGTTATCAAAATCTATATTTTTAAAGGTGTTTTTATTTGTAAAGTCCAGATCGTCTTTTGAAATAAGTAAGGCTTCTTCTTTATTTTTTACAAGATCAAATAAAGCTCCTGCAACAAAACTATTTTTACCCAGAATTAAAAACTTACTCAAATTATTTTTTTTTGATCTGCCATTTAGCGGAAGGCCTGAAACTTCCTTCGTACCAGGCAACAGGGTAATCAACAGCATCTAACCCAATTGATAAAATTCGTATTTGAATGATTTTTTCGTAATAATGAATAGTTGCTCCTTTGCCGAAATGTATTCCAATGCTCAGAAAATAAGCATCTGGTTGAAAATTATTCTCTATTTCAATAACCTGCATAAATTTACCCGGTTTTAAATCTACCTGTTCCACACCATCAAATTTGGGCATTGCATACCCCACGCTAGCGCCTTCTTTAGAAAGTACTCTTACATCACTTATAAAATCATCAACTGCCTGGTATAACTCAAAATCAAGTTCGATCCTGATCTTTTCTTTATAAAACACATCGGTTCCCGAATTCTTATTCGTTAGCAACCGTATTTTCTTAATGTGCCCTTCACCTGTATTTATAGACGCCTTTAAAGGATCGAGTTCTGCATTAAAATCAAGTTCGTCTGCTTTCACATACTCTGAAATAACATTGTCTATATGTCCATCTGCAGTAAGCATTCCATTCTTCATAAGCAGGCCACGTTTGCAAATGGCTTTAATGGCAAGAATGTTATGACTTACAAACAATACTGTTCTGCCTTGTCCTGCCACATCCTTCATTTTACCCAAACATTTATCCTGGAATTCCTGGTCGCCAACTGCGAGTACCTCATCAATAATAAGAATATCAGGATCGAGATGTGCCGCTACTGCAAAAGCCAAACGTACATACATACCGCTGCTGTATCTTTTTACCGGCGTATCAATATATTTAGCTACTCCGCTAAACTCAACGATCTCATCAAATTTTTTGGCGATCTCTTGTTTTTTCATTCCCAAAATTGCCCCATTCAAATAAACATTATCGCGTCCGGAAAGATCAGGATGAAAACCGGTTCCAACTTCAAGTAGCGATGCCATACGCCCTCGGTATTTAAGGCGCCCAAGGGTAGGCTCTGTTACACGCGAAAGGATTTTTAAGAGCGTGGATTTGCCAGCCCCGTTCTTACCAATAATACCAACTACCTCTCCCTGGTTTATCTCAAAATTTATATCTTTTAATGCCCAAACGTATTTAGAATCACCTGTTACGGCCGCTTTATCGCGGTTATTTTCATCCCCTATTTTTAAAAAGGGATCTTCTTTACCTTTAATTTTTGCAATTAACCTTTGTACGTCATCTGTTAAAGATGAAATTCCTACTGCACCCAGTTTGTATTGTTTTGAAATATTTTCGGCTTTAATTATAAGGCTCATCAGACAGTATCCATAAATCGTTTTTCAACTTTCGAAAAAATAAACATTCCCAATACCATTATCAGCAAAATACCAAACGTATCTGCACACAATAGTTTGGCACTAAACAGGCCATTTGAGGTAAAACCATATTTACACGCTTCTATAATTCCTGTTAGTGGATTTAATAGTAATAATTTATAAAAAAAAGAAGTGCTTTTTATTGCAAAAAACGGGTAAGCGATAGGCGTTGCATACATTAATAATTGCACACCAAACCCAATAAGCATAATAAGATCGCGATACTTTGTGGTAAAAGAAGAAATTATTAAACCCAGGCCTAAAGCAAATAGCGAAAGTAAAATTAAATAGAACGGAATTAATAATAACGTAATATTTGGCTGAGCTGTATAACCCTGGAATAAAATTCCAAAAAAATAAACTGCCAAAAATAAAGCAAATTGTATTGAGAATTTAAAAACGCCGGATAATAGAACTGAAAAAGGAACTGTAAGCCGGGGAAAATAAACTTTACCAAATACAGAAGAGTTAGTAACAAATGTACCAGATATTTTATTAAAACAATCTGCAAAATAATTCCAGAAAGAAAGGCCTAGTAAATAAAATGCAAACGGCGATATATTTGCTGGCGTTGGTATCTTTGCAATATTACCAAAAACGATAGTAAAAACTATACTTGTAAATACTGGTTGAATAATTAACCATAAAGGCCCAAGAATAGTTTGCTGGTAACTTGATTTAATATCGCGCTTAAAAAATAAAAAAATAAGATCTTTATAATCTACAAGATCTTTAAAGATCTTTCTAAGATTAAAAGCTCCACCTTTTTCTACTATGTTCCAGTGTTCCATTTATTTTAATCTTCTTTAATAATTAACCGCCTATCGGGAAAGTTAATTAACACGCCCATACCCTTTTTGCTATATACTGCCATACTGCCAATAGCTGCGGCATTTACATTAGTATCATATAACACTTTTTTGAGATCTGCAATACTACCGCAACCGCCGCAAGCTATAACCGGCACATCCACATTATTTACAACCTGGCCGGTGATTTCGTTATCATATCCTTCCCAGGTGCCATCGTTATCAACGCTATACACCATTAATTCACCTACTCCAAGTTCTGTTTCGAGATATTTTGCGTATTCTAATAGTGGCAATTTTATTTTATTACCAATATAGGAGAAGGGTGCTTTTGCACCGAAAATAGGTTTTTTAAAATCTATACATGCCACTACTGCCTGCGCTCCGTAATGCTCAACCACTTTTTTTATTACACCAGAGTTTTCCTGGATCAAAGAATTAACAACAACTTTTTCGACGCCCAACTTATAAAGAGTAGCAAAATCTTCAAATATTTTTACGCCACCGCCATAGGCAAAAGGCATAAATGCTTCAGATGCCATATCTGCTATCTTATCAAAATTTGGTTTACGTTTTTGTTTTGATGCGTTTATATCTATAAGAATTAATTCATCAACTTCTTTATCATTATATATTTTAATGGCGTTGATAGGATCGCCGATGTATGACGGATTTTTAAACTTTACAGTTTTTACCAAACCACTGCCATCATAAAGCAAGCAAGGTATAATGCGTTTAAGGGCCATCAGATCTTCGAAAAATTTTCTAAAATTTTCATTCCGAATTTTAAACTTTTTTCGGGATGGAATTGTGCGCCAAAAATATTATTTTTATTTACCATACAGGTAAAATCGGTTCCAAAATTGCTGGTAGCCAACGACTGGCTTTCGTCAAAACACTTTACGTGGTATGAATGCACAAAATAAAACCTGTTCCTGCTTTGCATGTCTATTAAAGGGTTTTCTTTTTGTACGGTAATATAATTCCATCCCATATGCGGTACTTTTAGTTTTAGTTTGGGATCTAAATTAAATTTTATCGTTTCGGCATCTATCCAACCTAAACCGGGCTCTTTACCTTCTTCGCTTTTTTTTGTAAGAAGTTGCATGCCCAAACATATTCCTAAAATAGGTGTTTTTTGATCTATTACTTTTTGATTTAGTAATGGGATGAATCCCGAATCTTTGAGATTATTCATACCGGCATCAAAAGCACCAACACCGGGCAACAAAAGTTTGCTGGCGTTGGCAATTACATCCTTATCTTTTGAAACGGTAACGTCTTTTACCCCGATCTTTTTAAACATGTTTAAAACAGAGGCTAAATTTCCAATACCGTAATCGATTATAACTATCATTTTAAATGTTTAATAATAATTCTTTTGGCAATTTTACGCGTATGCATTGCCCAATACTCTCAAGCAAAACATCGATCTGGTCGTTTTCGTTTGCTTCTACCACATATCCTTCAATACCTTTTAAAACACCCGAGCTGATCTTCACTTTATCGCCTTCTTTATACTTTTTGTTTATTCCATTGGCTTCTAAATGATAACCAAGTTCTACCAGTTGTTTTAATCTTTCAATTTCAACATCACGTATAACAGCGATCTTTCCTTCACTTCTTACAAAGTTTACAATGCCTTTGGTTTGCGTTATTTTATCGTTTTCGGCAGGACTTATTTTTACGAAAACATAACCATTAAGCAATGGCAGTTCTACCATCTTTTTACGATCGCTCCATTGGCGCATCGTTTTAACCAAAGGCACATAGGCTTCGATTCCTTTATTAAGAAGTGCTTCGCTTATTTTTTTTTCGGTACGGGAGCTTACATAAACAGCATGCCATTTTTTTATTTTGATGGTGTTGTTCATATTAGGTTTACTTACGGCTTCGCCTCCTCAGTCACATGGCCTGAGTTCTTAATGTTAAGTTTTTAATGTTTTAATTTGTTAAAGTATTGAGATATTTATTAAACAACCCGCCTTTAACAATTAATTAAGTTTTGCTCCAAAGCAGAAGCGGGTGCATGCCCGGTTCCTGTATCTTATTAATATCAAATTCTTCGGTAGTAAAATTTACGTACCGTATCTTTTTACCTATCTTTTTTTCGGCTTTTTCGATTTGCTCTATCAAAAAAGTTTTGTTCAGGTTATTTCCCACCAATACAAGATCAATAATATCTGTATCCTGACCCTGTGAAAGCTTGCCCACCAGGTATACTTTTTTAAGATCGCCGATACGTTCTACGATGTAATCAATAACATATTCAAGACCAACCATTTTAAGAATGATCCTGTTTAGATCGTTAAATAAGGGATGTGCGGTATTAACGGTAAACACCTTTTTATTGCCTTCAACAAAGGATCTTAAAAACCCTGATTTTTCGAATTTATTGAGTTCGAGGCGGATGCCGTTGGTAGATTCTCCAAATTCTTCTTCCAAACCTCTTAGATAGGCAGTGTTTTTGCTGTTCAAAAAGAACTTTAGCAATAACTTAATTCTTGTTTTCGAAGATATTAAAGTTTCTATCATAGTTTGAGTAATAAAACTACTCAATTTTAACTATAACAAAGATGCAAAAAAGAAATTAAAAAACAAATTTTAATAGATAATAAACTAGTAATTAATACTTTAACTTATAAAAATAAAATGTGAATAAAGAAAATAAGAGCTCAAAAAACCTGCCCTTAACCTAGGCTTTTTTGGTGCCATAACCTACACCATAACCGGTACCGTAGCCGGAGCCATAGCCCCTGCCATAACCATAACCGTAGCTATAACCATAACCCTGGTAATAATAACGTTTACCCATTCCGGCAACACCGTTTAATACTACTAATACGTTTTGTAAATTATTGGCTTCCACTACACTATCGAGAAATGTTATTACCCTTTTGGTACTCGATTTGGTGTTTAAAACAAAAATAGAGGCGTCTACCTGCTGAATAAGATAAATAGAATCTGATAAAAGCCCGGCTGGTGGCGTATCAATGATCACAAAATCATACTGTTCTTTTGCTTTATCAATGATCTCTCTTAGTTTTTGTGATAATACAAATTCTGACGGGTTAGGTGGTATGGGGCCTGAATAGATACAATCAAGGTTTGGTATTTGCGTTTGACAAATGATTTCTTCGTATGTATTTAAGCCCGAAATACAGGTAGTTAAACCAATGGTTTGTGGTGGCAATCCAAAACGTTTAAATATTCTTGGTTTATGAAGATCCAGCTCAATTAAAACCGTTTTTTTACCACTTCGGGCAAAAATAGTAGCAAGGTTAACACTTGTAAAGGTTTTACCTTCGCCAGGTAAAAACGAGGTTACCAAATAAGTTTTAGCGCCAACACCAATATTGGCGTATTGTAAATTGGTTCGCAAATTTCTGAACGCTTCGGATATTAGTGAATTTGGTTTTTGTTCAACAATAATACCGTCGCTACTCTCTTCTTTAACGTAAGGCAAAACGCCTATTAACGGTAATTCTGTTAGTTCTTTTAAATGCGCAACCGATTTTATTTTTGAATAGAAGAAGGCCCTTAAAATAATAATCAAAAGAGATACTAAAAGCCCAAACGACAGGAACGATTTCTGGATAGCCGGTTTATCGGGTGACACTATACCAACGTTGCGCGGCGATTCAACAATCCTTATGTCCGGAACAATACTGGCTTTAGCAATTTTTGTGTTTGCCTTTTTCTCCAACAAAAAGTTATATAACTGTTCGCTAACTGCCGATTTTCTTTGAATATTCAAAATATCTCGCTGTTTGCCGGGTATTAATTTAGCTTCGTTGATGTATGTTAATATCTCTTTGTTTAAACCTTCCGTTTGTTGATTAACGGCTTTACGTGTGTTATTTATGTAGATCAAAAGGTCCTGTTTTGTCTTCTTTATACTTGCTTTAAGATCAGTAATAACGGGGTTATTTTCTTTTGCAACGTTGTAAACTTTGTTCAGTTCTATCTGCTTTAAATAAAGATCATTTACGGCAGTGCTCATGAATCCCGACTTTTCGAACACAAAAACATTCGGTGGTAAAAACTGGGGGTCTTTATCTTCGATGATATAAGATTCGAGATCTTCTAAAGATTTTTGTTGCAATTGAAGTTGAGATTTTTGACCATCATATGTGCTGATTTTGGTTAAAAAATCTTCTTGCTCCCAATTAAGATCTATGATCGATTTTCTTTGCTTATAATTTTGCATCGTATCTTCATAATTCTTAAGCGAAAAGGTTATCTCATTTAATTGTTTATCAATATAAGCTACGGTTCTTTCGTTAAGTTCGTATTTACTTTTTAGCTTATTTACAGAGTATACACTATTTAACGTATCCAGTATAAGAATAGCCCTTTCAGGAATTATATCAGTTAGGTTTACTATTAAGATGTTGGTGTATTCAGGATTTTCAATAGACAAGTTGGCCTGGAAACTTTCAATTAAATAATCTTCGCTATGAATTACGAACTGATAAAAAATCTCTTTAAAAGAGTTAACCTTTTTTTCGGTAAAAATATCAGAGCGGTTAATGGTGATTGGTAAATTAAGATCGATCAATTTTTTGCCGAATTGCCCTTTTTTTATTTGTTTAACGCCTTCCAGCTCATAACTTATTTCGTAATTATCGTAATCAATTACTTTAAAGTCCAATACCTGTTCATAAAACGCCGGATTTATATTATTAAATTCGATAAAGATAGGAATGGCTTTAAACTCTTCAGTAGTTCTTACTTTTCCAACAATAAAATACGAAACCTGTATCTTGTCTTTTAATTTAGTGATCACCTGGCTGGCAAGGTCATAAGATTGAATGATGCGTTGTTCATTTAAGTTATCCACATACGAACCGTATGAATAAAAATTTTGATCGTTTAATACGTTGTTTTGATAATAGGTATCGTTTACTTTTAATAAGAACTGCGTAGATGCCTTGTAAACATTGGTTAATTTATATACGTAAAAAGCGCCAACGGCATAGAAGACAGGAAGTACTGCCAGGGGTATCCACCAATTGGTTTTAATGATCCTTAACAAGAGATTTAAATCTTTTTGAGAGACGATCGCTTGTTTTTTGCTATTTGAGGGGTTAGAAGCCACTATGGGTTTTAGTTAACAAATATAAAGTTTTAAAAGATATTCTTGTTTGATTTATTTTATTTTTGTACATTTATACACTTTAATAATGAAAATAATTAAATTAATATTAACTACATCTATTGTGGTATTTGGCAGCCAGGTTTTGTTATCTGCTCCACCGCCTCCCCCATCGGGTTCGCCGGGATGCTGGCCTCCTCCATGTGTACCAATTGATGGCGGCGTTACTTTTTTAATTGCAGCAGGCGCTGCTTACGGTGCAAAAAAATTAGTGGATGCCCGCAAAAAAAATAAATCTGTAATTTAAGTTTCAAGTTTTCATGAGGGCTGTATTTAAACAAAATGCCTTTATCAAGTTCGTATTTACAGCCGGTTTTCTTTATCTGATCCTTTATCTGCTTTATCAATTTGTTGTAAAGAAATATACCTTTTACGATCAGAAATTTATTGGCTCTATCATACATACCTCTAACTATATTTTAAAAGGCATTGGTTATACAACCTTTACCGTTTTGCAAGATCGTGATTACCAGGTTATTGGAATAGACGGATCGAATGGTGTCTGGATCGGCTCCAATTGCAATGCTATCACCTTATTCTCTTTATTTTCGGTTTTTATTATTGCTTATCCGGGCCGGGTAAAAGATAAATTTTGGTTTATACCCCTGGGTATTTTGGTCATTCATCTTTTAAATATCGTCCGGGTTATAGCTTTGGTTTTGATTGCTTACTATTCTCCTTCCTCGCTTGATTTTAATCATACTTACACGTTTACATTTATTGTTTATTCGTTCATCTTTTTACTTTGGATGGTTTGGGTAAACAAATTCTCAGTTAAATTAAACCAGGTGCAGAATGAAAATAAGTAAAATTATTTTGTTTCTTATTTTGTTTGGCTGTATTGGCTATTTCCGTGAGTTTTTTTTTGTGAACCTTAATAATATCATGTTTCAAAAATATTACAATCATACCGATCTGCCCATTCCGGCTGTTATGAATGTATTTAACTCGTTCTCATACAAAACTCTTTATTACTCAAAATACATTTATACCCTGGTATGGATAATTATTTTTTTTGCGGCTAATTATTTTGCCATTAAAACCCTTTGTACCAATAAAATTTTATTGCGATTTCTTGCTTATTCTTATCTCATTTTATTATCTTTAGCGGCAATAGCCATGCTTTACGGATATTTTATCAACGGCCATTTGCAGGATGATGAATACACCGTAAGCCGCTGGTTATTAGGAATTGCACAGTCACCGATAATTTGTTTAATTTTAATTGCTTCTGAAAAACTATACCCAAAATCTACAACATCATGATAAAAAAAGATTCTGCCATTTTTAAATTAATTAAAGAAGAGCAACACCGCCAAACCGAAGGCATTGAATTAATTGCCAGCGAAAATTACGTAAGCAACCAGGTAATGCAGGCCATGGGCAGCGTGCTAACCAATAAATACGCAGAAGGTTTGCCCTTTAAGCGTTATTATGGTGGCTGCGAAGTGGTTGATAAGGTAGAACAACTAGCTATTGACCGCGCCAAGCAGTTATTTGGAGCAGAATGGGTAAACGTGCAGCCGCACTCGGGCGCGCAGGCCAATGCTGCCGTAATGTTAGCCTGTTTAAAACCCGGCGACACCATTTTAGGCTTAGATCTTTCTCACGGTGGGCATTTAACGCACGGCTCGGCAGTAAATTATTCGGGCAAATTATACCGCCCTACTTTTTATGGTGTAGAAAAAGAAACAGGAAGGATTAATTACGATACTTTAGAAGCAACTGCAAAAGCCGAAAAACCAAAAATGATCATATGCGGCGCCAGTGCTTATTCGCGCGATTGGGATTATGAGCGTTTACGCAAAATTGCAGATATGGTTGGTGCTATTTTATTGGCAGATATCTCTCATCCGAGCGGTTTAATTGCAAAAGGCATTTTAAATGATCCGTTACCACATTGCCATATTGTTACAACTACAACCCATAAAACTTTGCGTGGCCCGCGTGGTGGTATGATCATGATGGGTAAGGATTTTGAAAACCCGTTTGGAGAAAGAACACCAAAAGGAGAACTAAAAATGATGAGCAATATGCTGGATATGGCCGTTTTTCCGGGCATACAAGGCGGACCTCTAGAACACGTTATTGCTGCAAAAGCAGTTGCCTATGGCGAAGCTCTAACTGATGATTATATGCATTATTGCGTTCAGTTGGTAAAAAATTCGCAAGCCATGGCAAAAGGCTTTATCGACCTTGGTTACAACATTGTTTCAAAAGGCACTGATAATCATATGTTCTTAATTGACCTAAGAAATAAGAACCTTACCGGCAAAGAAGCATTGGCTGCATTAGAACAGGTAAATATTACGGTAAATAAGAACATGGTTCCATTTGACGATAAATCTGCTTTTGTTACATCGGGCATTCGTATTGGCTCGCCGGCTATTACAACCCGCGGCTTAAAAGAAAAAGAATGCTTAAAAATTGTTGAGTTGATAGACAATGTTCTAAAAAATAAAGACAATGCAAAAGAATTAGCAAAAATTAAAAAGAAGGTAAACACTATGATGGTGAAATATCCGCTTTTTAAATCCTGATACTTTTAGCCACAGATTACACAGGTTTGCACAGATTATAAATTTAAAAATAAATCTGTGCTATCCGCGAAATCTACGGCTGTTAGATCTCAAACTCCTGTTTAGCCAATTGCTTTTCAGGAGTTTTTAGTTCTATAGTATATTTACCTTTTGCCAAACCTTTTACAGGGATGTTAAGTTCATATTCTTTATTTACGCAAGGCACCAACCATTGGCTTTTAATTTCGCAAACCGGCATTCCTTTTTCATCAAAAACATAAAGCGATACATAACCTTCTTTATCGTTCGAATAATTTAATTTTCCCCTTAAATATAAAGGGTAGGTTTTCATATCGCCACCTGCATATAAAATAGTTTTTGTGATCAACGAATACCAAGGCAATTTTTCTCCCTTTAAATTTGCTACCAATTGCTTTAAAGGTAACAACAGCGTATCATTAACGGCGGCAATATTTGCAACCGGTTTATTATCGCTAATGGCCCATATCGATTGCTGTTCTGCATTTGTTTCAAATTTATTTGCGTTTAAAAACTTTGCCAGTGTTACCAAATTACTATCTGCCAGTTTATTTACATCGTAATTAGCTCCTGCAAAAGGCGAGTGGTTATTGGCCTGGCAACAATATCCTTTTACATTAAATGCTTTTTCTTCCAATTTCTTCATCGCAATAATTTCTTCATGCGTAATTAAAATATCCTGGTTCTTATCATCGAGCGAATTTAATTTCCTTCCCGCCTCAATAACAACTATTAAAGAATCGTTACTCAGGTTCTTTAATTCCATTTTCATACAGTATCCCTGGTATCCACCTAAGCTTTTAGCACTGGCTTTCACTAATTTCAAGTTCAATGCTTTTTGCAAATTCATTTTTTGATTCCTGGCCTGTGTTTGCAGGCTAATCATCAAAATAAAAAGTGTTATTGCGCGAATCATTTTGCCTCCTTTTAGATAAATAACTAATAACATTCACTTTGGTTACAATTTATATTTTAGTATTTTGGTACATAATTTAAGCATGGATAGATTTACTGGTTTAATAGGCATTATTGTGATCTTTGGTATCGCCGTTCTAATGTCGAATAATAGAAAAGCAATTAATTTACGCCTGGTGCTTAGTGGCCTGGCCTTGCAGGTTTTAATTGCCGTATTAGTTCTAAAGGTGTCTTTCATTACTGATTTTTTTGCCTGGCTTGGCCGTGGTATGGGCAAGATAGAGCAGTTCGCTGTTCAGGGTGCCTCTTTTGTATATGGCGGTGTAATGGTTGATAAGCACGACGGCACCTCTGTTGGCTATGGCGCCCCGCACACATTTGTTTTTGCATTTAGCGTAACGGCAACCATTATTTTAGTTTGTGTTTTGGTTGCCATTTTATACCACATTGGTATTATGCAACGCGTTGTTGCTTTAATAGCACGCGTTATGAATTTTGTAATGCGTGCCAGCGGCGCCGAAGCATTAAGCAATGTGGCCAGTGCCTTTGTTGGGCAAGTGGAAGCACAGGTAATGATACGCCCTTATTTGCCGAGCATGACAAAAAGTGAATTACTTTCATCTATGGCTGGAAGCATGGCCTGTATTGCCGGTGGTATTTTAATTGTTTATGTAAACATGGGCGCAAAAGCCGAATACCTTTTAACTGCCAGCTTAATGGCCGCACCGGCGGCAATAGTAATTTCAAAAATTATTTTTCCCGAAACCGAAGAACCCGTTACAAAAGGTACGGTTAAGCTGGAAGTAAAAAAAGAACACACTAATTTAATTGATGCTATCTCTCATGGCGCGGGCGACGGTATGAAAATTGCCATTAACGTAGTTGCCATGCTTATTGGTTTTATTGCTTTGATAGCCTTAGTAAATTATTGTTTGGGTTTTATACATTGGAGTGAATATGTGAACGGCCAACTTACAACCGTTCATCTGTCGCTTGACTATATTTTTGGAAAATTGTTTTACCCTTTGGCCTGGTGCATGGGAGTACCAACAGATGACGTACAGCAGGTTGCTACATTAATGGGACAAAAATTAACCATTAATGAATTTGTAGCATTCGATACCATGACGCATCATCTTGCCAAACCCTTAAGCGAAAAGGGATTGATCATTGCCAGTTTTGCTATCTGCGGATTTGCCAACTTTAGCTCGGTTGGTATGCAAATTGGTGGTATTGGCGCTTTGGCACCTGAGCGCAGAGCCGATCTGGCAAAACTAGGGATACGCGCTTTGATAAGCGGCACTCTTGCCAGTTATCTTTCTGCAACTATTGCCGGAATGCTATTATAATGAAAAAATTATTTTTCATATTGTTTTTTTCGTCCAGGTTATTTTCGCAAACGTTTGAAGTGGATATTTTAAAAACCATTAACAAAAACAATATGCCTTGCTGGGATAACACTATGAAAGGTTATTCGTTCACAGCTTACCCCGTTGGCATTGTAACACCACTTGCGGTTTTATCGCATGGCTATTTAAGAAAAGACAAAGCGCTTACTCGCAACGGTTATAAAAGTGCCATTACGGTAGCTTTTGCAATGACCTTGTCAACCGGTTTAAAGTATACCGTTAACCGCGAAAGGCCATTTAATAAATATCCTTTTGATATTATACGGAGAGATGACGTGGGCACAGCTTCTTTCCCCAGCGGGCATACGACCGCAGCATTTGCATCGGCTACATCATTGAGTCTTACTTATAAAAAATGGTATGTTACTGTGCCTGCTTTTGCTTATGCCGGTTTAATGGGCTACTCGCGTATGCGGCTGGGAGTGCATTACCCCAGTGATGTGTTAGGTGGAATGTTTTTAGGTATTGGAAGCGGCATACTGACCTGGCAGCTTGATAAGATATTGCAACGCAGAAAAAATTCTCAGGCAACAAATTCTTCTATTGCCGAATAAATAAATTCTAATTCGGTTTTTGTAATAACATACGGTGGAATAATATAAAAAATATTTCCCAACGGCCTTAATAAGATCCCCCTTTGCAAAAAGAAATCGGTAATGGCTTGCGAAGCATTATTTAAATAATGGGTATGTTCTTTTGTATTCAATTCAAAAGCAATTATTGTTCCCAGCACGCATACATCTTTTAATTTAGAATTCTCTTTTATTTTATTTTTGAATGCAAGATGTGCTTCTTCGATCATTTTAATTTGCCGGCAACATTCTTCTTTTTCTAAAAGATCAAGGCTGGCCAATGCGGCGCTGCATGCTGTTGGATTGGCTGTGTAACTATGTCCGTGAAAAAAGGTTTTTGTTTTATCTTCGCTTAAAAAAGCGTCATAAATAAATTGCACGCAACTTGTAGCGCCTAATGGCATATACCCTCCTGTTAAACCCTTGCTCAAACAAATGATATCTGCTTTATTCTTTAAATGATCATTTGCAAAAAGTTTTCCGGTTCTTCCAAATCCGGTCATTACTTCGTCTGCAATTGTGATAACTTTATTTTCTTTGCAGGTTGCAATTAATTCGTCGAGCAACCCTGCTTCATACATAAGCATGCCTGCAGCGCCCTGAACCAATGGCTCAAAAATAAAACCGGCTACATTATGCTGCTGGGCCCAAAAAGCGATAAGCTCTTTTAACTCGTGTATATTTTCTTTGGTTGGCAGTGGAATGTGCGCAACGTTGAACAACGAATTCTCAAACGCATTATTAAAAACGTTTCTTGCGCCTACACTCATACCCCCAAAGGTATCGCCATGGTATGCGTTCTCAAAAGCAATAAATAAAGTTTTATTTTCGTTTTGGTTGTGCCAATACTGAAGCGTCATTTTTAATGCCACCTCAACCGCAGTAGAACCATTATCTGAGTAAAATATTTTGGCCTGGTTTTTTGGAAGATGCCCGATAAGCCTTTCTGCTAAAGTAACTGCGGGTTCGTGTGTAAAGTCTGAAAAAATAGAGTGCTCTAACTTTAGCAATTGTTCACTTACTTTTTTTGAAATATATGGATGGCAATGCCCGTGCAAATTAACCCACCAGCTCGAAATAGCATCCATATATTTATTACCGTTGTCGTCAAAAAAATAAATACCCTCACCTTTTACAATATTTATTGCAGGCTTAGGGTTTAACTGGTGCGTGAAAGGGTGCCAGACAAATTGTTTATCCTTTTGTTCGATATCCATTTTATTGATCAAACAAACTTAAATTTATTTTACGGGAAAGATGCGATACACTTTCTTTTGATATGTCAGATACTTCAGGAATTTCGCCTAAAATGGGCAGTTCTGAAAAGTTAATAATAGCAAGTCTTACCGCAGGATCAAAATTTCCGTTCAGGATCAATCCTTTTACCTCAAAGCCATTCTTAAGCAGGTAATCAATGCTAAGTAGAGAGTGGTTGATGCATCCAAGATAATTCTTTATCACTAAAATGATATCGGCTTCAAATTCTATGGCAAGATCAACAACAAAATTATTATCGTTTAACGGCACGAGTATACCGCCGGCACCTTCAATAATTAAATGATTATCTGTTTCGGGCAAAAGCATTTTATCCAGGCGTATCTTTTCATTTTCTAAAGCTGCGGCCAGGTGGGGCGATGCCGGTTCTTTAAAACAATAACTTTCGTTGTGCAGCACACTTTTTGAATTTGAGATAAGGGTAGCTACAAGTTCTTTGTCTGTTCCTTCTTTAATACCACATTGCACAGGTTTCCAATAATCTGCCTGTAAGGCCTCGGTTAAAATTGCAGAAACAATGGTTTTTCCAACACCGGTTCCAATACCGGTAACAAAATATTTATTCATTTAAATTCGTTTAGTATGTTTACCAACAGGTCTATTTCTTCTTTTGTATTATACGCGTGTATACAAAACCGAACGCGTTCCGTTCCCTCTTTTACTGTTGGGCTTTTAATAGCTTTGGCATAAATATTTTTTGCAGCTAATTTTTTTTCAAGAAGATCGGCTTTTTCGTTACTCCCAACAACAAAACTGTGAATAGCGCTTTGACTTTTTATTATGTTTTTTATGTCTGAGGTTTTTGAGTAACAATAAGCAATGTTGTTTTGCAGAATATCTTTTTGATTGGTTTCTATTAATAATGAATAGGCGTTTAAAATTGCATTGATAGAATGATTGGGCAGTGCTGTAGTGTAAATGAATGAGCGCGCAAAATTAACGAGGTAATTTCTCAGAACTTCGCCGCCTACAATTGCAGCACCATGGCAGCCCATTGCTTTACCGTAAGTATACAACCGGGCAAAACATTTTTTTTCGATCCCTAACGCATTACATAAACCCCGGCC
Source organism: Bacteroidia bacterium (assembly GCA_044226875.1). GTDB lineage: Bacteria > Bacteroidota > Bacteroidia > B-17B0 > Aurantibacillaceae > Aurantibacillus. The sequence goes on from JBGAGD010000002.1 coordinate 470,744, forward strand.
CTGGTTGCCGAAAACGCCTATGGCATGAGCTTCGTCTACAATTAAAAATACGTTATCAAGCGTTTTAATCAGCTCTGTAATTTCCAATAACGGAGCAGTATCTCCATCCATCGAATAAACACTTTCAACAACAATATAAACAGACTCAAATTCTTTTTGATGCCTCTGTAAAAGATCCTTTAAAGATTCTAAATTATTGTGGCGAAATTTATAATGTTTGGCATAACTTAATTTTATGCCATCGTGAATGGATGCATGTATCAATTCATCAAATAATATCAGGTCTTCTTTTTGAGGGATGCTTGAGAGCAGGCCCACATTTGCATCGTAGCCCGAGTTAAAGATCAGCGCCGCATCTGCATGATGAAATAGCGCAATTTGTTTTTCAGCATCTTCGGTAAAGACTGAGTTACCGCTAATAAGACGGGAACCTGTTGAACCATATGTAGTGTCTTGTTTTTGGTTGGATGTTTCTAGTTTCTTAAACAAGAGCCCAAGCTTAGAAAAACCTAAATAATCATTACTGCAAAAATCTATTGCCGGATTTCTTTTGCTTAATTTTCTTAACATCCCTTTTTGTTCCCGCTCAATGAGCGCTTTCAACAAATAGTTTGGAATGTTTTTATTTGACATGCTTACAAAATTTCTTCTTCAATAAATTTATCGGCAAATGCCTTTTTAGGTGATAAACCTAAGATCTTAAACATTTCCATATCCTCGTTGTATTTTGGATTTGGTGTAGTTAATAATTTATCTCCGGCAAATATTGAATTAGCTCCCGCCATAAAACAAAGTGCCTGTCCTTCCATACTCATGGTTAAACGGCCTGCGCTTAAACGCACAGCGGTTTTTGGCAATACTATTCTTGCAGTAGCTATCATGCGCACCATATCCCAGATAGGAACAGGAGGCTGATCTTCCATTGGTGTGCCCTCTACAGCAACCAATGCATTGATAGGAACGCTTTCGGGTTGAGGACGAAGGATACTTAATGTATGCAGCATACCTATCCTGTCTTCTGCGCTTTCGCCCATTCCTATGATACCGCCGGAACATACTGTTAACCCGGCTTTACGCACATTTTTAATTGTATCTAAACGATCATCGAATGTTCTTGTAGAAATGATCTTATCGTAATTTTCTTCTGAAGTATCAATGTTATGATTGTATGCATACAATCCCGCTTCGGCTAATTTCTTTGCCTGCTCCTCGGTTACCATTCCTAAAGTAGCGCATACCTCTAAACCCTTGCTGTTAATGGTCTTCACCATGTCCAATACTTTATCAAAATCTTTATTATCGCGTACTTCACGCCAGGCCGCGCCTAAACACATACGGCTGGCGCCACCCGCTTTTGCATTATCGGCACATTTACTTACTTCTTCTACACCCATCAATTTATGCACCTTTACTTCAGTATGATAGCGTGCTGCTTGTGGGCAATATGCGCAGTCTTCGGGGCATCCGCCGGTTTTAATAGATAAAAGCGAGCTCACCTGAACTTCGCCGATCTTATGGTATGTTTTATGAACTTCGGCAGCTCTCGAGATCAATTCCAGTAAAGGCGTGTTATATACATCAAGAATTTCTTGTTTGGTCCAATCTTTAATCATAGTGCATTAAATATAGGCAAAAATAAATATTAATTCAAAATAAAATCAGTGCTGATTTGAATAGTTATTCATCAAATTACGATTTTGCCATCACGCATCACCATCGTTCTGTCGGCCATTTCGGCCAACTCTGAATTGTGGGTTACAATTACAAAGGTTTGATTAAGTTCGTCTCTTAATTTAAAAAACAATTGGTGCAACTCTCTGGCGTTCACACTATCCAAATTACCGCTTGGCTCATCGGCAAAAATAACTTTTGGATTATTGATCAAAGCCCTGGCAACTGCTACACGTTGTTGTTCGCCGCCGCTTAATTCTGAAGGTTTATGATCGAGCCTGTCTTTTAAATTAAATAACTCCAGGAGCTCCTGCGCTCTTTTTTCAGATTCTTTTTTACTTTTTCTTGCTATCATTGCAGGAATACACACATTTTCTATGGCTGTAAATTCTGGTAATAACTGGTGAAACTGAAAAACGAAACCGATATTTTGATTACGAAAAGCAGCTAATTTTTTTTCGTTTAAATTAAAAACCGGCTCGTTGTTAATGATCACTTCACCGGAGGAAGGACGGTCTAAAGTACCGAGAATAGTTAATAATGTTGTTTTGCCTGCCCCTGAGGAGCCAACAATAGAAACGATCTCGCCCTGGTTTATTTCAAGATCAACACCTTTTAAAATTTCAAGCCCACCAAATTTTTTATGAATATTTTTTCCTACGATCATTTATAAACACTACGGGCACTAAGTTACATAAAGTATTAACAATACAACCACCTCATCCTAAATATAAATAACACATTACACTAATGAGTAAAATGCCAATAATATCTAAAACAAAGCCAACGCGCAGCATATCCTTTATATGAATTTCTTTGGTACCAAAAACAATTGTGTTGGCCGCTGTAGCCACCGGCAACATAAACCCGAGCGAGGCTGCAAATGTAGCGGGCATCATTAATAACAGCGGCGCCACATGAAGGTCTTTTTGTAAAGCGATCATGATAGGAATGGCCAATTGAATGCTTGCAATATTAGAGGCAAACTCACTAATAATGGTGACGATGATACAAATTCCAAGGATGATCAGTAAGGGGTGAACCCCTTTCAATACTGTTAGCGAAGCCGCCAACCAATTGCTTAAACCCGTTACTTCAAAACCATAAGCCAACGCAAATCCGGATCCAAACATTAAAATAATATCATACCTCAGTTTTTTAGCATCTTCCCAAACCAGCAAAGCTTCACCTTTATTGGCTTTTGAAGGAACAAGAAATAGGATGAGCGCTGCCATTAAAGCAACAAAGGCATCGTCAACAAATTTGGGTACAATAAAAATATGGTTCCAGCCCTTAAATTTAAAATTTCCAAAATCAATGTCGGCACGGGTAAACCATAGTAATATACAAGTAATAAAGATGCCGAATACCCATTTTTCTTCCCACGAAAACCTGCCCAGTTTATGATAGGTTTCTTTAAAGAATTCTTTATGGATCTTTAGTTCAACCTTATTCTTTAAAAAATAAAAATTGAGAACAAAAAAAGTGAAGATCAGAAAAGTGAAAGAGATGGGGTAGCCAATAGCACTCCATTTTAAAAAATTAAGATCATTTGCTTCCGGAAATGCTTCTTTATATGCTTTAAAAAAATACATATTCGGGGGTGTACCAACAGGTGTAGCCATTCCGCCAATAGTAGCGGCAAACGCAAGGCCTAATAACAAAGCTGCCGCAAACTTTCCGGCGTTCTTATGAATGTATTCTTTTGTTTCGTGCACCAACGCGTAAACAGCGCCAAAAAGCATCATGGTAGTGGCAGTATTGCTTATCCAGTTACTGATAAGGTAAGTAGAGATCATTACTCCAAACAATACCGTTGAAGGTTTTGTGCCAACCACAGAAAGGATCTTAAGTGCTATGCGTTTGTGCAGGTGCCATTTTTCAATAGCAAATGCCAGCATAAACCCACCAATAAATAAAAATATGATACTGTCGGTATATTGTTGTGCCACCGATTTACAATCGGCAATGCCCAACACCGGTAGCATTAAAACGGGTACCAATGCGGTTACGGCAAGACTTACCGCTTCGCTAAACCACCATGTTACCATCCAAATAGCAACACCGGCCATTAAACTTACCTGGTGGTTATTTTTATCCAACTCTATAAAAAACCAAAAGAGTATGGCCAGTAAGGGGCCTAAAAGCTGAAAAAAATATTTTTTTGTGTTATTCAAATACTATAAAAAGTTAAAGTCGACATGAAGATAATTTAAAAATCCGTTCCTCTTTAATTATTTTATTAATTTTGTTGATATGGCTAATTTAGTTACTGTTATTAAAACTTCGTGGCATTTTGTGTCGGAAAAGATCTGGCACATTCGTCTTGATAAAGTTGACAAACGACAAGGTTTTTTTTTAAGACAATTACGTATTTTTTCATTAGCCGTTCAGGGCTTTAATGAAGATAAATGTTTAACCAAGGCCACTGCTTTAACCTTTTACACATTGTTTTCGATAGTGCCTATACTGGCCCTGGTTTTTGCCATCTCTAAATCGGTGGGTTATGAAAAAGCTTTGCAAACAGAGATCCTGAATAATTATCCTGAATACGCTAGTTTTTTAACTACCGCTTTTACGTCGGCCAACTCTATGCTGGCAAACACAAAAGGCGGCGTTATTGCCGGTGTGGGTGTTTTGTTATTATTGTGGAGCGTATTAAAATTATTGGTGAGTATCGAGGCTAACTTTAACGAGATATGGGAGATAAAAAAAGGCAGAAGCTGGATAAGAAAAGTAACCGATTATTTAACCGTAATGCTTATTGGACCACTCTTTTTAATTATTGCAGGCGGTTTAACTGTAGCCATACAAACAAAAGTTGGCAACATTCATATGCTGGATGTGGCCAGTAAAGTATTTATAAAGATCTTAGCTTACGTTTTAGTAACAGGTGTGTTCACATTCTTATATCTTGTTTTGCCAAACACAAAAGTTAGCTTTAAGTCGGCTGTAGTGGCTGGCTTTATAGCAATGATACTTTTTGAGATATTGCAATGGGCCTATGTAAAATTTCAGATAGGTGCCAATCAATTAAATGCCATTTATGGTGGGTTTGCAGCATTACCATTATTTTTAATTTGGGTGCAATATAGCTGGTATGTTGTTTTGTTTGGAGCAGAGTTAGCTTTTGCCAACCAAAATGTAGATCACTATGAATTGGAAAATGAAATAACAAAATTAAGTGTTCGTTATAAAAAAGTAATTGCTTTAATGATAGCTAACCTGGTTGGCAAAGGTTTTTATAATGGCGAAAAGTCGCTAAGCAGTATTGAGATAGCGCAAAGGCTGGACCTACCGGTAAGGCTGGCCCGAAACATAATTAACGAGTTTGTGGCGGCAGGCATATTTATTGAACTAAGAACAGATAAAACAAAAGAGATTCTTTATCAACCCGGCATTACCGAAAGTAAATTCACTGTAAAAAATGTGATAGAATTGTTGGAAAAAAACGGCGTAAATACTTTACCTATAAATGATACCAATGAGCTTATCCATATTAACCAGTTAATGCGCGATCTTGATAAATCTTTAGACACCGAACTGGGAAATACAAATATTAAAGACATAGTAAAATAATTTGATCAGGCTCTTTATCATATTTGCATTTTTATTTTCTGCAGTTAGTGCTTTAGCACAAACCGATACGATCGTTTTAGGAAAGGATACTGCCACAGAGACCAAAGCCCAAAAAAAAGCAATTTATTCAAGGGCCCGCAGGGCAAGCATTATGAGCGCCGTTGTGCCCGGCTTAGGACAGGCTTATAACCATAAGTATTGGAAGTTGCCGATCATATATGCCGGGCTTGGTGGTTTTGGCTATATGTTTGTAAGCAATAACAAACAATATAACCTATACCATAAAAATCTTGCAGCGTGGTATGATAATGATTCATCAACAGTTAATACGTTAACACAATATAATGGCCAGCAGTTAAAAGATCAAAAATTGTATTACAGAAAATACCGCGATTTTGCCATTATAGGCCTGGCCATCGTTTACCTGATAAATGTTGTGGATGCCAATGTTGACGCGCATTTACGAACCTTTGATGTGAGCGATGATCTGAGTATACATATCGATCCATGGCAAAATACATACAGAACGGCAACCGGTTATAAAATGGCCACAGGCTTAACAATAAAATTAAATTTTAAATAAATGAACATTGCATTATTTGGTTATGGCAAAATGGGTAAAGAAATTGAAACCATTGCCATAAAAAGAGGTCACACAATTGTTTTAAAAATTAACAGTGCCAATGTTGAAACTGTTACCGATGCCGATCTGAAAAAGGCAGACGTAATTATCGAATTTAGCACACCACACGTTGTTTTAAATAATGTGAAAAAATGCATCAATGCGCAAGTGCCTGTTGTTATTGGCACAACGGGCTGGTATGATAATTTTGAAATAATAAAAAACTTGTGCAATGAAAAAAACAGCGCTTTATTTCATGCAACCAATTTTAGCCTGGGCGTAAATTTATTTTTTAAAGTAAATACCTATTTAGCGCAATTAATGAATAAATATCCCGATTATGAAGTGAGTATGGAAGAGATCCACCATATCCATAAACTGGATAAACCAAGCGGAACGGCAATTACGCTTGCCGAACAGATCATAAAAAATAACGATAAAAAAAATAACTGGAGCATTACCGATAAAAAAGCCGATACATTATTTATAAAAGACGTGCGCCAGGGTGAAGTACCAGGTACACATATTATCAAATACCAATCAGAGGTAGATGATATTGAAATAATGCACAAGGCCCATAACCGTAAGGGCTTTGCGTTAGGTGCCGTTATTGCTGCTGAATTTTTAAAAGGCAAAAAAGGCATTTACACAATGAGCGATATCATTTAATCCTGACTGCCGGCTAATTTCTGTTGACCACTTTGTATCATTGGTTTAAAATATTCGAAAAAGAAGACAACGCTGAAGATTACCTGCAGCCAAACACTTTTATTAATTTTGAGTTTAAAGGCGAGAAGATCTGTGTGACAAGAACAGATAAAGGTATTTTTGCTTTTGGCGACCGTTGTCCACACAATGGAGCTCGCTTAAGCCAGGGGTTTTGTACCAAGAAAAACGAAATTGTTTGCCCCCTGCATCGTTATTCTTTTGACCTGGAAACCGGTAAAGCTACATCCGGCGGCGCTTTTGCCATCACTCTCTATCCTATAAAAATTAATGATGATGGTGTTTATGTTGGCATTAAAGCTAAGTGGTGGGAAGCATAAGTTTGATTAAAGATTAATGATGCAAGATTAAGGATTGATTTTCGTCTTTTATCATTTGTCATAAATCCTTAATCAGCTAGTGTACCAGATCCATCTTGGTAAACACGCGCACAGGATATAGTGCAGCAAAAAAACCAATAAGCATGATCAATCCGAATATCCAGATAAAATCATTTAATTGTATATCTATAGGGTAATACGATATAATACCGTCGCCAAATTCAACCAAATGAAACTGAACCTGCAGCCAGCAAACAAAAAGGCCAAGCAACAAACCAATTATTGCCCCTACACCGGTTATTAAAAATCCTTCCCGCATAAAGATATTTCGAATTAAATGTATACCGGCGCCCATACTGTAAAGTGTTTTAATATCTTTTCTTTTTTCGATGATCAACATGGTTAAAGCGCCAATAATATTAAACATGGCAATGATCAGAATAAATGCCAAAATAATAAAAGTTGCAAGCTTTTCTGTTTCCAATGTTTTAAACAAAACATCGTTTAACTGGTAGCGATTTTTTATAGAAAATTTATCTCCCAGTTTTTTTTGCAACGCAGCCTGCACATCTTCATACTTTCCTTTTTGGCACAGAATTTCGATAGCACTAACTTTGTTTGGCTCGTCAAATAGTTTTTTTGCCGTTTCAATATTTACAAAAGCAAATTGATAATCCAATTCGTCGTTTAACGAAAAAACACCCAGTGGTGTGCAATATACCTGGTTAAAATTATCATCGGGGTTTAAACTTGTTGATTTACCTTTAACAGGACTAAAAATACTTAACTCGTTTACAATTTCGCGAATGTTTACCTGTAGCTGGCTGGCAATTTGCCTTCCCAATAAAATGTTATTCTTTTTCGGGTCGTTCAGTCCGTAAGCACCTTCTTCCACAGATTTTTCAATACCGGTTACTTTGCTAAAATTTTCATCAACACCTTTAATGGTAACCAAAACCTGTTTATCAATATTTTTTAGCAGCGCTTTATCACTTAAAGTTTTTGAAAGTATTTCTATGCCTTCAATACTTTTAATATCGCCGATCAATTTGTCGTTCGCTTCAAAATATTTTCCTTTTGCTGCAGTTATTTTTAAGTCGGGCTCAAATACATTGTACAAATTGGCAATTGTACCTGTTAACCCGTTCATTGCAGAAAGGATAATGATCAGCGCCGCGGTTGTAACTGCAATGGCAATAATACTTATCCAGCTAATAATGTTTATGGCATTATTGGATTTTTTTGAGACTAAATAACGTTTGGCTATGTAAAACGAAAAATCCAGAATTTACTTTTTTAAAAGTTCTTCTATTTTCATGGCGTAATCTAAAGAATCATCAATATAGAACATCAATTCAGGAACAATTCGCAACTGCTTTCCTATAATTATCCCCAATTTTTTACGAATAACACTGGTTTGGTCCTGGATCAATTTAAAGATCACTTTTTTATCTTTATTGCCCATTATGCTTAAATACACCTTTGCAGAACTAAGATCGGGGCTTACCCTAACCTGTGTTACAGTAATAAAACCTCCGCCAAAAAGCGAGCGGGCTTCGCTTCTGAAGATCTCTGCCAGTTCTTTTGCCAGTAATTTATTTACTTTTTGTTGTCTGAGGCTTTCCATACTGTAAATGTACTGAGATTTTTGTAGTATCTTCGCTAATAATTCAAATAAATTTACGTTTAAAATTTAATGAAAAAGCTGTTCTCGGTTTTAAAATACGCCCGAAATTACAAAGGTTACCTTGTTGCCAATGTGTTTTTTAATATTCTATTTGCCATTTTTAGTGCGGTAAGCCTTACGCTTGCAATGCCTTTTTTAAAATTACTATTTGAAGAAACAAATTTGGTAGAATCGGGTTTGATCCTTTTAAAAGGCAAACCTCATTTTGCTTTAAGTGCAGATTATATTAAAGATGTTTCAAACTATTACATAACCGGCCTTATTGTTACACAAGGCGGCAAAATGAAAGCCCTGATTATTATTTGTGTAATTGTTTTTGTGATGACTTTTTTTAAGAACCTGTTTCGCTATTTAGCCATGTTCTTTATCGCACCTATTCGTAATGGTGTTGTGCGCGACCTTCGCAATAAAATGTATAAAAAAGCAATGAACCTTCCATTAAGCTATTACAGCGAAGAAAAAAAAGGCGATTTGATGAGCCGCATGACATCTGACGTTCAGGAGATCGAATGGAGTATTATGCAGACTCTTGAAATGATCTTCAGGGAACCTTTGACTATCATCATCTCGTTTGGCCTGATGTTAGTGATCAGTGCTAAACTTACTCTTTATATTTTATTGCTTTTACCAATTGCTGCGTTATTTATTGCACTTCTGGGAAAAAGCTTAAAAAGTGCATCGCGAAAAAGCAAAGAAACACTGGGAACTTTAATAAGTGTGATAGAAGAAACATTAGGCAGTTTAAAAGTTATCAAAGCGTTTAGCGCTATGAAACCGATGCAAAAAAAGTTTGAGGACCTTAATCAAACGTACTACAAACAATCAGTAAATGTGTATCGCAAAACGGATCTTAGTTCGCCCTTAACCGAAGTAGTTGTTACCGGCATTTTAATGTTTATTTTATTTATTGGCGGTAAAATGGTGTTTGATGGCAGTTTAACGGGCCCTTTATTTTTAACCTATTTTATTCTGGCCTCTCAACTAATTCCACCTATTAAACAATTAACCACTTCGTACAGCAATATTCAAAAAGGCGTTGCCAGCGAAGAACGCATTGATAAGATTTTATTAGCCGATAATGTTATAATAGATAAACCGAATGCTAAAGAAATAAACGCATTTAAAAAAGAAATAGAATACAAAAATCTATGGTTTGCTTATCATAAAGGCGATGACGGTTACGTTTTACGTAACATTAACCTGAAGATTGAAAAAGGCAAAACCGTAGCTTTGGTTGGCCAGAGCGGAAGCGGCAAAACAACCCTGGCCGATATGCTGCCACGTTTTTATGAAAGCGATAAAGGCGAATTACTGATAGATGGCACAGATATAAAAGACCTGCAAACCGAGAGTGTACGCAAACACATTGGCGTTGTAACCCAGGAAAGTGTTTTATTTAACGATACTGTAAAGAACAACATTATTTTTGGCATGCATAACGTAAGTGATGTGGCGGTAATTGAGGCGGCAAAAATTGCCAATGCGCATGAATTTATTTCGCAACTGCCAAATGGTTATGATACCGTTATTGGCGATCGTGGTGGCAAATTAAGCGGCGGCCAGCGCCAACGCCTGAGCATTGCAAGGGCCATTCTAAAAAACCCTGAGATACTGGTGCTGGATGAGGCCACCTCAGCGCTTGATACAGAAAGCGAAAAACTGGTGCAGGAAGCGCTTACCAATTTAATGAAGAACCGTACCAGCATTGTTATTGCCCACCGTCTTTCTACCATTGCCAATGCCGACGAAATAATTGTAATGCAAAAAGGCGAGATCATTGAACGTGGTAATCATACACAATTACTGGCTTTAAATGGCACATATAAAAAATTGTGCGACATGCAAAGCTTCAAATAAACATTTAGTGGTTTATAAAAACAACCATTAAAGTTTGGTATTGCCCTCTTTAATAAATAATTTTAATCCATGCGTTTTAACCGCTCCATATATATTTTCGCTTTTCTATTATTTTTTATTTATGGAAAAGCAAATTCTATATATAAAATTAAGGGTAAGATCATTCTCGCAAAAAAACCTGTTGAATTAAAACTGTTGCGGTTTGCAGCAGAAGGTGATAAAAATAAGGCAACATTTATTTTTAAAAGTCAGAAAATAAAAAAGAAGGTCACTTCTTCTTTTCCTCTCTCTACTCCAATAATTAGCTACTTTTGCCCGGCTTCCTTTCTTTCTTTTTTGATCACACAAAAAAAATCTCAGCATTCTTCTTATTTTATTTTCCCGCAAAGAGGCCCTCCCTCCATTTAAAAATCCCCGGTCTTATTTTTAAATTAATCATCTAGGCTTACGCAGTATGCCATAATTGCATTTACATGAATTATTGGAAAATCATTTTAGAAGAAAATAACGTTATTATTGAACTGATTATTAAGGCAAAATTTTATTCAGACGCTTACATTAAAGCAGAAACGCTACATCCAAATTGCAGGCTTATAAGCATAAAACCCTATAAAAAGGGCAAGAACAAGCCAAAGTAATCAGTAACCGTAAATAGTAACGATTAACATAGCTTTATCAATAACTATTCTTTTTTAGGTTATTTTACGGCTACCAAAAATTTAACTTCAAATTTAAATGAGTGGTAAGTTATATATAGTACCTACGCCTATTGGTAATCTGGAAGACATCACCCTTCGGGCCATTAATACGCTTAAAAGTGTAGATCTTATATTAGCAGAAGATACACGCACCTCATCCTTTTTACTAAAACATTTGCAAATAGAAAAGCCTTTAAAGTCGTATCATCAGCATAACGAGCATAAGATCCTTGAAGAACTGATCGCTTCTTTAAATTCGGGAAAAAACATTGCATTGATCTCAGATGCAGGTACTCCGGGAATTTCAGACCCAGGATTTTTATTGATCCGCGAAGCTGTTGCCAACTCGCTTGACATTATATCTTTACCGGGCCCAACAGCGTTTGTGCCTGCGCTTGTTAATAGTGGCCTGCCCTGCAACGAGTTTAGTTTTTATGGTTTTCTTCCTCAAAAGAAAGGAAGGCAAACACGTTTAAAGTTATTGGCGCAGGAAGAAAAAACGTTTATTGTTTACGAATCGCCTTTTCGTTTATTAAAATTATTAGAAGAATTTAAAACATACCTGGGCGCAGATCGCAAAGCAAGCGTATCGCGCGAGATCACAAAATTATTTGAAGAAACAAAAAGAGGCACTGTTGCCGAATTAATTTCTTTTTATTCCGCTAAACCAATTAAAGGAGAGATTGTTGTTGTTGTACAAGGAAATAAAAACTTAGAAACAGATAACGATGAGTAAACTTCACGATATAGGCGCACCTCCGGGCACATTGTTCTACAATGGCGAAGAAGTTGATGCTAAAATAAAAATTACTTTAATTGAATTTAACGAAACTGAATTTTTTGAAGATACCTTTTATGATTTTGATTCCTGCTTAAACCATGTAAAGGATAATATGGTTAAATGGATCAACGTGGAAGGTGTGCACGATACGGCTTTAATTGAGAGAATAGGTAAATGCTATAACATTCACCCGTTAACGTTAGAAGATATTGTACATATTGATCAGCGGCCTAAGTTTGAAGAATACGATCATTATCTTTTATCTATTTTAAAAATGATCGTTTACGATACCGAGGTTCACGCAGAGCAATTATCCCTTGTGCTATTGGACAATACCGTTATCTCTTTCCAGGAACCTGATGGTGGCGACGCTTTTGATATCATAAGAACGCGTTTAAGGCAATGCAAAGGCCGCGTTCGTAAACTGGGTGCCGATTATCTTTTTTACGCATTAATGGATGCCGTAGTAGATTGTTATTTTGATGCTATTGAAAAGATTGGCGATAAAGTAGAAAAAATAGAGGAAGAAATTATTAACGAACCAAAACAGCAATCGCTTATTGAATTGTATAACCTGAAACGGGAAGTAATTTACTTACGCAAACAGGTTTGGCCTTTGCGTGATATGATCAGTAATTTACTGCGCTCAGAAACAGCATTTATTACCGAAGGCACACAGTTATTCCTTCGCGATTTACAGGATCATAGCACACGTATTATTGATACGGTAGAAACCTACAGGGATCTTTTAAGTGGCATTATGGATATTTATTTAAGCACCAACGCTAATAAAATGAATGAAGTGATGAAAGTGCTCACCATCATTTCAAGCATTTTCATTCCGGTAACTTTTATTGCTGGTGTTTATGGGATGAACTTTGAATTTATGCCGGAGTTAAAATCACCATATGGCTATGGCATTGTTTGGGCAATAATGTTAACTCTGATAATTTTACAGATCGTTTATTTTAGAAAAAAGAAATGGATGTAGAATCCTGCTAAGATCCTACACGGCATTTTTTATGATAATTCGATAGCGTTAGGGTATTTACTCTTCCAGTTCTTTAAGCTTTCTTTCGTTCTCACTGTAATAACTGTTCTTGGATCAATACGTAATTTTACCAAATACGTACTTCCTTTTACCTCTGCCGCTTTTTTAATCTTTGCTTTCATTGTTGTTGTTTTTGATCGAAGTTCTTATTAAATATAACACAAATTACCGTATTAAGTTTGGGTAATAACGTTAATTTAAGCTAATAGTACTAACAAATCGACCTATAAATGAAAACGCCCCATAATGGGGCGTTTTCTACACATAATATGTTATTTTTTCCCTATTTAACCTGGTTTACAACTGCTTTAAACGCTTCAGGATGATTCATTGCTAAATCTGCTAATACTTTGCGGTTTAATTTTAAACCTTTAGCATTTAATTTACCCATAAACTCCGAATAGCTCATGTCATGCTCCCTAACACCAGCGTTAATACGTTGGATCCACAAACCACGCATGGTGCGTTTTTTGTTTTTTCTGTCGCGGTAAGCATACGTTAAACCTTTTTCAAGGGTGTTTTTGGCAATCGTCCAAACATTACCTCTTGCACCCCAATAACCTTTGGTTAAATTAAGGATTTTTTTTCTGCGAGCCCTACTGGCTACGTGATTGACACTTCTAGGCATTTTTTTTAATTTTTACTTTGGATTTTAGCGCTCATCTAAGAGTCTTTTTTTACTAAAACCCGGGTTAAACATTTTGTTTAATTAACCGATCTCGATAATCTTTAAAGAACTTTCGCTTAGATACTTAACATGAATTTCACGTTGTTTGTATCTGCTGCGCTTACAAGGCCACTTTTAGTTAAACCGCGTTTACGGTCTTTTTCTTTTTTAGTTAAAATGTGACGTTTGAAAGCATGCTTTCTTTTAATTTTACCGCTTCCAGTAATGCTAAAACGCTTTTTAGCGCTGGAATTAGTTTTCATTTTTGGCATCTTTATCTTTTTTTAAGGATGGCAAAGATAGGGGTTTATTCGGTTCCAGCAAAAATTATATGCCTTCATTTTAACAAATTCACCGATTTAAAGCATTAAAATTACCGAATTTGGTCAATTTGAGGCTTTTCACACAAAATAAACATTTAACAGTATTCTAAAATTTGTGAATTTTAAAATTTAGACTAACCTAAAAATTTGTTTAGGTTAATAAAATTAATTATTTTTGCGCATGACAATTTCACTTACCGAAGAAAATTATCTGAAAGCTATCTATACTTTAAGCCATTTATCTGCCGACTCGGAAGTAAGCACCAACCAGATCTCTGATCATCTTGCCATTAAAGCAGCTACCGTTACCGATATGCTAAAACGCCTGGCCGAAAAAAAATTGATCAATTACATCCCTTACCAGGGCGTTAAGCTTTCTGATAAAGGAAAACAAACTGCTATTAAAGTAGTTCGCAAGCACCGCTTATGGGAAGTTTTTTTGGTAGATAAATTAAATTTTAAATGGGATGAGGTGCATGAGATCGCAGAACAATTAGAACATATTCAAAGCGATGAACTGATACAGCGATTGGATACGTTTTTAGGTAAGCCAAAGTTCGACCCCCATGGCGATCCCATACCGGATGCTAACGGACAGCTGAATGTAGTAAAAGCTCTGCCTTTAAATCAATATAAAACAAAAGGCACTTATATTTTTGTAGGCGTTTGCGAACATTCAAAAACATTCCTTCAGCATCTTACATCTGTTGGTTTAAAAATTGGCGATGTTATAAAAATAGAAGAGATAAATGAATTTGATAATTCATTTAAAGTAAAGATCAATAAAAATAACAGTCAGTTTTTTAGCAATAAAGTTGCTTCAAACATTTTAGTGGAAATAAAAAAATGAACAAATCTTTAGAAGAAGTAAACTCAAGCGTAAAAACAAATACCGGTAGCAGTGTAAAACGTTTACTTGCATTTCTTGGCCCAGCGTATATGATCAGTGTTGGTTATATGGATCCGGGCAACTGGGCCACCGATATTGCCGGAGGAAGTAAATTCGGATATAGCTTATTGTGGGTGTTGGTAATGAGTAATATCATTGCCTTATTGCTTCAAAGCCATTGTGTGCGTTTGGGTGTTGTTAGCGGAAAAGACCTTGCACAAGCTTCGCGCGAAAATTATCCAAAGTTCATTAATTTATTTTTATACGGCCTTGCCGAAATTGCCATTGCCGCCTGCGATCTTGCAGAAGTGATAGGTATGGCCATTGGTATTCACTTATTGTTTCCACATGTTAGCATTTTAACCGGCGTGTGTATTACAGTGTTGGATAGTTTTATTTTATTGTTTCTTTTAAACAGGGGTATTCGCAAACTGGAAGCCTTTATCATTTGCCTGGTTGCATTGATCGGTGCCTCGTTCTTAATAGAATTATTAATTGCCAAACCCGCTGTTGTTGAAATTGCAGGCGGTTTAAAACCCTTTATTAAAAATGACGAGGCACTTTATATTGCTATTGGTATAATTGGTGCAACGGTAATGCCTCACAATTTATATTTACACAGCTCATTAGTACAAACCCGCCAGTTTGAACGAACACCCGTTGCCATAAAAAAAGCCATTCGCTTTAATATTATTGATAGCGCCATTGCATTAAATCTTGCTTTATTCGTAAATGCTGCCATTTTAATTTTAGCGGCTACTACTTTTTTTAAAAACGGAAAACACGACGTAGCCGAAATTCAGGACGCCCACGAATTATTGGCACCAATGCTTGGCAGCACCCTTGCCCCGATTTTATTTGCCATTGCATTAATAGCGGCCGGGCAAAGCTCTACTATTACCGGCACACTAGCCGGCCAGGTTGTAATGGAAGGGTATTTGAATTTACGTTTACAGCCATGGATACGTAGACTATTAACCCGAGCTATTGCCATTGTTCCGGCATTTTTAACCATTTATTTTTTAGGGGAAAGCGCTACCGGAAAATTATTGATCCTAAGCCAGGTTATTTTAAGTTTACAATTAGGCTTTGCTGTTATTCCGCTTATTCATTTTGTGAGTGATAAAAATAAAATGGGCGAATTCGTTATTCCGCTCTGGCAAAAACTTCTGTCGTGGGTAGCCGCTTTGGTTATTATTGGCTTAAATGTAAAATTGGTTTTTGGTGAGATCGCCGATCTTCTATTTACAAGCAACTCGCCTATTTTAATAAGCTTTACAGTTGTGCCCGTTTGTATTTTTTGTTTTTTAATGCTGATCTATATTACCGTTGTGCCTTTTATCGCTAAAGAAAAGATCAACAAAAAGCACGGTTTTCATAATGAATTAACACCGTTAAAACTTGATTTTGAAACTAACATACAACGCATTGCCGTAACGGTTGATTTTAGCGAAAGTGACAATAAGGCCATTAATAAAGCTTTACAATTAGGCAATAAAAATTCGACATTGGTTTTGATACACATTTTAGAAAGCACCAATGCCATGGTGTATGGTGAAGAATCGTTCGACCTGGAACGCGAAGAGGATTACCAGAAATTAAAAAAATACCAGGCCGAACTGGAAGCCCAAAATATTACAACTGAAATACAGTTAGGTTTTGGAATTCCTAAATTAGCCATCCCAAAAATTATCGTTAATAATAACTGCGACCTTTTAATTATGGGAACTCATGGCCATCGCACCATTAAAGATATTTTGCTGGGAAGTACGATCGAAAATGTACGACATGAAATTAAAGTGCCTTTAGTGTTGGTTTAAACACCAAGCGATGTGCTCTTAAAAGGATCGACGGCATCTCCCCAACCATTTTCTGCGAGATCGGGCGAGATCTGTTTTATTTATAATTTTATGATTTAATTACCTCCACTAATTTCCGGCAATTACTTTCATTGTCAAAATTCTTCACCTGTTCTTTCCGCTCACTTATGTATTCATTAGTGAATTCTTCACTAAAAACAGAATTGATTTTTTGAACAAATTTAGTGGCATTATGTGCAATTATAAATCCTGAATTTTCCTGCAACCCCGTGCCCGCTATCATATTTTTATTGCAAATAATAAATCGTCCCTTAAACAGTACATTCAGCAATTTTAATTTCAACCCGGTTGGTTGCATTGTATAAAGCACGTGAATTTGCGCGTTGTGAATCAACTGCTCCATTTCTTTTTCCTGCGGACTATCAATTAGTTTTATATTGGCGTATGCTTTAATTTCATTCAATAAAAAATCAGGTGTATTTAATCCGGCAATAACTACAGGAAAATTAATTTTTGAAAAAACATTTTTGATCAACCAAACAGCTGCTTCATAATTTTCTGAAATACTTAAATTGCCGTGAAACAAAACAGAACTGCCGTTACCGGTTAACGCCGTTACCTTTTCGTTAGCATGAAAACTTGGTAAATAAAGTGTTTTAACCTTTGGATAATTTACTTTAAAGTAATCTGTATCTTTTTGGTTAACTGCTAAAATAATATCCGCAAAAGCAACAATAGATTCAAAACGTTTCAATTTTTTTGCTTCCGTTTGCAGGTACATTTTCTTAAAAACATTTCTTTCCGACCTGGCAAGCTCTGCATAATACTCATGCTCAATATTACTATGCCTGTATATTTTTTTTCTATGCTTAAAACGTTCATCGTTTAATAAATAACAGGTATGTAGCACTTCAAATAAGATCGGAAAATCATTTGCCAACAGGTTTTTTTCCAATTCCTTTGATCGGCGCGATTTTACAGTGTATGGTAATGACGATAAGCTGGACAAAAAACCCGTATCGCGTTTATAATAATAAACCTTTTCGCATAAGGCTTCAAGCTCTTGCGCCGGCTTGCGGCCATATGTAAAGCAATGCAAATGCATCTTTACACCAGCTTTTTTTAACCAAACCAATTTGTAATACACATCAATTACCCCACCATAATTGGCAGGAAAAGGAACATCAAAAGAAACTATGTTAATGGCATTTGTCACCCTGCCAAAGATGTAACTTTTTATTCAAAATAAAAACCGTTTGCACTTATTCCGGCTTTAAAGTTGGTTTTTGGGCTCCCATCGGTATTGTAAATGTAAATATTCGATTGTGAGTTAAAGTCGAGAGCATCGGAAACATAAATATTATGATCATTAGGATTTATGCCCAATCCATAAAAATTTTTAGTGCCGTTTGCAATAAAAGGGGTAGCAGGAAGGCCACCCGCTATAATTGGCATTCTGTAAACACTTCCGTTTATAAAATACAAAGTGTCTTTTGTTTTATTTAAACATAAATATCCCGGCGAATCACCTGCTCCAAATGTATAAGATGCTTCTACCTGGTTAGAGACCGGATCAATCCTTGATAGTTTTCCATTAATAGAATTTTGCTGGTCGCCATTACTTAACACCCATAGTTTATCATTTTTATCAATTACAATGGTTCCGGCATCTATTCCAACATTAATGCTATCCGTTATTGTGTTGCTAATGGTATTAATGCAATAAACATAATTCTTACGAATGTTGGTTACAAATGCCTTATTATAGATCATTACCATTTGCTCCGTCCAACCGGCACAAGGTATAGAGCCTGTTTTTGTATTTGAGTTAAGATCAATTATACTTATGGCATTTGCGTTATAATCGCTCACGTATGCTTTCTGATTGGTAACGGGTAAAATATATCTTGGCGAAGACAGGCTGGTTACCTGGTTCAATTTTTTAAACTGGTTGTCGCACACCACAATTTTTCCGGAGTGATTAACAACAATATAAAAATTACCATTTATGAATGACAGGCTTTGCGCCACATCTCCAAGTATTGGCGAACTGCTATTTTGATTCTGATAAAAATTACTGATCACATTATTATTTGCCGGATCGTATAAAGAAACAGAGGCGTTTGGCGATCCAAAATTACCTTCGTTTACCACATATACTTTTTTACCATTGGTTAATTGCACTTGTGGCTGAACAACATCCTGTGGTTTATCTTTTACACAGGAAGTAAGAGCAGAAACAAACAGCGCTATACAAATAATTTTTTTCATTTTTAAAAAATGAGAAGCGGCCTTACATCCGCCTCTCAAAATTAAGCTTTAGTTTTTAATTAATTTTATTACAGATCTTTTATCAGCTGCAGTTAATTCAAGAAAATAAATTCCGTTTTGTAACTCATTAAGATCAACAGTGTTTTGCATTTCGGTTAGATGTTGTGAATGCACCATTTTTCCCGTTACATCAGTTATTGCAGCTTCTGCATTGATTGCAGTACCAAAGCTGATGTTAATACTATTTTTAAATGGATTCGGATAAACAGAGGCATTTAAATTTTTTGTATTTACAGTAAGACCAACGCTCGATTGAATGGTTGTAAAATTATCGATGCCAAAAAACAAAGGCGTATTAGGGCCAAAAGATCCAATATCACTGGTGTACATAAAAAATTGCAAACTATCCACGTTTCCTAAAGTAGAAGTGTTTACCCATTGCCATGTGCTCACTAAATAATCCTGTGCGTTGTTTGCAAAGCGGTAATCTGCCAAATAAAAAGGCACACTGTCTTGTAACATAACGCCGGCTTTGTAACCTTTAACGGTTACTTTTAAAAAATCAGGATCATTACCGCTTGTTCCTCCAAATTTTTTCGCGAACTGGTCGCCATGTTTCATCGAGCGGTAAGCATAAGTTGTATTGGTGATGTAAAAACCGCTTACGGTATTTGAAGGCGCTGTTAAATTAATAATGCCCTGGTCTTGCCCAACGGTATAAATGTTTGAGTTATTATACCCTTTATAAGGCTTAACACCATATAAGCCGGGTGTTGCTGTTACAATTGCCGAGGAATCGTATTTGTTGGTATAAGAAAATCCGCCGCTCCAGTAACTGAAACCTGTATCCCATATGTATTGGAACGAAGCGCCAGCTGTTGCAAAGGGCGCGCTCATGGTGCTGCTGTAAGCCGAATTTGTTGCTAACGGAAGACTTTCAAAATCCGCTACCAATGTTTGTGCTTTTACTGTAAAAATGCCCAAAGCAAAGGCCATAATTGTAATTGTTCTTTTCATATTTTATTTATTTTTTGTTTGTAATGTGATTCCAACTTCATAATTTCTTAATGGCATTGGCCTGCCGGAAAGAATAATATAATTTTTATCAAATAGGTTATTACAGGCGGCAAATACTATAAAATCTAATAATTTTGTTTCGAGATAATAGTTTAAGCGCAGTGATGAGATATGATAAGGATTTAACCACTGCATATTATCGCTTGAAGTAAACCGGTAACCCATATATTGATCATAAAAAGTTACAGCAGATTTATCGTACCCAACTAAAACACTTGAGTTAACAGTATAGCGTGGCGTATAAATTAATTGTTTGCCTACAGTGTTATTATTTTCCTGGTTACTGGCCTGGATGGTTGATAGTACGTAGCCTGTAACTACATTTATTTTATACCTGAATTTATTTTTTTGATAATGAATGCGCCAGGTTGTTTCTGTGCCGCGGCTCCATACCTGTTGCAAATTTACAGGCGATGGATTTCCTCCCGGGCCCGGGATCCATAAGATCCAGTTGTCTATCTTCCTGCTAAATGCGGCTCCCGAAATAAAAACAGAAAATTCTTTGGTGAGTTGTGTTTTGTAATTGATATTTCCTTCGTAAGTAAAGCCCTGTTCGGGTTTTAAATTTATATTACCACCGGGTAACCAGTATAACTCGTTTAAAGTAGGCTGCCTGTATACTTTTGCGGCACTTGCCATTAACTGTATCTGTTTTGTAAGATGATATTCCGTTGAAATATTTCCAGTTACAGGTAAAGTGCCAACGCTAAAATAATCTACCCTTGCAGAAATATAGGTTAGCCATTTATCATTAAAAAAAGAAAATTTATTGCCCGCCAATACGGATAGCTTGTTTAAGGTTTTAGCGCCGGTATAATTATTTGTATTGGCAGTACTCGAAGTAAAATTTACGCCAAAATTAAATTGATGGTGTTGTTGCCAGGTTAAAAAATTTTCATTCTCGGCAATAACGGTTTGCACTTTACTTTTAGAAAAGTTGGCCGCTAAACTATCTGTATAATTTATCTTATCTTCAAAATAGCCCGCTCTTATACCCGACTTAAGTGCGTTACCCATAAAATTCCAATTGGCTGTAACCCTTGTAGCGTCATCGCGCTGGTAGGTTTTATTTTCTACTGAAGGATCGTAGGCAGGCAATCGTCTTTTGTTTACATTTAACCAGGCATTAACCGATGCCACCTGCTTTGAATTGATCAAAAACTTTAATTCCTGCATCAAACCCAAAAAATTATAGCCTGCATTTTTTTGTTGTTTTAGAGGGCGTTCTTTATCTGCAGTATCTTTATAATTAAAATTATTATCCGACAGGCTATTATATATTTTTGACGAGGAAATAAAACGACGCTTACTAAATAAAATACTGGTTGAAACATTTTTTAAACCAAAACTACCTGTGCCAAAATTGGCAGAGGTTTTTATTCCCTGGTCAAATAATGTTTTGTTTTTAAGATGCACGCTGCCGCCAACCGCACCACTACCCCATAGGGAGGATGAGCCTCCGTATTCTACTTCTATATCCTCAAATAAAAACGAAGGCATCAATGCAAGATCAGATTGGCCAAGCATAGCATTTTGTATATTAAAACCGTTCCATAAAATGGCAGTTTGCGAAGCGTTACCACCTCTAAAAGCCGTGGTGGCAATTTGTCCCGGCCCGTAATTTTTTATGAATACCGGTGTATTTAAACTTAACAGGTCGCCAATAGAGTTTAATTTGAACTGTTCCTTAATAGTAGAATCTACCTGCTCGGTTTTTTTACCTATTTGTGAGAGCCCGGTTTTTTTTGCTATTACTTCAACGCTTTGTAAAGCAACCGTATCTTGCCCATATACATATGTGTTTGCAAACACGTATAAAAGACAAATTGCTTTAATTATAAAATTAAAAGCACAAGCCAAGCGCTTATTTCTTTTTATGATCAATTTTTTGATACTTTTTGCGCGTTCTTGGCCTCACATCCCGAAAGCCTTAAACATTGTACAGTTGGCAGGTCTTCTGACTTATCCTTACCTAAAACGCCTTCCCATCCCGATAGCTATCGGGGCAGTGGCTAAGAATGTTTTAGATTCCAAAAGGACTCACAGCAGCGGGTACTATTAGCGATTTTCACGCTATTCCCTATTAATCTTTTGTTTAAAAAAGAACCAATTGCAGGGCAAAGATAAAGAATTGTATTTTAATTAAAGAATTTATTTTTTCTTTGCAGTCTGCAACCAATGGAAAGAACCCAAAAAATAGAATTAATTAATTATTTAACCGGCTTTATTTCTGATACGCGTAAAAAACGTTTTGACGAAGTAATAGCACAGCGTACCGACCATTTAAGGATAGTTTTAGAGGATGTGTACCAGGGCCATAACGCGGCAGCCATTTTAAGAAGCAGCGATTGTTTTGGTATACAGAACGTGCATTATATAGAAGGCAGAAATACTTTAAAAATGAGCGCCGATGTAGATATGGGGAGCAGCAAATGGCTTAATATACATAAACACCGGGGGCATGAGAATAACACACTCGAAACCATTAAAGAACTAAAAAGCAAAGGTTACCGTATTGTTGCCACAACACCGCATAAAAACGATTGCACAATTGATAAATTGCCTGTAGACAAAAAAATGGCTTTGGTGTTTGGAACCGAGATAGAAGGAATTTCGCAAACTGTTTTTGATAATGCCGACGAATTTGTAAAAATACCTATGTATGGTTTTACCGAGAGCTTTAATGTAAGCGTTTGCGCCGCCCTATGCCTTTACGAATTAACTACACGCATAAGAGAAACAGTACCTGATTATCTTTTAAGTGAAGATGAAAAAACCGATATTTATTTTGACTGGCTGGTAAACAGCATCGATGCAAGCGTTGGATTGATTGAGAATTTTTACAAGGATAAATCGCAGTAATTTTTTAGCCTTGTATTTTGTCACTTCGAGTAGCGAAGCGTATCGAGAAGTGAGATACAGAATTTGTTCTCGATACGTCACGCAAAAGAGGCAGCGTGACTACTCGAACTGACAGGTTTCCGTTTGTTTATTCCATAAAAAAATCAGCAGCAATGCCATCTGCATATAATCTGGCTTCTTTACTCAAAACATAAATACCATTATTTTCTTCAAAATAATTTTTGTGTTCAGCTGCTTTTTTTAGAAAGTGCGAATAGATATTTTCTCCAAATAATGCTTTTATTTCATTGGCATCACAACCCCAAATGGTTCGCAAACGTGTTAAAACATATTCGTTGTACCTGTCGTTCACCGAAAGCTCTTCTTTATCAAAGTAGCTTGTATTTTGTTCAAGTGCTTTTATGTACAAATTATTGTTGCTTACATTCCATTGGCGCGATGTACCGTTAAATGAATGTGCAGATGGCCCAACTCCCAGATATTCTTTTTGCAGCCAGTAATTGCTATTATGTTTGGCAAAAAAGCCCGGCTTTCCAAAATTTGAAATTTCGTAATGCACAAAACCATCAGCGTTTAAAATATCCGACATCAGTAAGAATTGTTGGCTGCTAAGTTCATCGTTTACCGCGGGCTCCTTACCTTTTGCATTTTGAATTCCCAAAACGGTTTTATTTTCTATAGTAAGATTATAAGACGAAATATGCTGCGTGTTTAAACTAACGGTTCGTAGCAATGTGCTTTCCCAGGTTTTAAGATCCTGGAATTTACTGCCATAAATAAGATCTATGGTTATATTATCAAAACCCGCATCCTGCGCCATTTTTACCGAACTTACAGATTGAGCCGCATTATGGGCGCGGTTCATCCAATTCAATTCCTCGTCGTTAAAACTTTGCAAGCCAATACTTAATCTGTTGATATTTAACGATTTCCATAAAAAAAGGTTTTCTTTTGAGATATCGTCGGGATTGGTTTCGATAGTAATTTCGGCCGAATTATCAAATACAAAATACCTCTTTAAAGTTTCAAAAATCGTTTCTAATTCAGCTTTGTTGAGTAAACTTGGTGTACCCCCTCCAAAATATATGCTTTCTAACTTATTATTTTTCAAATAATTACGTCTTTGTTCAAGCTCAGAAGTAATAGCTTTTACAAACAGCCCTTTAGTGCTTTGATTGGTACTGAAATGGAAGTCGCAATAGGTGCAGGCCTGCTTACAGAAAGGGATATGGAGATAGATGCCTGCCAAATACTTTGTATTTACTGGGTTTTATGACAAACCTGGTTTAATCAAAGATCAAATGATAAATCTATGACATTTATATGTATAAATTCCCAATTTTCTTCAAAAACTTTTAATTTTTTTAACGATTTGTGTAAAAATTATTATATTAGCAGCCTATAAACCTAAATTAAAGTATGAAAAACACTATTAAGTTTACTTTAACCGCAGCAGCTCTTGTTATTTTTGTTGCAAACGGATTCTCTCAGAAACTACTAAAAAAGGCAGATGCAGCTTTTGAGGCTCATCAGTACTATAACGCCATAAATATGTACAAACAGGCATATGCAGGTGCTTCTAAAGATAAAAAGCCAATGATAATGTTCAAATCAGGCTATGCATCTCAGGAAATTAACGATTACAAAGGCGCTGAGACGTTCTACCAAAAAGCGATCGCAGCTAATTATGATGATCCTACAGTTTATTTACGTTTGGCTGAAGTTTTAAAAAGCCAGATGAAATACCCTGAAGCTATTGTAGAATACAACAACTACAAAGCAAAAGGCGGCAATGCTAAAAAAGCAGATCTTGGTGTAAAATCATGCGAATTAGCTCAGCAATGGAAAGACTCTCCGCAACGTTACAAATTAGAGAATATGTCTTTGATCAATTCAAAAGAAAGTGATTACTCTCCAAGCTATAGCGATAAAAAATACCAAACATTAGTGATCACTTCTCGCAGAGAAGGTGCTTTAGGTGCTGTAGAACCTAATATTGGTGCTAACCACTCAGATATTTACGAAACAAAAATTGATAAGAACGGTAAATGGTCTACCCCTGTTTTATTACCTCCTGCCATCTCTTCACCGGTAAATGAAGGACAAGGCTGGGTAAGCAAAAAAGGTGATATGATCTTCTTTACACGTTGCCCTGAAGAAAAAGGAAAACAAATTAAATGTGGTATCTACATGGCAAAAAAACAAGGTAGCACCTGGGGTGTAGCCGCTAAATTGCCTTTTATTGTTGATACTGTACAATATGGCCATCCAACTTTAACTGCTGATGGTAAATATTTATATTTTACTTCAAGAATGAGCGGTGGTTACGGCGGATTGGATATCTGGAGATGTACTTACGATGCGAAAGCAAACGTTTGGGGCCAACCACAAAATGCAGGCCCTGCTGTAAATACAGAAGGTAATGAAATGTACCCAACAGTTTCTGATGATGGTAAAAGATTATATTTCTCTTCAGATTATCATCCTGGTATGGGTGGTTTAGATATTTTTGTTGCTGAAGCAGGTGCTGATGGCAAATTCACTAAAGCTGTAGAAAACCTTAAATACCCGATCAACTCTTCTTTTGATGATTTCGGTATCATTTACGAAGGTAAAAAACAACGTGGTTATTTAACTTCTAACCGCGAAGGCGGTAAAGGAAGTGATGATATCTGGAGCTTTAACTTACCTCCATTGAACTTTAACGTTAAAGGTATGGCAATGAGCAAAGGTGATGACAGAACTGGTGCAGGAAGAGGCGAAGCTGTAGAATTAGTTAAAGTTAAAATTGTTGGCAGCGATGGTTCTATCAACGAATTCACAACTCCAAAAGATGGTAACTATACTTTTAAACTAAAAGAAAAAGTAACTTATACTGTTTCAACTCAAACTGATAAAACAACTAAATCACCTTCGTTTACAAAAGGTTATTTAGCTTCTAAAGATCAACGTGTAATTACAACTGTTGGTTTAGGTGCATCAAAAGATTTTATCGCTGATTTTGAATTAGCTCCGGTTGTTCCTTTCATCCGTATGCCACAAATTCTTTATGCTTTAGGTAGTGCAGACCTTCTTCCTGAATCAAAAGATTCATTACAGTTCCTATACCAAACATTGATTGATAACCCTACTACAGTGGTTGAGTTAAACTCACACACTGATAGCCGTGGTGATGCCGCTAAAAATATGGACCTTTCGCAACGTCGTGCTCAATCATGCGTTGATTATTTAGTGAAAGAAAAAGGCATTAACCCTGCCCGCCTACAAGCAAAGGGTTATGGTAAAACTCAATTATTAATTGGTGATGATGTGATTGCCAAAGCAAAAACCAAACAAGAAAAAGAAGCGTTACACGCGTTAAACCGTCGTACTGCATTCCGTATCTTAAATTGGGATTTTGTTGATCCAAATGCTCCTAAAACACCGGTTAAAGGTAATACCAACGGCACTAAAAAAGGTGATGATGATGAGGATGAAGAATAATCCCATCTGATAAATAATATTAAAAAGGCTACAAATTTGTAGCCTTTTTTTTTGCCCAATTCTTACCTTTAACTAATGAGCGATAAACGGCCCGAAAATTTTGTAGTTTATAAATCCAGTGCAGGCAGTGGTAAAACATTTACGCTTGTAAAAGAGTATTTGCGGTTATCACTCGTCGACCCTAAAAGATTAAACAGCAATTACAAACGCATACTTGCCGTTACTTTTACCAATAAAGCCGCCGCCGAAATGAAGCAGCGTATTTTGGATGCATTAGATCAGATCGCTAATAAAAAAGAAACGCCTTTTGTTGCAGAGCTTTTGTGTAAAGAACTCAACATTACAATCACCGACTTAAAACAAAGGGCCAACACGGTGCTAGGTCAGATCCTTCATCACTACTCCGACTTTTCAATTGGTACTATAGATAGCTTTACTCACAAAATAGTAAAAACATTTGCCCACGACCTTAAGCTGCCCGTAAATTTTAATTTAGAAATGGATGTGGAAGGCTTTTATGACAAGGTTATTTCAACCCTGTTTAACCAGGTTGGTGAAGACGAGTATGTAAGCAAATTATTAAAAGAATTTGTTTTAACCAAAGCCGAAGAAAATGCCAGCTGGGACCCCGAACGCGCAATTAAAGAGTTTGCAAGGCTTTTACAAAAAGAAAATTCGGATAATTATTTACAGCAACTTAAAAATTTTACCACACAGGAACTTGAAGAAGTAAGGAAAGAACTATTTGCTTACATCAGTTATTACAATGCACACTTAAAAAGTGAAGGTCAAAAAGCAATTGATCTTATTGCTAAAAATGGTTTAACCGATAATGATTTTACTTATAAGAGCAGTGGGCCCCAGAATTTCTTTAAAAAAGCAATCGATCAGAATATCGATATTGAGAATACCATTAAAGGCCGCACGGTAGATGCTATTGAGAAAAACCAATGGGCATCAAAAGATGGTAACAAAATTATTGTCGAAAGCATCAGCCAGCAATTATCGTCTATAGCAAAAGGCCTAATTGATTTTATAAAAGATAACCATCAATATTACAGCTTATGTAAGTTATTAAGCACCCAGATCTATCCTTTGCTACTGCTTAAAAAAATTGAAGAAATAAGCAACGATAAAAAACAGGAAGAGCGTTTGGTGTTTATCAGCGAGTTCAACAAAAATATTTTTGAATTGATAAACAACGAGCCTACACCTTTTATTTACGAGCGCTTAGGCGAAAAGTACCAGCATTACTTATTGGATGAGTTCCAGGATACAAGCACTCTTCAGTGGCACAACATACTTCCGTTAATAGACAATTCGCTTTCTACCGGCTGGTTCAATTTAATTGTAGGCGATGGCAAACAAAGTATTTACCGCTGGCGAAACGCCAATGTAAAACAATTTGTTGAACTTCCTGAAATTGAGAACACGGGCGATAATTTTTTAATTGACGAACGAAGCGCTAATTTAAAGCGTAATTTTAAAGAAAATTTACTTAACACCAATTTCAGGAGTTTAAAAACGATCATTGATTTTAATAACTCTTTGTTCAGCAAATTAAGTGAAGACCTTTTAAGCGACGCCCACAAAAAAATATATAAAGATCAGCAGCAAAAGATAAAATACGAAGGTACAGGCCTGGTAACAGTAAACACGGGCAAGGTAGACAGAGATGAACTTGAAGCGTTAAATTTTGGCATTATAAAAGAACAGATCCAAAATGCCTTAACCGCTAAATTTTATTACAAGGATATTTGCATCATTGTGCGTAAAAATACCCATGGTAATACCATCGCAAATTTTTTAATGAACAATCAAATTCCTATTGTTTCTTCTGATTCACTTTTATTAAAAAACAATCTTGAAATAAATACAATTATCAGTTATTTAAATTATCTTTCTAATAACGAGGATAAAGTGAGTGCGGTTGCGGTGATCAATTATCTGCTACAAACCAACAAAATTACAGCAAAACAGTTTGCCACAGGCACGCAGCAGCTGGCTAAAAACATCCCTTTATCTGCTGTTTTAAACACATTCGATATATATTTACCGCAAGAGAACCTCTCGTTAAATAATCTTTTCGATCATTGTTTAATTATCATTAATGCACTTTCGTTAAATACACTGGGTTATCCTTATATCCGTTTCTTTTTGGATGAAGTAAATGAATACCTTATTACAAAAAACTCAAATATCTCGTCGTTTTGCGAATGGTGGCAAACAAGGAGTCAGAAAGCTTCGCTGATAATTCCTGCAAATACAAATGCTGTAAAGATCATGACCATTCACGCCAGTAAAGGCTTAGAATTTCCGGTAGTAATTGTTCCTTTTTGTAACAGTAATTATTACAGGGCAAATGATAATTGGGTAACGCTTGAAAATGAAAAAGTAAAATTACCTGTAGCCGCTATTAATTTTTCTTCCAAAGTAAAAAATGCAGGCCTCGAAAAAGAGTTCATAGCCGAAGAACAAGAGCAAATTCTTGAAAATTTAAATTTATTATATGTGGCTTTTACCCGCGCCGTTGAAAGATTACATATAATTTCGGCCTATTCTAACAACAGCAAATCGCTGGTAAGTTTTTGGATAGAAAATTACCTGGCCGCCAATTTTTCTCCAAAAGAACCTAATTTATTTGTGATAGGCAAGGCTAACAACAAACAACTTGAACACAGCAAGGCCGATCTTGCTTATTTTAACCTTGAGCCTTTAAATTTTAATACCTCCGATAACGTGGTTAAAATAAAAGCTTCTTATCTTATGAATTCTGATGATACCCTGGAAGCTAAAGAAATGGGGATCATTACTCACTGGATCTTATCAAAAATTGAAAATGCACAACAGGTGGATGAAGCTATTCGTTTAGCACTTTTGGAAGGAATCATTAACCAGGACCAAATTTTACCTATCAGAGAAAAACTCGAAAAATTAGTTGAGCACCCTGAATTAAAAAACTATTTCTCAGCTTCAAAAAAATATAAAATAGAAACCGAAATAGCCACCTTTACAGGCGAAGTATTGAGGCCCGACAGAATAATTATTGAAGAAGGGCTCACAACAATAATTGATTATAAAACCGGTAAAGAGAATAACAAAAAATACTTTAAACAGTTAACAAAGTACCAGGAAGCCCTGATAAATATGGGCTATAACAACGTAAAAAGTTTATTGGTTTATATTGATGACCTTGCAATTGTTGAGCTAAAATAGTTATATTCGTATCTAAAATTTACATAATAGCATGAAAAAGGCAATTACATTTATTTTACTTATTCATTCCTTAACTTTTTTATCACAAAAAGCAGGCATTAATTTTTCATACATCGATTCAAGCGCGAACCCGCGTAATGATTTTTACACCTTCTGCAACGGAAAATGGCAAAAAACATTTGTAATGCCCGAAAGTGATGCGCGTTACGGCAGCTTTAATGAAATAAACAATAATAATTTAAAGAACATTAAAGTTATTTTAGATAATGCCTCTAAAAATAAAGCAGCGGCGCCCAACTCAAACGCTCAAAAACTTAGAGATTTTTATACCAGCGCCATGGACTCGGTAAAAGCCGACAAAATGGGTTTTGATCCCATTAAAGAACAACTTGCAAAAATTGATAAAGTTAAATCGGTTAACGACTTAATTATTTTAAAATCTGAATTTGATTTTATTGGCGTAAAATTATTTTTTGTCGGCAATGTTTCTATCGATCCCAAAAGAAGCAAAAGAAATATTTTTGGAATTACGCAGGATGGCTTGGGGTTAGGAGAAAGAGACTATTATTATGGTCCGCAGTTTGAAAAGATAAGAACAGAATACCTTAAATATCTTTCTAATTTATTTGCGTTAACAGGCATTGAAAAAAATGTAAGCGACAAAAATGCAACGCTTGTTTTTGAATTTGAAAAACAAATGGCCGATAAAGCATTTACGCGCGTGCAAATGAGAGATCCTGAAAAACTTTATAATCTATACTCGGTTACAGCGCTAAATGAATTAGCGCCTAATATTAACTGGGCAAATTATTTTAAAGAGAAAAACATTAAACAGCCGGATACTGTTATGGTTTCGATGGTGGAATATACCAAACAATTGAGCGTATTATTAAATTCAAGCCAGATCGAAACTTTAAAACTGTACACTAAGGCACAGTTATTAATGGAGGCTGCACCATTTTTATCTTCACAATTTGAAGCCGCTAACTTTGCCTTTGAAGGAAAAATATTAAGCGGTGCCAATCAAATGAAACCACGTTGGCAACGTGTGCAGGCCAATATGGATAAAGTAATTGGCGATATCGTTTCTGAAGAGTTTGTAAAAGAACATTTCACACCAAAAGCAAAAGCAAAAGTAAATGAGCTTATTGATAATTTAATACTTGCTTACCGCGAAAGAATTGCTTCTCGCACATGGATGGATGATGTAACAAAAAAGCAGGCAAACAGAAAATTAGACCTGTTGATCCGCAAAGTAGGTTATCCTGAAAAATGGAAAGATTATTCTAAGTTAACGATAACTACCGATAGCTATTGGGCCAATTATAACCGCGGTATGAAACATTCCGTTACAGACAATCTAAACGATCTTAGCAAACCGGCAGACAGGAATAAATGGCAAATGACACCGGTTACCGTTAACGCTTACTATGATCCAACCACCAACGAAATAACTTTCCCTGCAGCGATCTTACAACCGCCTTTCTTTGATCCCGCTGCCGATGACGCCGCAAACTATGGCACTATGGGTTCAATTATTGGCCACGAATTAACGCATGGTTTTGATGACCAGGGCGCGCAGTTTGATGCAGACGGAAATATGAAAATGTGGTGGACTAAACAGGACTACGATAATTTTAAAAGCAGAACCACCAAAATTGTGAACCAGTTTAATGGTTACGTGGCCGTTGATACCATGCACGTAAATGGCAGCATGACGCAGGGCGAGAACATTGCCGATCTTGGTGGTTTAACAATGGCTTATTATGCTTACAAAAAATCTTTAAAAGGACAGCCTTCAAAAAAAATGGGAGGCTTTACAGGCGAGCAACGCTTTTTTATTGCATGGACGCAGGGATGGAAAGGTATGTGCAGGGATGCTGAATTAAAGAGATTGTTAACAGTAGATTATCATTCACCAGGATATTTCCGCTCATTTGCACCGCTTAGTAATTTAGCTGAATTTTACCAGGCCTTTGATGTAAAAGCAGGTGATAAAATGTTTACCCCAGAAAATAACCGTGTAGAGATTTGGTAGTACGTTTTAATAGATTTTTATTATTGTTTTTGGTGCCATTGTGTATCAATGCCCAAATAAGTTCTGTAGTTGATGAGTGGAAAGCAGATAAAGATCTTAAAAGCGCCACACTTAGTTTTTGTGTAATAGATACTAAAACCGGCGAAGTAATCTCTGAATTAAATTCGCACCAATACGTTATTCCGGCAAGTACACAAAAAGTAATTACCACCGGCGCTGCTTTAGGCTCACTCGGAGCTACTTACCGTTATTCTACAAAGATCTTTCACACCGGCACTTTTAATAAAGAAACCGGCGTTGTGGATGGCGATGTTATCATTTATGGAGGAGGAGATCCAACATTGCAATCAGAAAATTTTGTGAAAGAAAAAGACACCACACAGGTTACCGATAAATGGGCTGTTGCATTAAAAAGTAAAGGCGTAAAAGAAATAAAAGGCAAGATCATTGGCGATGCAAGCTTCTACGAACGTTCTATCCCAGGCAACTGGATATGGGCCGATATTAGTAATTATTTTGGGGTTGCGCCCTGTGGCTTATCCTACAACGATAATAAATTTAAGATCATTTACACAAGCAAAGAAGCCGGAAGTAAAGCTGTTGTAGAAAAAACAATTCCTGCATATTGTAACAATACGCTTTGTATTAACTCTTCCGTTATTTCAAAAGGTACAGAAGACGATGCCTTTGTTTATGGCGATCCGTATAGCTATACAAAAGAAGTAAGCGGCAAGATCCCACCTAACAAAACAAATTTTGAAGTAGAGGCAGCCCTGCCCGATCCCGCTTTATTATGCGCCGAAAAATTTGCCATTTCTTTAACCAAAATTGGCATTAAATACAACAACAAATTAATTGAATCTAATTACAAACGCGCTGATAGTACTATTACAAAACAATTATTGTACACTCATTTTTCGTCCTCTTTAGACAGGATCGTATTTTACACCAATTTAAAGAGCAATAACCTTTATTGCGAAACAATTTTACGAAGCATTGGCCGGGGCAGTATGTATTTAGGCATTGATGCAGTAAAAAATTACTGGCAAAAAAAAGGCCTGGATGTGAGTGAATTATTTATGGTAGATGGCAGCGGTTTAAGCCGGGCAAATACAGTTACCACAAACTTCCAGGCAAATTTGCTCAATAAAATTTATGCAGATAGTTCTGTTTACAAAGTATTTAATAGCTCTTTACCCGTTGCGGGCAAAAGCGGCAGCATGAGCAATATTGGTAAAGGTAAATTAATTGAAAATAATATGCGCGCTAAAACAGGCTATATTAACCGTGCGCGTGGTTATTGCGGGTATGTAAAAACAAAATCAGGCAAAGACCTTGCTTTTTCGGTGCTTTTTAATAATTATAATTGTTCGGCAAAAGACGCAAAAGTTAAGATCGAGAAATTTTTAGTTGAACTTGGAGAATTATAACTTTACAAAATGAATTATTTAATAAAAAACGCTACGCTTGTAAACGAAGGAGAAATCGGATGTTACGATGTGTTGATCGAAGACGGGATCATTTCTAAAATTGAAAGAAACATTGAAACAGATGCAAAAGTTACAGAGATAAATGCCGAAGGTTTATACCTTTTGCCCGGTGCCATTGACGACCAGGTGCATTTTCGTGAGCCGGGTTTAACCCATAAAGGCGAAATTTATACAGAGGCTAAAGCCGCTGTGGCCGGTGGTATTACGTCATATATGGAAATGCCGAACACCAACCCCCAAGCCGTAACCATTACCGAATTGGAAAAAAAATATAAACGTGCCTCTGAATGTTCACTGGCCAATTATTCTTTTTTTATGGGCGGCACCAATCATAATTTAGAAGAAACTTTAAAGGTAGATTATTCAAAAGTGTGCGGTTTAAAATTATTTATGGGCTCTTCTACCGGCGATATGCTGGTTGATCATCAGGAAGTACTGGAAGGTTTTTTCTCAAAAATAAATGCATTAATAGCAACGCATTGCGAGTTTGATCCACTGGTAAAAGAAAATCAAAAACGTTTGGTAGAAGAATACGGCGAAGATCTGCCAGCCTACTTCCATCCCATTATACGCAGCGAGGAGGCTTGTTACAAATCCTCATCAATGGCGGTTGCAATGGCAAAAAAATACAACACGCGTTTACATATCCTCCATATTTCAACGGCAAAAGAACTGGCATTGTTTACCAACAAAATTCCTTTAAAAGAAAAACGTATCACTTCCGAAGCCTGCATCCATCACCTTTGGTTTAACGACGAAGCCTATAAAACAAAGGGAAATTTTATAAAATGGAACCCCGCTGTAAAAACAGAATACGACCGGGCTAAAATTTTTGAAGCCGTTTTAAACGGAACAATAGATGTGATCGCAAC
Source organism: Bacteroidia bacterium (assembly GCA_044226875.1). Taxonomy (GTDB): domain Bacteria; phylum Bacteroidota; class Bacteroidia; order B-17B0; family Aurantibacillaceae; genus Aurantibacillus. Next base: position 504,744 of record JBGAGD010000002.1, read on the forward strand.
AGATCACGCGCCGCATACGTTGGAGGAGAAAAATCTTTCTTACCTGCAAGCCCCAAGCGGCGGGCCTTTAGTACAACATAGCATTTTAGCTATGCTCGATTTTTATCACGATAAAAAAATTACTTTAGATAAGATCGTTCAAAAAATGAGCCACAATGTGGCCGATCTTTTCCGTATTGAAAAACGCGGTTATATTCGTGAAGGTTATTTTGCAGATCTTGTTTTGGTAAATTTAAACAAACCGCAAACCGTTAGTAAACAAAATATCTTATATAAATGTGGCTGGAGCCCGTTTGAAGGACATACGTTTAAAAGCAGTATTGAAAAAACATTCGTAAACGGCCATTTGGTGTACGATAATGGTAAATTCGATGAATCAAAGTACGGCAGCCGTTTACTTTTTAATCTTTAACGTATGGATCCTGCTACTATCCTTCCTTCTGTTATTTTAACCGCAAAAAAAGCCGGAGCATTTATTCGTAAAGAACGGGAGAGCTTTTCGAATGACAAAGTGGAAGTAAAAGGGGTAAACGACCTTGTAAGTTATGTTGATAAAACATCTGAAGAGATCATCATTAAAGATCTTCAAACCATTTTTCCGGATGCGGGATTTATTGTTGAGGAAAATACACGTTCCGAAAAAAAAGAATATAACTGGATCGTAGATCCGCTGGATGGCACCACTAATTTTGTACATGGCATTCCGTGTTATGCTGTGAGCATTGCGCTTGAGCATAATAACCAAATTATTTTGGGAGTTGTTTTAGAAGTTAGCCGTAACGAATGCTTTTACGCGATAAAAGGCGGCGGGGCATTTTTAAATGAAAAACCAATTAAGGTTTCTGAAAATATACAGCTAAAAGATTGTTTAATTGCTACAGGTTTCCCCATTTATAATTTTGAAAGGATAGGTCCCTATTTAAAAACACTTGAGTATTTTATGCGAAATACGCATGGTGTAAGAAGAATTGGTGCGGCCGCCGCAGATCTTTGTTATTTGGCCTGCGGGCGTGTAGATGCTTTTTTTGAATACAACCTTAATGCCTGGGATGTAGCCGCGGGAGCTTTGATAGTAAAGGAAGCGGGTGGAAAAATAAGCGATTTTAAAGGTGGCAACGACTGGCTGTTCGGAAAAGAGCTAATTGCATCAAATACGCCTGTTTTTGAGGTTTTTGGAGACGTTATTCGCCAAAACTTCAATAAAATGGCCTAAAGCTTTGAATAACCAGATGTAAATAACTTCTGAAATTACTTTTTGCCCAAATGGAAATTTTTTCTAAATTTATTCCCAATTAAACATCAGACCTTCTAAATTATAACTATGAAACGTATCATTATACTATTGTTAGTGTTATGCGTAAGCGCGCTTTATTCTCAAACAACTAATACCAGTCGCTGGAGAAAAACCGAAAAGGACTCGATGGCAAATGCCTTTTTATTGTACGAGGAAAAGAATTATAAAATGGCCTTGCCATATTTTGAGAACATTCATAATGGCCACCCAAAAGAGGAGTTTGTAAAATATGTATATGGTAAAACAGCGCTTTACAGAAGCGATAAATACGCCGAAGCCTTACAAATGTTACAGGAAGTATATGCAAAAAATCCAAAAGTAGACCTTATTGAGTATGATCTTGCGCGTGCTTTGCATTATAATTACAAATTTGATGAAGCGCTTGTAATGGTTGATCAGTTTTTGGCTAACAAGCGCACCAGGCCGGAAGACAAACCCGCTGCCGAAACCCTGAAAAAATATATTCAAAACGCCGTTTATTATGCTTCTAATACTACCAAAGCTAAAATTACCAATGTTGGTACGCCTATAAATAGTAAAGACGAAGAATATGTTCCAACCATTTCTGCAGATGAATCGATGATGGTATTTACTTACACCGGACCAAAAAGCAAAGGCGGTAAAATAAATGAAACGCTAATGGTGGAAGATTCTGTTCACGGTATATACCTGGAAGATATTTTTATGTCGATAAAAGCCAACGATCAATGGCAAACACCGGTATCGTTGGATAATATCAATTCAAAAAATAATGATGCGGCTATTTCTTTAAGCCAGGACGGACAACGTTTATTTATTTACAAAGATGATGCGGAAGGGCACGGCGATATTTACGAGAGTTATTACTTTAACGAAACATTTACTTTTCCAACAAAATTAAAAGGCCAGGTAAATACTGTTTCGCAGGAAGGCCATTGTACCTTATCGCCGGATGGAAGAACTCTGTATTTTACAAGTGATCGCCCGGGCGGCTTCGGCGGCCGCGATATTTACCGCGTAAAATTGATGGCGGATTCCACCTGGGGCAATATTGTTAACCTTGGCGACTCTATCAATACTAAGTCTGACGAAGATTCTCCGTTCATGCACCCTGACGGTTCATCGCTATTCTTTAGCTCTAACGGTCCGAAGAGTGCCGGTGGTCATGATATCTTTAGGGCATATATGGATCCTATCGATTCATCATTCAAAAAAGTTGAGAATTTAAGTTTCCCTATCAATACACCCGATGATGATAAGTACTTTGTATTGGCTGCAAATGGATCGAGAGGTTATTACAGCAGCGGAAAAGCCGGTGGCGAAGGTTTAAATGATATTTACCTTGTAGAGACAGGCTTTGAATCTAAAACGCCGGTATTGTTATTTGTAAAAGGTAAAGTTACTTTTGATGGCGCGCCGGTTGAATCGGCAATAAAAGTTGAAGTTACTTCAAGAAATAATTTTGTATACAGTTCTATAAAAACCATTCCAAGCACAGGTAATTACATGGTTTCATTACCGCAAGGCCAGGCTTATAAGATCACTTATAGCTACAAAGATGAAAAACCAAAAACATTTGAGTTTGACGCTTCCACAATTACTGCTTTTACCGAAAAGATCGTAGATATCAAATTTGAAACGCCAAAAGATACTATCCCTGTTGCTGCAGTTGTACCCGGCAAACCTTTAGTAAACGAATTTGATAAAGAAGCTATTACTTTACTACAGAAAAAGATAAGCAAATACTCTGCAACTTATGGAAAAATTTCTGCAGATGGTTTAGAATTTAAAGTTCAGATAGCGGCGTATAAAAATCCAAAGAATTATAAATTCAAACATTTAAAAGGTTTAGGTAAAGTAGAAAAATTAATGCTACCTGATGGCTTAACAAGAATGACCATTAATGGTACTTTTAAAACGCTTGAAGCCGCCTGGATCCACAACAAAAAAGTAATTAAAGCAGGCCAGGACGATGCCTTTGTAACTGCACTATACCAAGGTAAACGGGTTTATCTTGAAGAACTTGTAAAGCTGGGTATTTTTAAATAGAAAATATTTCTCTAAAAAAGCCTGTAGCAAAATACAGGCTTTTTTATTTATTTTTTTCAGCCTCTATATTTATCATTCCATATTTAGTTTCTAATTCTGACATAAACCGTGTAAGCTCAATTGTAAATTTATTAAGGTCGACAGCGCTTGTTTTTAAATGTTGAATTATTACATGCATGTCATCTTTATTTAAAATCAGTTCATCATCAATAAGGTTTATTAATCCCATACAAGTAGATAAAGGGCTACGTACCCGATGAGAGGTCATTCGTAACATTTCCTGCAGTTTTTGTGTATATTCTTTTCGTTCCTCTTCAGCTCTTTTTCTGTCAGTAATTAATAAACGAAGGGAGAGGTATTGATGGATCTTTTCTTCCTTATTTAAAATTGGTAAAATAACCGTTTCCACCCAATAAAACGAGCCGTCTTTTGCTTTATTTCTTATTTCATCGTGCCACACTTTTCCGCTGCTTATAGTTTTCCACATAACGCTAAAAAATTCCTTTGAATGATATCGCGAATTAATAATACTATGATTCCGGCCAATCAATTCTTCCCGCGAATATTTTGATACTTCGCAAAATTTATCATTAACATGTAAAATTGTCCCAACCAAATCTGTGATCGATGAAATTACATTTACGTCAATTGCCTGTTGATAGGCATTAAGAAGATCGAGAAGTTCTCCTCTTGTCTTTTCTGACACATTGAGACGGTTCTGATTTGTAAGAGTATACATAGAAATAACTTAATTTATTTCAAATATAACTTGCGAAACCCATACAGCTTATGATGTTTATCAGGTTTAGATCTTAATTTTATTAGTTGAAAAAAATCTAAGTATTAACACGTAGTTTTATGGATTTAATTCACTACAACATAACTAATTCTTTGTTCTTTTTCTGAATCGAGGTATAATAACACCGAGGGTTGCGTACTTTTTGAATACAAGCCATCAATTACCATAGCAACAGAAGTTGCTCCAAATGTTGTATGAAAAAGGTCAATGGTTTCGGTTTGATAATTAACGCCACCCGGAATTAACTTTTTTGTTGCAGACAGGGTATCAGCATTTATTTTTAATAAGCCTTTAAATGTTGATACAGGAACATACGGAAGCGCCGCAATATTTGTGAATGTTCTTTTATTTTTAAAATGAATACTGAATTTATCAGGGTTTTTACTAACCGACATGCCATTGTGCGTATAAAACATAATGCCAAGCTTATCATAAATATAATAATAATCGGTAACCGTAATAGGCACAACCGTGCGCGCCATTTTTTCGGCACCAAACTCTTCGTAATACGATTTAAAAGTATGTGTTTTTACGCGATCGGGTTTGCCAATTATTTTTTCAAGATCTGATATTTTATACGATTGCAGGTAACTTCCGTTAATCTGCAGGCTGCTATCCAGAGTATTGATAGCTATTTCAAAAGGTGGCTCCTGTATATCTTTCGCTCTTGCAGAAAATAAAATCACTGCGCTGCAAATTAAAATAATGAATTGAAATTTCTTTTTCATGATCGGTTTATATGTTTTAATGTTTTGTTTTTGTGAGACCAAACTTCGTTCTGAAACCACCGTTTGCAACAAATTTTTTAAATTCTTTGTTTGATACGTGGGCCACCGGCGAGATCCTGCTCCAGTCTTTAGCTGTTGTATCCACTAAAATATGATTATCCTTATCATCTGTCATATTAAAAGAGAACAGGCTGTCTTTCTTTTGCTCAAATTGATATACTTCCCATTTTGCTTCAGAAAGAAAATGATTGAAGTAATATTTTTTGTCAAAATAAAAAGCCTTATCACCGCGGTTAAGGTTTACCAATGTGTCGCTTGCCTTTTCTCTGAATACAAGGTAAGTGCCAATTACTTCTTTTACATCGGCCTTGTGTTTTTTACTGAGGCGTTGGGCGTTAAATTTTGTGATCTCGTAATAACTGGCCACTTCCAGGTTATAGATAACCGCTTTTTCTAAAATAGTAATTCCACCTGAAATCAAAGTAATAGAATCGTGCGCTTTAACGGCATCTGAAAAATATTTTGCGTTGTAAGCCGGGTCATTTGTTTTAGCATCTTTGATACTATCACTGTAATAATATTTACCGATCAGTTCGGTGCCGAATTTATCCAATGGTTTTTGATCGCCAGGCATCGGTTTATCAAACTGGATGGAGGAACAGGAGGTGAGGATTATTAAGAAAAGTAATTGAAAAATTCTATGGATCATGGCAGCAAGTTTATCTAAAGATAAATGTTTATTAGACCATTGCAAATATTTACAAAAAAATATAAGCGCTTTTACTTTTGGCTTTTAAACCCCATCAACCAATCCTTAGCGTCTTTTTCGTGCAAGAACATGCGTGTAGGAAAGTTAGGCTGGTTAGCGGTTAAAAAAACATTGCCTATCATTTTACCAACCGGTGCGTTTGAAAGGATGGCCATGGCCGTAAATCTTTTTTTTAACTCCGGTTCAATAAACTCACGGGTCTTTTTATCCAAAGGACTGGCCTTTGTTATATCGGTAAGAATAAGCACCTTTTTATTATCGCATAGTCCGTCAAGGTATTTAAGATATTCTGTCATTACCTCCATGGTACGCGGCCCGAATTTAGATACGGAATGTAAAATACCATCTTCATCAAACCAAAAAGTTGCGATGGGGTGTTCGTATAACTTAGTATGTTCGGGTATATCCATAACAATTATTTTAACGTTATGCTTGCTGGTGTTGTTTTATCTCATTTTTCGCCGGCCGCTTTCAATTTTTTTAACCATTCGCGCGCTTCTTTTTCGTTGCTAAACATACGTATTGGCAATGTGGCTGTATTTAACGTAAAAACAATGTTAGCGATCATACGCCCCACAGGGCTGTTTGAGATCAATGCCAATGCATGGTAGCTTTCGCTCATTTCATTATTCACAAATTCACGCGTTTGTTTATCGAGCGGCGAAGCTGTTGTTACATCAGATATCACGTATACTTTCTTATTGCCGGTTACCCTTTTTACGCAGTTAAAATAATCTGTCATTGATTCGATAGTGCGTGTGGCAGGTTTTGATATCACATTTAATATCCCGTTCTCGTCGAGCCAAAAGCTTGCGAGCCCATGTTCGTGTACTTTAACATTAGCGGGTATATCCATAAACTGTTTGCTGCTTTACCTCACAGCAATAATTAAAAAAAAACACAACTTACTATATTGTGAATTTTGAAAATTATTACGGTTTTTACAATAGGTAATTTTACCTATTTTTTGTAGGTAAAATTACCTATGCCAAAATGTCAAATACTTGTTTTATAGAGCTTTCAGGGCAAGTGCTTATTTTCGCTCAAGTAGCATCATGGCCCATTCGTTTTCGTTTTTATACGAAATAAAATGGATGTTGTGACTGGCAGCAACAGCTTTTAATTCTTCCATATCGGTAGTAAAAAAGCCACTTAAAAATAATTTGCCACCGTTTTTTAATTTTTGAGAATACACAGGCAACTGCGCTTTTAAAATATTTTTATTGATGTTGGCGATAATTATATCGAACGGTGGCTCATTGTTCAAAGCATCGATATCTCCTTTTTTTACGACAATCTGCGAACAGTTATTGGCAGCGCAGTTCTCAATACTGTTTTCCACACTCCACTCGTCAATATCAATTGCCAGTATATCGGTGGCGCCTAAAAATTTTGCCAATATGGCCAGTATACCTGTACCGCAACCCATATCGAGTACGCGTTTATCTTTAAAATCAGTTTCAAACATGGCTTTGCAAACTAAACGCGTAGTTTGATGATGGCCTGTACCAAAACTCATTTTTGGCATGATCACGATCTCATATTTTACATTTTTATTTGGTTCGTGAAATGGCGCGCGTATAAATAAAAGATCGTCTACCAAAACAGGTTCAAAATTCTTTTCCCATTCGGCGTTCCAGTTGGTAAGCGGTATTTTTTCAACAGAATAGGTAAAGGTAAAATCGTCGAATACAAAATTACTGAAGTCAATATTCGCAGCTTCTTCTTCGCGAATATATGCTGTAAAACCCGATTCATTAAAATCAAAGCTTTCAAAACCAAATTCGGCGATCATGGCCATTAAGATCTCTGAGCCCGGCTCGGGCGGATTTACTGAGAATTGATAGCTTAAATAACTCATGAAATTAAAAGGATGCAATTATTTTACAAAAATCATCTGCCTTTAAACTGGCACCGCCAATCAAACCGCCATCTACATCGGCACACGAGAATAATTCTTTTGCATTTTGCGCATTACAGCTGCCGCCATATAAAACAGGAATGGTATTTGCAGCTGTGGCCGAAAATAATTGCCCTATTACTTTTCTTATATAAGCGTGCATTTCCTGAGCCTGCTCTGGCGTGGCAGTTTCGCCGGTACCAATGGCCCAAACGGGTTCGTAGGCTAAATATATTTTGTTTAATTGTGTTTCAGAAAAATGTTTTAATACATTTTCTAATTGTTGTTTAACGGTTTCAAAATGTTTACCGCTTTTTCGCTCTTCCAGTTGTTCGCCAAAACAAAAAATAACATTCAGATCATTTTCGAAGGCATGCTGAATTTTTGCGACCAGCTGCGCATCCGTTTCATTAAAAAAAGTGCGGCGTTCGCTATGGCCAGCTAAAACAAATTTACAACCCACTGAAGTTAGCATAGCAGCAGATACTTCGCCGGTATAAGCGCCTTTTACATGTTCGCTGCAATTTTGTGCGCCAACAAAAAAGGTCTTTTCATCTTCTAAAAGATCCGTAGCATTCTTTAAAAAAGTAAAAGGAGGGAAAACAATTTTTTCGACTTCAGAAAATTCTTTTGAGTTTAGTTTAACGGTATTGATAAGATCAATAGCTTCTTTAAGACTGGTATTCATTTTCCAATTACCGGCAACTATCTTTTTTCTGCTCATGAAAATTATCTTACTCTAACACGGGGATCTAAAACACCATAAATTATATCCACTATAATATTTATGGCAACAAATATGGTAGCAAAAATTAAAGTAGCGCCCATTACTACCGGCAGGTCATTCTTGCTTAAGGCCTCTACCACTTCAAAACCAATGCCTTTCCAGCTAAAGATCTTTTCAACAAACACTGCCCCGGCCATTAAACCGGCAAACCAGCCCGAAATAGCGGTAACAACCGGGTTTAAGGCATTTTTAAGCGCGTGTTTTACAATTATTTTCCGATAGCTTAAGCCTTTGGCCTTTGCGGTTCTTATATAATCCTGCGATAGCACATCTAATAAAGAGCTCCTGGTTAATTGAATAATAATGCTCAACGGCCTCATGCCCAGGGTAACGGCTGGCAGTATCAGATTCTTCAATTTTAAAGTTTCCCCGTTCCAAACATCAATATCGTATAAACTACCCGAAGGATCGAGGCCTGTATATTTTGACAGTACATAACCAAACAGCCACGCAACTATTAAGCCCACTAAAAAAGAAGGCGCGCTCATACCAAACACTGTTGCAAGAACAAACACAATACGGTCAAAAAACGAATTTTTTCGTGTTGCCGTTAAGATCCCAAAAAGTATACCTATGATAGAAGCAATGATAATAGCGGCAAAGGCCAGTACCGCTGTTTCGGGCAGTGTATCTTTAATGATCTCGGTCACATCGCGTTTGGTAATATAACTTCTTCTTAAATACGGCCATTTAAACACCACGGCCCTGTCTTTACCCACAGTAAACAAAGGCGTCCAGGAGTATTTTTCAGGATTTAAGAACCAAAGGCTTTTGTTGTTTTTGTAATTGTGGATGGATATTGGTGAGAGATCGTTCAGGTAATGACTGTATTGAACAATTATTGGCCTGTTGGTTCCAAGATCGCGATGGATGGCCTCTACAGCTTCTTTGTTCGCACGCTGGCCAAGCATAATAGTGGCAGGATCTCCCGGCAAAACATTAAATAGGAAGAAGATGGTGGTAATTACACCAAACAGCACCAAAATGCCATAAAAAAATTTTGAAAGGATGAATTTTACCACAGTTAAATAAGTACAACCGCTAAGATAATTATTTATATTTATGAATAGAAACTGTTTTTAGATAAAGCGTATTTTTGTCCCGATAAGATTTGACTTATTTTCTTGAAAAAAACCTTAAATATTGTAGCATTTTTGCTCTTTTTACTTGCTATTAGCCCGTTAAAGGCGCAGAAAGTGGGTTTGGTATTGAGTGGTGGCGGGGCCAGCGGGCTATCGCATATTGGGGTTTTAAAGGCTTTAGAAGAAAATGGCATTCCTGTTGATTACATTTCTGGCACCTCTATTGGTAGCTTAATTGGTGCTTATTATGCGGTTGGCTATACGCCCCAGGAAATTGAATATCTCGTAAAAACCACATTTTTTCAGAGTATTACAAAAGGCGATCTACCGGCTAAATATGAATACATGGTTAAAAAGCGGGAAGATTATGCTTCGTGGCTCACTTTTAAATTAGATCTCAGAAATCATTATCTTAAGAACCTGCCTACCAATGTGATCAATTCTATACCCATTGATTATTATTTAATGGAAACCTTTACAGGCGCATCTAACCAGGTAAATAGCAATTTTGATAGTTTGATGGTTCCTTTCAGATGTGTTGCATCGGATGTGGAGAATAAAAAATCTGTAGAATTTAAATCCGGCGATCTACCAAGCTCGATAAGGGCAAGTATGAGTTACCCTTTTTACCTGCGTCCTATTTCCATTGGCGGAAAATTATTGTTTGATGGCGGGTTATATAATAATTTTCCAACGGATGTGATGTATAATGACTTTAATCCTGATTTTATAATTGGATCTAATGTGGCAGAAAAAAACCTGCCGCCCGATGATGATAATTTATACCTGCAATTGCGTAATTTATTAATGAACCAAACCAATTTTAATCCTGTTTGCGAGAACGGTGTTTTAATAGAACCCTGGGCCGATGTAAGCATTTTTAATTTTGATAACGCGCAACGCCTCATCGATAGTGGTTATGCGGCTACTATAAGGGCCATCCCGCAAATAAAAGCGCAAATTCAAAGGCAGGTTTACGCAAAAGATCTTGAGGTAAAACGCAAAAAATTTAAAACTTACGAAAACCTGGAAAATATTACTTACAACAACATTGAGATTCATGGATACAATAAGAACCAAACCAAATTTATTGCAACAAGTATTTTTTATAAGAATAAACCTTTTACCATTAATCAATTAAAGAAAAGATATTTCAGGCTGGCGGGCGATGATAAAATAAAGAACATCTTCCCTATTTCTGTTATGGATACGGCTACAAAAAAATACACGCTAAAGCTATTTGGCAAAAAAGAGAAGCCATTTTACGTTGATGCCGGCGCTATTTTATCTAATCGACCCATAAGCGAAGCCTTTGTTGGCATTCAATACAATTACCTTGGCAAAATAGGAACCAGTTTTTATGCTAACGGGTATATTGGTAAATTATATTCGGGTACACATTCTCACATACGTTTTGATTTTCCGGGTAAATTTCCTTTTTATGTTGAACCTTCATTTACCTACTCGCGCTGGGATTACTACAGCAGCAGCGTTTTGTTCTATGATTTTTTAAAACCTGCTTACCTTATCCAGGAAGATAAATATGGCGAAATAAAACTTGGTGTTCCGGTTGGTAACATCTCGCAGGCAAATATTGCTGTTGGCGGCGCAGAGTGGACCAATCAATACTATCAAACAGATAATTTTACAAGACTGGATACTACCGATAAAACTTATTTTGACTACGCTTATTTGCAAGGCAATTACACCATCAATACATTGAACAGAAAAATGTATGCTACCGAAGGAACTTTTTTAAACGTGCGCGCCCGCTATTTACAAGGCCAGGAAAGCCACTACCCGGGCAATACAAGTATTGATACACTTGCTTTCAAAAACGTAAAGCAACCTGCCTGGCTGCAATTAAAATTAACCATCGATAAATATATTAAAACATTTAAAGGGTTTAAGATCGGGCTTTTTGGCGAGGGTGTTTATTCTACACAAAGTTTTTTTAGTAATTACCAGGCTACCATATTATCTGCACCTGCATTTAATCCCACACCCGAAAGCCAAACATTTTTTATTGATGCTTACCGGGCACATAAATATGTGGCAGGTGGTTTAAAGGCAATTGCAACACCTATAAAAAACATTGATATACGCGCCGAAGCTTACTTATTTCAACCGGTGCAATCTATCTTAAAAACATCTGACGGTTACGCAAAATACAGCAGCCCGTTCTTATACAGGCATGTTAGCGGCCTGGCAGCAGCTGTATATAACAGCCCAATAGGGCCAATAAGTGCGGGCGTAAATTTTTACGATCAAAACTCAAATTCCTTCTCTTTCTTTTTCCACATTGGTTATATTATTTTTAACCGTAAATCTATTGATTAGTTTTTGCTTTTTCGTGATGGAAGGCAGATGAGACGGATTGAACAGGTTCTCACGGAACTTTTTGATGATTAATCCAAGCTAAATCATACCAGCTATAATTTATTCCAAAAAAAAAACCGCTGCAAGAGCGGTTCATTATTTTAAAATTCATCTTCGTTAAAAAAGAAATCATCCTTGGTTGGATAATCCGGCCATATCTCTTCAATGGTCTCATAGCTCTCACCTTCATCTTCCATCTCCTGCAAATTCTCTATCACTTCCATTGGCGATCCGCTGCGCATAGCAAAATCGATCAACTCATCTTTAGTTGCAGGCCAAGGTGCATCTTCTAACCAACTCGCTAATTCTAATGTCCAATACATAATTTAATCTTTTAAATTTTTAGCCTTTTTATTTTCATGCAAAGAAAATAATTTTTTGCTAAGAAGAAAGGATTATTTTTAAAAAAATACGTTCTTTAAAAATAGATTTAATTATTTGATTTACAGATAGTTAAATCAAAAATAAAATTAAAGGAATTAAATTTTTGGTTAATTTTTTTACTTTTTTAGCAAAATTCTATTCTTTTATAAGCTTTTTATAAAAGACTTTACCATCAATATCCACCCTCAAAAAATAAGTTGCTTTTGCCAGGTTTAAGTTTGCAACAGAAATTTTTTGCTCCAATTCGCCACTTTCCTGTTTCAATTCAATGCTTTTTAACTCTCTTCCTAAAACATCAATTATAGCAATCTTGATCTTCGCATTTTTTTGATTGGTAAATTTAAAATTCACCTCATCGTTAAACGGGTTTGGAAAAACTTCCAGGCTTATTTGGTCTGAATTTTCTTTTATACCAACATTTGTAGACGTAGTATCTACTTTTTGACCATTACTGCTTATAACATTACTAAATAATCCGGCACCATTCTCAGCCTTTACATTAAAATAATAAATTGTGTTTTGCGTAAGGCTTAAAGTATGGGCGGTTACGGCAGTTGCAGCCATATTACTGGTCCAGTTCAAAACATTGCTTACGCCCGGTGTTGTTCCAATGCTATACCAGTAACTATAAATAGAAGAGTTCGTATCCGCCGAATTTCCCCAGTTGGCCCTTAACGAATCTGTTGTATTTACAACCGTTATATCAGCTGCAGGGCCATCGTTTACAAAGCCAATGTTCGCTGGTGGGGTCCAGTCTACATTTACATCGTAAAAATAAATAGAAGAAAGATTACCGGCAGAATCCTGGCAGATAGATTTTATTTTTCCGGCATTGAGCAAAGGGTTAGTATTTTGATAACGCATTTCGTTTGCCATACCGTTTCCCACATTTACATTTACAGTGGCTGCTCTTGAACGGTACACTTTTATCTCGTCAATACTGAATTTGCAATTACCACTTCTGAAAGAAACATAAGAACCGCTGGCGTAAGGCGTAGGATCCGTCCACGTTGCCACGGGTGCGTTATTAAAGTAAACGGTTATTTTACCTGTAATTCTATCATAAATGGTTTTTATATCATACCATTGCGAGGCGTTAAATGCCAAAGGAATATCTGCTTTAGGTGCGCCAAAAACATTATTTACCACTTTATACAATTGTACCTTCTGATCATCCAGCCTGAACCACACAAAATAAGAATTGTTGCGGTTGCTGCTATCCGGCTGATCGCAGAAAAAATGGAAGCCCGCACGGCGTTGTGTACCAGAGCCTTCAAACTTGGCAAGAAAATGGTACATGTAACGGTTACTTAGCGATTGCGTTAAAGCAGCATAGATATTAGTATTATTTGCAGCAGCACTTGTTTCGTCTGTTTGCACCAGTGCATTCCCCGAAATGCCCCAAACACCAACGGTCGGTGTCCATTCTGCATTAATGGCATTATCAAAATTATCGGCTAAAAAACCTTTGGTATAATTGGCGCGCCATTCTGTTCCGTTAAAATCCAACACCTGGTAATACCCTTTCTCCACACCACTTCCCCCGGTATTATCGGCGTCGCTTATGGTGGCCGTAAATGCGGCAGTCTTCCAGGCGTTAGTAGTATTTACCACTGTTGTTGGCGCTATGTTATCTGCGGGGATTGTTGTAACCGTTCCATTCATTACAAAATTAGCAACCCAACCTGCTGCGGTGGTGGCGCAATCGCTCCTGAATTCAACCAGTACGCTATCGTTAACTGAGGTAACCGGCCCGGGGTTTACAGTACCTGTATATTGACCAATTAAGGGCGAGTTAACAGAACCACCGTTGTAAATAAAAAGGTTATCATACCCGCTTTCTACATTAAAAGACGTAAAACTTAGTGTAATATTTGTGGCACCCACTTTTGTAAATAACCAGAATTTGCGTTCATCATTCGAATAATTAGCTGATGCACCACCACTATCATAAAAAGAACCGGTTGAAGTTGTATAGGTGGCGGTAATAGAATAGGTGTTGTTGATTATCTTATAATATTTTGCCCAATTCCAGTATTGCCCGGGATCGTTGTGCGTTTGGTTAGGATACATCTGGTGGCCTTTTACTTTTACACAGGAACCCTGCAAACACTGTTGCGTTGTACCATTGCAGCCAGGACCATAAAATGTTCTTAACGGGTTGATCGAATTATCGGTACAAATATCTTTAACTAACGCTCCCGAGCTTGCATACATGGCATTGGTATACCACGATGCATTGTTGTTATATCCTTCGTGCTCTAAACCAACCGTGTATGGGTTTTCGCTTCCAATGTGCCAGGCCTTTGCAGATTCTAACACCATTTGTGTGATCTGCCCGTCAGAACTTCTTAATACATAATGAGCCGAAACACTTGCAGAACAATTCTGGAACCAGGAGATACAGCCGGCATAGGTTCCTTCCACATCGTGAATAGCAACAGCTGAGATCTGCGTTCCGTTCCTGCTGCTGTAATTACAGCTTGCCGCTGGTGTATAAATGGCAGAAGGATAATCGGGCGACATGGTATTTGCAGTTGACGAAAATCTATTTCCGCTTTCATCAACGATCGAAGCATTATTTATTGTAATACTCTTTGAGCTTAAAACAGGATAATTGCTCCCAAAGATCTTTGCAAGATCTATTTTATGTTCAGGAAAATCATAAACATCCTGGAACTCCGAATTGGCCAAAAACCAATATACCTGGTAGAGGTGTGTATTTAATGCAAAATTATTCTGAAGATCCTTATTGATGGGCAATTCACTTAACTCAATTAAGATAGGCTGATATTTGCCAAGGTCCGCGGAAAAAATGTGCTTTTGTGTTTGCAAAGCACTGAATGCCTTTGCGTAAGCAAGAACCGAAGTTTCGGGAGAAGAAATAATCGCATCTTCTGAAAAGCCAGACAATTCAGAAATACGTGAAAGATTGTTCCTGAAATAATTTTTACCATCCTGTATCAGGCCCATTAAACTTAAGGCACGCGGGTAACCGATACAACTTGGTTCGGTGGTATTATCCAGGTGATGAAAACGTGTTTGAGTATAAGCGATAGCTTCTAAAAAACCTTTTGGTACAGAAGGATTCAATGCATACGCTTTTTTAAATGCCTGCGAAAAAGGATTTTCAATAATAAGATCGTTTGCTTTTGTAATTAAAAAGATAAAAGAAACAAGTACGGTAAATAATAATCTCATGGGTAATTTTTAGTAAGGTGAAGATAAAAAAATTAAACCCAGCTTGCTTTACTAAATAGTTAAAAACAGGTGCCCGGCCTAAGCTAAATCGATTTTAGTTCTTATTCTTCTTTTCAAAAAAATCGGAGAGTAATTTTTTTGCTAATGAAAAAGGCTGAATGGTTTTGTTGCTTTTAACTGATCGCAATTCATGAATAGCAGCCTGGATCTTTGGATCGGAATAAAATTTTTGTTTTAACTGCTCATTAATGGTATTAAAAAAAAGATCTACCTGTTGTTCTTTTCTTTTGTGATCGAAAAAACCATTATTGGAAGTAAAGTTTTTATACTCCTCTATCATCTTAAACACCTCATCAATGCCTTTATTCTCAATACTTGAACAGATCTGTGTTTTTGGGATCCACCCGCTTTCACTTGCCTGAAACAAATGCATGGCATGTGCATATTCCGACCTGGCGGCTTTTGCTTTTTCATAATTGGCACCATCGGCTTTTGTGATCACCAATGCATCTGCCATTTCCATAATGCCGCGTTTAATACCCTGCAACTCATCTCCTGCTCCGGCCAGCATCAATAATAAAAAGAAATCGGTTATTCTGCTTACAGCAATTTCGCTTTGCCCAACACCTACCGTTTCTATTATAATAAAATCAAACCCTGCCGCTTCGCACAATAAAATAGTTTCGTAGGTTGAACGCGCTACACCACCCAAATTGCCGCTGCTTGGCGAAGGGCGGATAAATACATTTTTTTTTGCTGAAAGCTCTTCCATGCGCGTTTTATCGCCTAAAATGCTTCCTTTGCTTTTATCGCTTGACGGATCGATGGCCAGAACTGCCAGTTTGTGACCATGTTTTAAAACTTCGCTGCCAAAACTTTCTATAAAAGTGCTTTTACCAACACCCGGTACGCCGGTAATGCCCAGCCTGAAAGACTTTCCGGCCTTATCAGAAATACCTTCAATTATTTTTTCGGCCAACACATAGTGCCCTTCGTTTTGCGATTCAATTATAGTTATGGCTTTACTTAAAACAGCGATATCGCCTTTTAAAATACCATCAATATAAAATTGCGGAGGTTGGTTATGAAACGGTGACGCCAAAAATCTTATTACTACTTATTCAAAACGTAAATGCTTAACAGAGATACCTTTATTTTGTAATTCTTTCAGCGAATCAATGCCTATCATTAAATGATTGGTAACATAATCAGAACTTACTTTTTTATCACTCTCTTCTGTTTTAACCCCTTCGGGAATCATAGGCTGATCGCTCACCAACAATAACGCACCCACTGGAATCTCGTTGTGAAAGCCCACACTAAAAATAGTAGCGGTTTCCATATCAATGGCCATGGCCCTTATTTCGCGAAGATAATCTTTAAACTTATCATCGTGTTCCCAAACCCGGCGGTTAGTGGTATACACGGTGCCGGTCCAATAATCCAGTCCTTTTAAACGAATAGTGTAAGAAATGGCTTTTTGCAAATTAAAAGAGGGTAATGCGGGCACTTCCAAAGGTAAATAATCGTTGGAGGTTCCTTCGCCCCTTATTGCTGCAATAGGTAAAATAAGATCACCGATATTGTTCTTCTTTTTTAACCCACCACACTTTCCGAGGAACAGAACTGCTTTTGGATGAATAGCAGTAAGAAGATCCATAATGGTTGCCGCCATGGCGCTACCCATACTAAAATTAATAATGGTAATACCATTGGCTGTAGCTGTTTGCATGGGTTTATCAACACCTTCTACCTCAACTTCATTAAGCTCAGCAAACATTTTTACGTAAGCGCCAAAATTGGTCAATAAGATATATTGGCCAAAGTCATTTAATTTTTTGCCTGTATAACGCGGCAGCCAGTTATTTACAATTTCCTCTTTAGTTTTCATCTTTCCTTATATTTTGTAAAATAAATTCCTTCAAAAATCAATTAATGTAAATATATTTAAAAAATATTTGTCATCCTTTGAACTTACCGTTAAAATATCCATTATTTAATACCAAACTCAAAAAAGAAAAAGGCAAGACCTATATTTTTGACGAAGTAAGAAAGAAATGGCTGCTTTTAACGCCTGAAGAGTGGGTTCGTCAGCATCTTATTCATTTTTTGATCGATCAAAAAAATTATCCCGCCTCCTTAATATCTATAGAAAAAGAAATTGTTTTAAATGATCTTAAAAAAAGGTATGACATTGTTATCTATAATAAACAACTTCTTCCCGTTTTGGTTATTGAATGCAAAGCGCCGTATGTTGAATTAGATAAAGCCGTTGTTGAACAGGCATTACGTTACAATCTTATTATCAAAGCCAACTATTTAATGATCAGTAACGGCGTAAGCGATCTTACCTTTAATAATTTAAATCAGCAGGTTGGCTTACCCGACTATTACGATCTGTAATTTTAGGGCGCCCGGGCGGGCTGATCCGGGCTTCGCTTCGCTGCGGTTTTTTGCCTTAACAGGCAAAAAAACTAAACCCTCCACATCCCTGGCGCAGTAACCGAACCTGAGAAGCTTAACTATTCTTTTACAAACTTAATAACGCTTTGCTCATTGTCGCTATTAATTTGTAAAAAATAAATTCCAGCGTTCAAAAATCGAACATCTATACTATTAGAGTTATTTTCTGCAATAACTATCTTGCCTACAAGGTTCGTTACTTTCATTTTAGCTCCCAAAGGCCCATCAATAAACAGTTTCTCTGTAACGGGATTTGGATAGATCTTAATATTATTCTTTAAACTGTTTTCATTTATTCCAACAGTTGGCACAAATTGATTTAACGTGTATTGCCTGAAAAAGCGCCAGATCTCAATAGAGGCATTAAAATCTTCGTTTGTATTTGCAATTACCGGAAATGCGCCCGGCCACGAATGGCTGCCGCCCGTTACTTTGTATAACTCAACCGTGCTGCCGTTGCTGCCGCCTGTATACTTATAATTTACAGCCGTTGAGTTATCGCTTGTGTTTATATTTGGAACGGAATAAGTGACCGGCGTTGCATTACAATTATTATGTATCCTCCACTTTTTTACTACGCTATCAATTGGTGCAAAAGTAACGTCGCCATTATAATTTACCGTGCCATCAGCAGTACCATGAATTTCCATTACAGGAAAAGGCCTTGCCGGTGCGCTGCTAAACCAGTTATTAAGCATGCTACCTGTTACAGAGGCAATGGCGGCAATACGGTTAGGCAGGTTGCAGGCTAAGTAATAGCTCATAATACCGCCGTTGCTCATGCCGCAACTATACACCCTGTTAAGATCAATATTGTAAGTTAGCTTTAATGAATCAATAAGGTCGCTCATAAACAATACGTCATTTTCGGGGCCGCCAAAACCGGCATTCCAATATTGGTTTCCTGAAACAACTTTGCCATCTGGGTATACCATTAAAAAATTTGCAGTATCGGCAATTGGCATAAAATTAGAATAAGGTTGCTGCTGCGCCGAGTTTGAAGTGTAACCATGTAAATTTAAAATAAGAGGCGCCGCCTGCGCGCTATTGTAAATATTTGGCACATATAAACGAAACTTACGCATAATGTTATTGGATTTTATGCTGTCTACAATTGTTACGCCGCTTTGTGCATAATAAAAAAAGCTTGTTATTACTAACAAGCCTGTAATTATGTGTTTTAGTCTCATAAAGACTAAGGTAATAAATTTTAGTTATTTAGCATAACCGGCATCACCAACATAAGGATATCCTCTGAAGGATTGGCTTTATTATTTGGTAAAATAATGCCTGCGCGGTTAGGAGCACTCATTTCGATGGTAATTTCATCGCATTCTAAATTACTTACCATTTCTACTAAAAAGCGTGAGTTAAATCCAATTTCCATATCCTCACCAACGTAAGTACAAGTAAGTGTTTCGTGACCTTCGTTAGCAAAGTCAAGATCCTCTGCGCTTACACGCAACTGGCTTCCTGCAACTTTTACACGGATCTGGTGGGTTGCTTTATTAGAGAATACACTCACACGTTTTAAGGCGCCTAAAAATGCACTTCTGTCTACAGTAAGTTTATTAGGGTTTTGTTTTGGAATAACCGCTTCGTAGTTTGGATATTTACCATCAATTAAGCGGCATACTAAATTTACATTACCAAAACTGAATAAAGCGTTTGTTTTATTAAAATCAACCTTAACAGCATCATCCACACCTGCCAATAAACTTTTTAGAACGTTTAAAGGTTTTTTAGGCATGATAAAAGATGCAGAAGCGCCTGCTTTAGCATCGTTACGTGTATAACGCACAAGTTTATGAGCATCGGTTGCTACAAATATAGAGTTGCTTTCGGTGAACTGGCAAAACACACCACTCATTACCGGGCGAAGATCGTCGTTGCCAGTTGCAAAAATTGTTTTGTTAATGGCATTTCCCAAAACATCACTTTTAATAATGATAGATGATTGCGACTCTAATGCGGGTAGTTTTGGATATTCTTCGCCGTTTTGCCCTGAAATATTATAGTCGCCTGTTTCGGTTTTTAATTTTATTGAATGCTTTGTTTTATCTAAAATAAAAGAAATTGGTTGTTCGGGCAAATTTGAAAGCGCATCCAACAATGTTTTTGCCGGAATAGCGATACTTCCTGTTTCGTTAGATTCAACCTTTAACGAGGTGGTAATTGTTGTTTCCATATCGCTTGCAGAAAGCACAAGCTCATCTTTATTTATCTCAAATAAAAAACAATCTAAAATGGGAATTGTGTTATTAGAATTTAAAACACCGCCAATTGATTTTAAATGTTTTAGTAAAGTAGATGCTGATACAACAAAATTCATAGTTATAGATTTAATCAACAAAATTAAAGTTAGCTGTCTAATAAAAGACCAAAGCGGGCTTTAGTTTTAAACTATTTTTTAACAGTAGCTGCAGGCGCAAAATAGCGCGAAGAGATAAGTAGTTTACCAAATACAAAGTACTGGATCAACGCCCACTCTTTATCATTGGCAAACTGCATATACAACCTGTCAGGATCGTTTTGATATGTAACTCCGTGTTCAGGAATATCGGCAGATACCGGCTTTTTGTTGTAAAATTTATAGTCGTTGGTTTTAAGATCAGTTGTGGTTACACTGATCACACAAAATGGTTTGTTCCTGGTAAGAGAATCTGTAAGTTTTTTGTTTTTTCCGGTAATAAGAACTTCGTAAGAAATGTTTTGATAATAGGCCAGGTATTGTTTCAGTTTTGCTTCATCAAACGCCAGATCTTCATTCTTTGCATTCTTTAGCCTGAAAGATGTTGTGCTGTTAAGATCAATGGTAAATGACGAATCGGGCATATCAAAGTGCTGCACTTTAATTTGTTTAAGTTGTGGCGGGGTATAATTTAATACCAGCCTGTCCCTCCATTCATTTTCGTTTGTTATAAATCTGGGAATAAGGTACCCTTTAAAACCGGGAATAAAACATACAAATGGATCTTTATAATTCTCGCCCGATTCGGGATCGGTTAAAAGCATGTAAGATCCTTCATAATCAGGTGGTTCATGGCCAACGTAATATTGCTTTACAAGGTTATCGCCGGCATATATTTCTACTTTTACAGCTTTTGCCGACATATACTTTAATACACCAGGCTTAACGGCCTTATTAACGGGCATCTTTACCTCAACATGTTTTACTGTTTCCAATAAATTGAGGATAGCATCGCTTCTGCAATTGTACTTATCATTTACGATCCAACCTCTGGCAGTGCGTTTAATCGTAGAGCTGTTTCCGTCCTTATCTGCAATAAAAATCTTAGTAATAGCGGCTGTATCCTTATATTTAAAATTTCTTTGTTCTTCGTCACCAACGGTTGTTGATTTATGTTTTGACTTGTAAATGAAAACAGAAGCTACAGCAAGAACCAATAAAACTGCAATAATAACTGTAGAAGTTTTTTTCATTTGAATTAAGAAGAAAAGAAAGGTACTATTTAAATTCGCTGCGAGACTCAAATAAAGAGCTCGCTAAATTATTAAATCGGATACCTACCTCAAAGCCACCGGCGTATTTAGTTCCGGTTCTGTATCCCGAAACATTGATATCATAAGATCCAAAAAATGCCCAATCTCCGGTTTCAAAGATCATGTTAGGAATAATTGCATCATTTGAACGGTAGAACAACCCAACACCAATTGAGTTTTGGGTTTTTTGACCTGTTACTTTCGTGCCGGTACTTGTTCTGTATTTTACGTAGCTACCGGTAACAAATTGCCAGGCTTTACCTTGCTGGCTATATAAAAATGTAGGGGTAACTGTAAATTTAGTGTCTTCAAAATCAAAATTTGTATTAATGTTTGCAGTATACCTTACCGGCAAACGGTAATTTGAGCCGGGACCAAAATCCTGAACAGGCCTGTTTAAATGAAATGCACCTACCGAAACTTTTATTGAAGAAACATCATCATGATCCTGATCGGTTTTTACTTTACTGTATTCCCATGCTGCACCGGCGCCAATATCGGTGGTAGTAAACTGCCTGTAAACAACGGTTTCGCCGCTGGGTAACGTATTATCAATTTCATTACCGTCAAACTGAGAACCGTAAGTTAATTTGCTATAGTTTGCATTATTTGCAGATACACCTCCTGCCAGACCAACACTAAAAGCGCTTCTTCTACCGGTTTTAATGATACCGCTAACATTTAATAAGGCATTTGTTTTTTGCAAGTTAGCCGATCCGGCTCTATCATTAAATACTGTTAAACCAAGTCCCAGAAAGGCTTTACGTCTTTTTGTTTTAAATAAACCACCGTCAACAGAAACGGCCATTGTTTGAAAGGCTTTGTTCATTGCCGCCCATTGGCTACGGTAATTAAGAATGGCTCTGAAATAACCATTATAAAAACCGGTGTTGGCCGGGCTATTAAATAAAGGCGCTTCGTTAACATTAGAAAAGTGAATGTCTTGCGCTTTAAGATCAACGCTACAAACAACAATCAATAAACTAAAAGTGTATATTATTTTTTTCATAGATTCTCTACAACTTAATAAACGTTACCTTACCAATGTTACGTTACTTTTTAAAATTTTTGGTTCGTTATAAATATTTTTATAAGTGATCAGGTAAGCGTAAACTCCGGTAATTGCCGGCTGGCCGTTAAAATTACCATCCCAGCCAACATATGGATCGGTACTTCTGAATACTTCCTGGCCCCAACGGTTCCAGATGCGGAAATCGAAATCTTTGGTATACAGTGCGCTGCCTAATGGCTTAAACATATCGTTCTTACCATCATTATTAGGCGAGAAGCCGGTAGGCATTTGAACATCGTTTTTCTTATCTGTAAAAACTGCAACGATCTCATCATTTTGGTTAAATCCAATAGCGATCGAATCCATGCTCAATGGCCGGTTGCCTATTACCTGGCAGTTCTTAATTTCCCAATGGTCAAAAACAAAAGTTGTATCAATAGGCACTGCCCTTAGCGGCATCGTTTCTGCGTAATAACTTCCACTCCATTTATAGTTGTTCAATAAAAGTGTATTTAAAATTACTTTTCCTGAACCCGGAGGCTCAACATCTACCGTAATGGCAAATGGCCCGATCATACCATAACAACCTACAGTTGCAAAAGCCCCCGTCATATAATCGCAACGTTTATAAATATTACGTCGTAATTGAGAGCTAAGCGTATCCCACAGATCTATTACCGTACTGAATTGCCCCGCAAATGGTGTTGAAGCGGGGTCTTCGTGGTATTTCATTTCCTTTAAATATAAACTTTTTACATAGTCAAAATGCGCGAGGATGTTCTCACATTTTAAAGGCCCGTTCAAAAGATCCTGGTACCTGTTCTTATATTCCTGCTGAAATGAACCATTACCTGTATTTGGGTTCATTAAGGCCTTTAGCATCATACCATGCCCGTTACCGGCTCCCGGGCTTACCGCATAGGTGTTAGAGTACATGGCGCATGGAGAGGTAAAGTAGCTGCTATAAGTTAAAGTATTTGTGGCCGCAGCGGTAAAATTAAAGATTGCCGGCGTGTTCCATAAATAATAATGCCATTTATTGCCCGGCTTGGTTGTTTGGCCGCCCCTGGCGTAAGCTACATCAAAATTCCAGAGATCGCTGTTCATGGCATAACTGTTTAATACCATGTAATCTATAAAGCTGGATTTATCAAGACGGCTCATGGCGGTGGCATACCTGGACGCATTATTCATGGGCTGCCCTGTTATCCAGTCATAAACACTTGTTCTGAAATTATTTGAAAACGTTGTTACCGCACCATCGGTATTGTAATAAAATAACATATCCAAAGAATCTTTTGATTGTTGGTGATAATACCTTTCGTATTCGGCATCATAACACTCCCTTAAATCATAAACACCCTGATATTTACCATTTTTAAAAACAACAACCGGTTTTATATGCAAGGGATTTACATCTATGCCATTTTTAGCCGCAAGGGATTGATAAAAAACATCGCGGATACCTGTTCCAAAAGCAATCCCGGCATTTGTTGGAGAAGGCACAGATGAGTTACTTTCAAAATCGCCGGCTTTTAAATGTAAGGTATAGAACGATCTTCTTGGTGTTGTGCCAAGGCCTTCGAGGTTAAAAATATTTCCTTCAAAATTACAACCAAAGCCTCGCCGGTCGTCTATGGTCATATAAAAACCTTTTTGTTTGGTTAGCCACGATTCGCTTGGCGGCCTGTTAATTTGCGCATATCCTTCAGTTAACTGGGCCTTTTGATCATAATACTCAACGTGTATCACGGGGCCGGGGTTAAAGCCACCGGTTGTTATCCACCCGGTATCTGCTTTATCTACCGCAAGTGATACCACTCCAAAGTCCGACGAGAAATCGTTGTGTTCCTGGTCAATAAAATAAGTATTTGTTTGACAGAAACTAGGCAAATAATCTGCGGTGCAGGTAGGCACAGGGCTTAACGTGGTAGGGAAAGCAATTGCCCTTAGAATAGTTGTATTTATAACAATAATAGGGGCAGAAAAAGTATAAACAGGATCTGCCATGGTTGGTAAATACCCGTTTGTTGTATAATGGATCTCAAAACAGCTTCCCGCAGAATCGGCGGCCCCACCAAGAAACATGTCGATCTGGTTTATTGGAGAAGAAGGGGGGTAAAAACCACCCGCATTAACGGTACTGTTATTAATTGTAGCCGGGGTAAAGCTTGGCGTTGGCGCATAATCTTTGTAATAACTGCCGGGTGTAGTTGGGTTTGGCAAGGTAAATGTATTTGAGGTATAAAGCCTCCAGGCGCCAATACCCGAAGTAAAATAATCAACACGGCCACGGGTATGGTTTGCCATGGTTTTTTGCACAAAAACCGAATCCCTTATAACACCTTGCGGGGTGGTTAAGATCAACCATTGACTCTTACACTGGTCTAAAGTAAAATTAGCATGATACTCGCCATTTTTTATTGTATTTTTTCCACTCAAAAAAACAGGTTTGAAGCCGCCAACAACCATTGTAAAGGTAGATGGGAAAGCCCATTTTTTCAGGTTATTTCTATCGTTACTTAACCAATAACCCTGCAAAGTAACAGTACCGGTATGAACGTTATGAAGTTCAACCCAATCGCTCTGAGCGCCAAAAGCATCAACAACCCCCGAAAAATTTGTGGCAGAATATTCATTTAAAGCAATGGCAACGCTTGATGTTACGATTTGAGCCTTAAGTGGTCTGAATCCGGCTAACACAAGCAATAAACCAAAAACTAAAATAAGTTTACTTTTTAACATAATAATTTAACGTTTTAGTTCAAAAAATAAGTAATTCCAAATATACACATAAGTACGGAATAACTAAAAAAAACGTTGGGTGGGGGGTCATAATTATTAAATTGTTGTTGTTAATTACCAAATCAAAAGGTTACCTTTGCAGTTCTGATATGAGCGACATAATTCATCATGAATGCGGGGTAGCACTTATTAGGTTGCTAAAACCCCTTGAATACTACAAAACCAAGTATGGATCGGCAAGATATGGCTTACACAAGCTATACCAGGTTATGGAAAAAATGATTAACCGCGGCCAGGATGGCGCCGGTATTGCCACTATAAAGTTTGACGCAAAACCCGGTACCACCTATCTGGACCGTTTGCGATCTATTGAACCCAAAGCCACACAGGATATATTCGGGCAAATAAATAATTTATTTGTGAATGCACAGCACCATAACCCCGAGGCGTATAAAAGTGCCAACTGGCAAAAAGAAAATATACCTTTTTTGGGCGAATTAATGTTGGGCCACTTACGTTATGGCACTTTCGGAAAAAACAGCGTACACAGCTGCCACCCTTTTAAACGCCAGAATAACTGGATGAGCCGCAACCTGGTTGTTGCCGGAAATTTTAATTTAACCAATGTAGATGAACTCTTTACGCACCTTGTTGAGCTGGGCCAGCATCCTGTAGAGAAAGCCGATACAGTAACGGTAATGGAAAAGATCGGTCATTTTCTAGATAAAGATAACGACCGTTTATTTAAAAAATTTAAAGAACAGAACGATAAAAATTACGAAATAAGTAAACTTATTCAAGCTAATATTGATGTGGCCGGCATTCTTAAAGAAAGCAGCAAACGCTGGGACGGCGGTTACATCATGTGTGGAATGATAGGCCACGGCGACGCCTTTGTATTGCGCGATCCTAACGGCATAAGGCCGGGTTACTTTTACCAGGATGATGAAGTGATAGTGGTGGCAAGCGAAAGGCCTGTTATACAAACTGTATTTAATGTGCCTTTTGAGACTGTAAAAGAAATTAAACCGGGCCACGCCATTATCATTAAAAAAGATGGCACACTTACAGAGGAAGAAATTATTGAGCCTCAAAAAAAATTATCGTGCTCGTTTGAGAGAATTTATTTTAGCCGCGGTAATGATGCTGATATCTATAAAGAACGTAACCAACTTGGCAGAAACTTAACCGAAAGTGTTTTAAGATCTGTTGATCATGATCTGGCCAATACCGTTTTCAGTTACATTCCAAACACTGCCGAAGTGGCATTTGGTGGGCTTGTTGAAGGTGTTGACGATTATGTGAACAATTGGAAATCGGAAGAGATCTTAAAAGCGAAAGGTAATTTATCTGCGCCTGAGTTAAAAAAAATATTAAACACCCATCCACGCATTCATAAAGTTGTTTTAAAAGATGCCAAGCAGCGTACATTTATTACTGCCGATGAAGGCCGCGACAGTCTTGTAAACCTGGTATATGACATCACTTACGGAACTATTAAAAAAGGTGTTGATAGCCTTGTGGTGCTTGATGACAGTATTGTGAGGGGAACGACATTAAAACAAAGCATTTTAAAAATATTAGACCGGCTTGGCCCTAAAAAAATAATTGTTGTAAGTTCTGCTCCCCAGATACGCTACCCCGATTGTTATGGCATTGATATGGCGGTATTAGGTAAATTTGTTGCCTTTGAGGCTGCCATTGCCTTACTAAAGGCACAAGGCAAAGAAAAATTTTTACAGGATTTATACGAGCGTACCAAAGTTGAAATTGTAAAACCAAAAGAAGAACAGGTTAATCTTGTAAAAGAAATTTACGCCGGTTTTTCTGCCGAACAGATCTCTGACCAGATCGCAAAATTAATTAAACCTGCCGATTTAAATGCAGAGCTGGTATTGATCTATCAAAAGCTGGATGGCTTACACAGTGCTTGTCCCGAAAATCTTGGCGATTGGTATTTTAGCGGCAACTACCCTACCCCTGGCGGAAACAAGGTAAGCAACCAGGCGTTTATAAATTATATGGAAGGCAAAAATATAAGGGCCTATTAAGATTTTATTTGTAATGTTGAGGTATATGGCTGAAACCGAGCAATCATTATATTGCTCTCGCAATTTAATCTTCAAGTATGCTAATTGCGTTTAATCCGTCAATCTGAACGGTACGTTTTCCTCCGCCTTTTTTAGAAATTGAAACCGATGAGGTGTATGTTTTCTTGGTTTTGGTGATACACTTTATCTGCTGATCACCGGATTTTATTTTTATATAATCTGTGGTTTTTTCACGTTCCACCGCTTTAAATACAACATCTTTTCCAATTAAAACAGAATCCATTTCTTCGGTATTATAATTGGCAAATCTTATTTCATAGCCTTTACTGCACGCCGCAAACACAAAGCAAAATGCAAATAATAATGGTATAAAAAGTATCTTTAATTTTTGCATGGTTCAATTAAAATTTTCTGTTCATCTCCCGCTCAATATCGCGTTTTTTAATGTCATCGCGTTTATCAAATATTTTTTTTCCTTTTGCCAATGCAATTTCCATTTTGGCAAAACCTTTGTCGTTAATGAACAAACGTGTTGGTATAACCGTTAAGCCCTGGTCTTTTACTTTTCTTAAAAGTTTATTGAGCTCTTGCCTGCTTAATAACAATTTACGTTCACGTAATGCTTCGTGCTGGTAAAATGAAGCGTCTTCGTATTCTGAAATATGCAAATTGCGCACAAACAACTCATCATTCCTGAAATAGCAATAACTATCTGCCAAACCTGCTTTACCAGCGCGGATAGATTTGATCTCGGTGCCTTTTAAAACCATACCCGCTACCAGTTTATCTAAAAACTGGTAATCAAATTTAGCTTTTCGGTTCTCAATGTTAATGGTATTGCTTAATTTAGCCACACACCAAAATTACGATTAAAAATGCAAGATATTGCCATTTTATTAAAACCTGTTTCAATAAATGATATTGATAAAGTTTCTGAATTGGCCAAGATCATCTGGGAAAAATATTACCCGCCAGTTATTGGCCAAAAGCAGGTTGATTATATGTTGAAGCACATGTATAATTACGAAAGCCTGTTGCACCAGATAAAAGAAAAACAACAACAATTTTATTTTATTATTTCCGGTAACGAAACCGTTGGCTTTATTTCTGTTACCAACGAGCAAAACGACAGCTGGATGCTGAATAAATTTTATGTTTTGGATGAAAAAGCCGGGAAAGGTACAGGCACAAAGGTATTGGAAGAATTAAAAAAGATCATTAAACCAAAAAAGATACACTTAACGGTTAACAGAAAGAATTTTAAGTCGGTTAATTTTTATTTTAAGAATGGTTTTAAAATAGATTCCTTAATAGAAATTAATATTGGCGATGGTTTTGTGATGGATGATTTTGTGATGGTATGGGAGAAATCAGTCATCAGTCTTTAGTTATTAGTTGGCAGTCAGAACTAGAAACTTTAAACAAAGAAACTAGGAATTCTTATCATCCAACATCTTCTCTAAAGAATACATTTCATCGCGCAAACGCGCAGCTTCATTAAAATTCATTTCTTTAGCAGCGCGCAACATAGATGATTTTACTTTTGCAATTTGTTTCTTTAATTCGTCCTGGTTCATATATTGTACAACCGGGTCGGCTGCTACATCATATACTTCAGGTTCTACATAAACTTTAACCAGCTTACCATCAATGGTCACTTCAGTGCCACTCATGGTAGGTTGTAATAATTTCTTCTTACCTGCCTGTACAGGTGTTACGTTATGCTTAATATTATATTCAATTTGTTTTTTCCTTCTGCGTTCTGTTTCATCAAGCGTCGCTTTCATACTATCTGTAATTCTATCGGCATACATGATCACGCGGCCATTCACATTACGGGCAGCACGGCCAACTGTTTGTACCAGGCTTCTTACATTCCGTAAAAAACCCTCTTTATCTGCATCTAAAATAGCAACCAAACTTACCTCCGGCAGATCCAATCCTTCACGCAATAAATTGATCCCTATCAAAACATCAAACATACCAACACGTAACTGACGTAAGATCTCTACACGTTCAAGAGTATCCACCTCGCTGTGAATATAGCGGCAGCGCACATTTAATTTTGTAAGATATTTAGTTAACTCTTCCGCCATGCGTTTGGTAAGTGTAGTAACCAAAACCCGTTCGTCTTTTGCAACTACCTTATGGATCTCATCCAACAGGTCATCCACCTGGTTAGAACATGGCCTTACATCAATTAACGGATCAAGGATGCCTGTAGGGCGTATCAACTGCTCTACCACTACACCACCGGCCTGCTCCAATTCAAAATTAGCCGGTGTGGCACTTACATAAATTACCTGGTTAAGCAGGGCGTAAAACTCCTCAAATTTTAGCGGGCGGTTATCTAACGCAGCAGGCAAACGAAAACCATACTCTACCAAATTTATTTTGCGGCTTAGATCGCCTCCATACATAGCACCAACCTGTGGAATAGACACATGGCTCTCATCCGCTATCAATAAAAAATCATCCGGAAAATAATCCATCAAACAAAAGGGGCGCGCGCCCGGAAGACGGCCATCAAAATAGCGCGAATAATTTTCGATACCACTGCAATATCCTAATTCGCGCATCATTTCAAGATCAAAATTAACGCGCTCTTCAATACGTTTTGCTTCCAGTGTTTTACCCTGTTTATTAAAGAATGCAACCTGCGCCACCATATCATCATGAATAACGGTCATTGCTTTTTGCAAAGTATCGGGCGCGGTTACAAATATATTGGCGGGATAGATACTGAAGGACTCAAATTTTTCGATCACGCGATTATTGGCAGGATCGAATGTCTCAATACTTTCTATCTCATCTCCAAAAAAACCTATACGCACACAATAATCGGCGTAAGGTAAGTTCACATCCACCGTGTCGCCTTTTACCCTGAATGTACCGCGGTTAAAGTCGGCGGTAGTTCTTGAATACAACGAGCCAACAAACTGGTATAATAATTTATTGCGTGATACCATTTGGCCAACATGAATGGGAATGATATTCTTCTTAAAATCTGAAGGATTGCCCATACCATAAATACAACTCACAGAGCTTACAACAATAATGTCTCTTCGTCCTGATAACAAGGTAGAGGTTGTACTTAAACGCAATTTTTCTATTTCATCATTAATAGCAAGATCTTTTTCTATATAGGTACCTGTGGTCGGTAAAAAAGCCTCGGGTTGATAATAATCATAATAACTTACAAAATATTCTACCGCATTATTTGGAAAAAATTGTTTGAACTCACTGAATAATTGTGCCGCCAGAGTTTTATTATGACATAACACCAGCGTTGGCTTATTTACCTGCTGAATAACGTTGGCGGCGGTAAACGTCTTGCCCGAGCCCGTTACGCCTAATAAAACCTGGTGATTGGTTCCGGATCTGATGCCCTCTACTAATTGTCGTATTGCTTCGGGTTGATCGCCTGTTGGTTGAAATTCAGATATCAGTTCAAAATTCATTTCGCTCTCCTCTTTATACTGTAAATTTACTTAATCAATTTGTATTTTAATGCCGCTTGCTCTTTATTACAAAAATTAAAGTGCCACCATTCGCTGGTGATCGGATAAAAAAGCGCCCTCTGCATAACTTTTCTTAACAATTTTCTGTTATCCAAAGCCTCCTGCGAAAGTTCTCCCTTTGTTAAATAATATACTTCGTATACAGGCTGCGACAACTTTCCGAAATGGTCAAACTCTGTGCCCATGTCCAATAGCTTATTTGTTTTAAGATCAATGATGGAAAGATCTACCGCACAACCGTAATTATGTAACGAAATATTAAATGGTGGCGAAACATAAGCAAATTTAATATCAGGCGGCATTTTTAAACTATCCCACATAAGCTGTTGAATGTGAAAAGGCCTTGCTGCATCAAAAATAATCAACGAGTAACCGGGATTAATTTGTTTTAAATAAAATTGTGCGTTTGCCAACCTCAGAGCCACATCGCAGGGCAGATAAGCTTTGCGCAGGCCATCATAAATATTCATCTTTAAAAAGTTATTTGTATCAGCATATCGCAGATCTGTTTTTAATGTACTGTCAACACTTTTAATATCTATGAGTTCGTAATCTTTAAACAGGTATTCAAGGTAAGAAGTATCTTTTTTTATTTTTTCTTTCAGGCATTTGCTTAAATCAAATCCATCGTTAACAACCAAAAGCTGCCGTTCAGAGATCTTACTGCCTTTTTCGTGCGTTGGGGCATTACAGGCGCATAAAACCGAAACAATACTTAAAAAATATACCTGATAAATTTTCAAAAAATATTTTTTTGTTACTTAAATTTCAAAAGCAAATACCTATTTTTGATTACAAATTTAACCCTATGCCATCGTTTGATATAGCCAGCAAATTAGATGCCCAGTTACTGGATAACGCTATAAATGTAGCTAAAAAAGACATACTTAACCGCTGGGATTTTAGAGACAGCAAAAGTACGATCGAATTAAATAAAAAAGATCTTCTTGTTAATATCAGCACTGAAAATGATATGCGGCTGGATGCTATTTTAGATGCTATACACGCCCGTATGATCAAACAGGGGCTTGACCCAAGGGGTTTAGATGAAAGTAAAGAGCATTACCCAAGCGGCCCGCTGATTAAAAAAGATATTAAAGTAAGGCAGGGTTTGGAGAAAGAGGTTTGCAAAAAAATAATGAAGGATATTAAAGACAGTAAATTAAAAGTTACCGCACAAATAATGGACGACATTATTCGTGTAAGCGCAAAAAAAATTGACGACCTTCAAGCTGTGATAGCCATTTGCAGGAAAGGGGATTACGAAGTGCCTTTGCAGTTTATAAACATGAAGTAACAATTAGTCAATTAGATAATTAGTCGATCTGACAATTAAAAAAAAATATGATAATCAGAAGTAAGGCACCATTAAGGATAGGATTGGCGGGCGGAGGAACGGATGTAAGCCCTTACGCAGATATATACGGCGGTGCTATTTTAAATGCCACCATCGATCTTTACGCCTACGCCTCTTTAGAACCTTTAAACAACGGTAAAATTGAGTTTTGTTACGATGGCACTGATCGTTGTGTAATTCTCGAAAGCAAAAAAGAGCTTGAATTGGTTGAAGGTTTTGAATTATTTATTGGTGTTTATAACCGTTTGGTAAAACAATTCAATCTTGATAAATTATCCTTTCGTTTAACCTCTTATATTGAAGCGCCGCAGGGCTCGGGCCTGGGTACTTCTTCCACTATTGTAGTTTCACTGATAGGCGCTTTTGTTGAATGGCTTAAATTACCATTAGGAAAATACGATATAGCGCACCTGGCTTATGAAATTGAACGCGTTGATCTTAAAATGAGCGGCGGCCGGCAAGATCAATATGCTGCTACTTTTGGCGGTATTAATTATATGGAGTTTTTAAGCAACGACCGCGTGATCGTAAATCCTTTGCAATTAAAAGATGAAATTGTAAACGAACTGGAATTTAACCTGCTTTTATACTTTACTGCCACACAACGTTTATCTGCCACTATTATTAACGAGCAGGTGCAAAACGTAAAAGATAAAAACGAAAAATCTGTTGAGGCCATGCACAATTTAAAAGAGCAGGCCCACCAGATGAAAGATAGTTTGCTTCGCGGCGAAATAAATAAGATCGGCGAAATTTTAAACTTTGGCTGGAAAAATAAAAAAGCCATGGCTCAATCCATAAGCAATTCGCTGATCGATAACATTTACGAAACCGCCCTGAAAAACGGCGCCACCGGTGGTAAAATAAGCGGTGCGGGTGGTGGTGGCTTTATGTTTTTTTTATGCCCGGGTGTTACAAAAGTAAAAGTGTCAAAAGCTTTGGAGACCATGGGCGGCAAAGTACAATCCTTTAAATTCACAAAAGAAGGTCTCGTTACGTGGACGATTTAAAAAGTTGGCAGAATTAAGGCAGCAGTAGCCAGCAAGAACAAGAAACATAAAACCAGAAACTTGAAATACAAATAAACGTGAAACAAGAAACAATGAATATAAAAACATTAGACGTTACAAATTTTAAATTCGACAATCAAACTGCTTATTATAAAGGCAAAGTGCGCGATGTATACACTATTGGTAACTCAATATTGGTGATGATCGCCAGTGACCGTATCAGCGCATTTGATGTGGTGTTGCCAAGAGGCATACCGTATAAAGGCCAGGTATTAAATCAAATAGCTGCACATTTTTTAGATGCTACCAAAGATATTATTCCTAACTGGTTAATTTCGTCACCCCACTCGCACGTTAGTATTGGCAAGATGTGCCAGCCATTTAAAGTAGAAATGGTAGTACGTGGTTACCTGGCAGGACATGCCGCAAGAACCTATGCCAGTGGCTTAAGAACCTTATGTGGTGTTACTTTACCCGAAGGTTTAAAAGAGAACGATAAATTACCTCAACCCATCATTACTCCTACTACCAAGGCCAGCCAAGGACATGATGAAGATATTAGCCGCGAAGAAATAATTAAGCAAGGCATTGTAAGCAAAGAGCATTACGAGCAAATAGAAAAATACACGCTTGCTTTATACGCACGCGGACAGGAAATTGCTAATAAAATGGGCCTTATTTTAGTGGATACTAAATATGAATTTGGCTTGTACAATGGCCAGATCACCTTAATGGATGAAATTCATACCCCCGATTCATCCCGCTATTTTTATAAAGAAGGCTATGATGAACGCCAGAAAAAAGGCGAAGAACAAAAACAACTGAGCAAAGAATTTGTAAGAAGGTGGTTAATTGAAAACGGTTTCCAGGGTAAAGAAGGCCAAACCATACCGGCTATGAGCGATGAATGGCTTAACGAAATTAGTAACCGTTATATAGAATTGTACGAAAAAGTAACCGGTAAAACCTTTGTTAAAGCCAACTATAGCAACATGTTAGCCGATATTGAAAATTCGATTAAAAATGAGCTAAAAAAATTATAACTTTACAGCATCCATAAAAACAAGCAGAATGAAAGATATTTTCGAAAAAATTAAAACGAATTTAGGTCCTATTGGCGAGCACGCAAAAGAATCTCACGGTTATTTCACATTTCCAAAATTAACCGGCGATATTAACCCGCACATGGATTTTCGCGGAAAAAAATTATTGAACTGGAGTTTAAACAACTACTTAGGGTTGGCCAACCATCCTGAAGTTAGGCAAGCAGATATTGATGGCGCTACAAAATTTGGTTTGGCAGCACCAATGGGTGCCCGCATGATGAGTGGTAACTCTGATTATCACGAAGAATTAGAAAAAGGATTATCAAAATTAGTTCAAAAAGAAGATACCATACTTTGCAACTTTGGTTACCAGGCCATGGTTTCGGCCATTGATGCTATTGTTGACCGCCACGATGTTATTGTTTACGATGCAGAAAGCCACGCTTGTATCTTAGATGGCGTTCGTTTACATATGGGTAAACGCTACGTTTTTAAACATAACGATATTGCCGATTGCGAAAAACAATTAGAGCGTGCAAAAAAATTAATTGAAGAAAATGGTAACAAAGGCGCTATTTTAGTAATTACCGAAGGTGTTTTTGGTATGCGTGGCGACCAGGGTAAATTAAAAGAAATTGTTGAGCTTAAGAAAAAATATTCTTTCCGCTTGTTTGTAGATGACGCACATGGCATTGGCACTATGGGCCCTAACGGTGGCGGTACCGGCGAAGCGCAAGGCTGCCAGGATGGTGTGGATATTTACTTTGGTACATTCGCAAAATCGTTTGCGTTGATCGGTGGATTTATTTCTTCTTCAAAAGAGATCATTACCTTTTTACGTTACAATATGCGTTCGCAAATTTTTGCAAAATCGTTACCAATGCCATTGGTAATTGGTTTATTAAAACGTTTAGAGTTATTAAATAAACATCCTGAATACAGAACTAAACTTTGGGATATAGCCAATGCATTACAAAAAGGTTTGGTAGATGCAGGATTTAATATTGGCGATACCAACACCATGGTAACACCGGTTTATATGAATGGTTCTATACCAGAAGCTACCAACATGGTGATCGATCTTCGTGAGAATTTTGGTATCTTCTGTTCAATGGTGGTGTATCCTGTAATTCCAAAAGGCATGATCATTTTACGTTTAATTCCAACTGCTACCCACACTATGGAAGATGTAAAATACACCATCGAATCGTTCAGCAAAATTAAAGACAAACTATACGGCGGTTTATACCAGGCCGATAAGATCCGCGAAGGATTCTCTCAGGCGCTGTAATTTCAGTTTTCAAATTTAAAAAAATCCCGGGACATAGTGTTTCGGGATTTTTTGTTTTTGGGCGTTGCCGCTGCCTGCGCTGAGCCTCACGAAGCGGCCCGGGCTTTCACTGCAAGTCCTCGCTTCGCTGCGGGCTTTCCGTTCAATCCCTAACGCAAAATCCTCTCCCGCCCTTCGGGCACCCTCTCAAAGAGAGGGATAATTGGGATATCCTCCTCTTGAGGAGGTGTCGCGGAGCGACGGAGGAGGATTTGCGTGAGGGATATGAAGGGTTTAGCTCTTTTGCCCGTTAAGGCAAAAAGCCGTAGCGAAGCGGAGCCCGCAATAGCCCGACCCGAAGGGACACGCCCACAAACCTATTAACAATTTCTTCATTCCTGTTAAAAAGTAAGCTCTTAAAATGCATTTAGGATATTGTATCTTTAATGCCCGCGTTATGGCAAAATCAGAAGATAAAGAAACCCCGTTAATGAAACAGTACAACAGCATTAAGGCCAAGTACCCTGATGCTATTTTGTTGTTTCGTGTGGGCGATTTTTACGAAACCTTTGGCGCTGATGCAGTAAATGCCTCAAAAATATTGGGCATTACATTAACCAAACGCGCAAACGGCTCTGCCTCGCATATTGAGTTGGCCGGTTTCCCCCACCATTCGGTAGATTCGTATTTGCCAAAACTGGTACGCGCAGGTTACCGTGTGGCAATCTGCGATCAGTTAGAAGATCCTAAAAGTGTAAAGGGAATAGTGAAACGGGGCATTACCGAACTGGTAACACCCGGTGTTAGCTTTAATGATAAGATCTTAAACCACCAGCAAAATAACTTTTTAGCATCTATACATTTTGATAAAGACCAGGGGGGCCTTGCGCTGTGCGACGTTTCAACCGGCGAGTTTTTGGTGGCACAGGGCTCTATTACCTATCTCGAAAAATTAATTCAGAACTTTAAACCAAACGAACTTTTATTCGAAAAAAATAAACGTAACCAGTTAAACGATCTTTTAGGCGAACGTTTTTATTCTTTTGGTTTAGATGACTGGGCCTTTACCTACGATTTTGGTTACGAAAGTTTAACCAAACATTTTGAGACCAACTCTATAAAAGGCTTTGGTATTGATGGTTTAAACCTTGCTGTTTGTGCCTGCGGCGCCATTTTACATTATCTTGGCGAAACCAAACACGATAAATTAAAACACATTAATAAAATAAGCCGTATTGATGAAGACCAGTACGTTTGGCTGGATAAATTCACGATCCGTAACCTTGAGTTATATTCGTCAAATAGCGAAAATGGAAAAAGCTTAATTGATGTTATTGATAAAACAGTAAGCCCTATGGGCTCACGTTTATTAAAACGCTGGCTCGCGCTTCCATTAAAAAATGTGGAAGCCATTAAAGAAAGGCAAAATGCTGTTGAGTATTTTGTGAACCAAAATGATAGCCGTAGCGAACTGATTGCGTTACTGAAAGAAGTGGGCGACCTGGAACGTTTAATTTCTAAAGTTGCTGCCTTGCGCGCTAATCCACGAGAATTAGTGCACTTAAAAAAATCATTACTGGTCATTGGCGAGATCAAAGAAAAGATAGCCTTGTCAGAAAACCCCACCTTACAAAAAATTGCCGACCAGTTAAATCCTTGTCAGTTAATAGTTGAGCGTTTACAAAACGAACTAAATGAAGAAGCGCCGGTAAATATCTTAAAAGGCAATGCCATTAACAAAGGTGTTAATGCCGAGCTGGATGAATTACGGAATATTGCTTTTAACGGTAAAGATTATTTATTGCAGATACAGCAACGCGAAGTAGAAAAAACGGGTATCAGCTCTTTAAAAGTGGCTTACAACAATGTGTATGGTTATTATTTAGAAGTAACCCACGTGCATAAAGATAAAGTGCCGCAGGATTGGATCCGTAAACAAACCTTAACAACTGCCGAGCGTTACATTACCCCCGAATTAAAAATTTACGAAGAAAAAATATTGGGTGCCGAAGAAAAAATAATGGCGCTTGAAGTGCAATTATTTGAAAGTTTGGTGCGCGATATTGGCGATTATATTTTACCAATACAGTTGAATGCATCGTTGCTTGCCAAGCTGGATGTGCTTTGCGGCTTTGCCACCTTAGCTTCAGAAAATAATTATAACAAACCCGGCATTACAGAAGATTACGCATTGGACATTACCGAAGGCAGGCACCCTGTTATTGAAAAACAATTGCCTGTTGGTGTTGATTATGTAAGCAACAATGTTTTTTTAGATAATGATAATTGCCAGATCATGATGATCACCGGGCCAAACATGAGCGGTAAATCGGCCTTATTAAGGCAAACTGCTTTAATTGTTTTATTAGCGCAAATAGGCAGTTATGTTCCGGCGGACCAGGCAACATTAGGCATTATTGATAAGATATTTACGCGCGTTGGCGCTACAGATAATATTAGTTCCGGCGAATCTACCTTTATGGTAGAGATGAATGAAACCGCCAGCATCTTAAATAACTTAAGCGAGCGCAGTTTGATCTTATTGGATGAGATAGGCCGCGGCACCTCTACATACGATGGTATTTCTATTGCCTGGAGCATTGCAGAGTATATACACAACCAGCCAAAGAACCGCGCAAAAACGTTATTTGCCACGCACTACCACGAATTAAATGATATGTGCACTTTTTTTCCGCGCATTAAAAATTACAATGTATCGGTAAAGGAAAGCGGTAACAAAATAATTTTTTTAAGAAAATTAGCCGAAGGCGGAAGTGAACATAGTTTTGGGATACATGTGGCCCGCATGGCCGGCATGCCAAAATATGTGATTGAACGTGCTAACGTGATCCTTAAAAAATTAGAGAAAGAACACGATTTTGAATTAGAAAGTGTAGATGACCTGGTGGTAAATGGTGCGGCAAAAATAAAGCCACATAACAGTAATGATATGCAGCTAAGCTTCTTTCAGTTGAACGACCCCTTGCTGCAGCAAATTAAAGAAGATATATTAAAAACCGATATTAATACCTTAACCCCGGTTGAGGCCCTCCTGAAACTGAACGAAATAAAGAAAATTGTAGGCGGTTAAGGCCTATTTTTATTTCAAAAATTGCTCAAAAAAAATTTTGCGGACTAAAAATTATCAGTACATTTGCACTCCCCGAAAGGGAAAAAGCGAAAGTAGCTCAGTTGGTAGAGCGTAACCTTGCCAAGGTTAAGGTCGCGGGTTCGAGACCCGTCTTTCGCTCAAAAAGAGAGCTGAAAAGCTCTTTTTTTAATCACCTCCCGAAAGGGAAATGCCTGGGTGGTGGAATTGGTAGACACGCAGGACTTAAAATCCTGTGTCTTCACGGACGTACGGGTTCAAGTCCCGTCCCGGGTACTAAGCGGGACTTCTCTGTAATAATTTGAGAAGTCCCGTTTTTATTTCCCCCCAAACCCTTTGATACATCGGCGATGTAGCCGAATACTGAATTCACAACAGGGGTTCGATAATGATCAATTTTCGCGTCATAACCCAAACCGGTAGGAAATAGGGTGTTTTGAAAAATCTGCTTCTGATAGAAATCGCCCGACTCCCACGTTTCATGCAGGTTACACGCCAATTTGCAGGTATAATTTATCAGTTCTTTTGGGTTCGATAAATTATTTTCCAATTCCTCAAGCTTTTTTGAAACGGCTTCAATTTTACCTTTAGTTTCGTCAGCAAATTCAGAATAAACGTCAGGACTGATAATTCCAAGTGCGAATCGCTTGCGTACAATTTGAAATTCCTCCTGTAGCGTATTTAGTTGCAACGAAAGGCCTTTTTTCTCCCCTGTGTTGGTTTCTGTAAGATTATCCCACGTGTATTGCAGTTGAACCTTTAAAGGCTCGACATGCGAAGAATCTACCGTATAAACAGAAAGCAATTCTTTGAACTTATTATGCATGATCTTGACGCTTCGGTTTACATTAATTCCCGCTTTATTGATCTTGTAATAATACAGGCCTTTTTTTCTCACTATGTACCCAGTGAATGGAACTCCGGTCTCCGCATCTTTTAGGAAGATCTTCAGTGGTAGATTATCATTTGCTTTATTGGATTTGAAACCGTCCGTTTTCTTTAGCTCATTCACTCTGAAAAACAACTCTTCGCTAACAAGAGCAGGATGTTTTCCTTTGACTAATTCTCCCTTTAATAAATTATGCGATAGATAGCCACAATAAAAAGGATTGCGGAATGTATCCGTCAAAGTTTGCTTTGGCATTTTCATTCCATAGCTGGCCAACTTTTCCACTATCTGATCGTAGGTCATTCCGTTTGCTCTCCATTCAAATGCCTGTCGGATCAATTCTCCTTGTTCGGTAATTATTATTGTTTGTTGTTGTGCCCCTTTCACAAAAGCATAACCCTTTGGTGTGTGTCCGATCCATTCACCGCGCAATAGTTTTTCGCGCATCCCGTCAATTGTTTTTTGTCTTCTCAGATCATTATCATATTTACTGAATATGAACTGGATGTTTTGTTGCAATGCTCCGGCATGTGAATTTGTATCGATTGGTTGTGTAACGGCCATAATATTTACGCCGACTTTTTTCAATTCGCTTGCGATATAAATTGCACTATCTCCGGTTCTGCTAAAGCGATCTAAACTATAAACAAGAATGTAACTGATCGTTTCTTTACTTGCTCTTACAAATTTCAGCATCCTATTAAATTCTTTCCTCTCGTCGCTTTTTGCGCTTTCGTATGTTCCTCCAAAGTAGCCTTTAATGTCAAGTTGGTTCTTTATTGCATACTCCATGCAATATTTTTTCTGCCATTCAAGACTTTGATTTGTTTCCATTTGCTCTTTAGAACTTACACGAGTGTAGATCACGCAATTCAACACTCCGACTACTTTCTGATCGGCTTGCTTTCCTTTTGCAAATTTTTTAAGCAGCAATTCCTTGTTCTCTTTCATCGCTTTCGTTTTTCATTACAGTTAATTTTCTTTCGTTGTGTTTCTGCTTCATGTACAATTCATAAAACAAAATGGACAGCGTTTCGAGTGTTTTAATTGTGGCCTCCGCCTGTTCATCTGTGTATTTTTCAAAGCCCGGAAAAGTCCGGAGCTCATTAATAGTTAATCTTTTATGTCTTTTTTCATTTGCCATTTACCCTTCAAATTCTTTCTTTGTATTGATTATCAATATGTTACAAAATTACGTTTTGTTTCTGGAATAAAGAAATGCCCTGAAAGTCCCCCCAAATGCGGGTATTTTCCCTATTAACCCGGTAAGGTAGACCAACAGGGCATTTCTGCTTATTCTTCGTCCTCCGTTTCTACTTCAGCGTGGTAATCATCCAGTACTTCGATCAGGTTCATTACATCATCTCTTTCCTTTTCGTCATACTCAACTTCAATCACCAGTTCTTCGTCTTCGGTTAATTCGATCAGCTCGTAGGCGAGATCGGTTTCATCCAATGCGCCGAAAAAAGTTCCTATAAAATTTCTCGGTATCTCAAATTGTCTTGTTTTCTTTTGTGATTTTGCCATAATAATTGTTTTTTTAAATTCCTTAATCCTTTTCTCTTCGGTTTTAATTTCTGTTTCGATTCATGATCTCCTCCTTTCTTTTTAATTTATTATTCCTTGAACTGTAATTCAGAAAATGTTTTCTTTGGAACGAACTGCGATAATTCACAACGGGCAACAATTAGCTTTTGTTTCTGATCGCGACTTAGTCTGTATTTTAATTGTTCTCCGATTGTTTTAATACACGTGTTTCGGATTTGCTCCCGCAGTTTTTTCATTTCGTCGATGTATGGATAGCTTGTATGTACGCACTTGAAATATTTTGAATTGATCACGGAAGTAAAAGCGTTGCATACTTCTTTAAGATCATCTAATTCTATCCATTTTAATTCGCTAAATCTTAATAAAACCTCCAATAAACATCGGTATCTTTCACTTATCCATATTCCGGCTTCATTCTTGGCATCAAAGAACTTACTTAAGCTGTACGAAAGATCTCTGTCGCTATACATCTGATCCATTTCCATAACAAAACGAGAAGAATAATTTTTGTACGCCTGTTCTTTTATAAGCTCCGGTGATTCGTTTACATGAATCTTTTCAGTTTGACTATTATCCGTCCTGACGGGTAATTCATTTTTAGCAACGATTGATTTTTCGGTATCTGTCTTGACAGATAAAATTTCTTTGTGTTCTGTTGGTGCTGTGAGCTCCACCATAGCATGATCTTCTATCTGCTCAATATTATTTTCTTCGGTTTTAATTTTAAGCGATCCGTTAGAACTCTTCCTTAATACATAAGCGAATTGCCTGCACGAATGTGAACAGTACATTGAATCCGTTCTCTTTGGAACGAAGGGCTTATTGCAATATGAACAAGTATATTCCATTAGTTTTCTCTCCAATTAAGGGTTTCATCTTCTGAGTAGCGATATTCATTATAAGAAGTAAGTAGCTGTTGTATATTTTGTACAGCCTTAATTTGCCTCGACTTGCCCTGATCAATCCTAATGGAAATAACTGCTACCGCTCTATTCTCCAGAACTTCTTCTATCTCATAATTTAATTCTTCTTTCATCAGGATCGCAAGTACATCTATAATCACGTCCTGTGGCACTTTAATATTTTCTTCTGCCAGATTCATATTTCTCATTTTCTCTTAATCTAAAAATTTGCGTTTCTTTTCTGCCAGCACTTTCTCTTTTCGCCTCAGCGGAAAATACTCCTCATCATTACCTTGTAGCTCCTCTGTTTCTTTAGCTTTAAATTTCTTTTTAAGCTGGAGGATCAATTCCTCCTGGTTATCCTCGACTTCTCCAACCCTCTCGCGCAACTCCTTATTTTCTTTTGTAAGAGCCTCGATCTTTTCCTGCATCGGCTTGATTGACATCAAGTAATTGAACAATGCGGCTCCGCCAGCGGAAAGCAAATGTTTAATGAGTTCGCCAAGGCCGGGATTGCTTAATAATGCGTTAAGGTCAAAACCGGCAGGTGGAGTTGTACCGTTCTTATTTGCTTCCATTTCTCCTAGGTGTTTTTTCTAAAAATGCATTGGTCTTCGCTTTTATGATCTCGTTCATAAACATTAACCCACAGATTTCAAGTAATAGGGTGATTGATTTGTCTCCTTCGTCCATCTCACGGATTAATTTCTTTAAATATCCGTCTTGATCTGACGAGTAATTTATTTGCATAACTATCCGTCCAGACTGATCGACACCTTCGTATTGACAGGTGATTTTGTTATCTTCCATCTTTTTCAATGTATCGGCTGCTACGCATTGCGGGATACTGATTGTTGCTGTTCTTTTTTCCATGATCTCATTTTTAATTGTTTGTGTTGACTCTTATTAGTCAGGACAAAATTCCAATACTGTTTTTTGTCGTTGACCGGATTACTAACTTTCTTTAATTTCTATTTACACTTTTTCAATCTTTTTTATCTTCCTTCATTTCCATTACAAAGTTGAGAAGCCCTCCTGACACCGATACCGAGTTTGAAACGTATTGAAACAAATTGGAACGTTTTGGTCGGTATTGAGGGGTATCATGATCTTCACATTGCAAAGTTGAAGTGCTGTCCTGACATGGATGCCGACTTTGACACACATTGGCGCACATTGATGCATATTGATGCACATTGATCATTATTGACAGGTATTGATCTTTCATACCGCAAAGTTGAAGCATGCGAAATTCGTCCTGACCACTTTTGGGAGGACGTTTCCTGTAAATACTCAAAAAGGATTAAAATGGCCGGATATGGCCGGAAAAGTGATAGGATTAATTACGGGTAAAACTGTCAGCGAGCATTTCAGCTTGCTTTAAAACAGTATCAATAGCCTTCTGCTCCAAATCAGGTGGGTATCCAAATTTCTTAAGCGTCCGCCTCACTAAAACCATAAGCTTAGCGCGAGAACTTTCTCTTATTGTCCAGTCAATGGTTGCATTTGCTCGTACTTTATCCGCAATTTCGCGAGCGATTTCTTTTAGGACTGAATCGCCTAAAACTTTCACTGCACTATCATTTATTTCAAGTGCATTATAAAAGGCAACCTCTTCTTTAGACAGACCAAGCTTTTCACCTTCTTTGTCGGTTTCTTTTATTTGCTTGGCAATATTTATTAACTCCTGAATAATTTCAGCGGTAGTCAACAAATTATTGTGGTACTTTTTTATTGCAGTCTCAAGCATCTCCAGCAACTTTTTACTTTTTACCAAATTGGTTTTCAGCCGTGTTTTCAGCTCATTGTTGAGGATGCGTTTCAATAGTTCAATAGCAAGATTTTTATGCGGCATCCCTTGAACTTCCAATAAAAATTCATCCGAGAGGATCTCCAATCCGGAAAGTTCAGGCTTATCCATTCCCACTGCATCAAAAATATCAACTACTTTATCACTGCTTAAGGACTGATCGACAATTCGTTTTATTGCAGTTTCAATTTCCGCATCGGTGCGACCCCCACCTGTTGGATTCTCGAATTTAATAAGGCGCGCCCGTACCGCCTGAAAGAATGCTACATCAGGAAGATCCTGTTGTACTTCCTCTCTTGTTATACAGAGTGAAAGGGCTTGACTCAATAAGCTAACCTCTTTAATGAATCTTTCCTTCCCATTTTGCAAACCTAAAATATGTTCTTCAGCTTGAAGGATGATCGACAATTTCTCTTTTGCATCAACAGCAAAGAAACGACGATAGTTAAATTTCATACTATTTTCATAGTAGGCCTCTGGTTCCTCCACTACTATTGCATCTCGCGTATTGCTGTTTTCGTTAAACATTTGTCTAATGACTTCAAGTTTCTCTTGAAAAACATCAATAGCTTTCTCGACATTCTCCGCTGGATCGCCTTTCCCGCCAGCTTCTCCGTAAAAGGACAGTGCCTTCTTTAAATCAGTTGCAATACCTAGATAATCTACCACTAATCCTCCCGGCTTATCTTTGAAAACACGATTTACACGAGCGATTGCTTGCATCAAATTATGACCGCGCATTGGTTTATCCACATACATCGTGTTTAGGCAAGGCGCATCAAACCCTGTGAGCCACATGTCCCTCACAATAACAATCTTTAAAGGATCAGCA
Source organism: Bacteroidia bacterium (assembly GCA_044226875.1). GTDB lineage: Bacteria > Bacteroidota > Bacteroidia > B-17B0 > Aurantibacillaceae > Aurantibacillus. The sequence continues at coordinate 549,164 of JBGAGD010000002.1, forward strand.
GGATCTTTCATCCGTTCCGACAAATCTTTTCGTTGTTGTTTAGTTGTATGATGCTGAGATATTTCTGGCCCATCCGCACTATTTGTTGTCATCACAACTTTAATAGCACCTTTTGTAAGGTCGGAACTATGCCAATCAGGACGAAGGGCAATAACCTCTCTGTAAATATCAGCGGCGATCCTGCGGCTCATTGCGACGATCATTGCCTTTCCTTCAAAAACCGTTTGACGTTTTTCAAAGTGATTGACAATGTCTTTCGCAAGGTTTTTAATTCTTTGCGGATGACCAATGATTGCTTCAAGCTTAGTCCATTTCGCTTTGGATTTTTGCTTTTCAGTGATCTCCTCATCTTGCTCTAACTCTCTGTCAAATTCTTCGATTAGTCGCTTTCCCTCATCGCTCAGACTAACTTTTGCTAAGCGGCTTTCGTAGTATATTTTTACCGTTGCGCCATCCGTTACAGCATCTTTAATGTCATAACGATCAATGTAATTTCCGAAGATCTTCGGAGTATTTATATCTGTTCCCTCAACAGGTGTACCTGTGAATCCAATGTAGGTTGCGTTAGGCATTGCGTCACGCATGTATTTAGCAAATCCATATGCCAATCGTTTACCAATTACTTCTTTGGTTTCAGGATTTTTCTCGTCAACCAATTTCGCTTCAAAACCATACTGCGTTCGATGCGCTTCATCGGCGATCACAACAATATTTTTCCTTGCAGATAACTCATCATACACAGACTTGTTTCCGTCGGGAAGGAATTTTTGGATCGTGGTAAAAACAATACCACCACTTGCTACTTTCAATAATTCTTTAAGATGCTCGCGATTCTCAGCTTGAACAGGTTCCTGACGTAAAAGCTGAGTTGCTGAGGCAAACGTATCGAATAATTGATCGTCGAGGTCATTTCTGTCCGTGATCACCACAATAGTTGGATTTTGCATTTCCGGAGCAGTGATTAACTTACCTGAATAAAAAACCATTGATAATGACTTTCCACTACCTTGTGTATGCCATACAACGCCTCCGCGTTTATCTCCTTGCGATCCAGATGCAGAAATAGTCGATTGAACGGCTTTGTTTACAGCGTAATATTGATGGTATGCAGAAAGTTTCTTTTCGGTAAAAATTTGTGTAAGGCCTGTTTTTGGATCTTCCTTTTTTGATTTCTCAAAAACAATAAAGTTTCTCACTAAATCCAAAAGAGTTTCCGGTTGAAGCATGCCCAATACTAAAGTTTCAAGCTGCGGTTTAAACCGCGATGCATCCTTTACGCCATCTTTACTTTTCCAGGCCATGTAACGACTGAGATCAACCGATACGCTACCAGCTTTGCATTCTAATCCGTCAGAAATAATACAAGCGGCATTGTAAGTAAACAAAGAAGGAATAGCGGCCTTGTATGTCTGAATTTGTTTATACGCACTAACAATACTGGCGTTTTCGCTACTTGCATTCTTAAGCTCGATCACTACTAACGGAATCCCGTTAACGAATAAAATAAGATCAGGACGCTTATTTTGTCCATTTTCAATAATAGTGAATTGATTCACTACCAAAAATTGATTATTGGCTAGGTTGTCAAAGTCTATTAGAGCAACCTCATGACTTCGTTCATAACCGTTCTCTTGATATGGAATTTTTATTTTTTCAACGAGGTACTTATGAAACTCCTCATTATTATGAAGTAATTCCGGAGAAGAAATTCTAAGCACTTTTTGAAGAGCGGATGTCAACGCATCAGATGGAATTGATGGGTTGATCTTGGCAAAGCACTCGCTTAAACGTTTCGTTAAAATAACCTGATCAAAGCTATCCCTTTCGCAAAATAATCCATCGGGCGAGATTTCTTTCCCATTAACATATTCCCATCCTTGAGATTGAAGAATTTCAATCGTAGATAGTTCAATAATATTTTCGGTAATAGGTTTCACCTGCTATCTTTGATGGAAGAAATTTATGTCTAAATTTTCATTTTCTATATATTCTTGGAAATTTTCCAATTCAAAAAATGCAATTAATTCAGCCCTACTCAAAGTCCCTTTTTCGAGTAACTGCAATGATAGCCGAGCATGAATTTGTTGAACCCGCCCATGATCTTGGAACATTGAAATGAGATCCAAAATTTTATATTTCGTAAACGAGCCTTCTCTTACCTTAAATTCCTGACCTAAGTGGGGCAAATATTTCTTTGCAATCTCGAAATCACCAGCGCAGCCAGTTGTATCGAGTATTTGATTAAAATGAGAAACACCCATTATCTCAACCAAAATGTTTGGGCGCTGTAGAATTAAAGTCAAATTTTGTCCAATCATTCCGGCTAATGAAATAGCAAACAGCTCATTTGCCCGTTCAATGTTCGTTTCGCTATTCACATCAAAATTTGGTGAAATATGTAATGCGCCATTCATACTTGGATCAGGTAGATTTTCCTTTTGAATGGTCAACTGATTAACAGTCCAATGGTCTCGGAATAAATACCAAACGATTCCATGCGCTGCTTCATGTTGAGCTACCCTTTCAAGACCCATATCTCGCTCCTTAAGTACTTCTTTCGGTTTCTTACCAAATAGTGATGTTATTTTATCTATTATTCCCATTCTTAATTTGTAGTTACTTTTATTTCACCGCTCATAAATTTTGTCAGTAAATTATTTTTAAGCTGAGATAAAGTTTTTATTTGATTTGTATTCAGAAACATTTTTTCAAAATAAGGACTAACCATCCCTTCAAATTCTTGAATTACAAAATCGCTAGGTAATTTCATTTTTTGTTCTTTGAACGTATTAGTTGTTATCGTATCAAAAACACTCCCATATGCAGCAGATAACAATTCAGTAACAGAATTTGCGATCAATAAATAAGAAAAGAAAAAGCAGTTATCAATTTTGGGTTTGACGCCATAATTCGATTGACTAAATGTCATTGGTTCTGATAACAAGCAGTACTTACCAACGGTTCCTCTCGCTGTAATTACTGTTGAAAATTTAGGAAGGAGCTTTGCCGAACTATTCTGTAATCCCTTTTCGGTAATAGTTTTCTCAGAGCTAATAGCAAAACTTTTATGACTATAAGTAATATCTCCACCAGCCAGCCATTTTATTTCTCCATCCCAATACTCAGCTTTTTCTGTTTTTGGAGTACCGCCTCCGACCAATTCAATTACTTCAAGAAGACTTTTTTCCTCCCAGATTTCCTCAGCCTCTTCAACAAACCATTGTCTAAAAAGGGCTTCCGCCATTTGTTCAAGGGTTTTATTTTGACGATGGAGTAAATCGATTTTATCATCAATACTGCCTAACACTTCTGCAATAGCAATTTGCTCATTAATAGGAGGCAGGAATAACATCATTTTATGTATATCTTCTTTCCCCACATTTTCTTGTGCTGATTGTGTGAGATTCGAGAGAATTTGCTGATAGGTATATTCTGTAGTAAGGAAATAGTAAAAATAATCCTTCGATAAAACACGTTCGTCTTTTGGAATATAATTTCCAACGCGATAGTTTTGTAGAACGACTTCGTCGCTATTATACCTCGATATTTTGCCAATCGTTGCTCCAGAAAGAGCCATTAGAATGTCGCCCCTGTGAACTATAAACTTTTTAAATTGATCAAGTCGATTTTCAGCGATAAAATCACAGTTAGAAATGTCGATGGTACCATCATCTTTTATTTGAGTGATCTTAAAAACTTTTACACCCTCACCCGTAAAATCGTGCGTACGAAACTGGTATCCGTGCTTTAATTCGGCCACGGTATCAAACACCACCAATTCCCAGTGTGATGGATACGATCCTATTGGAGATTGCTGTCTATCCATCTATCTTCACTCGTAATAAATTGTCCGCTATTCTTTTATTTAGTTCCGATTCTTCCTCAACCTGTTTTTCAAATTCTGCTTTAAGGTTATAGAATCTTTCAGCAAAATTAAAATCATCTTCTTCATCAGGTAATCCGACATATCTGCCGGGTGTCAGAACTCCGTTGATAGTTTTTACTTCATCAATTGTCGCTACTTTGCAAAATCCTGCGACGTCTTCATATTCTTTAGTATTGGTTTGCCAATTTTGATACGTTTGAGCAATTCTTACAATGTCATCGTCACTTAATTCTTTCGTCCTTCGATTCACTAGAAAACCTAAATTCCTTGCGTCAATAAATAAAACTTTTCCCTTATGATTATTCTTATTTCTGCTTAAAAACCAAAGACAAGCTGGTATTTGAGTATTAAGAAATAACTTTGCTGGAAGGTTAACGATACAGTCTATAAGATCACTTTCAATCAATGCTCGCCTAATTTCTCCCTCCCCGGATGAATTTGACGTCAACGAACCTTTTGACAGAACAAATCCAGCTTTTCCTGATGGAGCGAGATGAAAAAGAAAGTGCTGAATCCATGCATAGTTTGCATTACTTGGTGGCGGAACGCCATATTTCCATCTCGCATCTTTTGTCAAAAGCTCTCCACTCCAATCACTATCATTAAAGGGAGGGTTCGCGATAATAAAATCCGCTTTCAGATCTTTATGAGTATCATTCAGAAAACTTCCCTCGTTGTTCCACTTCACATTACTACTATCAATTCCTCGTATAGCTAGATTCATTTTGGCCAGTCGCCATGTGGTCTGGTTACTTTCTTGCCCGTAGATAGAAATGTGATCGGCGGGATTTAGGGATAATTTCTTTCCGTTACCTTTTTTCTTATAATAATCTTGATGGGCTTTAATAAATTTTTCACTCTGTACAAACATTCCTCCGCTACCACAGCAAGGATCGAATACACGTCCCTCATAAGGTTCGAGCATCTCAACAAGCAATTTTACAACGCTAGCTGGAGTATAGAACTGTCCGCCCTTTTTTCCTTCAGCCAATGCAAATTCACCCAGAAAATACTCGTAAACTCGTCCAAGAATGTCCTTACTTTGGGCTTCTTTAGTTCCCAGTACTGCCGTCCCAACTAAATTAATAAGCCCACCTAAACTTCCTTTATCCAACTTTTCCTGAGCATATACTTTAGGAAGAACTCCTCTAAGTGAAGCGTTGTCTTTTTCGATGGCGTCCATCGCATCATCGACGTCCTTGCCGATTGTTGGTAATGAAGCACGACCCTGTATCCATTTCCATCTTGCAGAAGGCGGAACGTAAAATACTTTTTCTGCCACATATTCATTTTTATCTTCAGGATCTGCACCTTCATAATCACCTTTCCCTTCCTTTAACTTATTATAAAGTTCCTCGAATGCATCTGAAATATATTTTAAGAAGATAAGTCCAAGTGCTACGTGTTTATATTCCGCAGCATCCATATTCTTGCGCAGCTTGTCGGCAGCTTTCCAGAGTTTTTTCTCCAGCGGTTCTTCTTTAATCTCTTTTTCTTTTTTTGCCATAAAATATTATTGAGCTAACGCATTTAATTTTAAAGATAACGGATATTTCTTTTGATATGCTTTAACAAAGGTAGTATCACTACATAAACATCTTCCGCTTTCATCCTTTTTGAAGGTAAAGCTTCGCGGGTTAATTTCTTTTTTTATTGGGGCTAAAGGCCATAGTTGAGTTACATTAGGTAATGCTTTTTTTCTCAGATTGCTTTTTTCAACCACAAATTCTGCTGCCAACAAAATGCCTGCAAGCGCAGATTGAAAGGCTAGGGGAACTTCTACTGCCTTCGTTTGTTTTTCTTTTCTCAATTGCATTAAGATCCCGCCGCAAACCACCTTAGAATAAAACTCACGCACCGGAATACCTTTAAATTTTTCCAACTCTCCACGATCAATTGAATTCGCACTAGCGATCCATCCTAATAGTTGATCATCGGCTCCTTTATTTCCATATAGGTAACCACCCATAATGAATTCGATATTGAGATTCGGAGGAAGATTCAAATTCATAAGGCCAAGATTCTCTGCTACTTCAAGGGCAAAACTCTTTCTTTCCTCAGTTGGCATATATGTGCAAGCCACGCAAGCATTTTCACCGAAAGCATGGTGACGTGAGATTCCGAGAAGATTATCTGCGGTATATGAATTGATAATCTCTTTTGGAAGTGATCCTTGAACCCCAATGCGATCTTTAGCATTGTCGATTGAAATCAACACAGTGGAGTTTGCCCAATCATTCTTCTCATTCAGAAATCCAGCCCAGGTTTTGGAACAAAGATTTAATTTCAGGTTAGAATTCTGATTGTATTCTTCAGGGATCTCGGTTTTAGGTTTATCAATATGTCGTTCTTCAGCAAGAACATATCGTTGAAGATTTGATAGATCGAGAGTTTCCGGTTCAATAATATTGATAGTTCCTTTTATAAAAGGTGCGTTTGCAAAAGCCCATACAGCGCCATTACCAATCGCGCCAAATCCTACAAGACTGAAGTCTTCTACGGTTAACTCCTTTGTTTCACCATTATCATTATCAACGTTTAGATTGATCAGGGATAGAGAGAACTCTTCATCTAATGTTGCATCTTCAAGAAACTCTGCAAACACAACTCTGAAAATATTTGATGCAGCAATACACGCAGAAGCACCGGCAGCAAAAGGCACTTCACTATTACCTGATCCAACTGGATTTTTGTTTGAGAGTTTCGCCACCCAAGCGTCCGATCCTAAATAAAACGCCTGCGATTTGGAATATTTGTCAGGTAAAGCCTTGCTAGCAACTGCTGTAATTACCTTGCATTCGTCATGCGTTATCTCTATTTTGGAATTGATCCTTTTCGCTAGTTCGATATACCTGTCAATTGCACCTTGCTTTCCAGTCAGATCAATAAAATTTAATTTGGGATATAGCCTGCTCACTAATCGCACTAACATTTCTGCCGAAAGATTTCCTTCGCGCTGGAATATAGTATCATCCATAGCAATTCCAACCACCACATTATTTAAGGTGTTTTGAAACTCATCCGCAGATCCTTTGCTTAATGCTTGTGACAAAGCCAACAGATCCTTTGAAAAATACTCAGCTAGTGCCATTATCTTATCACTTCAATTAAGTCGTTCTTTTCTTTCTTATTTAATTCAACCCATCCTCTTTCCGGATGAAGCCTGTATACAGCGCATAAATTAATATCAACGTCTCCTGATGCAAAATCTGGAACCACAATTGATACCCCACCAACAGTTGCGACAATTGGATACGCATCATCGGTTGACGAATGATATGCGCGAGTAGGGTGGCTATGTATTTGCGCCACCAGACTCATTTTATTTTCGTAAAGCCACACATTTATCTTATGCAGTTCTTCTCCGCTTACAGAATACAGGAGTCCATCTTCTAAACTCATGGCGTGTTGTTCGGGAACGATAGTTTTTTCAATATGGAATACATTGTCACTTTCCTTTCCCGAAAAGAGAGCTACGCCTTCCAAATGATATTTACCATGTTCCCTCATATGATCATATGCCTCTTTTAAACATTGGTGAGGCATAACTATTTTTTTTATATCTAAGAATCCGCTCATTAAAAATGCTGCTGAATGTTTACGTTAAATTGAATGTGGTATGATCGCATAGAAGGAATGGCATGATCATACAATTTAGTAAGCAAGAATCCTAAAGTTCCTTCTCCTCGCGTCCTATGTAACAGCCAAGGATTACCTGAATGCTGAGGGTGATTGTGATACTCGCGCACACCGGGCAAGCACAAGAAGGGATACTCATCACCTTGCCCAACGAGTAAGTCCTGTTGTTGATTAATTGGAAGCATCTGACCATTGATTTGCATCATAGCGCCCGCTTTTTGTTGGATAAATTGTATTGGCCCTAACTGCTTCCTCGTTACGGGATTCCCCTTCAAAGGATCAATAAATACAATCGATGGAGGCTCGACATCATAATTGGAGAAATCAATTGATACCGCGAATGCAATTGCAGGAGGTTTTAAATGATGAGCAATAAAAATAAAATGCGCAGCGGGAAATTCTGCCTTAACGCAGATCACCCCCTTTTGTCTCCAAACATCTTGTATTTGGAAAAACTCATTCATCTCGCTCTCAAATTTTGAGCGCGAAATTTCAGGCTGCACATATTGTAAATTGTTATTCTCCACCTTCACCTGATTTTAAGGTCAAGAATATTTTTGCATCCTTCGGGAAGTGATAGTCACCAACCTTTTTGTTGATGTCCAAATCTTGATCATTATATTTTACAAGATAATCACTAAGTGGTCTTCCGGTACTTCCGGATTTACTCAGCGCTTGCTCAACTGCTGCACGTAAAGGCTCATTCAAATTAATATTGTCAAGAACGATCTCCTTCCCGTTAATAATAAAGGTTAACGTAGTTTGGTTACCATGTCCTTTATCATTCTCTTTTGAAATGGGTGCCGCTGCTACCGCTGGAACAGTATCCTTACTTAATATTTCTGCTGTATGTAGCCAATAGTACCAAGCTTCAGGATAACCTGCTTTAAGGGCTTTGTTGAGAACGAAATATTCGGGATGTTCGATCTTTTTGTTTTTGATTTCTTCCGGCGAAACAGATTTCCAATCAAGTTTCATTGGCTTCACTCCTTTCATTAAGCAGGCTGCTAAATATCCAATTCGTGCAGCAGCGGTCAGTGCAACGTTGTAGCCGAAATTTGATTTTTTACTCAGATACTGACTTAACGAACTTACCCCTGCTTTGATCTCATTAAAGAGTTCTGGATGCGTTTTTCCCATCATTGCCATAGCAAACGCTGTATTAATAACATCTGTATAAATGTGATCAATGGTGTAGTCTTTCTTATAGTGATTGATGCACATTAAAGACGTTTGCTCAAAGCTTTGACGAACAATTTCTGAATCTTCCATTAATTCAAACATCTGATTTACATCAAAGAGTTGTTTTGCGATCTCAACTGCTTTGTTTTTCCCCATTGGGATTCCAATTGTTGTTGGTGCAAAAGCGGAAAGCTTATCTCCAGCGATGGAATCAAGTGATGGAATTGTAATTTCAGTGTGTGGTTCTTCCGTTGATAAAAAGGAATGAACCAAGTTTACTTTTCGCGTAGCGGGATAGGTACTTTCAACATAAATGATATCCAACAGTACAGGTTGCTCCGGGAATTTCGACGGTTTGCTTTGATTATAATAGAACTTGAAATGTTCCTTGGGAACTTGAAACTCGTCATTTTTCCTCTCGCTTACTTCCCATTTTGTAAAGGGAGTATCCTTTATGATCTGATCAAAGATTGCGTGCAGATTCTCCGGCTTTACTGCAAGGATAATGTCAATGTCTTTTGAAAATCGGTGGAACTTATCAAGCATCAGAACGAGCGATGTTCCCCCTTTAAAAATAAAGTCAAGCCCTTTTAACTTCAGGTGCTCAAGCAGGAGAAATGCAAAAGTCATTTTTTCCGCCAAGTCGTAATTGGTAGCTTCATATTCATTCAATTTTGAATCAAGCCATTGTTGAGAGTACGATTCCGGTTTTATCATTTTTCTATCAGATTTATTATTTTTTTATCAATTGCTTCCAACGATTTAATATAATTCCAAATCTCTTCGCGTTTACCACGCCTTGCAGCATAACTTAGAAGAGTACTAAAATTCACCGCATAATTCTCACATGCTTCTGAGTAAACATTCATCGTTTCACTTGAAAAGATCATCTTCCAAAATTTATCGCAGTAAAGATCAACTAAGATCTTTTCTATTCGTGCGATCTTCATTCCGGCATGAGATTTATGGGGAGATTCGGAGATCATTGTTTTTATAACAATGTTCTCATCATCGGATTTGTAGTTTTCCCATTCAGCTTCGGTCGGATTTAAGAAACATCCAAAAGGAATTTCTTCTTTCAGCTTTGCGAATACGGCCTCTTCAGAACCAGCTTCTACTTCAATAATGAGTATATTACGCATCAGTTGAAGAGTGGTTAATTCATTGAGCCAGGTCGATGACCATAGAATGAAATTTAAAAAAGGAAATTCCTTCTTTATTTTACTACAAATTGTTTTTAGAGAAGGAGTTAGTTCCGGCTCAAATACCTTTTTATCATTGAGTCGATACAAACCTCTTCCTACAGCTATTATTTTTTCTTTGGCTTTTAGGCGATTAATTCGAACGCGAAGATTTTGATCCGTGATCTTTTCTCCATTTTTGGAAAAAAAATCCCGAAGCCTTTCTTTTGTAAAAGTCTCGTTTGAGGACAGGAATATTTTTAAATCGTCAGTTTCCAATGTCTAGTTCTGTTATTTAAGGCAAATGTATTTATTTTTGCCCAATGTTACAAATGTAACTTTCGGCAATAAATTAATAAAATTGCCATTTGTTACAATTCAAGAGATTAAAAATGTAACAAAAGGCAACAAATTAATATAATTGCCTTTTGTTACAGGTCCATTTTTGAGTGTAACATTGGGCAATATTGGCATTTAATTGACTATTGTTACAAAGACTTAAAAATAAAAAAGGCCGGGTTTTTATCTCCCGACCTTTTAAAATGCTCATAGTGAATAATTAGGCTGCCTGAGCCATTGGCTTTTTCTTTCTCATAGATTCTCCTTTCAACTCAAGTCGATGAGACTGATGAACGATCCTATCGAGAATAGCGTCCGCCATAGTCTGATCTCCTATCACCTCATACCACTTCGATACTGGAATTTGAGACGTAACAATTGTTGAACTTTTACCATGACGATCTTCAATAATTTCCATCAACATGGCTCGTCCCTGAGCATCGAAAGGTTGAATGCCAAAATCATCGAGAATCAGAACATGGTTACGCTCAATTTTTGCAAGCTCTTTCAGGTATGATCCGTCAGCTTTTGCAATCTTCAATTTTGCGATCAGCTTTGCAGTATTATAATAGACTACCTTATATCCCAAAACACATGCTTGGTGTCCAATTGCGGAGGCAATGTAACTTTTACCTATTCCCGTACTTCCTGTAAGAAGGATATTTTCAAATTTATCAATGAATGAACAATCACCGAATCTCATGAGGTTATTTTTATCAAGATTGCGATCCGAATCGAAATTAAGCTCTTCCATTGATGCTTTGTAACGGAATCGCGCATTTTTGAGCTGTCGTTCAATACCTCTATTCTTGCGATCATCCCATTCTGACTCGATAAGATTAGAGATCATTTCGTCAACGGTGTAGCTTTCCGTTTTTCCTGACTCAATACTTGTTTTGAATGTTCTGTACATTCCGAAGAATTTCATCTTCTTCATTTTTTCTAAAGTTGCTGCGTTCATGTTTTTGTTTTTTAGGTTATTTATAATAATCGCCTCCTCGGATATTTTCATGGGCAGGCATTGGAATTTCTTCTTGTTCTTCTTCACTTACTGTATCAAGACCTTTCTCAAGAATCTTTTGGATCGTATTGAAATCGTAACATCCGAAGCTGTGCGCTCTTTGGCAAGCCTTGATTAATCTTTCGTTGCCAACCTTTTTCGCAAAGCTTAAAACGCCGGAACATAGTCGAAATGATTTTTCGGGATGATGATTTTTATTGAGAATTTTAATGATGTAAAGTTTTACATCTTTATGGATCGCTTCTGCGAGCGCAATAAATTTTTCAGGAGACGCATCATTGACATGCTTGTATCGAGGGTCTAAAGTTCCTGATCTGTTGTGTAGCTGTATGCTGATTTCATTCGTTTGTGAATTGCTATCCTTTCGTAGTGATAAAATACTTCGACGTTATATCGAGTGTACATTACTTTAACTTTCTTCCCAATGAAACGGTATGGGACGCTATAATAATGTTTGTCCGCTGTTAGTGCCACGTGACCGTTAGTTCCCACTGTTGCGTATAGTTGCTTTTTAAACTCGTAGCGAAGCAGTGGCAATGGAAGCAAAGTATTCTTTTCAACTTCCTCAAATTTTTTCCGTCTACTATAATCTCTACCGGTTAAGAGTTGATTATTGTGTTCTTCAAGGGCATAGGAAATAGCCGCATTCAAATAATCCAGCGAATAAAATTTTTGATCACGGAGTTTTGCGTAAATACGGGTATAAATAATGTTGATTGCAATTTCAACCAAGGCTTTGTCGGTTGGCCTGTATGCTCTTGCTGGAAGGATAGTTGTATTATAATGTTCCGCAAAGTCAGAGAATGTCTCGTTGATCGTTGGCTCATATTTATGACTTTTCGCTACTGCTGATCTCAAATTGTCAGGAACAATAGCTGCCGGAACTCCCCCGTAAAAATGTAAGGCATCTTCGCAGGCAGGAATAAAGTCTTCCTTTTGTTGAGTCATCACAGCCTGCACATAAGTTAGCTGACTTGCGCCCAGGATCGCCACAAAAACTTCTACCTGTTTCGATTCCCCAGTTTCTTTTTCGTAGATCGTAAGTTTCTCCCCCGCAAAATCTATATACAGTTTATCTCCGGCTTTGTGTTCTCGCTTCATTACAGGAGCAACCCTTGATTTCCAACGGAACAAATGCCTTTTAAAATGAGTCATGCTCACACCATCGGGGAATTTTTTAATGTACTCCTCCCATAGCAATTGAATTGTCACGCCCTTTTTTCTTAGCTCACGATCTACTTTCGGAAAATACTTATACAACGCCTCGATTTTTTCATTGACAGGTTCTTGCGGGATCACGAAAAGTTCGTCAAGGTCTTTGTCGCTTAGTTCATTTAATTCTTCAAAGGTTAATTTGCTTGCTTTGAAGATCTCGATGTACTTCTTAAGATTTTTGCGTGGAATACCGGTTTGCACAATAATTTCTGATTGAGTTTGATTCTGAGTGTGAAGCCTTAGAATATGTCTTATGTTGCACATGATCTTTTATTCTGATGCAAATAAAATACAGGCAAAAAAATCCATGTCCGCTTTTGGCCTAACTTGGATTTTCTTGTCTCAGGTGGGCGCAAATGGGCAGAATTTGGAAGAATTCGCGATTTTTCAAGTACCTAGCTTATATAGATCACTTGTGGGATTCCGAGTTTGGCAAATATGATCTCGGCTTGCTTTGGTGTATAATACCATCCCTGCTTTTTACCGATTTCATGTTCGAATGGCACGAGCCACTGCCGGATGATCTTCTCGCTTACCTCATAAATTTCGGCCAGATCCTTTAAAGTGTAGGCCTTTAATTGAACTCTGTTTTCTTCGTCATTTTTCATTAATACTCAGCTTTTTAGCTGCAAAAATGTCGTGTTTTTGAAAAAACTGTATATTTATGTTACCTAATATCTGAGATCTTGTGAACGTCATTAAATTTGACATAGAAATAAAGAAAGGCTTCTGGTTGAAGCGTGATCTCACAATTAAAAACCATGTTAAGTCTTGTCTTGAAAATGAATTAGATTTCGAGGGAGACTTTGCTCAGGTTATTTCGAACGAATGGAATAATCTAACATACACCAATATTAAAAGTCTCAATTCACCTAACTTTCTTCTAGGGTATCTTACTTCAAAAAATATCAGAATTTTTTTGTTTGAGAAAGATAGCTCGAGCGTTCGAGGGCGCAATAATATTGCCGTTGAAATTATTGCATTTGGTGACTTATCGGTTGAGCAAATTCTGAATCAATCATTTATCAAGGTGAAGAGTGTTATCAAAGACGCAAATTGTAATCATATAAATGAGACAAGGATCTTCATATATCCTTTTGATACAAGTGAAAAGGATATTTACTCTTACGACCTAAAAGTCCGGGCAAACTTAAAAAGTGTTTACGGCGCTGAAAAAAATGATTACATCAGATGGAGCTGTATGGCTCTAGCAATTTTTGTAACCATTGTTCTTTACATTAAAACACCTTCAACGGATTCTACAATGTTGAGTGTTTACCAATCGATTTATCTTTCAGCAATTTTTTATTTGTTCACCGATCTTGTATTATACGTTGTGATTCCATTTTTCAGAAAAAGGACATTCAGGAATGTAGAGATCGCAGATTTATCAAGTGTTGTTGAAACAGCACAGCAATTCAATAACGAAGAAGAAGAATTAACGATCCCGCAATGATTAAAATACCATACATAAAAATACGGCAGCGCGGGGAAACATTTTATGTTACCAAAGTCAAAGCTTCAATTTTATTAGATAAGATTAATTTCCATTATCGGGAACCATATTCTGAGCTAGAAAGAGATGACATAATAATTAAGGACAAAAAGTACATTGAAGCAATCACAAAGAGAGGAATCGAATTGCATTCTGACGAAGAGGGAATTCAGAGGAGGCTACAAGTTGATAGAATTAATAGTATTAAGAAGTTTATTGAGTCAGATACACAAAACTTTTTGCCAAATACAGTTCTTCTTTCCGCCGACATTTCAAAATATCCCGATCTCGAAGAGGAATTTCAAAAGTATGAACAACAAGATATCGGAGAATTCACTCTTCCAGATGACTTTTTATTTTCTATTATCGATGGTCAACATCGATTGGCTGGGTTGTCATTGGTAGATAAAAATATTGCTTCAGAACTCGAAATCATTGCTGTTATTTTAATAAATGTCTCTAAGCCGACTGCAGCAAAACTTTTCGCTGATATTAATGGCAAACAGAAGGCGGTGAACAAATCGCTTATATATGATTTATATGGAAATATTGAAAAGGGTGAAGCGACAGATTTAAAACGATTCCATACAATTTGCGAGAATTTATATCGCTCTGAAAAGAGCCCACTATACAGGCAGATTAAAATGTTGGGCATTGGAAGTGGAGCTATTTCGCAAGCATTCTTTATCGATTACGTCAGGGAAGCTGTAAATAAAACTGGATTAAAGGATAGAAATACACAGGCAATTTTTGACAATTTATTTTTCTACTTTAAAGCTTATCAAGAGGTTTTTCCAGAAGATTGGCCAGTTCCTTTAAAGTTTTTTAATAATTCAGATATTGATAAACATGCGGAAAAGGTATTAAAGACGGATAATAGTCAGTTGGTTAAAACGAACGGTTTTGGAGCGATAATGCGTGCTTTCCCACATATTTATAAGCTTGCTTTTGGCGAGGGAAAAAACTACCTAAGTTTGATTAACAAGCAAAAAGGGAAGATCTCTTGGAAGAAAAAACCGGATTCGGGAACGGGCAAGGCTCTTCAAAATAGTCTTTTAGAAGAAATTTTGAAATGCTATGGAAATGATAGTAAAAAAGAACCCGCTATTATTATGACTAATAAGCCTTACATAGAAAGGATGGGACTCAACCTGAAGGCAAACGTGCCAACAGATATATTTGTAAAGGGAGGCATTAATTATTATGAAACTATCTTCCATTTGAGATATCCGGCTTCAGCCAATGGCAAAGAGATAACCCTAGCGCTAAAGGATGCAAATGGACAAAGTATAAGCCATTCGTTAAGGTTAGGAAACGAAGGTCAAATGACCTATGAGTTCAGTACAAATCAGGATATCGGGCCAAACTTTGGATTTCTTCAATTAGTCTCAAAAGAAGATCTGAATCTTGAAATATGGTCGGAAATCTCAGATGGAGGCTTTAAATAACCGTCAAATTTGACGGCTATCGGTCAAAAAACATCGCTTTTTGGATCACATTCCCAGAAAAGCCTTCAATTTTCTGATCCGATTGAAGTCCTCAAGGAAGTTAGAGAATTCCAACCCACCGGGTACATAAAATAAAGCCTCTGATTTTCAGGGGCTTTTTTATTTTTAATAACGTACAATTACGTTCAAATTTTTCGCCCTCTGTAAATATCCCCGGTAAAGCTATTTTACAATTTGTTTAAACAATTACAGTGATTCTATTGTTTGGACATAATAAAAAAAACTTAAACGTTAAACCGCAATACGTTTTATTAAACTGAAATAAATGGAAAATACCATTAACCATATTTCTGATACCGCTCTCTGGATTGCTGCATACAGAGCAAAAGAAACCAAAAGCAAGCATCCTGTGATCAACGATCATTTGGCTGAAAAACTGGCCGGGGAAAAGGGATTTGAGATGGTGGCAACTACGCCGCATACCAAATCAATGGCCTTTGCCATGATCGTGAGAACCTGCGCTATTGATCGCCTTGTGGAGATTGCAGTTTCTAAAGGCATTGATACCGTTATTAACCTGGGCGCAGGGCTTGATACCAGGCCGTACCGGATGAATTTACCCGCACACCTTAATTGGATAGAGGTTGATTTTAAAAATATTGTTGATTACAAAAATGAAATTTTAAAGCCGGAAGCTCCACACTGCCACCTTGAAAGAATTCCTTTTGATCTTTCAAAAGATGTGGAAAGAAAAGAGCTTTTTAGACAACTTGGCAATACAACAAAAAGTGCGCTGATCATTACCGAAGGTGTAATTGGCTACTTAACCAATCAACAGGCAACTCAACTTTCAGAAGATCTGTTCGGTATTTCCTCGTTCCATTACTGGATACAGGATTATAGCAGGGGCGGGCTTAGAAAAAACCGGGGAACCAAAGCCTTACAAAAAAATAAATTACAGAATGTTCCTTTACAGTTTCAGGTTGAAGAACCGTTAAGTTTTTTTAGCCGGCAGGGATGGAAGATAAATGAAAATCTTCTCATTCTTGACGAAGCAGACAGAATTGGAAAAAAATTACCACTTTTTTTTCCCTGGAATTTGCTACTGTTCACCTTCCCTAAACTGATCAGGAAATATGGTAATAAAACATACGGTTATGTTATGTATAGCAAACCTTAGTAGCTGGCAATAAAAAAAGCCACATACTACGCGGCCTTTTTTTGATCAGATCTTCTTATCCTGTTATGATCATTTTTTTAATGGCAACTACCTTACTGCCTTGTTTCACATTAACAAAATAAACACCTGCAGCAAGGTTATTTCTTGAAATGGTAACGCTATATCCCGAAACATCCTTTATTTCGTCAACAGTTTGACCTACACAATTGGTAACAGAAATTGTTACGCGATCAAGAAAAGCTTCTGTTTGTAATGTTGTTTGCGATGTAAAAGGATTTGGAAACAAGGATATATTATTGATAAGGTCTGTTTCATCAATGGTGGTAATAACTCCCGAACAGATGATGGCTAAGATACCATAATGTTTTACGGCACCTCCCGAAGTTACCAAGCCACCACTACTTGCAGTGCCACCGGTTACTTTGTTGGTGCCACCTGTACCTGTTTGCCCCTGGTCAATACCTTTTATGCAGCAACCGTTACCATTTGCATCCAGCTTTACAAAATAACAGTGCATGGATTGCACACCAAATGCAAAATTGCGTGTACCGCCGGTTAATGCAAAACCGCCATCGCTTGTTTGAATAATATCTTTTGGTTCTTCCGTGTCCTGAGGATCGGTAGAGCCAATAGTGCGCGACCATTGAAAGACACCATTAGCATCAAACTTTACAAGGTATCCGTCAAAATAGCTTGGGGTAAAAGACTGGCTGCGGCCAATCAGGGCAAAGCCATTATCAGAGGTTTGAATAAAACCTTCACACATATCATTTCCTGAGCCGCCTGCAGTTTGTGTCCACTGCACATTTCCACTTGCATCCAGTTTTACCAGGTAATAATCATAAGCGCTTGCAAAAGAAGAAGTGCTGCCGGCAATGGCATAACCGCCATCATTTGTTTGTACAATTCCGTATGGGTCATCTATCATTGCACCACCAACGGTTTTTGTCCAAGCCAGCGTACCGTTTGAATTTAGTTTTATAACATACATATCAATATCGCCGGTGTTAGCGCCAAAAGATCTTGTGCTACCGGTTATTGCATAACCACCATCAGCAGTTTGTATAATTGAAGTGCCAAGAAAATCACCGTCGTTATTCGTTCCTCCCACAGTGCGCGTCCACTGTACGGCGCCAAGTTTATCGAGTTTAATAACGTATACATCGTAACCACCCGCGCCAAAAGATTTTGTGGTTCCGGCAGCTACATAACCGCTATCGCTGGTTTGCACAATTGAGGTGAGGTAATCATAATCGGTACCTCCCACCACGGCAGACCATTGTAAAAAGCCCAAAGAGTCGAGCTTAGTGATATAAGTATCGTGTGCGCCCTGGCCAAAGCTATATGTAAGGCCGGCCATTGCAAAGCCTTTATCCCAGGTGTTAATAAGCGAATAACCCCACTCATCACTAAACCCGCCCACTGTGCGGGTCCAAAGCAGGTTGCCGCTTGCGCCTGTTTTCATAAGATGAAAACCATAGGCCCCCACGCTATCCGGACTATAACCGCCCAGCACATAGCCACCATCGGGCGTTTGCACCAACGATGCCATCACATCGGTAGTGTAATTTTTGGCGCAGAAAGATTGTTGCGCAACCGTTTTAATGTTCAATATCAGCAGGCAGCAAACTGCCATGGCGTTAAAAAGTAGTTGTTTTTTCATACTTAACATTACAAACCAAACCACTATAAAGGTTGGGCTGCCTTTGATCTGCCTTTTTTTAATGATCGAAGGGCCCGTTAAAAAATCACTGGATTTTTTATTTAGGAACAAGGCAAAAAAGAGTGAAGAAACATTGTTCTTTGTTGAATGAGATCAATTCCAAAAAATTAATGTCATACCGTTAAAAACCGCAAGGGCCTGTATTTCTTAAAATAAGGGTTTTTTGTTTAATTAATTGATTATCAATAATATAAAAAGCGACTTAGCTATTGCTCTTTTAGAAAATTTTTGTAATATTGTACGTCGTAAATTAAAAGCAAAAAAATACTTTGTTTTTGGTTTATTTTAATTTTTTTAACTATGAAATTTTTTAGAACTTCATTATTGTTTTTATTCCTTATCTCAATCGTTTCGGTTGCTAATGCGCAAGGCGGAGGAAAAAAACAATCTCCTATAAAACGTTTTTTTAAAAAAACACCGTGGACATTTAATCTTGGTGGCCATGTAATTGATGATGATGGACATCCATTCAATAAATTGTTTAACGCCAGCAATTCATGGAATTTTTTACCATACCCTACCCGTTTGGCAATTGATGGTTATTTTGTAAAAGGCTGGAGTTTTCAGGGAGAATTTGCTTACACCCAATACAAAACCGGTAAAGAGGTTAATGGTGACATTCTGACAAAAAACGGAACATTCTTTTCTTTTGATGGCCATGTAAAATTCGATCTTAATGAAATTATCGGGGATACGCATTGGTTCGATCCTTATGTTCTTGGTGGTTATGGTTATACCATGCGCTCAATTGCTAAAAACCCAAATACCGGAACGGCTAACCTTGGGCTTGGTTTTAATGTATGGATCTATCAAAATCTTGGTTTAAATGCACAGAGCGTTGCCAAATTTGCAATGCAACAGGGTACATCAAATTATTTACATCATTCCGTTGGGGTTGTATATCGTTTTGAATATGGCATGGGTAATCGTCCGGGCAAATTAGGAAGACGTTATACTTTCTTAAAAACAACAAAATAATTTTAATTAATAAAAAATGAAATCTTTAAGATCTATATCGCTTTTGCTTCTTGCGCTTACTGCCATACATTATGGTAATGCGCAAACCGTTATACAAAGGCTAAAAAATACCACTTTGGTATTTGGTTTAAGCGAGCATATTGTTATTGACAATGGAAAAGAATATCAATTTAAGTTTGATACTAAAAACTGGCAGTTAACTCCTTTTCCAAGTAAAATTATGGCCGAAGCTTATTTAAAAAAAGGCTGGAGTATTAATGTTGAATTTGCCTATACCGGGTATAAAGCTAATTCTGTAGTTGATAACGTTACTCAATTAAAAAGCAATACTTTTTTCTCGGCTGATATAAACCCAAGATACCATTTTGAAACATTATTTCTTCACCCAAGTTTTTTTGATCCGTATTTAACTGCAGGTTATGGTTACACTTACCGTTCTGCTGTTAATGCAACTCAAAAAAGTATTGGAACCACCAATCTTGGACTGGGTATGAATTTTTGGATCTATAAAGGTTTTGGACTTAATTTACAATCGGTAGGCAAGTTTGCTTTAAAAGGTGGTAGTAAATCAAATTATCTTCATCACTCTGTTGGTGTAGTATACAGGCTTAAACCACTATCCGGTAAACCAGTTTTAAAAACCGCTAAAAAAGGTAAATAAAACATTCAAGTAAAACATTTAAGAACAATAAAGCCATTCCAAAAACGGAATGGCTTTTTTATTTAAAACATTTACAGCTCTGTTTATTTTGTGTCAACCCTTTCTATTATTTCAATGCATTAACGGGCATAGATAGTTAATTATGGCTGGCCAGTTAAAATCAAATACTACTTTGATGTATTGCTTTATTAAAGATCTAAAAAGTCAGTTCTAATTAAGAACTATTAGTTTTTGCTGGGAAATAACTTTGCCGTTAACCGAATCTTTTACCTCGGCAATGTAAACACCTGTTGTAAGCTCAGAGCAATTAATAATTGTTCGTGTATTACCGGCGTTAATGCTATGATGTGATGTCTTTACAATGCGCCCATACATATCTTTAATAATAACCTCTGTTTGGGTTTCTATTTTTGAATTGTAAGTAAGGGTAAAATTATCTTTTACCGGATTAGGATAGATCTCTGATACATTCACATCCTCAATATCATCGCCAATAGGCAATATATAAGTACTGATACGCCCGGTTACGCCCAATAAAGTTATTCTGTAATAATTAATGATACTTGGTTTATACGTGATATCATTAAAATCATATTTAGATGGTTTATTGTTAGGTAAAGTGCGACCTACCTCTGTAAAATTAATAGCGTCTGTACTTCTTTCAACAATAAATTCAGAGATATTCTCTTCTACCGCAGTTTCCCAGCTTAATTTATTTACAGTTTCAATTTGCTGCCCGTAAAAACTTTTAAAATTATTTGGCAATGTAATACATGGCCCACCCGAAACGGCACACGGAGCAGTATAACGGTATGCAGTGTTGGTCATTACCCATTGTGTTGGATAATTATGTGCTGTAGCATTAACAGGTGGCCTGTAAATTGTGCCGTCAAAATTATGTAATCCCATAACGGCATAACCGCCATTCCAGCCAGGACAAATGCCTTTGTTGCCAACGTGGATCTCGATATTGTTACTTGTTTCGTATAATTTTACCTGGCCGGTATAATAAATAGCCGGGCTTGAAGTACCACAAGAGTACATTGGAATACTTTCCCACGAGGCCACAAAACGCCTGTTTGGTGCCACGCCAAGTGTTGCATAACGCATAGTGCCGCCTAAACTTGGGTTAGAATCATGCCAGGGTGCCAATACGGCGTTCCGGGGAATTGACGTGCCGTTAACGGGCGCTGCCGAACCAATGGTATAACCTGTACCAACACCCCCGGCTGCATAGGTACTGGTTGAAATATTTGGATAACACGGAACGGCATCGAATACAAAAGCGCAATTAGACGCTACATACCCGCCCCAGTATTGGGTGCCGCTAAAACAAAACGGAAAGCCAAAATTTACGATCGAATTAAATAATACGTCATCAGTGGTTGGTAAAACTGTACCAACAAAAGTATCAAAACTATACGGCGTGCTGGCTGCGTTATATGAACCAAGGCTGCATCCGGTGGTGGTGGTTAAAGGTGCAGAAATTGAAAAATCATATGGGTTACAGGCTGGTGTTGGCCATGAGTCGATCACAAAATAATAAGCCTGGCCGGAAGTAACATTTAAACACAAATTAGTATTACCACTAAATGAACTTAAGCCCTGGCTATAGCCAACACAAGTACCGCCAGAGACCGGGCAACCCTGGTAAAGCGCAATTCCGGCAGAGCTGCCACTGGTTGAATAGGTTATGGATATCATACCCGATGAGGTTGGGGTAAATGAGAACACAGCGTCCTCACCACCATAATAAAGTGATGATCCGCAAATATTAGTAGCGTTGGTTGAGGTAAGATCATCTCCCGCGCCACAGGTAGTGCCGGTGGCTGAATAAGGGATAGTAATACTGGTAATGCCGCAAAGACCGCAAGAACCTGACGGTGTAATACTTGCCTGGGCCACCGAACTTGCAACTGATGATACGCCACAAGCCAGCACACATCGGTAAAAGGTATTTGCCGTTACCGCTGCTGTTGCACTATAAGTAGTTGCGCCTGCAATATTTGTCCATGGCCCTGCAGCGGTAGGGCCAGATTGCCATTGATAGGCCACACCACAAGCCGGCGTTAATCCCGGCAGAGTTAATGTTGTTGTAAAATTAGCACACTTAACACTTGGCGTTGCTGCAGCAGAACCAACTGTTGGGGTACCAGAGCATAAAATGGGGTCCCACCTGTATACCTGGCCAGTGTTAGGCTTTGTGGCAATACTTGTTGTTTCGAGCGCCTGCGAAACGCCGGGAGCAGTGCTGGTATTATTTAAAGAATAAAAATCGCCGCTTAATTGCCCCCCTAAACCAATAGATGCGCCATTTACAACAATAGCGCCGGCTTCCTGCCGGTATACAAGATCAACACGGTTTGAGGTTTCGTATAATTTTACCTGGAAAGAGATCACTGGAGTTCCGGACGTATAGTTCCAGTTCATATTAAGCCATTCAATGGTCATCACCCGGTTTGGCGTTACACCGGTTAGTACATAATTCACGCTTCCGCCTGTGCCAACAGAAAGATCATCCCACAGTGGAGCAACAATTGGCCTGTCGCCATTGGTAGTAAGGTTATTTCCTAAATTGCTTCCGGCGGCTGTTGTGCCTAAAGTTAAAAAACCATTTGAGCTTGCCTGGAAAGTAGTATAATTAATACAGCCAAATTGAAAGGTAAAACCAATATTTGTAGCAGCAGACATGGCGTCGTCAACCCCCACCGCGTGAAGAACGGTTGCCCCTGCATTTGGTGTAAACGCGCCCGCCAATGCTGTAAAATTGTAAGTTATTTGCGCAGTACTTTTAACCGCAATAAAAAACATTAACAATATAATTTTCAAGTATTGCTTCATGTTTACTCTCCAAATTTAGTTTTTAATACCGCGCTTTCTGCCTCATTAGCAGCGCAGAATAATTTAAAATCTTTGAATGCGCCGGTTTTAAGATCTAATAATTTAGTGTATTGATATAACGATTTAAGTAACCTGTTTTTAAAATCGTTATTTGTTGCGTAAATATTTTTATCGATATACACCATAAAAACAGCGTGATTAGGGCAATAGGCAAGGTATTTAACGCCATTTAAATTATTGAGAAGAGCTTTTACATCATTATAAACAACATCGTTATGTGCTGTAATACTTACAAATACCTCAACCGAATCGAAGTTATTATTTGGCGTTGTAACTGTTTTTTGTGAAGCTGCAGGAAAAGAATACAAACCAACTGATACAAATATCAAAACATAAATAATTAAATATTTCATAACAATCTGTTTAAACAAATTTACAATAATTCGCCGAAAAAGCAATTAAATCCCCACAGGATCAATAAATTAGTTGAAATAAGATTTAGATTTTAGAATTAACTATTGAGCAACAATTAATTTTTGCTGAGAAATTGCCCTGCCGGTATTTTTATCGTGGACGATAACGATGTAAACACCAGCAGATAACTCAGGGCAGTTGATAAGGGTTCTGGTATTACCAACACCTATAGAATGGTTGGTTGTTTTTACAGTTCTGCCATACAGGTCTTTAATTACTACTTCAGTTTCTGTTTGTACTTTTGCATCGTATGAAAGCGTAAAATTGTCTTTTATAGGGTTTGGATAGATCTCGGACACACTGATATCGTCAAAATTACCACCAATTGGCAATACATAAGTGCTTTTTTGCCTTCCGTTCTCTACTGCCGTTACCCTATAATAATTGATCACATTAGCTTTAAATGTAGCGTCGTTAAAGTCGTATTTAGATGGGAGGTTATTTGGCTTAACGCTTCCTATTTGGGTAAAATTAGTGGCGTCGGTACTTCTTTCAACAATGAATTCAGTAACATTTTCTTCAAGAGCGGTTTCCCAGGTTAATTTATTGATGCCGTCAACCTGTTGTCCGTAAAAGCTTTTAAAATTAACGGGTAATGTAAAACACTGGCCGCCACTGGCTGCACAAGCTGAAGTAAAACGATAGGCAGTGTTGGTCATCGTCCAGTTAGTTGGATAGTTATGTGCGGTAGCGTTAACAGGTGGTACATATACTGTGCCATTGTAATTATGTAATCCCATTACTGCATCTTCACCATTCCATCCTACGCATAAAGCTTTATTTCCAATATGGATCTCGATGTTATTTGTTGTTTCAAAGAGTTTGATCTGCCCAACAAAATTTGTTGCAGCACTACTTGCACAGTTAAACATTGGTATGCTTTCAAAAGAAACAACAAACCTGCGAAAAGGTGCCGTACCTAAAGTGGTATAACGGATGGTTCCACCGACAGATGGATCGGCGTCTTGCCAGGGGCCTAATATGGCATTACGCGGAATGCTAGTTCCGTTAATGGGGGCCGCGTTATTTATAACATAGCCGGTGGCCACGCCACCTGCCGCATAAACGTTTGTTTTAATATTGGGATAACAAGGCACTGCATCTAAAACAAAAGATGTGTTGGATGCTATATATCCCCCCCAATACTGCCCGCCGGCATAGCAAAATGGAAAGCCAAAGTTAACGATGGTAGAAAAAAGAACGTCGTCTGTGCTGGGCGTTGTGGTTCCAACAAACGAATCAAAACTATATGGGGTGGTGGCGCCTGTATAGCTGCTAAGGTCACATCCACTTGTAATTACCGATGTTGAGGCCATGGCTGTACTTGTGCCGGTTGATGCTCCACAGGTGGTTTTGCGCCTGTAAAATACAGTTGTACTTACGGGTACTGTAAGTGTGGCAAATGTTGCCCCGGCAATATTTGTCCATGGGCCCGCCAAAGCAGGCGCCGACTGCCATTGATAAGTGATGCCACAACCAAAATAACTGGCGTTTACAGACAGTTGAACCGACCCGGTAGACGGGCATGTTGGAGAAACATTGGTAACTGTACCCCCCGGAACCACTCCCGAGCATACTGCCTGGCAGGTGATGGTGGCTTCCCAACCCGGCCTAACAGTTGTTCCGTTTGAATTAAAATCGAAAGTAAGTGTTGAACCGGAAGCATAGTATGGGCCATTAGCCCCTAAATTACCTGCTAAACTTGCCAATAAAGGACTGCCTGTATTTGGTCCATCATAAATATCTAACTGATCGCAGCAGGCCTGACTGTTGAAGTCGCCAAAATTAACGAACAGGCAATAACCCGCAGGCGCTGTAAATGTTTTTGTAAACGATTCGTTATTACTGTAATTACCGCCAATATTACCGCTATCATAAAATAAGTTGTTGGATGCGCAGTTTATTGTGGCACCGGCATTACTCATTATATAAGTTGTTTGGGCCTTACTAACGAATGAAAGAAATAGAAAAACGAATATTATTTTATTTAACCTGAACATCTATTTGACCTGGAAAAAATTTTCTGTTGTTTGATTAATTAAAATATTATAAGCAGCATCTTCATCAAAATAGCATTTGTCTACATCGTAATAAGGGCTTATCACTTTTAGTAGGTCGTAATAGGTATGAAAATGAAAGTTATTAGGGTCGAAGGAAATTGCCATTTCTTTATAGTTGCCAAAAACATACCTGGCGCTTACAATATGGTCGTATTTTGCAAACTCGGTTTGCACCTGGCTTAACTGCGCGGCGGTTATACCCGGAAAACCGATGCATACCTTAGTACCAACATTATCTGTTAAGAGAGGTTCTTGTGAAAATCCGCTTATGCTTATAAAAGCTAAAATACCTAAAACAAAAGTTCTCATTAATTAACAATGCTACAATAAACTAAAATATTAATTTTTTGCGACACCATCAAAAAAAACGGCAGCGAAATTAAAAAGTTTTCGCCAAAGGAGCGTTAATAAAGGATAAACGTCTATGAGGCACACAGTTTTATTATCTTCACACCTGTTTGACCTACATTTTATATCAGTTGGTATCTAAGAGGTAAATGAAGTATAAAGATACATCATTATATAGAGTATGGTAATAATGACATTAAATGTGGTTAAAATACTTTTGATATCATTATTTTTTATTTTAAAGATCAGCGTCATTAAAATAAGTTGAAGAATTAAAACAGCAAATTCAAAATAAATTTTAACTGATTCATTAGGCTGATAAAAATCCTGATGGGAAAGGTATCTTAAAACAAACACCGCAGAAAAGACAACTACTGACGATAAAGCTATATATTTTCTTCTGATACCCTTCATGATATGATCTTCTTCCAACCCGATTTCTTTTTTTCTTCTCCATAGCCATACCCCCCGTACCCATAACCGTAACCATAGCCGTACCCGTAACCGTAGCCTCTTTTGTAATCAGAGCCATTTACTAAAACAGCCATATTTGGGAGGCGTTTTTCGCGGTTCAGTGTTTCTGCAATTCGTAACAAACGTTTATCAAGGTAATTGGCCCGTGCAACAAATACTGTGCAATCGGCATACATATTTATCAAAAGGGTATCTGCAACTAATCCCACCGGTGCAGTATCTACAATAATGTATTCATAAGAACTCTTTGCGAGGTCAAACATTTCTTTAATGCGCGGGTGCATTAATAACTCTGCCGGGTTGGGAGGAATAGGTCCTGAGGGCAGGATATCAAAATTGGTCACATTGGGCGCATTAAAAATAATATCTTTAAGTTCAATGTTGGCGTCGGTAATGTAGTTTGTTAATCCTAATTTATCTGCAAGACCTAAATACAATAGGATCTTAGGCGCGCGTAAATCGGTACCTATCAGCAACGTCTTTTTTCCCGAAAGGGCGAAACTCGCCGCTAAGTTGAGGGCAATATACGATTTGCCCTCCTTTCCAATGGTAGAAGTAACAAATACCGTTTTACAATTATTCTTATTAGCGCTGTTAATAAATTCAACATTGGTACGCAGCAAGCGGAATGCTTCGGCAATATTAGATCTGTTATTTGCAATTACAACTAATTTTTCTTTTGCTGTTGTTTGAGGAATATCTCCTAAAAAAGGGATCTTCACTTTATCTACATCTTTTTTTCCATGCACTTTAGTATCTAAAAGATCTAAAATATAAAGGCCTACCATTGGAACCACTAAGCCTAATAAAAATGATGATAAGTAAATGATCTGTTTTTTTGGTGCTACGGGGTCGCCGGTACTATATGCCTTATCAATTACTTTTGCATTGGCGACTGTAACAGCTAAAGCAATATTGGTTTCTTCACGTTTTTGTAATAGGTATAAATAAAGTGTTTCTTTTATCTGCTGCTGGCGTTGAATAGTGCGGTATTCTCTTTCATATTTTGGTACGGTTGCAATTTTAGAATTAATCCCACCCTCCTGTTTGTTCATTTCGTTTAACTGTATTTCCAAAGCCTTTTTTAAATTGGCTAAGCTTTCTTTTAAACTTGACTTAATTCCTACCAATTGTGCTTCTATGTTTATGGCGATTGGATTTTTTTCGCCGGCATTTTTCAGGATGCGGTTTCTTTCCAGCACTAATTTATTATACTCGGTGATCATAGAAGTGATGGAAAGGTCTTGTAATCCTAAATTAGTTGGGATAAGATCAGCAGAGCTATTTCTTTTTATAAGATCGTCGTACATGTATTCGGCCAATTTTAATTGTGTTCCGGTTTCGGCAATATTTAATTCACTTTCTGACCCGGTTTTCAAAAACAATTCGGCTTCTGATTTTACGTCAACTAATTTATGTGCTTTTTTAAACTCCTCTGCTTCGCCTTCCACATCAGAGAGTTCGGCGGTTATATATTTAATTCTTTCGTTTATAAAGTCAGCTGTGTTTTTACTTACTTCATTTTTATCTGCGATGGCATCAAGGTTATGTTGCCTGATAAGATTATCAACTACAGCTGCGGCCTTATCCGGCAAAGGGTCTCGCAAGGTTATTAATATGGCATTTGAAGTTTTGCTTACCGGGTTTACTTTTATCATGCCCAGGTAGCTGTTTACCACAATATCCATTGGAGAAATGATTACTCTGAAATCTTTTTCAAGATAAGAATCCGAGAAAAAATCGGTTGAAGAGAATACTAATTTACCGAATGGCATTTTTACGGCATCCCCAAAGTTAAAATCCCCTATAATGTCTTTTTTATCACTGCTTTTTAATGTAAATTTTTGTTTAGAATGCGGTACAATGACCCAATTGCCGGATATTTCTTCCTGTAGAGAATCTTTTAAAATATAATTAACCAGGATGGGTGTGTCAAAAAATCGCTCATGCTCAATAGGTCTGCCGTAAGAATAGTAGGAAACATTAAGCTTTAATTCTTTTACCACAAGGGTCATTAAAGAGCGCGATTTTAATATCTCGATCTCGTTATCAATATTTTTACCGCTTTTTAAAATACCCAGATCTTCAAAAGCCGACATTTCATCCGATACGCTTCCACCATTTTTATCGTCTTTAATTAAAATAGTTGCGTTTACTTCATAAACCGGTGGTTGATAACGTAAATAAACAAATCCCAATAATAATCCTAAAACTATACTTAATACAAACCATTTCCAGTTATACAGATATTTTATGAGAACATCTTTTAAACTGTTTTCCTGTGTTTCTTCAACAGAAAAATTATATTGTTCTAATTCCATTTTATATTATCGGGAAAGAAGTACAGTTATTGTGGTTAATAGAGAGATAACTGAAATAAAAATGCCAACATTAGAGGCATTAACTACGGATGAATTCATTTTTGCACGGTTAGGTTCTACATACACCACATCGTTCTGCTGAAGGTAGTATACAGGCGAAGCAAATAAATCTTTTGATGTTAAATCGATTCGCGTTTCGGTACGTTTACCGTCTACAGTGCGTATAACGAGCACATTTTTTCTTTTGGCTGTGATATTAAGATCCCCTGCTATGCCAATGCCTTCTAACAACGTTATGCGTTCGTTTGGTATAGTAAATGTTCCCGGGTTATGAACTTCGCCCAATATGGTGATTTTATAATTAAGAATACGGATGTGAACGGTTGGGTTGTTAATGTATTTGCTCAATTGCTCTTTAAGTATATCTATCGCTTGTATACGCGTTAACCCACCGAGTTTAACCTTTCCAATAACTGGAAATTCTACCATTCCATCCATGTCAACTACATAACCTGTAACGCTTGGCATTCCGGTAGCGTAGCCCCCCTGGTTACTGCTGGAATTGGTAACCGGAAGGTTAAAGGGCTTTACTGTTTCGGGATCCAGGCCCATAACGTTAATAGAGAGAAAATCGTCTGTTTTTATAGTAGGTGTGTAATTGGCATTTACATCATTTTTTATTGCATCTTCCGTTTGAAAATACACCATTTTTTTTCGTGAAGTGCAGTGACTGCAAATAACCACCAATACGGTAAGAAAAAAACTGATAAATTTTTTGTTAATATTATTTGACATTAAAAATTTAATAAGGCCTGTTCTTTGCTTTTAAATGCAAAAATAGCAAAATTACTCGAATTTTAAGTCAAAATAGCGAATTGCCGTTTTAAACTGCCCTATACCTGGCTCAGGCACTACGTTTCCGCTTAAAAACAATATTAAAAATGGCTTTAAAAAAGAATTTAGTATCAGTAGTGTAAGGACGTTTTATTTTCTGTATCAAATACTCTTTTTCAGCTTGTAACACTGATTCTACCGAGCTTTTACGGTCTAACGAAACATAAGGCGGGATGCATCCTGGTTTTTGTTTTAATCTTAGTTCCCTGAGATCTTTTGGAATGTCCTGAAAATAGCGTTCAGAAATTGGCCTTACGCCAACCAACTTTAGTTCGCCTTTAATCACATTTATTAATTGTGGCAATTCATCCAGCCAGTAACGCCTCATAAATTTACCCCAGGGTGTTAGCCTGAAATCGTCTTTTGGCTTACCGGTTTCTGCATAACCGTTTAAATTTAAAATATAATCCTGCAAGTATTCGGCATAAGGGTGCATGGTTCTTAATTTGTAAACGCCTATGATCTTACCATTCTTGCCAATTCTCTGCATTTTAAATAAGGGCCCGTAGCTCACGTTCATATTAAATTCGGGTTCTTTTATTTTTTTCGATACCACGTATGTTAATCCTTTAATGCTTTCGGCAGCTACTATATCAAAACCGCAACTTACCAAACGGCCTAAGCATTCAGCCTTTGATATTAAACGGTTGCGGCCTCGTGTTAATAAAAAATATATCTTTTTTAAGCCCCATACTTTTGGAAAAACACGCAAAAAAACAAACTCAAACACGAAATATATGTTTTTTATAACCGGGATCTTACCAATACGATGGCGTTCTTTTCGGGCGGCAATGGTCTCAAAACAACAAATAAAAATGTTATCATTCTCTAACTTTTGGTTAACCTGTTCAAAAAATTTATTGATACGGCGTATGTTGTTTACGCGGCTTAAATTAATAATACTGTTAAAGTGATTTCGATTATTAATGATATTGAATTCATTGGTAGTAGATACAACCAACGTTTCGCCAGATTCTACATCCACATAACGACTAAAAAAATCGTAAGCCTCTTCTCCACATTTCTCAGTTATTAACTGTTTCACTATTGATTTTTTTAGACCGTGTTAAAACAAAAGCAGCCAAACCCAACATTACGCCAATGCAATTGGCAAGCATATCATTAATATTAAATGCCCTGTAAGGAATAACATACTGAAGGCATTCTGCGAAAATACAAAATACAATACCAGTAAACAACCACTTAAGCACATTAAGGTTCTTAAAGATATGTAACGGTTTTACTTGTTCGTAAAAAAACATCCATGGCGCAAATAACATAGCATGAAAAATATGATCAAGGCGCATCTTTAATACATAAATATGATTAATGCGTGATTCTTTTCCGTTTATAGGCAGAATGATAAGAAGTATTATTATAAAGAGATAGATTATAAAGAGCCTTTTGTACACCATATAAAGGTACAAATAAAAAAAGAATAGCACCTTTATAAGCACTATTCTTTTTGTATGGTAATATTTAATTATTTTATTGCTTAATCATTTTTACGTTTTTGATCTGTCCAAAATGAGAAATAATTATGTTATACATGCCGGGAATATAATCCGCACCCATTGACATAGTTGTTAAAGCATGCGGAGTAGTATTGTGCTGTTCAATTAACCTGCCGGTTGCATCAAATACGCTTACCGAAACCGCATCATTCACGTGATAGCTTGTTAAATTGATCATGAACACATCTTTGTAAGGGTTTGGATAAAGTACCGCTTCAAAAGCATCAGTTATTGATTCTGTATTACCCGGCGCTTTAACTTCCCGCGCAGATAGTGGAAGGCTTGACGCAGCAAGCATTGCAGAAGCCGGAGTAACAACCATGCAATTGCTGCCATAAGAGCCCCAGGCATTATTAAAGAAAACTCTAACCTGCACCGTATAAGTAGTACTAAGTGCCAAACCTGTAAATTGTGCCAGGTTAAAATTAGCCTGTGGTTTAGCATAACTTTGACTGTATCCTAGAGAAGCATTTGTAAGAAGGTACTCATATTGTGTAGCGCCAGTTACAGCAGTAGCAAAAATAATAGTACTAAAACTTGGTGCGGCAAAACTGCAATATGATGGCTGAAGTACTGTAGTTGGCGAACTTGCTGGCGTGGTGATTGTACATACCGGGCCATAGGCACCCCAGGCATTATTAAAGAAAACACGCACAGATACCGAATAGGTTGTGCCGTTTACAAGGTTTGGAAGCTGGGTTAAATTAAAATTAGATTGTGGTTTGGCATAACTTTGCGTATAACTTAACGCTGAATTTATTAACCTGTACTCATATTGTGTAGCACCTGTAACTGCATCGGCATACAAAATTTGTGAATACAAACTCGCCGTAATGCCACAATTAGAGGCCGATAATGAAGTGGTTGGCTGGCTGGCAGGTGTGGTGATCGTACACACCGGACCATAGGCACCCCAGGCATTATTAAAGAAAACACGAACAGATACCGAATAGGTTGTGCCGTTTACAAGGTTTGGCAGCTGGGTTAAATTAAAATTAGATTGTGGTTTGGCATAACTTTGCGTATAACTTAACGCTGAATTTATTAACCTGTATTCGTATTGTGTAGCACCTGTAACTGCATCGGCATACAAAATTTGTGAATACGAACTCGCCGTAATGCCACAATTAGAAGCCGATAATGATGTGGTTGGCTGGCTGGCAGGTGTGGTGATTGTACATACTGGGCCATACACATCCCATGCGTTATAAATAAAAGTTCTCACAGATACCGAATAGGTAGTACCGTTAGTTAAACCCGTAAATTGTGTGAGGTTAAAATTGGATTGCGGTTTTACATAACTTTGTGTGTAACTTAAGGCAGAATTTGTTAACCTGTATTCATATTGGGTAGCACCCGCTACATTATCTGCATAAATAATCTGTGAATACGAACTAACCGTGATGCCACAATAGCCCGCAGATAATTGAGTTGTTGCATTAACCGGGCTTGTTAAAGTACAGGTTGGTCCATAGGCGCTAAAAGTTGCCCCGTTATCTGAAGACCACGCCACAGACGTAACATAAGGTGTATTAAAAGTAAAGCTAGATGCCGGCATAAAATAAAATTGAAAGATCGGCCATTCGTTTGTAGTTTGCCATGTAAACGTCGTTGAACCATTTATCAATTTAAATTTATAACGGTAATTATTATTTACCGTAGGACTGCCAATAGAATCTGCCCAGATAAACTCTGCCGGGCTCATAGCAGTGTAATTACAGTAACTTGAATTCAATTGTGTTAAAACTGAAATTTGATAAGGTACTAATTCTCCGTTACTCAATAAAATAGCATCATAATAAGAAGATCCGTCATAAAATTTAATTTGAGATAATTGAGTACTGGTTAAGGCAGTTGTACCTGTTCCAACAACTATTTTACCAGCTGTTCCCGACGAACCGGTTGAAGTTGTATATGTACCTTGCCAGCCAACAATGGTTAATGTTTTAGAAGGAGTCCACGTTAACGCATTACTTGCAGCAAAATTTAAAGTGTGAGTAATAGATGTAGCTAAGCTAATGGTAGAATTATTAGCAACATTAAGGGTAGAAAATGCCGGTGCGCTTGAAGCCGAAATACCTGATGTGCCCAATGTGCCCCCATTCATAACAACGGGGCACGACGATAAAGTATAGGCAGATGAGCTTGGATTAAATCTTAGCTCACCGGCACTAATATAAAGACCTCCTGAAAAAGTATAGCCCGTACCATTTAAAGTTAAAACGCTGCTTCCACTTTTTGCAAGAGCCGTGGTCATTGAAGTACCATTGGTAATAGCCAAACCAAAAGAGCCAACTGTACTTTGTGTAACAGTTAGGGTGCTATTTGAAGAAGAACTGCTGTTTGTGATTGAGCCCCCACCTACTCCATCAGTAATATTAGCGACTGTTTGATTAAAGCCATTCAGATCTAAAATACCTCCGTTTCCTGATGAAAAGCCTAATACCAGATCAGCTGCTGGCGGTAATGCATTGTTTATTCCTAAAACAAGTTTTCCAGAATTGGTTGCATTTAAAAGCGTTGGCCCGGTATAAGTATTATTATTGCTCAATGTAACTTTTCCTGCGCCGCCGCTTGGCCCTGCAGAAATTTGTAATCCGGCCGATCCACTAATGATACCATTCATTGTTATGTCATTTCCGCTTGTAGCGCCCAGTATTGTTGTTACAGCAGAATTATTTACAATGTTACCCGATATTACAGCGCCTGTTACCGTTGCCACATAACCGGCAACACCATTGCCTGACGTTGAAACAATACTTGTTGGAACACTTACGGTACCATTCGTAACAGCAATATTAACGCGGGCAGCGGCACCACTTGCCTGGTTGGCAAACAATGTAACAGAGGCGCTTCCCGAACCGCTGATAGATCCAAAACCAATTGTTCCATTAGCACTTGTAGGAAAATTAGGCGCAATAACCAATTCATTATTATTACCAATAACCAATGGGCCAGTCAGTGTTCTGGCTGTAGTTGAAGTTGTTTGCAAGGTATAACTTGTTGTATTAAAAGAATAAGATGTAGCTGTTCTGTCTGCGTCTAAGGTTACTAAACCAGCAGTTCCCGCAAAAATTGCGGAGTTATTATTTGCCCACGTAGCTTGTGAACCACTTGCTCCGGGCTGTCTCCATGCATTGGTAGTACCCCAGGTACCAGAACCCCCTGCAGCGGGAAGAGCAGAAATGCTTCCGCCGTTCCAGTAATAGGCTGGCAGATCTGGTGTGCCATTTGCATCAACTGCGGCACTCCAGCGTGCTAACGAACCGGTTCCATCTACAGTAAATATTCTGAAATAATAAGGTGTGCCATTTGTTAAGCCGGTTAATGTAACAGATGTACCTGTACCTTTATAAACAAGATAATTGGTATTGTCTGTTCCAATTAAAGAAGCTGTAAGATCATACACATCGTTTGTATTTGAATTGGATGTCCACACCGCATTGGCGCCGGTAAAATCTGCGTCACTCACCAGGCCATCGAAATTGGCTTTGCTAACAGCGCTTTCTACGGCAGAGCCTTGTCTTGCAATTACGATCACATTGTTATTACACGCTGTTGACGTTGGATTGGTCCACGATAACTGCAGCTGACCCGAAGAAGGCGTTACAACTGTGGCGGTTACCGGTTGCGTTGTAGCGGTACCGTTAATTACCGAAGTTCCCGAACTCCAGTTAGAACCATTATAAGAATACGCTTTAAAACTATAATTCTGACCAGCTGTTAAACCTGTTACTGTAAAATTGCTGCCTGCACCGCTGTATACAAGATTACCACCAACAGCGGGGTAATTTGTTGCAGAAGAATAATTATTATTAGCACCTGTAAAACCTGAACCCGCACCGGTTGGTGTAGTAAAAGAACCGTTGGTATTTGCAAACACCAAAACACTACCAATAGTGGGCGCATTTAAATTTATTTTAATGTTTGCCTGTGATGCACAATTTAAATTGAATGTAGTTGGATTGGTTGGCAATGCCGCAAATACTTTATTAACTGTACTTCCATAAGTATTGCTACCGTATGAAACAGTTGGCGAAAAAACAATATTGGCATCTGAAGTAAAACTACCGGTAAGTATATTGCCCTGGGTAGCAGCGCCCGCAATATCTGCGGTAGCAAAAATATAACCTGCAGTACTTTGTGTAAATGCTTGTGATAATCCAGTCCACGAAATGGTTTCACCGGCGCCGGTTGATGAAGATACACTGCTACCAATTTGAACTGAAGAAGACAAATTTGAGTTTGGAGAATACCATAATTTAAACCCACTTGCAGAAATATCTGAAGCAGAATAATTACCACCCATAACTGCCGATACAGAGCTAAGTGTTGCATTTGCGGCGGCAGGAGTAACAGTAGCAGTGTAAAAAATATTATTAGCGCTGCTTAAAGCCCAGTTTACCTGGCTGGCGTTTGGATCGTTACCCGCAATTGTAACTGTAGAGGTAGCTGGTGTACCTAAAACACCTTGCACCTGGAAATTGTCAATACGTAAAGTTCCAGCTCCGGAAGCCCCACTAGCGAAAAGTCTTATTGCTAATGATGTGTTTGGATTATCAACGGCAGATGGTAAATTAATAGTTGCCGCACTAAATGATCCATTTCCAGGGCTCATGGTGTTACTTGAAAAAGTTGTATAAGCTCCTCCATTTAAACTATACTGTATCGTTATAATCTGTGCGCCTGCTCCCGAGCGTTGCGCCTGAAGATATATTTTAAAAGTTGAATAATTTAATAAATTGGATCCGGCCATTCCAAATTCAAAATATCTTGTGTTAGTACCACTCGAATTATTCATGGCAATGGCATTTCCAGCAGTTGAATTTGTTGTAAATGCTGCTCCAGTTGTAGCAATGCCGCCAAAGGTTGCAAACGCTTCAGTAGAGGTCGCAGTACAAGTAATTCCGCTAGTTAATGTTGGCGTTAATGTAGCATAAGTTGATCCCGCATTAAAGTCATAATTAACGATAGTTGTTTGCCCAAACACATGCGTTTGAAATAAAATAAAAATTGATAAAAGTGAAATTGTAATTTTCTTCATTTGATTGTTTTAAATTGATAATATTTACAAAGATTAAAAAATTGAACTAAAGCTCATGTTAAGCCATCGTTAGTAAATTGTTCGGTAAACCGTACGGATTTCATTTAATAAATTTACAACTCTTTTGCTCCGGTTGCTGTTGAATCATTGTTAATAACCCTACCAATTGCTTGTTTTTTTGGCAAAAAGCAAAAAAGGGCAGCATTTTAACAATACCGCCCAATTTAAATAGCATAAAATTATTTTAGCGCTTTATAGTTTTTATGGTTTTGGTTTGGTCTCCCTGCAATACAACTATATTATAAATACCATTTGCATATTCTTTTCCTAAAATCAGTTTTGGCACTTCGGTTGGCGTTAAAATGTGTTGTTCAATTAATTTACCTGTTGCATCAAATACTTTTATAGTTACCAGGTTGTGCACATTATAAGTTAAAAGGTTTACACTAAATTCTTCATTATATGGGTTTGGATAAACCATAGCATCAAAAACTGATCCCATATCATTGCTTTCATTTAAATTATCATTAGCAAATTTTGCTGTAAAAAACGGGGCGTTATTAAATTCTGTTATAATTGCAGGCGGTGCTGTATTTGGCGTAGTTATACTACAAACACTTCCGTAAGGGCCCCAGGCGTTATTAAAGAATGTACGCACCTGAACGTTATATGTACTATTCTGAGCCAGGCCTGTAAATTGCGAAAGGTTAAAATTTGCCTGGGGCTTGGCATAGCTTTGCGAATAGCTTAAGGTTGCATTATCGAGTCTATATTCATATTGCGAAGCGCCGGCAACTGCGTTGGCAAATAAGATCTGCGTATAGCTGGAAGCCGTTATACCACAATTGGCTGCTGATAATGAAGTTGTAGGAGAGTTAGCGGGTGTTGTTATAGTACAAACCGGGCCATATGCACCAAGAATATTATTAACGATCACCCTTACCGAAACTGAATAGGTTGTGGCATTTGTAAGGTTTGGAAATTGAGTAAGGTTAAAGTTATTATTGGTTTTTAAATAACTATTGGTATAACTTAACGCAGCATTTTCTAATTTATATTCATATTGTGCTGCTCCTGTAACCGCATCTGCAAATAAAATTTGTGTATATGAAGATGCCGTTATGCCGCAATTAGAGGAAGATAAAGATGTTGTTGGAGCTGTTGTAGGAACTATAATAGTACAAACAGGGCCATATATATCCCAGGCATTATATATAAACACCCTCACCGAAACTGAATAGGTGGCACCGTTGGTTAGACCGGTAAATTGCGTAAGGTTAAAATTTGACTGGGGCTTTACAAGTGTGTGAGTATAATTTAAGGCAGCATTCTCTAATTTATATTCGTATTGGGTAGCGCCACTAACATTATCGGCAAAAATAATCTGGGAAAAAGAAGCTGGTGTAAAACCACAATAACCGGCAGAGATTTGCGTAGTAGCATTTACAGGTGTGGTTAAATTGCAGGCCGGGCCATAGGCGCTCCATGTATTACCGTCAAAATACCTTACCGAAGCAGTGTATGTTGTATTATTTATTAAACCCGGCAATAAGTAAAGATTAAGGTGTGGATGGCCCGATGGATTTACAATAGTCTGCGTGTAGGATAAAGCTGAGTTTACCAGCATAAATTCATAAGAAGTTGCGCCAGGTATAATATTAGCGGGAATAGATTCTCCATAGCTGGAAGCATTGTATCCACAGTTTTGTAATTGCGTTAACCCTTTAATAGTTTGAAGATTTCCTGCGCCAACGTTTCCGGATTTTACACCTGCGTTAAACTGAAAGTTAGCAATACTTAATAAAGAAGCTTTTATTGTATTATTGATAGTTGCTGACGATTTGATATCAGCAGTGGCCCAAAAAAACCTGCTTGTGTTTAATGATATATTATAATTCAGTGAATTAAATATTAATGATTCTCCTGATCCTGTTGCGGCGGCTGCTGCGCTTGATATTAAAGTGGCTGTATTAAAGTTATTTGTTGTGTTGGCGTATAATTTTAATCCCAAAGTATTTACATCAGAAGCGCCAATATAATTTCCGCTCAATGGGATCGTTACCTGCGTTAATGTTGCCGATGCAAGACCTCCTTCAGTAATTGAAAAAGTTTGCAGAATATTGTTATTGCTATTTTGATAAATATTTGCGGCGCTCGGCTGCGAACCGTTACTGCCAATAGTAAGTTTTGGTACCGGCACGCCTTGTACCTGAAAATTATCCATACGCAATGTACCCGTGGCAGAAGCACCGCTGGCATATAACCGTATCTCTAAAGAACTGGTTGGATTATCAACCGATGAGGGCAGACTAATAACACCACTTTGAGCAAAAGAACCGTTTCCGGGCGCCATGGTTCCAAAATTTGTAAAAGGGCCACTGTTCAGTTTATATTGCGCCGTTACCAATTGGGCGCCAGTGGCAGAACGTTGTGCCTGGAAATAAATTTTAAATGTTTTATAATATTGCAACGATGCGCCTGTTAGAATAAATGAAAAATAACGTGTATTTGTTCCGCTGGAATTACTCATTGCAATTGTGCTACCAGCTGTTGGGTTTGATGTAAAAGCCGATGAACCGCTGGCTGCGCCGGTAAAAGCCATCCACGCTTCGGAAGACGAGGCACTGCAATTGATACCGGTTGCGAGGGTCGGCGTAAGGGTTGCGTAAGATGAGCCTGAATTAAAGTCGTAATTAACAATAGTAGTAGGCGCCTGGCCAAATGCGTTGTTTGACTTTGCCAGAAACAGCAATAAGATCACCACCTGGATTTGCATTATTCTTTTTTTCATTTTAATGTTTATTTCGTTAATTGGTTTTTGTTATTTACAAATTTCATAAACGAATACTACTTTTATATTAAACCAAGTTTATCGTTTCGTTCGGTAAACCGTAATTTTAATATCAATTACTTTAATTTGTAATATAGGCCAAAAGATCCTTGTCTTTTTGCATGGATATTTTACAAAGCCTGAGCGAAACTATTTGTTAAAAATTATTTTTTTACCAGAAAGCGTTTTACCTGGTTCTTTAAATTTTGAACCAAAAGTTCTTTGATCCATAAAAAAGCATTGTCGTTCCAACGCTGCGGATGAAACGTAAACATTATTTGTTGGGGAAGTTTGCCCGAATTGCAGTAATCGATAATTTGCTGCGTGGCATGAAAGGAAGGATTGTTTTTGGAGGAATTTACCTTGTCTCTTACACTTACTTTATCACCATCCCAGCGGCGGCCAGTATCTGTAAGATAAAATACCTTGTTAAAATCAACATCAAAGTAAGGTTCACCAATGATGCCGTAATTTTTATAATCATATTTTTTCCACAGATCTTTTGAATCGTATTTGCTCATTGGGCTACCATGCATACAAATAGTACTTACCGGTGCAAGTTTTCGCAATGCTGTGAGGTTTTGCTCAAAATCTGAAATTGCCTTTTCCAAATTACCTTTGCAGGTGGTTAAACATTCATAATGATAACCTATTTCGTGGCCAAGTGCGGCAATTTCTTTTATCACTTCCTCGTTCCAGCTTTCGGGTACGGCCCTGAAATAATAAACACCCTTTAAATTGTTTTGCGCCTGCAGTTGTGCAAAAGCCAAAGAGTTATAGGGTAAAAGATCAACATCGTGCCTCAGTACAATTGTTTTAGGCTGCGGCTGTTTTATAAATTCGTCAAATGTTTGAAAAGCATAGTCTTCTTTTATTAAGGCCTGTAATAATTCATTGTATATTTTTATTGTAAAGTCCATTATTTAAAATTGTACTGGTAGTTCATATTAGTTTTCATTTGTTTTTTGGCTCTCCGGAAAATTTTGAATGAACCACATAAAAAATTCGAATACGTTTATTTTTTCATTCAATAATCTTTCGCGCCTTTGGCAGAAATCACTTTTTAAATTTTTATCTGTCAATAATTTTTCCGCCGTATCGTACAATTTTTGAGGCTGATCTGTTTTTATACCTACCGTTAAATTATATTTATTTTCCAACTCGTTTAAAACACCGATCTCTCCCGCAAAGTCGTTAAAACGTATACCTGGCGTACCAAGCAGCGCAGCCTCAACAGCCATAGACTGACTATCCCCGATATATAATTTTGCGAAGCTTAATGCGTGATGAATTTTTAATGGATTAATCGACAATCTGTATTTTTCAAACTCAGGCTCTAATTCTCTTTCGGAGGTTATAAATATCTTGCCATGCGGTTCAAGAATTGAAATTAATTTTGCTGCGATCTCTTTAGTAATACCCGTTTTATTTGTATCATGATAAGCTGATAATTGGGCAAAACGTAAAATAAAAAAATCGCCTTCTCCAAGTTCGGTTATCAAATCCCTGTTTGGCGTAAAAACAGATGGATGCAAGTACGCTAATTTATGAAAGCCATTATAACCTCTTTTTTTATATTCCCATTTGCCAGCATCACATGATAACGGAGACAATATAACATCAACAAACGGATACGTTATTTTAGCAAATTGCGGGATAATAGCTGCGTCATCTTCGCTAAAAATAATTGATGGGATGCCAAACAATTTACCAAGGTGAACTAAAGAGGGTTCAGATCCCAGCAATAATGTGGGTTTAAATTTGCGAATGATCTTTGAGATACGGATATATTTACGTAAATAGCTTAATGCTAAAGAGAAAATCGAGGAACCCCGTTGTTCAGGTAATACGTTAGTATACTCAATCCCGCTCTCATCACACAACTGTTGAAGGATATCTTTATTTCTAATAAGTACTTTTACCTTGTGCCCGTTTGCTTTTAAGGCTGGGATTATGTACTTAAATAAATGAAAATGTGCGGGATGCCCGAGAAAAATAAGATAGTGCATTACTCAGCCTGTTTTACAGGTACTATTTTTTTAATTTCTTTTGCAGGGGTACCACCCACGATTGTATAAGGCGGCACATCTTTCATTACCACTGCGCCGGTTGCAACAATGGAATTTTCACCAATAGTTACACCAGGTAAAATAACAACGTTAACTGCGATCCAGGCACCGCGTTTAATAGTAACAGGCGCAACCTTATGAGAAGAAGGACCGAGTATCTCTCTTAATGGTGTGGTTGGGTTAGAATGGGTTAATATGTATACGCCGCCTGCGAGCGATACATAATCTTCTATCGTTATAAGATCGGGCCGTGCCCTATCCAATATATTTCCTCCGCCTAAAAAAACATGTTTACCGATTTTTACACCGCGCATCCTTTCAATACTGCACCTGAATTTTGAACCCAATGGTAATCGCGTCATGGCAATTACCTGCAGCCATTTGCTAATAAAAGAAATGAATAAACCGCGTGAGGCACCAACCTCTAAATGTGCAGAACCCATTTGGTTTTGCGCTATCTTTAAAATTTTATTTTTCATTCGCACATAAAAATTATTTGATCATTTCATTACTATCAATCGACATAGGTTTATATTTATATAGCTTTGAAACTATCCATTTAAAATATTTTATATTATTATAAATCAGGTTATAATTTGATGGATAATTTGTATAGTTTTTATTTGCTGCTTTCATCACCACGTCAAAGTCTGTTTCTGTCATATCAAGCTTTTTTTTAACATACTCTTTAAGTTCCTCTAAATTCGCGTCCGTATCAAAAGGCTTCTGTATTTGATCAAGGGCTTCTTGCCTGCTAATAGCACCACTTAATATTTGCGCCGATAAATTTATCTTCCGTTTATCGATTTTGAATTTTTTTGGAAGCCAGTAAGCCATTGCAAATTTGGTGAATAAATTTTCATGATGGTGGCCGCCATAATCTTTCCAATCATAAATGTCCATTAACATTTTTTTGGCGGCTTCTTTATTGTAATCCAGGTAATAAAATGGTCTTACATCTTTTATTTTTCTAAATACACCCGCAACGATCATTTTAAAAAAAGATTGTATGGGATATGTTTTTAATTTAACAGATTTACCAAATTTTTTATGAATAAATTTTAATTGCCTTGCATCACTGTAAGTCCATTCTTTAGGCTGCTTCCCTTCCGACCTGAAATCATTGCCCCTGATAATATACTTAATTTTGTGTTTTATGGCAGTGTCATACATGGTTGCTTTTATAGCAAGATCTGTAGGAGCATCTATCCAGGGTAATGACGCAAACATATATGTACGGAAAAGGCTTTTTATCTCTTCATAATTTATAACCCAGGTTACCAGATCAATGTCAAGCTTAGTTGTTATTTTTTGAATGTTACTTACCGAGATCTCCGAATTAAACCCGTTATCCAAATG
The DNA here is from genome assembly GCA_044226875.1 of Bacteroidia bacterium. GTDB lineage: Bacteria > Bacteroidota > Bacteroidia > B-17B0 > Aurantibacillaceae > Aurantibacillus. The sequence continues at coordinate 591,340 of JBGAGD010000002.1, forward strand.
TACTGCCAAAGGCCTTAAACCTTGTTCTTTACATAAGTGAAGCAGATATGAACTATCAACGCCGCCACTCACGCCAACAATACAATCATATTTATTAGAAACACCTGCCTTTTTCATTTCATCAACTAACAATTTCCACTCCGCCTTGCCTTTTTCGCCGCGCGGATAATCGTTCATCATTTTTTCCTGAAGCTGACTGTAATTAGAAAAACCGTTCTTATTAAATTGAATGCCAGGAATTGTATCATCCCATAAGCCCTTTAGGCAAACTACGCCATTCGAAAGTCGTGATATTTTTACACCTGTAAGCTGCTCGTATAACGAAGTGATTTTGTAAGCGATACTATTTGCGTCGATTCCGAGTTCAACTATTTTTTGCCTACCAAGTGTCCGGTTATTCTTCCTGGCAAAATCAAGTGCGGTTTTCATTTTTTCAGAAAAATCAACTTCATCAAAACCACTTATATAATTGCCTTCAACACCTTCAAATAAAATATTTACATCACCAACATTTGTACTAACGATCGGGCAGTTACACACCATTGCTTCTTTTATAACATTTGGCGACCCTTCATATATAGAACTCAGAATTAAAATATCGGTGGCGTAATAATAAAGTTTGGTTTTATCATGTGGAATGTCGTGAACCACCAACAATTCGGTATGAGGGCTTTTAATGATATCATAAGCATTTTGCGCAAGTTGAAAATTCTTTTCATTCCGCTTTGGATCTGCTAAAAAAAGTATATATGTTTTATCGTTCTTTAACCCTAAAAGTTGCCGGGCTGTTTGTTTATTTACAGAATCGTATTTACTAAAATTAACTCCATTAGGTATAACAAATGTTTTTGCCAGCAGGTACTTTTTTTTCATTGGCTGCGATTTTACAATTATTGCCTTCCAAAATACGGAAGCCATAAAAAGTATAATGCGCCAATGCATTTTTAAATGCAGATCGCTACCCATTAAGGAAGTGATGACTGGTTTACCTGAAAATGCAAGTGAAGAAAGAAACCCACAAAAAGAATAATGCGCATGGATAATATCAGGATTATATTCTTTTATTTTTTGCCCTAAAGACCTTATATTTTTTAAATATCCCGTAAGGCCCTTACCTTTAACGAGATAATATTCAATATGGATATCACCGTTATATTGTACCAAAGATTCGGCCTGGTTCACAACCAGGTTTGAACTATTATCTTTATTACCGCTTAGAACAAATAATATTTTCATTGTTTAAAATAATTACCTGAAATTCCAATATACCATTAGAATACCCAAAACAGCTATAAAAAAATTAAAAGCTTTTTTATAAAAAAGATGGTTTTTAACCGTATCAAGTTGCAAACTATCATATTTATGAATAAAAATGAAGCTAATAATATAAAACATGGGAAAATGGGGTATTGATTTACGTAGTTCAAGGGCTTCTAAAATGTAGGTTAGCGAGATCATTTCAAATGCAATAAATAAAAGCATCGGATAGGTTTGATATATATTTTTTTTTATGATGCGCCTTAAACCAAACCAGAATGTAAGCGATAAAAAAACTTTAAAAATTAAGCCGGGAGCATAAAATGAAAGGTGGTTTTTTGATGAGACTAGGCTCGGAAATGGGCCAAACATGGATGAGACCGTATTAACGAGGTACGTAAAAGACACACTGCCCTTTACCATCCCCTCCATTTCTTTAATTTCCAGCATCCTGTCCGTACCACCTAATAAAAACTTATCGGTAGAACCTATTAAGGGTTCAAGAAAATACAATCCAACTAAAACAACCAGGAATAAAAAAATTAGCTGCGAAGCCTTTAGTTTACGTTTTAATACAACTCCCAAAGCAATGGATGCCAGGCAAAAAATAGCCAGCACAGGCCTGAACAGAAGTAAAGCTAGTGGCATTAACATCAACCCCCATACAGCTAAAGCTTTTTGATCAAATATAACCCTGTAATAACAATCATAAAATACAACAATAAGCAATATCATAAGGCTTTCTTTTAAACCGGATGAATGATACCATATCACATAGGATGATAAACAATACGTTGCGGTACAAAGACAAGCGTATTTTACAGGCATAAACCGCTTAGCAATATTGTAAACGCCGTTTGCAGTAAAAATAGCCACAAAAACATAAAATATGTTGAGCATTATTTTTGAGGCAAAAAATTTGTAAAGCAAACTCATTACTAAAACAAGGCCGAGGTCTTCCACTTCGTGCCTTGACAAATAATACTGGATACTTTTTATAAAATCCATTTGAGACATAAACTCTGATTCACGGTGATATAAAAGTGCATCATCTTCACTGAAAATATAGAAATTGCCGGTATAATAATATGAAATGGTATTATTGCATAAAATAAAAAACACCGAAAAATAAAAAACAAGAAAATTAATTTTCTGGTGTGAGAAATAGGAATCGGGTTTTTTTATCAGGTAATTAATAAAAAGAGCAAAAACCAAAAGTGTAAAATAGTTAAAAGCAAATAAAACAGGTAGCTCCACCTTAAAAACCACTGCAATAAAAAGATAGAATAAAGTTCCAAAAACAAAATATATTCTATTCAGTTCGCTAAGCATCCAGCATTTTATTTAGTTGGATCATGGCCCAGATAAAATCGCCATTATCTTTTTTACCTTTATTATTTTCTTCGATAATTTTTGCTACAGTTTGTTTATCCAGGATCTTTTTTACATTCTCTAAATTTTCATTTAGCACCTGGTTAAATTTTTCTTCTTTAAACCACTCTCGCAGCGGCACCCCAAAGCCGCGCTTAGGAGCATTTAATATGGCTTGTGGAAGATTTTTGCCAATGCTGTTACGTAATACACTTTTTAATTCCCAGCCCTGCAATTTCACATCTTTATGAACGGTTGCCATAAATTCCACCAACCTGTGGTCAAGAAAAGGCACACGCGTTTCTAAAGAATTTGCCATACTCATCCGGTCTACCTTTACCAGGTAATCATTTGGTAAACTGTGCATATAATTAAAATACATCATTTTATAAAAATCATCTTTAAACGTGCATTTTTTTAGTGTCGCTGCAATGTGCGTTTCAACGGCAATAACCCGGGGTATACTTTTAGTTAACTGTTTTATATCTGCTAAACTGGTATAGGCGGTCTTTTGGGCCAGGCGCTCATGAAAAGGCAGGTTGGATGTTTTTAAAACATTGCTAATCTTATTTAACTTATAGCGCGTGCCGCCTTTTAAAATTTTTGATGCAAGATCAACCAATGCAATAATTCCGGTCTTTAAAATTTCGGGTAAATATTTATTTATTTGCGAAGCAATTTTAATTCCCTTATAAGAATTATAACCGCTTAATGCTTCGTCGCCACCATCACCGGTAAGTACCATCTTTACTTTTTTCGCTGCAAACCTCGACACAAAATCAGTGGGTATGGCCGATCCGTCGCCAAAAGGTTCATCGTAATGCATGGCAACTTTATCTATTGCTAATTTAAAAGCTTCCGGCAAAACGGTACCTCTAAAATGTTCTGTATTAAATTTATCTGCCACTTGTTGCGCCAGTTTACTTTCATCAAATGCTTTATCAGTAAAACCGATGGTAAACGTTTTTACGGGGTAGTTGGAATACTTTGACATAATTGAAACTATTCCTGAAGAATCAAGACCTCCGCTTAAAAACGCACCAAACGGTACATCGCTACGCATTCTTATTTTAACAGCGTCATTTAAAAGTTCTTCAAATTTTTGATAAACAAACTGTTTATCGGTGATCATTTTTTTTTCGTCCTGCTGCGGTAGTTCCCAATATTTTTTTTCTGTTACGCCACCATCTTTTACAATAATATAATGGCCGGGCATTAACTTAAAAATGTTTTTATAAAAAGTATCGGGTGCCGGAATATTTGTAAGCGTTAAATAAATTTCAATTAATTCGGGGCGAATTTCTTTTGGAATCCCAAAAGCTAATAAAGATTTAATTTCCGAACCAAAAACAAAAGTATTATTGTAAACCGCATAATGCAAAGGCTTTTCACCTATCCTATCGCGCGATAAAAAAAGTTCCTGTCTATCGTTATCCCACAAAGCAAAGGCCCACATGCCGTTAAATTTGTTCTGGCATTCATGGCCCCATTGTTCATAGGCTTTGATCAACACTTCGGTGTCTGAATTTGTTTTAAATGCGTGGCCAAGTAAAACAAGTTCTTCTCTTAACTCAATATAATTGTAGATCTCACCATTAAAAACCAGTATCTTATTATCATCATCGCTAAACATGGGTTGACTGCCTGTATTAAGATCTATAATACTTAAACGCCTGTGGCCTAAAGCAATATTATCTTTTACATAAAATCCTTCCGCATCCGGCCCGCGATAAGCAATGCAATCTGTCATGCCTTTAAGAATAACCTTGTTTACATTTACAGTTTTATTAAAATGAAGATAGCCTGCAATGCCGCACATGATTAATTTTTTGCGTGTTTTAAATACATATCAAGGTAATTTTTAGCAGCAATATCTATACTAAAACAGGTATCATATTTAAGTACATTATTTTTGCTTACAAGCCGGATGGTATCTTTATCCCAATGCATTAATTCAACCAGCCCGTTATAATATTCTTCAGTATCAAGACTGTTTATAAGCAGCCCGTTTTGTTGATCTGTAACTAATTCCGAAATCCCGCCAACGTTAGTAGACAAAACCGGCAAGCCGTATGATAAAGCTTCAATAATTGTTATCGGCAGCCCCTCGTATTTTGAAGACAAGCAATAAAAATCCGAATTAAGCATATAATCGCATATATTGCTTTTTGAACCAATAAAGAAAACATTCCCCGCATTTAATCCCAATAAAGCGTTAAGCGTGGCTTTATCTGTTGAATTATCTACACCTATAATAATCAATACCGCGTTAACATTATTTTCTTCCAGTTTCTTAAAAACCTGCACCAGTAACTTATAATTTTTTTGATCTTTTGGAGAATTGATCCTTCCTATAGATAAAAAAACAGCGCTTCCTGCATCTTTTTTGTAAGATGCGATCTCTTGTTTTACAGATTGAAACTCAGTTGTTGGTTCTTTCCGCTCAACACCATTGTAAATCATTTCGGATCTTACATGATACAAATCTGTGTGCGACCGTTCGGTTATTGAAGATATGGAGACTGGTATCAATAACTTTTTTTTATAAAAATAACGGCGCACTCTTTGTAAAAATTTTTCAGGCGTTTCTTCAGATGCAATATTATGGATAGTGTGAAAGAATTTAATTTTTCTAAAAAACAGCAGCGCAAAATACAGGTACAGTAATGTACCGGAAAGATGCGAGTTAACTACGTCCGGTTTAATACGGGATAAGAATTTGAAAAGCCTGAATTGAAATCGAATATCAAAACGTCCTTTTTTGTTTAAGAAAATGTAATTTACTTTACTGTCGAGTTCATTCTTAAAGGAAGCTCTCCCTTCCCGTTCGTGAAATACACACAGGTAAACTGTTGTGTTTTCTTTTTTGCAGAACGAATTGCAAAGGTCCACTACGAGCCTTTCTGCACCGCCCTTACTTAAAGTACTTATAACCTGAACAATGATCACTTTTTATTTCTAAATAAATTAACAATACGTTTTATGAATTTATGTCGTGTTGCCAATACAAGCAACTGTTCGTTAAATGAAATTTTTAGCCTGTTTTGTTTCAGGTAATTAACTGCCGTTTGTGATACAACTTTACTATTCATATTAAACGCTATTTTTAACAGTCCGCGGTAATGTACCTCTTCTAAAGCCGTTTTTACGTTGGTATTGCAATTATATTTACCAGCATAGTGTTGTTTTATTTTATATAAGGCCAGATGGTAATTATATTTTTTCTCAGGGGATACAATTCTACTGGCCGATTCGTTTAATAAACGATAAGTAGCAAATACTTCGTTAAAGTAATGTACTTTTGAGTGGTAAGAAATATCCAGCCATAAGGGAAAATCTGTTAACGGCCAGTTGTCTTTAATTGCTAAATTATAATCAAAAAAATTTGTTAGTAGTTCTTTTCTAAAACAAACAGTAGCTGTTTTTATAAAAAAAGGATTCGGCTTCATTAAATCATTAAAAATATAGCCCTCCGGAACTATTGTACCGGCGGTTTTATTTACATGGCGCATAATTTTTCCGGAATTCTCAAAATAATGATCAACATCGCCATGCGCCATACCATAGTCCGGATTTGCTTCTAAAAAATCAACCTGTTTCTGAAGTTTAAGATGATCCGTCCAGTAATCGTCGCCTTCTAAAAAGGCTATGTATTTACCTATGGCAGCGTCAAAAAGACGCTTTTCGTTTCTTAATGCTCCAACATTTTGATTATCCTGTATTAATTTAATTTTATCAGGATGCAGCAAAAAAATTTCTTTTAAAATGTCAGTAGTTCCGTCGGTTGAACAATCATCACCAATAAGGATTTCGAAACTAAAAGATGTGTCTTGGGATAAAACGGAATGAACAGCCTGCTTAATATAGTTTTTATGGTTATACGTTAATAAAAGAACACTTACAAGCACGTTCATAGTTATTTTATAAATTTAGCGTCAAAGCGATAATGCGCATTGATATGAGTTACAGGTTGTGTTATGATCTTCGAGTCAGAGAAACCTACGTACATACCGGCCTTTTTTATAAAATCTTTGCTAAACCACGAACCAATTATTGGCTTATTATTTACTACTGATAAAAAATAAGCTTGTTCTCTTTCGGGATTATTAAAAAAAGTAAATTTTTTTTCATCGTCGGGAATATCTCCAATAAACAAAATCCCACCTGGTGCTAACCATTTATAAATTTTTTGTAATAACTGTAGGGTTTCGCTCTCGTCAAAGTGCTGTAATGCAAAATATAAAACAACTTTGGTAAATGTTTCTTCCTGGAAGTCTATTGTCCTGGCATCTGCAACCGTTTTATTTAAGTTTGTAAGTGCGGGTATTTCGCTTAACAACTTTTCTGATATATCGATAGCAGTAACAGACTTTACTTTTTTTGAAAATGGTATGGAGATAACGCCTGAGCCTGCAGCAATATCGAGTAAAATATCATCTTCATGCAGTTGTAGGTGCTGTTCAAGATCTACGAGTATTTTTTGCCAGCTCGCTTCGTCAATTGGCACACCATTAATTGTACGGCCAACTTTTTCCTGCGCTGTTTTTTTGTCAATTATAGTATTGGTATTCCAAAATTTTATCCAATAATTTTTGTCTGCCATCTTAAACTAATTTGTAATTATTTAATAGTTCTTTAGTTTGTTCCCTGCCGTTATGCATCAGCACATCAATGATAGAAAGATGAGGGAAAAAATCTCTATTGAACTGTTCGTACGCGATATCACCGGTTTGGATGAAAAAGAGGTCAATGTCATACTGTTCAAATTCTTTTTTATCATACAGGTCTTTTCCTCCAATGGCATTAACAAAAGTATCCGCCTGTTCCATACGGCACATTTCTAAAACACGTGCTACTTTTTTTATTGGCTTTGTTTTTAGCAATGCAGTAAACATTGAATAATCATTGTAGTCAATAGCATTTAATTTATCTTCAAAGGGCAAATAGTTTTTATTATCTGATATTATAGTTGTTTTTATATTAAGAAAATTGCATATACCTTTTATTATGGCAGTATTATATTCAAAAAGATATTTATGTTCCTGCTGTATTAGTTGCTCTATTAATGCAAAAGATTCTTCAAAGTATTTTGCACCGCTGTAATTAAGCCTTATAGAATTGATCAGCTTTTTTTTCCAGATAAAATTAGTGTCAAGTTCAATTTCTGATATCTTTTTATTCGAGCTTCTTCCTATGGTACGCGCATTAATGTAGCTTGCTGCCTTATTCTTAATTAATATTCTGTTTCGGTGCATCCAACCCTCCGTAATATAATCAAGATTTTCGTAAAGGATATATTTATCAACCGCCGCAATGCATTGAAAATAGCCGATATAGGGAAAAAAATATGGCTGCATAATAGCCAACTTCATATACTGCTGGGTTTTAATTTTTTAAGAATACCCGACAAAATATGCCTGATCTTAAGTAGCTCGTCAACTTTTAAAATATACGCTAAAGCAATATATAAACACATTCCTAAAACAGGAATAATAAATAGTAGCAAAAGTGTATTCTGAATAATATAGTTCAGTAAAAAAAGCATTATAAACACAACAGAGGACATGAATGTTATATTAATCAGGTCTTTCATCTGATTCATGATGCCATATTCTATTATTCGCTTTGAATAGAAGGCATTTAAATAATAACAAACAAAATTTAAAACCACCGAACCCCACACTAAGCCCATTACGCCCCAGCGGTAGCAGATCACGATCATTAAAATATTAAGTACTTGTTTAATAACTTCAAGTTTTAAAAAAAGATCAGAACGGCCTTTTACTTTTAAAATGTCAAGATTAATGGCGTGAAGCGGATAAAAAGCGCCAACGATACAAAGTATCTGTAGTATGGGTACACAGGGTTGCCATTTATCGGTTAATATAATATGCACCATAGGCTCGGCCACTGCGGCAAGAATAGCCATGATGGGAAAAAGAATAAAAGCCACCATACGAATCATGGATCGATAAGCCTCTCTCAATTTTACCTGGTCGTTTTTTAGCTCTGCCAAAACAGGATACGTTACTGTGCCAACGGCACCGTAAATACTACTAACCGGTAGTTTTTGAAATTGATTGGCACGTGTATAAAATCCAAGGCTCTTGGCATTATATAATTTTCCGATTATGATCGCATACAAATGTTCAGATACAGCATTTATTAACCCGGAAGCCAGTAATTTTGAACCAAAACCAAACAGTTCTTTAAACGATTTAAGTGAAAAAACAAATTTAGGCCGCCAGCTGCTTTGGATCCAAAAACCGATATTCATTAAAATATTGCGTGATAGATTTTGTATCACTAAAGCCCAAACTCCATAATCATGCCATGCGGCAAATATACCTATTGCGCCGCTAACGATAATTGAACTAATATTAACTTTTGCCTGCGATTTAAAATCAAGTTGTTTGGTAAGAATGGTTTTTTGAATGGTACCTATGGCACTGATGATAATATTCAGGCCGATTATCTTTGCGAGTGGTATAAGAAGCGGCTCTTCGTAAAAATCAGCGATCATCGGCGAACAGAAAAAAATAATAACATAAAAAACAAAAGAAGCCATAAGATTAAACCAAAATACGGTTGAATAATCTTTTATACTTGGATCACTTTTTCTAATAAGTGCTGCCGAAAAACCACCTTCAACAAATACCTGTGCAAACGAAATAAATACCAACAGCATTCCCAACAAACCATAATCTTCGGGCATTAACAGGCGCGCAAGAATTAACCCGATAAAAAACTGGATGCCTTGGTTGCCAAAACGTTCAATGGCACTCCACATCACGCCTTTAATTGCTTTATCTTTTAAGGTATTCAATTATTATTAATGATAAGGCTTACGATTCTTTGAAGGTCTTTTTCTTCAAGATTTGAATAAATAGGCAGGCACAAAACCTGGTTAGAGATCTTTGCAGCGGCAGAAACATTTTTAAGGTCGGAAGAAGGCAATTCGTTGTATGGGCTAAAGCTGCTTACAAGTGGATAAAAATATCGACGCGCATAGATGTTGTTTTGTTTTAGCAGTTCGTAAAGCACATCTCGTGTTATGGAAAACTCTTCACTTACAAAAATCGGAAAATAAGAATAGTTGTGTTCCACATCCTTCATATCTTCTAAGATTCTTAAACCTTTTATGTTGCCTAATTTGTTCCTATAAAACTCCGTAACCTTTTTTCTCTTAAAAATATTTTCCTTTATCTCTTTAAGCTGCAACAATCCAAAAGCACATTGCACTTCATTCATCTTTGCATTAATACCCGGTTCTACCACCGTTATTTCATCGGTAATGCCAAAATTCTTAAGATTGTCAATTCTTGTTTTTGTTTCTATATCGTGAGATACGATAGCGCCCCCTTCAATAGTATTAAAAGTTTTTGTTGCATGAAAGCTTAGAATAGAAAGATCGCCAAAGTTTAAAATACTGTTTTGCTTTTTTGTTACCCCAAACGCATGTGCCGCATCGTAAATAACTTTTAATTTATATTTCCTGGCAAGCGCCTCTATTTTTTCTACTTCGCATGGGTTACCGTAAACATGTACCGGCATAATAGCGGCTGTATCTTTGGTTATTAAAGCTTCTATTTTATCTGCATCCATATTTCCGAATACAGGATCAACATCGCAAAAAACCGGTGTAATGCCATTCCAGAATAACGAATTGGCAGTTGCAACAAATGTGTATGGTGTTGTTATCACTTCACCTTTTATACCCAGGCATTGCAGAGCCGTCATTAAAGCAAGAGTACCATTTGAAAACACGGAAACGTATTTTACGCCAAGGTATTGCGCCAGTTGTTTTTCAAATTCTTCATGAAAAGGGCCGTTATTAGTTAAGATCTTACTTTCCCAAATTTGTTTTAATGATTCAACAAACTCACCCAATTCAGGTAAACTGGGCTGAGTAACATAGATCACTTTATCGTTTTGAATTTTTGTCATTCTGCTTTTCTTAAATTTTGCCAATACCATTCCACTGCTTCTTTTAAACCTTCTTCTAACCTGTGCGTTGGCTGATATCCTAAAATTGTTTCTGCTTTTTCTATTGCGGCTAACGAATGTGGTATATCCCCTAACCTATCAGGGCCGTGGATAATTTGTATGTTTGCAATTGCCGGATCATATTCACTTAAATATTTTTTAAGCAAATGCGTCATCCAGTTCAGATCGGCCCTATCGCCTACTGCCGTATTAAACACCTGGCCTTTTGCTGCAGTATTTGTTGTTAACGCCGCCAGGTGATTCATTTGAATAACATTGTCTATATAGGTGAAATCGCGGGAGTTGGTACCATCACCATTTATAACCGGCGATTGATGCGCCATTAACTGCATGGTAAATTTTGGTATCACTGCCGCATACGCTCCGTTAGGATCCTGCCGGCGTCCATAAACATTAAAATATCTTAAGCCTATACAATCCAAACCATAGTTTAAACCAAATACATGAGCATATAATTCGTTCACATACTTGGTTACGGCGTAAGGCGACAAAGGTTTCCCAATTATCTCTTCTATTTTAGGCAAAGCTTCTGAATCTCCATACGTGCTCGAGCTTGCCGCATATACAACCCTTTTCACATTTGCATCCCTTGCGGCTATCAAAACATTTAAAAAACCACCAATGTTTACCTCGTTGGTAGTAACGGGGTCATTTAAACTTCTGGGCACCGACCCCAAAGCTGCCTGCTGCAAAACAATTTGTATACCATCCATGGCAGCTTTACAATCATTTTGATTTCTGATATCGCCTTTTATTAATTTAAAATTTTTATTTTCTAAAAAAGACTGGATGTTCTCCTGCCGGCCTGTAGAAAAATTATCGAAGCAAATTACCTCGTTATTATTTTGCAGCAGATCTTCACATAAATTGGAACCGATAAAACCTGCGCCACCAGTTACCAGAACCCGGGTATTAGTTATTTTACTATATGCCATTAGACTCTTGTTAATCACTGTAAACAGTGAGTTTTTTAATAAATTATATGATCAAATATAAAAATGTATAATTGAAAGGTGTTGTAAACATCTTATACTCAATTATTTATATTTTAAATAGCTTCGCCCCCTCAATCACAGAACAATTAAGAAGGCAAAATCATCAAAAGCCTTAAAATTAGTATAATTTCCTATAGTTTTAGGGGTATTTTTTGCTGAAATCGCGGCTTTTATCAAGAAAATATAGTGTATAAGTTTAAGTGTGGTTTACCGTAATTTTTGTAAAAAAATTGCTGAAAAGGTGAAACCGGATCCTACCCGGCTTCTTTTTTGGGAAGGTGGCTTTTTAAGATCTGTAAAAAAATATTCCAAAAAAATTCAAAATACAAAATGTAACAACGGGCAAATAACTTCCCACAAAAATTATTTGCACTCCACTACTTCAATTTGTTTTTACTTCTTCATAATATTTTTTTTCGATAATTAACTAACACGATTTCGCTTTTTTTTTCCTTAACTTTAAATCGGATGAAATTTATCTTAAATATTCTTTTCAGAGGCAATCGCTTAATAATACTGATCCAGGAAAAATTAAGCCCAAAACAGTTTGTGATCTTCGGGGCTATCTTAATTGGTTTAACAGCCGGTTTAGCCGCTGTATTTTTAAAATTATTTGTGCATTGGCTTTTAGGCGGGATAGAGATCTTATCATCCGGCACCCAATGGATCATTGCGGCATTTCCTATAATTGGTATTACTTTATGTACCTTGTTCATTCATTATCTTAATGGCAATAAACTTGGCAAAGGGCTTTCAAATATCATATATGCCATTGCAAAAAAATCAAGTATCCTTCCAAAAGATCAAACATACAGCCATATTATTACCAGTGGTTTAACCGTTGGTTTTGGTGGATCGGGCGGGCTAGAATCGCCTATAGTTACTACAGGCTCAGCTATCGGATCTAATTTTGGCCGCACGTATAAATTAACTTATAAAGAGCGTACATTACTGTTAGCTTGTGGCGCAGCAGCAGGTATTGCCGGTGCTTTTAATACACCAATTGCCGGGGTTTTATTTGCGCTGGAGGTATTATTAGTGGAAGCAAATATTTCGGCTTTTATTCCAATATTAATTGCGTCAGCCTCCGGCGCGTTATGTTCTAAAATAATATTGCAGGAAGACCTGTTATTGCAATTTAAACTGCAGGAAGCTTTTAATTATTACAATGTGCCTTTTTATATGTTGCTTGGCTGCCTTACCGGCACAGTTTCCTATTACTATTCAAGAGTATTTATGGCCACCGAAAATTATTTTAAAAAGTTTAACGCCAACTCGTTTTTAAAAATACTAGTTGGCGGCCTGGGTTTATATATATTGATATTATTGGTTCCTCCATTATTTGGCGAAGGTTATCATAGTATAAAATTCTTATCTAACATAAATACTGATGCAGTGTTTAATCATTCGGCCCTTTACTTTGGCCCAATGTCTAAACCACTTATTTACCTGAGCCTATCTGTAGTTATTTTACTAAAACCGGTGGCAACGGCATTTACCGTTGGTAGCGGGGGCAATAGCGGCAACTTTGCGCCATCCTTGTTTACCGGCGCCTTTGTGGGCTTTCTTTTTTCATCAATAATAACAGATCTTGGTATTAAGCTTCCTGTAAGTAATTTTACAATTGTTGCGATGGCTGGTGTATTAAGCGGTATTTTTCACGCGCCTTTAACCGGTATATTTATCATTGCCGAAATAACCGGGGGTTATGAGTTAATAATTCCTTTAATGATAGTTTCTGCGCTTAGTTACGCTGTATCAAAATATTTTATGCCATTAAATATCGATATGCTTAAGTTATCGCGTAAAGAAAAAATAATTATCACTAATACCGATTCCTATTTATTAAGCAATATAGAATTGTCTAAACTGGTAGAACACGATTTTTCGCAAATTCCGGTAGATGTAAAACTTAGAAAACTGGTTGAATTGATCTCCACATCCAAACGCAACACGTTTCCTGTTATTGATAAAAAAGGACGCTTAAAAGGTTTGATAACCATTGATGATATAAGGGAAATCATGTTTAAGCAGGAATTGTACGATACCATAACCGTTAAAGAATTAATGCACCGCGCTACAACTATAATTACCGAAAAAGACGACATTACATCGGCAATGCAGCGTTTTGATGAATCCCATTTATGGAATATACCGGTTGTGTTTAACGGCAAATACGAAGGGTTTATTTCCAAATCATCTATTCTCGAAAAATACAGGGAAGTATTAATTCAAAGTTCTATTGAATAAAGCGCTTAAATTTTTATTGCCCGTTAAACGCAATTAAATAAAAAATTATCAGGGATTGCAGCAAATAAAAAAGCCGTTTCGCAAAAACGAAACGGCTTTTTTTATAAGGTCAATTAATTATTGAACAACTAATTTTTTAGTGCTTGTAGCGTTTCCAACTTTAACGTTTACCATGTAAACACCAGTTGATAAACCAGCAAGATCAATATTAATATTGTTTGCACCAACTTGTCCTGCAGCTTTAGAAGTTTTTACAACCTGACCAACAGTATTTAAAACTGTAAGTTCAACGCTTGTATTTTCTTTTAAATCAATTGCTAATGTAGCATTGTTAGAAGCCGGGTTAGGATAGATCATGCTATTGCTTGCGCTGTTTTTAGTGTTATTTTCTAAACCAGTGATAGCAGCAAACGAATAAGATAATTTACCTTGTTGATACCAGGTAGTATTATTGGTTAATTGTGCATAAGGGTTACTGTTAGTTACAGTTAATGGCGTGTAAATGTCAACATTTAAACCAGAAACTGTAGCGCTACCAGTTGTTGGAGACATATAATGTAATGTAGCGCGGTTTGCTACGTTAGCATTAGCAGTACCAGTACCAGCAGCAACTTTAGTAACGTTAATTTCGTTTGTAGAAACTAAACCAGAACCAACAGAATAAGCACGTGCTTTAATGTTTGGTAAGTTGTTCCATTTTCTACCACCGTTTGTAAAGTTAGTATCTGATTCAACCCAAGTATAAGTAATGAATTGTCCATCCGGAGTACGACCCATTTGAATACGTGCACTGATATCATCAGTTTTAAGTGGCTCGCCTGATCCTGTAGCATCCCAAGGATTATCGTTAAATCCAGGGTATCCTGTTTGAGCGCTTGGCCCTTCAGATGACATAGAGTCAACAGTTATAGCAGTCCAAGGACCTGTACCATCACCAATAAAATCATATAAGTATGGACGGTTACCTGGAGTATGACCCCATTTGTAATCTTCACCAGGATTAACTGATAAAGTGTACTGACCATAATATGCTAATGAATCGTTATGGCTAGATGCAGTAGTGTTGAATAAAGAACCAATGTGTAATTTATTGTTACCATCAACAACGATATCAAAATCAGTTTGGAAGAAAGGAACTGCTACGTTAGTGTTTGTATTTAACGTTGCGATATGATCTAACAATGGCGCCATTGCCGGAGCATTAAAATCGATACCTGGTACCTGAGTCCAGCTTGTTCCGCTGTTAGTAGTTTTGTAAACGATTGGTTGGTAACCTTTGTTTGAGTTAGTTGCACCTGCAGCAGCTCCAAGAGCTACAACATAACCAACGGTTCCTGATTCGTTCCAAGCCATTTGAGGGTTAGTGAAGATCACTTTTGAACCATCACTTTCAACAATTGTATTTGGAATTAATGAATCTGTTGTCCAGCTAAATACACCAGCATTAAATACACCTTTTACTACAGACATACCTCTCATAGTTGAAAGACCTGTTTGATCATCTTGTATCAAAGCTAATGAACGTACAACACCATCATCAGTTGATGAAAAGCCCATACGCGACCAACCGTGTGGCCCTTGGTTAGCAGGGTAACTTGCTAAACTAAATGATAAAAACTGTTGTGCATTTGGAGTTGAGCTTGCAGTAGTATTAAAAGCATTTAATTGTTTACTTGCATACCAGTCTCCTGAAAAGTTGCTACCAGCAACTGTAGGTCCTGAGCCAACGATATAAGCATTTGCTATATTGGTATTACCTACACCGCTATAAATGGCACCTTGTGGGTAACGACCCCAGTTTGTAGCATCAGACCATAAACAAGTACTGTCAAAGCTAACACCCCAGTTTGTACTGATCTCAGCAGTAATTACACCGCTTAAAGCACCAGCAGGAATTGAAGGTGTTGGGTTATAAGTTGCACTTCTTCTGTGAACGAAAGAAACTGCATTAACGTTATCATTATACTGTAATGGCCTTGACTGACTAACTAATAAACCATAGATGTTTGAAACACCACAAAGTAATTTCCAGTTAATAGTTGAAGGAGGTAGTGCTGCATTAGATTCCTGAGCTTCGTTAGGGTTTTGAATAGGCCCCATAGCTTGTTTTAAAGCAACACCAGTAGAACCTTGCGGCTCAACTGCAAATGTTGCAGCAATTTTTTGACCCATTGAGCCGATAGAAGCTATTTTTGGCTTCACACGACCGTTTTGTGAGAAGGCGCCTACTGCTGCTAATAAGGCCGACCCAACTAGTAATTGTTTTTTCATGTTTTTAGGTTTTAGATATTATTGTACTTTGTTTTATTTTATGTTATAAATCTCAACAAAAAAAATTAGTTTTTGTTGAGGTTTAAGGTCTTTATTTAACTACAATTTTTTTTAAACCCGCTTTGTATGCACAAAGCGGGTCTTTTAATTTTTATTTATTATTGAACAATTAATTTTTTAGTGCTTGTAACGTTTCCAACTTTAACGTTTACCATGTAAACACCAGCTGATAAACCTGCAAGATCAATATTAATGTTATTTTCTCCAATTTGCCCCTGAGCTTTGTTTGTTTTTACAACTTGCCCAATAGTATTTAAAACTACAACATCAACATTAGAATTTTCTTTAAGCTCGATCGCTAACACAGCGTTATTAGATGCAGGGTTAGGATAGATCATAGAATTGCTTGCAGAGTTCAGTGCATTTGAAGCAATACCTGTAATCATACCTGGAAAATAATATGATAATTTACCTCTTTGGTAATAAGTAGAGTTATTTACAACCGGATCGAACGGGTTACTATTTGTAACAGTAAGTGGTGTTTGAATGTCTATCATGCTACCAGGTTGTGGCGACGATGTTGAAGTAGGAGCAGCCACTCCTGTTGTTGGAGACAAGTAATGTAATGTTCCACGGTTAGCTACGTTTGCATTGGCCGTACCTGTACCAGGAGCAACCTTAGTAACGTTAATTTCAGTTGGAGAAATCTGGTAAGCAACAGTACCTGCACTTACAGCCATACAACGCGCTTTCACGTTTGGTAAACTGTTATATTTTCTGGCACCATTTGTAAAGTTGGTATCAGATTCAGACCATGTAAATGTAATGAATTGTCCATCTGGGGTACGGCCCATTTGTAAACGGTGATCTACGTCATCAGTTTTAGATCCACCTGAACCGGTTGCAGCCCAAGGGTTTTCGTTTACACCAGCATCGCCGGCCGAAACACCTGCTTGTTCAGTAGCAGCTGAGTCAACAGTAATAGCATTCCATGGTGCGCTTCCATCGCCGATAAAATCGTAAATGTATGGTACCTGGCCAGGAACGTGGGCCCATCTGTATTCGTCGCCCGGATTAATTGATACGGTGTATTGAGCAAAAAAGCTTAATGAGTCAACATGTGATGAAGCACCTGTCATGAACATACCACCTAAGTGTAGTTTATTAGCAGCATCAACAACCATGTCCATTTGAGTAAACATAGGTACCGCCACGTTTGTGTTGGTATTTAATGAAGCAATGTGATCAGTTAAAGGATTTAAAGCAGCGCTGTTAAAATCAATACCAGGTAATTGAGTCCAGCTTGTTCCGCTATTGGTTGTTTTATAAATAATTGGTTGGAATGCATTTAAGTTACAGCTGGTTGAGCCTGCAGCAGCGCCCATTACGGCAACATAACCAACAGTTCCTGATTCGTTCCATGCCATTTGAGGAGACATGGCTGTTCCAAAAACTTTTGAACCGTCTGTTTTAAGAACAGTATTCGGAACTAATGAATCGCTTGTCCAAACAAATGTTCCTGCGTTAAAAGTTCCTTTTACAACAGAAACACCTCTCATACCTGTAAGTGCTGAGTTATCATCCATGATCCAGCCTAAAGAGCGCATTGCACCATCATCTGTAGCAGAAAAACCGTTACGTGAAAATGCCGACGGCCCAATGTTTGCAGGATAGCTTGCAAGGTTAGAATATAACATTTGCATTGCATTTGGCGCAGTGCTTGGTGAGTTATTAAATGTATTTAATTGTTTGCTGGCGGCAAAATTACCTGTCCATCCTGCAGTTGGAGGTGTTGTTGGTCCGATACCTACAACGTATGAATTAGCCAATGTATTTCCTACACCTGTGTAAACACCACCTTGTGGGTAACGGCCCCAGTTATTGGCATCTGTCCAGATAGCGGTACTATCCCAGGTATTACCCCAGTTTGAGCTGATCTCTGCTACGATAACGCCACTGGCAGCAGCAGCAGGAGTAGCCGGAGAGGTTGTATAACTTGCACTTTTTCTATGGATAAAACTTACAACACCTACGTTGTCGTTATATTGTAATGGTTGGCTTTGTGGAACCAACATACCAAGGATGTTCATTGAACCGCATAATAGATTCCAGCTAATTGTTGAAGGAGGTAACATGGCTGAAGATTCAGATCTGGCATCCTCTGCACCAGCGGAAGAGTTTACTACCGGGCCTGATACTGATTTTGAATTTGTGGTCGCTTTTATCGACTCACTCGCTTCTGCCGCAGCAAATCTTGCAGCTGTTATCTCCGCAATATTAGCAACGCTACTTGGCTTTACTTTATTTCGGCCAGTTTGTGGAAAAGCACTTATCGCTGCAAATAAGGCCGTACCAACTAGTAATTGTTTTTTCATGTTATTTGTTTTTAGTTAATTATAATTATTACTCAGTGATTTAAAATACAATATATTAAATTAAATACCATTTAATCTAATAAAATTCAAACAATAAAAATAGGAGTTTTTGTTTAGTTGGAGATTATGAGCTAAGTTACATAATAAATTTCATAAAACCAAAAAAACTACCTTTTTCGTGTTAATTGTTTTAAATTTTTGAATAACAATGTGCTAAAATAGCAAAATCATTAAAGCAAAGCAAATTTAAATTGATGAAATTGTTAAATTTAACAGGCGTATTTTTAAAAGAAATTCTATAGATAAAATCGTTTAATTGGTAGATAAAATTACCGCAATATTTGCAATGTTAGAATGTAAATTAGTTTAATTAAAATTTCTTTCAAAAAAAAAGCCGCTAATTTCTTAGCGGCTTTTTTAATTTAATTGCTTAGCAATTATTTTCCTTTGTTAACTGAACCAGCTAAATCTGAACCAGCTTTGAATTTTACTACTTTTTTAGCAGCAATTTTAATTTCTTTACCAGTTTGAGGATTACGGCCAGTACGAGCAGCACGTTTAGCTACTGAAAAAGAACCGAAACCTACTAAACCAATACGATCACCTTTTTTTAAAGCTTTGTGAATAGCTTCGATTGTAGAATCTAAAGCACGACCAGCGTCTGCTTTTGTTAATTTTGAACCAGATGCAATTGCATCAATTAATTCTGCTTTGTTCATTTTTTTGTTTTTTTAGGGTTAAACAATTAATTAAAATTATAACACAAATTTATATGTAAAACCGTATTTGTCAAGCGTTATACAACAAAAAGCGTTTGTTTTGTTGATAAATCGGCATTTTGTTAATAAATAGGGGCTGTAACAGGCTTTATTAAAGGGTTTTGTGAGCTTCACAGAGCTCTTGTACTGTTTTTATTGGCTTTAAGAGCAGCCATGCTCTGCATTTTATACTGGCATAGTCATTGATCACACGAACATCGCCTTTTCCTTTATAATGAAGCCTCTCAAAAACTCGGTAATTGTAATTCTTTTTTTTCCTTGCAACTGAATTTCTATTATATCGATCAATCCATCTTCGCATAACACTTTTAAAAAAGTTTTATTGTCGGTAATGAGCGAACCGTTAGTATGGTTTCCTTCTTTTGTTTCTGGTTTTGCTTTAAATATTTTAATTAACTGTGGCGTTGCATCTTCTCCATTCTTAAGCCACGTAAATGCTGCCGGATAAGGAGAAAGGCCTCTTATTAAATTATTAATTTCGTTACAAGGTTTTTCCCAATTTATCAAACAATCTTCTTTAAATATTTTCGGTGCATGGCAAACTAAGTTTTCCTCTTGCGGCAAAAATTCCAATTCATTATTTTTTTCAAAACTTTTTTGAATGGCGGCAACCGTTTTTAATATCAGATCTGCGCCAATTTTCATTAAACTATCATGCAAATCACCGGCTGTCATTTCGGGTGTTATGGTTACCTTTTCCTGGAATAAAATATTTCCGGTATCGATCTCATGCTTTAATTTAAATGTAGTAACCCCGCTTTCTTTTTCTCCATTAATAATAGCCCAGTTTATAGGTGCGGCGCCCCTGTATTTTGGCAGCAACGATGCGTGTAAATTAAACGTGCCCATTTTTGGCATGTTCCAAACTATTTCGGGCAACATTCTAAATGCCACTACAAATTGTACATCTGCATTTAATTGTTTTAGCTCATCAATAAATTCGGGGCTTTTTAATTTTTCGGGCTGAAGTAATTTTAAATTATGTTCCTGCGCATATTTTTTAACTGCCGATTGCTGGATCTGCTGGCCTCTTCCGGCGGGCTTATCCGGCACAGTAATTACCCCAACAACGTTAAAATTATTTTTTATCAATATATCCAGGCTGGCAACTGCAAATTCAGGAGTGCCCATAAAAACAATACGTAAGCTCATTTTTAATGTTTGATTTTTTTGGAGTTTCTTAATTACGCAAAAATAACAAACATTTACTTGCTTTTGTTTTTAGTTACCAAATTACAATTGATATAAAACAAAAAAGGGCTTCTTTTCAGAAGCCCTTTTTAAAATAAAATCCGCAAAATTATTCAATAATGATCTTCTTGCTTACTTTATCACCATTGCTTTCAAAAGTAATGAAGTAAATACCTTTTGCTTGTGTTGAAAGGTCGATATTTTTAGTACTGCTGAATTTTCCGTTTGAAACTGCAGTTCCTAAGATATTCGTAATAGTATAATTAACATTATCGCTGGTTAATGGGTTAGCAATGCTAAATACACCATTACTTGGATTTGGAGAGATACTAATAGAACCTAAAGCTTTAGAAGTTTCGTTTAATCCTGTACATAATACACTGATAGTTTGAGTAGCAGTGATCGTGCCAGAAATATTAGAAGCTTGTAAAGTTACAGTATAAACACCTGCTGCTGTAGCTGTAAAGCTTGGTACAGTAGCTGTAGGGTTCGAGAATGAAGCTGTTCCTGGTTGAATTGACCATAAATAGCTAATAGGTGTGATACTTGATGTAGTAGTGTTTGTAGTTGAAATAGAAGCACCAATACAGCTAAATGATGGAATAGCAAAGTTAATATTTGGAGGACATGGAGCAACAGTAACAACTTGTACTGCAGTGTTTGTACCACTAACATTTGAAGCAGTTAAACCAATAGAATAGGTACCTGCAGTATTAAATGTAAATGATGGAGCGCTTGCATTAGCGTTTGAAATAACAACACCTGTTGATGGAGTGGTAGTCCAGTTATAAGCAGGTGTAGGTGTACCAGAAGAAGTATTGCTTACAGTATATGTAATTTTGTTACAAGCTGTAGCATTACTGCTAAATGCAGCTGTTGGAGCAGTACATGACTGAACGTTTACCACTTGTGTTGCAACGTTAGTTCCTGAAGCGTTTGCAGCAATTAAAGTAATTGTATATGTACCGGCACCTGGGAAAGTGATAGTTGGTGTTGCAGCCGAAGTACTAGTGAAAACGGCTGTTGCAGGAGAAGATGCCCATGTAAATGATGGAGCAGGACTTCCTGTTGAAGAGTTGCTTACAGTTGCAGTAGGGCTAGAAAGACAAATTGTTGGAGCAACAGCAAAAGCCGCTGTTGGAGCAACCGGACTTGTAATAGCAGCACCTGAATATTTATAGATACCACCGATACCAACAGTTGTAGGGTCGCTAAAGCCACCAGCCCAGCCGGTTGTACCATTAACAAAATCTACAGTCAGGTATTGAATACCAATTGAACCCCAGTCAGTATAAGTAACACCACCATCAGTAGAATAAGAGATGATCTGGTTAGCAGTACCTGCACCAGCAGATGCGTAATATGAAGTACCCGGAATTGCACACATGTTGTTTTTTCCTAAGTTAGGATCAACAGCAGGGATCATTGTCCAGCTTGCACCACCATTACTTGTAGTATAAGTTTGAAGTGTTTGAGTTGCATCAAATAACCATGCATAACCATTGCTTGGTGATGTAAAGGCTATTTCATTAACACCAACTGAAGTTGGATCTAATGTAGCTACATTCCAGGTTACACCAGCGTCAGTAGAACGGTAGATACGTCCTTCGTTGGTACCAAACCAAATATTGTTAGTTCCTAATTTTGTATAAACATCTGTTAAACCAAACTCGTTCACCGAACCTGGGTTTGGGATATTAGCACCAGGAACCAAAGTCCAGCTGGTACCTCCGTTTGTAGTTCTCCAGATCTCAAATTCGTTTGCTGTAGTTGGATTTGGGTCACCAATTACAACACCAATTTGTGGTGTAAGGAAAGTAACTACGTCAGCAAAAGATGCAGCATCAGTAAACATACCTGATGGCGTCATATTTTGCCATGAAGCACCACCATTAACTGTTCTGTGAATAGCTCCTTTATTTTGACCAACTTTTAAGAAAGATGATACCCAGCAGGTATTAGCATCAACACCTTCCATATTTGCGATCTGGTAAGTAGTTGTATCACCGTTAACTACGTTTGTACCTGTAAAGATCGGTCCTGAGTTGTATGAAGAACCACCATTTATAGATCTGGTATACCAGCAGTAGTTTCTGCTTGCTGCCGTTCCGTCATATCCGTGTGCCCAAACAACGTTAGCATCAACAGCGCTAAAATGTCTAACACCGGCCGAAACAATTGGCCAACCGGCATTTTGGGTGGTAGCCCAACTGGCACTTGCCTGCCCTATCGCAGAGCTCGCCGCAAGAGCTCCGAAAATTGAAAGTAATGTTTTTTTCATGTTAATTTAATTTATATTTAGGATTAAAAATTATTAAGGATTTAAAGATATAAAAAAAAATTTAAGTATTTTAATAAAATTTTGGTTTTAACACCTAAGCAAAAATCATACCTTTACCGAAATTTTAAATGATCACTACAGATTTAGTTATAGTTGGTGCAGGGCCTGTTGGGCTATTCGCCATTTTTGAAGCAGGTTTATTAAAAATGCGTTGCCATTTAGTGGATTATTTACCACAGGTTGGCGGACAATTATCTGAAATATATCCTAAAAAACCGATCTACGACATTCCGGGATTTCCATCTATTCTTGCGCAGGAATTAATTGATAATTTAATGAAACAGGCCGAGCCATTTAAACCGGGGTTTACACTTGGCGAACGTATTGAATCATTAGAAAAGCGCGGCGAAATGGATTTTTTACTGACCACCAATATGGGTACTCAAATTCAGGCAAAGGTAGTGGTTATTGCAGGTGGCCTTGGTTGTTTTGAACCGCGTAAACCTGAAGTTGCCGGCCTCGAAAAGTTTGAGAACGGAAAAGGTGTTAATTACATGATACTTGATCCTGAAAAATACCGTAACCAAAAAATGGTAATTGCCGGAGGTGGAGATAGCGCTTTGGATTGGGCTATTTTTTTAAGTGAGGTTTGCAGCGAATTAACTTTAGTGCACCGCAGCGAAAGTTTCAGGGGCGCCCCGGATAGCGTTAATAAGGTAATGAAACTGGCCGAAGCGGGGAAGATAAAATTATTACTGAATACAAATATTCTTTCTATTTCGGGAAAAGATACTCTTGAAACAGTGGAGCTTATAAATTCAAAGACCCAGGAAAAAACGGTTATTGATACCGATCATTTGATCCCATTGTTTGGTTTGAGTCCAAAACTCGGGCCAATTGAGAACTGGGGCCTAAATCTTGATAAAAACGCCATTGAAGTAAATACCGATGATTATAGCACTAACGTTTCGGGCATTTACGCAATTGGCGATATCAATACCTATAAAAATAAATTGAAATTAATACTGTGCGGATTTCACGAAGCATCGTTAATGAGCCACAGCGCCTATAAATACATGCACCCCGGCATTAAGTATACAATGAAATATACTACTGTGCAGGGTGTACATGAATTTTAGATCATAAATATTTGATCACGCCGGGCGTTATAAGCTATGATCTTTTTACCTGAATTATTTGTTTAACCGGCCTTTAGTTAAATCTTAATTAATTTTTAATGATCTTGTAGGTATGATTTTTTGTACCCGAAATAATATTCACGAAATAAATCCCTGTTTCAAAACCCGAAACATCCAGCGTCCGGTTTCCCTCTGCCTTTCCGCTTAAAATTACTTTGCCGCTTTCGTTAACTATTTTGTAAGCGTATTTATCTTTAATAGAAGAAGTAATGGTTAAGCAGTTATTTGCGGGATTTGGAAAAATCTGAAAGTCATCCGAAGAAGAATTTTCTGTTTTGATCTTTGTGATGGTATTTATTGAATTGCCTTCTGTTACATTATAAAAATTACCTGCAGGTATGCTTATAAAATTCTGATCAAGTCCCGAAGGCCAGTTAATAATCAGGGAATCGATCAATGCAGCATCTCCCAAACCAAAATGAACTCTAAGATCATTTTGTCCTTGAAATGTGTTTTGTGCATTTACCTCGCGCATTTGCCACACCGGTACACCATAAATTGTTGCTTTTATCTTTACAATTGCGCCAAGCGCCGAAACGTTAGATGCTACTCCGGTTAATTTTATGTTTATCCATTTTCTGTTACCGGCTACGGTATCGTTCCTGTATAATCCCTTTGCTCCTGCGCTACCATTCATAAAAACATCCAGATCGCCATCATTATCATAATCACCGTTAACCACCCCGCCAATTGCGGCAGGTACCGAAAGGGCCTGCGAAGATAAAGTAAATGTGCCGTTACCCAAATTGGAAAATAATTGAGTAGCTGTATTATCCCGCGAAATGATTACATCCAAATCACCATCATTATCATAATCTCCCCAACAGTTAGATAAATTGTTTCCTGCATATGTAAAAGGCGTTGTAATGCTGGTATAAATACCATTTGTATTTAAATAAAATCGTGTGGGGGCCGAAAGATAATTTGTTAAGCAAAGATCAAGATCTTTATCGTTGTCAAAATCAATAAAATTATAACACTGCGCATCTTGTTTTTGCGACGCAAACAAAGGCGCGGTCAAACGTTTTAACGAATCGGCGCCTGTTTCTGTTTTCATATTTTGATAACATACGTCGTAATTTGGCGTACCACTTGCCGGGCCCGAAGCAATAAACAGGTCCATATCACCATCCAGGTCATAATCGCTCCAATATGGCACTGTATATGGCTTGGTAGTATCCGTAAAGGCAAAATTTGTTTTTTGCATTGGTAAAAAAGAAGTTGTGTTCGTATAATACCTGCAGGTTTGCACAGGGCCTGCATGAAAGCCAGCGGCATGGGCAAAAATTATTTCCAAAAATTTGTCGTTGGTTGCATTGCCAATTGCACAAGCCCACGACGGGTAATTCGTGAAATTTGTAAATTGATTATTTACCTGGATAAAATAACCAAAACCATTATTTAAAAAAACTGCCGAAGGGTTCTCAGCAATAACAAGATCGTTGTCGCCATCTGCATCCAGATCGGCGAAACTACAACCCCCGGGATTTTGTAAAGGTGTAATGAACGTTTGGGGGTCCTGCGTAAAATTACCGCCACCCTGGTTAATAAATAAAAAATTTGGCGATGCAAACAGGTCAACATCATTATCATTATCTACATCAATCCAGGCGGCACCTTTGTAGGTTCCGGGGGCAGAAAAAGTAACTACCGGGTTTGTGGCCGAGTTAACCTTTGTCCAGCCAAACTGAGAAAAAATACATTTTGAAAAAATGCAAAAAGCGAAGGTGATAGAGAATTTTGTCATGGTTTTTATTTTTGACAAAATTGAGGCCTGTTAAGCGCTAATTGGTTAACGCCGATAAAGTTTTACTTAATTTTTCCGGAATTCGGATGGCGTTTGCCCTATATATTTTTTAAAGGCAGTATTAAATGTTACTTTGTTATTGAATCCAACATCGTAAGCAATTTCTATGATAGTGAGGTTCTCTTTTGCCGGGTCCTTCAATAACTGTGCAGCCTCTTCAATTCTTAAAACGTTAATGTAATCAAAAAAACTCATCCCCATCCGTTCGTTAATTACCTGCGAGAGGTTGTGTTTTGTTGTTTGCAATTTTTTTGCTAACCACTCCAGATTTATTTCACTTTCCCGATAAAGTTTTTCTGTTCGCATACAATTTTTCAAAGCTTCTAAAAGCTCTTTACCCGCTGCGTCTGTCAATCCTGAATTTTTATATTTTGTAAAAAACTCTTCCGGCGACGGCGATATTTCCTTTTCTTTACCCGAATTTGTGTTTTGTTTATAGGAGTAATTTAAAGTGCTTTTTACCGGACCTGCAATATTTGTTTGATCACTTATTTTGTAAGTATAATATAATTGTTTCCAAACGGCATTTGTATTTTTAAGATCCATTACCGATTCCATTAACCCAAACCCCGAAAAAATGCCGGGATAGGCAAATGCGAACCATGCCGTGCAAAGTATAGCGGCCGACATAATAAATGAAATGAAATAATCCCAATCGGAATTGAACCATGGAAACAATACCATAACATAATAAGACGCACTTGCTATTACAAACAGAGCAAAAAAGAAAATTAACGTATAGGCCCATTTTTTTATTTGCGCGATAGATGTTTGGCGTTTTATAAAAACGATCATAACAATTACATAAATGCAATTGTGCAAGATCTTTATCCAGGGCATGAGGCGCATTAATTGCCAATAACCATTAAAAACAAATGGGTATGGGCCTTGCAGCTTATTAGTACCCGGCATACAGTAAAACGGTGTTTTTAATCCTAAAAAAATTACCAGCGGCAAAAAATGCAAGAGGTCTTTTGCCTTCAGTTGTTTTTTTTCGTAAACACTTTTAAGATACAAATAAAGTAACGGGCCCATGGCAAATGGAAAAGAGGCTGACACATCCGCCCAGCCGGGAAAATAAAATAGATATCGGGTCCAGTACAGAACGTACTCCACCATCATGATACTGTATAACAACACGTAAACAGCAATTAGCCTATTGGCAGTTTTGTTATCTGATCTTTTAAACCAAAAGAAGAAAAATAAAAGCAATCCTATAAAAGAAAAATTAAGAAAAATAATTGTCCAGTTATCGAAAGAGGCTTGTTGCATCAATAATTATTAATTAAGCGAAATTTATGTTTTTATTGCAAAAATGCACCTCATAAGCGAAAAAAAAGTAAATCCCGATAATATTTTACCTTTAATCCAGTTTAAACGCAAGTATTTCTTTTTGATCACAGTACCCGGCTTTAAATTTCTTCTGCCAGTATTTAGCTAAATATTCCTGTTCGGTTTGGCCGGGTGTAGGAACAAGGATCATTTCTTTTTTACCTAATAAATGCAGATCCATTAAAGTACTGTATCCGCTCCGGCAAATTATTTTTTGACTTTGCGAAATTATTTCTGATAATTTTTGATTTGAAGGAGAAGTATGTGTTTCAAGATTTGAAGCGTTAAACATCTGATTGCCATTATTTGTGACCATACAAAATTTTAATGCCGGATACTGTTCCGCCTTTTTTTGCAACAATTCTCTTAAAACAGTATGTTGCGGCTCGGGACCGGAAAGTAAAAAAAGAAAATGGAATTTACTCTCAGAAGAATTTGTTTTTATTAAACGTGTTTTTGGTCCGATGTATTTAATGTTTTCATGAAAATGTTTTCCATGTGAGAGCTCTCCGCTTAAACTTTCTGCTTCATCCTCGTAATCGGGAATCCAAAGCTCATTAAAATTTTGCAAATAATTTTTGTTTTGATTTTGCGCAATACCATTGGCTATTGGTGTTTTTAAAAATAACTGGTGACTGATACAAATTGTATGTGCTTTATCCGAGAACATTCCAAAACGGCTATCACTTATGATCACATCTGCTTTGTATTTATCAACCACAAATTTTGTTACCGTATGTTCTGTTTTAATTACTTTCAGTATTCTTGGCCAATCCGCAGCCAATTTTACCCATAGAGGAAAAAGTTTTGAATAAGTAATACCATATGGCGGAACATCCACTTTTTCAAGTGAGGGAAATTCTTCATCGAATATTTTTTTTGTAAGTTGAGTTACACCAATAATTATTTTATTGTTTAGGCTCAGTTCTTTAATGATGGGTACACAGCGTGTTGCGTGCCCTAAGCCCCAATCTAGCGGCGAAATAAATATGGTTTTACCGGATATCAAAAAAAAATGCCTATCCTAAGATAAGCATTTAATATTATTTTGATTTGAGGTTCTTCTCGTAAAGTTCTATCCATTTTTCGGGCGAGATCTTTGCAACCAACTCGGCAATTAATTTGTACGGAATCTGGTCTGGTTTTTTAAAACGTATACAACCTTTGCCCATATCTAATTTTGCTTTTGAATGTTTTGGATATTCATCGGTAAACCATTTTAATAATTTTGGATCGCCATAGATGCCCATATGATAAAGCGCAATAAAATTCTTTTGTGAAGCAATGTTCATAAAGCTCAATGGCAGTGATGGATTGCAATGATAGCCTGCCGGGTACATAGAAAGCGGCACAACGTATCCCACCATGCCATAGGCCATGCATTCTTTAAAACCTTTAGGTAGATTTTTAAGGATCACTTTCCGTAACTCCTTCATTGGCGCTTGCCTTTCTTCAGGAAGTTCTTTAAAATAATCGTCTACTGTTGCAGCTTTTGATTGCATGGCAGATCAATTACGCATCAATTTTAGCGTACTTCGAATTCTTTTCAATAAACTCTCTGCGTGGCGGCACCTCATCCCCCATTAGCATACTGAATACGCGATCTGCTTCGGCGGCGCTATCAATAGATACCTGACGTAATGTACGGGTTGAAGGATCCAAAGTTGTTTCCCATAACTGAATGGCGTTCATCTCTCCCAAACCTTTGTAACGTTGTACGTGTACGCTATCTGTTTTTTCGCCACCAAACTCTTTTATTTTAACATCGCGCTCCGCTTCATTCCAGCAATATGCCTGGTCTTTTCCTTTTTTAACCAAATATAAAGGAGGTGATGCGATATAAACGTGTCCTTTTTCAACCAATTCTTTCATATGACGGAAAAAGAAAGTAAGGATCAGTGTAGTAATGTGTGAACCGTCAACATCGGCATCGCACATGATCACAATTTTATGATAACGCAATTTGTCGAGATTTAATGCACGTTCATCTTCTTTGGTGCCACGAAAAACACCAAGAGCAGTAAAAATATTCTTGATCTCTTCGTTCTCGTAAATTTTATATTCTAATGCTTTTTCTACATTCAGGATCTTTCCACGTAAAGGTAATATTGCCTGAAAATCGCGGTTACGGCCTTGTTTGGCGGTTCCACCAGCCGAATCTCCCTCAACTAAAAATAACTCACAAGCTTCCGGATCACCACTTGCACAATCGGCTAATTTGCCCGGCAAACCCGAACCCGTCATAACACTTTTGCGTTGCACCATCTCGCGGGCCTTACGGGCAGCATGACGGGCAGTTGCCGCTAAAATAACTTTGTCTACAATAGTACGCGCCTGTTTAGGATGTTCTTCCAGGTAATTATTCAACGCTTCACTGATGGCCTGATCAACAGCGCCGATCGCTTCGTTATTTCCTAATTTTGTTTTTGTTTGCCCTTCAAATTGCGGCTCCTGAACCTTAACAGAGATAACTGCAGTTAAACCTTCGCGAAAATCATCGCCGTTAATTTCGAATTTTACTTTTGAAAGTAAACCGTTCTTCTCAGCATAATTTTTTAATGTACGGGTTAACCCTCTTCTGAAGCCAGATAAGTGTGTGCCACCCTCGTGTGTATTAATATTATTTACGTAACTCTGAATATTCTCGCTGTACGAGCTGTTATATGTCATTGCTACCTCAACCGGGATAGGACCTTTATCATTCTCGATATAGATCGGTTCTTCAATTAATTTTTCTTTAGCGTCATCTAAATATTTTACAAACTCCAATAAACCACCTTCGCTATAAAAATTTTCACTGAATGGATTTCCATTCTCATCTTTCTGACGATCATCTTCCAATATGATATTAATGCCTTTATTTAAAAAAGCAAGCTCGCGCATACGATTGGCCAATGTGGTATAATTATATTCGCTTACCGTAAATATGCTAAGATCCGGTGTAAAGGTTTGTATTGTTCCGCGATAGTCGCTATCGCCAACTTCTTTTGCAGAATATAATGGTTTACCACAACTAAATTCCTGCACTACAATTTTTCCATCACGGTGTACTTCTGTTTTCATGTGTGATGAAAGCGCGTTCACACAACTTACACCAACACCGTGTAAACCACCCGATACTTTATAAGTATCTTTATCGAATTTACCACCGGCGTGCAAAACAGTCATTACAACTTCTAATGCGCTAACACCCAATTTTGGATGGATACCTGTAGGTATACCACGCCCGTCGTCTTTTACGCGGATAGAATTGTTCTCTAATATAGTAACGATAATATTTTTACAGTGGCCCGCAAGTGCTTCGTCAATAGAATTATCTACCACCTCATACACCAAATGGTGTAAACCTTTTACGCCAATATCACCAATGTACATGGCGGGGCGTTTTCTAACTGCTTCTAAACCTTCTAAAACCTGAATATTATCGGCGCCGTAATTCTTTTTTTCTGTTGAAACTTCTGACATAAATATCTCTCTGTGTTAATTTTTAATTATCCTTTAAATATACTGAAAAATTGCGGATTTCGGGCATATTAAATGCGTAAATGTTACTAACAAAATGTTAAAAAATATTGTGAAAAATTAAGCTATTTTTACGCGAATTTTTAGTCTATGGTTTGGCATATTTTAAAATACCTTATGAGTTTTGTTATACCGGTTTTTTACAAACGGATAAAAGCCCATAATATTAAAAACCTGCATATAAAAGGGCCGGTAATAATTGCAATGAACCACCCAAATGCTTTTACCGACCCAATTGCCATAACTTATGTATGTTACCCCTTAAAAACGCATTATTTAGCCCGTGGAGACGCTTTTAAACCCGGTTTTGCCAGCTGGTTTTTAACCCGCCTGGGGATTGTGCCCATTTTTAGGATACAGGATGGGGGCCGCGAAGGGTTAAAGAAAAACGACGATGCCTACCGTGTTGTAAATAATCTCTTAAAAAGAAACAAAAAAATCATTGTTTTTGCCGAAGGCCTGTGCATACAGGAAAGAAGGCTAAGGCCGCTGAAAAAAGGCGTACCAAGAATGGTGTTTGGTGCCTATGAATTTTTAGGAGAAAATAACGGGCTTAAAGTAATACCTGTTGGCGTTAATTACAGCAAACCGGATAAATTCAGGAGCGAGGTTTTTTATAACGTTGGTGAGCCTATTGATGTAAAGGACTTTATACACGAATACAAACAAAACCCGGCAAAAACAAATAATACTTTTATACAGGCTCTTGCGCCAAAAATGAAAGAGCTTATTACGCATATTGATAATCCGGCAAATGACGAGGCTGTTTACCAGGCCGAGATCATTTACAAAAAAGACAAATTACGTGAGCTTGGATCTAAAACAAGCGATCTTTACCAGGACTTTTTAGTTTTAAAAGATCTTACTTCAAAAATAAATAAAGCTGATACTGAAAACCCGCAGCTGCTTAACGAATTTAAAACAAAGGCCCGTGCTTATTTTTGTGATCTTAAAAATAATAACCTGCGCGACTGGCTTTTTAGCCCATACCAAAAACACAAACTATCGGCGGTTCATCTTTTTTTAAGAAGTATAATAGTGTTGTTGGGCTTACCGGTTTTTATAATTGCGTTAATTGGTAATTATGTGCCGCATAAGTTAACCCAACTATTAACCGGCAAGCTGGTAAAAAATAAGGAGTTTTATTCTTCATTCGCCCTCGGTTTTATGATGCTGCTTTTTCTTTTTAATTATATCTTTTGGTTTTTTATTATTTATTCGTTTTCAGAAACTATTTTTCGGCCGTTGTTTGTTTGCTGCCTCTTTATTGGCTGTGCATGGTTATCACTTTATTATTACCCATTTATGCAAAAAACAATTGCTATTTACCAGGTCTTAAAAAACAAAGCGCTCTACACAACTCTTTTTGAAAAACGAAAAGAATTGGTATCTTTAATTAACAAATTTTAGCAGGTTAATGCCTGTTTCTTTGGCACGCATTTTGGACTATACGTATTATGAATAATGTAAAACATATTTCAGTGAAGGCAGGTATATTACTGGCAACAATAACTTTATTTTCTGCTGGTAATAAAATAGACAAAGCTTCTGATATTTCTGGGATCCTTCAATACCAAAATAACTCCGATCAATTGCCAACTGCTGTTAACACGGCTTTTAAAGAAGGCGAGGTTTTAACTTACCGTTTACATTACGGTTTGCTTAACGCCGGTGTTGCTGTTTTAGAAGTTAAACCCGATCTTATAGAAGTGAATGGCAGAAAGGTTTATCATATTGTTGGAAGCGGTTATACAATTGGCAGCACCGATTGGTTCTTTAAAGTACGCGATCGTTATGAAACGTATATGGATAAGGATGCGTTGTTACCATGGTTATTTGTGCGCCGTGTAGATGAAGGTGGTTATAAATTTAACCAGGATTATGCTTTCAATCACTACACAAAAAAGGTAGATATTGGCAATAATGAAAAATTCGATATTCCGGTTGGTGTGCAGGATATGGTAAGCGCTTTTTATTCGGCCAGGAGCATGGATCTTAGCCACGCAAAGCCGGGCGACCTGTTTAGCATTACCTGTTTTATGGATAAGGAGATCTGGCCGCTTAAAATTAAATTTATGGGCAAAGAAACCATTGATACTGACCTTGGCAAATACCGTTGTTTAAAATTCAGGCCAATTGTGCAAAAAGGCCGTGTGTTTAAAAAAGAAGAAGACCTAAATGTTTGGATCAGCGATGATGATAACCATTTACCAATGCGTGTAAAAGCCGATATTTTAATTGGTAGTATTAAAATGGATATTACCGGAACAAAGAACCTAGCCAACGCCACCAGTAAGGTGGATTAAAGTTTAATTCCAACCACCATCATATCATCTGTTTGCGGATAATCGCCGCGCCAGCTTTGTATATGCTGGTGGAGCGCATCTTTTTGTTCCTCCATAGGCAAATGCGAGATCTCTCCAAGTATTTCTTTAAAACGTTTAGATGATAATTTTTTCTGTTTTGGTCCGCCGAATTGATCTTTTACACCGTCGCTATATAAATAAAAGAAACGGCCTTCGCTATTGGAAATTGTGATGGTAGAAAATTCGCTGTTGGCTGATGCGCCAATAGAGCCGCGTTTTGATTTTAGCTCAACCATTTCATCTTTTTCAAAATAAACCGAATCGTTATTGGCCGCAGAAAAATACACGTTCTTATTTACAAGATTGATCGTAACAATACTTGCATCCATCCCATCGCGCGTATAATCTTCTTTCAAATTCAGTTGTTTAAAAAACAAATAATTTAACCGCGTTAAGATCTCGCCAGGCAAGTACAACCCCTCTTCGTGCACAACTTTGCTTAAGATAGAAGTTCCTACAACGCTTAACATGGCTCCCGGCACACCATGCCCTGTGCAATCACCAACAAAAACAATGAGCATGTCCTTGTGTTTACCTATCCAATAAAAATCGCCGCTTAATTTATCTTTTGGTTTATTGTAAATAAAACTATTTGGTATGCTAAAATTTAAAACGTCCTCGCCAACAAATAATGCTTTTTGAATACGGCGCGCGTAATTTATACTATCCAGCAACTCCAGTCTTTGCGTTTGTATCTCGGTGGTTCTTTCTTTAATGATCTTTTCAAGTAATACCTGTTTCTTTTTATCGATCCTGATCCTGAAATAAATAATTAAAATAACGGCTAATAAAATAATTGTAAATACCAGTATCTGAAACCACCTTGCTTTATAAAACGGTGGCACAATCACTATTCTTAACACAATAGGTTCGCCGCTCCAGTTCTGATCGGCATTTGCGCCTTTCAATTCAAAACTGTACGATCCTGCTGCCAGGGCATTGAATGTAACTGAATGTTCGTTGTATAACGTTTGCCATTCTTTTTCAATTGGCAAGAGGCGGTATTTGAACGAATTTTTTTCGGGCAAATTAAAATCCAGTAACGTAAAATTAATTTTAAAGGAATTTTGTTTTTCGGTCAAAGAAATCTCATCGCCATTAAAAAAAGTATTTATGCTGAATGGCTCGCTAACCCCTTGCACAGATGTGATCTCTACCTTAGGCATGTTAAAATGTGAAGCCTGGTAATCGGGATTGAACATGATCAAACCTTCCTGCGAGGCAATAAATAAATACCCATCCAAAATATCCAAACGGTGAATGATCTCTGTTGGTAAGCCATCCTCCACGGTAACCTCAGACGTTTCGTTAGTGCGGAAATTATGTTTTAAAAGCCCCGATGGGCTTGCCATCCATACAATATCTTTATACAAAAGAAGGTCGGAGATCTCAGGAAAAAAATCTGATTTGCCTTTAAAAACGGTTTCAAACCTCCTGGATGAGGGAAATAATTTTACGAGGCCCATATATTGCGACGATAACAAAATGGTACTGTCGTTCAATACTACAGATGTGTTGATATTACCAACATCGGGCAGCCGCAGATCGTCCATTTCCAAGGTTTCAGGATCTATTCTTAAAACGCCGTTAATGTGTGTAAAGTAAACTTGATTCTTAAAAACAAAGCTCGAAATAAAAGAGCTGGTAACACCAGCAGGTTCTTTAATAAAATTAAATGTTTCGGTTACTTTATTAAAAACGATTATTTCGCCAATACCGCCAATGTATAAAATATCTGAATTGATAGGATCTTTTTCGATGCGATAGGCATAATGCTCTTGTGTTTTGAAAAAACTTTTTACCGTAACCCCTTTTTCAGTAAACGAAATCTTATTCAGGTTATTTCCGCCTGCAGCATAAATATCTCCTTTCTCATCTTCATAAAAATGATTTACAAAACGCTCATCAATTTTATTGCTTGCATTTGGGCCATAGTTTTGCGCAGTTTTTGTAATGCGGTTATAAATAGAAAAACCCTCGCCGTCAATTCCTGCAAGAATAATATTACTGTGATATTCGCTTGCCAAAACAGCGGAGATACGGTTGCTTAAAAAAGAATTTTCGGTATTCTGAAAGTTTCTTTTTACGATCTCAACACTTGGGCGGCTGCTGGTTAATTTTTGCAATCCAACATCTGTACCTACCCATAAAATATCGTTATCGTCTTTAAATAAGCTCCAGCATTTGTTACTCATTAATGATTTCGGGTTTTCAGAATCTACTTTGTAAACCTTAAATTCTTTTTTATCAATATCAAAAGAGGTTAAACCAAAACTCCAGAAACATTGCCAGATAAGATTATCTTTAGTGTGGAAGTATGAGATGTTTGAATAAAAACCTTCGGGCGCCTGGTAATAATTTTGAGTGTAGCTCGATGGGTTGATACTTACCAAGCCATCATCAACAGCCACCCAAATGTTTCCAAGATAATCTTCAGAAATACCAATGTGTTCGGAATTGATGCCTTGCAATATTTTTATTTCGTCTATTTTTTTGCCGATCTCGCTGTATCTAAAAACACCGGTCACAATTTTTCCGTTCTCGATCTTTTTTACCCCCGCCCATAAATTACCGATCCTGTCAAAACACATACTTTGAATAACATAACCTTCCCACAGGTTTTGTTTGCCGTTAAAGAATGGTTCCAGCTTATTTTTTTCTGCATCGTACTTAAAAACACCATCGCTGGTACCAACAATTTTTTGGCCCATGCTGTTCTCTTTAATGCATTGTATGTTATAGCGCTTTGAATAATTAGGAACAGTTGTATCGAGCTTTACTCTTTTAAAACTATTTGTATTGTAATCATAAATATTCAGGCCGTGCCTGGTGCCAACCATAATTTTATTGGCATCGTATTGCATAATAGCACTAACAGATGGATAACCGAGAGTACTGCTATCTTTTTTATCGTTGCGGTAATTTATAAAATTGTACCCGTCGTAACGATTAAGGCCTGCGGTAGTACCTATCCATAAAAATCCTTTTTGATCCTGGAAAATGCAACTTATTAAAACGTTAGTTAGGCCTTTTGATTTTACCTTATCAAAAACAACATTTTGAGAATTTTGAGCCTGGTTTATACAAAACAGAAATAAAAAAAAAACAAGAAAGATTTTCTGCTTGAAAGGCATGTTACATTTTAAACGTGGGTATCAAATATAACTATTTTATCGCTTTTACTTAAGTAAATTCGTTAAAATACTGCCAAATCGATAAACGTCTTCAAACGAGTTATAAAGAGGTACAGGGGCACAACGAATAACATTTGGTTCACGCCAATCCGGTATAACCCCGTTTTCAATTAATTGGTTATATAACGGTTTACCGTGACCATGCGCGACAATAGAGATCTGGCAGCCGCGTTTATCTTTTGGTGTGATGATCTGAAGACAGTTGTTCTTTTTCTTATTTACTTCTTCAATAATAAATTCAAGATAGGCTGTTAAGATTTTACTTTTTTCTACCAGGGCATCCATCCCTACTTCATCAAAAATATCGATACTGGCCCTGCAGGCAGCCATGCTTAAAACCGGTGCATTACTCATTTGCCAACGTTCTGCAGTTTGCATAGGTACAAACGTTTTATCCATTAAAAAACGAGTGGCTTTATCATGACCCCACCAACCGGCAAACTGCGGTAAATCAATGTTGTTTAAATGGCGCTCGTGTACAAAAGCACCGGCAACAGAGCCCGGGCCGCTGTTTAAATATTTATAACTGCACCAAGCAGCAAAATCAACACCCCAGTTATGCAACTCCAACTTTAAATTACCGGCTGCATGTGCCAGGTCAAAACCAACAATGGCGCCAGCTTTGTGGCCTGCTTCGGTTATTGCCCACATATCAAACACCTGGCCCGAAAAATAATTCACCCCGCCGATCATGATCAGTGCCAGTGAATCTTTATTTTTTTCGATAGCTGTGTAAATATCTTCATGACGGATGTGGTATTCTCCTTCGCGCGGTTCTATTTCTATTAGCGCTTCTTCGGGCGTATAGCCATGAAACTTTAATTGCGATTGCAAAGCATACTGATCGCTTGGAAAAGCTTTTGCCTCGCATAATATTTTAAAACGCGTTTTAGTAGGGCGATAAAATGATACCATCAGTAAATGGATGTTTACCGTTAACTGGTTCATCATTACAGTTTCTTTTGGAAGCGCGCCAACCAGTTTGGCCATTTTATCGGTAAGTAATTCATGGTACGAAAGCCATGGATTTTTTGCCAGAAAATGTCCCTCTACACCAAATTTTGCCCAGTCGTTTAATTCTTGCTGCAGATAACTTAATGTGGTTTTTGGTTGAAGACCTAAAGAGTTGCCGGTAAAATAAACTACATCGTGCCCGTTGTGTTGTGGAAAAAAGAATTTTTCGCGGTAAGGCCTGAGCTTATCCTGTTTATCTGAATTTTGTGCAAATGCTAAAGTATTTTCAAAAACCATTGTGCTTTTAGTTGCTTCCATTTGTGTATTTATGCGAGCTTAAAAGTATTGATTATAGAGAGATTTACAAAATAATGGAAAAGGTAAAATGTAATATGGAAAAGGTGCGGCCATTCCATCTTACATTTTCCCTCTTACATCTTACATTATTTCTTTAGTGTTTCCCACTTTGATTTAAATGTATAGGTTAATGAAGTGGCGCGTAGTTTAGCCAGTTCGGCCGTTTCGCCTTTAAATAAATCATCTACGGTCGTCGTCCAGATGTTTAACCAAACATCGAACATCTGTGTTTTAATTGGCAGGTTAATGTGTTTGTCAAATACGTTTGTTTTATAACCTTCTTCATCCAGCAATACCAGGCTCCAGAACGAAACAATATGAGGGACATGAGATGGAAAATCTATATTTGCGAACACTGGTTTTATTTCTTCTACCTGTAAAAGCCTATCGTAAAAAGTATTAATAAGTAAGGTGATGTCTTCCCGGCTGGTGATGTCTTTCATGATAATGCAAATTTACTATTTAACTATCAAAGGCTCGAAGAAAACTTAATCACATAGACACATGGTTTTTATCTTAAAAAGAAAAGTCTGCGTAGAAAAGTCTGCGGCTTTAGTACCCACAGAAATGGGCCTTTTTATTTTTTGCAGCAAAGTAGCCCGCTTTTTTAAAAGGTAAGAATAGGGGTTATTTCAGCTCCGGCTCAGGCTCTTCCTGCGCTACTGTTGGCAGGCTAACCGGGGTGGCAATAGATTCAAGCACTTCTGCATCGGCTTTTTTACGTCTTTTTCTTTTAGGCTCAAAAGTATAGGTGGTAGCAGCCGTTTTAGCTACCTGCGTATCCTGCGCCACTGTATTTGCAGTAGCAGGATTATTATTAACATAAGTAGCGTTGGTAATTGCCGGTTGGGTTTTGGCAATCATATTGGTTGTATTAGCAATAGGTTGCGCAACAATTGTATTGGTTTTAATCCCGGCTTTTGGTTCTTCTTTTTTAACCGGTGCTGCAATTTCTTTTTTAGGTTCAGGTTTTGGCTTTTCTGAAACCGCATCCGGGCTGGCTTTCATTTCTGCGTTATCGGGTTTGGCGGCCGTTTTGGTGTTTTTAATATTTATGAAATTAAAAAGTAATAAAGAAAATAAAATAATGATGCCGCCAAAAACAACCGGCATAATAATTGTGCGGTTTAACGCAAAATTAAAATTGGGTATGAGTTGTGTTTTATGTACACTCTGAAACTGGCTGGCATAAGCTTCGTAATTATGCCATGCTTCTTCTTTAAAAGCAACTTCCAGCTCTTTTAACTGGTTGCGCATGTTGCGCTCCTCTATTTCGTAATTAAAGTGACTGCTCATTTTTCATGGTTTTATAACACTTCTCAATATTTTTTTGCAGGTTATAGCGCGCCTTTTCAAGGTTGCTTTTTACTGTTTGTAAACTTGCTTCAATAATATTTGCGGTTTCTTCTAAAGTATAGCCATCAATTACGTGCAAATTAATTACTAATCGCTGCGATGGCACCAATTGCTGTAATGATCTTATTAAAATATCATTATCAATTGAACTAAAGTCGATAAACTCATTACTCTCGAACAGATCGTAATTTTTTGAGGAAGAACCCGAGGCGTAAACCGTACTGGCCACATAATACTCGCTGCTGATGCCTTTTACAAAAGACACGCAGGATTTAATAAACTCAGGTTCAAAGGTGTTATCTATATCTACCGTATGAGCATTACGGTTTTGCTGAAGGTTAGAGATGTAAGCATTAAAACCAAAATTAATGGCCTCATTGGCCTGCGCCTGGTTTTTACAGTAACGAACGGCTATAGCGCCCATTTTGCCATAGTAGTTCTCGAACATACTGCGGATGGCATCTTTATCATTTTTAATGACTGAGGCTATGATTTCTTTACTAAACACTGTTGGGTTTTGCTACTTGTACGAAATTTACTAATAAAAGTTACAACAAACGTTATCTTTTGTGAAAAAAAGCGTTATTTTTTGGTTCGCAGGCCAATCATATCCTCTTTTTCAGCTTTTATACGTAGTTTTTTGTGCCTTTATACTTAAAAATAGTTTCCATTCTCACAAATAATTTTTTAGGTTTTTTTACGTTTTTATTACCATACTGTAAATCAACCAAATTGAGAGATGTCAACATTTTCGGCAGATATTGACATGTTAAAAACTAGCGCCTGCTGTTAATTCATTTCTTTTTCTTTCGGGCTTTTTTTTGATGATGTTTGTAACATAGATTTTAAACTAAACACATTAATATATAAACCCTATAATTTAGTATTTGTTATGACAGAACCCATTTTAGTCGAGAATAAAGATAGATTCGTACTTTTTCCTATTAAGTACAAAGATATCTGGGAGTTTTATAAAAAATCGGAAGCCAGCTTTTGGACGGCGGAAGAAATAGACCTGAGTTCTGACACGGCTGACTGGAATAACAAATTAAATGATAACGAACGTCATTTTATTAAACACGTATTGGCATTCTTTGCTGCCAGCGATGGTATTGTTAACGAGAACCTGGCCATTAACTTCCTTAACGAGGTACAATATCCTGAAGCCCGTTGTTTTTACGGGTTCCAGATCATGATGGAGAACATCCACTCTGAAACTTATTCTTTATTAATAGATACTTATATTAAAGATCCGGTAGAAAAAGACAAATTATTACATGCCGTAGATACCGTGCCTTGCGTTGGCGAAAAAGCCGAATGGGCCCTGCGCTGGATAGGCAACGGCTCGTTTGCCGAGCGTTTAATAGCCTTTGCGGCCGTTGAAGGGATCTTCTTTTCAGGCTCTTTCTGCTCTATTTTCTGGTTAAAGAAACGTGGCTTAATGCCGGGGTTAACCTTTAGTAACGAACTTATCAGCCGCGACGAAGGCTTGCATTGCGATTTTGCCTGCATGATCTATACCCATCATATTAAAAACCAATTACCAAAAGAACAGGTTACCAAGATCATCATAGATGCCGTTTCTATTGAAAAGAAATTTGTGGTAGATGCCATTCCTGTTAAATTAATAGGTATGAACGCTGATCTAATGTGCCAATACATTGAATTTTGCGCCGATCGCTTATTAGTTGCCCTGGGTTGTTCAAAATACTATAATGCCTCAAATCCGTTCGATTTTATGGAAATGATCTCATTACAGGGAAAAACCAACTTCTTTGAAAAACGCGTGGCCGAATACCAAAAGGCCGGCGTTATGAATAATAAGGAGGAAAACAACCATTTTAAACTGGACGAAGACTTCTAGTTTAACATTAATAAGGAAAAGTTTCCAATTAAACCGTAGTAACTTTACATTGGCCGGGAATCCCAACCCGGATGGGGATTTTAGCCTCAAAAAAACAGGAAAAGACTAAATTAATTTAATTAACCGACGGATTGTTGAAACATTAAAAAACGATAAAATAAAAAGGGACATTTTAAAAGTACCTTGTAATAACTAAAATACTCAAAAAACTAAAATAAAAACTTGGCGTTATGTTTGTAATAAAAAGAGATGGCACACGCGAGTCGGTAAAGTTCGACAAGATCACCGCCCGCATTCAAAAATTAAGCTACGGCTTAGAACCTGCACATGTAGATCCTATACTTGTTGCTAAAAAAGTAATTGATGGTGTTTACGATGGCGTAACCACTATTGAACTGGATAATTTAGCAGCCGAAACGGCAGCGGGCTTAACGTCCCGTCACCCCGATTACGCCCAGTTAGCATCGCGTATTGCAGTAAGCAACCTGCATAAGAATACGATAAAGAGCTTTTCTAAAACAGTAGAAGCTTTACATAAATATATCGACCCTAAAACAGGTTTACGCGCCGCTTTAATTGCCGACGATGTGTATGAGATCATAATGAACAACGCCCATACCTTAGACTCGTCAATTATATACGATCGCGATTTTGGTTATGATTATTTTGGTTTTAAAACATTAGAACGTTCTTACTTATTAAAGATGAATGGTTTTGTTGCTGAACGCCCGCAACATATGATCATGCGCGTAGCTGTTGGTATCCATAAGAACGATATCGAATCTGCAATACGTACTTATACTTTAATGAGCGAACGTTGGTTTACACACGCCACACCAACCTTGTTCAATGCGGGTACGCCAAAACCGCAAATGAGCTCTTGCTTTTTATTACAGGTTAAAGATGATAGTATTGACGGTATTTACGATACATTAAAGAACTGCGCCAAGATCTCTCAAAGCGCCGGCGGTATCGGTATCAACATTCATAATGTACGCGCTACAGGCTCTTACATTAAAGGCACTAACGGAACCAGCAACGGTATCATACCAATGCTTAAAGTATATAACGAAACCGCACGCTATGTAGACCAGGGCGGCGGAAAACGTAAAGGATCTATAGCTGTTTACCTTGAGCCATGGCATGCAGATATTTATGATTTCTTAGACATCCGTAAAAATCACGGTAAGGAAGAAATGCGTGCAAGAGATTTGTTTACTGCACTCTGGATCCCTGATCTGTTTATGAAACGCGTAGAAGCTGAAGGCGACTGGAGCTTAATGTGCCCTAACGAATGCCCGGGCCTTAGCGATTGCCACAGCGCAGAGTTTGAAGCTTTGTATACCAAATACGAAGAAGAAGGAAAATTCCGCAAACAAATCAAAGCGCGCGAATTATGGGCAGCCATTATTGATGCGCAAATTGAGACCGGTAACCCTTACATGTTATTTAAAGATGCCGCTAACTCAAAATCAAACCAGCAAAATTTAGGTACCATTAAATCATCTAACTTATGTACCGAAATTATTGAGTACACCAGCGCTGATGAAGTAGCCGTTTGTAATTTAGCATCTATTGCTTTACCACGTTTTGTAGATGAGAAAGCAAACACATTTGATCACAACAAATTATTTGAGATCACTTACCAGGCAAGCGTTAACTTAAATAAGATCATTGACCGTAACTACTACCCTATTCCCGAGGCTCGTAAATCTAATTTACGTCACCGCCCTATTGGTTTAGGTGTACAAGGTTTGGCCGATGCGTTTATTTTAATGCGTTACCCTTTTGAGAGTGAAGAAGCAAAACGCCTGAACTCTGAAATTTTTGAAACCATTTACTATGCTGCTTTAACAGCCAGTAAAGACCTTGCAAAAGTTGAAGGTGCTTACGAAACCTATGCAGGTTCGCCGGTGTCTAAAGGTATCTTCCAGCACGATATGTGGAATGTAACACCAAGCCCGCGTTGGGAATGGGATACATTACGCGAAGAGATCTTAAAATACGGTGTGCGTAACTCATTATTATTAGCACCAATGCCAACGGCAAGCACCTCGCAAATTTTAGGCAATAACGAATGCTTTGAACCATATACATCAAACATTTATACCCGCCGTGTATTAAGCGGAGAGTTTGTGGTAGTGAACAAACATTTATTGCGTGACTTGGTTAAACTTGGTATCTGGAACGATACATTGAAAAACAAGATCATTGCAGCAAATGGTTCGGTACAAAACATTCCTGAGATCCCTCAAAACATTAAAGAACTTTATAAAA
Organism: Bacteroidia bacterium; assembly: GCA_044226875.1. Classification (GTDB taxonomy): domain Bacteria; phylum Bacteroidota; class Bacteroidia; order B-17B0; family Aurantibacillaceae; genus Aurantibacillus. The sequence continues at coordinate 634,345 of JBGAGD010000002.1, forward strand.
CAGTTTGGGAAATTAAACAACGTACTATTATTGATATGGCTGCCGATCGTGGTGCTTATATCGATCAATCACAATCGTTGAACTTATTTATACAGGATGCCAACTTTGCGAAGATGAGCTCAGCTCACTTCTACGCCTGGAAAAAAGGCTTAAAAACTGGTATGTATTACTTACGTACTAAAGCTGCAGCCGATGCAATTAAGTTTACGGTAGACCAGGATGCGTTACAAAAACCATTGATCTTAGGCAACGAAGACCAATTGTTGGTAGACCGCGGCCAATCGCACATTTTAACTTTCGAAGAACAACAAGCGCAGCTTTCATGCTCACTGGATAATCCAGAGGACTGTGAGGCCTGTGGCTCTTAATCCGGAAGTCCCGATAGCTATCGGGAGCGAAGCTTGCGGTTCGTGGGCTGTCATGCTGAGCCTGTCGAAGCATGTTCTCGACTCCGCTCGAACTGACAACACGAAATAAAAATAATTAATAAATAATAAAAAGCCTCTCTGATAAATTTGGAGAGGCTTTTTTGGCGAATAAGAAATAAAACTAAATATGTATATTTCAAAATTTAGACTTCAAAATTACAAAAGCTACTTTGATTCGAACGAAATAGAATTACAACCTGGTATCAATATTATTACGGGGCAAAATAACGCTGGTAAAACAGCTTTATTGCAAGGACTCAGTTTACGAATGGAAAATAGTCCACATAAAAGTTCGAAGACATTGCCTACTAGTTTATCAAAGAATCTAGAATTATCTTCAATTGATATGGAAATTTCCATAACGAAAGAAGATCTGCTAACATATATATTTGATTACATGACGGAATTTAGAATTCCAATGACTTACAGTAATCCGAATATTTATAATGACCATGCAGGCATAGATACTTTAGTTGAAAATGAGAACAAAATTAAATTTACCCAAAAAGACAATACCATTCAGTATGCCTCTTTAAAAACACTTAATAATAGGCAAGATTTAAGAACAAATACAAATTGGTTATACTCCATTGATAAATTTAATAAAACGTTAAGATATAGAAACGACGAAAATGGTAATCTAAATTCATTTGTTCAAATAGCAAATTTATTAAAAGAACGAATATACTATTTTCATGCAGAACGTTTAAATATTGGAACGTCAGCTTTTGGAAGAGATCAAATATTAAAACCTAATGCATCCAATCTACCTGAAGTTTTAAACGTATTACAAGGAGATAAAAGAAAATTTGATAAATATATAGTTTATATTAGGAAAATATTTCCGCAAATTTATGATGTTTCAATACGCCCGGATCCAAGTCATACTTCTTATGTACAAATTGTTATTTGGAATGAGGATCCAAAGTTAGAGAGAAGTGATTTGGTAGTCCCTTTATCAGAAAGTGGGACTGGCTTAGGACAAGTGCTAGCAATTTTGTACGTTGTTTTAACATCTAATATTCCTAAAGTAATAATTATTGATGAACCGAATAGTTTTTTGCATCCAGGAGCGGCAAGAAAGTTAATTGAAATATTAAAAGAACATCCGCAACATCAATTTATTATTTCTACACATTCTCCGTCAACGATAGCAGCCGCAAATCCCAAAACTATTAACATAATAAGAACAGAAAATGCAGAAAGTAAAATTGAAAGTGTAGATGTAAAAGAAACAAAGAAACAGCATTTACACTTAGCTGAAATTGGCGCAAAACTTTCGGATGTTTTTGGTGCAGATAATATTTTATGGGTAGAAGGTAAGACAGAGGAAATTTGTTTCCCTAAAATTGTTGAGGCTAGTAAAAATCTTTCGTTAATGGGGACTTCAATTATTGGAGTTAAAAACACCGGTGATTTTCAAAGTAAGAATTCAGAACTAATATTTGAGATATACGATAAACTTAGTAAAGGTAAAGGATTGATGCCGCCCGCAGTTGGTTTTATATTTGACAAAGAAGATCATACCCAAAAAGATATTGATGATTTAAAAAGGAGAAGTAATGATAAAGTTAGTTTTTTGAATAGAATGATGTATGAGAATTACTTGATCAATCCAAAAGCAATTTTATTGGTTTTAAATTCAATTGACGGTATAAATGATTTAAATATAACCGAACAAAAAATAGTTGACTGGATTGAACTTAATAAATGGGATAAAAAATATATTAACGCAAAATACGCGAAGGAAAAAACTATAGAGAGTTGGTTCGAAAAAATTCATGGCGCAAAACTTTTAGAAGGTTTATTTTCAGAATTGACGGAAAAACGAGTTCAATTTGATAAAATTACTCACTCAGTTGCGTTAACAGAATGGATTATTGAAAATTCAATTGTTGATTTAGAAGAAATTCAAACTTTATTATCAGAATTCCTTAAATAATAAATTCCTCCGCAAGATTTCTAGAAGTATACCCGTTCGCGCAGATTTATAATACGCGTATTTTCAATTTTAATTTCATTACCAATTTAAAGAAGCCAAATTGGCTCCTTTAAAAAACTTGATATTCCAAAATGGAATATCAAACTTGAAGTCGCAAAATGCGACCTCAAGTTGGGGTGGCACAAGAAAAGCACCACTGGTTTTTACAGAACAAGGTGTAGCAATGCTCTCAGGTGTACTGAATAGCGATAGAGCCATTTCAGTAAATATTCAGATCATGCGTATTTTTACTAAGATCCGGCAAGCTCTGACTGATAATACAGAACTGCGCTTAGCGATAGAAGAAATAAAGCGCAAAACCGAAAACAATACAAAAAACATTGAAGTTGTGTTTCAATATTTAGACCAGCTTTTAGAAAAGAAAGAAAATACCAAACCCATAAAACAAATTGGTTACAAGCTTCCTAAAAAGAAATAATTGGAGGTACCAATTTGGCACCTCCAATTTTTCAGATAAAATGGGTTTAAGGTATGCTCCTTTTGCTTTCACCGAACAAGGCGTAGCTATGCTTTCAAGTGTTTTAAACAGTAAAAAAGCCATTGAAGTAAATATCCAGATCATCAGAATTTTCACAAAGATCAGGCAAATGCTGGTTGATAATACCGAATTAAGATTAGAGATAGAAAAGATAAAAAAGAAATTAGACAACCAGGGGAAAAATATGGAAGTTGTGTTTCAATATTTGGATAAATTGTTAGAAAAGAAAGAAAATGCCAAACCCATAAAACAAATTGGTTACAAGCTTCCTAAAAAGAAATAAAAGCCGGAATCAGCCCCTTCTCCGAGTTTATCCTGAGCGGAGTCGAAGGAGAGAAGGCGGGGGATGAGGCTATTTGCCAATACAAAAAACATCTTTATCTTTAATTACCTGAAAAAATTTACTACACATATTTTGGCAAAGGGTTTTTTATTGTTGTCTTTTTGCGTACATGCACAAAGGTCAACCCTCGATTCGCTGAATAAAGTTCTAACGTCTGAAACTGAAGATACCACGCGGGTAAATACCCTGGTATATCTTGCATCGGTTATTAGCAACAAAAATTTAGACAGCTCCATTACCATTGCTGAAAAAGGATTGCATCTTTCGGAAAAAATAACCTGGACCAAAGGTACCATGACCGCCGAATTTTTACTGGGCCAGTTGTATTATTTAAAAGGTAATTACTCAAGGTCGCTTAACTACTATTTAAGTGCCCTGAAAAAAGCAACTCAGTTAGATCAACGGGTACTTCGTTCGGCCATATTCAACGCCATAGGAAATATTTATGTTCTTCAGGGAGATTATAACAAAGCGCTTGAAAATTATTCGCTCGTATTAAACCACGCCGAAAAAGACAAAGACACGGCAAGAATGGCCAGCGTTGCTTCTAACATTGGTTTAACATACAGCTACGCCAATAACGCCGAAAAAGGTTTAAAATACCTGTTCAGAGCCCTGCAGTTGCACGAGGCACAAAAAAACGAAAAAGGCGTGGCTACCTCACTGGATTTTATTGGCTACACTTTTTTTACAATCGGTAAATACGACCAGGCCTTAAAATATCTTTCCCTCTCTCTCGAAAAAAATGAAAAAACAGGCGACAAACTCAGGATATTGGATAACCTCCGCAACCTTGGTTGGGTATATATAAGAACTGGCCAATTCAATAAAGCAGAAACATCTTTAAAAAAAGCGCTTAGCTATTCTGAAGAAATATCACACTTGCAGGGCATTGAAGGCGTAAATGAGGCGTTAAGTAAACTATACGATACCACCGGCAGGGCCCAATTGGCCTTTATACATTATAAAAAATACATTACCGCGCACGACAGCGTAAATAGCGTGGAAGGGAGAAGAAACCAAATGCGTGCTGAAATGAATTACGAATTTGAAAAGAAGGAAGCCGTTATGAAGGAAAAGCGGGAAAAAGAAAAGGCAATTGCCGACGAAAAAAATCGTTTCCAAAAAATTGTGATTACTGCGGTTTTGATGGGTTTGTTACTCGTAGTTATTTTTGCCGCCTTTATTTTTCGTTCATTAAAAATTACGCGCCATCAAAAAATAATCATTGAACAAAAACAAAAAGAGATACTGGATAGCATTCACTACGCAAAACGCATTCAAACTAGTTTATTACCTACAGAGAAATACATTGCAAAGCAGATGACACGAAAATAACAACACCCGTTTCGTAACCGTTAACAAACAAATCGACTGCCTGCACCTAAAAAAATGAGTCCATTCACAAACGTTTTGTATATTTATTGCGCTTGAAAAAATCATATCTATATTTTTTTATTTTCATTTCTATTTGTGGTCCATGCCTTAGCCAGCATGAGCCCAACCTTCAAGCTGACTCGTTAAAAACCCTTATTGCTAAAGCAACCAGCGATACCGTCAAAGTAAAGCTGCTCAGCGATGCCATTGATATAGTAGATATGGATGAGATTGAAAGTTATTCAAAACAACTTGTTGCCCTTTGTGATAAAGTCTTGAGTAACCGTTCTTTTGCTGCATTTAAAACCACCGCAATTAAAAGTAAAGCGATGGCACTTACCGGTATTGGATTTATTGAAGACACCAGAGGCAATACCACAAAAGCAATAGAAGTTTATATGCAGTCGCTGGCCCTGCAAGAACAAATAAATGATAAAAATGGCATTGCTACCAACTATAACAATTTGTCTGAAGCCTACAGGGCACTCGGCGATATTGCAAAAGCGCTTGATTATAACAAACGCAGCCTAAAATTATGGGAAGTATTAAAGAAGGAAGCAAATGCCGCAACAGCAATGCACAACCTTGCCAGCATTTACAGAGAATTAAATGATGATGAAAAGGCGCTTGACTATTATAAAAGAGCGCTTGCTATACTCGAAGACACCCCGCATGGTTATGGCGTGGAAGTAGTGTTAAATAGTATCGGCGGTGTTTTAAATCACCAGGGTAAATACAAAGACGCATTGGCTTATAATTTAAGAAGTTTAAAAGTGGCCGAAAAACACAACAACTATGAATCCGAAGCCACGGCGCTCAATTCTATAGGCACTATTTACCAACGCTTTAAACAAATAGATTCGGCCATTTATTATTTTAATAAAAGCCTGGATGTAGCCCGTAAAAACGAGGACAAGCGATCGCTTTTTTATACCTATAATAATTTAGGCGGCCTTTACCTGAACCTGGCTAAATTTGGCCTTGCGCGCAGTTATGCGGATAGTTCGGCAAACGTTGCAGAAACACTTGGTTTTCCCATATTGATACGCTACGGCGAATTGATGTTGGCGAGGGTAGATTCGGCGTCTGGCAACTATCAAAGCGCTTTAGCTCATTTTAAAAGATCAATTTTGTTCAGGGATAGTATCCTTAACGAGAGTAACAGAAAAGCGAGTATTCGCAACCAGTTAACTTACGAATTTGAGAAAAAGGAAGCTGTAATAAAAGAACAGCAGGAAAAAGAACGTGCTGTGGCAGAAGAAAAGAACCGTTTCCAAAAGATAGTTATCGGATCTGTATTGGTAGGTTTACTATTGGTAATTGTTTTTGCCGCCTTTATTTTTCGCTCATTAAAAATTACGCGACAGCAAAAAATAGTTATTGAAGAAAAACAAAAAGAGATACTGGACAGTATTCACTATGCAAAACGCATACAAAAAAGCCTACTGCCCACCGAAAAATACTTTGAAAAAAACCTTCGGCACTAAAAATAACCTTATCTTTATTTTACTGAATTCAATAAAGTGAATTTTAAATACAAATTATATTATTTAGGTCTGTTGCTTTTAAACATGCATTTGTTTGGAAGTACGCAACAGGATAGTTTAAAAAAAGCATACGCCAACGAAAAAGATGAATTAAAAAAGATCTACATTTCATCGCGGATACTGTTTGTTTATGGTGATAATTACGATTCTGTAAAATTTTACGGCCAGCAGTACCTTAACGACTGGCGCAAGGCCAATAATAAACTTGGTGAAGCCTTTGTTTATTACCGCATGGGCATTGGCGCAATAGAAAGCTCCAACTATGACGACGCCAAAAAAGATCTGCAGCAGGCTATTGCCATTTTTAACGAGCAAAAAAACGACACCATGTCGGCAGCAGCTCATATGCGGCTTGGTTTTACATTTTACACATTAGCAGATTATGAGTCGGCTATCAAAGTATATTTAAGTGGTATTGAGCATGCTAATCGTAGTAAAAAATTGCCGCACGTATCCTGGGGCTATAATTTAATGGGCCTTGCATTTTATTCGAAACCAAATGCAGATTATAAAAAAGCATTATATTATTATTTTAAAGCCCTGGATATAGATAAACAACTAAAACGCGATTATTCAAGCAATCTTTTACTCATGCGAATTGGCTCGGTATATACAAGGCTAAAAGATTATTCGAACGCCGGTTATTATTTAAACCGATCGCTTATGCAGGCAGATAGCATTCACGACAATGTGGCGGTAAAATGGGCGCTGGAAGCTTTAACCGGTCTTTACCGCGAAAAAAAGGAATATCAAAAAGCCATAGATGTTGGAGAGCGTTCTTTGCAAATGTCGCTGCGCGTTGGTGAATATCCCGGCATTATTATTTCCTACCGCAATCTTGCCGAAAATTATTTACCGCTTAAAAATTACAAGCAGGCCACGCAAAATATTGACAGTGCCATTTATTACAGTTTAAAATATAATATTCTTCAAACCCTGCCTTTTATTTACGAAGTAAAATCAAAGATCTACGAAGCCTCGGGTTCTGTTGGGGAAGCTTTACATTATTATAAAAGATCGGTTCAACTAAAAGATTCTTTGTTCTCTGTTCAAAACAGTAAAAATATTAATGAGCTGGAAACCAAATACGAAAGCAAGGAAAAAGAAAAAGAGATACAATTCCTTAACAAGGAAAAAGAAAGCGATAAAAAAATACAAAATGCATTGATGGTGGCTTTTGCTCTCGCAATCTTACTGGTGGGCACCGTTGTTTTTGTAATGATAAAGATAAATGGATCGCGCAAAAAACTAAAACACCAAAACGAGATCATCGAAGAAAAACAAAAAGAGATATTAGATAGTATTCACTACGCTAAACGTATTCAAAAAAGCTTAATGCCTACCGAAAAATACATGGAAAAGCATTTAAAAAACCATTCTTAACCCCCTCATTAAAATAAAATACTATCTTTAATTCATGAAATTATCCCGTTTATTTGTGTTAGTACTGCTGGTATTCTACAGCAATTTTTTCCTGGCGCAAAAAACAAAACTCGATTCACTTTTTGATAAAGTAAAGAACGCCGGTGAGGATACAACAAAAATTAAATTTTTAAGCGCCCTGGCACTTGAATTAACGAACAAAGGCAAGTTTGATACAGCAAGGTATTTTTGCGATATGGAACTCGCACTCGCTAATGATCTTATAAAAGAAAATAGCGAAAAGGGGCTTCCGGTATACAATATCCTGTATTCTGGCGTTGGTGATAGCTATTCCATGAGGGCCAGGAGCTATTATTTTCAAAGCAATTATAACGAAGCCAAAGAAAACTACATAGCCGCCATTACTCATTATAAAAAAAGCGGCTCAAAAAAAGGTGTGGCAAGCTGTAATCAAAACGTTGGCGCCATTTATTATTTTTTAGGCAATTACGAAAAGTGTTTAGAATATTTTTTAGTGGCTGCCAAAATGCACGAAGAAATTGGCAACAAGCAAGGTATGGCCGACATGCATGTTAACCTGGGATCCACATATCGTATACTTGGTAAGCCGGATATTGGCCTGGAGCATTACCTAATTGCTTTGAAAACATACCAGGAAATAAATTACCTGCCGGGCATTGCTATGTCGTACATGAACGTTGGTGTAAGCCATGCCGATAAAAAAGAATTTCAAAAAGCGATCGAAAGCCAGCAACAATCTTTAAAAATCAAAAAAGAGATCGGTGATAAAAAAGGAATGGCCGAGTCTTATTGTAACCTTGGCAGCGCCTATTTAAACCTTCATAAGTTCAAAGAGTCGATAGATAATTATACTATGGGCATGAAACTGTATGAAGAATTAAATGATAAAAATGGCTTAGCATATGCCATAAATTATTTGGGCGAAGTATATGTAAATCAAAAAGATTATACCAAAGCCATTGAACTATTGAATCGCGGCCTTACACTAGCTACAGAAATTGGCATGAAAGATATGATGCGTGAGTCATACAAATCATTAGCACGCGTTTACGCCGAAAAAAATGATTTTAAAAAGGCATATGAGTTCCATCAAAAATTTTCTGAAGTAAAGGATAGTTTGTATAGCCAGGAAAGCAGCAAAAAATTTGCAGAGATGAATGCAAGCTACGAAAACGACAAAAAAGAAAAAGAGTTAAAACTTATAAAAACCGAGCAGGAAAAAGAGCGCGCTGTTGCCAAAGAAAGAAGCAACATACAAAAGATCATCATCTTTGCCGTTATTATTATCTTATTGCTAGTGGTTGTTTTTGCGGTGATCATTTTGCGCTCACTAAAACAAACGCGCCATCAAAAAACAATTATTGAAGTAAAGCAGAAAGAGATCCTCGACAGTATCTATTACGCCAAGCGTATCCAAAAAAGCTTAATGCCTACCGAAAAATACCTTAACAGGCATTTAACCCACAACAATAAAAATTAATTTATTGGCAGGTTTGCCCTAATAACATCCACACAAGGGCAAATACCAAAATAGTTCCAATACATCCCCCGCCCCATTTCCAGGCGGCGCCACCCGCTAATAATCCTTTAAGTAAATTATTCATACATTTTTTTACTCATATTACTGGGAAGATTATGCCTCCCAATTCACCGTATTTTGCTCGTTATTTAAAGAAAAACGGGTAAATAGTTCCGCGAGTTGTGGCTATAAGGCATTATTTATAAAAATTTGTATCTTTAATTCTGCTTGAAAAAAACTGCTTTCTATATTTTATTTTTTCTATGCTTTGCGCCTTTTTTTGGCAGCGCGCAAGGTATCGACTCGTTAAAGCTGTTATATAAAAAAACCAAAAGCGATACGGCAAAACTTCGTCTTTTATTCAATATCATCGAATTAAGTCCTGACGATGAATTATTACCTTATAGTAACGAGGCAATGGCCCTTTCTGAGTCCCTATACAAAAACCCTGACGCCGCAATATCCAAAAAAGGAAAAAAAGGAATTGCAGATGCTTTTTTTAGCATGGGTTATTTATACTCGGCCCAGGGAGATCTAAAAAAGACCATAGAAAATCAAAACAAAAGCATACAATATAAAGAGGAATTAGATGATAAAGAAGGTATAATCAGGTCTCTTGATAATATTATTTACATCTATCAAACTATTGGCAACTCTGAAGAAGTTATTAAAAACAGTCTAAAAGTTATTAAGCTCTTTGAAGAGCTCGGAGATGAACTGGGCAAGAGTTCGTTCTATTCAAACATAGGGCTGGCCTATCAAAGAGAAGGTAATATTCCAAAATCGTTGTATTATTACGACCTGAGCTTAAAAATAAATGAAAAACTAGGCAATATTAAAGGTATTGCGGTAGCTTATAACAATATTGGCTTTGTGTACGACGAACAAAACGACAAAGCAAAAGCGCTTAATTATTACGAAAAAAGTTTAGCCTTATTTGAAAAAGCGGGCGATAAAAAAAGTACTGCCACCTTGCTTAGCAATATCGGGCTTTTATATCATACAACATTTAAAAATTATAAAAATGCGCTTGAGTACCTGAATAAAAGTTTAAAATTAAATGAAGAGCTAAAAGAAAAGAATGGTATTGCCACGTCTTTAAACAATATTGGCAGCATTTATAAAAGTTTGAACGAAAATGATACCGCATTGTCTTTCTATTTCAAAAGCCTCAAAATAAGCAAAGCTATTGGTGATAACATTGGCATTGCCAACGTATCTGCCAACATTAGTGAAATTTGTTTACGAAAAAAACAACTAGCCCTTGCTTATTCCTATGCAGATAGCTCTTTACTGCTTGCAAAAAAATTAAACTATCCTTCGGCGGTTCGCAAAGCAGAGCGATCGCTTGCAAGTATTGATTCTGCTAAAGGCAATTTTAATGGTGCGTTCGATCATTACAAACAATACATTATTTACCGTGATAGTATAAGTAACGAAGTAAACCGAAAAGCCAGCATCAGAAGCCAGCTAAATTATGAGTTTGAGAAAAAAGAAGCCGTTATAAAAGAACAACAGGAAAAAGAACGTGCAGTGGCAGAAGAAAAGAACAGATTTCAACAGATAATAATCTGGTCGGTAATATCAGGCCTGTTACTGGTAGCCGTATTTGCGGTTTTTATATTTCGTTCGTTAAAAATCACACGACAGCAAAAGTTGATCATCGAAGCCAAACAAAAAGAAATTTTAGACAGTATCCATTATGCTAAAAGAATTCAAACAAGTTTATTGCCAACAGAAAAATACTTTGAAAAGCATTTACCAAAAAACATTTGAAAAAAAATCACACATATCTTCTACTGTTATATCTCTTAATCAGGTCGCATACTTTTTATGCGCAGGAAAGCGACTCACTAAAACTTGCTTTAAAAAAAGTAACTGCAGATAGTGCGCGCCTTAAACTTCTTGTTCAGCTTACCGAATCATTGCAGGGAAAAGAAATTCTGGATTATGCACAACCTGCATTGGCCCTCGCTGAAAAATTATTGAACGATAAAACCTATAACACTTCGCCCACTATAAATAACACCCTTTTAAAATATAAGGCTGCAGCCTTAAGCAACATTGGCTATGCGCAAAGAAATAATGGTGATATGAATGCCACCGTAAATTATTATATGCAAAGTTTAAAAATAATGCAGAGCCTTGGAGACAAGATAGAAACAGCTAACATCTTAAATAATTTAGGGATACTCTATCATCAACATGGCAATATTAAACAATCCCTTGAAAGCCTTGACCAATGCTTAAAATTATTAGAATCAGTTCATGATACCGCTGGCATTGCTGAATCTTACGGCACAATTGCGGATGTTTACAGTGGCCAGGGCGACTATAAAACGGCATTAAAATACTGTAACCTGGCCTTGATCATGCAACAGCAACTTGGTGACCAAATGGAGATTGCCCGCGCCCACAATAATTATGGCGCAATTTCCGCACAAATGGGAAATAACGCTGTTGCTTTAAAGCATTATTACCTGAGTTTAGAATTACTTGAAAAACAAGATTACAAAGAAGGAATGGGGCATATTTATTCAAATATTGGTTCTATCTATTTTGATGATCACGATTTTGAAAATGCCTTGCTTAATTTTAATAAGGGGTTACAAATTCAGAGGGAGCTTGATGACCAGCATAGCATAGTAAGCAACTTATTTAATATTGGCACCATTTATTATTACTACGCAAAAAAATCCCAAAACCCAGGCAGCAAAAAAAAGAATTTAATGCTTGCGCGCTCATATTATGATACTTCATTAACACTTTCAAAACAATTTAATTTTATTAAAAACAGCAGAGATGTTGAAGAAAAGATCTGCAAAACAGATTCAATGAGCGGAAATTACAAGGGCGCTTTCGAACATTACAAACAATTTATTGTTTACCGCGATAGTATTTTAAATGATGGTACCCGCAAAGCCGCCATCAAAAGCCAGTTAAATTACGAGTTCGATAAAAAAGAAGCCGTAATAAAAGAACAACAACAAAAAGAACGGGCTATAGCGGAAGAAAAAAATCGCTTTCAAAAAATTGTCATCACCGCTGTAATTATTGGTTTAATTTTAGTAGTAGTGTTTGCCGCTTTCATTTTACGTTCGCTAAGGATTGCCCGGCATCAAAAGATCATTATAGAAGAAAAACAAAAAGAGATCTTGGATAGCATTCGTTACGCGAAGCGCATTCAAACCAGCTTATTGCCAACAGAAAAATATATCCAAAAAAATTTAGGTATTTAACTAAAAAATAATTTGAAACAGTTAACAAGATATTTTATAATTCTGTTCTCTCTTTTGGGAAGTATAACGTTGGCGCAAAATACAACCAGCGAACCGGATCAAACCATTGAGTCGTTAAAACATAAATTAAATGGAAATAACAACGATACAACAACGTTAGATCTTTTGATAAAAATTAGCGAGTTGTGCGATGGCAAAGAATCCTCATCGTATGCATTAAAAGCTGTTCAGCTGGCAGATAAGCTAATTGAAGGCAATGATCAGATCGCAAATTCCGTAAAAAATAAACTATTGCTTCAAAAAGCCATTGCGTTATCTGACCTCGGCACGGCCGATATTTCTATAGGCGATGTAAATGGTGCCCTTAACAATTTTATTAGCTGTTTAAAGCTACAGGAAGAACTTAAAAACAAACAGGGCGTTGGCGAAGCTTTAAATAACATTGGTTTTGTATATAACCATCTCGGTGATATTGTTAAGGCTTTGGAGTATTTTGAAAAAAGTTTAAAGATACAGGAAGAAATAAATGACACTCAAGGCGCAGCACTAACTCTTAATAACCTTGGTTTTATATTCGACATCCAGGGCGATAGCAAAAAATCATTAGAGTATTATAACAGAAGTTTAAAGATCGCCGAAAAAACAAATGATAAGGAAGGCATGGCCTATTATTACAATAATATTGGCTCCGTTTACCATCGTTTGCACAATATTGATCTGGCTCTTGAATTTTATTTAAAAAGCCTGGCCATCCGAGAAGATATAAAGAGCAAAAAAGGAATTGCCTATTCAATGAATAATATTGGCTCGGTATATTGTGATAAAAATGACTATGATAATGCTTTAAAATATTTTATCTCTGGCATGAACCTGCAAAAGGAAATAAGTGATAAGGGTGGGCTTGCGCATGCGTTAAATAATATTGGCACGGTTTATTTGCACCAGAAAAAATACCCCTTGGCCCGGGCTTATTCTGATAGCTCGTTAAAACTTTCAAAAGAACTTGGCTTTCCGGAAAGAATAAGCGCCGCCGAAGAAACGTTATCAAAAATATACCTCACTAGCGGCGATCCAAAAAATGCCTTTGAGCATTATAAACAATTTATACTATATAAGGATAGTATCAGAAATGAAAGCACCCGAAAAGCCAGCATCAAAAATCAATTAAATTATGAATTTGAAAAAAAGGAAGCCATTATAAAAGAACAGCAGGAAAAGGAACGTGCCTTGGCTGAGGAAAAGAACAGCTTCCAAAAAATTGTAATCACCACGGTAATTATAGGCCTAATTTTGGTGTTATTCTTCGCCGCTTTCATATTTCGCTCATTAAAAGTTACCCGGTACCAAAAGATCGTCATCGAAGAAAAGCAAAAGGAAATTTTGGACAGTATTCATTATGCAAAACGTATTCAAACCAGCTTATTACCTACTGAAAAATATATTCAAAAAAAATTCGGGCATTTAAATAAAAAATAATTGCAAAGAAATATCATATATCTTTTATTTATACTTTGCTGGTTTTGCCCTGCTGCTTCCGCCCAAAATACTGATTCATTAAAGCAGGTTTTAAAAAATGCCCGGCAAGATACGACTAAACTTTATACTTTAGTAAAGATCACAGATCTTTGCGAAAACGACGAGATCCCCCAATATGCATTACCTGCAATAAGATTAGCTGATAAAATTATGCAAAGAGAGCTATCTGTAATCGAAAAAAATAAGGTTCTGGATAATAAAGCGCTTGCGCTAAACAACATTGGCTACTACAATAATTATATAGGCAACCCGGATTCTGCCCTTTTCTATTACTCAAAAAGTTTAGATGTGTTTACGCAAAGTAATAATACCGATGGCATGGCCGGAGCGCATAATAATATTGGGCTCACCAATAAAAAACTGGGTAATGTAAGCGAAGCAATAAACAACTATACCAAAAGCCTGGCATTGTATGAAGAAATTGAAGATAAAAAAAGTGCGGCTACCTGTTTAAATAATATTGCCCTTATTTATCACAACCTGGGCGATGTAAACAGATCGCTTGAATTATACCGCCAAGCTTTAAAATATAACGAAAGCATAAATAACAAGAAAGGTACCGCTACAACGCTAAATAACATGGCAGCCATTTACAACGACCAGCACGAATATACCAAGGTAATTGACTACTATAACAAAAGTTTAAAGCTATATGAACAAATAGACGATAAAGACGGTGTTGCATTATGTTTAAACAATATTGGTGTGGTTTATCTTAACCAAAACAATATGGCAAAGGCGTTGGATTATTATACAAAAAGTTATAGAATATGGAAAGCCCTGAAAGACGCGCGAAGTGTTGCCGGCGCTTACGAGAACATTGGCATCATTTATAAATTGCAGGAAAATTATGATTCGGCATTGTATTATTTTAAAAAATGCCTGAAACTTCGCCGGATGGTAAACGATAAAGAAGGCCAGGTTATTTCACTGAACAATATTGGAGGTGTTTATTTAAATCAAAAAAACGGAAAGCTCGCTTTATCATTTAGCGATAGCTCATTAACACTTGCTAAAGAGCTTGGCTATGCGCAAAATATTGCCAATGCCCAACACACGCTGGCAAAAACAGACTCGTTGAATAATAATTTTTTTGGGGCTTTTGAACATTATAAACAATATATATTTTACCGCGATAGTTTAAAGAATATGAAAACCCGCAAAGCAAGTATTAAAAGCGAATTAAAATATGAATTTGAAAAAAAGGAGGCGGTCATAAAAGAACAACAGGAAAAAGAGCGCCTTGTGGCAGACGAAAAAAATCGTTTCCAAAAAATTGTGATCTGGACGGTTGTATTTGGCCTTTTTATGGTTTTGGTTTTTGCTGCTTTCATTCTACGCTCTTTAAAGATAACAAAACATCAAAAAAATATAATCGAAGAAAAACAAAAAGAGATCCTGGATAGTATTCACTATGCCAAACGTATCCAAACAAGTTTATTACCAACCGAAAGGTATATTCAAAAAAAAATAATGAAGATCAGTTGAATAAAACAAACAAATATATTTTCTTATGCCTGTTTTGCATTCATGCATTTATATGTTCGGCACAAAGCGGAAGTGTTGATTTCGATCCAACTATCGATTCGCTTAAAAAAGCGCTTAAAAATGCAAAACACGACACCACACGTTGTGAGATCTTAAATGAACTTGCCGGTTCTGCTGGCGATGATGAATGGCCGGCTTTTAACGCCCAGTTAAAGAAAATTTCGGAAAACAATATTACTTCTGCAACCAATGCCGCTACTAAAAATTTTTATTTAAAACACCTTGCCAATTCAATAATCAATATTGGCTATTTATCTCAGTTGCAGGGCAATATATCTGAAGCACTCGAGGCCTACCAAAAAAGTCTTTTAATATATGAAGAGATCAACAACAAAAGCGGGATCGCTTTTTCTTTAAACAACATTGCTGCGATCTACGAACGCCAGGGAGATATTACCAAGGCATTGGATTATTATCATAAAAGCTTAAAGATCCGTGAAGAATTAAATGAGAAAAATGAAATAGCAGCTTCATTAAATAATATTGCTGTTGTTTACTACAGCCAGGCCGATTACCCCCATGCAATTGAAAACCTCAAAAAAAGCTTAAACATCCGTAAAAAAATGCAGGATAAAAAAGGGATCGCCATTGCGTTGAACAATATTGCAGGTATATACCAGCTGCAAGGTGATAGTTCAATCGCGTTAAATTATTTCAACGAAAGTTTAAAACTTCGACAGGAATTAAATGATAAAGATGGTATTGCAAATTCGTTAAGTAATATTGGCCTTGTGTATTCTAAACAGGGGCAAATAGAAATAGCGCTGTCCTATTTTCAGAAAAGCTTAATACTTCGCGAAGAGATACGGGACAAGCGGGGTATCGCCAACTCATTAAATAACATAGCTGGACTTTTGCTTATCAAAAAAAAATCTGCAGAGGCCTTAAAGTATGCTAGTCGCAGCCTGCAAACAGCAAAAGAGCTGGGGTTTCCGGAAAACATTCTGAATGCAGAGCAAACACTTTCAAGAATCGATTCGGTGCTGGGAAATTACGCTGGCGCTTTTGAACATTTTAAAAATTATATTATTTACCGGGATAGTATCAATAATGAAGGAACGCGAAAGGCCAGTGTAAAAAGCCAGTTAAAATATGAATTTGAAAAAAAGGAAGCCGTCATAAAAGAACAACAGGAAAAAGAGCGCCTTGTGGCCGAAGAAAAAAACCGGTTCCAAAAAATTGTGATCTGGGCGGTTGTATTTGGCCTTTTTATGGTTTTAATATTTGCTGTTTTTATTTTACGCTCTTTAAGGATCACAAAACACCAAAAAAGTATCATCGAAGAAAAACAAAAAGAGATCCTGGACAGTATTCACTATGCCAAACGTATTCAAACAAGTATGCTGCCCACCGAAAAATATATATCCAGGTTGTTACAAAACACTCTTGAAAAAGATATTAAAAATCAGTAATTTTAGAAATGGTACGTTGTAAAAATATTTTGTTTTGCATTTTATGCTTTGCAACTTTTACTTTTTTTTCGCAAACGCCAGATGTCGATTCAAATCCAATCGTCGATTCGCTTGAAAGAGTTCTTAAAACTGCCAATTCCGATACTGTAAAACTTCGTTTATATTACCAGTTAAGTAATGAGTGTGATGAGCAGGATATCCTAAAATATGCGCAACCGGGCATTGAATTTGCAAATGCGCTTCTTAAAACCGCAACTTCTCTTTCGCCAGATCACAAAAAAGTTATACTCAAATTCAAGGCAAGATGTATCAGTAATATTGGTTTTGCATATCAAAGCCAGAGTGACTATGCAGAAGCAATAAAACAGTATGAAACGTGTTTAAAGATCCAGGAAGAGATAAACGATAAACAGGATATTGCATTAAGTTATAATAATCTCGCTGTTTCCTGGCAAAGCAAAGGCGAGGTGAAAAAAGCGCTAAATTATTACGAAAAAAGTATAAGTATACAGGATGAAATTGGTGATAAAGCAGGTAAGGCCATCTCACTAGGTAATCTTGGGGTTATTTACCACGAACTTGGAAACAGTGAAAAAGCGCTTGATTGTTATTTTGGAAGCCTGAAAATAGAAGAAAGCATGGGCGAAAAAAGCGGGATGTCGGTTTCGTTAAACTGTATTGGCGGGCTTTACAATGAGCTCGGCGATATTGAAAAAGCAATAGTTTATTTTAGCAAAAGTATAAAATTAGGCCAGGAAACCGATAATAAAGAAAGCCTGGCGCAGGCATTTGGCAATATGGGCGCCATTTATTTAAACCAGGAGTATGTTGACAAAGCGATCGAATTTTTTAATAAAAGCCTGCAGTTAAATGCGCAAATAGGAAGAAGGGAAGGGATCTCGACCGATCTTAATAATATCGGCGCCGCATACAGCCACCAGGGAAATTATGATAAGGCCCTGGAGTATTATTTAAAAAGTTTGAAAATAGAAGAAGAGATCGGCAATAAAAAAGACATGTATCAAAGCATAAATAATATTGGAAATATCTACGAGAAACAAAAAGATTACATTAAAGCCTTAAACATTTACAAGCGCAACCTGCAACTCACAAAAGAACTCGGATTTAAAAAAGGCATTGCTCAGTCTTTTGCCAACATGAGCTCTATTTATTTTAGCCTTCTGCAATTTCCAGATAACGACATTATAAGGTCGATGGGGAAAAAGAAGGCCATTACTACTTCTTATGCTTATGCCGATAGCTCGCTCCGCATTGCTAAAACGCTTGGCTTTCCTTATTATATAGGGCGGGCCGAAGCGTTGCTTGCGAAAGTTGATTCGGCAAACGGGAATTTTGCCGGAGCCTTCGAGCATTTAAAACAATTTGTAATATATAAGGATAGCATTGCTAACGAAGGAACACGAAAGGCCAGCGTTAAAAGCCAGTTAAAATATGAATTTGATAAAAAAGAAGCTGTAATAAAAGAACAGCAGGAAAAAGAAAGAGCTGTAGCAAAAGAAAAAAGCCGCTTTCAGCAGATCGTTATTCTTACGGTTATTTTTGGTTTGCTGCTTGTTGTTATATTTGCTGCGATTGTATTTCGCGCTTTAAAAACCACCAGGCAGCAAAAAACCATTATCGAAGAAAAACAAAAAGAGATACTTGACAGTATCAATTACGCCAAAAAAATTCAAACCAGTTTATTGCCTACCGATAAATATATCAGCAAGATTTTGGATCAAAAACAAAGATCTTAGATCGCCTTTGTAAAGCTATTATCATCTAAATAAAACTAAATTTTAAAATGTGGATAAAAGTGGATAAGTGTCCTTTTTTTCTGCGCTTAAGTCTTTTAACTTCATGGTCAGAGAAATTAACGTTTCAAAAGCATGAAAAAAATATTTTACCTTTTCATCATCCTGTTCATGGTTGCTCCATCCGCAA
This sequence comes from Bacteroidia bacterium, assembly GCA_044226875.1. GTDB lineage: Bacteria > Bacteroidota > Bacteroidia > B-17B0 > Aurantibacillaceae > Aurantibacillus. The sequence continues at coordinate 653,122 of JBGAGD010000002.1, forward strand.
CTCTGTATGCAAAAAATTGCCCGGCTGGTAATGGCCTTGAAACACTTATCACTAACAAACTGGAGTTGTTCATCAAAGAAAAAAAGTTTCAGGCGGATGAGACACTTATGTATCCTGGCATAAATTCTAAACCCCTTAAAAGTAAATTAACAGAACTAATAAACGAGTCGGCCAAAGATTTTATGATGGTTGCCAATAGCCAGCCAACAGATGAAAATTACCAGGCTAAGATCAAAGCAGGCCTCGAACGTTTTGACCCCTATTTTAGCGAGCTAAGTTCGGAGGATCTTGACAGGATCTATCACTACTATGAACAATTAATGGATATTGTTGGTGTAAAGAACCGCGGCAATTATCTTCAAAAATGGCGTTACGGTAAATAACAAGCCGCGGTTTGTTTACAATACCACTCAAATTTTGGTGCTCTAAAAAATTCCTTATCTTTAATACCGTTAAATGAAAAAACAATTTTTCTTTTTTCTGGTAGTTATTTTTGTCTCGCTTTTTATAAAAGCCGGGCCGGTTGATTCTCTTTACAAAGTATTAAAAACCACAAAAAACGATACGGCCATGGGTAAAGCCCGTTATGGCCTGGTAGATCATTATATACACGTTATCAATCAATACACACTGGCTATGGCACAGTGCGATACTTTGCTTGAATTTTGTAAAAAGAAAAATTTTGTGAAGCTGCAATGCCGCACACTTATCTATTATGCATATTGTTACGAATACCTTGGCAGTTACGACGACGCTATTAAAACGGATAGTGCTGTAATTGCTTTGGCAAAAACAAAAGACTATAAAAAAGAATCGGCAAACGCTATGGCAAACATGGGCAACAATTACGCTCATAAAGGTGATTACACCAATGCTCTCAAAAATTTTCTCGGGTCGCTTAAGGTAAATGAAGAGCTAAAAGATGAGGATGCAGCGGCGAATATGTATCATAATTGTGGTATTGTTTACCGTTTAAATAAACAACCTGCAAAAGCCCTTGAATTTTTCAAGAAAGCGGCCGCTATAAGGGAGAGAACACATAACCGCAACCTCGCTTCTACATACTGCAGCATTGGTAATTATTTTTTAGAGACTGAAAAAAATTACGACAGCGCTTTTGTTTATTACGATAAAGGGCTAAAGCTTGCCGAAAGTTTAAAAATAACACCAACCATTGCGCTGATTAAAGAAAATCTTGGTAATTTATTTTTATTGAAGAAAGATTTCAAAACTGCCGAAAAATATTACCTGGAAAATCTTGAATTATACCAACAGGTAAACGAACCTGCCGGTATTGCCTCCGCTTATTATGTTTTAGCAACGCTTTATGGCGAAATGAATAAAAAAGATCTTGCACTTGAATATGCAAAAAAATCGTTAAAGCTTTCTGAAGAAATTAAAAATGCAGAAGGCATTAAATTAGGGTATTCAACCCTAGCCGAACTATCCATTCGTTTTAATGATTACAAAACGGCATTAACGTATCGCAGCCTGGAAATGAAAATGAAAGATTCATTATACAGCGAAAGCGGCACAAAAGCTATGGCCGAAATGTCGGAAAAATACCAGGCAGAAAAAAAACAAAAAGAAATAGAATTATTAACCGAAAAAGGAGTAAACCAGGAACTGGCTTTGAGCAAAAGCCGTTTAATGGTATACGCCGTTTTAATTGTTGTGTTGCTTTTAATTATTGTAGCATTTGTGCTTGTTAGAAACAACCGCATCAAACAACAGGCCAATCAACTACTTACTACACAAAAACATGTTATCGAAGAAAAAAATAAAGAGATCACCGATTCTATAAAATATGCGCAACGCATTCAAAATGCCATTTTGCCATCGGCAGAGCTTATAAAAAAACATTTACCCGGTTCGTTTATTTACTATTTACCAAAAGATATTGTATCGGGAGATATTTATTATTTCCAGGCTTTTCAAAGCGAAAAAAATGAGCCTGAAATCATTATCGCTGCCGTTGATTGCACAGGCCATGGCGTGCCTGGCGCTTTAGTAAGTGTAATTGGCTTTAATGCACTTAATAGCGCTATCAAAGAATTTAAAATTACAGAGCCTGGAAAGATACTGGACAAAGTACGCGAGCTTGTTTTAGAAACCTTTAGCGCCGCAGGTGGCAATGGCGTAAAAGATGGAATGGATATGAGCCTTATTTCTATCACAAAAACAAGCACAGGCGCTTCTATAAGTTGGGCAGGTGCCAATAACCCGTTATGGATCGTTAGAAAAAATGCAGCCGAAATTGAAGAATATAAAGCCAACAAACAGCCTATAGGCCTTACAGATCATCCGGTGCCGTTTACCACCCATATGATCAATGTAAACAAAGATGATAAATTATATATTTTTACAGATGGTTACGCTGATCAGTTTGGAGGAGAAAAAGGAAAAAAATTAAAATCCGGTACCATGAAAAAAATGCTGATAGATATCCAAAACGAATCTATCGAAAAACAAAAAGATATCATCCATCAGCAATTTCAGGCATGGAAAAGTAATCTTGAACAAGTAGACGATGTTTGTGTAATTGGAATAAAAATATAACCCGTATATATGACTAAATTATTATTGCTAGGTTTTACTTTTTTATTATTCACAAGCTTTATGCCTCCTAAAGAATCTTTTGAAGGCATTATTACTTATAAGATCACTTGTGTGCCCAAACCCGGCAGTGAAGATTTTGGAAAACATCAAGGCGATAAGCTTGGTAAAATTTTAAAACTGACCTTGTTCAAGAACGGCAATTTTAAACGTGAATTTCCAAATAGCAGCATGTTATTCGGAATTGATTTTCATATTTACACGCAGGCAACCAACGTGCTTTATACAAAAATGCGCGGCAACGATACTATTAAAGCTTCTGATTGCTCAAAAAATTCGCTTATCCAAAAAGAAGAAACTGAAAAGCCGGAGGAACTTATAAATGGTGTAACCTGCAAGTCATACTTTATTTCGGGCGGCGATTCGCGAAGCAAACAGCCAACCGCTTTACAATACTTTTATCCAACAAATAAAGAGTTTATTGATTGGAAATTATATACTAATTATAACGACCAGTTCTACAATAAAGTGGTGTTTAAAATGCAGGCGCCTTTTTATAAGTTAATTGTTGATCTCACAAAATACACCCTTACTTACGAGTTGGAAAAAATCGAACCGAAAAAATTATCGGCTGACCTTTTAAAATTTCCGGCCGGTAAACCCGTAAAAGAATTATAAAAACAAATAAAAACCATCTCCATGAAAAAAATCCTTATTGCCTGCTTATTAATTGTATCAATTGCTTTCAAAGCTCAAACCAAAAAGCCCGAAACTCCCTCAAAAGATCTGTTTTCGTGCTGGAAAGCGTCTTACGAGGAAAATAATGAGAAAAGAAAAACACAGGTATTCAGATCTTGCTCATATACCAAATTTGCGCCAAGTATGTTTAGGCTCGAGATCGAATTTTTTGCCGACGGTAAATGCAAATACCTTCATGTTGGGCCAACAGATAATCATTATTATGTAGAAGGCAAATGGACCTACAATAAAAAAACAAAAAAACTTAATATTGAAGACGACAAAGGAAGCATCGAATACAAATTCAAGTTCAAAGAAATTAAAAACGATGTTCTGATACTGGTTACACAAGCTAAATGAAAAAGGTCTTTCCCATCCTGTTAATTATTTTTGGTGGGTGCCTGGTAGTTTATGCCTTAATGGTGTTGGCAAACTGTTTTACCCTTCTTTCTTCTTTACAATTTGATGGCGAAGGAATAGGTTACACTTTGGGTACCATTTTTGGGCCTCTATTATTACTTGCTTTCGCCCGATGGCTAATTCGCAGAGGCGTTAAATTGTATAAAGAAGGATCTGCTCAAAAAAAATAATTCGTTAGCTATTATTTATTCCTGGGTATATTCTTGCCCATATTGACGCTGTTTTTTACAGCCTCTGTTTTTTTTACCTATCAAAAAAGCCTGTATTTATAGGGTTTACATGGCATGGCATAGATTTTTCATACTCTGTTACAGCGATAAATTAATAACGCAAAAAAATTAATATTATGAAAAATCTTATCTCCATAATTGCTCTTTCTGTTTTTCTTGGCGCCTGCGGCAACGCATCAAAACAAACGGAAGAGCAAAGAACAAAAGCAATCCTGGACTCGGTTAATACGGCTAATGCAATAAACATGGCCAACCTTGAAAGGCAAAAAAGTATTGATTCAATGAATCAGGTTGTGGCTGCCGAAAAACAAATGGCGCATCATCAACATGTATATACAAATGCTAATGGCTCTACGGTTACAAATGCCACTACCACCGAAAGCAAGAAAAAAATGAGCAATAAAACCAAAGGCGCATTAATTGGCGCTGGCACAGGCGCAGTTGTTGGCGCCGTTACCGGTGTATTGGTGGATGGTAAAAAAGGCGAAGGGGCTGTTGTTGGCGGCTTAATTGGTGCAGCAGCCGGTGCAGGTGCAGGCACCGCCATCGGAAACGCGAAAGACAAAAAGAAAGCAGCTTCAACTGCTACCGTAAAATAACTCAACATATTTAATGGCCGGCTTAACCGTCGGGCTATTTTATAGTAAACTACCGTTCTTATTTTTGTAGTTTATTCAGGCACGTGCTCAGGCGCGTGCCTTTTTTATGATATTAATCAGATTTGTTTAATCAAATTTTATTTTTATCTTTAAAATATCGATAAACTTATGAAACCTTATTTTGCATTTTGCCTGGCACTATTATTATCTGTTAATTGTATTGCTCAAAAAAACAATTCCACCACAGCCGAACAATTAAGAGGCTTGTGGATGCTGGATAAATATGAGTCGTACGACACACTTACCCATAAATGGAGTACAGAGCATGGCCGTATGGGTTATACAGGCTATACTTTATTTGACGGCGCCGGGCACATGTCAACCCAAATAACACCGGCCGATTACAATGAGTTTAATTTAAGTAAAAAGGCAGACAGCCTTGGAATGAAGATCATACTTGAATATTACAATAACAATTTGGTTTACTTTGCCGATTATAAAATTGAAAAGAACAGTCTCGAACAAAAAATAATCTCGTCTACCAATCCCGAAAGTGTAGGCGCTGTTTTAAAACGCGATTTTGAGATAAAAGGCAAGACACTTTTTTTAATGCCGGCCAATAAGCTCCTGGCATTCAGGATCCGTACCAAATGGGTAAAAGTGCAGTAGGCGCACGATCTCATTAAGGAAGCATTTTTATGGAATTTTCATCTTCCATACATCTATATATAAATTAACAACCATGAAGCTACTTTTTATAAGTTTATTATGTCTTGCAGGAACCTCTTTATTTAGCGAAAAAGCGGGACCCGACTATCGAATTACAAAGTCGGCAGCGGCTAAAGGCCTTTCTAAAAACGAAGCCGTTTTTGATTTTACTTTTTATGAATCTGCCAATAAGATCATTGGCGCAGAGATCATGTTTTCGTGCGATAAAGTAAATAAAAAACAAAAACCCAATGCACACGGAAAACTCAACGTAAAGGTTAAACCGGGCAAGCATATTTTCCAGTTTTTTTATAATACGGCTTACATCGAGGTGTATACAGATTCTATTGATATCAAACCCGGCTATCAAACCGAAATATCTGTGTTCTTTAAAAAAACCAGCGAAGTAATGACCGTTGACAAACCCGTTATTTATGTTTACACAAAACAAAAAGAACAGGTGTCGGTTAAATTGGATCTGAAGGGAGATTTCAACTTCACCTATCCACAATATACTAACGGATGGGATTTTACAGGCAACCCCGATGGTAGCATTGAAATGGCAGGCAAAAAATACCATTATCTTTTTTGGGATGGACAACTAAATATTGAAACAGAAAAATTAGATCTTAACGAAGGCTTTGTGGTTAACAAAAATAACCTTGTTACTTTTTTTGAAGAGAAATTAACGTTAATGGGCCTAAACTCCCAGGAGATAGAGGACTACATTACCTATTGGTGCCCCCGCATGAGCGGTAACGAAAAAAATTATATTCGCTTTATGTTTAACGACGAGTACAATACTTATGCTTCACTAAATGTTACACCAAAACCCGATCATTTATTTCGCGTATGTATGCTATGGTCAAAAGTAACTACCAAAAATACAGCTTCGTTAAAACCTCAAAAAATTGAGAGCTTTAAGCGTGATGGATTTACCCTTGTTGAATGGGGCGGCGCCGAGATGCAAAGCGATCTTTTTAACACTAAATTATAAATGGCTTTTGTATTTTCTATTTATAGAAATACTATAACAGCAGGGTATTTTTATTTTGAAACGACCTATAAATAAATAAAAATATCCGTATGAAAAATGGCACCTTCATTACCCTGCTCCTTCTTTTTAACATCAATTCCTTTTTGCATTCGCAAGCACCCATTTTTGGAAATGAGTTCCATGTTAAAATAAACGGATTAACATTTGATGCCATGGAACCTTTTCTTTCCGCCGATGGTAATGCACTTTTTTTTAACAGCCTTAATAATGGCGTTACGACCAGTTTATATTATGCCGCAAAAGTAAACGACTCTACATTTAATATGGTTGGCGCAGTGCCGGTCGTTAATCAAACGGTAACACCCCGCCTTGATGCAGTTGCTTCGGTCGATTCTTCGAATAATTTTTATTGGGTATCTACCCGCAACTATCCATCTAATACCGAAAATCTTCACCGCGTTAAATTTTTACCAAGTGGTTATACCAACTTTGGACGCCTGCATGGTAACTTCTACATTCCGCTACCCGGCTGGCTGATCATGGATGCGGGAATAAGTTATTATGGCGAGCAGTTAATCTATTGCAACGCCTATTTTAATAATTGCGCTAATGCCCTACCATGCAAAGCCTCGCTTGGTATTGCCAATAAACTAAACGATTCAACCTTCAACAAAGACTCAAATACAACTGTATTAATGGCAGCGGTTAATGATACGGTTAACTATATTGTTTACGCGCCGGCTTTAAGTAAAGATGGTTTAGAATTATATTATACTCGTTTGTTAAAGACCTCAACGCAAACCGAAATTATGGTGTCCACAAGAACAAATACTACTTTACCCTTTGCCACCCCTACCCTTTTAATTGGTGCGCCATATGTTGCGCCTGAGGCTCCAACCATAAGCAGTGATAAAAACAAAATGTATTATCATAGAAAAAATGGCAGCACGTATGAGATCTATTTAAGATACAGAACCGGCACTGCAGGCATTGAAGAAAATCCGGCCTCATCATCAATTAAACCATACCCCAATCCTACAAGCGGTAAAGTTTACGTTAATACAACAGAAACTCTTCATATTACCCTGTGCAATGCACTCGGAGCTCCGCTTTTGAAAACAACTTCTGATAATTTTGATCTTTCGGATTTTGAAAATGGTTTATATTTTGTTACTATTAGTGGTCATAATTTTTCTAAAATCTTCAAAATAGTCAGACAATAAAGTTTTCTAAAAATGGTCTTCATTAAAAAAAATATCGGACTAATTATCTTCATTCTATTAGTAGCTTTTACTTCATACGCATTTGGTCGCGCCGGTGGAGGTGGTGGACATGGCGGCGGCGGAGGTGGTGGCGGCAGTTACGGTAGAGGTAACGGCGGTGGCTTGAATCCTCTATTTATCATAGTAGCAGTGTGTTGGGCTGCCTACACAGTATTTCTAACGATATTATTATTTATTAAAACCGGTTTAAGCAACTCCCTAATAAATAAAATAAGTAAAAAAGATCCAATGTGGCATTTGGCTACTTTGCATAATAATTCGCAAACTGTTTTTTTAAAAATGCAGGAAGCCTGGCAGGCAAGAAGCATGAACAGCGTTAAAAAGGAAATCTCACAGGAACTTTATTCAAGATATACTTTAATGCTAAACGAAATGATAAAAAATAACGAAAAAAATATCATTTCAGATATAACTATAACAGAGATCAGAATTATTTCTTGCCAGGATTTTAATGACAATTCAAAAGACACTTATATAGCCCATATAGAAGGCGAACTTTTGGATTATACGATAAATACGCGAACTAAAAGCGTTATTAAAAACGAAGATCAAACAACGGAAGGGTTTAAAGACGCTTACTATTTCAGAAGGTCGGGCAACAAATGGATCCTCGATAATATTATAAATGATCCGGGACTTTTGACAGTGTCCGTAGCAAAAAATTATGTAGAAACATAAAGGTTTATGATCGTTAAAAAAATTATTTATCTTTTTATTTGTTTATCTCTTTCAGTTATATCTATTTCTCAAAACAAAACCAAGGCACCCGCGTATTTACTTCGTCTTGATTCCAGGCAGGATTTTGAGGTTCTTAAAGGCGAACCTTTGTCAAAGAATTTTAACGGTATTGAATGTGTTAAACTCGTGTATGTTGTTGCAACAAAAAAATTATACTATTTAGAATCAAAACGTTTTAAGTGGCATTACCGTTTTGCAAACGAAATTCTTGGTGATACTGACGATCTTACTGAGTTCAATTTGAAAAATTACAGCAATTCTCCCGATCGCAACTACCTGTTGGCAACATTCAATTACAATACAAATACTAAAAATTATTTTTTACAATTTGCAACGCCCGACGACCCAAGCGATGAACTTATAAATACATTGGTAGAAAAAGTAAGCTCTACTTTTTTTAACAAGGATAAATTTAAAATTTTACTGAATTCAACGGTTATGCTTCGTCGCAAAAAACAACTGGAGCAAAAGCACGCCGTGCTTACAAGTGATGAATTGTTCAATGATCAAAATTATCAATCCATTTATAATGGTACGGCAAAAGGTATTTTAACTTTTTTAGATGCCGATTCGCTTAAACCGGCAAAAGATTATTCAAACGCCATATTGATCTTAAATGGTAATTCGAACGATCTGCCAATTTGCAAAGCGGTTATCACCAACCAGTTTCAAACACCTTTAAGCCATATTTGTTTATTAACTGCAAGCAGAAAAACGCCCTGCGCCGTACAAAAAAATATTTTCGAAACAGATTCTTTAAAAAAATTAAATAACCTATGGGTTGAAATTAACGTAAATGAGGATAACATTAGCATTAATCCCTGTTCTTTCAGTGCTTTGATGGCAGAGAAAAAAAACGTAAAGAAAATTTATTTAAGATCCGATACTGTTAATAAGGAAATTGTTGATCTTGAAAAAATCGGTTATAAGCAAAAAAGTATTTATGGCGCAAAGGTTTGCAACCTGGCAGAGTTAAAAAAAATAAAATCCCATGATCAGTATCTTAGCACTCCGGAAAAAGCTTTTGCTATTCCTTTCTTTTATTACGTAAAACACGTTCAAAAAAGTAAAGCGCAGCAGCTTATTAACGAGCTATTGAGCGATAGCGTTGCCTTAAACGACAATGGGCTACTCGAAAAAAAGTTAGCTCTCATTCGTAACGAAATTAAAAAAACACCAATAGATGACGCATTAATAAAAAAAGTGAGTGCGTTATGTATGGATAAATATGGTATTGTTAAAACGCGTTTTCGTTCATCGTCTAATTGCGAAGACGAAGCAAGTTTTAATGGCGCGGGGTTGTATACTTCCGAAACAGGAAAAATAGGTGATGACAAAAAAAGTATAGAATCTGCAATAAAAAAAGTTTGGGCCAGCTTATGGTCGGGCCGCGCTTTTAAAGAGCGTGCGTACTTTAATATAGCCCATCAAACAGTTTACATGGCTGTTTTGGTTCATCAAACCTTTGATAACGAAATTGTAAATGGCGTTGCCATTACAAAAAATTTGTACCGCAATTATGAAGTTGGTTTTGTAATAAATATGCAAAAAGGCGAAGAAGAAGTGGTTGCGCCAAAAAAAGGAGTAATTTGCGAACAACTTATTTCGTTTATGAATAATGCCGGTGGCGATTTTTATAGTAAGAATCGTACGGCAGATTGGTTAAGTTATTCCAGCTTAAACTCTCAAAATTCTTTATTATCGGCCAACGAGTTAATGCAGCTAACCAAACAATTAGAAAGTATAAAAAAACATTTTTATGACCTATATAAACTATGGCCAAAAACAGAATATAAAGATTTTGCAATGGATGTTGAGTTTAAGTTAATAGAAACATCAAACAACAAAAGGCTCTTTTTGTTTAAGCAGGCCCGACCTTATAATAATTAACAGTTTTTAAAATTTTGCTTTAACGGATAAAATAAATTAACTTAGTTAAACAAAAAATGTTACTATGGAAAAAGAACTTATCATAGAAGGCAAGCGCATAAAATTTGATATTTTACCCGTAATTGATCATAACAACGTTGCTACTTCAGAACAGGTTATAGCTATCAACGCAACCGATATTGTACACATGCCAAATGTGATAGAAAAAGCCCTGGCACAGATAAACAAAGATTATCCGAATATGAAAACAATATATTATCGCGTTTCGGTAAACATCACCCCTATCATGGCCGATACCGAAAACCATAACACATCAGGCATAAACGTGAGCCCAGATGATCTTAAGAAATACGAACGAACACTCGAAAGCTTAAAGTCCAAATATTGATCTTTTGGAAAAAACAATTTCAATAAACGGTAAAACAATAAATCTTTTTATTGTGCAGGTGTTTGATGATAAGTTTGGTCATATCAACGAACACATTCTTGCTGTTGATTTGAGTAACATCTATTACCAGCACGAGCTTATTAACGAACTTCTGGTAATTCTTAAAAAAGACCATCCTGCTTTGAAGCCCGTATTTTTCACGGTGGGTTCTGATAATTACAATAACGTTTACATAAGCGCTATTGGTGGTGTTACCGAAGATCATCCTATAAAAGAAATAAATCAAAGCAAGGCCGGATACGAAAAATACAATTCAACCATTGCCGGTCTGCATTCAAAGTATTAAATAAAAGTTTATGGCAAAAAAAGACAAACGCATAGATGACTACATTACAAGATCGGCTGACTTTGCAAAACCGGTCTTAAAACATTTTCGCGAACTGGTTCACAAAACCTGCCCTGATGTGGAGGAGACTATGAAATGGAGTTTTCCGCATTTTGATTATAAGGGAAGTATGATGTGCAGTATTGCTTCGTTTAAACAGCATTGCGCTATTAACTTTTGGAAAGCACCAATTATGAAAGGTGGCGAAGCGCTCGTAGCCAAGGCAAAAACCGAAGAAGCCATGGGTCATTTAGGAAAAATAACATCTTTAAAAGATCTGCCAAAAGATGCAGTGCTTGTAAAATACATTAAAGAAGGCATGCGTTTAAATGATGAGGGCGTAAAATATTCGTACGCAAAAAAAACAACCACAAAAAAAGAACTGGAGGTGCCCGATTATTTTTTAAAAGCACTTTCTAAAAATAAAAAAGCTCAAAAAACTTTTGAAGACTTTAGTCCTTCAAACAAAAAAGAATACGTTACCTGGGTAACAGAAGCAAAGACCGAAACCACCCGCCAGGCGCGCCTTGATACTGCCGTTGAATGGATGAGCGAAGGCAAGATAAGGAACTGGAAATACGCAAAATAATTTATGCGTTATTTTTTATTAAGTATAAAGAGTAACTCTTATTTTAAATACAGCATCCTGCTTTTGTACGCGTTCTTCTTTTATCTCATGGTAAAGATCACGTTGCAATATATTCCTGTTAAAACAGATGTGGCTTTCTTACGTATCAAACAAAACTACATTCATTTAACCTTTTACCGCATTGCTTTTTTTATTCACGTATTCAGTGCTATTTTTGTTTTGCTTGCCGGCTTCACCCAATTCTCAAAAAAAATAAGAACCAAATATCCTTTGGCTCATAAGCGCATGGGTTGGCTTTATATACTGGTTACTTTAACGCTGGCAGGGCCTTCTGGTTTTGTTATTGGTTTATTTGCTAATGGTGGTGTAAGCTCTTGCATAGCCTTTTGTTTATTGTCGGTACTTTGGGTACTATTTACGGTAATTTCGCTCTTTCATATTCTCAAAAAAAGAGTATATTCACACAGGGTATGGATGATAAGGAGTTTTTCGCTGGCACTTTCGGCAATTACTTTAAGGGCCTGGAAGTATATCTTGGTAGCCTTGTTTCACCCAAAACCAATGGATGTATACCAAGTTGTGGCCTGGCTTGGCTGGACCTTAAATTTACTGATAGCAGAACTTATAATTTTTAATACAACAAAATATGAAATTAAAAAACCTGGTTAATGGCTTTATACTTTTATTTTTTATAAGTGCCTGCGGCGATGCGAAAAAAGAAGAAGCAAATCAAACGGCTTTAGCAGATACAACATCTGTTGAAAACAGCCATGCAACTGCAGCCAATGTAACAAACAGCCAAAGCGGTGCAACTGCGGGTTCTTTTTTTGGTGCTTACGTTGGTGCTTTTGTTGCCGATAAAGCAGATGAGAAAAAAGCGCCGATGTATCTTAATCGCATCACTATCTCTGTTGATTCGGCAAATAACGGTATGCTATTTGGTTATTCGGTTGTAGCAGGAAACAAACGCCCTTTTAAAGGAAAGTACTCTATCAGCGAAACAACCTGTATCGCCGAAGTAAAAGAGCCCGGTGATGATAAATATGATGGTTCGTTTACTTTTACGATCACTTCAAATCCCCGTAATTTAAGCGGTACGTGGACTGCCAACAATTTAAAATTAGCAGTTTCAAAAAGAAATTATTCTCTTGCCAGTACTATTTTCGAATATAATCCCGGGCAACAGGGTTTAGAGATCAATGGAAGCATTGCTGTATATAACCCCGCTACGGGCGAGCAATATGAAGGAGAGATGATAACGCCTGACGCCGGTAAAATAAATGCTTCGCTCCAAGTTTTAAAAGAAAGCGATGTGGAGAATATGTACAAACGCGATCTGGAGGTAATGCGCAATTCTATCTATGCGCGCCATGGCTACTCGTTTAAAAACAGGGAAATGCGTTACTTTTTTGATACAGAAGTAGACTGGTATATTCCATACTCTACAAATGTTACAAAAGAACTATCCGATATTGAGAAAAAGAATATTGAATTGATAAAACGTTACGAAGATCATGCTACCTCTTATTACGATAGTTTTGGGAGGTAAACACAACAAAAAAACACATTATGCCAATAGAAATGCTCACCGAAACAGAATTGCTTAAGGTATTTGATAAATCCTATATTGGCATGACCATTACTTCGCCCGATGGCCATTTTATTAAAGTAAATCCCTACTTCTGTTATTTAATGGGCTATACCAGCGAAGAATTGGTTGGACAAAGTTTCAAAAAAATAACACATCCCGATGATATTGACCTGAGTGACCAACAGGTTAAGTTGTTGGTTAGCGGGCAAAACGATCATTTTGAAATTGAAAAAAGGTATTTGCATAAAAACGGGCACATTGTTTACACATTGCTAAATTCAACTATGATACGCGATGCGCAGCAAAAACCTTTATATTTTATTGTACATATAAAAGATATTACACATTTAAAAAAAGCGCTGGAAGAATTACGTGTAAGCGAAGAAAAATTCAGGTTGATATTTGAAAAAGCACCAATGGCCATTGGCCACTTTGATAAAGAAGGCAACATTACCGCTTTTAATCAAACGCTTCTTAATATACTCGGTTCAACGCGCGAAAAAGTAGAAAATGTAAATACCAAACGCGACCTTAAGAATGAGGCACATATGTCTGCATTGCAAGAAGCCCTGTCTGGCAAGATGAGTTATTACGAAGGCGAATACGCATCGTTCACCGGCACCAAAACTTCTTATTTAAAAACCATTTACGCGCCATTTTTTGATAAAGAAGGTAAAGTGGTTGGCGGCATATCCATGTCTGAAGACATTACCGAAAGAAAACAATCAGAGCGCAAAATTAAAACGGCATTAAAAGAAAAAGAATTATTGATAAAAGAAGTTTACCATCGGGCAAAAAACAACCTTCAAACAACCATTAGCCTTATCAATATTCAAATGAGTGAATCTAATAACCCAGAGCTTATTAGCGCATTAAAAGAAACGCAAAATAGGTTGTTTGCTATGGCCAACGTTCACGAAGTGTTATGCAAAACAGAGAATCTTGATAATATTTTGTTGCGCGATTATATTAAAGACCTTATCAGCAATTATTCTTACGCAAAAATAAGTTATCAAACCAATGTAGAAGAAACACTGGCCTTAACGGTTGATCAGACAAATGCCATTGGTTTAATTTTAAATGAATTAATTACCAATTCTATAAAACATAATCTTGCCCACGATATTGTTATAAAGATTAATGTGCATAGAAACCTCAACAATAAAATTGAATTTGATTATTCAGATAACGGCATTGGCCTGCCCGAAGACAGCAATTTCTCTAAATCCGCCTTGGGTATGAATCTTGTGCAGGTGCTGGTAGAAGATCAATTAGACGGAGAGCTTGACTGGCTTGAAGAAAAAGGCTTTCACCTGCTTATTAAATTCTAAGAATTTTATTTTTTTGAATACTATAAATTGTAGCATTACTTTGCTACGCTGTGAATTACCTTTACATTAAGGAAATCATGGAAACACCAATTACAGGTTATTTTAAGGGTCGGGGTGCACAGGTAAATCCGAATAATAAATTTAATAAGTTTCAGTATGCGCAAGATCATGTGGAAGGCCTGGATGAAGATCTTCTTCAAAAAGAGAAAACGGAGATCATTTACACGTATCCAAAAACGATCATCAATAAGGTGGAGAGTGAAGATGTTGGAGCCGGTTATTCATTAAATCCTTACCAGGGCTGCGAGCATGGCTGCATTTATTGTTATGCCCGAAATACGCACGAATACTGGGGCTACAGTGCAGGGCTGGATTTTGAACGCAAGATCATCGTTAAAAAAAATACGGTTGAGCTGCTTGAAAAAACATTCAGCAATAAAAAATGGAAACCCGAACCGATCATGCTGTCAGGTAATACAGATTGTTACCAGCCCATAGAGAGGCAGTTGGAGTTAACACGAAAGATCTTGCAGGTATGTTTAAAATACAAACATCCTGTTGGCATCATTACAAAAAACGCTTTAGTAACAAGAGATCTTGATATTCTAACAGAACTGGCGAAACATAAATTGGTACACGTAATGGTTTCCATTACGGGTAACGATGAAAAAGTTCGTCAGCTGTTAGAGCCAAGAACGGCCTCTTATAAAAGCAGGATCCATACAGTAGAAACACTTGCAAAAAACGATATTCCCTGCGGTGTAATGGTAGCGCCAATTATTCCCGGTATCAATAATCATGAAATTCCTGAAGTTTTAGAATTAGCCGGTAATGCAGGTGCCACAAGCGCGGGCATGACCATTGTAAGACTGAACGGCGCCATTGAACCTATCTTTAAAGACTGGCTCGTTAAAAATTTTCCCGACCGGGCAGATAAAGTATGGAACCAGATCTGCGAATGCCATGGCGGTAAAGTAAGTGATAGCCGTAAAGGTGTGCGCATGCGTGGCGAAGGCAAAATCGCCGAATCGATCGTTCAATTATTTAAACTCTCCAAACAACGTTTTATAAAACCCTCTTCTTTTGAATTTAATTGCAATAGCTTTAACTACAAAGCTAATGATGTGCAGTTGAGTTTGTTTTAAAAGCTGTAACCAATATCTATTAGGCTGTCACGTCGAGCGCAGTCGAGACGCATAAATAAAAATGGCAACACTTAAATATCTCTATCTTTATATACTTAAATGCTCTGATGGGCTCTATTATGTTGGCGTTACAAACGATATGGATGAGCGACTTGAGGAACACAACCAGGGCAAGAACAAAGATGCTTTTACTTATTTACGAAGACCGGTTGAGCTAAAGTTCTGTGAGCCTTTTGCTAACTATAATTTAGCGATTGAATGGGAGACCAGGATAAAAAAATGGAGTGCAAAGAAAAAAGAAGCATTGATAAACTCCGATTGGAAATCATTAAAAAAATTCTCTGAATGTAAGAATGAAAGTATTTATACAAGAAATAGAAATTTGTAGCCGCGTCTCGACTGCGCTCGACGTGCGCCAACCGAAGTTAGCAATAATTTTTTATTAGCAGGCTTGGGAAAATCACTGAAATGCCCTGATAATCGGGCAATTTCGGTGACAAATTCATTTTCTTCTGTACTTCGACATTCATCTTTTTGTCGGTCATAGGTGATACCACCTTTAAAGAGGGCATTTTGCAGTTCTTGGCGTTGGGTATAGTCGCCAGAAGCCCACATTTCACGAAGGTTACAGGAGTATTCGAGACTTACAGCAATGTAATCTTCCAACTTCGACATCTCTATTTTGCTATTCGCTCTTTGTGCCTCTAATTCCTCCGTTTCCTTCTCAAATTTGGTTTTGTACTTGTTGTAAAGCTCAGCCGTCAATTCTTCCAGTATAAAACGTTCTTCCAGTCTTTCGAGTTTTTGACGGATATCTGTCAATTGATATTTAATTTTTTCCTCGCTATCCTGAAGGCTTGCGTTGTGCTGCTGAAAGGTAATATACAATTGTTCTTTTATTAAAGGGCTGTAGGTTTCATTGATTTTATATCCCTCTAACATTTTTGCAAACTTGTTGTTTACTTCATTGGCATTGCGGTTACACTTACAACCCGGTGTGTTACATTTATAGTAAGGTGTGTCACAACTGTTGGCAATATAGCCCCTCATCGGTTGGTTGCATTTACTACACCTGATAAAGCGCTTTAAAGCGATCTCAGGGCGTTCCTTTCTAGTTTGCAGACCTAGTTTCTTTTCCGCCATAATGTTGTTGGCTTCCAAAAAAATGCTCTCTGACACTATCTTTTCATGCTTGCCATCTACAACTTCCCCTTCCAATGCTTTATGAACCATTTTACCACAGTAAAAAGGATTAGTGAGTATTTCTCCAATCCTGCGAAGGCAATAATTCAGTCCGTAACCTTTCAAGCGTTGTTGTATCTCTACATTTGGCATTCGTTCTTTTGCTTTCCAATAGAACATTTTTTTAATGATTAAACCAATATCATTTACAACAATTTTTCGCTCTTTATTATGCTTGACGGTATCATAACCAACAGGAGGGCCGGTTACCCATTCGCCCTGCAACAAATGTTCTTTTACACCAGCCATGCTTTTTTGTCTTCGCAACTGATTATCAAACTCGCCGAAAATGAACAGCATTTTTTGCTGCATGATTCCGGCTGGGTTTGTGGTATCAATTGGTTGTGTAACGGATACAACCTCTGTTCCCAGTTTTCGAAGTTGAGAGCTTAGCCAAATAGAATTTTCATTCCGTGAAAAACGCTCTAAACTATAGACCAGAATTTTTGAGATCTTGTACTTGGTTGTTTTCAGGTACTTGATCATTCGTTGAAACTCTTTGCGCTCATCTTTTGCAGCGCTTTCGTAAGTTCCACCGAAATATTCTCTTACAATTAGTTTGTGTTTTTCTACATATTCATTGGCGCCTTTCATTTGAACTTCCAAACTCAAGCCATCCATTTGCTTTGCACTTGATACTCGCGTATAAACAACACAGTCGTTTGTTTCAATTCGGAGTTGCTTTTTGCCCTTTCCGAAAATTTTAAATAAGTGATTTGTTTCCATGATTTTAAGTTTTTGTATGCTTAAATAGTTTTATTTAATTCTATTTAAGCAGCATTAGTGAATTCATCAGGTGGTTCACAGTAAAGTTGTCTCACATTGTCGCCTTTTAAATCAGTTGCACTGTTATTTGTTTTTGAATACAACCGATAAGCAACTTTGCAAAATGCTTTTACCTGTTCCACCACTTTTTTTAATCTCTCTTCAGAGATCTCTTCTTTTTCTCTCCCCAAAAGAGCTTTGGCTCTTTCAAGGGATAATTCATCCACTTGCTTAATCATGGCTCACTTTTTTAAGTATGTTTTTGTTTCCCAGCTTGTCAAAGAACATTTTATGTAATGAAAAATCACTGGTTTTCCCTACATTAACCTCTAAATTACACTTATTCCTTCTCATATAAAAGTTCTTTTTTAAACAGCCCAAAAAGGCCGTAAATACTGCTATTTTCTTCTTATTAAATTTGTTTATTCAAAATTTAGCTGACTGAATTTTTCTTTTCTGAAGAATTGAGCCAGTTCATAGCGAACAGCTATTAATTCTATTTTGTCCTGTTCTTTCATACGAAATTTTACCTGTTCTGATTTCTGTGCTTTTATGCACAAAGATTTTAGTTTATGATTGATGTCTTCTATTATACCCCTGTAAGGAAAAACATCCGGTAAGTTTTGATGGTGTATGGATTTGCGAGCCTGTGTAAAGGCATTGCATAGCTCCATTAAATCACTTATCCTTGTGAACTTTGCCTCAGAAAACATCAACAAACATTCAGCTAAACAACGTAATCTAAGTCCTACCCAATAACTGTGAATATCCTCATGCGTATTTATGCAGGCATTTAAGGAAAGTAAATTTCTATCATCATTCACACGCTCATGAATCAAGTTTAAAATTCTACTTTCATGCGGTACATGATTTTGTTCGGTTTGAGGTATTATTTTTGTTTCATGGTTTACTGATGAAGTTTTATCTTTTATAAAACTCGAATCAGTATTCACCAATATTTCTCCTAACGCCTCAATTGTTTTTGGTTTTTGATTCGTTCCCTTCCTTGCCATATAAGCCATTTGCCTACAGGAGCGTGAACAATAAACCGAATCAATACGTTTTACCGTAAATGTTTTTTTACAATGTTGGCATTCCTTTTCCATGTTAATCTCTCCAGTTTAGTTCTTCGTTATCTGCATAGCGATATTCATTGTATTCTTCTATGATATTCTGAATATTCTGCAATACCCGTTGATGTTTCAGAAGATCGTTATTCAAATAAACGGACACTTTAACTATTCCTCTGCTTTCCAACACATCGGTCACTTCATGGCGAATCTGCTCTTTTACAATTATCATTAACACATCCAGTAAAATATCCGTTGGTATTTTAAGGCTTTCTTCTTTTGTGTTTCTTGGTTTCATTGTTTAAAGTCTTAAATGAGTGGGTTTACTTGTTTTAGAGGACGTAAAAGTTTTGCGTTTAATATTGAATAGTTTATTATTATTATTATCTTCTTCCTCATCGTCTTCATCGTCATGTTCTTTGAAAATGGGGCGTTTGATTTTGCGTTTGTTTTGAAGTAATTCTTCCAAAGATTCTATTCGCTCTCCTTGTTCTTTGATTAACTTCGTCTGCAACTCCATTTTTTCCTGCAAGGGTTTAATGAATAGCATGTATTCAGCCCCCATAGTTCCCAAACCCGTGAGCAAGTGCATGACCCACTCCGGTATATTGGGTGTGGCATTATTAGGTGGTGGTGGTTGATTATTTTCCTTTTTCGTTTCCATTGGTTTTTTGTTTACTTGTATTTTGTTTTAAATCATTAGACGAAAGTTTTTTATCGGCATACTTCTCTTGCAATGTTTTCAAAGCTATTTCGGCTTCATGCCCAAAGGCTTTTAGAAACTTTATTGTTATTGGCATAAATAAGTCAACGGCATCTTCAATAAAATTGATAAGAAGTTGAAGGTCGTCAATAACCAGTTGCTGCTTATCTGTGTAAGAGACTTGCAAAACGGTGTTTCCCTTTTGATCTTTTCCTAATTCCACATAAGTAATCTTGTTTTCCTCTAAGATCTGTAGCACTGATTCGTGTGTTGCATTACTGGTGCTAATCATGGTTGTTTTAATTGTTGTTTCCATACTTGTCGTTTTTTTGTTTTTTGTTGTCATATTGATTTTTTAGTTTAACAACACAAAAGTAGAAGCGTTCTTAGGGCATGGACTAAGCTATGGGCTGTACCCATTCGTTTAAAGGATTGATAATCAACAGTGAAATTTTAAAGATTATTCTGAAAGAGAAACGTCAACTCCGCATTTCGGGAGCGATAACGGAGGAGTTGAAAACAGAGAGGAGAATAAATTGCTATTGACGGGTAAACTAATGCAATGACGGATAGTTTTCTTTGAATTGACGCATCATAAAATCCATTGACGCTTTTAAATAAAATTATTGACGGATAACTAAAACCATTGTCGGCTTTTTGACTGGTAATTGTAATAAAATTGACGGGAAAACTACTTCTTAACGCTTTTCTTGTCGTTTTCCGCAGCTTTTAAGTCCTTATTAATGAGTTCTACAACGTTTTGCAGGTCTAATTTCTCAAAATAAGGCCGGATGTGTTTTAAATCCTTGATAAGTTGGGAAGAGCTATCAAAATTAGGTAGCTTTTTATATTTTTTATAGATACTTGAGTTCTGTAAGGTGGTAAATTTTTTACCTAATAATAAATGTGCCAGTTGAGTTAACTCACTAACAGAGTTACTGCCTCTTGCTTCAATCTCAAATCCTGCTTTTAAGATGTAATGTAGGGCTAATAATTGTTGCATCTCGGTGCTTTCCTTGTCCTTCTCATCTTTTGAATCATCATTATCGGTTGAAAATTGTGGTTCACGATCCAAATACAAAAAATGCAACTCTCCTCCTAAAAAATTACGCATAGAGGTGGTGAGTTCATAAATATCTTGTTCTGTTAGATCATCATTACTTTCTAATTGATTGAATTCTTCCGCTGTGTAATAATCCTTAATGCTCAAAATATGTTTAAAATCAAAGTAATTATCAAAGCGTTTGAAAGCAAATGGTTTAAATTGTTTACCATACTTTTTTAATAGTTCTTGTTGCCTATCGGCATAAGTTCTATAAATTTTATCATCATTGGTTTTAAAGTATTCCGAAACTTCTTTGAATAGTTGTTGCAAATGCTCAATTAATTCAATCTTTTGTTCGGTGTTATAGTGGGTTAATACTTCCGTGATCTCTTTTAGTGCAATATCAGAAAGGTAAACTCCTTTGCGGGGTTTGCGCTTGTTTGAATTATTAGTTTCTGCTTTGGACATGAATACAAAAGTATGGAATATATAGCACATATTTAAAACGAACACCGGCAAATAAAATGAAAATTAATTAATCTAACATATTGATAAAAACTCCTTGACCATATGATTTTTATAAAGTTCCTTACTACCATTTATTCTTTTCCAATAATTCAATTACGATTATTAAAAAATACGACTATAATTGATATGTAACAAAAGTAACCGTTAATTGATTTTTATCATACCACCTTTGTGGCATAATCTTAAATTAAAAAACAAAATGGAAATAATTGGTTACATCGCATCTATTTTAATTGGAATATCACTTGGGCTAATTGGTAGTGGTGGTAGTATTTTAACAGTACCAGTACTGGTTTATCTTTTTGCTGTTGACGCAGTTGCTGCAACAGCTTATTCATTGTTTATTGTTGGTTTTACGGCAGCAATTGGTTCTGTAGGCTATTTTCGTAAAGGATTAGTAAACGTTAAAACCGCACTTGTTTTTGGAGCCCCTTCGATCGCAGCTGTCTTTTTAACGAGAGCATATATTGTACCGGCAATACCAAAAGAAGTTTTTTCAATTGGAACTTTTATAGTTACCAAAAGCATTTTAATGATGTTGCTTTTTGCTATTCTTATGGTTGCAGCATCATTTAGTATGATCAAAAAAGAAAAGAAGAAAAAAGAAGAGAATTCAGAGCCTCAAAAATTTAATTACCCGGTAATTCTTATAGAAGGTGCAGTAGTTGGTGTAATTACGGGTTTAGTTGGCGCAGGAGGAGGTTTTTTAATTATTCCAGCACTGGTATTGCTATCTAAACTACCAATGAAAGAAGCGGTAGGTACTTCATTAGTAATTATTGCAGCAAAATCGTTAATTGGTTTTTTTGGAGAAGGTGGAGAAACAGTTATTAATTGGAGTTTACTAACCTCAGTATCGGCAGTTGCAACCATTGGGATTTTTATTGGAATTTACCTTTCTAAAAAAATAGATGGCGCTAAACTAAAGCCAATATTTGGATGGTTTGTTTTGATTATGGGAATCTACATTATCATTAAGGAAACCATTCTTAAATAACAAAGTAACAGAAGTTACAGTTCAAATATGGTAGAAATGAAGTGTAATAAATGTTACCATCAAAACAAAGACTACAAACTAATTTTGACAAATAAAATATAACCGAATAAATAACAATTACTAACCTTAAAAAAACCAATATTATGTTTTTTCAACACATTTACGACAAAAGCCTTGCACAAGCAAGTTATTTTATCGGCTGCCAAAAAGCCGGTGTAGCAGCAGTTATTGATGCTAAAAGAGATGTAGATACTTACATCGAAATTGCGAAACAAAACAATATGAAAATCACTCATATTTTTGAAACGCACATTCATGCCGATTTTTTAGCAGGCTCTAGAGAGTTAGCTGCGATAACAGGCGCAGACATGTACTTGTCTGATGAAGGTGGCGAAGGTTGGAAATACGAGTTTCCACATAAAGGAGTAAAAGATAAAGATGTAATTAAATTGGGGAATCTATTATTAGAAATATTGCACACTCCCGGACATACACCTGAAAGTATAAGTATCTTACTAACAGATACCCCTGCAAGTATGGAGCCTGTAATGTTATTTACAGGTGATTTTGTATTTGTTGGTGATGTGGGAAGGCCAGACCTTCTTGAAAAAGCAGCGGGTGTTGTTGGTACAGCAGATGCAGGGGCTATCCAAATGTATAAGTCTATACAAAAATTCAACCTCCTTTCAGATTTTATTCAAGTTTGGCCGGGGCATGGTGCGGGATCGGCTTGTGGAAAATCTTTAGGGTCAGTTCCAAGTACAACTGTTGGCTACGAAAAAGCGCGAAACTGGGCTTTTCAATATAATGATAACGAAAACGGATTTGTTAAGTACTTATTGGCGGATCAGCCTGAACCACCGAAGTATTTTGCAAAAATGAAATCGCTTAATAAAATCGACAGACCATTGCTTACTTCTGTGCCAAAGTTGAAACAGCTAACTGCTAGTGAATTAAAAGATTCGGTAACAAAAGGAATAAAAATTATAGATGCGAGAAGTAAAAATGAATTTGCCAGTGGATATATTCCGGGGAGTATAAATATAGAAGGAAACAATTCATTTGCTACTTGGGCAGGATGGTTTTTGAACTACGATGAAAAATTTATTCTTTTGGTTGATGAAACTCAATTAGACGATCTTACACGAAAACTAATGAGAGTTGGATTAGATAACATTTACGGTTATATACCTTCAACTAAGCCGTGGATAGAAATGGGAGGAAGTTTGGATAAGTCAACAATTATTAACCTTGATGAATTTAAAAATCTTCTTGCCGATAAAGATTTGGAAATAATTGACGTTAGAAACGCTACAGAATTTAAAGCAGGCCATATTGTAGGTGCCAAGCATGTATTCGTAGGAACTATACTTAATAATCTTGATAAAATAAATAAAGATAAAAAAGTAGTTATCCATTGTCAAAGTGGAGCTAGAGCGGCTATTGCCTATTCATTATTGACAAAAAGTGGATATAACAATATTTTAAACTACTCTGCGGGAATGAATGAATGGGTTAACGAAGGAAATTCAGTAATATCTTAAAAACAATAAAATGAAGGTAGAACAAATTTATACAGGATGTTTAGCACAAGGAGCTTATTACATCGAGAGTAATGGAGAAGCGGCAATTATAGATCCGCTAAGGGAAGTAAAGCCATATATTGATATGGCTAGTAACCGAGGAGCCAAAATAAAATACATTTTTGAAACTCATTTTCATGCTGATTTTGTATCAGGACACTTAGACCTTTGCAAAAAAACAGGAGCGCCTATTGTATATGGCCCAAACGCAAATCCTGAATTTGAATTTATATCGGCTAAGGATGGAGAAATATTTAAAATAGGAAATGTAAAAATAAAGGTTTTACATACACCGGGACACACAATGGAAAGTACATGCTATCTCTTGATTGATGAGAACGGCAAAGAGCATTCTTTATTCAGTGGAGATACATTGTTTTTAGGTGATGTAGGTCGTCCAGACTTAGCTCAAAAATCAGCATCAATGACTCAAGACGAGTTAGCAGGGCTACTGTATGATTCGTTAAATAAAAAGATAATGCCATTAGCGGATGACGTTATAGTTTATCCAGCTCACGGTGCCGGAAGTGCATGTGGTAAAAACATGATGAAAGAAACTGTTGATACGTTAGGCAATCAAAAGAAAATGAATTATGCACTAAATCAACCTAACAAAGAAACTTTTGTGAAAGCAGTTACAGATGGGTTAACTCCGCCTCCAGGTTACTTTGGTATGAATGTAGCAATGAATAAAAAAGGCATTGAAAGTTTTGATAGTGTATTCGAAAAAGGGATGAATGCTCTTTCAGCTAAAAAATTGGAGGAGTTGGTAGTAATGACAGAAGCATTAGTGTTAGATGTTAGAGATGCTGCTGATTTTCAAAAAGGATTTATTCCACGTTCAATAAATATTGGGCTTCACGGCGACTTTGCGCCTTGGGTAGGATCATTAATTGTTGATGTTAAACAACCTTTAATTTTAGTTACAAAAGTTGGTGAAGAAGAAGAAAGTGTAACTCGTTTGGCGCGTGTAGGTTTCGATAATGTAATTGGTTACTTAGACGGAGGCTTTGAATCATGGACAAGTGCAGGTAAAGAAATAGATGCTGTAAATAGAATTACAGCCTCACAGTTTAAAGCTGAATTAAAAGTTGGTGAAACAATTGTTCTTGATGCTCGAAGAGATAGTGAATATGCTGCTGAACATGTTGAAGAAGCCTTTAGCCGACCACTAGGTGATATAAACAATTGGTTCAAAACTGTTGACGACAGTAAACCTTTTTATATCCATTGCGCTGGCGGCTACAGAAGCATGATTGCTTCAAGTATTCTCAAAGCAAGAGGCATTCACAATTTTAAAGAAATTGAGGGAGGCTTTAAAGCAATAGCAGAAAGTGGCGTTCCTAAAACGGATTTCGTTTGTCAAACTAAACTTGTAAAAGCATAGTATAAAGGCGGGTTATGCCGTCTCTATTAATTAACTTATTTAGTAAACATGAGAAAAATAATAACATTACTTGTAATAGCTATTTCAACACTTTCATTAGCTCAATGCAATTCACAAAAAAATAAAACAGAAGAAACAATGAAAACAACCGCAGTAACAAAAACAGATGTTAAACAAATTATCGTTGATGTAAGAACAGTTGATGAATGGGAGAATGACGGGCATGCTGATTGCTCAGTAAACTATCCTTTAGATACTTTTGAATCTAAAATTGAAGAATTGAAAAAGTATGATAAAGTTATTATTGTTTGTAGAAGTGGGAATAGAGCCGGTGTAGCAAAAAAACAATTGATTAGTGCCGGTTACACAAAAGAAGTAGAAAACCTCGGAGCCTGGCAAAATCTGAATTGTAGTAATTAAAAGATGAATGCGCTATTGCACAATTGGACTTTTATGCGTGGATTAAGACTATTGCTTGGCGTGGTAGTTTTAATTCAAAGCATTGTTGCTAAAGATTTGTTACTTGGGGCAATGAGTTTGTTTTTAATAGGCATGGCACTATTCAATTTTGGATGTTGCGGATCTAATGGCTGCGGCACAAGGTTTACAAATAAGAAGACGAATAAAACAATTGAAGATGTCGACTTTGAAGAAGTGGTTGATAAAAAATAAATTTTCTTTTATCGGAGGAGTATTCGGTGCGGTTTTAGGCTTCCTCTATTGGTATTTTGTTGGTTGCTCAAATGGTAGTTGTGCTATTACATCAAGCCCCGTTAATTCAACTATTTATGGCGCATTAATGGGAATTCTTATCGTAGGAATTTTTAAGTCTGAAAAAAACAATAAAGATGCCGGAAAAGTTTAACGAACTAATAAATAGCGAAACCCCAACATTGGTTGACTTCTATGCTGAATGGTGCGGCCCATGCAAAACGCTAAAACCAATATTGGAAGATCTTAAACATAAAATTGGTGATAAAGCTAAAATAATTAAAATTGATATTGATAAAAATCCAACTGCTGCAAATACATACAGTATAAGAAGTGTGCCAATGCTACTTCTATTTAAAAAAGGTAAAATAATTTGGTAACGATAAGGTGTAGTATCAGCAAGCGAATTATCAGGTATAATCGAAAAAAATCTAAAACAATTATGACAACTGAAATAATATTTGTAGAAAACATAAAATGCGGAGGATGCATCAATAGCATTAAAGAGGCTATTAAAAAACTGAAGGGAGTAAGTGATGTTGAAATTGAAAAGGAAAACGATAAAGTGACAATCTACGGAACCGCAATACTTAGAGAAATTCTAGTAAATAAACTTGCTACTTTAGGTTATCCAGAGAAAGGAAATAACACAGCCTTAGCAAAGGTGAAATCTTTTGTGAGTTGTGCCAAAGGAAATCTTTCACTAAATTAATTTGCTATCTTTACCTCAATGGCAAATAACATTGAGTTACAAAAACGACTTCAATACCTCGGTAAAGAATTATCATCAAAAATAATTGAGATTTCGAGTGTGCATGAAACTGACAAAGGCGTTGAGATTTTGAAAGAAGGTCAATACGTTAAATCAATTCCCATAGTTATTAGTGGTTTACTGAAAGTATTTACAAGGCATGATGATAGAGAATTGCTTTTGTATTACATACAACCGTCTGAGAGTTGTATTATGTCATTTTCGGCTAGTTTATCAAATGATAAAAGCACCATTTATGCACACACAATTGAAAAGTCAGTTTTAC
The DNA here is from genome assembly GCA_044226875.1 of Bacteroidia bacterium. Classification (GTDB taxonomy): domain Bacteria; phylum Bacteroidota; class Bacteroidia; order B-17B0; family Aurantibacillaceae; genus Aurantibacillus. The sequence continues at coordinate 679,778 of JBGAGD010000002.1, forward strand.
TACTTATCCCATCCGAGAAAATTAGCAGCCTAACAACTCTATTTCCAGAGTTTAATAATCTTTTCCATCAGCAATTTAAAGTGCGCTATAATGATTTGTTGGAAACTATTAATCAATTAATTTTTACGAATTTAGATCAGCGTCTTTATAATTTCTTAAAAGAGACTTCAAAATTAAAGAATGAAAACCCTGTTAAAATCTCGCATCGTGAGATAGCAAATGAATTAGGTACTGTAAGGGAGGTTATTTCTCGAACAATGAAAAAACTCGAAAAAGAAAATAAAATCATCCAAACCCCAGATAGTATAAAGATTTTGTAAGCGGTAACAATAGTCACCGCTTTTTAGTTGTAATGTGAGGTAATTTTGTTTTAGATAATAAATATACAACTCATTTTAAAAACCAAAAATTATGAAAAAAAACATGGGATCAGCCGACAAAATTATTAGACTTATAATAGCGGCAATTGTAGCGGTATTGTATTTTACAAATGTAATTACAGGGACATTAGGAATTGTATTATTGGTATTGGCAGGAGTATTTGTTATAACAAGTTTTATGAACTTTTGCCCGCTTTACACTTTGTTAGGAATTAATTCGTGCCCAGTAAAAAAATAAAGCGAGTAGATTTATTTAGTTTTAAAATCCCGATTTATTCGGGGTTTTATGTTTTGTAACAATTGTTACCGTAAAATAAAATGATTTTCATCAATTTTATACAAAATACATTTTTTTATTGGAAATTGTATGAAGCAAAATGATAAAATTAATATCTAAAATATTTGACTGGTGCGAATTGTATTGGGATAGTAAGCAAAACTCGCGAAATCTTAGTTATATTTTAGTAACAGTATTTATTGTTACACTACTTATTGGTGCCGGAAATCACTTTGCACTATTTAAATCCTTTTATCTACTTTCTCAAATAAATTATAACGATGCTATCGAATTTAGTTTCAATTTTTTGTTGTTCTTTGAAATGATCGGTTTGGTTTTCGCGATTCCACAATCCATTGCTAGTTCAATAGCAAAACAGTTTCAAATAATGAGCCTTATTTTTTTAAGAACTTCTTTTGAGGAGCTATCTAATCTCTCTTTAAATTCTCAATTTCACGAACAAATTACAATCATTAGCCGAATGGCAGTTGATGCAAGCGCTGCATTGATTATTTTCTTACTCACATTGTGGTTTTATAGTTTACAAAAACACCGCCAAATAACTGACGAAACTGAAAAAACACGATTTATTAACTTAAAAAAAATAATAGCAACAGGAGTATTAATTGGCCTATTTATATCTGTTCTATTAGACATTATCAAATATCTAGATACGGGCTTTTTCCATCCATCCTATCCTTTATTTTATCTCATTTTAATTTTTGCCGATATGTTGCTGATGTTAGCTGCGTTTAGATATGTAATTCACTATCCAAGTATCTTTCGGTACTCTGCTTTTGTACTAATAACCATCTTTATTCGAATTGCACTCCTTGCTCCTGTTTATTATAATGTTATTATTGGAATAGGAACAGTTTTGTTCGGTATTGGCGTTGCATACATACACAACCTATTTTTTGAGGGACGCTTAAAGCATCTAAATAAGGCGAATGCTTAATCATAATTTAATCTATAAAACATAACTAAAACTATCAAAATGGAAAATAATAAAAGAAGAGATTTTATAAAATCAATTGGTGTATTGGGTCTTGGAGCTGCAATTAGCTCTCCGCTATCAGCAGTGGAAAATCTAACAAATACCTTAGAAGGCGAAAGTTTAAATAATCTCGCTTCAGATAAAAAAACAGTAATAAGTATTCTACAAACAACGGATGTGCATTGTCAAATACATCCACATGATGAACTATTTTGGGAAAACGAAAAAATTGTTTTTAGAAAAGCGGGTGGATATGCTTACTTAGCAAGTATGCTGGATGGTTTAAAAAAGAAAAATCCAAATACCTTTACCATTGATACAGGTGATATGTTTCAAGGAAGCGAACTGAGCGTAAAAACAACAGGGGATGCCTTTGTTCCAATACTAAATGCTTTAAATTACGATTTGTACCTACCGGGTAATTGGGAAGTTATTTATGGAAAGAAAAAAATGCAAAATTTACTTGGTTCATTAAATGGCCCTAAAGTATGTGCAAATATGTATCACGATTTAGGTGCTGGAAAAAAGGGAGAGTTAATATTCCCTCCCTATTATATTTGGAAAGTTGCAGGCGTAAAAATTGGTTTTTTAGGATATACAGATCCCTTAGTACCTATTCGCCAAAGCCCAAATTACAGCAAGGGCATACTTTATACCAAACCCGAGGAAAATTTAGCACACTATATTGATGTTTTAAAAAATCAAGAGCAATGTGCTTTTATTATAATGGTTGCACATCTCGGTTTATCACAACAAATTGCATTAGCAAATATGCCTGAAAGTGAGGGATTAAATTATATTTTGGGTGGCGATACGCACGAAAGGGTTCGAAAGCCTATCGTATGTAAATATGCTAAAGTAGTTGAGCCTGGAGCATTTGGATCATTTGTAGGTAAATTAGATTTAACCATCGAGAATGGTAAAGTAACATCTGACTCCTATGAATTATTAGAAGTTGCGCAAACTAAATTGGTTCCAAATAAAAACATTGAAAAAATATTAAATGACACTGAAATTCCTTATAAAGCTGATATTCACGAAGTGGTAGGTTATAGCACTATTCCACTATATCGTTATTTTGTAGTTGAAAATCCAATTGATACCATGATTTTAAACGCATTAAATTGGAAGTTTCCGGAAATTGACATTTGTCTATCTAATGGATTTCGTTTTTGCCAACCTTTGGCAACACCCGATCAAACTGGGAATATCCCAATTACACACGCTTATATTTTTGATATGTTGCCCGTTGATAGTACCGTAAGAACAGCAAAAGCTAGTGGTAAACAATTAAAAGAGTGGTTAGAAAAAGAGCTCAATAACGTATTTGCAAAAGATGCCTCCAAACGGTTAGGTGGTTGGGTTATTAAGTTTAAAGGTATGGAAGTAAGCTTTAATGCTTTTGCCGAAATGGGTAAAAGAGTACAAAGTATTACAGTTAAAGGTAAAGAACTTGAAGTAGACAAAGTTTACAGTATTTTAGCGTGCCAACGAGATGGAGATCCTGATGATATGCTTTGCCGATTAAAAGGTGTTATTGCTGCCGAAAATACAACATCAACCTTACACAAAGTAATGATAGGTTATTTAAAAGAAAATTCGCCAGTAACTCCAAAACCACCTATGAATGCAAAAATATTAGATGCGCCACAAACTTTGTTATCTCAGGTTACTGGGGTTGATTACCAATTTAGATAATTAAAGACTCTTAAAAAGTAAATTATAATTAACTTTACTTATTTAATAAAATGAAAGCAAATCAAGGCCTAAAAAATAACATAGTTCAGTTTACACTGCTTGTATTTCTCAATTTTTTAGTTGGAGCGGTTGTGGGTATTGAACGATCCTCTTTCTTTAATTTTGCCGAAACAAAATTTCATATTCAGGAAGGTAGTTTTTTAGTTTCTTTTTTGATAGCTTTTGGATTAAGTAAAGCAATTGCAAATTTATTTACCTCAAAAATTCTTAACTATAAATCCAAAAAGTGGTTATTAATTTTCGGTTGGCTTATTGCTATTCCGGGAGTATTATTGCTCCTGTTTGCAAATGCTTGGTGGCATGTTATTTTGGCAAATATTTTTATTGGATTAAACCAAGGCTTTTGTTGGAGTAGTAATGTTCTATTAAAAATAGATTTGGTTGGTAATAAGCAGCGCGGATTGGCAATGGGGTTTAATGAGTTTAGCGGCTACTTGGCAGTTGGGACTTTAAGCTTTATAAGTGGCTACATTATTCTGAATTTCAATTACGACATACTGTTTTACACCTTACTAATCATTGTATTAAGTGGATTAATTTTGAGTATTTTTTTTGTGAAGGACACGAAACACTTTCTTAAACAAGAGTCGATGATGAGTAGTGAACCTAAAATAAAATCACTATTTAAGCAATTAACAATTAAGCATCCGCAACTCTCGCCAATAACTATTAATGGATTTACAAATAATTTAATTGATGGTGCTTACTGGCTAATGCTACCAATAATTTTAGTTAAGCAAAATTATTCCATCGAAAAAATAGGATTGCTTGTTAGCGTTTATCCTATAGTATGGGCTGTTTCACAATTATTTACTGGCAAACTTGGCGATACGTTTTGTCGTAAGCAATTAATAACTATAGGAATGGTGTTACAAATACTAGGTTTGGTTTTTACTGCATATTCAACAATAAATGCTATTCTGTTAGGTTCGGTATTTATAGGTATCGGTACGGCATTAGTTTACCCAAATTTTTTAACGGAAGTATCTGCTGTTCTGCACCCTAATCAAAGAGCCCAAGGATTGTCTTACTTCAGATTTTGGAGAGATTTGGGTTATGTTGGAGGAGCAGTAATTATAAGCCTACTATTGCCAGTACTATCGCCAACAGCAATTCTAATAATGATAGCTTTTTTAACCTCAGCTACAACGCTTTATGCAGAAGTAAAAATGTGTTGCATTTTAAAATATTTTTGGCGAACAAAAATGTGTTAACAATATATTAATCATAAATAAAAAAAGAAACATGAAAACAATTCTTAACTCGTTCAAGATAACATTTATTACAATACAATTTATAAGTATAGTTTCGTGTAACTCTAATGCACAAACATCTACAATAGCTGTTGATGAATTTGAAAAAGGCATTACAAAAATCGATATTCAATTACTTGATGTAAGAACAGCTGAAGAATATAATTCAGGGCATTTACAAAATGCTCTGCAAGCAAACTGGAATAACGAAACAGAGTTTCAGAATCGTGTAAAATCATTAGATAAAACTAAGCCTATTTACATTTACTGTTTAAGTGGTGGCAGAAGTGCTAATGCGATGCAATGGCTCTATTCTAATGGCTTTTCTAAAGTGTATAATATGAAAGGCGGAATTAACGCATGGAAACAAGCTGATAAAAAGTTGCAAGGAGCTGTTGAAACAAAACAAATATCTATGCAGGACTATTTAAAACTAATTCCTGCCGATAAAACAGTATTAGTGGATATTGGCGCAGAATGGTGTCCGCCATGTAAAAAAATGAACCACATTATAGAGCAACTTGAGAAAGAAAAATACGCTGTAATCAAAATAGATGGTGGTACTCAAACCGAATTATGTAAAGCGTTAAAAATTGATACTTTCCCTGTATTTATAATATATAAAAATGGTGTTGAAGTAAATCGTAAAGAAGGTGTTTTATCCTTGGAGGAATTAAAAATGCTCTTAAAATAAATAATGAAATACCTTTGTTTACTCGGCACAAGCACAAATGATTAAACTGAGCATACCCGATGGCTATTAAGAAACAATAATAACTACTATGAAATATACTTATCCAATTTTAAAAAAAGCAATATTACTTTTTGTTTTGTCCTTGTCATTTATAAACTATTCCATTTCACAATCTGTAACTGTGGTTGGTGCAATGAAAAACGTTATGTGGAAAGGGCAGTTACAAGCAACTATAAATATTGATACCATTATCAAAAAACAGAATTTATGTGGTTTAGGGCCAGTTGAATATTTGCGAGGCGAAGTTATGATAATAGATGGCAAGTGCTATAAATCTGAAGTGATAAATGATAGCATAAAAGTTTCGGAAACCTATAATTTAAAAGCTCCATTTTTTGGTTACACCAACGTTGAGAAATGGGAAGAAGTTGAATCATTGCCAATAATAATTACACTAGAGCAATTAGAAAAATTCATTAATAAAAGTAGCAAAAAACACAAGCGTCCTTTTTTCTTTAAAATACTAGCAATTGTTGATACTGCGAATATTCATGTAATGGATTTACCATTGGGCACTGTGGTTACTTCGCCAGATATAGCCCACGCTTCGGGGCAAAAAAAGTTTATAATAACTAATAAGGAAGTTGAAATTATAGGGTTTTTCTCTACCGAACATAAATCTATACTTACACATCATGACACTTTCATGCACTTACATCTTATCACAAAAGATAAAAACCAAATGGGTCATTTAGACAGTGTGTTTTTTAAAAATGCTACTATTAAATTATATTTTCAGTAATAAATAATGAACAATCTTGATGAAAAAATAAATAAAGATTTAATACTAAGAGAAAAACTTGCTCTTCAACGTACAGAACTCGCCAATCACTCCACGCTTTTGGCTTTTGTAAGAACAGCACTTTATTTTCTAGTAGCAGGATTAAGTTTGCGAAGTTTATTAAATCTCAAAAATAGTTTGATGATAGAGGTGTCATTTTTTATAATTTCATCTGCTATTTTGATTATAGGAATAGTTAATTATTTAAAACAGCTTAAGAAAATAAAAACTAGCGAAAAACATATTGGAGACTACAGATTAGAATATTTAAATAAATAAAATGAATTCAGAGTTTTGGAATGATAGATACAGCAGCTCAGATTACGCATACGGTATAGAACCGAACGATTTTTTAAAGAAACAAAATTTTAAACCAAAGGGCAATATTTTATGTTTGGCTGAAGGTGAAGGCAGAAACGCAGTATTTCTTGCTAGACAAGGCTACAAGGTTACAGCCATTGATTACTCATTAAAGGGGCTACAAAAAACACAACAACTTGCTAAAATTTTTAAAGTTTCAATAGATACTATTTGTGCAGATATAGGAACTTATGATTTTGATGAGAATCAATGGGACGGTATAGTTTGCATATTTGGTCATTTTCCGCCATCACTGAGAAATAAAGTACATTCAAAAATTTATTCCTCCTTAAAAAAAGGAGGAAAATGTGTATTAGTGGCGTATAGTAAAGAACAATTGAAATACAATACCGGTGGCCCGTTAAATGCCGACCTTTTATACTCTATAAATGAATTAGAGGAAGATTTCTCAGATTTTAAAACAATTCTAATAGAACAAATAGAAATAAATATAAGTGAGGGAAAGTTTCATGACGGACTCTCATCAGTTATTCAAATAATTGGCGAAAAATAAAATCATAACCATTTTGGATTCCTCCTATCACTAGCAGAATCCCTAATTTTTAGTTTAAAATAATTGCTCAGCTTTTGTGCGAGTTCAAACACTTCTTTTTTAAGTTTTGTTTCGTGCACAATAATCTTTTTATTTTTATTATACACTAAACTTAATTGGTAAATAGCACCTTTATCATTATCAAAATCTTCAGGTGAGCAACCTTCGCATTTAATATAAAGTGTTTTAAAAAGTAATATGTAATCTAATTTTGGTAGCAATTTCCATGTTCCTGAAGGAATACCGAATGTACGTTCATAAAGTTTATATAGTCTTTTCTCTAAGTTTATCATTGTTCCCATTCTAATAAAAAAATTAGAACTTGCTCTTTTCCCAATTATAATTTCTTCGCTCATGTTGATATTATTTGATGTTTAAAGGTAATTAAGTTGTATTCGTTTAACAGTAACAATTGTAACAGATTAAAGGTTCTTTTCGTCAATAAGTAATTTATACCATATTAAGTAACAAAAGTAACACTCTATCCGTTTTTTTCTATTTAGTTTTGTACCGTAAATCATTCATTAAACTTATTAAGGCCAAAATCATGAAAACAAAATTCACAATATTAGTTATAGCTTTTGTAATGAGTGTAGGTAATACGTTTGCTCAAAAACAATCAAATTATAAATGCCCCGATGATGCAAAAACAGAAGCAATAAAGTCTCCACACAAAATAGTGTTTCAACTAACAACAGCAGATACTTTGGCACATAAAGCGTTAATGAAACAGCTTGGCAACATTAAATTGGTAAGTCCCGATACTAAAATTGAAGTCGTTTGCCATGGGCCGGGTTTAGATATGTTATTAATAAATAAAACAACAGTGCTAAAAGGAATACAAGCCTCAAAAGAAAAAGGGGTAGAATTTATGGCGTGCGAATTCTCTATAAAAGAAAGAAAATTAGAGAAATCAAACATTATTACTGAAGCTGGATTTGTACCGGCAGGAATATTAGAAATTGTTTCTAAACAGGAGGATGGTTGGATGTACATTAAATCAGGATTCTAATTAGGTAGTTCAATACAAATTTAATTTCTATTAAAATGAAAAAAAATATTCACTCAAAAATTAGTTTAATATTTACTTTAGCCTTAATTACTGTTTTAAGCCCTTCCCTTTCACAAGCACAAACAGATCATCCGGTAAGTTTTTTTCCTAACAAAACTATTGGTTTGGGTTTATGGTTAACCTTGTTAATTGCATTAGCCGTAATAGCGGTGTTGTATTTTGCTTTTAAAACAAAAAGAGACACGAAAATATATTCGAAAAAAAGCAAACAGGATAAAGTAACCAAATTAAATTGCTTTTTAAATAATTTGGAGAGTGAAGAAATTCAAGTTGTTAAAGAAAACTTAAATAACAGTAATTCAACAAAAAAACTCTTGCCTGCTATTCTTGGTTTACTGTTCTTATTACCTCACAATGTATTTTCTCAAACAGAACCTGCTAAAAGGAGTGAGTTGTTTTCACAACCCGGAGTACTAATCACATTTATACTAATTGCAATACCATTATTATTTGGCATTATTTTTATGATTTTTAAAGTGTCACGTGCTTTAAAACATTTTTTTAATGAACAAAATAAAAAAGATGCAGAGTTGCTTGTTGATATGATAACAAAGGAAACTGACTCTCTTGATGAACAAACATTAAACACATTAAAAAAAGCAAACGATTTTGGCCTAACTAATTCGGAACTAGCAGGAACTGCAAGTGCAGTAGATGATAGAGGCTTAATAAGAAACGTAAATGACGATCATGACATTTCATTTTTTGCAGAAAAAAAGAGCGCAGCAAAACGTCCTAAAATTGATCCGCAATTAACCCGTCTTGTGTTATGGTTTTTAGGTACGGCAGTTTTTTGGTTATTATGGGGCACTTCTATGGGTGAATACTTGGGTATAAAATATGTTACACCCGATGCCGATAGTATAAGTTGGTTAAGTTTTGGCAGGTTAAGAGCAGTGCATACAAACTCCGTGTTTTGGGCATGGGCAACATTGGGGATGATGGGCTTAGGATATTATGTAGTACCAATGGTAAGTAATGCCCCACTACATAGTTTAAAAAATGGTTGGCGGGCATTAAAGGCTGTTAATATTGCAATGGTTGTAGGTAATATTTCAGTAATGGCCGGAATTAACAATGGAGGCGGAGAATACAGAGAATTTATTTGGCCAATTATGGCACTTTGGGCTTACGGGTTAATCTTAACGCTACACAATTTTATCAAAACAGTTGCAAAACGTACCACCAAGGAAATTTATATTTCCAATTGGTATATCATAGCATCATATATTATGATAATTATTGTAGCCACCCTTGCGTATCTTCCTTTTTTACAAACAGGCATTGGCGAAACAATTGTACAAGGTTATTACATGCATCAGGCAGTTGGTATGTGGTTTATGTTTTCAAATTTGGGCTTTTTATATTATTTCTTACCACAACAACTCAATAAACCAATCTATTCATATAGTTTAGGTGTATTAGCTTTTTGGAGCCAAATAATATTTTATACTCTCATAGGCACTCATCACTTTATTTTTAGCGCGTTGCCTTGGTGGTTACAAACCATTGCTATTGTTGGTAGCGTTGGTCAGTTAATAGCGGTTATTTCAGGTACTACTAATTATTTAATGACATTCAAGGGGTCATTCAGTAAAATAGGTTCTAGTTATTCGTTGCCATTCTTTTTGGTAGGTGTCATATATTATTTCACAGGATCCATGCAGGGAACAGCTGAAGCTTTTAGGGAAACTAATTTAATTTGGCACTTTACAGATTTTACAGTGGCTCACTCACATATAACCATGTATGGAATTATTACATTTTTATTATTTGCGGGAATTTATGCCATTGTACCTCGCTTAACAGGAAATGAACCTCCTAAAAAAGGTGTTGGAGCTCATTTTTGGATGGCCTTAATTGGGTTGCAGTTTTATACAATACCACTAATGATTGGAGGCACATTGCGTGGGCTTGCTTGGGCAGAAGGAAAATCGTTTATTGAAAGTGTTGTACTAATGGCTCCTTATTGGTTATGGAGAGCAATTGGAGGCTCATTAATGTGGGGTTCACACATAGTACTAGCATACAATTTTTATAAAATGGTTTCAGGTTCTAAAGTAACAAGTGTAAAAGAAAAAGCAATTGAGATCTTAAAACAAAGAACAGCAGCGAGCAAATAATAAAAAACTCTTTTTAATACTATTCAGTTATGGAATTTTATAATAATCACAAGAAACTTTTTTCGGTAGTAACCTATCTGTTTTCGATACTTACATTATTTGTAGTAATTATTCCTGCGTATCAAAATCAAGAAAATAACGCCCCACTGCCTGGTTATAAACCACTAACTGCTGATGAGGCTGCCGGGAAGGCTATTTACATAAAAGAAGGTTGTGTGGGTTGCCACTCGCAACAAGTACGGAATGTAGATATGGATAAAATATGGGGTAGCCGTCCGGGAATTGCTGCTGATTATGCAGCTAGTTCGCGAACCGATTTTTGGCGAAATTCGGCTAACTTAATGGGTACGGGTCGAATTGGTCCTGACTTAACCAATATCGGAGCAAGGCAACCAAGTATCGACTGGCATTTAGCTCATTTATATAATCCACGCATTGTTGTTAAGCAATCTATAATGGCTCCATATCCATGGTATTTTGAAATTAAAAATAAAGCTGCTAAAGGCGATGTGGTTGTTAATGTTCCTGAAGAATATATGCGTGGCACTACTGGAGTTGTAGTTGCTAAAAAAGAAGCCTTGCAACTAGTAGCTTACTTACAATCATTAAAACAAATAAAAATGCCGGATGGTACTCCCGATCCAACTTTTCTATATAAACCTGCCAAAAAAGAATTTACTCCACAAGGAGGAGCTAATGGCGAACCGGAATTGGATGGAAAATCGTTGTACGCTGCTAATTGCCAAAGTTGCCATCAAGAAAATGGAGAAGGTTTAAAAGGGGCCTTTCCCCCACTTAAAGGAAGCCCCATTGTTAATGCAGAGAATATAGAACCTTTTGTTGGTATTATTATGAATGGATATGATGCAAGAGCCGATTTTGGTGTAATGCCGGCAATAGGAACAAATAATAGTTTAAAAGCTGAGGAGATAGCGGCAATCATGAATCACGAAAGAACGAGTTGGGGGAATACAGGCAAAAAAGTAACAGTAGCTGAAGTAAAAAAAATAATGGAGTTTCTAAAAACATCAACAGCATCTAAATAATTTATTATAATGAGACGAATAATATCCTTCCTAACTTTAATGTTGCTTACAATAGCAACATACGCTTGTCCTGAATGCGAAAAACAGCAACCGAAAATTTTACGAGGCATAGCACATGGCGCAGGCCCCGAAAGTCAGTGGGACTATGTTATTGTTTGGGCTATAGTAGCTATTGTAGTTGTTACACTTTTTTTTGCAGTAAAATGGACCATTAAGCCAGGTGAAAAAGACCCCAATCACATTAAACGAACCCTTTATAAATTTTAACTAACATGGAGGCTAAGAGTAAAGTAATAATTTTTGTTGACGAAAATATTGTGCCAATTGGAGAGTTTGAAACTCCTATAAATTTTGATTTAGATACAAGAAAATTAGAAGATGGGCAACATCATTTAAGAATTGTAAGCAAAGATCCAATCGGTAAAGAAGGTATTCGAATAATTCCCTTTACAGTTCGCAATGGTCCGGCTGTGGCAATTGAAGGTTTAAAAGATAACGAAGTGGTTGATGGCGTTCTGCCTCTTATGATTAATGCGTATGGCAAAGGCAATCAAAAATCCTTTTTAATTGATGGCGTAGAAACCCCTAAGAGCATTCCTGAATGGATGTGGGCTTTAATTTTAATTTTTTCGGGTTGGGCTGCGTTTTACATTATTACTTCATTAGGGTAATTCATCAAAAAAAAGTAAAAAGTACCATTTAAAGTAACAAAAGTTACACTCTTTGGGTATTTTTCAAAGTAGTTTTGATTAACGAAACAAATCAAAATGACTGAAAAAATTCCTACAATTAGTATTTGTAATTTACTTGGCGAAGATTATTCAATACAAGATGTTATCGTTTATGATTTAAAACAGTTTATTGATCATCATAAAGATATTAAGTTTCCACATCGTCATTCATTTTACCAATTATTGTTTATCACGCAAGGTGATGGTTTTCATGTGATAGATTTTGAAAAACATGAAGTAAAAAAGGGTGTGATTTACTTTTTAGCCCCAAGTCAAGTACATGAATGGCTTTTTAATCCAACCGTTAATGGGATCTTGATTAATTTTAACGAGAATTTTTTTAGTTCGTTTTTAGCCAACAGCCATTACCTGTCCGACTTCCCATTTTTTACTGCGAACGGATCTCATTCTTCAATTGATTTATCAGATGATGAAATTCAAGATAAAATAAGGAGTATATTGGAGGAAGTTCAATTTGAATTTACAAGTTGCGATGACTGCAAATTAGATTTAATAAAAGTAATGTTACTGCAAGTTTTTATTCTAGTCAATAGAAAAATTGCCTTTTCACAAAATCAATCCGCAAATAAGAACAACTATTTGGTTCTACGCAATTTTGAAAAACTGATCGAGCAAAACTTTACTACGTTACGTATGCCTAAAGATTACGCCAAATTATTATTTGTTACTCCTAATCATTTAAATGCCCTGTGTAATCAACTAACTGGTAAATCGGCTGGGGACATAATAAGAAACAGAGTTTTGTTAGAAGCAAAACGGCTTTTAGTAAACTCAAATCAAAACATTAATGAAATCGCATATAACTTGAGCTTTGAGGACAATTCATACTTCTCAAAATTTTTTAAGAAATATGAAGGTATTACTCCAGATGAATTTAGGAAATTGAAAAATTAGATAGTATGATAAAAGGTACAAAACTATACAGTATACTTGGTAACAAATGTCCACGGTGCCATGAAGGTGATTTTTTTATCACCAAAAATCCATACAACTTAAAAAAGTTTGATAAGATGTATGAAAGATGCACGGTTTGTAATGAAAAGTTTGATAAAGAACCGGGATTTTTCTACGGGGCAATGTATGTTAATTATGCTTTAACTGTTGCATTGGGCGTTGGTTGGTTTATTTTAATTTATCTAATGTATGGGTTCGATCCAATGATATATGTGGTATCGTTTTCAATTGTACTTTTAATAACCATCCCTTGGATGTTCAGAACAGGAAGATTAGTTTGGATCAACTTTTTTGTTAAGTATAAAAAGGATTTTGTTAAATAAATTACAAAAAAGCACCACACAAAAACTAATAACTACCACTTGAAAGTAAATAGAACCACAATATCAGTAAATACCACCGTAGCAAATTAACAGTTGGCTATAACTTAGCTACTATATTTAAGTAAATAATACCATTGTTTAATTTAAAACTAACGCTATGCAAAATCACTTTCAAATATTAATAATTGGCGGCGGAAATGCTGGACTATCAGTTGCTTCACAGCTATTGATTAAAAATCCAAAACTAGAAATTGGTATTATTGAACCATCTGAAAAACATTATTACCAGCCCGCATGGACTTTAGTTGGTGGTGGAGTTTTTGATATAAATAAAACAGAAAGAGCAGAATCCTCAGTAATGCCGCAAGGTGTAAAATGGATAAAAGATAAAGTAAAAGCATTTTTTCCGGATGTTAATGCTGTGTTTCTTTCCCAAGACGATAAGGTAACTTATGACTATTTAATTGTTGCGCCAGGTATTCAGTTAAATTGGAATGAGGTAAAAGGATTAGAAGAGTCTATAGGGAAAAATGGAGTAACGTCAAATTACAGCTTTAAATATGCACCATATACTTTTGAATTGATTAAAAATTTAAAAAAGGGAAAAGCTATATTTCATAACCCACACACGCCTGTTAAGTGTGGTGGCGCACCGCATAAAATAATGTATTTGGCTGCTGATTATTTTAGAAAGAATGGTGTGTTGAATAATATTGATATACAATATTGGAGTGGCGGACCAAAATTATTTGCTGTACCTAACTATGAAAAAACATTATTAGAGGTAGTAAAGAGAGGAAATATAAAGCTAAACTTTTTACAGAAACTTGTTGAGATAGATGGTGAAAACAAACGCGCCAAGTTTGTTGGCTTTGGAGAGCAAAATAAAGATATTGAAACTTGGGTAGATTATGATATGATACACGTAACCCCACCACAGTCTTCACCTGATTTTATAAAATCAAGTCCATTGGCAAATGCTGCCGGATGGGTAGATGTAGACAAATATACATTACAACATCCTAAGTTTAAGAATATATTTACGTTAGGAGACGCATCCGGATTGCCAACTTCTAAAACGGGTGCTGCTATAAGAAAACAAGCTCCTGTACTTGTAGAAAATTTACTATCGGCAATTGAAGGTAAAGCAATTAGCGCTAAGTATACGGGATATACTTCTTGCCCATTGGTAACCGGATACGGAAAGCTTGTATTGGCAGAGTTTGATTATGAAAATAAGCCAATGGAAACTTTTCCTTTTGATCAAAGTAAAGAGCGATGGAGCATGTATCAACTTAAAAGTAAAGTGTTACCATGGTTGTATTGGAATAAGATATTAACCGGAAAAGCATAAGAAGATGAATGCTCAACTAATACTATCAAGGCGGGGTAACAAGAATGTATATTCCATTAAACCTAACAATACTGTGTATGAAGCCATGAAAATTATGGGGACAAATAATATTGGATCACTTTTGGTACACGATGAAAATGAAATATTAGTTGGCTTTTTATCAGAGAGGGATTATTCTACAAAAGTTGTTGTATTTAACAAAAGAGCAATTGAAACAAAAGTGCAAGAAATAATGACCCCAATTAATGATCTCACTTCAGTGGCTTCTGATACTTCTGTTGAAAATTGTTTAACTTTAATGGCACAAAAAAAGGTTAGGCATTTAGTTATAATAAATAATAATCAGGCTACAGGTATAATTTCAATTGTCGATATCCTTAACGGAATTGTTTCTATAAAAAACGAAACTACAAACTACTTTATGTCTTATATCCACTCCAATCCAAATAACTGATACTAAAACTAGTTTTTAAATTTCGATTTTCTCCTTCTTTTTCACGTTTAGCATTTCTTTCGGAATTGAACTTAAAATTTCGCTCTTTAGTGAATTAATAATTGCCCCTTTTAAGAAATGCCTGTATGTGACAATACTCACCTCTCTTGCAGGTTCAGGAGCCTTAAATGGATAAATATTTTTAAGTTGCTCCTTTGTTAAATTACCTAATACCATTTCGGGTAAAATAGTAATGCCGTTATTGCTTTCAGTCATTCTAATTAGAGTTTCAATGCTTCCGGCTTCGTACTGCAAATTACTATGTTCTTTAGTTTTTTTTCTAAGCTCGCACAAATTTACGATTTGACTTCTTAAACAATGCCCCTCTTCAAGTAACCATAACTTATTTACATCAATATCTTTTGGTAGTAAATATTTTTTGTTTTTATATTTAGCTTGCCCAGGGGTGTAAGCTATAAATTTTTCATAATATATGGGTGTCTCTAATAATTGGGTGTTATTAAGAGGAGTTGCTAATATAGCAACATCAATTTCTTGGTTAATCAATTTCTCGATCAACTGTTCAGTAGTAAATTCATTTATTTTAATTGAAACCTTCGGGTATTTTAATAGAAATCTATTTAAAAAAAACGGCAATAGATATGGCGCTACAGTTGGAATTACACCTAGCCTAAGATCACCTGCAATCTCTCCCCTTTCGTTGCTAATTATTTCATTAACTCTCTTGGTCTCCATTAATACTACTTTTGCTTGACTAATAATTTTAGCCCCTAACTCAGTTGGAACGACTGGCTGCTTACTTCTGTCAAAAATAACTATGTCGAGCTCTTCTTCCAGTTTTTTAATCATCATACTTAGCGTTGCCTGTGTTACAAAACAGGTTTCTGAAGCTTTTACAAAATGGCGATGTGTATCAACAGACACTATGTATTCTAATTGTTGTAAATTCATCTAATAGATTATATCTATGCAAATATAGAAAATATCAGTTTGATTTATGTAGTAAACTACCGTTAATTTGTGAAGAATATCGGAAATCAAGAGTTAACCTTTTTACAAAATAAATAACATGAAAAAAAAGTATGTTTTACCCAGTTTGTTAATTGCACTGATGAGCGCATTTAACGGTAATTTAAAATCACAAAATATGGAAACAAGCGGAAAATGCCCTTTTGGTCATGGAGACACAAAGGCGACAGAAAAAACAAACGAAACAGCTAAAGTTAATACAGCAGGCACCAAAAATAGTGATTGGTGGCCAAATCAGCTGAATCTTA
Source organism: Bacteroidia bacterium (assembly GCA_044226875.1). GTDB lineage: Bacteria > Bacteroidota > Bacteroidia > B-17B0 > Aurantibacillaceae > Aurantibacillus. Next base: position 696,246 of record JBGAGD010000002.1, read on the forward strand.
AAGTACTTCGTCAGAAGTCGGATTTATCAAATCCAATGGATAAAGATTTTAATTACTCTAAAGAGTTTATGAGTTTAGATCTTTTTGCAATTAAAAAAGACATAAAGGATTTATTAACTAAATCAGAAGATTGGTGGCCTGCTGATTTCGGAAATTATGGCCCGCTATTTATACGAATGGCTTGGCATAGTGCCGGCACTTATAGAACAGGTGACGGAAGAGGTGGCGCGCGTGCCGGACAACAACGTTTCGCACCGCTTAACAGTTGGCCGGATAATGCAAATCTTGATAAAGCAAGAAGATTACTATGGCCAATAAAACAAAAATACGGTAAGAAAATATCGTGGGCAGATTTAATGATTTTAACAGGTAATGTGGCCTTAGAGTCCATGGGTTTTAAAACAATCGGATTTGCAGGCGGACGAGAAGATGTATGGGAACCTGAAGAAAATGTGTATTGGGGAAATGAAAAAAAGTGGTTGGAAGATAAGCGTTATAGTGTCGATAGAAAACTGGAAAACCCTTTAGCGGCTGTTCAAATGGGATTGATTTATGTTAATCCTGAAGGCCCTAACGGAAACCCTGATCCTGTTTTAGCAGCAAAAGATATCAGGGAAACATTTGCCCGAATGGGAATGAATGATGAGGAAACCGTTGCATTAATTGCGGGTGGACATACTTTTGGAAAAACACACGGGGCTGGTGATGCGGCATTAGTGGGGCATGAACCTGAAGCGGCAACTATTGAAGAGCAAGGTTTGGGTTGGAAAAGCACTTACAAAATCGGAAAAGGTAAAGATGCTATAACATCGGGTTTAGAGGTAACCTGGACACCAACACCAACACAATGGGGATATGGTTTTTTTAAAATGTTATTCGAGAACGAATGGGAGTTAACTAAAAGTCCTGCGGGCGCTCACCAATGGGTAGCTAAAAACGGTAAATCAATTATACCGGATGCTTTTGATTCAACTACATATCATAAGGCAACAATGCTAACCACAGATTTATCATTAAGATTTGACCCTGAATATGAAAAAATATCAAAACGCTTTTATGAAAACCCTGAGCAGTTTGCAACTGCATTTGCGAAGGCTTGGTTTAAACTAACGCATCGCGATATGGGGCCACGCAGTTTATATATAGGTGCTGAAGTTCCAAAGGAAGAGTTTGTATGGCAAGATCCTATTCCGACGCTTAATCACGATCTTGTGAATACAGCAGATATCGAAAAACTAAAAGGAGAAATTTTAAAATCAGGTTTAACTATGAGTGAATTGGTTTCAACTGCGTGGGCTTCCGCTTCAACATTCAGAGGAACTGATAAAAGAGGTGGAGCAAACGGTGCGAGAATAATGCTCGCTCCTCAAAAAGATTGGAAGGTTAACAATCCTGTTCAGTTAACTAAAGTTTTAAATGCATTAGAAAAAATACAGAAAGATTTTAATGCAAAAGCTGGGAAGAAAAAAATATCTATGGCTGATATGATTGTTTTAGCCGGAAATGTTGGTGTAGAAAAGGCGTTGCAAAATGGCGGCTATAAGATAACCGTGCCTTTTACGGCCGGGCGCATGGATGCTTTGCAAGAACAAACCGATGTACAAGGGATAGCTGTACTTGAGCCAATGGCAGATGGTTTTCGTAACTACTTAAAAACAGCATATACTGTTTCAACAGAAGAACTATTGATTGATAAAGCTCAATTACTCACATTAACTGCTCCTGAATTGACAGTATTAATGGGAGGTTTAAAAGTGTTAAACATCAATTACGATAATTCAACAAAAGGCGTACTGACTGAAAAAAAGGATTTGTTAAGCAATGACTATTTTATAAATCTTTTGGATATGAATACAGTTTGGAAAGCAACCTCTGAAACAAAAGAAAATTTTGAAGGCACAGACAGAAAAACAGGAAAACTAAAGTGGACAGCCACAAGAGCTGATTTGATATTTGGTTCAAACTCTGAATTGAGAGCACTTGCAGAAGTATATGCAAGTACTGATGCTAAAGAAAAATTTGCGAAGGATTTTGTTACCGCTTGGACGAAGGTAATGAATCTCGATAGATTTGACATAACTAAATAAAACTGTTAAGTAACCAATGTTACTAACCAACAATATATAATACCATAATTTTATAACCAATTATTAATTAAATCAATAACAATGGAAACACAAATTTCAACAATGCCTCGAATAGGTGATACCGCTCCTGATTTTGAAGCAATAACAACAACCGGTAAAATAAAACTATCTGAATTTGCTAAAGATAAATGGATAATAATGTTTTCGCATCCTGCTGATTTTACTCCCGTTTGCACAACAGAAATGGCGGGATTTGCAAATGAGAAAGACTTTTGGGCAAAACACAATACGCAGCTCTTAGGCTTGAGTATTGATAGTATTCATGCACACATTGCTTGGATTAATGCAGTAAACGAGAAAACAAAAGTACTTTTTGATTTTCCAATCATTGCCGATTTAGACATGAGTGTGGCAAAACTATATGGCATGTTACAGCCTGGCGAAAGTGAAACCGCAGCAGTAAGAGCCGTTTTCTTTATTGATCCTTCAAAGAAAATTCGTTTAGTAATGTATTATCCTTTAAATGTTGGGAGAAATATGGAAGAAATAAAACGTAGCTTATTGGCGCTTCAAACATCGGATGAGCATAAAGTAGCTATGCCATTAAATTGGATGCCCGGAGATAAAGTAATCATCCCTGCCCCAAAAACTATAGAGGCCCTTGCTGAACGTAAGGCTAGTAATTTAGAAATGGTAGATTGGTATTTAGCTAAAAAATCGTTGTAACCCTTATGCCTGATTGCTTTTGATTTGATATTGTAAATAAAAATGAATACACTACGCTTCATAGCCTTATCCCATAAGTACGTTTCGACAGAGGAGAGATCTGCATTTTCAATGGATAAAGATATTTCAAATCAGTTTTCAAAAATACTTGTTGCCAAATATCCGGACATTAAAGGCCTTTTAATTCTAAACACTTGTAATCGCGTCGAAATGTACATTGAATCTAAGGTGACACTGGCAAGTGAAGTGTTTGGTGTACTGGCATCTTTTTTAAACACTACACCACCAAGCGGCGTAGTGTTTTCAGATGACACTTTCAAATCCAGTAAAAGACTGTTAGAGGTTGCGAGTGGATTGGATTCATCTTTAATTGGTGATAAACAAATTTTCTCCCAAATAAAAACTGCGTTTTTGAATAGCTTGGCAATAAATATGCAGGGTAGTTTACTTGAAAGAACTTTTCAGTCGGTAAACCAATTACATAAGAAAATCATTAATACGACACAATTTTATACAAATACAAATTCATATGGTTACCTGAGTTTAAAAGTTGCAAAAGAATTTTCTCTCCAAACTGGTTCTAAAAATAAAATATTACTCTTAGGCGCAGGAGAAATGATCAGAGAAGTAGCTAGTTATACTAATAAATTTGATTTTAATAAAATTGTTATAGCAAACAGGACATTAAATCGTGCAGAAGATTTGGCAAATAAATATAAGTTAGATGTAATAGATTATCAATACGCTTTAAGTTCCTTAGATGAATATGATGTGGTGATTACGGCAGTTAGTCATCAAAAGCATATTATTGATCCATCCATTGTTTCTCAACACAGAAAACAATTATTTATTGATTTAGGGTTACCATCAAATGTTACTTCGAACGTGACAGAAAACAGATTGAAAACGTTATTAGACTTACAATACTTTAATACTGTTTTTAATAAAAACAAAACCCTTGCAATGAATGACCGTGAAAAGGTAACTACGCTTATGAATTTTCATCATAATCAATTTATTGAATGGCATTCTCAGTATTCGAGTAGGTTAACATCAATAATATGAAACAATCTACCTATAAAAACAAATGTATGTACAAAAGGCTACCAATTTAGTAGCCTTTTTTGCATTTAAAAACCTGACTAAGATCATATTCTATCAGTAACAAAAGTAGCATAGTAAAAGCAGCTTTCAACAGAACTTTACTGTGTAAAATATTAAAACATAAACATTATGAAAGTAGAACAAATTTACACCGGATGCATTGCTCATGCAGCATATTACATCGAAAACAATGGAGAAGCAGCAATTTTTGATCCATTAAGAGAAGTTCAGCCATACATTGATAGAGCCAATAAGGATAAGGCAAAAATTAAATACGTTTTTGAAACGCATTTTCATGCCGATTTTGTGAGCGGACATCTTGATCTTGTTAAAAATGCAGGGGCTGAAATAGTTTTTGGGCCAACAGCAAAACCTTCCTATAAGGCAACAATTGCTGAGGATAATCAAATTTTTAAGGTTGGTAATTATAGTGTTAAAGTGATTCACACACCGGGGCACACAATGGAAAGTACAACTTATTTACTTATTGACGAAAATGGAAAAGAGCATGGAATTATTACCGGTGATACTTTATTTATTGGTGATGTAGGTCGCCCTGATTTAGCACAACATGTAATTGCAGATTTAACCCAAGAAAAACTGGCTGGACTCCTATTTGATTCACTACGCAATAAAATAATGCCTTTAAACGATGAATTAATTGTTTACCCGAATCATGGTGCAGGAAGCGCTTGTGGTAAAAATATGAGCAAAGAAACAACGGATACACTAGGTCATCAAAAACAAGTTAATTATGCGTTAAATCTCAAATTATCTAAAGAGGAATTTATTAAGGAAATCTTATCGGGTTTAATGCCTCCTCCCGGATATTTTCCTCAAAACGTGCTATTAAACATTAAAGGATATGAAAGTTTTGATACAGTAAAGCAAAAAGGAACTCGCGCACTATCAGTAACGGAATTTGAGGCAGCTGCTAATGAAACTGATGCTTTAGTAATTGACACAAGAGATGCTCAGCTATTTGCAAAAGGCTTTATTCCAAATTCAATTAATATTGGTATCGATGGTAATTTTGCAACATGGGTCGGAACATTAATACCAAGCGTAAAGCAAGAATTATTAATTGTTGCCGATGAAGGGAAAGAAGAAGAGGTAATTACTCGCTTAGCTCGTGTAGGTTATGACAATGCTTTAGGGTATTTAAAAGGTGGCTTTAAGGCGTGGGAAGAAGTTGGCAAAGAGGTGGATGAAATAATTTCGATAACCGCCGAGGAATTAAGCGAAATTATGGATGAAGAACTTGTAACTATTTTAGATGTGCGCAAAGCCAGTGAGCATTATAGCGAACACATTATAGACTCTATAAATACTCCTTTAGATTCTATAAATGACAGTATGGCTACTATTGATAAACAAAAAACGTATTATGTGCATTGCGCCGGAGGATACCGCTCAATGGTCTTTATCTCAATACTAAGATCTCGCGGATATAGAAATCTAATTGATATAAAAGGTGGTTTTACCGAAATAAAAAAATCAAGTAAATTTAGAATTAGTGATTACGTTTGCCCCACAACTATGCTGTAAGCGAAATTTTACAGTAACAGAAAATGGATGGTTTATACCATCCATTTTTTGTTTTTTACAAATTTGAAGCTAATCCAACTTAGTATTCTAGTCAAGGCGATCAGATTTGTAAAAACTACCACAAAAGCCATTAATAGTTACATAAAACTGACAAATCTCATATGTAATTTTGAGTAAAAACAGTATGGCTTCAATTATTCAAAATACAACAAAATATAAAACGGACGATGTTTACGCATCGCAGGAGGAACATGAAGTACATCGAATTAAAGATGATTCATTTGTTAAAAGATACATTTTCAGTAGAGATCATAAAGTAATTTCAAAGCAATATTTAATTACGGCAATTGTTATTGCAGTAATTGCAATGTTAATGTCAATTGTTTTTAGGTTACAATTGGCGTGGCCTGGAGAAAAATTTGCTTTCATTAAAACAATGATGGGCGACAAATGGGGTAAGGATGGCATTTTAGACCCCAATGCGTATCTCACCCTTGTAACGATTCATGGAACGCTTATGATATTCTTCGTGCTTACAGCGGGTTTAAGTGGAACTTTTAGCAACCTACTTATCCCACTTCAGATTGGTGCTAGAGATATGGCATCAGGTTTTTTAAATATGCTATCCTTTTGGCTTTTCTTCTTAGCAAGCATAATTATGATTGGCTCTATGTTTGTTGAAGCCGGAGGTGCTTCCGCAGGTTGGACGGTTTATCCACCTTTAAGCGCCTTACCTCAAGCTATTCCTGGATCAGGTTTAGGTATGACACTTTGGTTAACAAGTATGGTTATTTTTATTGCTTCTACTCTATTAGGAGGTATAAATTATGTTGTAACAATAATCAATCTCCGGACAAAAGGTATGAAAATGACAAGAATGCCTTTAACTATGTGGGCGTTTCTAATTGCTGCTATTTTGGGCATTCTTTCATTTCCGGTGCTACTTGGCGCTGAGGCTTTACTTTTATTTGACCGTTCATTTGGAACCTCATTTTACCTCTCAGATATATTTATCGGTGGTAGGCCTCTGGATAATGCCGGAGGCAGCCCTGTACTTTACGAGCATTTGTTTTGGTTTCTTGGTCATCCTGAAGTTTATATCGTTTTTTTACCAGCGTTAGGAATTATTTCTGAGGTAATTGCAACCCAAGCCCGTAAACCTATTTTCGGTTATAAAGCAATGATAGGCTCCATTTTAGCTATTGGCTTTCTCTCATTCATTGTATGGGGTCATCACATGTTTATTACGGGGATGAATCCATTTTTAGGATCTGTATTCGTGTTTACAACCTTGTTAATTGCTATACCTTCTGCTGTAAAGGTTTTTAATTATATCACTACTTTATGGAAAGGAAACATTCATTTTTCTCCCGCAATGCTATTTTCCATTGGAGGTGTTTCGGCTATTATTACAGGAGGTATTACCGGAATAATTTTAGCGGATTCAACTTTAGATATAACCGTACATGATACATATTTTGTAGTAGCTCATTTTCATATCATCATGGGAGTATTTTCAATTTTTGGTATGCTGGCTGGGGTTTACCATTGGTTCCCAAAACTATTTGGTCGGATGATGAACAAAAAATTAGGATACCTTCATTTTTGGATAACATTTGTCTCTGCCTATGGCGTATTCTTTCCAATGCATTTTTTAGGAATGGCGGGTGTGCCAAGAAGATACTATACTAATTCAGCCTTTCCTATGTTCGATAATCTAATTGACATTAATGTTTTAATTACCTATTTTGCAATTATAGCTGCACTTGCGCAGGTGATATTTCTATTTAATTTTATTTACAGTTTATTTCGAGGTGAGAAAGCGCAACAAAACCCTTGGCGAGCAAATACACTTGAATGGACAACTCCGGTTGAACACTTGCACGGTAACTGGCCTGGGAAACTTCCAATAGTTCATCGTTGGCCCTATGACTATAGTAAGCCGGGCAAGGTTGAAGATTTTGTTTTGCAAACTGAACCAATGGAAGAAGGCGAAATAGATGAAAGCGATTCAAACTCTAAACATTAAATTGAATGAAAGAGCTCGACATTTATCAAGAGTTAAAAAGTGAAAAAGCAAAAAATATTGACTTGCAACAGAGCCTGCTATTAAAAGAGGCGTATTCAATTATTAATGGGATTAAAAAAAAGGAACTTATCTCCATAGAAAATAATTCTTCCGGAGTGATTTTAGAAAAAAAAGTAAATCTAAAAGCAACAAGAATATTCTCAATTTCCGATATTAAAAATGTTTGTATAAATAGCAGATTACGCTTTTTACCAATAACCTACTATAAATCAACTCTGCCTTATGATGCACATGTTAAATGTTCTGCCTTCGAAATTGAAATGGGAGCGCCAGTTACTTTTAAAATCATAACCGAATCGCAAAACTTTAAAGCAGCACATCCCAATACTGAACATTTAATATTTGCTGATTTGGGGTGTGGAGAATTTTACTTCATTACCAAATGGGGCAATGGATATTCAAAATACAGAAAGTTAATAGTATTACCATTTAGAAGTATTGAGATTCATCTCCTTTCTATATTTTCACTTGCATTCCTTTTTGCTTTGACTATTCCAACAAAGTTTCTTAATACTGATCATCCTGTTGGCTACTTTTCAATGATACGTTTGGCCTTTTATTTTTGGTGTGTAATTTTTCTAACTGCCATATCAACTTACTATATAATTGGCATTAGAAAAAATCTAAATAGCGGAGAATGGAACAATTCTTCCTTTATGTAAAAAGCTGAATCCCAGTTTTAGAAGCGGTTTTAACCGCTTTTTTTGTTATGTAACATTTGTAACCGTTTAAACATGACATAGATCATACTTTTGTCTCAAGGATTTAATATTAGACTATGATAACAGCATTAAAACGACTACTAGGCATCACATCCGTTGATTTAGCTAAGCTAATCCAGGAGGGAGCAATCATTATTGATGTAAGAAGTAAGGGAGAATTTGCTTCAGGGCATGCTAAGGGCTCTGTTAACATTCCATTGGAGCAGATTGAAGCTAATGCTTCAAAACTTAAAAAGCATAGCCACATAATTACTTGTTGCCGAAGTGGTAACAGAAGCGGTATGGCAAAAAGAACTTTAGAGGCTAAAGGCTTAAGTAACGTAACCAACGGGGGTACTTGGCAAAATGTAAATCAATATCTATAACGTTATGGAAAAATTAAAAGTATTAATACCAACCGACTTTTCAGTACAAGCAGAATATGCTTATCTAATGGTTAAAAAATTAGAAGAAAAAATTGAAACTGAAATTCATTTCATTCATGTATTGGATGTTCCAGATACCGTTACTCTCGACAACAATGGCAAAGTTCAAACCTGCGGAGAAATAGATGTTAACCATATTATTTCACAGAAGGAAATTATTGATCGGAAACTAAATGATTTGAAAACTATATATGGCCAAAAAGTACAAACACACCTTGTATTTGGTAAAACCACCGATTCCATACTTGATTTCTCACAATCAAAAAAGTTTGATTTAATTGTAATGGGTACTAAAGGTGCTTGGGGCTTAAAGGAGAAATTATCAGGTTCAGAAACTCAAATCATCGCCCGAAAATCACCTATTCCGCTACTATCCTTAATGTGTGATAGATCAGATTTAGTAATCAAAAACATTTTACTGGTTCATGATTTCAAAAATCCGGCTGATGATAATTTGGTACTTCTTAAAAAATTAGTAACAGCTTTTGGTGCAAAGGTTCATCAATTGCAAATTGTATCCAAACAAACTGAAGAAGAAAAACAGAATCTATTAAACTTAATGGTGGCTCATGCTAAACAAAATGGAATTGAAACCTATGAAAACCATCTATTGAACGATTCTGATATTGAAAATGGAGTAATTCATTTTAATCAAATGCATGAGGTGGACATTGTGTGCATTGGCACACACGGTAAGGGAAGTTTTTTTCACGCAAGTGCTACCGAAAAACTAATTAATCATTTATTCAAACCAATTATTTCATTTCACTTAAAAAATTAATTATTCTATGTTAGATATTATTCAACAAACTTGGTCATGGTGGTTCTCAGGAGCTTTAATTGCAGCAATTATGTTCATGCTACTATTTTTTGGTCAATCATTTGGTTTTTCCGCTAATCTAAGAACAATTTGTTCAGCAGCTGGTTGCGGTAAATCCGTTAAATTTTTCGACTTTAATTGGAAAAGTCAGATCTGGAATTTAGTATTTTTAATTGGAGCCATCTTCGGTGGATTTATTGCAAATCAGTTCTTATCTGATGGTAATCCAATTGCGATCTCTGAAAGCACCATTTCTGATTTATCAAAATTAGGGATAGCCGCTCCAACTTCTGCACAACCTCCTGAATTATTCAGTTTAAATGCTGTACTAAGTCTAAAAGGGTTTTTAGTATTGGCTATTGGCGGGCTTTTAGTTGGCTTTGGCTCCCGTTATGGCGGAGGTTGTACCTCAGGTCATGCAATTAGTGGGCTTTCCGATTTGCAATTACCGTCTTTAATAGCAGTAATCGGTTTTTTTATTGGTGGTTTAGCAATGACTTTTTTAATAATGCCTTTAATATTTTAATTTATGAAGTTTATAAAATTTTTAGTGCTAGGCACATTGTTCGGAATTGTAATGGCAAAGTCAGAAGCCATGTCATGGTATAGGATACAGGAAATGTTTCGCTTTCAGGCGTTTCACATGTACGGAATTATTGGTGTTGCCGTTGTACTTGGCGTAATTGGAGTTGCGCTAATAAAAAAATACAACATTCGTGATTTTCACGGCAATCCAATAAAATTTCATCCCAAAGAAAAATCGATTGTTCGCTATTTAGCTGGCGGAATAATTTTTGGTTTAGGTTGGGCTTTAAGTGGTGCGTGCCCCGGCCCCATGGTTGTAAATATCGGATATGGTTTCTTTACAATGGCAATTGTTTTTTTCTTCGCGATTGTAGGTACATATTTATACGGATACTTTAAAGATAAATTACCTCATTAAAACGCAATATCATGGCAAACGAATATGATAAAAAGTTACTCGATGTAATAAGTAAACTAATAAACTTACTCATTTTTTTATTGGTTTTAGTAATTGTATTGGGAATACTATTGTATAATTATATGCCGGAGTACGTTCCAGCACCGGACATTGAAAGAGAAACATCGACTGTTTCTTCAGCACCATTAGATGAAAAAAAGGATGTGGATACAGTTAAATACTGGCAAGCACCTGATGTTGCAACTTTAGATAGTGATGCAAATAAAGATTTAATTCTATACGGTAAAGATCTAATAGCACATACAGCCGATTATTATGGCCCGAATGGTAAAATATTTAAATCCACTATTAATGGAATGAATTGTCAAAACTGCCATTTAGATGCGGGTACTAAAGTTTTTGGTAATAATTATTCGGCAGTGGCATCTACTTATCCAAAATTCAGGGCACGCTCAGGATCTATAGAGAACATTTACAAAAGGGTTAATGATTGTTTTGAGCGTAGTTTGAATGGAAAGGCTATTGATACAGCATCAAAAGAAATGCAAGGTATTGTAGCCTATATAAAATGGTTAGGTAAAGATGTCCCAAAGGGAAACGTTCCTGAAGGATCAGGACTTAAAAAAATGGCCTTCCTTGATAGAGCTGCAAGTCCCGAAAATGGAAAAAGCATTTATTCTCAGAAATGTGCTAGTTGTCATCAAACAGATGGTTTAGGGATTATGAATGGTGATAAAACAGCCTATACCTATCCTCCTTTGTGGGGTGACCATAGTTATAATAATGGAGCTGGATTATTTCGAATGTCAAATTTGGCTAAATACATAAAATACAATATGCCATTAGGCGCTAGTCATAACAGCCCCCAATTAACAGATGAGGAGGCTTGGGATATAGCTGCATTTGTAAATTCACAGCCAAGACCGAAGAAAAACATCAAAAAGGATTGGCCTAAAATAGAAGAGAAGCCTTTTGATCATCCCTTTGGCCCTTACAAAGATGGCTTTAGTGAAGAGCAGCACAAATACGGTCCATTTCAACCCATAAAAGACAAAATCGCATCATCAAAAAAGAAATAATAATGTTTAAATATATAATCCTAATTAGTAGTTTTTTAACTTCTGTAATTTCATTTGCACAAGACCATAACGATCATCATATAGCTTTAAAGCCCAAAGAAAAAGACACGGTGTGTTTAAAAGATTGTTTAACAAAAGCACATTGGGAAGCTCACACAAGAACATTCGCAATGTCCACAATTAATGATGGTGAATTAAAAGACGATTATGCAATAGCTTCAGGCGCAGGCATTGGTCTATTAACAAAATCATTATATGGTTTTCAAGTTGGGGTTAGCGGTTTTTTTATGTATAATTTAAACTCATCAAATATACATGAAGCAGATAGCTTAACAGGTCAACCAAATAGATATGAAATTGGGTTATTTGATATAGAAGATCATACCAATAAACACGATTTAGATAGATTAGAAGAATTGTATTTAAAATACACCTTATCAAAAAGTTCTTTAACAGTTGGCAAAATAAATTTGAACACGCCTTTTCTAAATCCCCAAGACGGCAGAATGAGACCTACCGTTGAAGAGGGTGTTTGGCTTAGTGTAAAAGAATCAAGTAAAATTGGGTTTAATGGTGGTTGGATATGGGAGGTTTCACCTCGCTCTACAGTTAGTTGGTTTTCAATGGCAAATTCAATGGGGGTTTATCCTATGGGCGTAAATACGGATGGAACAAAAGCTGATTACAACGAGCATATTGAAGGTTGTACAGGAATGGCAATTGGAAATATTTACTTTAATCCAAATAAAAATATTAAAGTAAACCTCTGGAATTCGCTTTTAGAAAATGTAATGAATACCGCTTTAGTTGAGATTAATATAGAACAGCCAAAAGAAAAAATGAAATTTTATGAAAGCATCATGTACTTACATCAAGATGCAATTAACAACGGAGGTAATATAAATCAGGCAAAAACCTATATGCATAAAGGCGAACAATCCAACGTTATAAGTGCACAAATTGGTTTAAAAAATAAAAGAGTAAACACAAATTTAAACTACACACATATTACTGGAGATGGCAGATACTTAATGCCAAGAGAATGGGGTAAAGAAATATTCTATACGTTTTTAAATAGAGAAAGAAATGAAGGTTTTGGAAACGTACATTCCTTTATGACTAAAACAACACTAACATCTAAGAATAGTAAATTTACTACAACATTAGGATATGGATATTATTTACTACCGGATGTAAAAGATTATCGATTAAATAAGTATGGTATGCCATCCTACCATCAAATAAATTATTATGCCACTTACTCCTTCGATAAATTTTTTAAAGGTTTGGAATTAAGATTTTTAGCTGCTTATAAAATAAAGCAGGGCGAAACTTATAATACTCTAAAATACATATATAACAAAGTAAATATGGTTAACTTTAATCTAATATTAGATTTTAAAATTTAAACCCATACACCTATGAATGAATTAAAAGTAAAGCTAGGCTCAATCTTTGAAAAAGACTTGATTGATGAAATAATTGCAGAAGGTGAAATTCGTAGTATAAAGGAAGGCGAGCTTATAATGGATTATGGCAAACCAGTTAGATTCATGCCAATTATCATTAGTGGTACAATTAGAGTAATGCGTAAAGATGAAGAAGATAGAGAGATTATTTTATACTACTTGAGCAATAACGAAAGTTGTGCAATGGCTTATGCTTGTTGTATGGAAGCGAAAAAAAGCGAGGTGAGGGCAATTGCTGAAGATAATGTTGAAGTTATAATCATCCCTCATACAAAACTGGACGAATGGTTAGTTAAATACCCCAGTTGGAAAAGCTACATTTTTAGCAGCTTTACACAGCGATTTAATGAACTTCTAAAATCATTAGAGAGTATTGCTTTCCACAAATTGGATGAAAGACTAATTAAATATCTAAAAGCAAAAGCAAAAGTAACCGGAAAAAACTCAGTTCAACTCTCTCATAATCAAATTGCCGAAGAGATGGGAACAAGCAGAGTTGTAGTTTCAAGATTATTAAAACAACTTGAAAACGATAAGAAACTCATTTTATACAGAAATGAGATAAAATTATTAAGCACATTTTAGGTCATTTTATAAGTAAGCTTTTCTTTGCCTAAAAACAAAAACATACCCTGAAAGAAAGCCATTATACTAAAGGGGAATTAATTTATCCGTCAATTTGACGGATAACCGTCAAAAAATTGTTTTTAAGCGGGTTATTTTTAGCATATCTTTGTGCAGGAGACTTCGACATTTAGACCCTCCGCCTGACATAATACATATGTCATTTCGAGCGCAGTCGAGAACAACATTTGATGCACTTTGCAATAAATTAACATTAGTTTCCACTATTTTTTTACAACTTTATCCTGCTTAATTACGTTTATTTATTGTGCTGGGATACAGATTTCAAAATTATAAGGCCAACCCTCAATCAAAGTTTGACGAACTGTTCAAGATCTTCAAACAATTAATTACGCATACCAGTGGCGATGTGGATGAAGCTATTGATTGGCTAAAACAACTCGATAAAGAATACGAGCTTACCAATAAAGATTATACTATTGATGATTTTATCGCCGACCTTAAAAAACGTGGCTACCTGCGTGATAATAACGACGGGCAGGGCGGCATGTCTATTACTCCAAAAACAGAGCAGGCCATTCGCGATAACGCACTTGAATATATTTTCGGTAAATTAAAAAAAGGCGCATCGGGTAATCACAAAACAAAATTTACCGGCAAAAATGGCGAAGAGGCAAGTAACGACCTTCGCGCTTACGAATTTGGCGATTCGCCACAAAGCATTGCCATGATCGATTCTATTAAACAGGCACAAATAAATCATGGCGCCGAAGATTTTAAATTAACCGAGAACGATCTGCTAGTTGGCGAACAGGAATTTAAAACACAAACCGCAACGGTATTAATGATAGATATTAGCCATAGCATGATCCTTTATGGCGAAGACCGCATCACTCCTGCAAAAATGGTGGCCATGGCCCTGGCAGAAATGGTAAAACGCAAATACCCAAAAGATAGTTTGGATATTATTGTGTTTGGAAACGACGCCTGGCCCATACAATTAAAAGACCTGCCTTACCTGCAGGTTGGCCCTTATCACACCAATACAGTTGCCGGATTAGAGCTCGCAATGTCCATTCTTCGTAAAAAGAAAGCAACCAATAAACAAATTTTCATGATCACCGATGGCAAGCCTTCCTGTCTTAAAGAAAATGGTGAATATTACATGAACAGTTTTGGATTAGACCGCAAGATCGTAAACAAATGCTTAACACTGGCTGCCGCCTGCAAACGCAGTAAAATAGAGATCACCACTTTTATGGTGGCAAACGATAGTTACCTGCAAAGCTTTATCGACGAATTTACTGAGGCCAACCAGGGCAAAGCTTATTTTACAGGATTAAAAGGATTGGGAGAAATGATCTTTAGGGATTACACGAATAAAAAACGGAAGAAACTTTAGAGCAGACAAAAGATAAAAGATTCAAGACGCAAAACCTGCTGGAAACAAGACGAATAAAATAAGTAGCAAACAAGAAATAAAAAAACCAGGAACAAGAAACAATAAGGAATATGAAACCAACAATAAAAACATTAGGTGAATTAAAACAAAGCGGTTATAAATTCTTAACTATAAAAGACGAGTTGCGCGAAAATTTAATTGCCAAACTAAAAAAGAAGGAGCCCATTTTTGATAGCATTTTTGGTTATGAAGAAACTGTTCTTCCGGAGGTTGAACGCGCAATATTAAGCCGCCACAATATTTTATTTTTAGGTTTACGTGGCCAGGCAAAAACAAAAATGGCGCGCCAACTTATAAATTTATTGGATGAATACATCCCGGTTGTAGCCGGCAGTTCACTAAACGACGATCCTTTGCAACCCATCTCTAACTTTGCTAAAAATTTAATTGCAGAAAAAGGAGATGCCACCCCAATCAACTGGATCCACCGTAACGACCGCTTTGCAGAAAAACTGGCAACGCCCGATGTAAGCGTAGCCGATCTTATTGGCGATCTTGATCCTATAAAAGCGGCTAATTTAAAACTATCATTTGCCGACGAGAACGTAATTCATTACGGGTTAATTCCCCGCAGTAACCGTTTTATCTTTGTAATAAATGAATTGCCCGATCTGCAGGCGCGTTTGCAGGTTGCCTTGTTTAATATTTTACAAGAAGGCGATGTACAGATCCGTGGATTTAATTTACGTATTCCTTTAGATCTGCAATTTGTGTTTACCGCCAACCCCGAAGATTATACCAACCGCGGAAGCATTGTTACACCTTTAAAAGACAGGATCGGCTCACAAATTTTAACGCACTATCCCAAAACTTTAGAGCACTCAAAACAAATTACGCAAGACCAGGTTAAATTCAATACACAACAAAAAGAAATTGAAGTGCCCGAGATCTTAAAAAATTTGGTGGAACAAATTGCTATTGAAGCGCGCACCAGCGAATTTGTTGATTCTAAAAGTGGTGTAAGCGCGCGGTTAACTATAAGTGCTTACGAAAGTTTGATCAGTGCTGCCGAATTGCGTTTTCTAAAAAACAACGTTAACTATTCTTTTGCACGAGTAAGCGATCTGTATGGCGCCATTCCTGCTATTAATGGTAAAATAGAATTGGTATACGAAGGTGAGCAGGAAGGCCCGGCAGTAATTGCGCAAAATTTAATTTCGCTGGCTATTAGAAATACTTTTGTGCAACTATTCCCCGATCCTGCAAAATTAAAACGCAAAAAAGAATCGTCAGATTACTCGGCAATTATCAATTGGTTCTCGCAGGGCAATATCTTAGATCTTTTAGATAGGGAAAATGATAAAGTATATTCATCTGCTTTAAGCATTGTTGATGGGCTGGAGGACCTGGTAAAAAAATACCATCCAAATGTGACCGGCGCCAATAAATATGTACTTATGGAATTTGCCCTGCACGGTTTGGCAGAGCATTCTTTACTAAGCAAAAATAAATTGGTGGAAGGGGTAACTTTTAAAGACCTTTTTGGCTCTTTACTAAACCAAAATCTAAACTTTGATAAAGGCGAGAATTAATTTTTTCATCTCAAAACGAACCATATAGACGCGTAGTTTTTTAGAAGAAAATAAGGGAAACATAGAAATGATTCGCTTGCGAAACAATTTTTGTGAGTCAATGCTTTACTCTTTTTCTATGCTGCTACGCGGTTAATTTTAAAAAAAGGTCTATTTATCGTAAAAATTCAAAAAAACTACCAAAATTATTCAGATATCGTTTCTTTAATTTGTGCACGTTCTTTATGTTTTTTCAAATTAATCCCTTCAATTGATTCCTATCGTACGGTGATCTCTTAATATCTTTTGAAGGGATTTTTCTCCCCACTTTCCGGCCTTCTGCGCAAATTATTAAGATCTGATTGATTTAAAGCACATTTGCAAACAAAAATTATTTGTTTTAAAAATAATTCCTGACTTTTACAATACTAACCGGCACCCGACTTATAGTACCATCATAAATACACATCCGGTTGGTTAAATTCAATGTATGAAGACAATTCTTTTAGTTGAAGACGAATTATTATTGGCAACAGCAATACGTAATTATTTTATTAAAGAAAATTACATAGTGGATGTTGCAAATTATTTTGAGAAGGCCATCGAAATGATGGAGGCAAAAATATATGACATTTGCATTTTTGATATAAAACTGGCCGATGGTAATGGAAACAACCTTATCAGTTTTTTAAAGAAGAACAATTACAATTCGGGTATCATTGTTATCTCTTCAAATAATTTAACCAGCGATAAAATCAAATCACTCGATCTTGGTGCAGATGATTACCTGGTTAAACCTTTCGATCTGCAGGAACTTCACGCTCGTATACGATCGGTTAAAAGAAGAAAGCTGAACCGCTCGAGCGAGGATCTTGATTTTAACGAGATCACTGTTTTAACCGACGATTTTACCGTTAAGGTAAACGATGCTATTGTTGCGTTAACCAAAAAAGAATTTGAGCTATTGGTGTATATGATGATAAATAAGAACCGTCTTATTACCAAAGAGTCTTTAGCGCATCATTTATGGGGCAACAATTTAAATGATTATGATAATTACGATTACATTTACGCCCATGTTAAAAATCTCAGAAGAAAACTGGTTTCTGCAGGCTCAAAAGATTATGTAAAAAATGTTCATGGCATTGGTTATAAGTTTACCGAGTAATCATGAAATTAATACGCACCAAATTCATTTACGACCTGCCGGCGATCTTAGTTGTTCTGTTGCTCGGCACAGCGTTCTGTTATTTTTCTATCGAAAATCTTTTAGAAGAAACCGGTAATAAGGTGCTTGCCTTACGAAAAGAATACGCTATAAAATTAATGAACGAATATTCTAAAGATGCGCTGGAGATTGGTGAATTTGGAGATGTTTTTAAGTTTATTAAAGAAGATAAAAAACCGGCCGACCTCAGGGAAACAAGCAAAGACACCTTAATTTATGTAAACAAAGAAAAAGAATACCTGCTTTTCAGGGAGCTTAGTTTTTATTATTTAAAAGATAACGCATACTACCATATTTTTTTGAGGGCGCCGCTTATCAATCATGAAATTTTACTCGAAACCTTTTCAACCGATATCCTGCTTATCTGTTTACTTATGGCCTTGGTGCTGATATCGCTTAACGTATATATTTCCAGAAAAATATGGTCGCCATTTTATTTTGCACTTAAAAACATTTCGCTGTTCAACCTCGACAATACCAAAGCCTTTAAAACAAAAGAAACAAGTATTTCAGAGTTTAAAGAATTGAACACCACACTATCAGTTATTACTGAAAGATTAAGGAACGAGTATGATGAACTTAAAAGCTTTAGCTCTAATTTAACGCACGAGTTGCAAACCCCGCTGGCTGTTATTAAAGCGCACACCGATCTTTTGTTGCAGCAGGAAAATTTACAGGAAGAACAACTAAAAAGCGTTTTAGCCATTAAACATACTGTTGAAACGGTGAGCCAGTTCGAAGAAATAATGATCTTGCTTAAACGTATTGAATTTGGCGAGTTTAATGACATTGCCCACGTTAACCTAAGCATGGTATTAAAGCAAAAGATAGATATGATGGAAGAACTGATCTCTTTAAAAGAAATCACTTTAACTACCAAAATTGACGAAAATATCGAGATCAATATCCATAACCAATTGCTGGATATATTGCTTAATAACCTTATTTCGAATGCCATCCGCCATAACGATGCCAACGGGCGCATACGGATAGAATTGACCCCTTCTTATTTAAGGATCTCAAACACGATCCGTTCGGAAGCTAAACACATCAATTCTAAGGGGTTAGGCCTTGGCCTGTCACTTATTAACTCCATTTGTAAAAAATATAATTTCACTATTTCGGTGGAACGTAATTCTGAATACATTACCACCCTGGTTTTTAACCAATAAAAAGGGCGTAAGGCTTTGGGAATTAAATTTTTAATTCCCAAATTCGTTAACAAAATTTATTAAAATTCAATAAAAATTCAGAATTCCTTCCTAACTGATACAGGATTGCAATCGCACCTTTGTAACCACAAAACAAAACCCAAATGTACTTGATCACCAATAACAAAATAGCAGATAAAATGGCTGTTTCTGCTTCCTTTTTCAGCCAGCAAAAAACCCGAATAATTATGAAGAAAACCCTGATGCTTAGCAGCTTCATTGCCGTATTATGTCTTACAAGCTGCAAATCGCACGACGAAGAAAAAGATGAAGAGATCAAATTTTCGGTTACCAGCCCGTTAAAAAGAGATACTACCGTTATCAGGCAATACGTTTGCCAGATCCGCGCTATTCAGCACATCGAATTAAGAGCTTTGGAAAAAGGGTACCTGCAGGAAATATTTGTGGATGAAGGCCAAACTGTAAAAAAAGGTCAGCAAATGTTTAAGATCATGCCATTGATACTAACGGCCGAAATGCAAAAAGCAGAAGCAGAAGCAAATTTTGCCGAGATCGAATATTTAAATACAAAAAGATTATCAGACAGTAACATTGTTTCGCCTAACGAGCTGGCATTGGCAAAGGCTAAATATAATAAAGCAAAGGCTGAGTTATCATTAGCACAAACGCACTTACAATTTACAGATATCAAAGCTCCTTTTGATGGTATCATGGATCATTTTTATGTAAGGCTAGGAAGCCTTGTAGATGAGGGCGACCTGCTTACCACTCTTTCGGATAACAGCAAAATGTGGGTGTATTTTAACGTGCCCGAAGCCGAATACCTGAACTATAAATCGCATATTAACAAAGACAGTTTATTGAAGGTAAAACTCTTGATGGCAAACAGCCAGGAATTTGATTTTCCGGGTGTAGTAGAAACCATTGAGGCGGATTTTAACAACGAAACCGGTGCCATCGCTTTCAGGGCCACATTCCCCAATCCAAATGCATTATTAAGACATGGCGAAACCGGCAACGTATTGGTAACTTCAAAAATTAAAAATGCCATCATCATTCCTCAAAAATCAACTTTCGAAATTTTAGAAAAGAAATATGTTTTTGTAGTAGGTAAAGATAATGTGGTAAGACAAAAAGAAATTGTTATCGATTCTGAAATGCCCGATATCTATGTGATAAAAAGTGGTTTAACTGAAAACGACAGGATCATGCTGGAAGGTATACGTAAAGTAAAAGATGGAGATAAAATCGAATACGAATACGAAGACGCAAAAAAAGTGATCTCGAATTTAAAAGTATATGTTGAATAACATAAAATAAAAAAGAAAGAAAATGTTTAATTTATTTTTAAAGAGGCCCGTACTCGCCATCGTTCTATCCCTTGTGATCATTTTCATGGGTGTGCTGGCTATTAAAACATTACCCACCTCTCAGTTCCCCGAAATTGCACCACCAGTGGTAATGGTTTCCGCATCTTATCCCGGCGCAAGTGCCAAATCGCTTGCCGAATCTGTTATTATTCCGCTGGAACAATCTATTAACGGCGCATGGGGTATGCGTTACATGACCTCTGATGCTACCAGTGCGGGTGAAGCAAACATACAGGTGATCTTTAATCCTGGTACAGATATAAACCAGGCCCTGGTGCAGGTTTCTAACCGTGTGCAGCAGGTTACAAACAGGTTACCAATACTTGTGCAACGCGAAGGGGTAATTATTACGCCGGTAATTCCGAGTATGTTAATGTACATTAACTTATACAGTAAGGATACAAGCGCTAATATGAAATTTATCTTTAACTACGCCGGTGTTAACATGATCCCCGAAATACAAAGGATCAATGGTATTGGGCAGGCAAGGATCTTAGGTAGCCGCCAGTATGCGATGCGTATCTGGTTAAATCCTGATCGTATGCGGGCTTACAATGTATCGCCGGATGAAGTGATGGAAGCTCTCGCCGATCAAAGTATTATTGGTAAACCTGGCCGTATTGGCCGTGGCGACAGTAAACAGGCAGAAGCCCTGGAATATGTATTGGCTTATACCGATCGTTTCAGCGAACCAAAACAATATGAAGACGTGATCATCCGCGCTAATGCCAAAGGAGAGTTGCTTCGCTTAAAAGATATTGCAACCGTTGTTTTAGGAAGCGAGTATTATGATATTTATTCTAACCTTAACGGTAACCCATCTGCGGCGATCGTATTAAAACAAACATACGGCAGTAATGCCAGCGCGGTAATTGAGAATGTAAAAGCTAAACTCGAAGAGCTTAAAAAATCTTTTCCTCCCGGAATGGATTATGAGATCAGTTACGACGTTTCCAACTTCCTTGACGCATCTACAGAAAACGTAATTCACACATTAAGAGATGCGTTTATTTTAGTGGCCCTTGTTGTATTCGTATTCCTTGGTGACTGGCGTTCTACGCTTATTCCAACGTTAGCGGTACCTATCTCATTGATCGGGGCTTTTATATTTATGCAGATCTTTGGCCTTACCGTTAATATGATCACATTATTTGCCGTGGTGTTAGCAATTGGTATTGTGGTAGATGATGCCATCGTCGTCGTTGAGGCAGTGCACGCTGCCATGGAAGAACATCACCTATCGCCTTATCGGGCCGTTCAAAAAGTTTTGAAAGAGATCAGTGGTGCCGTAATTGCGATTACGCTTTTAATGACAGCCGTATTTATTCCCGTGGCATTTATGCCGGGCCCTGTTGGTACATTCTACAGGCAGTTCTCAATTACCATGGCAAGTGCTATTGTGTTATCGGGTTTTATTGCATTAACTCTTACGCCGGTGCTTTGTGCCATGATCTTAAAGAACACGCACGGGCAACCAAAGAAAAAAAATATATTAAACAGATCGCTGGATAGTTTTAACCGTGGTTTTGAAAAGCTAACCAATGTGTATGTGGGTTTATTAAAACGTATCGCGCACAGAAGATTGGTAACAGTTATTTTATGGCTGGCATTTGCAGGTGGTATTGTTTTAATTGCAAATAACTTACCCTCAGGTTTTATTCCGAGTGAAGACCAGGGGATGATCTATGCCATCATTCAAACCCCTCCGGGCTCAACACTTGAAAGAACAAACGATCTTTCGCGCCAGTTACAGGATATCATTGAAAAAGTTGATGGTGTAAAATCAGTTTCGTCAATTGCAGGTTACGAAGTATTAACAGAGGGCCGCGGTTCTAATGCCGGTACCTGTTTGATCAACTTAAAACCATGGAATGAGCGCCACCACACCATGCAGGAAATTATTTATGAACTGGAAGAAAAAGCAAAAGCGCTTCCGGGCGCAACCATCGAGTTCTTTGATCCGCCGGCTGTACCGGGCTTTGGTGCCGCAGGTGGTTTTGCTTTGCAGTTGTTGGATAAAACCAACTCTGGTGATTACAACCAGCTGGATAGAGTTACAAGAGATTTTATGCAGGAACTTGGCAAACGCAAAGAGCTTACCGGTTTGTTCACATTCTTCAGCGCTAACTATCCTCAATACGAAATTGAAATAGATAACCAACTGGCCATGCAAAAAGGTGTAACCATTGGCAACGCCATGAACACGCTTTCTATTTTTGTTGGAAGTACTTACGAACTTGGTTTTATTAAATACCAGCGTTTCTTTAAAGTGTTCGTTCAGGCTGCACCCGAATTCAGAAAACTTCCATCGGATATTATGAACCTGTATGTGAAGAACGACAGGGACGAAATGGTTCCTTTTTCTGCCTTCATGAAAATTAAAAAGAAACAGGGTGCTAATGAGATCAACAGGTATAATATGTATAACACCGCTGGTATACGTGGTGCGCCGGCAAGAGGCTATAGCAGCGGCGAGGCCATTAAAGCCGTACAGGAAGTAGCAGCAAAAACATTACCTCACGGTTTTGATATTGACTGGGCCGCACTTTCGTATGACGAGGTTAGACGTGGTAACGAAGCCATCATTATTTTTATTATCGTTATTGTGTTCGTGTATTTTGTTCTTGCAGCACAGTACGAAAGTTTTATTATTCCTTTAGCAGTAATTTTCTCTTTACCTCCGGGCGTTTTTGGTTCGTTCATGCTCATTAAATCAATGGGTCTTGCCAACGATATTTATGCGCAGGTAGGGTTGGTAATGCTCGTCGGGTTACTCGGCAAGAACGCCGTGTTGATCGTAGAGTTTGCCGTGCAAAAAAATAAACTGGGTGCATCTATTCTTGAAGCCGCCATCGAAGGCGCTAAGGTACGTTTCCGTCCTATCTTAATGACCTCTTTTGCGTTCATTGCAGGGTTAGTTCCATTAGTACTTGCTCATGGTGCCGGAGCCATTGGTAACCGTACCATTGGCGGTTCTGCATTAGGCGGTATGTTATTCGGAACCATTTTTGGTGTGATCATTGTGCCGGGATTATATTATATATTTGGCTCGTGGGCCAAAGGCAAAAAAATGATCAAAGATGAAGATGAAGGATCATTAACCGAAAATTTTGTACACGGAATTGACAGTTTTCCACAATCTGAAGAAAATGATGAAAATGAGCACTAAAAGAATATTATATGGTTTAGGAGTAACGATAGTTATACTAATTTATAACGCTTGTAGCTTACCGTCTAATCTGGTTCAGAGAAAAGAGAACAAAACTGTTCCATCTGCCTACAACGGTTCGCAGGATACCGTTAATACGGCCAGCGTAAAATGGAAGGAATTTTTTACCGATCCTAATTTAATAGCACTGATAGATGGCGCGTTAAAAAATAACCAGGAATTGAATATTACCTTACAGGAGATAAACGTGGCCAACTACGAAGTAAGAGCAAGAAAAGGGGCGTATTTACCGTTTTTTGGTATTGAAGGCGGTGCAGGTGTTGATAAGGTTGGAAGATACACCAGCCAGGGAGCAAGCGATGCAGCAAATGATATTACACCGGGGCAAAAAGTGCCGGATGCATTACCTGATTACCTTATTTCTGCCAACCTTTCGTGGGAAGTGGATATCTGGAAAAAATTACGCAACTCAAGAAAATCAGCCATATATACATACCTGTCAACCATTGAAGGAAAGAACTTTATGGTAACCAACCTCATCTCAGAAATTGCCAATTCTTATTACGAGTTAATGGCGCTGGATAATCAATTGGAGATCTTAAAAAAGAATATTGAGATCTACCAGAACTCGCTTGAGATCGTGAAGCTTGAAAAACAATCTGCCAAGGTTACTGAATTAGCGGTGCGCAGGTTTGAAGCCGAGGTACTTAAGAATCAAAGCCGCCAGTACTATATTCAGCAGGCTATTGTTGAAACAGAGAACAGGATCAATTTTTTAGTGGGTCGTTTTCCGCAAACAGTTGCCAGGAGCTCACAAACCTTTTCTGAGCTTAAACCCGATACTATTTATTCGGGTATCCCATCACAACTTTTACAGAACCGCCCCGATGTGCGCCGCGCCGAACAAGCTTTGGCTGCAGCCAAGCTGGATGTAAAAGCAGCAAAAGCAAATTTCTACCCATCTTTAAATATCAGTGCCGGTGTGGGTTATAATGCCTTTAATCCAAAGTTCTTTATTACTACGCCCGAATCAATGATCTATTGGTTAGCCGGAAATTTGGTAGCCCCGCTCATAAACAGAAATGCAATAAAGGCAACTTACTACTCTGCTAATTCTAAACAACTGCAAGCTGTTTACAATTATGAGCGAACTATTTTAAGTGCTTATGTTGAAGTGGCCAACCAATTGTCTAATATCAGTAACCTGAAAAAAAGTTATGACTTAAAAGAGAAGCAGGTATTGGCATTAACAACATCTATCGATATCTCGCAAAACCTGTTTAAATCGGCCAGGGCCGATTATATGGAAGTGTTATTAACGCAACGTGATGCTTTGGAAGCAAGGTTTGAATTGATAGAAACTAGAATGCATCAAATGAACGCGCGTGTTAATATTTACCGCGCGTTAGGTGGCGGCTGGAAATAATATACGTAAAACTTAACCACTAAGGTCACTAAGATAGCGCAAAGTACACTAAGAAAAATCTTTGTGGCCTTTGTGAAATTCCTTTGCGCTCTTTGTGGTTAAGTTTATTTCAAACTCTTTCTTAAAGCAAGCATTTTAATGGCGGTAACAGCTGCTTCGTCGCCTTTATTACCGTGCTTTCCTCCCGCCCTTGCAAGCGCCTGTTTTTGATCGTTTGGGGTTAATACACCAAATATGAACGGCATAGTGTATTTTATATTAAGATCGGTAATTCCTTTTGCAACGGCGTCGCAGATAAAATCAAAGTGGCGCGTTTCGCCCTGTATCACGCAACCTAAACAAATTACAGCGTCTACATTTGTATACTCGGCAAGGTATTGCGCGCCAAGGGTCAACTCAAAACTGCCGGGCACGGCGCGTACAATAATATTTTCTTTTTTTGCACCGTTGGCCAATAATGTTTTGATAGCGCCTTCTTTTAAGGCATTTGTAATTTCATGGTTCCATTCAGAACAAACGATCCCGAATTTAAATGATTTTGCGTTTGGTACCGGGCTACCTTCTGTGCTCGATAAATTTTTGTTTTTACTGCTCATACATTTCCAAAATAAAAAAGTCTGCCCAAAGGCAGACTTTCTATAATACATTTTTTATAATTATAAATTGCCCAAAGCTTTCACTTTAGCAATATCTTTTTCAATTTCTTTACCTTCGGTGCTTGTAGCATATTCTTTTTGAATACGCTCATAAAGCGCTAATGCCTCAGTAAAGTTAGATTTTTGCTCGTAAGCAAAACCTGCTTTTTTAAGATAGAAAGGCGTTGTAAAGCTGTTGTTGCTTTTTTCTGCCGCTTTTAAATAAAATTTAATGGCTTCATCTGAGTGGTTCATTTCCATATGGCAATCACCAATAGCACCAACAGCAATAGGGGCAATTATTTCATCATCGCCATCGTATTTTTGTAAGAATTCAATAGCTTGCTCAAATTTACCGGTGCGTAAATAACAAATACCAGCGCAGTAGTTGGCAAGACTTCCTGTTTTTGTCATGCTGTATTCATCTGCAATGGCTTCAAAACCCATAATTGTTTTTTGCCCGTCCGGAGACATAACAGTAACACCGCCTTTTAACGCAATGTTAAAGCTATCGGCTTCAAAATAATTCTGTGCCCAAAAGATCTCATTAGAAGCTTCGCTTTCTTTTTCGGGTAAATAGTAAAATTTAAAAAAGCAAAAAGCACCAATGATCAATAATAATCCACCACCAACGTAGTTGATCATTTTTTTATTTGTTTCGTAAAAAAGTTGAATACCTTCTAAACTAGGATCAATTGTTTTTGTCTGTGTTTCCTCTACCGTCTCCTCGGTTGTTTCGTTCACCTCGGTATTCTCTACGGTTGTTTCGTCTTTTAAATCAGCCATTTATAAGTAAAAATTAGTCTGCAAAAATAGCTTTTTTTCCGTAAAAATCTAATTTATAGGCTAAAAAACCACCTAAAAAAGGCGTATTTTTGCTAAATCCATGTACTTAAAGCAGCTTTCTATAATAAATTTTAAAAATTACGCCGAATTTGAAGGCCATTTCTCTCAAAAAATAAATTGTTTTGTGGGCAATAATGGTATGGGAAAAACCAATTTACTGGATGCTATCCATTATCTTTCTTTTTGCAAAAGTTTTTTTAATTCGGTTGATAGCCAGAATATTAAACACAACGAAGGTTTTTTTGTGCTGCAGGGAAATTTTGAAAAATCGGGCGAGGTTTCGGAAGTTTATTGTGGTTTAAAACGCAACCAAAAAAAGATCTTTAAAAAGAACAAAAAAGAATATGAGCGTTTAAGCGAGCACATCGGGCAATTTCCTTTGGTGATGATCTCGCCAAGTGACTCTGAATTAATAAACGGAAGCAGTGAGATAAGGCGAAAATTTTTAGATGGTATTATTTCGCAATACGATAAAGTTTATTTGGATAAATTAATTTCTTACAACCATGTTTTAAAACAACGTAACGCCCTTTTAAAACAATTTTTTGAAAATAAATATTTTGATTCGGAAACTATTGAGATCTGGGACGATCAACTGATCAGTTACGGACGCTCTATTTTAGAGATAAGGCAACAGTTCTTAAAACATTTTATTCCATTATTTAACAGCTACTATCAATTTATAAGCGAGAGCAAAGAAGAAGTGGCTTTGCACTATGAGAATAGTTTGGGCGAGAAGGATTTTAAAACAGCTATGATCACCTCGCTGGCCCGCGACAGGGCCGTACATTACACCACTGTTGGGCCCCATAAAGATGACCTTGAATTTACATTGAACGGTTTTAGCCTCAAAAAATTTGCTTCGCAAGGGCAGCAAAAATCATATTTGCTTGCATTAAAATTAGCGCAGTTCGAATTTATTAAAGAACAAAAAAACACAAAACCATTATTGTTATTAGATGATGTATATGATAAACTGGATGAAGAACGTTTTACCAAGTTATTGGAGATGGTAAGCAGCGAAACCTTTGGCCAGGTATTTATAACCGATACACATTTAGATCGTATTGAAAGCCTTTTAAATAAAAAGCAAATAGAGAATAAGATCTTTATTGTTGGAGAAGGTTCTGCAAAATTGATAGAAGCTTAATCGATCCTTTTCTCCTGCTCTATTTTAGAATAAGTAGTACTGCTGTTGTTATACCACCTGGCAATATTAATAACCACTCCTAACGAAGAAAAATTATTGGCCTGCTTAATATCATTTGGTGTTGTGTTAATGGTTAATCCATATTGCAATTGCACTTTTACAAATTTGTACCCTCCCCGCAAAGTTACAGCAGGTTCGGCAAACACAAAGAAAGGGCCCGTTAACTTATTTCCATCCAGGTAATCGTTTTCCAACTGTTGTTCTGAATAATTTTGCTGCTCAAATTTCGAGTATTTCACACCTGAGATCCTCGCGCTGAAAATGGCGTCAAAGAATTTTGTTTTATATCCAATATCGGGTTGTATAAATAACTTGGTGGCATTTACATTAAAAAATGCGTTATACGAGTTATTATAATTATCGGTAAATGTTTGCTGTTTATGCACGCTACCCGCACCGGCGCCCACATAACTTTCAAAAACAAAATTATTTTTTAACGGGCTGTAGTAGCCAATAGCAGCCTCGCCAAGCGTTCCATAATGGCGGTAATTATCAGCAGTTTTATAATTTGCATAAAACCCATTGGCAATAATACCAAAGTTATGTGCAAATGCAACCGCTGCCTGAAGATCATTTTGCGTAATGGTTACATGAACTTCGCCTTTCTCTTTTAATAAAGGAGCATTGGTTGCATTTGAAACATACATTTGAGTGGTGCATGAATTAAGAATTAATATTACAACTATAGAAAATAAAACTATCGTTTTCATGCCCATTGTTTTTATTATTACTCTTTTGCCTGGGGAAAATTTATTTTTTTGTAGAGCATATTCCCCTAAAATATCACAGATAATAAGAAAATGATCAGGATCACAAAGATCACCACAAGCACTATCCACACTGCTGTTTCAAAGGCGCTGCCTAACAAACCTCTTGCATGCTGTGCATTTGCTTTAGTAACTTTTTGTGATTGAACAGAGGCTTTTGAATGACTTGCGCTTACTGCACCTTCATTTACAAAAGCTTCGCCCTGTATAGTAACCATATTATCCTCGTCTGCGATCATTTCTTCGCGCTCTTCATTCTTTGGGCTTACAACTGCTTCTTTAATTGCAGAAATGCCTGATGTTACCAGTTTTACAGGTAACGGCGTTTCGTGGCTTTTTACAACCTCAGTTTCAACATTCTCTTTTGCTTCTGTTGCCTGATTTTGTTTTGTTACAACAACCTCATACTGCTTATTTTTGTGTGAAGCATGGCCGTATTTTGTATAACGCTGCGTTGTAAATGAGTTGCTTTTGCAACTGGCTAACATGATCAACGCGATAAATGGTAAATAGATAAAAGTTTTCATAATTGTTCTTATTTTAATTGTTTACACTACTAGTTTCAAAAGCTATGCCAGCGCACCTATAATTAATAAAATACCAACTACCACTGCCAGGATAATGATCCAAAGCACTATTTTTAAAAGCGTACCAATTATTCTTTTGGCAACCTGGTGTTTTTGACCATTTACTTTCTTCTCCTTAACAACTGTATTCGAATGTTCAAGGTTTTCTGTTTCCTTGTTTGTAATGGTAGAACGGGCGTTATTGAACTGCCCGGCCGCAGGATATGCAAGAATTATGTCTTCTTTTGCGAAATTGTTATTTGCCGACGCAACAACAGGCGTTTCTGCCTTTTGTAAAAACTCCGGCTGTTGATCTGTTAACGGTTCTGTTCTTACAATTGCTTTTTCTCTGGCAGAAATTTTTGATGCATGATGCGCAAATTTTGTATAGCGCTGTGTCATAAACGAATTGCTTTTGCAGGCACTTAACAGAACAGCGATAATAGAAATGTAAATTAAATTTTTCATGTTACTCTTTTCTTTTTATTGAAAAGAGTTCAAAACCTATGCCAACAAAAAAGCCACAGTTTTCACTGTGGCTTATCAGAATATATATAACCCGGTTAAAATTCGCAGTTTTTTGGTGTGCGCGGAAACGGGATCACGTCGCGGATATTGGTCATGCCCGTTACAAATAATACTAAACGCTCAAAACCAAGGCCAAATCCGGCATGCGGGCAAGATCCAAAACGTCTTGTATCCAAATACCATGAAAGTTCTTCTACCGGAATACCGATTTCTTTCATGCGGGCTTCCAGTTTCTCTAAACGCTCTTCACGTTGGCTTCCGCCAACTATCTCACCAATGCCCGGAAATAAGATATCCATCGCAGCAACGGTTTTACCGTCATCATTCTGGCGCATGTAAAACGACTTGATCTCTTTTGGATAATCAATTAAGATCACGGGTTTTTTAAAATGTTTTTCTACCAGGTAACGTTCGTGCTCGCTCTGAAGATCAACCCCCCATTTATCAACCAGGTATTGAAATTTCTTTTTCTTGTTATGATTACTCTCTCTCAATATTTCAATAGCCTGTGTATAAGTAACACGTTCAAATTTATTTTCAAGACAGAATTTTAATTTATCAATTAAATTTAATTCGCTGCGTTCGTTCTGTGGTTTTTGTTTTTCTTCTTCATCCAAACGTTGTGATAAAAATTCAATATCTTCTAAGTTATTTTCTAAGGCATATTTAATAACATATTGCAGCATTTCTTCTGCAAGATCCATGTTGTCTTTCAATTCATAAAAGGCCATCTCCGGTTCTATCATCCAGAACTCGGCCAGGTGACGCGCGGTATTGCTATTCTCAGCCCTGAAGGTTGGCCCGAAAGTATAAATATCAGAAAAAGCCATGGCAGCTAATTCGCCTTCCAATTGGCCGGATACCGTGAGGTTAGCAGACTTCCCGAAAAAATCCTGTTTATAATCAACGGCGCCATTCTCGTCTTTTGGCGGGTTAGCGATATCAAAATTAGTAACATGGAACATCTCCCCTGCCCCTTCGGCATCACTTGAAGTAATGATGGGTGTATGAATATATAAAAAGCCCTTCTCGTTAAAGAATTTGTGCACAGCATAAGCCAGTGTATTACGCACGCGAAACACGGCGCCAAAAGTATTGGTGCGAAAACGTAAATGCGCGATCTCCCTTAAAAATTCAAGGCTGTGTTTTTTTGGTTGTAACGGATACTTTTCGGCATCGCTATCGCCAATAATTTCAACCGACGTTGCTTTTACTTCAACGGTTTGCCCTTTACCCTGCGAAGCAATTAAAGTACCGGTAGCGCTAATGGCCGCGCCGGTAGTAATACGCTTTAAAGTTTCTTCGGGCGTATTGGTAAAATCAACAACCACCTGCAAATTATTATTGGTTGAGCCATCGTTTAAAGCTATAAAAGAATTGTTGCGGAATGTACGTACCCAACCTTTAACCGTAATAATCTGGTTGGTTGGTGTTGTTTTTAAAATGTCTTTAATCCTTAAACGTGTCATATTAATTTTTAATTAAGACAGTAAATTTAAGAAGATTTTAGAGATAATTACCTTTACAAATTCAATTTTCAAAGAATTCTGTCACTTCGAGTAGGATTTGTTTTTCTCAAATCCGTATCGAGAAGTGTTAACAGTTCTCGATACAATTTTTTGCAAGAGCATGGCAAAAAATCACTCGAACTGACAGGTAACGGTGCAATTTGCGGCTATAATTTCATTTTTAAATATTCGCTTTCCGATATCTCCTGCGCCATTTCAGAATAATTAAATACCATATCACGTATAAAAACCATTTCGGGATATTGTTGAGCGCGGGTTTGTTTGATTATTTTTTTGCTTCCGATCACCTGTATTTCCTCAAAAAGATCGGGTTGTATAATTTTAAAATAACTCTTATTATTTTTATACTTACGGTAAACCGGAAAGTTTATATCTTTAAAATCCATGGCCAGGCCCTTTTTAAAATTAGTTGCAGAATATGTGTTCGAAAATTACAAAGATAATTTAGAACAGCTATGCATTATTTTGCCAAATAAAAGGGGCGCACTTTTTTTGAAGAATTATTTAGCACAAACCTACGGCAAAACCATTTGGCTGCCAACTATTATTAGTGCCGAAGAATTAATTGCAGAATTAAGCGGTTTAAAAACGCTTGAAGAGATTGACCTGATCTGTTACTTATACGACAGTTATAAGGTTTGTTATGGGCCGGAAGCTGAAAATTTTGACAGTTTTGCCAAATGGGGACAATTAATATTACAGGATTTTAATGAGATAGACCGGTACCTGGCCGACTCGGAACAGCTATATGAAAATTTAAAAGATATTAAAGTGCTCGAGAACTGGAGCCTTGGCGCCGAAACCTTAAGCGAATACCAGGCTAACTATTTAAAATTTATGAATAGTTTAGGTGCTATTTACAAGCATTTCAGTGCGTTTTTAGTTTCAAAAAACTGGGCCTACCAGGGCCTGGCTTATAAATATGCTGTTCTTAATTTTGACAAGAGCCCGTACCCGGATCAATTCCATAAATTAATCTTTTGCGGTTTTAATGCACTAAATGCAGCCGAATTAAAGATCTTCAATAAACTTTACCAACAAAAAAAGGCCGATATACTTTGGGATGCCGACGAGTATTATTTAAAGGATAAGAATCAGGAAGCAGGTTTATTCTTACGAAATAATTTTGAGCTTTTTCAGCAGCGCGAACCCTCTTTTATACAAGATCATTTTGCAGAAGAAAAACAAATTAAAATTATCTCGGTGCCAAAACAAATTGGCCAGGCACAAGTGGTTAAACAAACCATTCAAAAATACATCAACGATAAAATTCCTTTAGATAAAGTAGCCGTTGTTTTAGCGAATGAAAAATTATTGTGGCCTGTATTACAACAATTACCAAGCGAAGTAGAATATGTGAACATAACTATGGAGTACCCCATCCGTTACACATCTACTTACAGTTTAATTGAACAGCTTTTGCAGTTGCAGGTAAGTTTTTCAAAACAAAACCGACAGCAAAAAACCATTTATCATAAAGACCTGGTTGCCTTATTACGCCAGCCGATCTTTGCCGGTTATTTAACACATGAGAACAATGAACTGTCTGTTGCAAAAATAATTTCGCAGATAACGGAAAGGAACATTTCTTTTGTTTCTTTAAAAACCCTGTTGCAATTGTTTAATGCAAAAAATGCCGAGTCGTTAAAATTCCTTCAGCCTTTACCAGTAAAAATTTTATGTGAAGAGCTTTTATCGCTGCTTTACAATATCAAGGAACTTTTTATCGCACAAACGGCAACCAACCAATCAAGTTTAGAGCTGGAGTATTTACAGATCATCATTAAAAACTTTAACCGGTTAACAGATATCTTAAAAAAATATCCTCACTTTAACGACATACAATCCTTTAAACAATTATTTAACCAGGTGGTTGGCAGCACTTCAGCTCCCTTTATTGGCGAGCCATTGCGAGGCTTACAAATTATGGGTGTTCTTGAAACAAGGACCCTCGATTTTGATCACCTTGTTCTGGTAAACGTAAATGAAAGTGTGTTACCATCGGGCAAGGCTGTTAATTCCTTCATTCCAAACGATCTTAAACGTGCTTTTGGCCTGCCTTTATACCTGGAAAAAGACGCCATTTATGCCTACCATTTTTACCGTTTATTACAAAGAGCAAGCGATGTTGTAATTACTTATGATAGCGAAACCGATACGTTTGGAAAAGGGGAAAAAAGCAGGTTTGTTACACAATTGCAGTTAGAGATGCAGGTAACACACCCGAATATAAAAATTACAGAAGAGGTTGCTTTGTATCCTGAATTTCCGAAAGAACTGGATAACAAAATCACAATTATTAAAGATGATGAGATCTTAGCACCCATCTATAATAAAGCGATCAGTAAAGAAGAATTTGGCGCGCTTTCGCCGTCCGGTTTAATTACTTTTAAAGAATGCCCGCTTAAATTCTATTTTAGATATAGTGCAAAATTAAAAGAAGCAAAAGAGGTTGAAGAGAGCGCCGAGGCAAACACCTTTGGTTCTATTTTACATTTAAGTTTAGAAAGTTTGTATAAAGAACAGGTGGGTTTTATTTTAAAAGAAGAAGAGCTAAAAGAAAAGCTAAAACTTGTAGAAAGCACCGTTCATAAAAGTTTCACCACTTTTTTTAATAATCCGGATATTGTTGGAAAGGGCATTTTACAAAAAGAGGTAATTAAAGTTTACGTTGAGAAATTAATTAAAAGCGACGTTGCTTTTATTGGCAAGTTAAAAAAAGAGAACCAATTCTTAACGTTAAAAAACCTGGAGCAGGAGTTTTCGGCACCATTGCAAATTACAATTAAAGGAGTTTTAACCACCATTTACATTAAAGGTAAAATAGACAGGATCGATGGCTATCAAAACAAAACACGCATTATTGATTTTAAAAGCTCTATAAAGGCGAGCGATAAGTTTATTTTTACTTCTTTTGAAGATCTTTTCTCAAACACAGATTATAATAAACAATTTCAATTAATGATATACGCCTGGCTGTTGCATAAAAATAATTTTTGTGCGCCCGAGCAAATGCAGCCCTGCGTTATCCCTTTTAAAAATTTTTTAGAAGAACCAAAATACTTAATAAAAGATAAAACGCAGCTGGTTTTTACATCCGGTTTTTTGAACGATTTTGAAAACGAATTGAAGGTTTTTATTGAAAAAATATTCGATCTAGAAAAACCGTTCGAACAAATGGCCGACGAAACTATTCACGAATTTTGCCCGTTTAATGCTATTTGTAATTTTGCGGCGAAGTGATTTGTATTTGTTTACTGTTAGTTCGGGCAGCAAACGCACGAAGCGTATCGACAACTTTAGCAAGACGTTTTTTTTTTCGAAAATTTAGCTTTCAGCTAACACAAGATTCTCCATCCCTACGGTCATTTTCATCAAACCGAATTTGATAAATACTTTTTCGTTCTTTATCTCTTCCACCACACCTATCTCCGTTCCGCTAAGGATCTTTACCTTACTACCAATTTTTAAATTGGGTTTAATACGGGCAATTTTCTTTTCAGCAAAAGTGTCCAATTTTTTTTGTTTGCGTAATTCTTCCTGCTTCTTGGTTTCGGCGGTAATGCCATCAATAAAACGCTTGATCACGTGTTTACGATCGCCTTTTTTATTCCAGTCATCCATTAACCGCAAATATTTTTGCCCGTAATCGGCCAGTTTTGCCAGCTCAATTTTACGATCGCGTTCACGTTCTATCTTTTGTTGCCAGGTTTCAAACAGCGTATGATATTTTTCTTTCGCAATTTTTTTGAGAAATTCTTCGTGTTCTACTTTTCCCAATTGCTCATCCAGTTTTGTTTTTTGATTCTGAACCTCCGCCAGCAAACGGTTAAATTTCAATTTATCTTTATCTACTTTTTCTTTAGCGCGTTCAATGATATGCTTAGGAAAACCAACACGCTCTGCCACCTCAAACGTATAACTGCTGCCCGGCTCACCAATACTTAAAATATATTTTGGCTCTAAATGTTCAATATCAAACAGCATACAGCCGTTAAAAGTACCCGGTAATTTTTCTGCCAGTAATTTAACGTTACTAAAATGTGAAGTTATTACGCCTTTGGTTTTTGAAGTTTCTATGCTCTCCAATACCGCTTCTGCAATGGCGCTTCCCAATTCGGGATCGGTGCCACTACCAAACTCATCCATCAACACCAAAGTGCTTTCATTAATATCGTTTAAGATGCCGGTCATTGATTTTAGTTTAGCGCTATAGGTGCTTAATTCGTTCTCAATACTTTGCGTATCGCCAATATCAATTAAGATCTTTTCAAAAAAACAGTAGCAGCTATTTTCTTTTACCGGAATAAGCAAGCTACTTTGTAACATCATTTGCAAAAGGCCAATAGTTTTTAACGCTATTGTTTTTCCGCCTGCATTTGGCCCGCTTATTACTAACACGCGATTTTGGGCATTCAATTCTACAGTTAAAGGAACCGTTTTTCTTCCGGTTTTTTTATTTTGAAGAAACAATAGAGGATGATAGGCTCCAACGATATTAAGATCAAAGCCTTCTTTTATTTCGGGTAAATTGGCATTAAGATCAACAGCAAATAAAGCCTTTGCCCGTAAAAAATCTATTTCGCTTAACAAATCAAAACCTTTTCTTAATTCGGGAACGTATGGATTGATCAATGCGCAAAGGTCTCTTAATATCCGGTTCACTTCGCGTTGCTCATCAATTTCAAGCTCGGCTATTTCGTTATTAATGGCTATGGTAACACCAGGCTCAATAAAGATGGTTTTACCGCTTTCACTTTTACTGTGCACAAAACCCGAAACTTCTGCCTTATATTCTACCAAAACGGCCAGGGTTCTTCTGCCATTAAAAAAACCTTCTTCGTTATCCCTT
Source organism: Bacteroidia bacterium (assembly GCA_044226875.1). Lineage (GTDB taxonomy): Bacteria > Bacteroidota > Bacteroidia > B-17B0 > Aurantibacillaceae > Aurantibacillus. Next base: position 732,114 of record JBGAGD010000002.1, read on the forward strand.
AAATATCCGAGTTTACGCAGGTCGTTAATGTGGTTATAAAAACGGCGGTCGCTTTCCCTTCTTTTCTCACCTATTTGTTTGCGAATTCTGCTCAGTTCTGCAGAGGCGTTACTTTTTACCTGTGCTTCTGCATCTATAATTCGGTCAATCTCTTTCACTACATTTTCGCAAACTTCAATATTGCCAGCCAACTCAGAAAGGTAGGGCAATATTGCTTTTTTTCCTTTCAGGAACCGAATCAGTGTATTGATCACTTCGGTGGTCTTTAAAACCTTTAATAATTCTGTTTCGTGAAGAAGAGAGTTTTCGATATTTAAAACTGTAAGCTCTTCAATAATATCATCGTGCTCTACAGAAGGGAAATAACCATTTGACGCCAGTATAACCTTTATTTCGTTGGTTTGATTTAATCTTTTAAGGATCTCCGGAGACAGGATCTGTGGCGAAATACCATCGCACAAGGCTTTTGCCTGTTTGCCACAGCATTTTAATTTAATAAGTTGTTTTATTTTATCGAACTGAAGAAGTTCGATATTTTTCTCAGATACCATTCTCAAACAAATTACAAGTTATACAAATCTTTGCGAAAAAACAACAAAGGTAGGGTTTTGTTCTCTGTCTCTTTTCCACTATTTTTGGGGTAATGATTAAAATATCTTAAATGAAGACCGAATTGATTAACAAATTAGAAGAACTGCTAACGAAAGATGCAGGTGAAGTTGCTGCTAATGTGCGTGCTCTGCAGAAAGAGTATCAAAAACTTTGGACAACTGAATTTGAAACTGCCCGCCAGGCCTTTGTAGATGAGGGCGGCAAGCCAAAAGAATTTGAATATCCAAAACAGGCCGAAGACCTGAAATTTGAGAGTTTGGTGGAGAAACACGCTAAACTGAAAAAAGAAGCGGATGCAAAAGTGGCCTCGGAGCAGGCTAAAAACTTATCTGTTAAACTAGAGATCATCTCTAAAATAAGTGACCTTAGCAAATTAAGCGATAATGTAGGGGCTGCTGTTAAAATGCTTCAGGAGTTACAAACCCAGTGGAAAAATACCGGCGCTGTTTCTTCGCATAAATATAAAGAAGTTCAGGCCGATTATAGTAAAGCAGTTGAGGAGTTCTATTATAATTTAAAGATCTTCCGCGATTTACAGGAGCATGATCTTAAAAAGAACCTTGAATTAAAAACAGAATTGCTTGGTAAAATAAAAGCTATCCAGTCTGTAGAAAATATTAAAGAGGCCGAACGGCTAATAAAAGTTTACCGTAACGAGTGGGACGAAATTGGCCCGGTACCTAATAGTAAATGGGAAATTTTAAAACAGGAATACAAAACTGTTTTGGATGAGACTTACGCTAAAATAAAAACCCATTATACCGGCATTGAAGAGAAAAAGGAGACCAACCTTCAATCAAAATTAGAATTGATTGAAAAGGCCAAAGCACTTGTTGCTGCTGCAGAAGAAGGTAATGTAAAATGGAATGACACTACCGAGCAATTAATTGCTTTGCAAAACGAATGGAAAACCGTTGGCAGAACAACCGAAAAAGACAATGAAAAGATCTGGACAGAATTCAGAGCTATTTGTGATACTTTTTTTGAAAAGAAAAAAGAATTTTTCGCAGTGCAAAACGAAAAATATGCGGCCAACCGCAAAATAAAATCTGAGCTGATCTCAAAAGCAGAGGCTTTGAAAAACAGCACTGACTGGCAAAAAACAGGTGCTGAACTTATTCGCCTGCAAGATAACTGGAAAAAATATCCAAGTAACGGCGATAAAGAAGAGCCTAAATTATTTGCACGTTTCAGAAAGGCCTGCAATCACTTTTTTGATGCTAAAAAAGCATATTATGAAAACGTGGATGCGTCGTACGAAACTAATTTAGTTGCCAAAGAAGCTATTCTTGCGCGTTTTAATGAATTTAATTTAGGCGATGATATGAATGCCAACCGTGAGCAGTTAAAAGCGTTTACAACAGAATGGAACGCTGCCGGCATGGTACCAATGAAAGATAAAAAACGTTTGAACGACGCGTTCTATAACAGGGTGGACGAGTTGTATGAAAAAATGAACATCGATAAGCAAGAGATTGCGATGATGCAGTTTAAAACAAAACTGGATCGTTTGGCTGCTTCGGATAATGGCTTTGACCTGTTGCGCAAAGAATCGGATTTTCTTAAAAAGATAAGCGATGAGATAAACGGCCGCATTCGCACTTATGATAATAACCTTGGTTTTTTCAAAACTTCAAAAGGCAGCAATAGCTTTATGAAAGAGATTGAAGATAAAATTGCAGGCGAAAAAGCGAAAATGGCAGAGATAGCTGCAAAACGTAAATTGATCAACGATGAGTTAACCAAATTGCGTGATGCTGATAAACCAAAAGCTGAAGCTTAATTAACTATACATGCTATAGAGAACCCTTTCAATAAAATGAAAGGGTTTTTTTATGGCTTGTCAGTTCGAGTAGCGATGATAATCACGCCTTGAGAGCTATAATAATCGTTTCCGCTATCGTCGAAACTACTCGAAGTGCCAATAATGTAGTTCTATACAAATTATTATTACAATTTTTTAAATTCAAATTTCGGAAATCCTTTTAGGCCGGATGAGTTATAAAAATCAATAAAATGCAATTTATAATAAAAGCCTTTTGTATCGTTAATGATGTAACACTTATTTACATCAACAGTATATAAATTGTTGTTAAGATTAAAAGATTTCCATTCGTAACCGATAGCATCCCGGTTGGTTTGAAAGGTTTTTCCGGTTGTATCGTTAATTACAATATCTGCAAATCCTTTATCATTGACCTTTACAATTCGTGTGCCTTCCTTTGCCAGAACACCCGTTACCTGGTAATACTGAAGAGGATCGTAAAAGAGATAGGTGTACGAAGTAAAACAAAGATCAAAATCAGATTTCTTCGGTTCGCTGTTCAATGGCATTTTTAAAGCAAAAGAAAAATTAATAAAGTTATATGCGTCATCTTTATTCACTACACCCTGAAAAGTTTGCGAATCAAAAACATTCCCATATTCAAAAGTATATTGCGTTGCGGTTTGTGCTGTTATTTTAAATTTATAAAATCCTATCATTTGACCTGCTTCATTATAACCGCGATTAATAATGTATACTTTATTATCTGCCTGCCAATTGCCAATAGCCGTACTATCAAGGTTTCCACCGGGCATATCAGCTTTGCTGTTAATAGCAAGTCCTGCAGTATCATTTACCTGGCTTAACTCTGCGAAATTTGTTTTATACACTTTCATCGCATTTGCACCATTTAACATAATATGCCATCCGTTTTGCGAGGCTTCAAAAGCAAGGTCCCAATCTGTTCTTAAATTTGTTGAAACGATCTTATTATCACTAAGCCTGTACCAAACCTGGTTCTTGTAATTTGGTTCCATATCAATTTGCGCGGTTATAACGTCTCCCCTGTTATATTTCTTTACAGGTAATTCTTTTTTCTCGCAGCCAAAAAATAACACAGAAATAAAAAGTATAAAAAAAAGTTTCATCCTTTACTAAAATTAAAAGCCAGTTTAATAAAATAATTTCTACCGGTTGAAAGCGGTATTGTTGAAGACGAAGAACTATGAACACCAGCGGCAATAGTTGAATTAATATTTTTTACGTCAAATAAATTTTTACAGCCAACAGTTAAGATGATTTTCTCGTTAAAGAAAATTTTATTTACTGTTGCGTCCATTATATTGTAACCGGCAATATACGTTTGCGTTACTTCGTTGTTTATTAGTGCATAACCCGGTAATTTGCCATTGTATTTATAAAACACAGAAAGTGTTGTGGCGGCTTTTATAAACCTATAACTTGCGTTGGTTAATACTTCCGGACTGTAGGTAAATTGTGGCACATCCTTGTTTGTTGACAGGTTGTTATAACGCCCGGTATAATTATAACCAGCTTGTAACGACAGGTGTTTAAAATTTAGCGTGGTACTTAATTGCGAGCCAAGTGTTTTATACCTGCCAATATTTATGTAAGAATACTCAGTCGCTGTTGTTTGTGCCAGTGTAATTAGGTTAAAGATATTATTATAAAAAAAATTCGCATCAAATTTAAGGCGGCATTTTTTTATATCACGTTTATAATTATACGATAAAGAATAATTATCTGATTGTTCAGATCGTAATTGTAGATTACCGATAATATTATGATTGATATCCACAAAGTAAAAATAAAGCTCTTTAATTGCCGGCGCTCTATATCCCCTGGCGTAACTTGCCCGTAAGGTGTGGTTTTCTGACAGGTCGCACTTCAAATTTAAAGAAGGAATGACCGGCGTTTTATAAACTGTATTATAAGCATAACGCCATCCGGGTTTAATAACAAGTTTGGAAAGAGGTTTATATTCGCCGGTAACAAATAATGCATAATCACCCATATACTGTAATTGTTCGTTGATGCGTTTACCAAAAGCCGATTCGTAGTTAATATCATAACCCAATTCGTAATTTATTTTTGATAAAGGTTTTGAATGAATGAAAGACGCCCGGCTCATTAATAAAGTAAAGGTGCTTGTATCCTGGTCAGAACTATTTGCAGAAAGTGTTTCTTCCAAAGTGGTAAGATCCTTATATACGGTTCTTTTTACGCGGTTATAATAATTATAGGCCGATAAAAAGTTAACAGACCAGTGATCAGATAATTTTCCTTTCACAGAAACACTGTTGTCGATACGCTTCGTGTAATAACGGTCGTCAAACGATGTTTCTGCATAAGGTGCCCGAGGATAACCGCGATTAATGATCAGTTCATTGAACCAGGCACTTTTAAAGCCAATATTTATTTTTTCTAAAACATATTGATAAGCGGCACTTGCAAAATATTGTTCTTTTGGTTTCCATTGTTTAAACCGTAAACTATCTGCCGGTTGCGCTTTTGGAACATAGAAACTCTTATCATTGCTGTTCCATCCATCAAAATAATTACGACCACCGTTTATTTGCAAGTTGTGTTTTTTTACAGCCAGATTTAGATCGGCTGTTAAATTATATGTACCAATACTTTCATAATACGAGGTAACACCTGCTGAATATCTTTTTGTCGTTGATCTTTTTGTAATGATATTGATCGTTCCGGCAATAGCATTGGTACCATATTGCACAGAAAGGGGGCCTTCAATAAATTCGATACGTTCTACATTGTTCATATTTATTTGCGAAAGATCAATATTGCCATTTAAGCGCCCGATCATTGGCACACCATCCATCAGGAATTTTACATTCTCGCCGCCAATGCCCTGCAAGCTCATAGCGCTACCTAAAACATTATCCTGTTGCAAGCGCACGTTTAATTGGTTAGATAACACATCGCGCAAATTTACTGCGCCCATTTGCCGGATCTTTTCTTTATCGATTATTTTTATCTTTTGTACGGCCTGTTCTGTTGATGTGGGCTCGTATTGTGCGGTGATCACTACTTCATCGAGGCTTATGTGCCCCGGTTTTAAATATATTTTATGCAGGTTATTTATCTCTTTGCCGGAAAGCCGCTTGTTATATTTTTCAAATCCAAAGCATTGCACCATTAAATTATAAATAACAGTATCCTCAAATTTTTGAAGTTCAACAACGCCATGATCATTTGATGTTTTACCATAACTGATGGTATTATTTTTAATCAGCAAAGTGGCAAATGGAATGCGAAGTGAATCTTTTGCAGAATAAATATGGAGTTGTTGCGCGTTTACGCACATAAAAAAACCTACAAAAAAATACAAAAATAACTTCTTCACCTGCAACCAATATTTATATTACAATGCAAAGTTTTTAAACAGCTTTTAAAAACGATTCGATCACTTTTTTAATATCCGCTTTTGCAGAACCCTGTACATAACTGCTGTCTTTACAAACTTTATCTCCTAAAGAGAATAAACTCTCGTATAAACGTTTGTTGTCTACTTTTACCTGTAATTTAAGATCGGGGGTTTTAGAATATACTTCTTCCCAGGTCGTGCGTACATCTAACCAGTATTGCTTTTGTTTTTCCCACCACTTTATTGCAGGGCTTGCGTCATAGTTACCTTTTGTAAAACGCTCCATACCTTTTTCCCAACACAATACTTTATCTACACCATTGCCTCGCACAATTTTTTCGTTATCCTGGTTCAACACCCAACTATCTTTGAATATTTCCATACGACTATGGCGTCTCATCACATTGTAATCGTTACGCTTTGTAAATTCGCGGCGTGGTAAAGGCGAATCGTTAACGCCTTCCCAAAAATGTTTTCCATCTACATGCACCCAGGTGCCATAGCTTTCGTAACGCGGGCTATCATCTACCTGGTAAACTTTTTGTGTCCATGTGCCTTTTGCCTGACCGGCAGTTAATATGGTTTTAATCCACTCATTCTCTTTATAAAAATTATATACTTCTTTATTTTCATAAACCCAATCCTGGCGCCAGTGTTTAATAATGGTGCTGTCGTTTATGATCAATAAATGTTGTAAGGCAATCTTAGTTGGCGTTTCTTCAACTAAAAAAACATATTCAATACCGTGTTCTTTATAACGCGGATAAAATTTATAGGCAGTATCCGGCGAAAAGGTTTCTGCAAAATCAAAAGATACTTTGTAAATGCCGCACATACTTTTAATACAGGCCTTGTCTTCTTCTATTTTTGGAGCTAAAGATTTTATAGCACCGGCTTTTGGTTGGTCGTTTGTTTTTGTTTGCGCAGAAATTAACGTAGCTGTTATTAATGCGATAGCGAAAAATATTGTTTTCATGAGTTTTTTATTGAATGATTAATTTTTTTGTTGTACTGTTTCCTCCTGCGTTTAACTGAATAAAATAAATCCCTGCATTTAGTGAAGAGGTATTCAAATGGTGCTGATTCATTCCGTTAACGGTTGTAATATTTTCTGTAGAAATTAATTTACCGGTAATATCTATTATAGACGCCGTGATATTTACGTTATCTGTTTCGGTTAAAAATAAAAGTGTTGCATTACCGGTGGCCGAAGGATTTGGATACAACATTACCTGCGATACGGGATTGCCTTTAACATCGGCAATGCCAACAATTGAAACCTTTTCCTTCGAAAAAATAAAATTACCGTTCGTAGATCCCCCAAAACCCGTCAATCTTAATTTCCAAACGCTGTTGACTTTGTCTTTTACAAAATAAACGGTGTCTTGCGAAATTAACCAGGCGTTATTATTCAGGTCGAAATATTTCCAATCGTTACCGATGGTACTTATGTTTACGCTTTGATAGTGAGCTGTCCAGTTGTTGTATGCTGCCGGATTAGTAACATTATTTGCCTGCGCAATGGTTACTCCTTTGTTGCCCAACACGCCAACAACCGGATATGGCGTTGGAATAAAAGCGGTATATTTTACAAAAGTGAGATCCCAACTGCCGGAAACGGGTTCTCTGTCGAGCGCAGTATTTCCGGTCATATCGTAATACGCAAAATTTTTACCGGTGTAATTGGATTTATTAACGGCGGCAGTTTGAGAAGAAGTGCCGTTAATGTTGGCGTATTCAAAAGAATAGATACCGCCGGATAAGGTAACGATCTTTAATTTTTTGTAAGAGGTAGCAGATAATTTTATAACATAACAACTATCCCCGGTAACTATGTGCGTGTTTTGATCGTACAGACCCCAGCCAAGATCGCTTGCATTATTTGGATTAGCGCCGCGGTTAAATGCACCGATCGTCCAGGTACTATCGCTGTTATATAACATTGGCCACGATGCGATACCAACTGTATCGAGCGTTGCGTAATCGGCAATACTGAAATGCGTTTTATAAACTGCAAAATTTGCTTTTTGTGTGTTGGCCAAAATGGCTGCGCTTGTGCCGGTAACTTCAAAAGCAATATCCCAATTGTCTTTGTTTTGTGTGCCCTGTTCATCATTTTGCAGGCTGTACCATTTTTGATTAATATATCCAGAACCCACAGCAACAGTATCAATAATAACCTGCGCGTTTGCGGTAACTGTAAATAAAGCTAAAAAGCTTATTGAAAGTATTTTTTTCTTCATGTTTTTTCTGCTTAGAATGATTATAAATAACATTCGCAAAGATGGACACAAAGACAAATGCGTACAATACGCAAATGAGAGTAATTTTTGTAATAAGAATTTGTTAGTAGTGATACCAAAATTATGGTATCGCAAATAAAAATTATTTGAGCAAACCTGTTCTGGCCGCATATTGCATCAATTCAACAGAATTATTGATGCTAAGTTTAGAATAAATATTTCGTTTGTGGGTAACAATGGTATGATAACTTAAATTCATAACGGCGGCAATTTCTTTCGGGCGTTTACCGGTTATCAATTGTTTGATAACAGCAATTTCACGTTGCGAAATACTACCGGTTAAGCAATGATCTTTAGCAGAGATCTCTTTTTCAAGTAGAATATCAATGATCTGTCCGCAAAAATATTTGTGGCCTTTGGCGCAGGCGATAATGGCATCGGTGATCTCTGCTTCGTCGCAATCCTTTAATAAATAATTCTTAATGCCAATGCCAATGATCTTTTTTATTTCTTCGGCCGTTTTTTCATGAGAGATCACCAGGATATTCAACTGCGGATGATCATTCCTGATATTTGTAATCGCTTCAAGCGAAAAACAATCATCGCAGCAATGGTCAACAATTAACACGTCTGCTTCATGATTCTTTAAGGCAAGGTACAAAGCGTTAGTATCTGTAACTTCCGCAACATATTCAAAGGCCGTGTTCTCAGAAATAAGTGTTTTTAATCCTTTTCTGATAATAAAAGCGGTATCGGCAATAATGATCCTTATGGGGGAGTTCTTTTTCAATTAAATTTGTTATTTAGACTGATTCTAAAAACAAATGTATAGCAAAAACTAATGACGGGAATACCTAAAATGCGGTATAATTTGTGGGTTGATAAATAAAACGGGGTCAGATCTTTAAAAAATCCCTAACCAGCTCTTCTGCCTTGGCACAGGCCTCTTCGAGGTGCTCATTCAGGATGAACACATCAAATAATTCAGCGGTTTTTAGCTCTTTTTCGGCCTTTGCAATACGGCGGGCAATACTTTCCTTACTATCGGTACTTCTTGAGTGCAGGCGCTCTTCGAGTATTTTAATACTTGGCGGCATCACAAAAATACCCAGCGAATCTTCGGGAAACTGGTTCTTTAAATTTAAACCGCCTTCTACATCAATATCAAAAATAACGGCCTTGCCTTTTGCCCAAATACGCTCTACTTCCGACTTTAAGGTGCCATAATGAGTTCCGGCATATACCTCTTCCCATTCTAAAAATTCGTTATTGGCCACTTTTTTCTTGAATTCTTCCGGCGTAAGGTAATGGTAATCTTTCCCGTTCTCTTCAACACCACGTTTTGGGCGGCTTGTAGCAGAGATAGAAAATTCGATATATTCAGGAAAGGTTTTTAAAATATGCCTTACCAGGGTAGTTTTACCCGAGCCTGAAGGGGCAGAAAATATGATCATTTTACCGGTAAGCATCCGCAAATATAAAACAAATTGCGCTATTTCATAAAATCGTTAAACAATGGTTAATAAACTATAAAAAACCCTGCCATCCATTGCTGTTACCTTTAATAAAATAAAGCAGCCTTAAACGTTTATTTTCTCGTAATTTTGCATTGCAAATAACATGAAAAGATTTTTACTTTTTACTATACTTTTTTTTAGTCTTTTTATAAAAGCACAAGGCCCACCGGGAGGTGGCGGTGCCAATAAAGATATGATGAAAGCCCTTAAAGACATTAAAGGGCGTGTTTACGGAAAGATCGTTGACGCTAAAACCAAAAAACCGGTTGAATTTGCGTCGTGCACAGTGCTTTGGTATAATAAGGACAGTCTTATGGGAGGCGGTTTAACAAGAGAGAATGGTGAATTCAATATTGAGAACCTTCCGGCCATGGGCGGGTTTAGGTTTAAGGTAATACAACTTGGTTATAAAACCTACGAAACAAAGATCTATATACAACTTCCCAATAAACTGGAACAGGACCTTGGCGATATACAATTGCAGGTAGACGAAAAACAGTTGAACGAAGTAGAGGTTACCGCAGAAAAGAATACCGTTGTAATGTCAATTGACAAACGTACCTATAATGTGGATAAGGATCTTTCTATAAAAGGCGGCACAGCGGCAGACGTTATGAAGAACGTTCCGGGAGTTACCATGGATGCTGATGGCAATGCACAGCTGAGAAATCAAAGCCCTACTATATACGTGGACGGCCGGCCAACCAACCTTACATTACTTCAGATCCCGGCCGACCAGATAGATAGAGTTGAAATAATCACCAATCCGTCTGTAAAATATGATGCTAACGCTACCGGTGGTATCTTAAACATTATCATGAAAAAAAATCTTAAGCCTGGATACAACGGCATGATGATGGCCAATGCCGGCACCGGCGACAGATATGGCGGCATGCTGAATTTAAATGTAAAAGAGGGGCGCTGGAACTTTTCATCCATGTATTCATACAACCAGGCTATTAATAATACACTTGGGTATACATACAGAACACAGTTGGATACTACAACCGGAAAAGCTTCTGGCTTTTTTAACCAAAACAACAAAACAAACATGTTCAATGCCTTTAATTTTGGCAGGCTTGGTATTGATTATAATATCAATAACCGCAACACGCTTTCTTTAAATGGTATGATCGTTGCCGGCCGGTTTAAAACCAGCGACGTTCAAAAATATGAAGTGCTTGATGCCAACTCAGTGCAACATTTGTATGGCGACCGCATAAATGAACAGCATGCCGCCTTCCAGAATTATAATGCTCAAATGATCTACAAAAAAACCTATCCAAAAGCAGGTAAAGAATTAACTGTTGATGGTAGCTATAATTATACCAACTCTAATAACGGTTACCTGTTTACCACAACCACACATTTTAATCCGGATACGTTTTCTATACCAAATACTTACCAGAAAAATATTGGTAAAAGCAACGCCAGTCAATATGTTTTGCAATTGGATTATGTTAACCCTATCAGCGAAACAAAAAAGTTTGAAGCCGGGATAAAGGCATTTTACAAACAATCGCTAAGCGAGAACAATACTTCAAATGCAACATCCACCCAGGACATTTACACGCGCGATAGTATTATGAGCAACCATTACGTGATCGATGATATGGTAAATGCAGCCTATATAAATTATAGCGCCAAAACCTTTTGGGATATTTCGTACCAGGCGGGCTTGCGTTTTGAGCAATCTTATTACAAAGGCACCATTACTGATAAAAAACAAAGCTTCTCGTACAACTATCCCGGTACAAGCAACGACATTTTAAAATCATTGTTCCCGGGAATTTATTTTTCGAAAAAATTAAAAAAGAACCAGGAACTGCAGCTTAATTTTAGCCGTAAGATCAATCGCCCAAACTTTTTTCAGTTAATGCCGTTTGTAATGTTTGCCGATAAACAAAACTACCGCATCGGCAACCCACAATTAAAGCCTGAGTTTAAAAATATTGCAGAGATCAATTATAATAAAACATTTGGCAAAGGAAGTTATTTAGGCTCCGGTTATTTCCGTTACGAAGAACAGCCTATCACCGATGTGGCTTACCCATCACAATTTGACCCTACTGTTTTAGTGAACACTACAGTAAACGGAAAGAACAGCATACGCTATGGTATGGAGCATACCATTAAATATACCTTCTTTAAAAACCTGGATGCAACATTTAACGCCAATATTTTTTACATTTATATAAAAGGCACGGTGGTGCCCGGCAGGCCAGATGTTAAAGCAGAAGGTTATGCCTATAATACAAAGGCTACACTTTCTTACAGGTTCCCAAAACAATTAACGCTACAGGTTAATGGCAATTACGAATCGCCAAAAGTATTGTTGCTGGGCGCCAGCAATCCTATCTACTCAATGGATGTATCGATAAATAAAATGATAGGCACCAAATGGATCATCAACGCCAGTTTAAGCGATGCCTTTAACACGCGCCGCATGGGTGCGCATTACGAAACGCCTTATTATACACAGGATCTTTCCCGCAGAAGAGAAGCGCGCTTTGTAAAATTAAGCATCACGCACTTGTTTGGAAAGATGGATGCATCTATATTTAAGCGTGGCAAACAAATGAAAGGTCTTGGCGATCAAAACCAGGGCAACCAGGATGGTTTGGATTTTGGTAAATAATTTTTAAAATTGCTTATGATACACCAGATAAATATTGAAGGAATAAAATTATATGCTTACCACGGTTGTTTGGAAGAAGAAGGTCGCATTGGCGCAAATTACATTGTAGATGTATACATGACCACCGATTTTACCGAAGCAGCGCAAACCGATGATCTTACAAAAACTCTGGATTATTGTACTGTATACGAAATAAGCAAAGCCGAAATGGCCATAAGAAGTAAACTGATAGAACAAGTGTGTGACAGGATCTTTAAAAGGATAAAAGCAGAATTTAAGACCCTTAAAACACTTGAAGTGAAAGTAACCAAGCTGCTACCACCCATGAATGGCGATGTAGCCAGCACCAGCGTGGTGATAAAGGATTAAAGATTGAAGATTAAAAATCAGCGATTTACACAATAACACATTTTACCTTTCTAACTTTCCAATTTTCTAAACCTTTAAACTTTCTAACTGCAATATAAATCGTATCTTTAAACTGTGAGACCCAAAGCCTATACACAACAGGAGCTTGAAACCGTTTTTTCCGATCTTAAAGATTGGACAATAAAAAGCAATTGCCTTGTTCGGGAAATCATTTTTAAAGATTTTGTGCAGGCTTTCGGGTTTATGTCGCAGGTGGCGCTTGAAGCTGAAAAAATGGATCATCACCCCGATTGGAAGAATGTTTACAATAAGGTTTCGATAAGTTTAAACACACACGATGCTGGTGGTTTAACCGAACTGGATCTTAAACTGGCAAAAAAAATAAATAAAATTTTAGAGAATGGATTTTGACAATACCGGAGACACAGCGCTTTCTGAATTAGGGGAGTTTGGATTAATTAAACACTTAACACAACATATTGAGTTAAATCACGACTCCACCATAAAAGGTGTGGGTGATGACGCCGCAGTGATCGATAACGACAATCTGCAAACAGTTATATCCACTGACATGCTTGTAGAAGGTGTTCATTTTGATCTTACTTACGTTCCTTTAAAACACTTAGGTTACAAAAGCGTGATCGTTAATTTAAGTGATATCTACGCCATGAACGCAGAACCACGTCAAATAGTGGTTTCCATTGCCATCTCTAACCGTTTTAAGTTAGGCGCTTTAGAAGAATTATATTCAGGTATGTTACTGGCCTGTAAAAAATATAATGTAGATCTTGTTGGCGGCGACACAACATCCAGTTTAACGGGCCTGGTAATTAATATTACCGCTATTGGCGCTGCAAAAAAAGAAGACATTGTTTACCGCAACGGCGCTAAAGAAAGTAACTTACTTTGCGTGAGCGGCGATTTAGGTGCTGCCTATATGGGGTTACAGGTTTTAGAAAGAGAAAAATCGGTTTTTAAAGAGAATCCAAATTTACAACCCGATCTGGATGGTAAGGATTATATTTTAGAGCGCCAGTTAAAACCGGAGCCCCGCCAGGATATTATTGAACTACTCAAAAAAATAAAAGTAAAACCAACCTCAATGATCGATGTGAGCGATGGCCTTTCGTCGGAGATACTACACCTTTGTACACAATCAAACGTGGGCGTGGAATTATATGAAGAAAAAATTCCCATAGATCCTTTAACATACGAAACGGCCTTTGAATTCGGACTCGACCCTACGCTTTGCACCTTAAGTGGCGGCGAAGATTACGAATTACTCTTTACTGTTGATATTGGCGATTACGATAAGATAAAATCCGTTAAAGAATTTACGATCATTGGCCATATTACAAACGAAGCCAAAGGCTGCTTAATGGTAGCCAAAGCGGGCTCTGTTCATGAATTAAAAGCACAGGGCTGGAATTCTTTACTCAAGAAGTAAGTTCTGTTTTTTACGGGCAACATTAAAAATTATAACCCAAATAATTTTTGGCCAATTATATTTACTTTCATGTAAATGAAAAAGTCAAAATTACTGATCTGTACGCTCACCCTTTTATTGGCATCGGCCTTTGTAATATACAGTAGCGTTAACTGGAAAATTAAAGAAGATTACGTTGTAAAATTCAGATTCGGTAAATGTAGATAGCATGCCTGCCCCTAATTACGGTACTATTAAAGGGCTAAAAGCGACCATCTCGTTCGATAAAAACGATCTTAAAAATTCAAAGATCATTGCTTTTGTAGAAGCAAAAACCATCGATACAGGAAACCCTTCAAAAAACTATAGTGCCACTGGTCCTGATGTATTGATGGCTGACAAATTTCCTTCTATCTCTTTTGAATCTACTTCTATTATTAAAGCTGGCGATCATTACGAAGCCATCGGAAAACTTACCATAAAAGATATTGCTAAAGAAATTAAAATTCCGTTTGTTTTTGAAAAAGAAGTATTCAACGGAGGTTTTATTATTGATACAAAAGATTTTAATTTTACACACCCACACGTTCCCAACGAAATTTCTGTTTTTTTTACGATACCGGTTACAAATTAACAACCGCATTTTTTTGCACCGGTATTTTATAAATAAGAACAAATAAAGCCTTGTCGCATTCCACCCCTCAGAACGACATTATCACACCCCATAAAACTTTACCCGACCATCTATCTTTGTTTAAAATTAAAACAAGTAATCATGAGAAAATTAAAACTACAAATGCAAATGACCATTAACGGTTTTGTTGCACAGGCAAATGGAAAAGGTGACTGGATGACCTGGAATCCGGATGAAGAATTAATAGCCTTTATGGTTTCGTTGCTTGATAGCTCTGATACCCTAATGCTTGGCAGAAAAACAGCCGAGACCATAATAAAATTCTGGGGCGATACGGCTAAAGAAAATCCTGCTCATCCTTTGGCAAAAAGAATAACTGATATTCAAAAGGTTGTTTTTACCAAAACGCTGGATAAGTCTATTTGGAATAACACTACTGTAATAAAAGAAGATCTTAAAGAACAGATCTCTGAGCTAAAAAAACAAAATGGTAAAGATATTCTTGTGTTCGGTGGTGCAGATTTTGTTTCGTCACTGATAAAAGAAAACCTGATTGACGAGTATCATCTTATTGTAAATCCTACAGCTATTAGTAGCGGTTTAACCATTTTTAATTCGGTAGACGGTGTTCGTAAATATACACCAATACAATCAAAATTATACCCTGGCGGAAAAACCGTTTTAAGCTACAAACCAGATAATAGCTAGCAGAAAAAAACGATAGTTGGCATTCAACCAAAGTTTCATAAATTTAAAGCATGAGCAGATCTCTTTTTTTTATTTATGTAATGCTTTTGCCATTTATTTTTTATACGCAAACTGCTACTTACGATAAAAACACTTATACTATTTACGCACTTAAGTTTGGCGAACGTACAAATTATGTGCGTATGGAAGACCAGGCCGTGGGAGACAAAAGTGGCGACAGTACGAAAGTGTTTTTTATGTATTGGTTATTAAAAGGCAAAGATAATGGCAAGATCATTTTAGTAGATGCCGGTTTTACCGACGATGCTGAAGCGGATCCAAAAAAGATAACCTTTACTTCGCCCGAAAAATTGTTGTCTACGGTAAATGTAAAACCAGAAGAGATAACTGATATCGTTATCACGCATCCACATTGGGATCATATCGGAGGAATTGATCTTTATCCAAAAGCTATGGTGTGGATGCAGGAAGAAGATTATAACGATTTTGTAAAAAAAAGAAAAGACCCGGAAGCTATTGGATTTAAAAAGAAAGATATCCAAAAGATACTTGACAGAAAAACAAACGGCAGTCTTACACTCATAAATATGCATGGAAAAAAAGATCAGGTGATCCTTCCTGCAGTAACTGTATTCTCTGGCTCAAAACATACTGCAGGATCGCAATTTGTAATGGCCAATAATGGTAAGCAAAACGTGATCCTCGCTTCTGACAATTGCAAGTACTACCGCAATGTTAACAAGCTACTGTCAAGTCCTGCTACCAGCGATCAGAAAGCGTATGTGCAAAATTTAAGAAATATGAAAGCATATGTACTCGATACAGATCTTGTTATTCCCGGGCACGACCCCTTAGTGTTTGACAAATTCAAGAGCGTGGGGAAAGATGTGGTAGAGATAAAAAAATAACCGCTAACTATCTTTAATTAACTGCGTTCAAACTTTCGCGCATCATTTACTTTTTTCGATCTCAAATCCAAAATCCATTATTAATGGTAAAGGATCTACGCGCATACCCTGTTCAAACGTAAACTGGTATTTACCTTTTAAAGGAAAGCGCACATTATTTTTAATAGGCACTTTAAAATCAAATATATCGCCGGCACCACTCCCTTGCCACTTTCCTTTGGCATCAGCTAAAATAACTTCCATGGTATCTGTTAGTGTTTTTCCATCAGGGTATTTTGTAGTTACAAAAACAAACAAATTACTGTATGGGTAAGCATCTGCATGACGCACCATTAACGAAATATTGTTTAACGTTACGGTATCGGTGATATCAAGATCAAAAACAGCTTTGTCTTTTGCATACCATTCGTTATCATTAAAGCTTTGGTATTTACTGTAAACTACATTACTGTTGCAGGACGATAATAAGAAAATCACCCCGAAAAATAATGCCATTGCTTTAAACATCTTTTTTTGGCTGATCGTTATTTGGTTTATTCTTATTGTCATTATTCGGTTTATTGAATTTTTTATTGTTGTTGTTGTGGTGATGCTTTGGTTTGTTTTTATTCGGATTGTTATTAGGCTTATCGCCGCCACCCTGCATTTTTGGTTTTTGATTTGGGTGCTGGTGTTTTTGATTTTGGTTATTGTTATTTTTTTGGTTCGGATTCTGGTTTGGCTTATTTTGATTGTTCCTGTTAGGTTTGTTGTGATGTTTAGGTTTTTGTTTTTTATCAAAACGTGTTAAACTATCCTGGCCCACAACATTTTCAAAAACCGGTTGCTCTACCGCTTTTGAAAGCGCCTCGGTAACTAATGCAGATTTAATATCATCGGGCAGATCGCCTTTTGCGTTCGCTTCTAAAACCGCATGTACTGTTTTTACATTTAACGGAATAAACACCCCCGGATCGTGGCGGTAACTAAACCACATCATACGACGGAAAATATCTGTTTTTTGCAAAAACGCTTCTCCTTTTTTGGTAAGCAATTTTTTGCCATCCATATCCGGAAATTCCTTTAAAGCATCTACATAACTATCCAGCTCATAATTTAAACAGCATTTTAATTTGCCGCATTGCCCTGCCAATTTTAGCGGGTTTAATGATAACTGTTGGTACCTTGCCGCAGATGTACTTACTGTTCTGAAGTCGGTTAACCAGGTGCTGCAACATAACTCTCGGCCACACGCACCAATACCTCCTAAACGCGCAGCTTCCTGCCTGGCACCTATCTGGCGCATCTCTACACGCACTTTAAATTCTTCTGCCAGCACTTTTATCAGTTCCCTGAAATCCACGCGGGCATCTGCTGTATAATAAAATATTGCTTTTGATTTATCACCCTGAAATTCCACATCGCTCAGTTTCATTTCCAGGCCTAGTTTCAAGGCAATGGTTCTTGCCCGAAACATGGTATTTACCTCCAGCGACTGCGCTTCTTTCCACTTATCAATATCGCTTTGTTTTGCTTTGCGGTATACTTTTTTTATTTCATCGCTATCAAAATTCAAGTTGCGTTTTTTAAGCTGAAGTTTTACCAATTCGCCTGTTAAAGAAACGGTACCAATATCATGACCCGGAGAAGCTTCTACAGCAATTACCTCGCCAATACTTAAGCTTAAATTATTTAGGTTTCGGAAAAATTCCTTGCGCGAGTTCTTAAAACGCACTTCTACAATATCAAATTGGCTTTGCCCTTCGGGCAAATTCATATTTCCTAACCAGTCAAAAACTGTTAATTTATTGCACCCATCCGAAGTTCCGCACGATCCGTTATTATTACAACCTGCAGGCACCCCATTTTTTTCAGTCCCACATCCTCCACTACTACATCCCATAATTATATAAAAAATTTATGCTTAAAGATAATCAATCTGTGAGTTTTATGCAAATAAGTAAATGGCCATGTATTGACACTAAGAGGTTAATATCTAGTATATTAACGGCGTTAATTTGTGGGCTTTTACTTACCTTTGACAGGCATGAGGCATTTTGCAACCTATATTCTTATTTTTTTTGCTGCTGCATTAAAATGCCAGGATAAACTTTATTTTTTAGATGGCACTACCAAAACCGGAAAAGTAACAGAGATAGGGCCCGAGCAAATTATCATCAGATCTGAAAATGAAAACTTTCAAATTCCCAGGTCATCTTTAATATTAATAGAATTTTCGAACGGCTCTGTTGAAAAACTAAATACGCCGGAAGAAAATGTAACGGCGCCGAAAGATAAAAAAGAGAACTTTCATTACAAACAACCAAAGGCCGATGCCTATAATTATAACCGGGTGTCAATAAATACACTGGCCTTATGCAACGCAGATATTGCCGCATTTTATGAGCGTAAGGTGTCAAAAAAAACCGGCCTTGGTTTGATGGGTGCATATAATTTTAATTTAAATGCGAATGCCACTAACGCCTTTATTGCTGTTTTGGCTAACGCTAAGAAAAAATATGATCTTGGTGCCTTTATAAACTTTTACCCGGCGCCGTTTGAAAAAAGAACCTACATGCACTTTGGTATGATGATAAAATATACATCATTCAGTTACACAAGTGTAAAAACAGACAGCACCAAGGTAGGAACCGTGGTTTCGGTTAATACCACTTATAAGGCTGCTAACGGAAGCCAGCTGGCCACCATTTTTACCATTGGCTCGCATACAGATATAACAAAGAATTTTTTTATACGAACTATATTTGGCCTTGGTGCATTTAAATTACATGGCGATTACAAAGAGCAATACAATATTGAGTTAAATAAGAGCAATCAGTCAAATAACGGCACTAACGCTACGCCCTTACACGTAAACATGTTACCCAAATTTTACTTTGGAATAAACCTTGGCTTTAAATTATAAATGCAAAAGATATACATATTTATTTTCCTTGCATTTTCTTTTATTTTAAATGCCCAGGATAAATTATTCTTTAAAAACGGTACTGTAAAAAAAGGTTATATCGTTTCTATTTCCAAAGACCTTGTTTTTTTTAAGAATACAGATACATCGCTACAAACCAGCCAAATTCCTAAAAGCGAGCTGCTTTTGGTTGAGAATTATAAAGGGGATATCTTCATTTATTCGGCTGGTAAAAAAAATAATTTTTTAGATACCCTTAAGTTACCCGATCAAAAAAGAAATGTATTTGGCGTGCAACCCTTTGGCATTTTTTACGGTAGGGCTACTTTTGTTTACGAGCGCTATTCAAAAGATAACAAGATCGGTTTTGTATTTCCGCTATCGGTAACCTTTGATCCGAACGGAACGCTATACCATTCAAGGCTTGACACAAGCCAGAATTCGGTAAAACGTTTAAGCGGCATTAATTTTATTGGTGGCCTGGATGTGAATTTTTATGTTGGCAGAAAGATGAGTCCGAAATTTTTTATCGGTCCAAGGATACGATACGGAACTGACATGTTTTTACGGGGGATTGAAGCCTACTCTGCCCAAACCCAGTTTGGCTGGCGCTTTGGCGCACCAAATAAAATGTTCGTGCAACATCTATCGTTTGGTTTTGGCTTTGTAAGGATATTATCTTCACCGGCCGGAACATTGATCAGCCCTAAACAATCTTTCGGCTGGTTTAGCGCTAATTACAGGTTGGGAATAAAGTGGTAATTCCAGAATGGAAGATGTAGGAGGGAAAATGGAAAATGTGACGAGTAAAAATACCTTTTCCATCTTACCTTTTCCATTTTACGTTACTTTGTATCTTTCCTCAAAGCCTTTATTACCTTGCAACCCGCCGCTATGAACAATTAAAATTTTTGCACCGGGTTTGATCTTATTTTTTGTAAGCAGATCAAAAACAGCATAAAATAATTTACTTGTATACACATGATCTAAAGGAATATCGAATTGTTTTTCGAAATTCTTTTTAAAATCAAGAAGCGTCTCATCTTTTTTTGCGTAACCGTTAAAGCAATAATTGTTGGTGATGCAACAGTTTTCTATTTGTTGTTTTTCCAATTCTTCATTGCCGTTAATTACAAACTCGCGTTCAGGAAAAACAGATCTTATCTGATCAACAGCTTCTTTCGCTAAATTATTCTCTCCTTTCAAAACGCTTACGCCAACTATTAGCTGTTCGGGCGTAGCTGAAGCTAATATTCCCAAAAACGTTGTGCCCGTACCACAGGCGCAAAACACATGATCGTAATTCCATTCAGGTTTTAAAATATCCGTGCAACCCAACAATCCTTCTTTATTATTTCCCCCTTCGGGAATTAAATAATGTGGGCCAAATTTATTGCTTAACTGCTTTTTAAATTCAGTCGTGTTTTTTTTTGCGTAAGTTTCCCTGTCTACAAAATACAATTGCATCCCTTTTTCTTTTGCAAATTGCAATGTTGGATTTAATATTTCGGTTGTCTCGCCGCGAATTACACCAACAGAATTTAATTTCATGGATTTACATAAAGCGGCAGTTGCTGCTATATGATTAGAATAAGCGCCTCCAAACGTGATAATTGTCTTTTGTTCATCCTGGCGTGCTTTTTTGATATTCTTTTTTAACTTGAACCATTTATTCCCACTTACTTCAGGATCTATAAGATCCAGTCGCAGAACATCTATTTCAAAATTCTGAAATTGAATTTTATGAATGATTGGTTCGTAGTTGATCATTATAATTATTTAATTGACTAATTGTCTAATTAATCAATTGTCTAATTGGCTTTCTCTTCCCAAATGCTAACTAAATGAACAATGGTTTCAGTCGCCTTTTGCATATCTGATACACTTACCCACTCTTGTTTGCTGTGAAAAGCATGTTCGCCCGCATAAATATTGGGGCAAGGCAAACCCATAAACGATAAACGCGAACCATCTGTACCGCCGCGAATGCTTGACAAAACGGGCGTTACACCAGTACGTTTAATGGCTTCCAAAGCATAGTCTACCACCTGCGGGCAAGTATTCAATACATCTTTCATATTACGGTACTGCTGCGAAACAAAAAATTCATAAGAGCATTTATCGTAATGCGATAATACTTCGATGGTTATTTGCCTTAATTCTTCTTCCAGCTCCAAAAGCGTTGGCGTGTCAAAGGCACGGATAATGAATTTAATTTCCACTTCTTCCAACCCACCGCTAATGCCTGTTGGATGGATAAAGGGTTGTTTCTTTTCCGTTGTCTCAGGTGTTTTATCTTTGGGTAGTTTATTAATGATCTGCGCTGCAATCTTTATGGCATGCTGCATTTTATCTTTCGCAAAGCCAGGGTGTGTTGGAAAACCTTTGATCTTTATACTTACACCATCCGCGCTGAATGTTTCATTCTCTACATGGCCCAGTGTTTCGCCATCCATGGTATAACCAAATTCTGCATTTAATTTTTTGATGTTCACTTTATCTGCACCGCGTCCAATCTCTTCATCGGGTGTAAATAATAAACGGATGTTTCCGTGTTTTACTTCAGGGTGATTCATTAAGTAATGTGCAGCATCCATGATCTCAGCAAGGCCGGCTTTATTATCTGCGCCAAGTAAAGTAGTTCCATCGGCTGTTACAATGTCATTTCCAATTTGTTCGGCAAGCGCAGGATGTTCGCTAAACTTTATGATCTGTGTTTTATCGTTCGGTAAAACAATATCTTTTCCATCGTATTTTTTATGGATCACCGGGTTTACATTGATACCGCTGCAATCAGGGCTTGTATCCATATGCGAACAGAAACAAATAGTTGGCACTAATTTTTTTGTATTACTTTCAATGGTAGCATAAACATAACCGTGTTCATCCATCTCGGCATCTTTAATGCCCATTTGTTTTAATTCTTCTACTAAAACTTTTGCAAGGTTTTTTTGCTTTTCGGTGCTTGGGCATGTAGAAGAAGTTGGATCGGACTGTGTATCTATTTTTGCATACTTAACAAAACGATCGGTAACGGTGAAATTATAATTTTTAAAATCCATAGTTAATATAACGTTAGACTTTAAAAATAGTAATTAATAAAAGGTTTTGCAATTCATAATACTTTGGGCGTGTCCCTCCGGGTCGGGCTTTACGCTCCAAGTCCTCGCCGCAAGGTTTTGCGGCTGTGGGCTTTCCGCTGCAATCCCTCACGCAGATGCTATAAAAATAGATATCAGGCTACTTTTAACTGGCTTAATTTTGCTTTCTTTAATTTATCCAAAGCGTAATCAAGCGTAACGGTAAATTGTTTTACCGGCTTTTCTTCGCTTGGCAGCGTGTACATAATATCCGTCATGATGGCTTCGCACAAACCGCGAAGGCCGCGGGCGCCTAATTTAAATTCAAGCGCTTTATCTACGATCAAATTTAAAACGTCATCTTCGATCTCTAATTTTGTACCCTCCATTTTAAACAACTGTTTGTATTGTTTAATTAAAGCATTTTTTGGCTCGGTTAAGATCTGGCGTAACGCACTTCTATCTAAAGGTTTTAAATAAGTAAGAACCGGCAAACGGCCAATTAATTCAGGAATTAAACCAAATGATTTAAGATCCTGCGGCGACACATATTGCAATAAATTTCCTTTATCAAATTCCTGGTCGTTAACCGACGAAGCATAACCAACGGCTTGCGTATTTAAGCGCTGCGCTATTTTTTTCTCGATGCCATCAAAAGCACCGCCGCAAATAAATAAAATATTTTTGGTGTTAACGGCTATCATTTTTGCATCCGGATGTTTACGGCCGCCTTGTGGTGGCACATTAACAATAGTGCCTTCCAATAATTTAAGCATGGCCTGTTGCACACCCTCGCCACTCACATCGCGCGTAATAGATGGGTTATCGCTTTTGCGTGCTATCTTATCTACCTCATCAATAAATACGATCCCTTTTTCAGCAGCGGCCACGTCGTAATCTGCCGCCTGTAATAAGCGCGTTAAAATGCTTTCCACATCCTCGCCCACATAACCGGCTTCGGTAAGTACGGTGGCATCGGCAATACAAAAAGGCACATTTAACATGGTAGCAATTGTTCTTGCCAACAATGTTTTACCGGTTCCGGTTTCGCCAACTAAAATTAAATTTGATTTATCGATCTCAACTTCTTCTTTTAAATTTTTTTGTGTGTGCGAAATTCTTTTAAAATGATTGTATACGGCAACTGCCAGCACTTTTTTTGCTTCGTCCTGGCCAATTACATATTCATCCAGTTTTTCTTTTATTGCCGAAGGTTTAAGCAGGTTAAGGGCTTGTTGCAATTGTTGTTTTTGCTCACCCATTGCTTCTTCTTTAATTAAATTAAAAGCCTGGTTAATGCAGTTATCACAGATATGCCCGTTGATACCTGCAATTAAAATTTTTGCTTCTTTTTTATCTCTTCCGCACATTGAGCAGCGCAGCGTTGTTTCTTTTGCCATTGTTTTAAATTAAAATAGAACTAAATCAGAACAAGTTAATGTTATTTATCAAAATACTTTTTCATGTAAGTAAAGTAATGGTCTTTCCATCCTTTCTTATAGTTCTCTCCCTGGTCGTCAGGGATGTTGGTGTGTGTTATTGTTAATAATGTGAATCCGTCTTTATAAGTAAAAAACAATTCTATGGTCGAGTCCTCATCTGTTTCTGCGAAATCGGTAGTGCGCCATTTTTGAATTATTCTTTTATGCGGGAAGATCTCAACGTTTGTTCCTGTTATGTAACCATCCCATGCTGAAAATTTACCTCCTTCGCTGGTACTTGTTTTTGCTGCTGCGCCCCCACTAAATGCTGAATGTATTTTATCATCTAACCAACCAGAAAAAACTTCTTTCGGTGTACAATTTAATTTTACTGATACTTTTATCTTTTCCACTTTTCTCTCTGATTTTTTATGCGT
This sequence comes from Bacteroidia bacterium, assembly GCA_044226875.1. GTDB lineage: Bacteria > Bacteroidota > Bacteroidia > B-17B0 > Aurantibacillaceae > Aurantibacillus. Next base: position 756,186 of record JBGAGD010000002.1, read on the forward strand.
GTTTTTTGTGATCTTCTTTTTTCTCTTTTAAAATTTCGAGAACAGAAGCTGCGATCTTGTTTGGAGAAAATCCACACTCCTCATATAACTCTGCCTGTTCTCCATGTTCAATAAAATTATCAGGAATTCCTAATCTTACCAATTGAGCGCTGTAAATATTATCGGCCATAAATTCTAACACCGCACTTCCCATACCGCCCATAATACAACCGTCTTCAACTGTAATTACTTTTTTATATTTACTGAACACTTCATGTAACAATTCTTCATCAATTGGTTTTACAAAACGCATATCATAATGCGCAGGATCAATTCCTTTTTCTTTTAATTGCTCGATCGCCTTTGTAACCAAATTACCCGGATGGCCGATCGATAAGATCGCCACATCTTTTCCGTCTTTTATCTTTCTGCCTTTACCAACTTCTATTTTTTTGAATGGCGTTTTCCATTCAACCATTACTCCTTGCCCGCGCGGGTAACGAATACTAAAAGGGCCTTTCACTTCATCCAACTGCGCGGTATACATTAAATTCCTTAACTCTTCTTCATTCATTGGTGCACTAACGATCATGTTAGGAATGCAACGGAAATACGCCAAGTCATAAGCACCGTGATGTGTTGGGCCATCTGCGCCGGCCAATCCACCACGATCCAAACAAAAAATAACTTTTAAGTTCTGTAAGGCCACATCGTGCAATACCTGGTCGTAAGCGCGTTGCATGAATGAAGAATAAATATTGCAATAGGGAATTAAACCCTGCGTTGCCAAACCTGCACTGAATGTAACAGCGTGTTGTTCTGCAATGCCCACATCAAATGCACGCTCAGGCATGGCCTTCATCATAATGTTCAATGAACAGCCGGACGGCATTGCCGGTGTAATGCCTGTGATCTTTAAATTTTTCTCAGCCAGCTCCACCATCGTGTGACCAAATACATCCTGGTATTTTGGCGGTTGCGGTGTTTTAGGAATTACTTTGATGATCTCACCGGTTTCTTTATTAAAAAGACCCGGAGAGTGCCATATGGTTTCATTTCCTTCTTCACTGAATTTATAGCCTTTACCTTTTTTGGTAAGAACGTGTAATAATTTTGGGCCGGGAATATCTTTAAGATCGGCCAATACTTTGGTTAAACGAACTACATCATGCCCATCAACCGGGCCAAAATAACGGAACTTAAGCGATTCGAATAAATTACTTTGTTTAAGTAAAGATGTTTTTACAGCATTCTCTACCTTACTTGCTATCTCTTGCGCGTTTGGGCCAAACTTGCTTATTTTACCAAGCAGTTCCCAAACTTTATCTTTTGCTTTATTGTATGTATGCGACGTAGTAATGTCTGTTAAATATTCTTTTAATGCACCAACGTTGGGATCGATGCTCATACAATTATCGTTAAGTACAACTAATAAATTTGCGTTCTCAACACCGGCGTGATTTAACCCTTCAAAGGCCAGGCCAGCTGTCATAGACCCATCGCCGATTACAGCAATATGATTTTTATTTTTTAAGTTGTTTAATTTGCTGGCAACAGCCATACCTAAAGCGGCGCTAATGGATGTTGAAGAGTGGCCAACGCCAAAGGTATCATACTCACTCTCGCTGCGTTTTGGAAAACCACTAATGCCTTTGTAAATACGATTGGTATGAAATACATCGCGCCTACCTGTAAGGATCTTGTGACCATATGCCTGGTGGCCCACATCCCATACCAACTGATCGTAAGGTGTATCAAAAATATAATGTAGTGCAACAGTTAATTCTACAACACCCAACGAAGCGCCAAAATGGCCTCCTTTAACAGAAACAAGGTCAATGATATATTGACGAAGCTCTGCGCTGATTTGTTCTAACTGATCTTCGCGTAATTTTTTTAGATCTGACGGTGAATTTATTTTAGCTAGTAATTCGCCTGGAATAAAACCTGAACCTTTTACAATTTCCATTGATACAAATATATGAAAAATATTAAAAAAATTAACGTTACAATTGGTCTGAAATTGCCCGTGAATCCTTTTAATTAACGTTTTTTCTATCTATTTGGATTTATTGTCGATGTAATTGGCGAGTATGTCATTAAATTCGTTAAAAAGTAGAAAATAATCCCCCTTTTAGGGTGAGAAAATGAGAGGTAGATACAGGAAAACAATGATACTTTAGTTAATAATTAATTAAAGATTTAAAGTTTCTTTTAATTTAGAATAACCCGTTCTGCTCAGAGGGATTTTAACACCGTTTTTTAGTAACGCAAGACTGTTGTTCTTATCTAACGCTTCAATTTTTGTAAGATAATTTAAATTTAAAATGAACGATCGGTGTACCCGAACAAATTGTGTTGGATCGAGCACCTCTTCATAATAACTCATGGTTTTCTTTTTAAGATAGAACGTTTCGTTATTGAATATCTTTACGTAATCGTCGTATGCCTCGATGTAAATTATTTGCGTGGTTGGCAAAATAAGAATACTTGTTCCGTTCTTTACAACCACACGATGCGCCTCTTCGGTATGTTTTTTTGAAACAGATTCAAGCTGTTCCATTTTTTGATTGGATTGCTGATCATCACTCCCTTTATCTCCTTTATCCAAATTGGAAGCCGCTTCAAGAAATTTATTAACGGCTTTTTCAAAACGCTCCTGGTTAAATGGTTTCAATAAATAATCTACCGCATTTTGTTCAAACGCTTTGAGTGCATATTCGTCAAAAGCGGTTGTAAAAATCACGGCTGGTTTTTTTTCGATCAGCTCAAGCGTTTCAAATCCATTTATTTTTGGCATCTGAATATCCAAAAATATCAAAGCTGGATTGTGTTGCTGTATAGCTTTTACAGCCTGGAAACCATCGCCACACTCGGCAACAATTTCTATTTGTTTAAACGGCGCAAGATATTCTTTTACAATTTGTCTTGCCAGAGGCTCGTCATCTATTAAAATTACTTTTATCATACTTGTGGAATTATAATAACTGTTGCAAAAATATTTTTGTTTTTTTCTATACTTAAAAGATCTGACCGGTGATAGATAAGTTGCAATCTTTTTTGTATCAACGATAATCCAAAGCCTTCTCCCTTGCGGGTTTGCGAGGCGTCTTCATCAAAGGGATTTGTGATGGAGATGACCAGTAAATTATTTTTGAGTTTAGCGGTAACTGAGATCTCAACATTTTCTAACACGTTATACAAACCAAATTTTACCGCGTTCTCAACAATGGGCTGCAGTAATAACGGAGGTAATTTTGCATTTAAAGTATCATCGCTGATATTAAAATTAACGGTTAAACGATGGCCAAAACGCACGCGTTCAATTTCGAGATAGAGTTTTAGTAAATTAATTTCTTCGCTGAAAGAAACATTTTTATTATCGTCTTTTTTTAATGTACCGCGTAAAAAATCTGAAAGGTTCTGGATCATTTTTCGTGCCTGTTGGGGCTCAGAAACAACCAGGGCGTTGATAGAATTTAAACTGTTGAATAAAAAGTGGGGTTGTAACTGCTGGCGAAGTTTTATTAATTCTGCCTGGCGAAGTGTATTCTCTGCATCGAGTGTTAGTTTATTCTTTTCTTCCTGCGCCCTTATAAAATAAAGCGACCACAGGATCATGGAGAAGAAAGAGATCTGCAAAAAAGCCACAACTACCCTTATAACAAGGGTTTTATTGAACATGGTAGCAAAATCGCCAATATAGAACATCTCGGTCAAAATTATTTTTTCCAAAAAAACAATTCCGGCAATTATGGCCGCTATGCAAATAAACCGGGAGCCATAACTGCTTAAATAGGCCGGGCTATATTTTTGAATAAAAAAGATACAGGAAATACCAACAAGAATTAAAGCAAGGGAGATGCTTGCGTCAACAAACGCAAAATTTAAATTATTAAAGATCTGATAAATTACAAAGCATTGCAAACCCCACCAGATAATGAACCAGGCAACCAATGCAACAATAAGCTGCATTCGTGATGGAAGTTTTTCAATTGTCATTAATCCTTAGTAAAAAGTAAGGTTCTTTGCCTGGATACCCATGGCCTTTTGAAGTACCGAATTTATAAAACTTTCTTTTTGGTTTGTTTCGATAGTATTTGAATATATTTCAACACCATCAGAAAGTTCGTTAATTACGTTCAACTCGCTGGCATCAATAAAACGCCACGACACCAGTTTATTGTTGGTATTAAAAAAAGTGGTCTGAAGTTTTTTGCCAAGGCTCTTAGCTTTGTAATACGCCTCTTCTTCAGTTCTTGCCTGGATAAGCCTGAATTGTTCGTCAAATTCGGCTTTTACTGTTGATTCGCTAACATCTATGCTAAAGATCAATTTTGCTAAATACCATTTCATACGTTGTGATTTTATTTTGTTGTTTTTAATAAGAAACTATTTCAATACCCGACATAAAAATGTGTCCGTTCAATATCAATGTTTTGGCCTGCGCTGTATCGTTTACACTTAAAAGAGGGCGTTTATCTTCGATGCCGGCAAAAACGCAATCTATATCTGATTTAATGATCCAGTTTGGCGGTATCACTAACTTTACACCGCCAAATTGCTGTTTAATGGTAAGCACCGCTTCTGTGGCAATTTCGGCCTGCATTAAATTTAACTTACAGCCGCCAAATGTGTTCTTTATCTCGCCACCTTTAAAATCTTTACTGAAAACGGTTTTATCGGTTCCGGCAAAAACGTTATTTGCAAAAATATAATCCTCGTTACTTGTTTCAACTTTCTCGTGTCCAAAATGGTTGTTATGGCGGTAATTGTTGTGACGATGGTATTTGTGACCAAATTTACCGTATTGATGGTGCCTGTTTTTTGGTTTAAAAATAATGATGATACCAACAATAAATAAAATGATAGGAATTTTATACTGCACCCAGGTAAGTTGCGGAAACATATGACCTGCCAGGAACAATGAACCAACCAGGATCAGGATTATCCATTGCGGATGTTTAAAGCCATGTTTTATTCCTGAAACTACACCACCGGCTATAAGGATCATAGGCCAGGTAAAGATCCATTCAGGAATTAAATAGCCCATTTGTTTACACATATAAATGGCTCCGGCCATAATTATGATTATTCCTGCAGCAATTCTGCCCCTGCTCTGTCCCTTTTGCCAGTTATTAAACCTGGGGTCATTCTTATACTGCTCTTCTAAAGTTGTCATTTTGTTCTTAATTTTTATCAAATGTATGAACAGTTTGGGTGCCCAAAAACCCTAAATCGGTAAATGGAAATAATAAGGGGGTGAATTAAGAAAATAAAGGGTAAATAAAAACCCGTTCAGGGCTTTGAACGGGTTTAAACAGTGTTATACAAGAGAATTTATTTTTTCAATAAATAACCTTTTTCAAGAGAGATCGTTTCTTTATCGCTTGATTTTAGCACTATTTCTTCTGAAATTTCTTTGAAGCCTTTTTTATTGATGGTTAACTTATAATTACCACCTTTTAAAGTAAAGAAGTATTCGCCATTTTCGTTAGTATTGGTAGATGATACCTGCGCTCCCGAAGCATCGGTCAATACTACCTCAACATCCGGCAAGCCATAACCTTCATACCCATCGCGTACAGTGCCTTTTAAAATACTAAGGCCATTGCTTTTTACCTTTTTACCATCTTTTTCGAGAATAGCATAATCTTTTAAATTGATCTTATAAATATCGTTACCGCCAAGTCCTCCCGGACGATCACTTGAAACATAGGCATATTTTGCATCAGCGCTAATGGTTAACTGGCCCTCTTTTGACGGACTGTTAACAGGATAACCCAGGTTAACAGGGGTTGACCATTTTGTGCCATCGTAAACCGTTTTAAAAACATCATAGCTACCCATACTGCCCGGGCCATTGCTACAAAAGAAAAGGGTTTTGCCATCCGGTGCGAGAAACATACCAGCTTCGTCATTTACAGAATTTACAACTGGTCCTAAATTTTCGGGTTTGCCCCATTCCTTTTTGCTGATCTTTTGAACCATCCAAATATCGCTTCCACCAAGGCTTCCGGGCCTTTCGCTGGTAAAGAAATATTTTTTACCATCGGGCGAGATGCAGGCACCACCCTCCCAATAGCTGGATGCAATTGGTTTTCCGATAGGCTCAGGTGTTCTCCATTTACCGTTGCTTACTTTACTAACAAACACATCGCCACCACGCGAATCCTTATCGTTGATATCATTCTTGTAAATAAAGATCTGTTTTCCATCCGCAGAAATGCTGGTTACCGCATCGTGCGCTTTAGTATTTATAGAGCCCGGCACTTCTGTAGCTTTGCCAAAACCTTTTGACAGCGAATCGTAATTAGCAATGTAAATATCTTCAAAATAACCACCATCACCTTCCACATCTGCTACCGCACTTGAGCTTTCGGGACGTCTTGTGGTAAAAACGATCTTACTGCCATCGGCGGTAATGCAAGGGTTTTTATCGTCAAATTTACTATTGATGTTATCTCCTAAGTTGGTTACCTCAACATCAAGGGGTGAAGCCATTAGTGTTTTTGCATTTTGACACTGGCTCAATAACACATCGGCATCTTCTCCACTTTCCTTATCCTGGCTTGGAGCAGCTTTAAAAGCTTTAAATTCTTCAATGGCCTTATCAAAATTAGCCTCCTGTTGATAGATCTTTCCTAACACCAGGTGATTTTCGGGTTTAGCAGTAGCATTTGCTTCAATACTTCTTAAAAGATACTCTTTTGCTTTATCGTTTTGCTTTAAATTAAAATAACAAAAACCAATATAATGCAACACCGAAGGATCCTTCGGATTATTTTTTTCAACTTCGCGATACACGTTAAGTGCGCCGGTAAAATCACCGGCATACATTTTTTGTTTGGCAATTACCATTTTTGCAGCATCACCGGCATCGGTAAACACATTTGTTTTTTTGTCTTTTTTTCCGGCGTCGTTCTGTCCAAAAGAAACAAGGGAAAGCGCTAAGAATAAGAATAAAAATTTCTTCATAGTTGTTGTTTGTAATGAACTCTAAAATACAAATAAAAATTTGAGATAACACGTTATTTTATGGAAAAAAAGTTATAATTTTAACTTATTACTTTTACTTCGTGTTTTAAGTAAAAAAATGATTAAATAAATTTAAAAATGAGGAGCTTAAGATTTTTATTGCCGTTTATTTTTATTTGTACTGTATTTTCCAATTGCGATAAAAAAGTTGGTAAAGCGGGTATTGTATTTGTTCCGCTTAACTGCGATACTATTACTTATACCAAACACGTAAAACCTATCATTGATATTAATTGTGCCAAATCGGGCTGCCACGTAACGGGTTTTGCCAATGGCGATTACACAACTTACCAGGGTGTTTATGCAAAAGTTGCCGCCGGTAGTTTTAAATTAAGGGTATTTGATTCGCCAAGCAACCCTATGCCGCAAGATAAGGGCATGTTGCCATCGTTAGAACTTAGCATCTTACGCTGCTGGTTAAATAACGGTGCGCCAAACAACTAATCACTCAAACTTTTGTTACAGATTTTATCGATTAATTATATTTTCACAAGTCCGTGAAATAGATACTGTTTATTTTTGCCACATCGAGTAAAAAATTCTGAGCTTTGAATTTTTGTATCGAGATGTTGTTTTCGATACGATTTTTTCAAAAGTCTACTCAAACTGACAAATAAATCTACATCCAAAAAAATTATAGCGCCGACAATTGCTCTTCAATAGATTTAATTTTATTAAGCGCATCGCTTTCTTTCTTACGCTCAACTTCAATAACTTCCGGCTTTGCATTGGCAACAAATTTTTCGTTGGCCAGTTTTACCTGTACCGATCTTAAAAATCCTTTATTATATTCAAGTTCTTTTGCAAGACGTTGTTTTTCTTCATCGACATTAATATTGCCGGTTAAGGGCACAAAAAACTCGGCGGTTAAAACCATAAAAGCAAAAGCGCCTTCTACTTTTTCTTTTGTGTAAGAGTACGATGAAAGATTAGCCAGTTTAACCACAACACTATCAAAGCGGCTAAATTGTTGCCCAACTTCCGAACGCTCTTTTACTTCTAATTTTTCTTTTGGCGAAATATTTTTTTGCTGACGGATGTTTCTAACCTGCGCAACAATTTCTTTAACCACTTCAAATGCTTTTAATGCTTCTGCATTTTGAGTATTAACGGCTGGCCATTCAGCCACAATAATGCAATCCATTTCAGAACGCTCCTTGGTTAAGTGCCAGATCTCTTCAGTAATAAACGGCATCCAGGGATGCATTATCTTTAAAAGAGATTCTAAATAATTTATTGTTGCATCGTACGTTATTTTATCAATAGGCTGTGCTTTTCCGTTTACAAACTCTGGTTTAATGGCCTCCAAATACCAGGCGCAAAAATCATCCCACACTAATTTGTAAGTGGTCATCAACGCATCGCTCATCCTGTATTTAGAATAATGATCGTTAATGATCTCTAATTGTTCTGATAAACGGTTACCAAACCATTCAATGGCTGTTTTGCCCGATTCTGGCTGCTTAACAGCTGCATCTACCTCAAAACCTTTTATTAAACGAAATGCGTTCCAAACTTTATTGGCAAAATTTCGTCCCTGTTCACAATAACTTTCATCAAATAACAGATCGTTTCCGGCAGGTGAGCTTAAAAGCATACCCACGCGCACGCCATCTGCACCGTATTTTTGAATTAACTCTAAAGGATCTGGCGAGTTGCCTAAGCTCTTGCTCATTTTGCGGCCTTGTTTATCTCGAACTATGCCAGTTAAATAAACATTATTAAACGGCTTTAGGCCCGTGTATTCTTTACCGGCAATGATCATGCGCGCTACCCAAAAGAATAAGATCTCGGGCGCTGTTACAAGATCGTTGGTTGGATAATAATATTTAAGATCGGCATTTGCATTGGCCCATCCTTTTTTAATGATATCCGGATCAAAAACCGTTAAAGGCCATAACCACGACGAGAACCAGGTATCCAATACATCTTCGTCCTGCTTAATGTTCTCGCTTTTAACTTCTAAATTCTGACTTTTGAATTTTTCTATTGCTTCTTCTTTTGTTTTGCAAACAACTGTATTACCATTGCCATCGTACCAGGCCGGAATGCGTTGCCCCCACCACAATTGGCGGCTAATGCACCAATCGTGTACATTTTCCATCCAGTGTTTGTAGGTGTTAATGAATTTTTCGGGAATTAATTTTACCTCATTATTTAAAACAGCTTCTAAAGCGGGTTTGCTAACGGTATCCATTTTTAAGAACCATTGCATGCTTAAACGAGGTTCGATAACTGCATCTGTACGCTCGCTATAACCCACTTTATTTTTTATCTCTTCTACTTTCTCTACCAACCCTTGTTCCTGCAGATCTTTAATAATTTGTTTACGGCAGGCAAACCTATCCATGCCAACATAGGCACCGGCAGCTTCACTGATCTTGCCATCTGCTGTTAAGGCATCAATTACGGGTAATTTATATTTTTGCCCAAGATTAAAGTCATTGATATCATGCGCCGGAGTTACTTTAAGGGCGCCTGTTCCAAAGCTTGCATCAACATACTCGTCAAAAATAATTGGTACTACACGGTTTACAACAGGCACAATAATATTCTTGCCTTTTAGTTTTGTATAACGTTCATCGTTTGGGTTAACGCAAACCGCCGTATCGCCCATAATGGTTTCAGGGCGTGTTGTAGCAACGGTTATAAATTCATCAGAATTCTCTATTTTATATTTTACATAAACCAGTTTACTGCTTGTTTCTTTATGAATAACTTCTTCATCGCTAACGGCGGTAAGGCCTTGGGGGTCCCAGTTAACCATACGCACACCACGGTAAATCTGTTTTTTATTATACAGGTCAATAAACACATCAATAACGGCATCGCTTAATTCAGGCTCCATGGTAAAGCGGGTGCGGCTCCAATCACAGCTGGCTCCTAAATATTTTAGTTGTTCTAAAATAATGCCACCGTATTTTTCTTTCCATTGCCAGGCATGCTTTAAGAAATCCTCACGAGAGAGGTCTGCTTTTTTTATACCCTGGTCGGCCAGCAATTTTACAACCTTCGCTTCGGTAGCAATACTTGCATGATCGGTTCCGGGAACCCAGCAAGCATTGAAACCCAGCATACGTGCACGACGAATTAAAACATCCTGGATAGTATTATTAAGCATATGACCCATGTGCAACACCCCGGTAACATTGGGTGGTGGAATAACTATAGTATACGCTTTACGATGATCGGGCACCGACTTAAAAAAGTTCTTCTCTGTCCAGTAAGGATACCACTTGCTTTCAGCCTCCTGCGGGTTATATGTCTTAACTATCTCCATGTTAAAGTATCAAAAATTATTATGTTAAAAATCGCAAAAATACACAAAGAATTGGGTTGATGTTATATCTTTATGGCACGATTATGGTATAAATTTACAACAACAAAAAAACTTTATTATGAAAAAATTAATTTTAACATTAGGATTAGTAGCAGGATTATCTGCTTTAACTTTTGCACAGGACGGACATGGTGCAAACGATGGGCACAACCACGGAGCAGCAACTACAGAAACTCAACCTGCTAGTTTAGCCGATATTAAAATGGACAAAACCGTTCATGATTATGGTAACATTAAACAAGGCGATAACGGCGAATGTGAGTTTAAATTCACAAATAACGGTAAAGAGCCTTTAGTTATTACTAATTGCATGGGAAGCTGCGGTTGTACTGTACCACAATGCCCTAAAGAACCAATTTTACCTGGTAAAAGCGGTGTAATTAAAGTAAAGTATGATACTCAACGTGTTGGTGGCATTTACAAAACTGTAACTGTTAACTCAAACGCTAAAAGTGGTACTCAAACTTTAACTATTAAAGGTAATATTGATGCTAAGCCTGTTGAAACAGACTTCCCTCAAAACGCCAACCCTACAGGTGCACCTACTGAAAAGAAAGGTTAATACACTATAAAAAATTACAATGAAAAAGCTATTTTCTATATTAGTGATGGTATTGGGTTTAAACTTTGGTTTAAGTGCCCAGGAATCTACCATTCCTAACCCTGACCCTAACGCTCCGGACATTAAATTTGAGAATGAAACTTTGGATTACGGTGTTATTGACTACGATGCAAATGGAATTCGTGAATTTAAATTTACAAATATTGGAAAAACCCCTTTAACCATTACTTCGGTAACCGGCGAGTGCGGTTGTACAGCTACTACCATTGATGGTAAACCGGGCTGGCCACAAGAACCGATATTACCCGGAAAAAGCGGCGTTATCAAAGTAAAATATGATACCAAGCGGGAAGGTCGTTTTGAAAAAAATGTTACCATAACATCTAACGCTAAATTCGCAACTAAAAAAGTTCGTATCAAAGGCGAGATCAAAGCAAAACCAACTACGGGTGAAAACTAATTATAATACATTTTTAAAAGATCCTCCTGGTACCGCCAGGGGGATTTTTTGTTTTAAGAATTATCTTATCTTAATATTCATTTTATGCACATCTTTTGGCTTTTCACAGGCTAAAATGGAAGTAAAAGATGCAAAAAAAAGTTTTGGCTTTGTAAAACGTGGCGAAATTGTAAAGCTCGAATATGATATTACAAATACAGGAACCGAGCCTTTGATCATTAACGACGCAGAAGTAAGTTGTTCGTGCACCACTGTTGATTTTCCCAAACAGCCCATTGCACCCACACAATCTGCAAAAGTAATTGTGAGCTTTAACACCAAAACAGTTTACGACCGTCAAGACAGGATCGTGCTTTTAAAAAGCAACGATCCGAAATCACCTTCAAAGATCAGGTATAAAGGCATTGTATCGAGAAACTGATGGAAGATGTAAAAGGGAAAACGGAAGATGTATTTGCTGCTCATTTTCCATCTTACCTCTTCGTCCAGGTACCTATCGGGGTCATATTACTTTCAGTTGCCTGTAAAACTCCGAAGCTATTATTGCCGTTGCCATTGCCGCATTAAGCGATTCGGTACCGTTAGATTGATGAGAAGGTATTGTAATTGGCTTATTAACCAGTTTTAAATTTGTTTCGCTGATACCATTTGCCTCATTGCCAATAATGATCAATCCGCTTTTTAATTTATCGTTATAAATATTTTGCCCGTTTAAAACAGCGCCATAAATACTTTCGATATTGTTTGTTTTTAAAAGATCTTCCAACTCGGCATATACTACATTTACCCGCATAAAAGCGCCCATTGTGGCTTGAATTACTTTAGGGTTATAGAGATCGCAGCTTGATAAAGAGCAAAAAACAGATTTAATCCCAAACCAATCTGCTAAACGAATTATTGTTCCAAAATTGCCGGGGTCGCGAATATCGTCCATATAAAAAGTAAAATCCTTTTTAAAATCAAAAACAGCCTTTGTGCCCGAAAAATAACTACACAACGCTAAAGCCTGGTTGGGGTTATTTTGTAAACTTATCTTTTTTAACTCATCTTCGGTGATCTCAAAAAAATCTATTTTTAAGCGCTTTAGTTGCTCGGCATAGTTTAAAAGAAATTGTTTGGTGGCATATATCCTGTAAATAATCTCGGCTTTTTGCATTAACACCTCGGCAACAGATTTAAGCCCTTCTACAATGAATAAATTTTGGTTATCCCTTTGTTTTTTTAAGTGTAATGATTGTATTTCTTTTATTTGATTTTTACTAAGCATAATTTACCCTAAATTAGCATAATTTATTAAGGGACTTGAAATTATTTACAAAGATATCCAACAAGCTGCATTTAAAAAAAATAATAGCCTCGTTTCCGGTTTTTTTTATTGCAGGGATTTTTATTTCTTGTAACCCAACAAAAAAACTTGCGCCATCAGAATACCTTCTTGAAAAAGTAGAGGTAATTAATTCAAAGGAGACCGATCAGCCAAAAGAGAATTTTGAAGCTTTTTATCGTCAAAAACCAAACCATAAGTTTTTAAAGACCGTAGATTTTTATGTGTGGTGGTATAATTTATTTGATGCAGATAAGATCAATCAAAAAAAAATAGCGCGTAATTTAAAATACGACAAAATAAACTCCGACAGGGTTTTGCGCGCCGAAAAAAAGAACCTTGAACGCGCTAAAAAAGGCAAAAAACCAAAAACACCAAAACTTAAAGATAAAACCAACCAGCTTTTAATAGAAAGCATTCGCGATATTGGCGAGCCCGCTGTGGTGTTTGACTCAACCTTAACAGAGCAAACGCGTTTGCAACTGGTTAAATTCTTATTTAGCAAAGGTTACTTTAATAATAAGGTTACAGACTCTGTAAACTATTCAAAAAAGCGCGCGTTCTTAAAATATTATTTATTTCCCGGAACGCCATATACCGTTAACAGGATAACCTATGTTATGGAAGATGAGAAGCTGGGAGCATTGGTTTTAAAAGACACCATTAACACATTGCTTAAAGCAGGTATGCAGTACGATACAGATAAAATGCAGGCAGAAAGGCAACGCATAACCGATTTTGCATTAAATAACGGTTATTTTTATTTTGAAAATGCCTACGTAAACTTCGACGTGGATTCTAATTACAACAACCACTCCGTTTCAATAGCCATTAATTTAAAAAAATTCGCAAAGTCATACAGCTCTACGAACGACTCGCTTATTTATGTGAACCACCCGCGAATGAAAATTGAAAATGTTTACATAATTACCGAAGCGGTTTACGGAAACGTAAAAGAGGCAAAATTTAGCGATACACTTAAAACAAAAAGAGAAGGAACTGTTTTTTTATTGAACAAACCTCTTGCATACCGCCAGCCGATCATTATTAATAACACAGATATATACCGCGGCCAGTGGTTTAGAAAAGATACCTCGGAGCGAACATATAAACAGTTATTAGGCCTTGGTATTTTTAAAACCGTTAATATAAAATTACTTAAGAACGAAGATTTTTCTAACAGGCTGGATTGTTATATTATTTGTAATCCCTTATTAAAACAATCTATGACAGCCGAAACAGAAGGCACAAACACCAGTGGTAACTTAGGCGTTGATGGCAGCATTGTTTATCAGAATAAAAATTTCTTTAGAGGCGGCGAACTGGTTGAATTAAAATTACAGGCTGCTATATCTGCGCAAAAACAATTATCAAAAGATACCAGTTACATCAATTCGTTAAGCGATGCAACAAGTCTTAGCAGGCTTCAGCGTACCTTTAATACCATTCAGTTTGGTCCTGAATTTACCTTTTCTGTACCACGCGCATTTTTTCCTTTCTCTTTATTACCCTTTAAAAAAGATCAGTTGCCGCGCACCTATGTAAAAACCTCGGTTAACTATCAGTCGCGACCAGAATTTAGCAGGGTTATTACCAATATAGATTATGGTTTTAGCTTTAGAAGCAATAAAGGGCTCCTGCGCCACGATTTTATTCCTTTTGAAACATATCTTGTGCGGGCTAACCTGCTTCAGTCTTACCGCGATACGCTTAAAAGTTTGCATGATGCCTTCTTGTTAAACTCCTTCCAGGATCACATTACCACGTTAAGCAAGTATAGCTTAACGTATACATCAAAAGAAAACTCAAACTCCAGCCGTAAAACGGTTCATTATTTAAAATGGACCATCTCTTCATCGGGTAATATCTTACGTGGATATTTTAAAGCCCGTAACGCGACACCAGACAGCGCCGGAAGATATCTTTTATTCAATATTCCGTTTGCGCAATTTGTAAAATCCGATATTGATTACCGTATTTATATCCCGGTAAGAAAATTAAGCCGCCTTGTATACCGCGTTGCCGGGGGGATAGGAAAACCATTACAAAACTTAGGCGTATTGCCTTACGAACAAAGTTATTTTAGCGGCGGTCCTAACAGCGTTAGAGCCTGGCGCGCACGTACACTCGGGCCCGGCGGTTACGACCCAAGGAGTAGCGAAACGCGCTATGATAAGATCGGTGATATTTTGCTGGAAGGAAACGTGGAATATCGTTTTCACATCATCAAATCATTTAATGGCGCGTTGTTCGTTGATGCAGGAAATATTTGGCGCTTGAAAAAAGATGAGACCAAACCCAATGGTGAATTTATGGTGTCTAAATTTGCAGACCAGATAGCTATTGGCGGAGGTTTTGGTTTAAGGCTCGATCTTAATTTTTTTGTGATCCGCCTTGACCTTGCTACACCTTTAAAAGATCCAAAATATGCAGAGGGCGACAGGTGGACCTATGATAAAAAACCACTAAAACAAATTGTTGCTAACTTTGGTATTGGTTATCCGTTTTAATTTAGTTTAATGATGCTGGCATGTTTTCAAAAAAGCAAAAACTTAACAATCAAATTGCCCGCTTCGTATGGCAATCAAAAAAAATAATAATTTAGGCGCATGAAAGTTGCTGGTTTTACTATAATAAGAAATGCGCTAAAATTTGACTACCCGGTAGTGGAAGCTATCACTTCTATTTTGCCTATTTGCGATAAATTTTATGTTGGCGTTGGCAATAGCGAAGATGGCACAAGAAAATTAATTGAGAGTATTGCTTCTGATAAAATTGTAATTATTGATACCGTGTGGGATGATAAACTGCGCGAAGGGGGCAAAATTTTATCGATAGAGACCAATAAAGTGTTTGATGCCATTCCACCCGAATTTGACTGGTGTTTTTATATTCAGAGCGATGAATGTGTACATGAGGAGGATCTGCCAAAAATTAAAACCGCCATGGAGTTGTATGAAGATGCTATTGATGTGGACGGCTTATTGTTTGAATACAAACATTTTTACGGGCACTATAAATATATTGGTATTGGCCGCAGGTGGTACAAGCACGAAATTCGTATCATTAAAAACAATAAACACATCCGCTCTTATAAAGATGCCCAGGGTTTTAGAACCGATACTGATAAAAAATTACGTGTAAAAAGAACGGGTGCCTATATTTATCATTATGGTTGGGTAAAGCCGCCGCAATTGCAACAAGCCAAGCAGGAGAGCTTTCACAAAATGTGGCATGATGATGAATGGATGAAAAAAAATATAGCAACGGTTGAAGAATTCGATTACAGCAATATTGATCTTTTAGGCGAATATAAAGGCACGCATCCAAAAATATTCCAGGAAAGAATAAAAAAAGCCAACTGGAATTTTGTTTACGATAAAACAAAAGTAAAGACCAATTTTAAATACCAGTTTTTATTTTGGGTAGAGAAGCTAACGGGTTGGAGAGTTGGAGAGAACAGGAATTACATTTTGAAGTAGTTACTATTAAGGTGATTGTCACGTCGAGTAAAAATTCTGCCTCTTTGAATTTTGTATCGAGACGCGATTCCGAAAAACTTCTCGATACGATTTTTTTTCCAAAAATCTACTCGAAGTGACAGTGTACTTACCTCAAATACACTTAAAATAATCAAAGGCTTCCAAACAATCATTACACTTATAAAGCGCTTTGCAAGCAGTGCTACCAAATTGTGAGATCATTACCGTATTTTTGCTTTTACATCGTGGACAGGTAACGTTTTTATGTTTACCGGTTAAGAATGATTTATCGCTTGTACTTTCTTCGGGCGGCGCTATTCCATATTTTTGCAATTTTAATTTTGCTTCTTCGCTTAGCCAATCGGTGGTCCAGGCCGGATTGTAAACGGTATTTATTTTTACGGTTTCAAAACCATTATCTGTTAATTTTTTCTTTACATCGTCTTCCATTTGTTTCATGGCAGGGCAACCGCTGTATGTGGGGGTGATCGTTACTTCAATATTTTTTTCATCAAAAGAAACATCGCGTATTACTCCTAATTCTACAATAGAGATCACCGGAATTTCCGGATCAGGAATTTCGGCAAGAAGTTGATAGATATGTTCTTTTGTTTGCATTTTTTATTTCACCACAGAGATATAGAGGGGACGGAGATTTTTTAATGAAAATAACTTTGTTTATTAATATTCTAACAATGAAAACCCTGTGTTCTCTGCGCCTCCATGGTTTCTATTATAATATCCAGATAGCTGCCGCTACCATGATAATAATGATCACCAGGTATTGCCACACATCCACAAAATAAGGCGACAGTTTTTTCCAGGTATTTTTCATTTTAAAAACAACTTACCATTTTGCATTTGGGTGCATGCGCGGTAAAGATTGCATCTCTGCAAGAATATAACTTAAATGTTCGGTATGTAAACCTTTACGGCTACCTTTTTGCATAAATACATCCTGCGGCACCACTAAGTTTGCTTTGGTAAGTAATTGATTAATTTCTTTTTCCCAACCTGATCGTAATGTATTTAAATCAACAGCTACACCTTCTTTTATCAGGATCTCATCAGCCTCGGTCATTTCAAACAATTCGCCGGTAAACGGCCATATCTCGTTCAATCCGTTCTGTAAACGGGTATGGCTTTCTTCGGTTCCGTTACCAAAACGGTTAACCCAACTAAAGCTATGGCGCTTATGGTATGTAATTTCTTTTATAGATTTAGCGGCAATGCCTGCCAATGTTTCGTCTTTACTATTTGCAAGGGCAGTATAAAATGCAAGATCAAAACAATCGATCATAGCTTGCCTGATGATGGTTTTTGCGTAATCGCCGTTTGGCTGTTCTGTGATCAATGCATTAAAAAATTCACGATCATTTCTTAAAAAAGCAAGGTCGTCTTCTGTTCTGCCTTTATCTTCAATTTTGGCTGCATACTCCAATAGTGCTTTACCGCGGCCAAAAATATCCAGGGCAATGTTTGTTAATGCAAGATCTTCTTCTAAAAAAGGGCCGTGACCCGTCCACTCACATAAACGCTGTGCAAGAATTATACTTGAGTCGCCAAGTCTTAAACTATAATTAAATAATGCTTCCTGTGATGTCATAATTACATATGTCCGACACCGTCGGGAATTTGGTAAAACGTTGGGTGACGATAGATCTTATCGTTAGATGGTTCAAAAAATGAACCCATATCTTCGGGACTGCTGGAAACTATTGCGCTGCTTAATACAACCCAAAGTGCCATTCCTTCGCCACGGCGTGTATATAGATCGCGGGCGTTTTGCAAAGCCATTTCTTTATCAAAGGCGTGTAAATTACCACAATGAACGAACGGTTGCCCCGCTTTTTTTTGTACAAATACTTCCCACAATGGGCCTTGAGAATCTTTACTCATATTTTTATTAAGTTTTAAAGTTGCAAGTTTAGAAAGTTAAAAATTTCATTCTGCAACTTTAATTAAATTATAATTTTTATTTATTCAACTCGTTTTTTTCCAATCAAGAACTTTCAAACTTTCTTAACCTTTAAACTTTTTAACTTAAGTTTATGCTGCTTCGTAATTTTCGTTTTGTTTTTTTGCATAGGCCATGGCGGCAGCGCGTACCCACTCCCCATCTTTATGCGATTTATTTCGTGAGGCCAAACGTTCTTTATTGCAAATACCGTTGCCTTTTATTACACTTTTAAATTCAACCCAATCCGGTTCACTAAAATCATAACCTTTTTTTGCCTCGTTCCATTTTAAATTTTTATCGGGCACAGTTAATCCTAAATATTCAATTTGTGGCATGGTTTGGTTTACAAAACGCTGGCGCAATTGATCATTGGTCTCCCGTTTTATACGCCATTTAATTGCATTTTCGCTATTCGGGCTTTCAATATCCGGCGGGCCAAACATCATCAATGTTGGGTACCACCAGCGGTTTAAAGCATCCTGCGCCATTGCTTTTTGCTCAGGCGTACCAAAAGCCAGGTGCGTCATTAATTCGTAACCCTGGCGCTGGTGAAAACTTTCTTCTTTGCAAATGCGCACCATTGCACGTGCATACGGCCCATAAGACGTACGTTGCAACATTACCTGGTTCATAATAGCGGCACCATCTACCAGCCAGCCCACGGCACCAACATCGGCCCAGGTTAAAGTTGGATAATTAAAAATAGACGAATATTTTGCCTTACCTGTCAGCAATGCATCAAGCATCTCATCGCGGCTAATACCAAGCGATTCGGCTGCAGTATATAAATACAATCCATGCCCCCCTTCATCCTGCACTTTTGCCAGCAGCACCAGCTTTGAGCGTAGACTTGGGGCGCGGGTAATCCAGTTTCCTTCGGGTAACATGCCTACAATTTCGCTATGCGCGTGTTGAGAGATCTGGCGGATCAAATGCTTGCGGTAATTCTCAGGCATCCAGTCTTTTGGTTCAATTATATCGTTTTTAGCCAATTTGGCCTCAAAAAGGTCTTCAAAATTTACAACTCCCATGATTTTCTTAAGGTTATAGTCTCACAAAGATAGGATTTATAAGGCTTTTATCCAAAAAAAGGGCCTGTTTAAAGCCTGATGTTGATCATATTTTTAATAAAATTTTTTTATCCCTCTCAAAGCCCTATTTTTGCAAAAATTTATTGAATTATGGCACGTTTTCATACCCTAAAGGTTAAAGATATTAAACGCGAAACTGCAGATGCTGTTTCAGTGGCTTTTGAAATTCCACCGCAACAACAACCTGAGTACCAGTTTAAACAAGGACAATATATTACCTTAAAAATGACCATTGGCGGAGAAGAGATCCGTCGATCATACAGTTTATGTTCGAGCCCATACGATAAAGAATTGCGCGTTGCCATAAAAGCGGTAAAAGGCGGTAAAATGTCTACTTACATTAATGGCGAATTAAAAGTTGGTACCAACATAGATGTGATGACACCAATGGGTTCGTTTTATTCGGTTCTTTCGGGAGGAAACAAGAAAAAATATGTTTTGTTTGCTGGTGGCAGTGGTATTACGCCTATGCTTAGTATTATAAAAAGCATTTTGTATGTAGAGAAGCAAAGTACCATTACTTTGATCTACGCCAATAAAAATGAAGAGAGCACTATTTTTAAATCTGAACTGGACGCCATAGCCAGTGCTAATCAAAACTTAAAGATCGCATATGTTTGCGATTCACCTGCCAATAAGATCTCTGATCTGCAAACCGGTATAATTACTACCGATAAAGCAAAAGCCCTGATCGAAAATTTTGGCGCTTTAAATGCCGATGAATATTTTATTTGTGGCCCGGGACCAATGATGGAAAATGTAAAAACAACATTGGAAGGTTTAAAAATTGCAAAAGAAAAAATTCATATTGAGTATTTTACTGCAGTAATTGAAGCAGTAAATAAGGCAGATAATAATGCTGCAATTGGCGCTGATGTAAAATCAAAAATTACAGTATTGCAATATGGTATTGAAACTAACTTTGACCTAAAAACAAGCAGCATTAGTATTTTGGATGCCGCCATAGAAGCTGGTGTTGATGCACCCTTTAGCTGTAAAGGCGCCGTTTGCTGTACCTGCCGCGCAAAAGTTTTAGAAGGGAAAGTAAAAATGGATGCTAACTTTGCGCTAACCGATGCCGAGGTTGAAGAAGGTTTTATTTTAACCTGCCAATCGCACCCATTAACTGAAAAAGTGGTAATTGACTACGATGCATAGATGATTTTTTAATCGGAAATTAGTTCATTTATACATTTCCACTAAAAATCTTCCTAAATTATAATCGCATTCTATTGGCTTGTTTTTGCCAACCGAAATATTAATGCCGTTATTGGTATTGGTTACATTTTTTACAAATACCTTTTTATCGTTTGGTAATATATAAAAAACAGAAGCGGCATCTTTTGGAAAACTGTGATTAAGCTTACGCGATCTTTTTGACGTTGTGCTTATATTATATACCTGGTAAGGCTTTGCGGCAACAACATAATATTTTTTAGGATCAAATTCTATCTTTTTTTGATTTAAATAAAAACGGGCGGTATCTAAAACCGTTTGGCCCTGGTTAAAAATGTAAATATTATTTCTATTGCCTTTTGCCCGGTTCGTTTTCATAAAATTAAGGCCCGCAAAAAACATTCTTATATTGATCGCCAGTAAGCCTTCGTGTTCAGAATAGCTATCAATATAATAAATATTTGCGCCCAGCTGTTTTGCTTTTGTTTTAATAATATTATACCATGCATTGATAAGCAAACTATCCCTGTACCCGCTTATTTTAACGTTTGCCACAAACTGGGAGTTTACGGTATCTTTTAGATCTTCGATATACTGCAACTCTGTTACAAAATAATCATGCCTGAAATTAGATCTGTTCAGCACGTCAATATCCTGCGCAAAACAAAATACTAAACCAAATTGAAAAATTATGCAGCAAAATAATTTCATATATTGAAAGTACTACTTAATAACAAATATAACTACAAAAAAAGCCAGACATTTATGCCTGGCTTTAAATTTGTTTTTTTGGTTATTAGTGTTTGCTTAAATACTCTGCAACACCGGCGTGTGTATCTTTTAATCCTTCGCTGCCTTTTGTCCAGTTAGCCGGACAAACTTCTCCATTCTCTTCAAAAAATTGCAAAGCATCTACCATACGCAAGGTCTCATCTACATTACGGCCTAAAGGAAGGTCGTTGATCAGCTGATGACGCACCACACCTGCTTTATCAATTAAATATAAACCGCGGAAAGCGATCATTGGCCCTGTAGCAATAAGATCGCCTGCTTCGTTCACATCATAATCACCAAACAAAGTACCGTAATTTAATGAAATGGTTTTTGTAGTATCGGCAACGATCGGGTAAGTAACGCCTTTAATACCGCCGGCTTTTTTATCCATTTGTAACCAGCCCCAGTGGCTTTCTTCAGTATCGGTACTACAACCAACTACTGCCACGTTGCGGCTTTCAAACTCTTTTAATTTTTCCTGGAAAGCGTGTAACTCCGTTGGGCAAACAAAAGTAAAATCTTTTGGATAAAAGAAAAACACTACATATTTTTTTCCAAGATATTGGTCTAAAGAGAAATTCTCAACGATCTCTCCGCCTTTAACTACTGCGCCCGCTTTAAACGACGGCGCTTTTTTTCCTACTAAACTTGACATATTTATAATTTTTAATGATTTAATATTTTGTGTAAAAATATAAATTACTTTTTAAACGGATTTAAACTATTATTGTTTAAAATTAAACAAGTTAACAAATATTAGTATGAGTATTGAAATTAATAAGCCAGCCCCCGATTTTAAACTATTTAATACAGTAAAAAAGGAAGTGACTTTAAGCGAAAACAAAGGGAAAAATGTGCTATTACTGTTTTTTCCACTGGCATTTACCAGCACCTGCACGGCGGAATTATGCAATATTCGCGATAATTATGCCATGTATAATGGCTTAAATGCTGTGGTATATGGCATTTCAACCGACTCATTATTTACCCTGGGTAAGTTCAAAGAAGAACAAAAGTTAAATTTTGATCTTTTGAGCGATTATAATAAAACAGCGTCTATCGCATATGATAGTCTTTACAGCGATTTTATATTTGGCATGCAGGGCGTAAGCAAACGCGCTTCATTCATAGTTGATAAGAATGGAATAATTCAGTACGCCGAAATTCTTGAAAAAGCCAGCGATCTGCCTAACTTTGACGCTATAAAAGCTTGTTTGGAAAAATTAAAATAAATTTTGCTTAAGTCTTATTTTGATAAAAATTTAGTAGAGGCCGGCTGCGATGAAGCCGGAAGAGGTTGCCTGGCCGGGCCGGTTTATGCAGCAGCAGTTGTTTTACCAAAAAATTATAAGAACAAATGGCTAAACGATAGTAAAAAATTAAGTGATGCCGACCGGTATGAGCTGCGCCCCGAAATTGAAGAAAAAGCGTTAACATGGGCCGTTGGTGTTGTTGATCATAAAGAAATTGACGAGATAAATATTTTAAACGCTTCTTTTTTAGGGATGCACAGGGCTGTTGATCAGTTAAAGATGATACCTGAATTGCTGTTGATAGACGGTAACCGTTTTAAAGCTTATAAAAATATACCTCACAAATGTATCATTAAAGGCGATGCGAAGTTTTTAAGCATCGCCGCTGCAAGTATACTGGCAAAAACCTACCGCGATGATTTTATGAAAGAGGCTGCTACACAGCACCCCGGCTATTATTGGGAAACCAATATGGGCTACCCTACAAAAAAGCACCGCGAAGCTATCCGGCAATTTGGCGTTACCCCCATTCATCGTTTAACCTTTCAGTTATTGCCAAGCCAATTGGAGCTCGACCTGGATTCGATAGAAGACATGGATATTGAATTGGAATTAGAGTAATGCACATTATTTTATTTAAAACTCTTTATTTTTTATACTTTTTTCAGTTACAAATTTTTGTAGTTTAGATAATCTTGTCGCTTATTAAAAAAATACTATTTAGTTTATTTGTTATTACGGCTATTGTAGTTGGTACCTGGGCTTATTTTAACTTAAAGAATAGTAAAAAACCAAGAATTGATGCACTTTCGGTTTTACCGGATAATTGTTTGCTGTATTTAAATACAAATGATTTTTTTGAACTGAATAAAAAAATAAATTCTCAAAGTTTAATTGCCGATAAATTAAAATTATTTGGTGATGTAGACCGGTTCTGTATTGCACTTAATAATTTTGATTCTGTTTTTACGTCTAACGAGTTGCTGGAAGGAATGATCAAAAAAAGCACTATTCATTTTGCGCTGTATGAAGAGAATTTAAGCTGGCTAACTACGGTTAATATAAAACGCCTGGGAAACCAGGAATTGATAGCAGGTGAATTGGTAAAAATTTTAAAGGCACAAAAAAAAGAAAATGATATTTACGAATTTAATTTAAGTCCCGGATCAAAATTTTATTTCTCATTAAATTCCGGTATCGCTTTACTGTCAGATAGCCCTGCAACCATTAACCTGGCTTTGAACAAAACAAGCGCAAAGCTTCAAAAGAACCGCTCTTTCCTCGAATTTAAAAATACCCTCGAGGAAAATAGTTTGCTTTCTGTTTATGTTGATCACCAGCGTTATTCAAAAAGTAAAGCTGTTTCAAAATTAAACCTTTCCCTTGCATTTAAGCACGGTTATTCGGCCGGCAATTTATCTATCGATCCCTCGCAACTTACAATTAATGGCTATTTGAAACCCGACAGTCTTGAAATACTTTCCGCATTTTATGGCCAGGAACCTCAAAAGCCCGATTTTTTAAATATACTGCCAAACAATACGTCAGCCTTTAAAGCATTTGGTTTTAATTCGTTTACAGTCCTTCACAAACAACTTCCAAAACAAGACAACAGGTTTTGGCGATCGGTAAACGATACAGCTCTTTACAATGCGGAAGAAGATTTTTATAAAAACGCGGAGAATTACCTGGTAAACTTTGAATCAAAGATACCCGGTGAGAATTATATTCTGCTTAAAGTTGCAGACAGTACAAAAGCTCTTGAGCATTTAGGTTTCATGAGCGATTCATTAATAAATGAAGATTCTGTTTTTATTTATAAGTTAAAAACCGGTGGTCAAAAAAACAACCTCAGTCTGTTTAACGAATTTTTTAATTCATCAACAAATTACGCTACGCTTTATCATTCGCACCTGTTCTTTTCAAAAAATAAAGAAGAGTTATACCGACTGGTAGTAGAATTGCAAAACAACAGTGTGATCACAAAAAATGAGAGCTTTCTTATTTACAAGAACCAAAACCTTTCTGAGGAATTTAATTACCTGGTTTATAATGCACCCAATAAGAACCTGCATGAGGTAAAAACTTTTTTTAATTTTGAGAATAAGAGTGGCAAAAATGCCTTTGAGAATTTTAAGCATTTCTCTTTTTCTGCCAGCAGTAATAAAAACAATTTTAAATTTCGCTGGCAATTGCTAAACGAAACAGAAATGGTAAACAGGGAGCAAAATGTTCTATGGTCATTAAACATCGATGCAAAAAGCAGTATGCCTGCAAATAGTTTTGTAAACCACACTACAAAAGAAAACGAATTGGTGATCCAGGATGAAAGCAACACCCTTTATCTCATAAATGCTAAAGGCACTGTTTTGTGGAAGAAAAAATTAAGCGAAACAATACGCTCGCAGATCTTTACTGTAGATATCTTTAAGAATAACAAATACCAGTTGTTATTTAATTCAGACAATTATTTGCACTTAATTGATCGTAATGGCAATTATGTTCAGGGTTATCCGGTCAAGCTTCCTGATATAGCTACTTCTGCATTAAGCGTTTTAGATTACGATAATGATAAAGATTACCGTTTATTTATTGCCTGCAAAAATAAAACCATCTACAATTACTCTCTTTTTGGTGTGAAAGTAGAAAAATTTGTTTCGGTAAGAACCGATGCCGAAGTTAATTTACCTGTTCAATATGCAAAAGTTGGTTTGAGTGATTATCTTGTTACCGTTGATAAAGAAGGCAAGATCTATACTTTTAGCCGTAAAGGGGAAGGCAGGATCGGCCTTAAAAATAAAACGATCGAAAATTGTTCGGCTTTTTATATCGACGCTACCAATAATATTAACTCCACGTACCTGGTGTACGTAGATGATAAAAATAATCTCATCAATAAGATCTCTTTTTCTGACAAAAAAGTTATCGAAAAATTAAATGAAACCATTGATGGTGCTGCAGTTACATTTGTAACTGTAGATGATAACAAAGCTACGGATGTGATCGTTACTAAACCTAACGCAATATATGCTTACAATTTAAACGGCAATATGTTATTTGAAAAAACTATTGAAGGTGAATTGACTGAAACCGATTTTTATAGTGATGGAAGTCATTCGTTGTTTCTTTCCTTTAGCAAAAACAAAGAAAACCTGGTGTTAACCGATCAGCTAAAACAAAAAACAAAATCGATCAAAGCAAGCGCACCTGCTTTGATCAGTAATTTGTTTAACGATAATAAAAAGTATTTGATTATTACAGATGGCCAACAGGTAAATTGTGTTGCCCTTTAATACACAAAAGTTCCAAATTCAGAATTAATGGTAACTTTTTTGCCGTCTCCTTTTTCTACCCTGCCAATGATTTTAGCATCAATATTAAAACTATGGCTAATGGCAATAATTTTTTCGGCAAACATTTCATCGGCATATATTTCCATTCGATGCCCCATGTTAAACACCTTATACATTTCTTTATAATCTGTATGGCTTTGTTCGTGAATGGTTTTAAACAACGGAGGCACATCAAACAAATTATCTTTTATTATATGTAATCCATCGTTAATAAAATGCAGTACCTTGGTTTGGGCGCCGCCACTGCAATGCACAATACCATCAATATTTTTTCCCATTTCGGAAATTATCTTTTTAATAACAGGTGCGTAAGTTCGCGTTGGAGATAACACTAATTTTCCCGCATCGATCTTTTCTTTGATCTCTTTTCCATGAACATCGTTATAGCTTACATCAATTTTATCGGTCAGGTTTAATCCGCCGGTATACACAACACTTTCCGGCAATGCTGCATCAAAGCTTTCAGGAAATTTTTTCGCCAGGCCTTTATTAAATACATCATGCCTTGCGCTGGTTAAGCCATTGCTACCCATACCACCATTATATTCTGTCTCGTAAGTAGCTTTACCGTAACTGCATAGGCCAACGATCACGTTTCCTTCTTTTATCTTGTCGTTAGATATAACCTTGCTGCGTTCCATCCTGCAAATAACAGTGCTGTCTACAATTAAAGTACGCACAAGATCCCCAACGTCGGCCGTTTCTCCTCCTGTTGAGGAAATTGAGATGCCGTTGTAGCGCAGGTTCTCTAAAACCTCTTCAGTACCATTTATGATCGCCGAAATAACTTCTCCCGGCACCAGGTTCTTATTTCTGCCAATAGTTGACGAAAGTAAAATATTATCAGTTGCCCCAACACAAATAAGATCATCTACATTCATGATCACCGCATCCTGGGCAATACCTTTCCATACACCCAGGTCGCCGGTCTCTTTCCAATACATATACGCTAACGCCGATTTGGTTCCTGCGCCATCCGCATGCATTACAAGGCAGTGGTCTTTACTTCCGCTCAAAGCATCGGGTACAATTTTACAAAATGCTTTTGGAAACAACCCTTTGTCAAGTTTAGCAATGGCTGCGTGCACATCCTCTTTCCCGGCAGAAACGCCTCTTAATTGGTATTTATTATCACTCATATCAGGTAACAAAGATAAAAAATTGAATTTATATATATTGCTTATTTTTGCACAGTATTTCTATTATGGTCAAAATCTCTATTGTTAACTATACCAATACCCTCCCTTTTAAATGGGCGTTAAAACGCAGCAATATCCTTAAAAAGATAGACCTGCAGGAAGATATTCCAAGCATCTGCGCGCAAAAATTAAAATTCAAGCAGGTAGATCTGGCCCTGATCCCGGTTGCGCTTTTAGCCGAACTGGATCATTATTTTATTGAGACAGATTATTGCATTGGCGCAAATGGAAAAGTAGATAGCGTAAAACTATACAGCAATGTTCCGCTCACCGAAATAAAAACCGTAACACTCGATTATCAGTCCAAATCATCTATTACGTTAACCAAGGTGCTTTTTAAATTTTTCTGGAAAATAACAGTGCCTTATTTGGATGCAAAGCCCGGTTTTGAGAATGAGATAAAAAACACCAACGCTGCTGTTGTAATTGGCGACAGAACATTTTCCCTGAACGGTAAATTCAAATACGAATTTGATCTTGCGGATGAGTGGAAAAAATTTACCGGCTTACCCTTTGTTTTTGCTGCGTGGGTGAGCACTGAAAAATTGCCCGCAGATTTTATTGCCGAATTTAATTCTGTTTTAAAACATGGTGTTAGTAATATATTAAAAGCGGTTGACGATGATTATGCTGTAAAGAATTTATCGAAAGAAAAAACCATAGAATATTTAAGCGAACGCATTAATTATAATTTAGATGCCGATAAAAGAAAAGCACTTGAATTGTTTTTAGATTACATTAAGCAACTTTAAATTTATCGCCAACAATAGCGTTAAGGGCATGGCGTTTATTTTCGAATACCACTTCTTGTCCTTCAATGGCGGGTTCTCCATCAAAATGCACAGTATCTCTTTCCTTACGGGTAATAATGATTTTATTGGTTATATAGGTTTCGATCCTGCTGCTTAGGTTTGCCTTTTTGCTTAAGATCTTGATCATTAAGCCCGGCAAATGAAAAACTGAAAAAGGTTTTAATACTACCACATGAAATAATCCATCCTGCATGTTAGCCTGCGGCGCAATGTAAAAATCGTTACCATATTGACCTGCATTTGCCACTGTAATTAAAAATGCTTTTCGTTTAATGGTTTGATCATTAAACGAAAGCGTATAGTCTTTTGCCCTGTATTTAAACAGTTCGGCAATTGTAATTTTTACGTAACTCTGCAAACCGCGTTTAACCGATGTTGCAAACAAGTTACCAATATGCGCGTCAAAGCCAATGCCGCTTGTACAAAAAAACGGGATCCCGTTTACCGTTCCATGATCGATCTTTGTTTTGTTGCCTTTTGCTATTTGTTTAATGGCCTCTTCTACAACCATTGATAAACCAAGACTTCTGGCCAAGCCATTGCCCGAACCTGCAGGAACTATTCCTAAAGCAATATTTGTTCCGGCAATACTTTTTGCAACTGCATTAACTGTGCCATCCCCTCCAACAGCAATGGCATCGGTATAATCCTGCGAATGCAAAATATCCAATACCTCCTTAAAATGATCTTTATCCTTCCAGATCACGATCTGGTAATAAATGTTTTGAGGAAATTCTTTTTTAATAGTATCAATTAATCTTCCGGAGATTTTTTTGCCGGCATTTGGATTAACAATAAATAATAGTTTACGCGACATAGTGCCTTAAAAGTAATAATTATTTACTCTTTGATACAGCTTTTAAGTTGAATTTATTTACCGGCATCTATTTGTTTTTCTTCCGCAAAGTCTTTCTGACGTAAATAGCATGTTTTTATGTTACCAAGTAAATTTTTAGTTATAATTGCTTCACAAAAGAATAACGTTCCATTTTAATTCTTTTTTTAAAAATTCAATAACTTTGTTTAGTGAATATCCTTGAAGTCTTATACAGCCGTATAATTCCGAAACCACAATAAATATTTTGTAATTTTTTTATTTGAATGAAAACAAATTTATTTTTTTGGAGTTTTTTGGCGCTGTTAATTTGTAACATTTCGTTTTCGCAACAATTAGTCATTAATGAAGTATCCCAAGGGCCTGCAGGCGCACAGGAGTATGTAGAATTACTGGTAACCGGCACGCCCACGTGCAACGCCATTCCCTGCATGGATCTAAGAAATTATATCATTGACGATAATAATGGAAATCATGCAAACGGTTCGGGTACAGGTATCGCTTCGGGCTGTATTCGTTTGCAAAATATCGCATTCTGGTCCTGCATCCCAATAGGCACTATCATACTTATCTATAACGATGCTGATCCTAACCCTTCTGTTCCGGCTGCCGATCTTTCAATGACAGATGGTAATTGCCGTCTTATAATCCCAATAAGTAACTGTACCTTACTTGAGCGCCATACCTCACAGCCAAGCACAGGTACCGCCATTTATCCAACAAGCGGTTATAATGGTTGCGGTAACTGGAACCAGGTGGCCATGGCTAATAGCGATGATTCTTTCCAAACCATTAGTGCAACCGGCAGCCTCTTGCATTCGGTAAGCTGGGGCAATAATAATCTTGCACCGATTATTTATTTTGCCGGAGGCGCCGGCGGCAAAGTGGCGGTAATGAATAACAGTGTTGATAATAATCCTGCAAACCAGGCTAACTGGAGTATGGTAAATGTTGCCGGAAATGAAACTCCGGGCAGCGCAAATAACACTGCAAATGGCAACTGGATCAATTCAATGAACAATTCCTGCTCGCCACTCGTTGCTTTTTCGGGAGTAACTACTTCTTCAAACACCGGCTGTGTTTGTAATGGCTCGGCAACACTTACTGCGAGTGGCGCCATTGGGCCATATACATACACCTGGCTTCCTTCTGGCGGAAATTCAAATACAGCAACCGGTTTATGCAGCGGCATTTATACTGTAAGTTCAACATCTTCGAATGGCTGCACACAAACCAAAACTGTAAACATTGCAAGTGTTGGATCGTTATCATTGACAATAAACAGTACAAGTATTGCATGCAACGGTTCATCTAACGGTAGCGCAACAGTAACTGCAAACGGAGGCTCACCTGCCTACTCTTATACCTGGAGTCCTGCAGGCGGAAATGCTTCAACTGCAAGTGGCCTGGCACCCGGCACCTATACAGTTTTTGTAAAAGATGCGGGCAGTTGTACCGGGGTAGCGACTGTAAACATTGCTCAACCGGCCACAGCCCTATCTGCTACACTTTCTTCTACAAATATTTTATGTTTTAATACTGCTACGGGCTCTGCCAGTGTTATTGCTAGTGGCGGAACTCCCGGATACTCTTATACCTGGAGCCCGGCAGGTGGAAATAACGCAACAGCCAATGGATTAACCGCAGGCACTTATACAGTTGTAATTAAAGATGCTAATAATTGTGCAGTAACAAAAACCACAACTATTTCGCAACCGCCCACAGGATTAACGTCGACCATAGCATCGACAAACATTTTATGTTTTGGTGCGGCAACCGGTGTTGCAAGCGTTATAGCAAACGGAGGCACACCCGGATATAGTTATACATGGACCCCTTCAGGTGGAAACGGACTAACGGCCAGTGGATTGACGGCCGGAACATATACTGTGCTCGTAAAGGATTCTCAAAGCTGTACTGCTACGTCAACCGTTACAATTTCTCAACCTTCTTCTGCTCTCACAGCTATTGTTTCTTCTACAAATATTTTATGCTTTGGTGCTGGCAGTGGGGCTGTTAATGTTACAGTAAATGGCGGCACACCCGGCTATTCATATACCTGGAGCCCCGCAGGCGGAAATGCGCCGAACGCAAATAACCTGGCTGCGGGAATATACACAGCAGCTATAAAAGACGCCAATAATTGCGTGGCTGTTGCAACTACCACTATTACACAACCATTAAGCGCATTAACTGCCGTCATGTCGTCTACAAACATTTTATGTTTTGGAAACGCAAATGGCATGGCACACATTATCGCTAATGGCGGTACTCCTTCCTACTCTTATTCATGGAGTCCGGCAGGCGGCAATACATCTACAGCAAACGGGTTAGCACCGGGTACATATACCGTTTTAATAAAGGATGCGGGCAATTGCACAACCACTGCAACAACAACTATAACGCAACCCTCGTCCTCACTGAGCGCGTCCATTACCTCGGGCAGTATTAAATGTTTTGGGGGGAATACCTCTGCCACTGTAACAACAAATGGAGGCACACCGGGATATTCCTATTCATGGTTACCATTTGGCGGCAACTTGTCAACCGTTAGTGGAATTGGCTCCGGTAATTATTCGGTAACCGTTAAAGATCAGAATAACTGTACCTTAATCCTATCGCTTTCAATAAACCAACCAAATCCTATAGGCTTTAGTGTGAATTCCCTTACATTGTGTAGTGGCCAGCCGGCAACGTTAACGTCAACTATCTCCGGTGGCACATCGCCTTTCAGTTATAATTGGAATGGTACTATAACTGCATTGAGCTCATTTCCGGTGAGTAGCACAGCCACAACAATTTACACTATCACTGCTACGGACGCCAACGGCTGTATTTCTCCTGCTCAACAAGCAACGGTAAATGTTGCCGGTGCATTAAGTTTAGCAGTTACTTCTAACTATAGTATTTGTAGCGGCGATAAAGCGGTACTAACGTCAACTGTAAACGGCGGCACAGGAAATTATTCCTACTTATGGCAGCCAGGATCCATGAACGGGCCAACACAGGTACTTTTTCCTGTTACACATTCGCAGACCTATACATTAACTGTTAATGATGGCTGCTCATCTGCTATTACAAGAACAGTTAGTGTGTTTACTTTTCCTGTTCCTGTTTCTGATATAAGATCTTCCGTCAACAAAGGCTGTTCACCTTTGTGTGTTACTTTTTCGGATAGCGCGTTATTAAATTCGGGTCTTGTGCAAACATATCACTGGAGCTTTGGTAGTAATGAGCAATCCAATCTTTCCTCGCCCGAACAATGCTACAGGCAGGCGGGAAATTACCCGGTAATGCTGAGTTTTGTTACCATAAATGGCTGCGTGGGTTCGCAAACGCTAACCGATTATGTTCATGTTGATCCAACCCCGGTGGCTGAATTTACAAGTGATAAAACAGAGATTGATATGTACAACCCCACCATTCATTTTAACAACCAATCGTCAAACGCAAACGAGTACACTTGGTATTTTGGCGATGAAGGGCATTCTGTTGAAACCGATCCGTCGTTTACTTTTGTAAAGGAGGAAGATGAGTTTGTTTTTTTAATGGCTAAGAATGAATTTGGTTGCGTTAGCACTATTACTAAAGAAATAAAATACAAAACAGATTTCACCTTCTTTGCCCCAAATGTATTTACACAAAACAATGATCATTTAAACGACGTGTTTTTACCAATGGGCATGGGTTGGAATACAGACAAATTTGAAATGACTATTTACAACCGTTGGGGTGCAAAAATATTTAGCACAAAAAAATATGACGAAGGCTGGGATGGCAGGGTTGCTGGAGCCGCTCATAAAGCACAAAGCGATGAATACGTTTGGAAAGTAACTTTGTACGACATTAACGGAAAATACCATGAATTTATGGGGCACGTTCTTGTAGAAAATGATTCTGACAATTAATGCAAAGAGGTAAAATAATCTTCTTTAATAAAAAAAATAAATTCGGTTTTATCAAAGACATTGATAGTGATACCAATTATTACGTTCGCGAAAAAAATCTTTCAGAACCAATTGAACAGGATGACGAAGTAGAGTTTGAAATTAAACCTTCTGCTAAAGGCCCGGAGGCAATAAATGTAAAAAAACGCAAAAACTCTTTTTAATCTAAACGCTTACTATTTCGTTGTAGATCCTATCTTTAGCATTAGCAACCCAGTTTTTAAATACTTTGTTGCTTTCGTTAAACCCACTACCAATGTTTATAAGCTTACTTAAATTAAAGGTAGAATCGAAAACACCTGCACCTGCTTTTACGGCATCGCGTGAATTGCAGAACTGTTCGTAATGCCCTTCAATAGGTACCATTAAAACAGGTTTACCAAGATACATGGCCTCGCAAACGCTCTCAAATCCGGCTGAGCTGGCTAATCCGCGAGCCTCACTCATCTTCTCTAAGAACAATTTATCGTTTATGGCATGCAAATGCAGTTTGTCGCTTCTGTAAGCGTATGTTTCAAGCAATGCATCCGGTTTATCGGTAAAACAATGCAATTCAATAGTTGGATTTAATTTATGCCAGGAAATGATCTCTTCATAATACCCATTGTTAACCAGGTAAACCAAATAATAATCGCGTTGATCTGAATGCAGATCAAAGATCTCTTTTCTTAATAATGGCGGTACAACAATTACATTATCACTATGTGTATGGATCTTGTAAAATGATAGCGCAATATTTTTACTGGAGCCTGTTGACGTTAACTTTGCAAAAAATTTAAGTGATATTTTATCCAAAACATGGCCGTTAGGAAATTCAAAATCCGGGTGAAAATAAATGTATTGATGGGCGATACAAACCATTTTTGTTTTTGGTTTATAGAACCGGAAATACAGGCCCATTAACAGATCAAAAAAGTTAATGATCACATCGGGGTTGTGTTCTTTAATGATCTTATCAATTGTCTTTAAACTTCTTCTAAATGTTTTGATCTTGCGAAAATTGTAAAAAACAGATTTTACAATATTTATGGATTTGTTTTTTTTATCGGAAACAAAGTTCGGGCTTTGTAATTGAAAGATCGGTGCTTTTATTTTATCGATGAAGAACTTAGGGATCTCTCTTTTTCCGCCCGAGCCTAAAATTACGGCGCATACGGTATGCCCTTGTTCGATCAAAAGATCGTACATGCTTAAAGCTTGTGTAACGTGTCCGCGGCCCTCGCCCTGAACAACGAGTAAGTATTTTTTACTTTCTTTCATAAACAACTCCTTTAGGTAATAATTCAGAAATAGAAACGTTCTCTTTTGTTTTTTCCTGCTGCATCTTCTCAAGCCATTCCTGGTAATAGATTATTTTCCAGTTCCCCTCTTTATCTTCTACAAGGGCAGTTAAGCTTTCCACCCAATCGCCGGAATTTAAATACTCCACCCCATTTATTGTTTTAATGGCAGGCTGATGAATATGGCCGCAAATGATCCCGTGGCATTTTCTTGCTCTTGCAACCTTCACCAACTGGTTCTCATAATCATTAATGAACGATACGGCTGATTTTACCTTTGCTTTTACTACCTGCGATAACGAATAATAAGGCAGTCCTTTTTTCTCGCGATAGGTATTATAATGCCGGTTCAGCCAAAGTAAAAAAGTGTATCCAACATCGCCCAGTTTAGCGATCCAGGTAAATTTTGTAGTTACATTATCAAAGATATCGCCGTGCGTTACAAAATATTTTTTTTCGAGGCCATAATGAATATGGTGCTTTTTTATTTTAAAATTTCCGAGACTAAAAGGCAGTATCTCATCTAAAAAATCATCGTGATTACCTCTTATGTATATGATCTCATCACATTTGCTTTTAGAGATAAGATTAATAATATGCTTAAAAAAATTACTGTGTTGTTTTTTCCATTTGCCATTTTTGCGAAGCTGCCAGCCATCAATAATATCGCCGTTAAGGATAAGTGTATCGCATTTGTGATGTTTAAGAAAGTTAACAACTTCTTTGGCTTTACTAGCCTTAATTCCTAGATGAATGTCTGAGAGTACAATTGTTCTGTAGAATGTCTTCATTAAAAAGAGTTTTACAAATTTGATCATACTACATTGTTATAACGTTTTGTATAGATTATTAAAAAATTAAAAGCGGCTCTTAAAAATCGGTGTAGGTTAAGTAATTGTATCATGATTGTTACTCGATCTCTTTTCCTGACTTCTTACTATATAAGAAATCAATAATATTGTCTTAACTTTTATAACTACCCCTTTATATATGTTTGCAAAAAAAACACAATGAAAAAAAATCTTCTACTGATCGTTATCTTACTTGTTCTCTTTTACATTTCGGCAACAGCACAAACAGTAATATATAGTACCAATTTTGGAACTACTGCAAATGTCAATCCCGCAGGCTGGATATTTACCGGCGTTAATATGAATATCAGTACCAATACATCTTCGTCGGGTTATCCGGGAGCTTCGGGTAATGCTTATTTAGGAGAAGGTAATTCTGTTGCCTTTGTAAATACCTTTGGTACCTCCGAGCCATCTTCTCAAATAGGAACATCTGTTGCAACACTAACGGTTAGCACTATTGGTTATCCGACCATAACACTTGGTTTTGGCATGAGAAAATCGTCTGCCAGCTATAACTCAAATGCCACTTATACTTTAGAATGGAGCTCGAACAATACTAATTATTTTACAATTCCTTACACCGAAGCAGCTGCGGGAGGCTGGGGCCTTGTAAGCGGTGCCGGCTTAACCTTGCCTGCTGCGGCTGGCAATCAACCGGTATTATATTTCAGATGGACATTTGCAAGAACCGGAACGGCCTCTAATTTCAAAATTGACGATGTATCAGTTACCGGCAGCACCGTTACCGCTACACAACCCCCGGTAATTAATATGGATGTTGTTTCAACAACTAATTTCATTGATGGTGGTGTTGCTGTTTCACCTGCTAGTCCTTTTCCGGTTAGTGGTGTTATCAACGATCCAACCGATCCGGGTTCAACATCTGGTATTGATTTTATAGTTTCAGATCCTCAGGTAGCTGCAAATATGCTAACCGTTACAGCTACAAGTGGCAGCACATCTGTTGTATCAAACAGTAACCTGGTTATTACCGGAACCGGCGGGTCCAGAAATTTAAAGATCACACCAACCGGCGTTGGATTTTCAGCCATTACTGTTGCCGTAAATAATGGCACAAGTACCGCTTCTTACATTTTAAATTATGGCGCGTCTGCCGCGTCTTCCACACCATCGGCCACATTCTGGCAAACAGGTACTTCTGATGCGTCAAATGCTATTGCCATAGACGACAGTTATTATATTACCTCAGATGATGAATTGGATGTATTAAGTGTTTACTCTCGTTCGCTTTCGGGATTGCCGTTAGTTACTTTTAATTATACATCCCTGTTATCTCTCCCTGATCCGAGCAATCCGGAAACAGATATGGAAGCAGCTACAAAAAGTCCTTTTAATGCAAATAAAATATACTGGCTGGGCTCAATGAGCACAGGAGGCTCTTCTTTTAATATTAAGCCCAACCGTGATTGTTTATTTTCTACTAACGTTTCCGGCACTGGCGCAGCTACAAGTTTTTCAGTTCTTGGTTATTATAACAATTTAAGATCTAAGATAGTTAGTTGGGGTGATGCCAATGGTTATAACTTCACTGCAAGTGCCGCCGCCGGTATAGATTCTAAAACAATAAATGGTTTTGCTGCCGAAGGCATGACCTTTGGGCCTGACAATACAACCTTGTATGTTGGTTTAAGAGCGCCATTAGTGCCGGTTGCAAGCAGAACAAATGCAGTTATCGCACCTATCGCCAATTTCGAAACCTGGTACAATAATGGTTCACCGAGCGGCAACCCGGTTATTGGAACGCCTATTGAACTTAATTTAGGTGGCCGTGGAATTCGCGACCTGGTAAGGCTACCGAACGGTACGTATATTATTGTTGCCGGTAATTATGCCGGCAATCCTATCACGAGCGCCATTTATAAATGGACAGGAAATGCTACCGACCTACCTATATTAGTTAACACTTCAGGCAACGGTATTTTAAATATGGAAGGCGTTATGCCGGTAACTGTGAGCAATCAATTATCCATGACCCAGCTGCAAACAGTTTCTGATCTGGGCGCCGATGTATTGTATGCAGAAGGAACAGCTACTAAAGATTTTTCCGATCTTAATTTAAGAAAATTCAGGTTAGATAACTTAAGCGGCCTGGATCTTTGCCTGATGACCAGTTCTAACACGCCGGTAATAACACAAACTGGATTTTCATTAACATCAACAACAGGATATAGCTACCAATGGTTTTACAATAATACTGCAATTACAAGCGCTACCTTGCAAAATTATACGGCTACCCAAAATGGCAATTATTACGTTGCTGTTACTAACTCTTTGGGTTGTGTCGCAAATTCTGCACCGGTTACAATTACAAGTGTTGGTCTCGAAAATTATTTTGCCTACAACAATATCATCATTGCTTATCCAAATCCATTTACCGAAAGCACGTCACTTCAGTTAGTGTTGAACTCAACGGCAAAAGTACTTATAGAAGTATATTCTGTTCTTGGTCAAAAAATAAATACTGTTACTAATTCCGATCTTTCAGCCGGAACGCATAGTTTTAGTTTTGGTGCAAAAAGGCTGGGATATTCCGGGGGGATCTATTTCGTAAAAACAACTGTTAACGGTAAAACATCGGTTACACGCATTATCGAAAACGAATAGGGCCAGGTCTACTTTGCTATACAGCGTACTTACCCGGCCGGGTTCTATGCAAATAGCGGGCACCAGTTATAAAAATTTATTAAATATTAGCTTTAATATTGATTTTGCGGTTTTTGCCTCAATAAAATATAATTATCTTTGTGACCACAAAAATAATTGTATGCAAAACACATTAAAGGCTTTAGGCTTAAAAGAAATAAACGATGGTTGCTCTACCGGAAAAAACTGGTTTGCCAGCGGTGAGATCATAGAATCATATAGCCCTGTTGATGGTAAATTAATTGGTAAAATTAAAACTGCCAACAAATCGGATTATCAAAAAGTGGCTACAACGGCAAGTGAGGCCTTTAAATACTGGAGAACTATTCCGGCGCCAAAACGCGGCGAATATGTACGCCAGTTTGGTGATAAATTACGCGCTAAAAAAGCAGATCTCGGAAAACTTGTTTCGTATGAAATGGGAAAATCATACCAGGAAGGTTTAGGTGAAGTACAGGAAATGATCGACATATGCGATCTTGCAGTTGGCATGTCCCGCCAGTTATTCGGTTTACAAATGAACAGCGAACGCCCTAACCACCGTATGATGGAACAATGGCATCCCCTGGGAATTGTTGGGATCATTTCTGCTTTTAATTTTCCTGTTGCTGTTTGGGCATGGAATACTACATTATCCTGGATCTGCGGCAACGTTTGTATCTGGAAACCTTCGGAAAAAACACCCTTATGTTCTATTGCCTGCCAAAACATATGGAACGAAGTAGCTAAAGAAAACAATTTGCCTGAAGGTATTTCCTGCCTGGTAAACGGCGATTACAAGATAGGTGAATATTTAACCGAAGACACACACGTGGCTTTAATTTCTGCAACAGGCTCTACACGTATGGGCAGAATTGTTGGCGCTAAAGTTGCAGAACGTTTCGGAAAAACAATCTTAGAATTAGGCGGCAACAACGCTATTATCATTACCGAAAATGCCGACCTTGACACTACCCTTGTGGGTGCTGTATTTGGTGCGGTTGGTACTGCAGGACAACGTTGTACTACAACACGTCGTTTAATCATTCACGAAAGCATCTATCAAAAAGTAAAAGATAGTTTAGTAAAAGCATACGGCCAATTAAAGATCGGCGATCCTTTAGACGAGAAAAATCATGTTGGCCCTTTAATTGATAAAGACGCTGTAAAAGGCTATATGAGTGCGTTAGAGCGCGTGATCACAGAAGGTGGAAAAATTATTGTACCCGGTGGTATTTTAGAAGGCAAAGGTTACGAAAGCGGTTGTTATGTAAAACCGGCTATTGCCGAAGCTAAAAACGAAATGGCCATTGTACAGCACGAAACATTTGCGCCTATTTTATATATTATGAAATACAAAACACTGGATGAGGCTATAGCCATACAAAACGGTGTGCCACAAGGTTTATCGAGTGCTATTATGACATTGAATATTCGTGAAGCTGAATTATTTTTAAGCGCTTCGGGAAGCGATTGCGGAATTGCTAACGTAAATATAGGAACAAGCGGCGCAGAAATTGGCGGTGCTTTTGGTGGCGAAAAAGAAACCGGCGGCGGCCGCGAAAGCGGAAGCGATGCCTGGAAAGCATATATGCGCAGGCAAACCAATACCATTAACTGGGGTAATACATTGCCTTTAGCACAAGGTATTAAATTTGATCTTGGATAAATTGATTTAACACATAGTGTCACTTCGAGCGGAGTCGAGAAGCTTAATGCTTTTTACTCCGCTTTTTTATTAATTTAAAGAGGGGATAGTTTTGGAAGAATTAATATTATGTAGTTTTTTAAAGATTCATAAGTTTCTATTTTTGTATTATCATCAGGCCTTAATATTTGATCTCTTAAAGCATTAATTTTTGATTCTAATCCATCTTTAAATTCTAAATTCTCTTTATATTTTGGAATATTATTTTGCAAATCTTCAGCAAATTTAATTAGCTCATTGCATGAACCGTTTGAGTTAGAGTTTTCAAGTCTATTTTTATATTTTAACTTTAAAATATCATTTCCATAAAAGAAATACTTAATAGGAATCGATTGTGTTTTTGTATTTACCATATTTGCAAATATGGAAGAAAAAATTTAAACCTTAAATTACTTATTCTAACAAGTTGTTAACGTAAAACATTGTTACACAATCTGTTATAAGAGCAACTTTGTATCTCTATTTTTCCATCCCCTCTTCTTTAAACGGATTTCTCGGAGTCCATTCTGCCGGTTGCAAGAATGAAATGAAAGGCTTTTGAATTAGTTTAGAAATGGTATTCTGCGGTTTGATATAACAAATTAAATTCTCGGCTTTGGCACCAACCGTTGTTTTAATTTCGGCGGCTGTTCTTCCTAAATTTACTGTAGTACGTTTATTTTTGATGGCCTCGTCGATCATAGCATACAAAATATTCTGGTACAAATTGTATTGGTTGTTTAATTCGTAATCAAGGCCAATGTAATGCGCTTCCAGCGAATTATCAGGCATTAAAAAACTGCTGGCAAATGCAATTATTTTACCGTCCTTAAAATACGCTTTTAAAGTAAACTCATTTTCGTAACTGGTTTTAACGCGACTAAAATAATCCTTAGGTAATTTTATTAATTTAAATTTTGCTTTCTCAAAAATACTTTCATACAATCTATACAATTGTTTTTCGTGAAGCGTAATTTCTTCTTTGTTCAGATATTTTAATTCAACACCTTCAATGCTTTTAAATATAGACTTGGCGCGATTTCTGTACTTTTTAGAAAAAAGCGCGATGTAATTATTTACCGAATCAACTCCTTGCGGGATTTCAACCACCAAATTCGGTTCAACAAAAAAGTCAGAATATTTTTCCTCTTCAAATAATTTTTTTGGTTTTAAAGGCTCATGAAAATCCTTTATCAAAATAGCAGAAATGGTCCTTGTCAGTTTTTCTTCTTTAGAAACTATATCAATTATCTTTAATAATACCGAATGCGCCTGATCTTCTTTGACCTTTTTATCAAACAAATAACCATATTCTCCACTCACTAAATTATTACCACAGGTAAATAATCTAAGCAACACTTCATCCTTGTTAGAGTCAATATACTTTTCGAATAAATTTAAACGTTTTGATTTAATGTCCTCCACCTGGTTGTCCAGCAATTCTCCAAATACACCGGCCTTAAAATCCACTATCTGAAAATAAATGACACCACAAGGCGCACCTTTAAAATAAACGACCACGTAACGCGACATTAATTTTGTGTGCTCACCTGTCTCAACAATTTTTAAATACTCGCGCTCTAAAAAAACAGTATTTTTTTTTGTAATGCTATCCCAGTCTTTTTCGGGAAGTGCGCTGGCTTTTTCGTAAAGTGAAAAAGAAAAATCCTCGTTCAGGGTCCTGAACGGTAAAAATCTTTTTTTTGAAGAAACGGGTTTACAAAAAGCGAACATAA
This sequence comes from Bacteroidia bacterium, assembly GCA_044226875.1. Classification (GTDB taxonomy): domain Bacteria; phylum Bacteroidota; class Bacteroidia; order B-17B0; family Aurantibacillaceae; genus Aurantibacillus. The sequence goes on from JBGAGD010000002.1 coordinate 796,971, forward strand.
TTTAGTTAAAATTACTAATTAAATCGTTCTCACCTACACAATTTACCTATTAAAAAACATTAAATATTCTTACTTTGAGATTTTAAAATTGAGTATATTTAAATCAGTAAATATGAAACCAGATTTTAAACATAGCCCGGTTATTGACCAGGTAGGAATTGAGGAGCGGGTGGCACGTTTTAATACCCGAAGCATTAAAAAGGAAACAAAATTAAGCGGGTTAAAACTTGCTTTAAATATGATAGACCTTACCACTCTTGAGGGAAAAGATACTGAAGGAAAAGTGAAACAAATGTGCCTTAAAGCACTTCATGTTTCAGATGATCTGCCGGGGCTACCAACAGTAGCGGCAGTTTGCGTATACCCTAACCACGTGGCAACCGCAAAAAAAGTATTAAAAAACAGCAATGTAAAAATTGCATCTGTGGCTACCGCTTTTCCCAGCGGCAATTCAACCTTAAATATTAAACTGGAAGATACTAAGCTGGCAATTGATAACGGCGCTGATGAAGTGGATATGGTAATAAGCCGCGGCGAATTTTTAAAAGGGAATTACAATTTTGTTTTTGACGAGATAGCTGCTATAAAAGATGCCTGTGGCAAAGCCCGCCTAAAAGTTATTTTAGAAACCGGCGAGCTGTCTACATTGGATAATGTGCGCAAGGCTTCTGACATTGCCATACATGCAGGCGCCGATTTTATTAAAACATCAACGGGTAAGATACAACCGGCTGCTACTATGCCTGTAACACTGGTAATGCTTGAAGCTATAAAAGATCATTACTTTAAAACCAATGTTATGATAGGCATGAAACCTGCAGGAGGCATCTCTTCTGCAAAAAGCGCTTTACAATACCTGGTAATGTTATACGAAACCCTTGGCCCAAAATGGATGACCAACGAGTGGTTTCGCTTCGGCGCCAGTAGCCTGGCAAACGATATTGTTTTACAATTGGGCAAAGAGCAAAAAGGCGTTTATTATAGTAAGGATTATATTAGCATTGACTAATTTTTGATTAAAGTATTAGATTTAGGATTAAAGAAACTAATTGTATGAAACAGGAAGAAACAGCGTTTAAGTGGGATTACTCTCCTGCTCCCGAAGCCAAAGACCATGTTAAATTAAAAGCGCAATACGATCTTTTTATTAACGGAAAGTTTGTAAAACCAAACAGCAAAAAATATTTTGCCACCTATAATCCTGCAACAGAAGAAAAATTAGCAGAAGTTGCGCAGGCAAATTCAAAAGATGTTGATCTTGCCGTTGCAGCTGCTAAAGCAGCCTACGATAAGGTTTGGAAAAAAATGCCGGCTAAAGAACGCGCTAAATATATTTTCAGAATAGCAAGAGTTATGCAAGAGCGCGCACGCGAATTTGCAGTTATTGAAAGTATGGATGGCGGAAAACCAATTCGCGAAAGCCGTGATTTTGATGTACCTACAGCAGCTAACCACTTTTTTTATTACGCGGGCTGGGCCGATAAATTGGAATATGCTTTTCCAAATCGTAACCCTCAATCACTGGGCGTAGCAGCACAAATTATTCCCTGGAATTTTCCATTACTAATGGCCGCCTGGAAAATTGCACCGGCACTGGCCACCGGCAATACTGTTGTTTTAAAACCTGCTGAAAGCACGCCGCTAACAGCCTTAAAGCTGGCGGAGATCATTCAGGAATGCGATCTGCCGCCGGGTGTTGTAAATATTATTACCGGCTTTGGCGATACGGGTGCTGCTATGGTAGCTCATCCTGACGTAAACAAAATTGCCTTTACCGGAAGTACGGATGTTGGAAAAATTATTCAGAAAGCAATTGCTGGCACCAATAAAAAAGCAACTTTAGAATTAGGTGGCAAAGCAGCAAATATTATTTTTGATGATGCACCCATTAACCAGGCTGTAGAAGGTATTGTGAATGGTATCTTTTTTAACCAGGGGCATGTATGCTGCGCCGGTTCGCGTTTATTTGTGCAGGAAAATGTAGCGGCAGAGGTCATTCAAAAATTAAAAGCAAGAATGGAAACACTTATTGTTGGTGATCCGTTAGATAAAAACACAGACATTGGAGCCATTAACAGTAAAGAGCAACTTGATAAAATAAATGAATATTTAAAGATAGGAGCTAAAGAAGGTTTAGAATTATTTCAAACTGCTGCGGCAATTCCTAAAAAAGGTTTCTTTTGCAAACCAACATTATTTATTGGCGCCGCACAAAGTAACCGTGTAGTACAGGAAGAAATTTTTGGTCCTGTATTAACCATACAAACATTCAGAACCATTGAAGAGGTAATTGAAAAAGCAAATAATATTCCATACGGCTTAAGTGCCGGGGTATGGACAGACAAAGGATCCAAGATCTTTAACCTCACAACAAAATTACGCGCCGGCGTTGTTTGGGCAAATACTTATAATAAATTTGACCCGACTTCACCTTTTGGAGGTTATAAAGAAAGTGGTTTTGGAAGGGAAGGCGGCCTGCATGGATTAATGCCCTATTTAAAGTTTTAAACTGAGTTTACTAAAGAAAAATACAACTCTTTTTTGCGCTGTTATTACAGTTATTCATTTTGTTATTGGCGTTATTGGCATCCTCCATCACGAAATCTGGCTGGATGAAGCGCATCATTTTCTGTTAGCCAAAGATAGCGCCACATTTTCCGAATTATATAAGAATGCTGCGTATGACGGGCATCCATTGCTGTGGGATAGTTTATTATATGTGATCACCCGCTTTAGTGATTCGGTATTATATATGCAATTACTAAATGTTGCTCTCATGTCGGGCAGTGTTTATTTGTTTTTAAGACACGCGCCATTCAAAACCATTTTTTTGGTATTGATCGTTTTCGGTTATTTTTTCATTTATGAGTATCACATTATCAGCCGTAACTATGCAATAAGTGTTTTCCTGCTTACGCTCGTATTTTCGCTGCTAAATAAAACAAACAAAAATCACCTTTTAATTGCTGCCTGTCTTTTTCTGTTGGCTTTAACGCACATATATTCTATTGTTATTGTTATTGCTTTATGCTGTGTTTTAATAATTTTAAACAGATCTTCTAATACAAAATATATTTACGCAACCCTTATTCTTTTTTCGGTTTTCCTTCTTTATTCTTTAAAAGTTCCGGCAGATCATTTCCTGTTTAAGTTTGACAACGATCCTTTTTTAAGCTACAAACGTATTGGCAAAGCTTTTTCCCTGTATTTAAAGGGCTTTTTGCCCATTCCTGATTTTACGGTTGCTAAGGTATGGAACACCAACTTCATTGTTAACCTCTCTAAAGGTTTCGGAACCATTCTTTCTGTTCTTTTTGCTATCGTTCCTTTTTTTATCTTCAAAAAAAATAAACTTGTACTTTTCTTTTTCTATTTTTCAAGCTTAAGCATTTGTGTGTTTATCTATTTTTCACCCATTTTAGTTGCCTCTCGCTACTGCGGTTATATCTTTCTTATCTTGTTATTTTCATTTTGGTTGCAAAAAATCTTAGATCCGTTCAAATTAGAAATACCGAATATTTATAGCAACATTGCATTGACCATATTATTGCTGCATGTTTTTGCAGGTGTTTTTTTATATGTTACTGATCTGAAGCAACCTTTCTCAAATTCAAAAAACGTTGCTACATATTTACGTGAAAATAAGCTTGAAAATAAAAACATCTATCTTTCCAATATTAGCTCCGGTCCAGCCATTTCGGCTTATCTGAATAAAAAAATAATTTATCTTGAAAGCGGAGAAAAAAGCTCTTTTTGCAAATGGAATATCTGGCCGTTTGTTTTAACAAGAACTGAGCTTCGTCAAAAACTACAAAACATTATTAAAAATGATACCAGCGTTTTGATCTTAAACAACAGCTATATGAAAGAAAATCTTGGCGATTCGACGATCGATGTATTAACCGATTTTAACGTATTAACGCTCAAAACCTTTAACTACGGCATGGTAACCTCAGAAAAATATCATGTATATTGTCTTGTTAAAAAGCCCTAACGCCCTCAATAAAGGATAGATATTAATTATTACATTTGCTGCGTTATGTTGTTTCGTAATTTATTTTTTTTATTCCTGTTGCCGTTTGGTTTTCTTCAAAGCCAAAATCAAAAAAATATCATTAATGACTTTGCTGTTGTATTACACGAAGAAGCAATAAATAAAGTAATTGCCGCAATTGGGGATATAAAAGGAACCAACGATTACGAAGTTTTACTTATCAGCGGAAAATATCATTGGACAGTACAAAACCCAAAAATAAATATTCGTCCGGATAGTAGTGATTTTACCTGCGACGCTGTTGTAGAAGTAGGACCTTTTAATTACAAAACAAAAGTGGTTGGAAATGTAAAGATCACCTATGATAATGAAAAAAACCTCATTTACATAAAAATTTCACGGGCAATTTTTGAGCTTTATACGATGCTGTTCAGTAAAAAAGTGCACATTAAAGATATTCATTTGGAAGATTATTTTAAAGAACCTTTTGCTTTTGAGGGCCCTAAGACCATGGCCACCGATATGGAATTTATGATGCCCGACAGTACCATGAAAAAAATATACGTGCAGCCCACGGCGTGCAAAATGGAATTAAGATGGAAGGAAATTTGTACCTCCTGCGAAATTGTGGCTGCCGACAAGCCTTTTAAGCCTGTTTTGAAACTAAGCCCGCCAATAGAGGCCACTAAAACTTCTACTACCTCTGTCCCAAAAAGTACCCAAACTTCTACAACGCAGGCTCAAAAAAAATAAGTAAATTTAGGCTTACTTATGTACCGTTTATTTAAGCTGTTTTGGCAATATAATTTACCCCGTTGGTCAATACTTTTTATTGACACTTTTGTTTGTGCCTTTGCTTTATCATTAGCTTTTTTTATCCGTTTTTATTTTGACTCGGTCATGTCTGCCGTTGATAAAAAAAATCTGCCATACGATTTTTTAATTGTTTTAAGTATCCGCTTTATTTCATTTTATTTTTCAAAAACCTATAAAGGTGTTGTAAGGTATACAAGTACGAGGGATACAACCCGTATCTTTTTAGTGATCCTTACCGGAAGTTTTTTCATCCTTCTTTTAAATATTATCTCTTTAAAATTTGTTTTGGGTTATTATTTTATTCCCAATTCTGTCATCATTATTGACGGGCTGGTTTCCTTATTTGTAATGATAAGCTCGCGTTTGGCTGTTAAAGCGTTATACTTCGAGATTAAAAACCCTGCGAAAGAAAAAATGCACGTAATTATATACGGCGCTGGTGAGGCCGGTATAATTACAAAACGCACGCTTGATCGTGATGCCGCTATAAAATACAAAGTGGTTGCTTTTATTGATGATGACACCGAGAAATTGGGAAGAAGTCTTGAAGGCATTTTTATTTACCCGCAAAGTAAATTAGCCGAACTCATAAAAGAAAATGAAATAGAGCTGGTAATTATCTCTATTCAAAAGATCTCTCCAAAAAAGAAGAACGAAATAACCGATATTTGTTTAGCCAACAACATCCGTATTTTAACAGTACCGCCTGTAACAAGCTGGATAAATGGCGAGTTAAGTTTTAACCAAATTAAAAGCATTAAAATTGAAGATCTGTTGGAGCGCGATCCTATCAAATTGGATGATGATCTTATCAGTTCTCAGCTGAAAGATAAAGTGATCTTAATTACAGGTGCTGCAGGCAGCATTGGCAGTGAGCTGGCAAGACAATGTGCTAATTATTCTCCAAAAAAATTATATTTACTCGACCAGGCCGAAAGTCCGCTACATGAATTGGATCTTGAGTTTGCAGAAAAATATAAAGATTCGACATTTGAAGTAGTAATGGCCGATGTTAGAAATCACGAACGTTTGAAGAATGTGTTCAGTTCTTTTAAACCACAGATCGTTTTTCATGCTGCAGCCTATAAACATGTGCCAATGATGGAAAATAATCCGTCAGAATCTATTTATACAAACATACTCGGTACAAAAAATACGGCCGACCTGGCCAACGAATTTAATGTAGAACGTTTTGTTTTTGTGAGTACCGATAAGGCTGTCAACCCCACAAACGTTATGGGCGCCAGTAAACGCATTTCAGAGATCTACATTCAGAGTTTAGGAAAAAAATCAAAAACAAAATTTATAACCACACGTTTTGGCAATGTGCTCGGTTCAAATGGTTCGGTAATTCCACGTTTTAAAAAACAGATCGAAACCGGTGGGCCTATCACGATCACACATCCCGATATTACACGTTACTTTATGACCATACCCGAGGCCAGCCAATTGGTTTTAGAAGCCGGCAGCATTGGTAAAGGTGGCGAGATATTTGTATTTAATATGGGCAATTCGGTTAAGATCGTTGATCTTGCCAGGAAAATGATCTTGCTTTCGGGACTAAAAGAAAATGTAGATATTAAAATTGTTTTTACAGGTTTAAGACCCGGCGAAAAATTATTTGAAGAATTGCTGGCTGATAATGAAAATACATTGCCAACGCACCATAACCAGATCTTAATTGGGAAAGTGAGAGAGTACGATTATGAAGAAGTAAAAAACATCATTGATGAATTAATAAAATTATTTGATACTCAAAATAACGAATTGATCGTTCAGCGCATGAAAGATCTTGTGCCAGAGTTTAAAAGCAATAATTCTATCTTTCAAAAATTAGATTAACATGAAAAACAAGCCGATACTATTTTCAATTCTTATTTTTTTGGTTAATGTCAGCGCTTTATTTTCTCAAACAAAAACGCCAGCTGCTACAAAACCAAAATTAATAGTTGGCATTGTAGTTGATCAGATGCGTAACGATTATATTTATCGCTATTGGGATCGTTATGGCGCTGGTGGATTTAAGAGATTGGTAAACGAGGGTTATCATTTTAAGAATGCGCATTACAATTATATTCCAACGTACACGGGTCCTGGCCACTGCAGCATTTATACCGGCGCTACACCGCGTGTTCATGGCATCATTGCTAACGATTGGTTTGTAAAAGGCTCTTCAACAACCATGTATTGCTGCGAAGATACACTGGTAAGAACGATAGGGTCGCCAAGTAAAAGCGGGTTAATGTCTCCAAAAAACCAACTTAGTACAACCATTGGCGACGAATTAAAAATGAGTTCAAACCAAAAAGCAAAAGTATTTGCAGTGGCGTTAAAAGACCGCAGTTCTATACTTCCGGCCGGCCATGCCGCAAACGCAGCCTTTTGGTTCGATGATTCAACCGGTAATTTTATTTCTTCAAGCTGGTACGTTAGCGAACTACCACAATGGCTTAATAATTTTAATGCAAATAAACCAGTTAAAACCTATTTAGAAAAAAGCTGGACGACTTTATATCCCATAGAAACCTACACCAGTTCTATTGGCGATGAAAATCGCTATGAATCTTCGCCAAATAAAAAAGAGAAAGCTGTATTTCCTTACGATTACAAAACACAGATCGAAAAAAATAAATTTGGGGTGATAAAAGCTACACCCTATGGCAATTCAATAACAAAAGATATTGCAATTGAATGTTTAAAGAACGAAAAACTTGGAAAAGGAACAGAAACCGATCTTTTTTGTATTAGTTTTTCAAGTACCGATATTGTTGCGCATTCATATGGCCCCAGGGCAATAGAAGTAGAAGATATTTATTTAAGATTAGACAAAGATCTTGAGGAGTTGCTTACAGCATTGGATAAAGAAGTTGGAAAAAATAACTACACTGTTTTTTTAACGGCCGATCATGGTGGCGCCGATGTACCAAATCATTTACTGGATAATAAAATTCCGGGAGGTTATTTGAAAGAAGATAAACTTGTAAAAAAAATAAAAACCTATTTTCAATCGACATATGCTGATAGTTTGCTATTTGGTAGCCTAAGCAATGAACAGGTTTATTTAAATGAGAAAAGAATTGCAGACCATAAATTAAATAAAGATGAAGTTGAAAATAAGCTGGTTGATTTTTTAATTTCTATTAATGGTATTGCAGAGGCCTACCCTTCAAAAGTATTAAAGAACGAAGCCTTTGATAAGAACGACCTGCGTGCTTTATTGCAAAACGGCTACAACCACAAACTTAGCGGTAATGTGTGTTTTGTCTATAATCCCGCGTGGATGGATTATGCAGAAAAAGGAACCACGCATGGCGCCGGTTATAATTATGACACACACGTACCGGTAATATTTTACGGTAACGGCATAAAAAAAGGAGAAACTTTTGATTACATAACCATTACACAGATTGCGCCAACCATTTGTGAATTATTAAGGATCAATCAGCCTAATTCTACAATAGCTAACCCGCTTAACAATTATTTTAAGTAGATCTTATTTTTTACCGGAAGAAATTGAACTGCTAAACAGGACCTTGTGATAAGATCATTTATGCCCTAAGCTCAATTTTAATTTTTTTGGCGGACCAGAATAATTAAGTTTTAACCCTTTCGAATTTTCAGAAGTTTGCCCGCTGCTTTTTGGAATGTAGTTTTTGCCCCGCTTTTTTAAGTTGCTCCACGGAATTAAAATATTAATATTTGAATTCTCTTTAAAATTATAAACCCCGCTCACAAAAAGATTTAAAACGTTTGAGGCAATTTCCATTTCACTGATCTGCATTTCAAAGCCCTTGATCTTGCAGGTTTCATTAATTTCGCTAAAAGAAATATCCTTAAAATCCCTGTTCCTGAAAATATAATCCGAGATATTTTGCAGCGGCTGGTAATTCAGTAAATGGCCGTTTTGCAATCTTAATTTTATTTCACCATCCATGGTTTTACCGATCACTTCCATTTTACTATCGAGTTCTGTTTTAAATTTTGCGTTTACAAAAATATTTCCCCGTAACTGTTCGCTAACGATGGCGTTTTGTCCAAAATTCTCAAACTCATCAAAGAGCCTGTTCACATCCATATTTTCTATGTTAACGTTGGCGTTTATTTTAGTAAGATCGTATACGGTACCCTTTGCTTGCAGCTTACCACCGCAGGCATTCATGTTCACAGATCTTACGTCCAATACTTTATTCTTGTATGCCAGGTTAATGCCGGCGTTGGTAGCTTTTACATTTCTAATAAATAATTTTTTTGCGCTTAGCGCCACGCTAAAATCAAAATTTGGTTGTTCTTCTTTAATGGATCTGACTGTTTTTGCCGTTGAATTTGTGTTGTTATTTACACTTTTAATAAGGTAAGGATTCAAATTAAAACTTTCTGCTGTTGCAGCTAAAGTAGCTTTAAACCCGTTGCTATTGCCAAGAGCGTAATTGGTAAAATTCTTTACATCGCCTTTTAAAATAACATTGCCACCATCTGTTTTCAGGAATAAATTCTCAAATTGCATATCCTTATTATACACATTGGTGCTTCCATCGATCGTGTAAACGTAAGATTTACCGGTTTCCTGGTAGCTGAGATTATTAAAGAACAACGCCGCTTTTAATTTCATAGGCGGCTCTAAGAATTCTTGTTTGTTTAATTTGTTTGTAGGTCCTGAATAGTTGATCCGGGCTGTGCAATTACCTTTTAAAATAAATTCTTTACCTAATTTTGAATCGATCTTAGAAGCGTTAATAAAAAGGTTGGCACCAATGTTTATAAAAGGGTTGTCAAAATTGGTAACAGTAACCGACGCCGTAAAGGGAAATCCGTAAATGTTGCCTTTTATGTTTTTAAAAATAATTTTTGCCTGTTCGGTATTTCCTTTTTGTTTTGAAGTATCTAAACTTATAATACTGCCTTTAAAAAACAAGTCTGAATACGGCACTTTACTTTGTCCAATGATAACACTATTATTCTTTCCATTTATGTATGCCAGTATTATGGGATCCTGTTTTACTCCTAATTTGGTGATCAGCGTTATTTTTGCATCTATGGTTCTGGTTACATTAAAATTTGCCAGTTTATTTTGCAGGCTGGTGTTCAATAAACTGAGGCCTTTTTCATAATCGATATTTTTACTGTCTATTGCCAGCATAAGGCTCTTATTTTCATTTAATTCAATAAAAGAACTCAGGTTGAAAGGATGATTATCAATATTTACAAATGAAGGCGGATGAATAAAAATAGTTTTACTTTTAGTGAAAAGACTAAAATCAATATGACAGTCTACTAATTTATTTTTCAGGAAAGCGCCTTTTTCTTTTTTAAACAATAAGCCACCCGCCATTACATCACCCCTGAATTTTCCTTCTATGCCATCCTGCTCATTTTTTAATTTGATCAGGTCTTCAACAAAGAACAGGTCTATTTTCTGGCCTCGTTCTTTATCAATAAAATTAAATTGAGTACTAATAACGTTTATCTTATTTATTTCAAATTTTATTGCCCTGGCTTTTGGCGCAGACCCTTTTGATTTGAGTTCGAAATTTTTATTTCCGTTCTCATCTTTCAGAATATTAATTACCGCATCTTTTATAACAACCGATTCGATTATAAATTCTTTTTTTAAAAGCTTTAAAAGATCTAAAGAAAGCGAAATAGAGCCCGAATTTAAAACAGGCTTGCTTTTGTCTGCACTTAATTCGCTGGCCAGGTAAACGTTTTTAAGTTGTACAGATACTTTTGGCCAATTGCTAAAGAAAGAGACATTTATCTCTTCAATATTTAAGATCAATCCATAATCGTCCTTCAAACTCTTTATTAAAGTATCGGCAAGTTCTTTTTTATAAAATGTAACTAAAATAAAAACAGAGGTAGTTAGTAAAAAAAATAACGCCAGTAAACCTATAAAAAAACGTTTAATATATTTTTTTTGCTTCAAGCTAATACGATCAGAAAATAAAAGGTAGCTAAATTTTTTGTAATAATTTTATAGGTCGATTTAATTACCCGCAAATTTAGTGCCAGCTATTCTTAACCACAAAGGGGACTAAGCTATCACAAAAAGACCACTAAGAATTTTTTTGTGAGCATTGTGCCTTCTTCGCGATCTCCGTGGTTACTAAAAACAAAAAACCCTGCTTTCAGCAGGGTTTGATCTTGTTGGGTAAATAATGGGATTCGAACCCACGACCCCTAGAACCACAATCTAGTGCTCTAACCAACTGAGCTATATCTACCATTTAGGACGGCAAATGTAATAATTTTTTAAATAAAATAAAAATTGATTTAATTCCCTTACCTGATCAGGGTAACATTTCCTTTTTTAAAGCTTTCTTCTCCGTTAATGCATTTTACTTTCAGGTACCATCCAAATACGCCCACATCAGCGGGCCGGTTCTTATATACACCATCCCAGCCCTTGGTCTTATCGTTTGTATCAAACACCTTTTCTCCCCAGCGGTTATAAACTGCAAAATAAACCTCATCTACTTTTAATCCGCGCACAAACAAAAAGTCGTTTTTTCCATCGCCATTTGGTGTAAACGTATTTGGCACAAAAACATCGTCATCCAAACACCCGGCAGAATAGGCTTCTACACTAACCTCTACGTTTTGCCTGCAGGCGCCGTTGGTTGCCACTGCGGTATAGGTAGTGGGCCTGTCCGGGTGAGCGGTAACAGTATAACCTGTTCCCGGCGTGGTGCTACCCGGAGGCAACCATGTTACAAGAGCGCCCGGATCGCCTATATAAGTCAATGTGGTGGCGCTTCCGGTTGTAACAATAACGGGATTTGCGCTTGCGCCAATTGGCACGGTAGAAAGCTGTGTTACATTTACACTTGTATTTAACAAGAACTGACATGGATTACCACCAACCATAAGTGAAGTTGTAATTACTACCGAATATTGAGTGCTGATGGTTGGTGATGCGCTCGGGTCGGGTGTGTAAGGCAGATCCAAAGTAAGTGTTGGGGTCCATGCATACGAAATACCACCGGTGGCCCCTAGCTGCGCATGCCCGCCTTTGCAGATGATACTTCCTGAGCTCACGCTGACAGCCGGAGGTGTAACGACAGGTATGATCTGTTGGGTAGTATCTTTACAGCCAAAATTATTTGTTGTTAGCAGAACAATGGTGTGCGTACCGCCACTGCTATAAAAATAATATGGATTTTGTATCGCGCTGGTCACACTTGGTGTTGCATTTAGGTTCCAGTTCCACGTAACTACATCGGGCGTTGAAAGATCATTAAAATAAATACCGCCACCGCAAGGGTTTGCAGTAAAATTAAAATTAGCAACAGGTTTCGGGTATACAAAAATACTTGTAGTTAATGTTTGCGAACAGGTATAACCCGGTGTATTATTATTTATTATTACCGTATAAATGGTTGTAGCATTTGGCGTAGCTGTTGGCGCCGCAACACTGGTGCTGCTTAAAGCAGTTCCTGGTGTCCAGGTATAGCTGTTGCCACCACTGGCCGTAACACTTGTGCTAAAGCCCCGGCAAATAGTATCGGGCCCTACCACACCGGGGTTAAAAATAAAAACAGTAACAGGTTGCTTAACGGAATCTTTGCAGCCAAAAGAATTTGTGGCAATCAACGAAACAGTATAATTGCCGGAGGCAGAATAGTTGTGCGTTGGACTTAAAACGGTGCTCGTGGGTGTTGCGTCGCCAAAATTCCAGGTATACATATTTCCGGCACCAACAGAATTATTTGTTGCGCTAAAACTGTTTTGGCATTGAATTACAGTTGACGTGAACGCCGCGGTTGGCACAGGATAAATAGTAATAATTATAAATGTACTATCCCTGGTGTGACAATATTTGTTTTCAATTGCCAACAACGTTATTGTATGGGTACCAAGCGTGGTATAGGTTTGAACAGCATTAAGCAATGCAGAGGCCGTATCGTTTGGTCCGCCGCCAAAATTCCATAGGTATATTAAACCCGGAGATGAAAGATTTGTGAAAGTTATATTTGCAGAACCACAACCGGCAATGGTATTAGTAGCAATAGCAGCAGTTACCTTTGGTTGATAATCGAATTTAACCACGCCATTGTTACAATTAGAGTTATGATTTGGATTGCCCGGTGTATTAGGCCAGGCACCTGGTGTTACCGGAAAATCGTCGTTACCGCCACAGCCTGCGCAAATAGACTGGTACAAAACACCACTCTCACTGATCCTTGAAGTTCCTCCATCCACATGCTCTTCTGATAAATTACCTCCAAAATAAGTTCCGTATTTTAAACTTAAAAAATTTGGCTGCAATACCATAAAGTAAAAATCATGTCCATCCGGCGGTGTTGGCTGAAAAGCTCCTGTGGTTATTGGCATGTTGTTTATGTAAGTACAGTTTATAAAATTTCCGCCCCAACCTGTTATACTGATAGAGCCACTGCATTTATCCACATTAAACGCCGATGGCGAAATATCGAGTGTTGGCGAACCGCTTCCAAAAACGGTTGATTTATCAAGAACGGTAAGTTGGTTATTAAAACGCATTAAAAACTGGTGCGAATTTGGGTTCGAATATATACCCGGGCTTACCGGCATATTACCTAACGACTGGCCAAAAATATAGATCCGTCCTATTCTATCGCTTTGCACAAAATAACTTTGATCATAATTGCTTGTACCAACATAAGTAGCTTTTAATAATTGATTTCCGGCTGCATTTATCTTTGCAACATAACCATCAGCTTTACCACCGCCAGGGGTGGTTTGGTAACAACCCGGTTTAACCGGAAAATTGGTACTGTATGTGCCACCGGTTACGTAAACCTGTAATGTATCATCTACAATTAAAGAATAACCCGCATCATTTTTACTGCCACCTAAATAAGTACTATAAACAATACTTGAAAGGTTGTTTGCAAGCTTAACAATAACAGCATCCTGCACACCATTAAGCGCCGCCTGAAAACCGCCCACGATCGGAAAATTTGTGGATTTGGTTGAACTAACTATGTATACATCCAGGTTTTTATCCAATTGTATCTCGCCCCGGTACTGATCGCCATAATTGTACTGTAAAGAATCGGCAGGATATTCATTAAATAAATTATACCCTGTTGTTGAGCCGCACGGAAATACCGTGTGTACAGGGGGTGCGTAATTATTATAATTAACACCATCGTTACCACTACCGCCTAAATAGGTAGAAGCCAACAAAGAGCTTCCTGTAGGGTTGAATTTACTCACATAAATATCGGTACCACCAACAAAATTGGTTCCGTTAAACACAAAACCAATGGTTACACCAGAATTAAATGATTGATCGAAACCATTTGGCACGGGAAAATTTGTAGAACTGGTTGCCCCATACAAATACAAATTGTTTAACGAATCTGTAATTAAACTTGTAACAATTTCTGTTCCGGTTCCGCCAAGGTAAGTTGAATAAATTAAACCGGTGCCAATAGAATTGTATTTTGTAATTACCACATCGGTTAGGCCGGCTATAGCAGCTGTTTGACTAGGCTGAGCAGAAAAATTTATATTATAAGCGCCTGTAGTGGTAGGATAACCCTGGAAAAAACAAGTACCACCCGAATATAAATTTCCTGCCTTATCATAAGTGGCGGTCATTCCAAAATTATCGGCAGTAGAGCCAGATTGGGCAGCAAAAACAATAACAGGATCAATAACAAGCGTATAATTTTTATCATAGCCATTCGGAAATTCAAAACCCAAAACGTTATCCTTAAATACATAATGGCACTTTATTATTTTAGTTGCACCATTAATTTGTTGGTAGGCAAAAGGCTTTTGTTCTTCGATCTCATTTACTTCGGTTTTTAAAATCAAAGAGCCGTTCTTTAATTTAATATTATCAACCCCTTCGTATTTTAATTGTATTGCTCCGGCATCTGCATTTGGTTTTACATAAAAATTATATTTTATGCCGGTAGCGCTTGTAAAGGCTTCGTAATCTATATTGTTGTATAAGTTGCGTAAAAAAAACTGGTGATAATTTCTAACATTACCTTTCCATTTTGTTTTATCGTTACCGATAAAAAAATTCTCGTGGTCGGGCCCCTGCTGTTTTTTTTCTACTGCTGCAGATGTGTTACAACCAACAAAATTTACTTTATAGGTGTGGGCCTTGATAAAAAAATCTTTTATCTGGTCTTGTGGTACCTTGCCGTGATGTAAAGCCCTGTATTTTTTCTTATCGTAAAAATTAAAGGTTAAACAGTTCTTTTCTACAAATAAACCACCGCCATCTAATTGCGCCCTAAAAAGAATGTTGTCATCCCATTGACCGAGATTTTCGGTAAATTTTAATGTTGGGCTTACATGCGGGGTTACCGGGTGCTTAATAGTATCGATCTGGGAGAAAAACCTCCCAAAACCTCCAACAAAAAAAAGTAGTATGAGGCTTTTTTTAAGCATTAACCAAATATACATTAAAGTAGTTTATTTTACAAGGCGCTCAGTAACCCAATGGCGTTATACACTAATTGGCTTGTAAATACTTTAGTTTCAATTAAAAATATTTGATTAAGGGCTTAATAAGGTAAAAATTAAGCTTATGCAACCGCGTTTTTTTAGTAATTTTGCAGCCTTATGCCAAATATTGTTGCCATAGTAGGAAGACCGAATGTTGGGAAATCGACACTTTTTAATCGTTTAACAGAAACGCGCCAGGCTATTGTTGATGAGGCCTCGGGGGTTACCCGCGATCGTCATTACGGCAAGGCCGAATGGGGTGGCGTTGAATTTAGTTTAATTGATACCGGCGGCTATATTAAAGGCAGCGACGATATTTTTGAAGGAGAGATCCGTAAACAGGTTGTAATTGCTATTGAAGAGTGCAGCGCTATTTTATTTGTATCGGATGTTACAGATGGCGTAACTTCTTTTGATAGCGAGGTGGCCAATATTATCCGTAAAAGTAAAAAGCCGGCTTTGGTTATTGCCAATAAGGTGGATACGCACGATAAAGCCGCTTATGCTGCTGAGTTTTACCAGTTCGGTTTGGGCGAGGTGTTTCCCATATCTGCCGCAACCGGCAGTGGTACCGGCGATCTGCTGGATGCGTTGATCAAGATCCTGCCAAAAGATGAAAAAGCCATTGAACAGGCAGATATTCCGCGCATTGCCATTGTTGGCCGCCCTAATGTTGGAAAATCTTCTTTAACCAATGCACTTTTAGGCGAAGAACGTAATATTGTTACCAATGTGGCCGGAACCACGAGAGATACCATCAATTCGCGCTACACAAAATTTGGCCACGATTTTTACCTGATCGATACCGCGGGCATGCGTAAAAAGGCCAAAGTACACGAAGACCTTGAATTTTACAGTGTTTTAAGAACCATTAAAGCTATTGAAGACAGTGATGTTTGCCTGTTAATGATAGATGCACAGGATGGTATGGAAGCCCAGGACCTTGCCATATTAAGCCTGATAGAAAAGAACCGCAAAGGCGTTGCCATTATTGTAAATAAATGGGACCTGGTTGAAAAAGACACCAAAACGGCCCTGGCTTATGAAGAAAGCATCAGGGAGCGCATTGCGCCTTTTAAAGATATTCCTATTATTTTTATTTCGGTGTTAGATAAACAACGTATTATGAAAGCGGTTGATGTAGCTATGATGGTATATGAAAATAAGACCAAGCACATTCCTACCCGCCAGTTGAACGATTTTTTACTACATGTTATCGATACCTTTCCTCCGCCTGCTGTTAAAGGCAAATACATAAAAGTAAAATATATTACCCAGTTAAAAACAGAACCTTTATTTATGTTCTATTGCAATTTACCGCAATATGTAACTGAGTCGTACAAACGTTTTTTAGAGAACAAGATCCGCGAAGAGTATGATTTTAGTGGTGTTCCCATAGTGGTAAGTATGCGTAAGAAAAATTAATCCAATTATTTTATTGTTTTTTTGTTGGGCGGCAAGCGGGCTTCTACGGGGTCGCTGCTCGCTCCGTGCCTCCTTCGTCGGCACCAGGCCCTGCGCATCCCTGCCGCAATTTCCATAAATATAATCGTAAGCAATTTTTATTTCCGCCACACAAGCTGGCTCAAAAACCTACCAGGCTTTTGCCCTTCAACAAAACCTTTTCGTTAACGCGAAATTGGTTTTTTGTTTCATATCTCATCGTGAAAGCGAGCTTGCATACCAACAATTGCGGATTAGCTGCGCTGATCCATAATAGAGGTTAATGCTCAACAAAACCTTTTCGCTAACGCGAAATTGGTTTTTTGTTTCATATCTCATCGTGAAAGCGAGCTTTCTCTCTTCGATATGAAACAAAAAACCCGCTTCTTACGAAGCGGGTTTTGTTGTTGCCCGAGCTGGATTCGAACCAACATAGTCGGTACCAAAAACCGAAGTCCTGCCATTAGACGATCGGGCATTTTTAATTTAAGACTGCAAAAATACAACTTTTTTAATTCTTTCAAATATATTTTGCAAAAAAAGCTGCTAAAATTAATCAAGTAAAGTACTATCTTCGCAACACTATTTAAGCGTATGATGACAAAGGAGTTTATAAAACTAAATAATATTATTGGCTGGGTGGTTTGGGCCATTGCTACTTACACCTATTGCTCTACTATTGAGCCAACTGCAAGCTTCTGGGATTGTGGCGAATACATTGCCTGTTCGTATAAATTAGAGGTTGGTCACCCACCGGGAGCCCCATTTTTCCTTATTTTAGGTCGCTTTTTCTCATTATTGGGCGGTGGCGATCCTGCCCACGCTGCCATGATGGTTAATATTATGAGCGCATTATCAAGCTCTTTCAGTATTTTATTCCTGTTCTGGACCATTACCCGCCTGGGTATTAAAATATATGCCAAAAAAGTAGCAGATCTTGCAAAACCTCAGCAATGGGCTATTTTGGGCGCGGGTATCATTGGCTCTCTTGCTTATACTTTTTCAGATTCTTTTTGGTTCAGCGCTGTTGAGGGTGAGGTTTACGCTATGTCGTCTTTTTTTACGGCCGTTGTATTTTGGGCTATTTTAAAATGGGATGAAGAAGATACTACCAACCCGATCGGGGCTTTACGCTGGTTAGTACTTATTAGTTACCTGATGGGTATTTCCATCGGTGTCCATTTATTGAATTTGCTTGTTATTCCGTCAATAGTATTTGTTATCTACTTTAAAAAATACACCTTTAGCTGGAAGGGGTTTTTTATTGCCGGTATCTCATCCATATTGATCCTTGGCTTTATTCAAAACCTGGTTATTCCTAAAATAGTAAAGTTCATCAGCGATTATGAGGTATTCTTTACCAACAAAATGGGCCTTGGTTACAGCACGGGCACTCTCTTTTTCTTCCTTCTTTTAATTGTTTCTCTTACTTTTTTTATTCTATATACGGTTAACAAAAAAGAGAAAAACTATAAGATCGGTTTTTATTCGGCTATTATACTCTCTGCATTTGCCATTATTACTGCGCCAAGTGGTGGCGGAATGTTTACGCGTTTAATTATGCTGGGTGGTATTTTATATGCCATTCATACTTTTAAAACAAAAACATTTACTCTTAATGCCGTATTTTTAAGTTTTGCAACTTTACTGATCGGTTATTCTTCTTTCTTTGTTTTGGTAATTCGTTCGCAGGCCAATACGCCAATGGATGAGAATGATCCTGAGAACGCTCCAAACATGTTATCGTACTTATTGCGTGAGCAGTATGGCGATTGGCCTTTATTATACGGTCAGTATTATAATGCGCCAACCGTTTCAAAAAGTGAATTTGGCAGCGGCGATCCTATTTATGCAAAGGATGAAAAAAATAAAAATTATAAAGTAATTGATTCAAGAAAAAATTCTATCCCAAGATATCAAAAAGAATTTTGTACAGTTTTCCCGCGTATGTGGAGCGGGCAAAGCCACCACGAATCGGCCTACAAATACTGGGGTAACGTAGCAGATCATCATAAAACAAAAACAGTTGAAGGACGCGATGGCGAACCGTCTACCATTGAGATCCCTACAATGGCGGCCAACATTACTTATTTTGTGGCCTACCAGATAAAGTTTATGTACCTGCGTTATTTTTACTGGAATTTTATTGGCAGGCAAAATGATGTACAGGGCCTTATGCGTAACAGTATGGAAGGTAACTGGGTTACAGGTATTAAAGGTGTTGACGATTTCTTTTTAGATAGTGATACGTCTCAAAAAGTATATCGTGATAAAAATAATTTTGCTACCAACCATTTTTATGCTTTACCATTTATTTTAGGCTTACTTGGCATGATCTTTCATTTCAGGCGTAATAAGCCGGATGCCTGGATCGTATTAAGTTTCTTTTTATTGACCGGCCTTGCAATTGTTGTTTACTTAAATCAAACACCGTACCAACCACGTGAGCGTGATTACGCGTATGCCGGCAGCTTTTATGCCTTTGCCATATGGATAGGCTTTGGCGTACTGTTCATTTACGATTTTTTAAGTAAAAAAACGGCTACCATGGGTATGGCCATTGGCTCTACTGCGTTAAGCATGATAGTGCCTGGCATTATGGCCAAAGAAGGCTGGAACGATCACGACCGCTCTTTAAGAACCATGAGCCGCGATTGTGCTATTAATTATTTACAAAGCTGCGCGCCAAACGCTATTTTATTTACTAATGGCGATAACGATACATTCCCGCTTTGGTATGCGCAGGAAGTTGAAGGTATTAGAACCGATGTGCGTGTAGTAAATTTAAGTTTATTGCAAACAGACTGGTATATAAAACAAATGCGTCGTGCCGCTTACGATAGCAAACCGGTGCCATTCACTATTCCTGAAGAAAAACTGGAAGCATCTAAATTAGAATACCTGGTAATTAATAATGGTAACTCAAAACCAATGAATTTGAAAGATGCGTTGGAACAGGCCATTAGTGATGACCCTGCCAGTAAATATGATAATGGAGGAGATATGATCGATGTTATTCCAACCAAAGCTTTTTATGTAAATGTAGATAGCTTAAAGGTGATGAAGAACAAAGTGATAAGCGTAAAAGATACTGCACGCCTTGTAAAACGTGTGAGCTGGGACATGGGTGGAAGAAGCTATATCACTAAAAATGATTTGATGGTATTGGATCTTGTGGCGCATAACGATTGGAAGCGCCCTATCTATTTTGCTGTAACCACCGGCGATGAAGCTTATGTTGGCCTGAAAAAATATTTTCAGTTAGAGGGATTAGCGTACCGTTTTGTACCGATCAAACAGACAGATATGGAGGAATCGCAGGGCGGACGTGTAAATACGGAAGTGATGTACGATAATATCATGAATAAATTTTTGTGGGGTGGTATGGATAAAAAAGGAATTAACCTGGATGAAAACTGTATTCGTATGACCGGTAATTTGCGTATGCAAATGGGAGTACTGGCCGGCGCATTAATTAACGAAGGCAAAAATAAAAAAGCTAAAACTGTTTTAGATAAATGCCTGGAAGTAATGCCGGATGAAAATATTCCTTACGATGCAACCATCTTTACTATTTGCGCTGGCTATTACCAGATCAACGAAAATAAAAAAGCAAATGAATTAGCTAAAAAACTATTTGATATTTTTGAAGGCGATCTTAAAATTTACAATGCTCAAAAACCTGCACACCGTGTGGCTTTTGGCCGCGAGGTAAATCAATGTAAAGAATTATTGAAGCGTTTAACAGGTATGGCACAACAATTTAAACAGGATGCTTTATCTAAAGAATTTATGACGCGGATCTCTGCAATCATTCCGCCGGAAGAACTTGCACCGGAAGAACAACAATTGCCACAAATGCAATAATATTTAACCACAAAGGGCGCTAAGAATACACAAAGTACGCAAAGCTTTTTCTTAGTGCCCTTTGTGAAAAATTTTTTGTGATCTTAGTGGTTAGAAAATAAACCGTTTTGAAAAACTTTCTTCTCATACAGCCCAAATCCTTTCTTAAAATAATATATCCAAAGGCAATATGGAAGATAAATACTCCTGAAAAAATAATTCATTTAACATTTGATGACGGGCCTGTTCCGGGCCTTACAGAGTGGGTTTTAGATACGCTTAAAGAGTTTAATGCCAAAGCCACGTTCTTTTGCGTGGGCGCCAATATTATAAAGTACCCGGATATATTTAAACGCATCATAAACGAAGGCCATCGCGTTGCCAACCATACCATGTACCATCCACGTGGTTTTAAGACAGAAACTGTAAATTATATAAATGAAGCAGAAGAATGCCGCAAAATTGTTAAAAATAATCTTTTCAGGCCGCCTTATGGGCAGCTAAAACGCGCACAGTATAAGGCTTTGCTAGATAAAGGCTTTAAAATAGTGTTTTGGGATGTTATAAGCTACGATTATGAGAAAATTACCGGTAAAGCCTGTGTTAAAAATGCGGTTTCTAACACGAAAACAGGTAGTATTGTGCTTTTTCACGACAATTATAAGGCTGAAAAAAATTTACGCTATACCTTGCCGATATATCTGAAACATTTTGCACATTTGCATTACAAATTTAATGTTATAGATCCATGATCCGAGTATTACGATTGACGTTCTTTTTTGCTCTCCTGCTTTTGATATCGTGCGGCACCAATTCCAACACCACCGTTGAAAAAACATTTCATGTTTGGGGCAATGGCGAAATATGTAAACATAATATTGAAAAAGCCTGCAAAATAAACGGAGTTTCTGATGCCAACTGGAACATGGATTCTAAACTTCTGAAATTTAAGATAGATACCGCCATTATTACAACAGATGCCGTTTTAAAATCGGTTGCCAGTGCCGGTTACGATAATGAGTTATTTTACGGTAACGATTACGCCTACTCTAATTTACCGGAAGCCTGCCAATACGAAAGAAGGGATAATTAATTCTTAGCTTTATAAAGCGGCACTGTACTGCAAGGTTCTCCATACATAATGCTTTTTGCAAGTGGCTTTAATAACACCGTTAATTGTACATAAGCATTTTTAGGAATTTCTTTTTCGCCACAACCTTTAATTACCACACGCGCATCTTTAAATTGAGAAACATCCAGGGCATTTAACTTTTCGGAGAACAGGATATTCTCAATCTCATTTAAATCGCCAAAAATGATTTTTTTTGCGTAAGGCTCCAATGCCAGTGTTAATAACATATACGCCCAGGTTGGCACAATAGCATCTGCAGTGCAAACCAAACCTACCATTTTATCTTTATAAATGCTCCAATCGTTTGCTTTTATGAACTCCCTAAAATCCTTTTCTTTCAGGATCTGCTCCATAAATAAATGGGGTTTAATGTCAAACAAAACTCTTTCACCGGTAACATAAAACTCTTCCAGGTCGATGGTAACGATGCCGCTGTTTGCTACTTTATTTGTTATTTCTTCCATTTTAACCGCCTTTACATAAATCCCAATTCTAATTGCGCTACTTCGCTCATCATATCCTTTTCCCAGGTTGGTTCAAAGGTTAATTTTAATTCAACCGATTTAATGCCTGCTATTAATTTACACTTGCTTTCCACCTCGGCCGGCAAACTTTCTGCAGCCGGGCAATTTGGCGATGTTAAGGTCATCACTATTTTTAAATTCCCATCATCATCTAAATGCAATTCGTATATCAGTCCCAGTTCCCAAACATCAACCGGAATTTCGGGATCGAAACAGGTCTTGATCTCTTCAATAACCCGCTGCATTAACTCTGTATTTTTTGTTACTATAATCGCGCTCATTATTTCTAATTTCTATTAACTATTCGCTATTAATTCATAAACTTTAAAGCATCCGCCTTCATCTTATTTATCATACTTACTAATCCGTTAGCGCGGGTTGGACTTAAATGTTCCTTTAACCCAATTCTATCAATAAATTCGAGTTTTGCATTTACAACATCTTCCGGCTTTTGGTTTGATAATACACGTACCATTAAACCTACCATTCCTTTTGTAATAATAGCATCTGCATCTGCGGTAAAAATAACTTTCCCGTCCTTCAAGTCGGTATTTAACCACACCCTGCTCTGGCAGCCTTTAATGATCCTGTCTTCGGTTTTCAATTCTTCTTTTATAATTGGCAACGATTTTCCAATATCGATCAAATGCTCGTACTTGCCTTCCCAGTCATCACCAAAGATCTCGAACTCTTCTATAATTTCTTTTTCTATTTCTGCAATGTCTCTATCCATTTCAAAATTTTAAACTTAATTTGTTAATGAAATATTTCCCAAGCTTTATTGAATTTTTTTCTATCACAAACCAAGAGATATACGCAATTGCAACGGCCATTACAATTGAAATGACCATTTTAAGGTAAACGGTTTGCCTCTTTACGTAATGTTGAAGCAATTGTTGTACAACAAAACCCCACAAATAAATACCATACGAAATATCGTTCTTGATTTTTAGCCGCAACAACCATTTACTGCGTGATAAATTTAAAATTAACGAGAACACCGACAGGCAGAAAAGCAACTCGTTGAACCGGGTATTCCAAACAACAAAAGTAATTATCAGTAATCCTATGGTTTGTAAATGATCGAGTTTTATTTTTTCCTGGTTGATAGCTAATAGAGCGCCCAACGAAAAATATGCAGGAAGGGGTAATATCTCAGGATCGCTGTTTATCCAATACGTAAATATTCGTTGTGGTAAAACCGACTCAACAATAATAATTCCGAAAACAATACTGGCAACCGTTTTGTTTTTTAAAATGCCTAAACAAAAAATACCCAATAAAAATAAATAGCAACCAAGCTCGTAGGGTAACGTCCATGGCGATCCGTTAACTGCCCTACCGTAATGATTAGAAATAAAAACACCGGGAAGGTCATACTCTGTTTTTAAACGAATATTGTTTTTAAAATACGTCATTGTTAAAGGCGAATTAAAATAATCAGAGATCGTTTCGGTAGTTATAAGCGGGCCGATGACAAAAACCGTAACCGCACATAAAAAAATAAGTGCCGGAAAAATTCTGAAAAA
Source organism: Bacteroidia bacterium (assembly GCA_044226875.1). Classification (GTDB taxonomy): domain Bacteria; phylum Bacteroidota; class Bacteroidia; order B-17B0; family Aurantibacillaceae; genus Aurantibacillus. The sequence continues at coordinate 820,704 of JBGAGD010000002.1, forward strand.
TCTTGAAATAGTGAAGCGGCTGAAACTTTTACTGGATAAAATGCTATTGGTAACAACAAGTCCGCTAATGAAAAAGAAAATTTTTACAGCTAAGGCCGCAGAATATGTAAAACCGGTAAACTCCCTGATAAGATCCGTTTCGCCAGGATCGGGAAATAAAACATAAGAATGGCCAACAATAACAAGGCAAGCCGCAAAAATCCTGAAAATATCAAGATTATTATTTTCTCTTTTAAGAAAATCTGCCACCAATATAGAACTGTTACTTAGCATTCGTTTATTTTAGCATGGTGATTACCTTCTTCAGTTTCTCAATAAAAAAATCAACCTCTTCTTTTGTATTATATACCGCAAAAGAGATCCTTATTGTGCCCGGTACGTTTAAACACTGCATTAAAGGTTGGGTGCAATGATGTCCTGTTCTAACAGCTATGCCGTATTTATCCAATAAAGTTCCAACATCGAAAGGGTGCTGGCCCTTTACATTAAAAGAAATAACACCGGCCTTATGATCGCTTTTTCCGTAAACGGTTATTTCCGGAATATCTGCCATTTTTGATTGCGCGTATTGAACTAACATGTGTTCATGCTCAAAAATTGTTTTAATGCTTATTAAATTAATAAAATCAATAGCTTTTGCAAAACCAATTGCGCCGGCAATATGTGGTGTTCCGGGTTCAAAACGTAAAGCTCCTTCAGCATATTCTGTTTTTTCGAAACTAACGGTTTTTATAGTGCCGCCACCCGGTTTTGAAACAGCCAATTTTCCGAGCCATTTTTCTGAAAGATATAATAACCCGACACCGGTTGGGCCGTACATTTTATGAGCGCTGCAAGCAAAAAAATCCACTCCAAGCTTTTCAAGATCAATTGGCATATGTGGGGCGGATTGTGCACCATCTACCAAAACAGGTATGTTATTTTTTTTAGCAACAATTTTTATCTTGTCAAGATCGGTTATTACACCTAAAGTATTTGATACGTGTGCGATCGCAATTAATTTTGTTTTTGGCGATATCAATCCGGCAAGCACGTTGTAATCAATGCTCTGATCTTCCAATAAAGGAATAACTTTTAATTTTCCTCCGTTTGTTTCGGCCCACAATTGCCATGGCAAAATATTAGAATGGTGTTCGTAGGTTGCTAAAATTATTTCATCGCCGGCCTTTAGATAGTCTTTTGACAGGCCCTGTGCAACTATATTAATTGAATCTGTGGTGCCGGCAGTAAAAATTATTTGCTGATCGTTTTTTACATTAAAATAAGCAGCAATTGTTTTTCGGGCCTGCTCAAATAACTCAGTAGCTTTTCTGCTAAGCGTATGAACACCACGATGAATGTTGGCGTTGGAATTTTTGTAATAATCAGAAATACTATCTATAACAGATAAGGGTTTTTGACTCGTTGCGCCATTATCAAAATACACAAGATCATAACCATTTATTTTTTGGTTAAGAATTGGGAATTGTTCGCGTATCTTATTAAGATCTTTCACTTATATTTCTCTTTCGAACAGATCGAGTATCTTTTCTCTTAGTTCGTCTGTTTCAATTTTATTGATCACTTCTTGCGCAAAAGCATTTAACAATAATTTTTTAGCGCTTTCTTTTCCAATACCTCTCGCGTTTAAATAAAAAACAGCTGCTTCGTCGATCTTACCGGTAGATGTTCCATGCGAACATTTCACATCATCGGCATAAATTTCCAACTGCGGTTTTGTATTTATAGTTGCATCATCGCTTAGTAAAATATTTTTACTGCTTTGGTAGGCGTTTGTTTTTTGAGCGTCTTTTCGCACAAAGATCTTTCCGTTAAAAACGCCTGTGCTTTTATCATTAATTATGCCCTTATATAATTCGTTACTTTCGCAATTAGGAAATTGATGATCCATCAATGTATGATTATCTACCAGCTGGTTAGCCTTTGTTGTAAATAAACCATTTAAATGAGCCTCACAATTTGGCGATGCCAATACCACATTGTGGTTGTTGCGTACCACTGCGCCACTTAATGTAATGGTTGCGTTATCGTATTTACCGTATCGCGCAATGGTAACCTGGTTAGTATTTACTGAAAACCCGTTATTGCCTTCGTTTTGAAAAGTATAAGAAGTGAGTTTGGCATTTTCGCCAACAAATTTTTCGCTTAAAAAATTAGTAAAGGTTTTTCCGGCACCAATACAAATTTGTTCCTCAATAATGGTTGCCTCGGCATTTTTGCCTAACTCAATAACGTTTCTTGGATTTACAACTGCTTGTGATGCCGAACTTGAAACATATAAAATATGAACAGGCATTTGCAGCTGTTCGTTATCCGCTATCTTCAAATAAAATCCATTGCCACTAAATGCGGTATTTAAAGCAATAAAAGCATCGGTTTCAACATTTGCCAAAGAGCCGATCAAATTCTTTTCGTCGGCATTGCAATTAGAGAGAGATGTTAAATGCAAGCCTTTTAAAATTAATTTATCGCTCAGGCTTTCGGAGTAGTTTCCATTAACCACCACCAGGGTTAAAGCGTCCTGCAATTTATATTTCTTAATATCTAAAACAGGTTCAAGCTTTTGCTCAATATTCTTAAATTCTTTCTTAAAGATCCCATCAAAATTACAATACTTATAATCTTCATGCTTATTGGTTGGAATGCCTTTATTCTCTAAATACAATAATGCTTTAGACAATTTATCATTATCAATAAAATTAACTTTACCGGCGGTAGAAGAAATTTTATCAATGATGCCCTGGGTTGTATTTGATTTTTCTGCGATCATTTTTATTTTTCTATGCTTTCAAATTGTTTTTTTACTTCATCGTAACCTTTTGCTTCCAATTCAAGAGCGAGTTCTTTGCCTCCTGATTTTACGATTTTACCATTATATAAAATGTGTACAAAATCAGGTACAATATAATCCAACAAACGTTGGTAGTGAGTAATTACCACAAACGCATTTTCTTTACTTTTTAAAGCATTTACGCCAGTTGCTACAATACGTAATGCGTCAATATCCAAACCACTATCGGTTTCGTCCAACACTGCTAATTTTGGATTAAGCATCGCCATCTGAAAGATCTCATTTCTCTTTTTTTCGCCACCGCTAAAACCTTCATTCACGCTTCTGTTTGCAAGCTTCCCATCCAGTTCAACCAGTTTTTGTTTTTCTTTTACCAGAGCTAAAAAATCCTTTGCAGGCATTTCTTCCTGCCCGTGGTAAGCGCGAATCTCATTTACGGCAGTTTTTAAAAAATTGATATTACTTACTCCCGGAATTTCAACCGGGTATTGAAAGGCCAAGAATAAACCTTCGCGTGCCCTGTCTTCCGGAGAAAGTTCTAAAAGATCCTTGCCGTTAAAGATCACTTCACCTTGTGTGATCTCATAATCTTCTCTTCCTGCCAAAACGCTTGCCAATGTTGACTTTCCGGAACCATTCGGCCCCATGATCGCGTGAATTTCTCCAGCTTTAATTTCCAGGTTAATACCTTTTAAGATTTCTTTATCTCCAATGGAAGCGTGTAGGTTTTTAATTGTTATCATGTTTTTGCTTTAAATGTTATTATTATAATCAAATATTTTAATGTTTAAATTTTTAACGAAAAAAGAAGCTTTATCCATATTCCAGATAAATACATTTAATTTATCTTCTGCTTCAAAATTGCCCGCAACAGCAACAGAGAATTTGCATTTCTTCCAATCGCAACAATTGCCCGCGGGCACCTTGTTTAATTTATAGGCTTGGTATATTTTTTCTACGTTACCGGGGCCTTTACCACTTATATTAAAAAGTGCTTTGAACGATGAATTGCGTTTTGTTTCTTTCCTTTCAAATTCTGCCACAACATAAAAAAGTTTGGCTTTTTTGGTGATAGTGTATTCACAACCTGCACCATATTCAACATTTTTGAAATCAAAAACGCTATCATTCAACAACTTCTCATTATAAGGTAATCGAGTGTTTTCAAAAACAATGCCGGGTTCGCTTTTTGTATACCAGGGCAGATCGTTACCTGCAGTAATACTATCGGCATATGCTTTATCTGTTTTAAGAAACACATATTCATATCTTTCAAGGTCCATACCATTTGGTATTATGATACCTTTACTATATTGGTATACATGCAGCATATTTAAAAGCATGGCGCATGTTGCCAATACAGCAACTGCATATTTTATTTTTTGCGTTGTATTTTGAAACAGGTATGCGCCGGCAATTATAAAGATCGGTAAAAAATCTACCAATGTTCTTATTGCAAAGCCATCGTAATAATTGTAAGCCCAATATGATGCAAAAACATAAAAAACAGATGCTAATGATAAAACAATAACAAGGCCTTTAAATCTACTCTGCATAAAAATTGGAATGATGCCAAAAAGCATTAATAAACAAAGTGGTACATAAACGAACAAACCATTATTAAAGCCGAATAGCATTTTAAGGATCTGTGGATCGTTAAAATAAAAACCGTTGCCTGCATAGGAATCCTGTATAAAATGTTTGTTTTGGCTATACCAGGCAATACTTTGTATGAAACAAACCAAAAACAAAACAAGCGCCGACATATAAAAGTGTTTTGATCTGGTAATTACTTTGGTTGTACTTATAAGATCGTAACGATTTTGAAAAAAGAAAGGAATAAACGTTAAGAGAATGATATTTACAGGGCGCACCAAAATGACCAAACCTAAAGTAACGGCACTTAAATAAAAATATTTCGCTTCTCTTTTTTGAAATACATTTAAAATAAAATAAAAAAAACTGCAGGTTAACGCAAAAGCATACACATGCGCCATACCGGGTTCGTTGGTAGCATAACTTAATAAATGTGTACCAAAACTGGTTAGTATAATTAAGAATCCAACATAGCCTGGTCGGATATTAAGCTGGAGCAAAAGTTTTTTAAGAAAAATGAGCCCTATGGCGCAGTAAAAAATACCGGCAATATGAACACCCATTTGAAACGGTAAAGAAAATCCGTCTGTTTCGAAACCACATAATTTAGCGTAAAGAAAAGCGCCAAAAAAGAAAGGCGCAATTAATAGTGAAACGCCAATTGTATGCACATTTATTGTACCGGTTGGCGTTTGCAGTAAAAACCAATCATTACCTGTTTGGTGCGTGAAATTATGGTTGATAAAGATAGAGACCAGGTATGAGTAGTAATCGCGGGCATCGCCGTAAATGGCTTCTTTTCTTTCAAAATTTATTACAATAACAAAAAGTATCGTAACACAAAATGTTATTATTATATTCAGGTAATTATTTTTAATAAACGAATTCAAAATACGATACTACCCAACGCTGCCTTCTAAACTTATTGCTAATAATTTTTGTGCTTCTACTGCAAACTCCATCGGCAATTTATTTAATACCTCTTTGCAATAACCATTTACAATTAAGCCAATAGCTTTTTCGTTATCAATACCACGTTGTTTGCAATAGAACAATTGATCTTCACCAATCTTGCTCGTTGTGGCTTCATGCTCAACCACCGCTGTTTTATCTTTAATTTCTATGTAAGGAAAAGTATGCGCGCCGCATTTATCGCCCATTAATAAACTATCGCATTGCGAAAAATTACGCGCGTTGGTTGCTCCTTTTCGTATTTGCACCAGGCCGCGGTAACTGTTATTACTAAAACCGGCGCTTATACCTTTTGAAATAATAGTACTACGCGTATTTTTTCCTATATGGATCATTTTTGTTCCGGTATCGGCCTCTTGCTTATTGTTGGTAAGGGCTACCGAATAAAATTCGCCAACGCTGTTATTGCCTTTTAAAATTACTGATGGATATTTCCAGGTAATGGCAGAGCCGGTTTCTACCTGTGTCCAGCTTATTTTAGAATTATCTTCCAGGCAAATGCCGCGCTTGGTAACAAAATTAAAAATCCCTCCTTTTCCTTCTTTATCGCCGGGATACCAGTTTTGTACGGTGCTGTATTTTACCTCTGCATCTTTGTGCGCTATAATTTCTACAATGGCCGCGTGCAATTGGTTCTCATCGCGTTGTGGCGCGGTACAACCTTCCAGGTATGAAACATAGCTTCCTTCATCGGCAACAATCAGTGTACGCTCAAACTGGCCGGTGCCGGTTGCGTTTATCCTGAAATAGGTAGAAAGCTCCATCGGGCACCTAACGCCTTTGGGTATGTAGCAAAAAGAACCATCACTATAAACCGCGCTGTTTAATGCGGCAAAATAATTATCAGTGTAAGGCACTACAGTGCCCATGTATTTTTTAATAAGGTCCGGAAATTCCTGAACTGCTTCGCTGAAAGAACAAAAAATAATTCCTTTTTCCGAAAGCGTTTCCCTGAAAGTTGTTTTAACCGACACGCTGTCAAAAACAGCATCTACAGCTATGTTTGACTGAACGCCGCTTAAACGCTTTTGCTCTTCTAAAGAAATGCCGAGTTTGGCAAATGTTTTTAGAAGTTCAGGATCTACTTCATCCAGGCTTTTTAATTCGGGTTTCTTTTTGGGTGCTGAATAATAACTAATATCCTGGTAGTTAATTTTGGGATAATTTAAGTGCGCCCAGTTATTTGGTTCGGGCATGGTTTGCCAATGGCGAAAGGCTTTTAAACGAAACTCCAAAAGCCACTCAGGCTCATTTTTCTTTTTGCTGAGCGCGGTAACAACCTCCTCATTTAATCCTTTTGCAAAAGTATCCGAATCTATATTTGTTGTAAAACCAAATTCGTAATCTTTATTAATATGTTCTTCTAAGATCTCGTTAGCCATAATTTATACCGAAAAGGATTCTCCGCAGCCGCAGGTACGCGAAGCGTTGGGGTTATTAAATACAAAACCTTTGCCATTAAGGCCGCCGGTATATTCTAACTCAGTTCCTACTAAATAGAGAAAACTTTTCCTATCTACAACAATTTTAATTCCTTTGTCTTCAAACATCTGATCGCCTTCTTTTAGTTGGTTATCAAACTCTAATTTGTATGAAAGACCAGAGCATCCGCCGCCATCAACACCTACTCTTATAAAAGTACCCTCCGGACGATTTTCTAATTTGATCAGATCAATGGCGTGATTTTTCGCATTTTCCGTTACTGTTATCATAACTAATTGATTTTAAATTATTTATAAATTAATCTTAATTAGATTAAATCTAAATTAGTACAAAAATACCACAAAAAAGGTATCTTTACAAGCAATAGGTCGAAAAATTAAAGAAGCTTAACTCTTTACAAGGCAAATCCCTGAAACTTAGTAATTAAGCCCACCGTAAAACTGGTATTATATTAACATTGTATTGATTAAAACCTTTTGCTTAAAGTAGTTTAGGCGATTAAAATTTTAAATAATTTCAGAGATTAATTTGAAACGGTTAGGAACGATAGTGGTGTTTGTTTTTTGTAACATTTTTTGCTTTTCGCAAGCGAACGACACACTTTATGTTCATTACCATAATAATCCCCCTTTTTCAACTCTTGAAAACGGCAGCCCTAAAGGCCTGGAGATAGATATAATAAATGAATATATCCTGTGGCAAAGAACGACTAAAAAATCAAATATTACCCCGAAATATATTGCGTTCAATAATATTGATGAACTGGATGCAAGCGTAAAAAATTCGTCGCGCAATACTATTGGCCTTGGCGCTATTACTATTACTCCCGAAAAAGCCAAAGAAGTAGATTTTACTGCTGCTTATTTAAAAAATGTTGCCTTTTGTATCTCTAATGGAAATGCAACGGATATAAAAGCCAAAACACAACCCGAAATAATTAAAACGTTTGGTATTATGACGGCGCTTACCGTTACAAACACTACTTTAAATAAGTATGTAAATGAATTAAAAAAAAGTTATTTGCCCGATCTTAAATTAATGGCGCAACCCAGTGGTACCAAGATATTAGATGAGATCGCAAGGAATGTATTGTATTTTGGATATGTAGATGCCATAACATTCTGGTATTACGTAAAAAATAATCCCGGTAAATTTGTAAAGATCCAAAAACCACTTATTCAAACAAAAGAAGAATTCGGTTTTATATTACCAAAAGGCTGCAATCAAAAAGTTTTATTCAACGAATTTTTTATTGCATTTAAAAAAACCAAAAATTATCATTTACTTCTCGAAAAACACCTTGGTTCTTATATGGGGCAGATAATGGCTGTTAATTAACCGTTTCTTTGTTCATGCAAAAGATCACAGAGATTAAAGAGTTTTACACTGTAAAGCGTAAAGAAAAGGTTAACGGCGAAACTGTTTTTGTTGAAAAAACATTGTACAGGTATCGCGAGGTTAGATTTGTAACAGGCTGGGCAAGATTTGGACATTGGCTTCTTGATAGTGTTTTTAGAACTATTTTTGAAGCCATCCTGGGTGCAGCAATAGGAGTTATTTTAGCATTAACACAAAACATTGCAATTATCGATGATCCTGCCTTTGATCTTTATAGCAAGCTTGTAAGCTGGTTGATTTTTTATCCTTTGTTTTATTTTATCTTTGAAAATTCTATGCAGGCCTCGCCGGCAAAAGCAATTTTAGGGCGTGTTGTTGTTGATGAGTATGGAAATAAACCAACAACAAAACAATTTTTTATCCGTTCGGTTTCCAGAGTTGTTCCTTTTGAGGCCCTGTCGTGCCTTGGCGACCTGGGGTGGCATGATACCTGGAGCAAGACATTTGTAATAAGAAAAAAAGATCTTAAAGAATTAAAACTTCTTCAAAAAATAGATAACATTGATAGTACTTCCGTATCTTTGCCTAAAGAACCATGATAGCGATCGATAAAACACTCATCAGCGAAGATCTTTTTGATAAAAAATTTGTTTGCGACCTCAACGCCTGCAAAGGAGCTTGTTGTGTTGCCGGCGATAGCGGTGCCCCGCTTGATAAAGAAGAACTGCCGGTACTTAAATCTGTTTTGGATAAAGTAAAACCATATATGGTTAAAAAAGGCATTAAGGCAATTGAAAAACACGGGGCCTATGTGGTAGATGGCGACGGGGATTATACAACCACCCTTGTTGGCCCGGGTGCCGAATGCGCCTTTGTTTTTTTTGATGAAAATAAAATTGCCAAATGTGCTATAGAGCAGGCTTTTTATGATGGAAAGATAGATTGGAAAAAACCGATCAGCTGTCATTTATATCCTGTTCGCATAACCAAACATAAAGATTACGATGCTGTTAATTATGATAAATGGGATGTTTGCAAGCCTGCCTGCACCTGCGGCGCAAAATTAGACGTTCCGGTTTACAAATTTTTAAAAGAACCGCTCATACGCAAATATGGTAAAGAGTGGTTTAAGCAATTAGAAAAAAGTGCGGCACTTTTTTTGAAAAAATAATAAATATCTTCTCATGAAAATTTTAATCACCGGATCGAACGGTTTATTAGGACAAAAACTGGTTTATAAATTACGTAATACAAAAGCTATAACATGCATTGCCACTGCCCGCGGAGAAAACAGGTTGGTAAAACAGGATGGTTATGTTTATGAAACGCTTGATATAACAAACAGTGAAAATGTAGCGCACGTATTTTCAAAACATTTGCCTGATGTTGTAATTAATACCGCGGCCATGACCAATGTGGATGCCTGCGAAACCGAAAAGGAAGCCTGCTGGGCCATGAACGTTACTTCTGTTTATAACCAGGTAAAAACCCTTGAAGACCTTAAAAGTAAAGACCCTTCTTATAAACCGCATTTTATACACCTGAGCACCGATTTTATTTTTGATGGCACTCATGGCCCCCTGGATGAAAATGAAAAACCAAACCCGTTAAGTTATTACGCCGAAAGTAAACTGGCTGCAGAAGAACTTGTGCAGGCCTGCTCGCTTGATTGGGCCATTGCCCGCACGGTACTTGTTTATGGCATTGTAGATAACATGAGCCGCAGCAACATTGTACTATGGGTAAAATCAAATTTAGAGCAGGGCAAAACCATTAATGTGGTAGATGACCAATTCAGAACACCTACATTAGCCGAAGACCTGGCGGATGGTTGTATCCTGATCGCACAAAAAAGAGCAAAAGGCATTTACAATATTTCAGGAAAGGATTACTACAGCATTTTAGAATTAGCGCATGTAGTTGCCGATTATTATAAATTGGATAAGAATTTAATAAAACCCAGTAAAAGCGCAGATATTAAGCAACCGGCCAAACGCCCGCCAATTACCGGCTTTATAATCGAAAAGGCAAAAAAAGACCTGGGCTACAATCCGCATAGCTTTACCGAAGGCATTAAGATCCTGGAAGAACAAATAAAAGAAATGTCAAAATAGGTTAATTAAACGCTCTGTTTACAATCTTTGGTTGATATCTTACGTTTAAAACAAAAATGTATCCTTTCATATTCTTTAACTTTATTAGTTTGATTTAATAAAGTGTCGAACCCTTTAAAAAAATTAGCAGGACAAACCATTATTTACGGTCTTGGTAGCATTTTACCAAGGGTTATTAATTATTTGTTTTCTCTTGCGCTTACTTATATTTTTAAAACGCCATCCGATATGGCATCCAACATAGCGTTTTATTCTTATATCAGCTTTGTCAACATTATTTTTACTTATGGTATGGAAACCGCTTTTTTCCATTTCTCAAATAAGATCGATGATAAGGATAGAGTATACTCAACTGCGCTTATTTCGCTATTCTGCAGCACTGCTTCTTTAACTTTGCTTCTTTGTTTGTTCTCGCAAAAAATTGCCGTGTTAACCCATTATCCGGATAACCAAAATTATGTGATCTGGTGTGTATTGATAGTTGCTACAGATACTTTAACCGCTTTACCATTTGCACGATTGCGTTTACAAAACAACGCAAAACGATTTACAGTATTAAAAATAATTAATGTTATTATTTATTTACTGGTAAGTATTTTTTACCTGGTGTTTAGCAAAAACGCTTACGAAAATAATGAAGATTCTTTTCTTGCACATTGTTACAATCCGGAGATCGGTGTTGGTTACGCATTTTTAGCACAACTGGTTGCCAATCTATTTAACCTGCTTTTTCTTGCAAGAGAGTTTACCGGCTTTGCGTATGTTTTTGATAAAGATCTTTGGAAACAATTATTTAAATATGCATGGCCCCTTTTGTTTTTAGGGCTTGCAGGTATGATCAATGAAACATTTGACCGTATCATCTTAGGCGAACTCTTACCAAAAGATATTGGAAAAACTGAATTAGGAATTTACGGTGCCTGCTATAAAGTTGCCATACTAATGACCATTTTTATACAGGCATTCAGATATGCCGCAGAGCCATTTTTCTTTAACCAGGCAAAAGATAAAAACGCTAAGGTTTTAAATGCCGTTATTATGAAATACTTTGTTATTTTTTGTTCGTTTTTATTTTTAGCTACCATGATGAACCTTGATATCCTTAAGATCATGATCAGCGAACAATACCGCACCGGCCTGGGTGTAGCGCCAATTCTACTGCTGGCAAATTTATTTTTAGGTGTATATTTTAACTTATCTATTTGGTATAAACTAACCGGGCAAACAAAATTTGGCGCAATCATCACCATTATTGGCGCAATTATAACGCTAACTATCAATTTTGTGTTTGTTCCCAGGTACAGCTATATGGCCAGTGCCTGGGCCACCATTGCTTCGTATGGCACCATGATGATCATATCGTACATGATCGGGCAAAAATATTACCCGGTAAAATATAACATCAGGGCAATTGGCACTTTCTTTTTTTTAGCGTTGGGGTTTTATTTTTTATCCCTTCTGTGGAAAGATATGGAGTGGCGCATTGTAAAGTGGTTATTGAATAATTTGTTAGTATTACTGTTTGTTTATTTGTTTTATAAACTGGAATTTCCTAACCTGAAAAAATTTAAAACTACCGTAGATGCTAACGATCAAAGTAATCAATCAATCTAAACACGCTTTACCCGAATATGCCACAGTACAAGCTGCCGGCATGGATCTTAAAGCAAACATTAACGAACCGATCACTTTGAAACCTTTACAACGCCAATTAATTTCAACCGGTTTGTTTATTGAATTACCAAACAGTTATGAAGCTCAAATAAGGCCAAGAAGCGGCCTGGCATTTAAAAATGGGGTTACCGTTCTTAACTCTCCCGGCACTATTGATGCCGATTACCGCGGCGAAGTAAAAGTGTTATTGGTAAATCTGTCTAACGAAGATTTTACGATTAACGATGGCGAGCGCATTGCGCAGATGGTAATTGCCAGGCACGAACAAATTAATTGGGAACAGGTTTCTGTTTTAGAAGAATCTACCCGCGGTGCAGGCGGTTTTGGTAGTACCGGAAAAAAATAACCGGTTTATTTACAGAAATTCATTTTTAATTCTTCAGCAATTTGCGAGCCTGATTTAATGGCATTATTTATTACCTCGCAGGCTTTATCATTATCATGCTGTTTGGCATATAAATAAGCAAGTCCCATGTGGGCATCAAAATTCTTAGGATCAAGATTAATCGTGGTCTCATAATCTTTCAACGCTTTAGGGTAATCGCCCAAAAACTCACGCCAGTATGCTCTCGAATAATAAGCCTGCGAATACATTGGTTTTAAAGAAACACAGGCAGTAAGATCTTCTATTGCTTTTTTATAATCTTCAGACATGCCGTAAGCAATAGAACGGTTATATAAGGCCCTAATATGGTTTGGATATTTATTTACCACAATATTGAATTCGCTGATACTTTTTCCATAATTTTTTTCGGTACACAAGATCAATCCGTTCAAAAAATGACCTTCCACAAAATCGGGATATGTTTTAAGCAACAGATCGCAATTGGCATGTGCCATTTTTAAATTGTTTATTTTAATGTACACTAATCCTTTATAATAAATAGCGCTATCCTTATGATAGTTTTTTGCTATGCACGAATCCATTTGCTCAATAGCCGGTTTAAACGAACTTACCAATATACATTCTCTTACATTTTCGAAAACGGTTTGTGCCCTTACAATAATGCTAAGCGCTACAAAAATAAACAGTAGTTGTTTTTTCATATGTTCGTTTTTAAAATTCCAATGCTGGGCAGCGTGCCACTGAGTGTTTTCCAATAAATTTAGAACTCATTCCCATCGGTGTCATTCCTACCACTATTTCGTAACTGTTAGGCGCTACAAAACGTGTATTATTTATCGAATAAGAATATGCCAGGCCAACCGATAAATTCTTTAAGATCCTTGCCTGAAATATCCCGCTTATAAAACTTGCGTTTCTTATTGCCAATCCAAATCCCATAACGCTTGCATAATACACCATAACATTTGCTTCTACAGCCGGCACACTTAAGATGGCTGTATTTAATGATACTGAAGGTAATAATAAAAAATCATCATTTAAAGGAAAAATTCGACCGTAATCTAAAAAAAGCGAAGTATTTAGTTTAGAAGGGCTACCGATCTGGTGTTTTTGAAAGTCTTTTATTTGTATTGTACTTACCTGCCTTGCAGCAATATCAAAAAAGAATTTTTTATTGGAAAGCCTGAACCCCGGAATAATATCCGGATACGCATAACTATAATAATTACTTTTTTGAATGGCAGGATCGGCCTGATCAAAGCTTCCGGTTTGAATCAAATATTTTCTTGCCCCTGCGTACACACCAAACGATGCGATTAAATTTTTTCGTAACAATAAATGAATAGTGTAATTTACATATATACCGTTATTACTCATATACCCTTGTTGAGCGGCATCCACATATACACCCACATTTTGCCAATAGTGATAACTGCGGGGCGGGCGGATGGTCATAGAAAAATTGGCGAAATTTGATTTAGGTGCGCGGTCATAGGCCAGCCATTGCCGGTTAACGCCAAATACATAATAATATTTTTGATTGATATCGGTGCCGGCCGCCGCAGGGTTCATCCCTGCACGATTAAATACACTTTGGGTATAGATAAGTGTTTGTTGCGCATTTGAAACAACATTCGAAAATAAAAATATGTAAAAAATTATCTTCTTCATGCTTTACAAAGATATAACGGCCCACATCCTGCCGGTTTTTCCTTTATCACGACGGTAGCTGAAAAAATCATCTTCAAAGGTACAGCGATTCATGGTCCAGATATTCTGCTCCGAAATTCCATTTTGTAACAACACAAATTTATTGCAGGCAATAAGATCTATTTTATTTTCTTTCCAACCAGTTGATGGAAAGCCGGCCTGTTCAAACTGTTCTAGCACTTCATTGCCTACTTCAAAATTATCCTGGCAAATGCCCTGGCCAATAGCAACATGTATGTTCTCTGCTTTGGCGCCAAGCTGTAACATTTTATGAATGGTATTTTGCGCTATTTTGCTTAAAGTGCCACGCCAGCCGGCATGTGCACCACCAATTATGTTATTTACCGGATCGTGAAATAATAGCGGATAACAATCGGCAATACTAATGGCCAATACCAATCTTTTTTGATCGGTCACTAACGCATCGCCTTCTTGTTGCCCAACTTTTGCAATGTTTACTCTATTACCATGAACCTGTTTAAGATAACACAAATCATCAACCGATAAATTCAGATCCTCTAACGCATTTTTTCGGTTTGCAAGAATATTAGAAGGCTCATCATCCGACCCTCCTAAATTTAAAGAATCATACGGCGCTTTTGAAACACCGCCCTGCCTGGTAGAGAAGCCATGAACGCAATTTAGATTGGGTGCTTTTAACCACATTAACTAATGTAACTTAGTTTCATCATATTCGTTCTGCCTTTTTCTTTCATTGGCATACTGGCAATATTGATAACAAGATCATCATCTTTTACAAAACCTTTTGTTTTTACAAAATCTTTAAGGTCTGTAATGGTATCGTCTGTACTTTCGTATTTATTATAATAAAAACCGCGGATACCCCAAACCAAACTTAATGTTGTAAGCAAAGGTTGATTATCTGTAAAAATAAAAATATGCGCCTTAGGCCTGTGGCTTGCTAATTTAAAAGCGGTGTAACCACTATTTGTCATACTTATGATGGCTTGTGCACCGGCATGATGAGCCAGTGAGCAGGCGTTATAACAAATGCTGTCGGTAATATAGGTGATAGTTTTTATTGTTGGTGTGTGTTCTTTATAATAGATACTATCCAGCTCTTCTACCTGGGTAATAATGCGACGCATCATTTCAATAACTTTAACAGGATATTTCCCAACCGAAGTTTCTGCGCTTAACATTACGGCATCTGCCCCATCCATTACAGCGTTGGCAACATCGTTCACCTCGGCGCGTGTTGGTGTATAACTGGTGATCATGCTTTCCATCATTTGTGTTGCAATAATAACCGGCTTACCGATCTCCACACATTTTTGCACGATCATTTTTTGTAATAACGGCACCTGCTCCATTGGCAACTCAACGCCAAGGTCGCCACGGGCTACCATTATCCCATCGGTTACATCAATAATGTTATCAATTTCTTTAATAGCTTCTGGTTTTTCGATCTTTGCAATCACCCGTGCGCGTTTGCCTTTATGTTTAATAATGTCTTTTAGCTCAACAATGTCTGTAACGCTTCGCACAAATGAAAGGCCTATCCAGTCAAAATCCTGTTCCAACGCAAATTCAAGGTCGCGGATATCTTTTACCGTTAAACATGGTAACGAGATCTTTGTGTTTGGCAAATTCACTCCTTTTTTTGAAGATAAGATACCACCAACTAAAATTTCACAACGCACTGTATCCTTACCGTTGGTATCAATTACTTTTAAATGAATTTTTCCGTCATCTATCAAAACAATTTCACCAGCTTTTACATCCTGCGGAAATTGCGGATAGGTAATATAGATCTGGTGCTCATCGCCCTCTGCTTCCTTGGTAGTAATTGAAATTAAATTGCCATTTACAAGATTGGCGCTATTATTTTTCATAACGCCAATACGTAATTTTGGCCCCTGAAGATCGGCAAGGATACCAACGTGGCGGTTTAATTTTTCGTTTAACGTTCTTATATTTTTAACGGTATTTAAAACAGCATCGTAATCGCCATGCGAAAAATTGATACGGCAAATATCCAATCCTTGTTTAAACATCCCTTCTAAAACAGTAATATCTGCAGTTGCCGGACCCATAGTGGCAACGATTTTTGTACGATTAAAGTGACTCATAGTTATAGTTCTTAAATAAGCGACATCTAAGTTAAAAAAAGGATTGAAGCAATAAAATTATTTAATGGTTATTTTAATGCTATGGGTGCCGGGTTTAGCATTAAATTCCGAAAAAATTCAGTAACCGATCAGCATATTTTAGCTGTCGTTATTACTTTATTTGCGCGGTGGCACAGCCTTTATAAGTTTTTTTATTATACGTTATTGAAATGGATCTTTCTCTTTTTTCACCACTTCCTGATTCCATACACGGTTTTCCATTTATTGAAATTGACAAGTACCATTTTTTATTTTTATCGTGTGTGATATCCATTTCAAAAAAGTTCTTATCTGCATTAATTTTAGAAAAGTCTATATTGTCAACCATCAAACTATCCGTTCCATTATCAATAAGCAAACGCAAATGATCTGCAAAAAATTCGGCATACCAGCCGGGCTCACTGCCGCGGGCAATTAAAAGCGGTGTTGTTTTTTTTAGGTGGCGGGCGGCCCGGTGTTCAACCAGTGTATCTGACATAGCTGTTGTTCCTGTATCTGATTTATGGCTGGCTGAAGTTTCAGCGGCTTTAGCTTCTATTGTTCCTTCAGTTTTATCATTACAGGCAATAAAAACACAAACAACAACAAAATATAGAATGAATCTTTTCAAATTTGTTGTTAGTGCTTTGCAGTTGTATCTGCAACTTTTGCAGTGTCATCCGCCAGTTCGGTAAGCACTTCCAGTTTATTGGTTGGTACTTTTTCTTCTTCGCCGTCTTTTGGCACATTGCAGGCAACAAAGGCTACTGCGATAACAACATATGCAATTATTTTTTTCATGCTCATTTATTTTTTTCGTGTTATAACTTTTTCAGCAGCTTTAACAATATCAACTGCGTCTAATCCATATTTTTTCATCAGTTCATCCGGCGTTCCGCTTTCACCAAACGAATCGTTAACCGCAACAAACTCTTGCGGTGTTGGGTTATTGCGGGATAAGAACTGTGATACGCTATCGCCAAGCCCGCCATTCATTTGATGTTCTTCGGCAGTAACAACGCACTTAGTTTTTAAAACCGATTTTAAAATAGCGTCAGTATCTAAAGGTTTTATTGTATGAATGTTGATGATCTCTGCGCTAATTCCTTTTGCTGCTAAAGCTTCTCCGGCTTCGATGGCTTTCCAAACCAAATGCCCGGTTGCAATAATGGTTACATCTGTTCCTTCATTAAGCATTACCGCTTTACCAATTTCAAATTTTTGATCGGCAGGTGTAAAGTTAGGAATGCTTGGGCGGCCAAAACGAAGATATACAGGTCCGTGATGATCGGCAATGGCAATGGTTGCTGCCTTTGTTTGATTATAATCGCATGGATTGATAACAACCATGTGCGGCAACATCTTCATTAAACCAATATCCTCGAGTATCTGGTGTGTGGCACCATCTTCACCAAGTGTAAGCCCTGCGTGTGATGCACAGATCTTTACATTTTTACCCGAGTAAGCAATGCTTTGGCGGATCTGATCATATACACGACCTGTGCTAAAGTTAGCAAAGGTTCCTGTAAAAGGTATTTTACCGCCAATAGTTAAACCTGCTGCAATACCCATCATATTGGCTTCGGCAATTCCGATCTGGAAAAAACGTTCAGGATGTTCTTTTTGAAATGCATCCATTTTTAAAGAGCCTGTAAGATCGGCACAAAGTGCCACTACGTTTGGATTTGATTTTCCAAGTTCAGATAAACCTGCGCCAAATCCGGAGCGTGTATCTTTTTTTTCGGTATATGTATATTTTTTCATTTTATAATAATCTAACGGTTTGGGCTGTGCCAGATTTAACTTCAAAATTCTTTTCAATGGTCTTTAAGGTTTCTTTTGCAAATTCATACCTAAAAACCACTTTGTATTTGCCCGGTTGTAAATATATAATTTCGTTTTGAAGTGTAGGATTTAAGTTACAAACCCATACAACGGTTTTTCCGTCATCTACATAAATGCTTCCGTAGCCTGTGCCTTGTTTTGCAAACAAAATATTGCCGCTGGTGGGTATCTTGATAGTATTGGTTGTGCTTTGTTTTATTTCCACATCCTTTAAATGTATTCTTGGCAGTGTTAAAACCTCCAGGTCGTATTTACCAACAATATATTTTTCGAGTTTGCCAAAATCCTGCACATTCAGGGTTTGGAGCTCACCGTCTTTTCTTACTAACGTGGTAGGGAAATATTTATTGATCGTTCCGTCAAGTTCAAGTTTTAAATAACCCTGCGGCGCATCCAATTTAATAACGTTGTGTTTTCCTTTTATGATCGAAATATCTTTTTTTTGCTGAACCGGGATGGTGTGAACAACAAGATCGTACTTAAGATCGGGATCCAACACCAATGTATCGGGATTGCCGCGGTGATTGATCGTATGCAGGTAATTGTATTTTACTTTAGATGTTCCGGCTTCATAAAAGGTCATGTCCACATCTGTTTCCGTTGGTTTTTTTAAAATATCCAAAAGATCCACCTGTACTGTGGTTTGTGTAATGGCCTCCGTTAACACTAATTTTAATACATCTTTAAAATTGGCCTCGTTACTTACATCATAAAATTTTCCCATACAGGCAAACACATCGGCAAACTTTACATCCAGGCCTACACCAATTACAAACGGACGCAAAAAAATTCCTTTTTTCTGAAGTGCCGCACTTACTTCGCAAGGGTTACCACCGCACTCTTCTATGCCATCTGTAATTAAAATGATAATGTTGCGGCAGTTGGCTTTTGTAGTAAAATCGGCTTCTGATTGGCCAAGAGAGTATGCAATGGGCGTTGTTCCCAACGGCTCCAGTTTTTGTATGCGTTGTTTTATCTTCGCAGCATTTACAGATGCTTCTGCAAAAGGCACTTCTAACTTGGTGTCCTTACAATTTCTGTCGGGTTTAAAAAAAGTGGTATGGCCGTAGCAGCGTAAAGCCAGCTCAAGATTTGGAAGGTTCTTTAAACTATCCAAAAACTCACCCATTACTTTTTTAGCCACTTCAATTTTTATATTGCTGTTCCACGGCGCATACATGCTATATGAATCATCAAAAATAAAAAGAATGCGGTTGATAACCTGCGCTTGCGCAGAATGTTGAATGTTGAATGTTAAATTACAAATGATAAAAAAAACAAATAGATTATATTTTTTACACAAGAAACTCATTTAAAATTCAACATTTAAAATTTATAATTTCTTAATAATCTTTTTCGGTTTCTTCGATCTGGGCCAATGCTTTGGCTAATTGTTCATCATTTGGTGCAGAGCCATGCCATTTGTGGGTTCCCATCATGTAATCAACGCCCATACCCATTTCGGTGTTCATTAAGATCATAATTGGCTTTCCTTTGCCAACAAATGTTTTTGCTTTTTCTAAAGAAGTGATCACGCTTTCAAGGTCGTTTCCTTTTGCGTTTTCCAAAACCGTCCAGCCAAAAGCTTCAAATTTTGCTTTTAAATTTCCGAGCGATAAAACATTCTCTACATCACCATCAATTTGCCTTCCGTTATAATCAACGGTACAGATCATATTATCTACCTTATAAGCAGCTGCATACATGGCTGCTTCCCAGATCTGTCCTTCCTGCAATTCGCCATCACCATGTAACGTGTAAACTATGGTATTGTCTTTATTTAATTTTTTTGCAAGGGCAGCACCAATGGCCACGCTCATACCCTGACCCAATGATCCGCTGGCAACGCGAACGCCTGGTAAACCTTCGTGCGTGGTGGGATGGCCCTGTAAACGGGAGTTTAACTTACGGAATGTTTTTAGTTCATCTACCGGAAAATATCCGCAACGCGCTAAAACGCTATAAAAAACAGGGCTTATATGTCCGTTGCTTAAAAAGAAAAGATCGTCATTTTTACCATCCATGGTAAAATTTTTAGGATCGTGTTTCATGATCACTTTATAAAGTGCTACAAAATACTCCACACAACCCAAAGAACCGCCCGGATGCCCGGAAGCAACGGCATGCACCATTCTTACAATATCCCTTCTAACCTGGGTTGATAATTTTTTTAACTCGTCAATATTGGCCATTTTTATAACAATTTGTTTAAGCGGAGCACGCCTCCGGACGGCAAAATTAGCATTTGCTTATAGCTTATAATCCTAATGTTGATAATAATTACAGGATGTTAAAAACTAAAGTTTTTTGTTTTTTACGCCCCTTCCATAAAGCCTTTGTTATGTGTATATTTGCACGTTTTATTAAATATTAATTTATTCGAAATTATGGCCTTAAAATGTGGAATTGTTGGTTTGCCGAACGTTGGAAAATCTACCCTGTTTAATTGTTTAAGTAACGCAAAAGCCCAGGCGGCAAATTTTCCGTTCTGTACCATTGACCCTAACGTGGGGACAACTACTGTACCGGACGAAAGATTGACCAAGCTGGCCGATATTGTAAAGCCTCAAAATATTTTACCAACTACCGTTGAGATAGTTGATATTGCTGGCCTTGTAAAAGGTGCCAGCAAGGGTGAAGGTTTAGGGAATAAATTTTTGGGCAACATTCGCGAGTGTAATGCTATTTTACATGTTTTACGCTGCTTTGATGATGATAATGTGGTGCATGTAGACGGTAATGTAAATCCCGTTCGTGATAAAGAGATCATTGACACCGAGTTGCAATTGAAAGACCTGGAAAGTGTTGAAGCTAAAATGAAAAAATACGAAAAGCTGGCAAAAGTAGGCACTGATAAAGACGCTGTAAAAACCTTTAACGCTTTAACAAAATTGAAAGACACTTTAGAAAGCGGCCAGTCTGCCCGTGCCTGTGCGTTAGAAGAAAACGAATTGCCATATATTGCCGATTTGCATTTGCTTACCATTAAACCGGTAATGTATGTTTGTAATGTGGATGAAGCATCTGCAAAATCGGGCAACAAACATGTTGACGCCGTAAGAGATGCTGTGAAGAATGAGAATTCTGAAATTTTAATTATAACCGCGCAAATGGAAAGCGAGATCGCCTCCCTGGAAACTTTTGAAGAAAAACAAATGTTTTTAGGCGAGATGGGATTGGATGAGCCGGGCGTGAACAAATTAATTAAATCGGCTTACAAATTGTTGAAATTAGAAACCTATTTTACTGCCGGCGAAAAAGAAGTACGTGCCTGGACCATTACCAAAGGGATGAAAGCGCCACAGGCAGCGGGAGTTATACATACCGATTTTGAAAAAGGATTTATTAAAGCAGAGGTAATTGCTTACAATGATTTTGTAACATTAGGATCAGAAGCTGCCTGCCGCGACGCCGGAAAATTAAAGATAGAAGGAAAAGAGTATGTTGTGAACGATGGCGATGTGATGCATTTTAGGTTTAATGTATAACAAAGAATGGAAGATGGAAAAGGTAAAATGGAAAATGTTTTATACCTCCATTTTACATTTGTCATCTTCCATTTTACTTAAGCGAAATATTATAATAAACATACAGAACTGAATTTTTTAATACAGGGAGAAGATCATGAACAACCACGAAATAGATTACAAATTATTTGGAGAAGAAATGCAATGCGTGGAAATCGAATTAGATCCACAAGAGGCTGTAATTGCCGAGCCGGGCAGTTTTATGATGATGACGGATGGCATTCAAATGCAAACCCTGTTTGGCGATGGTAACCACAAAGGGTTTATGAATAAATTATTTACCGCAGGCAAACGTTTGCTAACCGGCGAAAATTTATTTATGACCGTTTACACCAACAACTCTTCACAAAAACGCCAGGTTACTTTTGCAGCGCCCTATGCAGGCAAAATAATACCACTAAACCTTGCGCAATTAGGCGGAAAGATCATTTGCCAGAAAGATAGTTTTTTATGTGCTGCAAAAGGTGTTGATATTGGCATTGAATTTCAGAAAAAACTAGGAACGGGTTTATTTGGCGGCGAAGGGTTTATTATGCAAAAGCTGGAAGGTGATGGCATGGCCTTTGTGCACAGCGGTGGGCACGTGATCGAAAAAAATTTACAGGCCGGAGAGATTTTAAAAATTGATACCGGTTGCATCGTTGGCTTTACCAGCTCTGTTAATTACGATATACAATTTATTGGCGGCGTTAAAAACACTTTGTTTGGAGGCGAAGGTGTATTTTACGCTGTGTTAAAAGGACCCGGCAAAGTATGGATACAAACTCTGCCGATAAGCCGTTTAGCTGGAAGGATCTTATCATACGGCCATGGCAGCCGTAAAGAGGAAGGCTCTATACTTGGAGGTTTAGGTAATTTAATTGACGGTGATTAAAAAGAATTTTGAGTTTTTAATTTTTAGTTCTTAATATTAAGTTCTAAAAATCGTCAGACTTCAATTAGAAATTCAAAAAGATTAAAATATACAATAACAAGGAACAAAAAACCTTAAACAAGAAACATTGGCATGGCAAAATCAAATTATACAGAAGATAATATACGATCGTTAGATTGGAAAGAACACATTCGTACACGCCCCGGCATGTACATTGGTAAATTAGGGGATGGCAGCGCGTTTGACGATGGTATTTACGTGCTCTTAAAAGAGGTGATGGATAACTCGATTGACGAGTTTATGATGGGCGAAGGAAGCAAAATTGACATTAATGTAAAAGAAGGTGTTGTTTCTATCCGCGATTACGGCCGCGGTATTCCATTAGGCAAAGTGGTAGAAGTTGTTTCTAAAATGAACACCGGTGGTAAATACGATAGCGAAGCCTTTAAAAAATCTATTGGCTTAAATGGTGTGGGTACAAAAGCAGTGAATGCTTTATCTATCAACTTCAGAGTTACCGCTTACCGCGATGGACAGGCAAAAACAGCAGATTTTAGCAAAGGTGAACTGGTAAAAGAACATCGCTTAACACAAACTACAGAAAAGAACGGTACTTATGTTGAGTTTCGCCCGGATGATACGATCTTTAAAAAATACCACTTCGTGCACGAATACATCGACCGCATGGTGTGGAATTACGCTTTCTTAAATACAGGCCTTACATTAACACTTAACGGTGTTGAATACGTTTCTAAAAACGGGTTAAAAGATTTATTAGAAAAAAACATTACCGGCGAAACATTATACCCTATCATTCATTTAAAAGGGGATGACATTGAGTTGGCCATGACACACAGCAACGAACATTTTTCTGAAGAATATTATTCGTATGTGAATGGCCAGTATACTACGCAGGGCGGAACGCATTTAGCCGCATTTCGTGAAGCAGTTGTAAAAACCGTGCGCGAATTCTATAAAAAAGAATTTGAACCAAGCGACGTACGTAAATCTATTGTAGCTGCCATTGCAGTAAAAGTTCAGGAGCCGGTGTTTGAATCGCAAACAAAAACAAAATTAGGAAGCAATGAGATCGCTCCGGGCGGCCAAAGCATCCGAAGCTTTATTGGCGATTTTGTAAAACAGCAATTAGATAATTATCTCCATAAAAATCCCGAAACCGCAAGAGCGATCGAAGCAAAGATCTTAGCCAACGAGCGCGAACGTAAAGAACTATCAGGCATTCAAAAACTGGCAAGAGAGCGCGCAAAAAAATCTTCGCTTCATAATAAAAAATTACGCGATTGCCGTGTTCATTTAGATGATACAAAAGATGTTCGCCGTTTAGAGACCTCTATCTTTATTTGCGAGGGAGATTCGGCCAGCGGATCTATTACCAAAACACGCGACGTAAATACGCAGGCCGTATTCAGTTTAAAAGGAAAACCTTTAAATTGTTTTGGCCTTGGTAAAAAAGTGGTTTACGAGAACGAAGAATTCAATTTGCTTCAGGCTGCTTTAAATATTGAAGATAATTTAGAAGACCTGCGTTATAATAATGTGATCATTGCAACCGATGCCGATGTGGATGGTATGCACATTCGTTTATTATTATTAACTTTCTTTTTACAGTTCTTTCCTGATCTTGTAAAGAACAACCATGTTAAAATTTTACAAACACCTTTATTCAGGGTACGTAATAAAAAAGAAACCGTTTATTGTTATAGCGATGAAGAAAGAAAGGCCGCGATAGCCAAATTAGGTCCAAAACCCGAAATTACGCGTTTTAAAGGTTTGGGTGAGATCTCTCCGGACGAATTTAAACATTTTATCGGAAAAGACATCCGTTTAGAACCAGTCTTAATAGACCAGAAAGCAAGTATAACGGAGCTTCTGAACTATTATATGGGTAAAAATACACAAACCAGGCAGGACTTTATTATCGATAATTTGCGCCTTGAAAAGGATACCGAAAAAGAATTAATCGGTTAACAAACGTTAATTTCGGAAATTTTGATAAATTTGGAACACTGTTTGAAATCAAACTAAACATACACAAAAAAACCATAAAAAATGAAAACATCAAACTTACTTTTAATACCTGCTATTGCAGTTTTAACTCTGGCTGGTTGTAAATCAAAAAAGAAACCAATTCAAAAAGAAACGGGTGCGGTTGAGATCACTGTACCATTCAGCTCAAAAGAATATCGTTCAGATGAAGATAACTTCAGGGCAAAACAAGTTGGTAAATCTCCTGATTTGGCTACTGCTAAAAAAATTGCTTTCCAAAATGCTAAATCTGAAATGGCTGCTAACATTAACAGTACTATTAAAAGGGTTACAGACCAATACACTAACCAACGTACCGTTGGTAACACACAAGAATTCGAAAATAAATTCGAAGAATTGGCACGTGAGGTAGTAAATTTAGAGATCTCTAACGTTAGAGAGATCGGTGAGAAGATCTTTAAAGAAACTGATGGTTCTTTCAGCTACTGGATCGCTATTGAAGCCGCCAAGAAAACTATCTTCGAAAAATTAGATGCTAAAATTTCTAATGACGCTAAATTAAAATTAGATTACGATAAGCAAAAATTCCAACAAATTTTTGACTCGGAAATGAAAAAATTAGCTGACGAACAAAAATAAAAATCTTAAAAGAGCATCTTTAAAAAGGTGCTCTTTTTTTACCCATCTTTTTTTGAAAAAAATTTATCCCATATTTATTTTAATTGGATCGCTATTTCTTTTTGGTTGCACCGGCTCAAAAAAATATTTTAAAGCCGCCGAAGCGCTAGAAAAAAAGGGATTAGTGAACGAAGCAGCAGATTATTACCTGGAAGCTTTGCAAAGAAAACCCACCAATGTGGATGCCCGCGTTAAATTACAAAGCGTTGGCCAAAAACACGTATCCAACATGTCGTCTGATTTTTTCAGGAATGTTAATACGCAACAAACCGAATCTTCTTTAGAAAGTTTCGAAAAATTAAAAGATTTTACCACAAAAGCGGCAGCTTTAAATGTATCGTTGGATTATCCAAAATCTTACGAAGATGATTATCAGAAAGCAGTAGAAACCTATTGCTCAAAAAATTATAACCAGGCTTACACCATGGTTAATCAAAAGAAATTTAATGATGCGTTAAACTACATTAACAACATTAAAAAGTACAATCCTAATTATAAAACCACGCCGCAGTTAGAGATCACCGCTATTTGCGAACCGTTATATCAAAGCGCTATTTTAAGTTTAGAAACAAAGAACTATGCCAATGCAATGGTTCCGCTTTCTAAAATAAAAGCTAAAACTGAAAATTATAAAGACTTTAAAGAGTTATACGATCTTGCTGTGTCAGAACAAACAAAAGATTTTATACTTATTCAGCCAAAGAACTCGCCCGATGTTTCTGAAAAAGAAATTGAAGATTACCTGTTCAACAATTTTACCCAGGTGGCCGCGCAAAAATTCTCAAACATAAGGCTCATTAATAATACGCCTTTTGATGAAACCTCCGGTTCTAACGATCTTTTAGGGTCAAACAGTAATGTAGATCTTATACAGGCCATTAGAAAAGCTACCGGTGCCGATTTCTTTTACACGTATGATGTTTCCAATAAAAAGGAGTTGAATAATGGCCCTTCGAAAACGAGTTACACCGCCTACAATCAAATAAACACGGTAAAAAATTTAACCCTAACAGTTACAGAGTATGTGCCGGTTTATTATAATTTGGTAAAAGGTTCCCGCTCTTATTCTTATGATTATAAATATAAGATCATCAACGCTTTTTCTAACCAGATAGTTTCGTCGCAAACACAAAATATCATTAGCCAGGATGCGGTACAATATAACGAGTTTCAGAAGAGTTTTAATGGCAATGTTAACAGTTTGTATCCATACAACCCTCAACAAACGGCTCCAACCGCGCAATACAACCCGCGCGACTGGCGTGGCCTGTTTACCGCAAAAAACACATTAAGATCGTTTGAAGAGTTAAAAGTTGATGCCAATAACAGGGCCGTTGATTATTTTATCTCTACAGTAACAAATAATATTAAGTAGCCTTGAAAAAAATTATTTACATATTAATTGCTTTTGGTTTTGCACTTACAGGCAAGGGTCAAAAAAACGCTACGCAACCGGTAGAGGTAAAAGTGCCTAATTGGGTTAGCAGCAGGCCAAACAACGGTTTTAAATATGTTGGCATTGGTGTTGCCGATAAAGGCAAGAGCAGCAATTATCAAATTGAAGCCAAAAAAAATGCGCTGTATGATCTGTCTTCAGAGATAAAAGTAAACATCTCGAGTAACTCGGTTTTATATACCGTTCAAAACAATAATAATTTTAATGAGAATTTTAATTCGTTGATCAACCTTACCAATACCGATAATATTGAGGGTTATCAATTGGTTGATTCGTATGAGAACGAAAAGCAATATTGGGTATATTATCAATTGGATAAGGAAGAATATGCCAATCAAAAAGCACAAAAAAAACAACAGATCGTTTCTAAAGCCACCAACCTTATTAGCTTAAGTTTTAACGACGAAAAAAATAAAGATTTTTCATCTTCATTAAAAAAACGCATCCAGGCATTTGGTGTACTTACGCCTTATTTAAGTGAAGAAATTAATTTTGATGCGGCACAAACCAACGGTATCAAAACCGTGTTCGATCTTACTTCTATTATTCAGCAACAACTGCAGTCTATTAACCTGGTGCAACAAAAAGATATACCGGTTTTAAAACCTTACCAGCAAAATTATGCACCTGTAATTTATAAGTTGGAGTTAAATACTAAAACGCCATTACAGAATTTTCCACTTTTGGTAACCAGCGATGAAGAGAAAATAAAAATAAACGAAAAGACCACCACCAACGCAACCGGCGAATTACAATTAAAGGTAAATTATGTAGAACCTATTAATCAAACGGCGGCCTTCGCTTTAAGTCCGGATATTTCAAGCTTAATGGGCTCCGACTCTTTAGGCCGCGCTGGCATTATTGTTTTAAAACAATTTATCCAAACACCATCTTTAAAAGTACAGGCAAGAGTAAGCAATATTAATATTTTTGTAACTGCCACCGAAAAGAATTTTGGTAAACCCACCAATTTAAATCTGATAGAATCTATTATCAATCAAAAATTTAACGGGCAGGAAGTACAGATCGTTAGTAAAGCGGCAGATGCTGATTATATTATTGAGTCATCTGCTGAAACCCAGGAAGATATTAGCAGCGACATTTTAGAAAGCAATTATAAAATTAAACTGGCCGCATTGATCATTTCTTTACAATTAAAAAACAATGTAACACAGGAAGTTATTTTTAAAACGCAGGTAAACGATGTTTACGGCTATGCCAATAACCTCGAAAAAGCAGGTATGAACGCCTACTCCAACCCTAAACTTAAAACCAAACTTTCGGAGGCTCTTTTCTTTTTAAAAAGGAAAATTTTAGTTTATTAGCAGCCATTTGTGAATATTTAGTGTAGATTTTTCCCTCAAAACCCACTATTTCCGACTTTTTTCTTAAATCCTAATGTATATTTGCAATTATTTTATTTTTTAGATGAGCGATATTTTTGACGGAATGGATAATGAGAACCACCACGAGGTTGATAAAATAACCCACGTGAGTGGTATGTTTAAGAACTGGTTTATTGATTACGCCAGCTACGTTATTCTTGAGCGTGCTGTGCCGGCAATGGAAGACGGCTTAAAACCCGTACAGCGCCGTATTTTACATAGTATGTGGGAGTTGGAAGACGGGCGATACAACAAGGTGGCCAATTTAATTGGTAACACCATGAAATATCACCCGCATGGCGATGCCAGCATTGGCGACGCCATCGTATCTATAGGGCAAAAAGATCTTTTAATTGACTGCCAGGGAAACTGGGGTAATATTTTAACCGGCGATTATGCAGCCGCACCGCGTTATATTGAAGCGCGACTTTCTAAATTCGGGCAAGAAGTTATTTTTAATCCAAAAACCACCAACTGGGGCTTAAGTTACGACGGGCGTAATAAAGAACCAATTACATTGCCCGTTAAATTTCCGTTGGTATTGGTGCAAGGGGTTGAAGGTATTGCTGTTGGTTTGGCTACAAAGATATTACCACACAATTTTAATGAGTTGATAGATGCTTCCATCCAGGTATTAAAAGGAAAAAAAGCAACTATCTATCCTGATTTTATGACCGGCGGTATTGCCGATTTTAGCGATTATAAGGATGGTTTACGTGGAGGAAAGATCAAGATCCGTGCGCGCGTAAAAGAATTAAATCCAAAAACGATCATAATTTCCGAAATTCCTTTTGGTACCACAACCGGTTCTTTAATAGATTCTATTTTAGCAGCAAATGATAAAGGCAAGATCAAAGTAAAAAAAGTAGAAGATAATACAGCAGAAAATGTTGAGATCTTAATTCATTTACAACCCGGCATCTCTACAGATAAAACCATTGATGCACTATATGCATTTACCAATTGCGAAGTAAGTATCTCTCCAAATGCCTGCATCATTGAAAATGAGAAACCTCGCTTTTTAGGTGTTAGCGAGATCTTAAAAATATCTACCCACCAAACATTAGCATTATTAAAACGCGAGTTAGAGATCGAGCAATTAGAGCTTGAAGAAAAATGGCATTTTGCTTCTTTGGAAAAAATATTCATTAAAGAAGAAATGTATATCGATTTTAAAAAATATACTACCAAAGAATCTTTATTTGAATATTTATACGAACGTTTTAAGCCTTACAAGAAAAAACTCATCCGCGAGATAAATGATGAAGATCTTCATCGTTTAACACAAATTCCAATGATACGCATTACGCGCTTTGATACCATTAAAGCCGAAGCGCAAATGAAAGAACTGGAAGAAAAGATTGCTATCGTAAAAAATCACTTAGCTAATCTAACTGATTATGCTGTTGAGTATTTCAAAAATTTAAAGAAAAAATACGGCACGGGCCGCGAGCGCAAAACAGAAACAAAACAATTAGAAACGATCGTTGCTACAGACGTTATTATTGCCAGCGAAAAATTATATGTGAACCGCGCCGAAGGGTTTATTGGTACCAGTTTAAAGAAAGATGAGTTTGTTACCGATTGCTCTGCCCTCGACGACATTATTGCTTTTACCAAAGAAGGTAAAATGAAAGTTTGTAAAGTGGCCGATAAAACATTTATTGGAAAAGATATTGTTTATGTAGCCATCTTTAAAAAGAACGATGAGCGCACAACGTATAACATGATATATACCGACGGGCCTAAAGGAATTACCTTTATGAAACGTTTTAACGTTACTGGTGTTACCCGCGAAAAAGAATACGATCTTACCAAAGGCACGCCTAACTCTAAAGTACACTGGTTTACGGTTAATCCAAACGGAGAAAGCGAGAAAGTGATCGTGCATTTACGTGCAGTGCCGGGATTAAGGAAACTGGAGATACCGGTTGACTTTGGTGAAATGGAAGTAAAAGCCCGCAGCGCCGTTGGAAATATAGTTACCAAATACACGCTTAAACCAACCAACTCTGTAACCTTAAAAGAAAAAGGTGCGTCTACATTAATGGGCGAAGATTATTGGTTTGATGAAACAACACACCGCTTAAATAAGAATGAAAAAGGAACTTATTTAGGAAACTTTAGCGGCGAAGATAAAATACTGACGGTTACCAGCACCGGCTACTACCGGCTTTATACCTATGATCTTTTAAATCATTTTGATGAAGATATCATTATGATCGAAAAATATTTTCCTAATCAAACACTAACCTGTATTTATTTTGACGGACAAAGTAAATCGTATTTTACAAAACGTTTTGCCCCTGAAAATATCACTACTAAAACACTGATCATTACCGAGAACGAATTATCGCGTATTGAACTGATCACAGCGCAGATCAACCCTATCATTGAAGTAAAATTCTCTAAGGAAAAAGGTGTTGAAATTCCTGAAGAAACCATTAATATGGTGGAGTTCAGTCCGATGGTAAACATAAAAGCAAAAGGTAAAAAATTAAGCTCGTATAAAGTAAAAGAGATCAATTTAAAAGAGCCTGAAGAGATAAAAGCTGCGCGCAAATTCTTGAAAAACTCTGCAGATGAGGAGAAAACCGGCTTGTCGCCTGTGGAACTTCACCGCAGGGCAATGGAAAAATTAAGCAAGGCCAATAATAAGGATTTTTTAGATGGCGACGGGCAAATAACTTTTGAATTCTAAAAGCTGACAACTTATTTTAGAGTATGCGTTGGGTGAAAATAATATTTTGTTTGATCATTGGCGCAGTTGCTTTTTATTACGGCCTAAAATTGTTGCGCCTTTATTTTAAAGTAAACGGCTGGGAAAAAACCAAAGCAACGATTATTAATAAAGCTGTTGTTCCAAAACGCCTCACCTCTGCCGGTCGCACCACCAAAGCGCTAAGTATTGATTATACTTACAGTTACAACAACACGGTTTACAAAAACAACAAAGTATTTTTAACCGATCTTTTAAACGGCGAAACCGGGTTTACGCAACAAACGGGAGAAAAATTTTTAAGTGAAATTGGTAATGAGGCGGAAATATTTGTAAACCCAAAAGATCCGAACCAATCTGTTATTTTTTGCGACGGCTTGTTCCTTTATCTTTTTGCTTTTATAAGTGGTATTATTCTTTTGCTTGTAGGAGGCGTATATTTGATTCGCTCTTTTTAAAGTTTAAACTTTTCTCTTAGGATTATCCGTTAAAAAAGCTTTCCAGCCGGTATAAGATTTAGTTTTAGAACCGATATTTTTATTTTGGTAATAGTGGCAAAGCGCAGCGCCCAAAGCATCTGTAGCATCTAAAAATTTTTGTTCTTTTTCGATACCTAAAATTTGCACCAGCATTGCCGCTACTTGTTCTTTACTGGCATTACCATTTCCGGTAATACTCATTTTTATTTTTTTTGGAGAGTACTCGGTTATGGGAATGTTTTTACTTAATGCTGCTGCAATGGCCACACCCTGTGCCCTGCCCAACTTTAACATAGACTGAACGTTCTTCCCAAAAAACGGAGCTTCTATGGCTAACTCGTCGGGTTTATATTCTTCAATAATTGCAACAGTGCGTTCAAAGATCATTTTTAAACGAATGGCATGGTCGTCAAATTTTTCGAGTTTAATAACACCAATACCAATGGGTTTAATAACATTATTCTGGATATGGATCAAACCATAACCCATAACGATCGTACCCGGGTCAATTCCTAATATAATTCTATCGTTAACTGGCATTAAAAATGTAAATTTAGCGTAATTTGCCGGAGCGTAAAAAAATAGTTTCCACCATTCTTAAAGTGCTGATAGGGCTGGGAAGCCTCGTTATTATCTATTGGCGACTTAAAACAGATTTTACGCCTGATAAACTGGCGTTATTAAGCGCATTGGTTTTTTCTTCAAAAGGCTTTGTTTGTTTTAGTGTGTGTTTATTACTTATTCCTTTAAACTGGGGCATTGAATCTTTTAAATGGAAAATAATTACTGAACCTATCGAAAAAATAAATTTTAAAACTGCCATGCATTCTGTATACAGCGGGGTTTGCCTGGGCAATTTAGCACCT
The DNA here is from genome assembly GCA_044226875.1 of Bacteroidia bacterium. Lineage (GTDB taxonomy): Bacteria > Bacteroidota > Bacteroidia > B-17B0 > Aurantibacillaceae > Aurantibacillus. The sequence continues at coordinate 852,635 of JBGAGD010000002.1, forward strand.
GGCAGGGCCACAGAGTTTTTGGCTAAAATTATTTTTTTTAAAGCAGAGAACAGACCCAAGATTACTGCCCTGCATTTTATAAATGGCATGTTTCAGTTATGCATTACTTATTTATTTGGCCTAAGTGCCTTGCTCATTCAACTAAAAAAGTTTGAAGGCGAGAATGTTTGGTTAGCCTACACAACAAGCGCTATAGCAATTGTGATCTTTAGTATATTTATTTTTTGCCTTTTAAAAATAAACCTCATCTTAAATTTTATCACAAAAAAAATAAGCAAACAACAAACCATAGAAAATTTCAATTATTCGTTTACTGCAAAAAAATTGCTACAGCTATTTGGTTTTTCTTTATTTAGGTATTTTGTTTTTTCGGGACAGTTTATTTTGCTGATCTATTTATTTCATCAACAAAATTTAAATTTCTCTATATTTGTTGGTATAGCACTTTATTATCTTATAACTACAACCATTCCCATGATAAGTGTATTAGAAGCTCCCATCCGGGCGGCCATTGCCTTAATAGTTTTTAGCGATTCCGGTATTTCTAATTCTGCGCTGGCCTTATCGTCGGTTTTGATCTGGTTGATCAATATCATCATACCAAGCTTATACGGTTATAGTATCTTATTAAAACAAAATTTTGATTTTAAATTGTCGGGCAAAAAGAAATGATCTTAATAATCTACATACTTTTTAGTTCTTTAATTTTGTACGCTTTTGTAATGGCTTGGTTTGCGATCGGCTTTGTAAGGTCACATTATTTCAGGACCACTTATGATACTCTTACGCCATTAACTGTAATTATTTGTGCCCGCAACGAAGAAAAGACCATTGGCCGCTGTTTAACCACAATTATTAAGCAGGATTATGACCTCAGCAAAGTGCAGATCATTTTAATTAACGATGCAAGTACCGACAGCACTGTTTTTCAGGCTGAAGCAGTTTTAAAAAAAACAAACATCAATTACAAAATCATAACCAATCCCCAGCAAAAAGGAAAAAAAGCAAGTATTACTTATGCTGTTTCGCTTGCAGATCATGAAGTATTGGTTATGCGCGATGCCGATACATTTACAACATCAACTTTGTGGTTACAAACTATTTCTGATTTTTACAAAACAACCTCATCCGATCTTATTATTGCGCCCATTGTTATTGCTAACAATTTTGGAATTTTATGGGCTTTGCAGGCAATAGAAAATAACATCCTCACTTTAATCTCCTGTGGCAGTGCCTATTTTAAAAAACCATTTTTATGCAGCGGCGCAAATTTAATTTTTACAAAAACTATTTTCGAAAAAGTAAACGGCTATTCGTCTCATATAAAAATTGCGTCGGGCGATGATGTTTTATTTTTGGAGGACGTAAAAAAAATACCCGCTGTAAAGGTCAATTATTTAAAATCGGAACAGGCAATTGTTTATACATATCCGTCATTTTCGTTTAAACAATTGCTTTTGCAAAAAATAAGATGGGCTTCAAAATTTAAAAACAATAAAAACAGGTTAAATTTACTATTGGCCCTTTTAAGTTTTTGTATAAACCTGGCCTGGTTGTTTGGTCTGTTTTATTGCTTTTTTGTCCCGCAAAACGGGGGATTTATCTTATTTTTCGTGCTTTTTAAGTTGATTATTGACATTTTGTTGCTATTTTTAGCATCACGTTTTGTTAAAAACAAGGGCTTGAAATGGTTCGGTTTACCGGTGGGGTGTGTTTACCCCCTGTATGCCTGTGTGGTTGCAATAGCCTCTGTTTTTATAAAGCCAAAATGGAAAGAATAATTTGTGTTTTTTAGAAAGAAATCTATAAATTTTGAGTCTGAATCGTTAAGCGTTCAAACCTGGCGAAGGTTTAAGCGAAATAAACTGTCTTTGCTTGGTTTATGGGTTATTGCAATTGCCTGTATCATTTCAATTTTAGGTTATTTAATTACCCCCGATCAAACACCTTATGCCAATGATCAAAAACCCGAACTTCATATAAAAGAACCGGGCTTTAAGGTTGAAATGCTGGCCGTTAAAAAAAATGAAGAAGCTCCAAAAAATAATTTTTTTTCGGTGATGATCTTCGGTAAGAACGAAGCTTTTTCGTATTACACTATACACGATTATAAATTTAAAGGAAAAGATATTATAGTTGAAGAGTTTACCGGCAACCTTAATAACAAAGGGGCTACCTTCTCTACTTTTAATGTGGCCGATGTGGTGTATGCCATAGATACAAAATACCCTATTGTTTACGACTCGTTAAGAATGCAGCTTTCTTTTTATGAAGTTGGCAATACACGCGTAACCAACAAATCAGTGGCAGAATTACAGGAGATCATTAAAAAGGAGCATGTTGTAAATAAATCGTTTATACTTGGTACCGATCTTCTTGGGCGCGATCTTTTAAGCAGGCTATTAATTGGTACTCGTATTAGTTTGAGTGTAGGTTTGGTTTCGGTTATCATCTCTATCCTTATTGGTATTTTGTTGGGCGCCATTGCAGGTTATTACAGGGGTAAAACAGATTCGGCCATTATGTGGCTAATTAATGTGGTGTGGAGTATACCAACATTGCTATTGGTAATTGCTATTACTTTGGTTTTAGGAAAAGGGATCTTACAAGTGTTTATTGCTGTTGGTTTAACTATGTGGGTAGATGTGGCGCGTATTGTGCGTGGACAGATCTTAAGTATCCGCGAAAAAGAATTTGTTGAAGCTGGCAGGGCTCTGGGTTTTAAGAACATGCGCATCATTCTGCGCCATATTTTACCTAACGTAATGGGCCCTGTGGTAGTAATGGCCGCCAGTAATTTTGCCTCGGCTATTTTAACCGAAGCGGGTTTAAGTTTTTTAGGAATTGGCGCGCAACCTCCTGTGCCGTCGTGGGGTGAAATGACCAACGCCCATCACGGTTATATCTTAATGGATAAAGCGTATTTAGCCTTTATTCCGGGCATTGCCATTATGATATTGGTGCTTGCTTTTATGTTGGTGGGTAACGGTTTGCGGGATGCCTTAGACACAAGATCAATTGACGAAAAACCCATTGCTGGAAATTAAAAGCCACAGATTTCACAGACAACACAGATTTTAATTATTTAAATGAATAAAATCGATCTGCGCGAATCAGCGTAATCTGCGGCTTAAAATATTAGTTGCTTTTTGCTTTTAGTTTTTCGAATTCTCTTTCAACCGCATCATGTTTTGAAAAAACATAAGCACCTAAAAAACTAAATACTACGCCTACACCCCACCCAATTGTTGAAAATACCGGCCAGGGAATCCACGAATCTTCCTCATGATTTTTTGTAAAGGCCCACATTAGCCAAAGCATTGTATTAATTACGATGTAAATTGCCAAATGCCTCTTAAATTTTACGCGTTTTTTTGCTATGTGCCAAAGTTGTTTTTCTTTTTCTGTTTCCATTTTTTATATTTTATAAATATTAATTTTTTGTTAATGAGCCGCCGCCAATAATCAGTGTAACATTAAATCCATTCATATTAATGTTTGGCGAATCGTTTAACCCGTTGCCGTTTACTTTTAGTTTCCATGAATTAGGAGAATACCTGTAACCTGCTTTAAGCCCAACAAAAAAACCCTGCTTTTGGTGCCCGTAAAAAAAGTATTGCCAGGCCAGCTGGGCATTTAACAATAAGCCACCCGCTGTTATAGTGGTGTTGCCACTTGGCGTATTAAGCTGTTCTATAATATTTTTGTTTTGATCTTTTTGATGAACCGTAATATTATACCCTCCGGTACCAATTCCTAAAATTGGATACAGCACAGATCGTTTACCCGAGTGAACAACATAACCCATATTAAAAAATCCGTAACCTCCGTTAAGATCAATAGCGTTAAAGTTATTTGATGTTTTAGAATTAAAATAACCTGAGCCTTCTCCTCCGATCACAAAATTCCTTATTACAAAATTTCCGCCACCACCCCACGATGCCTGGTATGGATTGATCTTCCCGTAATCACTTGCGGCCAGTAAATTATTTAATCCGCCAATGTTAATGGATTGGGCGCTAAAATTAAAATGCCCAAAGCCCCCGCTTATTTTTTTTGAAGTTGTAACCTTCTCTTCCTGTGCAAAAGCACTTAAGGTAGTAACAATTAATAACGCTACTACGATCTTTTTAATTTCAAAAATTGTTTTCATGTTATTGTTTATTTGGTTTTAAATAATTTTGCATTGCTGCTACATATTGTTCAAAAGCTTTAATGCCTGTTTTTGTTATCCTACAAATAGTTTGCGGATAATTATCTTTAAATTTTTTTTCTATCTCAATATAATCTACCTCTTTTAATTTTTGTAACTGCACGCTTAAATTACCGGCAGTAGCATTGGTTTGCTCTTTAAGGTAGGTAAACTCGGCTTCTTTAACTCCTATTAAAAGCGATACAACAGCCAAACGTAATTGCGAATGCAGGATCGGATCGAGGTCTTTAAGCATGTTGCTGTGATTTAAATTTTGCTTTTAATAAATGACCCGGGATAATATAACTTAATACCAAAGCTGCAGAGATGCATAAGAACTGATCGATCTCGCCAACAAAAATGGAAATGATGGCAAAGGCAAAAGAAAATAAACTACCGTAAATTAAAGGTTTAAAATTTAAAATGCCGCCTGTAATAAGTGTTGCCAGGCCGTACAATAACATTAAGAAAAAATATGTGGCTTTTATACCATGCATATTACCAAATGCCAAAGTAATGAACATTGCAACGATGAAGCCTCCCCATACATATCCAAGATAGGCGTCGATATGTGTTCTTACTTTTTGTTTTTTACTTTGTTTATATCCGTATACTGCAGAAACAAAGCCGCCTAAAGGCATTAGCATCCAAACCCATCCACCCCAATCAATATTTAATTTTAAAGTTATGTATTGTGTTAATGCACATAAAGTAACCAGCCATCCCCAAAATATTAAATGAAAGCCGTCATCGGCCAATTTATTTTTTGCGGTATTGATCATTGTATTTATAATAAGAAGACTTTCTTCGGGCATTAAATTTTCGGGCGATTCGTTATCCGTAACAGTTGTTTTCATTTTATTTGTTGTTTTATAAATATATTACAAATATAAAGTAGTTTATTTTATAAACTAAAATAAAATTTAAAAAAACTTTATAATATATTGATTGTCAAATAATTAAAAATAATTGATTTTAACTGGCAACGATGTTTTTTATGGCATTTACCCAAACGTCGTTACTATTTAGGCTATTAACCAGGGTTATTTTTTGGCCGCCATGTTCTTTAAAGATCTCATCGTACTCGGTGCCAATTTCATAAATGGTCTCTAAACAATCGGCCACAAATGCGGGTGAAAATACAAGTAATTTTTTACTTCCTTTTTTTGCAAGCTCGGCTACTACTTTATCGCTAAATGGCTTTAACCATTTTTCATCTAACCTGCTTTGAAAACTGGTAGTGTATTTTCCTTCAGCAATATTTAAACCTTTTACCAATTGCCTGGTAGTTTCAAAACTATTGGCGCGGTAGCAATACTGATTATTTTTAGTGATAGAGTTGCAACAGCCGCCCATCTGGCAAGTACTGCCGCCGTAATGTGCAGATGCTTTTAAGATCTGGCGCTCGGGCAAACCATGATAACTGAAAATAACATGATCATACTCTGCAATATCATGCTTTTTTCCTTCCACTAAAAGTGCTTCAATAAATTTTGGATGATCGTAAAACTTGCTAATGATATTTAAATTAGGAATTACTTCCCAGCTTTTAATTTGTTTTAGCACTTCTTCAACAGTACTGCCTGTACTCGAACTGGCGTATTGCGGATATAAAGGCAGTACGTGAATTTTTGAAGGACGTTGCGATCTTATTTTTTCTAAAACACTTTTAATGGATGGTGTTTGGTAACGCATGGCCAATTCTACATTGTATTTATCGCCAACTTCTTTTTGTAGCTTTTCTTTTAATTCGATACTATTTGTTAGCAAAGGTGAGCCTTCTTTTGTCCAGATCTTTTGATACAGCTTAGAGGATTTAAAACTACGGAAGGGGACGATAATTAAATTTACAAGAATAAAACGTCCAACCGGGTTAATATCAATTACACGTTTATCGTTCAAAAACTGCGTTAAGTATTTACCAACTTTACCGGGCGTTGGAGCATCGGGAGTACCAAGGTTAATAAGGAGTATTGTTTCTTTCATTTAAGGCAAACAACTAGTGTGAATTCATTGTAGCATCTGAATTATTTTCAACCTTTGCTTCCGAAGCGTTTTCAACTTCATTTGCATCCTGTTTTTTTGAAAATTTCTTTTGAAATAAAATAATAATAATAACACCACCCGAAATAGATGCATCGGCAAAATTAAATATTGGCCTGAAGAACTGAAAATCTTCGCCACCCCAAATAGGAAACCATGATGGAAAGTGACCGTTAACGATCGGGAAATAAAACATATCTACCACACAGCCATACATGGTTGGTGCGTAGCCATGTGATGAAAAACTGGCCACTCCATCGTAAGGTATGTACTCATTAAATGCAGGATTGAACATGGTGCCTTTATCAAATATCAACCCGTAAAAAGCGCTATCTAAAATATTACCCATGGCACCCGCCAGTATTAACGATACAGAAAAAACAAAACCCCAGTGTTCTTTCTTCTTTATAATATGCCTGATATAATATACACCTGCAATGCAGGCAAGAATTCTAAAAACGCTTAAGGCCAGTTTTCCAAAATCGCCGCCAAACTCAAAGCCAAAGGCCATACCTGGATTTTCAGTAAAATGAAGGATACACCAATCGCCTAATTTTCCAACTTCGCCCAGTGGGTAATGAAGCTTGATATAAATCTTAATGAACTGATCGATAAATAAAACCGAAAAAATAGTTATTAAAGGAATTTTAAAGCGTTTGAGCATTAAATAAATTATTTTTTAAAGGTATAAAGATAGTCTTTTTACCTCTTCCATTTGCTTTATTAAACAAAAAAGCTTGCCTTTTTGTAAAGGCAAGCTTAATAAATAATGTGAAAATTATTATTGACTTAATTTTGCATCAATGCCTAAAGTAGCGTGTGGTACAGAGCGTAAACGTTCCTTTGGAATTAATTTACCGGTAACCCTGCAAATACCGTACGTTTTATTTTCAATACGTACTAAGGCATTTTTTAAGTTAACAATGTATTTTTCCTGGCGCGAAGCAAGTTGTGCTGTTTCTTCTTTGCTCATTACATCACTTCCATCTTCCAGTAATTTAAATGTAGGCGAAGTATCATCAGTACCATGATTGTCTTCGTTACTTAACGTTTGTTTTAAAAGATCGTAATCGGTTTGCGCTTCTTTTAATTTTGATAAGATCAGTTCTTTAAACTCGGTCAGTTCTTTATCAGAATAACGTGTGCGGTTATCTTTTGTATTTACAAAAGGTTTAGGAACTTCTTCTTTTGCTTTTTTGATCAATGGTTTATTGATATCGATCTGTAACGGACGGTTACGGATATAGGCTTCCATACTGTTACCGCTCGATCTGCCATCGTTTTTCTTTCTACGGCCACGCCCGCGTTTTTCAGGAACCTCGTCATCATCTTCATCAATATCCGATCCGCCGCCGCCTTCAAGATCCACCATTCCGGCCTCATCCAAACCGCCTTCCAATACAGCAGAATCATCATCATCCGGTTTATCATAATCGTCTTTTACATCTACATCCGAATCGTCATCCTCTTCTTCAGGAATGTCATCTTCTTCGTCATCATCATCGCCGCCTTTTCCTTTTTTCTTTCCTTTTACTTTAGCGGCTTTTTTATCTTTTCCTTTTTTAGCAATAGCATCAATGGGTTTACCGGTTGTTTTCTTTGCTTTCAGCACTTCTTTCGTCACTGGTTTTGTTTTTAGTACGGGTTTAACTGGTTCTTTCTTTTTCACTTCAGGCTTAGCAACTTTTTTAGCAACAGGCTTTACCGGTTTTTTTGCAACCGGTTTTGCAGCTTTTTTAGCTACAGGCTTAGCAGCTTTTTTGGCAGGTTTTGCCGTATCTTTTTTAGCAGGCTTAGCGGCTTTTTTGGGAGCAGGTTTGCTTGCTTTTTTAGCAGGTTTAGCAGAAGGTTTGGCCTTTTTATCCTTTTTATTGTCTTTCTTTTTAGCCATGATTTTTTGTTTATTAATTTAACTTTTCAATTACAATTAAGGTTTTAATCAGTTCGTCAACTTCAATTAAACTTGCGTTGGCAGTTGACAAATTTTGCACCAGTTGCAGGTCGTTCGTTAAAGTTTCAGAACAAATATAACTTAAATTGTTTTTAATAGCATTATCGAGCTCGGAATTTTGCTGAATTTTGACCAAAATCTTATCTGTTACCTCAAAACCCGCGTCTTTCCTCATATTTTGTATGCGGTTTACCACTTCACGGGCCAGGCCTTCATTTTTAAGTTCTTCAGATAAGTTTACGTCTAAAGCCACGGTTAACGGGCCATTATTGGCCACTTTCCATCCCGGTATATCAACCGGTATAATTTCAACGTCTTCGGCTTCTAAAACTATCTTTGCATCATTTACCTCAATGGTAAACGCGCCTGTTTTTTCTATACCCGAAATAATTTTTGGCCCATTGTCATTTGCAAATGCCTGCACTGCTTTCATATTTGCGCCGCATTTTTTGCCTAAGGTCTTAAAATTAAGTTTAAGGTTTTTTACTATTTGTGTTTGGCTTTCGTTTACAAAATCAATTGCTTTAACGTTCACTTCACTTAAGATAAGATCTTTTACCGCTTCTATTTTATCCTGGAAAGCTTTATCCAGAATTGGGATCTGGATGCGTTGCAATGGCTGACGCACTTTTAAATTTTCCTTTTTGCGGATAGATAATACCATCGATGAGATCTTTTGCGCCAGTTCCATTCTCTCTTCCAACGCCTTATCCTGGTTTTGTTTTTCAACTTTTGTAAGCGAGGTTAAATGAACGGATTCCCAGCGTAAAGGCGTTTTATTTTTTATAGCAGCTTCACGAATTGGCGAAGTTAAATTCTGGTACATCCACTCACTAAAGAATGGCGCGATAGGGCTCATTAACTGCGTTACCACCAATATACATTCATGCAGGGTTTCATAAGCAGCCTTTTTATCGTCGCTCATCTCACCTTTCCAGAAACGACGGCGGCTTAAACGCACGTACCAGTTGCTTAAATGTTCATCCACAAAATCTTCGATAGCGCGCGCGGCACGGTGCGGTTCATATTCTTCGTAATAAGTTGTTACATTCTCTACCAGTGTTTGCAGTTCAGATATTATCCACCGATCAAGTTCTACACGGCTTTTTACAGGAATGATATTTTGTTCGTCCAATACAAATTTATCTACATTGGCATATAATGAATAAAACCCATACGTATTGTAAAGGGTGCCAAATAATTTTCGCTGCACTTCGCCAATACCTTCAATATCAAATTTTAAGTTATCCCATGGCGCTGCGTTAGCGATCATGTACCAGCGGGTAGCGTCGGCCCCGTATTTTTCAAGCGTTGTAAAAGGATCTACGGCGTTACCTAAACGCTTGCTCATTTTGTTACCATTTTTGTCAAGCACCAAACCGTTAGATACTACATTTTTATATGCAACAGAATCAAAGTTCATAGCTGCAATAGCGTGCAGTGTAAAGAACCAGCCGCGGGTTTGATCAACACCTTCGGCAATAAAATCTGCCGGAAAATATTTTTTCTGATCGATGAGTTCTTTATTTTCGAAAGGGTAATGCACCTGCGCGTAAGGCATAGCACCGCTATCAAACCACACGTCAATAAGATCAGGCTCGCGGAAGAATTTTTTTCCGTTCTTTTCTAAAATAATATTATCGGCATAAGGTTTATGCAGATCGAACGTATCGTAATTTTCTTTACTGAAATTTCCCGGAACAAATTTTGCCAATGGATTTGATTGCATAAATCCTTTTGCTACTGAATTATCAATTTGATCTTTCAGTTCTTTTGCGCTACCTATCACAATTTGTTCCGTTCCGTCTTCGCTTGTCCAGATAGGAATTGGGATACCCCAAAAACGCGACCGGGATAGATTCCAATCATTTAAATTCTCTAACCAGTTGCCAAAACGTCCGGTACCTGTGGCCTCCGGCTTCCAGTTAATGGTTTTGTTAAGTTCTATCATACGGTCTTTCATGGCCGTTGATTTGATGAACCAACTATCTAACGGGTAATACAGCACCGGCTTATCTGTGCGCCAGCAATGAGGATAGCTGTGCACGTATAATTCTTTTTTAAAGAGTTTGTTCTCTTCCTGCAGTTTTAAGATAATACGTTCATCAACGCTTAAATAAACCTTAAGTTCTTTTATTTTATGATTGGCTTCCAGTATTTTCTTTTGCTTTTCGAACTCTGCTTTCTTTTCATCATCGTTCAGGTAAGCTTCTTTTACAAATTCTTCACCATACAGAAAGATACCGTCCTGTACTTCGGGTAAAAATTTACCACGTTTATCTACCAGTGTTAAAGCAGCAACATTATTTTGTTTGGCCACCCTAAAGTCATCTGCACCAAAGCTTGGCGCTATATGTACAATTCCGGTACCATCGGTAGTGGTAACAAAATCGCCCACTAAAACTTTAAAGGCATTGCCCTCGGGTTTTACAAAAGGCAACAATTGCTCGTACTCAATGCCGGCAAGGTCTGAACCTTTGCAGTGGCCAACAATTTTAAACGGGATATTCTTATCGCCGGGTTTATAATCTTCAAATTTAATATCGGTGTGTTCTTCAGAAAAATATTTATTTAAAAGATCTTTGGCCAATATAACGGTTTGTGGTTTGCCGCTAAACGGGTTAAAACTATTCACAAATACATACTCAATATCTTTACCAACGGCCAGGGCAGTGTTAGAAGGCAAAGTCCACGGCGTGGTTGTCCAGGCAAGGAAATACAAGTCATCAGTATCCAGTTTTACAGTTGGCAGTTTGCTGACTGCTGACTGCTGACTGCTGACTTTAAACTGTACTGTAGCCGTTCTATCCTTTACATCACGATAACACCCCGGTTGGTTTAGCTCGTGAGACGATAAACCTGTACCAGCCGCCGGAGAATATGGTTGTATGGTAAATCCTTTATACAAAAGATCTTTTTTAGAAAGATTTTGTAATAACCACCAAACACTTTCAATATACTTATTTTCGTAAGTGATGTATGGATCGCTCATATCTACCCAATAGCCCATCTTAGCAGTAACCTCTTCCCACTTGTCGGTGTATTTCATTACCTCTTTGCGGCAGGCTTTGTTATAATCTTCAACCGAAATGTATTTGGCGCTTTTTTCGTTGCCAATATCTTCTTTTGTAATTCCTAAATGTTTTTCAACGCCTAACTCAATTGGCAGCCCGTGTGTATCCCAACCGGCTTTGCGTTTAACCTGGTAGCCTTGTAAGGTTTTAAAACGACAAAAAATATCTTTAATGGCGCGGGCCATTACGTGATGTATACCAGGCATACCATTTGCGCTTGGCGGGCCTTCGTAAAATACCCAGGGCTTATTTTCATCGCGGGTAGTAATAGATTTTTCAAAAGTTCTATCCTGTTTCCAAAACTCTAAAATGTCTTTTGATATTTGAGACAGATCTAACTTTTTATATTCGGGGTACTTCTTCATATTTTTTTCACCACAGAGACACAGAGTTCTCTGAGTTTGCTTTTTTATTCGTTATAACCTTGTATTATTCTTTGAAAACCATTTTTCATTAGTGCGACATTAAAATTAATTAAAAACCCTACTCGCTTATCTGCTAGTTTTAAATATGTAATTAGTTGTGCTTTATGAATTGGTAATATTGTTTCTACTGTTTTTAATTCTAAAATAAACTCGTCTTCAACTAAAATATCAATTTTATATCCTTGATCCAATAATTGATCTTTATACTTGATAGGTAAATTTACTTGTCTGGTTGCCTTTATTCCCCTTAATTCAAATTCTTTCATTAAACAAATTTCATAAGTTGATTCAAGCAAACCAGGCCCAAGAGTTTTATGAATCTCAATGCAAGCATCCAAAATCTCTCCTGTTATTGTATTTCGAACTACTTCTTCCATTTATTTACCACAGAGACACGGAGTACACTGAGAGTTTTAATTTGTTTCTTCACTTTCTCCACAAATTATTGAGTTTTAGAAAACTGATCTTTCTCTGTGTCCTCCGCGTCTCTGTGGTATGCCTTAAAAAAGGAGAGCGAATTTAACTATAAAAGTCTGAATTGGCATTAAACCTTAACGTTAAAAAAACATCAAAAAAGGGCAAAATTTCGGTTTTTGAATTAAAAAACAATAACTTTATTAAAAAACAGGTCGCATGAAAAATTTGATATTATCTGCATTTGCCTTTTTAGCTTTTGCCGGGTTTTCACAAGAAACGGATACCTGGCGTTTTGGGATACAGTGGGGTTTTCAGGGCACGCGCTCGCAATTTGCCGGGGGCATGTCTGAGGCCAACGCCCGTTTTCACCAAAACAAATGTGATGCCGCAGCCATTAATTTTAACACGCGTTACGATCTTAATAAACACTGGATGGGCACATTTGGCCTGGGTTTTAACACCTTTGGCTTTCAATATGCTTTAGCGAACAACTATTCATTGTACAATCCAAAAAGCCATTTTTCGGGTATTAAAAGCGAGTTTACCGCGGTAGACCTGCCATTTATGATCTATTATAAATTCAATCCAACCTGCAAGAACAGCAAATGGCTGTTGGGCGGCGGCTTCTCTCAAAATTTACTTGGAGCGCAAACAATTACCAGAAGCTACCAGGTGGCTAACGACGGCGTTACAGCCTCTAATTATTTAAATTGTGTTTCTTCTACCAGCGGTGGCATGTATACCATGCTAAGATGTGCGCTTGCACGCGAAAAAGTGTTTAGAAGAGGGAGTATTTTAAATGCAAGTCTTTTATTTAATGCAGGTTTAAGAAAGCTTGCCACATCAACGGTAAATTACACTGTGGATGGAATGAATTACTCGCACCAGTTTAAGACCAACGGCAATTTTATTGGTTTCAGGCTCACCTATTTTTGCAGGCCATTAAAAGCAAAAACCTCTGCATTGTCTGCCAAATCTGCAAAGTAAAGAATTGTTTATTGTAAAAATCCCTGAAAAATTACATACCACTACCAAAGTGGCTCATACTTTCGCGTTTCATAGGCGGAATGGTAATAACCGGCAAGTTGCTGATCTCTACTATCTTTTCGCCTACAGTTCCGCTAAACATATCACCAATGCTCAGGTCTTTTTGATTCATCTGAACAATTAAGTCGCCATCGTTTTTATTGGCATACTCAACAATTGCTTCGGCAGGTTTAGTGGTAGGAATAGATTTATTGGTACAATTGATACCTTTTTCTTTTATGAATTTTTTTACCTGTTGTAAATATGGCAATAACTTATTTTCATATTTATCATCATTTGGATGGAACACAGATACAATGCGGATGTCACCGCTATAAAAATGTGCCAACTGAACGGCAATAGAAACTTTTTCGCGGCTTTCCGGGCTAAGGTCAAATGGCATGATAATGTTTCTGCAGCCATCGCGGTTATCTGCTGATCTGATCGTAATTACCGGGCATGGCGCGTTTTTAATGAATTTGGTAACATTACTGCCACCCATAAAACTTCTAAAACGCACGTGAGAATCGAGGCCAATAACAATTAATGAACATTTTAGCTCCGCCGCCTTTTTGTCCGTTAACTCATAAACATCTCCTTTTACATTCAAGGTCTCAACCTCTATGCCCGATTCTGTTTTGGTAGAAGCGGCAAGCGCCTTCAATTCTGCGGTATTTTCATTTGCATCTTTTGTTGAAACATGCATCAAAATAATTTTTGATTTGGTAAACTTCGCCAAATTATAGGCTTGTTTAACTGCAACCAAAGATTGTTTTGAAAAATCAACCGGAATTAGGATGGATTGGTTTGAATGAATTAACATTGGCGTAATTTTTAACTAAATTATGAAAATTATTCGATTAATCAGACCTATTATGTTACCAAATTAGTCTTATTACTCACTAACAAATGTTAACAGCAATTGTTTTGGCTTATTAAATCATTTTAGTGATTTTTAATCTACTAACAATCAATCAATTACCGCCATAACCTTTAGTTCAATGGCTATTGGGGTAGGTAATTTGTTAATTTCAAGGGTAGTGCGGCAAGGAGGGTTTTCTTTAAAATACTGTGCCCAGATCTTATTGTAGATCGGAAAATCATCTTTCATGTTGGTTAAAAAAACGGTGACATCTATAATTTTATCCCAACTGCTACCCGAATCTTCTAAAATATATTTTATGTTCCTGAAAACACTATGGCATTGCGCCTCAATATCATAACTTATTATCAAACCATTTTCATCCAATTCAACACCCGGAATCTTTTTTGTTCCTCTTTCGCGTGGGCCAACACCGCTTAAAAATAATAAGTTGCCTACTTTGCGCGCATGTGGATACAGCCCAACAGGTTCGGGAGCTTTTGATGATTCTATTTTTTCTGAATTTGACATATAATAATTTCTTATTCTACAAATTTAACGATATTCTAATTATAAAAAACCTTCTTTAAAAGACATTTAATTGTAATTTTGTTTTGATGAAATGAGCCAGTAGTAAGAATAAAAACAGGCAAATTCGGGGCAACAGCTAAAAAATATAATATTTCTGCATGAAACTTGAACAACTATATACCAATTGCCTTGCACAAGGCGCTTATTATATTTCGCATAACGGCGAAGCCGCAATTATAGATCCATTAAGGGAAACCCAGCCTTATCTTGATCTATTAAAACAAAATAAAGATACTTTAAAGTACATTTTTGAAACACATTTTCACGCCGATTTTGTGAGCGGGCATATTGATCTTGCAAAGGCAACGGGTGCAACTATTGTGTTTGGACCAAATGCGCAAACGGATTACAAGAGCTATATCGCAAAAGATAATGAAGAGTTTAAACTCGGTGGGTTGACCATAAAAACGCTTCACACTCCGGGCCACACTTTAGAATCTACCACATTTTTATTGCTGGGTGACAACAAAGAACCCAAAGCCATTTTTACCGGCGACACTTTATTTATTGGTGATGTTGGAAGGCCTGACCTTGCAATAAAATCAGATCTTACACAAGAAGATCTTGCAGGCATGCTCTATGATAGCTTACGCAATAAGATAATGACATTACCCGATAATATCATTGTATATCCGGCTCATGGCGCGGGTTCGGCCTGTGGTAAAAATATGAGCAAAGAAACTTTTGATACCTTGGGTAATCAGAAAAAAGTAAATTACGCTTTGCAAAATATTTCAAAACAGGATTTTATTAAAGAATTAACTACAGGTATTTTACCGGCGCCGCAATATTTTGCCAAGAATGCTTCTTTAAATAAAAAAGGTTATAAAAAATATTCGGATGTTTTGGAGAATGGTTCAACAGGTTTATCGGTGGATGAGTTTGAAGAAATAATTCAAAATCAAAAGCCAATTATTTTAGATGTTAGAAAACCTGATGAATACGCGGAAGCGAATATTCCCGGATCATTGTACGTAGGACTTGACGGGCAATTCGCGCCCTGGGTTGGTACGTTGATAAGCGATATCAATCATCCTGTTGTATTAATAACACCAAAAGGCCGCGAAGAAGAAACCGTAATGCGCCTATCACGCGTTGGCTATGATAATTGCATTGGTTACCTTGAAGGAGGTATGGATGCCTGGAAAAATGCCGGCAAGCCGATTGATAGAGTTGCAAGAGCCTCTGCTGAAAAATTCTTTAACGAAGGCTATAAAAAAGAAATTGAAACATTAGATGTTAGAAAACCGGGAGAGTTTGATTCTGCTCATTTATGCAAAGCAGAAGCAAGGCCTCTTGATTTTATTTTTGACTGGATCGATGCTAAAGATAAGAACCGCCCATATATGATCCATTGTGCAGGGGGATACAGGAGTATGATTGCTATTTCTATTTTGAAAGCAAATGGTTATACAAATTTAACCAATGTAGATGGTGGCTTTGGAGCCATCAGCAAATTAGCTGATGTAACTTCTGAAATTGTTACCCAGGCCTGTGCTTCTTCTAAGTAATTATCTTAATTAATTGTACCGTCACCCTGAACTTGATTCAGGGTCTCAGCACTATATGTTTGAGAACTGAGATGCTGAATCAAGTTCAGCATGACCATTTATTCTCTAATAGCAACAAAAT
This sequence comes from Bacteroidia bacterium, assembly GCA_044226875.1. Classification (GTDB taxonomy): domain Bacteria; phylum Bacteroidota; class Bacteroidia; order B-17B0; family Aurantibacillaceae; genus Aurantibacillus. Next base: position 868,848 of record JBGAGD010000002.1, read on the forward strand.
ATTTCTTACTTTTAAGCATGTTTGAAACCATTGAAAGCTTAGATAGGCGCTTACTGCTAAAAATAAACTCCATTCACAACCCTTTGCTTGATGAAGTAATGTGGTTTTTTAGTTACACCTGGCCAACAATTATCATATGCCTTGCGGTTGCTTACGCGTTTTACCAAAAATATTATATGCGCAAAGCTGTTGAGTTCCTGGTAGCTTGTGCTATTTGTTTTGCCTGCACCGATCTTAGCTCAAATAGCGTTAAACATTTGGTAGAACGTTACCGGCCAACACATAATTTAGAAATCAAAGACCAGATACATGTTGTGCATGACTATCGCGGTGGAAAATTTACTTTTTTCTCGGGCCATTCTGCAAATACCTTTGGCATAATAACACTTATTTTTTTATGTGTTAAATGGGTTCCGGTAAGGTATAAGATCTTTATTTTTGTTTACCCGTTAATTGTGGTTTATAGCCGCATGTACCTTGGAGTGCATTACCCTATTGATATTGGAACCGGCATGGTTGTTGGAGTTTCGTTTGGTATTATCATTTATAAGATCATGAATAAACATTTTTTAAAACTGGATGAACAGAAAGTTTAATATTCTTTTTCTATTTTTTTGTATCTATACGTTAAATGCGCAAATGCCGGATACAGAGGTCTGGTTATTTAAAATTCAAAAAACAAAAACAGGCCTCACCCTATCAGATCCCAAAAACATTACTAACCGTTCGGGCTATGACAACCAACCGTCGTTCAGTAACGATTCAAAAAAGATCTATTATGTAAGTGTGCGCGAAGATAAACAAGCCGATATTTATGTTTACGAAACAGGTAATCAAAAAACAACGCAATTAACCAAAACAAAAGAAAGCGAGTACTCGCCGGTTATTACACCGGATGGTAAATATCTAAACTCTGTAGTTGTTGAAAGTGATAGTTCGCAAAGAATTCATTATATAAATTCTATAACAGGTATTAGCGAAAAAAAAATCGAAACAGACTCGGTAGGTTATTATACTTTTTTAAACTCAGATACTGTGCTTTATTATAAATTAACTAACCCGCATTCTCTACGTTATTATGTGAAAAGCACCGGTGAAGATAAATGGCTTGGCTATCATCCAACGCGCGCATTTAAAACAATTAACCGCCATACATTTATTTATGGGGTTAAAGATTCTGTAAAAGTTGCCTTCTATAAATATGATCTTATATTGCAAAAAGCCGAAAAATATAGCGAATACCCAACCACCAGCGAAGATGCTATTTGGCATGAGCAACAGGGTCTTATAAAATCGGAAGGCGCTAAATTATTACGTTTTGATGAAGCAAAAAAAGAATGGACTGTTTTTTTCGATCTTGACGCTTTTGGTATAAAAAAGATCACGCGTTTTAATTTTGATCCAAAAAACAAATATTTAGTAATTGTAGATAATCTGTAAACCATGTATGAAAAAACAATAAATGGCTTTTTATATAGTACCGATAAAACCAAACTACAGGAAGAGGTTATTTATAATTATCTGAGCAAAGAAAGTTACTGGGCCCAGAATATTCCTCTTGATATTGTAAAACAAAGTATTGAAGGGAGCATTTGTTTTGGGATCTACCTGAACCAGGAACAAATTGGTTATGCCCGCGTAGTAACAGATTGCGCCACGTTTGGTTACCTGGCCGATGTATTTGTGCTGCAAGAACACCGTGGAAAAGGTTTATCGAAAGAGTTAATGAAATTTATTATGGCGCACCCATCCTTTAAAAAATTACGCCGTTTTATGCTGGCCACTAAAGACGCCCAGGGCTTATACAAACAATTTGGGTTTAACAATTTGTCCATGCCCGAAAGGATCATGGAAATTAAATTCTTTGAAAGTTATTAAAATTTGATCGCTTGTATTATATATCTGTTAATTATCCTTTTCCTGATATATAAGAATAACTTTTTTAGTGTATTTAAAGATGATAAGGTAAGATCGAAAACGTTCATTGTTTTGTTTCTGCTCAAAGTTACAGCCATCCCTGTGTTTTATCTTGTTTACAAAAAAATGTACGGTGGTATTGAAAGGTTTGACGCGGGAAAATTTTATGAAGACGCGAAAACAATCAACGCTTTTGCCAAAGCAGATCCACTTGGATATCTGAAATTATTATTTGGTTTGCAGAACGAAAGCCCGGGAACAAATTTGTATGATAATTTTATTATTCACACCACACAATGGGATAACGGCCGCATAAAAGATTATTTGTATAATGATAACCGCGTTATTATTCGTGTATACTCGTTACTGCATTTTATTGCTTTTAATTCTTATTTCGTGCACGCCTTGTTTAGTTGCTTTTTGAGTTTTATTGGCATCGCCTGCATTTACAGGTCTATAAAAGAGTTTTTTGCAGGAAAAGAAGTTTTTGCTTTACTCATACTTTGTTTTTTACCTGCCTTATGGTTTTACACAGGCGCCTTATTAAAGGAAGGCCTTGTTATTTTTGTTCTCGGAAATATCCTTTACGCCTTAAAAAAAATATTTTCGGGTCAAAATACCGTAGCCGCATGTATGCGTTTGTTGTTTTGGGTTTTCATTTCTTTATTTCTTAAACCTTATTTGCTGTTCTTTGCTTTATTTTTCTTTGGCTTATTCTTTTCTATTTACCGTTCCGGAAAAATAAAACACAAAACCTTTTCGCTGACCATTTGTTTGGCCCTCGTTATTTTCTCTTTAAATGCTTTATCGCTTATTTTTAAAAACAGGTCGTTGCTCCAGGCTGCTATTACGCATCAGCGGGCGTTTGCCGACGCTTCCAAAGGAGGGATTTTTTTACTTGATGCTGCAAAATTTGTACGTTTGGAATTTGATTCTTCTCTTGTAAAAAAAGCGGGCATAAACGATAGTCTTTTTACGATCAAAAAAAATGTGTCTTATATCTATTGGGAGCATACGCATCAACAGGATACTTTATTCTGTAGTTCAAACACTGATACCATTACACAATTTAAATTGGTATATCAATTGCCAAAAAGCGGTTCAAACATAAATGTCGATCCGGGCTCAAATACCATTTTTGCCGTTGGTGTTTCGTGTTTATACTACAGCCTTTTCTACCCATTGTTTTATAATGCTAAAAATTTATTACAGCAACTTGCTTCGTTAGAGAATTTATTCATCATTATATCCCTTTTAATAGTATTTACAGGCTTAATTCAAAATAAAAAATCGAGATTTATAGCCATTGCTTTTGTGCTTTTTGCTTTACTGCTATGTTTTTTAATTGGCTTAACAACGCCTAACAGCGGCGCTATTTTCAGGTACCGGAGCCCTGCAGTTATCTTTATATTACTGGCGGCACTTTATTACTTGCCGGTTTCAAAAAACCGCCAAAGGCCGGGCATTAATTAAAATTAACTTTGTATATTTATTAGCGTTTCAAAAACGTAATTGTTCAAAATATTAAATGAGTTTATTCAGAAAAAAATCAATTGATACGATCTTAAAAAATGCTGATGCCGAAAGCCACCACGGCAGTTTAGCAAAACACTTAGGCGTTCGCGATCTAACGGCTTTTGGTATTGCTGCGATCATAGGCGCCGGCATTTTTTCTACCATAGGCAAAGCAAGTGCCGATGGTGGCCCCGGTGTTATATTGCTGTTTATTTTTACAGCTGTTGCCTGCAGCTTTGCAGCATTCGCCTATGCCGAATTCGCATCGCTTATACCTGTTAGCGGCAGTGCATACACCTATAGCTATGTGGCTTTTGGCGAATTATTTGCGTGGATCATTGGCTGGGCCCTGATAATGGAGTACGCCATTGGCAATGTTACGGTGGCCATTTCGTGGAGCGATTATTTTACTTCCCTGGTTCAAAACTCTTCCAGCTACCGGGTTAATGAATGGTTATGCTTAGATTATTTTACTGCCAAACATAATTATGAATTGGTTTCCTCTATGCTGGTGGCTGGCGTACCTCTTGAAGAGATCCAAAATAATGGACAGACCAGCGGCCTGATCGAAGGCTTTGTTGCATATGGACATGCGCCACAATTATTTGGCATGCGTATTATTTTTGACGGACCTGCTTTGCTAATAAATATTATTATTACGATGTTAGTGTATCGCGGTATCAAAGAAAGCCGCAATGCCAGCAATGCCATGGTGCTTATTAAAATAGTGGTGGTGTTACTCGTAATTTTTGTTGGTGCATTTTTTGTTGATACTAAAAACTGGAACCCCTTTTTACCTAACGGCGTTGGAGGTTTACTTTCGGGGATTAGCGCGGTATTTTTTGCATACATTGGTTTTGACGCCATTTCAACAACTGCCGAAGAATGCCGGAACCCGCAACGCGACCTACCGAGGGGAATTTTATATTCGATCGTAATTTGTACAATTTTATACGTTGCTATAGCACTGGTAATTACAGGTATGGTTAGCTACAGCGAATTAAATGTGGGCGACCCTTTGGCTTATGTATTTGAAAAAGTGCAAAGTTTGCATTGGCTTGGAGGGGTGATTGCAGTTAGTGCCGTAGTGGCGATGGCAAGCGTAATGCTTGTGTTTCAATTGGGGCAGCCCCGTATTTGGATGAGCATGAGCCGTGATGGATTGTTGCCTCCTGCTTTTGCAAAGATCCATCCAAAATTTAAAACGCCTTCTTTTTCAACAATTTTTACTGGATTTTTAGTGGCTGTGCCAATATTTTTAGTGGATATTAATATGGTAACGGACATTTGTTCGGCCGGAACTCTTTTTGCTTTTTGCCTGGTTTGTGCCGGTGTTCTTAAACTTCGCATGGATCCTTCAGCGCCACCTTCCAAATTTAAAACACCTTATGTTAATTCTAAATTTATCATTCCGGCATTGTTTGTTCTTACTTTGGCTTTAATGTTTGTATATAACCGTTCGTGGGTTGACTACTATTTGAAGTTTGAATCGTTTAATGCCTTTCTCACCAAAATTCCGATCTATTTTTTCTTTATCGGCTTTGCCATAATTGCTTTTATGGCGTTTAAATATAGCTTCTCACTTATTCCAACACTTGGGCTTTTAAGTTGTTTTTATATGCTGTCGCAATTAGGGTATAAAAATTGGTTGTATTTCTCAATTTGGTTAGTTATTGGTTTAATTATTTATTTCGCATACGGCCGCAAGCACAGTAAACTGGCGCCACAAAAAAATTAATATGTTAGTTCTAATTACAGGCGCCACATCAGGCATAGGAAAAAGCACTGCAGAGCTCTTTGCAAAGAATGGTCATGATCTTATTATCACCGGAAGGAGAGAAGATCGTTTAAAGGAATTAAGATCGTTGCTGGAAAAAGATTTTAAGATCAAAGTAACAACACTTTGTTTTGATATCCGAAAACTGAATGAGGTTGAAAAAGCGATCAATTCACTATCGGTGGAAAATAAAAAGTTGGATGTGCTGGTAAATAATGCAGGCTTAGCTGCCGGACTTAGCGCTATACAAAATGGCAACATCGATCATTGGGAACGTATGATAGATACTAATGTAAAAGGCCTGTTATATATTTCGCGTGCGGTTTCTAATTTAATGATAGAAAATAAAAAGGGTCACATCATTAACATTGGTTCTATTGCCGGAAAAGAGGTGTATGCCAACGGCAATGTATATTGCGCCACCAAACACGCTGTAGATGCATTAAACAAAGGTATGCGCATTGATCTGCTGCCTCATAACATAAAAGTTACGGCCGTTAATCCCGGTATGGTCGAAACCGAATTCAGTATTGTACGTTTTGATGGTGATGAAGAAAAAGCAAAAAAAGTTTACCAGGGCCTTCAACCTTTAACACCTCAAGATATTGCCGAAACTATTTTATGGGTTGCCACACGCCCGGCCCATGTAAATATAAATGACATTGTGATTATGCCAACCGTTCAGGCTACTGCAACTAATGTAATCCGAAATTAATTAATGATAAAAAAAACAAATACTAACGTTTTTTTTTCGATAGCGCTTCTTTTTCTTTTAGTGTTCTCAACCATTTGTGTAGCTCAAAAAAATTATTCAGGCGCAGGAATCCGTTTTGGCTTTGGCCCGGTACTTGGTATATACTCTGTCAATACCAATCATGCTAAAGCACCAACGCAAAAAATGAGTGCGATCGTCAGTTTTAAAAAAGAATTCAAGTGCGATAAAAGTTATAAGACCTTTTTTTTAATAGGTTTTGAATATTTGTTTCACGGGCTCAATTTTAAATCATATTATTTTAAGCCAGATAGTTTACACTTATATGATAAAACGTTTCCTTACAATTATTCTCTTATTATTAATGAACTTTGTTTACCATTACAATTTAAATACTCGTTTAAGCGCGAAAACAATAGCCAGTTCAGTCCGTACATTATGGCGGGTTATCATTTTAGATATTTATTGCCCGGTAATTTAACTGTAAGCCAAAATGGTAACAAAGTAAAACAAGACGTTGTGGATCTTAAATTCAAAACGCCTTTTATTACCGACAGGCTTAACTCATTTGTAAGCGCTACTGTTGGCTGGCAAAAAAATAATGTTGGTAAAGGCAAAAGTAATTTTTTTGCAGAGCTAAATTTCAGGTATGGTTTTTCGCAATATTACTTTGCCAAAGATTACGCTGCCAGCTCGCTTTATATAAGCAGCATGCACCTGGCATTACAGCTTGGTTTTAAGTTTTGAAACAAAATGCGGATTGAATTTTACCGGATAATTTTTTACCTTTAATAAAAATAAATCTCTATGATGAATCGTCGTAATTTTTTATTAGCCACAGCGGGTTCTGTATCTGCTCTCGATCTTTTTTCGTCGATCGATCTGCCGTTTGCCAGGCAGTTGGATAAACATTTAAACAAGTTAGAGAATTTAAGTTTGGATAGCGCCGCCGAGAATGAAGATTTTTGGGGCTGGATCCGCGAAAGTTATACCGTGTCGCCAAATGTTATCAATTTAAATAATGGTGGTGTTAGTCCGCAACCAAAAATTGTACAGGATGCACACATTCGTTTTTACCAGTATAGTAATGAAGCGCCAAGTTATTATATGTGGCGTATTTTAGACCAGGGCCGGGAAGCGCTCCGCGCAAAACTGGCCAACCTTTGTGGTGTTTCGCATGAAGAGATTGCCATTAACAGGAATGCAACCGAAGGATTGAATACGATCATATTTGGTTTGAATTTAAAAGCGGGCGATGAAGTAGTATTAAGCACGTTCGATTATCCAAACATGATGAACGCATGGAAGCAAAGGGAAAAACGCGATAAGATAAAACTGGTCTGGATAAACATTCCACAACCCTGCGAAGACGCCGCAGCAATTGTGAAGCTATATGAAAAAGCGATCACTCCAAAAACGAAGATCGTTCATATCACACACATGATCAACTGGACTGGTAATTTTGTGCCGGTTAAAGCTATTGCAGATATGGCGCATAGCAAAGGCTGCGAAGTAATTGTAGATGCGGCACATTCTTTTGCGCAAATAGATATGAAGTTTGAGGATACTGGTGCAGATTATCTGGCCACATCATTGCATAAATGGCTATGCGCGCCTTTTGGCAGCGGTTTAATGTACATTAAAAAAGATAAGATCAAAAATGTATGGGCCTTGCTTTCGGCCGTGGAGCCAGACGGAGGTGATATTAAAAAATTTGAAAGTATTGGTACACGCTCATTCGCATCAGAGATGGCCATTGGTACAGCTGTAGATTTTCATAATCTTATTGGCGGTAAACGTAAAGAGGCTCGTTTGCATTTTTTAAAGAACTATTGGGCCGAAAAATGTCATAAATTACCCAGATCGAATTTTTATACCTCTATAAAGCCTGAATTCTCTTGTGCTGTGGCTACCATTGGCTTTGAAGGATGGCAGGCCCAACAGGTAGAAGCAAAACTGTTTGAAATGCACAAAGTGCACAGCGTATCCATGATCCTTGAAAAAGTGAACGGTATACGCATTGCGCCAAATGTTTATACAAACACTTACGACCTCGATCAATTGGTAAAGGGGTTGACTGAGATCTCTAAAATGGACGCGCCTTCTAAATAATAGAAATGAAAAAAGCCATTGTTCTGATAGCGGCCATTGTTTTGATCTTTGCATTTACAGGCAAAGACCATAAAGAAGTTATTTTTACCAAATTGGCTCCATCACCGATTGGCCCATATAGCCAGGGTATTAAAAGTGGCGGCACGCTTTATGTTTCGGGGCAGATAGGACTGAAACCAAATGGGGCGTTTGATTCTACTTCAATAGAAAATGAAACCACGCAAACGCTCAATAATATTAAAACTATTGTAGAAGCCTCTGGAATGTCATTGGATAATGTTTGCAAGGTTACCATTTATTTAACGGACCTAAAAAATTTCACAAAAGTAAACGAAGTGTATAAAAACTATTTTAAATTAAACCCACCCGCGCGCGAAACGGTAGAAATAAAAGCTCTACCTAAAGGCGCACACATAGAAATAAGCGTTGTAGCAAATTAAGTACCTTAGCTTTGAAAGTTTTTTTAAGAGTATACCACAATTTTATTGCAATGCCTTTTAAAGCGCATTTACGGTATTGGTTGGCGCCTTTGCTTGCAACCGTTGCCATGATGTTGTGTTATTATGCAGGCAACGGTTTTACCCAGGAAATTGTTGCCCCAGGCATTAACCGTGAATTTGGATTAGTAGAGAATTGCCAGAACTTATTGATACTACTCATCGTTTGCATCAGTTTTTTTCAGGCTTTAAAATCAAAAGGCATTGTAAGGCATTTTCATATTGGCGCTGTATTGTTATTTTGTTTTTTATTTGCCGAAGAAACAGATTATTTTTTGCACTGGATAGAATATTTAAATGACACACCCGACGAGAACAGGGCACAAATAAGGAATATCCATAACCAGGGCGAGATGCTGCAGTACATGCTGATTGTTGCGCATCTTATTTTAGCAGCCGTTGCGTTACTGCCTTATTTTTACAAGGGTAAAAATAAACTTGTAAAACAATTGATGCCTTCTGATAAAAGCATTTTTACTGTGATCATCCTTATTATTATTTCGCGGCTGGCTTATATATTTGTAAGTAACGATTTTATGGGTAATGGTTCATTGGCGGGTAACCGCGCTGAGTTTGAAGAGGGAGTGTTGTATTATATATTTTGTATTTACTTTTTAGATCTAAGGCAGCAAACCAAGGATCATGAAAAATAATAAATTGTCTGGCCAAATACCTGTTTCAAAAGCAGAAAATGCTAAATAACCAGAACCTGCTCAAAAATTTGTTTACCTTTGTTCAAATTCAAAAAATTATGACCAACATTCCTCCTTGCCCCAAATGCAAATGTGAATATACATATGAGAATGGGCCTCTAATTGTTTGCCCCGAGTGTTTTTATGAATGGGAGCCAAAAGAAGAAAAAGTTGCAGAGCCTGCAGCCAGCGATGGAAAAGTTATTGATTCTAATGGCAACGAATTACAGGATGGAGATACCGTGGTAGTGATCAAAGATCTGCCTGTAAAAGGTTCATCCAAAACTGTTAAGGTTGGCACTAAAGTAAAAAATATAAAATTGAGTGAAGGTGATCACAATATATCCTGCAAAATTGAAGGTTTTGGCGCTATGGGGTTAAAATCCGAATATGTAAAGAAAGCATAGGCCGTTAAATTGTTTAATAAAATCTACTCCTGTACGTATACCCTCTTCACCCTTGCCGAAACATTGGTAAGCACTTCGTAAGAAATAGAATTTAAAGCCGAAGCCATTTTGTTTATTTGTTCAACATTCTCAAAAATGATCACCTCATCGCCTTCGTTGCAGTTCATTCCTGTAATATCTACCATACACATATCCATACAAATATTGCCAACCGTTTTGCAGAATTTACCGTTTATATAAACACCGTGTTTACCGTTGCCCAGCGCGCGGTTAAAGCCATCGGCATAACCAATAGGTATGGTGGCAATGGTTGTATCTTTATCTAATTTACCATTGCGGTTATATCCAACTGTATCATTTTTATTTACCTGTTTTATCTGGCTGATGCGTGTTATAAGGTTCCCAACATTTTGCAATTTATGCTGCTCATCCTGGTGCACGCCTACCCCATACATGCCAATACCTAAACGTACCATGTTGTAATGTGCGTTCTTAAAACGCGTAATACCGCCCGAGTTGCAAATGTGTTTAATAAATGTATACCCGATCGCCGATTCAATAGCATTGCTTACTGTTTCAAAAATGCGGATCTGTTCATTTGTAAAATCATCCAATCCGGCGTTATCAGTGCCAGCTAAATGCGAGAACACTGTGCGTACTTTTAATTGTGGGAAATTCTTCAATTCAATAATTAATTTGTCAAGGTCTTTTTCTTCAAAGCCTAAACGGTGCATGCCTGTATCAATTTTTAAATGCACAGGGTAAGGGTCAGTTACTCCCAGCGCATCCAGTTTTTTTACAAAAGCGTGCAGCACCTTAAAACTGTAGATCTCCGGTTCTAACTGGTAATTGATAATATCTTCCAGCGCATCTTCTTCCGGGCTCATTACCATAATAGGCAAGGTAATTTGCGATTGCCTTAACTCCACACCTTCATCGGCATAGGCCACTGCTAAATAATTTACACCAATATGCTGTAACGTTTTGGCTATCTCAGCGCCTCCGCTGCCATAACCCATTGCTTTTACCATGCACATTAATTTTACGTTAGAAGAAATTAACGAGCGGTAATAATTAACGTTATCAATTAATTTATTAAGGTTGATCTCAAAAACGGTGTCGTGGCTTTTTAACTGCAACAAACGGCTAACACTTTCAAAACCAAAGCTACGAGCGCCTTTTAAAAGTATGCTGGCTTCGCTGAATTGGTAATTGATCAAATTAAATTGTCCTATAAAACTTTGTGTATCTGCAAAAAACAAAGAATTGGCTTTAAATAAAGGTTTGTGATTAGAGATCTCTTTGCCGATACCAACCACCAGGTCAATTTTATTTTGCGAAAAAAGTTCGGCCAGCTGTTTATAAAGTGTGTGCGATGAAACACCCGACTGTTCAAGATCTGACACGATCACAATTTTACGCACCCGCCTGTTCTGCTGCGATAAGTAATTCAATGCAATTTTTATAGAATCAATATCTGAGTTATAATAATCGTTAATGATCAGTGCATTGTTGATACCTGTTTTTATTTCCAGGCGTAATGCAACAGGCTGTAAAGCTGTTAAACGCTGTGCGATATCATTTTCTTTAAAGCCCAGTTGCATTAAAACCCCTACGCAGGTTGAGGCATTTAAAACAGAGGCCTTATCAGAAAAAGGAATTTTATATTGAGCCGTTGCAGTTGAGCTTTTTAGCTCAAGGGTATCGTTCGTAAAATTTATTTTAAGGTCGGCGTCCTCAAATTCAGAAACAACAATTGTTTTATTTAAAATTTCAGCCGGTAATTGTTCTTTATGTAAACCATTGATCACCTTCTTCTCTGCCCCGCTTATTAACTTTAATTTTTCGTTTATCTTTTGCTCCCTGCCGCTAAAACCTTCATCATGCGCAGAACCTATAGATGTGAATACACCAATAGTTGGTGATATAATTTCTGCCAACACATCCATCTCGTTTGGCAAAGAAATACCGGCTTCAAAAATACCAAGCGTATGCGTTTGATTTAAATTTAAAACACTTAGCGGCACACCAATTTGCGAGTTGTAGCTTTTTGGACTTCTGCAAATAGAAAAATTATTTTTTAAGAGTTGGTACAACCATTCTTTTACAACAGTTTTTCCATTACTACCGGTAATGCCGATCACAGGAATAGAAAATTGCTTGCGGTGAAAAGCAGCCAATGCCTGAACGGTTTTTAAAGGATCTGCAGAAACAATAAATGAAACGTCGGCATTTTTATATTTTGAAAGGTCCAACTCGTTATCAAGAACCAGGAAGGATTTTACTCCTTTTTCAATTAAGTCGGGTATATAATTATGTCCATTGTTTCGCGCTGTTTTTAAGGCAATGAACAAAGTGTCTGCCGGTGACTGGAGCGCGCGGCTATCGTTCAAAAAAATAGTTACTTTATTATTTGCGCCAATAAATTTAGAATTGGTTATTTCTGCTATCTGTTGCAGGCTGTACATAAATACGCTTATTTTTTAAAATTTTTATTGAAACAATTCCTGCATAACGGCTCGTAACTATCGGTTTCGCCAAGCAGTACCAAACTTTCTTCGTTGGTCTTACGGTGACTTACATAGGCCAGATTACCACACTGCATACAAATGGCGTGCACTTTTGTAACATACTCGGCTGTGGCCATTAAATTGGGTATTGGCCCAAAAGGCCTGCCGGTATAATCAAGATCGAGCCCGGCCACAATAACCCTGATGCCCCTATCGGCGAGCTGGTTGCAAACATATGGTAGCTCTTCGTCAAAGAATTGGGCTTCGTCAATGCCCACCACATCTACATCGGCGGCCAATAATAAAATATTGGCGCTTGAAGGCACCGGTGTACTCATGATCTCGATACCCTGGTGGCTCACTACTTTAAACTCATCGTATCGGGTATCTATTGCGGGTTTAAAGATCTCCACCTTTTGTTTGGCAAACTGCGCGCGTCTTAAACGCCTTATCAGCTCTTCCGTTTTTCCGGAGAACATGCTTCCCACAATAAGTTCTATCCATCCGCGTTTACGTTCGCTATTATTATTCTCTAAAAACATTGTTTAAAAGGCGTTAAAAACAAAAATTAAAATTACTGCAAGATGTGGCAAAATCAAATTATATTTAATTATAAATATTCACAAAAGATGTCTTTAGAGAAGATCTTACATAAAATACAATCCCAGATCAACGATCTAACCCCAACTTTGGAGCTCTTTGTTGATGAAACCATACAGCCTTCGGTAGAAAGTTGCGAGCAACTGCAAAAACAGCTAAGCCACATTCAGGAAAATTTAGCCATTTACAAGTATTATAAAACCGAAAAAGAACTTTCGCCAAGCTTTAACCTTCATGCAAAAGTAAGCGAAAAGGAGTTGCCCGTAGAAAAGAAGGAAGAGGTTGTAAAGGAGATCAAAGCAACCCTACAGGAAGAGAAAAAAGAAATAGTTCAACCTAAAGTTGAAGTTGTTGAAGACACCAAGACCACAAGGATAATTCAACCTGTCTCTATTGGCATTAACGACAAGTTCAGGTTCATTAACGAATTATTCAAACAAAATAATTCGGAATACAATATTGCCATTGAACAATTAAATACGCTTAAGAACTGGGCTGACACAGAGATCTATTTAAACAGTTTAAAACCAATTTATGATTGGAAAGAAAACAGCGATGTGGTCAATTACTTTTTTTCGATCTTAAAAAAACGTTTTAGTTAATGCGTTCACGAATCTTTGGTTTTCTTTTTCTGTTTATTTCCATTTGCTGTTATTCGCAGGATACCACTTATGCTCGAACTGTAATTAAATACCTGACCTCTAAAAAATGTTTTGGAAGAGGTTACGTAAATAACGGTTTGGATATTGCAGCAAAATACATTGCCGAAGAATTAAAAGCAAACAAAGCGCAACCCTATTTTTCAACCGGCTATTACCAATGGTTTGATTTTGACGTGAACACTTTTCCGGATAAGGTAATTGTAAAACTTAACAACAAACTTTTAAAACCCGGCGCAGATTATATCCTTAGCCCCGAAAGTGGTACAGTAAAAGGGAAATACACGCTGTTTAAAAAAGACAGTGCTACGTATATTGCCAATAACATGGCGCTTCCGATTACCATTAAGATCAAAAAAAAACTAACTTACAGTGTGGCCACCAATTCCGTTGCTGGTTGCACCATCGACCTTTTAAAAGACAAAGCGCCGTCTAACCTCAACAATCTTGAATTAAATATTGAAAGCAAAGTACTGACCAAATACATCAATAAAAATATTTGCGCTTTTATACCCGGCACCGCAAATAACGACACGGTAATGGTTTTTTCTGCACATTACGATCATTTGGGTGGCATGGGCAAGGCCACTTTCTTTCCCGGGGCTAATGATAATGCCAGCGGCGTAAGTGTGCTGCTTAATCTCGTAAAATATTATCAAAAAAATCCGCCAAAATATAAAACAGTTTTTATCTTTTTTGCGGGAGAAGAGGCGGGTTTACTTGGTTCGCATTATTTTGTGCAAAGCAAAGTGCTGGACCTTACAAAAATAAAATTCCTGATTAATCTTGATCTTTTGGGTACGGGTGACGACGGCATAATGACCGTGAATGGTTATACTTTTGAAAAACAGTTTAAATTACTGGAAAGCATAAATGCAGAAAAAAATTATGTAAAGGAGATCAAAAAAAGAGGCAAAGCCTCAAATAGCGATCATTACTGGTTCTCAGAAGCAGGCGTGCCTTGCTTTTTTATCTATACACTTGGGGGCACTACTTCTTATCATGATATTTATGATGTAGCTGATAAATTACCGCTAACGGATTATGTGGATGTGTTTAAACTGATCACCGAGTTTGCCGGAAAATTTTAAACCCCCATATAAACATACACTTAGTTTCATTCAAATTGTTTAGAAGAATCCATTTGGCTTTATTCTTAAAACTATATGCCTGTGTGGCTAAATTTTTATTTACGATAAAAATTCATCAGGTCAATTTCCTCCCACACTTTTGGATGCAGAAAAAAACGCACGTCTTTTTTTTCTTTGATCGCGTTACGGATAAACGTGGAGGAAATATCCATCATGGGCGCCTGTGTTATATGCACATGCGGATGGTTGTCGAATTCGCTTGCTTTACAACCCGGACGGGGATATACATAAATATGATGGCGTTTTAAGATCTCTTCATAATTCTTCCATTTATTAAAAGATTGCAAATTATCCTGGCCCATGATCAAACTAAATTCATGCTCAGGGTATTTTTCTTTTAAGCGCGCTAACGTATTAACGGTATAAGAAGGTTGCGGCAGATCAAACTCAAAATTACTGGCCTTAATGGTTGGATGAAAATCAAGCGCCAGTTTTACCAGGTGTAAACGATCGTTCTGGTTAAGCATTTTGCTTTTATCTTTTAAAGGATTGTGCGGGCTCACCACCATCCAAACCTGCTGCAGGGCGGTATAATTGGCCATGTAATCGGCCAAAGCCAAATGCCCGATATGAACAGGATTAAAGGTTCCAAAAAATAAACCAATATGCATACATCAAAATTACGGCTAATTTTTAATTTGAAACAAAATTAGGATAAAACAAGATCAAAATTTAACCAGTTTGGTTTTATAGGTATTATGATCTTCGGTGATCACATTTATAAAATATATTCCTTTAGGAAGGTCGCTTACATTTAAATGCTGCACCTTATTTTCTGAAGTAATAAATACATCTTTTTTAAGAAGGTATTTCTTTCCGTTTACGTCATTCAGTTCAATATTAATCGTATGGCCCACGAATCTGTCAGACATGGCTATTTCAAGATCACCATTGCTGGGGTTTGGAATTACATTTACTTCCAGGATTTCTTCGGCAATATCAAGCGTTATAACTTTATTTAATTTTTCACTTCCATCAATATCAAATTCTTTTAAACGATAATAATTTACGCCGTTCTTATTTGGATTGGTATGTTTTACCAAATATTTTTGAGGTACCGTGCTATTGCCTGCGCCAGAAACCCTCTCAACCAAACGATAATCAATGCCATTCAAAGAATGCTCAAGTGTAAAATAAGCTACATTTTTCTCAGTAGCGGTTGTCCATTTAATATTAGCATAGGTTCCATCATAAGCGGCGTTATATTCCGTCAATTCAATTGGTAACACGCAATTATTGGTAATCGTAAAAGTAGCCAGCCTAACGGTTCCGCAGGCATCGGTTATAGTGCAGGTAAAAACATTGTTACCCGGCGCTGTTGGCGAAAAAGATTTTGTTGGCGTTGTTTGCCCGCCGGGCGCCCATAAATAAGATAAAGGTGCAATACCATATAACGCATTTGGGTTCATTACCACTGTTCCAAAACAGGTGGCGGCCTGCGTGGTAGAGCCATTACCGGTAGTTGTGTTTCCAAGGGTTTCCATGGTTCGGCCCTGTAAGGTTACGTTCCAGCTATTTAAATAAACACATATATTATTATTCCAGTTACAATCGCAACCAAATGTATTGCCACAAAATGTGCGGTTTATATTAATAGTAAAAACCATATTTTGCGCAGTGCAGGATGCAGGATAACATTGCGCCATAGACTGGCAGCCATTGCTGGCAAAAGGCAACGTAGGCCCCCAGTTACCCGACGAAAAACAACCGGCAGTATTACAAACCCAAACTGTGCCCGGCGAACCTACAGGGGATGCCCCTCCGCAGGATGAAGTTAACCATAACTGGGCATCGCTTTTAAAACAACCTATGCCGTTTGAACAACATTGTATGGTACCCACCACCCAGCTGGCGCTAAAATCCCAGGGAGTTGAACCTCCCGGAAAAGTAACCGTAATATTTTGCGAACAAAAGGCTGGCGAAGCAAGAGAGCCTATTGTATTTGGCGTGCCTGCAACAGGGCCAACTGCCGTAATTAAAGGATCTACGGTTAAAGGATACGTTAAACCCGGTGTACTTAAATAAAGAGAGTCTACATAAAGCTCGATATTGTTACCATTAATACGATACGGATTGGCAACCCCATTGCTTTTTAAACCCGATGCATCGCCGGTTCTTGCACGGTTAATTGTAAACTGAACCGTTCCGGCGCCATCTTTTATATCAATAGCATCTGTAAATAGCTGACCAACTGTACCTGATCTTTGCACCAGCATTAAACCCGGCGAAAAAGCAAGCTGATCGGTAAATATTAATTTCTTACAATTTGGAATGGCTGATTTAACAACAAAATTACTTTTTATGCGGGACTCAAAAAAATAGATCTGCATATCGACACCAGGAAACACATCGGTAATAAATGCCCCGTTGTTACCTACCGAATAATGCGTCCAGTCTGCAGTGTAAGTTGTTACCGCATTTGTATTACTTACAACCTTTAAAGTATAACGGTTGTTATCTACAAAATAATTCTGGCAGTTAATGTTGGTTTTATTAAGATTTGTATTTAAAAGTGTTGGATGTGGCTGGTTGGGAGCTTCGTAAACACCTGCCGCAGTTTGCTGAAGGGTTGGATCGATAGCAATAAGATAACCATTCTTGCTATAGTTAATAGGCACTGCAGATTTTTGGATGTAAAAAAATTCAGGCTCATCAATATCAATATAATAACGCTCATCCAGTGTACGTTTGGTTAACACTTCTACCACATTTTTTGGTGGAGCGTTGTATGGCAGGGTTCCAAAATCGGGATTAGCCTGGCCTGCAGTGCTATTATATAATTGGCCCACAGACTGGCTGTATATTTTTTTTGGAACCAGCGTTGTTAAATTTTCGTTTGGATAGATAAGACCATCGGACATAGCTTTGCCTCGAGGCTGCGCATTTGCGCAAACAGCAAAACATAAACAGATAAAGCCGGTCAGAGTGCTCTTCATAAAGTATACACGGCAAAAGTGCCGCTTGCTTAAGTTACTGAAATTAATAATAATTACGAAATTCTGCCATAAAAAGATCGTTTTACTCACTCAAGAATTTGTTAATTTAGCCTTGTGAACTCATCTTTTAACAAATTTGATAGCTTTTTATTACAAAAAGATCCGCAAAATACGGGTTCGTTTACGCTATGTGAATTAAAGGCTAATACGGTTTATACCACTAACACATTTGTAATTATACCCTATCAAAATCCGCAAATCAAAGCGCTTCAGCCAAAATTTTACAATATAGGTTTAAAACACGATGTAACTTTTTTGGAACCCCCTGCAACAGAAAAAAAAATTGTTTTAAAGCCCGGTACCAGTAAAGAAAGGTATTTAAAGAATTTAGTTGCGTTAAAACAACACATTCAGCAAGGCAACATTTATGAAATAAATTATTGCATTGAATTTTTTGCAGATGATGCTGACATAGATCCTTTTGCAGTTTTTTTAAAACTGAACACGATCAGTAAAGCGCCCTACGCCTGCTTCGTAAAAATGGGAGATGATTTTATCATTAGCGCAAGTCCTGAATTGTTTTTAAAGAAAGAAGGGAATCTGTTATCTACCAAACCCATAAAAGGTACTGCCAAACGAGGAAAGACGGTTGAAGAAGATGAAAAATTAAAAGATGATCTTTTTAATAACCTGAAAGAACGCACAGAAAATGTTATGGCTGTAGATGTTGCGCGTAACGACCTTTCGCAATTGGCAAAAAAAGGAAGCGTGCAGGTGAATAAATTATATAACATAGAAAGTTTTGAAACCGTACATCAAATGGTAAGCACAGTAAGTTGTGAATTAAAGGAAAACATAACTTTCGAAAAGATCATAAACGCTACGTTTCCAATGGCAAGCATGACAGGAGCCCCAAAATTAAGAGCCATGCAGTTGATTGATGAGTTTGAAGATTTTGAAAGGAATTTTTATTCGGGCGCTATGGGTGTTATTAACAAGAAAGAAGATTTTACATTGGCGGTAAATATTCGCAGTATCTTTTATAATCAAAAAACAAAACGCTTGTCCATTGCCGTTGGCAGCGCCATTACCTATTTATGCGAACCCGAAAAGGAATACGATGAGTGTTTATTAAAGGCTAATGCCATGCTAACAGCACTGAACGGTATTATTAAATATAATTAAATTTAAGCTGAGACTATGAAAGACTTAAACGAATATGATTTCTGGCTTACAAGCATTACAGATAAAATAAATGCGCTTAAACAACGCCTGCCACAGGCCATTTCCAACAAGCTTGATAATTCTATTAATTCGGTTGATGTGCTGGAAAAATACCTGATGGAATTGTACTCGACAGAAATGATGATAGAAGAAAAAAATTCGGGGCTTTTAGATGAACTTGCGAGTTATATTGGCAACATTGCCGAAAAAGAAATGCCAGGTTGCCACTGGACAATAAATTTAAACGACGCCAAAGATATTGATTTTGGTTTTCCGGTACTTAAATTTAAAGATAGCCGCGCCTCATTCAATCCATTTACTTATATAACTATGGCGCTAGACAGAAAACGCGGCAACTTAATAAGCGCCGCCATAATAAGGCGTAAAGACATTGCCAATGGCTAAGAAAAAAAATAGTAGCTGGTCGTTATGGCTTTTTGTTGTTATAATTATTGGTCTGTTTATACTACCCGTGTGGATGGTTGAAAGCCAGATATGGCCGGCATCATTATTGATAGAGTTACAGGCAAAAATGTTTAGCGGCAAATATTATCCAAGAGCAACCGGCGCGGTTATTTTTATTTTATTGGTATTTGTTCTTTTACTTACCGGTGTTTTTATTTCGTGGGTAAAAAACAAGCTGAATAAAAAACAATAACATACTCAATATTTTTATTCCTGTAGTTCGATCTTTGCAATGTTATTTAAATTAATGGGTTTGATATTGGTGCCAAAAAAATGTTCATTCTTCCCGGTTATCAGGCTGTCCTGGATAAGTAAAGTGTCAAAATAAAAAGTTTTTCGTTTTCCGTCTTTTTTGGTAATTCGTACACCCATTCGTCTTGTAACATAAAGCGTAACTTCTCGTTCGGTTTTATCTAATACTTTTACTTCTGTTAACGAATTACCGCTTATGGTTCCGGGAAAAAAGAAAGGTGTAAGCAAACTGTGCTTTTTTTCTTTTTTTGTGTTGGCCAATTGCTGCAACAAGCTTTCGGGGGTTATGTGATAGGTTTTGCAGCTGCAGAAAAAGGTTATTGCAATTATAAATGTTGCAAATATTTTAGTTGCTTTCATAAAACATTTTTATCGTGTAAACTTAGCGAAATACTAAAAAGTGCATTTAACAAATCATTTTATTTAAACTTAATTAACAGGTTGGTTTTAAATCTATATTTTATTTTTAGATCAAAACATTCTTATGACATTTCGTTTATTATTAGCATGGCAACTATTTATTTTATTTGCGTCCACATTAAGCGCGCAATACAATATTGACCGCTCCGGTTCTTTAAATATTGCATTAAGCGAGCCACAGAAAACCAAGGTGCTTGCCGCGCTCGACTCATTGTTTGCAGAAATAAACAAGGGTAAGATAGATAGTAACCTTATCAACCCATCTAACTATGCGTTAAACAGATCTATACTAAGTTCTTTAAAAGGCTATGAAAATAAAGATACACTTAAACGATTTTATAAAAGACAAATTATCAATATTTATCCTACATCGAAAAACAGTTACTTTGTTACCATAGCCTATTTAGGATGCAACGGCACTTCGGCACCTGAGCTTAAATTGATCTTTAACTTATGCGCGGAAAACAAAAATGGTACTATTTGTTTTTCAACGCCTTTAAAACATTACACTTATTATTGGAACATTAAAAAATTAAAAAACACTACTTACTATTTTTGCGACAACATAAATATTGAAAGAGCAATCGCCTTTGATAAAAAGAACAGCATAATTGCTCAGAAACTTGGCCTGAAACCGGAAAAATTTAATTTTTACCTGTGCAACAATTACCAGGAAGCGCTTCATTTAATGGGCTATGAATACGACCAGGATTCGAACGGGCAAACGCGCAGCGGGTATGGGGTTGATGGAAATACGATCTTCTCTGTTATGCACAACGAAGATTTTTCGCACGACATCCTTCATTATTATTCCGAAAAAATAAGAATCAACAAAAAAAGAAATCATATGGCTGAGGAAGGGCTTGCCTACCTTTGGGGCAATGCCTATTATACTAAAGCCAATGGCGAAATGGTTGACCAAAAAGAATTGATTGGATCGCTTAAAAATTATCTGAAAGAA
Source organism: Bacteroidia bacterium (assembly GCA_044226875.1). GTDB lineage: Bacteria > Bacteroidota > Bacteroidia > B-17B0 > Aurantibacillaceae > Aurantibacillus. The sequence continues at coordinate 889,655 of JBGAGD010000002.1, forward strand.
AATCCTAATGCCGACCTGCTGGTGCTTTTTAGTAAAAATCAGAAATTATTTGGAAAACTTGCTGCCGAAATTTCGGCTGGCTCGGTACTTTCAGGTCTTATTTGCGAAAAGATAGAAAAAACAAAAGGCAGCGAAGGAATTAAAAAGCTTCTTAACTCAGGTAGCGGAGAGGATAATTATTTTAAAAGTGTAGAAGAACTTGTAGGAATAAATAAAAGAAATTTTAACGAAGAGGTTTTAAAACTGATAAATTCATCTCATTAAAAGATCAGTTATTCAAATTGTCTCCACGAAGCTCGCGGTAACGTTTACGAGCCTCTACTGTAAAAATACTGCCGGGGTATTTTGTAAGCACATCCTGGTATGCAGCTTTTGCCTTTTCTTTATCGTTGAAGTTTTTTTCGTAAAGTTCGGCCAACTTAAATTGCGCATCGTCGCCATATAGTTCTGTACCATAATATTCCAAAATATTCTTATACATGGCTTCAGCATCTGCATATTTACCAAGCGTTGTATAGATCTGCGCTTTTGAATAATTAATATCATCACCCAGTGTATTTGTACTGAACATTAAATTAATACTATCCATGCGTGCAATAGCCTGCTGGTATTTATGCTGCACGATCATTAATTCGGCGCTTGAAAATAATTGTAAAGGCACTTCATTCGTATCTACACCAATTGCGTCGGAAATTATTAAAGATAAATTAAGCGCATCATTAGCAATTAGTTTAGTGGTGGCACCCTTTAATACATCGGCCTGCGTTTTAGCCCATGCAAAATCGCCGGCATAAAAACTTAATTTGGCATTGCGAAATTTTGCTTCCTGGCCAATGGCTTCGTACTTAAAATCTTTTTCTACCTGCGAGTATAATAGGGATGCTTCCCAAATTTCGCCGGTCAATAAATAGATATCACCCAACAAAATTTTGTATTCTGCTTTAGCTGTAGCATCCAGGCCAGGCTGATCCACAAAATCCTGCAATAATTTTATAGCCTCACTACCCTTGTTTAAATAAAATGCTTTTAGCGATACCAGGTTTTTTAAGATCTGCGCATTTAAAAAACTTGTTTTGTATTTATCATTCGCTTTTGCCAGTTTTTGTTCAAGTGTCAATAGCTCTTCCTGAGTTGGCTGTGGCTTTTGTGTAATAGCAAGGTAATCTACATTAATGCCATCTACCATGGCTGCGTCGTAAAATAAATTATTGGGGCCCTTTTCAATAATATAATCGTAACAACGTTTGGCAGTTTCCCATTGCTGGTTAGCTGTGCAGATCTTTGCAAGTTCAAAGATGCGGTTGCCATCTTCTTTTAAACGTTTATCCAACGCCTTTGATTGCACAAAAGCCCCATCAAAATCTTTTTGTTGTTTTTGGATAAAGATCAGGAATTCTGAAAAGATAACTTTATCGGGATTTTTTTGAATTCGTTTTTGAAGTTCCTGTTTTAACAAAGGATTATTGATCCCACCTTCACGATCATCGTAACCTAACGAATTTTGTAAATTGCTTTGCACGGCAGCAAGCTCGCTATCCCTGAATTCAAGGGCATCCAGGTACTCATTGATCATAGCCTTAAGATCGTTCTTTTGTTTATACACATCTGCCTTTTCGTAGAAGTAAGGATAATCAGGCGTCATTCTTTTGCCTTTATCGTATGTGTCAATAGCGTAATCATACAATCCATCCTCTAAAAATGCGTTGGCCAGGTTTTGAATAAAGGGTTGAACGGCCAGTAATTCTTTTAACGCCTTATCGTAAGCTTCTTTTTCTTTTTTTGGATCATTCTCCAGTTTGTAAACTCTTCCTAAGTAAACGTATAAATAAACATTGTTCTTATTTAATTTTAATTGTTTTTTGGTGATCTTTTCTGCCTTTGAATAATCTTTGGCGCCCAACAAACTTTTATAATAATTTAAATACCAACCATCCGGATTTTTATCGTACAGGTCTTCAAAATACTCGTTAGCCTTATCGTATTCTTTTTGCTCAAAATACTGTATGGCCAGTTTATCAAAATTATTGGTTGGTTTTTGCGCGTAAGTATTAAACTGTATAAATAATACAGAATAAATAAATAATATTGATCTTAATAACAAACGCATTTTTATTCTAAAAACCGTTGATATTATCCTCCTCTTGAGGAGGTGTCACGTTAGTGACGGAGGAGGAAAAGAATTGTTAACCTCCCTCGCCCTTCGGGCACTCCCTCAAAGAGGGAGATAGTAACAGCAGTAATCTCTAAATTTACTAACTATAAATATACTGCCAAAGTTTTGTTATTGAAAGGGTAGAAATGGATTTTTTATTTTTTTCACAAATAAAAAGGCACGGAGCGCTTAAACCCCGTGCCTTATGATAGAATAAAAACTCAACATTATTCTACATTTATATTCCCCTTAAAAAGAATGGCATTGTCGTTATTATCTTCTTTCAGATCATCATCTGCATCTACAAAAAGGCCCAATCTATAAGCACCGGGAGAAACATCAGCATCTGCAAAATTAGTACTCATGTTTTTAAACTCCCGGCTACCCATGTGAAAAATGCCATCCAGGTTATAGGTTTTAATAAATATGGGTTCTTTACCCTGTTGGTATAAATATAATTTTACAGTAAAAGCAGGCGTTTTATCTTTTGAATTATTGCCATCGCATAATACCATAAAATTTATTCCCTTTATTGTTTTGCTTGCCGGATCGTAGCTATCAAACCACATGTTTTCTTCAAGATTGGTTGGATATACATTCGCGTCCTTAATTTCCTGCGCCATTACCAAGCGGTGCGAAAACAAAACAAAGATGATAACAATTAACTTTTTCATACCCGTTTTTGTTTTAAGGCATAACTGTTATTGCCGAAATACCCGGCTCTATACCTGTGTTTGGAACATAGGCCACCACAAAGGTTGCGCCGGCACCGGTAACACTTTGTTTTTTTGTTGCCGTTACACCCGATGATGTTGAGTTACTTAATGTAACCAGGTCATAAAAGCTATCTATCGCCGGAACACCTGTTTGGGGCAGCATCCAGGTTAAGCCTGCCGGATTAGAGATTTGAGTAAGAAAATTTGTTTGATGATTTTTATACGCATTCCTATCTACTTTATAAGTGGTAGCTGTTAGGTTTTGGCTGTTAGGATTTGGTTGCATGGTATTTGGATCAAAACCACCCAGCGAAACATAAAATGGGTTTACCATAATTACCGTATCAGGATTTACGGTTAACTCTGCCTGGCCAGTAATACCGGCAGCAGTAGCCGATACGTAAGCGCCGCCATAATTAATGGCGTTTACCATGCCGCTGGCACTAATACTTACAGGCATTGGATAATCGGCATCTTTAGCTGTAACAGCCCAGTTAAACGTGTAGTTTGCAGTTACGTCGTTGCCGTTAGAATCGTAAGCTTTTGCAATATATTGTTGCGTTTCTGCTTTAAACATTTCCAAATTTTTTGGGGTAACAACTACTTTGGCAACAGGTAACGGCACAGCTGGGGCGCCAACAACCAAAACAGGAACTATTACATTATTTGCCTGCCCGTTAATGGTTGCTGCTACTGTAATATTTGCCTGCCCGGCAGCTACAAAACTAACCACACCTGCCGATGAAACAGTGGCAATACCTGTATTGTCAGATGAGAAAGCATAGCTTGCGGTGCCACTGCCAAGGTAAACAGTCTCAAGCTGAATGGTTCCTGCGCCTGCTTCATATACAATTGCCGACGGCAATACTGCAAAAACACTTGTGTTTGGAACCTGTATGGTTAAAGGCACCTCAGCAGTATAAGTAACGCCATCAACAGTATAACTGGCTTTAATAATGGTAATTTCGCCGGCGCTTGCTGTAAAAACACCATTCGAAAAACTACCGGCGTTGGCGTTTGACGACGACCAGGTAACACCGCTGCTTAGATTTGTGACAGTGCCATCTTTGTTAATTAATTTGGCCGAATAATTAATACTGTTACCAACCGGTAAGGCGCGCGCGCCGTTATCTATCACTAACCGGGCATTGGCGGTTGAGGTTGTTGTGGTTGGTTTTGTTGGATCAGGTTCTTTATTGTCTTTTTTCTTGCAACCTGAAAGCAGAGTTACCATTACAATTACTGAAAGTAATAGTGCATTTTGAATTGTTGTTTTCATTTTTTGTTTTTTTTAATTGGTTATGGGTTTATGAGAACAAATGTCTATCCAAACCAAAAAAAAAGCGTTTACGCAGGTTGCAGAAACATGCAGGCTTGTTGCATCTTTAAAAGCAATTGAAAATCAATGCAATAAAATTAAAATGAAAGAGAAGAAAGTCACAGGTTTACATGTTAAAACACCAATGTGACTTTGAAGATCCTGATTTTAACTTTTCTTTGGAATTCGCCACGGGTAAAGCTTTAAACCGAATCTCAGAATTGTATAAATATATATCGTGCCTATGGAACTTGATTTTATTTATTGATCTATTTTCTAATAGATCTGGTCTTTAACGTGACATGAAAAATAGAAATAAATAAAACATTTTGTTGGGATCAAATATTAACTGAGAAAATTGATTGAAAATAAAAAGACTCCGTTAGGAGCCTTATAATATTAGAAATATAATTTGATCGTATCGTTAAGTCCCGTAGGGACGAAATATAAAGAATTAATTATTAAACGCCAGCTTTACAGTTTTGCCGTTTTGCTCAAACTCTATCGAATCGGCAAGGTTCTTCATTAAAAAAACACCTCGGCCGCTTGGTTTATCAAGATTTGCCGGATCGGTAGGATCAGGAAGGCCCAGGTGGTCAAACCCATTTCCTTCATCCGTTACTGAAAAAATCAACTGTTTATCAGAATTCTGAAAACCAATATTTACAAATTTATCGGGATTGTTTTTATTGCCATGGTAGATGGCATTGTTAACCGCTTCGGTAACGGCAATTAAAATATTACCATATGCATCTTCCTGCACATTAAATAATTGGCATACATCTTCAATCAAACGCTCAACTAATCGCAAATGCTCAGGTTTCGAATTTATTTTTAAGGTTTCGTTCCTCGCTGGAATCATCACTTATTTACACTGTTAAAATAATTATTTACTTTTTCTTTATAGTAGGGTGTTAAACTTGGAGGAACGGTATTTAACAACTCCATTTCTTTTTCTTTCATCCTCTTATACTCTAAAAATTGATTAGGGTTGCTTAAAATCTGATTTTTTGCCTCATTACTTTTTCGCTGTTCATCCTGCTCTCTTTCCCTCTCAGCTTTCTCACTTTCAAGCAGTTTGGTCAAAATATCCTGCTGGCGTTTCATGGTTTCGTTAGTTAATTTTTTATTAACAAGGTCTTTTTCGGTCTGTTCCATCATATCGGCAATATCGCCCCCCGGGTTTTTACCCTTATTCTTTAACTTATCCATCATAGCCTGCATTTGGCGCCTTAAAGCCTCTTGTTGGGCCGCCATTTTTGCCAATTGCTCGCTGCTACCGGGCATCATAAGGCCACTTGACCCGTTTTGGCCCATTCCAGGCTTTTGGCCGGGTTTTTGCCCGGGTTTTTCGCCAGGTTTCTGGCCTTTTTCCAAAGCATCTTTCATTTGTTGCAATTGCTGGTTCAATTGTTCCTGCATTTTTTTCATGCTTTGCATGCTTGGCTTATCAGAAGGTTTTGAGCCTTTGCCCGAACCCGGTTTTTTACATTTACCGCTGCCCGGTTTTTGTTGCTGCTGGGCTTTCATTTGCTTTTGCATTTGCTCCAATGCCTCGTTCAATAAAAGGGCTAAATTATTTACAGAGGTCATGGTGGTTTGCATGCGCATGGCGCCTTCGCCGGTATTTCTATCGGCTAAAGCCTGAACGGTTTTGTTCATATTTAAATTGATGGCGCTGATCTCGCGGTTAACAATGGCGCTGATCTGCGGTGCGCGTTTACTAAGAGCCAACAAGCTATCTTCAATGATTTTACTATCATCTTTTAATTTATTTTGCTGTTTCGGAATATCCACGTATTGTGGGTTATCGATACGTGTTTTTGGTAGCTTTTTAATAAGTTCTTCCTGCGCAAACGAAAGGTTAACTAAATTTTCGAGGATCTGGCGAAGTGCGTCGGCATTTTCTTCTTCTTGTTTGGATTCGTTCTCTTCCATTGCTTTTTCCATCTCGTCCATCATTTCCTGCATTTTTTCGCTGGCAGATTTTTGCGATTTGGCCGCATCTTTTTTATTGTTCTTATTTAACTGATCAGAACTGTTCTTCATGTCTTTGCTGATCTCGTTTTGTTTTTCTTCGTTCTTTGGCAATGCATTGGGTTCTTCGAGCTCTTTATTTTTTTGCTCCAGCTCTTTAAGATCCTGTTTTAATTGTTCAAATTGTTTGGCAATATCTTCCTGCTTTTTTTCTAATTCTTTTGCATCAGGTTTTTTATTATCATCTTTATTCTTATCCTGGTTCTTATTGTCCTTATCTGAATTTTTATCGTCTTTTTTGTCCTGACTTTTGTCGTCGGTTTTTTTATTTTCTGTTTCTTTATTCAGATCGTCTTCTTTCTTTTTTAATTCATCTAACTTCTCTATCGCATCCTGCATTTTCTTCTCCACTTCAAGCTGTTTAAAGGCTTCCAGGTTACGATCAAGTTCTTTTTCTATGTCTTTATTGGATAATTTTAGTTCTTCCAGCTTTTGCTGCACTTCATTTTTATCAAGCTTATCCAGCATTTTATTTAGCTCGTCAAATAATTTTTTCATTTCAGGTGTCATCACATTCTCAAACAATTGTTCTAATTGTTTTTGTTTTTCCATAATGGATTCGTCGGTTTGAGAGAATTCGTTTTGTTGTTTGTTATTAAGTTGGTTCTCTTGTTTTAATTCTTCGATCTTGTTTTGAAGTTCCTGTTGTTTTTTAAGCACATCTTCCAATTTCTTTTTCTCTTCATATCCCATTTGCTTTTTGTCGTTTATTTTTTTCGACAATTCATTTACATCTTTTTGAAGCTGTTTTGCTTTTTTAATACTTTCTTCAAGATCTTGTTTTATTTCGGTATTATTTTTTTCGGTGCTTTCGTTTATCTCATCCTTTGTTGGTGCTTTAAACACCATTAGCTGTGTTTTAGCAGGCTTTGCGCCGTTTACACCGTCATTATCAAACACTTCAAAATAATATTCGATCTTATCGCCCGGCAGAAGGTTAAACTGGGCAGCATCTAAAAAATAAAAATACGGTTGGGTAATTTGGCCTCTGGTTAAATTTATAGGGTAAGAGCCATTGGTTTGTGTTGCTTTGCCGGTACTATCGGTTCCTGTTTTTTTGTAATGAAAACTTAGCTGGCTAAAACCATAATCATCTTTTATTTGTCCGCTGAAATAAATATTTTTTGGATTTAAAGAATCCAGTTTCTCGCTTACATCAATTGTTGGGTACTGATCGGGCACCACATTAATACTATAGTTAACAGAATCGGTACTAGTTAAAACAAATTGGTTAGTTGCTTTAATGGTATAGTTATTGCTTTGTACGAACCTGCGCGAAAACTGAAACTGATTTTCGTTGTTGCGTTTTGGAGAGGCTAAACTATCGCTAAAACGTAATTTAAGCTCATCGGTGTTTTTTGTATTAAATACCCAATTAACTTTTGTGCCTTGCGGAATTTGAAGATCTCCGGTGTTGGTAATGTTTTCGTTTGGTTTATTTAAATATGCCGGATACGTTAACTGCAAATTAAACTGCATTAAAGTTGGTTTTGGCAACACTTTTAGCTCGTACTCTTTAGATATAAACCCGGCGGCCCCTAACTGAAAGGTTGTGTTAGCTTGCACGTTTGGAAAAATGTATTTAAATGAAGTATTATTTTCTTTTTCTAATTTATATTCAATGCCGTTGATATTTATAAACACCTCATTTGGCAACTGATCACCGCTTACTTTTATATCCAGTGCATAATCCTGTGTTTGCAATGCCTGCAGGCTTTTATTCTGAATAATAAATTGAAAAGGCATTTCTTTTTCGTAATAGGTTTGGTAATTAACCAAACGCGTGGTGCTTTTAGTAATTACCTGTGGCCAGATAATAAAAATAGCGGCAGTTAACAGAAAAAGAGGCAATACATATTTTAGATATTTTTTATTTTCGTTAATATTTACAGCAGTTGTAAATGGCACCGGCCTTAACTCATTAATTTTTTGATTGATACCCGCAACGAGCAATTCGTTTGAGCCGGTTAAAAGCTGGTTGTTTTGTAATTGCAAAACATTCAGCAATTTATCCTGCACATTGGTAAAATGGTTACCGATAATGTTTGCTGCCTGATCATAAGAAATTACAGCTCCGATCTTATTTAACTTTAGTAATGGAACGGCTATATATTTTGACAGCACAAAAATGGTAGAAGCCAAAAAACTAAAAAACAATATGGCTCTAACGGCAGTATTAAACTCACCAAAATATTCGAGCAAAATAACCGATAAAAAGGCCGCAAGCAAAATACCACTGGCGTATAAAGTACCTTTAATTAACTGATTTTTGTAGTATCGGCGGATAAACTCATCGAGTTTTTGTATTAATATGTTATCCGGTTGCTGCATTTATATTAAGATGCTTTTTTTATTAAATTCCATAAGCTTAATTAATAATAAAAAAATGCTTTTGCGTTACATACAAATATAGCAAAGACCGGCTTTTTTTGGAAGGCACAAATGTTAAATAGTGTTTTAAATTTGTCGTTAAAATGGATGCGAATATAGCTGTTATGGGGTTTAATTACCCTGGTGTTCTAAAAGCCATTGAGCGTCGTCGTGCAGCTGCTGCTCAATACTAATCTTATTTTGTTCGGCCTTTTGCTCAATTTCTTTCATCTTGCCAGGGTTGCTTCTGATCTTTTCAATAAAACTTTCGAGCGTTTCTTTCGGACTTAAAATTTCGTCGTTCAGTATATATTCAGCATCCAGCTTAAGCTGAGCCTCTACCGAACGGCCGTTTTCTTCTGCCTTTTTTATTATAGACTCGTACCAGCCTTTATTTGATCTGATATTGTTTATGATCTCGCCTAAACGTTTGCTGTTATCATTGCAATACAGTTTGTAAGCATTATCAACAAAACCATACGGGAACATATAATACGTAGCCTCGGTTGCTATCAATAAGACCACATCACGCTGTGCTAAAGAAGCACTTAAATTTAATTTTTTTACCTCGCCGCGTTTTTCATTACGGATCAGTTGCTCTTTGTTATAAAACCAGTATTCGTCTTCTCTAAAAAAGTTAATCGGCAGGTCATCACCCACAAGGCACCACCAATAACTATCGCCAACCACAAGCACATCCGGTTTTGCACTGGTTCCTTTCTTATATTTATAAACCGGGTATGGGTTAGGATCAGGATCCAGTGGCTTTAGCAAATTGAGCATTACACCGATATCAAAATCATTTCCTTTTAAAGCAGTATTATAATTTACAATTGAATAATCAAACCCAGGCATGTTTACATTTCTTTTGTTGCCAATATATTTTACAATAGTATCCATGCCCAAACACATACCGTAATGATTCCAGTGCGTACCATTTTTAGGATATACTTTATGCCTGAACCTGGTTTTATTTTCGTAAAACCATTTATTAAGATCAATAAAATTAACGCCACTTTTTACAAATGCTGAGCTATAGGATTTGTAGTTTGTACTGTCTTTTTTGTTTTTTATGTACCTGTCGGGTATAAGCTCGGGATAAAAAGATGCCTTACCCGGTGCAAAAACAACAATAAGGTCTTTTCCTCTTGCTTTTAAAGAATCCTGCAGGGTTTTGATCTGTGAAACATTTTTATTGATCGCCGATCCTCCGATATAATTTTTTCCAATGTAATCATCAATATAAGATTCAATAAATAACTCGTCGTTTTTTCCAACCACAACACCGGGTGCTTTTGATGAGTTATAAAAAGAAAACTGAACCTGGTTAAAAAGGCGCACCAGCCATGGCCTGAAGCCAAAATTATCGTTAAGGTATTTGTTATAATCCTCCTGGTAAATAAGATCCCAATAATTATCCTTCTTAAATTCCGGTTTATTCCCGATGGCCATTCCTTCCAGCGGCTGTTCATCAAAAAAATGCCAGGTACCCTGCACCATTGGCGCAAGCGTTGCAAGTGCTATAATTATTCCTAATATATATTTTATTCTTACCGCCATTTTTAAAACCTGAAATAAATAAAAGGATTAAATGTGCCCGAAGAGATTGCCGCCATGCAATAATAATAAAACACAATGCTCAATACCGTTGCGATCAGATGACCGGAAACAGAATAATTAGAAAAATAAATTTTAGCTTGAATTTTCTTTCCAACAGCCCACAGGGTAAAAAATGAAAATATGATAGCCAGTAAAAAACAAACAATTAGTTCGTTACTTAAATAAATATAAGTGTTACTAAAATTAAACGCGAGTAATTTTTTGACATACAAAAGAGCAGACACTAAACTCTCTGCCCTAAAAAAGACCCAGCCAACAGCGATCAATAAAAAAGTTACTATAAGCGGGATTATTTTTGGAAGCCTGCTATACAATTTTAATAAAAATAAGCGCTCGGCAATTAACAGAAATCCATGATAAATTCCCCAGATCACAAACGTCCACGCGGCGCCGTGCCATAAACCTGATAATAAAAATACCAGCCAAAGGTTAAAGAACAGCCTGCGTTTTGAATTTACTTTATTGCCACCCAACGGGATGTATAAATAATTTTTCATCCAAGCGCCCAGTGTCATATGCCACCTTCTCCAGAATTCGGTAACACTTAAAGAAGTATAAGGATTATCAAAATTTTCGGGAAATTTAAAGCCCAGCATTTTGCCCATACCAATTGCCATATCGCTATAACCGCTAAAATCAAAATAGATCTGGAAAGTATAGGCCAGCATACCCATCCATGCAATTGGTGTATTGAGATCACTTAACTTACTACCAAAAACCTGGTCGGCAAAGGCAGCTAACGTGTTTGCGATAATTACCTTTTTACTAAGGCCAATTATAAAGCGGTAAAAACCTGTTAAAACAGAATCTACTGTTTCGTGACCAATACGCCCCCTTATCTGATCGGCAAGATCGTGATAGCGAATGATAGGGCCGGCAATTAATTTTGGGAACAGGATAATGTAAAGCTGATAATCCCAAAAATTCTTTAACGGTTTGTGTACACGGCGATACACATCCACCACATATGTTAAGCTTTCAAAAGTGTAAAACGAAATACCTATTGGCAATACGATCTTTGTCCAATGAATTTGTTTTTGCGTGAATAATGATAAAAAAGCATTGGCATTATCAATAAAAAAATTACAATATTTAAAATAAAAGAGCATGCCCACGTTTAAACTTAACGAGAGTACCAGGAAGATCTTTCTTCTTTTTTCATTTACAGAATTATCAAGCGTTTGTACCAAAAAGAAATCAACGAAGGTTGTAAAAAGGATGGCGAAGATGAATTTTGGCGCGCCCCACATATAAAACAAAATACTTGCAATTAATAAGAATGCATTTTTTACTTTGTTATGCAGCAAAAAATAAAGTATAAATACTATGGGAAAAAAATAGGCAAGGAATATGATGCTGCTAAAGATCATTAATAAATTTCCACCTCCATTAATTTACCAACCAAATTATTTTTTGGAAATGGGATATAATTCTGCAAGAAAGGTGCTGTTGGCCACCACTCCTGGTAATGAAACTCCTGCGACATGACCATTAGCATCTGATTATTGGGAATAGAGGTCATTGTAGCATCCATCCTGCAGATCTCACGCATATTTTTTTTATCTTTTCCTATGCGCCAGATAATACGTTGCGGTTGCCAGTCTATTTCAAAATAATAAAAATCATCATTAAACACTTCTTTATGTGGAGCAGCTACTTTTGAGGTAACCAGTTTATTAAAATAATTCCATCTGCAAAATTCGTATTCTTTGCCTTCAACGTTTACTTTTTGTGCACCGGTTACATATTTTTTTGGCTGCGTGCAACCCATATCCCAATTGGTGCAACAAATAGTTATATCATTGTTTTTTGACGCATCTTCTTTCGGATAATCTTTTTGCCCGTTATAAGCACTGCCGATCCAGTATTTCGATTCTTTCAGGATCTCAAAATCAATTTCAGAATAGGTAACCTGTGGTTTTGCTTCTTTTACCGACTCTTCATTATCGGCAATATGTTTTGGGATATAACCCACATTTCCATAACAGGTACGGCGCATGTTCCATTTCGCATCGGCCTGAAAGATGAGCCAGAAAGCGGAGGTAATACCATTCCAAACATTATCTTGTGTAATGATTTTTGGAAATTTTATTTTAGCACGCCACTTACCATAAGTAAAACCAATGCGTGAAATTACACCAACATGTTCTTTTTTATATTGACCAGGCACATTACCGGGATTAAAAATAGTTAGTGTTTTTGAAGCGCTGTCGGAAATAACCGTTTTACAAGGACAATCCGGGGCGTTTGCAAAAGTGTGAATAAAATTGTGGCTCTTACCATAGTCAGTTATCAGGTCCTGGTATTGTTGCCTGGTAAAATTTTCGGCGATCACATCGCGGATCTCTTTAACATTCACAAACTCAAACGCTTTATTAATATTATGAAAGTATTGCGAAAACTGGGCTTTATGGCGCAATGCTTCTGAAGTATTACAATTTGAGTTGAATGAAGATGAATTAACGTCAGACTTGTTGATCTTTAACTTATCTACAAATAATCCGGAGCCCAGATCAAGGCTTGAACTTACAGCCAATTGTTTTTGCGATACCAATACTTTTGTCCCTTCCTGATCTTTGCCTTCGTTTAAAAAGTAAGTGAAAGGGTTTACGAATTTAACCGATTTGTTTGTTTTACCAATGCTTTTAACCTCGTCAGGCACTTTTGCCAACCCAATGCCATTACAAACTACCAGCATAAATTTATAATTGCCCATTCGGGGGTTTCGTTTATAACGGTTGTTAACCGCCGAATCGGTGGCAAATTGATTTTCAATCCCCCATAATGCCTCAAGATATTTTTGTTCACTGATAGATATTTTATTCTTTTCTGATTTCTTTTTAATATCGATAAGCCACTGCTCCTGCGAATCGATATGATTAATGAATAGTTTTACAAGACTATCCGACAGTACTGCCTTTTCGGGATCTGCGCCGTAATATAATTTTTCATCCCGCGGGTTTCCTATAATTTTAAAGCTATCTTTAACTGTAATTGTTGACTCTACAACAGGTGTTTGTTTAAATTCAAGTTCTGCCTGTTCCCAGCTTCCGTAAAAATTTTCATGATCCAACGAATCGCCATTTTCCCATTTATAGGTTTCGTTCTGGTAATATAATTTATAAAAGAATTGCTGTGGCTTACTGTTATTTGTTATTTTAAATTCGAAAACAAATTTGCCGTTTGGCAATTGTTTTACGGTTGGAATTTCTATACCCTGCAAAACAGAATTATCAAGGTCGGCTAAAATAAGATCAGTAGAATCGCTTTTTTTATTGTGGTAATTTGTTAAAGGATCGAAACCATTAACTTCAAAATTATTAAGACTACAATCTGAAAAAAATAAAATTGCAAGCAGGCCAAATATGTAGATCTTAAAAGGGAATTGCATATCAAATACGAAATTCAAATATACATTAATTTATAAAATAACCGCCAATTACAAGGCTTTTAATCAAAATTTTGCGACACCAGCGAGTCCTTATAACCCAGGTATATTCGTTTACCACTATATCTTACATCAATTACGTTTTTATAGCCCGGAAGGCGTTTACAAGCCTCATCAAATAATTTATAATTATAGCTGCAATAAATACTATCTTTTTGGTAATAAACAATATCTTCATTTACCTCAAATTGTTTAAGGTTTTTTATAGATATGATGCGGCTAAACGTTCCAAAAATATCAAATACATAAATGCCGGTTTCGGGCGAGTTTAAAAATAAATACCCGTTATGCTCTTTCATATAATTTGGTTTAAGATCAGCCTGCAATATCTGTTTAAGATTTCCGGTAGAACTTACTTTTTTTGAACTTTCGTTAAAACGTACCAGTTCGTTATTTTGTTTATCGTAGATCCAGAAGCTATTATTGGCGCCGGCACAAACCAGGTCGGTCTGTTCATAGCCCAACGCTTCAAGGGAAATAGGTTCGCTATTTGTAGTTAGTTGATTGTCGAGAAAAACGATCTGTTGAAAATCGCGATAATACAAAAGTATCTTTAAAGGATTTGTGGCATCAACTGTAGTAATGCTTCCCAATTTTAAATTGCTGTAACGCGCAAACATCTTTCCGCTTACCAGGTATTTTATTACCTCATCATCTTTAATAGTATATACATTACCAATATTATCTGTAACAAAATAATTTAATTTGGTTTTAATAACGCGGCGTTGTGGCTGATCCTGCTTAAATGATAAACATAACAGCAGTAATGGAAAAATAAATCTTATATAGGCGTATGTTCTATTCATTTATTTTTAATATTTCTTCCAGCAATTTTCTGTCGTTACTTAAGCGGGGCACTTTATACTGTCCGCCGAGCTTATTATTTGCCTTTAGCCATTTATAAAAGGTGTTATTGGCCATTTTTTTAACCTCAGGAAAATGCAATACAAAATTATTATAACGTTTTGCCTCATAATCGCTATTTTGCTTTTTAAGCGACTCGTCTAATAACGCAACAAAGAACTCAAAATTGTTCGGCTCCTTCTCAAACTCTATTAACCATTCGTGGGCGCCGGAATTTTTATCCATAAAAACGGGTGCCACGGTATAATCTTTTACAAGCGCGTGCGTTTTTTCGCAGGCTATGGCTATGGCGCTTTCTGTATTATGTACCATTAACTCTTCGCCAAAAACGTTGATGTGCTGTTTGGTTCTGCCAGAGATCTTAAAACGGTACGGGTTGGTGCTTGTAAAACGTATCACATCGCCCAACTGGTAACGCCATAAACCGGCATTGGTTGTAATGATCATCGCATAATCAACGCCAATTTTTACATCTTCTAAATTTATAACGCGTTTATGATCGTTATTTTGCCAATCGCTGATTTCTATAAATTCGTAAAAGATGCCATAATCCAGCATCAATAAAAGTTCGTCGCTCTTTAACTGATCCTGTATACCAAAAAAGCCTTCGGAGGCGCTGTAAAGCTGAAGAAAATTTACTTTATCGTTATCAAATAATTTTACAAATTGTTCTTTATAGGGCGCAAAGCTTACGCCGCCGTGAAAATAAACCTCCAGGTTTGGCCACACTTCGCGAATGGATGTTGCGCCTTTTTTTTCGAGGATTCGTTTTAGCAGAACCATCATCCAGCTTGGCACACCAGCCAAACTGGCCACGTTCTCATTCATCATGCTTAATGCAATTTTTTCAAGTTTGCTTTCCCATTCATCCATTAACGCAATACTTACTTCTGGGCCTCTGAAAAAATCGGCCCACACCGGCAAATTCTGAATGATAATTGCACTTACATCACCATGAAAAGAGTGATACTGGCCAAATACATCCTCTTTAAAACTGCCCCCCAGCGCCAGGTTTTTACCGGTAAATAATTGCGTTTCGGGATTGTTATAGCAATGCAGCGTGATCATATCTCTACCCGCATTGTAATGGCAGCCGTCCAGGCTTTCTTTACTTACCGGTAAAAATTTACTTTTATCGGTGGTGCCGCTGCTTTTTGCAAACCATTTTATATCAGAGTTCCAGATTAGGTTTTGTTCGCCCCGGCGGGTGCGATCAATTAATGGCTTTAAAGATTCGTAATCATTAATAGGGATCTGTTCTTTGAATTGGCTGTAAGTTTTGATATCAGAAAACCTGTGTTCTTTTCCGTAACCCGTATTTGAACCGCTGTTTAAAAGCGAGGTCATCCATTCAGATTGTACATCAACAGGGTATTTGATAAATAACTCTATCTGATGCATCCGCTTTTTCATAAGCCAACTTGCTATTGAGTTTATGATAGCCATCAGGTTATTTGTTATTCAAATTTCATAATGATAAGAGAAACATCATCTACCTGTTCGGCGCCGGCCCTCCATACTTCCCACTCTGCCAAAACAAGATTGCCCTGTTCTTTAACAGATAATATTCTTGATTTGTTTAAAGCTGCGGCAACCTTTTTTGAAGAAAAACGTTTTGCTTCGCTGCCGCCAAACTGATCCTGCAAACCATCAGAGAACATATATAACCTTAAACCTGTTTCGATAGGAATTTTTAGAACATTCAGATCTCCCATATTCTCTTCATATCCAACCGAGCTTCTGCTGCCTTTGTAACTAACAACATCTGCATTCGCATTTGAATAATAAAACGGATTACCGGCCACGCAGATCTCTACTTCTTTATTTTGATAATCAATATGGCATAAAGAAATTACCAATCCTTCGTAGCGCACATCTTCATCTTCTGAATTGCCGCCAAAAAATAACCTGAACTCACTATTTAATTTGTAAATAATTTCTTTTGGTTCGTAAACCTTCATTTCTATTACGATCTTATCCAGTAAGGCTTTTGCGATTACTGTTAAAAATCCTCCCGGAACTCCGTGCCCGGTACAATCTGCAAGGAAAACAATTTTATTATTATCAGGTAACAGATAGTAACCGTAAAAATCCCCTCCCACAACATCTTTAGGTTGAAAGTGGTCAAAGATCTGTACCGGGCCTAATTTATTTTCTAATACAGGAATAATACTACTTTGAATATTTTTTGCGTAATTGATACTGTCACGCAGATCTTCGTGCACTATTTTTAATTCTTCTGCTATTTTTGAAATGTGTTCTTTTTCGCTTCTTATCTCGATAGTTTGTAAGTGAATTTTGTGTTCGAGCTCCTTTTGATTTTGAATTAACTGCCTTGTACGCCATTTAATACCAACAAAAATAAGGAGTGCTGCACTGCAAACACTTGTAATGATGAACCACCATTTTTGCCAGAACGGTTTATCTATTCTGAATTTATATTCTATTGGCTCTGAGGTCCACAAGCCATCATTGTTGGCGGCGTATATCATAAAAGTGTAATCGCCGTTCTTTAATTTGGGGAAACTTAATTTTCGCGTTTCGGCCGTAATAATTTCCCAGTTATCCTCTGCTCCTTCTAATTTTAATTTATACCTGTACTTAACGTTAAGCGGCTCGGATAACGAAACGCCTAAAAAATCAAAAGTAAAATCGTAAGAGTTATATTTTAATACGGTGTCTTTTAAATTATCAACCCTATCGCCATTAATTGAAATGTTTAAAATATTTAAAACAGGTTCAACCTCGTTAAAACGTTGTTTAGAAGTATTTATCCTTACAATCCCTTCTGTAGTACCATAAAATATCTCGTTCTCGGTTTTGTCGTAAAAAAAAGAATTTTCGATAAAATTGTTTTGTAAAAATTCTGAATTACTTCCAACGCGGTTAAAATTCTTTTTATTATTATTCTTGTACGAAATAGCGTTTGCATGCGCTACCCAAAGCCCATTCTTATAATCGGCCACAATGCCATAACCGTAGGCCGATTTTAATCCATCTGCAATTGTGTAGTTCTCAAACTTTCGGCCGTTGAATTTAAACACACCGTCACCCAGCGATGAGATCCAGATATTCTTATTCTTATCTTCGCAAACTGTTTGTATATTAAATAGCTTTAAGCCTTGTACATTATCAAATATCTTTACATCTTTTAAATTATCTACATAATAGATCAAAGAACCTTGCGAGCATACCCACATATGTTTTTTAGAATCAACAAAAACAAATTTTACATTATTATGCATTAAGCCGCTTTCGGTATTTAACACCGTATACTGAAAATTATCAGGATTAACAACGTATAAACCAGCAGATGTACAGGCGTAAATATTTTTTTCGTCAGAACTCAGTGAGTTTATAACAAGAGTTTGATTAGTGGTAAACAATGGGATCTTAACCACTTTATTAAATGTGGTATCGCTTCTAAAAAGCTCGCCGCTAAAGGTTGAAAAATAAAAATTGCCTTTATAAAGCATTAGGTTTTTGAATTTTTTATTGGCAATAAGGGCATTGTTTGCAAAATCAACTTTATCTTCATTTATAAAGCCCATGCCTTTGTTTGTTGCTACAGCAGTTTTTCCGGTAATGCGCACAATAGCATTTATTGGCAAACTTATTCCTTCGTTATCTTTAATAAATCGATAACTATACATTTCGTTATTTAATTGTTGCAGGCCAAAGCCATATGTACCAATCCATAAATTATCTTCCCTGTCAATAAATAAACTTTGAATGGCGTTAGAATTTAAACCGTTCTTAACGGTATAGCTTTTTACCAGTTTGGTGGATGTATTTATTTTAAAAAAACCATCATCGGTAGTAGAAACATAAATGTTTGAAAAACGATCGGAAATTATTTTGGTAAACAGCGAACCGTTAGGCCGGTTTAGTTTAAAGGTATCAAGGGCGGAAAGCTTATCATCTGTTCGGTAGGTTAAAAGCCCCAGGCTGTTATCTGCAATTAAAAGATTATCTTTTGAGATATTGAATTGCATAAAGGCGCCTTCTTTTAATTTAATTAATTGCTTTGTTTCATAATTTTTAGCGGCCAGGTTTTTAATTTTAACTGAATAAACGCCGTCGGGTTTTAATAAAAGTAACTCATCTCTGTAGGTTGCAATAGAAACGGTTTCCATGAAATTTTCGTCCTGGGTGTTTTCTACAGCGCCGGTAATTGCGTTATATAAAACCAGGCCCGAACCCTTTTTTAAAAAAACATAATTGTTAGGACTTATTTCAAGGATCTGGATAAGTTTGGCGCTTAACGGTTCTTTAAAATTAATTTTGCCGATCCTTCCTGAAGGCATTACATAACTTACGCCGCCTTCAAAATGGCCTAACCAAATTTTGTTCTTGCTATCTTTGTAAAGTGTAGAGATACCAATTTCGGCTAAACCGCTATTGGTCTTAAACACCCTAAAATTGTAGCCGCCAAACGTTGAAAGTCCATCGCCGGTTGCAACTACCAAAAAGCCACGACTATCCTGGCAAATGTCGTAAATAAAGGATTGAGAAAGGCCATCATCTTCTGAAAAGGTTTTGAAAGAATATACCTGCGAAAAGCCTTTAAAGCAACAGAAGCAAATAAAAAAAAGAATTATCTTTTTTTGTGTAAATGGATTTAGTTTAAGATGACGCACTACTGTTCCAACAATTATTGAAGTAAATAAAGAAACTAAATTTTTATTTTTTACTGCTATAATAAACTTAACTATTTAGAGACCTTGATCTTGTATTTATACTTTGGCACACCGCCAATAGGTACGGTATAAAAGGCTAGCGACTCACCGACCTGGTTGGTAATGGAGACCGTAATGTTATTATTTTTTGAAGCCTTGTTCTTTATGAACTGAACATCCAGCGAGGTATTGATTTCATCATCTACAATTGTGTGTTTTGAGATCTCGCGGTTTTCGGCTTTTTCGAGTTTAGTATTTTCGCCTTTTTTAGCAACAGAAATAATGCGGATCAATCCTTCATCATCATAATCGAATACATCAATGGTTACCGAAATAATACCCTTAGTTACGAAAGGATATAAATGCGATACTGAACCTGCGTTATCAGAAGTACGGAAACAGTATTCGTAGGTCGAGATATTTCCACCCTCTACTTTTATGTTATCATCTTTACTGCTCGAAAGGCTTAAGCGGTAAAGGTTTCCATCATCGCCATCGCTACCTTCAACAACTAATTTAAAAACATAGCCCATTTCCGGCTGAAGCTCTCCTTCAGTTGGATTGATAGGCCCAAAATTATACCATTTGTCATCGTACTGAGCATCTTCGCCAAAGGTTTTTGTATTTAATAAAATACCGCTATTATAATTTCCTTTAGGATCGATGGCCTTTGACGCCGGGTTGCTGTGCGCCCCTTTGCCACCATATACGCTAAACTTGGTTTTTGAGTTAAAGCCATTCCTGTTCTCATCATATTTTCCGCCATTATCAGCATCAAAAATGCGAATGTAAAACGGGGTTTTGTTGTTTTCAGGAATAGAGAAAAAATACACCTGGATATTATCGTCATCACCCCAGGTTTTATCTGAAGATTTGCTAAAGGTTACCAGAAATGGAATATTTTCGTCGGGCGACGGCATTATTTGGGCTATGCCAGAATTGTTAAATACAAAAACGGCGATCAAAATGCTAAAAAATACTTTCATAAAATGTACAGTTGTTTACGTTTAACAAAGAAACGTAAATAAGTATATAAAAAAAATATTTTTTCGCTTTTCTTCATACCCTTTGTGGGGTATTTTTGTCGAAAATCAATCGGTTTTATTTACCTTGATATTAGAGGAAAAGATGCCCCTCCTCTCCAGATTTTCCATATAAATGCGTTTACCCTCATAATAAACGGCTACGAAAGAGTCGGTTTGGCCGGCTTTTACCACTTTTTTATTGAATTCAAATGCCTCGTTAAGGGTTTTAAACGAGCCCCCAATGGTCATACGCGTACCGCCTTCTTCGGCGGTTTCGGTTTCTATTTTGCCAAGGTCTTTTAATTTGGGGAAGGAATAGCTGCTCCGGTATTTAAAAATAGCGATCTGTACTTTAAACTCAAGGCCATCTGCTGCAATATTGCCATATTTTTCGGCATAATACATTGTCTTTTTTTGAATATTGGTTCTTGGTACAAATACAAACTCATCGCTTTCTTCAGATGCTGATGTTTCGGTGGCTACCGGTTCTTTTAACACAGGTGGCTCATTTGTAACCACTTTAGGTTCTTTTTTTGTTTCTTCGGACTCTTCGTTCCTTTCTATTTGAGCATATTCGGTTAAATTAGATGAGTTGATAGTAAGTTTTGTTAACGCAACAGAATCTGTTACCACCTGGGTTTTTACCAAAACCCCTTTGCGCCTTAAATTCTCTATGCCAATACGTTTGCCTTTATAATAAACAGAAACGAAAGCATCGTTTTGCCCGCGACGAATAATTTTATTGTTGTGCCTTAAAGCCTGCCTTAAGGTTTTATACGAACCGCCCATGGTCATACGCGTGCTGCGATCTCTAAGTCTTTCGTTGCTTACCTCGCCAAGACCTCTTAATTTGGGGAAACTATATGTGCTTCTTTTTTTGAAAACACCCACCTGCACTTTAAATTCAAGATCTTCTACTTCCATATCTCCAAATTCTTCCAAAAATTCGAGATTTAATTTTTGAATATCGGTATTGGCGATAAAGCCTTCATCATCCAGCCCACTATTATTGCCGGTGTTGTTGCTTTTAACCTCTGTATTGTTTATTGTAACTGCATTATCACTGTTATTGTTGGTATTATTTATATTATTATTTTTTGAGTTGGCCTCATTTGTGTTGTTATTGTTTTTTGCGTTATTATTTGTACTGCTGTTATTGCCGGCCGAATTTTGTGTTCCATTTTTATCCGGTCCGTTTGTTGTATTGCCGGCATTTTTTAATGGATCTCCGGAATTATTCTTATCGTTATTATTTTGTGAGTTATTATTGGCAATATCGCTGTTTTGTGTTCCATTCTTATCAGACCCGTTTGTGTTTTTGCCGTTGTTATTTGTGGAATCGTTATTTAAATTATTATTGCCCGAATTGTTTTTATCATTGCCGTTACTTTTATTTCCTGCGGCGTTAGTACCATTTTTTGTATTGGCAGCAGCCAATTGCGCCTCTGTTTCGTTTTTAAGTTCCGAAATAAGTATGTCCTGTTTTTGTAAAACAGCTGCCTCCATTTCTTCTATTTTATTTAAAGCGGCGATCTTTTCTTTTTTATCGGTTATGGTATTTGCAATTGCTTTTTGTTTTTCAACTTCTGTTTTTAAAGCACTTATTGCGGCGTTTTTAGCAATAAAATCCTGCGCCAGGGCCGGATCGTTCTTTTTTAATTTGCCTAACAGTTCTTTTATCTCTAAATTATTATTATCGTAATCCAATTTATTGGCTTGTTGATTTAATACTGAAGCGTCCAGTTTTTCTTTATCGGATCTTTGACTTAACTCAGTTGATTTAGCTATTAAACTATCTTTTTCAGCGCCGCTTTTAGTAGCTGCAAGATCTTTTAATTCGTTTGATTTAAGATCTTCATCACCGGCTTTCTTTATTAGAGCATTAGCTTTTGCACGCAGTTGAAGGGCTGTCATATTCGGCAGGGCATTTTTTAAAGCCTCGCGGCCTGCAATATTTTTAGCGATACGCAAACTATCGTCTTTTGATTTTGTTTTATCAAAATCCACAGCTTTAATGTATTTTCCCTGTGAGCCAATAATAGAATCGCCTTTATAACCAACCACCACTGCATTCTCTATGCCGGCTTTTATTGTTTTATCATAATATTTTTCAATATCCTTTAATTTCTTTTCGTTACCGTAAGTATATTGGTACTCATCCCCGACTTTATTTTCTTTTATACCTTTAATGCCTTTGGCGTTTAAAATGGTGGTGTCTTTTTGTTCTTTGCTTTTACCAAGATTTACCCTGAATGTAACATCATCATCATCCTTAAGATTCATGAGCGTATCCATGATCGGTTTCAGGTATTTTGTTTCTCCGGAAGATCCATCGGTGTTAGCGATATTGTTTCCGTTATTATCGGTAGTATTGTTTGCGGAAACGTTTGAGTTGCTATTATTTGGATCGTTAAGCTGCGCGTTATTTTTATTTTTTGCTGCAATATTGTTGTTAATTGTATCGCTTCTGTTATTCTTGCTTGCAATTTTTTCGTCAACCACTTTTTTTATTGCCTCTGCGGCAAGTTTACCATTTAATCCTTTTTTATTGTATTTCATTTCCTCCTCATCGTAATTCATATTACTAAGCAAGGCAGAATCACCCGGAAATTTTTTATATGCAAATTGATCGGCAATTTTTTCGATCTGTCTTTTTTCGACAGCCAGCCAGGTTGTTGAATCAACACAAATAATATCTTTTGTAGTGCACAACAATTCTTTTTGTTTTGTTTTTGAATTATAAGTGGCAACTCCTAATAAAACTTTATGCCTTCCTTTTTCTGCAAACACCTGGTCGTGGGATTTGCCGCGCATTCTATGTCCATCAATCTCAAAATAATATCCGTTTATCTTATTATCGGGTAAGTAGGTCCAGTCGGTATTAATATTGAATTTTTTATTTTGAAGCACGGTATCTAAACAGTTTATTTTTAATTGCACGATCGAGTCAACCTGAAGGTCAAAAGAAGCCTGGCTCATAAAAACAGCGCGCGTAACAGAATCAATGATATTTAAATTAATTAAATAGCTCGCCGGACCAGGAAAACAATGCCTTACAGTTAATCCTTTTTCTGTGGTTCCATCACCAAACGACCATTGATAATAATATCCTTTTAACGAGTCAGAATCTAAGGTGCTTTCTTCTGTTAAGTTATAGCAATAGTCTTCTTTAACAGGCTCTTTACAATTTTTAAATACCGGCCATGTTTGTTTAAAATAATAAATATCGTCCTGGTTCCTTTTTCTGTCTGACGAGAAATAACCACCTTCCTGCAAGCTATCAATGTATACGCCAAAATCGTCGTATTTTGTATTTATCGGTGCGCCTAAATTCTGTACCTGGTGGGTTGAATCATCAATAGTTGTACATTTATAAATGTCCAGCTTACCATAACCACCCGGCCGGTTACTCGAAAAATAAATCTCCTCATCGTTTATTACATAAGGAAAATATTCACCTTCTGATGTATTTAAGAAAGCACAGTTTTTTATGTTCGCCCACTGGTTATCTATTTTTTCGGCATAATAGATGTCTGTTTTTCCTTTGCCACCAATAAGATTTGCCGAAAAATACATTCTGCCTTTATATAGCATGGGATGGGCGGCAGAAAACGTATCTGCCAATACCAATTCTATCCGTGGATATTGAAATTCATTATTTTTATACTCACTGGAAAATATTGCGAGTTTATATTTTTTATAATGGCTTTGCGCCGGTACATCGCCCGAATAATATAAGCGCGAAGTTTCTACGTCAAAAAAACAAGTGCCCTGGTTTACAGAGTTGTTTATTTTACGCGTTAGCGCTTTAATATCTTTTACCGTTACCGAATCTGAAAGCCGGCCTTTATACATATCCAACATCTGGCGCTCGGTAGACTTTTCCATATGTGTAACGCCTACTTTTCTTTCTTTTGAAGAAGTATAAAAGAAATTGTTGCCAATTATAAAAGGACTGAATTCAGATTCTTTTGTATTAATATTTAATGGTTTTACCTCAATAGTCGCAGAGTCAAATAGAAATCTATTTTGAGAGAACATGCTTAAAGAAATAAGCATGCACCATAAAAAATTCCATAGCCTGGACGTAGAGATCATCAGAAAAATCTTGGAGAAGGTGCGTGAGAAAGTTTACCGAAAAAATAGTTCAACATAATTTCGTGGGTTCCTGAATTAAATTTTCTAAGTGGTCCTAACGAATAATCATATGCATAGCCTACCTTAAATTTTTTATCAATTACCCAGTCAAAATAGGCGATTAAGGCCTCCTTATTCCTGTAAGCAAGGCCTACGCCAAGATCTTCTTTAAAATATGCTGTTGCGTTTATATCAAATTGTGTTGGCGAATTTTTCATTTCCCGTACTAAAAAAGAAGGCTTTAAAACTACTTCATCGCTTAACTTGATAATATATCCGGCTATTAAATTTATTTCAGGCGCAGGATTTGAACCATTCAGATTTAATATTTCGGGAGAAGAGAGGCCGATGTACATTTTTTTAGAATAATAAAACGCACCAACACCTGTAATAAATGTATTTATGGTTGGTGAGCCAGGGGTAAATGCTGCATCGCCCGAAGTGGTTGTAATTACTTTTCTGTAATCGTAAAACTGCCTTCTAAAACCAGGCATAATACCAAAGGCCAGTTTACGTTTCTTATCTAATTTTAAACGGTAAGAGAAAGCTACTTTTATATTTTGAGTAGTAGTAAACCCAATGTTATCGTGATCGTATTGAAAACCAACCGAAAAATTCTTTGGTTTAATTTCCATGCTACCCATAAGGCTTGCAGTTTGTGGCGTTCCGGCGGGGCCTAACCATTGTTTTCTATAAAATATAGTAGCATCAAGAGATCTTCTTTGCCCTGCGTAAGCCGGGTTAATCGCAAAAATATTAAACAAATAATTTGAAGTCAGCGTGGAGTGCTGGGCAACAATAGCATTTGAAAATATTACCGCAATTAATATGGCATATAATTTTCTCATCGTTTAAGTGTTATATATCCGTTTTTAATTGTATTATCTAATTTCAGAACGTAAAAATAGGTGTCTTCTGCAAGCGGGTTACCGGCCTGGTTCAAGCCTCCCCAATTATTATTATAATTCTTGTCTTCAAACTCAAGATTACCCCACCTATTGATGATCTGTATCTCAACTTTTGTATAAGATCCGATAAATGGAATAATAAATACATCGTTTATACCATCGCCATTTGGAGAGATGCCATTAGGAAGGCTCGCATCTACCAACGTAATATTAATGTCATCAAATGTAGATCCGCATCCATCAGTAACCGTCCATCTTAAAGTATTTACACCAGGTTGGAAACCGGTGACACCGGTATTATAAATTCCAGGGCTGCTTATATTTCCTGATCCACTCACTAACGACCACACGCCAGATCCTGCACCCGGGTTGCTACCGTTCAATGTTATTTGATTTAAGAAGATGGTAGTATCGTTTCCTGCAGCTGCTGGTGCCGAAGGAGGGATTACTGTTATAACTACCATATCTGTAGACGGAGGGCAAACGCCGTTTGTAATTGTCCATACTAAAGAATTTGTTGAAACAGATAAACCGGTAACACCTGAATTATTTTGTGTTGGGTTGGTTACAGAAGAACCTCCTGAAATAACAGACCACATGCCTGTTCCTAAAACAGGTGAATTACCATTTAACGTAACTGTATTTACGCAACTGCTTTGATCCGGGCCTGCATTTGCAATTGTTGGCATAGCATCAATAAAGATCTTAACCGTATCTTTTGATGCAGGGCACGAACCGTTAGTTACCGTCCATACTAAAATATTTGTGCCGGTAGATAACCCTGTAACTGGTGAAGTATTTAAGCCCGGAACAGATACAGAAGCACCTCCGGCAATAACAGTCCAGATACCTGTTCCAACGGCAGGGTTAGCAGCATTTAAATTTGCTGATGTAGCTGCACACGAAGTTTGATCTACACCTGCAATTGCGGCAGAAGGAAGTTGATCAACGGTAATGGTCACGTTTGATACGGATGACCCACAGCCTCCCGAAATTGTCCACGCAAAAACATTTGCACCTGTGCCTAAACCGGTAACAGTCGTATTAGCTAGTGTTGGTGTTGTAATTGCACCACTACCCGATACCACCGTCCACGATCCTGAACCAATTGCAGGAATATTACCTGCCATTGTAACCGCACCGGTTGCACAGATGGTTTGATTTGGTCCGGCTACTGCCGGTGTAGATGCCGGATCAACTGTTATTTGTACACTTGATGTTGAAGCCGGGCAAACACCGTTTGTGATCGACCATTCAAAAACATTTATGCCAATTGCCAGATTCGTTACCGTTGTAACCGCAATTCCTGGCGTAGTTATACTTCCACTACCTGAGATCAGTGTCCATGTTCCGGTACCAACCGCTGGAACGTTACCCGAAATTGTTGTGCTCGGACTGCTGATACACAAGGTTTGGTCAGGGCTTGCAGTAGCAGTTGTAGGAAGCTGGTTAACGGTGATCGTTACATTTGATGTTGAAGAGCCGCAACTGCTGAAAATTGTCCAGGCAAACACGTTATTACCAATTCCTAAACTTGTTATGGTTGTTGTTTCAGAGTTCACGCTTGTTATTACACCGCTTCCCGAAACAACCGACCACGACCCGGTTCCAACTGCAGGTGCATTACCGTTCATGGTTGCTCCGCTGCTAACACATACGGTTTGGTTTGGTCCCGCGGCGGCGGTTGTAGGTAATGGATCAACCGTTATCTGAACCTGCGCTGTTGAAGGTGCGCACACACCGTTTGAAATTGCCCATTCAAAAACATTTACACCGGCACCCAAACCGGTTACATTTGTTGTGGCAGCACTTGGCGATGCAATTGTACCCGTACCTGAGATCAATGTCCAGCCACCGGTACCAACGGTTGGTGTATTGCCGCTAATTGTAGTGCTCGGGCTTGTTATACATAATGTTTGATTAGCGCTTACCGAAGCCACTGTTGGAGCCTGGTCTACCGTAATGGTAACATTCGAAGATGACGACCCGCAACTGCTATAGATCGTCCAGGCAAATACATTGGTTCCCAAACCAATTCCGCTTATGGTTGTAGTTTCGAGATTAACATTTGCGATGGTGCCGCTTCCCGAAACAACAGACCAGGAGCCCGTTCCAACGGCCGCGTTATTGGCTGCCATTACCGCACTTGCGCTACTTATACAAATGGTTTGGTTTGGCCCGGCGTTGGCTAATGTTGCAACCGGATCAACAGTTATTGTTACATCAGAAACAGACGGAGCACAAACACCATTGCTGATGCTCCATTCAAACACATTATCACCAACTGCCAAGCCGGTTAAAGTTGTAGTTGCAGACGTTGCTGAAGTAATTGTGCCAATTCCGGAGATCAATGTCCAGCTACCGGTACCAACGGTTGGCACATTGCCGATTATAGTTGTAGTTGGGCTTGTAATGCAAATGGTTTGATTTGGGCTTGCTACGGCAGTTGTAGGAGCCG
This sequence comes from Bacteroidia bacterium, assembly GCA_044226875.1. GTDB lineage: Bacteria > Bacteroidota > Bacteroidia > B-17B0 > Aurantibacillaceae > Aurantibacillus. Next base: position 917,387 of record JBGAGD010000002.1, read on the forward strand.
GATCAACAGTGATAGTAACATTTGATGTAGATGAACCGCAGCCACTGAATATTGTCCAGGCAAATACGTTTGTTCCTAAACCAATGCTACTGATACTTGTAGTTTCCAAATTAATGTTTGCTATTGTACCACTTCCCGAAACAACCGACCACGAACCTGTTCCCACGGCAGCATTGTTAGCCGCCATCACTGCACTGGCGCTGCTGATACAAATGGTTTGATTTGGCCCCGCACTAGCAACAGTTGGTAGAGGATCTACAGTTATTGTTACATCCGAAACCGAAGGAGGGCACACGCCATTGCTGATGGTCCATTCAAATATATTATCGCCAATAGCTAAACCGGTAATTGTAGTAGTTGCAGAAGTTGCAGAGGTAATTGCCCCGCTTCCCGAAACCAATGTCCAGATACCGGTACCTGATGTTGGGTTGTTTCCGTTTAAAGTTGTAGATGGACTGCTGATACAAATGGTTTGATTTGGTCCTGCCAGTGCTGTGGTAGGAGCAGGATCAACCGTAATGGTAACATTTGATGTTGACGAGCCGCAACCACTGTAGATCGTCCAGGCAAATACATTTGTTCCTAAACCGATAGCAGTAATGTTAGTGGTTTCCAGGTTAATGTTTGCAATGGTTCCGCTCCCCGAAACTACCGACCACGAACCGGTTCCAACGGCAGCGTTATTGGCGGCCATTACAGCATTAGGGCTACTGATACAAATGGTTTGATTTGGGCCCGCATTTGCAACCGTTGGTAAAGGATCAACGGTTATTGTAAGATTTGAAACAGATGGAGCACAGGCGGCATTGCTAATTGTCCATGCAAATACATTATTACCTAATCCTAACCCTGTTATTGTTGTTGTAGGAGAAGTTGCTGAAGTAATCGCTCCGGTTCCCGAAACAAGCGTCCAGCTTCCTGTTCCAACTGCCGGTGTATTGCCATTAACCGTTACAGATGGACTGCTGATACAAATAGTTTGATTAGATCCGGCGATCGCAGTTGTAGGAAGTTGATCGACAGTTATTGAAACGGTTGACGTAGAAGAAGAACAGTTATTCGTAATTGTCCATGCAAACACATTCACACCTGCTCCTAAACCATTCATAGCAGTTGTTTCTAAAGTAGTATTTGCAATAGCCCCGGTTCCCGAAACAAGTGTCCACGAGCCTGTTCCTATTGCAGCGATATTTGCGGCCATTACTACGCTAGGGCTGCTGATACAAACAGTTTGGTTTGGCCCTGCGTTTGCAATTGTAGGAGCAGGATCAACCAATATCTGTGTTGAAGCTGTTGAGGAGGCGCAAACTCCATTGCTGATCGTCCAGGCAAAAACAACTGTGCCGGCGCCTAAGTTAGTAACTGTGGTGGTTGGAGAAGATGCTGAAGTAATTATTCCACTACCAGAAACTAAAGTCCAGGTTCCGGTACCAACGGTTGGCACATTGCCAATAATAGTTGCTGTTGGCGACGTAATACAAACAGTTTGATTCGGACTTGCGGTTGCAGCTGTTGGAAGTTGATCTACCTGGATGCTCATGGTTGAAGTACTCGATCCGCAAGAGCCACTTACGATTGTCCATTGCAACACGTTTACACCAAGGCCTAATCCGGTAACATTACTTGTTGACAATGTAGGTGTTGTAATCGTACCGCTTCCCGAAATAACCGACCATGTTCCGGTTCCCACAAGTGCTGTGTTACCTGCTAATAAAGCATTTGCAGAACTAACACAAACCGTTTGATTTGGTCCGGCGTTTGAAACGGTTGGCACATCATCCACCTGGATACTCATGGTTGAAGTTGTTGTACCACAAGCACCGCTTGTTATACTCCACTGTAAAACGTTTAATCCCAACCCTAAGCTTGTTATGGTTGAGTTAGGTAATAATGAATTTGTAATAACACCACTTCCTGATACAACCGACCACGTTCCCACTCCACTTGTTGGTGTATTTCCTGCCAATGTTGCCGATCCTGTGGTTATACATAATGTTTGGTTTGAGCCGGCATTAGCAATTGTTGGAGCAGCATCAACCTGTATGCTTGTGGTAGATGAACTTGCTGCGCATACACCATTAGAGATCGTCCACTGTAAAACATTTAAACCAAGACCTAATCCCGTTACCGGGCTCGTAGATAATGTTGGCGTTGTAATAGTTCCGCTACCGAGGATAAACGTCCATAGGCCATTTCCAACAAGGGCAGCGTTACCTGTTAAAACCGTTGTTGGAGAGCTGATACATATTGATTGGGTTGCACCGGCGTTTGAAACTGTTGGTACATCATCCACCTGGATACTCATTGTTGATGAGCTTACACACGCGCCATTTGAGATTGTCCATTGTAATATATTTACACCAAGGCCAAGCCCGGTTACAGAACTTGTAGATAATGTTGGTGTGGTTATTGCTCCACTACCTGCAAGGATCGACCAAAGCCCCGTTCCTGCAACCGGCGTATTGCCCGTTAATACTGTGGTTGGGTTACTGACGCAAAGCGTTTGATTTCCTCCTGCAGCCGCAGTTGTTGGTAAATTATCCACTTCGATACTCATTGTTGAAGAAGCTGTTCCACAGCCACCACCATTTATCGTCCATGCAAATACATTTGTACCAAGAGCCAAACCTGTAATAGACGTTGTTGCAAGTGTTGGAGTTGTTATTACACCTGTACCTGAAACCAACGACCAGCTTCCGGCACCACTGGTTGGAGTATTTGCTGCCATAACGGTGGTAGGTGTACTTATACAAATAGTTTGATTTGGGCCTGCTGTCGGTATCGATGGAATATTATCCACATGAATATTTAAAGTTGAAGTAAGCGAACACACACTGTAGGTCATTGTCCACGCCAAAACATTGTTTCCTAAACCCACACTTAATACATTACTGGTATTTGTTGTTGGGGTTACAATGTTGGCTGCACCCGATACTACCGACCAACTAGCGGTGCCCAAACTAGGGCTATTTGCCGCGATGGTTGTAGTAGGATTACTGATACACAATGTTTGGCTAGGACCTGCATTTGGAACACCCGGCGATGGAACAACATAAATATAAACGATAGAAGAGTTAAACGAACATACGCCATTAATAACTGTCCACTGTAAAATATTCGTTCCTGTGCCTAAACCTGTAACTGTCGAATTCGAGAGGGTTGGTGTTGTAATGCTACCGCTTCCGACCAGCACCACCCAGGTACCCGACCCAACGGTTGGCGTATTGCCGGCAAGGGTTGTACTTGGCGACGCAGCACACAATGTTTGATTTGGCCCTGCAGAAGCGAAAATTGTATTGTTATCTACCTGTATACTCATGGTAGATATACTTGGTGCGCAAACGCCATTGGTTATGGTCCATTGCAATACATTCGTTCCGGTTGGTAAACCGGTTACCGAACTTGTTGGCGACAATGAGTTACTTAACGTACCGCTTCCGGCGATGATAGACCAACTGCCAACACCCACCACAGGATTATTTGCATTTAAGGTTGTGGTAGGATTATTTACACATAATGTTTGGTTGGGGCCAGCATTGGCAATTGTTGGAACCTGGTCTACTTTTATGCTCAAGGTTGAAATCGTTGGTGCGCAACCAACTGTACCTATACTCCATTGTAGTACATTCGTGCCTAATCCTAAATTAACTGCAGTTGTAGTTGGTGCGTTTACCGAAGTAATTGTTCCGCTTCCTGAAATTACGCTCCAGGTACCGGTTCCAACAGCAGGGTTATTGCCATTTAAAGCGGCTGTTGGAGAACTGATACAAATTGTTTGATTTGCACCAGCTACTGCAGCGCTCGGCAAAGGATTGATTGTAATACTTACATTTGAAACCGAAGGAGCACAAACACCATTACTGATGGTCCATACAAAAGTGTTTTGTCCTAAACTTATACCATTAACCTGTGTATTATTGGCTGTTGGGGTTACAATATTTGATGTGCCGGTTGGCTGTGTCCATAAACTGGTGCCAACGGTTGGAGCATTGCCAGACATAATCAAACTTGGGCTGGTAATACATAGAGTTTGATTTGGTCCTGCACTTGCAATTGTGGGTACATTGTCAACCTGTACACTCATCGTTGAAGTTGTTGTGGCACAAACTCCATTGGCGATACTCCATTGCAGAACATCTACACCAAGCCCCAATCCGGTAACCGTTGTGGTTGGATTATTCGGGCTTGTAATCGTTCCCGATCCGGAAATAACAGACCAGGTTCCAACCCCGGTAGTTGGTGTATTGCCAGACATAAGAATAGTTGGAGACGAAACACAAATTGTTTGACTTGTGCCTGCCGATGCTATACTTGGTAACGCATCCACCTGAATACTCATTGTTGAAGTGGTTGTTGGACAAACACCATTAGCAATGCTCCATTGAAACACGTTAATGCCCAATCCTAATCCTGTAATAGTAGTGTTAGGGTTGTTTGAATTTGTTATTACTGCGGTGCCGCTAATTAACGACCATGTGCCAACACCCGTGGTTGGGGTATTTGCGGTCATGGCGGTAGTAGGAGAACTGATACAAACCGTTTGATTTGCACCGGCATTTGAGATACTTGGGGCCGGGTCAACCTGGATGGTCATGCCTGACCCTGTTTGCGGACAAGCGCCATTATTGGTGATCGTCCATTGTAAAATATTTATTCCCAAACCTAAATTGGTTACAGTTGTAGAAGGATTATTCACACTTGTAATTGTACCGCTTCCTCCAATAACACTCCATGTACCTACGCCACTGGTTGGTGTATTACCAGCAAGAACTGCCGTTGGAGAACTGATACACACAGTTTGATTTGGGCCTGCAACAGAAATACTTGGTGCAGGATCCACAACAATTGTCATAGTAGCGCTTGTTAATGGGCAAGCGCCGTTATTTGTAATGCTCCATTGCAATACATTGGTGCCAAGCCCAACGGCTGTAACCGTTGTGTTAGGATTATTTGAGTTGGTGATCACAGCACTTCCGCTGATTACTGACCAGGTACCTACACCAGATGTTGGCGTATTGGCGGCCATTGTTGTAGTTGGATTTAACACGCAAAGTGTTTGGCTTGGGCCGGCGTTAGCAATACTTGGCGCGGGGTCTACAATAATTGTTGTGGTAGCACTTGTTAACGGACAGGCGCCGTTATTTGTAATACTCCATTGCAATACATTTGTTCCTAATGCTAAACCGCTAACTATTGTTGTTGGATTATTAGCATTACCAAAAACTCCCGCCCCGCTGATTACAGACCATGTTCCCACTCCTGATGTTGGTGTGTTTGCCGCCAGAGTTGTAGTTGGATTTAAGATACAAAGCGTTTGCGTTGCGCCGGCATTTGCAATACTTGGTGCAGGATCAACCTGTATGGTCATAGTAGCGCTTGTTTGCGGGCAGGCGCCATTATTATTGATCGTCCATTTTAAAACATTTATACCAAGCCCAACACCCGTAACCGTTGTGTTAGGGTTATTGGAATTGGTAATTACAGCGCTTCCACTAATTACCGACCATGTACCAACACCGCTGGTTGGTGTATTTGCCGCGAGTGTTGTAGTTGGATTTAAAATACAAAGCGTTTGGCTTGGGCCGGCATTGGCAATACTTGGTGCAGGATCAACCTGTATGGTCATGGTTGACGATGTACTTGAACAGGTACCTACAGATGTTATACTCCACTGTAATACATTTATACCAAGCCCCAGACCCGTAACCGTTGTGTTAGGGTTTGTTGAGTTTGTGATAATTGCCGTTCCCGAAACCAGACTCCAGGTACCTGCGCCTGTTGTTGGTGTATTAGCGGCCATTGTAGTTGAATTTGTAGAGACGCATATTGTTTGGCTTGGCCCTGCATTTGCGATGCTGGTTGCAGGATCAACCTGGATCGTCATAGTAGAACTTGTTTGCGGACACGCGCCGTTATTTGTAATGCCCCATTGCAATACATTTATTCCCAAACCTAAATTTGTTACCGTGGTTGTAGGGTTATTCACACTTGTAATATTTCCGCTGCCGCTGATTACAGACCAGGTACCAACGCCACTTGTAGGTGTGTTTCCGGCAAGTGTTGTAGAATTTGTTGTAATACACAGGGTTTGACTTGGGCCTGCAACAGCAATACTTGGCAACGGATCGATCGTTATAATAACACTTGAGACAGAATTAGGGCAAACACCGTTACTGATCGTCCATTGAAAAAAGTTTTGACCTAAACCCAAATTTGTTACCGCAGTTGTTCCTGAACCAGGAGTTACAATTGTTCCTGAACCCAGTATTAACGTCCACACTCCATTACCAACAGCAGGAATATTTCCTCCCATGTTTAAACTATTATTAGAAACACATAATGTCTGGCTAGGCCCGGCAATCGAAGTAGAAGGAAGATTATCCACCTGTATGGTCATTGTTGCGCTGGTGAATGGGCAAGCGCCGTTATTAGTGATGCTCCATTGTAAAACATTTGATCCTAAACCTAATCCCGTTATTGCAGAGTTAGGCGCATTTGGGTTTGTAATTGTTCCGCTTCCACTAATTACCGACCATGTTCCCACACCACTGGTTGGAGTATTACCCGCCAGTGTAGTTGAAGGAGAGTTAATGCAAATTGTTTGGTTTGGACCAGCGTTCGCTATAGTTGGAGCCGGGTTAACTATTACCGTCGTTGTAGAGCTTGTTAAAGGACAGGCGCCGTTATTATTGATAGTCCATTGTAAAACATTTGTGCCTAACGCAACAGCTGTTAATGTAGTATTTGGATTATTTGAATTGGTAATAACTGCGCTTCCGCTAATTACAGACCATGTACCAACTCCGCTGGTTGGTGTATTGGCCGCCATTGTTGTAGTTGGATTTAAAATACAAAGTGTTTGTGAAGGTCCTGCATTGGCAATACTTGGAGCCGGATCTACCTGTAATGTCATTGTAGATGCCGTGCTTGAACATGTTCCCGGTGATGCGATATTCCACTGCAATACATTAACGCCTAGCCCAACACCCGTAACCGTTGTATTTGGATTTGTTGAATTGGTTATAATTGCTGAACCTGATATAACTGTCCAGGTACCTGTGCCGGTAGTTGGTGTATTTGCAGCAAGCGTTGCTGTTGGATTTAAAATACAAAGCGTTTGGCTTGGGCCGGCATTAGCAATACTAGCCGCAGGATCAACTTGAATCGTCATGGTAGAAGAAGTGCTTGAGCAAGTTCCTACGGAAGTGATTTTCCATTGAAGAACGTTGATACCAAGACCCAAGCCCGTAACCGTTGTATTCGGGATAGTTGAACTTGTGAATACAGCCGAACCTGATATTACCGACCATGTACCTGTTCCGGTAGTTGGAGTATTAGCAGCAAGTGTTGTACTGTTTGTTGTAATACATACTGTTTGTGATAGACCAGCGTTAGCAATACTCGTTGCCGGATCCACCTGGATGGTCATCGTGCTTGATGTTGATGAACAGGTTCCTACAGAAGTGATATTCCATTGCAATACATTTATCCCTAAACCTAATCCCGTTACTGTGCTGGTAGGGCTGTTGGTGTTAGTGATAACGGCTGTACCTGATACTAAACTCCAACTTCCCACTCCTGTAGTTGGCGTATTGGCAGCAAGTGTTGTACTGTTTGTTGTGATACAAATGGTCTGACTAGGTCCCGCATTAGCAATACTTGTGGCAGGATCCACCTGGATGGTCATCGTACTTGATGTTGACGAACAGGTTCCTACGCTTGTAATGTTCCATTGCAATACATTTATGCCAAGGCCCAAACCACTAACCGTTGAGGTTGGGCTATTTGAATTGGTAAACACCGCTACACCAGATACCACTGACCATGTTCCTGTTCCGGTGGTTGGAGTGTTCGCGGCTAATGTTGTTGAATTGGTCGTAATACATACTGTTTGACTTGGACCAGCGTTAGCAATACTTGTCGCCGGGTCTACTTGAATTGTCACTGTACTCGATGTTGACGAACAGGTTCCCGCAGACGTGATGTTCCATTGAAGAACATTTATTCCCAGGCCCAAACCGCTAACCGTTGTAATTGGGCTATTCGAGTTCGTAAATACAGCAGTTCCGGATACAACAGACCATGAACCAACGCCCGTGGTTGGAGTGTTAGCTGCTAGAGTTGTACTGTTTGTTGTAATACAAAGAGTTTGTGATGGGCCTGCATTAGCAATATCCGTAGCGGGATCAACTTGTATCGTCATCGTTGAACTCGTACTTGAACAGGTTCCCGCACTCGAAATGTTCCATTGAAGAACATTTATGCCAAGGCCCAAACCGCTAACCGTTGTGGTTGGGCTATTTGAGTTAGTGAATACAGCAGAGCCAGAAACTAAACTCCATGTACCGGTTCCCGTTGTCGGAGTGTTAGCTACTAGCGTTGTACTGTTTGTTGTAATACAAACTGTTTGACTTGGACCAGCGTTAGCAATACTTGTAGCGGGATCAACTTGTATTGTCATTGTTGAACTCGTACTTGAGCAGGTTCCGGCAGACGTGATGTTCCATTGAAGAACATTTATGCCAAGGCCCAAGCCCGTAACCGTTGTATTCGGACTAGTTGAACTTGTGAATACAGCCGAACCTAATATCACCGACCAGGTACCAGTTCCGGTTGTAGGAGTATTAGCCGCCAATGTTGTTGAATTGGTAGTGATACAAATTGTTTGATTAGGGCCGGCATTAGCAATACTTGTCGCAGGATCCACCTGGATGGTCATTGTACTCGAAGTACTTGAGCAGGTTCCCGCAGATGTAATATTCCATTGAAGAACATTTATACCAAGGCCCAAACCGCTAACCGTTGTGGTTGGGCTATTCGAGTTCGTAAATACAGCAGTTCCGGATACAACAGACCATGAACCAACGCCCGTGGTTGGAGTGTTAGCCGCTAGAGTTGTACTGTTTGTTGTAATACAAAGAGTTTGTGATGGGCCTGCATTAGCAATATCCGTAGCGGGATCAACTTGTATCGTCATCGTTGAACTCGTACTTGAACAGGTTCCCGCACTCGAAATGTTCCATTGAAG